>JASGIT010000001.1:2280000-3255000 GCA_047601665.1 Acidovorax sp.
GCTCGAGGAAAAGACATCAACCGAGATTCCGAAAGTAGTGGCGAGCGAAATTGGAACAGCCTTCTAGTGATAGTCGGACAGTTAGCAAAGCGGCATGGAAAGGCCGGCCATAGTGGGTGATAGCCCCGTATGCGAAAACTGACCGGTGGTACTGAGCTAGAGAAAAGTAGGGCGGGGCACGAGAAACCCTGTCTGAACATGGGGGGACCATCCTCCAAGGCTAAATACTCATCATCGACCGATAGTGAACAAGTACCGTGAGGGAAAGGCGAAAAGAACCCCGGGAGGGGAGTGAAATAGATCCTGAAACCGCATGCTTACAAAAAGTCGGAGCCCGCAAGGGTGACGGCGTACCTTTTGTATAATGGGTCAGCGACTTACATTCAGTGGCAAGGTTAACCGAATAGGGAAGCCGAAGAGAAATCGAGTCCGAATAGGGCGTCTAGTCGCTGGGTGTAGACCCGAAACCAAGTGATCTATCCATGGCCAGGATGAAGGTGCCGTAACAGGTACTGGAGGTCCGAACCGACTAGTGTTGCAAAACTAGCGGATGAGCTGTGGATAGGGGTGAAAGGCTAAACAAACTTGGAAATAGCTGGTTCTCTCCGAAAACTATTTAGGTAGTGCCTCAAGTATTACCTGCGGGGGTAGAGCACTGTTTAGGCTAGGGGGTCATGGCGACTTACCAAACCTATGCAAACTCCGAATACCGCAGAGTACAGCTTGGGAGACAGAGCACCGGGTGCTAACGTCCGGACTCAAGAGGGAAACAACCCAGACCGCCAGCTAAGGTCCCTAAAATTGGCTAAGTGGGAAACGAAGTGGGAAGGCTAAAACAGTCAGGATGTTGGCTTAGAAGCAGCCATCATTTAAAGAAAGCGTAATAGCTCACTGATCGAGTCGTCCTGCGCGGAAGATGTAACGGGGCTAAGCCAGTTACCGAAGCTGCGGATGCACAGTTTACTGTGCGTGGTAGGAGAGCGTTCTGTAAGCCTGTGAAGGTGTCTGGTAACGGATGCTGGAGGTATCAGAAGTGCGAATGCTGACATGAGTAGCGTTAAAGCGGGTGAAAAGCCCGCTCGCCGTAAGCGCAAGGTTTTCTACGCAACGTTCATCGGCGTAGAGTGAGTCGGCCCCTAAGGCGAGGCAGAGATGCGTAGTTGATGGGAAACAGGTCAATATTCCTGTACCGATGTGTAGTGCGATGTGGGGACGGAGAAGGTTAGCTCAGCCAACTGTTGGATATGTTGGTTCAAGCCTGTAGTCGTGCCTGGTAGGCAAATCCGCCGGGTCTAGATGAGGGGTGATAACGAGGCAGCATGCTGCTGAAGTGAGTGATACCCTGCTTCCAGGAAAAGCCACTAAGCTCCAGCTACACACGACCGTACCGCAAACCGACACTGGTGCGCGAGATGAGTATTCTAAGGCGCTTGAGAGAACTGCGGAGAAGGAACTCGGCAAATTGACACCGTAACTTCGGGAGAAGGTGTACCCTCAGTAGGTGAAGTCGTACAGATGGAGCCCAAAGGGGTTGCAAAAAATAGGTGGCTGCGACTGTTTAATAAAAACACAGCACTCTGCAAACACGAAAGTGGACGTATAGGGTGTGACGCCTGCCCGGTGCTGGAAGATTAAATGATGGGGTGCAAGCTCTTGATTGAAGTCCCAGTAAACGGCGGCCGTAACTATAACGGTCCTAAGGTAGCGAAATTCCTTGTCGGGTAAGTTCCGACCTGCACGAATGGCGTAACGATGGCCACACTGTCTCCTCCGCAGACTCAGCGAAGTTGAAATGTTTGTGATGATGCAATCTCCCCGCGGAAAGACGGAAAGACCCCATGAACCTTTACTGTAGCTTTGTATTGGACTTTGAACGGATCTGTGTAGGATAGGTGGGAGGCTTTGAAGTGAGGTCGCTAGATCTCATGGAGCCAACGTTGAAATACCACCCTGGTGCGTTTGAGGTTCTAACCCAGGTCCCTTATCGGGATCGGGGACAGTGCATGGTAGGCAGTTTGACTGGGGCGGTCTCCTCCCAAAGCGTAACGGAGGAGTTCGAAGGTACGCTAGGTACGGTCGGACATCGTGCTAATAGTGCAATGGCATAAGCGTGCTTAACTGCGAGACTGACAAGTCGAGCAGATGCGAAAGCAGGACATAGTGATCCGGTGGTTCTGTATGGAAGGGCCATCGCTCAACGGATAAAAGGTACTCTGGGGATAACAGGCTGATACCGCCCAAGAGTTCATATCGACGGCGGTGTTTGGCACCTCGATGTCGGCTCATCTCATCCTGGGGCTGTAGTCGGTCCCAAGGGTATGGCTGTTCGCCATTTAAAGAGGTACGTGAGCTGGGTTTAAAACGTCGTGAGACAGTTTGGTCCCTATCTTCCGTGGGCGCTGCAGATTTGAGGAAGCCTGCTCCTAGTACGAGAGGACCGGAGTGGACACACCTCTGGTGTACCTGTTGTCACGCCAGTGGCATCGCAGGGTAGCTATGTGTGGAAGAGATAACCGCTGAAAGCATCTAAGCGGGAAACTCGTTTCAAGATGAGATCTGCCGGGGGCTTGACCCCCCTGAAGAGTCGTTCTAGACCAGGACGTTGATAGGCTGGGTGTGTAAGCGCAGTAATGCGTTCAGCTAACCAGTACTAATTGCTCGTGCGGCTTGACCCTATAACTTTGACAGACCGCTAAGGATGTCGAAGAGTTATGCCAAGAACGCAATCGAAATAAAAGCTGACCAGACTCTATGAATTCGCCGCCCTGACCAAACACCAGGGCAGCAACCAGTTATGCCTGATGACCATAGCAAGTTGGTACCACTCCTTCCCATCCCGAACAGGACAGTGAAACGACTTTGCGCCGATGATAGTGCGGATCCCCGTGTGAAAGTAGGTCATCGTCAGGCTCTTACAGCGACAAACCCCCAGCATCCATCCGGTGCTGGGGGTTTTGTTTTTAGGGCGTATAAAAGAAGCGGTACACGCCTTTGGCGTCCCGTGACCGTTGCACTTCGCCCAGGTGCCACAGGCGGTGAAGGTGCGCCAAAGATTCGCCCAGGGCAAAAGTCTGCTCATGGACGCCCAAGTTTCTGCGGAACATGAAGCCCATGACATCTGCTGCCGATAGTTGAATACGGCGGTGCAGGCCGTGGTCAGCCATGGGCCGCCTTTCACAAAAGTAGAGACAAAATAAAACCCCGGTACGGCTGATGGCCTGTACCGGGGTTTTGCTTATTGGCTCTCAGTGGGCTTTAATGGGCTCCACCTGCATCCATTGGAGCACCGCCTGCCACCTTGGGGGGGCGTTTGGTCAGCCAGATCAAACTCACCAGCACAACAAAGAAATAGGCGGAACCAAGGAAGATGTCGTCCGCCGCGCGGGTAAAGGCCTGCTGGTCAATGAGCCGGTTGATTTGGGCCAGCGCCTGCTCATGGCTGAGGCCGGTGGCTTGCAGTGAGCTCAGCGTGGCCGCGAAAGTGCCTTGGCCCTGGATCAGCGGCTCCGTCATGTGCGCGTGGTGCATGGTGGCACGGTTGTCCCACAGGGTGGTGGCAATCGACGTGCCCATGGCACCCGCCGTGATGCGCACGAAGTTGCTCAGGCCCGCGGCGGCGGGGATGCGTTCGGGTGCAATGCCGGAGAGGGTGAGTGTGGTCAGCGGGATGAAGAAGAACGCCATGGCCGCACCCTGGATAAAGGTGGGCACCAGGATATGGAACAAGTCCGTATCGACCGTGAAGCGCGAGCGCATCCAGAGCACCAGCCCGAACACCAGGAACGCCCCTGTGGCCATCAGACGCGGGTCCCACTGGCCGACTTTGCGGCCGACCAGCGGGGTGAGCATGATGGCGAAGACGCCCACGGGTGCGAGCGCCATGCCCGCCGCCGTTGCGGTGTAGCCCATCCATTGCTGCAGCCAGAGCGGCATGAGCACCACGTTGCCGAAGAACAGCGCGTAGGCGACCGACAGCGCGAAGGCGCCGAACGCGAAGTTGCGTCCTGCGAACAGGCGCAGATCGACCACGGGGTGCTTGTCCGTCAGTTCCCAGACGATGAATACGGCGAAGGCCACCACGGCCACCACGGCGAAGGCGATGATCAGGTTGGACGAGAACCAGTCGAGCTCCTTGCCTTTGTCGAGCATGAGCTGCAGCGCACCCACCCAGAGCACCAGCAGCGCGAGGCCCACGGTGTCGATGGGGAGTTTGCGCGTGGGGGTTTCGCGCTGGCGGTAGATGCTCCAGGTCAGCCCAGCGGCGATCAGGCCTACGGGCACGTTGATGTAAAAGATCCAGGGCCAGGAGATGTTGTCGGTGATCCAGCCGCCGAGCAGCGGGCCGACCACGGGGGCGACCAGGGTGGTCATGCCCCATAGCGCCAGGGCCGTACCCGCCTTGGCGCGCGGATAACTGGACAGCAGCAGGGTTTGCGACAGCGGAATCATCGGCCCGGCGACCAGGCCTTGCACCACGCGGCAGGCGACGAGCATTTCGAACGACAGCGCGAAGCCGCAAAGCCACGAGCTGAGCACGAACAGCAGCACGCTCATGGTGAACAGGCGCACCGCGCCGAAGCGCTGCGTGAGCCAGCCCGTGAGCGGCACGGAGATGGCGTTCGCCACGCCGAAGCTGGTGATGACCCAGGTGCCTTGGGTCGGGCTTACGCCCAGGTCGCCCGCGATGGCGGGCAAGGACACGTTGGCGATGGACGAATCCAGCACGTTCATGAACGTGGCCAGCGACAGCGACAGCGTGCCCAGCAGCAGCGTGGTGCCGTGCAGGGGTTGCGGCTCCGCTGGCGCCGCGGGTGTTGTGGCGGGAGCGTCGGAACTCATGCGGCCCGCCCTGTCAACCCTTGCGGCCCAGGTTGGCGCGGATGATCTTGTCCACGTAGGCGTCAGCGTCCTTCATCTGGGCGTCGAATACCGTGGTCGAGGCCACCGGGGTCTTGCGCTCGGTGTCGGAGAGCATCTTGCCGTCCTTGTTGGCGACGTCGACCGACACGTCCATCGACAGGCCCACGCGCAGCGGGTGTTCGGCGACTTCCTTGGGGTCGAGGGCGATGCGCACGGGCACGCGCTGCACCACCTTGATCCAGTTGCCGGTGGCGTTCTGCGCGGGCAGCAGCGAGAAGGCCGAGCCCGTGCCGGCGGAGAGGCCCACCACGGTGCCGTGGTAGACCACCTTGTCGCCGTATACGTCGGCCTCGATTTCGGCGGGCTGGCCGATGCGCAGGTTGCGCAACTGGCCTTCCTTGAAGTTGGCGTCCACCCAGAGCTGGTTCAGCGCGACCACGGTCATGAGCGGCGCGCCGGGCTGGATGCGCTGGCCCACCTGCACGCCGCGCTTGGCGACCTGCCCGTCCAGCGGGGCGACCAGGGTGGCGCGCTGGAGGTTGAGGTACGCCTCGTGCACCTTGGCGGCGGCGTTCTGCACGTTGGGGTGCTGTTCCACGCTGGTGCCGTCGGTCTGCGCCTGGCTGGAGGCGAGCTGCTCGCGCGCGGCCTGCACGGCGGACTGGGCGGCGGCCACTGTGCTGCGCGCGGCGGCGAGCTGGGCCGAGGTGTGCTGGAATTCTTCCTTGCCCACGGCGCCGGTGGCCACCAGGGGCTGGCGGCGGTTCACGTCGTCCTGCGCCTTGGCCAGATCGGCCTGCGCCTTGGCCAGATCGGCCTCGCGCGCCTTCACCTGGGCCTGCAGAGCGGCGTCGTTGGTGTACAGGGTGCGTACCTGGCGCACGGTCTGCGCGAGGTTGGCCTGGGCCTGCTCCAGCGCCACCTTGGCATCGGCGGCGTCGAGCTTGACCAGGGTCTGGCCCGCGCGCACGAAGTCGGTGTCGTCCGCGTCGATGCTGACCACGGTGCCGCCGATCTGCGACGTGATCTGCACCACGTTGCCGCCCACGTAGGCGTTGTCCGTGGTTTCGAAATGGCGCGCGTAGGCCCAGTGCCAGCCGCCCCAGGCGATGCCGGCCACGACCACGGCGGCGGCGATGATGGTGAGGCCGCGGCGGCGGCTGCCGTTGCCGTTGGCGGTGGGGGTGGATGTGTTGTCGCTCATGGTGTTGTTCCTGTTGGAGTGTTCTTAGTGAGAGGCGGTGTGCTGGATGGTGTCGGTGTTGTCGGCCCAGCCGCCGCCCAGGGCCTTCATGAGGGCGAGGTAGGTGTCGAACTGGCGCGCGCGGATGTCCACGGCGGCGCGGCGCTGGGCCAGTACCTGGGTCTCGGCGTTCAGCACCACAAGGTAATTGCCCAGGCCCGCGTGGTAGCGCTGCTGGGCGAGGTCGAAGGCTTTTTCCGTGCCGGCCAGGGTCTCGGCCTGCAGGGCCTGCTGGCGCGTGAGGGACTGGCCGGAGCCGATGGCGTCGCCCGCTTCCTTCACCGCGTCGAGCACGGCGGCGTTGTACTGGGCAATGGCTGTGTCCAGGTCGGCGCGCTTGCCGCCCAGCTGGGCGCGCAGGCGGCCGCCGTCGAAGATGGGCAGGCGCAGCGCGGGCGTGATGCCGAACTGGCGGCTGCTGGACTTGAACACGGTGGAAAGCACGTTGCTCGTGCCCAGCGCGTTGAGGCCCACGAAGGCGCTCAGGTTGATGTCGGGGTAGAACTCGGCGCGCGCGGCCTTGACGCCTTGCGTGGCGGCTTCCACGCGCCAGCGCGCGGCCACCACGTCGGGGCGGCGGCCCAGCAGGTCGGCGCCCAAGGTGTCGGGCTGGGCTTGCAGGGTCAGGTCGGAAAGCCGGGGCGACAGCGCGGCCAGCGCGCCGGGCGCCTGGCCGGTCAGGGCGGCGATCTGGCGGCGGGCGAGCATGGCCTGTTCGTCCAGCGACTCGATCAGCGTGCGCGTATCGGGCAGCGCGGCGTCGGCCTGGGTGCGCTCCACACGGGTGTCGAGGCCCGCATCCACGCGCTGGCGGGTGATCTTGGCGATCTCCTGGCGCTGCTCCAGCGTGCGCTGGGCCACGTCGCGCTGGGCCAGCAGGCGCGCCAGGCCCACGTAGCTGCGCGCCACCTGCAGGGCCAGCGTGGATTCGGCCGCGGCGGCATCGGCCTGGGCGGCGCGGGCCTGGCCCAGGGCGGCGTCGTCTTCGGCGGAATGTTTGCCGAAGAAGTCGGGCGACCAGCTGAAGTCCCCCTCCACCGTGCCGATGTTCCACACATTGCCGCCCAGCGGCGCGGGGTAGATGCCGTTGGCCGAGAAGCGCTGGCGCAGCACGTTGGCGTTGAACACCGCCTGCGGGCCGCTGGCGGCCTTGGTGGCCTGGGCGATGGCGATGGCGCGGTCGGTGCGCGCGCGGGCCACGGCCAGGCTGGGGCTGCCTTGCAGCGCCTGGGTGATCAGGGCGTCGAGCTGCGGGTCGCCCAGCGTGGTCCACCACTGCGTGTTGACGCTGGCGGTGGGCGCGGGGGCCAGGTCAAGCTGCTGGGCCGTGGTCTGGGCGATGGGGGCCTTGTCCGGGCCGGGGCTGGCGCAGGCGGACAGCAGCAAGGCCGCCGCGGCGGCCAGGGCGGTGAGGGGGAGTCTTCGTGTTGTTGTCATGGTGGTAGACGTCGGGTGGTAATTCAGGGGCGCAGGGCTTCACCGTTGGCCAGGATGCGTTTCAGCAGGCGCAGCAGCTGCTGCCATTCGGCGTGCGAAAAGCCTTGCAGGTGCGCGTTCAGCACGTCGGCCATCACGGGCGGCACCTGGGCGGCGGCGCGGCGGCCTTCGTCGGTCAGCACGAGGTGGATGACGCGCCGGTCGGCCAGCGAGCGTTCGCGCAGCACCAGGCCCTTGGCGACCAGGCGGTCGATGACGCGGGTCATGGCGCCGGGGTCGATTTCCATGTCGCGCGCCAGGTTGGCGGCGGTGGCGTTGCCCATCATGGCCAGCTTGTACAGCGGCAGCCATTGCACGTAGGTCATGCCGCAGGCGGCCAGGCGCGCGTCGACCTGCGAGCGCAGCGAGGTCATCACCTTGCGCATCAGGTAGCCGATGTTTTCCTCGGGTTCCATGTGCTCGGCGTGGTAGGGCCCCTGCGTCGTCTGCGGGGGGGAGGAGATTTCACTCATATTTACCAATTTACTTGCCTAGGCAATTATTGTTGGGTCATGCATAAATGTCCATGCCTGAGGTGTGGAATTGGCGACACTATGCTATCCACGACTGAAGGACAGCTTTCATGACCATCCCTTCCGGCCACGAGGCCGCCTACCAAAGCCCCGCCGTGGCGCAACTGCGCGCCGATCTGGCCCTGGCCCTGCGCGCCGCCGCGCACCACGGGCTGGGCGAGGGTGTGTGCAACCACTTCAGCGTGGAGCTGCCCGACGGCTCGGGGCGCTTCCTGCTCAACCCGCGTGGCCTGATGTGGAGCGAGGTGCGGGCGGACGACGTGGCGCTGGTCGATGCCGCGGGGCAGGTGCTGGCGGGCCGCCACGCGGTGGAGCCCACGGCCATGTTCATCCACGCGGCCATCCATCGTATCGCGGGCCACGCCTGCGTGCTGCACACGCACATGCCGCACGCCACGGCGCTGACGCTGACGGCGCGGCGCGCGCTGGACACCACGCTGTCGCAGAACGCCATGCGCTTCCATGGCCGCGTGGCGGTGGATGCGCACTACAACGGCCTGGCGCTCGACGCGCGCGAGGGCGAGCGCATTGCCCATGCCATGCAGGGCGCGGACGTGGCCTTTCTGGGCAACCACGGCGTGGTGGTGTGCGGCGCGCGCATGGATTGGGCCTATGACGACCTGTATTACCTGGAGCGCGCCTGCCAGGCCGAGGTGCTGGCCCATTCCACGGGCCTGCCGCTCGCGCCCGTGGACGCGGCGCTGGCGGCGGAGGTGGCGCGGCAGACGCTGGGTGAGCGGCTGCAGTCCGAGCTGTTCTTTGCGGCGCTGCGGCGGAATCTATTGTGAAATCGGCCTCCAGCCCTTATATATCAAGCGCTAGCAGCTATCTTTTCAGGAGTAATCATGACCGACCCCACCCTGCGCATCGACTTCGTTTCCGACATCTCCTGCCCCTGGTGCGCCATTGGCCTGGCCTCGCTGGAGCAGGCCACGCAGCGCCTGGCGGGCGCGGTGGCGGTGGAGCTGCACTTCCAGCCCTTCGAGCTGAACCCGCACATGCCGCCCGAGGGGCAGGACATTGGCGAGCACCTGCACGAGAAATACGGCTCCACGCCCGAGCAGACGCAGGCCAACCGCGAGGCCATCGCCGCGCGCGGCGCGCAGGTGGGCTTCACCTTCCACATGGGCCTGCGCGACCGCATCTACAACACGTTTGACGCGCACCGCCTGCTGCACTGGGCGGGCGAGGAAAGCGGCGCGGCGCAAAAGGTGCTCAAGCAGGCGCTGTTCACCGCCTATTTCACCGAGGGCCAGAACCCCGGCGACCACGCGCTGCTGGCGCGCCTGGCGGGCGAAGCGGGGCTGAGCGTGGAGCGCGCCCGCGCCATTCTGGCGGGCGATGAATTTGCCGCCGAAGTGCGCGCGCAAGAGCGCTTCTACCAGCAGCAGGGCATCCACTCCGTGCCTGCCGTCATCGTCAACCAGCGCCACCTCATCCAGGGCGGCCAGCCGCCCGAGGTGTTCGAGCAGGCGCTGCGGCAAATTGCTTTGGGTTGACGCGCCGGGTTAGTCCACCAGCGCCGAATACACCAGCTGCCGCAACTGCGTGCGCAGCGGGTAGGTGCTGGACGGCAGCAGCTGCGTCATGAAGATGCAGGTGATCTGCTCCACCGGATCGACCCAGAACGCCGTGCTGGCCGCGCCGCCCCAGCCGTATTCGCCCTTGGCGCTCATTACGTGGGCGGCCACGGGGTCTTGCAGCACCGAGAAGCCCAGGCCGAAGCCCTGGCCGTCGAACGCCACCTCGGCAAACAGCGGAATGCCGAACTGCGTCAGGTCCTGCCCGCCGGGCAGCGAGTTGGTGGCCATCTGGCGCACCGTGCGGCTGCCCAGGATGCGCGCGCCGTCCAGTTCGCCGCCGCGCAGCAGCATCTGCGTGAAGCGGTGGTAGTCCGCCGTGGTGGACAGCAGCCCGCCGCCGCCCGAAAGGAACGTGATCTCGCCGCGCGCCAGGTTGCCGAAGTCGTCGAAGCGCGTGGCCTTGCCCTTCTCGCCCGGCACGTAGAGCGCGCCCAGGCGCCCGCCCAGGTCGCCGCGCAGGCGGAAAGCCGTGTCCTTCATGCCCAGAGGGCGCAGGATGCGCTCGTCGAAGAATTCGTCCAGGCTCTGGCCCGAGATCACCTCCACCAGCCGGCCCAGCACGTCGGTGGCCACCGAATAGTTCCAGCGCGTGCCGGGGTCGAAGCGTAGCGGCAGCTTGGCCCAGTCGTCCACGCACTGCGCCAGCGTGTGGCCCTTGGGCGTGCCCCATTCGTAGCCCGCGTTGCGGTACATCTCGTCCTGCACGTGGATGTGGTGGAAGCCGTAGGTCATGCCCGAGGTGTGGTTGAGCAGGTGCAGGATGCGCATCGGCTCGGTGGCGGGCCGCAGCGTGGGCTTGAGCGCCGAGCCGCCGGTCAGCACGCGCATGTTCGCAAACGCGGGCAGGTACTTGGCGACCGGGTCGGTCAGCTCGAAGCGGCCCTCCTCGTACAGGATCATGGCCGCCACCGAGGTGACGCACTTGGTCATCGAATAGATGCGGAACACCGTGTTGTCCTCGACCGGCAGCTTCGCCTCCACGTCGCGCCAGCCGTAGTTCTCGCGGTAGGCGATCTCGCCGCGGCGGCTGACCTGCACCTGCCAGCCGGGCAGGCGTCCGTCATCGACGTAAGCGGCAAAGTGGCGGCCAATGCGGGCCAGGCGGGCGGGGTCGAAGCCGAGATGGGACATGGGAGGAGGCTCGTTGAGGGTGGAGGGAGGAAAGATCGTAGAGGGATGGGCGCGTGGCGGGTGTCGCCGCTTTGGCACGCTGCGCAGGTTGTGGGCGCCGATTCAGCGAACCGGCCTCAGACGCTGACCCCAATTTCAGCGGAGTTGTTCATTCCATCGCATCGCGAGGTTTGACGGGGCCGAAAAAGCCGATGATGCGCTCAATCCTCGTCCCGTCTTCAGAGAGAAAGGCCAGATCAAGACCTTCTGGCAAAGCGTTGCCGTTGGCCTCGATGGCACGCCACGCAAACCTTGCGATGCCGTGGTGCGCATCGACCTCGCTGGTTCTGATGACTTTCGAGCCGGGGCGTTTTGCTTGAACCTTGGCAATGTGCGCGAGTAGTTCGCTCTCGCCAACCGTATGCACCGTGGGGTCCGTGTAGGAGGCCCCGGGAGACCAGACGGCGTTGAGCAATTCTTGTTTGCGGCGAGGGTCGTGCTCACTCCATGCTTCGCAATACCGGTCAATCAGGGCAGCGAGGTGCGTCGCGGTCTTCATCAGGGTACTCCCAGGCTTCCTAAGGCTTCACCGGTATCGGCGTGCCCCGGTCCACCGGCACCGCCGTCACGCTGTTCTGCGGCGAGCCGTTGATGAGCTTGTCCGAATAGGTCAGGTACACCAGCGTGTTGCGCTTGGCGTCCACCATGCGCACGATGCGCAGGCGCTTGAACAGCAGGGACATGCGCTCGCTGAACACTTCCTCCTGCTTCTTGAGCGGCGCGGGGAAGCCGATGGGGCCGACCTGGCGGCAGGCGATGGAGGCTTCGGCCTTGTCCTCGGCCAGGCCCAGCGTGCCCTTGACGCCGCCGATGCGGGCGCGCGAGACGTAACAGGTCACGCCTTGCACGGCGGGGTCGTCGTAGGCTTCGACGAGGATGTCGTGGTCGCGGCCTATCCACTGGAAGGCCGTGTCCACGGTGCCGATCTTTTCGCCGCCCGCGGCCTGGGCGGCGGCGCAGGCGAGCAGGGCGCAGGCAGGCAGAAGGCGCTTCATGCGGCGGCCCCGGCTTCGGCGCAGCGCTTGGCGAGGTGGGCCAGCGCTTCTTCCACCTGGTCGACCAGCACCAGGCACAGGTCGCCGGGCTGCAGGCGGGCCAGCGCGGCGTCGATGGCGACGAATTCGCCGGTGATTTCATCGACGTAGCGGGTGCGCGTGGCGCCCTTCAAGCCTTCGCGCAGCAGGGCGGTGACTTCGCCGTCGGCGCGTCCGCGCTGGGCGGCGTCCTGGTAGAGGATGACGTCGTCGAACGCCGCGCCCAGGATGACGGTCTGCTCGCGGATGTCTTCGTCGCGCCGGTCGCCCGCGCCGCTGATGACCACGCTGCGGCGCTGGGCGGGCATGGCTTCCACGGCCTGCACCAGGGCGCGCATGGCGTCGGGGTTGTGGCCGTAGTCGGCGATCACGGTGGCGCCCGCGTGGTCCATCACGTTGAAGCGGCCCGGCGCGTTGTCGCTGTCGTTGACGAAGCCCGAGAGGCCGCGCCGGATGGTCTGCCACGGCAGGCCCGCGCCCCAGGCGGCGGCCACGGCGGCCATGACGTTCTCGACCTGGAAGCCGATCTTGCCGTTGCGCGTGATGGGCACGTCGCGCAGGTGGATGCTCTCGCGCCAAGAGCCCTCGGCGGCGACGATGGAGTCGCCGTCCACGTACACGGTGCGGTGGCCCTGGGCGCGGTGCGTGGCCATCACGGGGTGGTGGCGGTCGCTGGCGAAGAAGATGATCTTGCCGGGGCAGGCCGGGGCCATGGCGGCCACGTGCGGGTCGGCGGCGTTGAGCACGCCCCAGCCGCTGGGCGAGACGTTCTGCACGATCACGCGCTTGAGCACGGCCACGTCTTCCACGGTGGTGATGTAGTTCAGCCCCAGGTGGTCGCCCGCGCCCACGTTGGTGACCACGGCCACCTGGCAGCGGTCGAAGCCCAGCCCTTCGCGCAGGATGCCGCCGCGCGCGCATTCGAGCACCGCCGCGTCCACCTCGGGGTGCAGCAGCACGTTGCGGGCGCTCTTGGGGCCGCTGCAGTCGCCGCTGTCGGTCTGGCGGCCGTTGATGTAGACGCCGTCGGTGTTGGTCATGCCCACGCGCATTCCCTGGGCCGAGAACAGGTGGGCGATGAGGCGCGCGGTGGTGGTCTTGCCGTTGGTGCCGGTGACGGCGACGACGGGGATGCGCCCGTCGTTGCCCGGGGCGTAGAGCCGGTCGATCATGGCCTGGCCCACGTTGCGCGGCTTGCCGTAGCTGGGCGACAGGTGCATCCGCAGGCCGGGGGCGGCGTTCACCTCGACGAAGCCGCCGCCTTGCTCTTCGAGCGGGCGCAGCACGGTTTCGGCCACCATGTCCACGCCGCAGATGTGCAGGCCCACCATCTGCGCGGCGGCCACGGCGCGCGCGGCCACTTCGGGGTGCACGTCGTCGGTCACGTCGGTGGCGGTGCCGCCGGTGGAGAGGTTGGCGTTGTTGCGCAGAATCACCCGCTGGCCCTTGGCGGGCACGGACTCGGGCGTCAAATTCTGTAGCGCCAGGCGGGCGACGGCGATGTCGTCCAACCGGATCTTGGTGAGCGAGGTGGCGTGGCCCGTGCCACGGCGCGGGTCCTGGTTCACGATGTTCACCAGCTCGCGCACGCTGCGCTGGCCGTCGCCCAGCACCTGGGGCGGCTCGCGGCGCGCGGCGGCGACGAGCTGGTCGCCCACCACCAGCAGGCGGAAGTCGTCGCCGGGCAAAAAGCGCTCGACCATCACCGTGCCGTACTCGGCGGCGGTGCGGTAGGCCTCTTCGAGCTGGGCGCGGTCGGTGATGTTCACGGTCACGCCCTTGCCCTGGTTGCCGTCCTGCGGCTTGACGACCACGGGCAGGCCCACTTCTTCGGCCACGGCCCAGGCATCGTCCACGCTCTCCACCGGGCGGCCCAGGGGCACGGGCACGCCGGCGGCGTGCAGCAGGCGCTTGGTCAGGTCCTTGTCCTGGCCGATGGATTCGGCCACGGCGCTGGTGGAATCGATCTCGGCGGCCTGGATGCGGCGCTGCTTCGAGCCCCAGCCGAACTGCACCAGGCTGCCGCGCGTGAGGCGCCGGTACGGAATGCCGCGCGCCACGGCGGCCTCGACGATGGAGCCGGTGCTGGGGCCCAGGCGCTCGTCCTCGTCCAGTTCGCGCAGCGCGGCCACGGCGGCATCGGCGTCGAAAGCGCCGTTGTTCAGGGCGGCCTCGATCAGCGCCTGCGCATTCTCGAACGCCTGCCGGCCCACGGCTTCCTCGCTGTATTCCACCACCACCTGGTACACGCCCGGCTCGTTCGTGGCGTGCACACGGCTGTAGGTCACGGGGCAGCCCGCCTGGGCTTGCAAGGCGAGCGCTGCGGTTTGCAGCACGTGCGCCAGCGAGACGCCCGCGCCGCCCTCGGCGTGCAGGCTGCCCACCGCCGGGAACAGGGCGCGCAGGCGGGTTTCAAAGCCGGGCAGGCGTTGAATGGCGCGCTCGTCCTCGGTGCAGGCCACGACGGCCTCGATGGCGGTGTGGCGGCTCCAGAGGTTGGGGCCGCGCAGGGCGCGGGTGCGGGTCACTTCCATGTTCTTTTCTCTCTTGTCTTAGCGCAGTTCGGGCTCGAAGGTCTTGATGCCGGCGGCGATCAGATCGGGGGCAATGTCCAGCGCCCAGGCGGTGGCGACGATGGCGAGCAGCGTGTCGGTGTCGGTCGCCACGCACTGGCGGCCAAAGGTCAGGTCGGCCACGGCGCCCAGGTCGTGCTCCGTGGCGCCCGTGGCCAGTACCACGCGGCCTTGCCGGGTCACCACGGCGCGGCCCGCGTCCTGGGCGCGGTGTTCCACGATGGCGGGTAGGCTGGCGTCTTGCGCGTAGAGCACCACGGCGCCGTCGGACAGCGGGGCCAGTTCCAGCACCTGCGGTTCGGCGGCGTTGAGCACGGCGGCGCCTTGCGGCAGCACCACGTCGATCTGCGTGCGCATCACCTTGTACATCTGCTCCTGTTCGTGCACGTCGAACTCGGCCAGGTCTTCCTTGCCGTCCATGTCGGTCACCACGCCGACCAGGCAGCGGTCGTAGGCCAGGCCGTCGCGCAGGATGGTGCGGGCGTTGCTCTCGATCACGGCGGCCTGCACGGTCTGGTTCATCAGCAGGCGGTGGGCGGCCTCCCAGTGCACGCTGTTCTTCGCGTCCACGCGGCGGCGGTCGAGGAACAGGCCGTCCTGGCAGGCCAGCCCGGTGTGGCGGCCGCCCAGGTGCATGAGCCACGCCACCACGCGCGCCAGCGTGCTGGTGCCGCGCGTGCCCGCCACGCCCACCAGGGGAATGCGGCCCGCGCGGCCTTCCTCGGCCTCTTCGGACGGGAACAGGTGCTCGGCGATCGCCTGGCCCACGGGGCGCGGTGCGCCCACGGCGGGCTTCAGGTGCATCAGCAGGCCGGGGCCTGCGTTCACTTCGACGATCGCGCCGCCCTGTTCGTGCAGCGGCCGGGAGATGTCCTGCGCCACCATGTCGATGCCCGCGATGTCCAGCCCCACTACCTTGGCGGCCAGCTGGGCGATGTAGGCGACCTCGGGGTGCACGTCGTCGGTGCAGTCCACGGCGACGTTGCCGTTGCGCTGGATGACCACCTGCTGGCCGGATTCGGGCACGGACTCGGGGGTCAGGTCCTGGCGCTTGATTTCGAGCTGGGCCTTGGCGTCGGTGTCCAGCACGATCAGTTCGAGCGGGTATTCCTCCTCGTGGCCGCGGCGCGGGTCGGAGTTGAGCTGGCTCTCGATCAGCTCGCGCACGGTGTTGCGGCCATTGCCGGTGATGCTCACCACCTCGCCGCGCGCGGCGGCCACCACCTTGCCGCCCACGACCAGGATGCGGTGCTCGTCGCCGGGGATGAAGCGCTCCACCATCACGTCGCTGCCCTCGGGGTAGGCGACGTGGTAGGCGGCCTCGATGTCTTCCTTCTTGCGCAGGTCCAGCGTCACGCCCCGGCCGTGGTTGCCGTCGCTGGGCTTGACCACCACGGGCAGGCCGATGTCCTGCGCGGCCTCCCAGGCCTTCTCGGGGCTTTCGACGATCTGGCCGTCGGGAATGGGCACGCCGCAGGCCTTGAGCAGGCTCTTGGTCAGGTCCTTGTCCGATGCAATGCCCTCGGCAATGGCGCTGGTGCGCTCGGTCTCCGCCGTCCAGATGCGGCGCTGGCTGGCGCCGTAGCCCAGCTGCACCAGGTTGCCGTCGTTCAGGCGGATGTGCGGAATGCCCCGGTCGGTGGCCGCCGTCACGATGCAGGCGGTGCTGGGGCCGAGGTACTGGTCATCGACCTCGGTACGCACGCGCGCCACGGCGGCGGGCACGTCGAACGGCTCGTCGTTGATGGCGGCCATGATCAGGCGGTGGCCCTGCTCCAGCGCCACGCGGGCCACGCGCTCGTCCCGCGCGCGGAACACCATGCGGTACACGCCGTGCCGGCTGGTGCTGCGCGTCTGGCCGAAGCCCGTGGGCATACCAGCCAGGTTGAGCAGTTCGATCACGATGTGCTCCAGCACGTGGCCGCACCAGGTGCCCTCCTGCAGCCGCTGCAGGAAGCCGCCGCGCTCGCCTACGCCGCAGTGGTGCTCGATCAGCGCGGGCAGCCAGGCGGTCAGCCGGTCGTTGAAGCCGGGCAGCAGGTTGGAGGGGTGGTCTTCGAGCTTGCCCAGATCGAGCCAGACTTCCAGGCAGGGGCGGTAAGTCCAGATGTTGGGGCCGCGCAGGTAGTTGATGCGCAGGAGTTGGATGTCGTCGAATTTCGCCATGAATTTCAGCGGTGAGTAGGTCCGTGCAGTCTAGGTTACTGCGCTTTTGTCAGCGTGTAGGCTGGGGCCGACGTTAAGGGAGGACGTATATTTGCCCACACATGCAACATCAACCCTCCGCGGATGCTTTGCGCAATGAACTCCGCTCCCAGCTGTCTCCTTCTGAAAACGTCCAGGCCAGCCTGGACGTTGACCTTTCCACCGGTTTGCAATTCGGCAGCGGCCATGTCGCGCTGACCGAGGGCCGCCTGCTGGCGCGCGCGCCGGGCGAGGCGCGGTTCCAAAGCTGGAACCTCGCCCCCGGCCTGGGCCTGCGGATGCTCGACCACGGCGGCGTGGGCACGCTGGAACTGCACGACGAACACCAAAGGCTGGCGCTCTGGCGCTTCACCCTCGGCGGCCACGCGCAGGCCGTGCGGCTGGTGCAGAAGTTCGAGCAGCAGCTTGACCGCCTGGGCAACGCTGCCCCGCACGCCCATGTGGCCGAAGAAGCCCTGTGCCCCACCTGCGGCGAGGCCCTGCCGCCCGACAGCGACGAATGCCCCGCCTGCGCCCGCGCGCAGCAGCCGCCCACGTCCACCTGGGTGCTGCTGCGGCTGTGGCGCTTTGCCCAGCCTTACAAAAAACAGCTGGCGCTGGGCTTTGGCCTCACGCTGGCCTCCACCGCCGCCACGCTGGTGCCGCCGTACATGACGATTCCGCTCATGGACGACATCCTCATCCCCTACCAGAACGGCAAGGCCATCGACCTGCACATGGTGATGCTGTACTTGGGCGGCCTGCTGCTGGCCGCGCTGCTGGCCTGGGGGCTGGGCTGGGCGCGTACCTACATCCTGGCGCTGGTGTCCGAGCGGCTCGGGGCCGACCTGCGCACGGCCACGTATGAGCACCTGCTCACGCTCTCGCTCGACTACTTCGGGGGCAAGCGCACGGGCGACCTGATGGCGCGCATCGGCTCGGAGACGGACCGCATCAACGTCTTCCTCTCCTTGCACGCGCTGGATTTCGTCAATGACGTGCTGATGATTGTGATGACCGCCGTCATCCTGTTCTCCATCAACCCCTGGCTGGCCCTGGTCACGCTGGTGCCGCTGCCCTTCATCGCGTGGCTCATCCACACCGTGCGCGACAAGCTGCGCACCGGCTTCGAGCGCATCGACCGCGTGTGGAGCGAGGTCACTAACGTGCTGGCCGACACCATCCCCGGCATCCGCGTGGTCAAGGCCTTCGCCCAGGAAAAGCGCGAGGCCCAGCGCTTCCGCGACGCCAACCAGCACAACCTGGAGGTGAACGACCGCCTCAACAAGACCTGGAGCCTGTTCTCGCCCACGGTCTCGCTGATGACCGAGGTGGGCCTGCTCGTGGTCTGGGCCTTCGGCATCTGGCTGGTGGCGCACAACCAGATCACGGTGGGCGTGCTGGCCGCGTTCATCGCCTACATCGGGCGCTTCTACACGCGGCTCGATTCCATGAGCCGCATCGTCTCCGTCACGCAGAAGGCGGCGGCGGGGGCCAAGCGCATCTTCGACATCCTCGACCACGTGAGCAACGTGCCCGACCCGGCCAACCCGGTGAAGCTGGAGCGCGTGGAAGGAGCCATCCAGATGCGCAACCTGGGCTTCCGCTACGGCAGCCGCGCGGTCATCAAGGGGCTGGATTTGGACATCCGCCCTGGCGAGATGATCGGCCTGGTGGGCCACAGCGGCTCGGGCAAGAGCACGCTGGTCAACCTGATCAGCCGCTTCTACGACGTGTCCGATGGCTCCATCCAGGTCGACGGCGTGGACGTGCGCCGCTTCGCCGTGGCCGACTACCGCCGCCACATCGGGCTGGTGCTGCAGGAGCCGTTTTTGTTCTTCGGCACCATCGCCGAGAACATCGCCTACGGCAAGCCGCACGCCACGCGCGCCGAGATCGTGGCCGCCGCGCGCGCCGCGCACGCGCACGAATTCATCCTGCGCCTGCCGCACGGCTACGACTCGCTGGTGGGCGAGCGCGGCCAGGGCCTGTCGGGCGGCGAGCGCCAGCGCATTTCCATCGCGCGCGCGCTGCTGATCGACCCACGCATCCTTATCCTCGACGAAGCCACCTCCGCCGTGGACACCGAGACCGAGAAGGAAATCCAGAAGGCGCTGGACAACCTCGTCCAGGGCCGCACGACGATCGCCATTGCGCACCGCCTGTCCACCTTGCGCAAGGCGGACCGTCTCGTGGTGATGGACCGGGGCGAGGTCGTCGAAGTCGGCCCGCACGACGAGTTGATGGCCCAACAGGGCGCGTACTGGCGTCTGTATGAAGCCCAACAGCGCCGCGCCGAGGAAGACGCCGAAGCGGCGGGCGTGCTGGTGTCCCATTCGGCAGGGAAGTGACCATGAACATCCAACTGACCCGCAACGCCCAGGGCCGCCTGGACCTGACCCTGGCCGATGGCACCGTGCATTCCGCCGTGGTGCCGGTGCGCGCCTTTCCCATCGCCGCGCCCGATGAGGGGCTGTCGCTGGTGGGCGCGGATGGACACGAACTGCTCTGGCTGGAGCGCCTGTCCGATCTGCCCGGCGCCGCCCGTGCCCTGGTCGAGGAAGAACTGGCCGTGCGCGAGTTCGTGCCCACCATCCAGAAGATCCGCAGCGTATCGAGCTTCTCCATGCCCAGCACCTGGGAGCTGGACACCGACCGGGGCCCCGCGCGCCTGCAGCTCAAGGCCGAGGAAGACATCCGCCGCCTGCAAGGCCGCACGCACCTGCTGATCGCCAGCAGCGACGGCGTGCAGTTCCGCGTGCGCGACACGGGGGTGCTGGACCGGCACTCGCGCAAGCTGCTGGAGCGGTTTTTGTAGGTACAAACCCGTAGCCTGCAAAAAACCGCTCAAGTTATCCCTCAGGTTGCCGTAAGACCGGTACGAGACAGGCAAAACTCCGCCTGCCCCCATCAGCCGAGGGATCACATCATGCAAGTGCCATCTGTAGACCGCATCAACAGCACCGCCGCGTGGCGCACGCAGGGCGCTGATTTGTACTCCACGGGCGCATCGGGCGCGGTGCCCGTGCGCCCGGTCAACCCCGTCACGCCTGTCGAATCGGTGGACAAGCTGGGCGAGGGCGCCACCACGGCGCGCGCCGCCGCCTCCGCGCATACGCCCGACAAGCCCGTGGCGACCGACCAGGGCAACCGCGACTGGACGACCAGCGACGCGCAAAAGACCCAGTCGGCCGAAAAGGAAAAGAACGAGCCGCCCAAGGAGCCGATCTCCAAGCAGCTGATGGAGTTCGTGCAGTCCATGTGGCGTGCCAGCACCATGGCCGTGGACCTGGCCGACACCACCAGCAAGGCCACGCTGCAGGAGCGCATGGCGCAGCAGGTGAAGAACGACCAGTCGCCGGTCTACTCGGCCCCGACGGTCAAGCGCACGGGCAGCTGATCAACGCTGCTGCGCTGGCGCGGCGGCGGCCTTGGCGGCGCGGTACTTCACGGCGAAGGCGCGCACTTCCTCGTAGGTGACGAAGCCGTCATGGTTGGTGTCGGCGTCGTCAAAGGCATTGGCCAGGCGCGGGAACAGCGCCACTTCCTGGCGGCTCAGCTTGCCGTCGCCATTGAAGTCCAGCATCTTGAACTGCTGCTGGGCCTTGATTTCGCCTTTGGTCAGGGTCGCGGAGGCCGCGGCCCGGGGCGGCTGGGGCTGCGCACGGGCCGGAACCTGACCGCAGGCCAGCGCCGCCGCCAGCGCCATCGACCCCATGGGAATGGGGCGTCTCATGGTCGGGATATAGGATTGCATGGGTACATGGTTCCCCATATGGGGCCGAAGTTCATGCCTGCAATGCAAACCGGCAGCACTTTCACCAACGGTTGCAGTCCCTCTCCCAAGTCCCCGTAAACACTGGGAATTTGCAACACCGCCGCGCAGGGGCAGGGCCATGCGCGGAGGGTTGCTTACCAGTTCGCCTCGCGTTCCGGCGTGGCGCTGATGCGGTGGATGGACAGGTCGGCGCCGTCGAATTCCTCTTCCTGGCTCAGCCGCAGGCCCACGGCGGCCTTGAGCGCGCCGTACACCGCAAAGCCGCCGAGCAGGGCCCAGGCTACGCCCATCAGGGTGCCGATGATCTGCGCGCCCAGGTGCACTCCGCCCAGGCCGCCCAGCGCCTGCGCACCAAAAATGCCCGCCGCGATGCCGCCCCAGGCGCCGCACAGGCCGTGCAGCGGCCACACGCCCAGCACGTCGTCGATCTTCCACTTGTTCTGCGTGAGCGTGAACATGGCCACGAAGATGGCGCCGGCCACCGCGCCCACCACCAATGCACCAAGCGGGTGCATCAGGTCCGAGCCCGCGCACACGGCCACCAGGCCGGCCAGCGGGCCGTTGTGCACGAAGCCGGGGTCGTTCTTGCCCAGCAGCAGCGCCGTGAGCGTGCCGCCCACCATGGCCATGAGCGAATTGACCGCGACCAGGCCGGAAATCTTGTCCAGCGTCTGCGCGCTCATCACGTTGAAGCCGAACCAGCCCACCGTGAGAATCCACGCGCCCAGCGCCAGGAAGGGGATGCTCGACGGCGGGTGCGCCGAGATCGCGCCATCGCGCCGGTAGCGGTTGCTGCGCGCGCCCAGCAGCAGCACGGCGGCCAGGGCGATCCAGCCGCCCACGGCGTGCACCACCACGCTGCCCGCGAAATCGTGGAACTCGGCGCCGGTCAACGACTTGATCCAGCCCTGCACGCCGAAATGCCCGTTCCAGGCGATGCCCTCGAAGAACGGGTAGACGAAGCCCACGATCACCGCCGTGGCGATCAGCTGCGGCCAGAACTTGGCGCGTTCGGCGATGCCGCCCGAGATGATGGCCGGGATGGCCCCGGCGAACGTGAGCAGGAAGAAGAACTTGACCAGCGCGTAGCCGTTGTGCGCCGCCAGCTGCCCGGCCCCCACGAAGAAGCCCGTGCCGTAGGCCACCGTGTAGCCCACGGCGAAATAGACCACGGTGGAGACCGAGAAATCGACCAGGATCTTCACCAGCGCGTTGACCTGGTTCTTGCGCCGCACGGTGCCCAGTTCCAGAAAAGCGAAACCCGCGTGCATGGCCAGGACCATGATCGCGCCCAACAAGACGAACAAGGCGTCCATGCCCTGTTTCAGTGCTTCCATGACGGCGTTTCCTCGGAAAGTTGTTTGGTTTTGGTGCTTGATTGCGGGAGGGGTCCGCAATGCACTCAAAACAAGCAATTTCCGCGCCAGAGTGGGGTTTTTTGCTGGGAAACGCCCCGGACTGGGGCTTATTTCACCAACTGGTTGAGCTGGATGATGGGCAGCAGCACCGCCAGCACGATGAGCATGACCACCAGCCCCATCACCACGATGAGCAGCGGCTCCAGGATGGTGGCGAGCTGCATGGCGCGGCGCTGCACCTCGGTGGAGAGCTGCGTGGCGGCACGCTGCAGCATCACGGGCAGCTGGCCCGTTTGCTCGCCCAGCCGGGCGAACATGGCGACCAGGCCCGGAAAGCGCTTTTTCTGCGCCAGGGCCGAGGCCAGCGGCGCGCCCTCGCGCACCAGGGCCAGGGCGTCGAGCGCGTCGGCGCGCAGGGCGCGGTTGTTCAGCGTCTCCGCCGCAGCCTGCAATGCCTTCAGGATGGGCACGCCCGCGCCCGCCAGCATGGCCAGCGTGCCCGCGAAGCGCGCCGCGTTGTAGCCGCGCGCCAGGCGGCCCACCAGGGGCAGCGTGAGCCAGGCGGCGTCGAATTTCAAACGAAATGGGGCTCTAGCCAGCGCCAGCCGTGCGCCAGCAGCTATCAAAACCAGAGTGAGCAGCATCAGCCAGCCATAGTGCCGCACGGCGTCGCTCACCGCCATCATGGCCACGGTGAGCCAGGGCAGGGCGCGCTTGGTACCCGCGAACACGCCCGCCACCTGCGGCACCACGTAGCCCACGAGAAACAGCACGATGACGATGGCGACCAGGGTGACGATGGCCGGGTACAGCGCCGCGCCGATGAGCTTGGCGCGCAGCGCCTGGCGGGCTTCCAGGTCGTCGGCCAGGTTTTCGAGCACGGTGCCCAGGCTGCCGCTGGACTCGCCCGCGCCGACCACGGCGCAGTAGATGTCGGCGAACTCGCGCGGGTGCTGCGACAGCGCGCGGGCGAACGACGCGCCCGCGTTCACCTCGGCGCGCAGCGCGGCCACCAGGTGGTGCTGGCGCTCGTCCTCGGCCTCGTCGGCCAGGGCGGTGAGGGCGCGCTCCAGCGGCAGGCCCGAGGCCACCAGGCCCGCGAGCTGGCGCGTCCATACCGCGAGGCCGGTGGAGTTGAACACCGGGCGGGTGAACAGGCGCTGGCTCCACGTCAGCGGCGCGCCCGTGCCTTGCCCCGCGCCCACCGGCTCCACCGCCAGCGGTACCAGCGCCTGGGCGCGCAGCAGGCTGCGCGCGGCGCGGGCGGTGTCGGCCTCGATGGTGCCTTTGCGGGGCTGGCCCTGGGCATCCAGGGCTTCGAACGAAAACGCGGGCATCAGTCGAGCGCCTGGGCGGCCAGGGTCAGCGAGCGCAGCCGCAGCGCGGGGTCGAACACGTCGCTGACCAGGATGAATTCGTCGGCCTCGGTGGCGTCGGCCAGGGCCTGGAAGCCCGCGCGCACCGTTTGCGGGCCGCCGACGACGCCCACGGCGAGGAAGTCGGCAATCGCCGCGCGCTCTTGCGGCTGCAACTGCGGCAGGTAGTTTTCAATGGGCGGGCGCAACTGCCCGCGCTGGCCGGTGAGGATGCCCAGCACGCGCTGGTAGGTGCTGCTGGCCAGGAACTGGGCCTCGTCGTCCGTGGGTGCCGCGATCACCGGCACGCCGATGGCGACGTAGGGCTTGGCGAGCTGGGCCGAGGGGCGGAACAGCTGCCGGTACAGGTCGATCGCCTGGTGCAGATAGCGCGGCGCGAAGTGCGAGGCAAAGGCGTAGGGCAGGCCCATGTGCGCGGCCAATTGGGCCGAGAACAGGCTGGAGCCCAGCAGCCAGATCGGCACCTGGGTGCCCGCGCCCGGCATGGCGACGATGCGCGCGCCGGGCTGCACCGGCCCCAGCAGGCGCTGCAGCTCGGCCACGTCGCGGGGGAAGTCTTCTTCGCTTTCCACCCGGTCGCGGCGCAGCGCGCGCATGGTGGGGCCGTCGGTGCCGGGGGCGCGGCCCAGGCCCAGGTCGATGCGGCCGGGGTAGAGCTCGGCCAGGGTGCCGAAGGCCTCGGCCACCACCAGCGGCGCATGGTTGGGCAGCATGATGCCGCCCGAGCCGACGCGGATCTTCGACGTGCCGCCCGCGATGTGCCCCACGAGCACGGCAGTGGCGGAACTGGCGATGCCCGGCATGTTGTGGTGCTCGGCCAGCCAGTAACGCGCGAAGCCCAGCGACTCGGCATGGCGCGCGGTGGCCAGGGCGATAGCAAGCGCATCGGCCACGCTGCCGCCTTCGCGCACGGCGACGAGGTCGAGCAGGGAAAGGCGGGGTTTCGTCATGGCAGTCAATCCCGGGTTACGCGCAGCACTTCTTCGCGGCTGGTCACGCCTTCGCGCACCAGCCGTTCGCCGTCGTCGCGCATCAGCGCCATGCCGCCGGCCAGGGCCTGGGCGCGCACGTCGGCCTCGGCGGCCTGGTTGTGGATCTGGGCGCGGATGGCGTCGTCCACCACCAGCAGTTCGAACACGCCGGTGCGGCCCGCGTAGCCGGTGTGGCCGCAGTGCTCGCAGCCCTTGCCGTGGCAGGGCGCGCAGTATTTACGCACCAGCCGCTGGGCCAGCACGCCGAGCAGCGAGGACGACAGCAGGAACGGCTCCACGCCCATGTCCGTCAGGCGCGTGATGGCGCTGGCGGCGTCGTTGGTGTGCAGCGTGGCCAGCACCAGGTGGCCGGTGAGCGAGGCCTGGATGGCGATCTGCGCGGTCTCGAAGTCGCGGATTTCGCCGATCATGATCACGTCCGGGTCCTGCCGCAGGATGGCGCGCAGCGCCTTGGCGAAGGTCAGGTCGATCTTGGCGTTGACCTGCGTCTGCCCCACACCGGGCAGCTCGTATTCGATCGGGTCTTCCACCGTCATGATGTTGTTGCTGGCCGCGTCGAGCCGTTGCAGGCCCGCGTACAGCGTGGTGGTCTTGCCCGAGCCCGTAGGGCCGGTGACCAGGATGATGCCGTGCGGCTGGCGGATCAGGCCCTCGAAGCGCGCCAGCGTGTCGCCCAGCATCCCGACGGATTCGAGGCTGAGCTTGCTTTCGCTTTTATCCAAAAGGCGCAGCACGGCGCGCTCGCCGTGGGCGCTGGGCAGGGTGGAGACGCGCACGTCGATGGCGCGGGTACCCAGGCGCAGGCTGATGCGGCCGTCCTGCGGCAGGCGCTTTTCGGCGATGTCCAGGTCGGCCATGATCTTCAGGCGCGAGATCAGCGCCGCGTGCAGTGCGCGGTTGGGCTGCACCACTTCGCGCAGCGCGCCATCGACGCGGAAGCGCACGCTGGAGTGGCGCTCGTAGGGCTCGATGTGGATGTCGCTCGCGCCGTCGCGCGCGGCCTGGGTCAGCAGCGCGTTCAACATGCGGATGATGGGCGCGTCGTCCGCCGTCTCCAGCAGGTCTTCGACGGCGGGCAGTTCCTGCATCATGCGCGAGAGGTCGGCATCGGACTCGACCTCGCTGACCACCATGGCGGCGCTCGACTCGCCCTGCGCGTAGGCGGCGCTGATGCGCTGCGCGAGCGCGTGGGCGTCGAGCGCCTGCAGGTGCTGCACGGTGTGCTTGCGCAGCACTTCGGACAGCGCCTGCAGCGACTCGGCGCTGGGCGCGCTGCCGTGCCAGAGCACGAGCTGCTGGCCGTCGTCCTCCAGCAGCAGTTGCGCGCCGCGCGCGAAGGCGTAGGGCAGGGGGTAGCGCATGGGGTCAGTTCACGAAGCGGTAGTCGTCTTCCGGCGGCGCGGGCTTGGGCGCGGGCGCAGGGGCCGGCGCTGCCGCAGGCGCCGCTGCGGGCGTGCCGCCCGGCAGCATGGGGAGCACCGGCGCGCCCTGCACCGTGCCCAGCACCGTGCTGGGGGCGGGCTGCACGGCCTGCTGCACGGCGCGGATGGCTTCGTAGCGGTCGGTCATCAGCGCGTCGCTCGCGGCGGCGTCGCGGATGACGGTGGGGCGCAGGAACACCATCAGGTTGGTCTTGGTGCGCGTGCGCTTTTCGCTGCGGAACAGGTTGCCCACCACGGGCACGTCGCCCAGCACCGGCACCTTGTCTTCGCCGCCGGCGTAGCTGTCTTCCAGCAGGCCGCCGATCACGATGATGCTGCCGTCGTCCACCAGCACGTTCGACTCGATGGCGCGCTTGGTGGTGCTCGGGCCATAGGTGTTGCTGGAGGTGGAGCTGTCGATCTTCGACACCTCCTGGTAGATCGTCATCTTCACCGTGCCGTTCTCGTTGATCTGCGGGCGCACCTTGAGCATCAGGCCCACGTCCTTGCGCTCCACGGTGGTGAAGGGGTTGACGGTGCTGCTGCCCGTGCTGTTGGCATACGAGCCCGTGACGAAGGGCACGTTGCTGCCGACGATGATCTTGGCCTCTTCGTTGTCCAGCGTCATCAGGTTGGGGGTGGAGAGCACGTTCGCGTCGCCGCTGTTCTGCAGGAAGTTGGCGAGCGCGCCCAGGTAGTACTGGCCGTTGATGCGCGGCGCGATGGCGATGTTCATGCCCGTGCCCAGGCCGGTCAGCGCGCTGGCCGCCGTGGTGCCGCCGCTGGCCAGCCCGGCCATCAGCGAGATGATGTTCGCGCCCCCGCCCGCGGTGGAATTGGTGCCGATGACGCCCAGCGCGTTGCCGTTCTTGCTCAGCACGCTCTGCCACTGCACGCCGAACTCGGCCAGCTTGCTGGTCGTCACCTCGACGATCAGGCTCTCCACCAGCACCTGGGCGCGGCGGCCGTCCAACTGGTCGATCACCGCGCGGATCTGGCGGTACAGCGGGTCGGGTGCGGTGATGATGAGGGAGTTGGTCGACGGGTCGGCCTGGATCATGCCGCCGGTCGAGGGCTGGTTGCTGTTGCTGCTGGAAGACAGGCTGCCGCCGCCGCCCGCGCCCAGGCCCATCGAACTGCCGCTGCTGGAGGAAGACAGCCCGCCGCCGCTGCTGCCGGTGCTGCTGGTGTTCAGCAGCCCGCTCGGGGGCGTGCTGCTGGCCTGCGGCGCCGTGCTGCTGGCGCTGGCCGTTGCGCCGCCGCTGCCCGCCGCCGCCCCGCCCATGCTGGCGACTGCGGCGCGCAGCGTGGTGGCGAGCTTGGTGGCGTCGGCGTTCTTCAGGTAGACCACGTGGATGTTGCCCGTGGCCGCGCCGCTGCCGGGCGCGGCGGGCTGGTCCAGCTTGGCGATGAGCGAGCGGATGAGCGCCAGCCGCGCCGGGTTGGCCGCGCGCACCACCACGGCATTGCTGCGCGGCTCGGCGAGCAGCGCGGTCCGGTACGAGGTGTCGGACTGGCCCTGCGCCGCCGCGGGCGCCGCCGCCGTGGGGGTGCCGCCGCTGCCGCCTTCCACCAGGCGCGTGAGCAGGGGCACCAGATCGCCCGCGATGGCGTATTGCAGCGGGATCACCTCCACATCGGTGGCGTTGGCCACGTCCATGGTGGCGATGATGCGCGCGATGCGCTGCAGGTTGTCCGCGTAGTCGGTGATGACCAGCGAGTTGTTGCCGGGGTTGACGTTGATGGTGTTGTTGGGGCTGATGAGCGGGCGCAGCACCGGCACCAGGTTGTTCGCGTTCTCGTAGTTGAGCTTGAAGATCTGCGTGACCACCTGCCCGCCCTGCTGGCGCGGCGCGCCGCCGCCCTGCGACACGCCCACGCTGCCGGTCTGCAGCTTGGCGTCGGCCTCGGGCACCACCTTGTACAGGCCCGCCGCCTCCACCACCGTGAAGCCCTGCAGGCGCAGCGCGGCCAGGAACTGCTGGAACGCGGCGGCGGGCGGCACGGGCTTTTCGGTCACCAGCGTGAGCTTGCCCTTCACGCGCGGGTCCACCACCACGTTGCGGCCCGTGATGGTGGCCATGGTGCGCGCCACGGCGTCGATCTCGGCGTCGGCGAAGTTCAGCGTCACGGGTTCGCCCGCCTTCACGCTGCCGTCCGCATGGGCGCCGCGGGCAGTCTGCTTGGCGGGTTGGGCATGAATTGGGCCGCTAGCGCTTGCCAGTAAAGCGCTGGCAGCTATTGTATTGAGAGCAAATCGCAGGGTCTTGGAAGGCATGAGAGTTCAACCCAAGGTGATGACGGAGCGCGCGCCGCTGCGCCGCCCGATGATGTTGAGCAAGTTGGAGAGCTGCGCCTCGTGGCCCGGCGCCGCCGTGGCCTCGCCGTTGAAGCGCAGCCGCTGGCCCACCCACTGGCCGCTGCCGCTGAGCAGCAGGGCGCCATCGAGCGTGCTCAGCGTGAGCGTGGGGGAGGGCGTGGCGGTGGTGCCGCCCGCCAGTTGCAGCCGGTAGCTGCCCATGGGCCGCAGGGTGGACAGGCGCGAGGACATCGCCAGCGCGTCCAGCCGCACGCCGCCGCTCAGTTGCAGGCGGCCGGCGGCCCAGTCGAGCACCAGCGCGTCGGTGGAAATGTTCAGCTGGCCCTGCGGCTGCAAGGTGTTCCAGGGCGTGCCCAGGCCGGTCAGCACGCTGGCGGGCCACTGGCTTTGCGCATTGGCGACCGCCACGTGCGCGCCGCCCCAGCGCGGCGCCACGGCGAGGGTGACGGGCTGGCGCGCGCAGCAGTCGGACCGCAGGCTGGCGCGCAGGCCGGTGAGGCCGGGGCGCAGCTGCCATTGCACGCGGCCCGGCAGGGCCAGGCTGTCCTGGCTGTCCGCGCCGCCCGTCAGCACCAGTTGCGCCGAGCCCGTCCACACCGTGCCGCGCGCCTCGGCCAGCCGCACCTGGCCGCCGCTGGCGCGGGCCAGGCCGCTCGCCAGCCACTGCGCCGGGGCGAACACCGCCAGCGCGGGCAGCACGCCCAGCAGCAGCCCGGCCAGCGCCCACAGGCGGGGCGAGCGCGGGGCGCGGGGCTGGAAGCGGCGGGACGGTGTGGAACGGCGGTTCACGACGGGTTCTGGTCTTGCGGCAGCGCCAGGGTCAGGCTGCCGTCCCAGCGTGCGGTGGTGGAGTCTTTGGCGCTGTTGGGCGTGCGGGTGAGCTTGGCGTCCAGCACCGTCGCGCGGGCGTTGCTGCGCGCCTGCGCCAGCCACAGGGCCAGCGCGGCGGCGTCCGCGCCCTTGAGGGTGACGGTGGCGCGGTCGGCGGCGAACTGGAGGCGGCCCGCCGCGCCCAGGTGCTGCGTTAGCGCTTTTTGCAGGCTCTGGCGCGCGTCCTGCGCCTTGGCGGGGGGCAGGGCCTGCAGCTGCAGCGCCTCGGCGCGCAGCGCCTGCATGTGCTGCAACTCGGCGTCCAGCCGGGCGTGCTGCGCGGGGGCTTCGCGCAGGGTGCGCAGCGCCGGGGCCAGCAGCAGCCACCACAGCACGGCCAGGAGCACCACGGCGCCGGCGGCCAGCACCAGGTTCTGCTCACGCGGGGCCAGGGCCTTCCAGCGGGCTTGCAGGGCGGATGTGTTCAGCGGGCGGTTCATGGCGTGGCCCCCGTGCGCAGGGTGATGTCGTTGTCGGCCACTTGGGCGCGGTAGCCCGCCGCGCCCAGGCGCTCGCGCAGCGGCGTGGCGGCGTCGGGCGGGAGGGCGACGCCGCGCAGCCGCAACTCGCCGTTGGCGTATTCGAGGCCCGTGGGCTGTGCGCCGGGGGGCAGGGCCTGGCCCGCGGCGGCCATCAGCGGCTCCAGGTCGCGGGGCGACACGCTGCCCGTGGCCTGGCGCAGGCGGGCCACTTCGCGCTCCATCTGCACGGGTGCGTCCACCACCACCTTGATCTGCGGAAAGGTCTGCGTGAGCGCGCTCTGGATGCCCGTTTGCTGGGCCTTGAGCGACTGGCGTTCCTGCCACGCCCAGGCGTTCAGACCCGTCAGGTGCGCCACCGCCAGCAGTGCCGCGCCCCAGCGCGCCGCGCGCCACTGCGGGGCGCGCAAGAAGGTGTTGAAGCCGCCCAGCGCCTTGCGCAGCGCGCGCGTGCCGCCGCTGTGGCCCGCCAGATCGAACTGCGCCAAATCCCAATCGCCACGCGCGGCGCGCAGGGCGCGGTCGCTGGCGGTGGCGATCTGTACGGGGCGGCCCAACAGCCGCTCGGCCAGCGCGGCCACGGCGGGCTCGGCCTGCACGGGGGCTGCATCAGGGTCCTGCGGCAGCAGCAGGGGGGCGGCGGCCAGGGGCAGCAGGGTCAGGCCCTGGTCCGCGCCCTGGGCGGTGGCGAGGATGTGGGCTTCCTCGGGCGTGCCGAGGGCGTGGTATTGCGCCGCGTCTTCGCCCAGAGCGCCCGGTGCGAATTCGGGCACTATGCGCGCCACCGGGCGGCCCGCGGCGTCCAGCGCCTGCACATGGGCGCGCAGCCAGGCCCGGTCGCACACGGCCACCCAGGCGGCTTCGCCGGCTTTCGCGCCGGGTTGCAGCGCGAAGTGCAGCTGCGCGGGCTCGTCCAGCAGGCGGTCTTCCAGCAGCCCTTCGAGCACGGCGCGCAGGCGCTGGGCGTTGTTCAGCGGCAGGCCCTGCGGCAGGGCGATGCGCTGCCATGACAGGGCGCGCACCGGCACCACGGCCACCGTTTCGCCCGCGCGCCCGGGGTCGGGCAGCAAGGCGGGCGCGCACTGGCCGTGGCGCTGTGCGCTGTGGCCGTCGGCGGTGAGGGTGTAGCCGTAGTCGCCGTCCGGGGCGGGGGGCAGGTGCAGGAGGAGTGTGCTCATAGGGGCCGCGGCATTCTATTCAACGGCTGTAACCGGCGCGACGGCGGGCGGCAATGCGCTGCGCTGGCGCCACAGCACGATGGGCAGGTTGCTGTTGCGCTGCACCAGGGTGCGTTCTTCCACCACGGACGCGCCCAGGCGCAGGCGGCCGCGCACTTCGAAGTAGCTGCTGTTGATGCTGACGGCGCTGGCGCCGCCCAGGTCGTCGCCCCGGCCCAGCAGGTTGATCACGTCGCCCAGCGAGCGGAAGTAGCGCGCCGCGCGCGCCTGCACGATGCGCTGGGCGCTGGCCTGGTCCAGCTCGCTGATGGCGGCGACGAGCACGTCCACCCCCGCCGTGTTCAGGTTGACGGGCGTGGCCATGGGCAGCATGGCGACGTAGGGCTCCAGCCGCGCCACGGTGGCGGGCGCCAGGCCCAGCCAGGTGAGCTGCTGCACGGTCTGCGGCATGAGCGGGGCGGTGTCGCTGGCGCTGCTGGCGCTGTTGGCGCGCGTGAGGCCGTCTTCCAGCAGCGACAGGTCTTGCTGCGGCAGGTTCAGCCGCTCGAACAGGCGCGTGAACTGGCTCTGGGCGCTGCGCGCCACGGTGCTGTCGTTGGAGAGGAGGTTGCGCAGGTTCAAGCGCGACTGCATGTCGGTGATCTGGCCGGAGAGGAAAGCGTCTTGCGCGGCCTGGGCCAGATCGCCGTCGAGCGCGCTGCCCTGCGCGTTGTTCTGGGCCGCCAGGAAGGTGGACAGGCGCGCCTCTTGCAGCGGCACGGCCCAGGGCTCGGCCAGGTAGTCCGCCGTGCTGCCGCGCGCGTCTTCGCGCAGGATGAGGCGCGACCAGTCCAGCGCGCCCAGCAGGATCCACGCGGCTTGCACGCGCGTGCGCTCGGCGGCTTCCACCTCCACGGCGCGCCACTGCTGCCACAGGGCGGCCGCCGCGAAGGTGGCCACCAGGGTGACGGTGAGCATGGCCGCGAGCAGGGCCGCGCCGGATTGTTTCAGCCGGCTCATTGCGGATTGCTCCCCGCCACGGCGTTGAACCAGTCGCGCGTGATGTTGCCGCCGGGCAGCGCCAGCTCCAGGCGGATGCCGTCGGGCACGGCCACGGTGACTGCTCCCGTGGCGGTATTGGTCGTACTGCTGGACTGCGGGTTGCTCCACGTCCCGCCGCGGTAGTAGTAGAGCCGCCAGTCGGCCAGCGGCAGCAGCGCCACCTCGCCGCGCCGCTCGGCCTCGCCGGGGTTGCGCGCCCACTGGGCGGCCATTTCCCAGGCTTGGCTCCACTCGGCGCGGCTGCGCAGCGGGGGCGACTGCCAGCGCAGCCATTGCTGGACTCCGCCGGCGCCGCGCCGCGTCCACGCCACCACCAGCGCGCCGGGGTCGGGCCGGGCGCTGTTGGCGCGGGTGATGCGCAGCACCTGCCCGTCCCAGTCGATGGGGGTGGTGTTCGGCAGGGTCATCACCGCGTCCAGGTCGGTGCCCCACTGCGCCAGCGCGGTCTGCAGCGCCATTTGCGCATTGGCGCGGGCGCGGGTGGCCTCCTGCGAGCGCGCCATGCCGTCCAGACCGCGCCAGCTCAGCAGGGCGATCAGCGCCATCACGCCGATGGCGACCATCAGCTCGATCAGGGTGAAGCCGTGGCTGCGCTTCACTGCACGTTCCCCTGGATGGTGGTCACGCGCAGCACCGGGTAGCCGCCGGTGAACACCTGCGCGTCCACGCGGCGGAACAGCGGGTTGGGCGTGGGGCGCACGCTGGTCTGCACCTCGAAGCGCTGACCCATCTGGTCGCAGGGCTGCGTGCTGTCGCCCACCGGCGGCATCTGGCGCGCCAGGCGCAGGCGGATGAGTTCGTTTTCGGCGCAGACCTGCGCCAGCAGCATGTCGGACTGCCGCGTGGCGTTGCGCGTGAGCGCGTTCGTGGCCTGCGCGCCCGCCAGCAGCGCGATGGCGACGATGGCCAGCGCCACCATCACCTCGATGAGGGTGAAGCCCCGGTTCATGGGGCCGATTCCACGGAAAAAGGGTGCAGCCCATCCGTGCCCACGCGCAGCGCGCGGCCCGGGGTCTGGGTGTTGGCGATGATGACCTGCTGCGGCGGAATCAGCGGCTCCGGCCCCAGCACGAGGTCGGTGCCGCGCAGCACCTGCGTGTGTGCGTCCAGCCAGGCGCCCGGGCCGCTGCCGGGCAGGCCGTCGAACCGGAAGCCCTGCGGCAGCGCGCGCCAATACACCGGGTTGCCGCTGGTGCGCGACTGGGCGCGGGCCGATTCGAGCAGCGCGGCCAGGCGCTCGCCCTCGCGCTCCAGCTGCGTCTGCCCCGGGTCGCGCAGGGCCAGCGCCGCGCCCGCCGTGCCGATGGCGATGATGGCGATGACGACCAGCAGCTCCAGCAGCGTGAAGCCGCCCGAGCGTTTGCTATTGCCAGCTGCCGATGTCGGCATCTTTCCCTTCGCCGCCCGATTGCCCGTCCGCGCCGAAGCTCATCACGTCCACCTCGCCCTTGATGCCGGGGTTCAGGTACTGGTACGGGCGGCCCCAGGGGTCGTTGGGCAGTTTTTCGAGGTAGGGCTTCCAGTTGCCGGGAATCGGGCCGCTGGTCGGCTTGACAACCAGCGCCTGCAGGCCCTGCTCGGCGGTGGGGTAGCGCTGGTTGTCGAGCCGGTAGAGCTTGAGCGCCTGCATGAGGTTGGTCACGTCGGTGCGCGCCGCCGTGGTGCGCGCGTCGTCGGCGCGGTCGAGCACGTTGGGCACGATGAGCGCGGCCAGCACGCCGATGATGACGAGCACCACCATCAGTTCGATCAGGGTGAAGCCCGCGGCCCAACGGGCGCGCAGGGTGGGACGGGGGTGTTTTGCGGTTGTCACGGCGCGCAGTCTCGCACGGGAATGAGGAGAAATTAAGGGCGGAACGGTGGATGATAATCGCGCCATGTCTACCGCTCTGCGTCCCTCTTCCCCCTGGGGTTTGCGCCTTGCCACTCTGGTGCTGTGGGCGCTGGCGGGGGCCAGCGTGGTGTATTGGGGGCTGCGGCTGTCGGCCCGGCCCGGCCCGGCGGCCCCTGCCGCCGCGGCGCCCGCCGCCGCGCCGGACGCGCAGGCCATCGCCCGCCTGCTGGGCGCGGGCGGCGCGCCCGTGGCGGCGGCGCCGGCCACGCGCTTCGTGCTGGTGGGGGTGCTGGCGGGCCAGAGCAGCGGCGCGGGCGCGGCGCTGATCGCGGTGGACGGCAAACCCGCCCGGCCCTACCGCGTGGGCGCGCAGATCGAGCCGGGGCTGGTGCTGCAGCACCTGGATGCGCGCGGGGCGCGGCTGGGCGCGTCGGCGGACGGCCCCGGCACGCTCAAGCTCGACATGCCGCCGCTGGCGACGGCGGACGCCGCCGTCACGTCTGTCGTACCTGCCGCGCCCATCACATCTGAACGGTAATCCAGGCGCCAAAGGCGGGCGCGGGCGCGTCCCACTGCATGGCCGTGGCGGGCAGCACGCCCGGCGGCTGGGTGGCCAGCCACTGCACGCAGCGCGCCACGCCCGCGTGGGTGATCCAGGCCTCGTCCTGTGCCACCTCGTTCAGCGCCTGCTGCACGCGCCGCAGCATGGCGGACAGGCTTTCGCCGTGGCCGGGGCGGTAGTGGGCAAAGTGCTGCGCCCAGGCGTCCAGCTCGTCGCGGGGCAGGGCATCCCAGCGCTGGCCTTCCCAGGCGCCAAAGCCGCATTCCACCAGGCGGGCGTCCATTTTCAAGGTCAAATCGGGCCGCAGCCCAAGCAGGTCAAGCGCCAGCAGCTCACATCTTTGTAGCGTGGAGCAGCGCACGCGCAGGCCCTGCGGCAAAGCGTGGGCCAGTTGCGCGGCGGCGCTGGCGGTGTGGGCCGGGTCGGCGCGCACGTCCAGCCGGCCATAGCAGACGCCCGCGGCCACCAGCGGCAGGGCATGGCGTACCAGCCAGAGTTGCGTCATAGCGTCAGCGCCGCGCCCAGGTAGAAGGCGATCTCGCCCGCCTGCTGCGCCGCGCCCAGGCAGTCGCCCGTGAAGCCGCCGAGCCGCCGCGCGAACACGCCGCGCAGCCAGGCCGCCACCAGGGCGCTGGCGGCAGCGCCTGCTATCAGAAAAGAAGCTGCTTGCGCTTGATAGACAAGGGCTAGCGGCACAAAACACCATGAAACGGCCACGCCCAGCGCCGGGCCGCTGATCTGGTCGGCCAGCGGCTTGCTTTTGGAGCGCGCCGTATCGCCCACGTGCGGCAGGCTGCGCATGATGAGCAAGGGCCACAGCCGCGACAGCACGTGCGCCCCGGCGATGCCGGCCAGCGCCGCAGAGAGCGAGTGCGCCCCCAGCAGCGCCAGCAGCGCGCATTTGGCCAGCAGCGCGAGCGTGATCGCCATGGCCCCGTAGGCGCCCAGGCGCGAGTCCTTCATGATGTCCAGCGCGCGTTCGCGGTCCGCGCTGCCGCCCAGGCCGTCCGCCGTGTCGGCCAGGCCGTCTTCATGGAAGCCGCCCGTGAGCAGCACGGTGGCAATGGTCGAGCCCACCGCCGCCACGGCGCAGGCCCAGGGGCTGGGCGCGAGCGCTGCCGCCAGCGCCGCATACACGCCCGCCGCCACGGCCGCCACGACGCAGCCCACGCCCGTGAAATGCGCCGCAGACGCGCGCAGCATCGCCGGGCTGTAGCCCACCCAGTCCGCGAGCCGCCCCGTGATGGGGATGCGCGTGAAGAACTGGATGGCCAGCAGGAAATGCCGCATGAACAGGGGTCAGCGCAGGAACAGGCGGTACGCGGGGTTCTGCGTCTCGTCCACGTAGGGGTAGCCCAGGCGCTGCAAAAAGGCGTTGAACGCCGCGTCGTCCTCCGCCGGCACCTGGATGCCCACGAGGATGCGCCCGTAGTCCGCGCCCTGGTTGCGGTAGTGGAACAGGCTGATGTTCCAGCTCGGCTGCATCAGGCTCAAAAACTTCAGCAGCGCGCCGGGCCGCTCGGGGAAGACGAAGCGCAGCAGCCGCTCGTCCTGCGCCAGCGGCGAGCGCCCGCCTACCAGGTGCCGCAGGTGCTCCTGCGCCAGGTCGTCGTGCGTCAGGTCCAGCGTCTCGAAACCCTCGCCCTGCAGGCTGGCGGCCAGCCGGGCCGATTCGCCCCGGCCCTGCGTGGTCAGCCCCACGAACACATGCGCCTGCTCCGCGTCGCTGATGCGGTAGATGAACTCCGTCACATTGCGCGGCCCGCCTGGCAGGCGGCCGATGGTCTCGCACAGGCGGCGGAAGCTGCCGCGCTCCTCGGGCACCGTGATGGCGAACAGCGCCTCGCGCTCCTCGCCCACCTGGGCGCGCTCGGCCACGAAGCGCAGCCGGTCGAAATTCATGTTCGCGCCGCACAGAATGGCGGCATAGGTCTCACCCTGCGTCTTGTGCTGGGCCACGTACTGCTTCACGGCGGCCACCGCCAGCGCGCCCGAGGGCTCCACGATGCTGCGCGTGTCGATGAAGACGTCCTTGATGGCGGCGCACACTGCATCGGTGTCCACCACCACATAGTCGTCCACCAGGTGCCGGGCGACGCGGAACGTCTCCTCGCCCACCAGCTTCACCGCCGTGCCGTCGGCGAACAGGCCCACGTCGGGCAGTTGAACGCGCTCGCCCGCGCGCACCGACTGCAGCATGGCGTCCGAATCCACCGTGTGCACGCCGATCACCTTCACCTCGGGCCGCACGGCCTTGATGTAGTTCGCCACGCCGCTGATCAGCCCGCCGCCGCCGATCGCCACGAACACCGCATCCAGCGGCCCCTGGTGCTGGCGCAGCAGCTCCATCGCGATCGTGCCCTGGCCCGCGATCACGTCGGGGTCGTCGAAGGGGTGCACGAAGGTCAGGCCCTGCTCCGCCTCCAGCTTCAGCGCGTGCTGGTAGGCGTCGGAATAGCTCTCGCCCGCCAGCACCACCTCGCCGCCCAGGCCGCGCACCGCGTCCACCTTCACCTGCGGCGTGGTCGTGGGCATGACGATCACTGCGCGCGCCTGGAGCCTGCGCGCGCCCAGCGCCACGCCCTGCGCATGGTTGCCCGCCGAGGCGCAGATCACCCCCTGGTGCAACTGCTCCGGCGTCAGGTGCGCCATCTTGTTGTACGCGCCGCGCAGCTTGAAGCTGAACACCGGCTGCTGGTCCTCGCGCTTGAGCAGCACCTGGTTGCCCAGGCGCGCGCTCAGCGCCTTGGCCGGCTGCAGGTCGGACTCCACGGCCACGTCGTACACGCGGGCGTTGAGGATTTTTTTCAGGTAATCGGCGGGGGTGAGGTGGGTGGTAGCCATAGGACCGGCATTGTGGGCAAAAAAAAGCCCCAAGCCGTGAAGCTCGGGGCTGAATCCACCATTAGAGGAGGTGGAGGAGACAATCGGTGCGCAAGCTGTTGCGCATGGCCGTGATTGTAGCGCAATTCATGTTGCGTTGCAGCAGACAAAAAATTTCTGGTGCAATAAGGGCTTTCCCACCTCTAAAGCACACAGATATGGAATGCACAGTCAGCTGGACGGGCGCAAGCGGCACGCGCTCGGGCATGGGCTTCATCGCCGAAACCGGCAGCGGCCACGTCCTGGCCATGGATGGCGCGCCCGACGCCGCCAAGCCCGAGAACGGCGGCCAGAACCTCGCCCCCCGGCCCATGGAAACCGTGCTCGCGGGCACCGGCGGCTGCACCGCCTACGACGTGGTGCTCATCCTCAAGCGCGGGCGGCACGACGTGCGCGGCTGCAGCGTCAAGCTCACGTCCGAACGGGCCGATACCGACCCCAAGGTCTTCACCAAGATCCACATGCAGTTCACCGTCACCGGCAAAGGCATCCCGCCCACCGCCGTGGAGCGCGCCATCGCCATGAGCCACGACAAATACTGCTCGGCCAGCATCATGCTGGGCAAGACCGCCGAGATCACGACGGGGTTCGAGATCGTCGAAGCCTGATTCAGACGTAATGCGCCGTCGTCGTCATCACCTTGGCGGCGGCGCGCATCAGCGCCTGGGCGGCGGGCGGCAGCGGCGCGGCGCCGGCATCCAGCGCGTCCTGCGCGTGGCGCTCCTCATCGGCCTGCATCCGCGCCACCACGGCGCGCGACGGCGCATCGGCCTCCGGCAGGCGGCCCAGGTGGCCCCACAGGTGCTCGGACACCTGGCGCTCCGTCTCCACCACGAAACCCAGGCTCACGCGGTCGCTCACCTTGGCGGCGGCCAAGCCAATCGCAAAGGCGCCCGCGAACCACAGCGGGTTCAGCAGGCTGGCGCGGCTGCCCAGCGCATCCAGGCGCTCGCGCGTCCAGGCCAGGTGGTCGGTTTCCTCGCGCGCCGCCTCCAGCAGATGGTCGCGCAGCCCTGCGTCGCGCGTGACGGCGGCCTGGGCCAGGTACAGCGCCTGCGCGCACACCTCGCCCACGTGGTTCACGCGCATCAGCGCGCCGGACAGGCGGCGCTCGTCCTCCGACAAATCGCCCTCGCCGTGCGCGCGGGCGGGCGAGGGCGCCGTGGCGCGGGGCCGGGCGAACAGGGTGCGCAGGGCCGCGTCGGCCGTGGTCAAAAAGCGATCCATCGTCGGAAAAGAAGGGGAAAAACAGACCTTGGTGAAAACCCTCTGGTGTCCATGCGGGCTCGTAGTGTTGCTGCATGGCAACGAAAAGAGGCCCCGAGGCCGGATTGTGCGGGATTTTCTTTGCGCCAACCGGGCGAGTCTGGTGCAATACACCCAGCTTCCCTACCAGGAGGTTGGCCCGGAACGGCGGACAAGAACAGGCTACAGCCCCACCACCTCCGCCCGGCGCCCTCTGTTAAACCTTGGAGTAACTCGCAATGAAAAAATCCCTGCTTGCCCTGGCCGTGCTGGCTGCTTCCGGTGCTGCAATGGCCCAGTCTTCCGTGACCCTGTACGGTATCGTTGACGCCGGCGTGACCTACGTCAACGGCGCGTCGAACTGGACCGGTCTGGCTTCCGGCGGCCAATACACCAGCCGTCTGGGCTTCCGCGGCGTGGAAGACCTGGGTGGCGGCCTGAAGGCCGGTTTCGTCCTGGAAGGCGGCTTCAATGCTGACACTGGCGACGGCGCTACCAGCTACGCTGGCGCCAAGGCTGGCGACGGCTTCTCCTTCCGTCGTCAATCCACCGTGGGCCTGTCCGGCAACTTCGGTGAAATCCGCCTGGGCCGCGAAATGACCGCTGCCTACGTTGCTCTGTCGCGCTACGACGTGTTCAACCAAGTGGGCCTGGGTTATTCCCGCCTGTGGGCTGATGGCGGCGTTGCAGGCACCAGCCAGCTCACGACCAACCAGCGCGTCAGCAACGCTGTGACCTATGTGTCGCCCAACTTCGCCGGCTTCAAGATCGCCGCGAACTACGGCTTCGGCGAAGTCGCTGGCAACAACAGCAGCAGCCGTTACATCGGCGGCGCGGCAACGTACGACAACGGCCCCCTGAGCCTGGGCCTGGGCCTGGAGCGCCTGAACAAGGGCGTGGGCGCCAACCCCAACGGCAACATCAACGCCGTGAGCGTGGGTGGTTCGTATGACCTGGGCGTGGCCAAGCTGCTCGCCAGCTATCGCCAATCCACCGCCAAGGATGAATACGGCGCTGGCATCGACAACAAGCTGAAGGGCTACATGCTGGCCGCAACCGCTCCCGTCGGCCCCGGCCTGGTGAAGGTTGCCTACAACCGCTACCAGAACGATTTCGGCGGCGGCATTTCGGCCAAGGCTGACCAGCTCTCCCTGGGCTATGTGTACAGCCTGTCCAAGCGTACTTCCGTGTACGGCACCTACGCCTACCTGAAGAACAAGAACGACGGCTCCACGTTCAGCCTGAGCAACGCTGTCGGCGTGAAGGACAACGGCGCCCAGCAAGGCCTGCAAATCGGCCTGACCCACGCTTTCTAAGCTGATGCTGGCGCAAGCCAGCTCCAGCCCAAAGCATCAGCCGCCAACCTTCGGGTTGGCGGTTTTTTTTCGTGTGCGCCCACCATGCATGCACTCCTGGCTTCCATTGGCCCGATGCGGTTCTTCTCCAGTTGCAACTCTGATTTATTGGGTGTACATTAAATCAATGAGAATCGAGTTCGACAGCACCAAGCGAGACAAGACCTTGGCCGAGCGCGGCCTGGACTTCGCCCGTGCTGGCGAGGTGTTCGCAGGCCGACACTTCACGGGGCAGGACAGGCGGCAAGACTATGCCGAAGACCGCTTTATTACCGTGGGCCTGCTGGATGCCCGCCTGGTGGTGCTGGTCTGGACACCGCGCGGCGAGGCGCGCCGCATCATCAGCATGAGAAAAGCCAATGAGCGCGAAAAAATCTTCTACGCCCGCTACCTGGACTGACCCGGACGACGCGCCCGCACTGACCGAGGCGTTCTTTCAGACGGCAGACCAGTACGAAGGCGCCATGCTCAAGCCCCGTGGCCGGCCCAAAGCCGCTGCCACCAAGGAGCCGGTGAAACTGCGCCTGGATGCCGACGTGCTTGCTGCACTGCGCGCCACGGGCGATGGCTGGCAAACGCGCATCAATGAAATGCTGCGCGCCAGCCTGCATCTGGCGGGGCGGGTGTAAGACCTTGAACACGCTCTAGCGCAAACACGCTCTCAGACTTGCTGCGTGGGCAGGACTGGCTGATAGCATCATGCCCAATGCTTGCCTTCATCCTGCGCCGACTGATACAGGCCGTGATCGTGATGGTCGCGGTGGCCTTCATCGCGTTCATGCTGTTCCAGTTCGTGGGCGACCCGGTGGTCATCGTGCTGGGGCAGGACGCCAAGCCCGAGCAGATCCAGGCGCTGCGCGCCGCGCTGGGGCTGGATCAATCGTTCGTGGTGCAGTTCTGGCGCTTTCTGCTGAATGCGGCGCAGGGCGAGTTCGGCCTCAGCCTGCGCCAGGCGCAGCCGGTGTCGCGGCTGATCGCGCAGCGCTTTCCGGCCACGCTGGAACTGGCGCTGGTGGCGGCGGTGCTGGCGCTGGTGGTGGGCGTGCCGATGGGCGTGTACGCGGCGCTCAAGCGCGGCACGTTCATGAGCCAGGTGTTCATGACGCTGTCGCTGCTCGGCGTGTCGCTGCCCACCTTCCTGATCGGCATCTTGCTGATCCTGGTATTCTCGGTCACGCTGGGCTGGTTTCCGAGCTTCGGGCGCGGCGACGTGGTGCAGATCGGCTGGTGGAGCACGGGCCTGCTCACGGCCAAGGGCTGGCACCACATCGTGCTGCCGGCGGTGACGCTGGCGATCTTCCAGCTCACGCTCATCATGCGGCTGGTGCGGGCCGAGATGCTCGAAGTGCTGCGCACCGACTACATCAAGTTCGCCCGCGCGCGGGGCCTGTCCGACCGCGCCATTTACTTCGGCCATGCGCTCAAGAACACGCTGGTGCCGGTGCTCACCATCACCGGCCTGCAACTGGGCGGGCTGATCGCGTTCGCCATCATCACCGAGACCGTGTTCCAGTGGCCGGGCATGGGCCTGCTCTTCATCCAGGCCGTGACGTTCGCCGACATTCCGGTGATGGCCGCTTATTTGTGCCTGATTGCGCTGATCTTCGTGGTCATCAATCTGGTGGTGGATTTGCTGTATTTCGCCGTCGACCCGCGCCTGCGCGTGGGCAAGGCGGGGGGACATTGATGATGAAGCTCAAGATCGGCGGCCGCGCGTTCGCGCACATCGCCCAGTTCCACCCCGAACTCACGGCCTTCCGCCGCGACCTGCACGCGCACCCGGAACTGGGCTTCGAGGAAAAGTACACCGCCGCGCGCGTGGCCGAGGCGCTGCGCGCGGCGGGCGTGGACGAAGTCCATGAAGGCATCGGCCGCACCGGCGTGGTGGCCGTGGTGCGCGGGCGCGGGCGGTCGAGCGGGCAGATGATCGGCCTGCGCGCCGACATGGACGCGCTGCCCATGGCCGAGCACAACGACTTCGCCTGGAAGTCCGCCACCCAGGGCCTGATGCACGGCTGCGGCCACGACGGGCACACGGCCATGCTGGTGGGCGCGGCGCGCTACCTCGCGGCCACGCGCCGCTTCGACGGCACGGCGGTGCTGATCTTCCAGCCCGGCGAGGAGGGCTACGCGGGCGCGAAGGTGATGATCGAGGACGGGCTGTTCGAGCGCTTTCCGGTGCAGTCGGTCTACGCCATGCACAACTGGCCCGCGATGCGCGCGGGCACGGTGGGCCTGAACAGCGGCGCGATGATGGCAGCGGCCGACCGCATCACCATCGAGATCACGGGCCGCGGCGGTCACGGCGCGCACCCGTACCAGACGACGGACGTGGTGCTGGCCTCCGCCCACATCATCACGGCGGTGCAGAGCATCGTGGCGCGCAACGTGCGCGCGCTGGACAGCGCCGTGATCAGCCTGTGCGCCATGCAGGCGGGCGACCTGGGCGCGTTCAGCGTGCTGCCCGGCTCGGCCACGCTGGTGGGTACGGTGCGCACCTTCAGCCCCACCGTGCAGGACATGGTGGAGGCCCGCCTGAAGGAACTGTGCAGCGCCGTGGCCCTGGGCCTGGGCACGACGGCCACCGTGCGCTACGAGCGCATGTACCCCGCCACCCTGAACACCGAGAGCGAGGCGCGCTTCGCGGGCGACGTGGCCGAGTCCCTGGTGGGCGCGGAAAACCTGGTGCGCGACCTGGAGCCGAGCATGGGCGCGGAGGATTTTTCCTTCATGCTGCAAAGCAAGCCCGGCGCCTACCTGCGGCTGGGCCAGAGCAATGGCGGCGGCAGCACGGCGGCCCTGCACAGCAGCCGCTACGACTTCAACGACGAGGTGCTGCCCCTGGGCGCGGCGCTGCACGCGGGGCTGGTGGAGCAGGCCATGCCCTTGGCCGCGGCGGCGTGAGTTTTGGATGAAATCGGCCTCTGGCGCTTATGGGGTAAGCGCTGGCAGCTATGAATAAAAGAGCAAAACGATGAAACAGACCTTGGCACGCTGGTGGGACGGCGACGTGGCCTACAGCTTCCGCACCTCGCCCGTGGCGATGCTGGCGGCGGCCATCGCGGCGGTGTGCGTGTTCTGCGCGCTGTTCGCGGGCTGGGTCGCGCCGCACAACCCGTTTGACCTCTCCACGCTGGAATTGAGCGACGCGCGCCTGCCGCCCGCGTGGGCGCCCGAGGGCAGCAGCAAGTATCTGCTGGGCACGGATGACCAGGGGCGCGACATCCTCTCGGCGCTGATCTACGGCGCGCGTGTCTCGCTGGTCGTGGGGCTGGCGTCGGTGCTGCTCTCGGTGGTGGCGGGCGTGGCGCTGGGTTTGGTCGCGGGCTTTCGCGGCGGGTGGGTGGACGCGGTGCTGATGCGCCTGTGCGACGTGATGCTGTCCTTCCCCGCCATCCTGATCGCGCTGTTGATCGCGGGCGTGGGCCGTGCCGTGTTTCCGCAGGCGCCCGAGTCGCTGGCGTTCGGCGTGCTCATCCTGTCCATCGCGCTCACGGGCTGGGTGCAGTACGCGCGCACGGTGCGCGGCAGCACGCTGGTGGAGCGCAACAAGGAATACGTGCAGGCCGCGCGCGTCACCGGCGTGCCGCCGCTGCGCATCATGCGCCGCCACGTGTTGCCCAACGTGCTGGGGCCGGTGCTGGTGCTGGCCACCATCCAGGTCGCCACGGCCATCATCACCGAGGCCACGCTGTCCTTTCTGGGCGTGGGCGCGCCGCCCACCGCGCCGTCGCTGGGCACGCTGATCCGCGTGGGCAACGACTATCTGTTCTCGGGCGAATGGTGGATCACTGTGTTCCCGGGCGTGATGCTGGTGCTCATCGCGCTGTCGGTGAACCTGCTGGGCGACTGGCTGCGCGATGCGCTGAACCCACGGCTGCGGTAACTGCCCATGTCTTTGCTCGAAGTCCAGAACCTCGTCGTCGAATTCCCCAGCCGCCGCGGCACGCTGCGGGCGCTGGACGATATTTCCTTCTCGATCGCCCCAGGCGAAATCCTGGGCGTGGTGGGTGAATCGGGCGCGGGCAAGTCGCTCACGGGCGCGTCCATCATCGGGCTGCTGGAGCCGCCGGGGCGCATCGCCTCGGGCCAGATCCGGCTCGAAGGCCAGCGCATCGACCACCTGCCCGCCGCGCAGATGCGCCACGTGCGCGGGCGGCGCATCGGGGCCATTTTCCAGGACCCGCTGACCTCGCTGAACCCGCTGTACACCGTGGGCCGCCAACTGGTCGAAACCATCCAGGCGCACCTGCCCGTAAAGCCCGCCGAGGCGCGCGAGCGCGCCATCCAACTGCTCAAGGACACGGGCATCCCCGCCGCCGAACAGCGCATAGACCACTATCCGCACCAGTTCTCGGGCGGTATGCGCCAGCGCGTGGTGATCGCCCTGGCGCTGGCGGCACAGCCGCAACTCATCGTGGCCGACGAGCCGACCACGGCGCTGGACGTGTCCATCCAGGCGCAGATCATCCAGCTGCTGAAGAACATCTGCCGCTCGCGCGGCGCGGCGGTGATGCTCATCACCCACGACATGGGCGTGATCGCCGAGACCTGCGACCGCGTGGCCGTGATGTATGCGGGCCGCATCGCCGAGATCGGCCCGGTGCACGAAGTCATCAACCACCCGCGGCATCCCTACACGGCGGGGCTGATGGCTTCCATCCCCGACATGGCGCAAGACCGCGAGCGGCTCTACCAGATCGACGGCGCCATGCCGCGCCTCACGGCGCTGCCCAGCGGCTGCGCCTTTCACCCGCGCTGCCCGCGCGGCTTCGAGCAGCGCTGCCAGACGCAGCGGCCCGACCTGATGAGCGCCGGCGCCACGCAGGCCGCGTGCTGGTGGCCCGAGGAGGCGGTATGAACCAGCCCCTCGTCCAGGCGCATGACCTCGCCAAGACCTTCGACGTCTCCGCCCCTTGGCTCAACCGCGTGCTGGAACGCAAGCCACGCACCCTGCTGCACGCGGTGGACGGCGTGGGCTTCGAGATCGAGCGCGGCCAGACGCTGGCCCTGGTGGGCGAATCGGGCTGCGGCAAAAGCACCGTGGCGCGCCTGCTCGTGGGCCTGTACGAGCCCACGCGCGGCGGCTTCACCTTCGACGGGCAGGACGCGCACGCCGCTTTTGCGAGCCCCAACGCCCGTGCCCTGCGCCGCCGCATCCAGATGATCTTCCAGGACCCGTATGCCAGCCTGAACCCGCGCTGGCTGGTGGAAGACATCGTCGGCGAGCCGCTGCGCGAGCACGGCCTGATCACCGGCAAGGCCGCGCTGCAAGCGCGCGTGGGCGAGCTGCTGCAATCCGTCGGCCTGTCGGCGCAAGACGGGGCCAAGTACCCGCACCAGTTCTCGGGCGGGCAGCGCCAGCGCATCTCCATCGCCCGCGCGCTGGCCACCGAGCCCGAGTTCCTGGTCTGCGACGAGCCCACCAGCGCGCTCGACGTGAGCGTGCAGGCCCAGGTGCTCAACATCATGAAAGACCTGCAGCGCGCGCGCGGCCTGACCTACCTGTTCATCAGCCACAACCTCGCCGTGGTGCGCCACGTGAGCGACCAGGTCGGCGTGATGTACCTGGGCCGCCTGGTGGAACTGGCCGGCAAGGCCGAACTGTTCGGCGCGCCGCGCCACCCGTACACGCGCATGTTGCTCGACGCCATCCCGCAAATGCACGCCACGGGCCGCGCGCGCACGCCGGTGCAGGGCGAGGTGCCCAACCCGCTCAACCCGCCGCCCGGCTGTGCCTTCCACCCGCGCTGCCCGCACGCCAACGCGCGCTGCCGCACCGAGCGGCCCGCGCTGCAGACCCTTGCCGGCATTCGCATTGCCTGCCATGCGGTCGAGGAAGGGCGCATCTAAACTGGAGGGCTTCGTTCTACCCCAAGGAGCCTTCATGACCTTCATCATCACCAGCCCCGACATCGCCGACGGCAGCACCATCGCCCAGGTTTTCGAGTCCGACTGCTTCGGCTGCGGCGGCAAGAACGAATCGCCCGTGCTGCAATGGAGCGGAGCGCCCGCGGGCACCAAGAGCTTCGCCGTGCACTGCTACGACCCCGACGCGCCCACGGGCTCGGGCTTCTGGCACTGGTACGTGATCGACCTGCCCGCCGGCACCCAGGGCCTGGCCGCCAACGCGGGCGCCAAGGGCGGCGCCAACCTGCCCGCGCCCGCGCGCCACATCCGCAACGACTACGGCCTCTACGCCTGGGGCGGCATGTGCCCGCCGCCCGGCGACAAGCCGCACCGCTACGTCTTCACGGTGCACGCGCTGTCGGTGGAGCGCATCGAGGTGCCCGACGACGCGCCCGCCGCGCTCACGGGTTTCATGGTCAACGCCAATACGTTGGCGAAGGCCAGTTTCACCGCCACCTACGGGCGTTGATGCAAAAAAGTGAGCTGCCAGCGCTTGCTACGCCTTGTTTTCTGAAGCAAAAGTACCTGAAACTGGGAAACAGCAAGCGCAGCAAGCTCCTTATTTCGTAGCGCAACACCCTCGTCACCGGGGCTTTGGCGTGGTCAGCCAAGCGCGCACCGTCTCCAGAATCTCGTCCGACAGCGCCGGATCGGCGGCGGCCGTGGCGCGCGCCAGCACCAGCGCGCCGATCATGGCGCTGAGCGTGGCGATGGCCTCGCCCCGCTGCGCGGCGCTGGGCTCCTCGTCCTCCTTCAGCCCGCCGATCACCCGCGCGAAGCGGGTGATGTTGCGCTCCGCCCCCTCGGCGAACACGGCCGACAGATCGCCGCCCGCGCGCGCCACGTCCACCGCCAGCGCGGCGGCGGGGCAGCCCTCGCCGGGGTGGTCGCGGTGTTGGGACGACAGGTAGGCGTGTACACGGGCGGCGAAGTCGTCGCCATGCTCCTCGCCGTCCAGCGGCCCGATCGACCAGTCGAACGCGCGCGCGCAGGCCTCGCGCACCAGCGCGTCCTTCGACTCGAAATGGCGGTACAGCCCCCCGTGCGTGAGCCCCGCGCCGCGCGTGACCTCCGCCACGCCCACGCCCGCGAGGCCGTGCTCGCGGTACAGCCGCGAGGCGGCTTCCAGAATGTCCTGCCGGTTCTGCGCGGCCTGTGCCTTGGAGACTTTCATCGGTCGGCTCCATTGATTGCGTTCATCATCAAAACGCATTTATGATGACGGGCATCATCATAACGGCAGGGGTATGCGATGGACATCGGCATCAACACAGGCGGCAGCCGCCGCGTGGTTATCACCGGCATGGGGCTGGTCTCGCCGCTCGGGCGGGGCACGGAGCTGTGCTGGCAGCGGCTGCGCGCGGGCGCATCGGGCCTCGTGCGCCTGCCCGAAGGCCTGGCGCCCGACGTGCCCGCGCAGGTGGCGGGCCTGGTGCCCGATACGGCGCGCGATCCTGAAGGCGGCTGGAGCATCGACGCCGTGGCGCCCGCGAAGGAGCTGCGCAAGATGGATCGCTTCATCCCCTTGGCGCTCGACGCGGCGGCCCAGGCGCTGGCCCAGGCGGGCTGGCCGCCCGAGGACGAGCGCGCGCGCGAGCGCACGGCCTGCATCATCGCCTCGGGCATCGGCGGCTTCGGCGCCATCGCCCAGGCTGTGCGTACCACCGACAACAAGGGGACGCAGCGGCTCTCGCCGTTCACCGTGCCGTCCTTCCTCGTCAACCTGGCCGCTGGGCACGTCTCGATCCGCCACGGGCTCAAGGGGCCGCTGGGCGCGCCCGTCACCGCCTGCGCGGCCAGCGTGCAGGCCGTGGGCGACGGGCTGCGGCTGATCCGCTCGGGCGAAGCCGACGTGGCCCTGTGCGGCGGCACCGAGGCCGCCATCGACCGCGTGAGCCTGGGCGGCTTCGCCGCGGCCAGGGCGCTATCCACGGGATACAACGACCGCCCGCACGAGGCATCGCGCCCGTTCGACGCGAGCCGCGACGGCTTCGTGATGGGCGAGGGCGCGGGCGCGCTGGTGCTCGAATCGCTGGAGCACGCGCTCGCGCGCGGCGCCGTGCCGCTGGCCGAGGTGGCGGGCTACGGCACCTCGGCCGACGCCTTCCACATCACCGCCGGCCCCGAGGACGGCGACGGCGCGCGCCGCAGCATGGCGCAGGCGCTGGCCATGGCGGGCATCGCGCCCGCCCAGGTGCAGTACCTGAACGCGCACGCCACCTCCACGCCCGTGGGCGACAGGGGCGAGCTGGCCGCGATCCGCCGTCTTTTCGGTGCCAGCGGCGGCGTGGCCGTGAGCTCCACCAAGTCCGCCACCGGCCACCTGCTGGGTGCGGCGGGGGCCGTGGCGGCCATCTTCACGGTGCTGGCGCTGCGCGACCAGGTGGCACCGGCCACGCTCAACCTGGTGGAGCCCGACCCGTTGGCCGAGGGCATCGACCTGGTGGCGGGTAGCGCACGGCCGATGGCTATGGAGTACGCGCTGGTCAACGGCTTCGGCTTTGGCGGCGTGAATGCGTCGCTGCTGCTGCGCCGGGTTCAAACGTAGCGCTTGGCGTGCAGGTTGTCGTTCATCTGCTGCAGCAGCGGCTGCAAGGCCGGCCCCAGGCGCAGCGCCACGCAGGTGGCCAGCACGTCGATGACCAGCAGGTGCAGCAGGCGCGACACCATGGGGCTGTAGCGGTCGTAGCCCTCGGGGTGGTCGGCGGCGAGGTGGATGGCGCAGGCGCTGGCCAGAGGCGTGCCGCTGGTGGTCACGGCGATGGCGGTGGCGCCGTTCTTGGTGGCGATGTCCACCGCGTCCAGCAGGTCGCGCGTGCGGCCCGAGTTGCTGATGAGCACCACGCAGTCGCCCGCTCCCAGCGTGGTGGCGCTCATCACCTGCATGTGGCCGTCGCTGATGGCGATGCTGGTCAGCCCCAGGCGGAAGAATTTGTGCTGCGCGTCCTGCGCGACGATGCCGGAGTTGCCCGCGCCGTAGAACTCGATGCGCTTGCCCGTGCGCCAGGTGGCGGCAATGGCCTCGGCGGCGCGCTGCATGGCGGCGGTGCTGGCGGCGTTGCGGTATTGCAGGAAGGCGGCGACGGTGTTGTCCACCACTTTGACCAGCACGTCGCCGGTCTTGTCGTCGGCGTCCACGCTGCGGTGGATGTAGGGCACGCCCTCGCTCACGCTGCCCGCGAGCTTGAGCTTGAAGTCGGCCAGCCCGTCGTAGCCCATGCTGCGGCAAAAGCGCACCACGGTCGGCTTGCTCACGTGGGCGCGGTCGGCCAGTTCGCGCACCGGCATCCGGGCAAAGGCGCGCGGGTCTTGCAGCACCAGCTTGGCCACGCGCTGCTCGGCGGGCGCGAGCGAAGGGAGCGACGCGGTGATGCGGTCGAGCATCAGGTCTCTTCTATCCAGCTATGGCCGCTGCGGGCCACCAATGCGCTGGCCGCGCTCGGCCCCCAGGTGCCCGCCGCGTAGGGTCGCGGGCCTTCGCCGCGCGCGTCGGCTTCGCGCCAGTGGTGGTGGATGGGCTCCACCCAGCGCCATGCGGCCTCCTGCTCGTCGCTGCGCACGAACAGGTTCAGGCGGCCCGCGATCACGTCGAGCAGCAGCCGCTCATACGCGCCTACGCGCTCCTGGCCGAAGCGCTGGTCGAAGTCCAGATCCAGCTGCACGGGCGACAGGGTTTGCATGGCGCTCGCGGGGGCGCGCTGGTTCTGCCCGGCGGCAAACAGGTGCAGCGCCAGGCCGTCGCGCGGCTGCAGGTGGATGACCAGGCGGTTGGCCGCGCCCACGGGCGTGCGGTAGATGGCGTGCGGCGCCTGGTGGAAGTTCACGGCGATGTGCCCCTCGTGCGCGGCCAGGCGTTTGCCGGTGCGGATGTAGAAGGGCACGCCCGCCCAGCGCCAGTTGGCGATCTCGGTGCGCAGGGCGACGAAGGTTTCCGTCGTGCTGCCGTCGGGAACGCCCGGCTCCTGCACGTAGCCGGGCACGGGCTGGCCCGCCAGCTGGCCCGCGGCGTACTGGCCGCGCACCACGTCGCGCGCCAGCGTCTCGGCCGTCCAGGGCTTGAGGGCGCGCAGCACCTTGAGCTTTTCGTCGCGGATGGCGTCGGCGTGCGCGTTGATGGGCGGCTCCATGCCGATCGCGCACAGCAGCTGCAGCGCGTGGTTCTGCACCATGTCGCGCAGCGCGCCCGTGCCGTCGTAGAACGCGCCGCGCTTTTCCACGCCCAGTTGCTCGGCGATGGTGATCTCGATGCTGGCCACCGTCTCGCGCCGCCACAGGGGCTCGAACAGCACGTTGCCGAAGCGCAGCGCCAGCAGGTTCTGCACGCTGGGCTTGCCCAGGTAGTGGTCGATGCGGAAGATCTGCCGCTCCTCGAACACGCTGCGCACGGCGGCGTTGATGGCGCGGTTGGAGGCGAGGTCGTGGCCCAGGGGTTTTTCGAGCACCACGCGGGTGTGCGGCGTGGCCAGGCCGGCCGCGCCCAGTTGCTCGCACACCGTGGTGAACAGCGCGGGCGCGGTCGCCAGGTACATGACGGCCGTGTCTGCGCCGCGCCGCTGCAGCAGGTCGGCCAGCCGCTGGTAGTCATCGGCCTGCGACAAGTCCATGCGCAGGTAGTGCAGATGCTGCGCGAAGCGGGCGAATTCTTCGGCGCTGGGGCGTTTTTCACCCTCCACCTGGGCCAGGCGGCTGGCGATGAGGTCGCGGTACTGCGCCTCGTCCAGCGCGTCGCGCGCCACGCCGATGATGCGGCCTTCGGCGGGCAGCGTGCCGTGGCGGTGCGCCTGGAACAGTGCGGGAAGCAGCTTGCGCCAGGCCAAATCGCCCGTGCCGCCGAACAGAACCAGATCAAAGCTCATGGCCGTGAAAGTGTGTTTGAGGGGGTGCTTTGAATGTAATCGAGTTTCATGAAACTTGGTAACCCGCCGTACACTCGGGGTACATCCACCGAGAATTTGCCATGCACCAACTCGACGCACTCAAGCAGTTCACCACCGTGGTGGCCGACACGGGCGACTTCCGCCAGTTGGCCCAGTTCCGCCCGCAGGACGCGACCACCAACCCCTCGCTGATCCTCAAGGCCGTGCAAAAGCCCGAATACGCGCCGTTGCTGGCCGAGACCGTGGCGCGCTGGCGCGGCAAACCACTCGACGAGGTGATGGACCGGCTGCTGGTGCGCTTTGGCGCGGAGATCCTCTCCATCATCCCGGGCCGCGTCTCCACCGAGGTCGATGCGCGCCTGTCCTTCGACACCGCCGCCACCGTGGCGCGGGCCGAGCGCATCATCGAGCTGTACCAGGCCGAGGGGCTGGACACGGCCCGCGTGCTCATCAAGATCGCATCGACTTGGGAGGGCATCGAGGCGGCGCGCCAACTGGAGAGTCGGGGCATCCGCACCAACCTCACGCTGCTGTTCAGCTTCTGCCAGGCCGTGGCCTGCGGGCAGGCCAAGGTGCAGCTGATCTCGCCCTTCGTGGGCCGTATTTACGACTGGTACAAGAAGCAGGCGGGCGCGAACTGGGACGAGGCCGCGATGGCCGGTGCCAACGACCCCGGCGTGCGCTCAGTACAGGCCATTTACAACCACTACAAGCGCTTTGGCGTGAAGACCGAGGTGATGGGCGCGAGCTTCCGCAACGTGGGGCAGATCATTGCGCTGGCGGGCTGCGATCTGCTCACCATCGCGCCCGAGCTGCTGGCGCAATTGGCCGCTGCCGACGCGCCCCTGGCCCGCGCGCTGGATGCCGACGCCGCGCGCCAGCTGGATCTGTCCGCCGTGCAGTACGACGAGGCGGGCTTCCGCTACGCGCTCAACGAAGACGCCATGGCGACGGAAAAGCTGGCTGAAGGCATCCGCGCCTTTGCTGCCGACGCGATCAAGCTCGAAGCGCTGATGCGCACGCTTTAACGAAACACCGGCGCGCGCTTTTCCAGAAAGGCTTGCACGCCTTCCGCGAACTCGGGCCGGTCGATCAGCTCGCGCTGGCGGCTGGCCTCGTAGCGCATCTGCGCCAGCAGCGGCTGCTGGGCGGCGCTGTCGTAGGCGGCGCGCATTTCCGTCACGGCGTGCTGGGGCAGGCGCGCCAGGCGGTGCGCCGTTTCCAGCGCCTTGGCGCGCAGGTCGGCGTCCTCCACGCAGGCCCACACCAGCCCCCATTGCGCGGCCTGTTCGGCGGGCAGGCGTTCGTCCAGCAGCGCCATGCCCATGGCCCGCGCGCGGCCCACGAGGCGCTCCAGGAACCAGGTGGTGCCCAGGTCCGGCACCAGGCCCAGGCGCGGCATGAACGACAGGTAGAAGTAGGCCGAGCGCGCCGCCAGCACCACGTCCGCCGCCAGCGCTATCCCCACGCCCGCACCGGCGGCCGGCCCGTTGATGGCGTTGACCACCGGGAAGGGCAGGGTGCGCAGGTCTTCGATGATGCGGTTGGACAGCGCCTCCAGTTCGCCGGCCACGTGCTCGCCCAGGCTGCCGCTGGCCGGCGTGCCCATGCCGCCCAGGTCCGCCCCCACGCAGAAGGCCCGGCCCGCGCCGGTGAGTACCAGGGCGCGCACGGTGCGGTCGTTGCGCAGTTCCGCCAGCGCGGCGCGCAGTTCCCGCTGGAGCGAGGCGGCGATCGGGTTCAGCCGCTGCGGAATGTTGAGGCTGAGGATGGCGACCGGGCCGTCGCGCTCTTGCAGGACTTCCATGCTCAGAGCCGCTCGATGATCGTCACGTTCGCCATGCCGCCGCCTTCGCACATGGTCTGCAGCCCGTAGCGCTTGCCGCGCTGGTGCAGCGCGTTGACCAGCGTGGTCATGAGCTTGGTGCCCGAGCCGCCCAGCGGGTGGCCCAGGGCGATGGCGCCGCCGTTGACGTTCAGGCGTTCGGGGTCGGCGTCCAGCGCCTGCAGCCAGGCGAGGGGAACGGGGGCAAAGGCTTCGTTGACTTCGTAGAGGTCGATGTCGCCGATCTTCATGCCCGCCTTGTGCAGCGCGCGCTGGGTGGCGGGCAGCGGGGCTTCGAGCATGATGACCGGGTCGTGCCCCAGCACGCTCATGTGGTGGATGCGCGCCAGCGGCTGCACGCCCAGCGCTTTCAGGCCGCGCTCGTTGACCACCATCACGCCGCTGGCGCCGTCGCAGATCTGGCTGGCGGTGGCGGCGGTGCAGCGCCCGCCCTCGGCAATCAGCTTGACGCTGGCGATGCCTTCGAGCGTGGCGTCGTAGCGGATGCCTTCGTCGGCGCTGTGCAGGTCGCCGGGCTCGGTGCCGTCGTTCATGCGCGCCTTGACGGGCACGATTTCGTTGGCGAACAGCCCGGCCCGGGCGGCGGCGGCGGCGCGCTGGTGGCTTTGCAGGGCGTAGGCATCGAGCCGGGCTTTTTCAAGGCCGTATTTCTTCGCCATCATCTCCGCGCCGGTGAACTGGCTGAACTGGTCGACGCCGGGGTAGCGCTGGCTGATGAGCGGGCTCATGTAGGTGCCCAGGCCGTTCTTGAAAGGCAGCACGGTGGGGGTGCCCATGGGCACGCGGGTCATGCTTTCGACGCCCGCGGCGATCACCACGTCCATGGCGCCGGACATCACGGCCTGCGCCGCGAAGTGGATGGCCTGCTGCGACGAGCCGCATTGCCGGTCCACCGAGGTGGCGGGCACGGATTCGGGCAGCTTGCTCGCCAGCACCGCGTTGCGCGCCACGTTCATGGCCTGCTCGCCCACCTGGCCCACGCAGCCCATGATCACGTCCTCGACCAGCGCCGGGTCGGCGTGGGTGCGGTCTACCAGCGCGTTGAGCACCTGGGCGGCCAGGTCGGCAGGGTGCCAGCCGGACAGGCGGCCATTGCGGCGGCCCCCGGCGGTGCGGGCGGCGGCGACGATGAAGGCTTCGGGCATTTCGGGAACTCCAAAGGGAACACAAAAGCCTATTGTTAGCGCAGGGAGACCGTGGGAGATCGTCGGATGCGACGATGGCGATGCAGGGGCGGCGCTCCTAGGCTGTAGGGCATAAATAAAGGAGACAAGGACATGAAAACCATGCGACGCCTCGCCGTCCTGGCCTGCGCGGCCTGGGCGGTGCTGCCCGTTCAAGCGCAGGAATACCCTGCCGCCAAGCCCATCACCCTGATCGTGCCCTTCCCCGCGGGCGGGGCCACCGACGTGCAGGCGCGCGCGCTGGCACGTGCCGCGTCGGCGGAGCTGAAGCAGCAGATCGTCATCCTCAACCAGCCCGGTGTGGCCGCCACGCTGGGCCCGGCGACGATGGCGCGCCAGGCCAAACCCGACGGCTACACCATTGCACTGAGCGCCGGCACGCTGCTGCGCCAGCCGCATCTGCAGAAGGTGAACTATGACCCGCTCAAGGACTTCACCTGGATCATGGGCGTGGCGGCCTACACCACGGGCATCACCGTCAAGGCCGATGCGCCGTGGAAGACCGCGAAGGAACTGTTCGCCTACGCCAAGGCCCACCCCGGCAAGGTCAGCTACGGCACGGTGGGCAAGGGCAGCACGGCGCACATCGCCATGTCGGCCCTGCAGAAGGCAGCGGGCCTCGAATTCAACTTCGTGCCCTTCAAGGGGGCGATCGAGGTATTCACCGCGCTGCAGGGTGGCCACCTGGACGTGGCGGCCGAGGCGGGCTTCGGCAGCACCGTGGACTCCGGCAAGGGCCGACTGCTGGCGGTCTTCAACGAGCAGCGCACCAAGGAGCGCCCCGACGTGCCCACGGTGAAGGAGCTGGGCTACAACGTGGTGCTGGCCAGCAACTACGGCATCGCCGGGCCGAAGGGCATGGACCCCAAGGTGGTCAAGACGCTGCACGACGCCTTCAAGAAGGCGATGGACGACCCGGAGTTCCTGCGCATCCTCAAGCAGAACGACGAGTCCACCATGTACATGGACAGCAAGGCCTACACCGATTGGGCCGCCAGGACCTACGCGCAGGAAAAGCGCTACCTGACGGAACTGAACATCCAACTCGACTGAGGAGCCGCCATGCGTCTGACCCAACTATTGAACAAGGGCCTGCTGGAGCGCCCCCGGGCCACGGCCACCGTCTGCGGCGCGCGCCGCCGCAGTTTTGCCGAACTGGGCGACCGCGTGGCGCGGCTGGCGGGCGCGCTGCAGGCCCTGGGCCTGCCCGCAGGGGGCCGCGTGGGGCTGCTGGCGCTGAATGCCGACCGCACCCTCGAATACCTGTGGGGCACCTGGTGGGCGGGCGGCGTGGTCAATCCGGTGAACGTGCGCTGGACGCCGCAGGAGGTGGCCTATTCGCTCGACGACTGCGACACGCGCATCCTGCTGGTGGACGATGCCTTCAAGGACATGGCCGGGCCGCTGCGGGCCTTGTCCCAATCCTTGCAGGTCTTGGTGTACGTGGGCGACGGCGCCGCGCCGGAGGGCATGTTGCCGTACGAGGAATTGCTGGCCCAGGCCAGCCCCGTGGCCGACGCGGGGCGGCAGGGCGACGACCTGGCGGGCGTGCTGTACACCGGCGGCACCACGGGCAAGCCCAAGGGCGTGATGCTGAGCCACGCCAACCTGTACATCAACGCGCTGTCCGGCGTGGCCGCCGCGCCGCGCCCCGATGACGCCGTGGGCATCGTCACCGCGCCGCTGTTCCACGTGGGCGGCATCAGCCTGGTCATTCAGCTGATGCTGCGCCAGTGCAAGCAGGTCATCCTGCCGGGCTTCGACGAGATCGCCATCCTGAACGCGGTGCGCGACGAGGGCGGCAGCGAAGTCTTCATGGTGCCCACCATGCTCAAGCGCCTCATCGAGCACCCGTGCTTCGGCGAGTACGACGTGTCGGGCCTCAAGCTCATGATCTACGGCGCGGCCCCCATCGACGGCGCGCTGCTGGCGCAGGCCGCGAAGGCGCTGCCGGCGACGCAGTTCACGCAGGCCTACGGCATGACGGAAACCGCCCCCACGGTGGCGATGCTGCCCGCCTGGTGCCACACCACGCCGGGCCACGAGGCCAAGCTGCGTTCGGTCGGGCGGCCCGTGCCCATTGCCGAGATCCGCATCGTCGACCCCGAGGGCCGCCCCGTGCCCACCGGCACGGCGGGCGAGGTCATCGTGCGCGGCCCCATGGTCATGCAAGGCTACTGGGGCAAGCCGGAGCAGACGGCGCAGGCGCTGAAGGACGGCTGGATGCACACCGGCGACGGCGGGCGGTTTGACGAGGACGGGTTTCTCTACATCACCGACCGCATCAAGGACATGATCGTCACGGGCGGCGAGAACGTGTACTCGGTCGAGGTGGAGAACGTGGTGGCGCAACTGCCCGGCGTGTCGATGGTGGGGGTGATCGGCCTGCCCGACGAGCAATGGGGCGAGCGCGTGCACGCCGTGGTGGTGGTGCGCGAGGGGCACACGCTGACCGCCGAACAGGTCATGGCCCACTGCAAGAGCCAGATCGCGGGCTACAAATGCCCGCGCAGCGTGGAGTTCCGCGACCAGCTGCCGCTGTCGGCGGCCGGCAAGCTGCTCAAGCACGTGCTGCGCGCGCCGTACTGGAAGGACAAGGGGCGCAGCGTGTAGTTCAAGGCTCCAGCCGCGTGAACTGGTTGCGTGCTAACAGGCGCTTGAAATCGCGGTCGAAGGTTACCAGGTGCTCGCCCTGGTGCAAGACGGCGGCAGCCAGCCAGGCGTCGGGCAGGTCGTTGGCTGCCAGTTGCTTGTCCAGGCACAGCTGGCGGAACACCGGCCATTCGCCGCCCAGCACGGGAGCGCTCACGCTGGGCAGGCCCAGCAAGGCATCCACGAAGCGCATCGCATCCTCGACGGGCGTGGGGTTCACAAAGATGCGCGGGTGCGTCACCAGCCGCAGGAAACTCGCCGTCACCATGGGTTGCAGCGCCATCGGCGTGCCTTGCGCCAGCGCCGGCTCCAGCCAGCCGCGCGCGGCGGCGTGGTGCGGGTGGTCGCTGCGCGACGCCGCCACCAGCACGTTCACGTCGGGCGTCATGCGTCGCCATCGGCGGCTGCCAGCAGCGCCTTATTGCTCAGGCCCGTCAGCCCGCCGGCCAGTCCGCCCTTGCCGCGATACACCGGCAATGCCGTGGGCGCGGCCTTCCGTGCTGGCGTCTGCAGGCGCAACTGCAAGCCTTCCTCGATCAGCCGCGTCAGGCTTGTGCGCTGCTGTGCGGCAGCGGTCTTGGCTTGCATCAGCAAGGCGTCGTTGAGGTTGAGGGTGGTTTTCATAGCGCGTACAGATGTCTGTATGCAGAAATTCTAGGCGCAAAGAAAAAGGGCCGCTTGCGCGGCCCTTCATTTTGGCAATCAGCCCGGGCTTACATGCCCATGCCGCCCATGCCACCCATGTCGGGCATCGCGGGAGCGGGTGCCTCGGCCTTGGGAGCTTCGGCCACCATGGCTTCGGTCGTCAGCAGCAGCGAGGCCACGGAAGCGGCGTTCTGCAGCGCGGTGCGGGTCACCTTGGTCGGGTCCAGGATACCCATTTCGATCATGTCGCCATAGGTGTCGTTGGCGGCGTTGAAGCCGTAGTTGCCCTTGCCGTTCAGCACTTCGTTCACCACCACGCTCGGCTCGCCGCCGGCGTTGTAGACGATCTCGCGCAGGGGCGCTTCGATGGCCTTCAGGATCAGCTTCACGCCGGCGTCCTGGTCGGCGTTGTCGCCCTTGATGGTGCCAGCGGCCTGGCGGGCGCGCAGCAGGGCCACGCCGCCGCCGGCCACGATGCCTTCTTCCACCGCAGCGCGGGTGGCGTGCAGGGCGTCTTCCACGCGGGCCTTCTTTTCCTTCATTTCGACTTCGGTGGCTGCGCCGACCTTGATCACGGCCACGCCGCCGGCCAGCTTGGCCACGCGCTCTTGCAGCTTCTCGCGGTCGTAGTCGCTGGTGGCTTCCTCGATCTGGATGCGGATCTGCTTCACGCGCGCTTCGATGTCAGCGGCAGCACCGGCACCGTCGATGATGGTGGTGTTTTCCTTGCCCACTTCGATGCGCTTGGCCTGGCCCAGGTCGGCCAGGGTCACCTTTTCGAGCGACAGGCCCACTTCCTCGGCGATGACCTTGCCGCCCGTCAGGATGGCGATGTCTTCCAGCATGGCCTTGCGGCGGTCGCCGAAGCCGGGCGCCTTCACGGCCACGACCTTCAGGATGCCGCGGATGGTGTTCACCACCAGGGTCGCCAGGGCTTCACCTTCGACTTCTTCAGCGATGATCAGCAGCGGACGGCCAGCCTTGGCCACGGCTTCCAGCGTGGGCAGCAGGTCGCGGATGTTGCTGATCTTCTTGTCGAACAGCAGCACGAAGGGGTTGTCCAGCAGGGCGACCTGCTTTTCGGGGCTGTTGATGAAGTAAGGCGACAGGTAGCCGCGGTCGAACTGCATCCCTTCGACGACGTCGAGTTCGTTGTTCAGGCTCTTGCCGTCTTCCACGGTGATCACGCCTTCCTTGCCCACCTTGTCCATCGCGTCAGCGATGATCTTGCCGATGGATTCGTCGGAGTTGGCGGAGATGGAGCCGACCTGGGCGATTTCCTTGGAGGTGGTGGTGGGCTTGGAAGCCTTCTTCAGTTCTTCCACCAGGGCGGCCACGGCCTTGTCGATGCCGCGCTTGAGGTCCATGGGGTTCAGGCCGGCGGCCACGTACTTGCTGCCTTCGCGCACGATGGCCTGGGCCAGCACGGTGGCGGTGGTGGTGCCGTCACCGGCGTTGTCGCTGGTCTTGGAGGCCACTTCCTTCACGAGCTGGGCGCCCATGTTCTGCAGCTTGTCCTTCAGTTCGATTTCCTTGGCGACGGACACGCCGTCCTTGGTCACCGTGGGAGCGCCGAACGAGCGCTCCAGCACCACGTTGCGGCCCTTGGGGCCCAGGGTCACTTTCACCGCGTTGGCGAGGATGTTCACGCCTTCGACCATGCGTGCGCGGGCTTCGCCGCCGAAAACTACGTCTTTTGCTGCCATTTCTTGGCTCCTACAAAATTTGAATCAAATCAGCCTCTAGCGCTCATGTAGCGTGCGCTAGCAGCTATGAAAAAGAGAGTAGATTACTTCTCGACGACCGCGAACAGGTCGTCTTCCTTCATGACCAGCAGCTCGTCGCCGTTGACCTTGACGGTCTGGCCCGAGTACTTGCCGAACAGCACGCGGTCACCGACCTTCACACCCATGGCGATCAGTTCGCCCTTGTCGTTCTTCTTGCCGGGACCGACGGCCAGCACTTCGCCCTGGTCGGGCTTCTCGGCGGCGTTGTCGGGAATCACGATGCCCGAGGCGGTCTTGGTTTCGTTTTCAAGGCGCTTGACGATCACGCGATCGTGCAGGGGACGCAGGTTCATGGTTTCTCCTGGAGAACACAAAGGTTGTGGAATGACTGGCGTGAACCGGTGTTGTTAGCACTCAAGTTCAACGAGTGCTAATGATAAGGGCAATCCAGGCCGCTTCAAGAGCGGAGTGGTTACGCCTGCGTGAGATGCAGGAAATGGTCGAGGATGTGGAAGTGGTCTTCAAACAGCGTGTCTTCCAGCGCCGGAAGCTGCTCGACGGGTACCCAGTGCGCCGCCGCGGCGTCGTCGCCGCCTTGCACGGCGGGCAGCGGCGCATCGCCTAGGTCGAAGTAGTGCGCGTGGGTGATGGTGCGGCCGCGCTGGCTGCGGTCGGGGTGGTCGAACACGCGCACCTCGCACAGTGCGGCGCGCAGTTGGTCTTCGGTCAGCGCGGCGCTGGTTTCCTCGGCCAGTTCGCGCAGGCAGGATTGCCAGAGCGTGTCGCGCGGCTCCAGAAAGCCGCCGGGCAGGGCCCACAGGTCCTTGCCGGGCGCATGGGCGCGGCGGATCAGCAGCACCTGGTCCTGGCAGCGCAGCACCGCGTCCACGGTGACGAACACGGGCGGGTAGGGCGCCTGCGCCCAGGCGGCGCGGTAGCTGGCCAGGGTGCGCCATTCTTCCTGCAAGGCGGCGTATGCGGGCTGTTGCGCGAAGGCGTGCAGGAAGCGCAGCGTGCTGTCGGGCATCTGCCCCGCGAGCGCGTTCAGCCCCGCGCCGCCCAGGTAGGCGCCGAAGTAGGCGTTGCGGATGGCGGTGGCGTCGATGCTGCCCTGGCGCTCCACGGGGACCAGTTCCCAGCCCGGAAACGCGCGCAGGTAGCCGCTGCTCGCGTCCTTGAAGTGGCCGACCAGGGCGACGCGCGCGCCCGCCGCCACGTGCCGCGCCACGGCGGCCTGCACGGCCTGGACCCAGCGCGCTTCGTCGTAGTAGTCGCGCACGGGCAGCACGATGAGGCGCGCGGCGTCATCAAAGGGCAGGGCGCCGCGCAGCATGGCTTCGCGCTCTTGCCAGGTGAACGGGTTCTTGGGCGTGCGCGCCTGGTGCGCGGAGCCGACGACGACGATGGCCCGCCGCGCGCGCGCCAGCGCCTCGCGCAGCAGCGCCAGGTGGCCGGAGTGGACGGGCTCGAAGCGGCCGATGAGGAGGGCGGTGTCGTACATATGGGGTGGCAAGTCTAAGCCTCGTCTAAGATTTGGCTCCCACACTGCCTTTCCATCGGCACTACTCCTTGTCTGGAAAGGTACTTCACCATGAACAACACGCTTCTCGCTTCTCCCCGCCGCCTGGTCCTGGCCCTGGTGGCCGCGGGCGCCCTGGGCGCCACGGGCGCGGGCCTGGTCACGGCGCACGTGGCGCGGGCGCAGACGCCGCCCCCGGCGGTCACCGCCCCGGCTCCTGCTCCGGCAGCGGGCGGCATGGTGCTGCCCAACTTCTCGCAGATCACCCAGCGCTATGGCGCGGCGGTGGTCAACATCAGCGTGAGCGGGATGCGCAAGACCTCGGACGACGGCGGCGATGACGACGACAGCCCCGCCGCCAACCAGCAGCACGCGCCGCAGATTGACCCGAACGACCCGTTCTACCAGTTCTTCCGCCAGTTCGGCATGGTGCCCGGCCAGGTGCCGCAACAGCGCGCCGTGCCCATGCGCGGCGAGGGCTCGGGCTTCATCATCGACCCCAACGGCCTGGTGATGACCAACGCCCACGTGGTCAAGGGCGCGACAGAGGTCATCGTCAAGCTGACCGACCGGCGCGAGTTCCGCGCCAAGGTGCTGGGCGCGGACGCCAAGACCGACATCGCCGTGCTGAAGATCGACGCCAAGAACCTGCCCACGGTGAAGCTGGGCAATTCGCGCGACCTGAGCGTGGGCGACTGGGTGCTGGCCATCGGCTCGCCCTTCGGCTTTGAAAACAGCGTGACGGCGGGGGTTGTGAGCGCCAAGGGCCGCGCGCTGCCGGACGACAGCTACGTGCCCTTCATCCAGACCGACGCGGCGGTGAACCCCGGCAACTCCGGCGGCCCGCTGTTCAACACGCGCGGCGAGGTGGTGGGCATCAACAGCCAGATCTACTCGCGCTCCGGCGGCTTCCAGGGGCTGTCGTTCGCCATCCCGATCGAGGTGGCGGCCAAGGTGGAGCAGCAGATCGTCGCCACCGGCCACGCCAGCCACGCACGCCTGGGCGTGACGGTGCAGGAGGTGAACCAGACCTTCGCCGACTCCTTCAAGCTCGACAAGCCCGAGGGCGCGCTGATTGCCAGCGTGGAGCCCGGCGGCCCCGCCGACAAGGCGGGCCTGAAGGTGGGTGATGTGATCCGCAAGGTAGATGAGCAGGCCATCATCTCGTCGGGCGACCTGCCGGCCTACGTGGGCGAATCCGCACCCGGCCAGAAGGTGCAGCTGCAAGTGTGGCGCCAGGGCCACCCCGAGACCCTGGCCGCCACCCTGGGCAATGCCAACGACAAGGCCGCCAAGCTGGCCAGCGCCGACGGCGCCGTGGGCAAGGGGCAGCTGGGCCTGGCGCTGCGCCCGCTCAAGCCCAATGAGGCGAAGTCCGCCGGCGTGGACGGCGGCCTGCTGATCGAGAACGCGCGCGGCCCGGCGGCGCTGGCGGGCATCCAGGGTGGCGACGTGCTGGTCGCCATCAACGGCTCGCCCGTCGCCAACATCGAGCAGGTGCGCGCCGCGATGGCGAAGGCGGGCAAGTCGGTGGCGCTGCTGATCGAGCGCGACGGCGACAAGATCTTCGTGCCCATCCGCCTGGGGTGATGCTATAAAAAAAGAAGCTGCTGGCGCTTGTCCATAAAGCGCTGGCGGCCAAAAAGGCTTGAATGCCGGTGCGCTATGCTCTGCTCCATGCGCCTGCTGCTTGTAGAAGACGACACCATGATCGGCGAAGCCGTGCGCGACCTGCTGCGCGGCGAGCACTACGCGGTGGACTGGGCCACCGACGGCGACATGGCCGACGCCGCCCTCGCCACCCAGCCCTACGACCTCATCCTGCTCGACCTGGGCCTGCCGCGCCGCGACGGGCTGGCCGTGCTGCGCGGCCTGCGCGCGCGCAAGGACCGCACCCCCGTGCTGATCGCCACAGCGCGCGACAGCGTGGCCCAGCGTATCGAGGGGCTGGACGCGGGCGCGGACGACTACGTGCTCAAGCCCTACGACCTGGACGAACTGCTGGCCCGCATCCGCGCCCTGCTGCGCCGCGCCGCGGGCCGCGCCGAGCCGGTGTACGAGCACCAGGGCGTCACCATCAACCCCGCCACGCGCGAAGTGCAGGTGCAGGGCCGGCCCGTGGTGCTGTCGGCGCGCGAATGGGCGGTGCTGGAGCCGTTGCTGGCTCGGCCCGGCCTGGTGCTGTCGCGCCAGCAGCTGGAAGACAAGCTCTACGGCTGGGGCGGCGAGGTGAACAGCAACGCGGTGGAGGTGTACATCCACGGCCTGCGCAAGAAACTGGGGGCTGAACTGCTTTTGAACGTGCGCGGCGTCGGCTACATGGTGCCGAAGGCATGAAGTGGCCCACCTCGCTGCGCGTGCGCCTGCTGGTCTTCCTGCTGGCCGCCATTGCGCTCACCGCCGCCGTGCAGGGCGTGCTGGCCTACCGCAGCGCGCTGATGGAGGCGGACGACCTGTTCGACTACCACATGCAGCAGACCGCCTTCGCCCTGCGCGCGGGTCTGCCGCTCGATGCCCAGGGCAGCGGTCGCGTGCACGTGCCCGAGGACGAGAACCACGACCTCATCGTGCAGGTCTGGACGAACGAGGGGCTGCGCATTTTTGAATCCAACGTGGGCGCGGCGCTGCCGCAGCTGGCGGTGCTGGGCTTTTCCACCGTGCAGGCGCGCGGCTCCACCTACCGCGTGTTCTCGCTGCAGACGCCGGCGCAGGTCATCCAGGTGGCGCAGGACATGGCGGCGCGGCGCAGCATGGCCGGGGCGCTGGCGCTGCGCTCGCTGCTGCCGCTGGCCGTCATGGCCCCGCTGCTGGCGCTGGCCGTGTGGTGGGCCGTGAGCCGCCTGCTGGCCCCGGTGCAGCGCGTGCGCGGCCAGCTGGCGCAGCGCCGCGCCGACGACCTCTCGCCCGTGAGCGACGCGCAACTGCCCGACGAGGTGCAGCCCCTGGTGCAAGAGTTGAACCTGCTGTTCGCGCGCGTGCAAAGCGCGTTCGAGGCGCAGCAGCATTTCGTGGCCGACGCCGCGCACGAACTGCGCTCGCCCCTGGCCGCGCTCAAGCTGCAGGCGCAAGGGCTGCGCCGCGCCCAGGGCCGGGGCGACGAGGAGGCGCGCGCCGCCTCCATCGCCCGGCTGGAGGCCGGCATAGACCGCGCCACCCGCCTGGTCGAGCAGCTGCTGGTGCTGGCGCGGCAAGAAGCGGCCTGCACCGCGCCTGGCGCGCCCGCCGAGCCCGTCGATCTGGCCGAAGTGCTGCGCCTGGCGCTGGCCGACGCCGCCCCCGCCGCCCAGGCGCGCCGCATCGACCTGGGGCTGGTGAACACGGCGGATGCCGCGCCCGCCGCCATCACCGGCCAGCCCGAGGCGCTGCGCATCCTGGCGCGCAACCTGATCGACAACGCCGTGAAATACACGCCCGAAGGCGGCACGGTGGACGTGGCCCTGCGGGCGGTGGACGGCGCCGTCGAACTCAGCGTGGAAGACAGCGGCCCCGGCATCCCCGAAGCCGAGCGCGAGCGCGTGCGGGGCCGCTTCTACCGCCTGGCCCACAGCGCGCAGAGCGCCACCGGCAGCGGCCTGGGCCTCGCCATCGTGCAGGCCATCGCGCGGGCGCACGGGGCGGCCCTGGCGCTGGGCTCGTCGGCGCGTCTCGGCGGCCTGCGCGTCGCGGTAACCTTCCCGGCATGACCGATCTGCTCATCGTCTCCGGCCTGGGCCACACCCTGCTCGTGGCGCTGGGCCTGCTGCTCTACGTGCTGGCCACGCGCATCGGCCAGCAGCGGCGCAACCCGGCGGCGGCCCTGGCCTGGGTGCTGGGCATCGTGGCGTTTCCGTACCTGGCCGTGCCGCTGTTCATCGCGTTCGGCACGCGCAAGTTCGCGCGCCCGCTGCGCCAGCCGCGCCGCGTCATCCAGGGGCCGCAGCCGGGGCCGCCCTGGGCCGCGCCCGTGCTCGCCAGCCTGGGGCTGGCCCCGGCGGTGCAGGCCCAGCGGGTCGCCTTCCAGGCCGACGGCGCGCAGGCCCTGCAAGCGCTGCTGGACACCATCGCCTCGGCCCGGCGGCGGCTCGACGTGTGCACCTTCATCCTGGGCAACGACGCCGTGGGCCAGCGCGTGGCCGCCGCGCTGGCCGAAGCCGCCCGGCGCGGCGTCATCACCCGCCTGCTCATCGACGCCGTGGGCAGCATGAAAACCCGGCGCGCCCTGCTGGAGCAACTGGAGCACAGCGGCGTGCGCGTGCGCCGCTTCATGCCCCTGGTGCACAACCCCATGCGCGGGCGCGTCAACCTGCGCAACCACCGCAAGCTGGTGGTGGCCGACGGCGTGCGCCTGTGGTCGGGCGGGCGCAACCTGGCCGCCGAATACTTCGTCAGCCAAGGCGCGGAACCGGCGTGGATGGACCTGAGCTACTGCGCCAGCGGCCCGCTCGCCGCCCAGGCCCAGGCCCAGTTCCGCGCCGACTGGCGCGCCGCCACGGGCTACCGGTACGTCGCCCGCACGGCCCAGCCCGTGCAGCCGCGCGCCGAAGGCACGCCCGTGCAATGGGTCCCCAGCGGCCCCGACCATGCCGACGACACCGTGCACGCCCTGCTGCTCGCCGGGGCCTACCACGCGCGCGAGCGCATCTGGGCCGTCACGCCCTACTTCGTGCCCGACGACGCCCTGCTCGCCGCCTGGTGCATGGCCTGCCGGCGCGGCGTGCAGGTGCGCCTGCTGGTGCCCGCCCGCTCCAACCACCGCCTGGCCGACTGGGCGCGCGAGCGCGCGCTGCGCGACCTGGTGGCCGCCGGCGGCGAGGTGTTCCTGGCCCCGCACATGCAGCACGCCAAGGCGGTGCTGATCGACGACGACTTCGCCCTGGCGGGCTCGCTCAACCTCGATGCGCGCAGCCTGTTCCTCAACTACGAATGCATGACCGCGTTCTACGGCCCCGATGAACTGCGCTGGCTGCACGGCTGGTGCGCTGGCGAAATGGCAGGTGCCGCGCACTACCACTCCCGCCGCCCCTCCTGGCTGCGAGAAATGGCCGAGGGCGTGGTGCGGGCCGTGGGGTTTCAGCTATAAATAAAATAGCTGCCAGCGCTTGATACGCATGGGCTGGAGGCCGAAAAGACTTGAATCGATGCAACGAGGGGCGGGTCAACGCGCTACCCCTGGTGCAACGCCTCCCGAATGCGCCGCTTCGCCAGGCGCAGCGCCACGGCGTCGGCCTCCGCCTGGGTGGCGCAGGGCTGGGGGGACTCCACCGGCTCCAGCGCCTGGCCGTTAGCGGCGTTGCGCAGCGTGGCATGGGGCCACCAGGCCTCGCCGTCGCGCTGGCGGGAGTCAAGGGTGACGTTCACGCCCATGAACAACGTCATTGCGCGCCCCCGCGCCGGGCCTTGTACCGGTTGATGAGCTGGTTCGTCGAACCATCGTGCGTGTGCACGGCGCCCGGCGCGGCCAGTTCTTTCTCAATGGCTACGGCCAGCTTCTTGCCCAGTTCCACGCCCCACTGGTCGAACGAATTGATGTCCCACACCACCCCTTGCACGAACACCTTGTGCTCGTACAGCGCGATCAGCGCGCCCAGCGATGCGGGGTCGAGCCGGTCGAGGCAGATCGTGGTCGTGGGCCGGTTGCCCTCGAAGTGGCGGTGCGGCTCGGTGGCCGAAGGCGCGCCGTTCATCAGCGCCTCGGCCTGCGCGAAGCAGTTGGCGACCAGGATGTCGTGGTGTTCGGCCAGCCCGTGGTGCGGCCTCATGCAGACGATGAAGTCGGACGGAATGATGGCCGTGCCCTGGTGTACCAGCTGGTAGAAGGCGTGCTGGCCGTTGGTGCCCGGCTCGCCCCAGATCACCGCGCCCGTGGCGTAGTCCACGCGGGCCCCGGCGCGGGTGACGGACTTGCCGTTGCTCTCCATGTCGAGCTGCTGCAGGTACGCGGGCAGGCGGTGCAGCCGGTCGTCGTAGGGCGCGATCAGCTGGCTGGCGGCGCCCAGGAAGTTCTGCTGCCAGATGCCCAGCAGCGCCAGCAGCACCGGCAGGTTGCGCTCCAGCGGGGCCTGGGCAAAGTGGTTGTCCATCGCGTGCGCGCCGTCCAGCAGCTGTTCGAAGCCCTCCATGCCGACGGCCAGGGCAATCGGCAGGCCGATGGCCGACCACAGCGAGTAGCGGCCACCCACCCAGTCCCAGAACGCGAACATGTTGGCCGTGTCGATGCCGAAGGCCGCCACGGCGGCGGCGTTCGTCGATACCGCGACGAAGTGCCGGGCGACCGCCGCCTCGGACGCGCCGCCCGCCAGCAGCCAGGCGCGCGCGGTGTGCGCGTTGACCAGCGTTTCGCGCGTGGTGAAGGTCTTGGAGGCAACGATGAACAGCGTCGTCTCCGGGTTCGCCTGCGCCAGCACGGCGGCGATGTCCGCGCCGTCGACGTTCGAGACGAAGTGCATGGCGAGCCGGGGGTGCGCGTAGGGCTTGAGCGCCTCGCACACCATCTTCGGGCCCAGGTCCGAGCCGCCGATGCCGATGTTCACCACGTCGGTGATCTCGCGCCCGGTGTGGCCGCGCCAGGCACCACCGCGCACGGCGGCGCAGAACGCGCGCATCTGCGCCAGCACCGCCGCCACCTGCGGCGCCACGTCCACGCCATCGACGATGCGCGGCGTGCCCGAGCGGTCGCGCAGCGCCACGTGCAGCACCGGGCGCTGCTCGGTGGTGTTGATGCGCTCGCCGGAAAACATGGCGTCGCGGCGCGCCTGCACGCCGGTGGCGCGGGCGAGGGCGGTCAGGTGGCTAAGGGTTTCGCCCACCACCGGGTGCTTGGAATAATCGACGAAGAGCCCGGCGGCTTCCAGCGAGAAGCGCGAAGCGCGTTCGGGGTCGCGCTCGAACAGGGCGCGGATGGGGGTGCCCGCCAGCGCGTCGCGGTGGTCGGCCAAGGCTTGCCAGGCGGGGAGTTGCGTCAGAGAGGTCATGGTTCTTCCGGGTCGGCGGGCATCTGCGGGGGCAAACCCCTTCAGTCCACGCCATGGGTTCACGTGCCATCGCGATGCCGCGGGCCCGTGCGTGCCTGCAATATAAGGGCGCGGCTTCCCGGCGGGAATGGCCGCATCGCCATCGGCGCCCACAAAAGAGCAAAGAAAAAATTCGACCGCGAGGAGCGGAGTTTCAAGGAGAGCGTGGATTTCTCAACGGACTTCACTGATCAACCACAGGGGGGCATTGCCATGAAAACCCGTTCCATTGCCACGCTCAGCAAAAAGCCGTGGCGGGCCAGTGCGAGGTAACGATGCGGACGCTCGAACTTTTCGAGGCCGAGGCGCCCAACCAGCGCCTGGGGGCCGCCGCCATGGTGCTGCGCGGATTTGCCCTGCCTTGCGTGCAGGATTTGATGTCCGCCACTGAGGCCATCGACGCCGTGTCGCCGTTCCGGCACATGGTGACGCCTGGCGGCTTCACCATGTCGGTGGCGCTGACGAACTGCGGCGCGCTGGGGTGGACGGCTGACCGGCGCGGCTACCGCTACACCGCGGTCGATCCCGACACCGGAGCGCCGTGGCCGGCCATGCCGGAAGCGCTCGCCCGGCTGGCGGGCGAGGCCGCGCGGGCGGCGGGCTTGGGCCACTTCAAGCCCGATGCCTGCCTGGTCAACCGCTACACGCCGGGCGCTCGGCTGTCGCTGCACCAGGACAAAAATGAGCGCGATTACGGCGCGCCCATCGTGTCGGTATCGCTGGGCATGTCGGCCACGTTCCTGTTCGGCGGCCATGCGCGCACCGGCCCCACGGCCAAGGTGCCGCTGCACCACGGCGACGTGGTGGTGTGGGGCGGCGCCGATCGCCTGCGCTACCACGGTGTGATGCCGCTCAAGGGCGAGCCCCATGCGCTGCTCGGGCGCCAGCGCATCAATTTCACTTTCCGCAAAGCGGGATGAAAGCCCTGGCGCAGGGCCTGGAACACGCTCTAAAAGCGGTAGGCGTACCGCACCCGCACGAAGCTTTCGCCCGGGTTGGGCTCCTTGATGCCGGCATTGGAGACATGCTGCAGGCGCAGCGACAACTCATGTTCCCGCCGCGCGCCGAAGCTGTAGCCCAGGCCCAGCGCTTCGGTGAACTGGAAGGCCGTACTGAAGTGGCGCGTGGCCGAGTGGTACACCCGGTCCATCACGGTGCCGCCCACGCCGGCCTCGGCAAACCAGGGCGAACGGCCCTCGCCGAAGCGGTAGCGGAACGTCGCGACCGCCCCGAGCTGCGTGTAATGGCGGCGCCCGCCGGCTTGCCAGGGAGCGCTCCAATCGCTGGCGAACAGATCCCAATAGAACGCCCAGGGGCCGGTGCGCCAAGACTCGGTGGGAGCCCAGGGCACCAGTGCGCCAAGGGTCAGGGAACGTGTGCTTCCATGGCGGTGCGGCGCAACGCCGCCTTCCGCATACATCCCCGGGGAGCGATCGGGGTCGGCGTGCGCCGCATTGGCCACCAGCAGGAGAGCAATGGCGGCGCTGCGCCGAAGGAAGGACGATGAGGTTGCTGCCATGGGATTTCTTGGGGGGAATGCGCTGATATGGAGACTACCGGAATACGGGTACCAGGGCAGCGGAGGGGAATAGGACAGCGTGGGACGGTATGACACTTCCCGGCCTCACAAATGCTCCACCAGGCTGCCACCGCCGTCTTTGGCGTGGCCGCCTGGCGGCAGTTGTTGGGTGGAGAGAGCGGCAAGGGCGCCTTGTTGCGCGCGATCTTTCGCTTGCGAGGCGCGGCCCTGGTCCCCCCGACAGGAATCGAACCTGTATCTAGCGCTTAGGAGGCACTCGTTCTATCCATTGAACTACGGAGGGGGCGCGCCATTGTAGGGGCTGGGCTCAGTCGTATCTCACGGTATAGACCAAGTCCAGCGCGTTCACGAGACCCGTCTGCCCGCGCAGCGTGAGGTTGCGCGAGAGGTCGTAGAACAGGTACAGCGTGCCCAGCGTGCCCGAGAGGCCGTGCTCGTACGTGACGTACAGCGCCGACGACAGGCGTTTGCCGAAGGTGAGGGCCGCGCCGCTGGCGCTGCTGTCGTCGCTGCTGTTGCCGGGGCCCTTGAAGCCGATTTCATCCAGGCCCACCTTGCCCGCGATGCCGCCGCCCGCGCCGCCCTTGCCGCCCATGAAGGCGAGCGCGGCCTGCTGCAGCAGGGCGGCCTCGCCGCCGCCGCTGGCGGCGCTGCGGCCCAGCACCACCCAGGCGAGTTTCTCGGCGTCGGGCAGGTCGGGGTCGGAATACAGGCGCACGCGCGGGGACTTGGCCGTGCCGGTGACCTGCACGCCCGCGCGCTGGCTGATGTTGGGGCGGATGGCGAGGATGTCCAGCGTGGGGTTGTCGTAGGGGCCGGTGAAGAGGATCTGGCCGTTCTCCACGTCCAGCGCCTGGCCCCAGGCGCGGTAGCTGCCGGCGTCGGTGCGCACTTCGCCGGTCACGCGCGGGGTGCCGCCCTGGCTCTGGATTTCCAGGTCGCCCGTGAGGCGCGTGGTGATGCCCTGGCCTTGCAGCGCGAAGTCGTTGCCCAGGCTGAGCTGGATTTGCACGTCGGGCGGCTTGGCGGCCTGGACGGTGGGTTTTTCGTCGCGCGCGGCCTGGGCTTGCTCCTGGGCCTTTTTCTGCGCGGCTTCCTTGTCCTTGGCCGCCGAGTGGACGACCACGTCGTCGCCCAGGCGCGGCGCGCTGCTGTCGGGCAGGAGGATGGTGGCGCGATCGGTGGCGAGCTTGCCGCGCAGGGTGAACTGGCCGTCGGTCAGGCGGGCCTGCAACTGGCCCGAGAGGCTGATCTGCCGGTCGGGCCGCACCTGCACTTGCAGTTTCTGCGCCTCGGCGCGGAAGTCCATCGACAGGGGGCTGTTGGCGCCCGGCGTCCAGGTGACGTTGCCGGTGGCGGTGAGCTGGCCGCCGTCCTTGGGCGCCTGGGTGCGGTTGCCGCTTTTGCCCAGGATGCGGGTGGCGGGGCCTTGGCCGCCCTTCAGGCGGAATTCGGTGACGGATAGGCGCGTGCCGTCGAGCGTGGCGCGCAGGCGGCCGTCCTTGAGATCCACGCCGTCGATCAGCGAGCGCAGCGCCATCTGGTCGGCGGCGATGTGGCCGCGCCAGCGCGGGTCGGCGCGGGTGCCGGAGAGTTGCGCGTCGGCGTCGAAGGTGCCTTTCACGCGCCAGCCGGGCGGGGCGAAGGCGGCCCACAGGCCCAGGTCGGGCAGGGCGGCCTTGAGGGTGGCGGCGACGGGGGCGTCGGCGGGCCACGCGGCTTCGGTCCAGCGCCCGGAGGGGATGGCGAGGCGGCTGCTGGCGTCGGCCTGGATGCGGCCCGCGCGTTCGCTGTCCCAGCGCAGGGCGGCGCGCAGGTCGTTGCCGGTCAGGCTGATCTGCACCTGGGCTTCGCGCACGCCGGCGGGGGTGCCGGGGGCGGTTTCCACGGTGCGCTGCGTGGCGGCGTTGCCGCTGCTGTGCAGGGTGGTGGGGCCGGTGCTCTCGCCCGCCAGCACGCGCAGGTCGCCGCTGGCGCGGCGCAGGCTGGCGGTGGCGCGCACGGTGTCGGCGGCGGTGATGTCCCATTCGCCGTCGAAGACGAGGTTGCCGCCCACGCCCTGGCGCTCCAGCAGCGGGGGCTGGATGTTGTCGAGCGCGTTGGCCCAGGCGAGGGGCAGGCCGCGCAGTTCGCCGCGCGTCTGGAGTTTGCCGGGGCTCCATTGCACGGCTTGCCAGCGCAGCGTGGCCTGGCCGGGGGCGGGGCCGCTGACAGTCGCCTGGCTGGCCGAGGCCTGCACGGACAGGCCGCCGCGCTCTTGCCGGGCGGTGACGGTGAGCGGCTGGTCGAGCTGCAGCGTCCACGGGCCGGGGCGCGTGGTGTCGCTGGCCTGGGCGCGCAGTTCGCCCAGATGCAGGTTCCATTGGCCGGCCGCCGTGCTGCCGCCCTGGGCGCGGGCGTGCAGGGTGATGTACCGGGTGCCGCTCTTCGCCTGGCCGTCCACGGCGGCGGTGGCCGAGGCGGGAGAGCCTTCGACCGTGGCGCGCAGGTCTTGCAGTTGCAGGTCTTGCGCGCCTTGCTTCAGCGACAGGCGCGGGGCGGTGAGGCTGGCTTTCAGGGTGAACGGGCCCGGTGCCTCGGGCTGGCCCGCGACCAGCCCGGCGCGCTGCAACTGGGCTTGCAGGGCTTGCCAGCCGCCGCTCCAGCGCGCATCCAGGTTGGCTTGGCCCTGGGCGCTGCCTTCGGGCAGTTGCACGCCGGGCAGCGAGGCCAGCCAGGCGCGGGTGCGCTGCGGGTCGGCCAGGGCCACGTGCAGTCCGCCCGCGCCGGCGCGGGCAGCCAGTTGGCCTTGCAGGTTGGCCTTGGCGCCGGGCAGGGCGAGGCGCAGGTCGCCGTCGAAGGCGCGGTCGTTGATGTGCACTTGCAATTGCCTGGACTCGGCCTGGGCTTGCAGGGCCTGGATTTGCAGGTTGCGCAGTTGCAGCAGCCCGGCCTGCCAGCGGCCTTCGGTGGCGATGCGGTCTATGCGCAGGGCTTTGGTGGCGGGCGCCGCGGCGGCGCGCAGGTCGGCGGTGAAGCGCACGGCATCGCCTTCGCGCTGGGCGGTGGCGCGGCCCGAGACGGGGGCGCGGTCGAGCGTGCTGTAGGCATCGCCGGGCCGCAGGTTGCTCACCGTGGCGGTGCCGTCGAACAGGCCGCTGGCGGGCTCGAAGCGGCCTTGCACGGCTACGCTGCTGTCGTGCAGGCGGGCGGTGGCGTGGGCGACTTGCCATTGCTGGCCGTCGAATTGCACGTCGGCATCGAGGGCGGACAGCGGCAGGCGGGCTTTGTCCCAGGGGCCGGGCTGGGCGTTGGCCAGCTGGGTTTGCAGCGCCCAGGTCTTGTTCTGCGGCGCGGCTTGCAGGTGGCCGCTGAGTTGCGTTACCGGGAGCTGGGGCCAGAGCGCGGCGAGGTTCAGTCCGGCCAGGTCGGCTTGGGCGTCCACCACGGGCTGCGGGAGCCAGGGGGCGAGGGTGGCTTGCAATTGGGCGTACATGCCGTTGTCGCCATCGGCCTTGGCGGTGACGTTCAGGCGCGCATCCGCCGTGGCAAGCGTGCCTTGGACCTTGGCCTGGGCGGTGACGGCCAGGGGCTGGTCGCCGCCGGGGACCGGGGTTTGCACGGCGGCCCCCAGCGTGGCGTCGAGGCGCATGGGGGCCGCGCCTTGCAGCGTGGCCTGGGCGTGGTAGCGGCCTTGGTCGAAGCGCAGTTGCGTGAGGTCGAGGTGGTGCCCTACGCCGTCGTAGCGGTAGCTGGCTTGCAGGTCGTTCAGGGTGATGGGCGCAGAGGGCGCGGCCCAGGTGATCTGGCCGACCCGCACGGCGGGCAGGTCGATGTGCAGCGGCAGTTCCAGGCCGGTCAGCGGTTGCGTGGGTTTTTCGGGCTCTGGCGTGGGGGGCGTCTGGGGCGTGAGCTGCACGCGCGCGGCGCTCACTTCGGACAGGCGCAGCGTGCGCGACAGCAGCGGGCGCAGGCTCCAGCCCAGGCGGGCGTCTTCCACCTCCACCGCCAGCGTGGGGCTGCTCCAGCGCAGCCAGCCGATGCGGCCGCCGGCGCGCAGCGAGCCGTTCACGTCGCGGCTCTCCAGCGTCTGGCCTGCGGGCAGGTAGTGCGCGGCACGCGCCAGCACGGCGGCCAGCGAATCGGCCTGGCCCGCCCACCACCATGCGCCGCCCGCGGCCGCCAGCGCCAGGGCCAACAGCGTTGCCGCCAGCCAGGCCAGCGTGCGGGCGGTGCGGGGTCGGGGTGCGGGTGGATTCATGTGCTATTGAAATATGAGCTGCTAGCGCTTGTATCTATTGGGCTGGAGGCCGAAAACACTTAAAAAGTGAAGCCCATGCGCAAATGCAGCCGCAGGCGTTTGGCCTGCACGCCGTAGGCCACGTCGGCCTGCATGGGCCCCACCGGGCTGCGCCAGCGCAGGCCCGTGCCGATGCCGACCTGGGGGCTGAGTCTGCTGAACTGGTTGCTGACGGTGCCCGCGTCGATGAAGTACGCCTGGTCGAAGTCGGTGGCGTTGCCGCGCAGCACGATGGGGCGCTGGTACTCCACGCTGCCCACGGCCAGGTAGCGGCCGCCGTACAGCGTGTCGTTGTACGTGGTGGCGCCGATGCTGCGGTAGCCGTAGCCGCGCACGGTGGTGTCGCCGCCGGTCATGAAAAGCTGCGTCACGGGCACCTGCGCGCTCTGCTTGGCCAGCACCGCGCCGCCTTCGGCGCGCAGCACCAGCCGCGCGTTGCGCTGGATGGTCTTGCCCGAGTCGCCCGTCAGCGCCACCTTGCCCAGCGGGATGAACGACTGCCAGCGCGCCCGCGTGCGCACGAAGGGCTCGTACTGGCCGTGCAGCGTGGTGCCCACGCCCAGTTCAAAGCCCAGGCCGTGGCCGCGCGTGGGGTTGGTGTTGTTGTTGAAGTAGCGGCCCGTCCAGCCCCAGTTGGCGGTGATGGCTGTGCTCACCGGCGGCGCGCCCGTGCCCTGGGCGGTGGCGGCGTCGTATTGCAGGTAGTAGCTGCGGTCGAAGCGGGTGGTGGTCTTGGTGATGCCGCCGCGCAGCTGGGCGCTGTTGACCTGGTAGCTGCCCGTGGTTTCGCGCTTGATCTGGCCCGCGCCGAACCGGCGCCAGCCGGTCTCGTCGGGCAGCGAGGTCCATTCGGTGCTGAGCAGCTTGGCCTTGTTGTCCATCGACAGCTTGGTCACGGCGCGCCAGCCCAGCCAGGGCAGGCGGTTGTGGATGTGGTCCACGGTGAGGCGCGCGCCGCTGTCGGTGGACAGGCCCGCGCCAAACACCCATTTCTGCAGCTTGGCCTCGCGCACCTGGGCGATCACCGGGGCGATCGAGTAGGTGTCCTGGCGGCTGGCGTGCTCGGTGTCGAGGGTGAGGAACACCGCGTCGTAATAGCCGCTGCTGGCCAGGCGCTGCTGCGCGTCGAGCAGGTCGCTCTCGGAGTATTCGGCCCCCGTGGGCAGCTGGGCGATGCGGCGCGCGCCGTCGGGATCGTAGCGCTCGCTGCCTTGCACGCTTAAAGCGCCAAAGCGGTAGGCGGGGCCGGGGTCGTAGGTCACGCTCAGGGCGGCGCTGTGGGTGTCGGCGTTCACGTCGGCGCGGCTGTCGGTCAGTTGCGCGGTGGGGTAGCGGCGCTCTTGCAGGCGGCGCAGGCCCTGGGTCTTGGCGTTGTCCCAGGCGTGCTGGGTGAAGGCGTCGCCGGGCGCGAGCGGCCAGTTGCGCTCCACGCGGGCCTGGGTGCGCGCAAAGTCGGCGGGCGCGTGGTCGAAGTGGAACTGCGTGCCGGTCACCGTGGTCTGCGGGCCGGGCTGGACGGTGATGTCCACCACGCGCTCCTTGCTCTCGATGGTGATGTCGGGGCTGAAGTAGCCCAGCGTGCCCAGCAGGTCGCGCGCATTGGCGTCGGCCGCCTCCAGCAGGCGCGACAGTTCATTCGCCTGCAGGTCGGGCAGGTCGCGGTAGCGCTGCAGTTCGAGGTGGTTGAGCAGCAACTCGCGCACGTCGTCGGGCGCGTGGACTGCGAGCGTGAAGGCGGGTTGGCCGGCGGGCGTGCTTTGGCTTGTCTCGGTGGCTTCGGGTTCTTTGGTGTTGCCTGGCAGCAGGCTGCAGCCTGAGAGAAAAGATGAAAGGGATAGCAGGGCCAGAAGCAACAACGTCGGCCACCGGGCCGACGTTGGAATCGTTGGAGGCATCGGCCTATTTTGACAAAAGCCGCATCGTTTCTTCGAGCCCTTTGAGTGACAAAGGGTACATGCGCCCGCCCATCAGCTGCTGTATCACGCTGATGCTCTGCCGGTACTGCCACACGCCGGGCGGCTCGGGGTTGATCCAGGCGTGCTTGGGGAAGGCGTGCGTCAGGCGCTGCAGCCACTCCGCGCCGGGCTCCTCGTTGTTGTATTCCACGCTGCCGCCGGGCTGCAGGATTTCGTAGGGGCTCATGGTCGCGTCGCCCACGAAGATCAGCTTGTAGTCCTTGTTGTACTTGCGGATGATGTCCCAGGTATTGAACTTCTCGGCAAAGCGGCGCTTGTTGTTCTTCCACATGAAGTCGTACACGCAGTTGTGGAAGTAGTAGAACTCCAGGTGCTTGAGCTCGCTCTTCACGGCGCTGAAGAGCTCTTCCACGCGCTGCACGTGCTCGTCCATGGTGCCGCCCACGTCCATGAGCAGCAGCACCTTCACGTTGTTGTGGCGCTCGGGCACCATCTTGATGTCGAGGTAGCCCGCGTTGGCCGCCGTGCTGCGGATGGTGTCGGGCAGGTCGAGCTCCATGTCGCTGCCCGTGCGCGCGAACTTGCGCAGGCGGCGCAGCGCGACCTTGATGTTGCGCGTGCCCAGTTCCTGCTGGTCGTCGTAGTCGCGGTAGGCGCGCTGCTCCCACACCTTCACGGCGCTGCGGTTCTTGCCCGGCCCGCCGATGCGGATGCCCTGCGGGTTGTAGCCGCCATGGCCGAAGGGCGATGTGCCGCCCGTGCCGATCCACTTGCTGCCGCCTTCGTGGCGTTCCTGCTGCTCCTCCAGGCGCTTTTTCAGCGTCTCCATCAGCTCTTCCCAGCCCATCTTCTCGATGGCGGCCTTCTGCTCGGGCGTGAGCTCGCGCTCCAGCACCTTGCGCAGCCAGTCGGCGGGGATTTCCTTGGTGAAGTCGGCCACCATCTCCACGCCCTTGAAATAGGCGGCGAACGCGCGGTCGAACTTGTCGTAGTGCTTCTCGTCCTTCACCAGCGCGGTGCGCGCGAGGAAGTAGAAGTCGTCGATGCTCCAGGCGTCTTCCGAACGCGGGCCCACCACGCCGGCCTGCAGCGCCTCGAGCAGCATCAGGTATTCCTTCACCGACACGGGGAGCTTGCCGGCGCGCAGGGTGTAGAAGAAGTCGATCAGCATGAAATTACCCTCCAGCGCTTGCTACGCCTGCGCATGGCGCTGCAATAAATAGAGCAACTGGGCGCGCGCCTCGGGCCATTCGCCGCTGCGCATGGAATACATCACCGTGTCGCGGATGGTGCCGTCGCGGCGCAGCGCGTGGCCGCGCAGCACGCCGTCTCTCTTCGCGCCCAGGCGCTCGATGGCGCGCTGTGACGCAAAGTTGAAATTGTCCGTGCGCCAGCCGACCACGTGGCATTGCAGCGTGTCGAAGGCGTGACCCATCATCAGCAGCTTGGCCGTGGTGTTGACGTGGGTGCGCTGCACGCTGCGGCGGTACCAGGTCCAGCCGATCTCCACGCGGCGCACGGCGGGCACGATGTCGTGGTAGCTGGTGCTGCCGAGCACGCGGCCCGTGGCGTCGTCGACCACCGCGAAGGCGAAGCGATTGCCGGCCTCGCGCATCTGCAGCGCGGTCTCGATGTAGGCGCGCGTGTCCTGCGGCTCGGGTACGGAGGTGATGCGCAGCTTCCAGAGCTCGCCATCCGCCGCGGCCTCGCGCAGGCCCGCTTCGTGCGCCAGCGCCAGCGGCTCCAGGCGCACGCCGCGGTCGCGCAAGGTGACGGGTTCGGCAAAAGCCATGTCAGCGGTTCCGCTGGTTCATGAACACCAGTTTTTCAAACAGGCTCACGTCCTGCTCGTTCTTGAGCAGCGCGCCCACCAGCGGCGGCACGGCCACCTTGTCGTCGGCGCTTTGCAGGGCGGACAGCGGAATGTCCTCGGCCACCAGCAGCTTGAGCCAGTCGATCAGTTCGCTGGTCGAGGGCTTCTTCTTCAGGCCCGGCAGGCCGCGCACGTCGTAGAACGTCTTCATCGCCACGGTGAGCAGGTCGCTCTTGAGCGTGGGGAAGTGCACGTCGACGATCTTCTTCATCGTCGCCGCGTCCGGGAACTTGATGTAGTGGAAGAAGCAGCGGCGCAGGAAGGCGTCGGGCAGTTCCTTCTCGTTGTTCGAGGTGATGAAGACGAGAGGCCGGTGCTTGGCGCGGATCATCTCGTGCGTCTCGTAGCAGTAGAACTCCATGCGGTCGAGTTCGCGCAGCAGGTCGTTCGGGAATTCGATGTCGGCCTTGTCGATTTCGTCGATCAGCAGCGCCACGGGCCGGTCGGCGGTGAACGCCTGCCACAGCACGCCCTTGACGATGTAGTTGTGGATGTCCTTCACGCGCTCGTCGCCCAGTTGGCTATCGCGCAGGCGGCTCACCGCGTCGTATTCGTACAGGCCCTGCTGCGCCTTGGTGGTGGACTTGATGTGCCATTGCAGCAGCGGCATGTCGAGCGCCTGGGCCACTTCCTCGGCCAGCATGGTCTTGCCCGTGCCGGGCTCGCCCTTGACGAGCAGCGGGCGCTGCAAGGTGATGGCGGCGTTCACCGCAAGCATCAAATCCTGGGTGGCGACGTAGTTCTGGGAGCCTTGGAATTTCATCGGAAAAGCACTGCTGGGAGGGAGAGGGAGCGCGGAGGGCGCTGGCTATAATCAATTGCTGTCTTGGAGGCAAGACACGTAGAACTTCCATAGAGATTGTGCGCGCAAAATGAAAAAGACACTGACCACGATGGTTGCCCTGGCTGTCGCTTCTGCGACGGTTCTGTTTCAGCCGATGGCCCAGGCCCAGGAAGTCAAGGGCGACGCCGCGGCCGGTGAGAAAAAGATCGCCATGTGCATAGGCTGCCACGGCATCGTGGGCTACCAGGCCAGCTTTCCGCAGATCCACAAAGTGCCCATGATCTCGGGCCAGGGCGCCAAGTACATCGCCTCCGCGCTGGACGCCTACCGCAAGGGCGATCGCAAGCACCCCACCATGCGCGGCATTGCCGATTCGCTGACCGACCAGGACATCGCCGACGTGGCCGCGTACTACGCGCAAAGCGGCGTGGTGGCCGGCGCCGAACTGCCCGCCAAGCCCACGCGCGAGCCCAGCGCCGCCGTGGCCAAGCTGCTGCAAAAAGGCGCTTGCGTAACCTGCCACGGCGAGAACTTCGCCAAGCCCATGGACGCGACCTACCCCAAGATCGCCGGCCAGCACGCCGACTACCTGTTCGTGGCGCTCAAGGCGTACAAGGGCGAGGGCAACGCCAACGTCGTGGGCCGCAGCAATGGCGTGATGGCCGGCGTGGTCAAGCAGTTCAGCAACGCCGAACTCAAGGCGCTGGCCGATTACATCGGCTCGGTGGATGGCGATCTGAAAACGGTGCCGGAGTCGCGCTTCCGTTGATCTGCTCCATGCTCGCCAAGAACCCGGCAGTGCCGGGTTTTTTATTGCCCGAAATCTCGCCCTACTTGGCTGGCCGCGCCAATACGCGGCGGGGCAGGCATCCGGCTTCTGCGTAGGGGCCGCTGTCTTGCGTCCAGCCGGGGCCGGGGGAGGTTTGGGCGCAGATGCGGTGGCCATCGACCTTGCTGCGCCAGTAGTACCACGGGGCGGGAGCGGCCTGGGCTGCGGTGAGCACGGCCCAGCCAGTGATGGAGAGCAGGGTTTTCAGCGTCGTCATGGCATTGCGGTGATGATCCAGCCTTCGAGCGGGTCCAGCGTGGCGGGCAGGCCGTAGAGGGCGTCGCCTTCGGCGTGGCGCTGGTGGCCCCAGGCGGCCTGCAGCAGGCAGAGCGCGGCGTCGAGGTGGTCGCCACTCGCATCTTGCACCAGCGTTGCGCGCAGGGCTGCAGGGAGGGCCAGGCGCAGACCCAGCGCCTGCCCTGCTTCGAGCGCGGCGACGAGTTCCTGGCGCGCGGCCAGGCGTTCGGGCGTGTGTTTGGCGCGGTCGTCGCTTTTGTAGCTGCGCCGGTGCAGCACCGCGCGTGCCAGCAGGCCGGGGTAGGCTTCGAGCGCGACACGGCGGGCATCCCCGGCGTGCAGGCCTGGCAGATGGACGCCCGCATCGATCAGCAGCGGCACGCCCGCGTGCAGCATGGTGGCGACGGGCGGGTTCACCCACTTCATCGAAGGGCTCGCGCCCGCGGGGCCATCGGTCTGCCGGTGCGCGAACTTGCCGCCCACGGGCCGCGCGGCGCAGAAGGCGGCAAAGGTGGTGCGGATGTGGGCGCGCGTGAGGCTGCGGTAGTGGGCCATGCAGGCCGCCCAGTCCTGCGGCCAGCCGAGTTGCCGCACCAGTTCGCGCGGCAGGCCGAAGGGCAGGTCGAAGCCGCCGACCCAGGCGCGCGGCTGCGCGAGCCAGTGGCCGAAGGCGGCGAGGTCGTGGAAATGCACGAACCCTTCCAGCGCCACCCGCAGGCCCTGGCGCTGCCCCAGCGCGAGCACGATGGGCTTGCGGCGCGTGGGGCTACTGGTGAAGTCGCAGCCGATCAGCATCGGCCCGCCTCTTTGCTGCAACGCCGGATCAGGCCCGGCCGATGATCGAGGCCGTGGCCATGAGTTCTTCGAGCAGCGCGAACGACACCTTGCCCGACACGGCATACGGGTCGAACTCGGGCCGCTCGGAATACTTGAGCACGATGGAGTGGTTGAGCTTGGCGAGGTTGACCTGGCCCATGGTCCAGCCGCCGAAGCGGCGCTCGGTGATTTCCTCGAACGCGAGCAGCTCCACGTCCTTGTGCCGCGGGTCGCGCTGGATGTGGCCGTAGAGGTCGCTCACCGCCGAGCGCCCGCCCTCGATGGCTTGCAGGAAGATGCCGCCGCCGTAGCACAGCACGCCCGTGATGCCGCTGGCCGGGTTGTGCAGGCGTGACTGGGTGAGGATGGCCTCGATGGCGGCGGGCGATGTGTCGACCGCGCGGCTGACGTAGAGCAGGCGTACCAGCATTTCATTTCCTCCCAGGGATGAGCGACAGGAATTCGCGGCGCAGCGTGGGGTTGGTGAGGAACACGCCGCGCATCACGGAGTTGATCATCTTGCTGTCCATCTCGCGCACGCCGCGCCAGGACATGCAGAAGTGGCTCGCCTCCATCACGATGGCCAGGCCGTCGGGCTGGGTTTTTTCCATGATGAGGTCGGCCAGCTGCACCACGGCTTCTTCCTGGATCTGCGGGCGGCCCATGACCCAGTCGACGATGCGCGCGTATTTCGACAGGCCGATCACGTTGGTGTGCTCGTTGGGCATTACGCCGATCCAGATCTTGCCGATGACGGGGCAGAAGTGGTGGCTGCACGCGCTGCGCACGGTGATGGGGCCGACGATCATCAGCTCGTTCAGGTGCTCGGCGTTGGGGAACTCGGTGATGGCGGGGGCCTGCGCGTAGCGGCCCTTGAACACCTCGTTGAGGTACATCTTGGCCACGCGGCGTGCGGTGCTCTTGGTGTTGTGGTCGCCGCTGGTGTCGATGACCATGCTGTCGAGCACGCCTTGCATCTTGACCTCGACCTCGTCGAGCAGTTGCTCCAGCTCGCCGGGCTGCAGGAAGTCGGCGATGTTGTCGTTGGCATGAAAGCGCTTGCGCGCCGCCGCGAGGCGCTCGCGGATCTTGACCGAGACGGGCGTGCCCTCGTCGTCGGGGTTGGCGGTGGGTCTGAGCATGTTCACGATGGTATCAGCGACGGCCTGGCCGTGGATTTCAAGTGTTTTTGGCCTCCAGCCCAGGCAGGACAAGCGCTGGCAGCTATGAAATCAGTAGTTCTTGCCCGTGACCCAGAGCGCCGCGCGCATCAGGGCGTAGGCCACGCGGTCGAGCACGCGCTCGCGCCAGGGGCGCCGGGCGAACCACTCGGCGTCCACGCGGCGGCCCGCGCCGTGCATGGCCTGGCACAGGCGGTCGCGCAGGCCGGCGGCGAAGGCGGCGTCTTCCACGGCCACGTTGGCCTCGCGCGCGAGCAGCAGCGAGAGCGGGTCGAGGTTGGACGAGCCCACCGTGGCCCAGGGGCGCGGGCCGTCGGCATCGACGACCGCCACCTTGGCATGGAGGAAGCTGGGGGCGTATTCGTAGATCTCCACGCCTGCTTGCAGCAGTGCGCCATACACGGGGCGCGCGGCGTGGTACTGCATGAAGTATTCGTAGCGGCCTTGCAGCAGCAGCTGCACGCGCACGCCGCGCCGCGCCGCCAGCACCAGGGCGCGGCGCAGCTTGCCGCCGGGCAGGAAGTAGGCGTTGGCGATGACCACCTCGCGCCGCGCCGCCCCGATGGCGCGGCGGTAGGCGCGCTCGATGCGCGCGCGGTTGCGCAGGTTGTCGCGCAGCAGCAGCGCGGCCTGCATACCCTGCGCCACCCCCATCGGCGGTGGCGGCGCGGCATAGGGCGGCACGGGGCGGCGCTGCATACGCCACCACAGCCGCTCCATGGCCACGCGCGCCTGCATTACCACCGGCCCTTGGGCGCGCACGGCGAAGTCGAAGCGCGGGGCGTCGAGCCTGCCGTGGTTCGGGTCGTGGTAGTCGTCCAGCACGTTGATGCCGCCGCAGAACAGCGTATGCCCGTCCACCACGCAGAGCTTGCGGTGCATCCGCCGCCAGCGCGTGGGCAGCAGCAGGCCCAGCGGGCCGAGGGGGGAATACACGCGCATCGACACGCCCGCCGCGGCCAGGCGCCCGGCCCACGCGGGCGGCAGCGGGCCGGTGCCCACGCCGTCCACCACCAGGCGCGTGTGCACGCCGCGCCGGGCCGCACGCGCTAAGGCCTCGGCCACCTCGGCGCCCGTGCCGGTGGGGTCGAAGATGTAGGTTTCGAGGTGGATGGAGGTCTGCGCCGCGTCCATCGCGTGCACCAGCGCCGGGAACAGTTCCACCGCGCCCTGCAAGAGCTCTACATGGTTGCCGGAGGTGTATTCGGTGCGCGTGCGCTTCACACGCCCGAGCTTACAGGCTTACACACGGAACTCCGCGATCAGCGGCAGGTGGTCCGACATGCGCCACCAGATGCGCCCGCGTGGCACGTACAGGCCCAGCGGCGTGAGGCCGCGCACGTACACGTGGTCGAGTTGCGCCAGCGGCAGGCGCGCGGGGTAGGTGAAGGCGCGGTCCTCGTATTCATGCAGGCCGAAGTGGCGCAACATGCGCTGGATCTGCGAGCCCCAGTCATTGAAGTCGCCCGCCACCACCACGGGCGCGCCGGGCGGCACCTCGCGCTCGATGAAGCGCTGGAGCTGCGCCACCTGGCGCACGCGGCTGCCCGGAATCAGCCCCAGATGCACCACGATCACGTGCACGGGCTGGCCGTGGAAGGCCACCTCCACATGCAGCAGGCCGCGCTGCTCGAAGCGGTGGTCGGATATGTCCTCATGCTGGTGCCCCAGCACCGGCCAGCGCGTGAGCAGCGCGTTGCCATGCTCGCCGTGGCGCGTGTAGGCGTTGGTGCGGTAGACGGCCTCGTAGCCCTCGGGCGCAAGGTAGTCGGCCTGGGGCTGGCTGGGCCAGCGGTCGAAGTGCACGGGCCCGCGGTGGTGCAGCTTGCGCACTTCCTGCAGGCAGACGATGTCGGCGTCGAGCTGCTCCACGGCCAGGCCCAGGTTGTGGATTTCGAGCCGCCGCGCGGGGCCGATGCCCTGCACACCCTTGTGGATGTTGTAGGTGGCGACGCGCAGGATGCCTGTGGGGTCTGGGTGTTGTTGTACGGCGGCGGTCATGGCTTCACAAATCGGGGCAGCAGCAGAATGGCCTCGGCGTTGGAGGGCGAGTAGCAACGGCTCGCCGCCTCGCGCCAGGGCCACCATGCGGCGGCGCTGTGTTCACGCGGATTCAACACCACGGGGGTGTCGCCCGGCACTTCCAGGCTGAACACACGCTCCGTGTTCTGGCGCACGCCCGGCGCGTAGCGGTGCAGCCACTGGGGGTAGATGCTGTAGACGTTCTCCAAGTTCCAGTCGCGCAGCGTACAGCCGGGCGCGCGGGCGTCAATGCCCGTTTCTTCGAGCACCTCGCGCGCGGCGGTGGCGGCGTAGGGCTCGTCTTCCGTGTCCTTGCTGCCGGTCACGGATTGCCAAAACTCGTCGGCGGAGTCGGCGCGGCGGATCAGCAGCACCCGCAGGTCGGGCGTGTGGATCACCACCAGCACCGATTGGGGCAGCTTGTAGCGCATGGTCAGGACTTTCTGGCGCCACCGCTCTGGCCGAGTCTGGTTGAAGAGGCCATGGATATTTCAGAATCCACTGAGCACGGCATCCATCGCCCCCGTGATTTCAGCCGCGCGATGGGCCAGCGACCCGGCAGGCTTCTTCAGCAGCCGCACGGCCATCGGGGCAGCCAGATGCGGCATCAGCACCAGCGGCTCGCCCGCCACCTCCATCACGGGGCAAAGGCTGGAGGGCAGCCGCGCCTGCTGCAATCCCACACGCGACAGCGGCATCACCAGCCGAGTGCCAAGCTGGTCGATCAGCGCGCTTTGCACATCCAGCACATAGGGCACGAAACGGCGCGAATCGGGCTGCGGGTTGGCATAGAAGTCGAATTGCGCCATTCAGGGGCGCTCCTGCCAGGCAACCAGCCCTTCGCACCACAGGCCATGCGCTTCGTGGTGGGCGTTCTGTTCGGCAATCCAGTCCTTGTACGTCTCGTTGAACTCGCGCTTTCGCTGTGCCAGGGTCTTCTTTTGCTCCAGCGCCATCAGTTCCGCATAGCGCGCGGCAGACACGATGACACCCGCCACGCGGTCGTTCTTGAGCACATGCACCGGCTCGCGCTCGGATTGGCTGAGGTAGTAGCCAAAGCGGTTTTTGGCTTCGGTGGCAGTGACTTGCATGGCGGTTCCCGGCAGTTGGAATAGCCATTTTAGCCATCATGGGCAAACCTGGCACACAAGAAAAAACGCCAAGGCCCCGAAGCGCCTTGGCGTTATTTGGATTCCACCCAGCGTTACTGCGCAGCCACCGGGTTGCGCAAGCGGATATGCAGCTCGCGCAGCTGCTTTTCCTCGACCGGCGAAGGCGCTTGCGTGAGCAGGTCCTGCGCGCGCTGGGTCTTGGGGAAGGCGATCACGTCGCGGATCGACTCGGCGCCGGTCATCAGCGTGATGAGGCGGTCCAGCCCGAAGGCCAGGCCGCCGTGCGGGGGCGCGCCGTACTGCAGCGCGTCGAGCAGGTAGCCGAACTTGGCGCGCGCGTCCTCGGGCGTGATCTTGAGGGCGCTGAACACCTTGCTCTGCACGTCGGCGCGGTGGATACGCACCGAACCGCCGCCGAGTTCCCAGCCGTTGAGCACCATGTCGTAGGCCTTGGCGATGCACTTGCCGGGGTCGGTGTCCATGAGGTCTTCGTGGCCGTCCTTGGGGCTGGTGAACGGGTGGTGCACGGCCACCCAGCGGTCTTCTTCCTCGTCGTGCTCGAACATGGGAAAGTCCACCACCCACAGCGGCGCCCAGCGGTCTTCGAACAGGCCGTTCTTCTTGCCGAATTCGCTATGGCCGACCTTGAGGCGCAGCGCGCCGATGGAGTCGTTGACGATCTTTTCCTTGTCGGCGCCGAAGAACAGCAGGTCGCCGTCCTGCGCGCCGGTGCGCTTCAGGATTTCGGCGAGGGCAGCGTCGTGGATGTTCTTGACGATGGGCGATTGCAGGCCATCGCGGCCCTTGGCCACTTCGTTGACCTTGATCCAGGCCAGGCCCTTGGCGCCGTAGATCTTCACGAACTCGGTGTAGGCGTCGATCTCGCCGCGCGAGATCTGCGCGCCGCCGGGCACGCGCAGGGCCACCACGCGGCCGCCCTTGGTCGTGGCGGGGGTGGAGAAGACCTTGAAGTCCACGTCCTTCATCACCTCGGTCAGTTCGGTGAATTCGAGCTTCACACGCAGGTCGGGCTTGTCGGAGCCGAAGCGGAAAGCCGCGTCCTGGTAGGTCATGATGGGGAATTCACCCAGGTCCACGTCCAGCTGCTTCTTGAACACCTCGGTGATCATGCGCTGGAAGATGGCGCGGATTTCTTCCTCATTCAGGAACGAGGTCTCGCAGTCGATCTGCGTGAACTCGGGCTGGCGGTCGGCGCGCAGGTCTTCGTCGCGGAAGCACTTGGTGATCTGGTAGTAGCGGTCGTAGCCGGCCACCATCAGCATCTGCTTGTACAGCTGGGGCGACTGCGGCAGCGCGAAGAACTGGCCGTCGTGCACGCGGCTGGGCACGAGGTAGTCGCGCGCGCCTTCGGGCGTGCTCTTGCCGAGCATGGGCGTCTCGATGTCGATGAAGCCTTCCTGGTCGAGGAAGTTGCGCACCTGGATGGCGGTCTTGTAGCGCAGCATCATGTTGCGCTGCATGTGCGGGCGGCGCAGGTCCATCACGCGGTGCGTGAGGCGCGTGGTCTCGGACAGGTTCTCGTCGTCCATCTGGAACGGCGGGGTGACCGAGGCGTTGAGCACGTTGAGTTCGTGGCACAGCACTTCGACCTGGCCGCTCTTGAGCTTGTCGTTCGTCGTGCCCGCGGGGCGCGCGCGCACCAGGCCCTTGATCTGGATGCAGAACTCGTTGCGGATGCCCTCGGCGGTCTCGAACATCTCGGCGCGGTCGGGGTCGCAGACCACCTGCACGTAGCCTTCGCGGTCGCGCAGGTCGATGAAGATCACGCCGCCATGGTCGCGGCGGCGGTTCACCCAGCCGCAGAGGGTGACGGTTTGGCCCAGCAGGGCTTCGGTCACAAGACCGCAATAGAGAGTGCGCATGGCCATGGTGCTTGACTCCGCCCCCATGGGGCGTAAAGGGGAGAAAGGGGTTGGATTATTTGTCGGCGTTCGCGATCGCCACCGGGTCGGGCGGGGCGACCACGCCCATCGACACGATGTACTTGAGCGCGGCGTCCACGCTCATGTCGAGCTCGATGCAGTCGCTCTTGCGCAGGATGACGAAGTAGCCGCCCGTGGGATTGGGCGTGGTGGGCACGTAGACGCTCACGTACTCGTCGCGCAGGTAGGCCGCCACCTCGCCGCCGGGCGTGCCGGTGATGAAGGCTACCGTCCACACGCCTTCGCGCGGCCACTGCACCAGCACGGCGGTGCGGAAGGCGTTGCCGCTTTCGGAGAACAGCGTGTCCGACACCTGCTTGACGCTGGAGTAGATGGAGCGCACCACTGGAATGCGGCTGACCAGCGCGTCGCCCCAGGACACGAACTTGCGGCCCGCGAAGTTGCTGGCGAACGCGCCCGCCAGCAGCAGGATGGCCAGCGTGAGCAGCACGCCGAAGCCGGGGATGTGGAAGCCCAGGAGTTTGTCGGGCTGCCACGACTCGGGCAGGATGAGCAGCGTCTGGTCGAGCGTGTTGACGATCCAGCTCAGCACCCAGGCGGTGATGACGCCGGGCACGATGACCAGCAGGCCCGTGAACAGCCACTTGCGCAGGGCGGGGATGGGCATTGCGTCAGCTGGAGGAAGAGGTGTTGGAAGAAGGCGCCGGCGCGGCGGGCGCGGGCGACGCAGCCGGTGCGGGAGCGGCGGCGGGGGCTTCCGCCTTGCCTGCGTCCTTGGATTCGGTGGCGGGGGCGGAGGTGCCGGGGCCGCCGCTGCTGCCGCCGCGGAAGTCCGTCACGTACCAGCCCGATCCCTTGAGCTGAAAGCCCGCCGCTGTCACCTGCTTGGAAAACGCCTCGGCCCCGCAGGCCGGGCATACGGTGAGCGGCGCGTCGGAGATTTTTTGCAGCACGTCCTTGGCATGGCCGCAGGCGCTGCATTTGTAGGCATAAATAGGCATGTGGAGGCGCGAAAGAGGGTGCGTGGGAAAACCCTCAATTATAAACTTGCGTCCCTTTGGAACACGTTCTCAGGCCATGCCCGCCATCCGGTGGTGGCTGGCGTGCGCGTTGCGGATGGCCTGCGGCCCCAGGGAGCCGATCAACATGCCCGCCAGCGCCGCCAGCAGGCCCGCCAGCTGGGCCGGGAACTGCTCGCCCGCGGGGGTCGCCAGGAAAATCACCCAGGCCAGCAGGCCGAGCACGATGGCGAAGATGGCCCCCTGCGTGGTGGCGCGCTTCCAGTACAGGCCGGCCACCAGCGGCACGAAGGCTCCGACCAGCGGCACCTGGTACGCGCCCGACACCAGTTCGTAGATGGACGTGCCCTCCATGTGGATGGCGTAGACCAGCACCAGCACGCTGAACACCAGCGTGGTGATGCGCATGGTGCGCAGGTGCTCCTTGTCGGACACATGGGGGCGGAATTGCCGCCAGATGTTTTCGGTGAACGTGACGCTGGGGGCCAGCAGCGTGGCCGACGCGGTGGACTTGAGGGCCGAGAGCAGCGCGCCGAAGAACAGCACCTGCATGACGAAGGGCATCTTCGCCAGCACCAGCGTGGGCAGCACTTTTTGCGGGTCGTCCTTGAGCAGCGCCGCCGTTTCCGCCGGCATGATGATGAGCGCGCTGGCGACGAGGAACATGGGCACGAAGGCGAACAGGATGTAGCACAGCCCGCCGATCACCGGCCCGCGCGTGGCCGCCTTCAGGTCGGCGGCGGACATGACGCGCTGGAACACGTCCTGCTGCGGGATGGAGCCGAACATCATGGTCACGCCCGCGGCGATGAAGAACACCAGGTCGTGAAAGCTCGGCTCGGGCAGGAAGCGGAACAGGTCGCGGCTGGCGGCCAGGTCGATCACCTTCGCCGGCCCGCCCGCCATGCCGGCGGCGAACACCGCGATGATGGACAGGCCCGCCACCAGGATGATCATCTGGATGAAGTCCGTGACGGCCACCGACCACATGCCGCCGAACAGCGTGTAGGCCAGGATGGAGAGCACGCCGATCACCATGCCGGTGGACACCGCGATGGCCCCGCCCGAGAGCAGGTTGAACACCAGCCCCAGGGCCGTGACCTGGGCCGACACCCAGCCCAGGTAGCTGAGCATGATGATGAGCGAGCAGACGACTTCCACCGCGCGGCCATAGCGCTCGCGGTAGTAGTCGCTGATGGTCAGCAGCGTCATGCGATACAGCTTGGCCGCGAAGAACAGCCCCACCAGCACCAGGCACAGGCCCGCGCCGAAGGGGTCTTCCACCACGTTGCCCAGGCCGCCCTGGATGAACTTGGCGGGGATGCCCAGCACCGTTTCCGACCCGAACCAGGTGGCGAAGGTGGTGGTGACGATCATGTACATGGGCAGGTGCCGCCCGGCGATGGCGAAGTCCGCCGCGTTCTTCACACGCCGCGCGGCCAGCAGGCCGATGCCGATGGTGACCAGCAGATAGAGGATGACCAGGGTCAGCAGCATGGTGGGAAGGGCTCAGAAGAGTTTGATGCGCGTCAGGAACTGCATGGCCAGCAGGCCCAGCACGAAGCCCAGGCCGCCGTAGACGATGGCTTGCAGCAGGCGGTTGGTGCGCTTTTGCGCTTCGAGCAGTTCGCGCATCTGCGGCGTGTCGGCGGGCGGCCGGCTCAGGTAGTCGTGCAGCAGGCGCGGCAGATCGGGCAGCAGCTTGGCGTATCGCGGGGCCTGGGCGCGCAGCTCGCGCCAGAAGCGCTTGGGGCCCATCTGGTCGAGCATCCACTTTTCCAGAAAGGGCTTGGCGGTGCTCCACAGGTCGAGCTCGGGGTCCAACTGGCGGCCCAGCCCTTCGATGTTGAGCAGGGTTTTTTGCAGCAGCACCAGCTGCGGCTGGATTTCGACGTTGAAGCGGCGCGAGGTCTGGAACAGGCGCATCAGCACCATGCCCAGCGAGATTTCTCTCAAAGGGCGGTCAAAGTACGGCTCGCACACGGCGCGCACGGCGGATTCGAGCTCGTCCACCCGGGTGGTCTTCGGCACCCAGCCGCTCTCGATGTGCAGTTCGGCCACGCGCTTGTAGTCGCGGCGGAAGAAGGCCGTGAAGTTCTGCGCGAGGTATTCTTTGTCGTACTCGGTGAGCGTGCCGACGATGCCGAAGTCGAGCGAGATGTAGCGGCCAAAGGTGGCCGGGTCGAGGCTGACCTGGATGTTGCCGGGGTGCATGTCGGCGTGGAAGAAGCCGTCGCGGAACACCTGGGTGAAGAAGATGGTGACGCCGTCGCGCGCCAGCTTCGGAATATCGACGCCCGCTTCGCGCAGCCGGTCCACCTGGCTGATGGGCACGCCGTTCATGCGCTGCATGACCATCACGTCGGTGTGGCAGAAGTCCCAGAACACCTCGGGCACCAGCACGAGGTCGAGCCCGTCCATGTTGCGGCGCAGCTGCGCGGCGTTGGCGGCTTCGCGCATCAGGTCGAGTTCGTCGTGCAGATACATGTCGAACTCGGCCACCACTTCGCGCGGCTTGAGGCGTTTGCCGTCGGCGGACAGGCTTTCGACCCAGCCCGCCATCATGCGCATGAGGGCCAGGTCTTTTTCGATGACCGGCAACATGCCGGGGCGCAGCACCTTCACGGCCACGTCGCGCTCGCGGCCCGTGCCGTCGCGCACCACGGCGAAGTGCACCTGGGCGATGGAGGCGCTGGCGACCGGCTCGCGCTCGAACGAGACGAACACCTCGCCGATGGGGCGGCGGAAGGCGCGCTCGATGGTCGCCACGGCCACGCCGGGGTCGAATGGCGGCACGCGGTCCTGCAGCAGCGCGAGTTCGTCGGCGATGTCGGGCGGCATCAGGTCGCGCCGGGTGGACAGCACCTGGCCGAGCTTCACGAAGATGGGGCCGAGCCGCTCCAGCGCCTCGCGCAGGCGCTGGCCGCGCGGCGCGTCCAGGTTGCGGCCCAGCGAGACGATGCGCCCCAGCAGGCGCAGCCAGGGGTGCTGGAAGCTGGAGAGCACCAGTTCGTCCAGCCCGTAGCGCAACACCACCCAGACGATGGCGGCGCCGCGCAGAAAGCGGCTCATGCGGTGTTCCGCGCGGGGGTGAAGCGGCCCACGAAGGCGCGCAGGGCTTCGGCGGCGCGGCGGGCGGCCTGGCAGGCCGCGTGCGCGGGGGCGTCGCCGACGAGGCGGGCCAGGTCTTCTTCGGCGTCCCAGCGCAGGTTGTCGGCGAGCCAGTTGAGTTCGGCGGCGAATTGCACGTCGCCCTGAATGCGGATGGCGGGCTTTTCACCCGCCAGCGCGGACTGGGCGATGGCGAAGGGCGAGGATTCAGTCACCTCGAATTGCAGATCGGGCGTGGCGCCTTCGGGGGCCAGGTCGAACAGCCCGGCGGGGGTGACCAAGAGCGCCAGGTGAAACTGCCGCCAGGCCACCCGCGCCACGCGGCCCTGCTGGCGCACCAGGCGCTGCATGGCCTCGGGCTCCTGCATGAGCACGTGGTTCAGCAGCAGCACCAGGCGGCGTTGCACTTCCTGCACGAACCACTGGGGCGGCTGCGGCCCGTTGGCGGCAAAGCGCTCGATCAGGGGGCCGAGCGTGCCTTGCAGAAACGAAAAAGGGGACGGTGTTGCCATAGTCCCCTGATTATCTTAGGAATGCGGGTTACTACTGGCGCATCGTCACTGAAGCGCCTGTACGCCCGCCACCAGCCAGCCGCTGGAGCCGCTCTTGGGCTTGGTCATGTTCCACACTTCGCGGAAGGGGCTGGGGCCGGCGGAGGGCTCCTCGCGGATCAGGCCCGAGAACTCCACGCTGGCCATGTAGCCGTCGCCCAGGTCTTCGATGCCGAGCAGTTGCGCCTCGATCATCACCACGTCGGTGTGGTTGGGCTGGCCGACCTGCTGCAGATTGCCGCGGTGGGCTTCGCGGTCGGCGAGCTGGGTGCGGATTTCGCCCAGCATCTCGTCGGTCATCATGGAGCGCAGGGTGGCGATGTCGGACTTGTCCCAGGCGGCTTGCAGGGTGACGAAGTTGCGCTTGGCGGCGGTCAGGAAGCCTTCGGTGTCGAAGCCTGCCGGGATGCCCCAGTTTTGCGAGCCCGCGAGGGCGGAGCCGATCTTGATGCCGGTGCCTGCGGCCTGCGGCGCCTCGAAGGCCGCGCCGTGGTTTTCCCACGGGCGGGCGGAGGCGTCGTTGCCCACCTTGTCAGGGCTGTACGAGCGTGCCGCGACGGGCGCATCGCCTGCCCCCGCGCCCTGGAAGGCGAAGGGCGCGTTGCCCACGCCGGCGGCGGGCTTGCTGCGCGAGCGGCGCACCATGCCGACGACGACCATGACCACCAGCACCAGCAGCGCGATCAGCAGGAACTGGCCGAAGGCCGCGCCCAGGCCCAGCGAGTGCGCGAGCCAGGCCAGGCCCAGGCCCGCCGCCAGGCCGCCGAGCATGGCGCCCCAGGGCTTCTTGGCCGGAGCGGCGGCCGCGGGTTTGGCCGGGGTGGCGGGCGCGGGCTGGGCGGCGTTCTGCGTGGCATTGTTTTGCGCGGGCGCGCCCGGCGGCGTTCTGGCGGCCTCGCGCTGGGTGACGTTGCTGGACTGCCTGCCCATGGATTGGCCGCCGCCCAGGCGGCGGGCGGCGTCGGCATCGAGGTGCGCCAGGGCCAGCATGGCGACCAAAGCCACAGACCACAGTTTCATCATGTCTTCTCCATTATTAAGAATGCGTCAACACTTGATTCCAACATGAAGCGCCACCACTCCGCCCGTCATGTTGTGATAGTCCACATGGCCAAAGCCATTTTGTTGCATGAGGGTTTTCAGCTCCTGCTGGCCCGGGTGCATACGGATGGACTCGGCCAGGTAGCGGTAGCTGTCGGCATCGCCCGCCACCAGCTGGCCCAGGCGGGGCAGCACGCTGAAGGAATACCAGTCGTAGGCCTTTTCCAGCGGCTTGGCGACTTTCGAGAATTCCAGCACCAGCAGGCGCCCGCCGGGCTTGAGCACGCGGCACATCTCGGCCAGGGCGCGGTCCTTGTGCGTCATGTTGCGCAGGCCGAAGGCGACGCTGACCAGGTCGAAATGGTGGTCGGGCAGGGGCAGCGCCTCGGCGTCGCACACCAGGGTGGGCAGCACCACGCCTTTGTCGATGAGCCGGTCGCGGCCCACGCGCAGCATGGCTTCGTTGATGTCGGTGTGCACCACGCGGCCCGTGGGGCCGACCTTCTTGGCGAAGGCGAGCGCGAGGTCGCCCGTGCCGCCCGCGATGTCCAGCACCTGCTGGCCCGGGCGCAGGTTGGCGACCATGACGGTGTAGGCCTTCCAGGCGCGGTGCAGGCCGGCGGACATGAGGTCGTTCATCACGTCGTACTTGGACGCGACCGAATCGAACACGCCGCGCACGCGGCGCGCCTTGTCCTGTTCGTCGACGGTCTGGAATCCGAAATGCGTGGTGCTCATGGTGTTCTCCATGCTACGGGCGCGCAGGCCCTGCGTACAAGCGACAACCCCGCACGGGCGCGGGGCATGTGGGTCGGGGGTTTCAAATCAAATCGGCCTCCAGCGCTTATGGGTCAAGCGCTGGCAGCTATCAAAACAGGAGTATCAGGGTTTAGCCGCAGCCACCGCCGCGCCGTGGCATGGGCGCATCGCGGTCCACGCCCGTGTCGGCCAGGCGCTGCAGGTACCGCGCCCACAGCGCTTCCTGGTCGCGGCCCAGTTCGTGCAGGTAGGCCCAGGTGTAGATGCCGCTGTCGTGCCCGTCGGAGAACGTGGGCTTGACGGCGTAGTGGCCCACGGGCTCCAGCGCGGTGAGGGTCACGTGGCGTTTGCCGGTCTGCAGCACCTCCTGGCCCGGGCCGTGGCCCTGGACTTCGGCGGATGGGGAGCAGACGCGCAGCAGCTCGAACGGGATGCGGAAGACCGCGCCATCGTCGAAGGCGACTTCGAGGACGCGCGACTGCTGGTGGACGGTGAGGGCGGTGGGGGTCATGCCAGTGCCTCCAGGCCCGCGCGCATCCGCGCCTCGGCGTGCGGTAGCGTGGCACGCACGGCGGCTTCGCGGGCCGCATCGCGCGCGCGCTGGGCCGGGGCCCACACGGGCGCGGGAAAGTGGCTGTCCCAGCCGAAGCGCGCGATCACGTGCCAGTGCAGGTGCGGCACCATGTTGCCCAAGGCGGCGAGGTTGATCTTGGCGGGCTGCAGGGCTTCGCGCAGCGCCTGTTCGACCACGGCCACGGCTTCGATGCAATGGGCGCGATCCGTGGCGTTCAAATCAGAGAACTCGGGGGCGTGGGCATTCCATACCACGCGGTAGAAGGCGGGGAAGCCGCGCTCGCCTTCTTCGTCCGCGCGGATCACGCGCAGCTTTGCGCCGCGCCAGATTAGGGTGCCGCCGTCGGCATCGCACAGCGGGCACGTCGTCATACCAGCACCCGCTCGATGCCGCCCGTGTTGGCGCGCTGCACGTATTCGGGCATCCAGTTCTCGCCCAGGATTTCGCGCGCCATTTCGACCACGATGTAGTCGGCTTCGAGCAGGCCGTTCTGCAGGTCGCCCTCGTAGCGGCTCAGCCCTTGCAGGCAGCTGGGGCAGCTGGTCAACACCTTCACGTTGCCGGTGGCGGCCACCGCGCCGCTGGCGCGGAGCTGGGCCTCGCCCTTGCGGATTTCTTCTTCCTTGCGGAAGCGCACCTGCGTGGAGACGTCGGGCCGCGTCACGCCCAGCGTGCCCGATTCGCCGCAGCAGCGGTCGCTCTTGAGCACCTGCGGGCCGACCAGGGCCTTGACGGTTTTCATCGGGTCCTGCTGCTTCATGGGGCTGTGGCAGGGGTCGTGGTACAGATACGCGCCCTTGCCTTGCAGGGTGATACCTTTTTCGAGCAGGTATTCGTGGATGTCGATGATGCGGCAGCCGGGGAAGATCTTGTCGAACTGGTAGCCCTGCAACTGGTCGTAGCAGGTGCCGCAGCTCACCACCACGGTCTTGATGTCGAGGTAGTTGAGCGTGTTGGCCACGCGGTGGAACAGCACGCGGTTGTCGGTGATCATCTGCTCGGCCTTGTCGAACTGGCCCGAGCCGCGCTGCGGGTAGCCGCAGCACAGGTAGCCGGGCGGCAGCACGGTCTGCACGCCCGCGTGCCAGAGCATGGCTTGCGTTGCCAGACCAACCTGCGAGAACAGCCGCTCCGAGCCGCAGCCGGGGAAGTAGAACACCGCCTCCGTCTCCGCCGTGGTGGTGGCGGGGTTGCGGATGATGGGCACGTAGTCCTTGTTCTCGATGTCGAGCAACGCGCGCGCCGTCTTCTTGGGCAGGCCGCCGGGCAGCTTCTTGTTGACGAAGTGGATCACCTGCTCCTTGATGGGCGCGGTGCCCACGGTGGCGGGCGGATGCGCCGTCTGCTTGCGGCCCAGGGTCTTGAACACGTCCACCGCCGCGCGCTGCGCCTTGTAGCCCACGCCCACCACGGCGCTGCGCAGCAGCTTGATGGTGTCGGGGTTGGTGGCGTTGAGCATGGCCATGGCCAGCTGGTTGCCCGGGCGGAAACTCTTCTTGCCCATCTTGCGCAGCAGGTTGCGCATGTTCATGGTTACGTCGCCGAAGTCGATCTTCACCGGGCAGGGCGTGAGGCATTTGTGGCACACGGTGCAGTGGTCGGCCACGTCCTCGAACTCCTGCCAGTGCTTGATGCTGACGCCGCGGCGCGTCTGCTCCTCGTACAGGAAGGCTTCGACCAGCAGCGAGGTGGCGAGGATCTTGTTGCGCGGGCTGTAGAGCAGGTTCGCGCGCGGCACGTGGGTGCTGCACACGGGCTTGCACTTGCCGCAGCGCAGGCAGTCCTTCACGCTGTCGGCGATGGCGCCGATGTCGCTCTGCTGCATGATCAGCGATTCGTGACCCATCAGGCCGAAGCTGGGCGTGTAGGCATTGGTCAGGTCGGCGTGCAAGCCGACCTTTTCAATGGAATTGGCTTCCAGCGCTTGTCCATCCTGCGCAAGCAGCTCTTGATTTCGTAGCAATTTGCCTTTGTTGAAGCGGCCCTGCGGGTCCACCTTGCGCTTGTAGTCGGCAAAGGGCTGCAGCTCTTCGTCGGTCAGGAATTCGAGCTTGGTGATGCCGATGCCGTGCTCGCCCGAGATCACGCCGTCCAGGCTGCGCGCCAGTACCATGATGCGCGCCACGGCCTCGTGCGCGGTCTGCAGCATCTGGTAGTCGTCGCTGTTCACGGGGATGTTGGTGTGCACGTTGCCGTCGCCCGCGTGCATGTGCAGCGCCACCCACACGCGGCCCTTGAGCACGCGCTGGTGGATGGCCACCGTCTCCTTCAGCAGCGGCTCGAACGCCGCGCCCGCGAAGATGGTGGCGAGCGGCGCGCGCAGCTGCGTCTTCCAGCTCGCACGCAGGCTGTGGTCCTGCAGCTGGGGGAACAGCGTGGCCACGTTGTCGAGCCAGCCCTGCCAGAGCGCGCGCACCTCGGCCACCAGCGCCTGGGCCTGGGCCACGCGGTCTTCGAGCAGCTCGGCGGCGGGGATGTCGCTGGCATCGTCCTGCTTGCCCAGGGGCAGGTTGCCGTGGGCGAAGAAGTCGGCCAGCGCGTCGCACAGCGCGAGCTTGTTGCGCAGGCTCAGCTCGATGTTGATGCGCTCGATGCCGTCGGTGTACTCGGCCATGCGCGGCAGCGGAATCACCACGTCCTCGTTGATCTTGAAGGCGTTGGTGTGGCGGCTGATGGCCGCCGTGCGCTTGCGGTCGAGCCAGAACTTCTTGCGCGCCTCGGCGCTGACGGCGATGAACGCCTCGCCGCTGCGCGTGTTGGCGATGCGCACCACCTCGCTGGTCACGCGCGCCACGTCGTCGGCGTCGTCGCCCACGATGTCGCCCACCAGCACCATCTTGGGCAGGCCGCCGCTGCCCTTCTTGCTCTTGGTGGCGTAGCCCACAGCCTTCAGGTAGCGGTCGTCCAGGTGCTCCAGACCGGCCAGCAGCACGCCCGAGCGCTTCTGCTCCGCGAACATGTAGTCCTTGATCTCGACGATGCTGGGCACCGCGTCCTTGGCGTTGCCGAAGAACTCCAGGCACACGGTGCGCGTGTGCTCGGGCATCCGGTGCACCACCCAGCGCGCGCTGGTGATGAGGCCGTCGCAGCCCTCCTTCTGAACGCCGGGCAGGCCGGAGAGGAACTTGTCCGTCACGTCCTTGCCCAGCCCCTCCTTGCGGAAGGTCTTGCCGGGGATGTCGAGGCGCTCGGTGCGCAGCGGCGTCTTGCCGTCGGCGGCGAAGTAGCGCAGCTCGAAGCTCGCCATCTCCGCGTCGTGGATCTTGCCCAGGTTGTGGCCGATGCGCACCACCTCCAGCCACTCGGCCTCGGGCGTGACCATGCGCCAGCTCGCGAGGTTGTCCAGCGCCGTGCCCCAGAGCACGGCCTTCTTGCCGCCCGCGTTCATGGCGATGTTGCCGCCGATGCACGACGCCTCGGCGCTGGTCGGGTCCACCGCGAAGACGAAGCCCGCGTGCTCCGCCGCGTCGGCCACGCGCTGGGTGACCACGCCGGCCTCGGTCCAGATGGTGGGCACCTCCTGGTCCAGCCCCGGCAGGCGCAGCATCTCCACGCCGGTCATGGCTTCGAGCTTTTCGGTGTTGATGACGGCGCTCTTCCACGTGAGCGGAATCGCGCCGCCCGTGTAGCCCGTGCCGCCGCCGCGCGGGATGATGGTCAGCCCCAGCTCCACGCAGCCCTTGACCAGCGCGGCCATCTCGGCCTCGGTGTCGGGCGTGAGCACGACGAAGGGGTATTCCACGCGCCAGTCGGTCGCGTCGGTCACGTGGCTCACGCGCGACAGGCCGTCGAACTTGATGTTGTCCTTGGCCGTCACACGGCCCAGTGTGCGCTGCACCTGGCGGCGCAACTCGGCGGCCTGCACGAAGGTGGCGTCGAAGCGCGCCACCGCGCCGCGCGCGGCCTCCACCAGCTGGCCCACGAGGCGATCGCGCCCGGCGTCGTCCTGCGGCGTACGGCGCTTCTGGATTTCGGCCAGGCGATGGTTCAGCGCATCCACCAGCAGCTTGCGGCGGCCGGGGTTGTCGAGCAGGTCGTCCTGCAGGTAGGGGTTGCGCTGCACCACCCAGATGTCGCCCAGCACCTCGTACAACATGCGCGCCGAGCGGCCCGTGCGGCGCTCGGCGCGCAGCTGGTCGAGCAGGTCCCAGGACGCGGAGCCCAGCAGGCGGATGACGATTTCCCGGTCAGAGAACGAGGTGTAGTTGTAGGGGATCTCGCGCAAACGGGCGGGCTCTGCTGCCTGCATTTGCGCGACAGCCAGTGCGATGGGAGCGTTCATGGGGTCAGCCTGGTGGGGTGGCGCTTCGGGGTGCAAATTTTAAGGGCGCGGCCGGTTTATTGTGCGGCGCATCAAAAATAGGCGTTGATGTCGATTTCATGACATGTGAGAAAACGTCATATTCTTGTCAGCCTGCCCGCATACCCTGGGCCGGAAAAATCTCAAATCTCACAAGGAGCACATCTCATGCAAGCCAAGCAACTGGCGTTCACCGCCGCCCTGGCCCTGTCGGCCCTCTCGGCCCACGCGCAGACGGAAATCCAATGGTGGCACTCGATGGGCGGCGCCCTGGGCGAGTGGGTCAATGACCTGGCCAAGGACTTCAACGCCAGCCAGAAGGACTACAAGATCGTGCCCACCTTCAAGGGCTCCTACTCCGAGGGCATGACCGCCGCCATCGCCGCCTTCCGCGCGGGCAATGCGCCGCACATCCTGCAGGTGTTCGAAGTGGGCACGGCCACCATGATGGCCAGCAAGGGCGCCATCGTGCCCGTGGGCAAGGTCATGCAGGACGGCGGCGTGAAGTTCGACCCCAATGCCTACGTGCCGGCCGTGGCGGGCTACTACACGGCGAGCAACGGGCAGATGATGAGCTTCCCGTTCAACAGCTCCACCACCGTCTTCTACTACAACAAGGATGCCTTCAAGGCCGCGGGCCTCGATCCCGAGAAGCCGCCCAAGACCTGGCCCGAAGTGGCGCTGGCCGCCGCCAAGCTCAAGGCCGCGGGCCACAAGTGCCCCTTCACCACGAGTTGGGTGAGCTGGACGCAGCTCGAGAGCTTCTCCACCTGGCACAACGTGCTGTACGCGACCAAGAACAACGGCTTCGACGGCCTGGACGCGCGCCTGGCCTTCAACAGCCCGCTGCATCTGCGCCACATCGAGAACCTGGCCAACATGGCCAAGAACGGCCTGTTCGTCTACAAGGGCCGCGAAAACGCGCCCGACGCCACCTTCGTCTCGGGCGAGTGCGCGATGATGACCGGCTCCTCGGGCCTGTACGGCAACGTGGTGCGCAACGGCAAGTTCGCCTACGGTATCAGCACCTTGCCCTACTACCCCGACGTGCCCGGCGCGCCGCAGAACACGGTGATCGGCGGCGCCAGCCTGTGGGTGATGAGCGGCAAGAAGCCCGCCGAGTACAAGGGCGTGGCGCAGTTCTTCGCCTATCTCTCCCGGCCGGAAGTGGCCGCCGCCAGCCACCAGCGCACGGGCTACCTGCCGGTGACCAAGGCGTCGTACGAGCTGACCGAAAAGTCCGGCTTCTACCAGAAGAACCCCGGCACCGACGTGGCGGTGCAGCAGATGATCCGCAAGACCACGGACAAGTCGCGCGGCGTGCGCCTGGGCAACTTCGCGCAGATCCGCACCATCGTCGATGAGGAATTCGAAGGCGTATGGAGCGGCAAGAAGACGGCCAAGGAAGCGGTGGATGCAGCCGTGAAGCGCGGCAACGAGCAGTTGGAGCGCTTCCAGAAAGCGAACAAGGGCTGATCCCATTCACTCATCTGCAAAGGCAGGCGCGCAGGCGCCTGCCTTTTTGCCATCATGGAAAAACGAGTCCTTTTCAAATCCGCCTGGCTGCCGTGGCTCCTGATCGCGCCGCAGATGGCCGTCATCGTGGTGTTCTTCTTCTGGCCCGCAGGCCAGGCGCTGTACCAGAGCGTGCTGCAGGAAGACGCCTTCGGCGCCAGCCGCGAGTTCGTGGGCATGGCCAACTTCGAGCGCCTGTTCGGCGACGAAAGCTACCTCGCCTCGTTCAAGACCACGGCCATCTTCTCGGTGCTGGTGGCGGCGCTGTCCATGGCGCTGGCGCTGCTGCTGGCGGTGATGGCCAACCGCGTGGTGCGCCTCGCGGGCCTGTACAAGACGCTGCTGATCTGGCCCTACGCCGTTGCCCCGGTGGTGGCGGGTGTGCTGTGGCTGATGCTGTTCGCCTCGCCCTACGGCGTGGTCTCCTACGCGCTGCAGCGCCTGGGCCTGCCTTGGGACCACCTGCTCAACGCCAACCATGCCATGGCGCTGATCGTGATGGCCGCCGCGTGGAAGCAGATCTCCTACAACTTCCTGTTCTTCCTGGCGGGCCTGCAGTCCATTCCGCATTCGCTGATCGAGGCCGCGACCATCGACGGCGCCTCGCCCTGGCGGCGCTTCTGGACCATCGTGTTCCCGCTGCTGTCGCCCACCAGCTTCTTCCTGCTGGTGATGAACGTGATCTACGCCTTCTTCGACACCTTCGGCACGGTGGACGCGGCCACGCACGGCGGCCCGGGCAAGGAGACGGCCATCCTGGTCTACAAGGTGTACTACGACGGCTTCAAGGCGCTGGACTTGGGCGGTTCGGCTGCGCAGTCGGTGGTGCTGATGGTGATCGTCATCGCACTCACCGTGGTGCAGTTCCGTTTCGTTGAAAAGAAAGTGCAGTACTAACCATGATGGTCGAACGACGCCCCGTGCTCGACTTCGTCGCCCATGCCGTGCTGTTGCTCGGCGTGGCGGTGATCGCGTTTCCGGTCTACCTGGCCCTCGTGGCTTCCACGCAGTCGGCGCAGCAGATCATGTCCAGCAACCCGCTCTCGCTGCTGCCGGGCGACCACTTCCTGGCCACCTACCGGTTGGCCCTGTTCGGCGGCAAGACCGCCAGCGGCTCCACCATCGCGCCCGGCTGGCCCATGATGGGCATCAGCCTGGTGATGGCCCTGGTGATCGCCATCGGCAAGATCGCCATCTCGCTGCTCTCGGCCTTCGCCATCGTGTACTTCCGCTTTCCGGCCAAGGGGCTGGTGTTCTGGATGATCTTCGTCACGCTGATGCTGCCGGTGGAGGTGCGCATCGGCCCCACGTACCAGGTCATCTCCGATCTGGGTATGCTCAACAGCTACGCGGGCCTTACCGTGCCGCTGATCGCATCGGCCACGGCCACCTTCCTGTTCCGCCAGTTCTTCCTGACCGTGCCGGACGAGCTGGTGGAAGCCGCGCGCATCGACGGCGCGGGCCCCATGCGCTTCTTCAAGGACATGCTGCTGCCCTTGTCCAAGACCACCATGGCCGCGCTGTTCGTCATCCAGTTCATCTACGGCTGGAACCAGTACCTGTGGCCGCTGATGGTCACCACCAGCGAGGACATGTATCCCATCGTGCTGGGCATCAAGCGCGCCATCTTCGGCGAGGTGTACGTGGAGTGGAACGTGGTCATGGCCACCGCCATCCTCGCCATGCTGCCGCCCGCGCTGGTGGTCGTCCTCATGCAGAAATGGTTCGTCAAGGGCCTGGTCGATACGGAAAAATAACCATGGCTTCCATCACTCTCCATGACGTCGTCAAGCGCTATGGCAAGGGCCCTAAGGCCAATCAGGTCATCCACGGCGTGAGCGCCGACATCCAAGACGGCGAATTCATCGTCATCGTCGGCCCCTCGGGTTGCGGCAAATCCACGCTGCTGCGCATGGTGGCCGGGCTCGAGGAAATCTCGGGCGGCACGATCTCCATCGGCCCGCGCGTGGTCAACGACCTCGAGCCCGCCCAGCGCGACATCGCCATGGTGTTCCAGAACTACGCGCTGTACCCGCACATGACGAACTTCGAGAACATGGCCTACGGCCTGAAGATCGCCAAGGTGCCCAAGGACGAAATCCAGCGCCGCGTAGACAAGGCCGCGAAGATCCTGGAACTCTCGCACCTGCTGGAGCGCAAGCCGCGCGAACTCTCGGGCGGCCAGCGCCAGCGCGTGGCCATGGGCCGCGCCATCGTGCGCCAGCCGCAGGTATTCCTGTTCGATGAGCCGCTGTCCAATCTCGACGCCAAGCTGCGCGCGCAGACGCGCATCGAAATCCAGAAGCTGCACCGCGAACTCGGCATCACCAGCCTGTTCGTCACCCACGACCAGGTCGAGGCCATGACGCTCGCACAGCGCATGATCGTGATGAACGCGGGCCACGTGGAGCAATTCGGCACACCCGAGGCGGTGTACCACCAGCCCGCGAGCACCTTCGTGGCGAGCTTCATCGGCTCGCCGCCCATGAACCTGCTGAAAAATGCGCCGGGCGGCAAGGCCGGCGCCATCCTCGGCATCCGCCCAGAGCACCTGGACGTGGTACCCGGCGGCGGCTGGGCCGTGCAGGTGGACACGGTGGAACTGCTGGGCGCGGAGCGGCTGGTCTACGCCAGCCTGAACGGCGAACCGCTCATCGTGCGCACCGAGGAGGGCGCGCTCGCGCCGCAGCCCGGCGACACCCTGCACGTTGCCCCGCGTGAAAGCCGTCTGCACTGGTTCGATGCCAGCACCGGGAAACGCCTGTGAATCCTTGGCCCTACCCCCGTTGGATAGCGCATCGCGGCGCGGGCAAGCTCGCGCCCGAGAACACGCTGGCCGCCTTCCGCCTCGGCGCGCAATACGGCTACCGCATGTTCGAATGCGACGCCAAGCTGAGCGCCGACGGCACGGTCTTCCTGATGCACGACACCACGCTCGACCGCACCACCAACGGCCACGGCGTCGGCGGCGAGCACCCCTGGCACACGCTGGCGCAACTGGACGCGGGCGGCTGGCATTCGCGCCGCTTCGCGGGCGAGCCGCTGCCCACGTTGGCGAACGTGGCGCGCTTTTGCATCGCCAACGGCTGCCATCTGAATATCGAGATCAAGCCCACGCCCGGCGTGGAGGAGGAGACCGGCCGCACGGTAGCCGCCGAGGCCGCGCGCCTGTGGCACGGCCAGGCCGTGCCGCCGCTGCTGACCTCCTTCCAGGCCGCCGCGCTGGCTGGCGCACGCGCCACGGCGCCCCACCTGCCGCGCGGCCTGCTGCTGGACACGCTGACGGACGGCTGGCTGGACACGGCGCGCAGCCTCGGCTGCGTGGCCGTGGTCTGCAACCATGCGCTATGGAATACGGAGCACGTTGCCCAGGTGCACGGCGCGGGTATGCGCACTCTGAGCTATACCGTGAACGACGACGGGGCCGCGCAGCGCCTCATCGCGCTTGGCACGGACGGCATCATCACCGACCGCGTGGACCTGTTCAGCCCCGCGTTCTGACGGCCCCGCCGTCCCTCAGTAGCCGACCGTGAAACGCTGGCGCACGTGCGCGGGCTTCTCGATCTCGTCCACCAGCGCGATGGCATAGTCCTCGAAGGAAATGCGCGACCCTTTCTCGTTCGAGAGCAGCATGTCCTTGCCAAGGCGGAACTGTCCCGTCCGCTCGCCCGGCGCGAACAAGGCCGAAGGGGACAGAAAGGTCCAGTCGAGATCATTCACGGTTTTCAGCAGGTCGAGGAATTCGCCGCCCTTCACTGCTTCGGGCTTGTAGGCCGCAGGAAAGTCGGGCTGGTCCACGAGCCGCTGGCCCGGTGCGACCTCCAGGCTGCCCGCGCCGCCCACGACGAGGTAGCGCTTCACGCCCGAAGCGCGTACGGCGGCGATCAGGCTCCGCGGATCGCTGGCGGTGAAATGGACGGCGCTGACGACCGCGTCATGCCCGCGCAGCAGCGCGGCCAGGCCCTCGGCGTCGAACACGTCGCCCCGAACTGCCGTGACTCCTGGCAACGCGGCAATCCTGGCCGGATCGCGGGCAATGCCGGTCACCTGATGGCCCCGGTCCGAAAGCTCCTTGAGAATGCGGCTGCCAGCGTTGCCGGAAGCGCCGATGAGTGCGATTTTTGCCATGTAGGCGACTCCATAGTTCCAATTCAAGACATGGTCTAACATATAGACCATTGGACGTAACGATAGAGGACTGGCGCCGCGTGCGCAAGAAGTCATCGCAATGTGATCAGGTCATCGCCGCGTGACCTGCGCCCGTGGAGACCTTGGATGATGGAATCAACCACCGTGCCTTTTGCCTTCGAGCAACCCTGCCCCATCCGGGATGTGCTCGACAGGATCGGAGATCAGTGGAGCCTGCTGGTGCTCGGCGCGCTGGAAGGCGGCACGCTGCGCTTCAACGAACTCATGCGCAGCATCGAGGACATCTCCAAGCAGATGCTCTCACGGACATTGAAGCGGCTGGAGCAGGACGGTTTCGTGCGCCGCACGCTCTATCCCGAGGTGCCGCCCCGCGTCGAATACACGCTGACGGACCTGGGCCGCTCCTTCCTGGAGCCTATGCGCGCGCTGACCGACTGGGCCGACGCCAACCACCGTGCGATTGTCGCAGCCCGGCGGCGCTATCGCGGCTAGCGTCCCGTCCAGCGCGGTGGCACGTTGACTGTGCCCAATGGCGCCATCCTGGCGGAAATTCTTGCTATAATCGTTGTTTCGACGCTGCGGAGAGGTGGCAGAGTGGTCGAATGTACCTGACTCGAAATCAGGCGTACGTGCAAGCGTACCGTGGGTTCGAATCCCACCCTCTCCGCCAGATATTTTTTCTGGAAAGCGTTGAAATCTTGCTATAATGCAAGGCTTAGCGGCTGTAGCTCAGCTGGATAGAGTACTTGGCTACGAACCAAGGGGTCGTGGGTTCGATTCCTGCCAGCCGCACCAAACGTAAAGCCCTGGAACTGAAAGGTTCCAGGGCTTTTTCGTTACTGGAGACAAAACCATGAGCAAAGCCTTCACCAAGGAATCCGATGGCGATGACAGCGACGAGGTGGCGCTGCCGCCCTTGCCCGCAGGCGGCAAGAACTACATCACGCCCCAAGGCTACGCGCGCCTGCGTGGCGAACTGCTCGACCTGATCGACAACGAGCGGCCCAAGGTGGTGGAGGTGGTGCATTGGGCCGCAAGCAATGGCGACCGTTCCGAGAATGGCGACTATCTCTACGGCAAAAAGCGCTTGCGCGAGATCGACCGGCGTATCCGCTTTTTGACCAAGCGTCTGGAGATTGCCGAGGTCGTAGACCCGGCGGTGCACGCGGGCAGCGACCAGGTGTTTTTTGGCGCGACGGTGACCTATGTGGACGACGAGGGCGCGGAGCGCACGGTGTCCATCATGGGCATAGACGAGGCCGATAGCGCCGCAGGGCAGGTCAGCTGGATATCCCCCGTGGCGCGTGCGTTGCTCAAGGCGCGCGAAGGGGACGAGGTGCAATTGCCCACGCCAGGCGGTATGCGTATGCTGGAGATCGTGGCGGTGCGCTACCCGCCCAAAGCCTGAGCTTATTGAGGAAGGATGCGCTCGGCGCGCAGCACGGCCTGGGTGCGGCGCAGGTTGCGCAGCGTGGCTTCCAGGTGGGCGAGGTCGTGCGTGGCGATGACGAAGCGCAGATCGCCGGTTTCCATCGCGGTCTCGTTGTCCATGTCCACGTGCACGATGTCGGCCTCGGCGTTTGCGAGTTCAGAGGCCACGCGGGCCAGTACGCCCTTGCCGTTGTGCACGGTGACGACGATGCCTGTCTCGAACAGGCGCGTGGGCTCATCGCTCCAGTCGACGGCGATGAAGCGCTCGCTGTCCTTGTGCTGCAGGCGCTTGGCGACGTTGCATTCGGCGCGGTGCACCACCAGGCCCTCGCCCCGGCCCAGGTAGCCGACGATGGCGTCGCCCGGCACGGGGCGGCAGCAGGGCGCGAACTTGACCGAGGCGTTTTCGCTGCCGTCGAGCGTGACCGCGCCTTGCGACACGCTCTCGTGCGAGGTGTAGCGCTCGCGCGTCATCAGCAGCGCGTCGGGCCGGTGGCCATGCTCGGCCAGCAAGACCATCAGCCGCTTGGCGACGATGCTGGCAATGCGTTTGCCCAGGCCGATGTCGGTCATCAACTCGGCGCGCGTGCGGTTGCCGGTAAAGCGCAGCAGCTTGTCCCACAGCGGCTGGTTGGCGGCGTCGCTGGGCGGCAATTGCTCGATGCCTTCCGCGCGCAAGGCCTGGGCCAGCAGCTTTTCGCCCAGGTGGGCCGACTCGCTCTGCGCCAGGGTCTTGAGGTAATGGCGAATCTTGGAACGCGCGCGCCCTGTGCGCACGAAGCCCAGCCAGGCCGGGTTGGGCGTGGAGACGGGCGCGGTGATGACCTCGATCACGTCGCCGTTCTTCAGTTCGGTGCGCAGCGGCACGGGCTCGCCGTTGATCTTGGCGGCCGTGGTGCGGTCGCCCACGTTGCTGTGGATGGCGTAGGCAAAATCCACCACCGTCGCGCCGCGCGGCAGGGCCATGATCTGGCTCTTGGGCGTGAAGACGTAGACCGCGTCGGGGAACAGGTCCACCTTCACGTGGTCCCAGAACTCCGCCGCGTCGCGCGTTTCGTCCTGGATGTCGAGCAGCGATTGCAGCCACTTGGTGCCCAGGCGCTCGGCGGCGGAGCCGTGGGCGTCCTGCGCCTTGTAGAGCCAGTGCGCGGCCACGCCGGCTTCGGCCACCACGTGCATTTCGTCGGTGCGCATCTGGAATTCGATGTTGATGCCCGAGGGCCCCACGAGCGTGGTGTGCAGCGACTGGTAGCCGTTGAGCTTGGCGATGGCGATGTGGTCCTTGAACCGGCCCGGCACGGGCTTGTACATCTGGTGCAGCACGCCCAGGGCGGTGTAGCAGTCCGTCACCGTGGGCACGATGACGCGGAAGCCGTAGATGTCCGTCACCTGCGCAAAGCTCAGGTGCTTGATCGCCATCTTCTTGTAGATGGCGTAGAGCGTTTTTTCACGGCCCGCCAAGCGCACTTTCATGCCGATGCGGTGAAAGGCCGCGTCCACCTCGGTCTGCACCTTCTGGATGAGATCGCGCCGCCGGTTGCGCGATTTCTTCACGGCCTTGGACAGAATGGCGTGGCGCCAGGGGTGCAGGTGGCGGAAGGACAATTCCTGCAGTTCGCGGTAGGTCTGGTTCAGGCCCAGGCGGTGGGCGATGGGGGCGTAGATCTCCAGCGTCTCGGACGAAATGCGAGCCCATTTGCTGCGCGGCATGTCCGACATGGTGCGCATGTTGTGCGTGCGGTCGGCCAGCTTGATGAGGATGACGCGCACGTCGCGCGCCATGGCCAGCAGCATTTTGCGGAAGGACTCGGCCTGGTTTTCTTCGCGCGTATTGAATTGCAGTTTGTCGAGCTTGGTCAGCCCGTCCACCAGTTCGGCCACGGGGGCGCCGAAGCGGTCGATCAGATCGGATTTGGTCACGCCGCAGTCTTCCATCGCGTCGTGCAGCAACGCGGCCATCAGGGCCTGTGCGTCGAGCTTCCAGGTGGCGCACTGCGCGGCCACGGCGATGGGGTGGGTGATGTAGGGCTCGCCGCTGTTGCGCAACTGGCCCAGGTGGGCCTCGTCGGCGAAGCGGTAGGCCTGGCGTACCTGTTCGATGCTCGCGGCGTCGAGATAGCCGAGGTTTTCGGTGAGCGCGGCAAAGCTGGCCGCGGCGGCATTGGCCGCCGCGACCGATGCGCTGGCCGGATTGGGGTCAGTGGCAGTGTGCGAAGGCAGGGCCGCGTTCATGGTCTTTAATGTAGCGCGGAGCAGGCTTAGGGATGGTGAAGGCAAAAAAAAGCACCGCTGGGCGGTGCTTTATATGGGCTGGAGTTGTGGAGCTCAGCCCGGGACTTTCTTGAGCATTTCGAGGCCGACCTTGCCATCGGCAATTTCGCGCAGCGCCGTCACGGCGGGCTTGTTGCGGCTCTCGATCTTGGGAGCGTGGCCCTGGCTCAGCATACGCGCGCGGTACGTGGCGGCCAGCACGAGCTGGAAACGGTTGGGAATCTGCTCCAGGCAGTCTTCGACGGTGATGCGTGCCATCGGGGTTCTCCAGGGGAAATCAGGTGAGATTGAGCGATTCGAAGGTGCTGGCCCTGGCGCGGCGTTGGGCCGCGTACTTGAGGCGCTGGGCATGAACGATGGCTTTCAGGTCGAAAAGCGCGCGCTCGAACAATTCGTTGATTATAACGAAGTCGAATTTCTGCACCTGGGCCATTTCGTGCGCGGCATTCTGCAGGCGGCGCTCGATCACCTCGGCCGAATCCTCGCCGCGCCGCTCCAGGCGCGAGCGCAACTCTTCCCAACTGGGGGGAAGAATGAAGATCAGCACCGCGTTGGCGAACGCCTGCTTGATCTGCTGCGCGCCCTGGAAGTCGATTTCGAGCACGATGTCCGCGCCCTGGGCGATGCGGTCTTCGATCGCTTTCTTGGACGTGCCGTAGCGGTTGCCGTGCACATTGGCCCATTCCACGAACGTGTGGTTGGCCACCATCGTGTCGAACTCTTGCTCGGACGCGAAGAAATACTCGCGCCCGTGTTTTTCCTGGCCGCGCGGCGCGCGCGTGGTGTGCGAAACGGAGCGGTGCGCCTGCGAATCAAGTTCCAGCAGCGCCTTCACGAGCGTGGACTTGCCTGCGCCGCTGGGGGCGGAGACTACGAACAGATTGCCAGGGTAATCCATGCGGGATGTGCTCCGATTGCTATCAAAACAGGATTATCTCATTCGATGTTCTGCACCTGCTCCCGCATCTGCTCGATCAGCACCTTCATGTCCACGCTGATGCGCGTGAGTTCCAGCGCGGCGGACTTGGAGCCTAGGGTGTTGGCCTCGCGGTGCAGTTCCTGGATCAGGAAGTCGAGGCGTTTGCCGATTTCGCCGCCTTTCTTGAGCAGGCGCTCGATTTCATCGAGGTGCGAGGCCAGGCGCGTGAGCTCCTCGGCCACGTCAATGCGGATGGCGAAGGCGGTGGCCTCCGTCAGAGCGCGGTCTTGCGCGGCTTCGGGGGCTGCCGCGCCTTCGGCCAGGTGCATGGCTTCTTTCCAGCGTTCCATGAAGCGCTGGCGTTGCTGTTCGACCAGTTGAGGCACCAGCGGGCCGGCCTGCTGGGCAAGGGCGCGCAGTTGGGCTATGCGGTCTTGCAGCATCGCGGCTAGGCGCGCGCCTTCGCGGGCGCGGGCGGCGAGCAGGGCGGTGAGGGCCTGCTCGGCCAGGGCGGGGGCGACGGCGTGCCAGTCTTCGCCGCCGCGCGCGCTGGTGCTGCCGCACAGGCGCAGCGCGTCGGCCACGCTCAGGGGCTGGGCCTGGGGCAGCCAGGCCTTGACGGCGTCCTGCAGGCCGTTCAGGCGCTGCAGCGTGGCGGGAGAGGGGGCGGGCAGGGCGCTGGCGTCTTCGCTGTCGATGGCGGCGCGCAGTTCCACCTTGCCGCGCTTGAGCTGGGCGGTGAGCAGGGCGCGCAGCGCGGGTTCCTGCGCGCGCAACTCGTCGGGCAGGCGGAAGGAGAGGTCCAGGAAACGGCTGTTGACGGAGCGGATTTCCAGCCCCAGGCGGTGCGCGCGCAGGGGGGCTTCCGTGCCTTCGGCGGGGGCGCCTTGCTGGGCGCTGGCGTAGCCGGTCATGCTGTAAACTGCCATTGGACTTTTCGATGGTTGCTTGCGATCCCGCGATTATCCGGGTTCCTTTCACCCCATGCCGCCTCATGCCGCTCCATGTCGTCGCCCAAGCTCAAACCGTCCTCCCTCCCCCCGAACACCATGATTGGCGGCTACCGCGTGTTGCGCAAGGTGGCCGCGGGCGGTTTTGGCTTGGTGTATCTGGCGGTGGACCGCGAGGGGCAGCAGGTGGCGATCAAGGAATACCTGCCGTCGTCGCTGGCCACGCGCGCGCAGGGGGAGCTGTCCCCGCAGGTGCCGCCCGAGAAGCTCTCGCTCTACCGGCTGGGGCTCAAGAGTTTTTTTGAGGAAGGCCGCTCGCTGGCGCAGATTTCGCACGCCTCGGTGGTCAGCGTGCTCAATTTCTTCCGCGAGAACGAAACCGTCTACATGGTGATGAACTACCTGGAGGGCGCGACCCTGCAGGATTTCATCGTCACCGCGCGCGACCTGAAGACGCAGAAGGTGTTCCGCGAATCCACCATCCGCTCGCTGTTCGACGAGGTACTGCGCGGCCTGCGCATCGTGCACCAGCACAAGATGCTGCACCTGGACATCAAGCCGGCCAACATTTTCATCACCGACGACAACCGCGCCGTGATGATCGACTTCGGCGCGGCGCGCGAGGTGCTGTCCAAAGAGGGCAATTTCGTTCGCCCCATGTACACGCCCGGCTTTGCCGCGCCCGAGATGTACCGGCGCGACGCGGGCCTGGGCCCGTGGACGGACATTTACGCCATCGGGGCCTGCATGTACGCCTGTATGCAGGGCTTTCCGCCCACCGAGGCCACGCAGCGCGTGCCCAAGGACCGGCTGCCGCAGGCGCTGGCCAAGTTGCGCGGCGTGTATTCCGACAACCTGATCGAGGTGGTGGAGTGGTGCATGGAGCGCGACCCGCTGTCGCGCCCGCAGTCGGTGTTCGCGCTGCAGAAGGAGCTCTCCCGCGAGGGCGAGCGCCGCTACACCAAGCTCAGCATGGCCGAGAAGATGCGGATGCAGATCGACACGCTGGTGACGGACACCCGCAAGACCGTGCAGAAAGCGGGCGGGGCCACGCGCTTTGGCAAGTAGGGCCTGTTAACGCCATGCAAGAGGTCGCGAAGCTCACCACAGCCCGCCCATCAAGGCGCGAGACGCCGTGCGTGCGTCCGCACGCACCAGGAGCGCAACGCCGAGGGGCGGGCTGTGGTGAGCTTCCCTTCGGGTTGCCGCGCAAAGGGGCCGTCTGCGGCGTTGCCCGCGCTTGCAAGGCGCCAGCCTTGCGGCGCGCGTGCGCCTTGCATCCAGCCCCTTTGCGAGGCAACGCGATCCCCTTGCATGGCGTTAACAGGCCCTTATGAAGTTCTCGGTATTCCAGACCAGCCGCCGCGGCGGGCGCGTGAAGAACGAAGACCGCATGGGCTACTGCTACACGCGCGGGTCGGCGCTGTTCGTGCTGGCCGACGGCATGGGCGGGCACCCCGAGGGCGAGGTGGCCGCGCAGCTGGCGTTGCAGGCCGTGTCCGCGCTGTTCCAGCGCCAGGCGCGGCCCCGGCTGCCGGACGTGCGTGCGTTTTTGTCCGAGGCGGTGCTGGCCGCGCAGCAGCAGCTCCTGCGCTATGCGGGCGACAAGGCCCTGCTCGACAACCCCCGCACCACCCTGGTCGCCGCCGTGGTGCAGGACGGCTGCGCGCAGTGGGTGCACTGCGGCGATTCGCGCCTGTACCTGGTACGCGGCGGCGCGCTGCTGGCGCGCACGCAGGACCATTCGTATGCCGAGCTGCGCCGCATGGGCAATACCGGCCATGAGGGCGTGAACCGCAGCGTGCTGTTCTCGTGCCTGGGCTCGCCCGTGCGGCCCCATTACGACCTGGCCGACCCGGTGCCGCTGGCGCAGGGCGATCGCATTCTGCTGTGCTCCGACGGGCTGTGGTCCAGCGTGAGCGACGAGGTCATCGCGCACGAACTGGGCCGCCACGTGGTGGCCCAGGCCGTGCCCGAGCTGGTGGAGCAGGCGCTGCGCACCGCGCGCGAGCACAGCGACAACGTGACCGCCGTCGCGCTCGAATGGCAGTTGCCCGCGCCGGATGCGGTGGCGGATTTCGCCTCCACCATCTCCACCGAAAGCATGGGCGACGGCGTGTTCGAATCCACCATGCAGGCCGGGCCCGCCGACGCCATCGTCGATGACCTGGACGACGAGGCGATCGAGCGCTCCATCGCCGAAATCAACGAGGCCATACGCCGCACTGCCGCGCGGCGGGCTTGAAGGAACCCTTATGACTTTTGAACGCACCAGCGGCCGCGCCGCCGACCAACTGCGCCCCGTGCGCATCACCCGCCGCTACACCATCCACGCCGAGGGCTCGGTGCTGATCGAATTCGGCAACACCCACGTGCTCTGCACCGCTTCGGTCGAGGAAAAAGTGCCGCCGCACCAGCGCGGCAGCGGCGAAGGCTGGGTGACCGCCGAATACGGCATGTTGCCCCGCGCCACGCACACGCGCGGCAGCCGCGAGGCCGCCAAGGGCAAGCAAAGCGGGCGTACGCAGGAGATCCAGCGCCTGATAGGCCGCAGCCTGCGCGCCGTGTTCGACCTGAAGGCCTTGGGCGAGCGCACCATCCACCTCGACTGCGACGTGATCCAGGCCGACGGCGGCACGCGCACCGCCGCCATCACGGGCGCCTTCGTGGCCGCGCAGGATGCGGTGGACTGGCTGATCGCGCAGGGCAAGATCAGCGCGTCGCCCATCACCGCGCCGGTGGCCGCGATCTCGGTAGGCATCGTGCAGGGCACGCCGCTGCTCGACCTCGAATACGTCGAGGACTCGGCTTGCGACACCGACATGAACGTGGTGATGACCGGCGCGGGCCACTACGTCGAGGTGCAGGGCACGGCGGAGGGCGTGGCCTTCACGCGCGCCGAGATGGACCAGCTGCTCGCGCTGGCCGAAAAAGGCATTGGCGAACTGACCGCGCTGCAGCGCGAAGCACTATCGAAATAAGAGCTGCCAGCGCTTGATACATAAGCGCTGGAGGCCGATTTGACTATGAAAATCGTTCTCGCATCGAACAACCGCGGCAAGCTCGCCGAACTGCAGGCCATGCTCGCGCCGCTGGGCGTGGAGCTGGTGCGCCAGGCCGACCTGGGCGTGGGCGAGGCGGAGGAGCCGCACTGCACCTTCGTCGAAAACGCCCTGGCCAAGGCGCGCTTCGCGTCCGAACACACCGGCCTGCCCGCGCTGGCCGACGACGCGGGCCTGTGCGTCCACGCCTTCGGCGGCCTGCCGGGCGTGGACACCGCTTACTACGCCACCCAGTTCGGCTACGAAAAAGGCGACGACACCAACGTGCGCGCGCTGCTCGAACAGATGGCGGGCATCACCGACCGCCGCGCCGCCATGGTCAGCACCCTGGTGGCCGTGCGCAGCCCGCGCGACCCCGAGCCGCTGATCGCCGTGGGCCGCGTGCAGGGCGAGATCACGCCCGAGCGGCGTGGCACGGGCGGCTTCGGGTTCGACCCGGTGATGTTCATTCCCGAACTTGGCAAGACCTTTGCCGAACTGCCGCCCGAGGTGAAGCACGCTCACAGCCACCGGGGCCGTGCAGTGCAACAGATGATGACCCTTCTGCGCGAGCGCTGGCTTTGAACGACATCCAGCACTACATGCGCCCCGGCACGCTGCGCCTGCCCAGCCTGCCGCCGCTGTCGCTCTACGTGCACCTGCCCTGGTGCCTGAAGAAGTGCCCGTACTGCGACTTCAATTCGCACGAGATGAAGGCGGGCGAGTTGCCCGAACTGGCCTACCTCGACGCGCTGATGGCCGACCTGGAGGCCGCGCTGCCGCTGATCTGGGGCCGCAGCGTGCACAGCATCTTCATCGGCGGCGGCACGCCCAGCCTGTTTTCGCCCGCCGGCATCGACCGGCTGCTGTGCGATTTGCGCGCGCGGCTGCGGTTGGAGCCGGGCTGCGAAATCACGCTCGAAGCCAACCCCGGCACGTTCGAGAAAGACCGCTTCCGCGCCTTCCGCGCGGCCGGCGTCACGCGGCTGTCGGTGGGCGTGCAGAGCTTCGACGACCGCTTCCTGAAAGCCCTGGGCCGCGTGCACGACCGCGAACAGGCGCTGGCGGCGGTGCAGGAGGCGCGCGAGGCGTTCGATACCTTCAACCTCGACCTGATGTACGCGCTGCCGGGCCAGACGCTACAAGATCTGGAGCAGGACGTGCAGACCGCGCTTGCGCTGCAGCCGCCCCATATCTCCATCTACCACCTGACCATCGAGCCCAACACCTACTTTGCCAAGCACCCGCCCGTGGTGCCCGAGGACGACCTCGCCTACGCCATGCTCGACCGCATCACCGAACTGACCGGTGCGGCGGGCCTGGCGCGCTACGAAGTCTCGGCCTACGCGCGCGTGGGCCATGCGTGCGTCCACAACACCAACTACTGGCAGTTTGGCGACTACCTGGGCATCGGCGCGGGCGCGCACAGCAAGCTGAGTTTCGCGCACCGCGTGGTGCGGCAGGTACGCTTTCGCGAGCCGCGCCTGTACATGGACAAGGCCCTGGCGGGCGCGCCCGTGGCGCAGGACGACGAGGTGCGCCGCGCCGACCTGCCGTTCGAGTACATGCTCAACGCGCTGCGCCTGCGCGAAGGCTTTGCGCTGCAGGACTTCGGCGACCGCACGGGCCTGCCGGTCACGGCCATCGCCAAGGGGCTGGACGAGGCGGAGCGCAAGGGCCTGATCGAACGCGATTTCACGCGCGTGCGCCCCACGGAGCGGGGCTTTGATTTTCTGAGCGATCTGCAGGCGCTGTTCCTGCCCGACTAACCGCAGCGCACCGCCACGATGCGGCCCGTGGCGTCCACCTCCAGGTTCAGGCGCTGCGTGTCGTATTCCTTGGTCACCACCTGCCCGGGCCGCAGGATGCGCGCCATCAGCGCGCCCGAGCGCTTGCGCGCCTGCTCCGTCACCGTGGCGGTCGCGTTCTGGCCCACGGCCCCCTGCGCAGGCGCGGCGTTGCATTCGCCGCCCTGGGGCTTCCAGACCGGGGGCGGGGCGAGCGGCGGCGGCGGGGTGCCCAGGCCACTGCAGCCGGCGAGCAGGGCGGCGGGAACCAGGGCGTAGGCAAGGCGGCGCATGGGCTTTTCTCCGAAAGCGGTGAAGCCGCCACCCTAACACCCCAGTTGGTCGGCCAGCGCGTTCAGGTCGGCGCAATGCAAATCGTTACCCGGGTGGGGCGCGACGTCCTTGGGGTGGGCGGCGCCGAATTCCAGCGGGCGCTCGATGTAGGCGGTGCGCAGGCCGCATTCGCGCGCGGCGGCCAGATCCTCGTGGTGCGCGGCCACCAGCATCACCTGGTGGGGCCGCAGGTCGAAGGTGTCGGCCACGCCCAGGTAGGCCGCCGGGTCGGGCTTGTAGGCGCGGAAGACTTCGGCGGACAGCACGCAGTCCCACGGCAGGCCCGCGCGCTTGGCCATGTTGGTCAGCAGGCTGATGTTGCCGTTGGACAGCGGCGTGATGGTGTAGCGTTTCTTCAGCCGCGTGAGGCCCGGCACGCAGTCGGCCCAGGGGTCGAGGCGGTGCCAGACGAGGTTGAGGTGGCGGCGCTCGGCCTCGCCCAGGTGCGCGAGGCCGAAGCGCGGCAGGATCTCGTCGAGGATCAGGCGGTGCAGCGCGTCGAGCCGCGTCCAGCCCAGTTCGCCGCTGCGCACGCGCTGCATGGCGGGCTGGTAGCCCATGCGCCAGGCGAGGGCGAAGGCGTCGGCATCGACCGACGGGTACAGGGTGTGCATTTCACGCACGATGCTGCCGTGCCAGTCGGCCACGGTGCCGAAGGTGTCGAAGGCGAGGATGCGGACGTCTTGCATGGGGCTTGTCTCCTTGGGTGCGCTCTTACATGGACCAGATGCGCGGCGGGGTGCCGGGCAGTTGCCAGAAATGGGTGCGCCAGGCGGCGCGCAGGGTTTTGAGCAGATCCATCGCGGGCTCCACCACGGGCGCGAGCGCGCGCACCACCACGGTCTGCGGGTTGGGGTGGGTGGCGCCGGCCCAGCGGGCGAGCGGGTGGGGGTCGATGATGGCGCGCGCGGCGTCCAGCGCCGCCTCGCGCCGGGCGCGTGCGATGGGGCTGCCCGCGACGAAAAAGAGCGATGCCATGCAGCGCTGGCCCGCCAGGCCCAGCGCGCCGTCCATCAGCAGCGCGTCTTCGGCGTCGACCAGGCCGCGCTCCAGCCATTGGCCCGGCGCTTCGATGTGCTGCAGGAAGCGCCCGCGCCGGAACGGCTGGCCCGCGTGCGGCAGGCCGAAGGCGGTTACGTCCCAGCCCAGGCATTCGGCGCCGCGGGCGAGCTCCAGTTGCAGGTGGTTTTCGGCATGGCAGCCGTCGTAGGCCAGGGCTTCGAGGGGCAGCCATTCGAGCCGTGCGTCGGGCTCCAGCGCCAGCCGCGTGCGCTGCACGGCGGGCAGGCCGTTGCTGCGGTAGAAGCGCGCCGCGCCCGGCGTGGTCGCCAGCCCGTGCGCGCCGCTGGCCACGTGGGCGCTGATGTCCAGCACGTCGCCGCCCACCAGCCCGCCCGGCGGGTGCACCAGCACGTTGTGGCAGATGGCGCCGCCTTCGGGGTACAGGTTTTGCAGGATGCGCAGCGGGCCCTGGTGCGTGTGCCGCGCCACGGTGCGGCCCTGTTCGAGGCGGTAGTCCAGGTGCAGGCGGGCGTGCCAGGTTTTGCTACTGTTATCAGAGCTGCTAGCGCTTGCTGTGCATGGGCTGGAGGCCGAAATGGTACTCATTGGTCTGCGGTCGGTGGATGCAGGCCCTCATTGTCATACACCCTGAAGCGCGCCTGCACCTGATTGAGCGCGCGCTTCCACGCATGGGCGTGTTGCCCGGCAGCGCAGCACCGCAGTTGCTCCAATCTGCAACACCTGCAAGCCATTCCCCCTGCTGCACACGCTGGTACAGAGTTTGAGTACAACGGTTCTGCCCGGCAGCCCGGCCGGTTCACAACCCCCTTCAGGAGACTCCCATGGACATGCTTGAACTCAAGAAATTCAACATCACCGCCAACTGGCCCTACAAGCAGCAGTACGACAACTTCATCGGCGGCAAGTGGGTCGCGCCGCTGGCGGGCCGCTACTTTGACAACGTCTCGCCCATCACCGGCAAGCCGTTCTGCAAGATCCCGCGCTCGGACGAGGCCGACATCAACCTGGCGCTCGACGCCGCCCACGCCGCGCAGGCCAAGTGGGGCAGCACCCCGCCCGCCGAGCGCTCCAACATCCTGCTGAAAATCGCCGACCGCATGGAGCAGAACCTGCCCCTGCTGGCCCTGGCCGAAACCATCGACAACGGCAAGCCGCTGCGCGAGACCACCGCCGCCGACCTGCCGCTGGCCGTGGACCACTGGCGCTACTTCGCGGGCTGCCTGCGCGCGCAGGAAGGGGCCTTGTCCGAGATCGACGCCACCACCGTGGCCTACCACTTCCACGAGCCCATCGGCGTGGTCGGCCAGATCATTCCCTGGAACTTCCCGCTGCTCATGGCCTGCTGGAAGCTGCCGCCCGCGCTGGCCGCCGGCTGCTGCGTGGTGCTCAAGCCCGCCGAGCAGACGCCCGCCTCCATCCTGGTGCTGATGGAGCTGATCGCCGACCTGCTGCCGCCGGGCGTGGTCAACATCGTCAACGGCTACGGCAAGGAGGCCGGCGAGGCGCTGGCGACCAGCAAGCGCATCACGAAGATCGCCTTCACCGGCTCCAGCGCCGTGGGCCAGCGCATCCTGCACGCGGCGGCGGACAGCATGATCCCCTCCACCGTGGAACTGGGCGGCAAGAGCCCCAACATCTTCTTCGCCGACGTGATGGACGCCGACGACGAGTTCTTCGACAAGGCGCTGGAGGGCTTCTCCATGTTCGCGCTGAACCAGGGCGAGGTCTGCACCTGCCCCTCGCGCGTGCTGATCCAGGAGTCGATCTACGAGAAGTTCATCGAACGCGGCATCCAGCGCGTGCAGCGCATGAAGCAGGGCCACCCGCTGGACATGGGCACCATGGTGGGCGCGCAGGTGTCGCAGCAGCAGATGGACCGCATCCTGGGCTACATCGACATCGGCCGCCAGGAGGGCGCGCAGTGCCTCACGGGCGGCGAGCGCAACCGCCAGGGCGGCGAGATCGACGACGGCTTCTTCGTCAAGCCCACGCTGCTGTTCGGCAGCAACGACATGCGCGTGTTCCAGGAGGAAATCTTCGGCCCCGTGGCCTCGGTGACCACCTTCAAGACCATGGAAGACGCCATCCGCATCGCCAACGACACCGAGTACGGCCTGGGCGCGGGCGTATGGAGCCGCAATGGCTCCACCGCTTACCTGATGGGCCGTGCCATCCAGGCCGGCCGCGTGTGGACCAACTGCTACCACCTGTACCCGGCGCACGCCACCTTCGGCGGCTACAAGAAGTCGGGCATCGGGCGCGAGACGCACAAGGTCGCCCTCGGCAACTACCAGCAGACCAAGAACCTGCTGGTGAGCTACAGCCCCAAGGCCCTGGGTTTCTTCTGAATTTGATAGCTGCTCGCGCTTGACCGGCAAGCGCTGGCGGCCTATTTCATCCAAAGCCCAGTGCAAGAAAAAGCGCATGGCGCCCTATGGGGGCCATGCGCTTTTTGTTTCCCCGCTGGAGCGGGGAATGGGGCCGTTCAGGTTGCTGCGTGCTTGCCTTGTTCGATCATGCTGGCGGCCAGGTTGGCGCTTTCGTCTGTAACGGCGGGGGGGGCGTCCGGGGTGTGGTCGGCGGTTCCTCCGGTGTCGGCAACTCCCCCGCTGGCGGGGGCGCTGGTGCCGGGCTCGGACGCGGGCGCAGGTGCAGGCGGCAAGGGCACGTTGCCGTCATCAGTGCCATGGCTCACCACGGTGTCAGGGTCGAGCGCCGTGCCCTTGCTGTCGTCCGCGCCAGGACTGGTTGTGTCGCCAGTGCCTTGGTTGTCTTGCGGCGCGTTGTCGTTGAGCGTGAGAACGCCCTCGCTTTCGTCAAGCGGGTTCAGCGGATCGCCTGCGGCGTTCCCGGCGGCATGTTGCGCGCCGTCAGCGGTGTCCTCCGCCTTCGATTCGGACGGGCCGTCGCTGCCGGATGGGCTCGACCCGCTCCCCTGCGTTGCCGCAGGGTCCGCCGGGCCGGTCTGATCGCTGGCGCCGCTGTCTGCCTGCAACGGCGCGCCGGCCGTTTCCACCGTCTCCACCTCCAGCGCGGCAAGCGACATCGCCTGCGGCGCGCTGTTGCCGGAGGCCGCCGCCGGGTCTGCCACCAGGTTGCCGTTGGTCATCATGGCATCCAGCAAATGGGCAGAGTCGGCGGCGGTGCCATACGTCGTGGCCAGGCTGTCCAGCGTGTGCCCGTCCAGCACGATGGTCTGGCCCGCGCCGCCGTTCAGCCCGTCAATCACCAGCTGGGCCGTTCCATTCACTTCGGTGATGTGAATCCGGTCGGCGGTAATGCCCGTCAGGTCGATCACGTCGCCCGTGTAGGTGGCGGGGGTGCCCGTCACTGTCGTGGTGACCGTGCCCGTGGCGGCAGCGTTGCCGTTCGCCGTGGCTGTCGAGGTGGCCGCAATGTCCAGCGCATGGTCCTGCGAGGTGATGGTGAACGTGTTGGTGCCAGAGGCGTAGTTGGTATCGATACCCGGCACGCTGCTCAACTGGGCTGCCAGATCGGTGCCCGCGGAGTCGAAGCGTGCCTCGTCCTGGCCGCTGCCGCCGATGTCTGCGCTATGCCCCGCGTAATTCGTGCCATTCACGGCGATGGTGATGTTCGCGGTGCTGGGGTCGTTGGTGAAATTGCCGACGGAATCGTCGAAATCCACCGTGTACTGCCACGCCGTGCCCGGCACCTTGGTGACCGTGAAGTCGGTGATGTGGTCCACTCCGCCGTCCAGGTCGGCCGGCGTCCATTGGAAGGTGTCGTTGCCTGGGCCGCCGGTCAGAATGTCGTTGCCCTTGCCGCCGTTGAGCAGGTCGTTGCCCGTGCCGCCGTACAGCCTGTCGTCGCCGCCTTCGCCATACAGCTTGTCGTCGCCCGCCTGGCCATAGATGTAGTCGTTGCCGTCGCCGCCATACAGCGTGTCGTTGCCGCCCACGCTGCCTTCCTGCGCATAGCTATGGTCGCCCGTGGTGAGGTTGGCGTAAATGTCGGCCAGCCTGTCGGCATCGGTCGCGCCGGGGTGGGCCGCAAGATAGGCCGCCCAGCCCTTGTCCGCTGCCGCGGCGTAAATGCTGTCGCCCAGGATGACGTCGTCGCCGGCGCCGCCGTGGATCACGTCGCTGCCCACGGCGTTGACGACATTGCTCGCGCCCGCCAACTGGCCAATCACCGCCGACAGCTGCTCGCCGGTCGTCACGTTGGTTGCACCGTTGCCGGTGGAGCCTTCGATCTGGTTCAGGAAAGCCAACGTGCCGGCGCTCACGTCGATCCCGACGGCGTCGATCGTGTAGCCCTTGCCGATGATCAGTTGGACTTCGCTGGTCGAGTCTCCTTTTTCCGAGTACGTGCCGCCCTGGTAGGTGCCCAGGACTTCCTGCATGGCCTCTTCGCTGGTCCAGGTTTGGACCGGCTTGCCGCTGTCGTCGAGCGCATAGTTGGGCTCGCCGTCGGTCACGAAAATCACCTTGTTGACGGTGCTGTTGGCCAGCGGCGGGGCGCTGGTTCCCGAGCCCGTGGTCGACTGGATCCAGTCATAGGCCGTGCGCAAGCCCGCCTCGTAGTTGGTCCAGGTCTGATCGTTCAAGGTATTCACCTGATCCTGCGCGGCCTGCAGCGCATCGGCGTTGCCCACGCCGTTGGCCGTCAGGTGGAACGACCCGAGGTCAGCGGCGGTGGTGCCGAACGACACCAGGTGCACCATCACATCCTGGGCGCCGGATTGGGACAGTGCGGTCAGCGCGTTGTTCACCGCGGTCTGCAGCGTGTGCATACGGGCAGCGTCGTCGTAGAACATGCTGCCGGACGTATCCAGCACCAGCACGATGTTGGCGATGGTGCCCGGCACCAGCGTGTCGCCGCCCTTGTCGCCAATCACCACGTCATTGCCGTCGCCGCCGTGAAGGTCGTCGTTGCTGTTGTTGCCGTCGACGATCAGCTGGGGTGCAACGTAGTCGTTGATGGTGCCGGTCGCGGTGTGCTCGGTCGGGCTCACCTGCACGGACTCGAACGCGCCCGCCGAGTCGGCGTCGGTTTGCTGCACGTGGGTGATCTCGGCCCGCAGGGTTTCGGTGCCTTCGGGCACCGTGTCCTGTTGCGTATTCACCGTGAAGGTGACGGAGCCGTGGTTGTCGGCGTTCAACTCCACCGAGGTAGGCAGTTGCGAGTTGGGTACGCCATCGACGTTGGAGATGTCGCTGTTGTCGGCCATTCCCGGCCCGGACCCCCAGTTCAAATGTACCGTCACCGGCTTGCCCGCCGATTGGGCCATGTCAACGGCATGGCCCTGGCTGTCCACCAGATCGACCCGGTAGGTCAGCGCGCCGCCTTCGGTGACGGTGCTGCTGTGGGTGGCGTCGTTGAGGATGGTGATGCGGGCGTAGACGGGGTCGAGGGTGTCGTCGATCTTGGCGGTGGCGGCGGCGCCTTCCACCGAGGTGGCCTCGAAATTGCCGCCGTTGATGGACGTCACCGTCGCCGTCAGGGAACTGGCGTCCTTGTAGACGTCTTCCGTGTTGTTGTTGGCGACGGACAACGTGCCCTTGCCGTCGGCATCCAGCGTCACGACGTGGTCGGTGCCGCCCACGTTCACCGTGACCGTGACCGTGGCCGTGGTGCCTTCTTGCGGCTTGTTGCCCAGCGCGATGTCGAAGGTGACGGTGGCATCGCCTTCCTTGGCGTCGTGGGCGGTGATCGTCACGCCGGTGACGTCATGGTCGTCCACCACGTGGGTCGTGGCCGTGTTGCCTTTGTCCAGGCTGCCGTAGCCGCCGCCCGTGGTGCTGTCCACCGTGAACTCCGTGGTCTTGTCGCCTTGGATGTAGGGGTCGTCCGGGCGGGTCGTGACCGTTGCGGAGTGGGTGGTTTCGCCCACCGGGATGGTGATCTGGGTGCCGTCGTTGAGCGTGATGACCAGGGGGTTGCCCGAGACGGGCTTGTCCACCGTGGCCGTGACGGTGATGGGGTCGCCCTCGGTGACCTGGGGGGTGGAGGTCAGGGTGATGGTGGCCTTAACGGGCTCGGGGGGCGGTTCAGGCGTAGGCGTAGGCGTGGGCTCGGGGGTAGGGGTGGGTTCGGGAGCTGGTCCGGGGGGTGGCGTGGGTTCAGGTGCCGGTTCAGGCGTGGGTGTGGGCGTGGGGCTGGGGGCCGGCGCGGGTTCGGGGCCGGGCGCAGGCGCCGGAGCGGGTATGGGTTCCGGCGTGGGCTGGGGCGCGGGGACCGGGGGCGGCTCGGGCGTGGGCTCTGGCGTTGCCGCAGCGGTGGCGCGCAGGGCAAGGTGCTCGACCGTGCCGGTGCCGACGCCGGGATAGGCGACCGCCAGGGGCGTGGTGATTTCGATGATGCTGCTCAGGCGCACGAAGCTGCCGCCGCCACCGCCGCCACCGGTCAGCGTGGCTCCGGCGGGGTCGAGGTCGGCAAACGGGTCCTGCCCCTGGTCGAGGGCGGCAATCACCGCGTCGGCCGCGGTGTGGTTGGAGGGCTGGGCCACGGCGGCCTCGTGGGGCTCGGCGGGCTTGACGAGGTCTTGTGTCAGGGTGACGTCCTGGCCCGCGCCGATGGTGAGCGGGGGCTGGCCGTCGGCTTGCAGTTGCAGGGAGCCGCCCTCGGCGGTGAGGACTTCGGCGTCGGCGGGAATGCGCATTCCTTCGTGCAGGGCCGATAGCGAGCCGTCGGCATGGCGGAGCCAGGCCTGGCCGGTGAGTTTGGCGACGAGTACGGTGGTGGTAGCCATGATGGGCGGTCTCCGGTGGTGCAGGGGCCCAGGGTGCTCAGTGCGCAGGCACCTTGGGGGATGTGGAGCGGGATGCTAGGCGTGTGCGCCAGGGGCGGCTATTGGCGTCAACGACAGTTTCAGAATGTTTTTTGTGCAACAACACAAGAATGAGGGCCTGCGGCTCCCGTTCGGTGGAACGGGAATGCCGTCATGCAAGGAATGCCCGCTCCCGCTGCCAGTAGGTCATGACGACTTTGACGCCTTGCTCCACGGGGGTGCCGGCGTGCAGGGACAGGTCGTCGGGCTGGCCGTGGAGGGTCAGGTTGCGGAAGAAGATGGCCCCGCCCGCCGGGGGCGCGACTTCCAGCCCAGCCTTGGGAAAGCGGGTGCCGCCGCCGGCCTGGGCGGCGGCCAGGTAGATGACGGTGGTGCCCACCCGCTGGCCGCCGCGCTGCAGGTGCGTGGCGCTGCCGGACCGGGCGGGGTCGAACCAGTCGTGGTGCGGCTTGTATTGCTGGCCGGGCTCGTAGCGCAGGATCTGCAGGCCCTCGCCGTGCGAGACGGGCCAGCCCGTGAGGGTGGCGAGGCGGTTTTCCACGGCGTCGATGAGCGGGGTTTCGGCGCGCGTGAAGAAGACGCTGGAACTGGTGCGCGCCCCATGCTGGACGCTATGGCCCGTGGTCCAGTCCACCACGCCTGAGGCTTTGAGCCCTTTGCGCAGGGCGTAGGCCATGAGCGCCTGGCACTCCTCCGGGCTGAGCAGGTTGCCCAGCAGCACGGCATGGGGGCGTGCCAGGTGGGCCAGCACGGTGACGGGGCTGCCCGGCGGAACGCGGATGGCGGGCAGGGGCGTGCGCCAGTCCGCGGGCTGGCCCAGGGCCGCCAGCCCTTCGTCCAGCGCGGCGGCGGCGTCGGCCTCGGCCCAGGTGTCGGCCACCATGCGCTCGAACATGCTTTGCGGGGTGCATTGGCGCGCGAGGTTGTCCAGCACCCATTCCCGCCATTGCGGGCCATGCAGGTCAAGAAGTTGCGGCATAGGGTTCATTTCAGTGACTTCAGCGGCACGCTGGCCCCTTGCTGGTGCAGCAGGGCGGTGGTGTTGGCGTCCACGGTGCTGGTGACGTACACGCGCAGCCCCAGTTCCTGCGCGGTGTGCGCCATGGCCTGCAGCAGGTGGCGGCTGCCCGGGCTTTCGCGCGACTGGGTGGCCAGGTCGCCGCCCAGCTTGACGTAGGCCAGGTGCAGGGCGTGCAGGCGGGTGAGGGCCATGGGCTCCTGGTCGAGGCGGCGCAGGCCCACGCTGGCGCCGTGCTGGCGGGCCAGGGCGCAGAACTGGGCCAGTTCGTCGGGGTAGGCGATGACGCCGTGGGCGTCCAGTTCCAGGGTGAGCGAGCGCAGGTCGCCGCCTGGGCGGGCCTGCTGGCGCAGCAGGGATTCGAGTTCGGGCAGGAAGTGGGCCTGGCCCAGCGACGGCAGCGATACGCGCACGGTGAGCCGCGCGCCCGCGTGCCGCGCCAGCCATTGCAGGCCCAGCGCGACGGCGCGCAGGTCGAAGTAGGCCGACAGGCCCAGGCGCACGGCCACGGGCAGGAACAGCGCGCCGGACAGGGTCTGGCCGCCCGGTTCGTGCAGTTGCAGCGAGGCTTCGTGGCGCTCTTCCTCGCCCTGCGGCCCGGCGTAGCCCTGGGCGACGACGCCCAGCGACAGCCGGTCGGGCGCGGTGAGCGCGCTGGACAGCGTGTGCTGCCACTGGCCTTCGCCCGCGGCGCTGCGCTGGGCTTCGTGGGTGATGTATTCGACCTCGGCATGGCCCGCGCTTTCGGTGCGCATGAGGGCATGGTCCAGGCGCGCCAGCACGTCGCCCACGGTGCCGGCGGCGGCGTAGTCGGTCAGCGCATAGGCCCAGCGGCACCACGCGCCGCCCGCCACGGCAATGCGCAGCGACTGCAGCGCCTGGCGGATCTGCTGCACCAGGTGCATGGCCTCGGGGCCTTGCAGGCCGGGCATGAAGACGACGAAATCCGAGCCGTTGAGCCGGGCCAGTTGGCCCGCGGGGCGGCCTTGGTCTTGCTCGGCGGCAGCGGCGGCGAGAAGGTCATTGACGCGCTGGCCGAGGGTGGTGAGCCATTCGTCCACCTGGGCGCGGGCCATGCCGGCGTTCAGCGCCCGCAGGTCGCGCTGGCGGAACAGCAGCACGTGGCCGTGCGCGGCGGCTTCGCCCGCCTGGCCGCCGAGGGCGCGGCGCAGCTCGTTGACGAAATAGCGGCGGTTGGGCAGGCGGGTGACCGGGTCGCGGTTGACTTCGAGCTCCAGCGATTCGATGCGCTCGGTCTGCTCCTGCGCGGTGGCGCGCACGCGCTCGCGGGTGTCGTCGATGGCGCTGACGACGGCGCTCAGCTCGGCCACGCGCGCGCGCGGCGGATGCGTGCCGGGCGGCGCCCGCGTGCCGATGCCGCGCACCTGGGCCGCGATTTCTTCGCGCAGCACGCGGCGGAACCACCGCAGCAGCAGCGCCACGAACAGCGCCCAGGCCAGGCCCGCGCCCAGCACCAGCGCGGCCAGGCGGGTGCTGCTGCGCCAGAGCGCCTGGCGCGCGTAGCCGTTGTCCACGGTGACGGACAGCTCGCCCACCTGCCGCCAGCCGTCGCTGACCGCGCGGCCTGCCGTGGGCCGGGCCAGCGGCAGCAGGTAGTCGAACCACTGCGGTACTTCACCGGCCTCCTGTTTGCCGATGGGCTGCTGGCGCGCGAAGAGGGGCGCGCCGCCGGGGGCCGTCAGGCGTATCTGGTGGAACTGGCCGCTGTCGAACAGGGCCATCATCAGCAGCTCGCGCGTGACCGGGTCCTGGTTGGCGGGCTGCGACAGCGACAGCGCGAGCGACGAAGCGGCGTTGTCGCTTTCGGACTGCAACTGGCCGTCCAGGTACTGCCGCGCCGCGCCGATGCTGACGGCCAGCGTGCCCGCCAGGATGGCCAGAATGGCCACGGTGACGCTGAGCAGGAGCCGTTTGAGCAGGGACATGTCTATTTCTCCCGTCGAGGATTTTTTAAGTCAAATTGGCATCTAGCCCTTACAGGACAAGCGCTGGCAGCTATCATTTTCATGGCATGAACCCCTCCTGCCTCATGCGCGCCAGCAGCCCGTTCCAGCGGCTGATGCGCTCCACCGGCGCGCTCGGGCCGGCGCCTGCCACGTACACGCCCTGTCCGTTGAAGCTGAACACGGGCGTGAGGTCGCGGCGCTGGCTGGCGGGCAGGATGTCGCCCGCCAGGTTGTCCAGCACCAGGGGCTCGGCGGCGGGGGTTTCGTAGTAGCCCAGCACCATGTGCGCAATGCTCTGCGCGCTGCCCGCGCCGCCCTGACGCGCGCGCACGTAGATGAGGCGCAGCTTTTCCACGGGCACGCCCAGGCGCACCAGCGAGAAGTACTTGCCGATCACGAAGTCCTCGCAGTCGCCCGCGCGCTTGCCCAGGCTCTCCAGCGGGGTGGCCCAGTAGTCGGCCTCGCCCCAGACGGTGGGGTCGTCCGAGCCGAACACGGTCTGGTTCCAGAAGTCGTTGACGGCCTGCAACTGCTGCGCGGGCGGCTTGCCCGCCTGTTCCTGCAGCAGGCGCAGCCAGTCGCGCAGCGCCTGCACGCCCTGCGCGCCGTAGCGCGCCCGCACGGACTGCTGCAGCCGGGCCGCGTCGAACTCCAGCGCGCCGCGGCCCAGCTGCGGCAGCAGCCAGGCGGCCAGCAGCAGGGCCGCTGGCCCAGCACGCAATATGGACGCCAGGGCGTTGCCCATGTTCACCTCAGCGGCTTATGCCGTGCACCTTCAGCGCGAGCATGAGGCGGTCGCTGACCTGGAGTTTTTCAAAAATGGCCGACAGATGGGCGCGCACGGTGCGCTCGGTAATGCCCAATTGCTCGGCAATGCCGGGGTTGCTGTCGCCCAGCGCGGCCAGGCGCGCCACCTCCTGCTCGCGCCCGCTCAGGTGCTGCGCCCAGTCCTGCGCGGCCGTGGGGGGCAGGCGGCCGTCGATGTCCTGGAGCAGGCGCTGCATGAGGCTGCGGCCCAGCCAGACGCTGCCTTCGCGGATGCTTTGCAGAATGGTGTCCAGCGACTCGGCCGGCGTGTGGGCATGGGCGTAGCCGCTGGCCCCGTGCGCCAGCGCCTGGCGGCCCTCGGCGTCGCTCGGGCGGTTGCTGAGCACCAGCACCTGCAGCCCTTGCAGGTGGGCGCGCCAGGCGGCATCGTCCCAGGCGGGCAGGCGCGGCAGGGCGGCGTCGAGCATGACGAACTGGCGTGCCTGCTGGCTCCAGCGCTGCAGGTCCTGCAGGCTCTGGCCGCGCGCGGGCAGCCAGCGCGCGCGGTCGATCTGCTGCCAGCGCTGCCACAGGGCGGCGTTGTGCGTCACCATCAGGATCGGCTGCGGCGGGGTCATCAGCGCTCCACGAAGGCGTTGGACTTGGCGCGCAGAATGGGCTTGAGCAGGTACTGCATGAGCGTGCGCTGGCCCGTGAGGATGTGCACCTCGGCCTGCATCCCGGGGATGACCGGGCGGCTGTCATCGCCCACGTGGCTGCGCGCGGTGCGCACCTTGACGATGTAGAAGGTGTTGCCGCGCTGGTCGGTCACGGTGTTGGCGGCAATCTGCTCGACCTTGCCCTCCAGCCCGCCGTAGATGGCGAAGTCGTAGGCCGTGAATTTGACCTCGGCCTTCTGGCCGAAATGCAGGAAGCCGATGTCGCGCGGGTTGATCTCCACTTCGAGCAGCAGCGAGTCGTCGCTGGGCACGATGTCGAGGATGTCCTTGCCCGGCTGGACGACGCCGCCCACCGTGTTCACCAGCAGGTTGTTGATGGTGCCGCGCACGGGCGAGCGCACTTCGGCGAGCTTGACGCGGTCGGCCAGGGCGCGCTGGCCCTGCTCCAGCGTGGAGAGCTTGGTGCGCGTTTCGGACAGTTCGGCGCTGGCTTGGTTGCGGATGGTGAGCTCGGCCTCGCGGATCTTGCGCTCGGCCTCCGAGATGGAGGCGCCGATGCGCCCCATCTGCGCGCTGGCGGCCTGGGCCTCGCCGCAATAGCGCGCCACGTCGCGCTGCAGGCGCAGCAGCTCCACCTCCGACACCGCGCCGCTCTTGAGCAGCGGGCGGGTGACGTTCAGCTCGTCGGTGGTGAGCTTGCAGCCCGCCGAGGCCTGGTCGCGCTGGGCCTGGGTGGCGCGCAGCTCCTGCTGCCGCTGGCCCAGCTGGTCGCGGGCGATGCTGACGCTGGTGTTCAGCTCTTGCGTGCGCGACTCGTAGGTGCGGCGCTCCATGTCCACGGCGGCGGGGGCGGCCTTGACCAGCTCGTCGGGCACGTGGAAGGGCTTGCCCGTGGCCAGCGCCTCCAGCCGCGCGGCCTTGGCCTGCAGCGACAGGCTTTCCGCCTTGTTCTCGCCCAGCGAGGCGCTGTAGCGCGTGGGGTCGATGCGCAGCAGCACCTGCCCGGCCTGGACGGTTTCGCCAGGGTGCACCAGGATCTGCTCGACGATGCCGCCGTCCAGGCTTTGCACCACCTGGATCTGGCGCGAGGGCACGACCTTGCCCTGGCCGCGCACCACTTCGTCGATGCGGCCCAGGCTGGCCCAGACGAGGAGCACCAGCACCACCAGCAGCGAAGTCCACAGCAGCAGCCGCGAGCCGCGCGCCTGCTGCTGGCCCACGGCCCATTGCGCGTCGGCGGCCAGGTCCGAGGGGTCGTGCGTGCCCACGGCGGCGTTGCCCTGCAGCAGCCAGTTCGCCAGGCGCTGCAAAAAGCCCGGCTTGTCGCTGGCGGATGGCATGGTTTCTTGAACGGGGGCGGTCATTTCCGGCCTTTCGCGCTGCCGATCTGGCCTTGCTTGAGCGCCTGGATGACCTGCTCCTTGGGCCCGTCGGCCACGATGGTGCCGCCGTCCACGACGATGATCCGGTCCACCAGCTCCAGCAGCGCCGTGCGGTGGGTGACGAGCAGCACCGTCTTGCCCGGGCTGGCCTGCGCCAGGCGGCGCTTGAGCTGGGTTTCGCTCTGGTTGTCCAGGTTGCTGCTGGGCTCGTCGAGCAGCAGGATCGGCGGGTCGTTGATGAGCGCGCGGGCCACGGCGATGGACTGGCGCTGGCCGCCCGAGAGCGATTCGCCGCGCTCGCCGATGGCCATGTCGTAGCCCTGGGGGTGCAGGGCCGCGAACTCGTCCACGCCCGCGATGCGCGCGGCGTGCAGCATGTCGTCCTCGGTGGCGTGGGGCGCGCCCATCAGCAGGTTGTGCTTGAGGCTGCCGTAGAACAGCAAGGGGTCCTGCGGCACGTGGCCGATGGCGCGGCGCAGGTCGGCGGGGTCGATCTGGCGGGTGTCCACGCCGTCGACGAGGATGGCCCCTTCGGTGGGCTGGTACAGGCCGAGCACCAGCTTTTCGAGCGTGCTCTTGCCCGAGCCGATGCGGCCGATGATGCCCACCCGCTCCCCGGCCTTGATGTGGAAGGACACGCCGGCGAGCGCCGCCTGCTGGCTGCCCGGGTAGTTGAAGACGACCTGCTGGAACTCGATGGCCCCTTGCAGCCGGGGCCGGGCCACGTAGTCCTGCCCGGCGGAGTGCTCGATGGGCATCTTCATGTAGCTGTCGATGGAGTTCAGCGAGGTGCGCGCGTTGTGGAACTGCATCATCAGCCCCGCCACCTGGCCCAGCGGCGCCAGGCAGCGCCCGGCGATCATCGAGGCCGCGATGATGCCGCCCATGGACATGGCCTGCGCCTGCACTTCATAGACGCCGATGGCGACCACGGCCACGGTGGTCAACTGCTGCATGGTCTGCACGAAGCCGACGGCGGCCGAGGAAATCAGCTTGATCTTGCCGCCGACGTAGGCCAGGTACTGGGTGGATTCCTCCCAGCGGCGCTGCACGCCGCTTTGCGCGTTGAGGGTCTTGACCGCTTCGAGGTTGGTGAGCGACTCGACCAGCAGGGCATTGCGCTGCGCCGATGCCTTGAACGTCTGCAGCGTGAGCTTTTCCAGCCGCGCCTGGGCCACGAAGGAGACCAGCAGCACGATGGCGATGGCGCTGACGGCGGGCAGCAGCATCCAGGGCGAAATCCAGGCCAGCACGGCCAGGAACAGCAGCACGAAGGGCAGGTCGACCAGCGTGGTCAGGCTGGCCGAGGCGATGAAGTCGCGCACCGACTCGAACGAGCGCAGGTTGGCCGAGAACGAACCCACCGTGGCCGGGCGGCCCTCCATGCGCAGGTCGAGCACGCGCTCCATGATCTGCGCCGACAGCTGCACGTCGATGCGCTTGCTGGCCGTGTCCACCACGTAGGCGCGCGCCGTGGTCAGCACGTAGTTGAAGGCCAGCACCAGCACCATGCCCAGCGCCAGCACCCACAGGGTTTCCATGGCGTTGTTGGGCACCACGCGGTCGTACACGTTCATGTTGAACAGCGGGGTGACCAGGGCGAACGTGTTGATGAGCACGGCGGCCAGCAGCGCGTCGCGGTACAGCCGCCAGTTGCCGAGCACCGCCGCCCAGAACCAGTGGCCGCTGCGCGGCGCGGCGGCGGTGGAGGCGTCCACATTGCGCTCGAGCTGGAACTGCGGGCGCACGAAGCACAGCAGCCCGCTGTACTGCGCCTGCAACTGGGCGCGCTCCACCTCCACGGGGCTGCCCGCCTCGGGGTATTGCACCAGGCAGGCGCCGCCGGGCAGCTCCTGCAGCAGCAGGCAGGCCCGGTTGCCGTTGAGCAGGACGATGGCGGGCAGCAGCCCCTGCGGCACCCCGTCCAGGCTGCGCCGCACGATGCGCGTGGTGCAGTGCGCGCGCGCGGCGGCGCGCGCGAGCAGGGACGGCGCGAGCCGCTGGTTCACCAGCGGCAGGCCGTTGCTCAGCGCCTGCGCGGTCTGCGGGCGGCCATGCAGGCGCGTCAGCTCGACCAGGCAGGCCAGCAGCGGGTCGTCGTGCGTGGCATGGGGCGGCAGCCGCCACGCATCGTCGCGGGGCGGCGCATTCAGGGTGCCGGCGGCATCGGGAGCCTGTGGCAGCGTGGCGAGGGCGGGTTCCGGCGTCTGCATGGGGCCTGGGGCGTGTCTAAAGAACGGGGTCGTCGTTGATGAGGTCCAGCGAGTTCTGCAACCGCTGGCGCGCATGTTTGCGCTTTTGCAGCTTTTCCAGCGCCTGGGGCGGCAGATCCGTCAGCCGCAAGGTGCCGTTGTTCAACAAGGCGTCGATCAAGTCCTCCAGGACGCGGATGAAATCCGTGTCCAGCGTGGACATCTCGTGCTCCGGCGCGGGGGCCGGAGGCTGGTCCGGGAACTGGCTGTCGGTCATGTCAGTTCTCCATGGTGGCTCTGTGAACGCAGCGGCATTGAGGAGCGCCGTTTCATTCCGCCTTCAGCAGAGGCGTCAGGTTGCTGGTGTCGGGCACGGCGGCGTCCTGGCAGTCGCGCAGCGCGTCTTCGGGCAGCACCAGCGACGATTGCTCCTTCGGCAGATCCTGCGCATGGGGCTGGGCCACGCCCAGGGCCGTCAGCACCTTGCCGGACTGCATGAGCCATGCGTATTCGCTCTTCTTCAGGTCGTACTGGGCATGGACGAGCGCGCGGCGGGCGTCGAACAGTTCGTTCTCGGTGTTCAGCAAGTCCAGCAGGGTGCGCTGGCCGATCTGGAACTGCTGCTGGTACGCCTGGCGCACCTTGGCGGTGGACAGCACGTGCTCGCGCAGGAAGGGCATCTGCTCGCGCAGGCGCATGACGTTGCTCCAGGCGATGGACAGTTCCTGCAGCACGTTGCGGCAGGTGTAGTCGCGCACGTCGCGGGCGGCGTAGGCCTGGGCCACGGTCTGGCGCACGCGCGCTTCGTCCGCGCCGCCGCGGTACAGGTTGTAGGTCAGCAGCAGCTGCGCGCTGGTGGTCTGCATGTCCCGGTACGGCGCATAGGGCAGCGAACGGTCGCGGCCCGTGGAGACGATCAGGTCCAGCCGGGGCTGGTGCGCGCCCTTGGCCGCCTGCTGGCCCGCCTCGGCGGCCTGCACCAGCGCCTGCTTGGAGAGCACGGCGGCGTTCTGGCGCACCGAGTCGCTGAAGTTCTGGACGGAGCGGGCGTCGGGCAGCTTGTCGCCAATGTCGGGCACGGCATCCAGGGTAGCCGGCGGCGGGCTGCCGACGAGGCGGCGGTAGCGCTGGACCACGGCGTTCAGGTTGTTGCTCTCGGTGAGCAGGTTGGTCTGCGCCAGGTTCAGGCGGCCGGAGGCCTGCTCCAGGTCCACGCCGCGGCCCACGCCGGATTGCGCGCGCTCCTGCAGCAGCTTGAGCGTTCTCTGGTGCACGGTGAAGTTGTCCCGCGCCAGGCGCTGCGTCTCGCGGTAGCGCTGCACGTCCAGGTAGGCGCCCGCCACGTCGTTGGCCAGGCTGTCGGTGGTGGCCACGAGGTCGTAGTACTTGGACAGCTTCTCATAGCCCAGCTGCTTGACGCTGTTGGAGGTGGTGAAGCCGTCGTAGAGCATCTGGCGCAGGCTCAGGGCATAGCCCGGGCGGTTCCAGCTGTACGACGGCGTGTCCTGCATGTGGCTGTTCTGCTCCCGGCCCATCCAGCCCTGCGCCGTGACCTGCGGAAGCATTCCGCCGCGCAGGATGTTCTGGCCCTCCACGGACGAGGTGAAGTCATGGAAGCGCGCCTGGATCTCGGGGTGGGACGCCACGGCCTTTTCGACGACCTGCAGCAGGTTGCTGCCGGGCTGGGCCGTGGCCTGGGTCAGCGGTTGCTGGGAAGCAGGCTGCTGAGGCGGCTGCTGGGAGGGCTGCTGCTGAGGCGTGGACGTTTGGGCAATGGCCGCCGCGGCCAGGGACGATGCGCCGATCAGCGAGATCCAGCGTGCAATGGGACGTTGTTTCATGGTGATATCTCTCGTTGTCTGGGTCTGCTCGTCAGCGGGCACGGGCTCTTCTGGTGGACGGGGTAGGGCCAGTACGCAGCAGGGGCGGCGTCGCCAGGGTTTGACCGCAGAATGAAATAATTTCCATCTAATGTAATAAATTGCTATTGCTTTGCAAAGTGTATCAAGATAAATAACTATTGAATAGTGGAATTCGATAGTTATTTGAATTCACCCATCCAGGCCCCCGGGGCGGTGGCGCATCCGCCGGGCCCGTCAGGCCGATTCCGGCCCTCGCGGCGATAATGCGCGGCCCCGGCCCGAGCGGCTGGCGCACCTGGAAACCAAGCGATCGATGTCCCCTCAGCCTCCCCACGAACTCTGGCGCGCGCCGCGCTGGGCCCTCTCCGTCCTGCTGGCCCTGCTGGGCATGTTGGGGCCCTTTTCGATAGACACCTACATCCCCGCCTTCTCCGGCATCGCAGAGGCGCTGCACGCCTCGCCGCTGGAGATGCAGCAGACGCTCTCGGCCTACCTGTTCGGGTTCGCGTTCATGAACCTGTTCCACGGCGCGCTGTCCGACAGCCTGGGGCGGCGGCCCGTGGTGCTCACGGGGCTGGTGGTGTTCACCATCGCCTCGGCGGGCTGCGCGCTGTCGCAGAGCATCGGGCAGCTGGTGATGTTCCGGGCGCTACAGGGGTTGTCCACGGGCGCGGGCATCGTGGTGTCGCGCGCCGTCATCCGCGACATCTTCCCGCCCGAGCAGGCGCAGAAGGTGATGAGCCAGGTGACCATCTTCTTCGGCGTCGCGCCCGCCATCGCGCCCATCGTGGGCGGCTGGGTGTTCGTGCACCTGGGCTGGCACAGCGTCTTCTGGCTGCTGACCGGCATCGGCGTGGCGCTGTGGCTCGCCAACTGGCGGCTGCTGCCCGAGAGCCTGCCGCCCGCCGCGCGCCAGCCGTTCCACATTCCGCACCTGCTGCGCGGCTACTGGCAGCTGTGCAGCAGCCCGCGCTTCGTGCTGCTGGCGCTGGCCAGCGGCGTGCCGTTCAACGGCAGCTTCCTGTACGTGCTGTCGGCGCCCGAGTTCCTGGGCCACCACCTGGGGCTGGCGCCCACGCAGTTCTTCTGGTTCTTCCTGCTGAGCATCTCGGGCATCATGGGCGGGGCCTGGCTCAGCGGGCGGCTGGCGGGCAAGATTCCGCCGAAGCGGCAGATACGCCACGGCTTCGTCATCATGGCCGCGACGTCGGTGGTGAACCTGGTGGCCAACCTGCTGCTGCCCGCGCACGTGTCGTGGGCGCTGATTCCGATCGCGCTCTACGCCTTCGGCTGGGCGCTGATGGTGCCCTCGGTCACGCTGCTGGTGCTGGACCTGCACCCCGAGCGGCGCGGCATGGCCTCGTCGCTGCAGGCGGTGGTGGGCTCGGCGTCGAACGGCATGGTGGCGGGGGTGATCGCGCCCATCGTCATGCACTCCACCGTGGCGCTCGCGGGCGCGGCGCTGCTGATGATGCTGGTGGGGCTGGTGTCCTGGGTCTACCTGCACCACCGCTGGCCCGAGATCGGGCGCAGCGTATGAAATGCTCTTGAAAAGATAGCTGCCAGCGCACGTTGCACGGGCGCTGGAGCCTGTTTTGGCTTGAGGTCACTCGCCCTGCGAGCCGCGCCGCGCCCAGCCGGTGGTGTGTTTCTCGACCAGGCTGAACAGCTCGTACATCACCATCGCCATCGCGCCCACGACCATCAGGCCCGCGAAGGCCAGGCCCATCTGCATGGACGAGCCCGCCGACACCAGCAGGTAGCCGATGCCTTCGTTCGCGGCGGTCATCTCGCTCACGGTGGTGCCCACGAAGGCCAGGGTGATGGCCACCTTGAGCGAGCCGTAGAAGTAGGGCAGCGAGCGCGGCAGGCCGACCTTGACCAGCACGTCCCAGCGCTTGGCGCCGAGCACGCGCAGCACGTCTTCCAGCTCGGGCTCCAGCGTGGCCAGGCCGGTGGCGATGTTGACCATGATGGGGAAGAAGCTGATCAGGAAGGCCGTGAGGATGGCCGGCCCCGCGCCGATGCCGAACCACACCACCAGGATGGGCACGAAGGCCGCCTTGGGCAGCGCGTTGAACGCCGTCATCAGCGGGTAGAACGCCGCGTAGGCCAGCCGCGACGAGCCGATCAGGAAGCCCAGCAGCACCCCCACCACGATGGCGATGCCGAAGCCCGCCATGGTCACCCAGAAGGTGCGCCACGCATGGCCCGCGATGACGCCGCTGAACTCCGCGAGCTTCTGGGCGATGACCCAGGGGCTCGGGAAGATGAATTCGGACACCTGGAAGCCCGCGCAGATGATTTGCCACAGCAGCACGACGGCGAACAGCAGCAGCCAGGGCGCCCAGCGTTCGGCGAGTTTCTTGTTCATGGAAGGCCCGTTTCTAGGTTTATTGGTGGATGGCCGCGCCGCTCTTGCGCAGGGCCCCGATGTGGCCGCGCAGCTCGTGCACGATGTCGGTGAATTCGCGCGTGTAGGTCAGCTCCAGGTCGCGCGGGCGGGGCAGTTCGATCTCGCGGCGCACCACGAAGCGGCCCGGGCTCTTGCTCATCACGTACACCGTGTCGGCCAGGAACACGCTCTCGCGCAGGTCGTGCGTGACCAGGATGACGTTGAAGCCCTGCTCGGCCTGCAGGTCGCGCAGGATGCACCACAGCTCCTCGCGCGTGAAGGCGTCGAGCGCGCCGAAGGGCTCGTCGAGCAGCAGCATCTGCGGCTCGTGGATCAGCGCGCGGCAGATGCTGGCGCGCTGCTGCATCCCGCCCGAAAGCTGCCAGGGGTACTTGTCCTCGTAGCCGCCCAGGCCCACCTTCTGCAGCAGGGCGCGGGCGCGCGCCTCGTACTCCTTGCGCCGGGCCTTGAGCTGCGAGCGGTGCGGCTCCACGATTTCGAGCGGCAGCAGCACGTTGTCCACCGTGGTGCGCCAGGGCAGCAGCGACGGGGCCTGGAAGGCCATGCCCGATATCTTGAGCGGCCCGGTGACGGGCTGGCCGCCGATGCGGATGCGGCCGATGGACGGCATCTTCAGGCCCGTGGCCAGCTTCATGAAGGTGGACTTGCCGCAGCCCGAGGGGCCGACGATGGCGATGAACGCGCCGCGCGGCACGTTCAGGTCGATGGACTCCACCGCGAACTGGTTGGCGGCGCGCAGCTCGTCGTTGTAGGCGAGCCAGACGTCCTGGAAGTGGATGAAGGGGGCGTCTTCGGTCATTTTTAAGCCAAATGGGCCGACAGCGCTTATGGGACAAGCGCTGGCAGCTATCAAAACAGGAGTCAGCGCTTGGGCAGCACGTCGCGCAGCACGGCGGCGGGGGGCAGGAAGCTGCCGTTCCACACCGCGCCGGGGTTCACGCGGGTCTTGGTGGCGTACACGTCCGAGACCTGCGACGCCATCAGCGACAGGCGCGTGGGCGCGACCTGGCCGAAGCCCTCGGCGCGCGCGTCGGGGGTGTTGACCACGGTGTCGATGGCCAGCTGCAGGCGGCGCGTTTCGAGCGCCGCATCGACGATGCCGTCGCGCGCCTTCACCGTGGCCGCGGCGGCGGCGGGGTGGGCCATGACCTCCTTCGCGCCCTTGGCGAAGGCCAGCAAGAAGGCCTTGATGGCCGCCGGGTTCTCCTGGATGAGCTTGGGGCTGGCGATGATGGCGTTGCCGTAGAGCTTGACGCCGTAGCTGGCGAAGGGCATCACCACCACGTCGGCGGCCTTCACGCCGCGCGCCTCCAGGTTCAGCAGCGAGGTGAAGGTGAAGCCCGTGATCGCGTCGATGTCGCCGCGCACCAGCATGGTCTCGCGCAGCGGCGGGTCCATCGTCGTCCACTGCACCGCGCCCACCTGGTTGGCCTGGGCGAACAGCGGAAAGCCGCGCCGGCCCGCGTCGAAGATGGGTGCGCCGAGCTTCTTGCCCGTGAGGTCGGCGGGCTTGGCGATGCCGCTTTTCTTCAGCGCCATCACCGAGGCGGGCGTGTTGTTGTAGACCATCATCACCGCCACGGGCTTGTTGGGCGCGTCGGGGTTGTTGGCGTGGAACTCCATCAGCGCCGCGAGGTCGGCGAAGCCCATGTCGTAGGCGCCCGAGGCCACGCGCTGCACCACGCCGCCGGAGCCGCTGCCCGTGTCGATGGCGACGTCGAGCCCCGCGTCCTTGAAATAGCCGCGCGACTGCGGCAGCAGGAAGAAGGCGGCGGGGCCTTCGTAGCGCCAGTCAAGCTGGAACTTGAGGGGCGTGGCGGCCCGGGCGGGCGCCGCGGCGGTGGCGGCGGCCACGGCGGCCAGGGCCAGCGCGGTGCGCAGGAGCAGTCGTTTGTGCATGGCGGGTGTCCTTTTTTCTGCGGGGTTTCAGGCCTTGACCATGCGCGCGGCCGGGGCGGGCAGCAGGCTGCGGTTGAACAGCGTCTCGGGCTTGGGCACGCTCTTCAGGCCGAAGGTCTGCGCCACCTGTTCCACCTGCTGCGCGAGCAGCGCGGGCTTGATGTCGCCCAGGCCGTGCTCGCGCGTGTCGGGCGCGCCCACGTACTGGCGCGTGATGGCCCAGCTGGCCAGTTCCGTCTTCTCCTGCAGCATGGGTTCGCGCTGGCGCGCGGCGGCGATGGCGGCGGCGGGGTCGGCAAAGCTGTCCACGATGCCCCGGTTGGCGGCGCGCAGGAAGGCGGCCACCACCTCGGGCCGCTCGGCGATCAGGCTGGTGGAGGCGAGCACGGCGTTGCCGTACAGGTTCACGCCCGCGTCGGTGTAGCGCAGCACGGAGAGCTCGTCCTGCTTCATGCGCGCGAACAGCGACACGGCGGAGTCGTGGAAGTAGGTGGCCGCGTCCACGTCGCCGCGCACCATCACGTTGTCGCGCGCGGAGAAATCGGTCGTCACCCAGGTGAAGAAGTTCTCCGGCAGCCCCAGCTTGCGCTGCACCATGGGCCAGGCGCGGCGCGTGGACTCGACGGCGGCGGCACCCACCTTCTTGCCCTTGAGGCTGGCGAAGTCGGTGGTGATGCCCCGGTCCTTGCGGCCGATGATGACGAACGGCGCGCGGTTGTAGTACTGGTACACGGCCTGCACCTTGGGCGAACCGGGGTTCTGCGCGGCGAACTCGGTCAGCGCGCTGATGTCGCCCAGGCCCAGGTGGTAGGCGCCGCTGGCCACGCGCGTGATCGACGCCACGGAGCCCGCGCCCACGTCGATGGACACGTCCAGCCCCTCGTCGCGGTAGTAGCCTTTTTGCAGCGCCAGCAGGAAGGGGGCGGTCTCGCCCGTCACGCGGAAGTCCAGCGTGAACTTGACGGGGATGGGCTTTGCGCCCTGCGCCCGCGCGGCGGGCAGTGCGGCGCTGGCGCCCAGGGCGGCAAGGAAATGGCGGCGTTGCATGAGGAAACTCCCAGGTCGTGTGAACGGATGCACCGCGCGGCGCGGCGGGTGCGACTTGAGCAATTTCCGGGCGCGGCGCGGGGCGCGGGCTGAACGCTTCTACTCTGGCCAGGGGAGAAGCAAGTGGCGTGCCAGCCGCCCATGCACCAGGTTGGGGTGGTACGCGGCTTGCTTGGGTGGGCGGCGAGAGTAGAAGCGTTCAACACGGCTTGCGTGTGGGTTATTGCTCTTGTTTCATCCACCACCACAGGAACCACTGCATGACCTACATCCTCGACGAACTGGCCAAGGAATCCCGCATGGGCGGGCAGGGCGAGGAAACCGATGCGCGCGAGGTGCGCGTCATCGACATCAGCGACTTCGAGGCGCGCAAGGCCGAGATCGCGGAGCAGATCTGGGCCGCCTCGGTCGAGATCGGCTTCTTCCAGGTGTCCGGCCACGGCATCGCGCTGCAGGACATCAACGCCGCCTTCGCGCGCGCCGAGCGCTTCTTCGCCCTGCCGCGCGACGTGAAGGCCCAATGGCCGCTGGCGCGCAATGCGGGCTGGGAGCACAAGGCGCAGATCCGCCCCTCCGTCCAGACGCCCGACCAGAAGGAGTCCTACCAGGTCACCCGCCCGCGCATGGACGGCCTGTGGCCTTCCGAGCAGGAACTGCCCGGCTTCAAGGACGCCACGCTCGCCTTCGAGCGCCAGTGCTGGGAGGTGGGGATGCGCCTGCTCTCGTGCTTCGCCTGGAAGCTGGGCTTTGCCGACGACTTCTTCACCCGCGCGCACGACCCCGCGGCGCCCGCCTACCAGAGCACGCTGCGGATGCTGCACTACTTCGCCGTTGATCCCGCGCTGAAGGACGAGCTCGGCCTGTGGCGCGCGGGCGCGCACACCGACTTCGACTGCCTCACCCTGCTGTTCCAGCGCGCGGGCCAGGGCGGCCTGCAGGTGCTGCCCGGCAAGGAGATGGACGGCCAGCAGTGGACGCCCGTGCCCCCGATCGAAGGCGTCATCACCTGCAACATCGGCGACATGCTCACGCGCTGGAGCGACGACCAATTGCCCAGCAACTTCCACCGCGTGCGCAACCCGCTGCCGCACGAATACCAGGGCGCGCGCTACAGCCTGGCGTTCTTCTGCCAGGCCAACGAAGACGCGGTGATCGAAGGCCCGGGCCGCAAGTACCCGCCCATCACCGGCGCGGAATACCTGCGCCAGCGCATCAGCGCCAACTTTTCCAACCGGTATTGAGCCAAAAGGGCCACCAGCGCTTATGGGACAAGCGCTGGCAGCTATCAAATCAGGAGTTGCCGTGCGCCCGCCAAAGCAAAAAGCCCGCGCCCCTTATCGGGGCGCGGGCTTTTTGGGCCGTGCGGGCGGGGCGTTACTGGCCGCGCCGCGCCGCCGCGCTGGCCACCGCCAGCGCCGTCATGTTCAGCACCCGGCGCACGGTGGACGCGGGCGTGAGGATGTAGGCCGGGGCCGCCGTGCCCATGAGGATGGGGCCCACGGTCACGCCGCCGCTGGTCGTGGTCTTGAGCACGTTGTAGAGGATGTTGGCCGCGTCCACGTTGGGGCACACCAGCAGGTTGGCCGAGCCGGTGAGCCCGGAATCGCTTTCGCCCAGGTAGCTGTGGCGGATCTTCGGGTCCAGCGCCGAGTCGCCGTGCAGTTCTCCGTCGCACTCGATCTCGGGGTGGCGGGCCACGAAGAGGTCGCGCGCCTCGCGCATTTTGCGCGCCGAGGCGTGGCGCGACGAGCCGTAGCTCGAATGCGAGAGGAAGGCCACGCGCGGGTGGTGGCCGAAGTGCTGCACCTCCTTCACGGCCATCCAGGCGATGTCGGCCAACTGCTCGGCGCTGGGGTTCTCGTGCACGTAGGTGTCGGTGATGAACAGCGGGCCGTGGTTGGGCGTCACCAGCGCGTTCACCGCGGCGTAGTGCGGCGCGTCCGCCGCGTGGCCGATGATGTTGTGGATGCGCTCCAGGTGCACGTCGTAGGTGCCCACCAGGCCGCAGAGCATGGCGTCGGCGTCGCCCAGCTTGACCATGAGCGAGGCGATGATGGTGTTGGAGCGGCGCACCGACGCCTTGGCCGCGTCGGGCGTCACGCCGTTGCGCTTCATGAGGCCGTAGTAGTGCTCCCAGTACTGGCGGAAGCGCGGGTCGTCCGACGGGTTGACGAGCTCGAAGTCCTTGCCCTGCTGCATCCGCAGGCCCGCCTTGGCGATGCGGCCCAGGATGACCTCGGGGCGGCCGATCAGGATGGGGCGGGCGAGGTGCTCGTCCACCGCCACTTGCGCGGCGCGCAGCGCGCGCTCGTCCTCGCCGTCGGCGTAGGCCACGCGCTTTTGCGCGTCGGTCGCGGCCTTGGCGGCGCTCATCACGGGGCGCATCAGGATGCCGGTCTGGAACACGAAGCGCGAGAGGCTTTCCTTGTAGGCCTCCATGTCCTCGATGGGGCGCGTGGCCACGCCCGAGTCGACGGCGGCCTTGGCCACGGCGGGCGCGATCTTCAGGATCAGGCGCGAGTCGAACGGCGTGGGAATCAGGTAGTCGGGGCCGAAGGTGAGCTCCTTGCCCGCGTAGGCCTTGGCCACTTCCTCGCTGATGTCGGCCTTGGCCAGGTCGGCGATCTCGCGCACGCAGGCGAGCTTCATGGCCTCGGTGATCTTGGTCGCGCCGCAGTCGAGCGCGCCGCGGAAGATGTACGGGAAGCACAGCACGTTGTTGACCTGGTTCGGGTAGTCCGAACGGCCCGTGGCGATGATGCAGTCGGGGCGGATGGCCTTGGCGAGCTCGGGGCGGATCTCGGGCTCGGGGTTGGCCAGCGCCAGGATGATGGGTTTGTCAGCCATGGTCTTGACCATGTCGGCGGTGAGCACGCCGGGGGCCGAGCAGCCGAGGAACACGTCCGCGCCGTTCACCACGTCGGCGAGCGTGCGCGCGTCGGTCTTCTGCGCGTATTTGGCCTTGGATTCGTCGAGGTTGTCGCGGCCCGTGTGGATGACGCCCTTGGAGTCCACCATGTAGACGTTCTCGCGCTTCACGCCCAGGCCCACCATCACGTCCACGCAGGCGATGGCCGCCGCGCCCGCGCCCGAGACGGCCACCTTCACGTTGCCGATCTGCTTGCCCACCAGCTCCAGGCCGTTGAGCAGCGCGGCGCTGGAGATGATGGCCGTGCCGTGCTGGTCGTCGTGGAACACCGGGATGTTCATGCGCTTGGACAGTTCGCGCTCGATGTAGAAGCACTCGGGCGCCTTGATGTCCTCGAGGTTGATGCCGCCCAGCGTGGGCTCCAGCGCGGCGACGATCTCGATGATCTTGTCGGGGTCGCGCGCGTCGAGCTCGATGTCGAACACGTCCACGCCCGCGAACTTCTTGAACAGGCAGCCCTTGCCTTCCATCACCGGCTTGCCGGCCAGCGGGCCGATGTCGCCCAGGCCCAGCACGGCGGTGCCGTTGGTGATCACGCCGACCAGGTTGCCGCGCGAGGTGTATTCGGCCGCGAGCGCGGGGTTGGCCTGGATGTCCAGGCACGGGTAGGCCACGCCGGGCGAGTAGGCCAGCGACAGGTCGCGCTGGTTGGACAGCGGCTTGGTAGGGGTGACGGAAATCTTGCCCTTGTTGGGGCTGCGGTGGTACTCGAGGGCGGCTTCGCGCAGGGCCTGCTCGGCGGCGGACAGATTCTGGGTCATGAGGAAAATCCAAAGAAAAGACGTCCCATGCTGGCAGCAAAACTACCGGGTGGGAAGTGGAAAAACCCCGTCCGCGGAGTGTCGCGGACGGGGCTGCGGAATGGAGCGGAATTCAGTCCTGTTTCAATGGGCGTCGGCCTGCTTGGCGGCGGCGATGATGTCGTCGGTGCTGCTGCCCGCGCCGTTGAAGAACAGGTTGAGCAGCACGGCGGACAGCGACGCCAGCAGGATGCCCGACTCGATCAGCGGGTGGATGGCGTGCGGCATCCACTGGCGGAAGTTGGGCGCCACCAGCGGCACCATGCCGATGCCCAGCGACACGGCCACGACCAGCGCGTTGTTGCGGTTGTGCTTGAAGTCCACCGTGCTCAGGATGCGGATGCCGGTGGAGGCCACCATGCCGAACATCACCAGGCCCGCGCCGCCCAGCACCACGGTGGGCAGCGATTCCACCAGCGCACCCATCTTGGGCAACATGCCCAGGATGATGAGGATGACGCCGCCCGCCACGCAGACCCAGCGGCTCTTGACGCCCGTGACGGCCACCAGGCCCACGTTCTGCGAGAAGCTGGTGTACGGGAAGGTGTTGAAGATGCCGCCCAGCAGCGTGCCCAGGCCGTCGGTGCGCAGGCCGCGCGTGATGTCGGCGGGGGTGATCTCGCGCTCGGTCATGTCGCCCAGGGCCAGGAACATGCCCACGGACTCGATCATCACCACGATCATCACCAGCGTCATCGTGATGATGAGGATGGGGTCGAAGACGGGCAGGGCGATCTCGAACGGCACCACGATGTCGAACCAGGCGGCCTTGCCCACTTTCTCGTAGGTCATCAGGCCCATGATGGAGGCGGCCACCGCGCCGATGATGATGCCCAGCAGCACCGAGATGTTGGCCATGAAGCCCTTGGCGTACCGCGCGATCAGCAGGATGGAGACCAGCACCAGGGCCGAGATGCCCACGCCCGACAGGTCGGCGTACTTGGGGTTGGGCACCGTGGGCATGAGGGCGATGCCCTTGGGCAGCGGCGGCAGCGACGAGCCGGGCGCGCCCGCGGCGGCCTGCGCTTCGGCCAGCCACTTGGCGTACTCGGGGTTCACCACGCTGGGCGCGGTGGGGCCCACGGGGTTGCCGAAGATCCAGTTGATGCCCACGCGCATGAGGCTGATGCCGATCACCGCGATGATGGTGCCCGTGACCACGGGCGGGAAGAAGCGCAGCATCCGGCTGATGACCGGCGCTATCAGAATGGAGATGATGCCCGCGCCGATCACCGAGCCGAAGATCAGCCCCGCGCCCGCCTGGCCCCCGGTGGACTGCGCCATCGACACCATGGGCGCGACGGAGGCGAAGGTCACGCCCATCATCACGGGCAGCTTGATGCCGAAGTACTGCGTGGCGCCCAGCGCCTGAATGAGCGTGACGAGGCCGCAGCAGAACAGGTCGGCGGCGATCAGGTGCGCCACCTGCTCGGACGTGAGGTTGAGCGCACGGCCCACGATCAGGGGCACGGCCACGGCGCCGGCATACATCACGAGCACGTGCTGCATACCCAGGGCGGTGAGCTTGCCTATCGGCAAGCGTTCATCTACGGGATGGACGGAAGGTGTGGTCATAGGGGGGTCTCTCTCCAGATTTCTCTTATACGGGCTGAAGTATTTGACGTATGGAAAAAGTGTATACAACTTGCGTGCACAGCCAGCTAGTGAAAACCCGGAAGCCCACGGCAAAACACCCCGCCTGCGCTGCGGGCGCGCGGGCCGGGTGTCTGGACAAAGAGGCTGTTTAGCCGCCGCCTGAGCGCGATGCGGTCAGCGGCGACAGCGAATCGCGCAGCCGGTCGCGGGCCGACTGGGGCTCGCTGGGGTTCAGCGCGGCTTCCACGTTGCCGATGTGTTTCAGCAGGCGCTGGCGGGCCAGGGCCACGTCGCCGGCCTCCAGCGCATCGACGATGGCCTCGTGTTCGGCGCACGATGCGCCCGCGCCCAGGGGCGACTGGTAGAGCGTCGCGGCCAGCGTGGTGCGCGCGGTGAGGTCGCGCAGGATGTCGGCCAGGTTGCGGTGGCCCATGACTTCGGCCAGGCAGACGTGGAAGTCGGCCAGCAGAAAGGCGCGCGTGGCCGCATCGGCCCCTTCGATGGCCTGCTGCTCTTCGGCGATGTGCGCGCGCAGGCGGCGCGTCATGGTTTGCAGGGGGCGGCCTTCGTCAACGGCGGAGGCCAGGATGCCCGCCTCGATCACGCGCCGGGCCGAGAAGGCATCGCGCGCATCGTCCACCGACGGCTCCACCACGTACCAGCCGCGGCGCGGCTGCACTTCGACGAAGCCGCGCGCCTGCAGCATCATCAGCGCCTCGCGCACCAGCGTGCGGCTCACGCCGAACAGGTCGGCCAGCTCCTGCTCGCCCAGGCGCTCGCCGGGCGCGAGTTTCTGGGCCAGGATGGAATCCACCACCTGCTGTGCGATCTGGATCTGGTTGCTGCTCATAAGGCGCAGATTGTGCCTTGGCGGGGTTCAGGCCTCGATGTTGGTTTCGATCTTGCCATCCAGCACGGCGCGGGCGCGTTCCTTGTCGATGTCGCCTTCCCACGAGGCGATCGCCACCGTGGCCACGCAGTTGCCGATCAGGTTGCCCAGTGCGCGCGCGATGCCCATGAACCAGTCCACCGACAGCACCAGCACCAGCCCCACGGCGGGAATGGCGGGCACCGCGTGCAGCGTGGCGGCCAGCACCACGATGGCCGAGCCCGGCACGCCGTGCGCGCCCTTGGAGGTGACGAGCGAGATCGCCAGGATGGTGAGCAGGTCGGTCTCGGACACCGGCGTGTTCGTGGCCTGCGCGATGAACATGGCCGCCAGCGTGATGTAGATGGAGAAGGCGTCCAGGTTGAACGAGTAGCCCGTGGGAATCACCAGGCCCACCGTCGAGTCGCGGATGCCCATGTTGCGCAGCTTGCTCATGATCTGGGGCAGCACGCTGTCGGACGAGGTGGTGGCGAACACGATGGTCAGTTCCTCGCGCAGGTAGCGCAGGAACTTGAACAGGCTCAGGCCCGACAGGCGCATCACCAGGCCCAGCACCCCGACCACGAAGATGATCACCGCCACGTAGAACAGCAGCACCAACTGGCCGAGCTGCTTGAGCGAACCGACGCCGTAGGCGGCCACGGTGAACGCGATGGCGCCCAGCACGCCCAGGGGCGCGAGCTTGATGATGATGCCCATGATCTTGAACAGCGTGAGCGACAGCGTGTCGATCAGGTCCGACACCGGCTTGCCCTTGTCGCCCAGCATCGCCAGCGCGCAGCCGAAGAACACGGCGAACAGCAGCACCTGCAGCACGTCGCCCTTGGCGAACGCATCCACCACCGAGGTGGGGATGAGCTTCATGATGAACTCCACCGTGCCGCCATGCGAGAGCTTGTCGGCATTGGAGCTGTAGGTGCTGAGCTGGCTGCCGTCGAGCTTGCTCACGTCCACGTTCATGCCCACGCCGGGGCCGAACACGTGGCCCAGCAGCAGGCCCAGCCCGAGGGCGATGGTGGTCAGCACCTCGAAGTAGATCAGCGCCTTGACCCCTACGCGGCCCACGCGCTTGAGGTCGCCCGCGCCCGCGATGCCGTGCACCACCACGCAGAACACCAGCACTGGCACGATCATCTTGATGAGCTTGATGAAGCCGTCGCCCAGCGGCTTGAGCTTGGTGGCGAAATCAGGGGCCAGCAGGCCGATGGCCACGCCCGCTATCAGCGCCAGGACGACCCGGCCGAACAAGGTGTTGAAGAACCGCATGGAAGGCTCCTGTGAGGAGTAGAGAAAATCCGTCTTGTCGAAATAGTCAGAACTTGCATACAAGAATGTAGGCAAGAAAGTCCGTTTACGTCTGGGGGTATTCCCGGGGCCGCAATAAAAAAGCCCGCCAGGGACTGGCGGGCTTCATGCAAGAACGGTGCCTGTAGGGTGTCAGGCCAGCAGATCGTGCAGCGTGCGCGCGATCACCTTGGTGGCGCGGCGCAGGTCTTCGAGCACCAGGCGCTCGTCCGAGCGCTTGGCGTGCGATTCGAGCACCGTGGCCGGGCCCGCGCCGTAAATCACGCCGGGAATGCCGCGCTCCACGTACAGGCGCACGTCGGTGTACAGCGGCGTGCCCACGGCGAGCGGCTTGGCGCCGAACACGGCTTCGCCGTGCTTCTGGATGGCGTCCACCAGCGGCTGGTTGCCGGGCAGCGGCGTCATGGCGTTGGCCAGCAGCAGGCGCTTGATGTCGGCGCGCACGGCGTCTTCGCCGGTGTAGCCGCGCTGCTGGTTGAACTCGGCCACGGCGCTGGCGATCACGGTGCGGATGCTGGCTTCGACTTCCGCCGGGTTCTCTTCGGGAATCATGCGGCGGTCGAGCTTGAGCACGACCTTGCCGGGCACCACGTTGGTGTTGGTGCCGCCTTCGATGCGGCCGATGTTCAGGTACGGGTGCTTGATGCCGGGCATCTTGGACGTGACCTGCTGGTACTTCACGTTCTCGGCATACAGCGCGTTCATCACGGTCACGGCGCCTTGCAGCGCGTCCACGCCCGTGTGGGGCACGGCGGCGTGGGCCATCTTGCCGTGGATGGTGACTTCCATCTGCAGGCAGCCGTTGTGGGCGACGACCACTTCGTAGCTGAAGCCCGCGGCCACCATCAGGTCGGGCTTGGTGAGGTTGTTCTTCAGCAGCCAGCCGGGGCCGAGTTCGCCGCCGAACTCCTCGTCGTAGGTGAAGTGCAGTTCCACGCCGCCCTTGGCCGGTTTGGCCACGGCTTCGAGCGCGCGCAGGGCGTAGGTGAAGGTGGCGAAGTCGCTCTTGCTCACGGCGGCGGCGCGGCCATAGAGCTTGCCGTCCTCGATCTCGGCGCCGTAGGGGTCCTTGGTCCAGCCTTCGCCCGGGGGCACCACGTCGCCGTGGGCGTTCAGCGCCACGGTGCGTCCGCCGCTGCCGTAGGGGCGGCGCACGATCAGGTTGGTGATGGACTCCATGCCGTAGGCCTTGACCTCGGCTTCGGGCACGCTGTGTTTTTCGGCCTCGAAGCCAAAGTCCTTCAGCAGCTCGGCGGTGCGCTCGGCGTGGGGCGCGTTGTTGCCGGGCGGCGTGTCGGTGGGCACGCGCACCAGGGCTTGCAGAAAGCGCACTTCTTCGTCGAAGTGCTGGTCGATCCAGGCGTCGAGTTGTTGGTAGGTATTGCTCATTGTTTATTCAGTCGCGAGTTGGTTCAGAACATGGGAGAAGGCATCAACCGCCAGTTGCATGTCGTCGCTGGTCGTGCTTTCCAGCGGGTTGTGGCTGATGCCGCTGTTCAGGCCGCGTGTGAACAGCATGGCCTGGGGCATGATTTCGTGGATCTTCATGGCGTCGTGGCCCGCGCCGCTGGGCATCCGGTACAGGGGCACGCCCAGGCTGTCCACGGCCCTTTCCCAGCGCTTCTGCCATTCGGGCGCGCTGGGCGCGGCGGCGGCGCGCATCGATTCTTCGAGCTTGTAGTGCACGAAACGGCGCGCGCAGATCGCCTTCAGTTCAGCCAGGATGTCATTGGCCATCGCGTCGCGCTGCGCGTTGTTGGGCGCGCGCAGGTCCAGGCTGAACTTGCAGCGGCTCGGCACCACGTTGATGGAGCCGCTGGGCACTTCCAACATGCCCACGGTGCCCACCGAGTCGCCGTCGGCGGCGGCGCGCCTTTCCACGTACAGGATCAGTTCGGCCACGGCGGCGGCGGCGTCGCGGCGGCGGTCCATGGGCGTGGTGCCCGCGTGGCTGGCCATGCCGACGATCTCGCCCACGTAGCGCACGCTGCCGTTGATGGAGGTGACGATGCCCAGCGGAATGTCCAGCTCGTTGAGCACCGGGCCCTGCTCAATGTGCACTTCGATGAAGCCCAGGTACTTGGACACGTCGCGCTTGAGCTTGGGGATGTCCGGAATGCACAGGCCCGCGTGCTGCATGGCCTCGCGCATGGTGATGCCGTCGGCGTCCTTCTGGTCGAGCCAGTCGTTATTGAAGTCGCCGATCAGCGCGCCCGAGCCCAGGAAGGTGGCCTTGTAGCGCTGGCCTTCCTCTTCGGCGAAACCCACCACCTCGATGCCGAAGGGCAGGCGCTTGCCTGCGCGGTGCAGCTCGCGCACGCAGGCCATGGGCACGAAGATGCCCAGGCGCCCGTCGTACTTGCCGCCGTTGCGCACGGTGTCGTAGTGGCTGCCGGTGATGAGGTACTTGGCGTTGGGCGTGGCGCCGTGGTAGCGGCCCACCACGTTGCCCACGGCGTCGATCTCGACTTCGTCAAAGCCGCAGTCGTGGTGCATCCAGTGGCTGATGCGCTGGGCGCAGGCGCGGTGCGCGTCGGTCAGGTAGGTGACGGTGAGCTCGCCGCGCTCGGCGTAGCCGGGGTCGCTGTGCTGCGCGAGCTTTTCCTGCCAGTCCCACACGTCGTTGCCCAGCGTGGGGGTGTAGCCGAACTTGTCGTTCAGGCGGATTTCAACGATGCGGTGGATGTTGCGCAGCGCCTCGGCCAGTTCGAAGTCGGGCGGGTTCTCCAGGCGGCGCTCGAAGGTGGCGATGATTTCCTTCTTCGGCAGGCCCAGGCCGCGCGGGCCGCGCACCGCCAGGATGAAGGGGAAGCCCATGCGCGCGCCGTAGTCGGCGTTGAGCTGGCGGATGTGCGCCAGCTCCTCGGGCGTGCAGTTGGTCAGGCCGGCCTTGTTCTGCTCGTTGGTGGATTCGGTGGTGAGGGTGTTGGTCTCCATCGCCTTGCCCGCCAGTTCCGGGTGGGCGCGCACCAGGGCCAACTGCTCGTCGCGCGTGGCGGCGGCCAGCACCTGCACCATGGCGTACTTGAGGTGCGCCAGCGAGCGGAAGGGGCGCTGCGCCAGCGCCTTTTCGGCGATCCACGGCGTGTGTTCGTACAGGCCGTCGAGCATCTGCGCCGCCGTGGCGGCGTCGGCTTGGTTGAGTTGGTCCAGGGTGTAGGTCATGCGGTCTCCGGAGGTATTCGGCTGGGGGTTAGTGCTGGTAGCTGCCGTCGGGTTTGAGCAGCGCCAGGTCGGTGAAGTGGGAGCCGACCCGTTCGCTGCCGTAGTTCACGTCATAGCTGCCCAGGTGGATCGGGCCCGCGGTGTCCAGCCAGCGGGCCAGTTCCGCCTTGTTCGCCACCTTGCCCTGCGTGACGGCCTCGATCAGCGTGCGTGCGTTCAGGTAGGCCTCGAAGCCCAGGTACGACGGCGCGAGGCCTGCCGCGCCGGCAATGCGCTGGTAGTCGCGCTGGATGGGGGCCTTGCGGCCCCAGGGGCTGGGCGTGACGGTCACGAAGGTCACGGCGCCGGTGTAGTTCTTCATGGCGCCGGCATAGCGCGCATTGGCCTGGCCGGCCAGGTTCATCACGAAGGGCAGCGTGCTCTTCTTCTTCCAGGCGTTGAGGAACTGGGGGGAGTGCGCGGCATCCGCCAGCAGGAGCAGCACCTTGGGCTGCGCGGCCTGCAGGGCTGCGGCGGCGTGGGCGTAGTCGGGCGCGGCGGGGTTGAGGGTCTGGCGCGTGATCTTGATCCGGGGCTGCCGGGCGGCCAGCTTGTCCAGTTCGGCGGCGTAGGCGCGGCCGAAGCCGTCATCCTGGACCAGCACGCCCATCGTGTCGAGGCCCATGACGGCGGCGAAGTCCAGCAGCCGCGCGACTTCGTTGGCGGCCGAGGCGCGCACCGCGTAGGTCGTGCCGGCCTGGCGCCCGCGCAGCGGGGCGGCGCCGGCGATGGGGCCGAGCAGCGGCACGCCGCTGGCGGCGCTGACTTTCTGCTGCGCCAGGCAGCCGACGGAGCCGAAGCACGACAGCAGCACCTGCGCCGAGCCCACGGCCTGCGCGGCCAGTTGGGTGGAGGTATCGGCCACGTTGCCGTCGTCGTAGGTCTTGAGCACCAGCTGCGTGCCCTTGCTGCGCTGGTTGAAGTCGTCCAGCGTGGCCTGGGTGATGGCGTTGACTTCCTTGCCCACGTTGGCCAGGGGGCCGCTCAGCGGCACGATCTGCGCCACTTCAAGGGGTGCGGCCTGTGCGGACAGGCCGGGCAGGCACAGGGCCGCCGCGCCGGCCAGCAGCGCGCGCCGCCAGGGGAGGGAGAGGGCAAAGGAGCGGGGCATGTCTGGCGATCAGGCCGTGCAGGGATGGGTTTGCTTCCAGTGGCGCGCGATGTCGATGCGGCGGCAGACCCACACGCGGTCGTGCTTCTGGATGTGGTCGAGGAAGCGCTGCAGCGCCGTGATGCGGCCCGGGCGGCCCAGCAGGCGGCAATGCATCCCGATGCTCATCATCTTGGGGGCCTCGTCGCCCTCGGCGTACAGCGCGTCGAAGCTGTCCTTCATGTACTGGAAGAACGGGTCGGCGTGCGAATAGCCCTGGGGCAGGGCAAAGCGCATGTCGTTGCAGTCCAGCGTGTAGGGCACGATCAGCTGGTTGGCGGTGCTGCCGTCGGTCTTGCGCACCTTCATCCAGAAGGGCAGGTCGTCGCCGTAGTAGTCGGCGTCGTACTCGAAGCCGCCGTAGTCGGCCACGATGGTGTGCGTGCGCGGGCTGTCGCGGCCCGTGTACCAGCCCAGGGGGCGGCTGCCCGTGAGCTTCTTGATGATCTCCATCGCCTCGTCCATGTGGGCGCGTTCCACGTCGGCGGGCACGTTCTGGTAGTGGATCCACTTCAGGCCGTGGCAGGCGATCTCGTGGCCCAGTTCGGTGAAGGCGGCGGTCACGTCGGTATGGCGCTGCAGCGCGGTGGCCACGCCGAATACGGTGAGCGGCAGGCCGCGCTTCTCGAATTCGCGCAGGATGCGCCACACGCCCGCGCGCGAGCCGTATTCGTAGATGCCTTCCATACTCATGTGCCGGTCGGGGTAGGCGGCGGGGTTGAACATTTCGGACAGAAACTGCTCGCTGGCCGGGTCGCCGTGCAGCACGCAGTTCTCGCCGCCTTCTTCGTAGTTCAGCACGAACTGCACGGCCACGCGGGCCTGGCCGGGCCACTGGGCATGGGGCGGGTTGCGGCCGTAGCCGATAAGGTCGCGCGGGTAGGTTGCGGTGGCGTCGTAGAGGGTCATTCGGGATTCCTTGGGGTGGTCTGCGCAACGCGCAGGCCATGAAAGCACGTGTTCATGTCAATGCCATGGAAAGCTCGTTGACGGGCTGCTCGCGGTCGAAGGTGAGGCTCTCCTCCACGTGCAGCAGGTGCTCGGTCATCAGGCGCACGGCCAGCGCTTCGTCGCGGTTGGCCAGGGCCGCGATGATGGCGCTGTGCTCTTCATGCGAATGCTCGGCTGCGGTGGCGCTCTGGTACATCAGCGCCGCCAGCGCGCAGCGCGAAATCAGTTCCCCCAGCATCTGCGCCAGCACCTGGTTGCCGATGAGCTCGGCCATGCGCACGTGGAAGTCGCCCAGCAGCTCGGTGCGGCTCGATACGTCGGACTGGTCGACGGCGGCCTTTTCGCGCGCCACGTGCTCGCGCAGCGCGCGCAGCTTGGCGGGCGTCACTTCCGCGACGAAGGCACGGGTCATCTCGGCCTCCAGCATACGGCGCACGGCAAACACCTGCTTGGCTTCTTCCACCGAGGGCGCCGCCACGAAGGCGCCACGCGCGGGCTCAAGGCGCACCAGGCGGTTTTGCGCCAGCTGGAACAGCGCCTGCCGCACCAGCGTACGCGACACGCTGTAGTGGTCGGCCAGCTTCTGCTCTGCCAGCTTGGCGCCCGGACGCAGGCGGTGTTCCACGATGGCCTTGGTCAGACTATCGACGATGAAACTTGTGGTGGAGCCTTCCATACAAGAATGATAGTCCTGCATCGCGGATGTGTATACACTTTTTGTTCACTGATTACCTAGCATTTCCCCTGATACCCAGAGGTGCGCCGGGCGTGGCCCCGCCAAATTGCTCGACCAGGAAGTCCACGAACGCCCTTACGCGCGCCGCGCTCTGGTGGCGCTGGGGGTAGACGGCGTGGATGTCGGCGGGCGGTGTCTGGTAGTGCTCCAGCACTTGCCGCAGCCGCCCGCTGGCGAGGTAGCGCGCCACGTCCCACTCGGCGCGCATCACCAGCCCCAGGCCCGCCAGCGCCCAGTTCACGGCGATCTCGCCGTCGTTGGTGCTCAGGGCGCCGCGCACTTTCACGGCATCGGTGTGGCGTCCCTGGCTCAGCCGCCAGATGCCGTAGGCGTCGTCGCCCTGGCGGATGCCGATGCAGTCGTGCCGTGCCAGGTCGTGCGGCGTTTTGGGTTCGCCGCGCCGCGCCAGATAGGCGGGGGATGCGCACAGAAGCCGGCGGTTGGGTGCAATACGCCGTGCGATCACGCGCGCATCGGGCGGTTCGCCAAAGCGGATGCACACGTCGAACGCATCCTGCGCCAGCGGCGGCGGGTCCACCGAGAGTTGCAGTTGCACCTGCACCCCGGGGTGGCGCTGCACGAAGCTGCCGATCAGCGGGGCGATGTGGCTGCGCCCGAAGCCCAGCGTGGCGTTGACGCGCAGCAGGCCCTGGGGCGTGCCCTGGGTGCGCGACACCAGCTGCTCCATGTCGTCGATCTCGGCCAGGATGCGGCGCGCGTGCAGCAGGTAGGTGTCGCCCTCGGGCGTGAGGGCGATGCGCCGCGTGGTGCGGTTCAGCAGGCGCACGCCCAGGCGGGCTTCCATCTGCGCGAGGCGCTTGCTCACGGCGGGTGTGCTGACGCCCAGTTCGCGCCCGGCGGCGGAAAAGCTGCCGCAGCGCGCTAGCAGGCTGAAGAAGGCCAGTTCCGAGGGGCTACTCATTGTTGAGTTAGAGGTTAACAATGGAATAACTTTAGCCGCATCTATTGCATAGGGGTAGGCCCTAGATTCGCTCCGTCATCCACACAGACCAAGGAGCGCAACATGAGCAAGGTTTACCGTATCGCCTGCATTCCCGGCGACGGCATTGGCAAGGAGGTGGTGCCTGCGGGCCGCGAGGTGCTGCAGGCGCTGGCGGCGCGCAGCGGCTTCCGGTTCGAGTTCGAGGACTTCGACTGGGGCGGCGACTACCACCGCCAGCACGGCGCGATGATGCCCGCCGACGGGCTGGAGGCGCTCAAGGGCAAGGACGCCATCCTGTTCGGCTCGGCGGGCGACCCGCACATTCCCGACCACATCACGCTCTGGGGCCTGCGCCTGAAGATCTGCCAGGGCTTCGACCAGTACGCCAACGTGCGGCCCACGCGCATCCTGCCGGGCATCGACGCGCCGCTCAAGCGCTGCGGCCCGCAGGATCTGGACTGGGTGATCGTGCGCGAGAACTCCGAGGGCGAATACGCCGGCGTGGGCGGGCGGGTGCACCAGGGCCATCCGATCGAAGCCGCCACCGACGTGAGCATGATGACCCGCGCGGGCGTGGAGCGCATCATGCGCTTCGCGTTCAAGCTGGCCCGGTCGCGCCCGCGCAAGCTGCTCACCGTCGTCACCAAGAGCAACGCCCAGCGCCACGCCATGGTGATGTGGGACGAGATCGCCGTGCAGATCGCCCAGGAGTTTCCTGACGTGCAGTGGGACAAGGAACTGGTGGACGCCGCCACCGCCCGCATGGTGAACCGCCCCGCGAGCCTGGACACCATCGTCGCCACCAACCTGCACGCCGACATCCTGAGCGACCTGGCCGCCGCGCTGGCGGGCAGCCTGGGCATCGCGCCCACGGGCAACATCGACCCCGAGCGCCGCTACCCCAGCATGTTCGAGCCCATCCACGGCTCGGCCTTCGACATCATGGGCAAGGGGCTGGCCAACCCCGTGGGCACCTTCTGGAGTTGCGTGATGCTGCTGGAGCACCTGGGTGAGGCGGCGGCGGCGCAACAACTCATGCGCGCCGTGGAGAGCGTGACCGCCAACCCCGCGCTGCACACCGGCGACCTGGGCGGTAACGCCACCACGGCGCAGGTCACGCGGGCCGTGTGCGAACAACTGGAGGGGTGAAGCACATGCGCACATTGCTTCTTGCCTGCACCATCGCCGCCGTCACTGCGGGCAGCGGCGCCGCCTGGGCGCAAGCCTGGCCCGCCAAGCCCATCAGCCTGATCGTTCCCTTCCCCGCGGGCGGCACCACCGACGTGCTGGCCCGCGCCGTGGGGCAGGAACTGGCCAAGAGCCTGGGCCAGCCCGTGATCGTGGAAAACAAGCCCGGCGCGGGCGCCACGGTGGGCGCGGACTACGTCGCCAAGTCCCGGCCCGACGGCTACACCCTGCTCATGGGCGCGGTGCACCACACCATCGCCACCAGCGTGTACCCCAAGCTGCCCTACGACTTCCAGAAAGACTTCGCGCCCATCACCACCGTGGCCCTGGTGCCCAATGTGCTCGTGGTCAACCCGCAGGTGCCCGCCAGGACAGTGCAGGAACTGCTCGCGCTCGCCAAGGCCGAGCCGGGCAAGTACAGCTTCGGCTCCAACGGCAACGGCACGGGCCAGCACCTGATCGGCGCGCAGTTCGAGCGCATGGGCGGCGTGCAGCTGATGCACGTGCCCTACAAGGGCAGCGGGCCGCTGACCACCGACCTGCTGGGCGGGCAGATCAGCATGTCGTTCGACACCATCACGCCCGTGCTGCCCAACATCAAGGCGGGCAAGCTGCGTGCCCTGGCGGTCACCACGGCCAAGCGCTCGGCGGCGCTGCCGGACGTGCCGACGCTGGACGAATCGGGCCTCAAGGGCTTCGACATGGGCACCTGGTTCGGCGTGCTGGCCCCGGCGAACGTGCCCAAGGACGTGGTGGCGCGGCTGAACACCGAACTGGTCAAAATCGTCCACACGCCCGAATTCCGCAAGAAGATGGACGAGATCGGCGCCGTGCCCATAGGCGACACGCCCGCGCAGATGGCCGCGCAGATCAAGGACGACACCGAGCGCTACGCCCGTCTGGTGAAGGAGGCCAAGGTCACGCTGGAATAAGTGAAATAGCCGGGGTGAATCGCTTCATATGGGCCGCTGGCAGGGCGGCTGGCGGAAAATGTTTGCAGGAGACAACCCATGACCTCACAAGCCGCAAACACTACCGCCCCCGACCCCATCCAGCAGCCCGGCGAATTCCTCGAATACCTGTACCGCGTGGCCGTGCGCCGCGCGCTGCCGCTGCACAACACGGCTGAATTCCTGCCCCCGCCGCCGCCGAAGGGCCGCACCCTGGTGCTGGGCGCGGGCAAGGCGGGCGGGGCCATGGCGCAGGCCGTGGAGGCGCTGTGGCCCGCCGATGCGCCGCTCTCCGGCCTGGTCGTCACGCGCTACGGCCACACGCCGCCGCGCCCCGAAGGGCTGCCGCAGCGCATTGAAGTCGTGGAGGCCGCGCACCCCGTGCCCGATGCCGCGGGGCTGGCCGCCGCGCAGCGCATTCTCGAACTGACCCGGGGCCTGACCGAGGACGACCTGGTGCTGTGCCTGATCTCGGGCGGTGGCTCGGCCCTGCTCACGCTGCCGGCCGAGGGCCTGACGCTCGAAGACAAGCAACGCATCAACAAGGCGCTGCTGGAGAGCGGCGCGGCCATCGACGAGATGAACTGCGTGCGCAAGCACCTCTCGCGCATCAAGGGTGGGCGGCTCGCGGCGGCCTGCGCACCGGCGCGCGTGGTCACCCTCACCATCAGCGACGTGCCGGGCGACGACCCGTCCATCATCGCCAGCGGCCCCACGGTGCCCGACGCGACCACCTGCGCCGACGCGCTCGCCATCCTCGACCGCTACCGGATCGAGGTGCCGCCCGCCGTGCGCGCCGCGCTCGAAGCGGGCCAGTACGAAACCCCCAAGCCCGGCGACGCCGTGTTCGCGGGCCACGCCGTCCACATGACGGCCACGCCCCAGCAGTCGCTGGAAGCCGCCGCCGACGCGGCCCGCGCCGCCGGGCTGGCGGCCTACGTGCTGTCCGACGAGATCGAAGGCGAATCGCGCGAAGTGGGCAAGGTCCATGCCGCCCTGGCGCGCGCCGTGGCGCGGCGCGGCGCGCCTTTTCCCCGACCCTGCGTGATCCTGTCGGGCGGTGAAACCACGGTCACCATCCGCCAGCGCCCCCCCGGCACGCCCAAGGGCCGTGGCGGGCGCGCGGGCGAGTTCTGCATGGGCCTGGCCCAGGCGCTGCAAGGCGAGCCGAACGTGTGGGCGCTGGCGGCGGACACCGACGGCATCGACGGCGTGGAGGACAACGCCGGCGCCCGCGTGGCCCCCGACACCCTGGCCCGCGCCGTGGCGAAGGGCCACCGCATCAGCAGCTACCTGGACCGCAACGACGCCTACGGCTACTTCGATGCGCTGGGCGATCTGGTGGTGACGGGGCCTACGCACACCAACGTGAACGACTTTCGTGCGCTCCTGATTTTGTAGCTGCTAGCGCTTGATGCTGCTGGGCTGGTGGCCAAAAAGACTACAAACTCGGCAAAGTCTCCCACCACGCCCCGTCAAACCGCCCTTGCAGGAAGGCGATGAACGCCTGCACCTTCTGCGGCACCAGCCGGGGCGAGGGATAGACGGCGTGGATTTCCTGTTCGGGCAACTGCGCGGTTTTCAGGATTTCCACCACGCGGCCCGCGGCGAGCGACTCCGCCGCCACGTAGCAGGGCAGGGCGGCAATGCCCATGTGGGCGCGCGCGGCGGCCAGCAGGGCCGAGAGGTTGTTGGAGCGCAGCCGCCCGGTGACGGGCACGGACAGGATGTTGCCGCCCTCGTCGCGCAGCCGCCAGAGGTCGTTGCCCTGCACGCTGCTGTAGATCAGCGTGGGGTGGTCCTTCAAATCGGCCGGATGGCGCGGCGTGCCGTGCGCGCGCAGGTATTCGGGCGAGGCCACCAGCAGCCACGGATTGGCCCCCAGCGTGCGCGCGCCCAGGGCGGAGTCGGCCAGCTTGCCCAGGCGGATGGCCACGTCGATGCCGTTGGCGACGAGGTCGGTGTAGCGGTCCTCGAAGCTCAGGTCGATCTGCACCTGCGGGTTCTGCGCCATGAATTCCAGCGCCAGCGGCACCACCACGCGGCGGCCAAAGGCGACCGAACTGCCCACGCGCAGCTGGCCGTGGATTTGCGTCTGCCGCACGCGCACCACGTTCTCGGCGTCGGCGATGTCGCCCACGATGGCCTTGCACTTTTCGTAGTACAGCGTGCCCGGCTCGGTCAGGCTCACGCCGCGCGTGTTGCGGTTCAGGAGCCGCACCTTCAGCCGCGTCTCCAGCGCCGCGACCTGCTTGGTCACCGTGGGCTGGGTGGTGGCGAATTCGGTGGCGACCTTGGTGAAGCTGCCCGTCTCCACCACGCGCACGAACATCTGCATTGCGTCGAGCCGGTCCATGCTTTCATCTCCTGTTTATTCCTCGGTGGAATAGATTTTATGGACCAGGGCCGTCTTCCGCACAGGGGGCGTATTGCCTAAAGTTTGCCCATCGAATTTCTACCCCAGGAGACTGAAAGCATGGCAAAAATGAAGGCAATCGAAGCGGCCGTCAAGGTGCTCGAAAAAGAAGGCGTGAGCGTGGCGTTCGGCGTGCCCGGCGCGGCCATCAACCCGCTGTACGCGGCGATGAAGGCGCACGGCGGCATCGGCCACATCCTGGCCCGCCACGTCGAGGGCGCGAGCCACATGGCCGAGGGCTACACCCGCGCCGTGGCCGGCAACATCGGCGTGTGCATCGGCACCAGCGGCCCCGCCGGCACCGACATGATCACCGGCCTGTACTCGGCCAGCGCGGACTCCATCCCCATCCTGTGCATCACCGGCCAGGCGCCGCGTGCGCGCCTGCACAAGGAAGACTTCCAGGCCGTGGACATCGCCACCATCGCCAAGAGCGTGACCAAGTGGGCCACCACCGTGCTGGAGCCCGCCCAGGTGCCGCGCGCCTTCCAGCAGGCCTTCCACCTGATGCGCTCGGGCCGCCCCGGCCCCGTGCTGATCGACCTGCCGATCGACGTGCAGCTGGCCGAGATCGAATTCGACATCGACACCTACGAGCCCCTGGCGGCCTACAAGCCCGCCGCCACGCGCGGCCAGGTCGAGAAGGCGCTGGAGATGCTCAACGCGCAGGAGCGCCCGCTGATCGTCGCCGGCGGCGGCATCATCAACGCCGATGCGTCCGACGACCTGGTGAAGTTTGCCGAAATCGTGGGCGTGCCCGTGGTGCCCACACTGATGGGCTGGGGCACCATCCCCGACGACCACCCGCTGATGGTGGGCATGTGCGGCCTGCAGACCAGCCACCGCTACGGCAACGCCACCATGCTGGCGAGCGACTTCGTGCTGGGCATCGGCAACCGCTGGGCCAACCGCCACACTGGCTCGGTCGAGGTCTACACCAAGGGCCGCAAGTTCGTGCACGTGGACATCGAGCCCACGCAGATCGGCCGCGTGTTCGCGCCCGACCTGGGCATCGTGTCTGACGCGGGCGCGGCGCTCAAGCTGTTCGTCGAAGTGGCCGCCGAGTGGAAGCAGGCCGGCAAGCTGCGCGACTGGAGCGGCTGGGCCAAGGAGTGCTTCGACCGCAAGCGCGACGTCGAATTCCTGCGCAAGACCAACTTCGACAACGTACCGGTCAAGCCCCAGCGCGTGTACCAGTGCATGAACAACAACCTGGACAAGGACACCTGCTACGTCTCCACCATCGGCCTGTCGCAGATCGCCGGTGCGCAGTTCCTGCACGTCTACAAGCCGCGCCACTGGATCAACTGCGGCCAGGCCGGCCCGCTGGGCTGGACCATTCCCGCCGCCCTGGGCGTGCGCGTGGCCGACCCGGCGCGCAAGATCGTGGCACTGTCGGGCGACTACGACTTCCAGTTCATGATCGAGGAACTGGCCGTAGGCGCACAGTTCAAGCTGCCCTACGTCCACGTGCTGGTCAACAACAGCTACCTGGGCCTGATCCGCCAGGCGCAGCGCGCGTTCAGCATCGACTACTGCGTGCAGCTTGCCTTCGACAACATCAACATGGAGGAGAGCGCTCCCTCGCACGGCTATGGCGTGGATCACGTCAAGGTGGTTGAGGGCCTGGGCTGCAAGGCCATCCGCGTGACCCGCCCCGACGACTTCACGCCCGCCATGAAGCAGGCCGAGGAGTGGATGGCCAAGTACCAGACCCCGGTGGTGATCGAGGTCATCCTGGAGCGCGTGACCAACATCTCGATGGGCGCGGAAATCGACAACGTGATCGAGTTCGAGGAACTGGCCCAGGGCGGCATCGACGTGCCCAGCGCCATCGCCATGCTCGACTAAAGTCAAGCCTCAGCGCGCCCTTCGCCGGGTGCGCCGTTTTTTCACATTGGAGACCGATTACATGCCCCGTTTCGCTGCCAACCTCAGCATGTTGTTCACCGAGGTTCCCTTCATCGACCGCTTCGAGCGCGCCGCCAAGGCGGGCTTCACGGCGGTGGAATTCCTCTTCCCCTACGCCCACACGCCCGAAGAAGTGCGCGCCAAGATCGATGCGCACAAGCTCCAGGTCGTGCTGCACAACCTGCCTGCTGGCGACTGGGACGCGGGCGAGCGCGGCATCGCCGTGGATCCGGCCCGCGTGGAGGAATTCCGCGCCGGCGTGGCCAAGGCCATCACCTACGGCAAGGCCCTGGGCGTGCCGCACCTCAACTGCCTGGCGGGCAAGGTGCCCGCCGGCGTCGATGAGGCCACGCTGCGCCGCACCTTCGTCGAGAACCTGCGCTTTGCCGCCGCCGAGCTGAAGAAGGCCGGCCTGAACCTGCTGATCGAGCCCATCAACCCGTTCGACATCCCCGGCTTCTACCTGAACCGCACCGAGCAGGCCCTGTCCATCCTGGACGAGGTGGGAGCCGACAACGCCTTCGTGCAGTACGACATCTACCACGCCCAGCGCGTGGAAGGCGAACTGGCCAATACGATGCAAAAGCACCTGGCGCGCATCGGCCACGTGCAGCTGGCCGACAACCCGGGCCGCAATGAACCCGGCACGGGCGAGATCAACTACCCGTTCCTCTTCAAGCACCTGGACCGCATCGGCTACAAGGGCTGGGTGGGCTGCGAGTACAAGCCCGCGGCGGCCACCGAAGCGGGCCTGGGCTGGATCAAGGCCCTGAACTGAATCAACACAAGGAGAGCATTGACATGACGAACACCCCTTCCCTCAAGCTCGGTTTCATCGGCCTGGGCATCATGGGCGCGCCCATGGCCGGCCACCTCATCGCCGCCGGGCACCAGCTTTTCGTCAACACCCATGGCAAGGTGCCCCCCGCCATCGCCGAAACCAGCGCCACCCAGTGCACCAGCGCCGCCAACGTGGCCGAGCGCGCCGACATCATCTTCATCATGGTGCCCGACACGCCCGACGTGGAAAAGGTGCTGTTCAGCGAAGGCGGCGTGGCCCAGGGCCTCAAGGGCAGCAGCGGCAAGATCGTGGTGGACATGTCCTCCATCTCGCCCGTGGCGACCAAGGAATTCGCCAAGCGCATCGAAGCCGCGGGCGCGCAGTACCTCGACGCCCCGGTCTCCGGCGGCGAAGTGGGCGCCAAGAACGGCACCCTATCCATCATGGTCGGCGGCCCCGACGCCGCGTTCGAGCGCGTCAAGCCCCTGTTCGAGCTGATGGGCAAGAACATCACCCTGGTCGGCGGCAACGGCGACGGCCAGACTGCCAAGGTGGCGAACCAGATCATCGTGGCGCTGAACATCGAGGCCGTGGCCGAGGCGCTGCTGTTCGCCTCCCGCGCGGGCGCCGACCCGGCGCGCGTGCGCCAGGCGCTGCTGGGCGGCTTTGCGTCCTCCAAGATCCTGGAAGTGCACGCCGAACGCATGATCAACCGCACCTTCGACCCCGGCTTCCGCATCGCCCTGCACCAGAAGGATTTGAACCTGGCCCTGTCCAGCGCCCGCGCGCTGGGCGTGTCGCTGCCCAACACGGCCATGGCGCAGGAACTGTTCAATTCCTGCGTGGCGCACGGCGGCGCGGCCTGGGACCACTCGGGCATGGTGCGCGCGCTGGAGAAGATGGCGAACTTCGAGATCGGGCAGAAGGCGCCCTGAGGCGTCCTCAACCCTTCAGCGCCCCAGCTAAAAAAGGCCGTGCCCCGCGAGGGGCGCGGCCTTTTTTCTGGAGACGCCGCTGCCAGCGGCCATCAACCTGGTGCTGGCTGCATGGCACAACAAGGGAAAACCCCGCCCGGCGGGCGGAGGGTGGGTTGTATCAAATGGCTAAAATTTCAAGTAAACCCGCGCAGCGTACCAAGCCTGGCGGGTTTTTTGCTAGATGAACACCGGCGCCCACAAGGCCGCACCGGTCACCAACGAAGGATTTTCTCTATGGACATTCTGCTGCAACAGATCATCAACGGTCTGGTTCTCGGCAGCATGTACGCCTTGATAGCCCTGGGCTACACCATGGTGTACGGCATCATCCAACTCATCAATTTCGCGCATGGCGAGGTGCTCATGGTCGGCGCGCTGACCAGCTGGAGCTGCATCGGCCTGATGCAGGACGCCATGCCCGGCGCACCCGGCTGGGCCATCCTGCTGCTGGCCACGCTGATCGCCTGCGTGGTGGCGGCCACGCTCAACTTCGCCATCGAGAAGATCGCCTACCGGCCGCTGCGCAACAGCCCGCGCCTGGCGCCGCTGATCACGGCGATCGGCATGTCCATCCTGCTCCAGGCGATCGCGATGGTGATCTGGAAGCCCAACTACAAGCCGTACCCGACGCTGCTGTTGAGCGAGCCGTTCCAGATCGGCGGCGCGGTGATCACGCCCACGCAGGTGCTGATCCTGAGCGTGACGGCCATCGCGCTGGCCTCGCTGGTCTACCTGGTGAATTACACGCGCCTGGGCCGCGCCATGCGCGCCACAGCGGAGAACCCGCGCGTGGCGGCGCTGATGGGCGTGCGGCCCGACATGGTGATCTCGGCCACCTTCATCATCGGCGCGGTGCTCGCGGCCATCGCGGGCATCATGTATGCGTCCAACTACGGCACGGTGCAGCACACCATGGGCTTTCTGCCGGGCCTCAAGGCGTTCACGGCGGCGGTGTTCGGCGGCATCGGCAACCTGGCGGGCGCGGTGGTGGGCGGCATCCTGCTGGGGCTGATCGAGTCGATCGGCTCGGGCTACATCGGCACGCTCACGGGCGGCGTGCTGGGCAGCAACTACACCGACATCTTCGCGTTCATCGTGCTCATCATCGTGCTCACGCTGCGGCCCTCGGGCCTGCTGGGCGAGCGCGTTGCCGATCGCGCGTAAGGAGGCCGCCATGAAGAATAACAAGCTCCAATGGATCATCGGCGCCATCGCGCTGCTGGTGCTGCCGCTCATCCTGCAATCGTTCGGCAACGCCTGGGTGCGCATTGCCGACGCGGCGCTGCTGTACGTCATGCTGGCGCTGGGCCTGAACATCGTGGTGGGCTACGCGGGCCTGCTCGACCTGGGCTACGTGGCCTTCTACGCGGTGGGCGCGTACCTGTTCGGGCTGATGGCGTCGCCGCACCTGTCGGACAACTTTCCGGCGTTCGCCGCCATGTTCCCGAACGGGCTGCACACCTCGCTGTGGCTGGTGATTCCGCTGGCCGCCGCCGTGGCCGCGCTGGCGGGGGCGGTGCTGGGCGCGCCCACGCTCAAGCTGCGCGGGGACTACCTGGCCATCGTCACGCTGGGCTTCGGCGAGATCATCCGCATCTTCATGAATAACCTGGACCAGCCCATCAACCTGACCAACGGGCCCAAGGGCATCGGGCAGATCGATTCGGTCAAGGTCTTCGGGCTGGACCTGGGCAAGCGGCTGGAGGTGTTCGGCTTCGACGTCGCCTCGGTCACGCTGTACTACTACCTGTTCCTGGTGCTGGTGATCTTCAGCGTGGTGATCTGCTACCGCCTGCAGGACTCGCGCATCGGCCGCGCGTGGATGGCCATCCGCGAGGACGAGATCGCCGCCAAGGCCATGGGCATCAACACCCGCAACATGAAGCTGCTGGCCTTCGCCATGGGCGCGTCGTTCGGCGGCGTGTCGGGCGCGATGTTCGGCGCGTTCCAGGGCTTCGTCTCGCCCGAGTCGTTCAGCCTGATGGAGTCGGTGATGATCGTGGCGATGGTGGTGCTGGGCGGCATCGGGCATCTGCCGGGCGTCATCCTGGGCGCGGTGCTGCTGTCGGCGCTGCCCGAGGTGCTGCGCTACGTGGCCGGGCCGCTGCAGGCCATGACGGACGGGCGGCTGGACGCCGCCATCCTGCGCCAGCTGCTGATCGGGCTGGCGATGATCGTCATCATGCTGCTGCGCCCGCGCGGCCTGTGGCCCGCGCCCGAGCATGGCAAGACCTTGGGGAAATAAGCCATGGCGAACGAAACCATACTCAAGGTGGCGGGCATTTCCAAGCGCTTCGGCGGGCTGCAAGCCTTGTCCGATGTGGGTATCACCATCGAGCGCGGCCAGGTCTATGGCCTGATCGGCCCCAACGGCGCGGGCAAGACCACGTTCTTCAACGTGATCACCGGCCTCTACACGCCCGACACGGGCACTTTCGAACTCTCTGGCAAGCCCTACGAACCCACGGCGGTGCATGAAGTCGCCAAGGCGGGCATCGCGCGCACGTTCCAGAACATCCGCCTGTTCTCCGACATGACGGCGCTGGAGAACGTGATGGTGGGCCGCCACATCCGCACCCATTCGGGCCTGTTCGGCGCGGTGTTCCGCACCGCCAGCTTCAAGGCCGAGGAGGCCGCCATCCGCCAGCGCGCGCAGGAACTGCTGGACTACGTGGGCATTGGCAAGTTCGCCGAGTACAAGGCGCGCACGCTGTCGTATGGCGACCAGCGGCGGCTGGAGATCGCGCGCGCCCTGGCCACCGACCCGCGACTCATCGCCCTGGACGAGCCCGCCGCCGGCATGAACGCCACCGAGAAGGTGCAGCTGCGCGCGCTCATCGACCGCATCCGCAACGATGGGCGCACCATTCTGCTGATCGAGCACGACGTGAAGCTGGTGATGGGCCTGTGCAACCGCGTGACGGTGCTGGACTACGGCAAGCAGATCGCGGAGGGCACGCCCGCCGAGGTGCAGAAGAACGAAAAAGTGATCGAGGCCTACCTCGGCACGGGAGGGCATTGAGCCATGGCGCAGACATTGCTGAAAGTCAAGGGCCTGAAGGTGGCCTACGGCGGCATCCAGGCTGTGAAGGGCGTGGACTTCGAGGTGCGCGAGGGCGAACTTGTCTCGCTGATCGGCTCCAACGGCGCGGGCAAGACCACGACCATGAAGGCCATCACCGGCACGCTGCCCATGAACGCGGGCGACATCGAGTACCTGGGCCAGAGCATCAAGGGCAAGGGCGCGTGGGACCTGGTGAAGCAGGGCCTGGTCATGGTGCCCGAGGGCCGCGGCGTGTTCGCGCGCATGACCATCACCGAGAACCTGCTCATGGGCGCGTACACGCGCAGCGACAAGGCGGGCATCCGAGCCGACATCGAAAAGATGTTCGGCATCTTCCCGCGCCTGCGCGAACGCAAGGACCAACTGGCGGGCACCATGTCGGGCGGCGAGCAGCAGATGCTGGCCATGGGCCGCGCGCTCATGAGCCAACCCAAGGTGCTGCTGCTCGACGAGCCGTCGATGGGCCTGTCGCCCATCATGGTGGACAAGATCTTCGAGGTGGTGCGCGACGTGTACCGCCTCGGCGTCACGGTGCTGCTGGTGGAGCAGAATGCCAGCCGCGCGCTGGCGCTGGCCGACCGGGGGTACGTGATGGAGTCCGGCACCATCAGCATGACCGGCGCGGGGCACGACCTGCTGAACGACCCCAAGGTGCGCGCCGCCTACCTGGGTGAGTGATACTCCTGTTTTGATAGCTGCCAGCGCTTGATACACAAGCGCTGGAGGCCATTTTCATCATGAATTTCCTACAAAGCCTGCCCGTTCCCCTGCAAACCGTGCTGCTGCTGACGGCGAGCAACGTGTTCATGACCTTCGCGTGGTACGGCCACCTGAAGAACCTGAGCGCCTCGCCCTGGTACGTGGCGGCGCTGGCCAGCTGGGGCATCGCGCTGTTCGAGTACCTGCTGCAGGTGCCCGCCAACCGCATTGGCTACACCCAGTTCAACGTGGGTGAGCTCAAGATCATGCAGGAGGTCATCACCCTCAGCGTGTTCGTGCCCTTTGCCGTGTTCTACCTGGGGCAGCCGCTCAAGTGGGACTATCTGTGGGCCGGGCTGTGCATGGTGGGGGCCGTGTATTTCATCTTCAGGGCGTGACAGGGCGTATGTGACAGCCCGGTTAAACTCCCGCCATCCTTGCGCCTTCTGGCGCTTTTTTTCGTCCAACTGGCGCCCACCCCGCGCCCAGGAGTCCTCATGTTTGGCAAGCTGCTGCCGCGCGAAGGCAATTTTTTCGAGATGTTCAACCAGCACGCCGAGCGCACCGTGGAAGCCGCCCGCGCCTTCGCCCTGCTGGTGGCGAACTACGAAGACCCGCACCAGCGCGACAAGTACAACAGCGAAGTGGACAACGCCGAGCGCGCCGCCGACCGCGTGACGCAAGAGGTCAACCGCCTGCTGCACAAGACCTTCATCACGCCCATCGACCGCGAGCAGATCCACTCGCTCATCAACACCATGGACGACGTGGCCGACCTGATCCAGGACTCCGCCGAGACCATGGCGCTGTACGACGTGCGCCACATGACGGACGAGATCACGCGCCTGACGGACCTGTGCGTGAAGTGCTGCGAGCGCGTGCGCGACGCGGTCAAGCTGCTCGACAAGATCGCAGAGCAGTCCGTGGCCGAGGCCGCGCTCAAGACCTGCGAGGAGATCGACCGGCTGGAGTCCGACGCCGACCGCGTGATGCGCTCCGCCATGAGCAAGCTGTTCCGCGTGGAGCCCGACGTGCGCGAGGTCATCAAGCTCAAGGCCATCTACGAGCTGCTGGAGAGCATCACCGACAAGTGCGAGGACGTGGCCAACCTCATCGAGGGCGTGATCCTCGAAAACTCTTGACACGGCGGCCCATGGAATCCGTACAAACCGCCCTGTGGGTCGTGGTGCTGCTGGTGGCGCTGGCCATCGTGTTCGACTTCATGAACGGCTTCCACGACGCCGCCAACTCCATTGCCACCGTGGTCTCCACGGGCGTGCTCAAGCCCACGCAGGCCGTGGCGTTCGCGGCGTTCTTCAACATCGTCGCCATCTTCGTCTTCCACCTGAGCGTGGCGGCCACCGTGGGCAAGGGCATCGCCCAGCCCGGCGTGGTGGACGTGCACGTGGTGTTCGGCGCGCTGGTGGGCGCCATCACCTGGAACGTAATCACCTGGCGCTACGGCATTCCCAGCAGTTCGTCGCACGCGCTGATCGGCGGCATCGTGGGCGCGGTGATGGCCAAGGCCGGCGCCCATGCGCTGGTGGCCGGCGGCATCCTCAAGACCGTGGCGTTCATCTTCATCTCTCCGCTGCTGGGCTTCGTGCTCGGCTCGGCCATGATGGTGCTGGTGGCCTGGATCTTCCGCCGCACGCGCCCGAGCCGGGTGGACCAGTGGTTCCGCCGCCTGCAGCTGTTCTCGGCGGGCGCGTACAGCCTGGGCCACGGTGGCAACGACGCGCAGAAGACCATCGGCATCATCTGGCTGCTGCTCATCGCCACCGGCTACGCCCCCGCCGACGGCGCGGCCCCGCCCGACTGGGTGATCGCGGCCTGCTACACGGCCATCGGCCTGGGCACCATGTTCGGCGGCTGGCGCATCGTCAAGACCATGGGCCAGAAGATCACCAAGCTCAAGCCCGTGGGCGGCTTCTGCGCCGAGGCGGGCGGGGCGCTCACGCTGTTCCTGGCCACCTTCCTGGGCGTGCCGGTGTCCACCACCCACACCATCACGGGCGCCATCGTCGGCGTGGGCTCCACCCAGCGCGCCAGCGCGGTGCGCTGGGGCGTGGCGGGCAACATCGTGTGGGCCTGGGTGCTGACCATTCCGGCCAGCGCGTTCGTGGCGGCGATCGCTTACTGGGTCAGCCTGCAGATTTTCTGAAACGGGGCCCCATCGCCTGGGGCACCGCTTTCACTCAAAGGCGAGCCCTTCGAACGTCCCCGCGCGCCGCCATGCGTCGATGTACTGGAAGTACGCCGCCGGGCCCGCCGGGTAGCCGACCGCGAGCTTCGCCGCCGGCCCCGGCTCGCGGCCTTCGTTGTTGTAGTAGCCGGGCGTGCAGTCGGGCGAATTCGTCATCCGTCCCGGGGCGGTCAGCAGCAGATCGACCCACGCCTGCTCGGCCTCCTCGGTCACCTCGACGGTGCGGTGGCCGTTGTCCTGCGCGTGCGCGACCGTCAGCGCGATCGTCGCCGCCGTGTCGGTCAGGTTGTGCGGGATGTTGGAGATCAGGTTCGCCCCTTGCGTGGGCTGCACGAAGAACGCATTCGGAAAGCCATGCACGTGGATGCCATGCCGGGTGCGCATTCCCTGCGCCCAGTATTCGGACAGCCTGCGCCCGCCGCGCCCGACCAGGTCCAGGCCCGCGCGCTGCGCCCACGGCGTTCCCACCTCGAAGCCGGACGCATAGATGATGCAATCGACCTCGTAGGTCCGGCCCGCCACCACGACGCCGTTCTCGACAATGCGCTCGACGCCCTTGCCGTCGGTGTCGACCAGCGTCACGTTCGGGTTGTTGAAGGCCTGCAGGTACTGGTCGTGGAAGCAGGGCCGCTTGCAGAGTTGCCGGTACCAGGCTTTCAGTTTGGCGGCCGTCTCGCGGTCCTGGACGACCGCATCGGCGCGCGCGCGGATTTCTTCCATCTTCTGGAAGTCGGCGTCCTCGTAGGCGGCCAGCATGTTGACGACGGTGCGCTGGTCCGGCGGCAGCTTGCGGATCTGCTCGCGCACGCGCCGGGCCAGGTCGGTCCAGCCGTCCTGCACGAGATCGACCTCGGCGCCGCTCCCGGCCTGGTTGGCGGTGAAGTTCTCCAGCCAGCGGCGCTGCCAGCCCGGCGTCGCGATGCCGGCGAACCACGCGGGGTCGATCGGCGCATTGGCCCGCACGTCCACCGACGACGGCGTGCGCTGGAACACGAACAGCGCCTGCGCGTGGCGGGCCAGGTGCGGCACGCACTGCACCGAGGTGGCCCCGGTGCCGATCAGCGCGACCCGCTTGTCGGCCAGCCTGTCCATGGGCGCGCCATCCGGCGTGCCGCCGGTGTAGGCGTAGTCCCAGCGGCTGGTGTGGAACGAGTGCCCCTTGAAGGATGCGATGCCCGGCAGCCCCGGCAGCTTGGGCACGTGCAAGGGCCCGGTGCCCAGCCCGATGTACTGCGCGCTGAAGCGGTCGCCGCGGTTGGTCTCTATCCACCAGTGCAGGCGCTGCTCGTCCCACTCCACCTTCGTCGCCTGGGTGTGGAACAGCGCGTTGTCGTACAGGCCGTACTGGCGGCCGATGCGCTGGCAATGCGCGAGCAGTTCCGGGCCATGCGCGTACTTCTCGGTGGGCATGTGGCCGGTCTCTTCGAGCAGCGGCATGTAGATCATGGACGCGGTGTCGCACTGCGCGCCCGGGTAGCGGTTCCAGTACCAGGTGCCGCCGAAGTCGCCGCCCTTCTCGATGATGCGCACGTCGCGGATGCCGGCCTCCGCCAGCCGGGCCGCCGTGGACAGCCCGGCAAAGCCGCCGCCGACGAAGGCGAAGGTCACGTGGTCGGTCTTCGGCGCGCGCTCGGCGCGCGGGGTATAGGGGTCGTCGAGGTAGCCGGAGAACTGGCCGGCGATCCGCAGGTACTGGTCGTTGCCGTCCGGGCGCAGGCGCTTGTCGCGCTCCTCCAGGTACTTGCGGCGCAGGGCTTCCTTGTCGATGCTTTCGGTGCTCATGCGGGGTCTCCGTTCCGGGTCAGTTCTGCCCTGCCTGCGCCTGTGCCCTGGCATCGGCCAGCATTTGGGCAAAGGCGGGTTCGTAGGCGTTTTCCGGGTCCTGGCGCACGCAGCGGTCGAGCAGCTGGGCGTCCTGGCCGACCAGGATGCGCCAGTGGCCTGCCTTGACGCCGTCCAGGATGATGGCGGCGGCCTGCTCGGCGCTGGTGGGCGCGTTGTCGCGGAACTCGTCGGCGCGCTGGCGCAGGAAGTCCATCAGCGCCGCGTCGTCCAGATCGGCCACCGGCGCGCCGACGCGCAGCAGCTGGCGGCGCGCCTTCGCGAGGCGCTCGGGCGTCCAGTCGGCGGCGGCCTGGGTGTTCTGGGCGATCTGGGTGCTGATGTGGCCGGGCATCACCACCGCGCAGCGCACGTGCGGGGCGTTCAGGCGCAGGTCGCTGATCAGGCCTTCGGTGAAGCCCTTGACGGCGAACTTGGCCGCGCCATAGGCGGTTTGCGTGGTGCCCGGCCCCAGGCTGGCCCAGAAACCGTTCACGCTGCTGGTGTTGACGAGGCAGGCTTCCTCCGGGCTGGCGATCAGCAGCGGCAGGAAGGCGCGCGTGCCGTAGTAGACGCCGAACCAGTTCACGGCGAACACGCGCTCCCAGGCAGCGCGGTCGTCCTCGATGAAGCTGCCCGCGCCGCCGATGCCCGCGTTGTTGAACATCAGGTGGATGTGGCGGGTGCCGTGCGCGGCCAGCACGGCGTCGCGGAAGGCCAGCAGATCGGCCTCGCGGCTCACGTCGGCCCGGAAGCTGTGCAGGCGCGTGCCCGCCGGGGCGGAGGCGCGGCACAGGGCCAGGGTTTCGGCCATGGCGGTTTCGGAGACGTCGCACAGCGACACGTGCACGCCGGCCGCGCTGAGCTGCACGGCCAGCGCGCGGCCCATGCCGGTGCCGCCGCCGGTGATGACCGCGATCTGATGGGGTTTGATGTCCATGAATGCCAACTCCTTTGTTAAACCTTGGCGATAGAAATAGGAATGCCGCCATCGGGCCCATCACCGGGCAGATGGCAGGCCACGTGCCGCCCGTCGGGCCGCTGGGTCAGCGCGGGCGGCTGCGTGCGGCAGATATCCAGGGCGTGCGGGCAGCGCGGATGGAAGCCGCAGCCCGCGGGCGGGTTGAGCGGGCTGGGCAGTTCGCCGCGCAAGGGGGTGGGCGGGCGGTTCTTCTCCAGCGCCCGGCGGGTGGTGGGAATGGTGTCGATCAGCAGGCGGGTGTACGGGTGCGCGGGGCGGCGGTACAGGTCGTCCTTGCGTGCCACTTCGACGATGCGGCCCAGGTACATCACCGCGATCCGGTCGCTCAGGTGCCGCACCACAGCCAGATCGTGCGACACGAACAGGTAGGCCAGGCCCAGCTGCTCGCGCAGCTGCGCGAACAGGTTGACCACCTGGGCCTGGATGGAGACGTCCAGCGCCGACACCGGCTCGTCGCAGATCAGCAGCTCGGGCTGTGCCGCCAGCGCGCGCGCAATGCCCACGCGCTGGCGCTGGCCGCCGCTGAACTCGTGCGGGTAGCGGCCCATCATGCTGGCGCTCAGGCCCACGGTGGCGAACAGTTCCGCCACCCGCCCGGCCAGGGCGTGCCGCGGCGCCAGATTCTGGACGATGAGGGGCTCGGCCACGGCCTGCCCCACGGTCATGCGCGGGTTCAGCGAACTGAAGGGGTCCTGGAACACCATCTGGATGCGCCGCCGGTAGGGCCGCAGTTGTTGCTCGCTCAGGCCGCACAGGTCCACCCCGTCGAACAGCACCTGCCCCGCCGTGGGGCGCACCAGCTGCATGAGGGAGCGCGCCAGCGTGGACTTGCCGCAGCCGCTCTCGCCCACCAGGCCCAGGGTTTCGCCCTTGGCGATCTCCAGGCTCACGCCGTTGACGGCGGCCACGGGCGGCGGCACGGGCTTGAACAGGCCCTCGCGCTTGCGCGGGAAGGCCACCTTGACGTCAATGGCGCGCAGCATGGCGGCTCCCTTGCGATGCGTCGTGCGCCAGCCAGCAGGCGACGCGGTGCCCAGGGCGCGGCTCGCATTCCGGCGGCGCCTGCTCGCGGCAGACCGCCTGGGCCTGCGGGCAGCGCGGGTGGAAGGTACAGCCCGTGGGCCGGTGCAGCGGGTCGAAAGGCTGCCCGGCCACGGGTTCCAGCTGGCCGCCTTCTTCCTGGTCGAGCGTGGGCACCGACTTCAGCAGCCCTTGGGTGTAGGGGTGGCCGGGGTGCTCGAACAGGTCGTCCGCGCTGGCCGATTCGACCACGCGCCCGCCGTACATCACGCAGACGCGGTCCACGTAGCGCGCCACCACGGCCAGGTTGTGCGTGATCAGCAGCAGCCCGGTGCCGTGGGCCTGGGCGGATTGGCGCAGCAGCTCGATGATCTGCGCCTGCACCGTCACGTCCAGCGCGGTGGTGGGCTCGTCGGCAATGATGAGCCGGGGCCCGCAGGCCATCGCCATGGCGATCATCACGCGCTGGCGCATACCGCCGCTGAAGTGGTGCGGGTAGTCCTGGGCGCGCGCCTCGGGGGCGGGAATGTTCACGCTCCGGAGCAGTTCCACTGCCTTGGCCCGCGCCTGTCTGCGCGTGGCCAGGCCGTGCTGGACCAGCGGCTCGCCCACCTGGTCGCCGATGCGCTGCACCGGGTTCAGGCTGGACATGGGCTCCTGGAAGATCATGGCGATGCGGTTGCCGCGCACCTGGCGGACGTGCGCTTCGGGCAGGGCCAGCAGGTCGGCGCCCTCGAAGTGGATCTGCCCGCCGCTGATGCGGCCCGGCTCGGCGATCAGGCGCAGGATGGAATAGGCCGTGGCGCTCTTGCCGCAGCCGCTTTCGCCGACCAGCGCGACGACCTCGCCGGCCTGCACGTCGAACGAGACGCCGTCCACGGCGCGCACCACGCCGCCGCGCGAGCGGAATTCCACGCGCAGGTCGCGGATGGACAGCAGGCTGGAAGGGGGAGGATTCGACATGGCGCAAGCCCTCTCAGCGATGGGTCTTGGGGTCGAGCAGGTCGCGCAACCCGTCGCCCACGTAGTTGAAGGCGAGGACGGCCAGCGTCACCATGGTGCCGGAGGCGAAGGCGATCTGCGGGGCCTGCTCCAGCAGCCGGAAGCCCGACAGCAGCTCGCGCCCCCAGCTCGCCATGGGCGGCTGCACGCCCACGCCGATGAACGAGGCGGCGGCCTCCACCAGGATGGCCGTGCCCGCCGCCAGCGAGCAGGCCACGATCAGCGGGGCCAGCGCGTTGGGCAGCACGTGCAGCCGCAGCAGGCGCGCGCGCGTCATGCCCAGCGACCTGGCGGCCTCGATGTATTGCAGCTCGCGCACGACCATGACCTGGGCGCGGGCAATGCGCGCAAAGCCCGTCCAGCCGAACACCGCGAAGGACAGGATGACGTTGTGGATGCCCGGCCCGACGATCGCGGCCATGACCAGGGTGAAGATCAGGGTCGGAAAGCAGGTGAAGGCATCGACGACGCGCATCAGCGCGTGATCGACCCAGCCGCCCGCCAGCCCGGACACCAGTCCCACGACGATGCCGATGGCCGCCGCCAGGAAGGTGGCGACGGCGGCCACCAGCAGCGGCACGCGGCCGCCCCAGAGGATGCGCGTGAGCAGGTCGCGCCCCAGGTTGTCGGTGCCCAGCCAGTGGGCGGCGGACGGGCCTTGTAGCGCCTGCGCCAGATCCTGCTCGTCCATGCCGTAGGGCGAGATCCACGGGGCCAGCAGCGAGATCAGCAGCATCAGCCCCAGCACCACCAGGCCGAAGCGCACGGAGCCGCGCGAGCGCCACAGCGCCGCCAGCATGTTGCGGGCGCGCTGGAGCCAGGAAAGATGCAGGGCGTGCGGCGCCAGGGCGGCGTTGTTCATCATGGGGCGGTTCCTTGCGGGTTCAGCGCAGCCGGATGCGCGGGTCGAGCGCGGCGTAGCACAGGTCCACCAGCAGGTTCACCACCAGCACGTTGACGGCGGTGACGACCAGCACGGCCTGGATGACGGCGTAGTCCTTGGCGAAGGCGGCATCCACCGCCATGCGGCCGATGCCGGGCAGCGCGAAGATGAATTCGACGATGAACGACCCGGCCAACATGCCCGCGAACGAGAAGCCGAGCACCGTGACCACGGGCACCAGCGCGGGCTTGATGGCGTGGCGCAGCAGGATCTGTACCTCGGTCAGTCCCTTGGCGCGCGCCGTGCGGATGAAGTCCTGCCGCAGCACCTCGATCACCCCGGCCCGCACGTAGCGCGCCAGCACGCCCGCGAGGTGCGAGCCGACGACGAAGCTGGGCATGAGCATGGACTGCAGGTTTTCCCACGGGTCTTCGCTGAACTCGGTGTAGCCCGCCACGGGCAGCAGCTGGAAGACCACGCTGAGCAGGTAGATCAGCGCCAGCGCCTCGAACGTGGGCGGCAGGGCGATGCCCGTCAGGCTGGCGCCGCTGAGGAAGGTGTCGAGCTTGCTGCCGCGGCGGAAGGCGCAGATGATGCCGACCGGCACGCCCAACACCAGCGCCCAGAGCAGGCCGCCAATGAACAGCTCGATGGTGACCGGCGCGCGCTGGCGGAACATGTCGATTACGTCCTGCCCGGTGTTCATCGAGATGCCCCAGTTGCCCTGCACGAAGTTCACCAGCCAGCGCCAGAACTGTTCGGGCAGCGTGCCGTTCAGCCCGTAGGCCTTGCGCACGGCTTCCAGGCCGCTGGCGTCGGCCACGTTGCCGGTGCCGGCCAGCGCGGCCATCAGGGCGTCGCCCGGCATCAGCTGCACGGTGGCAAAGGCCACCACCACGACCAGGGCCAGGACGACCAGCGCCTGGAGGGAGCGGCTCAGCACGTAGGACAGCATGGCTTGCTGCTACCGGTCAATTGCCGCGCTTGCCGTTGGCGAACCAGTTGGCGTGGGTGACGAAGTACGCCTCTTTGTATTTGAGCGACGCCTTGTGGTCGAAGCCGCGCACCCACTTCTGGTAGGCCACGGCGATTTCCTCCCACCACAGCCACAGATCCACGCAGTCGTCGTTGGTCTGTTTTTCGAGCAGCCGGTACATGGCCTTGCGCTTGTCCAGCGAAGGCTCCATGCGCGCGGCCTCGATCAGGGAGTCGCGCGTTTTCTGCGCCGGGGCGCCTTCGGCGAATGCGCCCTTGGGGTGGTACAGGCCGGTCATGGGCAGGTCGGGGTCCTGGATGAAGTTCCATCCCGCCACGCGTAGGTCCCAGTCCATGGACTTGCGGCGCGCGTCCGCCGCCACGGGCGACAGGGCGTCCACCTGCCAGCGGATGCCGACCTGGGCCAGCATGTTCTTGATGGACTCGGCCACTTCGATCGCGTCCGGGGAGTTGTAGACATAGCCGCGGATGTCCACCCCCTTGGTCAGCCCCGCCTCGGCCAGCAGCGACTTCGACAGCTTGGGGTTGAACTCGGCGGGCTTGAGATCGGGGTCGTGCGCCCAGTGGTCGGACGGAAACAGACCGCTGGCCAGGCGGCCTATGCCGTGCTGCGTGCCCTGGATCAGCGCCTTCACGTCGATGGCATGGCGGATAGCCTTGCGCACGCGGATGTCGGCGCACGGCCCCTTGAGCGCATTCATGCGGTAGGCCACGCAGGTGCTGATGGGGGTGACGTAGACGTCGACCGCCTTGTCGGCCTTGAGCGTGGGGTACTGCGACTTGTCCAGCGTCAGCATGTCGAGCTTGCCCGCGCGGAAGCTCGCCAGCCGCACGGCGGGGTCGGGGATGACCGAGATCAGGATGTTGTCGAAGTACGGCATGTCGGGCTGGCCTATGACCTTGCCCAGCCAGTAGTTCGGGTTGCGCTTGAGCTTGAGGAAGTTGCCGGGGCTGGCTTCCTCGACCATGTACGAGCCGGTGCCCGAGGGGGCCGAGACCTCGAAGCGGCGCGAGTCCTTCTTCAAGGCCGTGGGCGACAGCGCGAAGCCGGGCACGTTGGCCATCACGCCCTCGTAGGCAGCCCAGGCGTCCTTGAACTTCCAGCGCAGCTGCAGCGGGGCCGCCACTTCCACCGTGTCCAGGTTGGCCAGCCAGCCGCCGGTGAAGGTGGCGTTGGCCGGGGTCCTGATCCATTCGATGTAGCTCTTGACCGCCTCCGCGTCCAGCGGCGTGCCGTCGTGGAAGGTGATGCCTTCGCGCAGCGTCATCAGCGCCTGGTTCTGCCCGTCGCGCACCACCGACTTGGCCAGGAAGGGGATGGTGGGCCGGTAGGCCTCGTCGGTCACCACCAGCTTCTGGAAGATGAAGTTCATGTTCAGCCAGTCGTTGACAGGCCAGCGGTTCGGGTTCAGGTTGCCGATGTAGACCGGCGCCGCCAGGCGCAGCGTGCCGCCGCGCACGGGCTTCTCCTTCGGGTCGATCTTGACGAAGGGCTGGGCCGCCAAGTCCACGGCCTGTGCCTGGGCGGTGCCGAACGCGGCCATGCCGGCCAGGGCCGCCAGGGATTGCAGTACCTCACGACGATCCAAATCCATGCTTGTCTCCAGTTTTGTGAATGCGTGCGCAAACAGTGTTCAATGGAATAGAACGAGTGGTATCTAGCATTTGCCCTAGTATTTTTGTTTTTGGTAGAAGTGGTATCTCATTGAAGGCGGGCGGCGCGGCGCTGGCTACACTGCGTGGCCCCGAATGCCCCTTTGCCATGGCCGCACCCGCATTGCTTCCTCCTTCTGCCAGCACCCGGCGGTACAGCGCCCGGCAGGACGCGCTGGTCAGCGCGGCGTCCACGCTGTTCAACGTCCGGGGCGTGGCGGGCACGAGCCTGGCCGAGGTGGCGGCCAGCGTGGGGCTGGCCAAGAACAGCATCACGTACTACTACAAGCGCAAGGAGGAACTGGTCGTGGCGTGCTTCGAGCGCGCCCTGCGGAGCTTGTGCGAGCAGGTGGACCAGGCGGCGGCCGAGCCCACGGTCGCCGCGCGGGTGCGGCGCCTGGTTTGCGGGCAGGCCGCCTGCGAGATGCGGGAGCTCCAGGGCCAGCGCCCGCCGACGGTGCAGCTTCAGGAACTCAGGGCTTTGCCCGAACCGCACCGCACCGAGGTTTTCACCCGGTACCTGGACATGTATCGGCGCGTGCGGGCCTTGCTCCGGTCGCCGGAAACCGACCGCTGGAGCCACGACGACCTGAACGCGCGCGCGCACCTGCTGGTGTCCTACGTGCTGTCCATCAAGGGCCTGGCGTCCCGGTACCAGGCCGAGTCCTTCGACGGCGTGGCGGCGGGCCTGGCGGACATCGTGCTGCATGGCATCCACGCGCCCTCGTCCCGGTGGCTGTCCCGTGGCGTGGAGGCTCAGTGGCAGGGCCTGGCGCCGGACCGCGACCACCCTGCGGAGCAGTTCCTGCGCGTCGCGACCGAGCTCATCAACGAATGCGGCTACGGCGGCGCGTCGGTCAACCGCATTGCCGAAAAGCTCCACGTGACCAAGGGGGCGTTCTATTACTACAACGAGAACAAGGGCGACCTGGCGAGCCAGTGCTTCGACCGCTTCATCCAGACCATCCGCAGGTACGTCAACCTGGCGGAGCAGCACGGCGGCCCGGCCTGGGAGCAACTGGGGGCCGTGGTGCGCGGGCTGGTGTGCTTCCAGCTGTCGCCGGACGGCCCTTTGCTGCGCAGCTTCGTGTATTCGGCGATTCCCGAGCCGCAGGAGCGGATGCGCATGATGGAGGAATACGGCAGGCTGACCGAACGGCTGGCCGGCATGGCCGTCAACGGGATGCTCGACGGCTCCGTCCGGGTGCACCCCCCTACGCTGGCGGCGCGGGCGCTGCTGTACGGCGTGTTCGCCGCCGCCGAACTGCGCCTGTGGGTGGGCGGCGCCGGCGAGGGCAACGTGGCGGACTTGCTGGCGCGGCCGATGCTCCAGGGCCTGCTGTGCGAAGCCAGGGGCGCGCAGCCGGTCAGCGGATGACCTGGAGGGCTTCTTCTTCGAGGAAGGGGCCGTCCACGCGCACCGCGGGCGCGGCCTTTGCCAGCGCGTCGGCGCAGCGCACGCCCAGGGTGGGCTCGCCCATGGCCGCCTCCAGGGCCGGGGTGGACGCCGCGTACACCACGCGGCGGATGCCGGCCCAGAACATGGCGCCCGCGCACATGGCGCAGGGCTCGCCGCTCGCGTAGACGGTGGCGCCGCGCAGCGCGGCGTCGCCGAGGGTGCGCTGCGCATCGCGCACCAGCACCAGTTCGGCGTGGCCGGTGCAGTCGCGGGTGGTGTTCTGGTTGTTCAGCGCCGTCAGCAGCGCCTGTCCGTCCCGCACCAGCACGGCGCCGAAGGGCGCGTCGCCGCGCGCCCTGGCCTGGCGCGAGGCGGCGATGGCGGCACGCATGTGCAGGCTGTCGTCGTCAAGATTCGTCATCGTGGGTGCGCTCCTTCAAATTTCGTCGATGGCGGTGTGGCGGCCGGTGCCCTTGGCGCCTTCCATGGCAAAGCGGTCGCGCGAGCGCAGGTAGAAGCTCGCGCCAAAGCGCCCCACCGGAAAGTAGTCCTGCAGCCGCACGCGCCAGAGTTCGGTGTCGATCAGCCCGTCGCGCGCGTGCAGCGCGTTGATCCTGCCGAAGAAGACGTAGCGGCTTTCGTTCACCAGCTTTTCGTGCAGCACGCACTCGAAGGCCACGGGGGCCTCGGCGAGGGTGGGCACGGCCAGGGTCCTGGACGGGCGCAGGGTGAGGCCGGTGTATTCCACCTCGCTCTGCTCCGGCCCCAGGGTGTCGCCGCAGGCGTGCATCTGCTCGGCGATGGCCTCGTCGGGCAGGTGCACCACGAATTCGCCGCTGCGCAGGATGTTGGCCGCCGTGTCCTTCATGCGCCCGCCGGCGTGCGCGCGGTTCACGCTGACCATGACCAGCGGCGGGTCCTCGCCCACCATGTTGAACATGGAGAACGGCGCCGCGTTGACCACGCCCGTGGGGCCCACGGTGGTCACCAGCGCGATGGGGCGCGGCACGATCAGGCTGGCCATCAGCTTGTAGCGCTGGTAGGCGGTGAGTTGGGTGAAGTCGACGTCCATGGGGTTCCCTTGATCAAGGCTGCTTGCCGATGATGCCTTCGACGTACCACTTCATCGTCCACAGTTCCTGCTCGGAAAGGACCTGGCCCGCCGCCACGCGCAGCTTGCCGCCCTGGTCCTTGATGGGGCCGCCGAAGGGGTGGAACGTGCCCGCCAGGATGGCGGCCTTGCGCGCGTTGAACGCGGCGGCGGCCTCCTTGCCGACCGCGGGGCCGAGCGGCGCGGTCTGCACGATGCCTTCCTTCATGCCCCACTTGGTGTCCTCGGCCTTCCACTGGCCGGCGAGCTTCTGGCGCACCTTGTGCACGTAGTACACGCCCCAGTTCAGCACGTTGGCGCTCAGGTGCGCGGCGGGGCCGAAGCGCGACATGTCCGAGTCCTGCCCCAGCGCCCACACGCCCTTGGACTGCGCCAACTGCACGATGGCAGGGGAGTCGGTGTTCTGGTACATCACGTCCGCGCCCTCGTTCATCAGCGCCTGGGCCGCGTCCTTTTCGAGGGCGGGGTCGTACCAGGCGCTGATCCAGACCACCTTGGCGCTGACCTTCGGGTTGACCGAGCGCGCGCCCAGCACGTAGGCGTCGAAGTTGCGGATGACCTCGGGAATGGGGAAGGGCGCCACGTAGCCGATGGTGTTGGTCCTGGTGCGCAGGCCGGCCAGCATCCCCATGAGGAAGGCGCCTTCGTAGAACCGCGTCTGGTAGATGCCCACGTTGCGGGCCATCTTGTAGCCCGAGCAGTGCTCGAAGGTGACGTCGGGAAATTCCTGCGCCACGCGGATCGTCGGCTCCATGAAGCCGAACGAGGTGGCGAAGATCATCTGGCAGCCGTCGTCGATCAACTGGGCCAGCACGCGCTCGGCGTCGGGGCCTTCGGGCACCTTCTCGACGAACACGGTCTTGACCTGGCTGCCCAGTTCCTTTTCGAGCATCTTGCGGCCCAGGTCGTGCTGGTAACTCCAGCCCACGTCGGCCACGGGGCCGGGATAGATGAAGCCGACCTTGAGCGGCGGGTTGGCGGCGTGCGCGATGCCCAGCGCGGAGCCGGCGAGGCCGAGGCCTGTGGTCTGGAGGAACTGGCGGCGTTGCATGGAGAGGTCTTTCGAAGGGGAGGAGGATATCAATGTATCCATAATCAATGCAATCATGTATACGTGATACGCCAAACGGCGTATGCGTGGGGCTGGTTTACATTCCTGCCCATGAGTCTTTCCACCCGGGCCGATGGCGCCTACCTCGCGCTGCGGCGCGCCATCGTCGAGCACGCCCTGCGCCCCGGCATGAAGCTGCCCGAAGACACGCTGGCCGGGCAGTTCGGCATTAGCCGCACGCTGGTGCGCGCGGCGCTGGCCCGGCTGGCGGGCGAGGGCCTGATCGAGATTGGCAACAAGCGCACCGCCACCGTGGCGCGGCCCGGCCTGGAAGAGGCACGCGCCGTGTTCGAGGTGCGCCGCTGCCTGGAGGCCGAGGTGGTGCGCCTCGTCATCGCCCGGTGGCAGCCCGCCATGGGCGCGGCGCTGGAAGCGCACGTGCGCGAGGAGCGCGCGGCAGCCGAGCGCCAGCAGGCGACGGCGTCGATCCGCCTCGCGGGCGAGTTCCACGTCAAGCTGGCGGAAATGGCGGGCAACCCCATCCTCCAGCGCTACCTGGACGAAGTCGCCACGCGCTGCTCGCTGATCCTGGCCGTGCACGGGCGGCCCCACTCGTCGGAATGCGCGATCAGCGAACACGGCGACCTCATCGAGGCCCTGCGCGCGGGCGACGCGGACCGGGCTGTCGCGCTGATGCAGGAGCACCTGGCGGGCATCGAAAGCCGGGCGCTGCTGCCCGCGCGCGACGGCGGCGAGGGCGAACTGGCGGCCATCCTGGCCTCCTACCGTTAGCTGTCACCTTCCGGGCAGGCATCCCCAGCGCTTCGGGTCTACAGTAGGTGGATAACCTCCAAGGAGACGCCTCGATGAACGCACGCGCAACTTTCCTGCGGATGCAGGACGGCACACAGGAAGACTGGAACGCCATCATGGCGGAATTCGAACCCTACGCCCGGCAACTGCCCGACCGGGTGATGGCGCATCTCAGGATTCTTGAAGGCGACTACGGCGGCTTTCCGGTGGACCGCTACACCCACTCGCTGCAAACCGCCACGCTCGCGCTCAAGGCGGGCCGCGACGAGGAATACGTGATCTGCGCGCTGCTGCACGACATCGGCGACACGCTGGGCAGCTTCAACCACCCGGACATCGCGGCCGCCATCCTCCAGCCCTTCGTGAGCGAGGAAAACCACTGGATGGTCAAGCACCACGGCATCTTCCAGGGCCACTACTTCTTCCACTACATCGGGCTGGACCGCAACCTGCGCGACCAGTTCAAGGACCACCCCTACGCGGCGCGCACCGAGGAGTTCTGCGCCCTGTACGACGCCCCGGCCTTCGACCCCAAGGCGCAGACCCTGCCCCTGTCCGAGTTCGAACCCATGCTGCGCCGCGTGATGGCGCAGCCGCGCCAGAGCGTCTACAAGAAGGATTGACTGCTCATGGTTTGATAGCTGGAGGCGCTTGTCCCTGTTGGGCTGGACGCCAATTTTGTTTGTAATGACTGGAGACAACCGACATGACACTCTCTTCCGACCGCCTCATCGTCCTGAGCCTGGGGCCACGCTCGCGCGTGCTCTCCCTGGCCACCGACGGCACCGATGAGCGCGTATTGGTCGATGACCTCGTATCCAAGCCCGACGGCGTGACCATCGACCCCGCCCGCAAGCACATCTACTACACCTTCATGGGCGCGACGCGCACGGGCGAGGGCGACTTCTGGGAGAACGAGGGCGAGATCGAGCGCTGCAACTACGACGGCAGCGACCGCAAGACCATCCTGCCCGCGGGCAGCTTCGTCACCGGCAAGCAGTGCATTTTCGACGCCGCCACCCAGCGCCTGTACTGGTGCGACCGCGAGGGGATGCGCGTGATGAGCTGCAAGCCCGACGGCTCCGACCTGCACACCCACGTGCAGACCGGCGCGGGCGAGGACAAGCACGACGCCGGCCGCCACTGCGTGGGCGTGGCGGTGGACGCCGCGGGCGGCTGGCTCTACTGGACCCAGAAGGGCGCGCCCAAGGGCGGCGAAGGCCGCATCTCGCGCGTGCCGCTGGCGCCGCTGGCCGCGGGGGCCGACCCGGCCCAGCGCGGTGACATCGAAGTCATCCTGAGCGGCCTGCCCGAGCCCATCGACCTCGAATGGGACGAAGGGAACCAGACCATGTACTGGACCGACCGCGGCCAGCCGCCCAAGGGCAACACGCTCAACCGCGCCAAGATCGTGGACGGCAAGGCGGTGGACCACGAAATCCTGCTGTCCGACCTGCACGAGGCGATCGGCCTGGCGCTGGACCTGCCGGGCCGCCGCGCCTTCGTCAGCGAACTCGCGGGCCGCATCTACAAGGTGGACCTGGACAAGCCGGGCAAGGGCGAAATCATCTACCACGGCCGCGGCCGGCTGGTGGGCATGGCCCTGCAGCGCGGTGAATACTCCTTCGAGCTGCCGCAGAACATCGAAACGCGCCCCATCGTCATCCTGGGCGCGGGCACCCTGGGCCGCCGCATCGCGATGATGATGGCCACGCGCGGCGCGGAAGTGCGCCTGTACGACCCCAACGCGGAAGTGCGCGAAGAAGGCGTGGCCTATGCCCGCGAGCAACTGCCCGCTGTGCTCGAGAAAATCCCCGACGGCAAGCCGGGCACCATCGTCGGCTTCGACGACATGGCCGCCGCGCTCAAGGGCGCCTGGCACGTGGTCGAGGCCGTGCCCGAGAAGCTGGAGCTGAAGAAGTCCATCTTCAAGCAGATCGACGAGCTGTCCGACCCCGACGCCATCCTGGCCAGCAACTCCTCGTCGTACCCCACCAGCGCCTTCCGCGACAGCGTGAAGAACCCGGCGCGGCTGCTCAACATGCACTACCTGATGCCGCCGCGCGCCACGCCGGTGGAGCTGATGAGCTGCGGCTACACCGCCCCGGCGGTGATCGACCTGATCGCCAAGCTGCTGCCCAGCTACGGCCTCACGCCCTACATCGTGGAAGCCGAGAGCATGGGCTTCATCTACAACCGCATCTGGGCCGCCATCAAGCGCGAGGCGCTGTGCGTGGTGGCCGCCGGCGTGGCCAAGCCCGAGGTGATCGATGCCATCTTCCGCCAGGCCATGGGCACGCGCGTCGGCCCGTGCGCCGCCATGGACAACGTGGGCCTGGACGTGGTGCTGTCCATCGAGGAGCACTACGCCCACGAAATCCCCGGCCTGCCCGAGGCGCCGCGCACCCTGCTCAAGCAGATGCTCGCCGAGGGCCGCCTGGGCGTGAAGAGCGGGCACGGCTTCTACGACTACTCGGCGAAGAAGTAACGCCCCGGCTCCGGCTTCGGCCCCGGCCCTGAACAAGCCCGCCCATCGGCGGGCTTGTTCGTTTCCGCCTCTGTCCCGGGTACGACAATTTCCGCGTCCCGGCCAGGGGCGGGTTACACATGCCGTACAGGCCCTCGGGTACAGTGGCGGCGGTTTCCGGCCGCATAGCGGGGCGCACAGGCCCTGACACATAAAACAAAGGGGCCAGGCCTGCGCGATCCATCCGCGCCACATCCCCCCCCTTACAAAAGCACCGAGGAGACATCCATGGCAGTGACGCACGCCCCGAAGGGCGGCCCCATCATCGAAACCCCGGCGGAAGCGGCTATTTTTTCCAAGGTCAACTGGCACATCCTGCCGTTGCTCCTGACCGCCTACGTCTTCGCCTTCATCGACCGCGTGAACATCGGCTTCGCGCAGCTCCAGATGAAGACCGACCTGCACCTGAGCGACGCCGTGTTCGCGCTCGGCGCGGGCCTGTTCTTCGTCGGCTACTTCCTGTTCGAGGTGCCCAGCAACCTGTTTCTCGAAAAGATCGGCGCGCGCAAGACCATCCTGCGCATCATGATCTGCTGGGGCGCCTGCGCCACGCTGATGGCCTGGGTCACCGCGCCCTGGCAGTTCTACGTGCTGCGCTTCCTGCTCGGCGCGTTCGAGGCGGGCTTCTTCCCCGGCGTGATCCTGTACTTCACCTACTGGTACCCGTCGGCGCGGCGCGGCCGGGCCATCGCCGTCTTCATGACGGCCACGGCGCTGGCCGGCGTGTTGGTGGGCCCGCTCAACGGCGCGCTGATGAAGTACGGCGAAGGCTTCATGGGCTGGCACGGCTGGCAGTGGATGTTCATCGCCAACGGCGCGCCCTGCCTGATCATCGCGGTGCTGGTCTTCTTCATGCTGGTCGACACCCCGTCCCAGGCCAAGTGGCTCACCGACGAGGAGAAGAGGATCCTGATCAACCGCGTGGAAAGCGAGAAGACCTCCACCGGCCACAAGCACGGCGCCATGAAGGACCTGCTGAAGGACCGGAAGGTGTTCGCCCTGGCGACGACCTACTTCCTGATGAGCGCCGCCGTGTACGCCCTGCTGTTCTGGGCGCCGACGCTGATCCGCAGCTGGGGCGTGGCCGACGTGTTCCAGGTCGGTTTGCTGAAGGCCGTGGCTAGCATGGCCGGCATCATCGGCATGGTGCTGATCGGCCGCAGCTCCGACCGCATGAACGACCGCCGTTGGCACTTCGTGTTCGCCATCTGCTGCATCACCACCGGCCTGGGCCTGATCGCCTTGCTGGCGCCGAGCCTGGTGGCGTCGCTCAGCCTCTACTCGCTGGCCATCGTCGGCACCTCGGCCGCCACGCCGCTGTTCTTCGCCTTCGTCAGCGAATACCTACCCAAGGAAACGGCCGCCGGCGGCATCGCGCTGATCAGCTCGCTGGGCAACCTGGGCCCGGCGGTCTCGCCGTCCATCAGCACCTGGATTCTGACCACGACGGGCAACCCCAAGTACAGCCTGTTCTTCATCATCTCGATGTACATCGTGGCGGCCTTCATCATGGTGGTGGCGGCGCGCAAGAGCCCGGCGACAGGCCTGGCGGCGCAGCCGGCCTGACCATCGGGAAGGGGGCTGCTGGCAGCTATCGCTTTGAGAGCTGCCAGCGCAGGCCCCGCGCCGGCTGGCGGCTCATTTCATTGCGAAATCTTGCGCGCTTCCTCGATCTGGTATTCGAAATAGCGCTGGAAGCTGAACGCCAGGCTCGCCATCAGCACCGTGGTGCCCACCAGCAGCGACACGGCGATCGCGAAGATGGTGAACCAGTCCGTGCGGCCCGGCGGCGCGTCCGGCGCGGCCTGCGGGTTGAAGCGCGCGTTCCACTTCTCGGGCGTCATCAGCCCGTAGAGGATGGCGCGCAGCGCGCAGCCCGCGATGGTGAAGCCCAGCAGCGGAATCAGCACCCAGCTCCACTGGTCGTCCAGCCCGAAATCCTGCACGCGCTGGATGCCGTACAGGCCCAGGGCGGTGGGAATGGGCAGCAGCCAGCCCAGCAGGTCGCCCAGGCCGTGCAGGTAAAAGCGGTGCAGGCCCAGCGGCCCGCCGATAAAGGCCAGCCAGGCGGCCACGGTCTTGTTTTTCATCGGCTTCATTCCGGCGCGGTCGTGTCGCCCGCGCCCAGGGTCTTTTCCATCAGCACCACGTCGCGCCACGCGCCGAACTTCCAGCCCACCGAGCGCATCACGCCGATGTGCGTGAAGCCCGCCGCGCGGTGCACGCCGACGGAGCCCGCGTTGGCCGAGTCGCCGATCACCGCGAGCAGCTTGCGCACGCCCGCCGTCTCCGCCGCGTCGCAGAGCGCGTCCAGCAGCTGGCGGCCCAGCCCCAGGCCGCGCGCCGCATCGGCCACGTAGATCGAGTCTTCCGCCGAATAGCGGTAGGCCGGGCGCGGCTTGAACCAGTTGCAGTAGGCAAAGCCCGCCACCTGCCCGCCGTGCTCCGCGACGAGGTAGGGCAGGCCGCGGCCCAGCACGTCGGCGCGGCGCGCGCGCATGTCGGCTTCGGTCGGCGGCTCGGTCTCGAAAGTGCCCGTGCCGTGCAGCACGTGGTGGGTGTAAATGGCGGTGATGGCGGCGAGGTCGTCCTCACGGCTGGCGCGTATCAATGACATCGAAAAAGGGGGATGGGGATATAATGGCAGGCTTTGCTGCGTGTCGCTGGCCGGGTGGCCATGTCGCGTGTCTCAACGTAGCAAGAAAATTCGGTCTTGACAAAGACCACCACCCGAAGGATTCATTATGGTCGTGATTCGACTCTCCCGCGGCGGCGCCAAGGCCCGTCCGTTCTACAACATCGTCGCCGCCGACAAGCGCGTGCGCCGCGATGGCCGCTTCATCGAGCGCCTGGGCTTCTACAACCCCCTGGCCAAGGACGGCGAGGAAGGCCTGCGCGTCGCCCAGGACCGCCTGACCTACTGGAAGAGCGTTGGCGCCCAGGTGTCGCCCACCGTGGAACGCCTGGTCAAGCAAACCGCCCAGAAAGCGGCCTGATACGCTGCTTCAGCCTGTCAAGGCGGGTGCCGTCGGAATCTGGCGGCACCCGCTTTTTTCGTTGGAATCGCCATGCCCGCCGTTTTCCCCGCGCTTGAATCCGCCCTACTCCCCGCCGACGCGGTGGAGGTAGGCCGCATCGCCGACGCCTGGGGCGTCAAGGGCTGGTTCAAGGTGCTGGCCCACAGCGGTACCCCTGAGGCGCTGCTGACCAGCAAGCAGTGGTTCCTCCAGCCCTCGGAAAAGGGCGCCAAGACCTTCACCGGAACCGTGCTGCTGCCCGTGAAGCAGGCGCGCCCGCATTCCGACGCCCTCGTCGCATCGGCGGAAGGCGTGGACGACCGCAATGCCGCCGAGGCGCTGCGCGGCGCGCGCATCTTCGTGTCGCGCGCCCATTTCCCCCAGGCGGGCGAGGACGAGTACTACTGGGTCGACTTGATCGGCCTGCAGGTCATCAACCGCGAAGGCGTGGCGCTGGGCCGGGTGCGCGACCTGCTCGCCACCGGCCCGCAGACCACGCTGGTGCTGGCCTATGAGGAAGACGGCAAGGAGCGCGAGCGCCTGGTGCCGTTCGTCTCCGCCTTCGTCGATGCGGTGAGCCTGGCCGACCAGCGCATCACCGTCGATTGGCAGCCCGACTATTGAAGCCCATGCGCTTCGACGTCATCACGCTGTTTCCCGAACTGTTCGCGCCGTTCCTGACGAGCGGCATCACGCGCCGCGCCTATGCCTCGGGCCAGGTCGAGGTGCGCCTGTGGAATCCGCGCGATTACGCCGAAGGCAACTACCGCCGCGTGGACGACCGGCCCTTTGGCGGCGGCCCTGGCATGGTGATGCTGGCCGAGCCGCTGGCGCGCTGCCTGGCCGCCATCCGCGCCGACCGGGCCGAGGACGACGAAGCGCCGCTGGTGCTGTTCTCCCCCATCGGCGAGCGGCTGGCCCATGCCGGCGTGGCGCAGTGGTCCGTCAGCCAGGGCGCGGTGCTGCTCTGCGGCCGCTACGAGGGCGTAGACCAGCGCTTCATCGACCGGTACGTGCGCGTGCAACTGAGCCTGGGCGACTTCGTGCTCTCGGGCGGCGAGATCGCCGCGATGGCGCTGCTCGACGCCGTGGCGCGCCTGCAGCCCGGCGTGCTCAATGACGAGGGCAGCCACCAGTTAGACAGCTTCAACCCCGCGCTCGACGGCCTGCTCGACTGCCCGCACTACACGCGGCCCGAGGTCTGGAACGGCGCGCCCGTGCCGCCCGCGCTGCTCTCGGGCCACCACGCGCAGATCGAGCGCTGGCGGCGCGACCAGAGCCTGGCTCTCACCGCGCAACACCGCCCCGACCTGATCGCCGCCGCGCGCGCCGCGGGCTGCCTGTCGAAAGAGGATGAAAAAACCCTCGCCGGGTTATAATCAAAGGCTTTTCGATCCTCTGCCCGGCCGCTGCGCGGTATAAGCCCAGCCACACACGTCAATCCCGACGCCTGCCAATCATGGCGCGGACAAGATCGCAAGGAAGCAACCATGAACCTGATCCAAACCCTTGAGCAGGAAGAAATCGCCCGCCTGAACAAGACCATCCCCCAGTTCAACCCCGGTGACACCGTCATCGTAAGCGTGAACGTGGTGGAAGGCACCCGCAAGCGCGTGCAGGCCTACGAAGGCGTGGTGATCGCCAAGCGCAACCGTGGCCTGAACAGCGGCTTCACCGTGCGCAAGATCTCCAGCGGCGAAGGCGTGGAGCGTACGTTCCAGACCTATTCCCCGCTGATCGCCGGCATCGAAGTCAAGCGCCGCGGCGACGTGCGCCGCGCCAAGCTGTACTTCCTGCGCGAACGCAGCGGCAAGTCCGCCCGCATCAAGGAAAAGCTGCCCGCCCGCAAGGTGGTTGCCGAATAAGGCACACGCCCGCGACTGCGGAATTCCCCTCGAGCCGCTACAGTTTTGCTGTAGCGGCTTTTTTGTGGCCCCATGAACACCGTCTCCTCCGTCATCCCCGCGCTCTCCTCGCTGCCCATGGATCCGCGCACCGTGCCCGTGCTGCGCGTGGACTCCGACCTGCCCGCCGTGCCCCTGGCCGCGCAAACGCCCGAGGCGCTGCGCCAGCGCTTCGCCGCGCCGCCCGCGTGGGAGCCTGAAGTGGTGCTGGAAAAGCGCTTCACCCAGCGCGCCCCCGCGCAGGCGGCGGTGCTGGTGCCCATCGTGCTGCGCGACGAACCCATGGTGCTGCTGACCCAGCGCACCGCGCACCTGTCCACGCACTCGGGCCAGGTCGCCTTCCCCGGCGGCCGCGCCGACCCGGAGGACGCCAACCCCGCCGCCACCGCCCTGCGCGAGGCGCACGAGGAAGTGGGCCTGGAGCCCCGCTTTGCCGAGGTGCTGGGCCATTTGCCGATCTACGTGACCGGCACCGCCTTCATCATCACCCCCGTGGTGGCGCTGGTGCAGCCCGGCTTCACGCTGCAGCCCAACCCCGGCGAGGTGGCCGCCGCCTTCGAGGTGCCGCTGGCCTTCCTGCTCGACCCCGCCCACCACCGCCGCCATGCGCTCGAATGGCAGGGCGTGCACCGCGAATGGTTCTCCATGCCCTACCAGGACGGCGATCACACCCGCTTCATCTGGGGCGCTACGGCGGGCATGATCCGCAACTTCTACCGCTTCATGAGCGCTTGACGGGCAGGTTATTCCGGGCCGCTATCATCGGCCCCCTATGAGTTTTTTTGCCATTTTGTTCGCCCTGCTGATCGAGCAGGCGCGCCCGCTGGCCCGCACCAACCCCATCCACGCGGGTCTGCGCGCCTGGGCCCTGTCGGTCAGCCGCAATTTCGACGCGGGCGGGCCGGGGCAGGGCTGGCTGACCTGGGCGCTGGCCGTGCTCACGCCGTCGCTCGCGGTGCTGGGCGTGCACTGGCTGCTGCTGTGGGCCGTGGGCTGGCCGCTGGCCATGCTGTGGAACGTGGCGGTGCTCTACATCACGCTGGGCTTCCGCCAGTTCAGCCACCACTTCACCACCATCCGCGACGCGCTGGAGTCGGGCGACGAGAACGCCGCCCGCGCCGCGCTGGCCGACTGGCAGCAGGTGGACGTGGGCGCGCTGCCGCGCAGCGAGATCGTGCGCCACGTGATCGAGTATTCGGTCATCGCCGCGCACCGCCACGTGTTCGGCGTGCTGGCGTGGTTCTCGGTGCTCGCGGCGCTGGGCCTGGGGCCCACGGGCGCGGTGCTGTACCGCATGGCCGAATTCGTCTCGCGCCACTGGCGCTACCGCGAGCGGGCGGACGTCCAACCCGTCAGCGCCGCGCTGCAGCACGCCTCGGCCCTGGCCTGGACGGTGATCGACTGGCTGCCCGCGCGCCTCACGGCCCTGAGCTTCGCCGCCGTGGGCAGCTTTGAAGAGGCCATCGAAGGCTGGCGCTTCCACGCCCAGCAGTTCCCCAACGACAACGACGGCGTGCTGCTCGCCGCCACGGCGGGGGCCATCAACGTGCGCCTGGGCGGCGAGGCCCTGCGCGCCCGCGCCGACCTGCACGCGCCCCAGGGCCTGGAGATCGACGCCGACATCGGCGACAGCGGCAGCACCCCGGGCCGCGAGCCCGAGGTGGGCCACCTGCGCAGCGTGGTGGGGCTGGTGTGGCGCTCGGTGGTGGTGTGGATGCTGCTGCTCGTGCTGCTGACGCTGGCGCGGCTACTGGGCTGAAAATCAAGCCAAAAAGGGCTCCAGCGCTTGTCTAGAAAGCGCTGGCAGCTATGAAATCAGGAGTATTCCCCATGCCCGTCTCTTCGCTGTGCAGCCCCGTCGTCGGGCAGCTTCAGCCCTACGTGCCCGGCGAGCAGCCGCGCATCGCGGGCCTCGTGAAGCTCAACACCAACGAAAACCCCTACCCGCCGTCGCCGCGCGCCGTGGCCGCCATCGAGGCCGCCGCGCGCGAGGGGCTGCAGCTTTACCCCGACCCGCAATCGCTGGCGCTGCGCGAGGCCATCGCCCGGCACCACGGGCTGGGGGCCGATCAGGTGTTCGTCGGCAACGGGTCGGACGAGGTGCTGGCCCATGCGTTCTTCGCCTTCTTCCAGCACGCGGATGAACCGCTCTTGATGCCCGACATCACCTACAGCTTCTACCGCGTCTATTGCGGCCTGTGGGGCATAGAGCCCGCGCTGCAGCCCCTGGACGAGCGCTTGGGCATCGACGTGGACGCGCTGGCCGCGCGCGCGGGGCAGGGCGCCTGTGCGGGCATCGTGCTGGCCAACCCGAATGCGCCCACGGGCATAGGCCTGCCGCTCGCGCAGATCGAAAAGCTCCTGGCCGCCTGCCCGCGGCGCGTGGTGCTGGTCGATGAGGCCTACGTCGATTTCGGCGGCGAAAGCGCCGTGGGCCTGGTGGCGCGCCACCCGAACCTGCTGGTGGTGCACACGCTCTCCAAGTCGCGCTCGCTCGCGGGCCTGCGCGTGGGCGCGGCCTTCGGGCAGCCGCCGCTGATCGACGCGCTCACGCGCGTGAAGGACAGCTTCAACTCCTACCCGCTCGACCGGCTGGCCCAGGCCGGCGCGCGCGCCGCCTATGAGGACGTGGCGTATTTCAACGAAACGTGCCGCGCCGTGGTGCACAGCCGCGAGGGCCTGGCGCGGGCGCTCGAAACCCTGGGGTTCGAGGTGCTGCCTTCGCAGGCCAACTTCCTGTTCGTGCGCCACCCCGCGCACGACGGCGCATGGCTGGCCGCGCAACTGCGCGAGCGCGCCGTGCTGGTGCGCCACTTCGCGCGGCCCGAGCGCATCGCGCAGTACCTGCGCATCAGCGTGGGCACGCCGGCGCAGTGCGATGCACTGGTGCGGGCGCTGCAGGCCATCCTGGGTCAGTAACGCGGCGCTTCGCTCAGTTCAGCAAACAATTCACTATAGACACGATAGCGGCTGGCGCTTATCCCGCCTGCGCTAGCGGCCAATTCCACCTGCGTCCGCACCGCGCAGCCCGGCTCGTGCAGGTGCGTGCAGTTGTAGAACTTGCACTCCCCCGCGCGCTCGCCGATGTCGGGCATACAGCGCGCCAGGTCGGTGGGCGCGAGGTGGCGCAGCCCGAATTCCTGGAAGCCCGGCGAGTCGATCAGCGCCGTGGTGCGCGCCGCGTCCACCCAGTACCAGCTGGTGCTGGTGGTGGTGTGCCTGCCCGAGTTCAGCGCCTGCGAAATCTCGCCTGTCTGCGCCGTCGCGCCGGGCACCAGCAGGTTGATGAGCGTGCTTTTACCCGCGCCCGAGGGGCCGAGCACCAGGGTGGTCTTGCCCTGCAAATGCGCCATGAGCGCCGCGCGGTCCACTTCCCCCGACTGCGCCAGCGACAGTGGCAGCACGCCGTAGTGGCGCCTGTCGTGGGCCATGTGGCGGTAGGGCAGCAGGCGCTCCCAGGCGCGGGCGAAGGGCTCCACCAGGTCGCTTTTGTTGAGCGCGATCAGCGGCGTGATGCGCTCGGCCTCGGCGGCGATCAGCGCGCGCGCGAGCTGGCTTTCGGAAAACACCGGCTCGGCGGCGATCAGGATCAGCACCTGGTCCAGGTTGGCCGCGAACGACTTGGTGCGGATCTCGTCCTGCCGGTAGAACAGGTTGCGCCGGGGCAGCACCTTCTCGATGGTGCCCTCGTCGCCCGTGGCCTGCCACCGCACGCGGTCGCCCACCACGGCCTGGCTCTTCTTGCCGCGCGGGTGGCAGATGCGGCGCTGGCCGTCGGCCGACTCGACCACGCAGTGGCGGCCGTGGCTGGCGACGACGATGCCCTCCTGGCTCATGCCGCAATCCGTGCCAGCCGCTCGCTGGCGGGTGGGTGCGAGTAATAGAACTTCACGTACACCGGGTCGGGCGTGAGCGTGGAGGCGTTGTCTTCGTAGAGCTTGAGCAGGGCCGAGGCCAGTTCGCCGCCGCTGGCCTGGGCCACGGCGTAGGCGTCGGCCTCGAATTCGTGCCGGCGCGACAGCTGCGAGAACAGCGGCGCGACGAAGAAGCTGAACACCGGCGCGGCCAGCATGAACAGCAGCAGCGCCAGCGCGTCGTTCGGAATGCCCGCCAGCCACAGGTTGGGCGTGACGCCCAGGCCCGCATAGAACCAGCCGCGCGACGACAGCCAGCCCAGCAGCGCGAAGCCCAGCAGGCTCAGCGCGAACATGCCCGCCATGCGCTTGGTGATGTGGCGGTGCTTGAAGTGGCCGAGTTCATGCGCCAGCACCGCCTCCACCTCGCCGGGGGTCAGCTGGCGCAGCAGCGTGTCGTAGAACACCACGCGCTTGGCCGAGCCGAAGCCGGTGAAGTAGGCGTTGGCGTGCGCGCTGCGGCGGCTGCCGTCCATCACGAACAGGCCCTTGGCCGCGAAGCCGCAGCGCTGCATCAGCGCCGTCACGCGGGCCTTGAGCGATTCGTCCGCCAGCGGCTCGAACTTGTTGAACAGCGGCGCGATGAAGGTCGGGAAGACCCACATCAGCAGCAGGTTGAACCCCATCCACGCGCCCCAGGCCCACAGCCACCACCAGGGGCCGGCGGCGCCCATGATCCACAGCACCAGCGCCGCCACCGGCAGGCCCACCAGCGCGCCCACCAGCGTGGACTTGAGCAGGTCGCCCAGCCACAGCCGCCAGGTCATCTGGTTGAAGCCGAAGCGCTGCTCCACGCCGAAGGTCTGGTACAGCGCCAGCGGCAGTTCGATCAGCCCGCTGATGAGCGCGAACGCCGCGAGCAGCGCCAACTGCTGCACCATGCCGCCGCCCAGCCAGGACAGCAGCGCGTGGTTCAGCGCATCCAGCCCGCCCAGCAGCGTCCAGCCCACGAGCACGGCGGCGCCGAGCGCCATTTCCACGATGCCCAGCCGGGCCTTGGTGATGGTGTAGTCGGCGGCCTTCTGGTGCGCGGCCAGCGGAATGCGCTGCGCGAACGCGGCGGGCACGGCGGCGCGGTGCCGTGCCACGTGGCGGATCTGGCGCGAGGCGAGCCACAGCCGAACCAGCAGGCCGGCGCACAGCAGCAGGGCAAAAACGAAGGTAAGAGTCAGGGCGGGGGAGGGCATGTGCGGACGAGTGTAGGCGACAATCCGGGGATGTCTGACGCACCCACTCCCATTCCCACATTGCCCAAATCCGACCAGAACCTGGTCTGGCTCGACTGCGAAATGACCGGCCTGGAGCCGGACACCGACCGCCTGCTCGAAATCGCCGTCATCGTCACCGGCCCGCAGCTGGAGCCGCGCATCGAAGGCCCGGTGTTCGCCATCCACCAGAGCGACGAGCAGCTCGACAAGATGGACGCCTGGAACAAGGGCACGCACGGCAAGAGCGGCCTGATCGACAAGGTGCGCGCCTCCACCGTCACCGAGGCCGAGGCCGAGCAGCAGATCATCGACTTCCTGAGCCGGTATGTGCCCAAGGGCACGGCCCCGATGTGCGGCAACACCATCGGCCAGGACCGGCGCTTCCTGGTCAACTACATGCCCAAGCTGGAGGCGTTCTTCCACTACCGCAACCTGGACGTGAGCACGCTCAAGGAACTGGCCAAGCGCTGGAAGCCCGAGGCGTACACCAGCTTCAAGAAGGCCCAGAAACACACGGCCCTGGCCGACGTGCACGAGTCCATCGACGAACTGGCGCACTACCGGACGCACCTGCTGGCCGTGTAAAGGCCCATGCCCACGCTCGTCGCCCTGCTGCGCGCCGTCAACGTCGGCGGCACGGGAAAACTGCCGATGGACGCCTTGCGCGGCCTGTGCGAGCAGGCGGGCTTCACGCAGGTGCGCACGTACATCCAGTCCGGCAATGCCGTGTTCGACACGGACTTGCCGGCCAGCGCCGTGAAGGCGGAGCTGGAGGCGCGGCTGCGGGACTACTGCGGCAAGCCGGTGGACGTGGTCGTGCGCGATGGCGGCCAGATGCGCCGCGTTCTGGAGCGCAACCCCTTTCCCCAGGCCGCCCCTGACAAGGTGGCCGTTCTTTTCCTCGGCCAGGCCCTCGCGCTGGATGCCGTCCTGGCGGCCAAGGGGCAGACCGATGAAGAGGTGGTGGCGAGCGGGCTGGAGGTGTTCATCCACTATCCGTCCGGCATGGGGCGGTCCAGGCTCAAGCTGCCTGCCGCGCTGGTCGGCACGGCACGCAACCTGAATACGGTGGCGCGGCTCGCGGCGATGGCGTCGGGCCAGGGCTAGCCGGGCGGTTTGCCCGGGCCGCTGTCGCCGTGCACCCCTGGCCCCGGCGGAGAGGGCGGGGGCGCTGGTGGCAGAGGGGGCGTCCAGGCCCCGACCCGCGAAAACATGGCTCTGGACGCCACACAGCAGGCCGGGCGCAGGCGGCCATAGCCATCGGCGGGCACATGGCCGAGGGCGCAAGGCGCGGGCGTGTTCATGCGGGCACCGTGGTGCTTACCGTTCCCGCAACCGGGCCAGCCGGGCCAGCACGGTTTCGGGGTGGGCGTCGGCGGGGATGTGCGCATGGTCGAAGCTGCCTGCCGTGGGCGGCGGCGCTTCGCCCTGCCAGAAGCCGGCGGGCAGCGTCAGCCCGGCCAGCGCCGCGCCGCAGGGCGCGGGCGCGATGCTGAAGCCCGGCCCCTGGCCCGCAGGCAGCGCCACGGCCTCGGGCCACTGCACGCCCCAGTCCCAGCCGTAGTGGCGCGCCACGTTGGCGACGGGCTGGTACAGCTCCAGCAGCAGGTCCACCTTATCGGCGGTCCATGCACGCGATTCGTGCAGCAGCACGGCATCGGCGCCCGCCTGGGCGAACAGGCGCAGGAACTCGGCCACGGTGGCGGCGGCGGCGTCCACCGCGTCCTCGTCGATGGCGTCCGGCGAGCCACCGGCGCGCACCAGGGCGTGCGCGGCCCAGTCACGTGGCGAGGCGAGCACCAGCGCCAGCACGGCGCCCGGCATGGCCGCGCGCAGCGCCGTGACCAGATCGGCCGCATGGGCGCGCAGGCCTTCGGCAGCGAGCAGTTCCTTGAGCGGGCCGTGGCCGCGCTTGGTCTTGCCCGCCATGGCCGCCTGCACTTCGGGGTGGCTCTCCAGCCAGGCAGACGCCACGTCGGCCAATGGCAGCGCCAGCACGTCGGGGCGCAGCAGGCCCTGCGCCTGGCGCAGCCAGGCCACGCAGGCGGCGGTGTCGAGCCAGGGCGCCTGGCCCTGGGCCAGCAGGCGCGCGCTGTAGGCGGTGTGGTCGAGCCAGAGCAGGCGCTTCTGGCCCGCCGCTTCGGTCAGGCGGGGCATGGTCAGCTCCTTGCGGCCAATTGGGCTTCCAGCTCGGCGATGCGCACGTCCTTGGGGTCGAGCATGAAGGCGCCCTGCATCTGGTCGGCGGGCATCTTCACACGCTGGCCCATGGTGGTGGCGTAGATCTGCGTGGGGTCGTCCCAGCTGCCGAAGTACGGCACGTCCTTCGGCGGCTCGGCGGTCACCCATTCCTGGCAGAACTGGTCGAACGGCTTGCCGCGCGCGATGCGCTCGCGGCGGTAGGCGGCGCGCAGCTCGGCGGTGGCTTCATCGTCGACGACCAGGCTCTGCTTGTCATAGACCACCTTGTAGATGTCGCGCGCGTTCTCGTGCGACATCAGGTCCTCGCGCACGTCCTTCATCACCAGTTGCGGGTCGCGCTCCAGCACGTCGCCGTAGCCGCCGCCGGAGCCCTGGCAGATCATGTAGATCTCGCCCTCGCTCGCCAGCTCGAAGGTCATGCCCATGTCCTGGCTGGTGTAGGTGCCGCCGGGAATGGGGCGCTTGTTCATCAGCTCCACGATGTCGAACACTTCCACGGCCTTCGGGTCCTTTTTCAGCACCTCGAAGATGTTGATGCCCTTGATCTTCATGAGCTGGTAGCTGGGGCAGGAGTAGCCGCCGAACAGGCCCTGGGCCGAGGGGAACTTGGAGCCCTCGCAGCCCGTCATGAAGCCCCACAGGCCAGAGCCGCGCGAGGTGGCGATCTGCTCGTAGCCCATGCCGCCGCGGTACTTGCCCCAGCCGATGCGGTCTTTCGCCAGGCGCTGCGCGCCCAGGCGGATGATGGGTGTTTCCTCCTCGGCCAGCTCGTGCTCGCCGGTGTCGCACATGAAGCCGAACACGGGCGAGATGGAGTGCTGGCCGTCCGCGTGGCTGCGCGCGCCCTGGCCGTTGCCGTTGATGTCGGCGCAGAAGTTGCCGGTGACGTCGCCGTTCTGCGTGAGGCCGCCGTAGATGAAGGTGGCCGCCTGGTCGTACTGCGAGGCAATGATGGCCGAGTAGCGGTGCGGCAGGCTGTAGCTGAGCTTGTTCATCGGGATGGTCCACACCACGCAGCCCTTGAACAGCGGCATCAGGCTCATGGCCTGCGGCATCTCGCCCTCGGCATCGAGGATGGAATTGCGGTCGGTCAGGATCTCGATGGGCGAGAGCACGGCCATGGTGTGCGGCAGGTCGGGCCAGATGTTTTGCAAGAGGCCCGTACACAGCGCGGCCTTGAACGAGGCGACGTTGGTGTTGACCGAGCGGTTCAGGAACTGCGGCGCCGAGCCCCGGAAGTCCATGGTCATCTTGTCGCCCTTGACGGTGATGGCGCACGAGATCTTCTGCAGCGCGTTCTCGCGCAGGCTCGAATCCATGAACTGCAGCACGCGCGTGGTGCCGTCGGGCAGCTCGGCGATGCGGCGGCGCATCTCGGTCTCCACGTCTTCCAGATGCACGCGCAGCGTGCCGATGAGCGCGTCACGCCCGTACTGGTCGAGGATGGCGATGATGCGCTCGCGCAACCGCATCACGGCGTGCAGCTTGACCTTCATGTCCTCCAGTTGCAGGCGTGGATCGCGCACGGAGTTCTGCAAAAAGGTCACCAGGTCGCGCTTCAGCTCGAAGTTCTCGACGATCTTGAACGGCGGCATCTTGATGCCCTCGTCGTACTTGCTCTCGGCCTTGGCGGGCAGACCGCCGGGCTCGGTGGCGCCGTTTTCGCCTTCATGGATGGTGGACGACAGCCAGCACACCAGCTCGCCCTTGTAGAACAGCGGCATCATCATCGACTGGTCGGTGTTGTGGATGCCACCGTAGCGCGCGTCGTTGTGAATGAAGCCGTCGCCGTCCTTCACGCCCACCGTCGGGTCGTTGGTCCAGTACTTGTTGATGAAGCGGATCGGGTAGAAGCAGCAGGCCGCGAAGGCGATGATGCCGTAGGGCGCGATCATCGACAGGTCGCCCTGCGCGGTGTAGATGCCCGTCACCAGGTCGCCCCACTTGGCGCCGGGCGCGGCGCCCATCTGGTTGACCATCTCGAAAGCTTCGGACAGCGCCGAGTTGATGAGGCCGCGTACGTGGTGCACCTGGTGCGGGTCGATGCCCTTGGCGAGCACTTCCTCCTCGGCCTGGGAGCGTGGCTGCACGCTGTGGTTGCGCATGATCTCGGGGTCGGGGCCGAGGAACAGCGTGTTGTCGGCGATGAACTTGTCGCGCAGCGCCTTGTCGTCGAGGGCTTGGGTGTCTGTGGTCATGGTGTGGACTCCAATATCAGTGGCTGCTGTTGCGCACGAACCAGGCGCCGCCTTGGGCGACGGCGCGGAAGCTCCAGCCGGGCTCGACCAGGTAGGTCGTCACGCGCGTGGTGATGATGGCCGGGCCGTCGATCTGCGTGCCCTCGGCGCGAGCGCGGTCGTCGTAGACGGGGGTGTCGATGGCGCCGTCGTGGCCCACGAAGTGGCAGGGGCGGTGGCCCACCGGCTCCGGCGGCGCCTTCGCATCGCCCGTGATCGCCAAGCGCGCGAACTTCACCCGCGCCTGATCGACGTAGGCGCATACGCGGATGGTGTTGACGCGCACGCCGGTCTCCGGCGACTGCGAGCCCTGGCCGAAGCGGTCGCCGTAGCGCTCGTGGAACTGGTCCATCAGCTCCAGCACGTCGCGCTGGCCCTTGAGGCGCGACAGGTGCGTGACGACCGCGGTCTGCACGCGCTGGTTGCCGTAGCGCATGTCCACCTCCAGCCGGTAGCGGATGTCGGCCGGGTCCATGCCCTGGCGTTCCAGGTCGGCGCGGCCGCGCTGCTCCAGCTCTTCCACGCTGCGGTTGAAAGTATCGTAGTCGCTGAAGAAGGCCTTGGTGTTCGGGTTGAACAGTACCGTCCAAGTGTTCATCTCGTGGATGTGCATCTGGCTCACGTTGCCCGCGCCGCAGGCCGAGAAGGTGGACGAGTACGGCGGCGCCAGCACCCGCGTGATGCCCAGCGCCGAGGCGATGCCGCAGGCGTGCAGCGGGCCGTTGCCGCCATAGGCCAGCACCGTGAAGTCCTTGGGCTCGTAGCCGCGCGTGCGCAGCTCGGTGGCGATGCCGTTGGCCATCGAGGCATCGACCTGCTTCTTGATGAGCTTGGCGGTCTCGATCTCGTCCAGGCCCAGCTCGTCGCAGAGGTTGTCGCGCACCGCCTGGCGGGCGCGGCGCGGGTTCAGCGGGATGTGGCCGTTGGCGTAGTTCTTGGGATCGAGGTAGCCCAGCAGCAGGTCGGCATCGGTGACGGTGGGGAACTGGCCGCCACGGTCGTACGCGGCGGGGCCGGGGTCGGAGCCTGCGGATTTGGGGCCGATTTCCACGGTCTTGTACATGCGGTCGTAGCGCGCGATGGAGCCTCCCCCCGCGCCTAGCGCGCGCAGGTGCACCATGGGAACGCTGACCAGCCAGCGGTCGATCACGGGGTTGAAGTCGTAGTACTTGAGGTCGCCCTGCACGACGATGCCGATGTCGAAGCTGGTGCCGCCCATGTCGGTAGCGACCACGTTGCCCAGTTCGGCGGCAGCCGCGAGGAATTCGCTGGCCGCGATACCCGAGACGGGGCCGGAGTGCACGGTTTGCAGCGCGTCGGTGGAGTTCAGTTGCGCCATGCCGCCCGAGTTGTGATTCACCAGCATGGGCTTGGCGTAGCCCTGCTGGCGCAGATTCAATTCGAGTGTGCCCAGGCCGTGGTACATGGTCTGGTGCAGGTAGGCATCGACGATGGTGGACGTGGCGCGGGCGTACTCGCCCTTGCGGCCCGCCACCTGGTGCGACAGCAGCAGTGGGATGGAGCCGAGCAGGTGCGCGGGGTATTCCTCCAGGAAGATTTCGCGCACGCGCAGTTCATGCACCGGGTTGACCACGCTGTTGGTGAACATCACGACCAGCGCCTGGGCACCGGCATCGACCAGTTCACGGATGCGCAGGCGCACGTCGTCCTCGTCGAGCGCCCAGAACACGTCGCCCCGGTAGTCGATGCGCTCGCGCACCTCGCGGATCATCGGGATGGGCACGATGGGCTCGGGCCGCTGCGCGTTGGGAATGTCCATCTGCTCGGGCTCGGTCAGGCCCTCGCCATAGCCCCTGGCGCGCGACAGCGGCACGGTGTGCTTGAAGCCGGTCGTGACCAGCAGGCCCACACGCGGCCCCTTGCGCTCGATCAGCGCGTTGGTGCCCAGCGTGGTGGCGTAGCGCACCGAATCGACCTGCGACAGCAGCGTGTTCGGCGTGATCTCCAGTTGGCGGCAGGCGTCGGCCAGCGCGTCGTTGAAGCCAACGGCCAGGTTGTGGTGGGTGGTGAGCGACTTGGCCTCGACGACGCGGTCGCCCCAGGCGACGAAGCAGTCGGTGAAGGTGCCGCCGATGTCAACGGATACGCGGTTCATGGTGTGTCCTCGTCAGGCTTTGTCGGCGGGGCGGCAGGCGTGGTGCGCCTGGGCGTGGAGTTGGCGTTGCAGCAGCACGCGCTCCAGCGCGAGGTCGGGCGCTTGCGCGGGCTCCTGCATCTCGGGGCGGCCTTCCCATTGGGCTTTCAGCGCGTCGATGTCCAGCTCGATGTCGTGCAGCGGTGGGTGGCCGGGCGGCAGGTATTCGGCTTCGACCAGCGTGCCGCAGTCGGGGCAGTAGTACTCCAGGATGCGGCACCACTTGGGGTCGGGCGAGTAAGTGCGCTCGTACAGCTTGGTGTCGAGCAGCGGCTTGTGGACTTCGCGCGGGTCGCGGTCGTGCACCAGCAGGCCGCGCTTGTAGTTGTCGCGCGCGCTGCCGTGGGCGTGGCCGCAGCGGCGGCATTCCCACTGCTCGGTGTCGAGGTCGATGCGCAGGGTTTCGGTGATCAGCACTTTCATGGTCTTCAAGCCTCCGTGCCGCGGGCCAGCAGGATGTCGCCGGCGGCGTTGATGTTCAGCGTCCAGCCCGCGTCGATGCGGCCCGTGAAAAACGCTTCTTCGAGAACGGCCGGGCCTTGCAGGCTGACGGCCACGCCGCGCGGCTGGTCTTCCACGCGCACCAGCGGCAGGGCCTGGCGCTTGCCGTCCAGCAGCACCTCGCGGGTCGTCTTGACCACGGCGGGCTGCGCGGTACCGCCGAACTGGCCGGTCATGCGCGCTTGGGCCATGGGCTTGATCGCCGTGAGCGTCAGTGTGAGCGCCGCGCCTGCCTGCAAGCCCTTAGGCGCTGCCGTGCCAGTCAGCGTGTGGGCGCGGGTGTTGCCATCGGGCAGCGCTTCTTCCAGCGTCCATTCCAGGCGGTATTCGCCGGGCTGCGCGCCCTCGCCGAACATGGTGCGTTCGGCCTGCGTGGACACCTGCGCCATCGCATCCGACAGCGTGGCGGGCTGGGCGTCGGCGACCTGGCGCGTGAAGCTATGGCCCACGTCCGAGAAGCCGATGCCGTAGGCGGAAAACACCGCCGCGTGGCCGGGGATCAGTACCTTGCGCGCGCCGATGGCATCGGCCACGCGGCAGGCGACGAAGGGGCCACCGCCGCCGAACGCGGCCAGCGTGGTGTCTGCGTCGATGGTGGTGAAGGCGCGCAGCGCATCGGCCACCTTGGCGACCCAGGCGGCCTCCATGGCGGCCACGGCTTCGTCATCGCTCATCGCCAAAGGCTCGCCGACGTGGGTGCGGATAGCGGCGCGGGCGCGCTCGGCGTCGATCTTCAGCGCGCCGCCGAAGAACGAGGCCGGGTCAAGCAGACCGCCGAGCAGGAAGGCATCGGTGATCGTGGCATTCGTGCCCCCTAAGCCGAAGCAGGCCGGGCCGGGCGCGCTGCCCACGCTCTCGGGGCCGACGCGCACCTGGCCACCTTCCACGCGGATGATGGAGCTGCCGCCCACGCCCGCGCTGACCACATCGCACAGCGCGAACGAGGTGGGCACGCCTTCCACGCGGCCGCGCCGCTCGGCGCGCACGCCGTTCGCGTCGACCAGGCCGATGTCGGTCGTGGTGCCGCCCACGTCCATCGACAGCAGGCGCGGCAGGCCGTAGTGCTGCGCCAGCACGCGCGCGCCTTCCATGCCGCCGCGCGGGCCGGAGCTGTAGGTCTGCACCGCGATGGTCTTGGCAACGCGGCCGGCGTGGCCGTCGTTGCGGAACACCAGCAGCGGGCTCTGCGCGCTGGCTTCCTTGAGCTTGTGCTCGGCGCTGTAGAGAAAGCGCTCCATGGCCGGGTGCAGGAAGGCGTTGAGCAGCCCGGTCCAGGTGCGGCGCACGTCGTCGGCGTCGTCCACCAGTTCGTTCGCGTACAGCACCGGCAGCGCACCCAGCAGGTGCGGTGGAAAGGTGCGCAGCAGGCGGCGCTTGAGCTGCGCCTCGCGCTCGCGGCGGTCGGCGCCGCCGAAGGAGACGACCAGCCGGTTCGCGCCGCCAGTGGCCAGGTCGCCCACGGCCTTGATGGCGGCGGCTTCCAGCGCCTCGCCGTCGAGTGCGGCGGGCAGGTGCACGGCACGTGTGCCGATCACGGCGTCGAACAGGTCGGGCGCGCCATCGGCGTTGCGCACGGCGTCCACCGTGAGCGCGCCGCCCACGATCACGCCCAGGCGCGGCCCCTTGCGCTCGACCAGCGCGTTCGTGCCCTGCGTGGTGGAGTAGCGGATGGCGGCGGTGGACAGCAGCAGCGCCTGCAAGTCCTCCTGGCCGTAGACCACGGCGGAGGCCTTGCGCAGCCCGTCGAACAGGCATTGCGAGAGGTCGTGCGGCGTGGTCAGCGTCTTGGTGCGGTGCACCTGCTCGCCGTCGATCACGCAGATGTCGGTCAGCGTGCCGCCGTTGTCGATGTTGATGAGCCGGCTGCACGCGCCGGCCGCGGCGTGTGGCGCGTCGGCGGGCCTGGTGAGGGTGGTGGTACTCATGGGTGTTGGAACCTGAAGAAAGGGCGAAAGAAGGCGACAGCCATCCCTGCCGCCTGCAAGGGGCAAGGCGGCCATGGAAGGGGTCGGGCGGGAAGGCGGGAGGTGCCGTCAGGAAGGCGCGGGCATCAGGGGCTGCATGGCTTGTCTCCTATGTAGGGCATGGCCGCCTGGTGTGGAGCGACCTGCCGCGTTGTGTGAAGCCATTGTGGAAGCGGGGGCCGCAGACGCCGCCACCCGAACGGGTAGCCGGGCCACCCGGCAAACCCTAGGGAAACAAGCCGCGCGCCACGCTGATGGCCTGCGCGCGGCTGCCCACGCCGAGCTTGCCGTACAGGTTCTTGAGGTGAAATTTCACCGTGTTCTCGGAAACCGCCAGCTGGCTCGCCAGTTCCCGGTTGGACGCGCCCTCGCACAGCAGGCGCAGCACGTGCTGCTCGCGCTCGGACAGGGGCATGGCCGGGCCGGGCGGTGCGGCGGGCGCCGGCCCGGCCTCCGGCTGCAGCCCCGCGGCGCGCAGCACCCGGCAGGCGAAGGCATACGCGGCCCCGGTTTCCGGCGATGACGTATGCGTGCCCAGCGCGCGCTGCGCCTGCACCAACAGCGGCACCACGCGCGGCCCCTGGTCGAGGAAGGCGCGCACGCATTCGCCCGGCGCGGCCAGTTCCAGGGCCCTGAGCAGGCCGCGCTGGGCCGCCGCGTTCTGGCCGCGCTGCTCCAGCAGCAGGGCCTTGAGCACCGTGGTCTTGATGCGCAGCAGGAGGCGGTCCGCGCACAGCGGCTCGGCGGCCTGCAGCAGGCGCGTCGCTTCGCCGGGGTCGTCGTCGTGCAGGGCTAGGCGGATGCGCCCGAGCACCGGCCCTTCGACGAGTTCCGAGATCGCAAGCCAGCGCGGGTCGGCGTGTGGCGCGGGCGCCGCGACACGCTGTGCGATGGCCCGGGCGCGCGACACGTTGCCGCTCAGTGCCGCGATGCGGATGCGCTCCCACTCGACCATGCAGACCAGCCGCGGCCAGCCGCTCTCGAAGGCGATGCGGTCCAGCGCGTCGAGCGTGGCCTGCGCCTCGTCGGGTCGGCCACGCGCCTGGTGCGTGCGCGCGATAGCCATCAGCGCCACGGCGATGAAGTCCGGCACAGCGCCGCGCATGATCTGGTCGCCGAACTGCCCGGCCAGCCGCTCCACGTCGTCCAGCGCATCGCTCTCGTAGGCGGCCCAGATCTGGCAGGCGGCCAGCGCCGCGGACGCCATGGCGCCGGTCGGGCGGTCCGCGCGCGGCGCCACCGTGCCGCGGGTGCGCAGCACACGGCAGGGCTGCGCGGCCAGCAGGCTGGCCATGCTCTCCACGGCCATCGTGTAGCCGGTGCTGAAGGTGGCGTCGGCGTGGTCGTTGTGGCTGCGCGCCAGCACCAGTTGGTGGTGCGCCGCGTCCACGTCGCCCAGGCCCAGGGCGTGGAAGGCCAGCAGGTTGGCAGCGGCTCCCAGTTCGAAGGCCACGAAGCCGGTGGCGCCCGGGCGCTGGAGGTCCGGCACGCGCGTGATCTGCGCTGCGGCCGTGGGCAGATCGTCCTCGAACAGCGCTGCCATGCCGAGCACCACGCCCGGGTCGGTCGTGTGCTGGACATGGCCGGGTTCGGCCTGCTGGCGCAGCAGGCCCAGCAGCGGGCGCAGCTTGGCGCTGCGCCGCAGGAAGATCTGCGCCCAGGCCATCTTGATCATCAGGCTGCGGTGCTGCGCGGCTTCCTCCAGGCCGATGCGGTCGTACCAGTGCGCCGCAGTCACGAGTTCGGCGCCCGAGATCAGCCGCTCGACCCAGGGGTCCAGCGCCTGCACGGCCAGCGCCATGTCGCCGCCCTCGATGGCGTGGTAGACGGCCTCCTCCAGCTCGCCATGGGCCAGGTGCCAGCGTGCCGCCCGGCCGTGGATGGCCTCGACGGCATCGGGGTCGGCGCGCACCAGGCCGTCGCGCAGGTAAGAGGCGAACAGGCCGTGGTAGCGGAACCAGATGCCCGAGGCGTCCAGCGCCGAAATGAACAGGCCGTCGTGCTCCAGCTGGCGCAGCACGTCGTGGGAGCCGCTGCGCCCCACCACCGTGTCGCACAGCGGCCCCGAGAGCCGGCGCAGCAGCGAGGTGCGCAGCAGGAATTCGCGCACCTGCGGCTGCTGCATCGAGACCACGTTTTCCGAGAGGTATTCCCCCAGCTCGCGCGGGCCGTGGGCCGCCAGTTCCTCGAGCGATTCGCGCACGGCCGGGTTGGCGAAGGCCAGCCGGAACAGCTGCAGCCCGGCGGGCCAGCCTTCGGTGCGCTGGTGGATGAGTTCGACCTCGTCCGCCTCCGCGGCCGGGGCCTGGCTGCGGGTGAAGAATGCGTGGGACTCTTCGGCGGAAAAGCGCAGGTCCTCGGCGCGCAGTACCGCGGCGCGGCCCGCGACCAGCAGGCTGGCGAGCCCGACCTCGGGCAGCGCGCGCGAGCCGATGAAGCAGCGCACCCGCGCCGGCAGGCGCCGCAGCAGCTCGCGGAAGAACTGCAGGACGGTCGGCTCGTGCAGGGCCTGGAAATCGTCCAGGAACAGCGCCATGCGCGCGCCGAAGCCGCCTAGCACGTCGAGCGCCCACTCGATCAGGCCGACGCCTGCGGCCCGGGGGGCGAGGGCCACGGCCCCCTTGGCGCCCGCCGAGGCCAGCATCGCGTGCAACTGGGTCTCGAAGCGCTGCGGGTCGTTGTCGGCGCCGTCGATCACCAGCCAGGCCGTGGCCCAGCCCTGGGCCTGGAAGGCGTCGTGGATTTGCTGCAGGGTGGTGGACTTACCGCTGCCCGCGGGGCCCTGCAGCACCGTCAGCGGCGCGGAGCCGACGCGCATCACCCGCTCGATGATGCCGCGCCGCACCACGGTGTCCGGCCGCGCGGGCGGCGGGAACAGCTTGTAGGCCTGGAGCCGGGCGCCCGCCGTGGGGTATTCCATGCCGGTAGTGTCGATCATTCGGCTCCCGTACAGGCCCGAAGGAAGCAAGTCCCGCTGGCCATTGGTCTGCATACTGCCTGTGCTGTTGCTGGAGGCCCCGGCAGCACGATGTCCAGGCCCTTCGCGTGATGGTTCCCTCGATGGGTGCGCAGGCTGCAGTCTAGGGATGGCGGGGCACGACGGGGCTACCCCTTCGGGTAGTTCCAGTCCAGGGATTTCCCGGGCCGGAACGGCTGCGCGCCCGTGGGCGGCTGCGGCTTTCCGCCGCCTTTCGGTATGCGACAATGGCGGGCTGTGTGGGCCGTTAGCTCAGTTGGTTAGAGCAGAGGACTTGACGGGAGGTTTCCTGCCCCTTGGCATTGCCGAGGAATGGAGGCGCTCCATTGGGTTGCTCAAGGTAAGTTCGCTCTGCCTTGAAGTAGAACTTCTCAAATTCGGTGAACGCTAAGGCGCGGACGCGCTATGCCAACGCCGAGCGAAGCCCCCGGCAGGGGGAACGTGTAGAGACTCGACGGGAAGGCCGAAAGGCAAGACAGAGTCCAGACCACGAACCGGAAACGGGCGGCGAAAGCCGAGGTGGCAGGCATAATCCTTTGGTCGCTGGTTCGAGCCCAGCACGGCCTACCAAAAAATGCACCAAGCCCGCTGCCGCAAGGCGGCGGGCTTTTTTGCGGGCCGTGTTAGCAGCCATGAAAAAAGCCCGCCTTCGTTGTGAAGGCGGGCTTTTTCTTTGAGGTGGTGGGTCCTGAGTGACTCGAACACTCGACCTACGGATTAAGAGTCCGCTGCTCTACCAACTGAGCTAAGAACCCTCAAATTCTGTCTGCATTGCAGCAGAGCCTCGAATTATATACCAGTTTTTTACATCAGCAGGTGTTCACCCGCATTGTCGCCGCCCAGGATGACGTAGTTCACCTTGCGGATGTCCATGAGCTTCTTGCCGCCCGCGTAGCTGATGGAGCTTTGCACGTCCTGCTCCATCTCGACCAGCGTGTCGGCCAGGTGGCCCTTGATGGGTTCGAGGATGCGTTTGCCTTCCACGTGCTTGTATTCGCCCTTGTTGAAGTCCGAGGCGGAGCCGTAGTACTCCTTGAAGCGCGCGCCATCGACCTCCACGCTCTGGCCGGGCGATTCCTCATGGCCCGCGAACAGCGAGCCGATCATGACCATGGTCGCGCCGAAGCGGATGCTCTTGGCGATGTCGCCGTGGCTGCGGATGCCGCCGTCGGCGATGATGGGCTTGGTGGCCACGCGCGCGCACCACTTGAGCGCCGACAGCTGCCAGCCGCCCGTGCCGAAGCCGGTCTTGAGCTTGGTGATGCAGACCTTGCCGGGGCCGATGCCGACCTTGGTCGCGTCCGCGCCCCAGTTTTCGAGGTCGATCACGGCCTCGGGCGTGCCCACGTTGCCCGCGATCACGAAGGACTGGGGCAGCTTTTCCTTCAGGTAGCCGATCATGTTCTTCACGCTGTCGGCATGGCCGTGGGCGATGTCGATGGTGATGTACTCGGGCGTGATGCCCTCGGCCACGAAGCGGTCCACGGTGTCGTAGTCGGGCTTTTTCACGCCCAGCGAGATGGAGGCGTAGCAGCCCTTGGCCTGCATGTCCCTGGTGAACTGCACGTTGTCCAGGTCGAAGCGGTGCATCACGTAGAAGTAGCCGTTTTGCGCCAGCCAGGTGCAGATGTTCTCGTCCACCACCGTCTTCATGTTGGCGGGCACGGCGGGAATGCGGAACGAGCGGCCGCCCAGCTCCACGCTGGCGTCGCATTCCGAGCGGCTTTCCACGCGGCACTTGCGCGGCAGCAGCAGGATGTTGTCGTAGTCGAAGATTTCCATGAGGTTCCAAGCTCCTGTAAAAGGTCGCCAGCGCAGGATTGCGCGCGGCGTGGGGCGCTTGGCTTGGGCTCCGGCTTGGCTGCGTGCGGACGCAAAAAAACCGGGCGCAAGAAACTTGGGCCCGGTGATTGATTCTACCCGCTTGGCGCGAGGGCGGGTTTCTACAATCCTTATCTATGTCGTCTGCCTCGCCTTTGCTGCACCACCTCAATCCCGAACAACTCGCCGCCGTCACGCTGCCCGGCGGCCATGCGCTCATCCTGGCGGGCGCGGGCTCGGGCAAGACGCGCGTGCTCACCACGCGCATCGCCTGGCTGCTGCAGAACGGGTATGCCACGCCGGGCGGCATCCTGGCCGTCACCTTCACCAACAAGGCCGCCAAGGAGATGGTGGCGCGCCTGTCGGCCATGCTGCCCGTGAACGTGCGCGGCATGTGGATCGGCACCTTCCATGGCCTGTGCAACCGGCTGCTGCGCGCGCACCACAAGGCGGTGAACCTGCCGCAGGCGTTCCAGATTCTCGATACGCAGGACCAGCTTTCGGCCATCAAGCGGCTGTGCAAGCAGTTCAACGTGGACGAGGAGCGTTTTCCGCCCAAGCAGCTGGCCTACTTCATCGCGGGCTGCAAGGAGGAGGGGATGCGCCCGCGCGACGTGCCCGCGCACGATGCCGACAGCCGCAAGAAGGTCGAGATCTACCAGCTTTACGAAGAGCAATGCCAGCGCGAAGGCGTGGTGGACTTTGGCGAACTGATGCTGCGCAGCTACGAACTGCTGCGCGACAACGACCCCATCCGCGCGCACTACCAGCACCGCTTCCGCCACATCCTGGTCGATGAGTTCCAGGACACGAACCGGCTGCAGTACCTGTGGCTCAAGCAATTGGCGGGCGATGGGGACGGTGGCCGCTTCGAGGCCACGGGCAGCGTGATCGCCGTGGGCGACGACGACCAGAGCATCTACGCCTTCCGCGGCGCGCGCGTGGGCAACATGGCCGACTTCGTGCGCGAGTTCGGCGTCACGCAGCAGATCAAGCTGGAGCAGAACTACCGCAGCTACAGCAACATCCTCGATTCGGCCAACGCGCTCATCAGCCACAACAGCCGCCGCCTGGGCAAGAACCTGCGCACGGACCAGGGCCCCGGCGAGCCGGTGCGCGTGTACGAGGCCGCGAGCGACTTCGAGGAAGCGCGCTGGATGGTGGACGAAATCCAGCAGCTGGTGGCGCAGGACGGCTTCAAGCGCAGCGAAGTCGCCATCCTCTACCGCAGCAACGCGCAAAGCCGCGTGATCGAAACGCAGCTTTTCAACGCCGGGCTGCCGTACCGCGTGTACGGCGGCCTGCGCTTCTTCGAGCGCGCTGAAATCAAGCACGCGCTGGCCTACCTGCGCCTGCTGGAGAACCCGCACGACGACACCAGCTTTCTGCGCGTGGTGAACTTCCCGCCGCGCGGCATCGGCGCGCGCACCATCGAGACGCTGCAGGCCGCCGCGCAGGGCGCGGGCTGCTCGCTGCACGACGCGGTGACGGCGGTGCCCGGCAAGGCGGGCGCGAACCTGGGCGCGTTCGTGGCGCTGGTGGACGTGCTGCGCGAGCAGACTCAGGGCTGCACGCTGCGCGCCATCATCGAGCAGATGCTCGAATCCAGCGGCTTGCTGGCGCACTACCGCAACGAGAAGGAAGGCGCCGACCGCATCGAGAACCTGCAGGAACTCGTCAACGCCGCCGAGAGCTTCGTCACCCAGGAAGGCTTTGGCCGCGACGCGGTGGCGCTGCCCGTGGACGAGCACAAGGCCCCGCTCACGCAAAGCCCCGCGAGCCAGGGGCTGGACCCGGACGCGCCGCTGCTGAACCAGCCCTTGCCCGCGCCCATCGATGCCGACACCGGCGAAACCCTGTCGCCGCTGGCCGCCTTCCTGACCCACGCCGCGCTGGAGGCGGGCGACAACCAGGCCCAGGCCGGGCAGGACGCCGTGCAGCTGATGACCGTGCACGCCAGCAAGGGCCTGGAGTTCGACGGCGTGTTCATCGGCGGCATGGAAGAGGGCCTGTTCCCGCACGACAACTCGATGAGCGACCGCGACGGCCTGGAGGAAGAGCGCCGCCTGATGTACGTGGCCATCACCCGCGCGCGCAAGCGCCTGTACCTGAGCCATGCGCAGACGCGCATGTTGCACGGGCAGACGCGCTACAACGTGAAGAGCCGCTTCTTCGACGAACTGCCCGAAGAGGCGCTCAAGTGGATCATGCCCAAGCAGCCGGGTTTTGGTTCTTTTGCTCCTAATAAGGGAGCTGCTGGCGCACAGTGGACGGGCGCTGGAGGCCCATTTGGCTATAAATCGGCGTCCGCGCCCGCCCCGGCGGCCTCCAAGACCGTGGGCGGCCTGCGCACCGGGCAGGCCGTGTTCCACACCAAGTTCGGCGAGGGCAAGGTGCTGGCGCTGGAAGGCTCGGGCGACGACGCGCGCGCCCAGGTGCACTTTCCGCGCCACGGCACCAAGTGGCTGGCGCTGTCGGTCGCCAAGCTGACGGTCGTCGAGTGACGGGCGCTCAGTCGAGCAAATCCGAGTAATCGCCCCGGTCGAACGATTCGCTGGCCTTCCATGGCGGCACGGCCGGGGTGGGCAGGCGTGTGGCGGTGACCTGGGTGAATTCGGTGCCGTGCGCGCCGCTGCGCTCGATCCGGCGCGGGTATTGGCCCGCCACGTCCCAGTCGACGATGGTGGTGGTCTCGCCCTGTACGCTGCGATAGCGCTGCACGCCGGCCTTGGGCTGTCCCACGCGCTCCATGCGCTGCAGGGCCGCGGGCGGCACCAGCCAGTACTGCGTGTCCCACGACCCGCCGTAGCCCACGTTGCCGTGGTGCGCGCGGTCGACCTCGATCACGCGGCGCGTCTTGTTCAGGATGATTTCGACCTTTTCCTGGCCGTCGTCGCCGCGGCGCACGAGCAGCGGGGCTCCGGTGGCTTCGTCGTGCGCGTGGCCGGCGTGCGGGCCGGGGCCGCCATCGTGACCATGTTCATGGCCGTGTTCGTGGCCGTGGCCCTGGCTCTCGAGCAGCGCCGCGGGCATTTCGCGCTCCGTCCACACCAGGCCCACGCGGCGGTGGACGTGGTTGGTGTGCGTGGTCTGGCGCAGCACGCCGTCGCGGCCGATGGTGCGGGTCTGGTAGGTGACGCGCAGGTCGACCGGCGGCGCGGCCTTCATGGCCGCCGTGGCGGCCTGCACGGCCGTGGGCGCGCCCTGCGCGGGCTGGGCGGATGCGGCCAGCGGCAGCCACAGCGCGGCGGCCAGCAGAATGGGAGAATATTTCATGGGACTATCAAAAACATAGCTGCCAGCGCTTGCTGTACAAGCGCTGGCAGCCGATTTCACTCAAAACCGGGGTTTACAGGCCCGCCGCTTCCCTGACTTTGCCGAACACCTTGGTGTTGTCCATGGTGCCCTTGAAGATCCTGGAGCCCGCGCCGCCGGCGAACAGCATCACGTCGCCGCCGCCGTGGGTTTCGGAGCCGGGCGCGCCCAGGTTGATGTTGACCTCTTGCAGGAAGTTGTCCTGCGTGGTGTCCACGTTGCTCAGGTCTTCGCGGCCCGCGCCCCGTGCGGGGGCGACCCAGGGCTTGTTGCCGTCTTCCTCGTTGACCTGGGTGGCGGCCGTGGCGTTGGGGCGGCCGCCGTTGCCGAACACCAGCGTGGTGTAGGGCTTGCCGTCGGCGGCCAGGGCCAGCTTGCCGGTCTGGTAGTCGATGGCCTTGCCCAGGATGGGGCTGCCGATCTTGGTGTAGCCGTTGAAGGCGATGGAGTGGTCGTGGTCGGCCGTCACCACGATCAGCGTGTTCTTCAGGCCGGGGTCCTTCTTCTCCATGTAGGCGCGCACGTTCTCGATGGCCTTGTCGAAGGCCAGCGTGTCTTCCAGCGCCCGCTTGGCGTTGGTGCCGTGCAAGGCGTGGTCGATGCGGCCGCCTTCGACCATCAGGAAGAAGCCCTTGTCGTTGCGGCTCAGCACGTCGAGCGCCTTGGTGGCCATGTCGCTCAGGCTGGGCTGATTCAGGTTCTGGTTCACGCGGTCCAGCTCATAGGCCATCTCGCTTTGCGAGAACAGGCCCAGCAGCTTGTCGGTGCCGCTGGTGTCGAGCGCGGCCAGTTCGCTGCCCGTGCTCACGTAGGTGTAGCCCTTGCCCTTCATCTCCTCCACCAGGTTGCGCGTGTCCGAGCGCTTGCTGGAAGAGTTGAGCGGCTTGGGCAGGTAGTTGCGCTGGCCGCCGCCCATCAGCACGTTCAGGCCCGCGTCCACCGACTGCTCGGCGATGGTGTTGTAGGCGTTGCGGTTGCAGATGTGGGCGTAGGTGGTGGCGGGCGTGGCGTGGCCGACGCGCGTGGTCGAGACCGCGCCCACTGAGCGGCCCTGGGCCTTGGACAGCTCCAGCAGCGTGACGGCGGGCTGGCCGTTGCCTGCCGGGCAGGTGGTGTCCTCGCCCTTGATGTACTGCGTGCCGTCGGGCGCGTAGGCGGCGGTCTCGGCGCTCATGGAGATGACCTCGTTGTTCATCTTCACGCCGGTCATGTAGGCGGCCATGGAGGGCGCGCTGTCGGTGGTCTGCGCGTCGCGCGAGAAGGTCTTGATGCGCGCGGCGTAGGGCAGCGACTGCATGGCGAGCTTGGCGCGCTCGCTGGTCGCCAACTGGTTGGGGTTGCCGGCGGCGATTTCCTTCTCGCCCTTGTAGATGCGCGCGGCCGTGACGGTGACCGGGCCCATGCCGTCGCCCAGGAAGAAGATGACGTTCTTGGCCTCGCCGGCGGCCTGCGCCACGCCCGATGCGAGCAGCGCCACGGCCAGTGCGGTCTTGCGGATGGTGGTGTTCATGGTGCGGGTTCCTTTGCTCACAGGCCGACGGCCTTCTTGATGAGGCCGAACACCTCGTTGTTGGTCAGCACGCCGCTGAAGTTGTCCGCGCCCAGGCCGGTGGCGCCCAGGAAGACGTCGCCGCCGCCGTGCGTCTCGCCGCCCGTGGGCATGGGCACCACGGCTTCCTGCAGGTAGTCGGCGCTTTCCAGGTCGGCGCTGCCGATCGGGCCGCGCGTGGGCTTGTAGCCGGGGCCGTTGCCGAAGCCGAGCACGGTGTAGGGGTTGCCGCCCACGTCCTTGGAGGGTTGGCCCTTCACGTAGTCGTTGACCAGGCCCAGCACGCCGGGGTTGCCCGGCGCGGTCTTGCCGGTGATCTTGGCGTAGCCGTTCATCTGCAGCGTGTGGTCGTGGTCGGCGGTGACGACGACCAGCGTGTTCTTCAGGCCGGGGTCGATGGCCTGCATCTTGTCCAGCGCGGTCTTGACGGCGTCGTCGAAGGCCACGGTGTCCTGCAGCGCGCGGCGGGCGTTGGTGGCGTGCAGCGCATGGTCGATGCGGCCGCCTTCCACCATCAGGAAAAAGCCCCTCTTCTTCGCGGCCAGCGCGTCGATGGCCTTGCCGGTCATCTCGGACAGGCTGGGTTCCTTGGCGCCGTCGCGGTCCAGGTCGTAGGCCATGTGGTCCTTGGTGAACAGGCCGGCGATCTTGGTCTTGCCGTCCACCGGCAGCTTGTCGAAGTCGCTCTTGTTCGCGGCAAAGCTGTACTTGGCCTTTTGCAGCTCGGCGATCAGGTCGCGTCCGTCGTTGCGCTTGCCGCCCGCGGCGGCGGGGGTGAAGTAGCTCGTGCCGCCACCGAAGACCACGTCCACGCCGTCGCCCAGGCTGGCGTTGTAGCCCGCGCCGCCGGGCACCAGGGCCGCGGCGATGGTGTTCTCGGCGTCGCGGTGGCACACGTGCGAATACGTGGCCGCCGGCGTGGCGTGGGTGATGCGCGTGGTCGTCACCACGCCGGTGCCGTAGCCTGCGGCCTTCATCTGCTCCAGCAGCGTCTGCACCGCCGTGCCGTTGCCGGCGGGGCAGGTGCTGTCGTACTTGGCGTGGTAGGGCTTGCCGCTGGCATCGGTGGCGCGGGTCTCGGCGGACATGGAGATGACCTCGTTGTTCATCTTCACGCCGGTCATGTAGGCGGACATCGAGGGCGCGCTGTCGGTCACCTGGCCGTCGTTGGAATAGGTGTGCACGAAGGCGGTCTCGGGCAACTGGTCGATGGTCAGCTCGCCCGCTTCGCCCACGCTGTAGATGCGCGCGGCCGTCAGCGTGGTGATGCCCATGCCGTCGCCCAGGAAGAACAGCACGTTCTTGGCGGGGGCGCTGTCGCCGTCACTGCCTCCACAGGCCGTGATGAGCACGGAGGCACTGGCCAGCGCCGCACATATCGCTTTTAGTTTCATGAAATTTCCCTCCGGGGAGTTTGTTGGAGAGGGAAATCTAAAAATCGCGTATGACGGTTGCGTGACTGACATGAAAAACCCGGCGTGGCGCCGGGTTTTGTGTCTGATTTGTAAAGGGGCCGTCAGGGCGTGTTCAGGGCTTGGTGACCGATGGCGCAGCCGATGAAACTGGCGCGCCCCAGGCCAGCGGACGGCCAGCAAGGGCCGTCCCGCAGCAAAGGCCGTCGTCCCCCTGAGGGGGCTGAGGGCCGAGGCTCCAAGCCTGCCTGCGCAGGCTTGGACGGCCCCGAAGGGCTGCCGCCTCTGGCGGCTGCACCTGGAGCGCAGCGACTCAGGGGGTGTTGGACTGTTCTGGCGGCTCGAAGCAGTCGCGGAAGGTGAACACCACCGAACTGAAGAACATGGCCGCGAGCACCATGGCCGCGCCCACCATGACGCCCGCCGCCATGTTGCCGACCAGCGCCGCCAGCAGCCCCGTGACCAGCGCCACCACCAGCCCCGCGACCAGGAACACGCCCATCCACGCGAGGCCGAACACCGTGAACGCCCAGAAGTTGCGCAGGCAGGCCACGGCGCTGAAGAACAGGCTCTTGACGGGCGGCACGCCGTGCCAGTGCACCAGCCCCGGCGCGTGCCAGAACAGCATGGACAGCGGCATGTACAGCGCCATCGCCACCCACATGGCGGCCTGGAAGGCCGGGTCCTCGGCCACCTCGCGCGACAGCGGCTCGCCGCCCAGGTACACCTGCGCGAACCGGCCGCCGTCGATCAGCGCCGACAGGCCCATGATGGCGAGGAAGCCCACGGCGTAGAGCGCGCCCAGCACCAGCATGGCGCGCAGGCGCTGCCGCTCGGCGCGGAAGGCCACCAGCAGCAGCGCGGGCGTGGGGAAGCGGCCTTGCAGGGTCTCGGCGGTGGCGACCATCATGGCCAGCGTGGCGGCGGGCAGCAGCGCCAGCGCCACGGCGGGGCCGATGAACGGCACCACGGTGACCAGCGACATGGACGCCATCGCCATGAAGAACAGCGCCGCCAGCGCCAGCGGTTGCTTCCAGAACGCCTGGATGCCTTGCCGCACCCAGAGCCAGCCGGTGCGCGCGGGGACGATGTGGAGTTTCATGGCATCAGTTCAGGACGATGGGGTGGGCGGCGCGCCCGCGCAGCACGCGCTCGAAGTGCGTGGGGTCGTGCGGGGTGAGCAGGGCGGCCTCGCGGGGCAGGTAATAGTCCCACAGGCGCGAGATCCAGAAGCGCAGCGCGCCCGCGCGCAGCAGGGCGGGCAGCAATTCGCGCTCGGCGGCGGTGAGGGGGCGCACGCTCTGGTAGGCGGCGATCATGGCGGCGGCGCGTTCGGCGTGGTGCGCGCCCGTGGGCAGGTCGATGCACCAGTCGTTCATGCACACGGCCAGGTCGAACAGCCAGGTATCGACGCCCGCGAAGTAGAAGTCGAAGAAGCCGGTGAGCGCCTCGCCCTCGAACATCACGTTGTCGCGGAACAGGTCGGCGTGCACCGGGCCGCGCGGCAGCGCCGCGTAGGCGGACGAGGCGGCGACGTGGTTCTGGTACGCGAGTTCAGCGCGCAGCAGCGCGGCCTGCTCGGCGTCGATGTGCGGCAGCACCACGGGCGCGGTCTCGTTCCACCACGGCAGGCCGCGCAGGTTGGGCTGGCTGCGCTCGAAGTCCTGCCCCGCCAGGTGCATCCGCGCGAGCATCGCGCCCACGGCGGCGCAGTGCGCGGCTTGCGGGGCCAGCTGGCTTTTGCCCGCCAGCTTCTGCACCACGGCGGCGGGCTTGCCGCAGACGGTGTGCAGGATTTCGCCCGTCTCATCGGCCTGCGGCGCGGGCACGGGAATGCCCTTGTGCGCCAGGTGCCGCATCAGGTGCAGGTAGAAGGGCAACTGCTCGGCGGTGAGCCGCTCGAACAGCGTGAGCACCCACGCGCCCTGATCGGTATCGAGGAAGTAGTTGGTGTTCTCGATGCCGCCCTGGATGCCGCGCAGGCCGGTGAGCCGGCCCAGGGGAATGCGGCACAGCAACGCTTGCGCCTCTTGCTCGGAGACTTCGGTAAAAACGGCCATCGGAGATAACAAAAAAGGCGCTTGCCGCGCCCTGGGGATAGGGAAAGGGGGGTCAGAACTTCTTCACGTTCCACACGCGCGGGCCGGTGATCGTCTCGGCCCCGTTGCGCGGGCGGTTGCGCACGCCGTCGGAGGGCTGCACCTCGTATTCGGGCACGTTGCCGGTCTTGGGCTGCACGGTGATGCTCTGCGTCTGGCCGCCAATGCGCAGTTCATCGACGCGGCTGCCGCCGTCTTCGATGTGGATGCGCTCGGTGCGCTGGTTCAGGCGGTCACCCTGCTGCTCTTCTTTTGGTAGCTGCTCGCGCACGTCCTGCTTGGGCTGGGGCGTGTTTTGACCATTGTTCTGCGCCAGCGCGGGGCCGGCAGCCAGACAGAGCAGCAAAAGAGCAGATAGGGCGCGCATAACGGGCATTGTAGAGGGCGGCACAATCACCCACATGACCCCTGAAAAGACCCTGGTGCTGGTGGATGGATCCAGCTACCTGTACCGCGCCTTCCACGCCATGCCCGACCTGCGCTCGGCGGACGGCCAGCCCACGGGCGCCATCCGCGGCATGGTGAACATGCTCACGGCGCTGCACAAAGAGGTGCAAGGCGCCTACGCCGCCTGCGTGTTCGACGCCAGCGGCCCCACCTTCCGCGATGCGCTCTATGCCGAGTACAAGGGCCACCGCCCCGCCATGCCCGAGGACCTGCGTGCGCAGATCGAGCCCATCCACGAAGTGGTGCGCCTGCTGGGCTGGCCCGTGTTGTGCATTCCCGGCGTGGAGGCCGACGACGTGATCGGCACCCTGGCCCGCGCCGCCGCCGGGCAGGGCTTCGACGTGGTGATATCGAGCGGCGACAAGGACCTGAGCCAGCTGGTGGACGAGCGCATCACCATCATCGACACCATGAGCGGCAAGCGCCGCGACGTGGCGGGCGTGACGGCGGAGTTCGGCGTGCCGCCCGCGCTGATGGTGGACTTCCAGACCCTGGTGGGCGACGCGGTGGACAACGTGCCCGGCGTGCCCAAGGTCGGCCCCAAGACCGCCGCGAAGTGGCTCACGGAGTACGGCTCGCTCGACGCGCTGGTGGCGCGCGCCGGCGAGGTCAAGGGCGTGGCGGGCGAGAACCTGCGCGGCGCGCTCGCCTGGCTGCCCACGGGCCGCCAGCTCGTCACCATCAAGACCGACTGCGACCTGAGCGGCCATGTCGATGGCCTGCCTGCTCTCGATTCCATAGCTGTCAGCGCAGAGCAGACAGGCGCTTTGGCCGATTTTTATGAAAAATACGGCTTCAAGACCCTGGCGAAGGCCTTGGCCGCCCCTCCTTCGGCTGCTTCGGCCCCTGCGGCGGAGCCTGATCTGTTCACCGAGCCGGCTCCCACTGCCGCCCCCGCGTCCACCGCCTACGAAACCATCTTGACCTGGGAGCAATTCGACGCCTGGCTGCCCCGCCTGCGCGCCGCGCAACTCACGGCGCTGGACACCGAAACCGACTCGCTCGACGAAATGCGCGCGGGCATCGTCGGCATCTCGTTCAGCGTGACGCCCGGCGAAGCCGCCTACATCCCCCTGCGCCACGAAGGCCCCGACGCGCCCGCGCAGCTGCCGCTCGACGAAGTGCTCGCGCGCCTGCGCCCCTGGCTCGAAGACCCGGCCTGCCCCAAGCTCGGCCAGCACATCAAGTACGACCGCCACGTCTTCGCCAACCACGGCATCGAGGTGCGCGGCTATGCGCACGACACCATGCTGCAAAGCTACGTGCTTGAAGTGCACAAGCCCCACGGCCTGGGCAGCCTGGGCGAACGCCACCTGGGCCGCGCCGGCGTCAGCTACGAAGCCCTCTGCGGCAAGGGCGCGCACCAGATCCCGTTCGCCCAGGTGCCGGTGGACAAGGCCGCGCACTACTCCTGCGAAGACTCCGACATGACGCTGGAAGTGCACCGCGTGCTCTGGCCCCAACTGGAGGCCGACGCCAAGCTGCGCGGCATCTACGAACTGGAGATGCAATGCAGCGAGACGCTCTACCGCATCGAGCGCAACGGCGTGCTCATCGACGCCCAGCAGCTCGCCCAGCAAAGCCACGAACTGGGCCAGCGCATCCTGCAGCTGGAGCAGGAGGCGTATGAAATCGCGGGCCAGCCCTTCAACCTGAGCAGCCCCAAGCAGCTCGGCGAAATCTTCTTCGACAAACTGGGCCTGCCCGTGGTCAAGAAGACCGCCACCGGCGCGCGCAGCACCGACGAGGAGGTGCTCGAAAAACTGGCCGAGGACTACCCGCTGCCCGCCAAGATCCTGGAGCACCGCGGCCTCGTCAAGCTCAAGGGCACCTACACCGACAAGCTCGGCCAGCTCGCGCTGCCGCGCACGGGCCGCGTGCACACGCACTACGCGCAGGCCGTGGCCGTCACCGGGCGGCTGGCCAGCAACGACCCGAACCTGCAGAACATCCCCATCCGCACGCCCGAAGGCCGCCGCGTGCGCGAAGCCTTCATCGCCGCGCCGGGCCGCCTGATCGCCAGCGCCGACTACAGCCAGATCGAACTGCGCATCATGGCCCACCTGAGCGGCGACGAAGCGCTGCTCGCCGCCTTCCGCGCCGGGCTGGACGTGCACCGCGCCACGGCGGCGGAAGTGTTCGGCGTGGCGCCCGATCAGGTCAGCAGCGAACAGCGCCGCTACGCCAAGACCATCAACTTCGGCCTGATCTACGGCATGAGCAGCTACGGCCTGGCGCGCAGCCTCGGCATCGACAACACTGCGGCCAAGAACTACATCGACCGCTACTTCCAGCGCTACCCCGGCGTGAAGCGCTACATGGACGAAACCCGTGCCGAGGCCAAGGAAAAAGGCTACGTCGAGACCGTGTTCGGCCGCCGCCTGGTGCTGCCCGAAATCAACTCCCCCAACGGCCCGCGCCGCGCGGGCGCCGAGCGCGCCGCCATCAACGCGCCCATGCAGGGCACGGCGGCGGACCTCATCAAGAAAGCCATGGTCGCCATGCAGGCCCGGCTGGACGCCGAAAAGCCCGAGGTGCTGATGGTCATGCAGGTGCACGACGAACTGGTCTTCGACCTGCCCGAATCCGCCGTGGACTGGCTGCGCACCGAAGCCCCGCGCGTGATGGCCGGCGTGGCCGAACTGCACGTGCCGCTGGTGGCCGAGGTAGGCGTGGGGCCGAATTGGGAACAGGCGCATTGAAATGACGGACGCGATCGCCCTGCGCCCCATCGGCATTGTCCGCAGCCCTTTTACGTCCACACAGGGTATGCCCATTCAAACCGTGGCCGCGGCCGAAGTGGCGGGCGCGCTGGAGGTGCACGAGGACTTCGCCCCCGGCCTGCGCGACGTGGAGGGCTTCGAATACCTCATCCTGCTGACCCACCTGCACGCGGCGGTGGAAAAGCTTGAAGTCGTGCCCTTCATGGACACGCAAAGCCACGGCGTCTTCGCCACCCGCGCGCCCGCGCGGCCCAACCGCATCGGGCTGTCCATCGTGCGGCTGGAGAAGGTGGAAGACCGCGTGCTGCACTTCACCGGCAACGACATGCTGGACGGCACGCCGGTGCTCGACATCAAGCCCTACGTGCCCGCGCTGGACGTGCGCGCCACCGGGCGCATCGGCTGGTTTGCGCAGGGGCTAAGCCAATTGCCCACCGCGCGGTCGGATGGGCGCATGGACTGAGTTTCAGGCTGGATCGGCCGTAGCCAAGAATCGTAGCTAACGTTCGACGTAAGCGGCCTGCCGCAGGCAGATCCCCTTGAACGAATAGCTAGGCTTTACGAGCCAAGGGTTAATTTGGCAGCCCAATAAAGACCGATTCCCATTTGTACGGAAAAAGCACTGAAACGAGCCATGACGGCGACAGTAGAGGTGGACGCTAGATGGATCAGGGATTGAATAACACGAGCCGCGAGTAGCCAATAAGCAAGTGAGTCTGTGACGGAAGTGTGGTCCGTAGCGATAGCCAGAATGAGAAGACCCCCAAAAATGGGGAGGCCTTCAAGGCAGTTGGCGTGCTCCCTGGCAAGTCGCTGCATGAAGGGGGAGAGGTTTGAATTGTCTGGCGGGAAGCCGTTGGCAGGAACTTGCCTGCTAAGAACAAGCCACGACCGGATGGATTCCATCAAGACAAGCAGCAAAAGTGCCCAAGTAATGAATCCTGCAAGTGCAACAGAGCTTTGGGTAACCATTATGGACTCCTTCCGGGAAGCCTAACGATCAAGCTCAGCGGACGCCGAAGGCAGTCCGCTAGAGCGCAATGTTAGCCACTATATTCTTGTTCATGGGTTGCGCCTCAAGACCAGCCCAGGAGCGGGAAGGACCTGTGATTGAAAAGCCGTTGCGGAGATAGAAAGGAAGTGCAGTGCGCGTACTGTCCAGCCGCAAAACTTCCACACCTCGCACGATTGCTTGTGATGCTGCTTCGCGCAGCAACGCCTTTCCGACGCCTTGATGCAAGACCTGAGGAACTACGTAGCAGAGCGCTAGTTCATCTTTGACGACAAGCGCAAAACCAAGTGTTTGACCAGATCGATGAGCAATTAAGGCGATGGAGTCTTTGGTAACAATCCAGGCCGCAATGTTCTCGGGTGTTTTATTCGCGAGCCAGCGAGAAATGATTTCTGGATCGTTATGATGGTCATCTGCGCAGCACAGCGAAATTGATCGCCGTATTACCTCGCAGGCAGCGGCGGCGTCTTCGGCCTCTGCAATTCGGATTTTGATCTGCATATGGCTAACGTTTGAGGTAAGCGGCGCAACCCGCTAGCGGGTTGCGCCGCTTGACCAAAATGTTAGACCGATTTTCGGTCGGAGGGATGGTTGACCCCATCATTGGTAGGAACCTCCGAGATGTCGAAAGGATTTACACTCTCAAGGCAGCCGACGTTATACGCGTATTGCTCGGGGTTCGAGCGCCGCTGATGATGAGTGTGAATGCCGCAGATGCCACAAAAGTAGTGCTTGGCAGTATGCGTATTGAACTCGTAAACCTTGATGTGCTCGGTGCCATTGATTACGCGCAGCCCGATTAATGGTACAGAAGCCACAATCGTCCCGCGACGCCGACAGTACGAGCAGTCGCAACGTCTTGGATTTACAATACCCTCAGGTAGGTCGAGCAGCAACTCCACTGCACCGCAGTGACAAGTGGCACGATGTTGGGTATGTACGACCGTACTACCAATGTTTTTTATTCCCACCTTTACTACTCCTAAGATCTAACGTTTGACATGAGAGGCGGCGCCCAGCCTGCCGGGTGACGTCCTCTCGATGGAAGGGTTAGGCATCGGTGCCACTGCTTGCCGAAAGTAGGTACATGGCCAAATCGACTACTACAATGAAACATAAGCTTAGGGAGTAGGGGGTGTTGGAGTGATTCATGGATGAGCCTAGATTGATGACGTAGCCCACGAGCATCACCCCTAGCGGTAGCAGTGCAACAGCCAGAATCTTTGATTTTTGAATCACAAGGGTTGATCGCAAGGCGACGGATAAAAACGCAATGAACAACATAGCGCCCGTGAATGTTCCTATCAGACCTTGACCTCTGGTAGCGAAGTAGGCTGGGAGCGGAATGTTCCCTGCAAGCCACGCAGTAGGCGCGTAGGAAGCGATCCACGTTAGAAGAAGCACTAGCAGCCCCTTTTTAACGATGATGTCGAATCTCGAGAACAGCCAATTGGTGATCTTTTCGCTAAGAGAACGTTTTCGAAGCTCAACCGTGAGCTGCGGGAATGCTATCGGCGCAGAAAAGCAGGCAATGACAATCAGGCAGATCAGATCCCACCAAGGCGCTGTTCTAGCTTCCTTGGAAATCATAATCATCAATAGGGGGCAAACGACAATGGCTGATTTAATGAGGGCGCTTAACCACGACGAATACTCGAAAGTGGTCTGCCCGTCGGCCTGCAATCGATACCCCGAATCCATCGCGCGAAAAAACGCAACAGACACCGCGCACCACATCAGTAGATCTCCTGCGTTTGGAGTGTTCATCTCTTGCAGAAAGAAGTTGGACGATTTTCCGATGCCTAACGAACAAAGTAAGCCGACTGCCGTAGATGATTCGGCTTGATCAATGGGTTAGCTTGTTTTTGCTTTCCACTGGGCATTAATTTCTTCACAAGCTGCTTCAATATCAATCATTCTCTTCTTTCCAGCTTTTGGGGCGGGAATAACACTTGAGGAAGGTACGTCGACCACAAGGCATAATTTATGGTCAATGGGATTTTGTGTGCCTTCTTGCACAAATGTCTTTAAGGCGGTTGCGACATATTCGCCAGAAGCTGTTGTAAGTGGATTTGATTTTGGGAAATGAAGTTTTAATGCGCCAACTACTTGATTGTTATCATTTTTTATATAAATATCTGGTCGGATTGAAATGTTTACGCCAGAAATTTCAAGTGTTGATTTTTCGTTTGCAGGGACTTTTTCAAATTTATAATTTTCCGGAATTTGATCAGATATTTCAAGAAATCCATCTATGGCATCAGCTGAGAGGTTTTTGTCTTGGCTAGTGAATTTGCTGTCATACTCTTTGTTTCTCAGCTCCTCTGCTATTTGAGTAAGGTCATCCTCAGAGATTTTTCCGGCAATGCAGTCGACGATACTTTCTCGTGCATCGGAGTAGCGAGTTGCAACAAATTCCTTCGGGGCAATCTGATCTTCGATGATGCGCCGCCTTCTTGCCGGACTAGCGTTCATGTATTCCCCCAGCTTATTTAGACTTATTTTCGGTACTGACATTGAAATCCTTTCAGGGCTAACGTTTAAGTTAACTGGCGCCCATGCGAAGCATGGGCGTCCATGTTGAACGACCAGTTAGGCTGGCGATAGATGCCTCACTGTTAAATTTTGCTTGATTCACTGACGGATCACTTGCACATCGGTTTCTTGAAGCCCCATAAGTACAACCTCTAAGCTTTCGATGTTGGCACCTTGGTCGCTTCCCGAATCGTCTCGCATGATGGCGACCATTGTGGTGAATGCTCGTCGCTGTTCCGATGTTTTCATTTTCGCGCCAAATCGTTCAAAGGTAGCAAATGCCTCGACAGCTTGCACGGACCCATAGAGGCAGATCCGTGCTTTTGCATCTGCCGTTCTTGAGAAAATCTCACTGATCTCGGTTGGCTGAGATTTGTGGTTTAGCTGGGCTTGCTCGCAGACACTCTTCAAATAATCAGTGTATGCCTGCGTGCGAAGGCCACGGTAGTGCTTTTGATTTTCAAGATGGCGAGTAAAAAAATACTGCAGTACAGCACCTATAACGGCACCGAAAAGAGCAAGGCCTGCTGTGTTCATTGCACCCATCCGATAAGCCTAACTAGAAATAGACGGCAAGGGGAGGTAGCCGGTTTGTCACCTAACGCAGCCCGATGTTATCGCTTCTCCAGGACGGCCCCAGCGTAGCAGCGTTTAGGAAAACCTATTTTTTTCGGATGGCCAGCCTCTCGAACTTCCTCGCCGAAATTTCCCGCCAGTCCAAACTGCAACGCCACATGCGCATCTCTCTGCGCATGTGGCGTTGCAGCGTTCATATCCAGGCGGCGTACCTGGATAAAAAATTGCTTGCAGCGCTTATCCAACAAGCGCTAGCAGCTACTCTTTCAATAGCAAATCACACCTGCGCATGAAACGCCTTGTTGGCGATCTTCCAGCCGTCCTCGGTCTTGAGCAGCACGAAGTAATCGATGAACGTCACTTCGCCGTGCACGAGCGTGATGCGCGCGGCGGCGGCCGTGCCCGCGATGTCCAGCGTGTCGATGGTGCGGCGGCGCGTGGCTTCGTCGGCGGCGGGCGTGCCCTTGAAGCGGGCGCAGTAGGTGTCGATGTCCCACGAGGTGAACGGGCCGCCGCGCACGCTTTCGATGCGCGCGGTGGGCAGGAAGGCGGCGCGCATGTGCGCGGCGTTGTCTTCGGCGTGGCCGCGCATGTAGAGCTCCAGGGGGACGCGGACGGCGGCTTCTTCGGGGTGGTTGGTCAGGGGCATGGGGGTCTTTCAGAAAAGGGGTTGCGCGCGCATGGTAGGGCGTGCGGCCCGCGCGATTAGGCGTCTGGGGGTCAGAACTGTCGCTGGTGGCATGTAAAAACAGGGTAAATACACAAAGGCGAAAACAAGGCTGCTGCTATCGGTAGCTAATATGCGGCTTCTTTCTCGCAATGGCCGCCATACCCATGCCTCTATCCATTCATGCTCCCTTTTTCCGCCGCCAGCACGGGCGCTTCGCGCTGTGGTGGCTGGTGCTCCTGGCGCTGGTTCTGGGCGGCGGCGTATGGTGGTGGCAGCACCGCAAGGCCGATGCGCCCCAGGCCGCGGCGTCCGGCGGCAAGCAGCGCGGCGGCGGGCGGTTCAGCGCCATGGGCCCCGGCGGCGGGCAGGCGCAGCCGGTGTCGGTGGGCGTGGTGCGGCGCGAGGACGTGCGCGTCATGGTCAGCGCCATCGGCACCATGAATGCGCGCGCCACGGCGGTGGTGCGCACCAAGGTGAGCGGCGAACTGAAGGCGCTGCGTTTCAAGGAGGGCGACGAGGTCAAGGCCGGGCAGGTGCTGGCCGAGATCGACCCGCGCAGCTACCAGGCCGCGTTCAACCAGGCGCAGGGCAATCTGCTGCGCGACCAGGCGCTGCTGAAGAACGCGCGGCTCGACCTGCAGCGCTACCAGGCGCTGAAGGCGCAGGATTCGATCGCCAGCCAGCAGGTGGACACGCAGGCCGCGCTGGTGCGGCAGTACGAGGGCACGGTGGCGTCCGACCAGGGTTCGGTGGACGCGGCCAAGCTGCAGCTGGACTACACCAAGGTCGTCGCCCCCATCAGCGGGCGGCTGGGCCTGCGGCAGGCGGACCTGGGCAACGTGGTGAACCCGGCGGACACCAACGGCATCGTCACCATCACGCAGGTGCGGCCCATCGACGCGGTGTTCGCGCTGCCCGAGGCGAGCCTGGGCGCGGTGCGCGAGCGGCTGGCCGCGGGCGCCACGCTGCCCGTGGAGTTGTGGGACCGCGAGCAGAAGCAGCCGCTGGCCAAGGGCCGGCTGGGCGCGCTGGACAACACCATCGACACCACCACAGGCACCATCAAGGTCAAGGCCGCGTTCGCCAACGAGGACGGCAAGCTGTTCCCCAACCAGTTCGTGAACGTGAAGCTGCAGGTGAACACGCTGGAGCACGCGCTGACGGTGCCGACCACGGCGGTGCAGAACAACTACGTGTACCTGGTGCAGAAGGACGGCACGGTGACGCAGCGCCGCATCCGCGTGGGCGTGACCGACGGCGACCGCACCAGCGTGCAGCCCCAGGGCGGCGAGCTGGCCGAGGGCGACCAGGTGGTGACGGACGGCATCGACCGCCTGCGCGAAGGCGCGAAGGTGGCGGTGATCGACTCCGGCGCGGCAGCGGCCAAGGCCGACCAGGCCGCGCAGGAGGCGGGCGCGCGCCGCGCGGCCTTCATAAAGAACATGACGCCCGAGCTGCGCGACAAGCTCGCCAAGATGTCGCCCGACGAGCGGCGCGCCTTCCTGCGCTCGCTGCGTGAGAAGCAGGGCGCCGCGCCAGCGGCCTCGGCTCCGGCGTCCGCTGCCGCCGCTGCTTCCGCGCCATGAACCTGTCGCGCATCTTCATCTTGCGCCCCATCGCCACCAGCCTGCTGATGGTGGCGGTGCTGATCGCGGGCGTGCTGGCCTACCGGCTGCTGCCGATCTCGGCGCTGCCCGAGGTGGACTACCCCACCATCCAGGTGACCACGCTGTACCCGGGCGCGAGTCCGGACGTGATGACCTCGAACGTCACCGCGCCGCTGGAGCGCCAGTTCGGCCAGATGCCGGGGCTGGCGCAGATGTCGTCCACCAGTTCGGGCGGCGCGTCGGTCATCACGCTGCGCTTCGACCTGAGCATGGCGATGGACGTGGCCGAGCAGCAGGTGCAGGCCGCCATCAACGCGGGCGGGAACCTGCTGCCCAGCGACCTGCCCATGCCGCCGCTGTACAGCAAGGTGAACCCGGCCGACGCGCCCATCCTCACGCTGGCCATCACTTCGCCCTCGCTGCCGGTGATCCGCGTGAACGACCTGGTGGAAAACCGCCTCGCGCCCAAGCTCTCGCAGGTCAGCGGCGTGGGGCTGGTGGCGATCGCGGGCGGGCGCCGCCCCGCCGTGCGCATCCAGGCCAACCCGGTGGCGCTGGCCAGCCTGGGGCTGACGCTGGACGACGTGCGCTCGGCCATCGCCGCGGCCAACGTCAAGCAGGCCAAGGGTGGGTTCGACGGCCCGGCGCGCGCCTCGACCATCGACGCGAACGACCAGCTCCAGTCCGCCGCCGAGTACCGCAACCTCATCATCGCCTACCAGAACGGCAACCCGGTGCGCCTGTCCGACGTGGCGGCCACGGTGGACGACGCCGAGAACACGCGCCTGGCCGCCTGGGCGGGCACGCCCGAGCATGGCACCAAGGCGGGCGTCATCCTCAACATCCGCCGCCAGCCCGGCGCGAACGTGATCGACACGGTGGACCGCATCCGCGCGCTGCTGCCGCAATTGCAGGCCACGCTGCCCGCGTCGCTGGACGTGCAGGTGCTGACCGACCGCACGGTGACCATCCGCGCGAGCGTGAAGGACATGCAGGCCGAGCTGATGCTGGCGATCGCGCTGGTGGTGGCGGTGATCTTCGTCTTCCTGCGCAGCGCGTCGGCCACGCTGATCCCGAGCTTCGCGGTGCCGCTGTCGCTGATCGGCACCTTCGGCGTGATGTACCTCGCGGGCTTCTCGATCAACAACCTCACGCTGATGGCGCTGACCATCTCCACCGGCTTCGTGGTGGACGACGCCATCGTGATGATCGAGAACATCGCGCGCTACGTGGAGCAGGGCGAGCCGCCGCTGCAGGCCGCGCTCAAGGGCGCGAAGCAGATCGGCTTCACCATCATCTCGCTGACGATCTCGCTGATCGCGGTGCTGATTCCGCTGCTGTTCATGGGCGACGTGGTGGGGCGGCTGTTCCATGAATTCGCCATCACCATGGCGGTGGCCATCTTGATTTCCGCCGTGGTGTCGCTCACGCTCACGCCCATGCTGTGCGCGCGCCTGCTCAAGCACGATGCCGAGGACAAGCATGGCCGCCTGTACCACGCCACGGGCCGGTTCTTCGACCGCACCATCGCGCAGTACGGGCGCGCGCTGGGCTGGGTGCTGGACCACCGCGGCCTGACGTGGGTGGTGTTCCTGGGCACGCTGGCGCTCACCGTGGTGCTGTACCTGGTGGTGCCCAAGGGCTTCTTCCCCGAGCAGGACACGGGCACGCTGCAGGCCACCACCGAGGCCGACCAGTCCATCTCCTTCGCCGCCATGTCCGAGCGCCAGCAGGCGCTGGCCGAGCGCATTTTGAAAGACCCGGCGGTGCAGAGCGTGTCGTCCTTCATCGGCGTGGACGGCACCAACACCACGCTGAACACGGGCCGCTTGCAGATCGACCTCAAGCCCCACGGCCAGCGCGACGCCATGCCCGTGGTGCTGCGCCGCCTGGCGGACGAGACCGCCGACATGCCCGGCATCCGCTTGTACCCGCAGCCGGTGCAGGACCTGACGATCGAAGACCGCGTGGCGCGCACGCAGTACCAGTTGCTGCTGTCGTCGCCCGACATGGCGCAGCTGCAGCGCAGCACCGCCGACTTTTTGCAGCGCCTGCACGCCGCGCCCCAGTTGGCCGACGTGGCGAGCGATCTGCAGAGCCAGGGCAAGCAGGCCTTCGTGCAGATCGACCGCGCGCAGGCCAGCCGCCTGGGGGTGACGGTGGCGGCCATCGACACCGCGCTCTACAACGCCTTCGGCCAGCGGCTGATCTCCACCATCTTCACGCAGAGCAACCAGTACCGCGTGGTGATCGAGGTCGCGCCGCAGTTCAAGGTGGGGCCGGAGGCGCTGAACAGCATCTACGTGGAGGCGGGGGCGAACGCGCCGGTGCCGCTGTCGTCCGTGGCCCAGGTGGAGGAACGCGCCATGCCGCTGGCGGTGAACCACGTGGGGCAGCTGCCCGCGGCCACCATCTCGTTCAACACCGCGCCGGGCGTGTCGCTGGGGCAGGCGGTGAAAGCCATCGAGGCGGCGCACCAGGCGTCGAGCGACGCGGGGCAGATGCCGCTGTCGGTGGAGATGAGCTTCCAGGGCGCGGCGCTGGCGTTCCAGGCGTCGCTGACCAACACGCTGCTGCTGATCCTGGCGGCGGTGGTGACCATGTACATCGTGCTGGGGGTGCTGTACGAGAGCACCATCCACCCGGTCACCATCCTGTCCACGCTGCCGTCGGCGGGGGTGGGGGCGCTGCTGGCGCTGCTGGTGGCGGGGCTGGACATCGACATCATCGCGATCATCGGGGTGATCCTGCTGATCGGCATCGTGAAGAAGAACGCGATCATGATGATCGACTTCGCGCTGGATGCGCAGCGGGAGCAGGGAATGGCTCCGCACGATGCCATTTACCAGGCGTGTCTGCTGCGGTTCCGGCCTATCCTGATGACGACGCTGGCTGCCTTGCTCGGGGCGCTGCCGATGATGATCGGGTCCGGGGTGGGGAGCGAGTTGCGGCATCCGCTCGGGGTGACGATGGTGGGGGGGCTCATCGTGAGCCAACTGCTGACCTTGTTCACCACGCCCGTGATTTATCTGACGTTCGAGGGGTGGGCGCAGAAATGGCGGGAGCGCCGCCATGGTTAGAAAGGGGAAGAAATGAGCCTTTCCACCCCCTTCATCCACCGCCCCATCGCCACGATGCTCCTGACCCTGGGCCTCGCCCTGGCCGGCGCGGTGGCGTACTTCCTGCTCCCCGTGGCCCCGCTCCCCCAGGTGGACTACCCCACCATCTCGGTCACCGCCAGCCTGCCCGGCGCCAGCCCCGACACCATGGCCGCCACCGTGGCCACGCCGCTGGAGCGTGCCCTGGGCGCCATCGCGGGCGTGAACGAAATCACATCGAATTCGACGCTGGGCAACACCCGCATCACCCTGCAGTTCGACCTGAACCGCACGGTGGACAGCGCCGCCCGCGACGTGCAGGCCGCCATCAACGCCGCCCGCACCCTGCTGCCCACGGGGATGCCCAGCAACCCCACCTACCGCAAGGTGAACCCGGCGGACGCGCCCATCCTGATCCTGGCGCTCACGTCCGACTCGCTCACGCGCGGCCAGATGTACGACGCCGCCTCGACCGTGCTGGCGCAGAAGCTCTCGCAGGTGGAAGGCGTGGGCCAGGCCAGCGTCAACGGCGGCGCGCTGCCCGCCGTGCGCGTGGAACTGGACCCGGAGCGGCTGGCCTCCAACGGCATCTCGCTGGAGACGGTGCGCACCGCCATCACCAGCACCAACGCCAACCGCCCTCTGGGCGCGGTGGAGCGCGAAGACCACTACTGGCAGGTCGGCACCAACGACCAGGCGCGCGTGGCGGCGGACTATGCCCCGCTGGTGCTGGCCTGGAACAACGGCTACGCCGTGCGCCTGCAGGACGTGGCCGACGTGCAGGACTCGGTGCAGGACGTGCGCAACTACGGCGTGGCCAACGGCAAGCCCGCCATCCTGCTGCAGGTGTACAAGCAGCCGGGCGCGAACATCCTCGAAGCCGTGGAGCGCGTGCGCGCGCTGCTGCCCGCGCTGAAGGCGTCCATCCCCTCGGCCATCGACATCACCATCGTCTCCGACCGCACGCCCACGCTGCGCGCCTCGCTGGTCGAGGTGGAGCGCGCCCTGGCCTTGGCCGTGGCGCTGGTGGTGCTGGTGGTGTTTTTGTTCCTGCGCAACGGGCGCGCCACGCTCATTCCCAGCGTGGCCGTGCCGGTGTCGCTCGCGGGCACGTTCGGCGTGATGTACCTGGCGGGCTACACGCTCGACAACCTCTCGCTGATGGCGCTGACCATCGTCACCGGCTTCGTGGTGGACGACGCCATCGTGGTGCTCGAAAACATCATGCGCCACATGGAGCGCGGCATGGGCGCGATGGAGGCCGCGCTCGCGGGGGCGAAGGAGATCGGCTTCACCGTCGTCTCGATGAGCATCTCGCTGATCGCCGTGTTCCTGCCCATCTGGTTCATGGGCGGCATCGTGGGGCGCTTCTTCCGCGAATTCGCCATCGTCATGTCGGCGGCCATTCTCGTCTCCATGATCGTGTCGCTCACCACCACGCCCATGATGTGCGCGCACCTGCTCCAGCACCCGCTGCAGCCGGCGCGGCGCTCGCGGCTGGCGGCGTGGTCGGATGCGGTGGCCGCCCGCTGCCTGCGCGGCTACCGCCGCAGCCTGGCGTGGTGCCTGCGCCACCAGCCCGTGCTGCTGCTGGCGCTGGCCGCCGTGGTGGCGCTCAACGTGCACCTGTACGTGGCCATCGACAAGGGCTTCATGCCCGAGCAGGACACGGGCCGCGTGATGGGCTTCATCCGCGCCGACCAGGCCACCTCGTTCCAGGCGATGGAGCAGCGCCTCAAGCGCTTCCTGGCCGTGGTGCAGGCCGACCCGGCGGTGGACTACGTCACCGGCTTCACCGGCGGCGGCCAGCGCAATTCGGCGGGCATGTTCATGTCGCTCAAGCGCGAAGTGGACGGCAAGAAGGTCTCGTCCGACGTGGTGATCGAGCGCCTGCGCAACCAGCTCAAGAACGAGCCCGGCGCGACGCTGTTCATGGTGCCCCAGCGCGACATCCGCATCGGCGGGCGGCAGAGCAATGCCTCCTACGACTACACGCTGCAGGCCGACGACATCGCCGACCTGCGCACCTGGGAGCCGCGCATCCGCCAGGTGATGTCGCAACTGCCCGAACTCGAAGACGTGAACAGCGACGTGCAGGACTACGGCCTGCAGACCTCGCTGGTCATCGACCGCGACGCCGCCACGCGCCTGGGCCTGACCGTCGCGCAAATTGACTCCACGCTCAACGACGCCTTTGGCCAGCGCCAGGTGGGCGTGATCTACAACCCGCTCAACCAGTACCGCGTGGTGATGGAGGCCGCGCCGCGCTTCCTGCAGGACCCCGAGACGCTGCGCGGCTTCTTCTTCGTCAACGCCAGCGGCACGCGGGTGCCGCTCACGGCCTTCGCGCGCATCACGCAGACCAACACGCCGCTGGCCGTCAACCACCAGAGCGGCACGCCCGCCAGCACGGTGAGCTTCAACCTCGCGCCCGGCGTCTCGCTGTCGCAGGCGACGGACGCCATTCACAACGCGCTGGCCGAACTGGGCGTGCCCGTGTCCATCCGCGGCAGCTTCAGCGGCACGGCGGGCGCGTTCCAGCAGGCGCTGGCGGGGCAGCCGCTGCTCATCCTCGCGGCTATGGTCACCATCTACCTGGTGCTGGGCATCCTGTACGAAAGCCTGGTGCACCCGCTCACCATCCTGTCCACGCTGCCCTCGGCGGGCGTGGGCGCGCTGCTGGCGCTGATGCTGTTCAAGACGGAGTTCTCCATCATCGCGCTGATCGGCGTCATCCTGCTGATCGGCATCGTGAAGAAGAACGCCATCATGATGATCGACTTCGCCCTGGTGCGGCAGCGCCACGGCAACGTCACCGCGCCGCAGGCCATCTACCGCGCGTGCAGCCTGCGGCTGCGGCCCATCCTCATGACCACGCTTGCCGCCATCTTCGGCGCGCTGCCCCTGGCCCTGGGCCGGGGTGACGGGGCCGAGCTGCGCCAGCCCCTGGGCATCGCCGTGGTGGGCGGGCTGCTGGTCAGCCAGGTGCTCACGCTCTACACCACGCCCGTGGTCTACGTGGTGCTGGACCGGCTGCGCAACCGCGCGCTGCGCCTGTTCCGCCGCCGCCAACCCGCCGCGCCGCTCGCGGTGGAAGGAAGCTCCTGATGAAACCCCTGTTCCTGCTCGCCCCCACGGCCGCGGTGTGTGCCGCCTTGCTGGCCGCCTGCTCCACGCAGCCCGCCTACCAGCGCCCCGCGCTGGACGTGCCCGCCGCCTACAAGGAAGGCGTGGAGGGCAGCGGCGTCTGGCAGACCGCCCAGCCCGCCGACGCCGTGCCCGACGACTGGTGGACGCTGTTCAACGACGCCACGCTGAACGCCCTGCAGCAGCAGGCCGCGGCCAGCAACCAGAACATCGCCCAGAGCGTGGCCAACCTGCGCTCCGCCATGGCCTCGGTGCAGTCCAGCCGCGCCGCGCTCTGGCCCACGCTGGGGCTGAACGCGGGCGCCACCCGCTCGCGCAGCAACAGCGCGGTCACGGCCAACGGCACCGTCAACACCAGCAGCTACGAGACCAGCACCTTCACCACCGGCCTGTCCGCCAGCTGGGAGCCCGACCTGTGGGGCAAGCTGTCCGGCGCGGTGGATTCCGCCCGGCTCGCCGCCCAGGCCAGCGCCGACGACCTGGCCGCGCTGCGCCTGTCGGTGCAGTCCACGGTGGCGCAGACCTACTTCTCGCTGCGGGCGGGCGACGTGCAGACCCGCCTGCTGCGCGAGACCCTGGCGGCCTACCAGCGCAGCTGGGACATGACGCGCAACCGCTATGCCGCGGGCGTGGCCTCGTCCGCCGACGTGGCGCAGGCCGAGTCGCAGTACAAGAGCGCGCAGTCCCAGCTGATCGAGGCCGAAACCAGCCGCGCCCAGCTGGAGCACGCGCTCGCCGCCCTGGTGGGCCAGCCGCCCGCCGCCTTCACGCTGCCGCCGCTGGCGGAGTCCGCCGACCTGCCCGCGCCGCCGCCCGTGCCCGCGCAGCTGCCCTCGCGCCTGCTGGAGCGCCGCCCCGACATCGCCGCCGCCGAGCGCCGCGTGGCCGCCGCCAATGCGCAGGTGGGCGTGGCGAAGGCGGCGTACTTCCCCGACCTCACGCTGTCGGCCTCGGCGGGCTACCGCAGCACGGCGCTGTCCAACCTGTTCAAGGCGCCTTACCTGGTCTGGTCGGTGGGCCCGGCGCTGGCGGCCTCGCTGTTCGACGGCGGGGCGCGCTCGGCGGCCGTCGAGTCGGCCCGCGCCGCGCAGGACCAGGCCACCGCCACCTACCGCCAGACGGTCATCACCGCGCTGCAGGAGGTGGAGGACAACCTCGTCGCCGGCGCCGCGCTGGAGCGCGAGCAGGCCGTGCAGCAGGAGGCCGTGGCGGCGGCGCAGCGCGCGCTGGAGGTCACGCTCAACCAGTACCGCGCGGGCACCGTGGCCTACCTGAACGTGCTCAGCGCCCAGGCCACGGCGCTGTCGGCGCAAAGCAGCCTCATCAGCGTGCGCAACCGCCGTCTGGCCGCCACGGCCACGCTGCTCAAGAACGTGGCGGGGCGGTGGGAGGCCTGGGATGCTCCGCATGAATCGGCGCGGTAAGCGTGCGCTGCGGATCGGGATGGACTGCAAGGCGTAAAGCGCAGCAATAGCCGTAGCTATTGCGAGCATTTACAACGCCGCAGACCGCCCGAGTCCGCAGATGCACGCGGCGCGGCGATTCATGCAGAGCATCCCTAACCCCAGCTGAAGCGGTTCTTGCCCGCGTTCTTCGCGGCGTACATGGCCGTGTCGGCATGGGCCACCAGGGTGGTCATGTCGTGGCCGTGGTCGGGGAACAGCGCCGCGCCCACGCTGGCGGAGATGTGCGCCGTGACCCCGTCTTCCAGCGTGAAGGGCTGCGCCAGCGCCGCCAGCACCTTGGCGGCCACCTGTTCGCAGTCCCGCGGCTGCGCCACCTCGGCCAGCACGATGCCGAACTCGTCGCCGCCGAAGCGCGACACCGTGTCCTCGCCGCGCACGCTGGCCTGCAGGCGCTGGGCCACCTGGCGCAGCAGCAGGTCGCCCGTGGCGTGGCCGTGCCGGTCGTTCACGGGCTTGAACCCGTCCAGGTCCAGGTAGAGCACGGCGGCGTGCCGCCCGTGCCGCCGCGCGGAGTCGAGCACCTGGTCGAACCGGTTCTGGAACAGCACGCGGTTGGGCAGGCCGGTCAGCGCGTCGTGCCGCGCGTCGTGCGCCAGGCGCGCCTCGCTGGCCTGCAGGGCGCGGGCCACGCGGCGCTGGTCCGCCAGCACCCAGAGCAGCAGCGCGGCAAAGGCCAGCAGGACGGCGGTGGCGCAGCCCGCCACGGTGCGGTAGCGGGCGTGCCGCTGCTGCAGCGGGCCCATGGTGTCGGCCAGGGGGGCGCCCACGGTCACCATCAGCGGGTAGCCTTGCAGGGTGCGGTAGCTGATGATGCGCGCCGTGCCGCCGTCGGTGCCGCCGTCGTCCACGAAGCTGCCGTGCGCGGCCTGGCGCTGGCGCTGGAACCAGGGCAGGGCGCGCGCGTCGTCCAGGCTGGAGATGTCGCCCGCGTTGCGCGCGCGCACCACGCCGTCCAGCCCGGTCAGCTCCAGCAGCACCGCGTTGCCCAGGCCGTTGCGCTGGTTCGCGCCCGCCAGGCGCGCCGGGTCCATCGCCATGACGACCACGCCGCCAAAGCCGCCGTCCGCGCGCGTGATGCGCAGCGACATGGGAATGCGCCGCAGGCCCGAAACGCGGCCCAGCACGGGCGGGTTCACGAACAGGCGGTCGTCGCGGGCTTCGCGCTGGGCGAGGAAGAACGGGCGGTCGGCGTAGTTGGTGGTGCCGATGCGGGGCGACGTGCTGCTGCTGGCGGCGACGCCGCCCGCCGCGTTGACCACGTTGATGACGGTGAACCGCTCCTCGCGGATCACGCCCCGCTCCACCCACCGGCGCAGGGGAATGTCCGGGCCGTCGCGCAGGTATTCCTCGCGCACGAAGGCGGCCACCTGCTCTGCGGCCTTCAGGGTCTGGAACACCTGCTCTTCATAGGCGATGGCGAGGTTGGCGTTGGAGCGCAGCGCCGCCGTCACGGCCTGTTCGCGCTCGAACGCGATGCGCTGCAGCGCGAACAGCCAGAGGGCGCCGACGATGAGGGCGCTCGCCAGCACGATGGACAGGCTCAGCTTCCTGTCCGCGAGGCTCCACCGGAACGGGGTGGGCGGGGGCTGCGTCATGGCTCTGAAAACGGGGGAGGGGCGGGCTGGCGCAAATGTAACATTCGCGTTCACAGGCCAAAGGCCGCGCGCAGCGCCTCGCCGAACGCGGGCGAGCCGCTGATCGACAGGGCCAGGGTGACGCGCCCGTCGGCCTCGGCGCGGGTGTGCAGGTCGCAGTCCCACGCGCCGCCTTCCTCGCAGGGGCCTTGGCCGCCGGGGAACGTGCGCCGCGCCCAGTCCAGCAGTTGCGCCGCCTCGGCCTGCACGGCGGGCAGGCGATCGGGCGGCACGCAGGCCAGCGCGTCCCAGGTGCCGACGCCTTCGGCATCTTCGCTGTAGTCGAAGTCGAGGTAGTCCAGTGTGTGCATCCGGCCAATTTACATGGCCTTGAAGCGGTGCGCGTACACGCGGCTGACGGCGATGCGCTCGGGCCGCTCGCGCAGCTGCAGCGCCAGGCGGCCCGCCTCGTCGCGCGTGGCGGTGGCGATGCTGGCGGCGCGCACCACGGTGCCGCGGTGCACCTGCCAGAACTGCGCCGGGTCCAGCTGGGCCAGCAGTTCCTTGAGCGGGGTGCGGATCAGGTATTCCTGCGTGGCGGTGAGCACGCGCAGGTATTTGTCGGCGGCTTCCACGTAGACCACGTCGGCCACGGGCACGAGGTGGATCTGCGCGCCCTGGCTGGCCTGGATGACTTCGAGCCGGGGCGCGGCGGAGGGCGGCGCGGCCAGCAGCGCGCGCAACTGGGCGAGGGTGGCGTCGAATGCTCCGGTTTCAGTAGCTGCTTGCGCTTGGCTGGCAAGGGCTGTACGCAGTTTTTGCACGGTTTTCTGCAGGCGCGCGGCCTGCACGGGCTTGAGCAGGTAGTCCACCGCCTGCGCCTCGAAGGCCTGCACCGCGTACTGGTCGTAGGCGGTGACGAAGACCAGGGCGGGGAAGGGCGCGCCCTCGGGCCAGGCATCGGCCAGTTCTTCCGCCGCCTCCAGCCCGCTCTGCCCGGGCATACGGATGTCGAAGAACAGCACGTCGGGCTTCAGGGCCAGCGCCTGCCGCACGGCGCTCAGGCCGTCGCCCACGGTGGCGGCGATGGCGAGCTCGGGCCAGGCCTGCGCGAGTCCGTGCGCGAGCGCGGCGGCGAGCAGGGGTTCGTCTTCGGCGATCAGGGCGGTGGGCATGGCCGTTTATAAGGGAAATCGCACGACAGCCCTTGTCCCACCAGCGCTGCCAGCTATCAAATCCAGAGTGCCGTGGGCGCCGTGCAGGGTGCGCAGGCGCTCGCGCACCTGCTGCAGGCCAAAGCCGTGGTTCGGCGCGTGCGGCAGGCCCGCGCCGGTGTCGGCCACTTCCAGCACCAGCAGGCGGCCCTCGCGGCGCGCGCTGACGTGGATCGCGCCGCCCTCCACCTGGGGCTCCAGGCCGTGGCGGATGGCGTTTTCCACCAGCGGCTGCAGCAGCAGCGGCGGCACGGGCGCATCGCGCAGGTCGCCGGGCAGGTCGAGCGTGTAGCGCAGCCGCGCGCCCATGCGCATGGCCATCAGTTCCAGGTAGTCGGCGATGCGGTCGAACTCGCGCGCGAGCGGGTGCGCGGTGCTGCGCGACGCGCCGAGCGTGGCGCGCAGGAAGTCCACCATGCGGTCCAGCATGGCCTCGGCGCGCGGCGGGTCCACGGCGATCAGCGCGCGCAGCGTGGCCAGGGTGTTGAACAGCATGTGCGGTTCGAGCTGGCTTTGCAGCAGCATCAGGCGCGCTTCCGTGGTGTCGCGCTCGGCGGCGGCGCGGCTGGCCTCCAGTTCGGCGGCGCGGCCCCGCATGTGGAAGTAGAAGCTGGCGACGGCGCCCGCCGCGATGGTGATGACGAGGCCGATCTGGTTGTCGCGCACGGAGCGGTAGCTCCCTTCGCCCATCAGCCAGGCTCCCAGCGGATCGCCCACCAGAAAGCCCGCGCCGATGCCGGCGGCGGTCAGCACGAGGCCGCGCCAGCCCTTGGGCCAGCCGTGGCCGCCTTCGCTGTTGGGGTGGCAGTGCCGGGCCGGGACGAGCAGGCGCCCGAACTCGATCACGCCCCAGGTCGTGAGCCCGATGGCCAGCGCGTGGACCAGCTGCGCCCAGTAGCCGTGCTGGGGCCAGATGCTGGTGGTCAGCACCGCGACCACGCAGCAGAAGGCCGCCACCTGCAGCAGGTGGCGGGCCGGGCCGAGCCAGTGGATGCGGGAGGCGGTTTGCTGCATAAAAGATAGCTGCTTGCGCTTGTCCATCATGTGTTGGAGGCTGATTTAAGCATGAAACCTGCAATCCGCCGCCTGGGCCGCGGCGCGCACGGCGGCGGCGTCCAGCGTCAGGCCGATGTGGCCCACGCCGGGCACCAGCGTCACGGGCACGGGCTTGCCTGCCTGGGCGAACAGGGCGGCGTAGCGGTCGGTGTGGAACAGTTCGTCGTCCTGCCCGGCGACGATGCACAGCGGGGCGCGGGCGCCCTGGATGTCGGCCCGGTAGTCGTCGTGCGGGCGGAAGTTCATCATCAGGTTGTACGAATAGCTGGGCGTGAGCAGGGTGCGCGCCACGTCGTTCAGGGCGAACCGGACCACGGGCAGGTGGTTCCACCGCGTGATGCCCGCCCGGTTGAGCAGCACCAGCGCCACGGTGCGGGGCAGGCCCACCGAGGCCCAGCCGCCGCCGCTGCCGCGCTCGGTGGGCGCGTCGTGGTGCAGGAAGGGCGCGAGCAGCACGTAGCGGTCGAACAGCCCCTGCCGCGCGCCGCCCGCGAAGCGCAGCGCGAAGCCGCCACCGGCCGAGAAGCCCATCAGCGTCTGCGGGCCGGCGTGGGGCACGGCGCGCACGAAGTCCTCCACGTCGTCCTCCAACTGCCCGACGTAGCCCGCCTGCCCGCGCGGGCCGGATGCGCCGTGGCCGCGCATGTCCAGTGCCGCCACCTCGTGTCCCTCGGCCGCCAGGGCCTGGGCCAGCACGTGCATGGACTGCCCCCGGGCCGACGAGCCGTGCACCAGCACCACGCGGCGGGGCGCCGGCACGGCGTGGGCGGGCGGGTAGCGGTGCCATGCCAGCGCCGTGCCGTCGCGTGCCGTGTAGCGCTGCGCGGGCGGCAGGGTGCGCCAGTCCACGGCGCGGAACGGGTCGTTGATGCTGGGCAGCGGGGCGATGTCCCGGGGGCCGCCCCAGGCGATGGCGGCGGCCAGGGCGGACAGGAGCGCGGCCAGGGGCAGCAGCAGGATGCCAAGGTAGGTCATGGTGTGCTATTGAATAGATAGCTGCCAGCGCTCGTCAGTCAAGCGCTGGAGGCCGATTTGGTTCATGAAACGCGGTGCTGGCCGCGCAGCCTGTCGCGCTCGGCCTGCAGCAGCCGGTCGCGCAGCCCGGCGCCGCCCAGCCACACGGCCAGCCCGTGGATCGCCAGCCCCAGGCCCCAGCCGGCCAGCGGGTACAGATGCCAGGCGCGGCCCGTGTGCCAGGCCGCCAGCGCCAGGCCGGCGTTGACGCAGGTGTACACCAGGGCGTGGACGAGCCAGCCCATCTTGGCGCCCGCGCGGCGGCGGGCCAGGCGCTCCAGGTCTTCGGGGGAGTGGGGGGTGGTGTGCATGGTGTGCTCCTTGCGAAAAAGGGGGATTCAGGCGGCCGCCAGGGCAGGGCGCCGCGCCAGCCGCCACAGCCGCAGCGAGCGGGCGGCGAACAGGCCGTTGAAGACGCCGTACAGCGGCGCGATCTGCAGCACGAAGCCGCTGTCGCGCGCCAGCGCGGGCTGCAGGGCCAGTTCCACGCCGACGAGGTACTTGGTCAGGAAGATGCCCAGGATCAGCGCCAGCGGCAGGGCGCTGCCCGGCAGGTGAAAGCGGCGCGCCCCGGATTCGTAGCGCGTGCCGGCCGGCGGCAGGGGCCGCAGCCGCAGGGCCAGCGCGGCGGTCGTCGCGGCGGCGGCCACCCAGGCGGCCAGCGTCAGGCCCGGCTGGCCCGCGCCGCCGAAGGCGGACGCCAGGCTGTAGGCGGAGAAAGCCGCCATCGCCAGCGGCATGGCCATGACGCGCGCCAGGCTGGCCGTGCGTGCGGACAACTGGCTGGCGCCCAGCCACAGCAGGGCGGCGAGCAGGCCCCAGACCCAGGCGGGCGTCTGCCGCACGATCTGGACGATGGCCTGGGGCTGGTGGATGAGGAGTTGGAGCAGCATGGGGAGGTCTTTCCAGGGGTATGGAGAAAAAAGGGTCAGAGCAGGCCGAGCTGGCCCCACAGCGCGTGCCCCAGCAGACGGTCGGGCAGCAGCGTGAAGAAGCCCGCGACCACGCAGGCGCTCACGTACAGGATGCGCATGGTCTTGCGGTGGCCCGCGACGTTGCCGCGCAGCAGGTAGCGGAACGCCAGGAACAACATGCCCAGCGTGACCGGGATCAGCAGGTGGACGAGGCCGAAGCCCGCCCAGCGCGGACCCCGGGTGCCGTGGATGAACAGGGCGGAGATGGCCGCCACCACCATCAGCGTGACCCAGGCATAGCCCGCCGCGCGGTGCAGGCGCGGGCGCTGCGCGCCGCTGCGGCGCGCCCAGAGCGCCACGGGGCCGATCACGGTGGCGGCCAGCGCGGCGCTGGCGTGGATGGCGATGAGGGGTGTCAGCAGGGCGGTGGACATGGCGGGCTTTCGTGTGCGGATGCCCGCACTGTGCCCAGCGCCCGCCCGCCGCGCGAGCGCCGTGCGACGAACTGCCGCGACGCGGCGTGAAACGCCGCCCGGCCGGCGCGGAATGCGGGCAGGGGCGGGCGGATAATCCCGCCTTCTCTGCTATTCCATAGACACCAAAGTGGACTCCATCCTGCTGCTCAAGGCCGCCATCATGGGCGTGGTCGAAGGGCTGACCGAATTCCTGCCCATCTCCTCGACCGGGCACCTCATCCTGACCGGCGCGCTGCTCGGCTTCGACGACGCGCGCGCCCACGTGTTCGAGATCGCCATCCAGACCGGGGCCATCCTGGCCGTCATCCTGGTCTATTGGCAGAAGATCCGCGACACGCTGGTGGCGCTGCCCAGCCAGCGGCAGGCACGGCGCTTCGCGCTCAACGTGGTCATCGGCTTCCTGCCCGCGATGGTGGTGGGCCTGCTGGCCTACAAGACCATCAAGGCGCACCTGTTCACGCCGCAGGTAGTGGCGGGCGCCTTCATCGTGGGGGCCTTCATCATCCTGTGGGCCGAGCGGCGCCGGGTGACGCCGCGCATCCAGACGGTGGACGAGATGACGGCCTGGGACGCGCTCAAGGTCGGGCTGGTGCAGTGCCTGGGCATGATTCCGGGCACCAGCCGCTCGGGCGCCACCATCATCGGCGGCATGTTGCTGGGGCTGTCGCGCCGCGCGGCGACCGATTTCTCGTTCTTCCTGGCCATGCCCACGCTGGTCGGCGCGGGCGTGTATTCGCTGTACAAGGAGCGCGCGCTGCTCTCGGCGGCCGACCTGCCGCTGTTCGCCGTGGGGCTGGTGTTCTCGTTCATCAGCGCGTGGCTGTGCGTGCGCTGGCTGCTGCGCTACATCGGCACGCACAGCTTCGTGCCGTTCGCGTGGTACCGGATTGCGTTCGGCGTCGTGGTGCTGGCGACGGCGTGGTCGGGGCTGGTGGTATGGAATGGGTGACCATTCCGGGTCTGCTTGAAAGTGGTCTGACCAGTGGAGGTGCGCCATGCACGAGGACAACCGGGAGCGCGGGCCGCAAATCGCCGATGTGGTGGCTGAACGCATCGAGCGCCTGATCGTCGAGGGCGTGCTGAAGCCGGGGCAGGCGCTGCCGTCCGAGCGCGGCCTGTCTGCCCGGCTGGATGTCTCGCGCTCCGCCGTGCGGGAGGGGCTCAAGGTGCTGCGCACGCGCGGCATCATCGACACGGCGCAGGGCAGCGGCTCGTTCGTCGCCACGCTCACGGGGCGGCCCGCGATCTCGCCGATGCTGCACCTGCTGGGCTCGCAGCCCCGCACCCTCTACGACATCTTCGAGGTGCGCGAGATGCTGGAGTCCGAGTCTGCGCGCCTGGCCGCGCTGCGCGGCACGCAGGCGGATTTCGCGCTGATCACGCGCCGCTACGAGGACATGGCGGCGGCCAATGCGGGCCGCGCCGACGCATCGACCCACGCGCGGCTGGACTATGCCTTCCACTTGGCGATCTGCGAGGCATCGCACAACCCGGTGCTGGTGCACACGCTGAGTTCCATCAACGACCTGCTGCTGAGTTCGGTCTTCGCGTCCGTCAACAACCTCTACCACCGCGAGGCGGAAAAGCGCGTGATCGACCAGCAGCACGCCCGGCTCTACCAGGCCGTGATTGGCCGACAGTCCGAGCAGGCGCGCAAGCTCGCGAGCGCGCACATCGACGGCACGATGGCCTGCCTGCGCGAGATCGAGGCGCAGGAGCAGCGCCTGGTGCGGGAGGCGCTGGGCCCCTGACCGAAAACTGGTCGGGCCAGCCTCCAGGCCTATCGACAGTCCCTGGTGGGCGCTCAACAATGCGCGCCAACAAAACCACTTGGAGACTGTCCGTGACCCATTCATCCACCCCGAGGGGGGCCGCCGCGCCCATTCCGCCCGCCAGTGCCACGTTCGAGAACGCGACCTACGCGAAAGTGACCTGGCGCCTGCTGCCCTTTCTTTTCATCTGCTACGTCGCGGCGTACCTGGACCGCGTCAACGTGGGCTTCGCCAAATTGCAGATGCTGAACGACCTGCACTTCAGCGAGGCCGTGTACGGGCTGGGCGCGGGCATTTTCTTCATCGGCTATTTCCTGTTCGAGGTGCCGAGCAACATCCTCATGCACCGGCTGGGCGCGCGCGTCTGGATCGCCCGCATCATGGTGACCTGGGCGCTGATCTCGGCGGCGTCGATGTTCGTGAAGACGCCGGCCATGTTCTACACGCTGCGCTTCCTGCTCGGCCTGGCCGAGGCGGGGTTCTTTCCGGGCATCGTGCTGTACCTGACCTACTGGTTCCCCGCCGCGCGCCGGGGGCGGATGAACGCGCTGTTCATGATCGGCATCCCGGTGGCGGGCGTGTTCGGCGGCCCGCTGTCGGGCTGGATCATGCAAGCCTTCAACGGCGTACACGGGTTGGCGAACTGGCAGTGGCTCTTTTTGCTGGAGGCCGCTCCGTCGCTGGTGCTGGGCATTGCCACGCTGTTCCTGCTGCCCAATGGCATCCGCTCCGCCGCGTGGCTCGACGAGCGCGAAAAGCAGTTGCTGGAAGACAACATCGCCCGCGATGAGCCCGCAGGCGCGGACCATTCGCTCAAGGGCGTGGTCTCGAATGGCCGGGTGTGGTGGCTGGCCGCCATCTACTTCTGCTGCATGATGGGCCTGTACGGCGTGAGCTTCTACCTGCCCACGCTGATCGCCACCGCGGGCGTGAAGGGCGTGCTGGAGGTGGGCCTGCTGACGGCCGTGCCTTATGCGGTGGGCATCGTGTCCATGATCCTGGTCGCGCGCAGTTCGGACCGCAGCAACGAGCGCCGCTGGCACCTGGCGCTGGCCGCACTGGCCGCCGCCGCAGGCTTTTACGCCAGCACGCTCCACGCAGGCAGCGTGGCGCTGGCCCTGGTCACGCTGTCGCTGGGCACGGCGGGCATTCTGTCGATGATGCCGGTCTTCTGGACCTACCCCAGCGCCCTGTTGACCGGCGCGGCGGCGGCGGCGGGCATTGCGCTCATCAACTCCATTGGCAATCTGGCGGGCTTCGTCAGCCCATCCATCATCGGCTGGATGAAGGAGGTGACGCACAGCACCAACGCCGGCCTGCTCGTCGTGGCGGCGGCCCTGGTGGCGGGCGCGGCGCTAGTGCTGGCGCAGCGCGCCCAGCCGGGGCGGGCCTGATGTCCGGCGGCCTGATCGCCGCGCTCGGCGGCATCGTCGGCGCGCGCCACGTGCTGACCGGCGATGCGCCCACGCGCCGCTACCGCACGGGCTACCGCTTCGGCTCCGGCCGCGTGCTGGCGGTGGTGCGCCCCGGCACGCTGGTCGAGCAATGGCGGGTGCTGGCTGCCTGCCTGGCGGCGCGCGTGATCGTCATCACGCAGGCATCGAATACCGGCCTCACCGGCGGCTCGACGCCCGATGGCGACGGCTACGACCGCGACGTGGTCATCGTCAGCACCACGCGCATCCGGCGCATCCACCTGATCGGCGGCGGGCGGCAGGTGGTCTGCATCGGCGGCACCACGCTGGACCAGCTGGAGCGCACCCTCAAGCCCCTGGGGCGCGAGCCGCATTCGGTCATCGGCTCGTCGTGCATCGGCGCCTCGGTGCTGGGCGGCATCAGCAACAACTCGGGTGGCTCGCTCGTGCACCGGGGGCCGGCCTATACCGAGATGGCGCTGTTCGCCGCCGTGGATGCCGCGGGCACGCCGCGCCTGGTGAACCACCTGGGCATAGCACTGGGCGGCACGCCCGAGGAAGTGCTGTCGCGCATAGAGAGCGGAACGTTCACCGAGGCCGACGTGCGCGAGGGCGGAGCGGCCTCGGACCACGACTACGCCAACCACGTCCGCGACGTCGATGCGCCCACGCCCGCGCGCTTCAACGCCGACCCGCGGCGGCTGTTCGAGGCATCCGGCTCGGCGGGCAAGGTGATGACGTTCGCGGTGCGCCTCGATACGTTTGCCGCCGAGGCCGGCGCGACGGTGTTCTACATCGGCACCAACGACACCAGCGTGCTCACCGACATCCGGCGCCATGCGCTCGCCCGTTTCACACACCTGCCCATCGCGGGCGAATACCTGCACTGCGATGCATTCGACATCGCGCGCCAATACGGCAAGGACCTGTTCGTCATCATCGACAAGCTGGGCACCGACCGGCTGCCGCTGTTCTTCAGCCTGAAGACGCGCTGCGATGCATGGTTCGAGCGCCTGGGCTTCCTGCCCAAGCACCTGAGCGACCGCGTGCTGCAATGGTTCAGCCGTTGCCTGCCGGAGCATCTGCCCGCGCGCCTGGTGGCCTACCGCGACCTGTACGAGCACCACCTGATGCTGAAAGTCCCCGCGCAGGGCGTGGAGGAAGCGCGGGTATTCCTGGCCCAACGCTTTGAGCAGGGCGGCGGCGGGTACTTCGAATGCACCGACGAGGAGGGGCGCAAAGCCTTCCTGCACCGCTTCGCGGCGGCCAGCGCCGCCGTGCGCTACCGCGCGGTGCACCACAGGGAGGTCGAGGACATCGTCGCGCTCGACATCGCGCTGCGGCGCAACGACCACGACTGGTTCGAGCGGCTGCCGCCACAGGTCGAGCGGCCCATCCTGCGCAAGCTGTACTACGGGCATTTCCTGTGCCACGTGTTCCACCAGGACTACATCGTCGCCAAGGGCAACGACTGCATGGCGCTGGAGCACGAGATGCTGGGGCTGCTCGACCAGCGCGGCGCCGAGTATCCCGCCGAGCACAATGTCGGGCATCTGTACGAGGCCAAGCCGCAATTGGCGGCGTTCTACCGGCAACTCGACCCGTGCAACTGCTTCAATCCGGGCATCGGCAAAACGTCGAAGTTCGCGGCTTACCGCGATTAACGCCCCGCCAGCGGCACCCGGCTGCCCAATGGCGGCGGCTGGTATTCCGGCTGGAAGTGGCAGCCCTGGCCGAACTCGGCCTCCAGGCCAGCGCAGCGCCGCGCCACGCTGGCGGGCGTGGGCCGGGTGCCGTGGTCTATCCAGTCCAATAGTTCGGCCATCAGCGCGGGGTATTCGGCGTCGCTCAGGTAGCTGTGCTGCGCCTCGTCGCTGAAGGTCTGCACCAGCCATGGCGATGTGCCCGCCGACTCGACGATCTGGCGGTAGGCGCTCTCCAGTTCGACGAAGGCCGTGGGGTCGTGGATGGCGTGCAGCGTGAGCACGGGCAGGCGCAGGCGGCCGCTGGGCATACTGTCGGCGGCCAGCGCGCCCACGGCCTGCGGGTCGGCGGTGTAGCGCTGCACCTGGGCGTTCAGGGCGTCGTCGTCCGCGCTGCCGGTGTAGCGCACCTGCGCGTTGCCGAAGGGGTTGCGCCCGCCCAGCCGCTCCTGCGTCAGGTCGCGGAACAGCCACGTGGCCCAGCCCAGGTGGCCGGGCAGTGAGCGCTCGGGAATGCGCACCACGTCCAGGATGGTCTTCAGCCGCGCCGCCTGCGCGGGCGTGCGCTGCGCGGCGGGCAGGCCCAGGCCGGTGCATTCGCGCACGCGCTCGGCGAGTTCGGCGCGCGTGAGCTTGTCGCCGGCGGGCAGGCCCATCCACAGCGGGTATTGCGGCTCGTCGGGCCTGGGGTGGTTGTGGCACACGGCCTGGTAGACCACGCGCAGGTCGAGCCGGAAGCCATAGGCGTTGTTGCCGCCGCCCAGCACGCCGCTGGTCAGCAGCACGCCGTCGTAGGAGGCGGGGCCGTAGCGCTCGGCCATCTTGGAGGCCACGCCGCCGCCGTAGCTCTGCCCGTGCAGGATGGTGCGGCGCGGCGGGCCGAAGGTGTGCACGAAGAGCTTGCGCAGGCGTTCCGTGTCCTCGCCCGCCATGGTCACGCCGTAGCCGCCGCGCCGGTAGGTGGAGCCGGCCCAGGCGTAGCCCGCGCGCACCATGACGGACCAGCGTTTCAAGTCCTCCTCGGTGCGCGACGGGCGCGGCTTGCCCAGTTCGGGGCCGCCGTGCGCGTGCATGACCAGCACGCCGGTGGCGGGCTGCCACTGGGGCGGCAGGGCCATCCAGTAGAACGCGCCGGCGCTGTCCTGGCCGGTGTAGCAGCGGGCGCCGGCGGGCAGCCCCTCGGGGCAGGCGGCGGGCGTGGGGGCGGCGGTGGCGTGGCACGCGGCCACCAGCGCGATCAGGGCAAGGGCTTTCATGGGGCAAGATCATGCGCCTATGCCTGTACGCCGGATAGCCCACCTCGACATGGATGCGTTCTACGCCTCCGTGGAACTGCTGCGCTATCCGCAGTTGCAGGGCCTGCCGGTGGTGATCGGCGCGCGCCAGCCCTCGCGCGCCGAGGCGCTGCGCGCGGCGGGCCATGCCACGGCGGAGATTCCGGTGGACGCCTTCGCGCGTCTGTCCGGCTACCGGGGCCGGGGCGTGGCCACCACCGCCACCTACGCGGCGCGCGCGTTCGGCGTGGGCTCGGCCATGGGGCTGATGAAGGCCGCGCGCCTGTGCCCCGACGCCATCCTGCTGCCCGTGGACTTCGCCGAATACCGCCGCTACTCGCGCCGGTTCAAGGAGGTCATCCTGGGCATCACGCCCTGCATGGAAGACCGGGGCGTGGACGAGGTCTACATCGACTTCACCGACGTGCCCGGCGGGCAGGACGAGGGCGGGCGCGTGCTGGCGCGGCGGCTGCAGCAGGGCATTCTCGACGCCACGGGGCTGACCTGCTCCATCGGCGTGGCGCCCAACAAGCTCATCGCCAAGATGGCGAGCGAATTCAACAAGCCGCGCGGCATTTCCATCGTGCACGAGGTGGATTTGCAGCCGCTGATCTGGCCGCTGCCCTGCCGCAAGATCAACGGCATCGGTCCCAAGGCCGATGCCCGGCTGCAGGAGCAGGGCATCCGCACCATTGGCGAGCTGGCAGCGCGCGACCGCGCCTGGCTGGTGCAGCACTTTGGCCGCAGCTACGGCGCATGGCTGCACGATGCCGCCTGGGGCCGCGACGAGCGCCCGGTGGTGACCGAGAGCGAGCCCGTCTCCATGAGCCGCGAAACCACCTTCGCGCGCGACCTGCACGCGGTGCAGGACCGGGCCGAGCTCGGCCAGATCTTCACCGACCTGTGCGTGCGCGTGGCCGAGGATTTGCAGCGCAAAGGCTATGTGGGGCGGACCATCGGCATCAAGCTGCGCTACGACGATTTCAAGACCGCCACGCGCGACCACACCCTGGCTGAACCTACGCAGGACGCCGCCGCCATTCGCCGCGCGGCGGGGTTGTGCCTCAAGCGGGTGCCGCTGGGCAAGAAGCTGCGGTTGTTGGGGGTGCGGGTGGGGGCGTTGGTGAAGGTGGGGGATGAGGCTTTGCTGGCCAGGGAGCCGTATACCGGGTCGCTGTTCTGAGTGCTGTCTTTTTGGGTTTCTCGGGAAGCAACTTCACAGCCACTGCAAAAAAGATAGCTGCCAGCGCACGCCCCACAAGGGAAAAGGCCAAAAAGACTCAGCTCCGCCCCTCAATGGGGTTGCCATAAAGAGGCTTGACCCCGAACCGCGTGCTCACCGCATACGCCACGCCGCAGGCCAGCATGGCGGGCAGGGTGAGCTGGAACTGGTTGGTCATCTCCATCACCATCACGATGGACATCAGCGGCGCGTGGGTCACGGCGGCCAGCACGGCGGCCATGCCGATCACGGCCAGGATGCGCGGGTCGCCCACCCAGGCCACGGGCAGCACGTACACCGCCCACTGCGCCAGCAGGCTGCCCGCCACGGCCCCCACCAGCAGCGACGGGGTGAACACGCCGCCAATCGCCCCGCTGCCCGAACTGATGGCGGTGGCCGCCACCTTGGCGAGCAGCAGCAGCGCCAGGGTCTGCCAGAGGTAGCCGCCCAGCAGCACCCGCTGCACCACGCTGTAGCCATTGCCCCAGACCTCGGGCGCCGGCCCGGCCAGCAGGCCGACCAGCACCCCGCCCAGCGCCAGGCGCAGCGGCACGGCGGGCACCCAGCGGCTGAACAGCGTGCGGCTGCGCTCCAGCAGGTTGAGCAGGGCCCAGCCCGTGGCCCCGAACACCAGACCCGCCACCAGGGCCACGCCCAGGGTGGTGGGCGACAGCGGCAGGTCGGCGGTGGAGTACAGCGCGGCGCGGTCGGGCTCCACCAGCCAGTACATGAGCGCGTTGGCCGTGGCCGAGGCGATCAGCACCGGGGCCAGGGCCGAGCGCGCGATGAAGCCCAGCGCCAGCTCCAGCACGAAGACCACGCCCGCCACCGGCGCGTGGTAGGCCGCGCCGATGCCGGAGGCAATGCCGCAGATCAGCAGCGCCTTGCGCTCGTCGTCCGACAGGTGCGGCACGCGCTGCGCCAGCAGCGCGGCAAACCAGGCGGCCAGCTGCACCATGGGGCCCTCGCGGCCGATGGAGGCCCCCGTGCCCACCGAGAACAGCGAGGACACGCTGCGCACCAGCGTCGTGCGGTCGTTCAAGTCCACGCGGCCCTGGCGGGCGGCGTCGAGGTAGTCCAGGTTCTTGTCGCCCTTCGGGCCGCGCCGCGCCCAGGCCATGCCCCAGTGCAGCGCCAGCCCCGCCAGCAGGCCGCCCACGCCCCCCACCAGCACGCGCTGCCAGGGCGGTATGCCGCGCGCGGCGGCCACGAAGCTGCCCCAGTGCCCGGTGGCCAGCCATTCGATGCCGTGCGCCAGCGCGCGGAACGCCGCCGTCGCGCCCGCCGCCAGTACGCCGGCGAGCAGGGCCAGCAGCCATAGCCGCACGGCGCGGCCCGTGAGGGGGACGGGAGGGGGGAGGGGCATGGGCCGCGATTTGACCCGGAAACGGCGTGCGTGTCTGTCGCCTTGCCGCCAAATGGCGCAGGGCAGCTACCGGGCCGGCCGGGCCTGCGCAGCGTGGACGTTGTCGTCCACGTGCGCCTGGTTGCGGCCCGCCGCCTTGGCCTGGTACATGGCCTGGTCGGCCCGCTTGAACAGCTGTTCGGTGGATTCCTCCGTGCCGCAGAACAGCGCCACGCCGATGCTCATGGTCACCGTGTGCGCCCTGCCGCCCAGCAGGACGGGCTCTTGCAGGGCCGCGAGCACGCCATGGGCGATGGTCTGCGCGTGGGCCGCGGCCTGCCGCGGCGTGTCGCCCAGCGGGTGGACCAGCAGCACGAATTCGTCGCCGCCCAAGCGCGCCACGGTGTCGCTGTGCCGTACGCAGGCCTGCAGACGCTGCGCCACCTGCAGCAGCAGCTGGTCGCCCGCGCCGTGGCCCAGCGTGTCGTTGACCGATTTGAAGCGGTCCAGGTCGAGGAACAGCAGCGCCGCCAGCGTGCGCGCGCGGGCGCTGACGCGCTGTACCTGCTCCAGCCGGTCCTGCAGTAGCCGCCGGTTGGGCAGGCGGGTCAGCGGGTCGTGGAAGGCCAGCGCGGCGACCCGCTCCTCGGCGTCCTTGCGCTGGGTGATGTCGAGGTAGGTGCCGATCAGGCGCTGCGGCGCGCCGCTGTCGTCCCAGCGGGCGGGCTTGCCACGGCTGTGGAGCCAGACCCATTGCCCGTCCTCGTGCCGGGCCCGGTAGTCGATGGCGAAAGGGGCGTTGCTGGCCAGGATGGCGTTGAAGGCGTCGCGGTCGTCCGGGTGGATGCGCTCGGTCCAGGCGGGCAGCGCCTCGGCGGCGGCGTCGGGCGCCAGGCCGAGCATGTGCTGGGCGCGCGCGTTCACGGTGCGCCGTCCGGTGGCCAGGTCCAGCTCCCACAGGCCCAGGTCGGCCCCCGCGAGCGCCAGGTCGATCTTTTCGGCGTATTCGCGCGACTCGCGCTCGCGCCGCAGCGAGAGCCGCACCAGCTCCCTTTGCTTGCGCTGCAGCAGCAGCGTGCTGGCGCAGGTCACCAGCGCCACGGCCAGGTAGGCCAGGCCGTACAGCCAGGCCAGCGTGCGCCAGGGGGCCAGCACGGCGTCGACGGCGCGGCTGACGGACAGCACCAGGGGCCGGTCCATGTGCAGCGCCTCGGGCTGCACGGTGCGGTAGGCGGCCATGCGCTCCTCGCCCGAGAACCGGGTGCGGCCGCGCAGCAGGCTGGCCTGCTGCCCGCCGTCGAGGTGCCGGGTGAAGAACGAGCCCGGCACGCGCAGGTTGACGCCCGCGATGGGGTTACCGGCCGGAATGGTGATGAAGGCCATGCCGCCGCCGTGGATCACGGTGGAGCGCATGTCCGGCGCGTACAGCACCGAGTGCAGCAGCACCTGGAAGTACGCCGGGTCGAGCGTGGCCGAGATGATGCCCGCGAAGCGGCCCTGCTCGTCGGTCCAGATCTTGACGACGTTGAGCGAATACACGTTGAGCAGGGTCTCGAACGGCTCGGAGACGTAGAGCCGGTCGAGCGCGGGCTGGGCGCGGGCCGTCTGGAAGTAGGCGCGCTGGCGCACGTCCCTGCCGATCACGTCGGGCCAGTTGGACGCGCGGATGGTGCCCTGCGCGTCGGTCACGAGCATGGTGCGCACGCCGGGCATGGCGTCGGTGAGCGCCTTGAGGCGCTCCGAGACCTGCGGCAGCCGGCTGGCCGGCGCGGACGGCAGCTTCTCGCGCACGCTGTCCAGCGCGGCGGCCATGCCCGCGAGCTGCTGGCCGAGGTTCTCGTCGATCATCCGGGCCTGCAGCATCATCAGGTCGCCCTCGCGCCGCAGGGTGCGCTGGCGCTCGTAGGCCGCCAGCAGCGCCACCGCGACGCCCAGCGCCACGAGCGCCAGCACCACCAGCAGCCACTGGACGCGGTAATGGCGGGTGAATGCGGTGGCGGTCTGCTGCATGGCGGGCGCATCCTAACCCGCTGTGCACGCCACCCTGCGCGGCTACTGCCGCGCCGTGCGCACGTTGGGCGGCAGCTGCTGCGGGTGGCTGGTGCGCAGCGGGTTGATGTCCAGCCCGCCGCGCCGCGTGTAGCGCGCGTACACGGTGAGCCGGGTGGGGCGGCAGCGCGCCATGACGTCCACGAAGATGCGCTCCACGCACTGCTCGTGGAATTCGTTGTGGTTGCGGAAGCTCACCAGGTACTGCAGCAGGCCGGCCTGGTCGATCTGCGGGCCGCCGTAGCTGATCTGCACGCTGCCCCAGTCGGGCTGGCCGGTCACCAGGCAGTTGCTCTTGAGCAGGCGGCTGGTGAGCGTTTCGGTCACCGGGGGCTCGTCGAACGCCGCCGTGAGCAGGTCGGGCGCGGGCTGGTAGCGCGTGCATTCCACGTCCAGGCGGTCGAGGTTCAGGCCGCTGAGTTCGTGCACGGGCTCGGCGTCGAACTGTTCGGGGGACAGGAGCTTCACGCCCACGGTGGACTGGCCGGCAGCGCCGCGCCACACGGCCTCGGACACGTCGGCGCGAATGCGCGCCTGCACCTCGGCAACGTCGGCGAAGCGCGTGTTGTTAAAGCTGTTGAAGTACAGCTTGAACGACTTGCTCTCGATGATGTTGCGCGTCTCGCACGGGATGGTGATGTGCGCGATCGCCACCTGCGGCTTGCCGCGCGGGTTGAGCCACGAGACCTCGAACGCCGTCCACAGATCCGCGCCGAAGAAGGGCAGCGCGCCCGTGACGCCGATCTCGTCGCGTTTGGCCTGCCGAGGAAGGGGGAAGAGCAACGAGGCGTCGTACTGGTCGACGTAGGCCGAGGCCTTGCCCAGCTGGGACTGTTCAGGCGTGTGGTTCATGGACTCTCAATTTGATAGCTACCAGCGCTTGCTGCATAAGCGCTGGCGGCCGATTTCATTCAAACCTGCGTTCGCGCAGCCATTTGGTGGCGATCCACTTCTCGCCCGCGATCACGGGCGCGCCGCCGTGCAGGGTGCGCGTGCTGGGGTGGGGCCGCTCGTAGCTGAAAAAGACCGCGTTGCCGCGGCGCGGGGCCACTTCCAGGTGCACGTCGGGGAAGGTGGTGCCGCCGCCGTTTTCCGGCTCGTTCAGGTAGACCAGCAGGGTGCCCACGCGCTGGCCGCCGCGCTTGAGGATGGTGGGCGTGCCGGGCTCCTTGGGGTCGAAGTAGTCGTAGTGCGGCTTGTACTCCGCGCCGGGGCGGTAGTGCAGCACCTGCAGGCCCTCGCCGTTTTCCTCGGGCCAGTCCAGCAGGCGGGCGATGCGCGCCTCCAGCTTGCGCACCACCTCGTTTTCGCCGCGCTGGAAGAACATGCCGTTGCTGGTGCGGTCGTCGTTCACCTCCTCGCCGCCGGTGCGCGTGGCCACGGTGAGCGAGCGCGCCATGCGCGGGCGGGCGGCGTCGATCAGCGCGTCGCATTCCTCGGGCGAGAGCAGGTTGCTGAAGACGATGATGCGTGGCGCGGCCATGGCCATCAGCACCTGCACCTGGCGGTCGCCCACGTCGATGCGCACGGGCGAGTCGTGCAGGGCAGGGCCGGGCACGGGCACGGCCTCGGGCAGGCCCTGGCGCACGGCGACTTCGTTCAGGTGTTCGCGCAGCGTGGCCTCCAGCGCATCGATGGCCACGTCCTCGTCCCAGCCCGCATCGGTCATGCTTTTGAGCACGGTGGGCGCGGCGTGGCCGGCTTCGGCCTGTTCGATGATCCAGCGGCGCAGTTCGGGGGTGATGGTCTGGGTCATGCAACTCCTTTGCGGCGGAAGACGAGGCGGTCGGCTTCGGACACGGCGGGCGCGAAGGCGTAGCCGTCGAGGTCGAAGCCTTCGAGCTGTTGCGGCTCGGTCAGGCGGTGCTGGATGGCGTAGCGCGCCATCAGACCGCGCGCGCGCTTGGCGAAGAAGCTGATGATCTTGTAGTCGCCGTTCTTTTCATCCTCGAACACGCATTCGATCACGCGGGCCTTGAGCGTGCGCTGATCGACGGACTTGAAGTATTCCTGCGAGGCGAGGTTGACGACGACCTTGTCCGTCCCGCGCAGCCGCTGGTTCAGGTGCTGCGCGATGCGGTCGCCCCAGAACTGGTAGAGCGTCGCGCCTCGATCGGTGGCGAGGCGCGTGCCCATTTCCAGCCGGTAGGGCTGCATCCGGTCGAGCGGACGCAGCACGCCGTACAGGCCGCTCAGGATGGCCAGGTGCCGCTGCGCCCAGGCGAGGTCGTCGGCTGTGAGGCTGCGCGCCTGCAGGCCGTCGTACACGTCGCCATTGAAGGCCATGACGGCCTGCCGCGCGTTGTGCGCCGTGGCGCGCGGGCGCCAGGCGGCGTAGCGCGCCACGTTGAGCTCGGCCAGCGCGTCGCTCAGGTCCATGAGCGAGGCGACGTCGCGCACGGACTGCTGCCGCAGCACGCCGATCAACGCCGCCGTCTCGGCCCCGAAATGGGCCTGCGTGTGCGGCAGGCCCTCGGGCAGCGGCGTCTCGTAGTCCAGCGACTTGGCGGGCGAGAGCAGGAACAGCATTTACCGTTGCAGGGGCTCTTGCTCGAACGGGAGCTTCAGGTCGGCCAGGTCGCGGCGGGTTTCCACCAGCACCAGCGGGCCCTCATGAAGCGCCACCACTGGGGGCCGCTCGCGCGGCACGTGGATGGGGCGCGGCTCGGCGGCGATGGCGGCCTGCACGGCGGCAACCTTATCGGCGTCGGAATTCACCCATTCCAGGCCCGAACTGTTGGCGATCTGCTGCAGGTCGGACAGGGGCAGGGCGAAGGCTTGCACCTTGGGCATACCGGCGGCCTCGGCGGGCGCTGCGGCCGGAGCGGGTTCGGCCACGGGCGCGGGCGCAGGGGCTACCACGGGCTGCGGTGCTGCGGGAGCGGCTTCCGCCACGGGGGCCTCGGCGACGGGTGCTTCGACGGACGCTTCAACAGGCGCTTCGGCTGCGGGCGCCGGCGCGGCGCTGAAGTAGCTGCGGCGCGGCGGCTCGTCGCTGGCGGGGGCGGCTTCTGTCACCGGCGCTTCGGCGGGCGTTGCGGCGGCTTCCACCGGAGCTTCGTCACGCGGGGCGCGTTCGGCGCGCTCTCCGCGCTCGCGGCGGTCGCGGCCATAGCGGTCGCGCGAGCGGCGTTCGCGGCGCTCTTCGGACGCGGCGGCTTCGGGGGCGGTCTGCCCGGTCACCGGTGCGGTATCGAGCAAGGGCTGGGCCTCTTGCACGGCCTCCGGCGCGGCGGTTTCAGGGCGCGGAGCGCGCTCGCGGCGCTCGCCGCGTTCGCCGTTGCGGTCACGGCGCTGGCGTTCGCCGTTGCCGCGCGGGGCCTCGGCGGCCTGCGCCGTGGCGCCGCCTTCGGCTTCGGGCGCGCGCTGCTCGGCGTCGCGGCGGGGGCGGCTGGCATCGCGGTTGCCGTCACGCTGGCTGTCGCGCGGGGGGCGGCTGCCGTCGGCGTTGCGTTCGCCGCGCTTGCGGTCGCCGCGCTCGCCGTTGTTGCGGCGGCTGCCGCTGCCGTTGCGGCCATCGCGGCGGCCTTCCGCGGCGGGGGCGGGCGCAGGCGCGGCGACGGGAGCGGGGGCCGGTGCGGGCGCGGGGCCGAAGAACAGGCTCTTGAGCCAGGCCAGGAAGCCCATCTCCTGCGGCGCGGGGGCCGGAGCCGGAGCGGGCGCCGCTGCGGCGGGCTGGGCGGGGGCCGGGCGCTCGGGGCGCGGCTCAGCCACGGGGGCGGGCGCGTCGGGCAGCACGCCCTTGATGACGGGCGTCTGCTTGTTGGTCGGCTCCTGCGAGCGGCGCGTGACCGTGGTGGGGTCTTCCACTTCCTCGGCCAGGGTGTAGCTGGCGTCCAGGTGGTCCAGGCGCGGGTCGTCGTGCTTCAGGCGTTCCAGCTTGTAGTGCGGCGTTTCGAGCGACTTGTTGGGCACCATCAGCACGCTCACGCGCTGCTTGAGTTCGATCTTGGCGATCTCGGTGCGCTTTTCGTTGAGCAGGAAGCTCGCCACCTCCACCGGCACCTGGCAGTGCACGGCGGCGGTGTTGTCCTTCATGGACTCCTCCTGGATGATGCGCAGGATCTGCAGCGCGCTCGATTCCGTGTCGCGGATGTGGCCCGAGCCGCCGCAGCGCGGGCAGTTGATGTGCGCGCCTTCACTCAGGGCGGGCTTCAGGCGCTGGCGGCTCATCTCCATCAGGCCGAACTTGCTGATGGTGCCGAACTGCACGCGCGCGCGGTCGTGGCGCAGCGCGTCGCGCAGGCGGTTTTCCACTTCGCGGCGGTTCTTGCTCTCCTCCATGTCGATGAAGTCGATCACCACCAGGCCGCCCAGGTCGCGCAGGCGCATCTGGCGCGCCACTTCGTCGGCGGCTTCGAGGTTGGTGCGCGTGGCGGTTTCCTCGATGTCGCCGCCCTTGATGGCGCGGGCCGAGTTCACGTCGATGGAGACCAGCGCCTCGGTGTGGTCGATGACGATGGCGCCGCCCGAGGGCAGGTTGACCACGCGGGCGTAGGCCGATTCGATCTGGTGCTCGATCTGGAAGCGGCTGAACAGCGGCGCGTCGTCACGGTAGCGCTTCACGCGGGCGGCGTGCTCGGGCATGACGTGTGCCATGAACTGCTGCGCCTGCTCGTAGATGTCGTCCGTGTCGATCAGGATGTCACCGATGTCGTTGTTGAAGTAGTCGCGGATGGCGCGGATCACCAGGCTCGACTCCTGGTAGATCAGGAACGCGCCCTTGCCCGCCTTGGCCGCGCCGTCGATTGCGCTCCAGAGCTTGAGCAGGTAGTTCAGGTCCCACTGCAATTCAGGCGCGCTGCGGCCGATGCCCGCCGTGCGGGCGATGATGCTCATGCCCTTGGGGTACTCGAGCTGGTCCATCGCCTCCTTGAGTTCGGTGCGGTCCTCGCCCTCGATGCGGCGCGACACGCCGCCGCCGCGCGGGTTGTTGGGCATCAGCACCACGTAGCGGCCCGCCAGGCTGATGAAGGTGGTCAGCGCCGCGCCCTTATTGCCGCGCTCTTCCTTCTCGACCTGCACCAGCAGTTCCTGGCCTTCGCGGATCACGTCGTTGATGCGCGCCTGGCTGGGCGACACGCCCTCGGCGAAGTACTGGCGCGAGATTTCCTTGAACGGCAGGAAGCCGTGGCGGTCTTCGCCGTAGTCGACGAAGCAGGCTTCGAGCGACGGCTCCACGCGCGTGACGACGGCCTTGTAGATGTTGCCCTTGCGCTGTTCGCGCCCTTCGATCTCGATCTCGTAGTCCAGCAGCTTCTGGCCGTCCACGATGGCCAGGCGCCGTTCCTCGGGCTGCGTGGCGTTGATGAGCATCCGCTTCATGATGCGTGTTCCTTCAATTCGGTGGGCGGCACCCCACGCACGGGGCTGCCGCCGGTATCACTGCTGATGCCGGGGCGGACGCTGTGAAACGAAAGGAGGAATGGCCGCGCGGCCACCCATGCCGGTTATGTGGGCAGGGGCGGCGCGGTGGCGTGGATGGGGGCGAGGCTTGCGGTGCGCAGCGTTGCCACGGCCAGCGTGGCAGGTTGGGCGGGTGGAAGAGGGGCTGGGGCCAGGCGCGTGATGGCGCTGGGCGAAGGGGGTGACCCTTGCCAGAGCGACGTCAGCCATGTCCAGACGATCCACATGCTCGCTTTGATCCGCCAACCCAGGCGCTGGGCCGGGCTGGCTGGGGGATTCCGTATCAGTGTTTCAATTTGTCCGCCCGCTGTGCGTGTACAGGCCACTGTTCATCAATGGTGTGTACGGCGCCCGCTGGCATCGACCTGCCTGCGCGCCGGAAAGTGCTTGAAAGAGGTTGTTGGACTAAAATCCATAAAAATCAACCACTTACACGATAATTGCGCAGGTGAAACACATTATAGAGGGCAAAGCAGCGCCCCCCGCCGCCAAATGGGTGGAGGTGGACGCCGAATCCGCCGGCCAGCGGCTCGATAACTTCTTGATACGCCAGCTGAAAGGCGTGCCCAAGACGCACGTCTACCGCATCATCCGCAGCGGCGAAGTGCGTATCAACAAGGGCCGCGCCAGCGCCGACACGCGCATCGAAGCGGGCGACGTGGTGCGCGTGCCGCCCGTGCGCGTGGCCGACCGCTCCGCCGAACCGGCGGCGCCCGCGCGCGAATTCCCCGTGCTGCTGGAAGACGACCACCTCATCGCCATCGACAAACCCGCAGGCGTGGCCGTGCACGGCGGCAGCGGCGTGAGCTTCGGCGTCATCGAGCAGCTGCGCCAGGCCCGACCCCAGGCGAAATTCCTCGAACTCGTGCACCGGCTGGACCGGGAAACCTCGGGCATCCTGCTCGTCGCCAAGAAACGCTCAGCGCTGAACGCGCTGCAAGACCAGTTCCGCGAACGCGAGACCGGCAAAACCTACTTGGCGTTGGTGACGGGCGCGTGGCAGCCCAACAAAAAAGTCATCGACCTGCCGCTGCACAAATATTTGCTGCCCGACGGCGAACGCCGCGTGCGCGTGACCACGGCGGAAGACCCTCATGGCCTGCGTTCCGTCACCCTGGTCAAGCTGCGCCAAGCCCTTCCCCCGCGACCGCTGCAGGGGCTGCCCGCCATGAGCCTGCTCGAAGTCACCATCAAGACAGGCCGCACCCACCAGATCCGCGTGCACCTCGCCTCGCAGGGCCACCCGATCGCGGGCGACGACAAGTACGGCGACTTCGACCTGAACAAACGCTTGCCTAAACAGGGCTTGAAACGCATGTTCCTTCACGCATGGCGGCTACAGTTCACCCATCCCGGCAGCGGCGAGCGCACCACGCTGCACGCCGAACTGCCCCCCGAACTGGCCGACTTCATTCCTTCCCCATGACCACCCGCCGCTTTGACCTGATTGCCTTCGACTGGGACGGCACCCTCTACGACTCCACCGCCATCATCATGCGCTGCATCCAGGACGCGGTGTGCGACGTGGGCGGCGCGCGCCCCAGCGACGAGGCCGCCGCCTACGTGATCGGCATGGGCCTGGCCCCGGCCCTGGCCCACGCCGCGCCCGACGTGCCGGCCGCGCGATATCCCGAACTCGGCGCGCGCTACCGCCACTACTACCTGCAGCGGCAGGACGAACTCAGCCTGTTCGCCGGCGTGCTGCCCCTGCTGGCCGAATTGCGCCAGCGCGGCCACCTGCTGGCCGTGGCCACCGGCAAAAGCCGCCGGGGGCTGGACGACGTGCTGCGCACCGAAGCCCTGCGCGGCGTGTTCGACGCCTCGCGCACCGCCGACGAAACCGCCGGCAAGCCCCACCCGCTGATGCTGAACGAGCTGATGGCCGAATTCGGCGTGCCGCCCGAGCGCGTGCTGATGATCGGCGACACCTCGCACGACCTGCAGATGGCGCGCAACGCCGGCTGCGCCAGCGTGGGCGTGGCCTACGGCGCGCACGACGGCGCCTCGCTGCTGCACTACGACCCGCTGCACGTGGCGGCCTCGGTGTCTGATCTGCACCACTGGATGCTGAAGAATGGCTGAGGCCATCGACCTCTGCGCCAGCGCGGACCTGCACGAAGGCAACCCCGCCTTCGCCTTCGACGTCGCCTACCTGGGCCGCGCCTGCCGCGCCTTCGCCATCCGCTTCGAGGGCCGGCCCCACGCCTACCTGAACCAGTGCACCCACGTGCCCATGGAGATGGACTACCAGGAAGGCCAATTCTTCGACGACACGGGCCGCTGGCTGCTGTGCTCCACCCACGGCGCGGCCTACGTGCCCGACACCGGCGCCTGCGCGGGCGGGCCCTGCCGCGGCGGGCTCGTCAAGATCACCCTCACGGAAGCGCAGGGCCGGGTGTGCTGGCATACTGCCCCGCACTTGCAACCTGTCACATTTTGAGCAGCCCCATGACCGACCCTCAACGCCCCGAGTCCCCGGACAACCAGCCCTCCGTGGTTCCCGACCTCTGGGGCCAGCAAGGTGCTACCAAAAAAGAAGCTGCTAGCGCTGATGCACAAAGGGCTGGGGGCCAAAAAGACCCCAAATCCGCCAGCCTGCCCGGCTGGGAGCGCGACGTGCTCGAAAAACTCGTCTTCGCCACCCTGGCCGAGCAGCGCGCCGCGCGCCGCTGGCGCATCTTCTCGCGCCTGGCCTGGCTGCTGTTCTTCATCGCCGTGGCCTGGGCGGCGCTGGTGTACGACTCGTCCCCCAGCAAGAGCACGCCGCACACCGCCGTGGTGGACATCAAGGGCGAAATCGCCGCCGGGGCCGAGGCCAGCGCCGAGCTGGTGGTGGCCGCCATGCGCAGCGCGTTCGAGGACTCGGGCTCGCAGGCCGTGGTGCTGCTCATCAACTCGCCGGGCGGCAGCCCCGTGCAGGCGGGCATCATCAACGACGAGATCACCCGCCTCAAGGCCAAGTACAACAAGCCCGTGTACGCCGTGGTCGAGGAAACCTGCGCTTCCGCCGCCTACTACATCGCGGCGGCGGCGGACGACATCTTCGTGGACAAGGCCAGCATCGTCGGCAGCATCGGCGTGCTGATGGACGGCTTCGGCTTCACCGGCACCATGGACAAGCTCGGCGTGGAGCGCCGCCTGCTCACCGCGGGCGAGAACAAGGGCTTCCTCGACCCCTACAGCCCCATGAACGACAAGCAGCGCCAGTTCGCCCAGGCCATGCTCGACCAGATCCACCAGCAGTTCATCAGCGTGGTGAAGAAGGGCCGGGGCGACCGCCTCAAGATCACGCCCGATACCTTTAGCGGCTTGTTCTGGACCGGCCAGCAGGCCGTGGAAATGGGCCTGGCCGACAAGCTGGGCAGCCTGGACTACGTGGCGCGCGAAGTCGTCAAGGCCGAGGATGTGATCGACTACACCCGCCACGACAACGTGGCCGAGCGCGTGGCCAAGCGCTTCGGCGTGGCGATGGGGCAGGGCGCGGTCAAGGCGCTGCAGGCCACGGCGCTGGTTCCGCAGCTGCGTTAAGCGTTGCGCAGCTTAGCGGGCAGCGCCAGCGAAATCGCCGCCGCCACGGCCAGCAGTGCCGCCGCCGCGCCGAACGCGATCCAGTGCGTGCCGAAGCGCTCGTAGGCCCAGCCGCCCAGCCAACTGCTGATCATGGCCCCGACCTGGTGCCCCAGGTAGGCCCAGCCGTACAGCAGGCCCACCAGCTTCACGCCGTACAAATCGGCCAATATGGCAGACGATGACGCGATCGACCCCGCCCAGACGATGCCGCCGATCGCCGCCACCGCGTACAGCTGCCACGGGTGCATGACGGCGGCCAGCCCGACGAAGCCCAGCCCGCGCACCAGGTAGATCACCGCCAGGATGTAGCGGCGCGGCACCCGGTCCGACAGGCGGCCCAGCGCCAGCGTGCTGAAGATCGCCACGAAGCCGATCAGCCCGATGCCGCCCGCGCTGCTGCCCGCGTCGAAGCCGTGGTCCATCAGCATGGGCACGCCGTGGGTGCCCAGCAGGTTCATGCTGAAGCCGCAGGCGAACAGGCCCATGAAGATCTGCCAGAACGGCGTGGTGGCCACGGCCTGCAGGAAGCCCATGCGGGCTGCCGCTGCGGCTTGCGCGGGGGCCGGCGCGGCGGCCTGGGCCGCGATCTGCTGCGGTAGCAGGTCGGTGTGCTCGGGCGCTTCGTCGCGCACCACCCACAGCGCCATCGCCGCCACGCTGAGGGCGAACACCGCGCCAAAGCCCAGCAGCGTGGCCTGCCAGCCGAAGTGGCCGATGGTGAAGGTGAACACCGGCGTCATCACCGCGATGCCCGCCATCGACCCCGTGGACAGGCAGAACAGCGCCATGCCGCGCTGCCGCGTGAACCAGCGGCTGATCATGGGCGTGACCGCCACCGGGCTGGTGAACGCCAGGCCCAGCGACAGCGCCACGCCGTAGGCCCAGAAAAAGCTCCACGGCGTGCGCGCATTCACCGTCCACAGGCAGGCCGCCACCACGATCACCGTGCCCAGCAGCAGCACGGCCCGCGTGCCCCGCCGCGCCACCAGCCAGCCCGCCGCGGGCATTCCAATGCCATAGCACAACATGCCCACCGCCACGATGGACGACAGCAGGCTGCGGCTGAAGCCCAGGCCCTGCGACATGGGCAGCATGAACGGGCCGATGCCCATGCGCATCCCCACCGTGAGCAGCGTGAGCGCCGTGCACGCCGCCACGATGACCCAGCCGAAGTACAGGCCGCTGGCGGGGGAGGGCGGCGGGGGATTGGGGGCGGCGAGGGTGGTCATGCTTCAGTGCCTTGTGGATTCAGCGCCCGAGGGCGAAGACGACCGGCGTGCGGTTGTCCGGCGCGCTGCCCTGCTGCCGCCATTGCCGCACCAGCCGGCTGTGCACCTGGGCCGTGGGCAGCGTCAGCCCCGCCGCCGTCACCAGCCGCGTGTTCGGCTGCAGGTGCTGGAGCAGCGCCTGCCACAGCGTGGCGTTGCGGTAGGGCGTTTCGATGAACAGCTGGGTCTGGCCCTGCTTGAGCGCCAGGGCTTCGAGTTCGCGGATGCGCTGGGCGCGTTCCTGCGCGTCCTGCGGCAGGTAGCCGACGAAGGCGAAGTTCTGCCCGTTCAGGCCGCTGGCCGCGAGCGCCAGCAGCAGCGACACGGGGCCGACCAGCGGCACTACCGGCGCGCCCGCATCGTGCGCGGCGCGCACCACGGAACTGCCGGGGTCGGCCACGGCGGGCATACCGGCCTCGCTGACCAGGCCCATGGCGTGGCCCGCCAGCAGCGGGGCGATCAGTGGCGCTGCGTTGAAACTGGCGCTGAGTGGGCCGCCGTGGTCGCCCTTCTTGTGCACCTCGCGCGGCAGTTCGGTGATCTGCTGCTCCTGCAGCGGCGCGGCCAGCGGGTGCAACTCGGCAATGCGCTTGAGGTAGGCGCGGCAGCTTTTGGCGTTCTCGCAGACCCAATGGGTCAGTCGCGCGGCCTGGCGCAGCGTGGCGTCGGGCAGCACGTGCTGCAGCGGAGCCTGCGCGTCGCAGCCGAAGTCCAGCGGCGCGGGGACGAGGTAGAGCGTTCCAGGCATCGTCATGGCAACCGTCATGGCAATGTGAGGCCCGCGGCCCGCAACATGCGGCAGGTGCGGATCAGCGGCAGGCCGACCAGGGCCGTGGGGTCGTCGCTGTGGATCACGTCGAGCAGGCTGATGCCCAGGCCGTCGCTCTTGGAGCTGCCCGCGCAGTCATAGGGCTGCTCGGCGCGCAGATAGCGTTCGATCTCCGCGTCGCCCAGGTCGCGGAAGCGCGCCTCGATGGCCGCGAGGTCCACCTGCTCGAACCCCGTCGCCTGGCAGACCACGGCCAGCGCGGTCTGGAAGACCACCGTCTGCCCGCTCATCTGCCGCAGCTGCGCCACGGCGCGCTCGTGCGTGCCCGGCTTGCCCAGCGGCTGGCCGTTGAGATCGGCCACCTGGTCGGAGCCGATCACCACCGCCTGAGGAAAGCGCGCCGCCACCGCGCGCGCCTTCGCCAGCGCCAGCCGCAAGGCCAGCTCGCGCGGCGCTTCGCCCGGCGCGGGCGTCTCGTCCACGTCCGGCGCGGCCACGTCGAAGGGGGTGCGCAACTGCTCCAGCAACTGGCGGCGGTAGCGCGAGGTGGAGCCCAGAATCAGGGGGCGGGAAAGTGGTTCAAGCATGGCTTGGATTCTCTTACACTGATCGGCATGACCAAGGAGTTCTCCCCCGATCGGCTCGACGTCAAAGCCTTCGCCCAGGCGGGCGGGCATTTGGCCGGGAACGATTCCCTGCTCAAGTACGAACGCCTGGCGCAAGAGGCCCAGGGCCTGCACCCCGACCTGCATGTGGTCTGGACGGCGGACGGCACGCTGGAGCCCGAAACCGGCGGCCCCGGCCGGGCCTGGCTGCATTTGCGCGTGCGCGCCACCGTCCCCATGACCTGCCAGCGCTGCCTGCACCCGGTGGACGTGCCGCTCGACGTGGAGCGCGACTTCCGCTTCGTGGCCGACGAGGCCACCGCCGAGGCGCATGACGACGACTGCGAGGAAGACCTGCTCGCCATCAGCCGTGAATTCCACCTGCGCGAACTGATCGAAGACGAGCTGATCATGGCCCTGCCCGTGGTGCCGCGCCACGACGAATGCCCCACGGACCTGCCCATGGAATCGAGCAGCGAAGACTTCCAGGAAGCCGAGGCGCAGAAGGTCAACCCCTTCGCCGCGCTCGCTTCGATGAAGCTGCATGGCGAGGACAAAACCGACTGAGCTATAATCGCAGGCTCTCCGCAGATTCCCCCTCGTGTCTTGATTGGGTTGAATCGCGTTTTCTACCAATCCTTTCAGAACCCAGGAGCCATCATGGCTGTTCAGCAAAACAAAAAGTCTCCCTCCAAGCGCGGTATGCACCGTTCGCACAACGCCCTGACGGTGCCCGGCATCGCCGTGGAGCCCACCACCGGCGAAACGCACCTGCGCCACCACATCAGCCCCAATGGCGTGTACCGTGGCCGCCAGGTGCTGAAGAACAAGTCCGAAGCCTGATTGGTTTCGACCTTCTTCGCAGGCCCGCAGCTATTCGTAGCGCGGGCCTTTGTTTTGTCTGCACTATCCTTGCCCCATGATCACTCTGGCCGTTGATTGCATGGGGGGCGACCACGGCCCCCGCGTCACGCTCGCGGCGTGCCGCCAGTTCCTCGAAAACCACCTCGACGCCCAACTCCTGCTGGTCGGGCAGCCCGAGGCCCTGGGCAACTTCAACCACCCCCGCGCCACCGTGGTGGCCGCGAGCGAGGTGGTCAGCATGGACGACCCGGTGGAAGTCGCGCTGCGCAAGAAGAAGGACTCTTCCATGCGCGTCGCCATCCAGCAGGTCAAGAACGGGGCCGCCGCCGCCGCGCTGTCCGCGGGCAACACCGGCGCGCTGATGGCGATCGCGCGCTACCTGCTCAAGACGCTGGACGGCATAGACCGCCCCGCCATCGCCACGCAAATGCCCAACGCCCAGGGCGGCGCCACCACGGTGCTCGACCTGGGGGCCAACGTGGACTGCTCGGCGGAGCACCTGCTGCAATTCGCCGTGATGGGCTCGGCCCTGGTGTCGGCGCTGCAGGAAGGTTCCGAGGCCAGGGTCGGCCTGCTCAACATCGGCGAAGAAGTCATCAAGGGCAGCGAAGTCATCAAAAAAGCCGGCGAACTGCTGCGATCGGCCGCCAACTCCGGCGACTTGAATTTTTACGGCAACGTCGAGGGCAACGACATCTTCAAGGGCACGGTGGACATCGTGGTCTGCGACGGCTTCGTGGGCAACGTGGCGCTCAAGGCCAGCGAGGGCGTGGCCGCCTTCGTGGTCGGCGGGCTGAAGGAAGAATTCAAGCGCAACGTTTTCACCAAGTTTGCCGCCCTGGTCGCCTACCCCGTGCTCAAGGCGCTGATGAAGCGCATGGACCACCGCCGTTACAACGGCGCGGCCCTGCTGGGGCTGCGCGGGCTGGTGTTCAAGAGCCACGGCTCGGCTGACGCCTTGGCGTTCGAGCAGGCGCTGAACCGGGCGTATGATGCGGCCCGCAACAACCTGCTCGACCGCGTCCGGTCACGGATTGCGCACGCGGCCCCCCTGCTCGCGCCCGCCGATTCCGTCCCTGCGGTTTCCTCTTGATGACACGTTATTCCCGCATCACTGGCACCGGCAGCTACCTGCCCCCGCGCCGGTTGACCAACGACGATCTGGTGGCCGAACTCGCGCAGCGCGGCGTGGAGACTTCCAACGACTGGATCGTCGAGCGCACCGGCATCCACGCGCGCCACTTCGCCGCGCCCGACGTGACCAGCAGCGACCTCGCGCTCGAGGCCTCGCGCCACGCGCTCGAAGCCGCGGGCCGCACGCCGCAGGAGATCGACCTGATCATCGTCGCCACGTCCACGCCGGACATGGTGTTCCCCTCCGCCGCGTGCATCCTGCAGAACAAGCTCGGCGCCAACGGCTGCCCCGCGTTCGACGTGCAGGCCGTGTGCAGCGGCTTCGTCTACGCGCTCACCGTGGCCGACGCGATGATCCGCGCCGGCGCCGCCAGCCGCGCGCTGGTGGTGGGCGCGGAGGTGTTCAGCCGCATCCTCGACTTCAACGACCGCACCACCTGCGTGCTGTTCGGCGACGGAGCGGGCGCGGTGGTGCTCGAAGCGTCCGACGAACCCGGCATCCTGGCCAGCGACCTGCACGCCGACGGCAAGCATGTGGACATCCTCTGCGTGCCCGGCAGCGTGTCGGGCGGCCAGGTGATCGGCGACCCGCTGCTCAAGATGGACGGCCAGGCCGTGTTCAAGCTCGCCGTAGGCCTGCTCGAAAAGGCCGCGCGCGCCACACTGGACAAGGCGGGCCTGACCGATGCCGACATCGACTGGCTCATCCCCCACCAGGCCAACATCCGCATCATGCAAAGCACGGCCAAGAAGCTGAAGCTGCCGCTGGACAAGGTGGTGGTCACGGTCGGCCAGCACGGCAATACCTCGGCGGCGTCGATTCCGCTCGCGCTCGACCACGCGGTGCGCTCGGGTCAGGTGCGCAAGGGCCAGCACCTCATGCTCGAAGGCGTGGGCGGCGGCTTCACCTGGGGTGCGGTGCTGCTGAAACTGTAGCTGTCAGCGCTTGATGGATAAGCGCTAGAGGCCGATTTCATTCAAAAATTCCAAGAACGACCATGACAACCTTTGCATTCGTCTTCCCCGGCCAGGGCTCGCAGTCCGTGGGCATGTTGGACGGCTGGGGCGACCACCCCGCCGTGGCCGAAACGCTGCGCGAAGCGTCCGACGCGCTGGGCGAGGACGTGGGCCGCCTGATCCACGAAGGCCCCAAGGAAGCGCTGGCCCTGACCACCAACACCCAGCCCGTGATGCTCGTCGCGGGCGTGGCCGCATGGCGCGTGTGGCGGGCTGAGGGCGGCGCGCTGCCCTCCGCCGTCGCGGGCCACTCGCTGGGCGAATATTCGGCCCTGGTGGCGTCGGGCGTGCTCATGCTGGCCCAGGCCGCGCCGCTGGTGCGCCTGCGCGCCGCCGCCATGCAGGAGGCCGTGCCCGTGGGCGCGGGCGCCATGGCCGCCATCCTGGGGCTGGACTCGGCCAAGGTCATCGCCGGCTGCGCCGAAGCCGCCGCCGCGCTGGGCGGCACGGAAGCGGTCGAGGCCGTGAACTTCAACGACCCCATCCAGACCGTGATCGCGGGCACCAAGGCGGGCGTCGAAAAAGCCTGCGAAGTGCTCAAGGCCGCTGGCGCCAAGCGCGCGCTGCCGCTGCCCGTGTCCGCGCCATTCCACTCCAGCCTGATGAAGCCCGCGGCGGAAAAGCTCAAGGCCGCGCTGGCCGACGTGCCATTGGCCGCGCCGCAGATTCCCGTGGTCAACAACGTGGACGTGGCCGTGGTGGACAGCGCCGACGCCATCCGCGACGCGCTCTACCGCCAGGCCTTCGGCCCCGTGCGCTGGGTGGAATGCGTGCAGGCGCTCAAGGCGCGCGGCGTCACCCACATCGTCGAATGCGGCCCGGGCAAGGTGCTCGCGGGCCTGACCAAGCGCATCGACGCCGGACTGGTGGGCGCTGCGCTGTACGACCCGGCCACGCTGGCTGAAGCCAAAGGACTGCTCGCATGACGGAAACCACGAAACAAGTCGCGCTGGTCACCGGCGCATCGCGCGGCATCGGCGCGGCCATCGCGCTCGAACTCGCCCGCCAGGGCTACCAGGTGGTCGGCACCGCCACCACCGACGGCGGCGCGGAGAACATCACCCAGGCGCTCGCGGGCCACGCGGGCTGCCGTGGCGCCAAGCTGGACGTGAACGACGGCGCGGCGCTCGAAGCGCTGATCGACGAGATCGTCAAGACCCAGGGCGGCCTGCACGTGCTGGTCAACAACGCGGGCATCACCCGCGACATGCTCGCCATGCGCCTCAAGGACGAGGACTGGGACGCCGTGCTCGACACCAACCTCAAGGCCGTGTTCCGCGCCAGCCGCGCCGCCATCCGCCCGATGATGAAGCAGCGCTACGGCCGCATCATCAGCATCACCAGCGTGGTGGGCGCCTCGGGCAACCCGGGCCAGTCCAACTACGCGGCGGCCAAGGCCGGCGTGGCGGGCATGACGCGCGCCCTGGCGCGCGAACTGGGCAGCCGCAACATCACCGTGAACTGCATCGCGCCGGGCTTCATCGCCACCGACATGACGGGCAAGCTCTCCGAAGACCAGCACAAGGCGCTGGCCGCGCAGATTCCGCTCGGCCACATGGGCCAGCCGTCCGACATCGCGCACGCCGTGGCCTATCTCGCCTCGGCGGGCGCGGGCTACGTGACGGGCCAGGAGTTGCACGTCAACGGCGGCATGTACATGTAAGGGTTAGCGCCGGTCCATCCGCTCGGCGGGCCGCGAGGGAGCTTCTTCCCAAGCGGCTAAAATCGCGGATTCATTCACAACCCCCAGAGGGAAACCATGAGCGATATCGAAGCACGTGTCAAAAAAATCATTGCCGAACAACTCGGCGTGGAAGAGTCCCAGGTGACGAACGAAAAGGCCTTCGTGGCCGACCTCGGCGCCGACTCGCTCGACACGGTGGAACTGGTGATGGCGCTGGAAGACGAATTCGGCATCGAAATCCCCGACGAAGACGCTGAGAAGATCACCACGGTGCAGAACGCGGTCGATTACGCGACCGCCCACCAGAAGGCTTGAAGCAAGCCGCCCCGATCAGCAGCTAGAAGGTTTACCGCATGAGCCGTCGTCGCGTCGTCGTGACCGGCCTGGGTTGCGTCAGTCCCGTGGGCAACACGGTGCAGGATGCCTGGGCCAATATCCTCGCCGGGCAATCCGGCATCGACCTCATCACCAAGTTCGACGCCACGAACTTCTCCTGCAAGATCGCGGGCGAAGTCAAGGGCTTCGACCTTGAGTCCTACATGAGTGCCAAGGATGCGCGCACGATGGACAGCTTCATCCACTACGGCATCGCCGCGGCCCAAGAGGCCGTGCGCGATGCGGGCCTGCCCACCGGCGAGGCGCTGGATGAAGACCTCGCGACCCGCATCGGCTGCGTGATCGGCTCCGGCATCGGGGGGCTGCCCCTGATCGAGAACACCCACGCGGAACTGGCCGCGCGCGGCCCGCGCCGCATCACGCCGTTCTTCGTGCCGGCCTCCATCATCAACATGGTGGCGGGGCATGTGTCCATGCGCTTCGGCTTCAAGGGGCCGAACCTCTCCGTCGTCACGGCCTGCACCACGGGCCTGCACTGCATCGGCGAGGCGGGCCGCATGATCGAATACGGCGACGCCGACGTGATCGTCGCGGGGGGGGCTGAAGCCACCGTGTCGCCGCTGGGCGTGGGCGGCTTTGCCGCCATGCGCGCGCTGTCCACCCGCAACGACGACCCCAAGACGGCCTCCCGCCCCTGGGACAAGGACCGCGACGGCTTCGTGCTCGGCGAAGGCGCGGGCGTGCTGGTACTCGAAGAGTACGAACACGCCAAGGCGCGCGGCGCCAAGATCTACGCCGAACTGAGCGGCTACGGCATGAGCGCCGATGCCGGCCACATGACCGCCCCCAACATGGACGGCCCGCGCCGCGCCATGCTGGCTGCGCTGCGCAATGCGGGCATCAACGCCGACCAGATCGACTACCTGAACGCGCACGGCACCTCCACGCCGCTGGGCGACCTCAACGAAACCAACGCCATCAAGGCCGCGCTGGGCGACCATGCGAAGAAGACGGTGGTCAGCTCCACCAAGTCCATGACCGGCCACCTGCTGGGTGGCGCGGGCGGCATCGAGAGCGTGTTCACCGTGCTGGCCCTGCACCACCAGAAGGTGCCGCCCACCATCAACATCTTCCACCAGGACCCGGAGTGTGACCTGGACTACTGCGCCAACACGGCGCGGGACATGAAGATCGACGTGGCGCTGAAGAACAACTTCGGCTTCGGCGGCACCAACGGCTCGCTGATCTTCAAGCGGGTGTAAACCACTGGCGTCCTACCACGCGCCTGCCGTGCGCTTTGGCGTGGGGCGTTGTCGCGTGCTGCGCGGCGCCGTGTGGGCCATGGCGGTAGCGGGGGCGGTATGGCTCGTGCTGTGGGCGGCAAGCGGTGCGCCAAAGCCCGCCGGGCTCTTGGCGCTTGCCGCTGTGCTGTGGATGGTGAGCACAACGCTTGCCCTGCGTTTCATCGCCCGCCTGCCCGCAGGCCCATTGGCCTGGGATGGCGCGGTCTGGAGCTTCACGCCGCAGGGCGGACCCGCCATCGCCGGCCAACTTCAACTGCACGCTGACGGCCAGCGTTTCCTGCTGTTGCGCCTGCTGCCGGAAGGTGGGCGGGGCCAATGGCTTTGGGCCACCAGGCCCATGCAACCCGAGCGCTGGGCCGATCTGCGGCGTGCGGTATATTCGCGCGCCAGACGGGATGCCCCCGGCATTCCGACCCCTTGACTGCATGACCGTTTCTCCTTCCACGCCCTCACCCGACACCGACCTGCAACTGGTCGAGCGCACGGTGGCGGGTGACCAGCGGGCCTATGAGCTGCTGGTGATCAAGTACCAGCGCCGCATCGAGCGGCTGATCGCGCGCATGGTGCGCGACACCGACCTGGTGCAGGACATCGCACAGGAAACCTTCATCCGCGCCTATCGCGCGCTGCACCAGTTCCGGGGCGAGGCGCAGTTCTACACCTGGCTCTACCGCATCGCCGTGAACACGGCCAAAAAGGCGCTGGTAGACCTGAAGCGCAGCCCCATCGTGACCGAAAGCGCGCTGCGGGGTGGGGATGACGATGATGAAACTTCTCGCATCGGTTATGAACTAACCAGCGACGAAACCCCCGAGACCGTGCTGGCGGCGCAGGAAATCGCGGCGGCGGTGAACGCCGCGATGGAGGCCTTGCCCGAAGATTTGCGCCAGGCCGTCACGCTGCGCGAGATCGAGGGGCTGAGCTATGAGGAAATCGCCACCGCCATGGAATGCCCCATTGGCACGGTGCGCTCGCGCATCTTCCGTGCGCGGGAGGCGATATCGCAGCGCGTCAAGCCTTTGCTGGACAAGCAGTCGGGCAAACGTTGGTAACGGGGCTGGCAGGGTAGGTGAACACCATGAACGAAGATTTGACACAAGGCGAACTGGTATCGGCACTGGCGGATGGCGAGCTGCAGGGCGACGCCTTCGCGCAGGCCGTGGGCGTGGCGGCGGGCGCTGGCCGTCCCACCTGGGCGCTGTACCACCTGGTGGGCGACGTGCTGCGCTCGCCCGAACTGGCGCACCACGGCCGCAGCAACCTGCTGGCCGCCGTGCGCGCGGGCATGGCCGAAGCCGAAGCGCCCCGCCCCCAGGCGCAGCCGCTGGTGGCGCAGGTGGCCCCGCCTGAGGCCCGCAGCGAAGAGCGCGCCGCCAACCTGTCGGTGTTTCGCTGGAAGATGGTGGCGGGCTTTGCCTCGCTGGCGGCGGTGTCGGCCATCGGCTGGAATGCGGTCATGGGCCTGCGTGCCGACAATGGCGCGCAAGTGGCGGCGGCGGTGCCCAGCCAGGCCGCCCCCGGTGTGGTCGCCACGGCCGTGGAAGGCCAGAACGGCCCGCAGGTGATGCTGCGCGACGCCCGTCTTGACGAACTGCTCGCGGCGCACAAACAGCTGGGCGGCACGTCGGCGCTGCAAATGCCCGCGGGCTTCCTGCGCAACGCCACGTTCGAGGCACCCGCGCGTTGATGATGGTGCGCCTGCGCTGGTTTTTCTCTCCCTTCCTGATGGCATTGGCCTTCGTGGCCCATGCCGGCGCTTCCGCTCCCGCCGCCATCGACGTGGCGCAGTGGATGGAGCGTATGCGCCAGGCTTCGCAGCTGCGCAGCTTCACGGGCACCTTCGTGGTGCTGTCGGCCAACGGCCAGATGTCCAGTTCGCGCATCTGGAACGCGAGCGACGGCCGCCAGCGCATCGAGCGGGTGGACGCGCTCAGCGGCACGCCGCGCACCGTGTTCCGCAGCAATGAAGAGGTGCGCACCTTTTTGCCGCAAACCCACACCATGCGCCTGGAGCGGCGCGAGCACGGCGACGCGCCGGGCGGCCGCTTTCCCGCCATCGCGCAGCACAGCGCGGGGGTGGACCTGTCGCGCTTCTACGTGGCGCGGCCCCTGCCCGCCGAGCGGGTGGCGGGCCTGGAGGCCGATGGCGTGTGGTTGCAGCCGCTGGACAGCCTGCGCTTCGGCTACCGCATCTGGAGCGAACGCAGCACGGGCCTGGCGGTGAAGCTGCAAACCCTGTCCGCGGATGGCCATGTGCTGGAGCAGGCGGCGTTCTCGCAGCTGGACCTGCAAACGCCCGTGCTGTTCAAGCCGCTGTCGCAGGCGATGGACACCACCACGGGCTACCGCGTGCTGCCGGTGGCCTTTACGCCGACCACCGCCGCCGCCGAAGGCTGGGCGCTGCACGAGCCCGTGCCCGGTTTTTCGCCGGTGAGCTGCTACCGCCGCCCCAGCGTGAGCGGCGTGCCCGAGAGCAGCACCATGCTGCAATGCATTTATTCAGACGGACTGGCGACCGTATCGCTGTTTGCCGAGCGCTTCGACCCGAAGCGGCATCCCGCCACCATGCAGCAGGCGTCCCTCGGGGCCACGCATTTGCTGGGCCTGCGCGTGGGGCAGGACATGTGGCTCACCGCCGTGGGCGAGGTGCCCGCGCAGACCTTGCAGCAGTTTGCACGTCAGTTCCAGCGAATCCGCTGACATTTCATCCCATTTCAAGAGAGGCACATCCATGTTCAAGATGATGGAAGGCAAAACCTTGCGCGCCAGCGCGCTGGCCGTGGCCATGGCGCTTGCGGCCCCTGGCGTGTTGCTGTGGCCCGCCGAGCCGGCCCATGCGCAAAGCGCCCCGGTGGTCAAGGGCTTGCCCGACTTCACCGAACTGGTGGAGCTGGTCGGCCCCTCGGTGGTCAATATCCGCACGGCGGAGAAGGCGTCCGCGAAGTCCGATGTGAGCGGCATGGACGAGGAAATGCAGGAATTCTTCAAGCGCTTCGGCTTGCCCATGCCCAACGTGCCGCGCCAGCAGCGCCGCCAGCCGGGCGAGGAGCAGCCGCGCGGCGTGGGCTCGGGCTTCATCCTGACCAGCGACGGCTACGTGATGACCAACGCCCACGTGGTCGATGGCGCGGACGAAGTGGTGGTCACGCTGACCGACAAGCGCGAGTTCAAGGCCAAGATCATCGGCGCGGACAAGCGCACCGACGTGGCCGTGGTGAAGATCGACGCCACGGGCCTGCCCGCCGTCAAGGTGGGCGACGTGAACAAGCTCAAGGTGGGCGAGTGGGTCATGGCGATCGGCTCGCCGTTCGGGCTGGACAACACCGTCACGGCGGGCATCGTCAGCGCCAAGCAGCGCGACACGGGCGACTACCTGCCCTTCATCCAGACCGACGTGGCCATCAACCCCGGCAACTCGGGCGGCCCGCTGCTCAACATGCGCGGCGAGGTGGTGGGCATCAACAGCCAGATCTACTCGCGCTCGGGCGGGTTCATGGGCATTTCGTTCGCCATTCCGGTGGACGAGGCCATGCGCGTGAGCGACCAGCTGCGCGCCACGGGCCGCGTGACGCGCGGGCGCATCGGCGTGCAGATCGGCGCGGTGCCCAAGGACGTGGCCGAGTCCATCGGCCTGGGCAAGGCGCAGGGAGCGCTGGTGTCGGCGGTGGAGCCGGGCTCGCCCGCCGAAAAGGCCGGGGTGGAGGCGGGCGACGTGATCACCAAGTTCGACGGCAAGACCATCGACAAGATGTCCGACCTGCCGCGCCTGGTGGGCAACACCAAGCCCGGCACCAAGAGCACGCTGACCGTGTTCCGCCGCGGCAGCGTGCGCGACCTGCCCGTCACCATTGCCGAGGTGCCGCCCGACAACAAGCCCGCCGCCGCCAAGGACGCGGGCAAGGACGCCAACGCCGACAAGGCGCCCAAGCAGTCCGCCGCCGCGCAGCAGCTGGGCCTGACGGTGGCCGACCTCACGGCCGACCAGAAGAAGGAGCTCAAGCTCAAGGGCGGCGTGCGCGTGGTGGCGGCGCAGAATGCCGCGGCCAATGCGGGCCTGCGCGCGGACGACGTGATCCTGGCCGTGGCCAACACCGAGATCGGCAACCTGAAGGAATTCGACGCGGCCCTCTCCAAGGCCGACAAGTCCAAGCCCATCAACGTGCTGGTGCGGCGCGGCGAGTGGGCGCAATACCTGCTCATCAGACCTGCGTCGAAGTAACCGCTTGTTGCAAAAAGGCGTCCAGCCATTTTTGCCTACAATGAGGTTCCAACTATCGCAGTTGCCATAGATTGTTGGTTCAGGGCGCGCCGCCATTCGACGCGCCCTTTTTTCTTGTATGAATCACATTAGAAATTTTTCCATCATCGCGCACATCGACCACGGCAAGTCCACCCTGGCCGACCGGCTCATCCAGCGCTGCGGCGGCCTCGCGGAGCGCGACATGGAGGCCCAGGTGCTCGACTCGATGGACATCGAGAAAGAGCGCGGCATCACCATCAAGGCGCAGACCGCCGCGCTCCAGTACAAGGCCCAGGACGGCAAGGTCTACAACCTGAACCTGATCGACACGCCGGGCCACGTGGACTTCTCGTATGAAGTCTCGCGCTCGCTCTCCGCGTGCGAGGGCGCGCTGCTGGTCGTCGACGCCTCGCAGGGCGTGGAGGCGCAGACCGTGGCCAACTGCTACACCGCGCTCGAACTGGGCGTGGAAGTGACGGCCGTGCTCAACAAGATGGACCTGCCGCAGGCCGACCCCGACAACGCCAAGGCCGAGATCGAGGACGTGATCGGCATCGACGCGAGCGACGCGATTCCCTGCTCGGCCAAGACCGGCATGGGCGTGGACGAGATCCTCGAAGCCATCGTCGCCAAGGTGCCGCCGCCCAAGGGCAACCCCGATGGCCCGCTGCGCGCCATGATCATCGACAGCTGGTTCGACAGCTACGTGGGCGTGGTCATGCTGGTGCGCGTGGTCGACGGCGAGCTCAAGAAGAACGAGCGCTTCAAGATGATGGCCACGGGCGCCGCCTACGAGGCCAACAGCCTGGGCGTGTTCACCCCCGCCAACCAGCCGCGCGAGAGCCTGAAGGCGGGCGAGGTGGGCTACATCATCGCGGGCATCAAGGAGCTCAAGGCCGCCAAGGTGGGCGACACCATCACGCTCGAAAAGAAGCTGCCCAACAACGCCGGCCCCGCGACCGAGGCGCTGCCCGGCTTCAAGGAAATCAAGCCCCAGGTGTTCGCGGGCCTGTACCCCACCGAGGCCAGCGAGTACGACCAACTGCGCGACGCGCTGGAGAAGCTGCAACTCAACGACTCGTCGCTGCACTTCGAGCCCGAGGTGTCGCAGGCGCTGGGCTTCGGCTTCCGCTGCGGCTTCCTGGGCCTGCTGCACATGGAGATCGTGCAGGAGCGCCTGGAGCGCGAGTTCGACCAGGACCTGATCACCACCGCGCCCAGCGTGGTGTACGAAGTGGTCAAGGGCGACGGCGAGGTCATCATGGTCGAGAACCCGTCCAAGATGCCCGAGCAGGGCCGCATCCAGGAAATCCGCGAGCCCATCGTGACGGTGCACCTGTACATGCCGCAGGACTACGTGGGCCCGGTGATGACGCTGGCGAACCAGAAGCGCGGCGTGCAGATGAACATGCAGTACCACGGCAGGCAGGTCATGCTGACCTATGAGCTGCCGCTGGGCGAGATCGTGCTCGACTTCTTCGACAAGCTCAAATCCGTCTCGCGCGGCTACGCGAGCATGGACTACGAGTTCAAGGAGTACCGCGCGTCCGACGTGGTGAAGGTGGACATCCTGCTCAACGGCGAGAAGGTGGACGCGTTGTCCATCATCGTGCACCGCAGCCAGTCCACCTACCGTGGCCGCGCGGTGGCGGCCAAGATGCGCGAGATCATCAGCCGCCAGCAGTTCGACGTGGCCATCCAGGCGGCCATCGGCGCCAACATCATCGCGCGCGAAACCATCAAGGCGCTGCGCAAGAACGTGCTGGCAAAATGCTACGGCGGCGACATCACGCGCAAGCGCAAGCTCCTCGAAAAACAAAAAGCAGGCAAGAAACGCATGAAGCAGATCGGTTCGGTGGAAGTCCCCCAGGAAGCCTTCCTGGCCATCCTGCAAGTGGAGGAATAAGCCCATGCAAGCGCTTACCGCCATCGTTCTCGCCGCGTTCGCGGCCTATGTGGGCGCCTGGTACTTCGGCGCCATCGACGGCAACTTCGCGTTGCTGCTGTTCCTGGCCACCGTGGTCACCGGCGCGTACTGGCTGGCCGAGCGGTTCTACTTTTTGCCCCAGCGCCGCAAGGCCGCCGAGGCGCTCGAAGCCTCTTCGGCGCAGCGCCGCGCCGAACTGGAGCGCCAGGGCATCCAGAAGGTGGACAGCGGCGACGTGGACGAGGGCAAGGCGCGCCTGCTGATGCAGCCCTGGTGGCTGGACTGGACGGCGGGGCTGTTTCCGGTGATCGTGGTCGTGTTCCTGCTGCGCTCGTTCCTGTTCGAGCCGTTCAAGATTCCGTCGGGCTCCATGATTCCCACGCTGCTCGTGGGCGACCTGATCCTGGTCAACAAGTTCGCCTACGGCATCCGCCTGCCCGTGATCAACACCAAGATCACGGCGGGCACGCCGCCGCAGCGCGGCGACGTGATGGTGTTCCGCTACCCGCCCCAGCCCAGCATGGACTACATCAAGCGCGTGGTGGGCGTGCCGGGCGACGAGGTGGCGTACCTGAACAAGCGCCTGACCATCAACGGCAAGCCCGTGGAGACCAAGCCGCTGCCCGACTTCCTGGACCAGGACGCCATGCGCTACTTCAAGCAGTGGGACGAGCAGTTGGGCACGCACAACCACCACACCATCACCAACCCCGACGTGCCTGCCTTCGTGCAGGGCGCGAGCAACTTCCAGTACCGCGAGAACTGCCGCTACAGCGTGGAGGGCGTGGTCTGCAAGGTGCCCGAGGGCCAGTACTTCATGATGGGCGACAACCGCGACAATTCGCTCGATTCGCGCTACTGGGGCTTCGTGCCGGACGCCAACATCGTCGGCAAGGCTTTCTTCATCTGGATGAATTTCGGCAACATCAAGCGCATCGGTTCCTTTGATTGATGGAGGGTGTTCTCATGCGGCGTTCCACCAGCCCAGCGCGCCAGCGCGGCCTGTCGTTCTTCGGCCTGATCTTCCTGGGCCTGATCATCGTGGGGGCGTTTGCCGTTGGCGGGCAGTCGCTGCCCATCCTGATCGAAAACCAGGCCATCAAGAAGGCCGCGCTCAAGGCCGCGCGCGAGGGCAACACGGTGGCCGAGGTGCGCGCCGTGTTCGACCGCGCCGCCTCCATTGACGACATCGCCTCCGTCAAGGCCGCCGACCTGGAAGTGACCAAGGTGAACGACAAGGTCGTGGTGGGCTACAAGTACGAGCGCGACGTGCACCTGTTCGGCCCCGCGTATCTGGTGTACCGCTTCGAGGGCAAGACGAATTAAGTGCCGCCCCTTCCCGTTCCATTGAAGCTGCAGGAGCGCCTGCAGCACCGCTTTGCCGACCCGGCACTGCTGCAACGTGCCATCACCCACCGCAGCTACAGCGCGGAGCACAACGAGCGGCTTGAATTCCTGGGCGACTCGGTGCTGAACCTGGCCGTATCCAGCCTGCTGTACGCGCGCCTGGCGCGGCTGCCCGAGGGCGACCTCTCGCGCGTGCGCGCCAACCTCGTCAAGCAGGACACGCTGCACCAGATCGCCCTGCGCCTGCAGCTGCCCGAGGCGCTGCGCCTGGGCGAAGGCGAGGCCAAGTCGGGCGGCAAGCAGCGCCCCTCCATCCTCGCCGATGCGCTGGAGGCGCTGATCGGCGCGGTCTACCTCGATGCGGGCTACGGCGCCGCCGAGGCGCTGGTCCACCGCCTGTTCGAGGGCGTGGACATCACCCCGCAGATGCAGGCCGCCGCGCGCGACGCCAAGACCGCGTTGCAGGAGTGGCTGCAGGGCCGGAAAATGCAACTGCCCCAGTACCGCGTGGTGGCCACGCAGGGCGCGGCGCACCGCCAGACCTTTGACGTGGAATGCGCCATTCCCGCCCTGGCGCTGGCGCAGCGCGGCACGGGCAGTTCGCGCCGTGCGGGCGAGCAGGCCGCGGCCGCTGCCATGCTGGCCACTTTGAAAGCCAAACACCCATGAGCGATGCTCCTAAAGAAATAGCTGCCAGCGCTGACCCCACAAGCGCTGAAGGCCAAAAAGACCTTGAATCCATGCTCGCGGCGCTGCAGCCCGCGGGCGATGCCGCCGCCGCGGGCCAGCGCTGCGGGCTGATCGCCATCGTCGGCAAGCCCAACGTGGGCAAGTCCACGCTGATGAACGCGCTGGTGGGGCAGAAGATCAGCATCACCTCGCGCAAGGCGCAGACCACGCGCCATCGCATCACGGGCATCCGCACGCGCGGGGCCGCGCAGTTCGTGTTCGTCGATACGCCGGGCTTCCAGACCAAGCACAGCACGGCCCTGAACAAGTCGCTCAACAAGACGGTGATGGGCGCGATCGGCGACGTGGACCTGATCCTGTTCGTGGTCGAGGCAGGCAGCTTCACCCTGGCCGACGCCAAGGTGCTGAGCCTGTTCAAGCCCGGCATCCCCACGCTGCTGATCGCCAACAAGCTCGACACCGTGGCCCGCCGCGCCGAGATCGCGCCCTGGCTGCGCGACATGCAGCAGCGCCACCCGTTCGCCGAGTTCGTGCCCATGTCGGCCAAGAACAAGGGCGACATCGAGCGCCTGTTCGGCATCTGCGAAAAGTACCTGCCCGAGCAGCCCTGGTGGTACGCCGAGGACGAACTGACCGACCGCAGCGAGAAATTCCTCGCCAGCGAGACGGTGCGCGAAAAGCTGTTCCGCTTCACGGGCGACGAACTGCCGTACACCTCCACCGTGGTGATCGACAAGTTCGAGGAAGAAAAAAGCAAGCAGTACAAGCGCTTCATCCGCGTGGCCGCCACCATCGTGGTCGAGCGCGACGGCCACAAGGCCATGGTGATCGGCGAGAAAGGCGAGCGCCTGAAACGCATCAGCACCGAGGCACGGCAGGAGCTCGAAAAGCTCATGGACGCCAAGGTGTTCCTCGAAGTCTGGGTCAAGGTGCGCTCCGGCTGGGCGGACGACGAAGCGCGCGTGCGCTCGTTCGGATACGAGTGACCGCCAAACGGGTCAGCGACGAACCCGCCTTCGTGCTCCACAGCTACGACTGGAGCGAGTCGAGCCTGATCCTCGAAACCTTCACCCGCCACCGGGGCCGCGTGGCGCTGGTGGCCAAGGGCGCGAAAAAGCCCAGTTCCAACTTCCGCCCCGTGCTGCTGCCCTTGCAGCCGCTCGCCATCAGCTACACGCTGGGCGAGGAAATCCACCCGCTCAAGGGTGCGGAATGGGTGGGCGGGCACGTCATGCCCACGGGCGGCGCGCTGCTGTCGGGCCTGTACCTCAACGAACTGCTGCTGCGCCTGACCGCGCGCGACGACCCGCACGCCGCGCTGTTCGACCTGTACGCGGGCGTGGTGCGCGTGCTGGCCAGCGAACATGGCGACGCGCTGGAGCCGGTGCTGCGCGCCTTCGAACTGCTGCTGCTGCGCGAACTGGGCCTGCTGCCAGAGCTGGACGCCGAAACCCTCACGCTCGCGCCCCTGCAGCCCGATGCGCGCTACGCCCTGGCGCCCGAAGCGGGCCTGCGCGCCGCCGCCCCGCAAGACCGCGCCGCGCTCACGGGATTGCAGTGGCAAGCCCTGCACCATGCGCTAGAACAGGGCTACCCCGCCACCCTGCGCGCCTGCGCCGCCGCGGCGGCAGAACTCAAGCCGCAACTGCGCACCCTGCTGCAATACCATTGCGGGAGCCCGCTGCGCACGCGCCAGCTTTTGATGGATCTGCAATCGCTATGACCGCCCACATCCGTACCGCCCTTTCCATCAACGTCAACAAAGTCGCCCTGGTGCGCAACACGCGCCACCTGGGCATTCCCAGCGTCACCCGCGCCGCGCAGCAGTGCCTGGAGGCGGGCGCGCAGGGCATCACCATCCACCCGCGCCCCGACGGCCGCCACATCCGCGCGCAGGACGTGACGGACTTGGCCAAACTGCTCCAGGACTGGCCGCAGGCCGAGTTCAACATCGAGGGCAACCCCACGCAGAACCTGATGGACTTCATCCGCGAGCTTGCGGGCCGGGACATGCGCCCTCACCAGGCCACCTTCGTGCCCGACGGCGAGAGCCAGTTCACCAGCGACCACGGCTGGAGCTTTCCGCAGGACGCCGAACGCCTCGCGCCGCTGATCGCCGAATGCAAGGCCCTGGGCGTGCGCGTGAGCCTGTTCATGGACCCCATCCCCGAGCAAATGGCCGCCGCCCGCGCCACGGGGGCCGACCGCGTGGAGCTGTACACCGAGCCCTACGCCGCCGCCTGGGGCACGCCCGGTCAGGACGGCCAGCTGCAGCGCTACGCCGCCGCCGCCCGGGCCGCGCTGGCGGCGGGCCTGGGCGTGAACGCGGGCCACGACCTGAACCAGGACAACCTCGCCAGCTTCGTCGCCCACCTGCCGGGGCTGGCCGAAGTCTCCATCGGCCATGCCTTCGTGGCCGATGCCCTGGAACTGGGCTACGGCGACGCGGTGCGCGCCTACCTGCGCTGCATCGCCCAGGGCATGAGCGAGCGCAGCTCCTGATTTCATAGCTGCTAGCGCTTTATCCATAAGCGCTGGAGCCCCATTTCATTCAAAAACGATGATCTACGGCATAGGCACTGACATCTGCGATGTGCGCCGCATCCGCGACACCCTCCAGCGCCACGGCGACCGCTTTGCCGAAAAGGTGCTGGCCGACGCCGAACTGCGCACCTGGAAGGAGCGCAGCGCCCGCTGGCCCGAGCGCGGCATCCGCTACCTGGCCACGCGCTTTTCGGCCAAGGAGGCGTTCAGCAAGGCCATCGGCTTGGGCATGACCATGCCCATGACCTGGCGCGCCTGCGAGGTCGCCAAGCTCGCCAGCGGCCAGCCGGTCATCGTGCTGCATGGCGCGCTCAAGGACTGGTGCGAGGCGCGCCGCCTGACCGTCCACCTCAGCGTGACCGACGAAACCGACTACGCGGCCAGCTTTTGCGTGGTAGAGGTCAAATCGCCCTCCAGCCCTTGACCATCCAGCGCTAGCAGCTATCAGACCAAGAGCACATGACAGACCATTCCCCCCTCATCATCGACGTGGCAGGCACGGAGCTGACCGCCGTCGACCGCCGCCGCCTCGCTCACCCGCTGGTGGGCGGCGTCATCCTGTTCGCGCGCAACTGGCAAGACCGCGCCCAGCTGCTGCAACTCGCCAGCGCCATCAAGGCCGTGCGCGACGACCTGCTGATCTGCGTGGACCACGAAGGCGGCCGCGTGCAGCGCTTTCGCACCGACGGCTTCACCCACCTGCCGCCCATGCGCGCCCTGGGCGAACTCTGGATGAAGGACGCACTGCAGGCCACCAACGCCGCCACCGCCTGCGGCTACGTGTTGGGCAGCGAACTGCGCGCCTGCGGGGTGGACTTCAGCTTCACCCCCGTGCTCGACCTCGACTACGGCGAGAGCAGCGTGATCGGCGACCGCGCCTTCCACCGCGACCCGCGCGTGGCGGCCCTGCTCGCCAAGAGCCTCATGCATGGCCTGCTGCAGGCGGGCATGGCCAACTGTGGCAAGCACTTTCCCGGCCACGGCTTCGTGCAGGCCGACTCGCACACCGACGTGCCGGTGGACAAGCGCGGCCTCAAGGCCATCCTGGCCGACGACGCCGCGCCTTACCCGTGGCTCTGCACCACGCTCGCCAGCGTCATGCCCGCCCACGTCATCTACCCCCGGGTGGACAAGCGCCCGGCGGGCTTTTCGCGCAAATGGCTGCAAGACATCCTGCGCGGGCGGCTGCGCTTTGGCGGCGCCATCTTCAGCGACGACCTGAGCATGGAAGGCGCGCGCCGCCTCGACGGCCAACTCCTCAGCTATACCGACGCCGCCCTGGCCGCGCTCGACGCGGGCTGCGACCTGGCGCTGCTGTGCAACCAGAGCCTGGGCGAGGGCAGGGCGCTGGACGAACTGCTGGACGGCATGTCCGCCGCCCGGCAGGCGGGCCGCTGGCACCCCCAGCCCCGCAGCGAAGAGCGCCGCCGCGCCCTGCTGCCCGAAACCCTGCCCCTGCCGTGGGACGAACTCATGGTGCACCCCGCCTACATGCAGGCGCTCGATTGGCTGCCGTAGTCAGCGTCTGACAGGGCTCATCCGTTGATGATTACAGGGCAGCTCAAAGCTCGGGTTTACCCTGTATCAGGACTCAACGTCTGGAGCAAAACCATGAAAACGCCTTCCGCACCGCTGGTGGTGCTCACCCTGGCCGCCGCCTGCGCGCTCGCGGCCTGCAACGACGACCAGTCCGCGCCCGCCGCCGCGGCGCCCGCGCAGCCCCAGGCGCTGGCCGCCACCCCCGCGCCGGCGCCCGAACCAGAGCCCCAGCCCGTGGCCTACACCCCGCCCAGCGCCGACACGCTCTACCAGATGGTGGCTCCCATCGCGCTGTACCCCGACAAGCTGGTGGCGCAAATCCTCGCGGGCTCCACCTACCCCGACCAGATCAGCGCCGCATCGCTCTGGATGGGCCAGAACCCCGGCCTCAAGGGCCAGGCGCTGGCCAACGCGGCGGACCAGCAGCCCTGGGACCCGAGCGTCAAGTCGCTCACCGCCTTCCCCAACGTGCTGCAGCAAATGTCGTCCAACCTGCCGTGGACCACCGCCCTGGGCAAGGCGTACTACAACGACCCGAGCGACGTGATGAACGCCATCCAGGTCATGCGCGGGCGCGCCCGCAAGGCCGGCACGCTCAAGACTTCGCCGCAGATGCGCGTGGCGGCCACGCCCATTCCGGTGCAGCAAGGCGTGGTCGTGGACGAAGGCCCCGTGGTCGTGCCCCCGCCGCCCGACTACATCACCATCGAGCCCGCCGTGCCCGACACCGTCTACGTGCCCGCCTACGACCCGCAGGTGGTCTACGGCACCCCCGTGCCCGTGTACCCGCAGTACGCCTGGTCGGCGCCCGCCTACGTCCAGCCCGCGGGCCCCAGCGCGCTGACCGTGGGCGCGCTGGCCTTTGGCGCGGCCATCGTCGTCGCGGCGGTCTCCAGCCGCCACAGCTGGGGCTGGAACTCCTGGGGCATGAACTGGGCTCCGCCGCCACCGCCGCGCCCGGCCTACGTGCAGCGCGGCGGGGCCATGCCACCGCCGCCACCGCCGTTCGTGCGTCCGTCCGTCACCTATCGGGGCAACACCTACGTGTCGCGCTCCACCACCGTGGTGGAACACAACAACATCCGCAACACCACCATCAACAACTACGGCCAGCGCCCGAATGCCCCCGGCTTCGCGCAGCAGCAACGGCCGCCCATGCCGCAGGGCGGCCCCGGCAACCCGGGCCGCATGGGGTTTGCCGCCATGCAGGGGCAGCAACAGCAGCCACAGCCGCCGCAAGGCCAGCCTCCGGGCGCGTTCCCGGGCCGTATGCCGCCGAACATGCAGCAGCCCCACGGCCCGCAGGCCGCCTTCCAGACGCAACAGATGCAGGAACGCCAGGCCCGGGAGCAGCAGCGCCAGCAGCAAATGCAAGAGCGCCAGACCCAGGCGCAGCAGCAGCGCCAGCAGCAGATGCAAATGCAGCAGCAACGCCAGGCCCAGGACCAGCAACGCCAGCAGCAGATGCAGCAGGCCCAGCAGCGCCAAGGCCAGCAGCAACAGATGCAAGAGCGCCAGCAGCAGCAACAGCAGATGCAGGAACGCCAGGCCCAGCAGCGCGCCATGCAGCAGCAACAGGCGAATCAGCGCCAGCAGCAAATGGAGCAGCAACGCGCCCAGCAGCAGCAACAGATGCAGATGCAACGCCAGCAGCAGGAGCAGCAGCGCCAGTCCCAGGAACGCCAGCAGCAGATGCAAATGCAGCAGCGTCAGGCCCAGGAGCGCCAACAACAGATGCAGATGCAGCAGCAACGCCAGGCCCAGGAGCGGCAGCAGCAGATGGCGCAGCAACACGCCCAGGAACGCCAGCGCCAGCAGGCCCCGCAGCAGGAGCACCGCCAGCGCCCCGACGAGCGCCGGCACGAACGTTGATGGCTACTGCGCGGCCTTCCAGCGCCGCACCACGCGCTGGAAGATCAGCGCATTCGGTATCTGGAGCAGCAGGGGCTGCTCCGGCGTGCTCTGGGCGTCTTCGAGCGTGACGTAGAGCAGGTTGATGTCCACCACGCGGCCCTTGGCGCCGGGCTTCTCGGCGGTATCCAGCACCTCGATGGTGTCGCCCACCTCGAACGGCTCCGCCGTGAAGATGAGCAGCGCGCAGAACAGGTTGGACAGCACGCTCCACGCCGCGAAGAAGGCCACCGCGCCCACGGTGGCGAAGCCGGTGAAGGCCGTCCACAGCACCGTGGCCGATACGCCCAGCCGCTCCAGCACCAGCAGCGCGGCGCTGCCGAAGATCACCCAGCGGATCAGCCCGTTCACCGGCCCCAGCGCCTCGGGCGGCAGGCCGTAGCGCTGGCTGGCGCGCGTGGCGATGCGGCGCAGGCCCTGCTGCAGCAGCCAGGCCACCGCCATGATCAGCACGATCTGCACGGCGGGGACGATCACATCCAGCCAGGCCTGCGCCCAATCGGGCAGGCGCGCCACCAGCGATTCGAACGTGACGCGCTTGGTCGCCATCAATGCTCGCGGCGCAGGGCCGGGAACAGGATCACGTCGCGGATGCTGGGCGAATCGGTCAGCAGCATCATCAGCCGGTCGATGCCGATGCCGCAGCCGCCCGCCGGGGGCATACCGTATTCGAGCGCGCGCACGAAGTCGTGGTCGTAGTACATGGCCTCGTCGTCGCCGCTGTCCTTGGCGTTCACCTGGGCCTGGAAGCGCGCGGCCTGGTCCTCGGCGTCGTTCAGCTCGCTGAAGCCGTTGCCGAATTCGCGGCCCGTGATGTAGAGCTCGAAGCGCTCCGTCACCTCGGGCCGCGCGTCGTTGGCGCGCGCCAGGGGCGAGATTTCGGTCGGGTGCTCCATGATGAAGGTGGGCTGCCAGAGCTTGTCTTCCACCGTCTCCTCGAAGTACAGCACCTGCAGCGACGCGAGCGAGCGGGTGCTGAGGCGGTCTTTCTCCTCCGTCATACCCAGTTTCTTCAGCGCGCTGATGAGCCACGCGGCGTCATCGACGTGCGCGCCCGCCTCGGTGTACTGGAAGATGGCTTCGCGGATGGTCAGGCGCGCGAAGGGCTGGGCCAGGTCCACCGCGCGGCCCTGGTAGGTCAGCTGCAGGCCGCCCGTGGCCTGCTGCGCGGCGTGGCGGATGAGCGCTTCGGTGAAGCCCATCAGGTCCTGGTAGTTCCAGTAGGCCGCGTAGAACTCCATCATCGTGAACTCGGGGTTGTGGCGCACCGAGATGCCTTCGTTGCGGAAGTTGCGGTTGATCTCGAACACGCGCTCGAAGCCGCCCACCAGCAGGCGCTTGAGGTACAGCTCGGGCGCGATGCGCAGGAACATGTCCTGCTCCAGCGCGTTGTGGTGCGTGACGAAGGGGCGCGCGTTGGCCCCGCCCGGAATGGGGTGCAGCATGGGCGTTTCCACTTCCAGGAAGTGGTGCCGCACCATGAAGTCGCGGATGCTGCTGACCGCCCGGCTGCGCGCCACGAAGCGCTGGCGCGCGGCCTCGTCGGTCATCAGGTCGACGTAGCGCTGGCGGTACTTCACCTCCTGGTCGGCCACGCCGTGGAACTTGTCGGGCATGGGGCGCAGGCTCTTGGTCAGCAGGCGCAGGCGGGTCACCTTGACCGTGAGTTCGCCGGTCTTGGTCTTCATCAGCGTGCCTTCGGCGCCGACGATGTCGCCCAGGTCCCACTTCTTGAAGTCGGCGTACAGGTCTTCGCCCAGCGCGTCGCGCGTCACGTACAGCTGGATGCGGCCGCCGGTGGGGCCGAACGAGCCGTCCTGCACCGTGGCGAAGCTGGCCTTGCCCATCACGCGCTTGAGCATCATGCGGCCCGCCACGCTCACGGCGACGGCGGCGGCTTCCAGTTCGGGGGCTTCAGTCGTTTCGTACCGGGCCTGCAGCGCGGCGGCGTGGTGCGCGGGCTGGAAGTCGTTGGGAAAGGCCACGCCCTTGCCCTGGGCCTGCTGCTCGCGCAGGGTCTTGAGCTTTTCGCGGCGCTCGGCGATGAGTTGGTTGTCGTCTTGCGGGGCTTGCGCGGGAGTGGCTTGTTCAGACATGTGAGGGCGGGCTGGAATTCTGGCGGAAACCTTCTATTTTGCCATCCAGGCCGACAGCGCCAGCAGCCCCGCCGCCGACAGGCCCGCCAGCCACCACAGGTGCGCGAGCGGCGTCCACGCCACGGGCGCCAGCAGCACGGCCAGCTGCGCGGCGGTGAACGCCATGGTCAGCAGCGAGTAGCGCCGCTCCCGCCCCTGCTGGAAGGGACGGTGGCTCAGCGCCGCGAAAATGCACGCGCTGCCCTGCCACAGCACCATCGGCAGGATGTAGGGCAGCAGGCCGCGCCACGCGGGCGCCAGCGGCGCGGCCTGCAGCACGGCGGCGCAGGCCAGCCCGATCAGCCCAGTGAACAGGGCCGCCGCCAGCCCCGCGCCCAGCGACCGCAGGCGCGCATGGCGGGCCTGCGCCAGCAGCACCTGCGTCCAGGCCGCGTGCACGATGGCGGGCACGAAGCCGAACAGCCGCAGCAGCACGGCCAGGAAGCTGGCCTCCGCCGCGCCGTGCTGCCGCTGCCAGGCCAGCACCAGGGCCACGCCGAGCAGGGCGTCCAGGGCCGTGTGCGCCAGGCGCAGGAGGGCGCCGCGGCCGTCGGCCTGCGTGGCGGATGCGGGCTGGGGCGGGTGGTCCGTGCCGCTGCCGTGCAGCAGCCACAGCGCGCCCAGCGCATAGCCGGCGGCGGCGGCGGCCAGCAGGCCGGTGGCGCTGGCGGCGCTCCAGCGCGTGCCGAGCCACGCGGCCAGCGCCAGGGCGAGCCAGGGCGGCGCGGCGCGCGCGCAGGCGGCGGAGAGGGGCGACGCCGTGCGCAAGGCCCAGGGCAGGGCCAGGTACCAGCCCATTTGCAGCAGCGCCAGCAGCGCGGCCCAGGCCAGCACGGTGGCCAGCGGCAGCGCGGGGGCGGACCACCACACGGCCACGGCCACCAGCGGCAGCAGCAGCAGCCAGCGCAGCAGGCTGGCGCGCAGGGCGGCGCGCAGGGCCTGGCGGGGCGGCAGGCGCGCGTCGGCCAGGAACGTGATCGGGCTTTGCGCCAGCGCCAGGGTGATCCAGAAAAACGCCACCTGCGTGATGACGGCGAAGTTGCCCGCGGCCGTGGGCGTGAAGAAATGCAGCATGGCCACGCCCATGAGCGCCTGCGCGGCCAGCGAGGCCAGGCTCGCTCCGGCCATCACCAGGGACGTGCGGTTCATGAACATAGCCCCAGGCGGCGCCAGAGCGCCAGCCGCTCCAGCACGCGCGGCCAGGCGAGGGCGGACACGTCGGGCACCTGGCAGGCGGCCACGTCCAGCGCGGGCAGATAGGCGAAGCGCGCGCCGTGCCGCGCCTCGAAGGCCCGCACCCAGGCGTAGCCGGTGCTGACCACGGGCAGGCCCGCCGCGCAGTATTCGAGCAGCTTGGTGGACGTTTGCTGGCTGTAGGGCAACTGGTCGGGCACCAGGTTCAGCCCGTAGCGCGCGCGGCGCAGCAGGGCGGGCACCTGGCCGTGGGGCACGCGGCCCGTGATGTGGGCCAGGGGTTGCAGGGTGGCGCGCAGGTCGGCCGGCGGCTCGCCGATCAGCAGGGTGTGCTGGCCTGCCTGCTTCAATGAGGCCAGCAGCGGCACGAAGCGGCGCAGGCGCTGCATGTCGCCCAGGTAGACGCCGTCGAACTCCGGCACGGCACTTGGCGCGGAAAAGAAAGACTGCGCCACCCCCATGTCGCGGAACTCATGCGGCACGCCGTCGGCAAAGCCCAGGCGGGCCTGTACCCAGGCGTTCTGGAAGATGCGGTACTGCGGCATGGGCTGCAGCGCGCGCTTGGCCCGGTCCTTCATCCAGGCCCAGGGCGGCACCGAGGCCGAGGCGTATTCGTGGATCTGGAACGCGCGGGCAAAGCGCCGCGCCGCGTCGTGCGGCACGCGCCCGCACATCCACCAGACAATGGCCGCGTCGGCGGGCACGCTGGCGGGGCCGGCATGTACCTGCGCGCCATGCCCGAGCGTGGCCAGGAACTCGCTGTACGCCGCCAGTTCGGGCAGGTAGGCGCTGCCGGGGTGGATGAAGTGGACTAGCACGCGGCCTCCCGCAGCACGCGCAGCCAGCTTTGCGCAAAGCGCTCGGGGCTGTAGCGGCGCAGCACCCGGGCCATGTCGCGCGCCAGTTGCTCATGGGGCATGGCGCACACGGCCTGCACGGCCTCGGCCAGCGCGGGCGCGCTGCAGTCGCGGGCCAGCGCGTAGGGCATGTCCGGCTCCAGCATTTCGCGCAGCGCGGGGAGGGGCAGGCCCACGCAGGGCCGGCCCGCGGCCAGCGATTCCAGCGCGGCCATGGGGCAGCCTTCGTAGCGCGACGCGAGCAGGGTGGCCTGCCACGGGGCGTACAGCGCGGCCGTCACGGGCTGGAAGGGACGCAGTTCCAGCCGTTCGTCCGTGCCCAGGGCCGGGAGGGACGGGCCGCTGCCCACCAGGCACAGGTGGTACGCGGCGGGCAGCCGTTGCAGCGCCTGTACCAGCAGCTCGGGGCGTTTTTCGGGCGCGAGCCTGCCGACGAAGCCCAGGTGCAGGGGCTGTTGCGCGGCGGCGGGCGCGGGCTGCCAGTCCGGGTGGGCGTTGGGGATGACCTCCAGCCGCTGCCCTGCCGTGGCGCCGCCCGTGAAGCCCAAGAACGAATCGCGCGCGTGGCCGGACACGAACACCACCCGGCGCAGGCGGCGGTACAGCCAGCGCAGCCATGCGCGCTTGGGCGTGCTGGCCCGCGCCTGCTCCAGCACGTCTTGCGTGGGGCCATGCAGCCACGCCACCACGGGTTTGCGCAGCAGCGCGCCCAGCAGCCAGCCCGCATAGGCGGGCAGGAAGCCGTTGGTGGCCACGATCACGTCGGCCCGCCGGGCGGCGCGCAGCAGCGCCCAGGGCGGGGCGCCGCGCACGGCGAGGGCGGCAGGCCGGTGGCCCGCGCGCCGCAATGCCTCCGTCAGCGCCTGGGTGGTGGTGTGAATGCCGCCGATGGCCGTGTTTTCTTGCAGCAGCAGGACGTGGTGCGGCGGGGCTGGGGTGGGCATGGGCGGTGGAGAGGGTGCGCCGAAAGGCACATCGATAATTGCGCGATGCCGCACATCGAGACTTATTTGTCGGGCGAGGCTTTCAGCGACGACCTGCCTTTCCGGCCCCGGATTATCGGCCATGCCCAGCCGCGCGGCGACCTGCTGGCCGGCTGGGTGGCGCAGCGGCGCGTGCTGCACGTGGGTTTCGCCGACCATGCCCCGCTGATCGCGCGCCGCGCCGCCGACGGCAGCTGGCTGCACGCGCGGCTCACCCGCAGCGCGCTGGCCTGCCACGGCATCGACATCAACGCCGCCGCCGTGGACGTGGCGCGCGGCCTGGGTTTCAGCAACGTGCAGCAGCTCGACGTGTTCGCCCCCGAAGCCCCGCAGGCGCTGGCTCGGCACGCGCCCGACCTGGTGCTGGTGCCCGACGTGATCGAGCACCTGCCCGACCCCGCCGCCTTTCTGCGCCGCCTGGCCCAGTGCCTGCCGGGGGCGGAGTTCGTGGTCAGCGTGCCCAACGCGCTGTCGCTGCGCAACGTGCTGCACGGCCTGCGCGGGGTGGAGCGCGTCAATACCGACCACCGGGCCTGGTTCTCGCCCTTCACGCTGCTGAAGGTGCTGGCGGACGCGGGGCTGGCGGGCGCCGAACTGCACGGCTGCCAGGTGACGGTGCCGGGCTCGGCCAAGGGGCGCCTGCTGCACCGGCTGGCGGTGGGCCGGCCGCTGTGGGCCGACGTGCTGATTGCGCGGGTCCAGGCGCGCTGAACCGGGTTTACAGGGTTTTTGGCCTCCAGCGCTTATCCATCAAGCGCTGGCAGCTATCAAAAATGTAGTTATTACCGTGCCCCGAAGCCCGTGAGCACCGTGCGCACCGTCTTGTAGCCAATCAGCAAATCCAGCGCCATGGAGCAGTGCGCGACGTAGTACAGGTCGTAGCTCAGCTTGACGGCGGTCTGTTCGGCGCTGTCGGTGTAGCCCTGCTGCACCTGCGCCCAGCCCGTGAGGCCGGGGCGCACCAGGTGGCGGTAGGGGTAGGTGGGCATGGCGGCGGCGAAGTCCTGCGCGAACTGGGCCTGCTCGGGGCGCGGGCCGATCAGGCTCATGTCGCCACGCAGCACGTTCCAGAGCTGCGGCAGCTCGTCCAGCCGCGTGCGGCGGATGAAACGGCCCACGCGGGTAATGCGGTCGTCCTCCCGGCGGGCGAACTGCGCGGCATGGTCGGCGGGTGCGTGGCGCATACTGCGCAGCTTCCAGATGCGGAAGAGGCGGCCATTGCGGCCCACGCGCGGCTGCGAATACAGCATGGGGCCGGGCGAATCCATCTTCACCGCCAGCCCCGTGCCCAGGCACAGCGGCGCCCACAGCGGCACGGTAAGCAGGGTCAGGCCCACGTCCAACATGCGCTTGGCGATGTCGTAGGCGGGGCGGCTGGCCAGCTGCCACAAATCCTGTGCGCCGGGCGTGCCGGTGATCCTGCGGCCCGAGAGCATTTCCGCCGCCGCTTCGGCGCTGTACAGCGGAACGCGCTGGAGCTTGAGCTCACTCACCCACTGCTGGCGCTGCATGTCGGTGTCTGCCAGCCGGTCGAGCACCACGCCGTCCACGGCCAGGCGCTGCTCGCGCGCGGGCAGGCCGCCCGTCCAACTGGTCAGGCGCAACTGGCCGTCGCCTTGCTCGTGCGGGCGCAGCATCCGGCGCAGCGCCTGGGGCACGCCAGCATCCAGGTAGGCCAGGTGCAGCGTGCGGCGGCGAACCCAGAGCACGTGCCCGCCCAGCAGCCACGCCAACGCCAGCACATAGGCCAGCAGCACCGCGCCGCGCGAGTAGGGCGCCTGCAGCAGCGCAAAGCCCAGCGGCGCGAGCAGGAAGGCCACGGTGGTCACCACCAGCAGAAAGCCGGCGCGCTCCTGCGGCGGCAGGTGCGCGCCCTGGTGCAGCCAGCGCGCGGCCAGCAGGTAGGGCAGGGCGCACCACAGCGCGGTGGCGGGGAACAGCGGCGTGACCCAGCCCGCGTGCGCCATGCGGTGCGCCACGGCGTAGCCCAGCGCCTGCGGCAGCAGGCCCAGCAGGCTCCACCAGAGCAGCGCATGGCCGCGCCGCGCGGAGGCGGGCGCGCTGGCGGGGCTGGTGGTGGTGAAGGGCGAAGTCATGCTCGGGCGTAAATGTCGAGTATGGCCGAGGCCATGGGTTCCAGTGCGTGGCGCTGCTCGTAGCGGGCGCGGGCGGCCTGGCCCATGCGGGCGCGCAGGGCCGGGTCGCGCACCAGGCGTTCCAGCGCCTGGGCAATCGCCTCGGGGGTGTTGGGCGTCAGAACGCCATGCTGCCCGGAAGACAGCAGCTCGCGTAGGCCCGGCAGGTCGCTGCCCACGATGGCCAGGCCCGCGCGCATGGCCTCGATCACCGAAATCGGCAGCCCCTCATGGTCGGACAGCAGCACGAAGATGCCGTGCGCGGCAAGGCGCTCGGGCACGTCCGCCGCGTTGCCCGCGAAGTCCACGCCTTGCAGCCCCAGCCGCCGCGCCAGCGCCTGCAGCGCCGGGCGCTCCGGGCCGTCGCCCACGAGGCTGGCGGGCGCTTCATGCCCCAGCGCGCCGCGCAGCCGGGTCAGCGCGTGCAGCAGCAAATCGGCCCGCTTGGGCGCGGCCAGCCGCGCCACCATGATGATGCGGGCCGTGCCGGCGGGCTGGGCGCGGTGCGGGCTGTCGGGCATGGCGTTGAGCACCACGCTGATGCGTTCCGGCGCGATCGGCAACCGCTGAGCCAGCCGCCGCTCGTATTCGGACACGCAGACCATGTGCCCTGTCCAGCGCGCCAGCAGCCATTCCGTGCACCAAGCCACGTGGCGGCGCAGCCACGGCGCTTCGGGCTTGAAGGCGAAGCCATGCACCGTGTACACCACGGGCGTGCCGCACAGCCTGCCCGCGATCCGCGCCGCCACACCTGCGGCGGCGCTATGGGCGTGGAGCACATCGGGCCGGTGCGTGCGGATCAACCGGGCCAACTGCCGTACCGCACGGGCCAGCCGCCAGGGCGCAAGGGAATTGCCCAGCGCGGGCGCGCGCAGCACCGGCACGCCCAACGCCTGCAGCCCCAGCGCCAGCGGCGGCGCTGGCTCCGTGCCGCCGATCACCGCCATCAACCGCACCCGCCCGGCCAGCGCCCCGCACAGGGCCAGCACATGCGTCTGCGCGCCGCCGAGCTCGCCTTTGGTGATGACCTGCATGACCGTGGGGGAGGAGTGGGCGGGCTTCATAGGCAGCCCGATATCATCCCACGCCCATGCTCAATCAAATCATCACCTTCCTGCTCGACGTGGCGGGCGGTCTGCTCACTGCGGCCTGCCTGCTGCGGCTGTACATGCAGATGCAGCGCGTGCCCTTTGCCAACCCCGTGGGCAAGCTGGTGTTCGCGCTGTCGGACTGGATCGTCATGCCGCTGCGCCGCGTGATTCCGCCCACGGGCCGGTGGGACGTGTCCAGCCTGGCGGCGGCGCTGCTGGTGCAGGTGGCGCAGTACCTGCTGCTGTGGCTGTTCATGGGCGCAGGCGCCGGGCTGGCCTGGCTGCCGTGGCTGGTCGTCTTCGGCGTGGCGCGCGTGGCGGTGTCGGGGTTGATCGGCCTGCTGATCGTCTACGCCGTGCTGTCGTGGGTACAGACGCGCTCGCCGCTGTCCGACGTGCTCGCGCGCCTGTGCGAACCCGTGCTGCGGCCCATCCGCCGCATCGTGCCGCTGGTGGGCGGGGTGGACCTGTCGCCGCTGGTGGCGCTGGTGCTGCTGCAGGTGGTGATGATCGTGCTGGGCAACCTGCAGGGCGGGATGCTGCGCTGATTCCAAGTGAAAAGAGCTGCCAGCGCTTGATGGGTAAGCGCTAGTAGCTCTTTTTTTGATAGCGATCTGGCTTACGCTACCGCATCCGCCGGCAGCCGCTGCAGCATCGCCAGGCTGCGCGCCACGGTGTCGCGCAGTTCGCGGCGGTCGCAGATGAAGTCCACCGCGCCTTTTTCCTGCAGGAACTCGGCGCGCTGGAAGCCTTCGGGTAGCTTCACGCGCACGGTGTTCTCGATCACGCGCGGGCCGGCGAAGCCGATCATGGCCTTGGGCTCGGCGATGACGATGTCGCCCACGAAGGCAAAGCTCGCCGACACGCCGCCCGTGGTCGGGTCGGTCAGCACGCTGATGTAGGGCAGGCCCTTTTTCGCCAGGCGCGTGAGCGCGGCGTTGGTCTTGGCCATTTGCATGAGCGAGAACAGGCCCTCCTGCATCCGCGCGCCGCCGCTGGCGGTGAAGCAGATGAAGGGCACTTTCTGCTCGATGGCGGTTTCCACGCCGCGCACGAAGCGCTCGCCGACGACCGAGCCCATGGAGCCGGTCATGAAGTCGAACTCGAAGCAGGCGGCCACCACGTTGATGCTCTTGACCGCGCCGCCAAGCACGACCAGCGCGTCGGTCTCGCCCGAGGATTCCATGGCGGTCTTGATGCGCTCGGGGTACTTGCGGCTGTCCTTGAACTTGAGGGCATCGACGGGCAGCACTTCCTGGCCGATTTCGTAGCGGCCTTCGCCGTCCAGGAAGCCGTTGAGCCGGGCGCGCGCGCCTATGCGGTGGTGGTGGCCGCAGTGCGGGCAGACGTTCTGGTTCTGCTCCAGGTCGGTCTTGTAGAGCACGGTTTCGCAGCTGGGGCACTTGGTCCACAGGCCCTCGGGCATCTGCTGGCGGCGGTCGGCCGGGTCGGTGTGCTGGATTTTGGCGGGCAGGAGTTTTTCGAGCCAGGACATGGCTGGTTCCTTTCTTTAGTTGGCGTCCAGCGCTTTGCGGATGCCGCGCAGGAAGTCGATGGTGACGGGCACCACTTTTTCGTGGGGCTGGTCTTCGATGAGCTGGATGATGCGGCTGCCGATGACCACCGCGTCGGCCACGCGACCAATGGCCTGGGCCGTGGCCGCGTCGCGGATGCCGAAGCCCACGCCCACGGGGATGTGGCTGACGTGCTTGCGGATGACGGGCAGCATGGCCTGCACGGCGGAGGTGTCGAGCGCGCCCGAGCCCGTCACGCCCTTGAGCGAGACGTAGTACACGTAGCCGCTGGCGATGCGCGCCACCTGGGCCATGCGCTCCTCGGTGCTCGTGGGCGCGAGCAGGAAGATCAGGTCCATGCCCTGGGCGCGCAGGTCGGCGGCGAACTGTTCGCATTCCTCGGGCGGGTAGTCGACGACGAGTACGCCGTCCACGCCCGCCTCGGCCGCATCGCGCACGAAGGCGCCCGCGTCGCGCAATTGGTCGTAGCGCTCCACGGGGTTGGCGTAGCCCATCAGCACCACGGGGGTGGCGCTGTCGCGCTGGCGGAATTCACGCACGTGGGCCAGCACCTGGGCCATGCCGATGCCCTGCGCCAGGGCGCGGTCGCCCGCCTTCTGGATCACGGGGCCGTCGGCCATGGGGTCGGAGAAGGGCACGCCGAGTTCGATCACGTCGGCTCCGGCCTCGACCATGCCGTGCATGAGCGCGGGCGTGATGTCGGCGAACGGAAAGCCCGCCGTCACGTAGGGGATGAGGGCCTTGCGGCCCTGGGCTTGCAGGGCGGCGAAGGTTTGGGCAATACGGCCGATGTTCTGGCTCATGCTGCACCTCCCTTCACGACGTGGCCGCGCATCGAGGGCCGGTCGTAGTAATCGACGCCCGAGAGGTCGGCCACGGTGCCGATGTCCTTGTCGCCCCGGCCCGAGAGGTTGACCAGGATGGATTGGTCGGCGCGCATGGTCTTGGCGAGTTTCAATGCGTAGGCCACGGCGTGGCTGGATTCGAGCGCGGGGATGATGCCCTCCGTCCGGCACAGGTAGTGGAAGGCGTCGAGCGCCTCCTTGTCGGTGATGCCCACGTACTGCGCGCGGTGCGTGTCCTGCAGCCAGGCGTGCTCGGGGCCGACGCCGGGGTAGTCCAGGCCCGCGCTGATGCTGTGGGTCTCGGTGATCTGGCCGTTCTCGTCCTGCAGGATGTAGGTGCGGTTGCCGTGCAGCACGCCGCTGCTGCCGCGCTGCAGGCTGGCGGAGTGTTTGCCGCTGTCCAGCCCTTCGCCCGCTGCTTCCACGCCGATCAACTGGGTGTTTTCAAACGGGATGTAGGGGTAGAAGATGCCCATGGCGTTGCTGCCGCCGCCCACGCAGGCGACCACGGCGTCGGGCTGGCGGCCCGCGCCGAGGAACTCGGGCATTTGCACCAGGCACTCGTCGCCGATCACGCGCTGGAAGTCGCGCACCATCATCGGGTAGGGGTGCGGGCCCGCCACGGTGCCGATGATGTAGAAGGTGTTGTCCACGTTGGCCACCCAGTCGCGCATGGCCTCGTTGAGCGCGTCCTTCAGCGTCTTGCTGCCCGACTCGACGGGCACCACGGTCGCGCCCAGCAGCTTCATGCGGTAGACGTTGGGCGACTGGCGCTTCACGTCCTCGCTGCCCATGTAGACGATGCATTCCAGCCCGTAGCGCGCGCAGATGGTGGCCGTGGCCACGCCGTGCTGTCCCGCGCCGGTCTCGGCAATGATGCGCGGCTTGCCCATACGCTTGGCGAGCATGGCCTGGCCGATCACGTTGTTGATCTTGTGCGCGCCGGTGTGGTTGAGGTCTTCGCGCTTCAGGTAGATCTGCGCGCCGCCCATTTCGCGGCTGGTGCGCGCGGCGTGGTACACGGGCGAGGGGCGGCCCACGAAGTGCGCCAATTCGTCCTGGAATTCAGCCAGGAACTCGGGGTCGTTCTGGTAGCGCGCATAGGCTTCGCGCAGCTCGGTGAGCGCGTGGGTCAGCGTCTCGCTGGCGAAGCTGCCGCCGTAGGGGCCGAAGTGGCCCGCGGCATCAGGTTGCTGGTAGGTGTGGGACATGGAGTGGATTCTTTGCAAGTTGGGCATCGGCCGCGCGCACGGCGGCGATGAAGCGTTGGATTTTTCCGGCGTCCTTGATGCCCTTCAGGGGCTTGCCATCGGGGCCATCGGCCTCGACGCCGGAACTGACATCAACCGCCAGCGTTGGGCAACGCGGGCGCACTTGCAAAATGCCATCGGTCACGTTTGCAGGCGTGAGTCCACCAGACAAAACGAGGTGAGAGCCGACGCTTGGTGGAAGAAGTGACCAATTGAATGCCTTGCCGCCGCCGCCATAGCCGTCGACGTGGGCGTCGAGCAGGATGGCCTGGGCTTGTGAATAGTCCTGGGCGTATTTTACGAGGTCGAAGCGTGCGGCTCCATCGCCGAGCGGAATGCGCGCCGCGCGCAGGTAGGGGCGCGCGCCCCGGCCGCTGGCGGCCCAGCAGTCCTCGGGCGATTCGTCACCATGAAATTGGGCGATAGCGCCCGCCACCTGTGCGCTGGAAGCTATCACATTAGTAGCGGTCTCGTTCACGAACAGCAGCACAGGCGTGACGAAAGGGGGCAGGCGGCGGGCCAGTGCGGCGGCGCGCTGCGGCGTGACGGCGCGGGGGCTTGGGGCGTAGAGCACGAAGCCGATGGCATCGGCCCCGGCGTCCACGGCGGCGTCCACGTCCTGCTCGCGGGTCAGGCCGCAGATCTTGATGCGGGTACGTTCGGTCATGGGAGCCAATCATAGGCAGCCGTGCGCGTGGGCAGGCCCCAGGCCGCGTCGTACACCGGGCCGAGAAAGTACAGCCCATCGGGCGCGAAGGTGGGCGCGGCGGCGTCGCGCGAGCGGGCGGCGAGCACGTCGGCCATCCAGCCGGGCGGTTTCAGGCCCTGGCCCACGGCGATCAGGCAGCCCATGATGTTGCGCACCATGTGGTGCAGGAAGGCATTGCCCTCGAACTCGAAGCGCCAGTAGCAGGTGTCGCCTGCGCCGCGCCGCGTGACCGCGATGCGGTGCAGCGTCTTCACGGGCGTCTTGGCCTGGCAGGCCGAGGCGCGGAAGGAGGTGAAGTCGTGTTCGCCGATCAGGTGTTGCGCGGCGGCGCGCATCGCATCGCCGTCGAGCGGGTGGAACACCCAGCCCACGCGGCCGGCTTCCACGCTGGGCCGCACGGGCGATTGCAGCAGCACGTAGGCGTAGCGCCGCGCGGTGGCGCAGGCGCGGGAGTGGAAGGCGTCGGGCACTTCGTGCGCCCACTGCACGGCGATGTCGGGCGGCAGGAAGGTGTTGGTGCCGCGCACCCATGAGAACGGCGTGCGGCGCAGCGGCGTGTCGAAATGCACCACCTGCATGAGCCCGTGCACGCCCGCGTCGGTGCGGCCCGCGCAGAGGGTGTTGATGGGCTGCGTGGCGAAGCGGCCCAGGGCCGCTTCGAGATGGTCTTGCACCGTGTTGCCCGAGGGCTGGCTCTGCCAGCCGTTGTAGCGCTGGCCGTTGTAGCTGACGCCCAGCGCCACCCGCGTGGTGGTGGGGGCCGGCATCAGCCCAGGCTGGCCAGCAGCTTCTGGGCGCGTTCCTTCAGGGGGCCGCTGGCTTCTTCGATCACTTCCTCGATGAGGGTGCGCGCGCCGTCGCTGTCGCCGATGGCGTGGAACTCTTCAGCCAGCGCGAGCTTGGTGCTGAGGGCGTCGCCCGGTTCTTCGGCGGAAGCGGCGGGAGTGGCGGGCGCGGGGCTGTCCGCGCTGGGGCCGAGATCGAGCGACAAACCGCTCAGATCGAAGTCCATCAGCGAAGAATCCTCCTTGGGGGCCGCCGGTTCGGGCTTGGGCTCGCTGCTGGGCTTCGGCTCCAGCGGCGCGGGCGCGGTGGGTGCCGGATCCAGGTCGCCGATGGCGAAGTCGAGCGCAGGCATCTGCAGCCCATCTTCCGCCGCCGGGGCGGGAGCGGCCGCAGGTGGGGGCGGTTCGGCGGGAGCCTTGGCGTCGGGTTTGTCGTCGGGCAAGGAGGGCAGTTCCAGCGCGTCCAGTTCCAGCGGAGGTTCTGCGGCCGGTGTGGCTGCGGGCTCAACGGGCTCAGGCGCCGCGACCGGTGCGGGAGCGGGCTCTGCGGCGGCTGCGAGCGCTGCCGCAAAGCCGCCCGGCGTGGCGGGGGCCGCCGCTGGCGGGGCTTCGCTGAGCGCATCGTCGGGCAGGTCGAGATCCAGGTCCAGATCGAGGTCGGGCGGCAGCGCGGAGGGAGGGGCAGGCGGAGGCTCCGCAGGGGCGGGCGCATCGGCCAGCGCGGAGGCGGCGCCCAGTGCGCCGAGCGCGCCCAGGCCCGCTGCCGCCGCCACGGTGGCCGTGCCTGGAGGATGGGCGCCGGGCTGGTACAGGGCATTGTCCGGGTCGATCTCGCGGCCCAGCGTGGCCACGTGCTCCCAGTCCGGGCCTTGGCCTTGGGTGAGCGGGAGCAGATCGTTCGCCACCGCCTCCAGCGCCTTGCGGTCCTGGCGCTTGGCGTAGATGTCGGCCAGCTTGGCGTGCACCGCCGTGCGCTGGGGGGTGTGGCGCGCGGCTTCCTTGAGGATTTCTTCGGCCTGCAGGTCGCGGCCGTAGGCCAGGTACACGTCGGCCTCGGCCACCGGGTCCACGTCGCCGCTGGCGTCGAGCTGGCTGGGCGAGTAGGCCATGGACGAGGGCGAGCCCGTGAGGCTGCTGGCGGCCGTGTCCACGTGCTGGCCGCCGCTGGCGCCAAAGAAGGAGTCAGGCTGGAGCTTGCTTTCCATGAAGCTGCTGTCTGCGTCCCCTGCCGCCGCGTTGCGGCGGCGCTGCACCACGCGGTAGGCGCCATAGCCCAGCAGCAGGGCCAGCAGGCCGCCGCCTGCCAGCGGCATCATGGGGTCGTCCATGAGGGTGGAGAAGAAGCTGGGCTCCTCTATCGGGGGCGGAGGCGGTGCAACGGGCTTGGGCTTGGCTGCTGGTGCGGCGGCCGATGCGACCGGTGCGGCGGGCGCCGCCTCAGAGGCCGCAGGCGCGGGCAGGGAGGCTGGCTCCGCAGGCGCGGATGCGGGGGCGGAAGCCGTCGTGGCCACGGGAACGCCGGGCGCGGACGCCGCAGGCGTGGCGCCCCCTGCCGCAGCGGGCGATGAGGCGGCCTTGATCTGGTTCAGTTCGGAAATGTTGCGCGACAGCTCGGCCATGCGCGCGGAGTTCTCGCTGGCCTGCTTGTCCTGGGCGAGCTTGTCGTCGGCGGTCTTCTGGCCTTGGATGGCGCCCTTGGACAGCGTGAGCTTGTCGGGCGTGGTGGCGGCGGGGCGCTTGTCTTCCACCTGGGCCTGCACCTTGCCGCTGGCGGCGCGGCCCGAGGTGCCCACGTCGGCGCTGGGCGCCACGCCCGCGAGCTTGCGACGGAATTCGTTGAAGTCGCGCGCCTGCGCCGCGACGATCTGGCGCGCCTGGCCGGCCGAAACGGCCTGGGCCTGCGATTCGCTGGGCAACTGCAGCACCGCACCGGCGCGCAGCCGGTTGACGTTGCCGTCCACGAAGGCGCTGGGGTTGGCGCGGGTGAGCGCGACCAGCATCTGGTCCAGCGACACCCCGGCGGGGCGGTGCGCGCCAGCCACGCGGCCGGCTGTGTCGCCGGGGCGGACTTTCACGCTGCCGGTGTCGGCGGCGGGTGCCGGGGCCGGGGCGGCGGGCGGCGGCGCAATGCGGGTGGTGATGCGGCGCTGCGGCTGGGTGGGCGCCGGGGTTGCAGGCGTGGCCGGTGTTGCTTCCGCCTTGTCCAGGATGTCCGATAGCGAAGGCGCCGCGCTGACCTGCGGCGCCACCGTGGCGGCGGGCGGAGCCTGGCGCGAGGTGGGCGGGTCGAACAGCATGGTGTAGCTGCGCACGATCTGACCCGTGCTCCAGCTGGCGTTGAGCACCAGATCGACGAAGGGCTCGTTCACCGGGCGGCTGCTGGTCAGCCGCAGCACCGCGGAGCCGTCGGCGCGGCGCTGGAGCGCCACGCGCACGCCTTGGAGCGCGGGCGAATATTCCATGCCCTGGGCGCGGAAGGCGTCGGGCGAGGCGACGCTGGCCTGCAGCGAATCCGCCTCGGCGGGGGTGATCTGGGGCAGTTCGATGTCGGCACGCAGGGGTTCGCCCAGCGCCGATTGCACGTTGATGCGACCGAGGGCCAGGGCGTTGGCATCGGCGGCGTAAAAACCGGCGGTGACCAGGGCCGCAGCGGCCAGGGCGGAGTGTTTCCAGCGGTGCATCATGTTGTGGTTCAAGCTGCTTGTAAATGTAAAAAATACCTTAGCAGCAATGCTTTGCACTGACAAGCTGAGGTAGCGCCGGAGCTTTGGAGGGGCAAGGGAACGGGGCGAGACGTTGCCTGTTGACAACGCTTCCCGCCCCGGCGCCCGGAGAGGACAGGGTTTTCAGGCGCTCAGCAGAATGCGCAGCATACGGCGCAGCGGCTCGGCGGCGCCCCACAGCAGCTGGTCGCCGATCACGAAGGCCGACACGTATTCCGGCCCCATGTTGAGCTTGCGCACGCGGCCCACGCCCACTTCGAGGCCGCCGGTGATGGCGGCGGGCGTCAGTTCCTTGACGGTGAGGGCGCGCTCGTTGGCGACGAACTTCACCCAGGGGTTGCCGCCCTGGATGATGGACTCGATCTCGGCCAGCGGCAGGTCCTTCTTGAGCTTGAGCGTGAGCGCCAGCGAGTGGCAGCGCATGGCGCCGATGCGCACGCACAGGCCGTCCACGGGGATCGTGGCTTCGGTGCCCAGGATCTTGTTGACCTCGGCCTGGCCCTTCCATTCTTCCTTGGACTGGCCGTTGTCGAGCTGCGCGTCGATCCACGGAATCAGCCCGCCCGCGAGCGGCGCGCCGAAGAATTCGGTGGGCACGTCTTCGCGGATGGTCTGGGCCACCTTGCGGTCGATGTCGAGGATGGCGGAGGCGGGCGTGGCGAGTTCATCGGCCACCGCGCCGTGCACCACGCCCATGCCCTTGAGCAGTTCGCGCATGTGGTTGGCGCCGCCGCCCGATGCGGCCTGGTAGGTCATGGACGACACCCATTCCACCAGCCCGGCCTTGAACAGCCCGCCCAGGCCCATCAGCAGGATGGAGTTGGTGCAGTTACCGCCGATCCAGTTCTTGCCGCCCGCGGCGAGCTTCTGCTTGATCAGGCCTTCGTTTACCGGGTCGAGCACGATGACGGCGTCGCTTTCCATGCGCAGCGACGAGGCGGCGTCGATCCAGTGGCCGTTCCAGCCCGCGGCGCGGATTTGGGGGAAGACTTCCTTGGTGTAGTCGCCACCCTGGCAGGTGATGACGATGTCGCACTTGGCCAGTTCGGCGATGTCGTTCGCGCCCTTGAGCTGGGTGTGCACCTTGGCCATGGCGGGGGCCGGGCCGCCCGCGTTGGAGGTGGAGAAGAACACCGGCTCGATCAGGTCGAAGTCGCCTTCGGCCTGCATACGGTCCATCAGCACGGAGCCGACCATGCCGCGCCAGCCGACCAGGCCTACCAATTGCTTGCTCATGATTTCAACGCCCTTTCAAAGTAAGAAACAGTGCCAGACCGGCCTGCTTGCCCTGGCTCGTCTGGCCAGGAAGGGCGCACGACGATACCGGAGCTGAGTCAGCCCTTAATGGTCGTGGTTTTGGTGGTGGTTGCGCGCGCGCCCACACCCGCCAGGGCGGCGGGTGCGGTGTTCAGGGTGAACGGGCGGGCGGCAAACATGCGCGGCATTTTATCAGGCCAATGCCTGCACCACCGCGTCGCCCATTTGCGCGGTGCCGACCTTGGTCGTGCCTTCGCTGTAGATGTCGGGCGTGCGCAGCCCTTGCGCCAGCACCTTTTGCACGGCGGCTTCGATGCGGCGCGCGGCTTCTTCCTGGTTCAGCGAGAAGCGCAGCATCATCGCGGCGGACAGGATGGTGGCCAGCGGATTCGCCACGCCCTTGCCCGCGATGTCGGGCGCGCTGCCGTGGCTGGGCTCGTACAGGCCCTGGTTCTTGCTGTTCAGGCTGGCGCTGGGCAACATGCCGATGGACCCGGTGAGCATGGAGGCTTCGTCGGAGAGGATGTCGCCGAACATGTTGCCGGTGACCAGCACGTCGAACTTCTTGGGCGCTTTCACCAACTGCATGGCGGCGTTGTCCACCAGCATGTGGTCGAGTTCCACGTCGGGGTATTGCCGGCCGACCTCGACCATCACGTCCTTCCACAGCTGCGAGGTTTCCAGCACGTTGTTCTTGTCCACGCTGGTCACGCGCTTGCTGCGCTTTTGCGCGGCCTGGAAGGCGACGTGGGCGATGCGTTCGATCTCGGGGCGGCTGTAGCGCATGGTGTCGAAGGCTTCCTCGGTGCCGGGGAAGTGGCCGTCGGTCGCCGTGCGGCGGCCGCGCGGCTGGCCGAAGTAGATGTCGCCCGTGAGCTCGCGGATGATGAGGATGTCCAGGCCCGCGATGAGTTCGGGCTTGAGGCTCGATGCGCCCACGAGCTGCTCGTAGCAGATGGCGGGGCGGAAGTTGGCGAACAGGCCCAGGTTCTTGCGCAGGCCCAGGATGGCTTGCTCGGGGCGCAGGGGGCGGTCGAGCTTGTCGTATTTCCAGTCGCCCACGGCGCCGAAGAGCACGGCGTCGGCTTCCTGGGCGAGCTTGAGCGTGGCCTCGGGCAGCGGGTGGCCGTGCGCGTCGTAGGCGGCGCCGCCGACCAGGGCGGTTTCCATCTCGAACTTCAGGTCCAGCACTTCGAGGACCTTGATGGCCTCGGCGACGATTTCGGTGCCAATGCCGTCACCCGGCAGAACTGCGATTTTCATGAGTCATTTACTCCCTGTTTGATAGCTGCCAGCGCTTGTTGGATAAGCGCTGGCGGCCGATTTGGCTTGAAATTATCAGCCTTGCATGGTGTGGGCCAGCCAGGGCTTGGTGGCCAGGCGCTCGGCTTCGAAGGCGGCGATCTTGTCCTTGTGCCGCAGCGTCAGGCCGATGTCGTCGAAGCCGTTGAGCAGGCAGTAGCGGCGGAAGGGCAGCACGTCGAACGGAATGTTGTCGCCGTTGGGCTTGAGGATGAGCTGGCGGTCCAGGTCGACGGTCAGTTCGTAGCCGGGGAAGGCGTACACCTCGTCGAACAGCTGCGCCACGGTGGCTTCGGGCAGCACGATGGGCAGCAGGCCGTTCTTGAAGCAGTTGTTGAAGAAGATGTCGGCAAAGCTGGGCGCGATGATGGCGCGGAAGCCGTACTGGTCCAGCGCCCAGGGCGCGTGCTCGCGGCTCGACCCGCAGCCGAAGTTGCGGCGCGCGATCAGCACGCTGGCGCCCTGGTAGCGCGGCTGGTTCAGCACGAAGTCGGGGTTGGGCTTGCGCTGGCTTTCGGGCACGCCGGGCTCGCCCTTGTCCAGGTAGCGCCACTCGTCGAACAGGTTGGGGCCGAAGCCCGTCTTCTTGATCGACTTGAGGAACTGCTTGGGGATGATGGCGTCGGTGTCCACGTTCTCGCGGTCCATCGGGGCCACGAGCCCTTTGTGTACGGTGAATTTCTGCATGGTGGGGTTGCTTTACTGCGAGACGTCTTTGATTTTTTCACCGGCTTTCTGGATGCCGTCGCCGGTGGCCTGGCCGGCCTTCTGGACGCCGCGGCCGGCCGCCTCGCCCACGTCCTTGGCGTCTTGCTTGACGCCCTGCCAGGTGTTGCAGCCCGCCAGCACGAGCGTGAGTGCCAGGGCGGTGAATGCGGTGGTCTTTTTCATGGGAGTCTCCTTTCAGGCAAATTGACGGATGTCTACAAAGTGGCCGTTGATGGCGGCGGCTGCCGCCATCGCCGGGCTGACGAGGTGCGTGCGCCCGCCCGCGCCCTGGCGGCCTTCGAAGTTGCGGTTGCTGGTGCTGGCGCAGCGCTCGCCGGGCTCCAGCCGGTCGGCGTTCATGGCCAGGCACATGGAGCAGCCGGGCTCGCGCCATTCAAAGCCGGCGGCCTTGAAGATTTCGTGCAGCCCTTCGCGCTCGGCCTGTTCCTTGACCAGGCCCGAGCCGGGCACGACCAGGGCGAGCTTGACGTTCTTCGCCACCTTCTGGCCCAGCTTCTTCACCACGGCGGCGGCTTCGCGCATGTCCTCGATGCGGCTGTTGGTGCAGCTGCCGATGAACACCTTGTCCACGAAGATGTCGTTCAGCGGCTTGCCGGGTTCCAGGTTCATGTAGGTGAGCGCGCGCTCGATGGCGCCGCGCTTGCTGGCGTCTTTTTCCTTGTCGGGGTCGGGCACGCGGGCGTCCACGCCCAGCACCATCTCGGGGCTGGTGCCCCAGGTGACCTGGGGCACGATGTCCTCGGCACGCAACTCGACCACGGTGTCGAACTTCGCGTCGGCGTCGGAGTGCAGCGTCTTCCAGTAGGCCACGGCCTGGTCCCATTCCACGCCCGTGGGCGAGAGCGGGCGGTCCTTCACGTAGGCGATGGTCTTGTCGTCCACCGCCACCAGGCCCGCGCGCGCGCCGGCCTCGATGGCCATGTTGCACACGGTCATGCGGCCTTCCATGGAGAGCGCGCGGATGGCGCTGCCCGCGAACTCGATGGTGTAGCCCGTGCCGCCCGCCGTGCCGATCTTGCCGATGATGGCCAGCACGATGTCCTTGGCCGTCACGCCGGGGGCCACGGTGCCCTCGACCTTGACGAGCATGTTCTTGGCCTTCTTGGCCAGCAGGGTCTGCGTGGCCATCACGTGCTCGACCTCGCTGGTGCCGATGCCGTGCGCCAGCGCGCCGAACGCGCCGTGCGTGCTGGTGTGGCTGTCGCCGCAGACCACGGTCATGCCGGGCAGGGTGGCGCCGTTCTCGGGGCCGATCACGTGCACGATGCCCTGGCGGCGGCTCATGAACGGGAAGAACGCCGCCGCGCCCACTTCGGCGATGTTCTTGTCGAGCGTGGTGATCTGCTCCTTGCTGATCGGGTCGGCGATGCCGTCGTAGCCGCGCTCCCAGCCCGTGGTGGGCGTGTTGTGGTCGGCGGTGGCCACGATGGAGCTTACGCGCCAGACCTTGCGGCCCGCCTCGCGCAGGCCCTCGAAGGCTTGCGGGCTGGTCACTTCGTGCACCAGATGGCGGTCGATGTAGAGCACGGCGGTGCCGTCCTCCTCGGTGTGGACGACGTGCTCGTCGAAGATCTTGTCGTACAGGGTGCGTCCCATGGTGGTTTCTCTTCTCTTTCAGGTGGGGGAATCGTATGTCAGGTGTTCGGCCAGCAGCCGCGCGGTGACGGGCAGGGCCTCGAAGTCGCGCGCTACCAGTTGGAGTTCGCGCTGCGCCCAGGGTTCATCGAGGCGGATGGCCGTCAGGCGGCCCACGCCGTGCATCAGCTCGAACGCCCGGTCGGGCAGCAGGCCCACGCCCAGGCCGTTGTCGATCATGCGGCACATGGCGTCCAGGCCCGTTACCTGGATGCGCTGGCGCAGCGGCCTGCCCGCCTGCGCGGCGGCGCGGCGCATTTGAAGGCTGATGCTGCTGCCCGCGTGCAGGCCGACGATGTCGCACTCCAGCACATCTTCAAATTTGATAGCTGCTTGCGCGCTCAGGGCGTGGCTTTGCGGCACTACCAGCACCAAATGGTCGGTGCGGTAAGGGCGGCTTTGCAGTTCGCCTTCCATCGCCTCCGGCACGCTGCAAATGCCCAGGTCGGCGGCGCCCTCGCGCACGGCGTGCAGTACGTCGGGCGAGAGGTGCTCCTGGAGGTCGATCTTGATCTGGCTGTGCGCCTGCGCGAATGCGCCCAGATCCTCGGGCAGGAACTGCACGATGGCCGAGATGTTCGCGTGCATCCGCACGTGGCCGCGCACGCCGTCGGCGTACTCGCTCAACTCGCCCTGCATCCGCTCCAGGCCAAACAGCACGGTGCGCGCATGGTGCAGCAGGCTCTCGCCCGCCGGGGTCAGCGTCACGCCCCGGCTGTGGCGGTAGAGCAGGGCGGTGTCCACGGCGGCCTCCAGGTCCGACAGGCGTTTGCTGACGGCCGACGCGGCAATGAACTCGCGCTCCGCCGCGCGGCCAATGCTGCCCAGTTCGCACACGGCGACGAACAGTTGCAGCGAAGTCAGGTCGATGCGGCGCGCGAAACTGCGCTCGGAGCTTTTCATGGGGCTTTATCTTCTCGTTTGGAGAAGGTTTGCCGTATTTTCCTGCAATGAAAGCCAGTGTGCCATCGTGAAACACGATAGCAACCTTCGCCATTCGGCCCCCAAGAAAAACGGCCCGCAACAGCGGGCCGTTCGGTGGTCAGGGGGTCAGCTGAAGAAGCTCTTGAGCCGGTCCGTCCAGCTTTCAGTGGACGGTGAGTGCTTGGCCCCGCCCTTGCGCAGCGACTCGTCCAGTTCGCGCAGCAGCTTGCGCTGGTGCTCGGTGAGCTTGACGGGCGTTTCCACCACGATGTGGCAGTACAGGTCGCCGGGGTAGCTGGCGCGCACGCCCTTGATGCCCTTGCCGCGCAGGCGGAACTGCTTGCCCGCCTGCGTGCCTTCGGGGATGTCGATGGCGGCCTTGCCCGAGAGCGTGGGCACCTCGATCTCGCCGCCCAGCGCGGCGGTGATGAAGCTCACCGGCACCTGGCAGTGCAGGTCGTCGCCGTCGCGCTCGAAGATGTCGTGCTTCCTGATGCGGATTTCGATGTACAGGTCGCCGGGCGGGCCGCCGTTGGTGCCGGGCTCGCCGTTGCCGGTGGAGCGGATACGCATTCCGTCGTCGATGCCCGCCGGAATCTTCACCTCCAGCGTCTTCTGCTTCTTGACCTTGCCTTGCCCATGGCAGGCGGTGCAGGGCTCGGGAATGATCTTGCCCGTGCCCCGGCAGTGCGGGCAGGTCTGCTGCACGCTGAAGAAGCCCTGGCGCATCTGCACGCTGCCCGCGCCGCCGCAGGTGCTGCAGGTCTTGGGGCTGGTGCCGGGCTTGGCGCCGCTGCCGTGGCAGGTGTCGCAGGCCTCCCAGCTGGGGATGCGGATCTGCGCGTCCTTGCCGCGCGCGGCTTCTTCGAGCGTGACCTCCATCGCGTAGCTCAGATCGCTGCCGCGGTAGACCTGTCGCCCGCCGCCGCGCCCGCCGCGCGCGCCGCCGAACATGTCGCCGAAGATGTCGCCGAACGCCTCGGCAAAGCCGCCAAAGCCCTCGGGGCCGCCGCCGGGGCCGCGCATGTTCGGGTCCACGCCCGCGTGGCCGAACTGGTCGTAGGCGCCGCGCTTGCCGCTGTCGGAGAGCATCTCGTAGGCTTCCTTGGCCTCCTTGAATTTCTCCTCGGCGTTCCTGGCGGCATCACCCTGGTTGCGGTCGGGGTGGTACTTCATCGCCAGCTTGCGATAGGCCTTCTTGATGTCGTCGTCCGAGGCGTTCTTGGGAACGCCCAGGACTTCGTAATAGTCTCGTTTGGACATGGTTTTTCGGGTCCCGGTTGGAACAGGAACGCCGCGCGGCCCCCTTGCGGAGGCCTGCGCGGCGGCGGGCGGTCAGCGTGGCCGCCGCATCAGCCCTTCTTCACTTCCTTGACTTCGGCGTCGACCACGTTGTCGTCGGCGGGCTTGGCCTGCTCCGAGGCCCCCGCGGACGCAGCGCCTTCGGCGGCGCCCGCCGCGGCTTGCGCAGCCTGCGCGTCGGCGTACATCTTCTCGCCCAGCTTCTGGCTCGCGGCCATCAGCGCGGTGGTCTTCTCGTCGATGGCGGCCTTGTCCTCGCCCTTGAGCGCTTCTTCCAGCGCCTTCACGGCGGCTTCGATGGCGGACTTCTCACCCGCGTCGAGCTTGTCGCCATGCTCGGAGAGGCTCTTGGTCACGCTGTGCACGGCGGCTTCGCCCTGGTTGCGGGCCTGCACCAGTTCGAGCTTCTTCTTGTCGTCGGCGGCGTTGAGCTCGGCGTCCTTCACCATGCGCTGGATTTCGTCTTCCGACAGGCCCGAGTTCGCCTTGATGGTGATCTTGTTTTCCTTGCCCGTGCCCTTGTCCTTCGCGCCCACGTGCAGGATGCCGTTGGCGTCGATGTCGAAGCTCACTTCGATTTGGGGCAGGCCGCGCGGTGCGGGCGGGATGCCTTCGAGGTTGAACTCGCCCAGCAGCTTGTTGCCCGAGGCCATCTCGCGCTCGCCCTGGAAGACCTTGATGGTCACGGCGGGCTGGTTGTCGTCGGCCGTGGAGAAGGTCTGCGCGAACTTGGTCGGGATGGTCGTGTTCTTGGTGATCATCTTGGTCATCACGCCGCCCAGGGTCTCGATGCCCAGGGAGAGCGGCGTCACGTCCAGCAGCAGCACGTCCTTGCGGTCGCCCGAGAGCACCTGGCCCTGGATGGCGGCGCCCACGGCCACGGCTTCGTCAGGGTTCACGTCCTTGCGCGGTTCCTTGCCGAAGAATTCCTTCACCTTTTCCTGCACCTTGGGCATACGGGTCATGCCGCCGACCAGGATCACGTCGTGGATGTCGCCCACGCTCACGCCCGCGTCCTTGATGGCCGTGCGGCAGGGGGCGATGGTGCGCTCGATCAGTTCCTCCACCAGGCTTTCGAGCTTGGCGCGGGTGAGCTTGATGTTCAGGTGCTTGGGACCGCTCGCGTCCGCCGTGATGTAGGGCAGGTTGATGTCGGTGGCGGCGCTGTTCGACAGCTCGATCTTGGCCTTTTCGGCGGCTTCCTTCAGGCGCTGCAGGGCTAGCACGTCCTTGGACAGGTCGACGCCCTGTTCCTTTTTGAACTCGCCGATGATGTAGTCGATGATGCGCTGGTCGAAATCCTCGCCGCCCAGGAAGGTGTCGCCGTTGGTCGAGAGCACCTCGAACTGCTTCTCGCCGTCCACGTCCGCGATCTCGATGATGGACACGTCGAACGTGCCGCCGCCCAGGTCATACACGGCGATCTTGCGGTCGCCCTTTTCCTGCTTGTCGAGGCCGAAGGCCAGCGCCGCCGCCGTGGGCTCGTTGATGATGCGCTTGACGTCCAGGCCCGCGATGCGGCCGGCGTCCTTGGTGGCCTGGCGCTGGGCGTCATTGAAGTACGCGGGCACGGTGATCACGGCCTCGGTCACGGGCTCGCCCAGGTAGTCCTCGGCGGTCTTCTTCATCTTGCGCAGCACTTCGGCGCTGATCTGCGGCGGGGCCAGCTTGTTGCCGCGCACTTCCACCCAGGCGTCGCCGTTGTCGGCCTTGGTGATGGAGTAGGGCATGAGGTCGATGTCCTTCTGGACTTCCTTTTCCTCGAACTTGCGGCCGATCAGGCGCTTGGCGGCGTAGATGGTGTTCTTGGGGTTGGTGACGGCCTGGCGCTTGGCGGATGCGCCGACGAGGATCTCGCCGTCTTCCTGGTACGCGATGATCGAAGGCGTGGTGCGCGCGCCTTCGCTGTTCTCGATCACGCGCGTGGTGTTGCCTTCCATGATGGCCACGCAGCTATTGGTCGTGCCCAGGTCGATGCCGATGATTTTTCCCATGTTGATTCTCCGAATGCGGTTTGGATGGTGAGTAACTTGTGGATAACTTGTGCGGTTTCAAGAGCGCCTTATTGCGGCGCGGCCACCGTGACCAGCGCCGGGCGCAGCACGCGGTCGGCAATCACATAGCCCTTCTGCAGCACGGTCACCACGGTGTTGGCCTCTTGCGGGGCGGGCACCATGCTGATGGCCTGGTGCTGGTGCGGGTCGAACTTCGCGCCGGCGGCGGGGTTGATGGGCAGCACCTTGTTGCGCTCCAGCGCAGACACCAGTTGGCGCAGCGTGGCGTCCGCGCCTTCGCGCAGCTGCTCGGGCGTGGCTTCCTTGATGGCCAGCGCGGCGTCCAGGCTGTCGCACACCGGCAGCAGGCTTTCGGCAAAGCTCTCGATGCCGAACTTGCGCGCCTTGGCCACTTCCTCCTCGGCGCGGCGGCGGGCGTTCTCGGCCTCGGCCTTGGCGCGCAGGTACTGGTCGGCCAGGTCGGCGCTCTTGGCCTTCAGTTCGGCCAACTCGCCTTGCAGGCGGGCCATTTCGTCTGCAGTGTGCGCGGCCATCGCGGCTTCGACTTCTTCGGGGGCGGCTTGGGGGTTTTGGTCGGACATGTCTCTTGAGGAATGCAAAAAACGGGTATGCGCAAAAACCTGGGGGCCTTTGGCGCCATTTCAAGGGCTGGGAATCCACGGAGTGTACAAGGCTCACACCCAAGGCTATAATCTTTGGTTTTGCCTTGCCGCACCGCTACTTTCTGACGCAGCGGGCGGCTTCATCCAAGAGGAGCGTACATGCGTCACTACGAAATCATTCTGTTGATCCACCCGGATCAGAGCGAGCAGGTTCCGGCCATGCTGGAGCGCTACAAGGGCATGATCACCCAAGGCGGCGGCAAGATCCACCGCGTGGAAGACTGGGGCCGCCGCCAACTGGCGTACCTGATCAACAAGCTCGCCAAGGCCCACTACCTGTGCCTGAACATCGAAGCCGACCAGGCGGTGATGGCCGAGCTGGAGCACGCCTTCAAGTTCAACGACGCCGTGCTGCGCCACCTCACCGTGCAGAAGAAGAAGGCCGAGACCGGCGCTTCCTCCATGATGAAGACCGTGGAGCGCGAAGAAGCCCGCAAGGCCAGCCAGGCCGAGTTTGCCGCCCAGGGCGAGCGCCAGTAAGCGCTTTCCCATGTGAACCAGCTGACCCTCAAAGCCTGTATCGCCGAGGTTCAACCCCTGCGCTACACCCCCGCCGGCCTGCCCGCGCTGGATTTGCGAATCGACCATGAATCGCAGCAGCAGGAGGCAGGCGCAGCCCGCCAGGTCAAGGCCAGCGTCAAGGCCATCGCCTTCGGCACGCTCGCGGAGCGGCTGGCCCGGCAGGCGCTAGGCAGCCTCTGGACTTTCCAGGGCTTCCTGGCCACGGGGCGCGGCGGCAAGGGTCTGGTGTTTCACATCCAGCACGTTCAACCCGATTAATTTTCAAGAGGCTCGAAAATGGCCACGTTCAAGAAATTCAACAAGGACAAGCGTCCGAAGCGCAACACCCAGTCGCTGCTGTTCAAGCGCAAGCGCTTCTGCCGCTTCACCGTCGCCGGCGTCGAAGAAATCGACTACAAGGACGTCGACACCCTGCGCGACTTCATCGCTGAAAACGGCAAGATCATCCCCGCGCGCCTGACCGGCACGCGCGCCATCTACCAGCGCCAGCTGAACACCGCCATCAAGCGCGCCCGCTTCCTGGCCCTGGTGCCCTACAGCGACCAGCACAAGATCTAAGGAGCCAGAACCATGCAAATCATTCTGCTCGACAAGGTCGTGAACCTCGGCAACCTCGGCGAAATCGTCAAGGTGAAAGACGGCTACGCCCGCAACTTCCTGATCCCCACGGGCCGCGCCCGCCGTGCCACCGCCGCAGCCAAGGCTGAATTCGAAGCCAAGCGCGCCGAACTGGAAAAGGCCGCCGCCGAGAAGCTGGCCGCCGCGCAAGCCCAGGGCGAAAAGCTGTCCGGCGCCACCATCAAGCTGACCCAGAAGGCCGGCGTGGACGGCCGCCTGTTCGGCTCCGTGACCAATCACGACATCGCCGAAGAGCTGATCAAGCTCGGTTACCAAGTGGTCAAGTCGCAGGTGCGCCTGCCCAACGGTCCCATCAAGACCGTGAGCGACAACACCGTGAACGTGGCGCTGCACACCGACGTGGTGGTGGACGTGAACGTGTCCGTGTACGGCGAAACCGCCTGAGCGCCACACCGCGCAACTGCCGCACCCGCTGCAAAAGCCGCCTTCGGGCGGCTTTTTCGTTCTTGTCCAGCGCTGCCCACCGGCTATGCACGCCTTATCCACAGACTTGTTCCGTGACGTTGGGCGCCGTGTGCCCTAGCATGGCCGGTTGACCCGAGAAAACCCATGTCCGACGTGATGCCCCCCTTGGATGACGACCTCATCCCCAACCTGCCGCCCGACCGCGAGGTGGCGCAACTGCGCATTCCGCCGCACTCGATGGAGTCCGAATCCAGCGTGCTCGGCGGCCTGCTGCTCGACAACAACGCCTGGGACCGCGTGGGCGATGTGCTGACCGAGGGCGACTTCTACCGCCACGAGCACAAGCTGATCTTTGGCGCCATCGGCGCGCTGGTCAACGCCAGCAAGCCCGCCGACGTGATCACGGTGTACGAGCAACTCCAGGGCCTGGGCAAGGCCGAGGAGGTGGGCGGACTGCTCTACCTGAACCAGCTCGCGCAGTACGTGCCCAGCGCCACCAACATCCGCCGCTATGCGGAAATCGTGCGCGAGCGCGCCATCCTGCGCAAACTGGTCACCGCCAGCGACGAGATCGCCACCAACGCCTTCAACACCCAGGGCCGCACGGTGGAGCGCATCCTCGATGAGGCCGAGGCCAAGATCTTCGCCATTGGCGAGGAGGGCTCGCGCAACAAGCAGGGCTTCCAGTCGCTCGACAGCCTGGTGATCGACCTGCTCGACCGCGTGCAGGAAATGGCCGACAACCCCGTGGACGTGACCGGCGTGCCCACGGGCTTCGCCGACCTCGACCGCATGACCAGCGGCCTGCAGGCGGGCGACCTGGTGGTGCTGGCCGCGCGTCCTTCCATGGGCAAGACCTCGTTCGCCGTGAACATCGCCGAACACGTGGCGCTCAACGAAGGGCTGCCCGTGGCCATCTTCTCGATGGAAATGGGCGCGGCGCAGTTGGCGGTGCGTATCGTCGGCTCGATCGGCCGCGTGAACCAGGGCAACCTGCGTACCGGCAGGCTCAGCGACGAGGAATGGCCGCGCCTGACCGAAGCCATCGAGCGGCTGCGCACCGTGTCGCTGCACATCGACGAATCGCCGGGCCTCACGCCCACCGAGCTGCGCGCCAATGCGCGCCGCCTCGCGCGCCAGTGCGGCAAGCTGGGCCTGATCGTGGTGGACTACCTGCAGCTCATGAGCGGTTCGAGCTCGTCGGGCTCGGACAACCGCGCGACGGAACTGGGCGAGATCTCGCGCGGCCTCAAGATGCTGGCCAAGGAACTGCAATGCCCGGTGATCGCGCTGTCGCAGCTCAACCGCTCGGTGGAGCAGCGCACGGACAAGCGGCCCATGATGTCCGACCTGCGCGAATCGGGCGCGATCGAGCAGGATGCGGACATCATCATGTTCATCTACCGCGACGACTATTACAACAAGGACTCGAACGAGCCCAACATCGCCGAAGTCATCATCGGCAAGCAGCGTAACGGCCCCACGGGCACGGTGAAGCTGTTCTTCCAGAAGAACCAGACGCGCTTCGAGAACCTCGCCACGGGCGACGACAGCTACGGCGGAGGCTACTGAGGCATTGCGACAGGCCGGGACGGATAGCGCGGCGCGGCTTGCCGGGGCTTGCGGTCACGCCACCACAGCGCCCAGCGCTCCACCGTGTAGAGCGACACGGCCGCCAGCAGGGCCGAGATGACCAGCCCCGCGGCCACCGTCACGGGCCAGGGGTATTCGGCCCGCAGGTAGCGCACCACGGGGTAGTGCCACAGGTAGATGCCGTAAGAGAGCTTGCCCAGCCACACCAGCAGCGGGGCGCTGAGCATCTCGGCGATCAGGTTGTTCTGCGGCTTGTGCACGGCGACCAGGATGGCCAGCGTGGCCAGTTCCACCACGGTGATGCCCCAGGCCAGGGCGTTCATGTCGTCCCACTCCAGCGCCATCAGCAGCGGCACGGCCAGCACCAGCCAGAGCCAGCGCGGCAGCTGCGCGCGCAGGCGCCCGAACAGATCGGGCCGCTCCACGATCAGCGCGGCCAACATGCTGCCCAGCAGCAGGCCCGTGGCGCGCGTGTCGAAGCGGAAGAACACCTCGTAGAACGCCTGCCCCTGCGCCACCCACAGCACGCGCCAGGCCCAGCCCAGGCAGAACAGCAGGGCGATGGTGCGCCACACCTTGCCGGGCGGCGTGCGGTGGATGATCCACATCAGCAGCGGCGGCCAGAGCAGGTAGAAATGCTCCTCCACGGCCAGCGACCACATGTGCAGCAGCGTGTTGGGGCTGTCGAAGAAGGCGATGCCGTAGTCGGCCAGGTAGAGCGCGGACACCAGGGCGTCGGAGTGGACGTCGGTGAGTTCGGGCCAGATATGCGGCGCGGCCACGCAGTACACGGCCAGGAACAGCAGCAGCGCGGGCATGAGCCGCAGGAAGCGCCGCCGGTAGAACTGCCAGTAGTCGATGCGGCCCGTCTGCGCGACTTCCTGCAGCAGCAGCGTGGTGATGAGGTAGCCGCTGAGCACGAAGAACAGGTCCACGCCGAAGAACGCCCCTTCGAACAGGGGCGCATGGGCGTGCGAGAGGATGACCAGCAGGATGGCAATGGCGCGCAGGCCATCCAGGGCAGGGTTGTAAGTGAGCGGTTTGACCTTCAAAACTCCGGGCACTCCAATTCTTAAGGCACAGTAAAGACTGTGCCTCGGATGTGGCTGGAGTTCCTGGCGGGTCGTAAGAACTGGTAAATGCTAAGAGCGTGTTTACGATCTCCATGCGGGTGCGTGGGCGCAGCCTCGGGCGGTCTGCCGCGTTGCAAATCCTCGCCATAGCTACGGCTATGGCTGTGGTTTGCGCCTTGCATCCCATCCCGATCCGCTGCCCCCGCACCTTCGCGCGGAGATCGTCAACACGCTCTAACGCAGCGCGGCAACCAGGCCCGCCAAGGCGACCGCACCCGTGGCGGCGCAGCCCGCGATCAGCCAGCGCACCTTGCGCTGGAGCGCATCCAGCGCCGCGACCAGTTGCAGGTTGTGCTGCGCAAGCTGCCCGCTGAGTTGGGCCAGGTCGTCGCACTGCTTTTCGAGGGCTGCCACCTGCTGGGCCAGCGAGGCGTGGGCTTCGGCCTGGGCCTTGGAGGCGCCGAGCACGCGCCGGGCGGTCTGCACCAGCGTGGGCGCGGCCTCCAGCACATCGTTCCAGGGCACGAGCTTGAGCGCTCCCATCCATCCCAGCGCCATGCCTACAGCACCTCGCTGGCAAAGTCGGCCAGGCGCGAGCGCTCGCCGCGCGCCAGCGTGATGTGCCCGCTGTGCGGCCAGCCCTTGAACTTGTCCACCGCGAAGGTCAGGCCCGACGAGCCTTCGGTGAGGTAGGGCGTGTCGATCTGCGCGAGGTTGCCCATGCAGATGATCTTGGTGCCGGGGCCGGCACGGGTGACCAGCGTCTTCATCTGCTTGGGCGTGAGGTTCTGCGCCTCGTCGATGATCACGTACTTGTTCAGGAAGGTGCGCCCGCGCATGAAGTTCATGCTCTTGATCTTGATGCGGCTCTTGACGAGTTCGTTGGTGGCGGCGCGGCCCCATTCGCCCGCGTTGCCGCCGTCGCCCTTGGTCAGGAATTCGAGGTTGTCGTCCAGCGCGCCCATCCAGGGGCCCATTTTTTCCTCTTCGGTGCCGGGCAGGAAGCCGATGTCCTCGCCCACGCTCACGGTGGCGCGGGTCATGATGATCTCGGTGTAGCGGCGCTCGTCCAGCACTTGCGTCAGCCCGGCGGCCAGCGCCAGCAGCGTCTTGCCCGTGCCGGCGGTGCCGGTGAGGGTGACGAAGTCCACCTCCGGGTCCATGAGCAGGTTCATCGCGAAGTTCTGCTCGCGGTTGCGCGTGGTCACGCCCCAGACGGCGTTCTTGGCGTGGCCGTAGTCCTTGAGGGTTTCGAGCACGGCGGTCTGGTCGCGGATTTCGGTCACGCGGGCGAACAGGCTGGGCTCGCCCGGCGCCTCGAAGTAGACGAACTGGTTGATGAGCAGCCCATCGACCACCGCGCCGCGGATGCGGTAGTAGGTGTGCGCGCCGCTCTGCCAGCTTTCCACGTTCTTGCCCGCGCGCGTCCAGAAATCGGGCGGCAGCGCGAGTGCGCCGGAGTAGAGCAGGTCGCCGTCTTCGAGCGCCTTGTCGTTCTGGTAGTCCTCGGCGGGCAGGCCCAGCGCGCGGGCCTTGACGCGCATGTTGATGTCCTTGGACACCAGCACCACCTCGCGCGGCGCGAACTGGGCGCGCAGCGCCTCGACCACGCCCAGGATCTGGTTGTCGGCCTTGCCCTGGGGCAGGCTGATGGGCAGGGTGTAGTTCAGCGGCGCGGTCTGGAAGAACAGGTTGCCGCCGGCGGCTTTCTGGCCCGTGGCGTTCAGGCGGATGCCCTGGGCCACGTCGGCGCCCTGGGTGGCGGCCAGGGCGTCGAGCGTGCGGCTGACCTGGCGGCCGTTGCGGGCCACTTCGGTCATGCCCTTCTTGTGGCCGTCCAGCTCCTCCAGCACGATCATGGGCAGGAAGATGTCGTGCTCCTCGAAGCGGAACAGGCTCGTGGGGTCGTGCAGCAGCACGTTGGTGTCGAGCACGAAGAGCTTGGCGGGGCCTGTGCCGCGGGCCTTGCGCGGCGCGGGGGCTGGAGCGGCGGCGGGCTGGGGAGCGGGCGCTGCCGCCTTGGGGGGCGCCATCTTGCGCGCTGCGGTTTTGCGCGGGGCCTTGGCTGCAGGGGCGGCTTCGGGTTCCGGCGGGACGACGGGCGCGGCTTTGGCGGTAAAGGCTTCCGGTGCCAGCAGTGCGGCGCGCTTGGCGGGGGCGGGGGGCAGGGGCATGGTCTTCGGTTCTCTAGAAAACAAAAAGCCGCCGGGCGAACCGGGCGGCTTTGGGTGGAAGGTGGAGTCGAATGCTTTCTGCTACAGGCACGGCCCCATTATGCAATCCAAATCAAGCGGCTTTTTTGACCAGCGCCTTGAGCGATTTCACGGCCTTGAGCACTTCGTCCACGTGGCCCGGCACTTTCAGGCCGCGCCACTCCTGCGCCAGGAGGCCGTCGGGGCCGACGAGGAAGGTGCTGCGCTCGATGCCCTTGACCTTCTTGCCGTACATGATCTTGTTCTTGACCACGCCGAACATGTGGCACATCTTCTCCTCGGTGTCGGCGATGAGCTCGAAGGGCAGTTCGAGCTTTTCCTTGAAATCGTCGTGCGACTTCATGTTGTCGCGCGACACGCCGAACACCGTGGCGCCGGCCTTCACGAAGTCCTTGTACTTGTCGCGGAACTGCATGGCCTCGGTGGTGCAGCCGGGGGTGTTGTCCTTGGGATAGAAGTACAGCACCAGAATCTGGCCCAGGTGCGAGGTGTTGGAGACCTTGATGCCTCCGGTGGCGCTGGCTTCAAATTCGGGGAGGGGTTTGTTGACAACGATCGCCATGGCGTCTCAATCTCTGCTGGAATAGTCGTTGGAATGCCGGGGGTGGCGGGTGTTGTTGCTCGTGGCGGAGCCCCCCGACCGAACCCGTGATTTTACCCTGAAACGGGGGTGGCCCCGCTGGTTCAGGGTTGTTCCAGCAGCAATGCCACTGCCACGCTGCGCCCTTCGGTGGCGAGGATGTTGTAGGTGCGGCAGGCGGCCGGGGTGTCCATGGTTTCGAGGCCGATGCGTTTTGCCATCAGCGGCGCGAGCCAGGCGGGCGGCGGAAAGCGCAGGCGCTGGCCGCTGCCGAAGATGACCAGTTCCACCCCCAGGTCGGCCAGGGGGGCGAAGTGCCCGGGTGTCAGGTCTTCAAACCGTGCGCAGGGCCATTCAGCGCGGTGGCCGGCGGAGCTGAGGACGAGGCTGGTGGTGATTTTTTCCGCGTCTATGCCGATCCAGCCAGGGCCATAGCTGCTGATGGTCTGCGCGTCGGAGCGGTCGGGTTGGAACTTCATAACTGTGGTCAAATTATAGGTTTCGCCGCACCGCAACATCCTCCGCTGCCATGAAGCCCCTTCGCAAATCCGCCAAGCTCGCCAACGTTCTCTACGATGTCCGTGGACCGATCGTGGACGCGGCCAAGCAGATGGAGGACGAGGGCCAGAAGATCATCAAGCTGAACATCGGCAACATGGCCCCGTTCGGCTTCGACGCGCCCGAGGAAGTGCAGCAGGACATGATCCGCAATCTGCCCAACTCGGCGGGCTATTCCGACAGCAAGGGCATCTTCGCCGCGCGCAAGGCCGTGATGCACTACACGCAGCAGCTCGGCATCGCGGGCGTGACGCTGGAAGACATCTACCTGGGCAACGGCGCGAGCGAACTGATCGTGATGGCGACCAACGCGCTGCTCGACGAGGGCGATGAACTGCTCGTGCCCTCGCCCGATTACCCGCTGTGGACGGCGGCCACCAGCCTCTCGGGCGGCAAGCCGGTGCATTACGAATGCCGCGAGGAAGACGGCTGGATGCCCGACCTGGCCGACATGCGCGCAAAAATAGGCCCGCGCACGCGCGGCATCGTGGTCATCAACCCCAACAACCCCACGGGCGCGCTGTATTCCACCGAACTGCTCAAGGGCATCGTGCAGATCGCGCGCGAGCACAGCCTGGTGCTGCTGGTGGACGAGGTGTACGACAAGGTGCTGTACGACGACGCGCGGTTCACCTCGATGGCGAGCCTGTCCACCGATGTGCTCACGCTCACCTTCAATTCCCTCTCCAAGGCCTACCGCTCCTGCGGCTACCGCGCGGGGTGGATGGTGGTGTCCGGCCCCAAGCATGATGCGCGCGACTACATCGAGGGGCTGAACATGCTGGCCAACCTCAAGCTCGGCTCCAACGTGCCGGGCCAGTGGGCCATCCAGACCGCGCTGGGCGGTTACCAGAGCATCAATGACCTGGTGCGCGAAGGCGGCCGCCTGCGCCGCCAGCGCGACCTGGCGTATGAACTGATCACCGCCATTCCGGGCGTGACCTGCGTCAAGCCCCAGGCGGCGCTGTACATGTTCCCGCGGCTGGACCCGGCGCTGTACCCGATCGACGACGACCGCCAGTTCTTCATGGAAGTGCTGCGCGCCACGCGCGTGATGCTGGTGCAGGGCTCGGGCTTCAACTACCCCGGCAACCACCATTTCCGCATCGTGTTCCTGCCGCACGAGGATGACCTGCGCGAGGCCATCAACCGGCTGGCCGGGTTCCTGGCGCAATACCGCAAGCGCTACGGCGCGGCCTGAAATACTCCTGTTTTTATAGCTGCCAGCGCACACTCCATAAGCGCTGGAGGCACTTTTGACTGGTAAAATCTATGAAACCGATCCAAGTGGGCCTGCTGGGCATTGGCACCGTCGGCAGCGGCGTCTTCAACGTGCTGCGACGCAACCAGGAAGAAATCCGCCGCCGCGCGGGCCGCGGCATCGAGATCACCATGGTTGCCGACCTGAACACCGAGCGCGCCCGCTCCATCGTGGGCGAGGGCGTGAAGGTGGTGGCCGACGCGCGCGAAATCATCGCCAACCCCGAGATCGACATCGTCATCGAACTCATCGGCGGCTACGGCGTGGCCAAGGCGCTGGTGCTCGAAGCCATTCAACAGGGCAAGCACGTGGTCACCGCCAACAAGGCGCTGCTGGCCGTGCACGGCACCGAAATCTTCGCCGCCGCATCGGCCAAGGGCGTGATGGTGGCGTTCGAGGCCGCCGTCGCGGGCGGCATCCCCATCATCAAGGCGCTGCGCGAGGGCCTGACGGCCAACCGCATCCAGTGGCTCGCGGGCATCATCAACGGCACGACGAACTTCATCCTGTCCGAGATGCGCGACAAGGGCCTGGACTTCGACGTGGTGCTGAAGGAAGCCCAGCGCCTGGGCTACGCCGAGGCCGACCCGACCTTCGACATCGAGGGCGTGGACGCCGCGCACAAGGCCACGATCATGAGCGCCATCGCGTTCGGCATCCCGGTGCAGTTCGACAAGGCCTACGTGGAAGGCATCACGCGCCTGTCGTCGGCGGACATCAGGTACGCCGAGCAACTGGGCTACCGCATCAAGCTGCTGGGCATCGCCAAGCGCGTCGACAAGGGCGTGGAACTGCGCGTGCACCCGTCGCTGATTCCCGCCAAGCGCCTGATCGCCAACGTGGAAGGCGCGATGAACGCCGTGGTGGTGCAGGGCGACGCCGTGGGCAGCACGCTGTACTACGGCAAGGGCGCGGGCTCCGAGCCCACGGCCAGCGCGGTGATCGCCGACCTGGTGGACATCGCCCGCCTGCACACCGCCGACCCCGAGAACCGCGTGCCGCACCTCGCCTTCCAGCCCAACACGCTGGCCGACGCCATGGGCGCGCTGCCCGTGCTGCCCATGAGCGAAGTGGTCACCAGCTACTACCTGCGCCTGCGCGTGGCCGACCAGGCGGGCGTGCTCGCCACCGTCACGGGCATCCTGGCCAACGCGGGCATCAGCATCGACGCCGTGCTGCAGCGCGAGGCCGACGAGGTGGCGGCGGGCGAGCGCGGCGAGACCGACGTGATCATCCTGACCCACGACACGCGCGAAGGCACGCTGAACGACGCCATGGCGCAGATGCAGGCGCTGCCCACGGTGCTGGCGCCGATCACGCGCATCCGCAAAGAAGAACTCAATTGATGCGGCACATCCTCGTCTACGCCGACTCGCTGTCCTGGGGCATCGTGCCCGGCACGCGCCAGCGCCTGCCTTTCGAGGCACGCTGGCCCGGCGTGATGGAAGGCGCGCTGGTGGCGCGGGGCGTGAGCGCGCGCGTGACCGAGGATTGCCTGAACGGCCGCCGCACGGTCTGGGACGACCCCTTCAAGCCCGGCCGCAACGGGCTGGACGGCCTGGCGCAGCGCATCGAAGCCCAGTCGCCGCTGGCGCTGGTGGTGCTGATGCTGGGCACCAATGACTTCCAGGTCATGCACGCCAACAACGCCTGGGGCAGCGCCCAGGGCACCGCCGCGCTGATCCACGCCATCCGCACCGCGCCCATCGAGCCCGGTATGCCCGTGCCGGCCATCCTGGTGGTGGCGCCGCCGCCGGCGCAGGTGGCGCGCGGGCCCATCGCGCCCAAGTTCGAAGGCGCGCAAGCCAAGTGCGCAGGCCTGGCGGATGCCCTGCGCACCGTGTGCGAGGCCGAGGGCTGCGCCTTCTTCGACGCCGGCAGCGTCACGCCGACCAGCGCGGTCGACGGTGTGCACCTGGACGCGCCGCAGCACGCCATGCTGGGGCGGGCGCTGGCGGAGGTGGTGGCACCGCTGCTGGCTCCATCCAAGGGATGAACGAATGAACTACCTCTCCACCCGTGGCGACGCCACCCCCCGCAAGTTCTGCGACATCCTGCTCGAAGGCCTGGCGCCCGACGGCGGCCTGTACCTGCCCGAGCGCTATCCGCACATCGACGACGCCGCGCTGACGCAGTTGCGCCGCGCATACCATGAGCAGGGCTACGCCGAACTCGCGTTCCGCATCCTCTCGCTCTACATCGACGACATCCCCGCCGCCGACCTGCGCGCCCTGTGCGAGAAGACGTACACGGCGGAAGTCTTCGGCACCGGCGAAATCGTGCCCCTGCGCCACCTCGAGGACGGCCTGTGGCTCGAAGCCCTGTCCAACGGCCCCACGCTGGCCTTCAAGGACATGGCCATGCAACTGCTGGGCAACCTGTTCGAGTACGAATTGGCCCGCCGTGGCGAACAACTGAATATCCTCGGAGCGACCAGCGGCGACACCGGCAGCGCCGCCGAATACGCCATGCGCGGCAAAAAGGGCGTGCGCGTGTTCATGACCTCGCCCCACGGCCGCATGAGCCCCTTCCAGCAGGCGCAGATGTTCAGCCTGCAGGACGCGAACATCCACAACCTTGCCATCGAAGGCGTGTTCGACGACTGTCAGGACATCGTCAAGGCCGTGTCCAACGACCTCGCGTTCAAGGCGAAGTACAAGATCGGCACCGTCAACTCCATCAACTGGGCGCGGCTGCTGGCCCAGGTGGTCTACTATTTCGCGGGCTATGTACAGGCCACTGAGAGCAACGACCAGCAGGTCAGCTTCACCGTGCCTTCGGGCAACTTCGGCAACATCTGCGCGGGCCACGTGGCGCGCATGATGGGCCTGCCCATCGCCAGGCTGGTGGTGGCGACCAACGAGAACGACGTGCTCGACGAATTCTTCCGCACCGGCGTGTACCGCGTGCGCGGCAGCGCCGACACGCACGAAACGTCGAGCCCGAGCATGGACATCAGCAAGGCCAGCAACTTCGAGCGCTTCGTGTTCGACCTGCTGGGCCGTGATGCTGAACGCACACGCGCACTCTTTGGCGACGCGCTGGCGCAGGAGGGCCGCTTCGACCTGAGCGCCGACCCGCTGTTCCAGCAGGCCGCGACGCGCTACGGTTTCGAGAGCGGCAAGAGCACGCACGCCGACCGCCTCGCCACCATCCGCGACAACTACCAGCGCCACGGTGTCACCATCGACACCCATACGGCCGACGGCGTGAAGGTCGCGCGCGAGCACCACCAGGACGCCCGCATTCCCATGATCGTGCTGGAGACGGCGCTGCCCATCAAATTCGCCGAGACCATCCAGGAAGCCCTGGGCCACGCGCCCGAGCGCCCGGCCCGGTTCGAGGGCATCGAAAACCTGCCCAAGCGCGTGCAGGTGCTGCCCGCGAGCGTGGAGCAGGTCAAGGCCTACATCGAGCGGCACTGCGACTGATTTTTGAGTCAAATCGGTCTCCAGCCCAGGTGGGACAAGCGCTGGCAGCTACGAATTCAGGAGTGAACATGCACGTCGTGGGCTTTGCGGGCTACTCGGGTTCCGGCAAGACCACGCTCATCGAGCGCCTGATTCCCGCGCTGCGCGCGCGCGGCCAGCGCGTGTCCGTGGTCAAGCACGCGCACCACGGCTTCGACGTGGACTACCCCGGCAAGGACACCCACCGCCACCGCACGGCGGGCGCCTACGAAGTGCTCGCCGCCTCGCGCCAGCGCGTGGTGCTGATGCATGAGAACGAACAGCCCGCCGAGCCGGACGTCCACGCCCTGATCGCCCAACTCGACGCGCGCGCCGGCTGGGTGCTGGTCGAAGGCTTCAAGGACGCCGACCTGCCCAAGATCGCTGTCTGGCGCGCGGGCCTGCCGCCGCACCCGCAAGACGCGCACACTGTGGCCGTGGCGGCCGACGCGGCTTTGCAGACGACACTACCGGTACATAACCTCAACGCGCCCGCCGCGCTGGCCGACTGGCTGCTGGCCCATGCGGAGCGCTTCACCTACCACCGGAGACAACCGTGAATCGCCCCCCCCTCAAGTCCCTGGACGACGCCCTGGCCAGCCTGCTGGCCGAGGCCCAGCCGCTGGCCGGCGGCGACACCGTGCCCACCTTCGACGCCGATGGCCGCGTGCTGCAGCACGACGCCCTCTCGCCGCTGCACGTGCCGCCGCAGGACAACAGCGCGATGGACGGCTACGCCGTGCGGCGGGCCGACGTGGCCGCGCCGGGCGTGGAACTGCCGGTCAGCCAACGCATCGCCGCCGGCATGGCGGGCGCCCCGCTGGCTGTGGGCACGGCGGCGCGCATCTTCACCGGCGCGCCCGTGCCCGCGGGGGCCGACGCCATCGCCATGCAGGAAGACTGCGAGGCCCTGGGCGTCGACCGCGTGCGCGTCAACGCCGTGCCCGCGCCCGGCCAATGGATACGCCGCGCGGGCGAAGACATCACCCTGGGCGCCACCGTGCTCACTGCGGGCACGCGCCTCGGCCCCGCCGAACTGGGCCTGGCCGCCAGCATCGGCCTGGCCCGGCTGCAGGTCGCCCGCAGGCCGCGCGTGGCGCTGTTCTCCACGGGCGACGAACTCGTCATGCCCGGCGACGTGCCGCCCGACCGGATGGCGCCCGGCGCCATCTACAACAGCAACCGCTTCTTTTTGCGCGCGCAGCTGGCACGCCTGGGCTGCGCGGTGACGGACTGCGGCATCGTCCCCGACCAGCGCGGCGCCACCGAGGCCGCGCTGCGCGACGCCAGCGCCGCGCACGACCTCATCCTGACCAGCGGCGGCGTTTCCGTGGGCGAGGAAGACCACGTCAAGCCCGCCGTCGAAGCCCTGGGCCGCCTGGACCTCTGGCAGATCGCCATGAAGCCCGGCAAGCCCTTTGCCTATGGCCGCGTGCAAGGCGCGCACTTCATGGGCCTGCCCGGCAACCCCGTGTCCAGCTTCATGACCTTCGCGCTGCTGGTGCGCCCCTTCCTGCTGCGCCTGCAGGGCGTGAACGACGTGGCCCCGCGCAGCCTGCCCGCCACGGCCCATTTCGACTGGCCCCGCGCCGACAAGCGCCGCGAATTCCTGCGCGTGCGCCGCAACGGCGCGGGCGGGCTGGAGCGGTTCGCCAACCAGGGCTCGGGCGTGCTCACGTCGGTCGCTTGGGGCGACGGCGTGGTGGACAACCCGGCGGGCCAGACCATCGCGCAGGGCGATACGGTGCGCTACATCCCCTTCGCGGAGTTGCTGGCGTGAAGATCACCGTGCGCTATTTCGCCTCCATCCGCGAGGCCGTGGGGCAGGGCAGCGAGGCGCTGGAGACTGCCGCCCCCACACTGGCCGCGCTGCGCGACGAACTCATCGCGCGCGGCGGCGCCTATGCCGCCAGCCTGGCGCGCGGCAGGGCCGTGCGCATGGCGCTGAATCAGGACTTGAGCGACGAAACGGCACCGCTAGCCGAAGGCGCGGAAGTAGCCTTCTTCCCACCCGTCACGGGCGGCTGAGCTCCGGACACCGCCACTGCAACAACTCCGCCAGGCGGCAGGTGATCCACATGGCCTCGGGCGGCGTCACGCCCGCATCGGGGCTCGCCAGCCCCGCATGGATGCGCCGCAGGATTTCGGCTTCGGACGGTGCCTGCACGTGGTACAGCGTCTGCGCGTGTTCGACGAGGTGGTTGGCCAGGTCCTCGCACAACTCGTAGCGCGCCCGCACTTCGCCGATGGGCGTCAGCAGGCGCTCACGCGCATCGCTGTGCAGCGCGATGAACGAAGGGGGAACGAGAATCTGGCTGTCGTCATGCATCCGGCAAATGTAGCCACAATACCCGCCATGACCTTGCCGCGTGTTTCCATCCAGACCCAGGATTTCGACGTTTCCACCGAACTGGCCGCCCTGCGCGCCCAGGACGCGCGCGTGGGCGCGGTGTGCTGCTTCGTCGGCACGGTGCGCGACCGCAACGAGGGCGACGTGGTGGCGGAAATGGAGCTGGAGCACTACCCCGGCATGACCGAAAAGGCCATCGAGGCCATGATCGACGAGGCCATGCGGCGCTTCGCCATCTTCGGTGCCCGCGTGGTCCACCGCGTGGGGCGGCTGCAGCCGCTCGACCAGATCGTGCTGGTGGCGGTGACTTCGGCGCACCGGGGCGAGAGCTTCCAGGCCTGCGAGTTCCTGATGGACTACCTGAAGACCCAGGCCCCGTTCTGGAAAAAGGAGCAGACGCCCCAGGGCGCGCGCTGGGTGGACGCGCGCGTGGCCGACGACAAAGCCCTGGCGCGCTGGGGCATTCAAGCCCTCAACGCGCAGCAGGGCTGAGCCAGGTCAAGGCGCCAGCTGGGTCGAGGTGGCCAGCGCCGCAGCCTCTGCCGCGCAGGTCGCGGCGGGCGGCACCAGGCCCTTGGCGCGCGCCGCCGCCACTTCTTCCCTGGCCGCGGCCACCTGGGCGTTGAAGACCGCATTGGTCTGCAGCCGCGCCACGGCGGCGGAGCCCATCAGGCGGCCGGCCTCGATGTCGCTCTTCCAGTGCACGCCGCACACGCCGCGGCTTTGCGAGAACGAGCGCCCGCGCTGCAGCAGCGCGTCCGCGCGCTCGGGCGACACCTGGGTCAGCACCATGGCCCAGGCCCAGCCCAGCGCGGAGTGGCCCGAGGGGTAGGAGCCGTCCTTGCGCAGCGCGGGCTCTTCGTTGGGCGTGCAGGTGCCTTCGTTGAACACGACGAAGGGGCGGGTGCGCTGGTACTTGTCCTTGGCCTTGTAGGTGGCCAGGCCCGCGTCCAGCAGGGTGCGGCGCAGCAGCATGTTGGTGTGGGGCGTGTTCTGCTCGGAAATGTCCACGCCCAGCGCGCAGGCGAACGCCTTTTCCGCGCCCGGGAACTTGAGGTTCGCGTCCTTGGTGGCCTGGACGCCGCGCGGGCCTTTCTGCAGCGCGGTGAGGGCCTTGTAGGCCTCCTTGTCCGCCGCCAGCAGGGCCGAGCCTTCGGCGGGCGGGGGCGGCAGCAGGGCCAGGCTGTCGGGCAGCTCGGCGGGGCTCAGGTAGCCCTTGACCAGGCCGGGGCGGAATTCGCCCACGGCGGCCACGGTGGTGGGTGGCGCGGACGTGGACGCCGTGGGCGCCGTGGTGCAGGCGGCGGCCAGCAGGGAAGCGGCCGCGGTGGCCACGAGAGCGGAAGTACGCATGTTGTCTCCTGTTGATGTATGGATACGCGGTGAACGCGCGAAGATGCTAGGGGCCCCGGGCACGGTAGCAAGCCGCAAATGTGACAGTCACAATGGGTTGAATACCGGGCTGGCGGCGCCATATCGGTTGCAACGCTCCCGCCGTTGCGGGAAGAAAGAAGATTCAACCCATGAGACTCGACAAACTCACCACCAAGTTCCAGGAAGCCCTGGCCGACGCCCAGACCCTTGCGCTGGGCAATGACAACGCCTACATCGACCCCCTGCACCTGCTGGCCGCCATGCTGCGCCAGGAAGAGGGCCCGCGCGCGCTGCTGCAGCGTGCCGGGGTCAACGTGGGCGCGCTGCAGACGGCGGCGGAAAACGCCGTCAAGCGCCTGCCCCAGGTGCACGGCCAGGAGCAGGTGCAGATCGGCCCCGACCTGGCCAAGCTGCTGCAGGCCACCGAAAAAGAAGCCCTGAAGCGCGGCGACGCCTTCATCGCGGGCGAGCTGTTCCTGCTCGCGCTGGCCGACGGCAAGGGCGAGGCCACGCGCATCGCGCAGGAAAGCGGCCTGACCCGCAAGAGCCTGGAAGCCGCCATCGACGCCGTGCGCGGCGGCCAGAAGGTGGACAGCGCCGAGGCCGAGGGCCAGCGCGAAGCCCTCAAGAAGTACTGCCTGGACCTGACCGAGCGCGCTCGCATCGGCAAGCTCGACCCGGTGATCGGCCGCGACGACGAAATCCGCCGCGCCATCCAGGTGCTGCAGCGCCGCAGCAAGAACAACCCCGTGCTGATCGGCGAGCCCGGCGTGGGCAAGACCGCCATCGTCGAGGGGCTGGCCCAGCGCATCGTGGCGGGCGAGGTGCCCGAATCGCTCAAGAACAAGCGCGTGCTGTCGCTCGACATGGCGGCGCTGCTCGCGGGCGCCAAGTACCGTGGCGAGTTCGAGGAACGCCTGAAGGCCGTGCTCAACGAACTGGCCAAGGACGAGGGCCAGACCATCGTCTTCATCGACGAGCTGCACACCATGGTCGGCGCCGGTAAGGCCGAGGGCGCGATGGACGCGGGCAACATGCTCAAGCCGGCCCTGGCGCGCGGCGAGCTGCACTGCGTGGGCGCGACCACGCTCGACGAATACCGCAAGTACATCGAGAAGGACGCGGCGCTGGAGCGGCGCTTCCAGAAAATCCTCGTGGACGAGCCCACGGTGGAGGCCACCATCGCCATCCTGCGCGGCCTGCAGGAGAAGTACGAAGTCCACCACGGCGTGGAGATCACCGACCCCGCCATCGTCGCGGCGGCGGAACTGAGCCACCGCTACATCACCGATCGCTTCCTGCCCGACAAGGCCATCGACCTGATCGACGAGGCCGCGGCCAAGATCAAGATCGAGATCGACTCCAAGCCCGAGGCCATCGACAAGCTCGACCGCCGCCTGATCCAGCTCCAGATCGAGCGCGAAGCCGTGAAGAAGGAGAAGGACGAAGCCTCGCAGAAGCGCCTCGCGCTGATCGAGGAGGAAATCACGCGCCTGCAAAAGGAGATCGCCGACCTGGAAGACGTCTGGACCGCCGAAAAGGCCCAGGCCCAGGGCAGCCAGCAGGTGCGCGAGCAGGTCGAGAAGGTCAAACTCCAGATCGAGGAGCTCAAGCGCAAGGGCGACTTCAACAAGGTGGCCGAGCTGCAATACGGCCAGCTGCCCGAGCTGGAGAAAAAGCTCAAGGAAGCCCAGGCGCACGAGGCGGGCGAGGGCGGCGTGGCAACGCCCAACCGCCTGCTGCGCACCCAGGTGGGAGCGGAGGAAATCGCCGAAGTGGTGAGCCGCGCCACGGGCATTCCCGTCAGCAAGATGATGCAGGGCGAAAAGGACAAGCTGCTGCAGATGGAAGACAAGCTGCACGAGCGCGTGGTGGGGCAGGACGAGGCCATCTCGGCCGTGGCCAACGCCATCCGTCGCTCGCGCTCGGGGCTGTCCGACCCCAACCGGCCCACGGGCAGCTTCCTGTTCCTTGGCCCTACGGGCGTGGGCAAGACCGAGCTGTGCAAGGCGCTGGCGGGCTTCTTGTTCGACAGCGAAGACCACCTCGTGCGCATCGACATGAGCGAATTCATGGAAAAGCATAGCGTCGCGCGCTTGATCGGCGCGCCTCCGGGCTATGTGGGCTACGAAGAGGGCGGCTACCTGACCGAAGCCGTGCGCCGCAAGCCCTACAGCGTGCTGCTGCTCGACGAGGTGGAAAAAGCCCACCCCGACGTGTTCAACGTGCTGCTGCAGGTGCTGGACGATGGCCGCCTGACCGACGGCCAGGGCCGCACCGTGGACTTCAAGAACACCGTGATCGTGATGACGAGCAACATCGGCTCGCACCTCATCCAGGCCATGGTGGGGCAGGAGCCTGACGAGATCAAGGAAGCCGTGTGGGGGGAACTAAAAAACCATTTCCGGCCCGAATTCCTCAACCGCATCGACGAGACGGTGGTATTCCACGGGCTCGACGCCAAGAACATCCAGGCCATCGCGCGCATCCAGCTCGCGCAGCTGCAGGCGCGGCTGGCACGCATGGACTTGACGCTGCAGGTGTCCGAGGCCGCGCTCGAAGAGCTTGCCAAGGTCGGCTTCGATCCGGTGTTCGGCGCGCGGCCGCTCAAGCGGGCGATCCAGCAGCGCATCGAGAACCCGCTGTCCAAGCTGCTGCTGGAAGGCCGCTTCGCGCCCAAGAGCACGATCGCGGTGAACGTGGACCCGGTGAAGGAACCCGGCGTATTCCAGTTCAGCTAAGGTTGTCCACCCCCGCCCTCTCCCCACGGGAGAGGGCGTTTCTGCCAGAGAGGTTTGCAGTTTGAACGATGCCCTATCGACGTTGGTGAACTGGGTGGTGAGGTGCGTCCTCATCGCCCTGGGCCTGCTGTTTTTCCTGGGCCTGCTGGCCTTCGCCGCTCTGCTGATCGCCGCCTGGAGCTTGCGCGTGCTGTGGGCGCGCCTCACCGGCGGCCCGGCGGTGCCCCGCCCGCACGTCAGCCCGCGCCAGGGCTTCAACAAGGTGTACCGCTACGGCCAGCGCGGCGCGCCCACCGAGATCACGGACGTGGAAGTGCGCGACGTCGCCCCGCGCAACGAACCCTGATGAGGGTTCGATAATGGCCAACGTATGACCCCTGACGACATCCGCGCGCTGTTCGAAACCCAGCGCCACGCCAGCCGCGCCCAGCCCGACGTGCCCCTGCTGCTGCGCCGCGAGCGGCTGCTGCGCATCAAGGCCCTGCTCGACGAACACGGCCCCGTGCTGGCCGCCGCCGTGCAGGCCGACTTCGGTATGCGCTCGCCCCGGCTCACCGAGGTGGCCGACTTCTTCGTGCTGCGTACCTTGCTGGCCGACACGCTTAAGCATCTGGCCCGCTGGACCAAACCGCAAAAAGTCCGCACGCCGCTCTACCTGCAACCCGCCTCGGCCTGGGTGCAGCGCCAGCCCTTGGGCGTGGTCGCTGTCATCGCGCCGTGGAACTACCCGGTGCAGCTGGCGCTGGCCCCCGCCATCACCGCGCTGGCGGCGGGCAACCGCGTCATCCTGAAGCCCAGCGAACTCACGCCCCACACCTCGGCGCGGCTGGCCGCGCTGGTCGGCCAGTTCTTCACGCCCGACGAATTCGCCGTGGTGCAGGGCGACGCGGCCACGGCGGCGCTGATCGCCTCGCTGCCGTTCGACCACATCGTCTTCACCGGCTCCACCGCCGTGGGGCGCAAGGTGGCGCTGGCGGCGGCGGCCAACCTCACGCCGACCACGCTGGAACTCGGCGGCAAGTCGCCCTGCATCCTCGACGCAGGCTGCGATCTGGCCGACGCCGCGCTCAAGATCGCCCACGGCAAGCTGCTCAACGCGGGCCAGACCTGCATCGCGCCCGACTACGTGCTGCTGCCCCGGGGCCGCGAGGCCGCGTTCGCGGACGCCTACCGCGCCGCCGTGGCGCGGCTGTATCCGCAGATCGAGGGCAACCCGGACTACGCCAGCATCATCACCCCGCGCCACCTGGCCCGCCTGCGCACCATGCTGCAGCAGGCGCAGACCCAGGGGGCCGAGGTGGTGTCCATGGCCCCCGCGCAGCCCGTGCCCGCGCCCAACCACCAGGGCAGCCTGGGCGACGGCGTCAGCCGCCAGATGCCGCCGGTGCTGGTGTTCGGCGTCCATGACTCCATGCAGCTGATGCAGGAGGAAATCTTCGGCCCCATCCTGCCCGTGATCGGCTACGAGCGGCTCGACGACGCCATCGCCCACATCAACGCCGGGCCGCGCCCGCTGGCGCTGTACTGGTTCGGCCACAGCGACGCGGTGCGCGACGACGTGCTGCGCCGCACCGTGAGCGGCGGCGTGACGGTGAACGACACGCTGTTTCACATCGCGCACGACGGCCTGCTCTTCGGCGGCGTGGGCGACAGCGGCTGGGGCGCGTACCACGGCGAGGCGGGGTTCCTGCGCCTGTCGCACCAGAAGAGCGTGCTCGCGCAGTCGCGCTGGGCGCAGGGCAAGCTCTTCTACCCGCCGTACGGGGCCAAGTTCGACCAGGTGATGAACTTGCTGAAGCGCTGGCTCTGAGCCTGTTCAAGGCCTTTTCATGGTGCCCGTTGCCCCGCAAAGGCAGTGGATGCAAGGCGCCCACCGCAAGCCGCACTGGAGTGCGGCGAGGATGGGCAACGCCGCAGACGCTGCCTTTGCGGGGCAACCCTTCGGGCAAGGCAGCAAATAACCGCACTCGTCGTTGCGCACCTTGCCCAGGCAGAAGCATGGGCTGCGGCGCGCGCCTAGATTGCGGCTGTTTGCTGCCTTGCGGGCACCATGAAAAGGCCTTGAACAGGCTCTGAGGGTTACTACGGAGCAGTCTGGGCAAATTTGAGACAATCACGGGTTTTTCGTTTCTCACCCGTTTTCGCGTTTGCCCATGTCCAGTATCCAGGTTCGTCCCGCCACGCTGCGCGACGCCAAAGCCATTGCCCAAGTCCACACCGCCGCCGCCCTCGAAGCCTACCGCGACGTGCTGCCCCAAGACCAGCTCAAGACCATGTCCTCGGTCGAAAAGCGCCAAGCCTACTGGCGCGAGGCCATCGAATACTGCGAGCCGCAGGTGCAGGTGGCCGTCGATGGCGACAAGATCGTCGGCTTCGTCGGCTTCGACCGCTCGCGCGACGCCAAGTCCCGCCCCACCACGGGCGAAATCTGGGCCATCTACGCCGCTCCCAGCCACTGGGACCAGGGCGTGGGCCTGGCCCTGTGGGACGCCGCGCGCGACGGCCTGCAGGAAGAAGGCTGCACCACTGTCACCGCCTGGGTGCCGCTGCGCAACGAGCGCGCGCTGCGCTTCCATGAACTCGCGGGCTTCAAGCGCGAGATGACCACCGCCAAGACCGCCGTGGTGGGCGGCGTGAAGATCGAGGAAGTGCGCCTGCAGCGCCCGATCAACGCATGATCCACTGGAGCGAGCAGGGCCAGGACCGGAGCGCGCTGTGGCGCTCCGAGGCCGGCCTGCCCGCTCCGCGCCGCGTGGTGTGCGTGGACGACACGCTGGCCGCCGACGCGGCCTACCGCCTGGCCAGCGAGGGCACGGCGCTGTTGTGGCGCGGCGACTTCCAGAACGCGCGCCATCTGCTGCAGGCGCTGATGCGCCGGGCCGACCGCAAGCCGCGTAAACAGGGCAAAGCCGCCACCCTCACCGAAGCCTTCCACCTGCACCGCCAGGCCCAGGGCCAGCGGGCGCGGGTGCTGTCGCAAGTCCTGATTCCGCTGGACGGCGACTACGGCATCCCTCTGCGCCGCGCGCCCGACTGGCGTGCCGCCTGCACCGAAGCCTGGGGCCCCGCGCCCGGCGCGCCGCTGGTGGCCTCGCTGCGCGAACTGCTGGGCCTGGTGGGCGCGCACGAATGGCGCAAGAAGGGCGTGGACATCCCCGCGCTGGGCGCGCGCATCCACCCGCACTACGGCGTGTTCTCGCCGGTGCGCGGCGAATATGTGGATCTGGTGGCCCAGGCCCCGCTGCCCGCGGGGTGTGAATTGGCCTTCGACGTCGGCGTGGGCACGGGCGTGCTCTCCGCCGTGCTCGCGCGGCGCGGCGTGGCCCGCGTGGTGGGCACCGACCAAGACCCGCGCGCCCTGGCCTGCGCGCAGGACAACCTGCGGCGCCTGGGTCTGCAGGAGCGCGTGCACATCGTGCAGGCCGACCTGTTTCCGCCGGGGCAAGCGCCCCTCATCGTCTGCAACCCGCCCTGGCTGCCCGCGCGCGCCAGCGCTCCCATCGAGCGCGCCGTGTACGACGAAGGCAGCGCCATGCTGCGCGGCTTTCTCGCGGGGCTGGCCGCGCACCTGGCGCCGGGCGGCGAGGGCTGGCTCATCCTGTCCGACCTGGCCGAGCACCTGGGCCTGCGCACGCGCGCCGAGTTGCTGGGCTGGGTGGAGGCCGCGGGCCTGCGCGTGCACGCCCGCCACGACACCCGCCCGCGCCATGCCAAGGCGCAGGACGCCGCCGACCCGCTGCACGCCGCGCGCGCGGCCGAGGTCACGTCGCTGTGGCGGCTGCGGGCACTATGAATTCAATAGCTGCCAGCGCTTGTCGTACCTGGGCTGGGCTGACGGCCGATTTCATTCAAAAGACCTGACATGACGCTGCTCCTGGCCCCCATGGAAGGGCTGCTCGACTTCGTGCTGCGCGACGTGCTCACGCGCGTGGGCGGGGTCGATCGCTGCGTGGCGGAGTTCATCCGCGTGACCGGCACGTTGCTGCCCGAGCGCGTGTTCCTGCGCACCATTCCTGAATTGCGCCACGGCAGCCGCACGCTGGCCGGCGTGCCCGTGCGCGGCCAACTGCTCGGCTCCGACCCGGCCTGCATGGCCGACAACGCCGCGCGTCTCGCCGCCATGGGGGCCGAGGGCGTGGACCTCAACTTCGGCTGCCCCGCCAAGGTCGTCAACCGCCACGGCGGCGGCGCGGCGCTGCTGCGCGAGCCGGAGCAGATCCACGCCGTGGTGCAGGCCGTGCGCCGCGCCGTGCCCGCCGGGGTGCCCGTGTCCGCCAAGATGCGCCTGGGCTACCACGACACGTCGCTCGCCGTCGATTGCGCGCTGGCCATGCAGGCGGGCGGCGCGGGCGAACTGGTCGTGCACGCCCGCACCAAGGCCGACGGCTACCGCCCGCCCGCGTACTGGGAACTGATTCCCGCCATCCGCGCCGCCGTGCGCATCCCAGTCGCGGCCAACGGCGAGATCTGGACGGTGCAGGACGCCCAGCGCTGCCGCGCGTTGTCGGGCTGCGACACGCTGATGCTCGGGCGCGGCGCGGTGGCCGACCCGGGCCTGGCGCTGGCCATCCGCGCGGCGCAGGCCTGCGAAGAGGGCAGGGCTGCCAGCGTGGAATGGCCGCAGATCGTGCCCGAGGTGCGGCGCTTCTGGCAGATGGTGTGCGCGGACCTGTCGCCGAACCAGCGCGCGGGCCGCCTCAAGCAATGGTTCAACCTGCTGCGCCGCCGCCACCCCGAGGCCGAGGCGCTGTTTGCCGAACTGCGCACCATGACCGACCAGCGCGCCATCAGCGCGTGGGTAGACCGGCTATGCGCTGCGCCAGAAGGTTGATGCCGTCGTCCGATAGGTCCTGCGCCTCCACCACCTGCCGCTGCGCCCACTGGTGCAAATGCGTGCTTTGCGACCGCGCGTACAGCGGGTCGTAGTGCAGCGCCATCAGCTCGGCGAACAGCGGCGCCAGGTCGCGCTCTTCGGCCCACGCTTGCCAGCGCTGCACCACCTGCTTGCCATGCAGTTCCTTCATCGTGCCCAGCAACTGCGCCAGATGCGCCGGGTCGTCGCCCAGGTTGGCGTAATCGCGCAGCAAATAATCCAGCCGCGCCGCGTGGCCCGCCTGCACCTCGATGCATGGGCTGGCGCGCAGGCGCTGCACCAGCGGCTGCGGCACGTTCAGGCGGCCAATGCGCGCGCTCTCGGCCTCCACGAAGATGGGGCGGGCCAGGTCGAAGGCGTCCAGCGCGTTCGCCATCTGCGTCTCGAACGCCGTCTGCGCAGGCTGCTCCACCCCCGGCCAGGCCCCCAGCACCGAGCCCCGGTGGCGCGCAAAACCCTCCAGGTCCAGCACCTGCTGCCCCTGCGCCGCCAGCGCCTGCAACACCCGCGTCTTGGCGCTGCCCGTGGGGCCGCAGAGCACGCGCAAATGCAGCTGCGGCGCGTGCTGCGCCAGCGTGTCGATCACATGCCGCCGCCACGCCTTGTAGCCGCCCGCCAGCTGCTGCGCGTCCCAGCCGACGAGCCGCATCCACGTCACCATTGAGCCGCTGCGCATTCCGCCGCGCCAGCAGTACACCAGCGGCTTCCAGTGCGAGGGCTTGTCGGCGAACTGCTCGCGCAAATGCCGCGCCAGGTTGGCCGCGACCATCGCGCCGCCCACGCGCCGCGCCTCGAACGCGCCCTGCTGCTTGTACAGCGTGCCGACGATGGCGCGTTCCTCGTCGTCCAGCACCGGGCAGTTGATGGCGCCGGGCAGGCGGTCTTCGGCGAATTCGGCGGGTGAGCGCGCGTCGATGAGGGTGTCGAAAGCGTGGCGGTCCTGCACGCGCACGGGGCCCCGGTGGCTCATAGAAAGACCCCTGCGGGCACAATAGTTAGCATGACTTCCATTCGACTGACTGAGTTTTCCCACGGCGGCGGTTGCGGCTGCAAGATCGCCCCCGGCTTGCTCACCGAGATTCTGGCACGCGCCCCCGCGGGCATCGTGCCGCCCGAGCTGCTGGTGGGCACCGAAACCGCCGACGATGCCGCCGTCTACCGCCTCAACGACACCCAGGCGCTGGTCGCCACCACCGACTTCTTCACCCCCATCGTCGATGACCCGTTCGACTTCGGCCGCATCGCGGCCACGAATGCGCTGTCGGACATCTACGCCATGGGCGGCACCCCCATCATGGCGCTGGCCCTGGTCGGAATGCCCATCGCCAAGCTGCCGCCCGAGGTGATCGGCCGCGTACTGGAAGGCGGCGCCTCCGTCTGCCGCGCGGCGGGCATTCCGATTGCGGGCGGGCACTCCATCGACGTGCTGGAGCCCATCTACGGCCTGGTCGGCCTGGGCCTGGTGCACCCCAGCCGCGTGCGCCGCAATGCCGACGCCCAAGCAGGCGACGTGCTGGTGCTGGGCAAGCCGCTGGGCGTGGGCATCCTCTCCGCCGCGCTGAAGAAGGGCATCCTGGGCGCGGAGGGCTACGCGCAGATGCTGCGCCACACTACCCAGCTCAACACCGTGGGCGTGCAGCTTGCTGCCCTCGACGGCGTGCACGCCATGACGGACGTGACCGGCTTCGGCCTGGCCGGCCACCTGCTCGAAATCTGCCGGGGCTCCGGCTTGGCCGCCGAGGTGCAACTGGGCCAGCTACCGCTGATCGCCGAAGCCGCCGCGCTGGCGCGGGATGGCATTGCCACGGGCGCATCCGCCCGCAACTGGGCCGCCTACGGCGCCGAGGTGGCGTGGCCCGAAACCGCAGCGCCCTGGCTGCGCCAGATCGCGACCGACCCACAGACCAGCGGCGGCCTGCTCGTCAGCTGCCGCGCCGATGCGGTGGAAGCCGTGCTGGACGCCTTCGCCCAGGCGGGTTTTGCCCAGGCCGCCGCCATCGGCCACATGCAGCCGCACCCGCCCCAGTCCGCCCGGCTGGTGTGCCGCCCATGACCGCCATCCGGCCCACCCCGCAGTCCGCGCTGATCGTGGTGGACGTGCAGAACGGCTTCATCGAAGGCGGCGCGCTGCCCGTCCCCGGCGGGGCCGGGGTGGTGCCCGTCATCAACCGGCTGGCGCCGCGCTTCGACAACATCGTCATCACGCAGGACTGGCATCCGGCGGGCCACGCCTCGTTCGCCAGCACCCACGCGGGCAGGCAGCCGTTCGAGATAGTCCGGCTGGCCTATGGCGACCAGGTGCTCTGGCCCGACCATTGCGTGCAGGGCACCGAAGACGCGGCGCTGGCGCCGGGCCTGCACCTGCCCACGGCCCAGCTCATCCTGCGCAAGGGCTTCCATCCGCACATCGACAGCTATTCCGCCTTCGAGGAAGCCGACCACCAGACCACCACCGGACTGGCCGCCTATTTGCAGGCGCGCGGCGTGCGCAGCGTGTTCGTCGCCGGCCTGGCCACCGACTTCTGCGTGGCCTGGACGGCCCTGGATGCGCGCAAGGCAGGCTTCGACACCTATGTGATCGAAGACGCCACGCGCGCCATCGACCTGAACGGCTCGCTGGCGCAGGCGTGGACGGAGATGCTGGCGCAGGGCGTGCGGCGCATTCAGTCGGCGGATATCGCCTGAGCCGCATCGCGCTCGCGGTAGCGCCACCAGGTCAGGCCGCCGTACAGCACGATCAGCGCCGCCAGGTTGAGAAGCTGCGGCTGCACCTCGGACAGGCGCGCGCCCATGCCGTTGATTTGCAAGATGGCCTGCGTGCCCGAGGTGGTGGGCGCCAGCCGGGCCACCCAGGTCAGCCAGACCGGCATGGCGCTGACGGGCCAGGAGGCCCCGGTGAGGAAGAATAGCGGCATGGACGTGAGCAGAATGCCTTGCAGCGCATGTTCGCGCACCCGGAAGAAGCTGCCCACGAAGGTGGCCAGCAGCACCACGGCGGCCACGTAGAGCGCGGCGGCCAGCAGCAGCCCCGGCAGGTTGCCGCCGCGCGGAAAGTCCTGGAACCAGGTGACGAAACCGGCGTAATACAGCAGGTTGAGCATCCCGATCAGCCACAGCGCGCAGAGCACCCCGGCCAGCCGCGTGCCGCCCAGGGCCAGCCGGCTGCCCTTGCGCTCGCGCAGCGTGCCGGCGAGCACGGCCACGCCCATCATCAGCGTCTGCTGCACGATCAGCACCGACACCGCCGAGACGACGGCGCTCGCGTAGCCCTCGCGCGTGTTGAACAGCGGCCTTTGCACCAGCGTGAAGGGCGCGGCGGCGGGCGCGCCCAGGAACTGCGCGCGCTCGACCACGGCGTCGCGCGCGAAGCCCGAGATGGCGGCGGACAGCCCGTTCAGCACCGTGCTGGCGCGGCCCAGGTACGCGCCTTCGCCCAGCAGCGTGAGCTTGCCCTGCTGGCCGCGCAGGATGTCGCGCTCGAAGTGGGCGTCGATCACCACGATGCCCTCGGCCTCGCCCGCGGCGACGCGGCGGCTGGCTTCCTCGACGGAGTTGGAGGGTTCGATCAGATCCAGGTCGCGCACCGCCTGCATCTGGCGCTGCAGGGCGCGGCTCAGGGGGCTGTGGTCCAGGTCCACCACCACGGTGGCCTGGCGCGTCGCCACCTGGTTCTGGTAGGCACTGGGGTAGTAGAAGGAGTAGATCACCACCGCCACCAGCATGGCCGAGAACACCGAGCGGTCGCTGAAGATGGCGGCCAGCGCGGCGCGAAAGCCTTCGGTGAAAGTCTTCATCTCAGCCCCCAGCTTTTGGGGTCGCGCGCGGCGCGGGCGAACAGGCGCAGCCCCGGCAGGCCCGCGCCCAGCACGAACAGCAGCAGCACGCCCAGGGGCTTGAGCGACACGGCCCAGGGCGCGCCGATGTCCACCTGCTGCATCTGCAGCTTGACGTAGGCGGTGAAGGGCAGCAGGTCGCTCCATACCTGCGCGAAGCGCGCGCCGTCCGTGACCGGAAAGGTGCCGCCCGAGAACGCCACCGCCATGCCGAAGGTGACGCCCACCAGCGACAGCGCCGAGCCCATGTTGCGCGTCAGCCCCACCAGCAGCAGCGCGAACGCGCCGCAGGCCAGGCACAGCGCGAAGCCGCCGAGCGCCAGCAGCGCCACGCTGCCCGCCACGCCGTTGCCGCGCAGATAGCCGGTCCAGAACACGGCCGCCATCAGATAGGCCGCGAACAGCAGCAGGTAGGGCGCCAGCTTGCCCAGCACCGCCGGCACCATGCGCCCGCCACAGGCCGCCAGCCAGGCCGGAGCGCTGCCATCGCGCAGCTCGCGCCCCAGCGCGGCCACGGCGGCCAGCGCCAGCGCGATGTGCAGGATGCCCGGCAGCATCAGCCCGCCGAGGAAGTGCTGGTAGCTCTTGGCCGCGTTGAACAGCACGCTCGATTGCACCTGCACCGGGGCTACGCTGGTGCCGCTGACCACGTACTGGGCGCGGCCCGCGCCCGTGGCGGCGTTCTGCGCCTGCACCACGGCGGCGATCTCGCGCGCGGCGGCTTGGCCGGCGGTCAGGTAGCTCGCGTTGTAGAACGCGAACAGGGTGGCGCTGTCGCCGCGCTGCACTTGCCGCGCCGCGTCGCGCGGGATGTACACCACGGCATAGACCTTGCCCGCGCGCACCTCGGACCAGGCCGCGGGCAGGTCCACCGGGGTGGCGGCGACCTGAAGCCCTGGCGACGCCTGCAGGCCGCGGATGAGCGCGCGGCTGTCGGCGCTGCGGTCCTGGTCCACCACGGCGATGGGCAGGTGGCGCAGCAGCCCGGCGCTGAGCGCCGCCATGATGGCGCACAGCAGCAGCCAGGGTATCCAGGTGACGAGCGCCAGGTCCCAGCGGCTGGCGCGCAGGTAGGCGCATTCGCGCCGGGCCGACGCCGCCAGCGCGGACCATGCGCCCGGTGCGCCGTGCACGAGCGGCGTTACTGCGGGTTCTGCGGCCACGCGAACAGCACGCTCATGCCGGGGCGGAAGTCCGCCACCTTCTCGGTGGGCCGCACGCGCACCTCGAAGCTGCGCACGTCGTAGCCCGCGGATTGGCGCGTGGCGCGCCAGGTGGCGTAGTCGCCCGCGGGGTTGATGAAGTAGACCTCGAAGGGCACGTCCTCGCGTTGCAGCGCCGGAATGCTGCCCACCAGCTTCTGGCCCACCTTGAGGCCCGCGAACTGGTCCTCGCGCAGGTTGAAGGCGACCCACAGCCGCTCGGGGTCGATCAGCGTGAACACCGGGTAGCCCGCGGGCACCAGCTCACCTACGTCGGCCATGCGGCGGTTGACCTCGCCGGCCTGCGGCGCCAGGCCGCGCGTTTCGGCCTGCGCGGCCTCCACCTCGGCCAGCCCGGCGCGCGCCTGGCGCACCTGGGCTTCGGCGGCGGCCTTGTCCTGCCGGCGCGCGCCGGCCAGGGCCTGGTCGTACTGGGCGCGCGCGGCGGCGGTGGCCTGCTCGGCGCCCTTGGCCTGCGCCGCCGCTTCATCGCGCTTCTGCAGGGTGACCACGCCTTCCTTGAACAGGTTCTCTACGCGGGCCAGCGTGCGGCGCGCCAGCTCGGCCGAGGCCAGGGCGCGGCGCCAGTTCGCCTCGGCGGCGCGGATGTCCTCGGGCCGCGCGCCTTCCTGCGCCTTGGCGGCCTGGGCCTGGGCGGCCTCCAGCACGGCGCTGGCCTGGCCCTCCTTGGCGCGCACCTCGGGGCTGTCCAACTCGAACAGCGCCTGGCCGGCCTGCACGCGGTCGCCCTCGTGCACCAGCAGCTTGGCGACGCGCGCGCTGATCTTGGCCGCGACCTTGATGGTGTCGGCGTCGGCCATGCCCTGCACCAGGTCGGGCGGCTTGCGGAAGGCCATCCACAGGCCCAGCGCCACCACCAGGGCGAACACGCCCAGCACCAGCACCGGTTTCTTGCCGGGCGGGGCCTGGGGCGCCGGGGCTGCGCTGTCGGGAGTCGGGGTGTCGTTCATGGCGCGATGACCTTGTCGGCTCGTTGCAGGTAGTCGGAAAAGCGCGCGATCTGGCCGGAGACTTCCAGCAGCTGGGCCAGCGCCACGTCGTACTGGTAGGCTGCCTGCGCGCGGTCGATCTCGGCGCCGCCCAGGCGCAGGCGGGCGTCGATCACGTCCAGCGAGGTGGCCTGGCCCTCGCGGAACGACAGCGTCTGCAGGCGCAGGTTCTCGCGCGTCTGCTCCAGCGAACTGTCGAGCAGCGCGAACTGCTTGCGCGCCGTCTCCACCTGGTTCCAGGCCTGCGTGACGCCGATGGCGACCTGGTTCTCGGCCTCGCGCAGGCCGGCCTCGGCCTGCTGCTGCTGGGCGCGCGCAGCGTCGATCTGGCGCGGGCGGTCGCTGGGCGAAAGCAGGGTGAACTTGACGCCGATGCCCAGCGCCCAGTCGGCGTCGGTGAGCATGGCGTCGCGCCGGTACAGGTCGCGCTGGGCGAACAGGTAGACCTGCGGCTTGAGCTTGCCTTCCTGTACGCGCACGCCTTGCTCGGCCTGCTGGATCTGGGCGCGCAGCTTGGCCAGTTGGGGGTGCTGGTCGCGCGCGGCTTGCTGGAACTGCTCCAGGCTGCCCGCCGGGCCGCTCAGCACGAACAGCGGCGTGCGCGGCTCGATGGGCTGCGCGCTGCGCAGCAGGCGCGCCAGCGTGGCGCGCAGCGTGTCCAGGTCGCCGGTGGCCTTTTCGCGGTCGCGCACTGCCTGGTCGCGCGCCACGGTAGCCTGCAGGCGCTGGGCGCGGGTGGCCATGCCGTTGCGCTCCAGCGCCTCGGCGTCCTGGAGATGGCGCTCCAGGCCGCTCTGTACGTCGGCGCGCACGGCCAGCGCGCGCGCCGCCAACTGCTGGCCGAAGTAGGCCTGCACCAGCTGCAGAGTCTGGGTCTGCGCCGTGCTCTCGCGCTCGGCCTCGGCCTGGCGCACGGCGGCGTCGGACGCGGCCTGGGCGGCGGAAATCTGGCCGCCGGTGTAGAGCGGCATAGTGGCCGCCAGCGTGGGCCGGAAGCGCCAGCCGCCCTGCGTGAGGCGCAGCGGGTCGGGCACGCCGAACGGCTGCAGCAGGGGCGCCGCGGCGCCCAGCGGCACCTCCAGCGTCTTCTGGTACTTCATCTCGCGCGCGTCGATGCTCACTTCCGGCAGCCGCAGGCTGCGCGTGGCCTGCGACAGCTCGCGCTTGCCGAGGGTGTTGGCATCGGCGGCGGCCAGCGCGTCGGACATCTGCGCCAACTGGCCGGCGGCCTGCTCGAAGCTGAGCGGCAGCGGCGTCTGCGCCGCCGCCGCGTCGGCGCCACACAACACAAAGGCCGCAACGCGGGCGGCCCAGCGGCGGCGCCCGCGTGGGGCGGAGTCATTCAGAGGGTTTGGGGCCATTTGCCAGCGTGGATATTCGGCTGGCAGCTAGTCTATACATAGCAATCAGGGTGTGGGAAGGGGGTTAGAACGTGTTCACGATCTCGGCGCGAGGGGCGTGGGATGCGGATTGGGATGGGCTGCAAGGCGCAAACCGCAGCAATAGCCGTAGCTATTGCGAGGATTTGCAACGCGGCAGACCGCCCAAGGCCGCGCCCATGCACCCGCGAGGAGATCGTGAACACGTTCTTAAAACCTGTCCCGCCCCACACCACGCGCCAGCACGCGCACATCCGGCCCCACGCGGTCCACCGCCTGGAATTGCAGCGGCGCCGCGTCGTCCAATGACGCCAGCGCGGGCAGCGCCGCCATTCCCCGTCCGCTGCCCAGCAGCTTGGGCGCCAGGTAGACCAGCCACTCGTCCACCAGCCCTTCGCGCGCCAGCGAGCCGTTGAGCTTGTGGCCCGCCTCCACGTGCAGCTCGTTCACGCCGCGCGCCGCCAGGTCGCGCAGCAGGGCGGCCAGGTCCACCTTGCCCTGCGGGTTGGGCAGCCGCACCACGGTGGCGCCGCGCGCCTCCAGCGCCTGCCGCCGGGCGGCGTCATCGCTGGCGGTGTAGATGAAAAGCTGCCGCTCCAGGCCGAACAGCCGGGCCGTGGGCGGCGTCTGCAAATGGCTGTCCACCACCACCAGGTGCGGCTGGCGGGGCGTTGCCACCTCGCGCACATCCAGGCGCGGGTCGTCCTCCAGCACCGTGCCGATGCCCGTCAGCACCGCGCAGGCCCGCGCCCGCCATGCATGGCCGTCGGCGCGCGCCTCGGGCGACGTGATCCACTGGCTCACCCCGTTCGGCAAGGCGGTAAACCCGTCGAGCGACGCCGCCGCCTTGGCCCGCACCCAGGGCACGCCACGCACCATGCGGCTGAAAAAGCCGATGTTCAGCTCGCGCGACGCTTCGGCCCCCGGCCCCACCTCCACCGCCACGCCCGCGGCGCGCAGCCGCTCGAAGCCCCGTCCGCTCACCAGCGGATTCGGGTCGGCGATGGACGCCACCACCCTGGCGATGCCCGCCGCCGCCAGCGCATCGCAGCATGGCCCCGTGCGGCCCTGGTGCGAGCAGGGCTCCAGCGTCACATAGGCCGTGGCGCCTTGCACGTCGTGGCCCAGGGCGGCGGCATGGCGCAGGGCCATGATTTCGGCATGGGGGCCGCCCGCCTGCTGGGTAAAGCCCTGGCCCAGCACCACGCCCTCGGGCGAAGCGATGACGCAGCCCACGCGCGGGTTGGGGTTGGAAAGACAAAGCGCCTGGGCGGCTTGCCCAAGCGCTTGGGTGATGAAGGTGTGGTTGTCGTTGGTCATGCCATGCGTTATTTGCCCCAGCAGTCGGCGTTGTACCCCGTTTCACCCGATTTTTTGCCATTGGCGCCGCGCAGGCCGGTATTGCTCAGCGTGTACACGCCGCATTTGTCGCCGGTTTGCGCGTTGCGGGGGGTGGCCGTCAGGGTGTAGGCGGTGACGAGGCCGCCACTGGTGGTGGGGGCATAGGCAATCGTGTAGCGCTTGCTGTCGTCGTTCGTCCATTGCAGCGCGGCGGGCAGGTCGGTGGCGTTGGCCGGGTAGGTGCCCGTGGCGGTGGCCGCGCGCTCCAGCCACTGCTGGGCTTGCAGCAGGCCGCCGCGTGCGTCCGCCCGGTGGCCGCGCCGGATGTATTCCGTGTAGCTGGGGTAGGCAATGGCGCTGAGGATGCCGACGACCGCCACCACGATCATCAGCTCGATCAGGGTGAAACCCCGGTGCTGGTCTTTCATAAAAAGAGCGTTCCTCAAGGGCTATTTCAATTGGCGCCAGCTGGGGCGCATGGACATTTCGGGCAGCAGCGCCAGTTCTTCCTCTACCCTGGTGCCGTCTTTCTTGGTGCCGCTGACCACCATTTTCCCGCCGCGCTTGATCATGGTGATAGCCCCTGGCGGCAGGCTCATACGCGAGGCGCCCAGGTCTGCGGTCAGGTTGTAGCCGTTGCGGCCGTCCGTGTTCATGATCTGCACGCTGGGGCGCTTGCCGTCCATGATGTTGATGAGGGTCAGGTACTGGCGCTCTTCGCCCACGGTGCCTGCGTCGCAGCTTTCCACGTTGGGGTCCAGCCGCGAACCCTGGGCGGGCACTTGCGAGAGCACGGACAGCAGGTTGCTGCCGTCGTAAAAGTCCAGGGGCTTGAGCAGGCGCTCGCGGCTGTCGGGCAAGTCCATGTACCAGCCTTTTTTCGTGGCCCAGTCCAGCTGGGTGGTGGCATCCACGGTCCAGAACGACTTGCCGTCGCGCGTGTGCGCGGCGCTGGTGGGTATGGAGCGCTGTACCAGCTGGCTGAAGGCCACGGTCTGGGGCTGGTCGTCGGACGACGACAGCAGCTTGCTGCAGGCGCCGTCGGATTCCGAGGCGCAGACTTTCACGCGGTCTTTCTTGTCGCCGTCCAGCCGGTAGCGGGTGTTGTCGAGCACCGAGTACAGGGTCTGCTTGTTGGTGTTGGCGGGGTCGCCGTTGTTGGGGGCCTTGGTGATGTTGCGGCCGGTGCCAAAGGCCACCATCATGCCGCCCACGGGCAGGGTTTTCGTGGTGCCGCCTGCATCCACTTCTTTTTTGCGGTCGTTGGCGCGCACCAGGGGGGCCGCGGTAATGGGCTGGGCCAGCGTGCGCGTGGCGGGGTCGCCTTCCGTGCCGCCCCGGGCGGTGTACAGGGGCGTACCGCTGGTGGCGGCGTTGGTGGTCTGGGCGGCATTGGCGCCCCATTGCGCCACGCCCCATTGCGCGTCGTCGTCGCTGGCGATGAGGAACTTCCACAGATTGCCCTTGGTGTCGCCCGCGTATGCCACGTCGGGGCGGCCATCGCTGTTGATGTCCACCAGGCGTGGGGCGGATAGGCCGTTGTCCGTGGTGTTGGCATGGGCTCCGGTGGCCGTGGCGCCCGTGGCGACCAGGCGCAGCAGTTTCCTGTCGCCGTCCAGGTACTGGATGAGCAGCACGGGCCGTTCGCTTTTGCTGTTGTAGCCATTGCCCATCACCACGGCCCAGCGGTTGTTGTTCAGGCGGGTGATTTGTGTGGTGCGCTGGGGGTTGGCGTCGTCCAGCACCGGCTTGGCGAAGATGTGCCCCACGTCGGCGGCGGCCAGGCAGGCTTCTTTTTTGGCGGCGGCGGTGACGGCCGGGTTTTCGCAATCGGCCACGCTGGCGGCGGTTTCGCTGGCGTGGCGGGTTTTGTCCATGACGACCAGGTTCTGGGCGGCGGCGCTGGTGGCGGCAAAGCCGCCGGGGTCGGTCACGTCCAGCACGAAGTAGCCCTTGCCGCCCGCGCCCAGCGTGCCTACCAGCAGCGTGCGCCAGTTGGGCTCGCTGCTGGGGCTGGTGTTCACGTCGCCCGTCATGGGGGAGCCGTCCACGGAGTATTTGTGGCTGCTGTTGAAGGCCGGCTTGGTCAGCAGCGGCAGGGTGGGCAGCACGCCGCGGGGCACGTAGGCCAGTTTTTCCGTGCCGTTGGTGGCCGAGAAGCCGTGCAGCATCCCGTCGTTGCCGCCCACGTAGATCATGGCCTGGCGGTCTTTTTGCTTGCGGATGAAGTCGGCGTAGCCCGGCAGCGGGTAGTTGCTGACGGGCGCGCCCACGTACCACACCTCGGAGTTGATGATGCTGCCCTGGATCGACACGCGCTGGCGCAAGGGCTTGGCGTCGGTGTAGCTGGCGGGGCTGCCGGCGGGCTCCTTGCTTTTGTCGCCGCGGATGTAGTTCAGCCGGTCTTGCCCGGCCTGGTTGGCGGTGGTGGTCGTGGCGGTCGATTCCTTGAGGATGTCTTTTTGCGCGGTGCTCAGATTGCTTTCATCGCTGGCCCATTCGAAGGGCACGCCGCCCGCGGTCTGGCCCGAGTCGGCGTTGACGACCTTGTCGCTCCAGGTCAGGATCACGCGGCTGGCGATGTCGGTTCTGGCGTCCAGCAGGGTGGCGGTGGAGGGAGAGGTTTCGCCCCAGGTGGTGGCCCTCGTGGTGCCGTCGGGCAAGTAGGTTTCCGCGGAAACCATGCCGCGCCAGCCCTCCAGCGGCACGTAGCTGGCGATGAAGCGGTTCACCTCGTAGAGCGTGGCGTTGCTGCCGCTGGTGGCGGTGGAGCCCCGGTCTTCGTCGTTCTGGGTGCCAATGGCTTTCACGATCTCGGCGAAGGCTTTTTCCAGGTCTTCCCCTTTTTCCACCGCGTAGTAGCGGCCCCGGCCGTTGAGGGCGGCGTGCCACAAGTCCAGCGAGCGTTTGTTTTCGTTGTCCATGTCAGGCCAGGCGAGCGTGCCGGCCACCAGGTCGGGGAAGCTGCCGTCATAGCCGAACGGCACGGTCTCCGTGGGGCGCTTGATGTCTGGATAACCGGGCCAGGTGGTGGCCATGGCGCTGAAGCCGATGGTGAAGGTGACCATGTGCGGCCAGGTGGCAGGGTCGTACTTGGGGTTCCAGAACTTGGGCAGCGTCACGCCGCCTATGGTTTCTTCCAACGGGGCCTGGTCGTATTCCTGGCTGGGCGATGCCTGGCCGGTCAGGCCGCTGGTTTGCAAGGATTGGGACCAGCTTTTGAAAGCCCAGTCGGCCAGGGTATCGCTGTCGCCATCGCGGTAGATTTTGGTGAAGTTGGCGGTCGTGGCGCTGGAGCCGTAGGTGGTGTTGTTGTCGGGCAGCGTGGTGGCTCTTCTGGGGTTGTCCACGTTGCCGCCCGCTGAATAGGCATTGTCGTAGCTGTTCCAGCGCCCGTCGGTCATCACGATGTGGTAGTTGCGGCGGCAGCCCAGGTAGGGCTTCTCGGTCACGCCGGGGTTGGCGGCCCAGGGGCCGTTCTTGCTCAAGTCGCGGCGCATGTAGCTGTCCGCTTGCTTGAACATCTTGTGGGTGGGTGTGCCGTCTTTGGCCTTCAGGCTGTCCACGAAGGCGATGAAGTTGCCGCGGTGCGTGCCAGCCAGCGGGCGCATCGAATTGGTCTGCATGGAGCCGGAATCCACGCTGGCTGCGCCAGACGCATTGCCGTTGTTGTGCATCACCTGCCAGGCCAGGCGGATTTTTCCGTCGCTCAAAGGGGTGGTGTTCTGAAAAACGCTTTTGAGCGCGTATTTCAAGACATTGATGCGCTTGGTGGACGAGGGCCAGACTCCGTTGGTAGGCGCGGTTTCGTTGGTTCCCGTGACGTTTTCCCTGTCCGAACGGAAGTCCATGCTGCCCGAGTCGTCCACCGAAATGATGACGTTCGGCGCCACATAAGGCGTCACCTTGCCCGGCGGCGCATCGGCGAGATCCAGCGCCGCCCAGCTGTTCTGCGGCGCCAGCGCCGCGCCCATCAGCGAGGCGAGCAGGGTTTTCTGGAAGCGGACGGGGCGGGGCATGTGTGCTCCTGGATGGATATGGGTCAAATTGGCAGTTAGCGCTTATGCAGAAAGCGCTGGCAGCTATCTTTTTTGTAGTTTTCAGTCTTTCAGCCGCTGCCGCGCATAGGTCTGCTGCAACACGATTTGCGTATTCGGCTTGCGGCCATAGGCCAGGGCGGTGATGCGGTAGACCACGTTGGGCTGCAGGTTCAGCGCCAGATTGGTGGAGCCGCCCGCGACGAGGGTGGAATTGCCCGCATTGGCGTCATAGGGCAGTACTTCGACCCAGTACCAGCCGCCCCGGTTGGCCGCGCTGCGGTCGGCCAGGATGGGGTTGGCGGGCGCGTTGTCGTCGCCCAGCCCTGCGCCCGTGTACTGGCCGTAACGCGCGCCCACGCCATCCACGGCCAGGTCGTCCAAGCGCACCTCGCCGGGTTGCAGGTTGGTGGGGGCGGGGCTGGTGGCGCTGGTGTAGTTCCAGAAGTCTTGCCGGCCCAGGCGCTTGGCGCACAGGCCGCTGCGGCATTTGGTGGCCTGGGCGTCGAGCGTGGCGAGCAGGGCGGAGATGTCCTTGGCCTCCAGCGGAATCCGGTCGGGCGTGGTTCTGCGGCACACGTTGCCGTCGGTGGCGGCGGTGCAGGGAGAGCCATCGGCGTTTTCGCCGCGGATGTCGAGTTCGGCGTCTTGCAGCAGGGCCTGTGCGGCCTCGAAGGCGCGCTGGTAGTCGGCGTCGTTGCCCACCACCATTTCGTGGAAAAGCGCGGTGCGCGACGCCCACAGCGCCAGCAGCATGGACAGCAGCACGAACACGATGACGATGTACAGCGATACGCCGCGCTGGCGGCCTGGCTGCGTGGAGCGGGGGCGGGGCATTACACCAACCCCTGGCTGCGCAGCTGGTACACGTTGCGGAACACCATGTGTATGCGCCGTGCGCGCGCGCCGGTGAGCGAGGCCATGTTGACGCTGGTGGTTTCGTCGCAATCGGTGTAGCTGGCGCTGGCGGGCATGTCGATGGGCTCGGTGCCGTAGAGCACCAGGCACACCTCCACGCCCTGCACGCGCTGCCATTGGGTGCCCACGTCGGCCGCGCTCAGGTAGCGGATTTGCGGGCTGCCGGGGGTCGTGCTCACGTCCTGCACCAGGTAGCGCACCTGGAAGTTGGCCACGTTCTGGATGATGGGCTGGGGGATCTCGCCATTGCCAGTGCAGCGCAACTGGTCGCCGTTGAGTTGGAAGACGCTTTCCAGCCGCTGGTCGGCATGGCTGTCGCCGGAACCAGCCACACAGTTGCGCACCAGGGTTTGCGTGGATGCGGCGGGGTACACGGCGTCCAGATAGCGGCGGTAGCCCACGGTCAGCGCGCCACTGGCGGCGCTGATGGTGTCGGTGGCAGGGTCGAAGCCGTTGCCCGAGCCCGATGCGGGTGCGGCGGTTTCGAATGCCACGGGGGCCATGAAGGCGTCGGACGCCGCCGCGCTGACGGGGTTGCGATTCAGGTACAGCGAGCCTGCCTGCCGCACCTGCTGGCCGATCACGCGGTAGGCGTAGGCCGCCTGCTGCTGGAGGAGGCTGGCGTCGCTGACGGTGCCCGACACGCCGCGCGACACGAGCAGCGCGCCCATCGCCACGGCCACGGTGAGTAGGCCGATGGCTACGCCTACCATCAGTTCGATCAGCGTGACGCCGCGCTGTGCCCGGAGTTTGAAGTATTTTTGGCCCTTGGCGCTTATGGGGCAAGCGCGGCCAGCTATTGTTTTGGTAGCCATATCACCCGCCTGGACAGAAGTATTGAACGGTTGCCGTGTCTGCCAGATACGGCGCGCAGCGCGCCGCAACCGGGATGTATTGCAGGTGGCAGGTGAAGCCGTCGGGGCAGGCGGCGGGGTCTTTGTCGCTAACGCTGCCGTCCGCCTTGCGGCTGGCGCTGGCGTTGATGGCATCGGCATATCTGGCCCGGTCGGCGTTGTCGGTGATGGTGATTTCGTTCTCGCGCCAACGCAGCAACACGCCCAGTTGCCTGCGATTGCTGGCGTTGCTGTCCCCCAGGGCCAGGAAGGTGCGCGCATTGCCCAGGGGCAGGGTGCGCTCCACGGCCTGCTTCCATTCGGCCAGGTCGTGCACCGCCAGCTGCGCATGGGTGCAGGCGGCGCGGGCGCAGTGCGTTGCGGCGTCCGCCGTAGGCGTGCCGGCGGGAGCCCAGTCGCCCACGTATTCGCTCAGGTTGGCCAGGGCGTTGGGGTTGACCTTCATGCGTTCGCCCAGGTCTTCGATCAGGCGGATGGCCTGCGCCCGGCGCACGCTGGTCTGCGTGTCGGCCAAAGTCCGCATCTGCACGCCCACGATGCCCAGAATGCCCAACGCGGCCACCACGATGGCGACCAGCGATTCGAGCAGCGTGACGCCGTACTGCTGGCGGGCGCTCAGTTGGCGGTCTTGGTGCATGGAATGTCCTCGGGGGGAATCACGCGAACGCGGCCGCCTGCGCTCATGCAAACGCCGCGCGCGGCGGGGTTCATGGTGGATTTCTCCAGCGGCACCAGGCTGAACCCGAGCCATGCGCCATCCACCAGGCCCCAGCGGTTGAGCTTGATGGTTTCACCACCGCTCGTGCGGGTGACTTCCACCTTGGAGGGAGCGTCGTAGCGCTGGAGCACCTCGGTGGCGGTGCATTTGCCGTTGCTGTCGGCATCCGCGCAGACGACCCAGCCGCAGCCCCAGTTGTCGGTGCCGCTGATGGAGCATCCATTGGCTTCGTTGATCTTTTGAATGACGACGCCGCCACTGCGCTTGATGGCCTCGGAGCGCGCAAAGTACAGCGTGGATTGCAGGCTCTCCACGGCCTGCCGCACGCGCCAGCGCTCGATGATGGGCGTGAAACTGGGTGCAGCCAGCGCGGCCAGCACGGCCATGATGGCCACGGTTACCATCAATTCGATGGCCGTGAATCCCCGTGCGTCGCGGGCTGCGGGAAAAAGGATGCACATGGAATGCATCCTAAAAAATGAACCGTTTATGAGTCGAGTGTTAACAGGATGAGCGGTTTGTGTGACAGGATGATTGGTCGATGCTCACTGTTTTGCATACCCCAGGCAAGCCCCCGCATTCGGCATCCCCTTGCATTCGCGGGACAGCCGGCGGTCGCGCTCGGCCGTGGTCTCTTCCGACGGGCTGCGCTGCGCCTTGTGGGCTTTGGCGGTTCTTGCCGCAGTGCCGCCTTTGCGCTTGGCATGGGCCGCTTCCGGCGCGCCCAAGGTGCAGGCGATCAGCAAACACAGGCTCAGAAGGGCGGTGCGGGGCATGGCGATACCTTTACAAACCAAGGAAGGAAAGGGCGCATCCTGGCATGTGCCGGGGCCTGCCGCGCCCCGCACAATCCCGTAAACGGCCCGGCAACGCGCTCCCGCTATAATCGACAGGTTTTGCACTGTGCAGAACGCACGCCCTGGCACCTTCCAGCCGGGGCGCAAGTCATCTAAGGAAATTTCAATGATCGCCTCTTCCATCAAGGCCGAAGTCGTCAAGGCCAATGCCCGTTCCGCCAACGATACCGGTAGCCCCGAAGTGCAGGTGGCCCTGCTGACGGCCCGCATCAACGAGTTGACGCCCCACTTCAAGCAACACGCCAAGGACCACCACGGCCGCCGTGGCCTGCTGCGCATGGTGAGCCGCCGCCGCAAGCTGCTGGACTACCTCAAGGCCAAGGACGCCGACCGCTACACCGCCCTGATCGCCAAGCTGGGCCTGCGCAAGTAAGCGCATCACCATGGCAAAGCGCCTGAGTTAGCTCGCTAGCTCAGGCGTTTTTTACTTCGGAAGCCGCACTTCACAGAGCGAAGCTGTGTCATTCCACCAGCCTGATGCATGGGGGCATTGGGCTGCTGGAATGGCATCGTGTTCTGGTGAAATTGGCCTCCGGCCCTTGCTGGTAGCGCGCTACCAGCTATCAACCCAGGAGCAAACATGAGCCTCTTCAACAAAGTTACCAAGACCTTCCAGTGGGGTGACAAGACCGTCACCATGGAAACGGGCGAAATCGCCCGCCAAGCCACCGGCGCCGTGCTGGTGAACATCGACGACACCGTGGTGCTGGCCACCGTCGTGGCTTCCAAGTCGGCCAAGGCGGGCCAGGACTTCTTCCCGCTCACGGTGGACTACATCGAGAAGACCTACGCAGCCGGCAAGATCCCCGGCAGCTTCTTCAAGCGCGAAGCCAAGCCCAGCGAACTCGAAACGCTGACCAGCCGCCTGATCGACCGCCCGATCCGCCCGCTGTTCCCCGAGGGCTTCTACAACGAAGTGCACGTGGTCATCCACACCGTGTCGCTGAACCCCGAGGTGGACGCCGACATCGCCGCGATGATCGCCGTGTCCGCCGCGCTGTCGATTTCCGGCATCCCGTTCAACGGCCCGATCGGCGCCGCGCGCGTGGGCTACATCAACGGCGAATACGTGCTCAACCCCGGCCAGACGGCGCGCAAGAACTCGCAGATGGATCTGGTGGTGGCGGGCACCGAAGCCGCCGTGCTGATGGTCGAATCCGAAGCGCTGCAACTGCCCGAGGACGTGATGCTGGGCGCCGTGGTGTTCGGCCACGAGCAGGGCAAGGTCGCCATCAACGCCATCCACGAACTGGTGCGCGACGCGGGCAAGCCCGTGTGGGACTGGCAGCCCGAAGCCAAGGACGAGCCGCTGATCGCCAAGGTGGCCGCGCTGGGTGAAGACAAGCTGCGCGCCGCCTACCAGAATCGCAACAAGCAGCTGCGCACGCAAGCCTGCCGCGAAGCTTACGCCGCCGTGAAGGCCGGTCTGGCCGAGCAGGGCGTGGCGTTCGACGCCGTCAAGGTCGACAACATGCTGTTCGACATCGAGGCGCGCATCGTGCGCGGCCAGATCCTGGCCGGCGAGCCGCGCATCGACGGGCGCGACACGCGCACCGTGCGCCCCATCGAGATCCGCAGCAGCGTGCTGCCGCGCACCCACGGCTCGACCCTGTTCACGCGCGGCGAAACGCAGGCGCTGGTCGTGTCCACGCTGGGCACCGAGCGCGACGCGCAACGCATCGACGCGCTGGCGGGCGAGTTCGAGGACCGCTTCCTGTTCCACTACAACATGCCTCCCTTCGCCACAGGCGAAGTGGGCCGCATGGGCAGCACCAAGCGCCGCGAAGTGGGCCACGGCCGCCTGGCCAAGCGCGCGCTGGTCGCCTGCCTGCCGAGCAAGGAAGAGTTCCCCTACACCATCCGCGTGGTGTCGGAAATCACCGAGTCGAACGGCTCCTCGTCCATGGCTTCCGTCTGCGGCGGCTGCCTGTCGATGATGGACGCGGGCGTGCCCATGAAGGCGCACGTGGCCGGCATCGCCATGGGCCTGATCAAGGAAGACAACCGCTTCGCCGTGCTGACCGACATCCTGGGCGATGAGGACCACCTGGGCGACATGGACTTCAAGGTGGCCGGCACGACCAACGGCATCACCGCGCTGCAGATGGACATCAAGATCCAGGGCATCACCAAGGAAATCATGCAGGTCGCGCTGGCCCAGGCCAAGGAAGCGCGTATGCACATCCTGGGCAAGATGCAGGAAGCCATGGGCGAGGCCAAGACCGAGATCAGCAGCTTCGCGCCCAAGCTCTTCACCATGAAGATCAACCCCGAGAAGATCCGCGACGTAATCGGCAAGGGCGGCGCCACCATCCGCGCGCTGTGCGACGAGACCGGCTGCCAGATCAACATCGAGGAAGACGGCACCATCACCATTGCCGCCACCGACACAACCAAGGCCGACGAGGCCAAGCGCCGCATCGAGGAGATCACGGCGGAAGTGGAAATCGGCAAGGTCTACGAAGGCCCGGTCACCAAGATCCTGGACTTCGGCGCGCTCATCAACCTGCTGCCCGGCAAGGACGGCCTGCTGCACATCAGCCAGATCGCCCACGAGCGCGTGGAAAAGGTCTCCGACTACCTGCAGGAAGGCCAGATCGTCAAGGTCAAGGTGCTGGAGACGGACGAAAAGGGCCGCGTCAAGCTGTCGATGAAGGCGCTGACCGAGCGCCCCGCCGGCATGGAGCGCAGCGAGCGCCCGGCGCGTGCCGAGCGCGGCGAACGCCGTGAGCGCATTGATCGCGGCGAGCGCAATGACGGCGAGCAGCAGCAACAGCAGCAGCAATAAGCGCGCTTGCTATTGAGTTGATAGCTGCTGGCGCTTGTTATACAAGCGCTGGCGGCCTTTTTGATTCAAAGGACTTGCCATGATGCGTGCGGTAGAAATCACCTCCTTCGGTGCGCCCGAGGTCTTGCGCCTGGGCGAGCGGCCCGTGCCCCAGCCGGGCGCGGGCGAGCTGCGCATCCGCGTGGCGGCTAGCGGCGTGAACCGGCCCGACGTGGTCCAGCGCCAGGGCCATTACGCGCCGCCGCCCGGCGCGTCGGACCTGCCGGGCCTTGAAGTCGCGGGCGTGATCGACGCGGGCGATGCGGATGCCCTGGCCCGCGCGGGCCTGCGCGTGGGCGACCGCGTGTGCGCGCTGGTCGCGGGCGGCGGCTACGCCGAGTTCTGCGTGGCCCCGGTCGAGCAATGCCTGCCCGTGCCCGAGGGCCTGAGCGATGAAGAGGCCGCCTCGCTGCCCGAGACCTTCTTCACCGTGTGGAGCAACGTGTTCGACCGGGGGCGCCTGCAGCCGGGCGAAACCCTGCTTATCCAGGGCGGCACCAGCGGCATCGGCGTCACGGCCATCCAACTGGCGCGCGCGTTCGGCGCGACGGTGATCGCCACGGCGGGCTCCGATGACAAATGCGCGGCCTGCCTGCAACTGGGCGCGCACCACGCCATCAACTACAAGTCGCAAGACTTCGTGGCCGAGGCGCTGCGCATTACCGGCGGCCAGGGCGTCGACGTCATCCTCGACATGGTCGCGGGCGACTACGTGGCGCGCGAGGTGAAATGCCTGGCCGAAGACGGCCGCCTGGTCATCATCGCGGTGCAAGGCGGCACCAAGGCCGAGCTGAACGCCGGGCTGGTGCTGCGCAAGCGGCTCACGGTCACCGGCTCCACGCTGCGCCCCCGGCCCGTGGCCTTCAAGGCGGCGATTGCCTGCGCCCTGCGCGAGCGCGTATGGCCGCTGCTCGCCTCGGGCGCGGTCAAGCCCGTCCTCCACAGCCGTTTCCCTGCCGCAGACGCCGCCCAGGCCCATGCGCTCATGGAATCCAACCAGCACATTGGCAAGATCGTTTTGACGTGGACAGCATGAAAAAGAAACTCATCGCCGGCAACTGGAAGATGAATGGCGGCCTGGCCGCCAACGAGGCGCTGCTCCGGGCGCTGATCGCAGGCCTGGGCCAGCCCGCCTGCGACGTGGCCGTGGCCGTTCCCGCGCCGTATCTGGCGCAAACCCAGGCACTGACTGCGGGAACAGCTATCGAATTCGGAGCGCAGGACGTGTCCGCGCACGAATCGGGCGCGTACACCGGCGAAGTCTCCGCCGCCATGCTGCGCGACTTCGGCGCGCGCTATGCGCTGGTCGGCCATTCCGAACGCCGCCAATACCACGGCGAAACCGACGAGCAGGTGGCCGTGAAGGCCCAGCGCGCGCTGGCCGAGGGCATCACGCCCATCGTCTGCGTGGGCGAAACCCTGGCGCAGCGCGAAGCGGGCGAGACCGAGGCCGTGGTCAAGCGCCAGCTGGCGGCGGTCATCCACCTCAACGGCCACTGCATCAGCGAAATCGTGGTCGCCTACGAACCCGTCTGGGCCATCGGCACGGGCCGCACCGCCACGCCCGAGCAGGCGCAGGCCGTGCACGCCGTGCTGCGTGCCCAACTGGCGGCGGCCAGCACGCACGCGGACGCCATCCGCCTGCTGTACGGCGGCAGCATGAACGCGGCCAACGCCGCGCAGCTGCTGGCCCAGCCCGACATCGACGGCGGCCTCGTGGGCGGCGCGTCGCTCAAGGCCCCAGACTTTTTGCAAATCATTGCCGCAGCCCAATAAGGGCATGTGCGAGCAGCTATTGTTTTAGGAGTGAAGTAATGAATGCGTTGACGACCGTGATCCTGGCCGTGCAGATGTTGTCCGCCCTGGGCATGATCGGCCTCATCCTCGTGCAGCACGGCAAGGGGGCCGACATGGGCGCCGCCTTCGGCAGCGGCAGCGCGGGCAGCCTCTTCGGCGCCACGGGCGGGGCCAACTTCCTGTCGCGCACCACGGCGGTGCTGGCAGCCGTGTTCTTTGTCACCACGCTGGCGCTGGCCTACCTGAGCAACGCGCGCCCCGCGGGCGTGGGCAGCGTGCTCGAAAGCCCGGCGGCGGCGGTGCCTGTGGCGGCCCCCGCGTCCGAGCCTGCATCGGCCCCGGCGGCCCCGGCATCGGCAGCCGCGCAGATTCCTACCAAATAACGAAAAGAGTCACAAAGGCGGCAGCCCCGCCTTTGGACAGGGTTTTTCCCGGTAGAATCCAAGTCTGTCTGGAGCGCGACTCCTCATGCAATCCAGGCAGAAAAAAACAGGCCGTCGTGGTGAAATTGGTAGACACGCTATCTTGAGGGGGTAGTGGCGAAAGCTGTGCGAGTTCGAGTCTCGCCGACGGCACCAAAAGTATAAAAACCCTGCCCAGCCAGGCCCGGCAGAGGTCTGGTTCGAGAGGGATCCCAACGGTGAGAAATCCTCCAAGATGAACCTCGATCAGTACCTCCCCGTTCTCTTGTTCATCCTCGTCGGCGTTGGCGTCGGCGTCGTGCCCCTGCTGCTGGGCTACATCCTCGGCCCCAACCGGCCTGATCCAGCCAAGAATTCCCCCTACGAGTGCGGCTTCGAAGCCTTCGAAGACGCTCGCATGAAGTTCGATGTGCGCTACTACCTCGTCGCCATCCTCTTCATTCTGTTCGACCTGGAAATCGCCTTCCTCTTCCCCTGGGCCGTAACGCTCCAGGAGGTGGGTCTGGCCGGTTTCGCCGCTGTTTCCATCTTCCTCGCCATCCTCGTCGTGGGTTTCGCCTACGAGTGGAAAAAAGGCGCGCTGGACTGGGAATAAGCGGCTCCATGGGTTAAAACAGGCCCCAACAAGGACTGACACGATGATTGAAGGCGTGATGAAGGAAGGCTTCATCACCACGAGCTATGACGCCGTGGTGAACTGGGCCAAGACCGGATCGCTGTGGCCCATGACCTTCGGTCTGGCTTGCTGCGCGGTGGAAATGATGCACGCGGCTGCGGCGCGCTACGACATCGGCCGCTTCGGCGCCGAAGTCTTCCGCGCCAGCCCGCGCCAGTCCGACCTGATGATCGTGGCCGGCACCCTGTGCAACAAGATGGCCCCGGCCCTGCGCAAGGTGTACGACCAGATGTCCGAGCCGCGCTGGGTACTCTCCATGGGCTCCTGCGCCAACGGCGGCGGCTACTACCACTACAGCTACTCCGTGGTGCGCGGCTGCGACCGCATCGTGCCCGTGGACGTGTATGTGCCCGGCTGCCCCCCCACGGCGGAGGCGCTGATCTACGGCATCATGCAATTGCAGCAGAAGATCCGCCGTACCAACACGATTGCGCGGGTGTAAGCACATGACCGCCATCGCTGTTTCCCCCGAACAAACCCGCGACGCCATCGTTGCCGCCCTGGGCGACAAGGTGGCGCACATCGCCATCGCGCTGGACGAGGTCACGCTCGGCGTCTCCGCGTCCAACTACCTCGCCGCCATGCAGACGCTGCGCGACAACCCCAACTGCCGCTTCGAGCAGCTGGTGGACCTGTGCGGCGTGGACTATTCGGCCTACGCCGAAGTGGGCACCGACGGCCCACGCTACTGCGTGGTGTCGCACCTGCTGTCCGTGAGCCTGAACCAGCGCGTGCGCGTCAAGGTGTTCTGCCCCGACGACGACCTGCCCGTGGTCGCCTCCGTGTCCGACCTGTGGAACTCCGCCAACTGGTACGAGCGCGAGGCATTCGACCTCTACGGCATCGTGTTCGACGGCCACAACGACCTGCGCCGCATCCTGACCGACTACGGCTTCATCGGCCACCCGTTCCGCAAGGACTTCCCGCTCTCGGGCCACGTGGAAATGCGCTACGACGCCGAACAGCGCCGCGTGGTGTACCAGCCCGTGTCCATCGAGCCGCGCGAGATCACGCCGCGCATCATCCGCGAAGACAAGTACGGTGGGCTCCACTGATGGCTGAAATCAAGAACTATTCCCTGAACTTCGGGCCGCAGCACCCGGCCGCGCACGGTGTGTTGCGCCTGGTGCTGGAACTGGACGGCGAAGTCGTGCAGCGCGCCGACCCCCACATCGGCCTGCTGCACCGCGCCACCGAAAAGCTCGCCGAGTACAAGACTTTCATCCAGTCGCTGCCCTACATGGACCGTCTCGACTACGTGTCCATGATGTGCAACGAGCAGGCCTACTGCCTGGCCATCGAGAAGCTGCTGGGCATCGACGTACCGCTGCGCGCCAAATACATCCGCACGATGTTCGGCGAAATCACGCGCCTGCTGAACCACCTGATGTGGCTGGGCTCGCACGGCAACGACTGCGGCAGCTCCACCATCCTGATCTACACCTTCCGCGAGCGCGAAGACCTGTTCGACATGTATGAAGCCGTGTCGGGCGCGCGTATGCACGCGGCTTACTTCCGTCCGGGCGGCGTGTACCGCGACCTGCCGGAAGCCATGCCGCAGTACCAGGCCAGCAAGCTCAAGAACGCCAAGGCCATCAGCGACCTGAACCGCAACCGCCAGGGCTCGATGCTCGACTTCATCGACGACTTCTGCGCCCGCTTCCCCAAGTGCGTGGACGAGTACGAAACCCTGCTCACCGACAACCGCATCTGGAAGCAGCGCACCGTCGGCATCGGCGTGGTCTCGCCCGAGCGCGCGCTCAACCTCGGCATGACCGGCCCCATGCTGCGCGGCTCCGGCTTCGCGTGGGACCTGCGCAAGCAGCAGCCCTACGATGCCTACGGCCTGGTGGATTTCGACATCCCCGTGGGCAAGACCGGTGACAGCTACGACCGCTACCTCGTGCGCGTGAACGAGATGCGCGAGTCCAACCGCATCATCAAGCAGTGCGTGGACTGGCTGCGCGCCAACCCCGGCCCGGTCATTACCGACAATCACAAGGTGGCGCCGCCGTCGCGTGAATCCATGAAGTCGAACATGGAGGAGCTGATCCACCATTTCAAGCTCTTCACCGAAGGTTTCCGCGTGCCAGAAGGCGAAGCCTACGCCGCCGTGGAGCACCCCAAGGGCGAGTTCGCCATCTACCTCGTGAGCGACGGGGCCAACAAACCCTACCGCCTCAAGATCCGCGCGCCGGGCTTCGCCCACCTCGCCACGCTCGACGAGATGGCGCGCGGCCACATGCTGGCCGATGCCGTGGCCATCATCGGCACCATGGATATCGTGTTCGGAGAGATTGACCGATGATTACCGAAGCGACCAAACAGCGCTTCGCCCGCGAAGTGGCGAAGTACCCGGACAATGACGCGGGCCGCCAGTCGGCCGTGATGGCCTGCCTCTCCATCGTGCAGCAGGAGCAGGGCTGGGTCAGCGCCGAGAGCGAGGCCGTGATCGCCGACTACCTCGGTATGCCCGCCATCGCGGTGCATGAGGTCACCACCTTCTACAACATGTACAACCAGCAGCCGGTGGGCAAGTACAAGCTCAACGTCTGCACCAACCTGCCGTGCCAGCTGCGCGACGGCTACAAGGCGCTGCACCACCTCGAAGCCAAGCTCGGCATTCACATGGGCGAGACCACGCCCGACGGCCTGTTCACGCTGCAGCAATGCGAGTGCCTGGGCGCCTGCGCCGACTCGCCCGTGATGCTGGTCAACGACCGCACCATGTGCAGTTTCATGGACAACGAAAAGCTCGACCAACTGGTCGACGGGCTGCGCGCAGCGGAGGGCCAGGCATGAGCACGGCGGCACAAATCCTCGCGCAATTCCAGGCCACGGGCGTCCAGACCTGCTTCCACGACCGCCACATCAACCCGCAAATCTACGCGGGCCTGGATGGCACGAACTGGAGCATCAAGGACTACGAGGCGCGCGGCGGCTACCAGGCGCTGCGCAAGATCCTGGCGGCGGATGGCGGCGAAGGCCTTACGCAAGACCAGGTGATCGCCACCGTCAAGGAATCCGGCCTGCGCGGCCGCGGCGGCGCAGGCTTCCCCACGGGCCTGAAGTGGAGCTTCATGCCCCGCCAGTTCCCCGGCCAGAAGCACCTCGTGTGCAACTCGGACGAAGGCGAGCCCGGTACCTGCAAGGACCGCGACATCCTGATGTACAACCCCCACATCGTGATCGAGGGCATGATCATCGCGGCCTATGCGATGGGCATCTCGCTGGGGTACAACTACATCCACGGCGAAATCTTCCAGGTCTACGAACGCTTCGAGGACGCACTGGAAGAAGCGCGTGCAGCGGGCTACCTGGGCGACAAGATCCTGGGCAGCGGCTTCAACTTCCAACTGCACGCATTCCACGGCTTCGGCGCCTACATCTGCGGCGAGGAAACCGCGCTGCTCGAATCGCTCGAAGGCAAGAAGGGCCAGCCGCGCTTCAAGCCGCCGTTCCCGGCCAGCTTCGGCCTGTACGGCAAGCCCACCACCATCAACAACACCGAGACCTTCGCGGCGGTGCCCTGGATCATCCGCAACGGCGGCCAGGCCTACCTGGAGTGCGGCAAGCCCAACAACGGCGGCACCAAGATCTTCTCGGTGTCCGGCGACGTGGAAAAGCCCGGCAACTACGAAATCCCGCTGGGCACCCCGTTCGCCACGCTGCTCGAACTCGCGGGCGGCGTGCGCAAAGGCCGCCAGTTGAAGGCCGTGATCCCCGGCGGCTCGTCGGCTCCGGTGCTGCCCGCCCACATCATGATGGAATGCACGATGGACTACGACTCCATCTCCAAGGCAGGCTCCATGCTGGGTTCGGGCGCGGTGATCGTGATGGACGACTCGCGCGACATGGTGGAAAGCCTGCTGCGCCTGTCCTACTTCTACCAGCACGAATCCTGCGGCCAGTGCACGCCCTGCCGCGAAGGCACGGGCTGGCTCTGGCGCATGGTCAATCGCATCCAGCACGGCGAAGGCCGTCCTGAGGACATCGACAAACTCGACGACGTGTCGGCCAACATCATGGGCCGCACCATTTGTGCCCTGGGCGACGCGGCTGCCATGCCCGTGCGTGCCATGATCAAGCACTTCCGGCCCGAATTCGAGGCCAAGATCCAAGCGGCCCGCAAAGCCTCTGCCTGATCGAGAGAAGACATATGGTTGAAATTGAACTCGACGGACAGAAGGTGGAGGTCACCGAAGGCAGCATGGTCATGCATGCCGCCGAAAAGGCCGGTACCTACATTCCGCACTTCTGCTACCACAAGAAGCTTTCCATTGCCGCCAACTGCCGCATGTGCCTGGTGGACGTGGAAAAGGCCCCCAAGCCCATGCCGGCCTGTGCCACGCCCGTGACGCAGGGCATGATCGTGCGCACCAAGACCGACAAGGCCATCAAGGCCCAGCAGTCGGTCATGGAATTCCTGCTCATCAACCACCCGCTGGACTGCCCGATCTGCGACCAGGGCGGCGAGTGTCAGCTGCAGGACCTGGCCGTGGGCTATGGCGGTTCTTCCTCGCGCTACGAGGAAGAAAAGCGCGTGGTCTTCCACAAGGAAGTCGGCCCCCTCATTTCCATGGAGGAAATGAGCCGCTGCATCCACTGCACCCGTTGCGTGCGCTTCGGCCAGGAAGTGGCCGGCATCATGGAACTGGGCATGGTCAACCGGGGTGAGCACTCCGAAATCACCACGGTGGTGGGCGATACGGTGGACTCCGAGCTCTCGGGCAACATGATCGACATCTGCCCCGTGGGCGCGCTGACCAGCAAGCCGTTCCGCTACAGCGCCCGCACCTGGGAGCTGAGCCGCCGCAAGTCGATCAGCCCGCACGACTCCACCGGTGCCAACCTGATCGTGCAGGTCAAGAACCACAAGGTGCTGCGCGTCGTTCCGTTCGAGAACGAAGAAGTCAACGAGTGCTGGATCGCCGACCGCGACCGCTTCTCGTACGAGGCGCTGAACGGCGAAGACCGCCTCACCAAGCCCATGCTCAAGCAGGGCGGGCAGTGGAAGGAAGTCGATTGGCAGACGGCGCTGGAGTACGTTGCCAACGGCCTGAAAAACATCAAGAACGACCACGGTGCCGACGCCATCGGCGCTCTGGTCAGCCCTCACAGCACGCTCGAAGAATTGTTCCTCGCAGGCAGCTTGGTGCGCGGCCTGGGCAGCGACAACATCGACCACCGCCTGCGCCACGCCGAGTTCACGGAGGGCGAAGGCGTGCGCTGGCTGGGCTCGTCCATCGCGTCGCTGTCCAGCTTGCAGTCGGTGCTGGTCGTCGGCTCCAACCTGCGCAAAGACCATCCGCTGTTCGCGCAGCGCATCCGCCAGGCCACGCGCAAGGGGGGTGTAGTCCACGCCATCAACGCGCAAGCCTACGACTGGGCCATGCCCGCGCAGCACTCCATCGTCGCCTTCGCCGACTGGACGCGCGCGCTGGCCGACGTGGCCGCTGCCGTGGCCCAGGAAAAAGGCCTGCCCGCGCCCGTCCAAGGCACGGTGAACGACGAAGCCCTGGGCATTGCCCGCGCGCTGCTCAAGGGCGAGCGCAAGGCCGTGCTGCTGGGCAATGCCGCCGCGCACCACACGCAGGCGTCGAGCCTGCTGGCGCTGGCGCAATGGATTGCACAGCAAACCGGCGCCTCCTGTGGCTACCTGACCGAAGCCGCGAACACCGTGGGCGCGCAGTTCGTGGGCGCACAGCCGCAGGGCAAGGGCCTGAACGCGGGCCGCATGTTGGCAGGCAGCCTCAAGGCCGCGCTGCTGCTCAATACCGAACCGGAATTCGATTCCGCCGCCGGTGCGCAAGCCGCTGCTGCCCTCGAAAAGCTGGACATGGTGGTCACGCTGAGCCCGTTCAAGACCAACCTGGCCTTCAGCGACGTGCTGCTGCCCATTGCGCCATTCACCGAAACCTCGGGCAGTTTTGCCAACGCCGAAGGCCGTGTGCAGAGCTTCCACGCCGTGGTCAAGCCGCTGGGCGATGCCCGCCCGGCCTGGAAGGTGCTGCGCGTGCTGGGCAACCTGCTGGGCGTGCAGGGCATGGACTACGAAACCTCGCAGGACGTGCTCGCCAAGGCCGTGGGCAATGTGTCCCAGTTGCCCGCCGAGCGCCTGTCCAATGCCACCCAGGCGCCCCTGTCGGCGTTCCAGGGGCCGTCGGCCGCGCCCGTCGTCGCCAGCATTTACCAACTCGACAGCCTGGTGCGCCGCGCGCCCGCGCTGCAACACACCGCCGATGCCCGCGTGGCGCGTGAAGGGGCTGCCGCATGATCGACGCGCTCTACAACGGTGGGCTGAACCTCGTCGCCCAGCCCTGGTGGTCGGGGGCGGTGTGGCCCGTGATCTGGAACCTCATCAAGATCGTCTGCGTGCTCGCGCCGCTGATGGGGGCTGTGGCCTATCTGACGCTGTGGGAACGCAAGCTGCTCGGTTTCATGCAAGTCCGCATGGGCCCCAACCGCGTGGGGCCGTTCGGTCTGTTGCAGCCGATTGCGGACGCCCTCAAGCTGATGACCAAGGAAATCATCCAGCCTGCGGCCTCTTCCAAGGGCCTGTTCATCCTCGGCCCCATCATGGCCATCATGCCCGCGCTGGCGGGCTGGGTGGCCGTGCCTTTCGGGCCGGACGTGGCGCTGGCCAACGTGAACGCGGGCCTGCTGCTCATCATGGCCATCACCTCCATCGAGGTCTACGGCGTGATCATCGCGGGCTGGGCGTCCAACTCCAAGTACGCCTTCCTGGGCGCGCTGCGTGCCTCGGCCCAGATGGTGAGCTATGAAATCGCGATGGGCTTCTGCTTCCTCGTGGTCATCATGGTGTCCGGCAGCATGAACCTCACGCAAATCGTGATGGGGCAAGGGCAGGGCAGCATGGCGGGCATGGGCCTGACCTTCCTGTCGTGGAACTGGCTGCCGCTGCTGCCCATCTTCGTGGTCTACCTGATCTCGGGCGTGGCCGAAACCAACCGCCATCCGTTCGACGTGGTGGAAGGCGAAGCCGAAATCGTGGCCGGCCACATGGTCGAGTACTCGGGCATGGGCTTTGCGATCTTCTTCCTGGCCGAATACGCCAGCATGTGGCTCGTGTCCATCCTGGCCGTGCTGATGTTCCTGGGCGGCTGGTTGCCGCCGGTGTCGGCGCTGGCCTTCATCCCGGGCTGGATCTGGCTCGCGATCAAGACCTTCCTGGTCGTGTCGTGTTTCATCTGGATCCGCGCCACCTTCCCGCGCTTCCGCTACGACCAGATCATGCGCCTGGGCTGGAAGATCTTCATCCCCGTCACGCTGGTGTGGCTGCTCATCGTGGGCGCTTGGCTGCACTCGCCCTGGAACATCTGGAAATAAGCGGAGAACCGTATATGTCTGCTGTTGCCGCTCCCTCCTTTTCGATCAAGGACTTCTTCAAGAGCTTCATGCTCTGGGAACTCGCCAAGGGCATGGCCCTGACGGGCCGCTACGCCTTCGCGCGCAAGGTCACCGTGCAGTTCCCCGAAGAAAAAACCCCGCTGTCGCCGCGCTTCCGCGGCCTGCACGCGCTGCGCCGCTATGAGAACGGCGAAGAGCGCTGCATCGCCTGCAAGCTCTGCGAGGCCGTCTGCCCCGCGATGGCGATCACCATCGAGTCCGACGTGCGCGCCGACGGCTCGCGCCGCACCACGCGCTACGACATCGACCTGACCAAGTGCATCTTCTGCGGCTTCTGCGAAGAAAGCTGCCCGGTCGATTCCATCGTCGAGACGCACATTTTTGAATACCACGGCGAAAAGCGTGGCGACCTGTACTTCACCAAGGACATGCTCCTGGCCGTGGGCGATCGCTACGAAGCCGAGATCGCTGCCGCCAAGGCGGCGGACGCCAAGTACCGCTGAGGGCACCGCTTCATGGACGCCAAAACTGGTTTCTTCTATCTGTTCTCGGTGGTGCTGCTGTTCGCGGCCTTCCGGGTCATTACCGCGCGCAACCCGGTGCACGCGGTGCTCTACCTGATCCTGGCCTTCTCGCAGGCCGCCGCCGTGTGGCTGCTGCTCAAGGCCGAATTCCTCGCCATTGCCCTGGTGCTGGTCTACCTGGGTGCGGTGATGGTGCTGTTCCTGTTCGTGGTGATGATGCTGGACATCCGCATCGACGCGCTGCGCCAGGGCTTCTGGCGCCACTTCCCGCTCGCGGCCTGCGTGGGTGCGGTCATCGTCTTTGAAATGGCGCTGGTGCTCATGGGCGGTTTCCGCGGCATGGACGAGCCCAAGGCCATTGCCACCGTGGTGGATGCTGCGGGCCAGGTGGTGCCGTACTCCAACACCAAGGTGCTGGGCAAACTGCTCTACACCCAGTACCTGTATCCGGTCGAGATTGCTGCCGTGATTCTGCTGGTGGCGATGGTGGCGGCGATTGCCCTCACGCTGCGCCGCCGCAAGGACAGCAAGTTCATCAGCCCGGCTGACCAGGTGCGGGTGCGCGCCCAGGACCGCTTCGACATGGTGAAGGTGCCCGCCACCCGCAAGGCCGAGCCTGCGGCCCAAGCCCCCGCCGCTGAGGAGAAAAAGGCATGACGCTGACCCTGGGCCACTTTCTGACGCTGGGCGCGATGCTGTTCGCGCTGGCCGTCGTCGGCATCTTTCTGAACCGCAAGAACCTCATCGTGCTGCTCATGGCCATCGAGCTGATGCTGCTGGCCGTGAACATGAACTTCGTCGCGTTCTCACACTATCTGGGCGACATGCACGGCCAGGTGTTCGTGTTCTTCATCCTCACGGTGGCGGCGGCGGAATCGGCCATCGGCCTTGCCATCCTGGTGCTGCTGTTCCGCAACAAGTCCAGCATCAACGCGGAAGACCTCAACACCCTCAAGGGTTGAGCCCGGTTCACACAAGGTTCTGACGACATGAGTTCAACCCTTTCTGCTCCGATGCTGCTGGCGGTGCCCCTGGCGCCGCTCGCGGGCTCCCTGCTGGCCGGCATCTTCGGCACCGCGTTCGGCGGCAACCACCTTGGCCGCAAGGCATCGCACACGTTCACCATCCTGGGCGTGTTCGTGGCGTTCGTGCTCTCGGCGATGACGCTGCAAAGCGTGGCCTTCGACGGTGCGCGCTTCAATGAAACCATCTACACCTGGATGGTGGTGGGCAGCCTGAAGATGGAGGTCGGCTTCCTGATCGACAGCCTCACGGCCATGATGATGGTGGTGGTGACCTTCGTGTCGCTGATGGTGCACCTCTACACCATCGGCTACATGGAAGAAGACGACGGCTACAACCGCTTCTTCTCCTACATTTCGCTGTTCACCTTCTCCATGCTCATGCTGGTCATGAGCAACAACCTGCTGCAGCTGTTCTTCGGCTGGGAAGCCGTGGGCCTGGTGTCGTACCTGCTGATCGGCTTCTGGTTCAACAAGCCGACGGCCATCTTCGCCAACATGAAGGCCTTCCTGGTCAACCGCGTGGGTGACTTCGGCTTCATTCTGGGCATCGGCCTGATCCTGGCCTACACGGGCACGCTGAACTATGGCGAAGTCTTTGCCAAGAAGAACGAACTGGGCAGCCTGGCTTTCCCCGGCACCGACTGGATGCTGATCACCGTGATCTGCATCTGCCTGTTCATCGGCGCCATGGGCAAGTCGGCCCAGTTCCCGCTGCACGTGTGGCTGCCCGATTCGATGGAAGGCCCCACGCCGATTTCCGCGCTGATCCACGCGGCCACCATGGTGACGGCGGGCATCTTCATGGTGTCGCGCATGTCGCCGCTGTTTGAACTGTCGGATACGGCGCTGAACTTCATCCTGGTCATCGGCTCCATCACCGCGCTGTTCATGGGCTTCCTGGGCATCATCCAGAACGACATCAAGCGCGTGGTGGCCTACTCCACGCTGTCGCAGCTCGGCTACATGACCGTGGCGCTGGGCGCATCGGCCTACTCGGTCGCCGTGTTCCACCTGATGACGCACGCCTTCTTCAAGGCCTTGCTGTTCCTCGGCGCGGGCTCGGTCATCATGGGTATGCACCACAACCAGGACATCCGCTGGATGGGCGGCGTGCGCAAGTACATGCCCATCACCTGGATCACCTCGCTGCTGGGCTCGCTGGCGCTGATCGGCACGCCGTTCTTCTCGGGTTTCTATTCCAAGGACAGCATCATCGAAGCGGTGGCCGAGAGCCATCTGCCCGCCGCCGGCTTCGCCAGCTTCTCGGTGCTCGCGGGTGTGTTCGTCACGGCGTTCTATTCGTTCCGCATGTACTTCCTGGTCTTCCACGGCAAGGAGCGCTACGACCAGAACCCCGATGCGCACCACCATGACCACCACGGGCACGACGACCATGGCCACGGCCATGACGCCAAGCCGCACGAGTCTCCCTGGGTGGTCACGCTGCCGCTGGTGCTGCTGGCGATTCCGTCGGTGCTGGTGGGCTTCTTCACCATCGGGCCCATGCTGTTCGGCGACTTCTTCAAGGACGTGATCTTCATCGACGCTTCCAAGCACCACGCCATGACCGAACTGGCCGAAGCCTTCCATGGCCCGGTGGCGATGGCGATGCATTCGCTGACGAGCGTGCCGCTCTGGCTGGCAATCGCCGGCGTGGCGCTGTCGTACTACATGTACATGATCAACCCCGCGCTGCCCGCGGCGATCAAGCGTACCTTCCAGCCCGTCTACACGCTGCTGGAAAACAAGTACTACCTCGACTGGATCAACGAGAACATCATCGCGCGCGGCGCGCGCGCCCTGGGCACCGGCCTGTGGAAGGGCGGCGACCAGGCCGTGATCGACGGCGCGGTGGTCAACGGTTCGTGGAAGCTCGTGGGCTGGTTCGCGGGCATGTTGCGCTGGGTGCAGACGGGCTACATCTACCATTACGCGCTGGTCATGATCCTGGGCGTCTTCGGGCTCATGACGTACTTCGTGTGGCTCAACAAGTAGGAGAACTATAAAAATGGGTTTGTTGAGTCTTGCCATTTGGGTGCCGGTCGCATTCGGCATCCTGCTGCTGGCCCTGGGGCGTGACGATCAGGTCGGCGCCGTGCGCTGGCTGGCCTTGATCGGCGCGATCGCCGGGTTGCTGGTCACCATTCCGCTGTACACCGGTTTTCAGATCGGCACGGCGGACATGCAGTTCGTCGAGAACATGCTCTGGATCGAGCGCTTCAACGTCAACTACCACCTGGGCGTGGACGGCATCTCGTTCTGGTTCGTGCCGCTCACGGCTTTCATCACGGTGATCGTGGTGATCGCCTCGTGGCAGTCGATCACCGAGCGCGTGAACCAGTACATGGGCGCGTTCCTGATTCTGTCGGGCCTGATGATCGGCGTGTTCTCGGCGCTGGACGGCTTGCTGTTCTACGTGTTCTTCGAAGCCACGCTGATTCCGATGTACCTGATCATCGGCATCTGGGGCGGCCCGAACAAGATCTACGCGGCGTTCAAGTTCTTCCTGTACACGCTGCTGGGCTCGCTGCTCACGCTGATCGCCATCATCTACCTGTACAACCAGGCCAACGGCAGCTTCGACATCCTGACCTGGCACCAGCTGCCGCTGTCGCGCACCGCGCAGACGCTGCTGTTCTTCGCCTTCTTCGCGGCCTTCGCGGTCAAGGTGCCGATGTGGCCGGTGCACACCTGGCTGCCCGACGTGCACGTGGAAGCGCCCACGGGCGGCTCCGCCGTGCTGGCCGCCATCATGCTGAAGCTGGGCGCCTATGGCTTCCTGCGGTTCTCCATGCCCATCGCCCCCGATGCGGCGCGCCAGTGGGCCTGGCTCATCATCGCGCTGTCGCTGATCGCGGTGATCTACGTGGGCCTCGTGGCCATGGTGCAGAAGGACATGAAGAAGCTCGTGGCCTATTCGTCCGTGGCGCACATGGGCTTCGTCACGCTGGGCTTCTTCATCTTCAACCCGCTGGGCGTGTCGGGTGGCATCGTGCAGATGATCGCGCACGGCTTCGTCTCGGGCGCCATGTTCCTGTGCATTGGCGTGCTGTACGACCGTATGCACTCGCGCCAGATCGCCGATTACGGCGGCGTGGTCAACGTCATGCCCAAGTTCGCGGCCTTCGCGCTGCTGTTCAGCATGGCCAACTGCGGCCTGCCGGGCACGGCGGGTTTCGTGGGCGAGTGGATGGTGATCCTGGGCGCGGTGCAGGCCAACTTCTGGATCGGTCTGCTGGCCGCCACGGCGCTGATCTTCGGCGCGGCCTACACGCTGTGGATGTTCAAGCGCGTGTACCTGGGCGCGGTGGGCAACGACCACGTCAAGGAGCTCACCGACATCGGCTGCCGCGAATTCCTGGTGATGGCGCTGCTGGCGATTGCCGTGCTCTACATGGGCCTGTACCCGCGCCCCTTCACCGACGTGATGGACGCTTCCGTAACCGGACTGCTCAAGCACGTGGCGCAAACCAAGCTCAACTGACCAGACTGAACTGAGAGATTCGCAATGATTGACAACATCAGCTGGCTGGCGGTCTACCCCGAGATCGTGCTCCTGGTCATGGGCTGCGTGATCGCCCTGGTGGACCTGGGCGTGACCAGTGCCCGCCGCACCGGCACCTACGTGCTCACCCTGCTCACGCTGGCCGTGGTGGCCGTGCTGCAAGCGCTGTACGCGAGCAGCGGCAATACCTTTTACGGCTGGGGCAACATGGTCGTGTCCGACGCCATGGGCAACTGGCTCAAGTGCTTCGCCGCCGTGGCCATGATGGTCACCCTGGTCTATGGCCGCCCCTACGCCGCCGACCGCGACATGCTGCGCGGCGGCGAAATGTTCACGCTGGCGATCTTCTCGGTGCTGGGCATGTTCGTGATGATCTCGGGCAACAACTTCCTGGTCATCTACCTGGGCCTGGAACTGCTCACGCTCTCCAGCTACGCGCTGGTGGCCCTGCGCCGCGACCATGCGACCTCGACCGAAGCCGCCATGAAGTACTTCGTGCTCGGCGCGCTGGCCAGCGGCTTCCTGCTCTACGGCATGTCGATGATGTACGGCGCGACCGGCTCGCTCGACATCGGCCAGGTGTTCAAGGCCATCAACTCCGGCCAGGTCAAGCACCAGGTGCTGGTGTTCGGCCTGGTGTTCATCGTGGCCGGCCTGGCGTTCAAGCTCGGTGTGGTGCCGTTCCACATGTGGGTGCCCGACGTGTACCAGGGCGCGCCCACGGCCGTCACGCTGATGATTGGCGGCGCGCCCAAGCTCGCGGCCTTTGCCATCGCCATGCGCCTGCTGGTGGACGGCCTGCTGCCGCTGGCCATCGACTGGCAGCAGATGCTGGCCGTGCTCGCCATCGGCTCGCTGCTCATCGGCAACGTGGCGGGTGTGATGCAGACCAACCTCAAGCGCATGTTGGCCTACTCCACCATCTCGCAGATGGGCTTCGTGCTGCTCGGCCTGCTCTCGGGCGTGGTCAACGGCAACGTGGACGCCACCGCGGTGGAAAACGCCTACAGCTCGTCCATGTTCTACGTGGTGACCTACGTGCTCACCACGCTGGCTGCGTTCGGCACCATCCTGCTGCTGGCGCGCGAGGGCTTCGAGAGCGAGGAAATCTCCGACCTCGCGGGTCTGAACCAGCGCAGCCCGCTGTACGCCGGCGTGATGGCCGTGTGCCTGTTCTCCATGGCCGGCATTCCGCCGCTGGTGGGCTTCTACGCCAAGCTGTCGGTGCTGCAGGCGCTCGTGGCCTCGGGCCAGGGCCTGCACATCGCGCTGGCCGTGTTCGCGGTCATGATGTCGCTGATCGGCGCGTTCTACTACCTGCGCGTGGTCAAGGTCATGTACTTCGACGCGCCGCTCACCGCCACCAGTGTGTCGGCTCCGCTGGACGTGCGCGTGGTGCTCACCCTGAACGGCGCGATGGTGCTGCTGCTGGGCATTCTGCCCGGCGGGTTGATGACGCTGTGCGCCGACGCCATCGTGCGCGCGCTCGCGTCCTGATGTCCCAGACCGCTTCCATCTGGCTCGTGCTGTTGGCTGCCCTCGTGGCAGCCAATTTGCCTTTTGCCAACCAGCGTTGGCTGGTGGTGGGGCCGCAGGCGCAGCCGCGCAAGCCGCTGTGGGCGCGGTTGCTGGAAATGGTGCTGCTGTACTGCGCCGTGGGCGGCCTGGGCCTGCTGCTGGAGCGCCGCGCGGGCCAGATCGCGCCCCAGGGCTGGGAGTTTTACGCGGTCACGGCGGCGCTGTTCGCCACGCTGGCCTTTCCCGGCTTCGTGTACCGCTATTTGGTGCGCCGCCACCACTGAGACGGTATGAAGGTGCTTGACCTGCACTGTGCCCAGGGCCATGCCTTCGAGGGCTGGTTCGCGGGCGAGGACGATTTCCAGAGCCAGCTGCAGCGCGGCCTGCTGCAATGCCCGATGTGCGGCAGCGCCGAGGTGCACAAGGCGCTGAGCGCGCCGCGCCTCAACCTGGGTGCTACGGAGGCGCCGTCTCCCTCCCCGCAAGAAGCCCAGGCCGCCTGGCTGCGCATGGCGCGCAAGATTCTGGCCGAAACCGAAGACGTGGGTACGCGCTTTGCCGCGGAGGCACGCCGTATGCATTACGGCGAGGTGGAGGAGCGTGCCATCCGCGGCCAATCGAGTCCGCGCGAGACGCTCCAACTGCTCGAAGAAGGCATCGCCGTGCTGCCTTTGCCGCTGCCTGCGGCGGCCAAGGAGCCCTTGCAGTAAGCCTGCTGCAAGATTGTATTTCTGGGTGCTATCAAAAATATAGCTGCTGGCGCTTGATGGATATGCGCTGGAGCCATTTTTGATAAAAATATTATGAATGACCCGAAATGTGCGCCATTAGGCGTTTATACATAGGCATTTCTCCCAGTATCTGCGGGCGGGCCGGGCAGCTTACGATGTGTTGCAGCAAACGCGACGCGGCCCCCTGATCCGGGGCCGTGTTTGTCAATGGAGTTGGAGCAGCCAAGGCGCAATGAGCGACGTCATTCTCGAAACCCACAGCCTGACCAAAGAGTTCAAAGGCTTCACCGCCGTCAGCCAAGTGAATCTGTCCGTGCGCCGGGGCTCCATCCATGCGCTGATCGGGCCCAACGGGGCCGGCAAGACCACCTGCTTCAACCTGCTCACCAAGTTCCTGGAGCCCACCTCGGGCCAGATCGTGTTCAACGGCCAGGACATCACGCGCGAGCAGCCCGCGCAGATCGCGCGCCGGGGTGTCATCCGCTCATTCCAGATCTCGGCGGTGTTCCCGCACCTCACGCTGCTGGAGAACGTGCGCCTGGGGCTGCAGCGCAAGCTGGGCACCTCGTTCCACTTCTGGCGCAGCGAGCGTTCGCTGGCGCAGCTCGATGGCCGCGCCATGGAGTTGCTGACCGAAGTGGGCCTGGAAGCCTTCGCCCATGAAGAAACGGTGAACCTCGCCTACGGCCGCAAGCGCGCGCTGGAGATCGCCACCACGCTGGCGATGGAGCCCGAGCTGATGCTGCTCGACGAGCCCACCCAGGGCATGGGCCACGAGGACGTGGACCGCGTCACACAACTCATCAAGAAGGTCTCTGCGGGCCGTACCATCCTCATGGTGGAGCACAACATGAAGGTGATCTCCACGATTGCCGACCGCATCACCGTGCTGCAGCGCGGCGCGGTGCTGGCCGAAGGGCCTTACGAGGAAGTCTCGAACAATCCGCAGGTGATGGAAGCCTACATGGGCACCACCGAAGGCCAACTGCAGGGAGCGCATTGATGGCGGCACCCGCACTCGAAATCACGGGCCTGCAAGCCTGGTACGGCGAATCGCACGTGCTGCACGGCGTGGACATGGTGGTGCAGCCGGGCGAAGTGGTCACGCTGCTGGGCCGCAACGGCGCGGGCCGCACCTCCACCATGCGCGCCATCATGGGCCTGACGGGGGCGCGCAAGGGCTCCGTCAAGATCAACGGCGTGGAAACCATTGGCCTGCCCACGCACCGTATCGCCCACCTGGGCGTGGGCTATTGCCCCGAAGAGCGCGGCATTTTCTCCAGCCTGTCGTGCGAAGAGAACCTGATGCTGCCGCCCGCGCTCAAGACGGGCCGCGCGGGCATGTCGGTGCAGGAGATCTACGCCATGTTCCCCAACCTGGCCGAGCGCAGGCACAGCCAGGGCACGCGCCTGTCGGGCGGCGAGCAGCAGATGCTGGCCGTGGCGCGCATCCTGCGCACCGGAGCCCAGCTGCTGCTGCTCGACGAGATTTCGGAAGGCCTCGCGCCCGTCATCGTGCAGGCGCTGGCGCGCATGATCACCACGCTGCGTCAGCAGGGCTACACCGTGGTCATGGTGGAGCAGAACTTCCGCTTCGCCGCGCCGCTGGCCGACCGCTTTTACGTGATGGAGCACGGCGCCATCGTCGAGAAATTCAGCGCGTCCGAACTCGACGCCAAGATGCCCGTGCTCAACGAGCTGCTGGGCGTCTGACCCCCTCGGAATTTTCACCCCCCTCGAAGGAGACGACACCATGAAAAACCAACGCACCCTCCTGGCCCTGGCGCTTGCCGCCGCGGGCCTGGCGACTGGCGCGGCCCACGCGCAGGACAAGGTGAAGATCGGCTTGATCACCGACATGTCGAGCCTGTACGCCGACGTGGAAGGCAAGAACGGCGCGGTCGCCATCCAGATGGCGATCGACGACTTCGGCGGCAAGGTATTGGGCAAGCCCATCGAACTCATCAGCGCCGACCACCAGAACAAGGCCGACATCGCCGCGAGCAAGGCGCGCGAGTGGATCGACACCCAGGGCCTGACCATGCTGTTCGGCGGCACCAACTCGGGCACCGCGCTGGCGATGGCCGAGGTGGCCAAGGAAAAGAAGCGCGTCTACTTCAACAGCGGCGCGGGCTCGTCGGCGCTGACCAACGAGCAGTGCAGCCCCTACACCGTGCACTACGCCTACGACACCGTGGCGCTGGCCAAGGGCACGGGCGGCGCCGTGGTGGCGCAGGGCGGCAAGACCTGGTTCTTCCTGACCGCCGACTACGCCTTCGGCGCGGCGCTGGAGGCCGACACCACCAAGGTCATCAAGGAAAAAGGCGGCACCGTGGTGGGCAGCGTGAAGCACCCGCTCAATGCGTCCGACTTCTCGTCCTTCCTGCTGCAGGCGCAGAACTCCAAGGCGCAGATCCTGGGCTTGGCGAACGCGGGCGGCGACACCATCAACGCCATCAAGGCCGCCAAGGAATTCGGCATCAACAAGACCATGAAGATGGCCGGCCTGCTGGTGTTCCTGACCGACATCCACAGCCTGGGCCTGAAGAACACCGAAGGCCTGCTGCTCACCACCAGTTGGGACTGGAACCTGAACGACCAGACGCGCGCCTTCGGCAAGAAGTTCTTCGAGAAGACCAAGCGTATGCCCACCGACATCCACGCGGCGGACTACTCGGCAACGATCAACTACCTCAAGGCCGTGCAGGCCGCCGGCACGACGGACGCCGACAAGGTCATGGCCAAGCTCAAGTCCACGCCCATCGACGACTTCTACGCCAAGGGCGTGATCCGCCCCGATGGCCGCTTCGCCCACGACATGTACCTGATGCAGGTCAAGTCGCAGGCCGAGTCCAAGGCGCCGTGGGACTACTACAAGGTGGTCTCCAAGCTGCCTGCCGACCAGGTGTGGACCACCAAGGCCGAGAGCAAGTGCGCGCTGTGGAAGTGATGTGATCTGACAACCGAACCAGGAGATAAGCCCATGAAGAAAACCCAACGCACCCTGCTCGCCATCGCGCTTGCCACGGCAGGCCTCGCATCCGGCGCGGCCCACGCGCAGGACAAGGTGAAGATCGGCCTGATCACCGATATGTCCAGCCTGTACTCCGACGTGGAGGGCAAGAACGGCGCGGTGGCCATCCAGATGGCGATCGACGACTTCGGCGGCAAGGTGCTGGGCAAGCCCATCGAACTGATGAGCATGGACCACCAGAACAAGCCGGACATCGCCGCGAGCAAGGCGCGCGAGTGGATCGACACCCAGGGCCTGACCATGCTGTTCGGCGGCACCAATTCGGGCGTGGGCCTGGCCCTGGCCGACGTGGCCAAGGAGAAGAAGCGCGTCTACGTCAACAACGGCGCGGCTTCGTCGGCGCTGACCAACGAGCAGTGCAGCCCCTACACCGTGCACTACGCCTACGACACCGTGGCGCTGGCCAAGGGCACGGCCAGCACCATCGTCGAGGGCGGCGGCAAGAGCTGGTTCTTCCTGACGGCGGACTACGCCTTCGGTCAGGCGATGGAGGCCGACGCCTCCCGCGTGGTGAAGGACAAGGGCGGCATCGTGCTCGGCTCGGTGCGCGCGCCGCTCAATGCCACCGACTTCTCGTCCTTCCTGCTGCAGGCGCAGAACTCCAAGGCGCAGATCCTGGGCCTGGCGAACGCGGGCGGCGACACCATCAACGCCATCAAGGCCGCGCGTGAATTCGGCATCAACAAGACCATGAAGCTGGCCAGCCTGCTGATCTTCTTCAGCGACGTGCACAGCCTGGGCCTGAAGACCGCCGAAGGCCTGCAGTTCACCACCAGCTGGTACTGGGACATGAACGACGAGACGCGCCAGTTCGCCGACAAGTTCATGGCCAAGACCCAGCGCCGCCCGACAGAAATCCAGGCGGCCGACTACTCGGCCACCATGAACTACCTCAAGGCCGTGCAGACCGCGGGCACCACCGATGCCGACAAGGTCATGGCCGCCTGGCGCGCCATGAAGATGAGCGACTTTTTCGGCTCCGGCGTGCTGCGCCCCGATGGCCGCTACGTGCACGACATGTACCTGATGCAGGTCAAGACCCCCGCCGAATCCAAGGGCACGTGGGACTACTACAAGCTCATCAAGAAGCTGCCCGGCGACCAGGTGTTCACCACCAAGGCCGAAACCAAGTGCGCGCTCTGGAAGTAAACCCCCTGTGTCGCTGCGCTCCATCCCCCCAAGGGGGGGACGACGGCCTTTGCTGCGGGGCGGCCCTTGCTGGCCGTCCGTCGGCTTGGGCCGCGCGCCATGGATAACTAACTGATATGTCCGTTTCCCTGCCCGCCATGATGAGCCAGCTCCTGCTGGGGCTGGTCAATGGCTCGTTCTACGCCATCCTCAGCCTCGGGCTGGCCGTGATCTTCGGCCTGCTCAACGTCATCAACTTCGCGCATGGCGCGCTGTTCATGCTGGGGGCCCTGACCACCTGGATGGCGCTGAGCTACCTGGGCATCAACTACTGGGCGATGCTGCTGCTCGCCCCCCTGGTGGTGGGCATCGTGGGGGTGCTGATCGAGCGGCTGCTGTTGCGCTGGATCTACAAGCTCGACCACCTGTACGGCCTGCTGCTCACGCTGGGCCTCACGCTGCTGATCGAGGGCATCTTCCGCTCGATCTACGGCGTCTCGGGCCTGGGCTACGACACGCCCGAACTGCTGGAAGGCGCCACCAACCTCGGCTTCATGATCCTGCCCAACTACCGCGCCTGGGTGGTGGCGGCGTCCCTCGTGGTGTGCGTGGCGACCTGGTTCGTGATCGAGAAAACCCGCCTGGGCGCCTACCTGCGCGCGGGCACCGAGAACCCGCGCCTGGTCGAGGCCTTCGGCGTGAACGTGCCCGTCATGATCACGCTGACCTACGCCTTCGGCTGCGCGCTGGCCGCGTTCGCGGGCGTGCTGGCCGCGCCGGTGTACCAGGTCACGCCGCTCATGGGCCAGAACCTCATCATCGTGGTGTTCGCGGTGGTGGTGATCGGCGGCATGGGCTCCATCATGGGCTCTATCCTGACCGGGCTGGGCCTGGGCGTGATCGAGGGCTTCACCAAAGTGTTCTATCCCGAGGCGTCGTCCACCGTGGTGTTCGTCATCATGGTCGTCGTCTTGCTGATCCGCCCCGCCGGCCTGTTCGGCAAAGAAAAATAAGGGGCCGCACGCATGAATTCCAAGCACCTTGCCACCCTGGGCTACGGCCTGCTGCTCGCGGGCCTGCTGGCCGCGCCGTTCCTGGGCGCGTACCCGGTGTTCGTGATGAAGCTCATGTGCTTCGCGCTGTTCGCCTCGGCCTTCAACCTGCTGCTGGGCTACACGGGGCTGCTGTCGTTCGGGCACGCGGCCTTCCTGGGCGGGGCGGCGTATGTGACGGGCCACGCCATCAAGGCCTGGGGCGTGACGCCCGAAGTGGGCCTGCTGCTGGGCACGGCGAGCGGCGCGCTGCTGGGCCTGCTGTTCGGCTGGCTCGCCATCCGCCGCCAGGGCATCTACTTCGCGATGATCACGCTGGCGCTGGCGCAGATGATGTTCTTCGCCTGCCTGCAGGCCAAGTTCACGGGCGGCGAGGACGGCCTGCAAGGCGTGCCGCGCGGCAAGCTGTTCGGCGTGCTGAGCCTCGAAAACGATCTGACCATGTACTACGTGGCCCTGGCCATCGTGGTGCTGGCCTTCCTGCTCATCGTGCGTACCATCCATTCGCCGTTCGGCCAGGTGCTCAAGGGCATCAAGGAGAACGAGCCGCGTGCGATTTCACTGGGCTACGACACGCACCGCTTCAAGCTGCTGGCCTTCGTGCTCTCCGCCGCGCTGGCGGGCCTGGCCGGTTCGCTGAAAACGTTGGTGCTGGGCTTCGCCACGCTGACCGACGTGCACTGGACGGCCTCGGGCCAGGTCATCCTGATGACGCTGGTGGGCGGGCTGGGCACGCTGTCCGGCCCGATCGTCGGGTCCGCCGTGGTGGTGGTGCTGGAAAACAAGATCGGCGACCTGGGCAACTTCCTGGCCCGGGTCACCTCGGTGGACTGGTTCAACACCCTGGGCGAGTCGGTCACCATCGTCACGGGCCTGATCTTCGTGGTGTGCGTGCTGGCGTTCCGCCGGGGCGTCATGGGCGAGATCATCGCGCGGCTGCCGGGGCGCAAGGCCGTTCACTGAAGGGCGTTCAGCGCGGCCCGCACCAGCCGCGCCATGGCGTCAGGCGCATCGCAGGCGATCACCTGGCGCTCCGGCATGGAGCGCAGCCAGGTGATCTGCCGCTTGGCCAGCTGGCGCGTGGCGGCGATGCCGCGCTCGCGCAGCGTGTGCAGCGGGTACGCCCCGTCCAGCGATTCCCACGCCTGCCGGTAGCCCACGGAGCGCATCGAGGGCAAATCCGGGTGCAGGTCGCCCCGTGCGCGCAGGCGCTGCACTTCGTCCAGGAAGCCAGCGGCGAGCATGGTGTCGAAGCGCTGGGCGATGCGCGCGTGCAGCCAGGTGCGGTCAGCGGGTTCCAGACAAAAAAGGGCTCCAGCGCTTATCTGGCAAGCGCTGGCAGCTCTCTTTTTGGTAGTGTGGAAGTGCGAGAGCGGCTGGCCCGAGACTTCCCACACTTCCAGCGCGCGCTGGATGCGCTGGCTGTCGCCCGGGGCCAGCCGGGCGGCGGTGGCCGGGTCCACGCGCGCCAGCTCGGCGTGCAGCACGGGCCAGCCCTCGGCGGCGGCGCGGGCCTCGATGGCGGCGCGCACGGCGGGGTGGGCGGGCGGCATGTCGTCGATACCGTCGATCAGCGCCTTGAAGTACAGCATGGTGCCGCCCACCAGCAGCGGCAGCGCGCCGCGCGCGCGGATCCCGGCGATGAGGCGCGTGGCGTCCTGCACGAACTCGGCGGCGCTGTAGGCGTGCAGCGGGTCGCGGATGTCGATGAGGTGGTGCGGCACGGCGGCGCGCTCCGCGGCGCTGGGCTTGGCGGTGCCGATGTCCATGCCCCGGTAGACCAGGGCCGAATCCACGCTGATGATCTCCGCGCTCCGGCCCTGCCGGGCCAGCACCGCCGCCAGCGCCAGCGCGCCCGCCGTCTTGCCCGAGGCCGTGGGGCCGGCGATGGCGATGCAGGGCAGGGGGGAGGAAGGCGCGGACATAGGCGTGCGAGGGTAGCAGACCATGAAAAAAGGGGCCTTGCGGCCCCTGGGTGTACGTTGACGGTGTTCAGACCACGCCCTGCGCGATCATCGCGTCCGCCACCTTCACGAAGCCCGCCACGTTGGCGCCGTCCACGTAGCTCACGCTGCCGTCGGCGCGCTGGCCGTACTGCAGGCAGGCGGCGTGGATGCCCTTCATGATCTGGAACAGGCGCGCGTCCACTTCTTCGCGCGGCCACGACAGGCGCTCGGCGTTCTGGCTCATCTCCAGGCCCGAGGTGGCCACGCCGCCCGCGTTGCTGGCTTTGCCGGGCGCGTAGAGCACGCCCGCCGCCTCGAAGGCCTTGGCGGCCTCGATGGTCGAGGGCATGTTGGCGCCCTCGGCCACGCAGACCACGCCGTTCTTGATGAGGGTGGCGGCGTCCTTCTCGTCCAGCTCGTTCTGCGTGGCGCAGGGCAGGGCCACGTCGACGGGCACGTGCCAGGGCGTCTTGCCCGCCTCGAACTTCACGCCCGTGCGCGCGGCGTAGTCGCTCACGCGGCCGTAGTGGTGGTTCTTCACGTCCATGAGGATGGCGAGCTTCTCGGCGGTGAAGCCTTCCTCGTCGATGATGGTGCCGCTGGAGTCGGACACGGTGACCACCTTGGCGCCCAGTTCCATGGCCTTCTCGACCGCGTACTGCGCCACGTTGCCCGAGCCCGAGACGGACACGCGCAGGCCGTCGAACGACTTGCCGCGCGTCTTGAGCATCTCGTCGGCGAAGTACACCGTGCCGTAGCCCGTGGCCTCGGGGCGGATCAGCGAGCCGCCGAACGACAGGCCCTTGCCGGTGAACACGCAGTCGGCGCGGTTGGTCAGCTTCTTGACCATGCCGGCGATGTAGCCCACCTCGCGGCCGCCCACGCCGATGTCGCCCGCGGGCACGTCGGTGTCGGCGCCCACGTGGCGGAACAGCTCGGTGGCGAAGGCCTGGCAGAAGCGCATGACCTCGGAGGGGCTCTTGCCCTTGGGGTCGAAGTCCGAGCCGCCCTTGCCGCCACCCATGGGCAGCGTGGTCAGCGCGTTCTTGAAGGTCTGCTCGAACGCCAGGAACTTGAGCACCGACAGGTTCACCGACGGGTGGAAGCGCAGCCCGCCCTTGTACGGGCCGATGGCCATGCTGTGCTGGATGCGGTAGCCCCGGTTGACCTGCACGGTGCCGTGGTCGTCCACCCACGACACGCGGAACATCACGATGCGCTCGGGCTCCACCAGGCGCTCCAGCAGGCCGTGCTCGGCGTACCTGGGGTGTTTTTCGATGAAAGGCCACAGGCTTTCCATGACCTCGGTCACGGCTTGCAGGAACTCGGGCTGGCCGGGGTTGCGCTGGGCAACCTGTTCAAGGAATTGGCCTACGGACGTGTACTTCATAAAGGCAGGTCTCTCTTACAAAAAATGGTGTGCGGCGTTGCAGCACCAAATTATGTCGAAAAGTCATGCCGTCATGCACAGATATGGGGTGTTTTGGATTGTTTTGGTGCCTTGCGCTCGAAGATGGGGCGAACAAGAAGGCTCAGCGCCCGCGCAGGAACAGCGCATCCAGTTCTTTCATCGAGAGTTGGCGCCACGTGGGCCGCCCGTGGTTGCACTGGTCGGAGCGCTCGGTGGTTTCCATCTGCCGCAGCAGGGCGTTCATCTCGTCGATGGTGAGCTTGCGGTTGGCGCGCACCGCGCCGTGGCAGGCCATGGTGGCCAGGATTTCGTTGCGCGCGCGCTGCACCACGGTGCTGGCGTCGTGCGCGGCCAGCTCGGCGAGCACGCTGCGCGCGAGTTCCACGGCGTCGCCCTGGGCCAGCGTGGTGGGCACGGCGCGCACGGCCAGGGTCTTGGGGGAGAAGGGCGCGACTTCCAGGCCCAGCAGGCGCAGCGTGTCGGCGTGGGATTCTGCGGTGGCGACTTCCTCGGGCGTGGCGGCGAAGGTGGCGGGGATGAGCAGCGGCTGGCTGGCGATGCGCTCTGAATCATCGGCCTGCGACTTGAGCCGTTCGTACACGATGCGCTCGTGCGCGGCGTGCATGTCCACCAGCACCAGGCCGTGGGCGTTCTCGGCCAGGATGTAGACGCCGTGGATCTGCGCCACGGCGCGGCCCAGGGGCCAGTCCGTGGCGGGAGCGGGTTCCGGCGCCGGGGCAGGGGCGGGCGATGCGGAGGGCTGCCACAGCGCCCGCAGGTCGCTGACGATGTGGCCTTGCGGCGCTGCTTCAAATTTGATAGCTGCTTGCGCTTGACCCGTATGGGCTGGAGGCCGATTTGACGTAAAAACCGGCATGAACGGCGCCGGGGCGGGCGCCGTGGGTGTTGCGGGTTGGGCGGGCTCGGCGGGCGTGGCAGCGGCCGCCGCGGAGCGCGGCACGGCCAGCGCGTTGTCGATGGCGTGGCGCACGGCCTGGTGCACTTCGCGGCTGTCGCGGAAGCGCACCTCGATCTTGGTGGGGTGCACGTTCACGTCCACGCGCGCGGGGTCGATCTGCACGTACAGCGCGTACACGGGCTGCCTGTGGCCGTGCAGCACGTCTTCATAGGCGCTGCGCGCGGCGTGGGTGAGCACCTTGTCGCGCACGAAGCGGCCGTTCACGTAGCAGTACTGGTGGTCGGGGCGCGAGCGGGCGGCGTCGGGCACGCCCGCGAAGCCGGTGACGGTGACGCCGCCCGCGCGCAGGTGCACCGGCACGGACTGGGTGATGAAGTCGTCGCCCAGCACGTCGGCCAACCGCCGCGCCAGGGCGTCTTCGCCGGAAGCGGCGCGCCATTGCTCCACCAGCTTGCCTTCGTGCCAGATGGCGAAGCCCACGCCGGGCCGCGCGAGCGCGTGGCGGCGCACGGCTTCGATGCAGTGGGCGAGTTCGGTCGCGTCGCTCTTCAGGAACTTGCGCCGCGCGGGGGTGGAGAAGAACAGTTCCTTCACCTCTACCGTGGTGCCCTGGCCGCGCGCGGCGGGGCGCAGTTCGCCGCTGCGGGCGTCGAGCATGAAGGCGCTGTCCTGCCCGGCGGGGCGCGAGAGCAGGGCGGTTTCGGAGACGGAGCTGATGGCCGCCAGCGCCTCGCCGCGAAAGCCCATCGTCGCCACCGTCTCCAGGTCGTGCAGGCTGGTGATCTTGCTGGTGGCGTGGCGGCGCAGGGCAATGGGCAGCTCGCCCTGCGGGATGCCGCCGCCGTCGTCTTCCACCGCGATCAGCCGCACGCCGCCCGCGAGCAGGCGCACGGTGACCTGCGTGGCGCCGGCGTCGAGCGCGTTGTCCACCAGTTCGCGCACCACGGAGGCGGGGCGCTCCACCACCTCGCCCGCCGCGATCTGGCTGATGAGTTCGTCGGGCAGGTCGCGGATGGGGCTTCGGGTATCGGTCACGGCGGCGATTGTAGGCAGGGGCCGGGATAATGCGCCCCCATGGAATTTGTGCACTATCTGATCGACTTCATCCTGCACGTGGACAAGCACCTGGCCGTTTTCGTGGCGAGCTACGGGCCCTGGGTCTACGCGCTGCTGTTCCTCATCGTGTTCGTGGAAACGGGCGTGGTGGTCATGCCCTTCCTGCCGGGCGACTCGCTGCTGTTCATCGTGGGCGCGCTGTCCGGCGCGGGGCTGGTGCATTTTCCGCTGGCCGTGGCGGTGCTGCTGCTGGCGGCGGTGCTGGGCGACCAGTGCAACTACTCCATCGGGCGCTATTTCGGCCCCAAGGTGTTCCAGTGGGAGAAGTCGCGCTGGTTCAACCGCCAGGCGTTCGACCAGGCCCATGCGTTCTACGAGCGCTACGGCGGCATCACCATCGTGCTGGCGCGCTTCATGCCCTTCATCCGCACCTTCGCGCCCTTCGTGGCGGGCGTGGCGGCCATGGGGCGGGGCAAGTTCACGGCCTTCAACGTGGGCGGGGCGGTGCTGTGGGTGCTGGGCGTCTGCACGGCGGGCTACTTCTTCGGCAACCTGCCCTGGGTGCGGCAGAACCTGGAGAAGATCATCTGGGCGCTGATTCTGGTGCCCGGCGTGCTCGCGCTGTGGGGCGCATGGCGCGCGGGGCGCAAAACCGCGTAACAATCCCGCCCCGCAAATCGTAGCTAAAAAACAACAACGCCCGCATCCAGCGGGCGTTGCTGCCAGGGCGGCAGGAGTTTCAGCGGCGGCCCCGGGTCAGTTCATTGCCCACCAGGGCGCCCGCGGCGGCGCCGCCCACGGTGGCCAGCGGGCCGCCGATCAGCGCATTGCCCACCACGCCGCCCACCACGGCGCCGGTGCCGATTCCCACCTGGTTGCGCGTGGGGCCGTGGGCGCAGCCGCCCAGCGACAACGCGCCGGCCAGCGCGGCGGCAATACAAAGGGTACGGGTCGTTCGGGTCATGCCATCTTCTTTCGAAATACTGTCATGACGGCACTTTAGGTGCGGGCCCCCGCGTTTCCGTTACCAGCAGTGTCTTGAACAGGCGCTCACACGCTGCGGCTGCGCGCCAGCGGCGGGTTCTTGGCGAAGTATCGCGTGATGCCGCGCATCAGCGCGTCGGCCAGCTGCACCTGGTAGGCGCTGGTGCGCAGCTTGGCCTCTTCCTCGGGGTTGCTGATGAAGGCGGTTTCGACCAGCACGCTGGGAATGTCCGGCGCCTTGAGCACCGCGAAGCCCGCCTGCTCCACGCGCGCCTTGTGCAGCCGCGCCATGCCGCCGATCTCGCCCAGCAGCACGCTGCCGAGCTTGAGGCTGTCGTTGATCTGCGCGGTGGTGCTCATGTCCAGCAGCGCGCGCTGCACGTGCTGGTCCTGCGAACGCACGTTCAGCCCGCCCACCAGGTCGGACTGGTTCTCCTTGTTCGCCAGCCAGCGCGCCGCCGAGCTGGAGGCGCCGCTCTGGCTCAGCGCGAACACGCTGGCGCCGCGCGCGGCGGGCGTGGTGAAGGCGTCGGCGTGGATGGAGACGAACAGGTCGGCCTGCACGCGGCGCGCCTTCTCGACCCGCTTGCCCAGCGGCACGAAGAAATCGTCGTCGCGCGTGAGAAAGGCGCGCATGGGGTTGCCGCCCACCGAGGAGGCGTTGATGCGGTCGCGCAGCAGGAAGGCGACCTTGAGCACGATGTCCTTCTCGCGCGTGCCCGCGGGGCCGGTCGCGCCGGGGTCTTCGCCGCCGTGGCCGGGGTCGAGGGCGACGATGATGAGCCGGTCGGTCTGCTTGCTGGTGGCGATGGCGGGGGCCGCCGGCGCGGTGGGGGCGGCACGGGTGGGCGCGCGCGGCGCGGCGGCGACCTGCGGCGGCGGGGCCGAGGGCGCCATCGGCGCAGGAGCGGGCACGGGCGCGGGCCGCTGGTTGTGCTGCGCGATCAGGTCGCCCAGCGGGTCGCCGGGCGGGTGCTCGGGCTGCACTTGCGGCAAGCGGGGCGCGGTTTCGCGGAAGCGCGCGGTAATCAGCGCCTCCAGCGGGTCCGGGGGCGTGGCCGGGTACAGGTCCAGCACCAGCCGGTGCTGGTAGGCGGCCACGGGCGGCAGGGTGAAGACCTGGGGCTTGGCCTCCTGCTTCAGGTCGAGCACCAGGCGCACCACGCTGGGCGCGTACTGGCCCACGCGGATGCCCGCGATGTTCGGGTCGTCGGGCCGCACCTTGGCGACCAGTTCGCGCAGCGCGGGGTTGAGGTCGATGCCTTCGATGTCCACCGCCAGGCGCGGCGGCGTGGCGACGAAGGTCTGCTTGGTGACCAGGTGCGCGTCGGACTCGATGGTCACGCGCGAATACTCGGGCGCGGGCCACACGCGCACGGCCACGATGGTGGCGCCGCGCGCGATCTGCTGCACGCCCAGCAGCAGCACCAGGCTGCCGCTTTGCTTCAATAGCTTGCGCCGGGCAGGGTTTTTCATGCTTGCAACCCCCGCACGATGGCGTGGCCCAGCGGGGTTTGCGCCGTCAGGGTCACTTGGCGTTGCGTTTCGTCGATTGCTTCCATATCAATAGCTATATCCGCAGGTGGGGTCAGCGCCGCAGCCTTTTCCGGCCATTCTGCCAGCTTGAGGCTGGGGCTGGCGAAAATGTCCCGGAAGCCCGCGTCTTCCCACTCGCGCGGGTCGTCGAAGCGGTAGAAGTCGAAGTGCCATATGGCCAGGCCCGCCGCCTCGTGCGGCTCCACCACCGCGTAGGTGGGGCTCTTGATGCGGCCCTGCACGCCCAGGGCGCGCAGCAGGTGGCGCACCAGCGTGGTCTTGCCCGCGCCCAGGTCGCCGTGCAGGGTGACGTAGGCGTTGCGCAGGCCGGGCTGCGCGGCCAGCCGCCGGGCGAAGCGGGCGGTGTCGTCCTCGCTGCGCCAGAGCAGGGTTTCTACAATTTCGCGCTGATGGTGTGCAGCAGTCAATTCAGTCAATTGCTTCCTCAGGTACGAGGCTGGGCCCGTGAGCTGGGATTTTCCCAAATCGGCGTGGCGGGCGTGGATTTGTCGTCGGCTGAAGAGGGATTGATGCAATGGCTGGCCCAAGGGTTCCATGGCGAGATGCATTACATGGCGTCGCACGGCCTCAAGCGCGCCCGGCCCGCCGAGCTGGTGCCCGGCACGGTGAGCGTGATCACGGCGCGCATGGACTACCTGCCGCGCGCCACGCCCCCGGGCTGGCAGGCCGTCGAGTTCGCGCGGCTCGCGCGGCCTGGCGAGGCCATCGTGTCCGTCTATGCCCGGGGGCGCGACTACCACAAGGTGCTGCGCGCCCGCCTGCAAAAGCTCAGCGACCGCATCGCCGAGGCCGTCGGCCCCTTCGGCCACCGCGTGTTCACCGACTCCGCCCCGGTGCTGGAGGCCGAGCTGGCCCGCCGCAGCGGCCAGGGCTGGCGCGGCAAGCACACGCTGGTGCTGAGCCGCGAGGCGGGGTCGATGTTCTTCCTGGGCGAGATCTACGTGGACATGGCGCTCGAAGCCACGCCGGCCGTCAGCGCGCACTGCGGCCAGTGCCAGGCGTGCATGGATGTCTGCCCCACCGGCGCCATCGTCGCGCCGCACCGGGTGGACGCGCGGCGCTGCATCTCGTACCTCACCATCGAGCACGCGGGCAGCATTCCGGTGGAGCTGCGCTCGCTCATGGGCAACCGCATCTACGGCTGCGACGACTGCCAGCTGGCCTGCCCGTGGAACAAGTTCGCCCAGCCCAGCCGCCTGCCCGACTTCGATGCGCGCCCGGCGCTCACGGGCCGCACGCTGGCCGAACTGTTCGCCTGGGACGAGGCCGCCTTCCTGCGCCAGACCGAGGGCAGCCCCATCCGCCGCATCGGCCACGAGCGCTGGCTGCGCAACATTGCGGTGGCGCTGGGCAATGCGCTGCGCGGGGCCGATTCGCCGGAACTGCGGGCCGCGCTGCACACCCGCGCCGCCCACGACAGCGCCCTGGTGCGTGAGCACGTGGCCTGGGCCTTGAACCAGAAGTAGTCTTGGGGGAAATCCCCTATACCGCCAGGGCGCCGCCGCCAGGGGTTTGCCGGGCGGCACGTTTACGATGCGGCTCCCTCGATACCAATGGAGACACCCCCCATGCACCGTCGCATCTGGCTTGGCCTGGCCTTTACCGTGGCCACCGGCACTGCCTTCGCCCAGGGCTACCCCAACAAGCCCATCCGCCTGATCGTGCCCTTCGCGCCCGGCGGCACCACCGACATCATCGCGCGCGTGATCGCCGACCCGCTGGGCAAGGCCCTGGGTCAGCCGGTGGTGGTGGACAACAAGGGCGGCGGCGGCGGCACCATCGGCGCCACCGAAACGGCGCGCGCCGCGCCGGACGGCTACACGCTGGGCGTGGCCACGGTGTCCACCACCGCGTCCAACCCGGCCGTCAACCCCAAGACGCCGTACAACCCGATCACCGACTTCACGCCCATCATCAACATCGCGGCCACGCCCAACATCATTGCCGTGAACCCGAGCTTCCCGGCCCGGAACTACGAGGAATTCGTGGCCGAGCTGAAGAAGAACCCGGGCAAGTACTCGTACTCGTCCTCCGGCACGGGCGGCATCGGCCACCTGCTGATGGAGCTGTACAAGAGCCTGACCGGCACCTTCGTCACCCACATTCCGTACCGCGGCGCGGGCCCGGCGCTGGCCGACACCGTGGGCGGCCAGGTGCCCATCATCTTCGACAACCTGCCCTCGGCGCTGCCCTTCATCAAGAGCGGCAAGCTGGTGCCCATCGTCGTCTCGTCCACCCAGCGCGTGGCCGCGCTGCCCAACGTGCCCACCTTCAAGGAAGTGGGCCTGGAGCCCGTGAACCGCATGGCCTTCTACGGCATCCTGGGCCCCAAGCACCTGCCCAAGGAGGTGGTGGACAAAGTGAGCGAGGGCGTGAAGAAGGCGCTGGCCGACCCCGCCGTGAAAAAGCGCATCGAGGACACCGACTCCATCATCGTCAACAACACGCCCGCCGAGTTCGCCGAGCAGATCAAGGCCGAGGCCGCGGTGTACAAGGACGTGGTGAAAAAGCAGAAGCTGACCCTGGAGTAAGAGCGTGTTCAAGGTCTTTTCATGGAGCCCGTTGCCCCGCAAAGGCGGCAGGTGCAAGGCGCAAAGCGCAGCCGGGCTGGTGGCCCGGCGAGCATTTGCAACGCCGCAGATGCCGCCTTTGCGGGGCAACCCTTCGGGCAAGGCAGCAAAAGGCCGCACTCGTTGTTGCGCACCTTGCCCAGGCACAAGCATGGGCTGCGGCGCGCGCCTAGATTGCGGCCTTTTGCTGCCTTGTTGCGGGCTCCATGAAAAGACCTTGAACACGCTCTAAGTGCTGCCCGAGAACCAGAACGCCATCGACGCCTTCATCGACGCCCTGTGGCTCGAGGACGGCCTCTCGCGCAACACGCTGGCGGCCTACCGGCGTGACCTGACGCTGTACGCGCAGTGGCTGGAGCAGCCGATCGACGCCACCGAGGTGCGGCACCTGCAGGCCTACTTTGCCGCGCGCCATGCCGCCACCAAGGCCACGTCGGCCAACCGGCGGCTGACGGTGCTGCGGCGCTACTTCCACTGGGCGCTGCGCGAGCGGCGCATCGGCGCCGACCCCACGGTGACGATGCAGGCCGCGCGCCAGCCGTTGCGCGTGCCCAAGACCATGACCCAGGCGCAGGTGGAAGGGCTGCTGGCCGCGCCCGACGCCGCCACGCCCCTGGGCCTGCGCGACCGCGCCATGCTGGAGCTGATGTACGCCAGCGGACTGCGCGTGACGGAGCTGGTCACGCTCAAGACCTTTCACCTGAGCCTGTCCGAAGGCGTGCTGCGCGTGCTCGGCAAGGGCAACAAAGAGCGCCTGGTGCCGTTCGGCGACGAGGCGCGCGCGTGGCTGGAGCGCTACCTGGCCGAGTCGCGCCCCGCCATCCTGGACGGGCAGCAGACCGACGACCTGTTCGTCACCCAGCGCGGCGCGGGCATGACGCGGGCGATGTTCTGGGTGATCGTGAAAAAGTACGCGCACACCGCCGGCATGGCCGCCGCGCCCTCGCCGCACACGCTGCGCCATGCGTTCGCCACGCACCTGCTCAACCACGGCGCGGATTTGCGCGTGGTGCAGCTGCTGCTGGGCCATGCGGACATTTCCACCACCACCATCTACACCCACGTGGCGCGCGAGCGGCTGAAAGCATTGCACGCGCAGCACCATCCGCGCGGGTGAAATATTTTGAATGAAAATGGCCTACAGCGCTTGCCCAGAAAGCGCAAATAGCTATGTTTAGGATAGCAACCCCGCTTTTTTCCAAGGAGCACCCATGACCATCAAGCGCTGGGCCACGGCCCTGGCCCTGGCTTGCACGGCCACCCTGGCTTTCGCGCAGGCCTGGCCCGCCGCCAAGCCCATCCGCCTCATCGTGGGCTACCCGCCGGGCGGCGGCATCGACTTCGCCGCGCGCACCGTGCAGATGCCGCTGCAGGAGGCTCTGGGCCAACAAATCGTGATGGACTACAAGCCGGGTGCCAGCGGCATGATCGCTGCGGCGGAACTCGCGCGCACCGCGCCCGACGGCTACACCCTGCTGCTGGCCAACACCGGGCCTTTCGCCATCGCGCCCTACCTGCAGGCCAAAAAGCCCTACGACCCGCTCACGCAGTTCACCTATATCGGCCAGATCAGCCAGGGCAGCTACATCGCCGTCACACGCCCCGACCACCCGGCCAAGGACCTGAAGCAGTGGGTCGAATGGGCGCGTGCCAACGCGGGCAAGGTCAACTTCGCTTCGGGTGGCACCGGCACCTCGACGCACCTCAACGGCGAGCTGATGAACCAGGCCACGGGCCTGAACGTGACGCACGTGCCCTACAAGGGCAGCGCGCCCGCGATCCAGGACCTGATCGGAGGCCAGACGCAACTGCTGATCGACGCGGGCAGCGTGCTGCTGCCGCAGGTGAAGAGCGGCAAGCTCAAGGCGCTGGCAGTCACCGGCCCCAGGCGCGACCCGCAACTGCCCGGCGTGCCCACCGTGCGCGAGCTGGGGCTGGGCGCCATGGAGGCCGTGGGCTTCCAGGGGCTGGTGGCGCCCGCCGGGCTGCCGCAGGCGATCACCGACCGTCTCTCGGCCGAACTCGCCAAGGTGCTCGCGCAGCCCGACGTGAAAGCCAAGTTCGCCGGCGCGGGCGCCGAGGTGCACCCGCTCGGTTCGGCCGAATTCGCCGCGTTCGTGAAGGCCGACAACGAGAAGTGGGCGCGCCTGATCCGCGAACGCAAGCTGCAGCTCGACTGATTTCCTTTTTCTTTTCCTGGAGCCAATCCCCATGCACTCCGCCTCCCGCCGCCTGGCCCTCGCGGCCGTCGCCGCGCTGGCCGCCGCGCCGATGTTCTCGGCCGCGCAGCCCCCGGCCTGGCCCGCCAAACCCATCCACATCATCGTGGCCTACCCCGCGGGCGGTGTGAGCGACGTGGTGGCCCGCGCCCTGGGCGAGAGGCTCGCGGCTCTGCTGGGCCAGCCCGTGGTGGTGGAGAACAAGGCGGGCGCGGGCGGCGCCATCGCCATGGACGCGGTCGCCAAGGCCGCGCCGGACGGCTACACGCTCGCGTTCTCGTCCATCAGCCCGCTGGCGCTGAGCCCGCACCTGGGCAAGCTCACGTTCGACCCCGTGCGCGACATCGCGCCCGTGGCCAGCGTGATGTATTCGCCCGTGCTGCTGCTGGCGACGGGCGCCACCGCCGCCAAGAGCTGGCCCGAACTGCTAGCCGCCGCCAAGGCCAGCCCCGGCGCGGTGCGCTGGGCCACGGCGGGGCTGGCGTCGCTCGGGCACATCGTGCTGGAGCAGGTGATGCGCGGCGCCCAGGTGCAGATCACCCACGTGCCCTACAAGGGCGGCGGGCAGCAGCTGAACGACGCGCTCAGCGGCCAGTTCGAGGTGCTGTCCACCAACGCCGGGCCGACGGTGATGCAGCACATCAAGGCGGGCAAGCTGCGGCCCCTGGCCGTGGGCGCGCCCCGGCGGCTGGCCGCGCTGCCCGGCGTGCCCACGCTGGCCGAGCTGGGCCTGCCCGCCGCCAACATGGCCTCGCTGTTCGGCGTTTTCGCGCCCGCCCGCACGCCCGCCCCGGTGCTGGAGCGGCTCCATGCCGAGATCAACAAGGCCCTGGCCGAGCCCGGCCTGCGCGCCCGGCTGGAGGGCACGGACAACGTGCCCACGGGCGGCAGCGCGGCGGCGTTCGCCAAGCAGATCGCGCAGGAGTCGGAGAACAACGCGCGCATCATTCGCGCGGCGGGCATCAGGCTGGATTGAGGATTTCGAGTCAAATCAGCCTCCAGCCCTTGTGCAGCAAGCGCTAGAAGCTATCAAAAACGGAGCTTAAGGCAGGCTGCAGCCACAGCCGCTCCAGCTCCGCGGCGGGCATGGCCTTGGCGAACAGCCAGCCCTGCACTTCGCCGCATTGCAGGTCGCGCAGCTTGGCGAGCTGCTCGGGGGTTTCCACGCCCTCGGCCACGGTGCGCAGGCCCAGGGCGCGGGCCATGCCGATCACGGCCGTCACGATGGCGAGGTTGCCGGGCTGGGCGAGCATTCCGTGCACGAAGGACATGTCGATCTTGAGCCGCGACACGGGCAGGTCGTTCAGCCGCGCCAGCGATGAGTAGCCCGTGCCGAAGTCGTCGATGGACAGGGCGAAGCCCTGTTCCACCAATTGCGAGGCCACGCTGCGCGCCTTGTCCGGGTGGTGCATCAGCGCCGATTCGGTGATCTCCAGCTCGATGGCCTGCGCGGGCACGCCGTGGGCGCGCACGATCGCCAGGGTGCGCTCGGCGAAGGCGTCGGCCATCATCTGCATGGCCGATACGTTGACGGCGATGGGCGGCGGCCGCGCCACCCCGGCCTCGCGCCACGCGCGCCACTGGCGCGCGGCGGTGTCCAGGCTCCAGTCGCCCAGGGCGGCGATCAGGCCGCGCTCCTCGGCCACGGGGATGAACTCCGCCGGGCTCACCCAGCCCCATTCGGCGTCGTGCCAGCGCGCCAGGGCCTCCACGCCGCAGAGCCGCCCGGTGGCAAGGTCTATCTTGGGCTGGTAGTGCAGTTGCAGCAGCGACTGCTGCAGCGCCGCCTCCAGCTTGGTGCCGAGCGCCAGGCGGTGGCCCAGGCTCTCGTCGTAGAGCAGGCAGCCGCAGCCCTGCGTCTTGGCGCGGTGCATCGCCATGTGGGCGCGCTGCAGCAGTTCGTCCGCGCACAGGCCGTGCGCCGGGTACAGGGCCGCGCCGATGCTGGCGCCCACGCCGAACTCGAGCGCGTCCACCGCCACGGGGCCGGCCAGCGCGCCATGCGCCTGCCATGCGGGCGCCTGCGCGTCCTCGCCCTCGGCGAGCAGGCGCGCGAACATGAATTCGTCGCCGCCCAGGCGCGCCAGCACGCCGTCTTCGCCCAGCGCCTGCTGGCTGCGCTGCGCGATGGCCGTGAGCACGCGGTCGCCCACGGCGTGGCCCTGGGTGTCGTTGATTTCCTTGAACCGGTCCAGGTCGGCGAACAGGACGACGGCCTGCCGGCCGCCGCGGCCCGCCTCGTCCAGCAGCTGCCGGGCCAGCCGCAGGCCGTGCAGCCGGTTGGGCAGGCCGGTGAGGGTGTCGAAGGACGCCAGCCGCTCGCGTTCGCGCAGGTCTTCGGTGGTGAGCAGCAGGCGCAGCGGCTGGCCGCCGGCCGCGTCCAGGGCGTGCACCGTGGCGGTGACGGGGATGGCCCGCGCCTGTCCGTGGGGGTGCAGCCGCGCGATGCCCTCGGCGTGCTGGTGCAGCTGCGCGTGGCGCACCAGCGGGGGCAGGCCGCCCACGTCCATCAGGGTGTCGAGGCGGCGGCCTTGCAGCGCCTCCAGCGGGCAGCCGGTCAGGCGGGCGAAGGCCTGGTTGGCGAAGACGACCTCCAGCGCCTGCGTGACCACCAGGGTGCCGTAGGGCAGGTGCGCGAAGGCGGAGCCGTAGTCGCGCAGCTCGGCGATCAGGGTGTCGCGCAGTTCGATGTAGCTGTCGATGGCCAGGCCGATGTCCAGGAACACCACCTTGATGAGCGCCTGCAGCGCGGCGGCCCGGTCTTCGGCGGGCTGGCCCAGGGACAGCTGGGGCAGCAGCTCGGTGAGGTAGTGGCTGTAGGCGCTCAGGTACCAGCTCGGCGGCAGGCCGATGCGGGCGTGCGCCAGGCCCACCCGGCGGCGGTTGTGCCCGTAGGCGTCGCCGTAGCGGCCTGCGGTCAGGCTGTGGAAGTAGCGGATCTGCTGCGCCTTCAGGCGCTCCAGCGCGGCCTCGTCCGGGATCAGGGCGCGCATCTCCTCGAACGAGAGCAGGTGGCGGTAGAAACTGTCCACGAAGCCCGGAGCCCCTTCGCCGAACGCCTCGTGCAGGCGCTGCAATGCCTGCTCGTCTTCGGCTGTGAGGCCGAGGAAATCCTTGCGGCGTTGAAAGCTTTCTGGTTCCAGACCCATAGTCTCCGTCACGTGATTGGAAATGTACGAATAGGTGTGTGTAAGAATAAGTATACGTAACCGACAGTGCGCCGGTGACCCCGAACAGCCTAGACCCCCGTGTACTCCTGGGCCAGAGAATCAGAGAACTGCGCGCCCGGCACGGGGTGACACAGGAGGAATTGGCGGACCGCTGCAGCATGTTCCGCACCTACTTGAGCCGCATTGAATCGGGGCGGGCCAATCCTACGTTGACCGTGCTGCACGGGCTGTCGCAAGGGTTGGGCGTGTCCGTCGTGGAGTTGCTGGCCGCGCCCAGCGAGGCCGTGGGGCGCGTGCGCGTGGTGAGCGCCCAGCCCGTGTCGCGCGGCAGGGCGGGGCGGTAAGGAATCTATTCGGTGGCCAGTTCCTCGGCCCACGCCAGTGCCTGCAGGTGCGCCATGTTCACCTGGTGGCTGGACAGGTGCAGCGCGGTGGCCACGCGCGCGAAGGCCTCGTCGTCGCCGGACTCGCAGGCCATGGTGAGCTCGAGGAAGGGCGCGAACACGCCGCGCTGGTGCAGCAGCGCGTCCACCACGGGCTGGGGCAGGGCCACGGCTTCGAGGGCGCGGTCCATGGGCAGGTTCAGCATCACGTCCAGCAGCGAGAACACGCCCACCACGAAGGCGTTGTCGCATTCCTCGGGCGGCAGCAGTTCGGCGGCCAGCAGCTCCATCAGGCGGCCGCGCACCACGGCGGTCTGGCCCACGGCGGGCGCGGCGCCGCCCGCGCGCGAAGTGGTCAGGAGCAGCGCCGCCCAGCGCAGCAGCTTTTTCAGCCCCAGGATCATGACCGCGTGGCGGAACGAGGTGATCTCGCACGACAGGCCGAAGCCCGACGAGTTGATGAAGCGCAGCAGGTTGAACGAGAGCGTGGGGTCTTTCTTGAGCAGGTCCTCGATGTCGGCGGTCTCGGCCTGGTGGCGCACGAGGTTGATCAGCTGCACGATGGTGGCCTGCGCCGGGCGGACGGTCTGCGCCTTCACCAGCGCGGGCAGCGCGAACCAGTAGCCCTGGAACAGCTTCACGCCCAGGCCGGCCATGCGCTGGTGCTGTTCGGCGGTTTCCACCTTTTCGGCCACCAGGCGCGCGCCGGGCGCGTGGCTGCGCGCGAACTTGACCAGGGGCTCGGCCAGCTCGGGCGGAAAGGCGCCCATGTCCAGCTTGATGAACGCGGCGTACGGTAGCCAGCCCATGTAGGCCCGGCGCAGCACGTGCTGGTTGAACGCCAGGCGAAAGCCCCGCGCGCGCAGCGCCTCGAACGTGGCGGTGCGCGCGGCGATGTCCTGCGCCGGGGCGTCGGCGGGCAGCACGGGCACTTCGAGCACCACCTTGTCGGGGTGGATGAGTTCGAGGTGGCCGCCCGCCAGGCTGTCGAGCGTGCAGTTGATGAACACCGTCTTGCGGTCCATGATCGCTTCGGCGCCCGCGTAGGACAAGGCGTTGAACAGCAGCGCCGCGTCGCTGGCCGCCGTGTGGCGGTCGTGCGCGGTGGAGCGGTCGAACAGCTCGTAGCCGATGACGGCGCGCTGCTCGTCCACGATGGCTTGGCGGGCGATGACGGCGGTGTGGGCGTCTTCCAGGGCGGTGGTTTCGGTGTTCGACATGGTTCAGGCAATGGCTAGCTGATCGGCCCAGGCCAGGGCTTGCAGATGGGCGAAATTGATCTGCTGGCTGGTCAGGTGGAGCGTGGCGGCGGCGCGGTCGAACAGGGCATCGTCGCTGGCCTCGCAGGCTTCGGCCAGCGTGAGCAGCGCGCCCAGCGGCCCTTCGTGGTGCAGCACGGCGGCGGTCATGGGCCCGGGCACCGACACCAGGTTCAGCGCCTGTTCCTGCGGCAGGCCCAGCATGGCGTCCAGCAGCGAGAAGATGCCCGCGACGAAGGCGAGGTCGGCCTCGTCCTGCGACATGGTTTCGAGCGCCAGCAGTTCCATGAGCCGCGCGCGCACCACGGCGGTCTGGCCCGCGGCGGGCGGCGCGCCGCCCTGGCGCGACACGGTGAGCAGCAGGGCGGCCCAGCGGAACAGTTTCTTCAGGCCCAGCAGCATCACGGCCTGCTTGAACGAGGTGATCTCGCGCTGCAGCCCGAAGCCCGCCGAGTTGATCAGGCGCATGAGGTTGAAGGCCAGGCCCGCGTCTTTCTTGAGCACTTCCTCGATGGCGTCGGTGCTGGCCTGCTGCCGCACCAGGTTGATGAGCTGCACGATGCTCGCCTGCGCGGGCGCGAGCAGCCGGGCCTCGACCAGCGCGGGCCGCGCGAACCAGTAGCCCTGGAAGAGTTGCACGCCGCAGTTGGCGATGTGCATGTGCTGTTCGGCGGTTTCCACCTTTTCGGCGACCAGCCGGGCCTGCGTGTGGCGCTGCGCGTGGCGCACGAGCGCGGCGGCCTGGCCGGGGGGCAGCACCGAGACGTCGAACTTGATGTAGTCGGCCAGCGGCAGCCACGCGGCGTAACCCGCCTCCAGCAGGTGGTGGCTGAACGCGAGGCGGAAGCCCCGCGCGCGCAGCGCCGCGAGGATGGGCGCGCGCGCGGCGGCTTCGTCCGCGCGAGGGGGCAGGGGCGGGATTTCGAGCACCACCTTGCTCGGGTTGATCAGTTCCAGGTGGCCGCCCGCCAGGCTTTCGTGCGTGCAGTTGACGAACAGCAGCTTATTGCCCACGAGGTCGTCGGCGCCCGCGTGCGAGAGCGCGGTGAAGACCAGGATCACGTCCGACGCCGCCGTGTGCCCGGACTCCGTCATGCGCGAGCGGTTGAAGAGCTCGTAGCCCACGACTTCGTGCTGGGCATTCATGATCGGCTGGCGGGCGATCATGGCGGTGGAGGGGGCGGCGGGCGTGTCGGGCATGGCAGCCATTGTAGGAATGGTCATGCCTGCTCCAGCCACTGCAACTCGGCCTCGCTGAACCCCGCCGCGCGCCGCGCCGCTGTGTTCAGCGGCGGCTTGGGGCGCGGGGCCTCGTGGCGCCGGGCGAGCACGGCGTAGTGCGCCTCGGGGTCCAGCCCGTCGCGCTCGCAGAGCCAGCGGTACCAGTGGTTGCCGATCAGCACGTGGCCCACCTCGTCGCGCAGGATGACGTCCAGGATGCCCACCGCCGCCAGCGCGTCGGGCGTGCCCACGTTGCGCAGCTTGGCCTGGATCTGCGGCGTGGCGTCGAGCCCGCGCGCCTCCAGCGTGCGCGGCACCAGGGCCATGCGCGCCACCACGTCGTGCGCGGTTTTCTCGCACATGGTCCACAGGCCCTGGTGGGCGGGAAAGTCGCCGTAATCGTGCCCCAGGCCTTGCAGGTGGGCGCGCAGCAGGCTGAAGTGCTTGGCCTCCTCGGCGGCCACGCGCAGCCAGTCGAGGTAGAACGGGCGCGGCATTCCGTCGAAGCGCCAGACGGCGTCCAGCGCGAGGTTGATGGCGTTGAACTCGATGTGCGCGATGGCGTGGATGAGCACCGCGCGGCCTTCGGGCGTGGCGGGCGAGCGGCGCGCCACGGCGGTGTGGTGGCGCAGCTCGGGCCGCGCGGGGCGGCCGGGCAGGGTGCCGGGGTCAGGCGTTGCGGGGGCGGTTTCTGCTATCGTAATGTGAGCTGTTTGCGCTTGCAGATCAAGCGCTAGAGCCACTTTTTGCTCAATATCCGGCTCGCACAGGGCTTGCAGGGCCAGGTGGCGCAGTTCGGTCATGCCAGCTTCGGCAACAGATTCATCAGCAGCACCATCGCCAGCCCGACCAGGGCCACGATGGACTGCACCACCGAGATGGTCTTGGTCGCCTCGCCCATGGTCATGCCGAACGATTCCTTCACCAGCCAGAAGCCCGCGTGGTTGGCGTAGTTGAAGAACAGCGAGCCGCAGCCGATGGCCAGCGCCAGCAGCGGCAGGTTCAGCGCGGGGTCGGCCCCCGCCAGCGGCGCGAGCAGGCCCGCCGCGCCCACGATGCCCACCGTGGCCGAGCCGGTGGAGACCGACAGCAGCATGGCGATCGTCCAGCCCAGCGCCAGCGGCGGCAGCGAGAAATGCTGCGTGAGGTGCACGATGGCGTCGCCCACCTTCACGTCCGTCAGCACCTGCTGGAAGGCGCCACCGCCCGCGATGATGAGCATGATGCCCGCCAGCGGCTTGAGGCTCGCGCCCAGCGCGTCGCGCAGCTTCTGCGTGTCGCCGCCGCGCGCGTACACCAGCACCGTGCACGCGAACAGCACGCCCAGCAGCATGGCGATCAGCGGGTTGCCCAGGAAGGCGGCCACCTTGGCCAGCGGCGCGTGTTTGGGCAGCAACATCTCGGCCAGCGTGTGCACCAGCATCAGCAGCGCGGGCAACAGCACGGTGAAGATGCCCAGGGCCGCGTTGGGCTGTGCGCCCGGCGCGAGCGTGCCTTGGCCGCTGTGGGCGCTGGTGAACTGCTCCAGCAGCGCCGCGTCGGGCCGCACCGTCATGCGCGGCGCGAGGAAGAAGGCGTACAGCGGCCCGCTGAGGATGATGGACGGAACGGCGGCGATGAAGCCGTACAGCATGGTCGGCCCGACCTGGGTCTTGAGCGTGGCGATGGCCGTGAGCGGCCCCGGGTGCGGCGGCACCATGCCGTGCATGGACGCCAGCGCCGCGATCACCGGCACGCCCACGTACACGTAGGCCGAGCCCTTGAAGCGGGCGCGCGTTTCGAGCTTGCGCGCCACGCTGAAGATGAGCGGCAGCAGCACGACGAGGCCGACCTCGAAGAACATGGGAATGCCCACGATGAACGCCGCCAGCGACATGGCCCAGGGCAGCGCCCGGTCGGGCGCGCGCCGCAGGATGGCGTTGGCGATGGACTCCGTCACCCCCGTGTCGGCCAGCACCTTGCCCAGCATGGCGCCCAGGGCAATGATGATGCCGACCGCGCCCAGCGTCTTGCCCGCGCCGTTCGTCACCGCGCCGGCCACGCGCTCGATGTCCATGCCCGCGAACAGGCCCACGCCCACGGAGGTGACCAGCAGCGCCAGCATGGGGTGCAGCCGGATGCGCGAGACGATCAGCGCCACCAGCAGCAGCACGCTGGCCAGGGCGGTGAGTAAAAGCCGGATGTCGAGTTCGGTCATGGGAGCGCCCTGGAATACGTTTGGTCTGTGGCGAAGGAGGAAACCTACAATTCTAGGTTTCACTGGTACACGGACGGAGACTCCCCGCATGGCGATTTACGAACTGGATGGCACGGCCCCGCGCGTGGCCGCGTCGGCCTGGGTGGCCGACAGCGCCCAGGTGATGGGAAACGTGGTGGTGGCCGAGGATGCGAGCGTCTGGTTCGGCACCGTGGTGCGCGGCGACTGCGAGACCATCACCATCGGCGCGGGCTCCAACGTGCAGGACGCGAGCGTGCTGCACGCCGACGTTGGGCTGCCCATCACCATTGGCGAGCGCGTCACCGTGGGCCACCAGGTCATGCTGCACGGCTGCACGATCGGCGACGAGACGCTGATTGGCATCGGCGCCATCGTGCTCAACGGCGCGAAGATCGGCAAGAACTGCCTGGTGGGCGCGGGCGCGCTGGTCACCGAGGGCAAGGAGTTTCCCGACGGCTCCATGATTCTGGGCAGCCCCGCCAAGGCGGTGCGCCAGTTGACGCCCGAACAGATCGAGGGCCTGCGCCGCAGCGCCCAGCATTACATCGACAACGCGCGCCGCTTCAAGGCGGGCCTGCGCAAGATCGCAGATTGATTCTTCAGTGTCCGAACTCCACAAATTCCTCTTCGACGGTATGCCGGTGCGCGGCATGGTCGTGCGCCTGACCGACGCCTGGACCGAGGTGCTGCGCCGCCGCGCCGGCAACAGCGAAACCGGCGCCTACCCGCCCGCTGTGGCCGAACTGCTGGGCGAAATGGCGGCGGCGGGCGTGCTCATGCAGGCCAACCTGCAGTTCAACGGCGCGCTGGTGCTGCAGGTGTTCGGCGACGGCCCTGTGAAGCTGGCCGTGGCCGAGGTGCAGCACGACCTGGGCCTGCGCGCCACCGCCACGGTGAGCGGCGCCGTCGAGCCCGGCGCGCGCCTGCCGGACATGGTGAACGCGGGCGGCGCGGGCCGCTGCGCCATCACGCTCGACCCGCAGGGCCGCCAGCCCGGCCAGCAGGCCTACCAGGGCGTGGTGCCGCTGCAGGACGCCGGGGGGCGCAAGTTCAACCGGCTGTCCGAGGTGCTCCAGCACTACATGCACCAGTCCGAACAGATCGACGCCACGCTGGTGCTGGCCGCCAACGACCAGGTGGCCGCGGGCCTGCTGATCCAGCGAATGCCGCTCAAGGGCGAGGCCAACCTCGCGGGCAGCACGCACGCCGAGCAGGGCGCGGACGAGATCGGCCACAACGAGGACTACAACCGCATCGCCCACCTGGCCGCGAGCCTCACGCGCGATGAGTTGCTGACGCTGGACGTGGACACCATCCTGCGCCGCCTGTTCTGGGAAGAGAAGCTGCTGCGCTTCACGCCCCGCCAGGGCGTGGACGGCCCGCGCTTCGCCTGCACCTGCAGCCGCGAGCGCGTGGGCGCCATGCTGCGCAACCTGGGCGCGCAAGAGGTCGAATCCATCCTGGCCGAGCGCGGCCAGGTCGAGGTGGGCTGCGAGTTCTGCGGCCAGCAATACCACTTCGACGCGGTGGACGCGGCCCAGCTCTTCACCGCGCCCGGCAGCCAGCCGCCGGGCACCCCCGTCATCCAGTGAGCTTTTTTCGATTCAATCCTCTAGGAAAACCATGCGCAAAACCCTGATCGCCCTGGCGCTCGCCGCCGTGGCCGGCACGTCCTTCGCCGCCGACCTGCGGGTGGGCCTGAACCCGGCCTACGAACCGTTCGAATACAAGAACGCCCACGGCGAGGTCGTTGGCTTCGACGTGGACATCGCCAAGGCGCTGTGCGCGCAGCTCCAGCGCAAGTGCGTGTTCGTCGAGTCGGAGTGGGACAGCGTCATCCCCGCGCTGCAGGCCAAGAAGTTCGACGTGGTCATCAGCTCCATGTCGATCACGCCCGAGCGTGCGCGCGTGGTGGACTTCACCCAGCGCTACTACAAGACCCCCAGCGCCATCGTGGTGAAGAAAAGCGTCAAGTACGACGGCCCGGCGTCGCTCAAGGGCATGAAGATCGGCGTGCTCAAGGCCAGCACGCAGGAGAAATGGGCGCTGGGCGAACTCAAGCCCGCCGGCGTGGACGTGGTGCCCTACCAGTCGCAGAACCAGGTCTACCTGGACCTGCAGGCCGGCCGCCTGGACGGCACCGTGGCCGACAAGGTCGAGGTGAACGGCGGCTTCCTGCGCAAGCCCGAGGGCAAGGACTACGGCTACGTCGGCGCGGACCAGTACGACACGAAGTACTACGGCGAAGGCATCGGCATCGCCATGCGCAAGGGCCAGGGCGACCTGAAGAAGCAGCTCAACGACGCGATCGACACCATCCGCAAGAACGGCACCTACAACGAAATCGCCAAGAAGTACTTCGACTTCGACCCCTACGGCAAGTAAGCCAGCCCCATGCGTGACTACTACCTTGCCATCCTGCACGGCTCGCTGCTGACGGTGGGGGTGTCGCTCGCGTCGCTCGTGGTGGCCACGCTCATCGGGCTGGCGGGCGCGGCGGCCAAGCTCTCGGGCCGGCGCTGGCTGGCGGGGCTGGCCACCGTCTACACCACCGTGGTGCGCGGCGTGCCGGAGCTGGTGATGATGCTGCTGGTCTTCTACGGCGGCGCCATCGGCCTGAACAGCCTGCTCGAATGGCTGGGCAACCCCGACGGCATCGACCTCGACCCCTTCGTGGCCGGGGTGTGCACCATCGGCTTCATCTACGGCGCGTACATGACCGAGACCTTCCGGGGCGCCATCCAGTCCATCCCCAGGGGGCAGATGGAGGCCGCCTGGGCCTTCGGCATGGGGCGCGGCCAGACCTTCGTGCGCATCACGCTGCCGCAGATGGTGCGCTACGCGCTGCCCAGCTTCACCAACAACTGGCTGGTGCTCATCAAGGCCACGGCGCTGGTCAGCCTGATCGGGTTGCAGGACATGACCTACCTCGCCAAGCAGGCCAGCGCGGCGGTGCGCGAGCCGTTCGCGTTCTTCCTGTTTACGGCGGCGCTGTACCTGGTGTTCACGTCAATCTCGCTGTGGGCGCTGCGGCGCGTGTCGGCGCGTTACAGCCTGGGGGCGGACAAGGTGCAACTGTGAACTGGGACGTCATCTTCCAGCCCGACACGCTGGCGCTATACGGCCACGGGCTCGTCGTCACCCTGCAGCTCACGCTCATCAGCCTGGCCGTGGGCGCGGTGCTGGCGCTGGCGTGCGCGCTGGCGCTGGTCAGCCGCCGCGCGTGGCTGCGCTGGCCCGCGCAGGCGTTCACCTACTTCATGCGCGGCACGCCGCTGCTCATCCAGGTGTACCTGGTCTACTACGGCCTGGCGCAGCTCGAATGGGTGCAGGCGCGCTGGGACACGGTCTGGCCCTGGACGCATTTCAAGGAGCCGTTCTTCTGCGCGCTGCTCTCGTTCAGCCTCAACACCGCCGCCTACACCGCCGAAACGCTGGCCGGCCTGATCCGCGAGACCGCCAGGGGCGAGGTCGAGGCCGCGCGCGCCATGGGCATGGGCCACGGCCTGCTCATGCGCCGCATCGTGCTGCCCGGCGCGCTGCGGCGCATGTTGCCGTCCTACGGCAACGAGGTGGTGATGATGCTGCACAGCTCCAGCCTCGCCAGCACCGTGCCCGCGCTGCTCGACCTCACCGGCGCGGCCAGCCGCGTGTACGCCGACTTCTACCTGCCGTTCGAGGCCTACCTCTCCGCTGCCGCCATCTATCTGTGCATCACCCTGGCCCTGATCGCCGCCACCCGCTGGCTGGAGCGCCGCTACCTGGGCTACCTGGCACCCCGCAAATCGTGAACCCACCCATCAAACTCCAAGTCCAGGACATCCACAAGCGCTACGGCGCGAACGAGGTGCTCAAGGGCGTGTCGCTCACCGCGCACGCGGGCGATGTCATCAGCATCATCGGCAGCTCGGGTTCGGGCAAGAGCACGCTCTTGCGCTGCATCAACCTGCTGGAGCAGCCGCAGCAGGGCCGCATCCTCGTCGCGGGCGAGGAACTGGCCCTGCGCCCCGGCCGTGACGGCGCGCTAGAAGCCGCCGACCCGAAGCAGCTGCAGCGCCTGCGCACGCGCCTGGCCATGGTGTTCCAGCACTTCAACCTGTGGGCGCACAAGACCGTGCTGGGCAACATCACCGAGGCGCCCATCCACGTGCTGGGCCTGCCGCGCGACGAGGCCGTGGAGCGCGCGCGCAAGTACCTGCGCCTGGTCGGCCTCGAAGGCCGCGAAGACACCTACCCCAACCACATGAGCGGTGGCCAGCAGCAGCGCGTGGCCATCGCCCGCGCGCTGGCGGTGGAGCCCGAGGTCATGCTGTTCGACGAGCCCACCAGCGCGCTCGACCCCGAACTGGTGGGCGAGGTGCTGCGCGTGATGCAGCTGCTGGCGCAGGAGGGCCGCACCATGGTCGTCGTCACCCACGAAATGGGCTTTGCGCGCGAGGTGTCGAACCACGTCATCTTCCTGCACCAGGGGCTGATCGAGGAGCAGGGCAATCCGCGCGAAGTCATGGCCCGCCCGAAGAGCGAGCGGCTGGCGCGGTTCCTGTCGGGCAATCTCAAGTAGCTTGGGTACTACTTTTTTGATAGCTGCTTGCGCTTGATGGACGGGCGCTGGAGCCTGATTTCATGCTGAATCGCGCAATGCCGTGAACAGCCGGTGCTCGCACTCCGGGTCGCTGCACTTCTCGCAGGCCCAGGCGCGCAGGCGCAGGGCACGGTCGGCGGGCGGCTCCCGCAGTGCGCCGGGCAGAGCGGTGTGGATGGCGCGCAGGGCGGCCAGCAGGCGCTCGTCGGCGTTGCGCCCGTAGAGCACCTGAAAGCTCTGGCCCGCCAATTGCAGTTGCGCGCGGCATTGTGTCTCCCACGCGGGCTGGTCGGGCAGGGAGAGCAGCAAGGTGAGGGTGCTGGCGGCGACGGGCGCGGCGCTGGCGGCCACCGCCATGCCGGGAGCCAGGCGCCGTTGCAGCGCCTGGGCGAGCGAAGCGGCCTCCGATGGGGCCTCCGATGCAGCCTCATCGCCCGGGCCGAGCAGGGCGATCACCGGGCGGCGGAGGCGGGCGCCGCAGCAGACGCGGCGCGCGGCGTCACGTGCACGTAGATTTCGCCCTGCTTGACCATGCCCAGCTCGCTGCGGGCCTTTTCTTCCACCATGTCCAGCCCGTCCTTGAGGTCTTGCACCTCGGAGGCCAGGCGGTCGTTTTCCTGCCGGGCCTGGGCGTTGGCGGCTTTTTGCGCGGCGATGCGTTCCTGCATCTCCTGCACGTGGTGGATGCTGCCGCGCCCCGCCCAAAGCTGGGCGTGGATGGCCACCAGCAGAGCCAGCAGCACCAGCGGAACGAGGCGGGGCACCATGCGCTAGATCAACGCAGGTTATAGAAAGCCTCGCGGCCGGGGTAGTGCGCGATGTCGCCCAGGTCTTCCTCGATGCGCAGCAGCTGGTTGTACTTGGCGATGCGGTCGGAGCGGCTGAGCGAACCGGTCTTGATCTGCCCCGCGTTGGTGCCCACGGCAATGTCGGCAATCGTCGAGTCTTCCGTCTCGCCCGAGCGGTGGCTGATGACGGCGGTGTAGCCCGCGCGCTTGGCCATCTCGATGGCGGCGAAGGTTTCGGTCAGCGTGCCGATCTGGTTGATCTTGATCAGGATCGAGTTGGCGATGCCCTTGTCGATGCCTTCCTTGAGGATCTTGGTGTTGGTGACGAACAGGTCGTCGCCCACCAGCTGCACCTTCTGGCCCAGGCGCTCGGTCAGCAGCTTCCAGCCGTCCCAGTCGCCTTCGGCCATGCCGTCCTCGATGGAGATGATGGGGTACTTGTCCACCCAGGTGGCGAGCATGTCGGTCCACTGCTGGGCCGTGAGCCGGATGCCGCCTTCGCCTTCGAGCACGTACAGGCCGTCCTTGTAGAACTCGCTGGCCGCGCAGTCGAGGCCCAGCACGATCTGTTCGCCGGCGGTGTAGCCGGCCTGGGCGATGGCTTCGAGGATGAGCTGGATGGCCGCCTCGTGGTTCGCCACGTTGGGCGCGAAGCCGCCTTCATCGCCCACGGAGGTGGGCATTCCCTTGTCGTTGATGATCTTCTTGAGCGCGTGGAACACCTCCGCGCCCCAGCGCAGCGCTTCGCGGAAGCTCGGCGCGCCCACGGGGATGATCATGAATTCCTGCAGGTCGAGCGTGTTGTTGGCGTGCGCGCCGCCGTTGATCACGTTCATCATCGGCACGGGCAGCTGCATCCCGCCCATGCCGCCCAGGTAGCGGTACAGCGGCAGGCCGGCCTCTTCGGCGGCGGCGCGGGCCACGGCCATCGACACGGCCAGCATGGCGTTGGCGCCCAGGCGGCTCTTGTTGTCGGTGCCGTCGAGGTCGATCAGGGTCTTGTCGAGGAAGGCCTGTTCGGAGGCATCCAGGCCCAGCACGGCTTCGGAAATCTCGGTGTTGATGTGCTCCACGGCCTTGAGGACGCCCTTGCCCAGGTAGCGGCCCTTGTCGCCGTCGCGCAGTTCGATGGCTTCGCGCGAGCCGGTGGAGGCGCCCGAGGGCACGGCGGCGCGGCCCATCACGCCGCTTTCCAGCAGCACGTCGCATTCGACGGTGGGGTTGCCGCGGCTGTCCAGCACTTCGCGGCCTACGATGTCAACGATGGCGCTCATGGTTGTTTCCTTTATGAAGTTTTGAATGAAATGGGTCGCCAGCGCTTGTGCAGCGTGCGCTGGCAGCTATTGAAATGATAGTCATGAACCTTCCGTGCACACCCGCTGCATGTGAAAAGTGTCTCTTCAGTTCGTTGGTGGAAGGTAGCGCGCGAGCAATTGTCCGGCCAAATGCAGCAGCGCATCGGTTTCGCGCTGGATCACGCTGGCGACGATGGCCATGTCCAGGGACTCGTACTCGTGCACCGCCAGGTTGCGGAAGCCGACCATGCGCGCGAGCGATGCCGCCAGCGCCGCGTCGATCAGGCGGCGCTGGTGCAGGGTGGCGAAGACCTCGCGCGCGCTGGCGGGCAGTTCCCAGCCTTCGTGCGCGATGACCATGTTGCCCATGTCGATGGCGAGTTCGCAGGCGCGCTGCACGTTGAGGATGGCGGCGTCCTGGCGCGAGTAGTCGTGCTGGAAGTCGGCGGCCAGCGCGTATTCCTCGCGCGCGCGGCGCACGCAGCGCTCCAACCGGGTGCTTTTCTGCGTCAGCCCGTCGGGCAGGACGGCGCCCATGGCCGCGCTCATGCGGGTGCTCCCGCCCGCAGCAGCCGCTGCGCGAGCTGCCGCGCCATCGGCCTGCGCCACGACTGGATGCGCTGGTACTCGTTCAGCACGAAGCCGCAGTAGCCGCTGGTGGCGGCAGGCTCCAGGCTGAACAGCAGTTGCCCGGTGGCCAGCACCTGGTACTGCATCACCGTGGAAATGCGGCGAAAGTCCAGCAAATCCACGTCCAGGTTCCAGGCCTGGGCCAGCGCTTCCTGCGCCTCCCATTGGCGCAGGGGGGGCAGCGGCTGCGGCACGTCGAACGCGATGTCGATGTCGCTGCCGGGCCGGAACCGCCCTTGCGCCGCGCTGCCGAACAGCCACGCCGCGCGCGCCTCGGGCAGCGCGCGGCGCACGGCGCCGGCGATGGCTTCAGGGCGGGGCGGCGGCAGGCTCATGCGTTGAAGCGGTTTTCGAGAAAGCCGTTCTGCTTGGTCACGCCGTCCAGCGCCACCAGGGTTTCGAGCAGCGCCTTCATGTGCCTGAGCGGCACGGCGTTGGGGCCGTCGCTCAGGGCCTTGGCGGGGTCGGGGTGGGTTTCCATGAACAGGCCCGCCACGCCCACGGCCACGGCGGCGCGGGCCAGTACGGGCACCATCTCGCGCTGGCCGCCGCTGCTGGTGCCCTGGCCGCCGGGCAGCTGCACGCTGTGCGTGGCGTCGAACACCACGGGCGCGCCGGTCTCGCGCATGATGGCCAGGCCACGCATGTCGCTGACGAGGTTGTTGTAGCCGAAGCTCGCGCCGCGCTCGCAGGCCATGAAGCTGTCTTCCGGCAGGCCGGCCTCCTTGGCGGCGACGCGGGCCTTGTCGATCACGTTCTTCATGTCGTGCGGCGCGAGGAACTGGCCTTTCTTGATGTTCACCGGCTTGCCCGACTGGGCGGCGGCGCGGATGAAGTCGGTCTGGCGGCACAGGAAGGCCGGGGTCTGCAGCACGTCCACCACCTGGGCGGCCACGGCGATGTCGTCCTCGGTGTGCACGTCGGTCAGCACTGGCACGTTCAGTTCGCGGCGGATCTTGGCGAGGATGTCCAGGCCCTTCTCGCGCCCCGGCCCGCGAAAGCTCGTGCCGCTGGAGCGGTTGGCCTTGTCGAAGCTGCTCTTGAAGATGAACGGAATGCCGAGGCTGCCCGTGATCTCCTTGAGCTGCCCGGCCACGTCCATCTGCAAGGCTTCGGACTCGATCACGCACGGGCCGGCGATCAGGAAGAAGCGCTGGTCGAGGCCCACGTCAAAACCGCAGAGTTTCATGGCTTGCCTGCTTTCTTCTGGTGCGCGATCGCGGCCTTCACGAAGGCGTTGAACAGCGGGTGCCCGGCCCAAGGCGTGGACTTGAATTCGGGGTGGAACTGCACGCCGATGAACCAGGGGTGCACGTCCTGCGGCAGTTCGACGATCTCGGTCAGGTGCTCGCGCTGCGTGAGCGCGGAGATCACCAGGCCCGCCTTGCGCAAATCGTCGAGGTACTGGGTGTTGGCTTCGTAGCGGTGGCGGTGGCGCTCGGTCACCACGTCGCCGTAGATGCTGTGCGCCAGCGTGCCGGGCTGCACGTCGGAGCTTTGCGCGCCCAGGCGCATGGTGCCGCCCAGGTCGGAGTGGGCGTCGCGCGTCTTGATGGTGCCGTCCGCGTCCTTCCACTCGGTGATGAGGGCGATGACCGGGTGCTTGCAGTGCGGGTCGAACTCGGTGCTGTTCGCGCCCGCGAGGCCCGCCACGTGGCGCGCGTATTCGATGGTGGCCACCTGCATCCCGAGGCAGATGCCCAGGTACGGCACCTTGTGCTCGCGCGCGAAGCGGGCGGTGCTGATCTTGCCCTCCACCCCGCGCGAGCCGAAGCCGCCGGGCACCAGGATGGCGTCGTAGGCGGCCAGCTTCTGCTCGGCGTGGCCTTCCACGGTCTCGGAGTCGATGTGGTCGATCTTCACGCGCACGTGGTTGCGCATTCCCGCGTGGCGCAGCGCCTCGTTCACGGACTTGTAGCTGTCCGACAGGTCCACGTACTTGCCCACCATGGCGATGCGCACCTCGCCCTGCGGGTGCTCGGTCTCGTGCACCAGTTCGTCCCAGCGCTTGAGGCTGGTGGGCTTGGTGTTCAGGCGCAGCTTGTCGCAGATCAGGCCGTCCAGGCCCTGCTCGTGCAACATGCGCGGCACCTTGTAGATGGTGTCCACGTCCCACATGCTGATCACGCCCCACTCGGGCACGTTGGTGAACAGCGAGATCTTTTCGCGCTCCTCCTCGGGAATGCGGCGGTCGGCGCGGCACAGCAGCGCGTCGGGCTGGATGCCGATCTCGCGCAGCTTCTGCACCGTGTGCTGGGTCGGCTTGGTCTTGAGCTCGCCCGCCGTGGCAATCCAGGGCAGGTAGGTCAGGTGCACGAAGGCCGAGTTGTTCGGGCCGCGCTTGAGCGCCAGCTGGCGCACGGCCTCCAGGAAGGGCAGCGACTCGATGTCGCCCACCGTGCCGCCGATCTCGACGATGGCCACGTCCACCGCGTCCGCCGAGTCGATGCCCGCGCCGCGTTTGATGAACTCCTGGATTTCGTTGGTGACGTGCGGAATCACCTGCACCGTCTTGCCGAGGTAATCGCCGCGCCGCTCCTTCTCCAGCACGCTCTGGTAGATGCGGCCCGTGGTGAAGTTGTTGGCCTGCCTCATGCGCGTTTCGATGAAGCGCTCGTAGTGGCCCAGGTCCAGGTCCGTCTCGGCGCCGTCGTCGGTCACGAAGACCTCGCCGTGCTGGAAGGGCGACATGGTGCCCGGATCGACGTTGATGTACGGGTCGAGCTTGATGAGGGTGACTTTGAGGCCGCGCGATTCGAGGATCGCGGCCAGCGAGGCGGAGGCGATTCCCTTGCCCAGGGAAGACACCACGCCGCCGGTGACAAAGACGAACTTGGTCATGTCGTTTCTAGTGGTGGTAATGGGAAATTATACGAGCCGCCCTTTTGCTACATTCCCGCTCCATGTCAAAAGAGCTTGAAGGCAAACACATCGTCCTGGGCCTCTCCGGCGGCGTGGCTTGCTACAAATCCGCCGATCTGTGCCGGCAACTCATCAAGGCCGGGGCCACCGTGCAGGTGGTGATGACCGAGGCGGCCGCGCAGTTCATCACGCCCGTGACCATGCAGGCCCTGTCGGGCCGCGCGGTCTACGGCTCGCAGTGGGACGCGCGCGAGCCCAACAACATGCCCCACATCAACCTGAGCCGCGAGGCCGACGCGGTGCTGATCGCGCCGTGCAGCGCGGACTTCGTCGCGCGGCTGGCGCAGGGCCGGGCGGACGAGCTGCTGAGCCTGCTGTGCCTGGCCCGCCCCATCGACCGCGTGCCGCTGCTGCTGGCCCCCGCCATGAACCGCGAGATGTGGGCCCACCCCGCCACGCAGCGCAACCTGGCCCAGGTGGCGCAGGACGGGGCCGTGGTGCTGGGCGTGGGCAACGGCGACCAGGCCTGCGGCGAAACCGGCGACGGCCGGATGCTGGAACCCGCGGAACTGCTGGAGGAGGTGATCGCCTTCTTCGCGCCCAAGACGCTGGCAGGCCAGCAGGTGCTGGTCACCGCCGGGCCGACGTTCGAGGCGATCGACCCGGTGCGCGGCATCACCAACTTATCCAGTGGCAAGATGGGCTTCGCCATCGCCCGCGCCGCGCGCGAGGCGGGCGCCGAGGTCACGCTGGTGGCTGGCCCCGTGCACCTGCCCACGCCGCGCGGCGTGCGGCGCATCAATGTCGATTCAGCACAAAATATGCTGCTAGCCGTGGAGGGACAAGCGCAGGCAGCTTCTGTTTTCATAGCAACGGCGGCGGTGGCAGACTGGCGGCCCGCCGCGCCGTCCACGCAGAAGATCAAGAAGGACGGCTCGGGCCAGACGCCACAGCTCGCCTTCGTCGAAAACCCTGACATCCTCGCCCGCGTGGCCCAGTCCGAGCGCGCGCGCGCCGGCACGCTGTACTGCGTGGGCTTCGCGGCGGAAAGCCACGACCTGCTCGCCAACGCCCAGGCCAAGCGCGCGCGCAAGGGCGTGCCGCTGCTGGTGGGCAACATCGGCCCGGCCACCTTCGGGCAGGACGACAACGCGCTGCTGCTCGTCGACGAACAGGGGCACCGTGAGCTGCCCCACGCTTCCAAGCGCGAACTGGCCCGGCAACTCGTGGCCGAGATCGCGCAACGCCTCCGAAAGACCGCATGAAAGTCGACGTGAAAGTGCTCGATCCGCGCATGGCGGATCAGCTCCCCGCCTACGCCACGCCCGGCAGCGCGGGCCTGGACCTGCGCGCCTGCCTCGACGCGCCGCTGGTGCTGGAGCCCGGCGCCTGGCAGCTCGTGCCCACGGGCATCGCCATCTACCTCAAAGATCCGGGCTACGCCGCGCTGATCCTGCCGCGCTCGGGCCTGGGCCACAAGCACGGCATCGTGCTGGGCAACCTCGTGGGGCTGATCGACAGCGACTACCAGGGCCAGCTCATGGTCAGCGCCTGGAATCGCAGCCCCACCGCCTTCACGCTCAACCCCATGGAACGGCTGGCGCAACTGGTCATCGTGCCCGTGGTGCAGGCGCAGTTCAACGTGGTGAGCGAATTCCCCGCCAGCGAGCGCGGCGAGGGCGGCTACGGCTCGACCGGCAAGACGTAGGAGCCGTCCGACCCCCGCGATGGCGGCGTTCCGGCGCTACCCGCCCCGCAGTTGTGCTGCAATGCAGCGCAAACATTCCTTGTCCAGGAGCAAAACCATGATCACCTTCCAGCGCAGCGCAACGGCTGTGTCCACTCTCGTTCTCGGCAGCCTGCTCGCGGGCTGCGTGGTGGCGCCTGCGCGGCAGCCCGTGTACCAGCAGCCGGCCTACCAGCAGCAACAGCCGGTGTACCAGCAGCCTGGCTACCAGCAGGGCGGTTATCAGCAACCGGGCTATCAGCAGGGCGGCTACTACGAGCAGGCGGGCACCGAATACGGCCGCATCGCCAACATCGAGGCCATGCAAGTGCCCGTGGGCGGCCAGACCTCGGGCGGCGGCGCGGTGCTGGGCGCCGTGGTGGGCGGCCTGCTGGGCAACCAGATCGGCCGGGGCTCGGGCCGCGCCGCCGCCACTGCCGCGGGCGTGATCGGCGGCGCCGTGGCGGGCAACGCCATCGAAGGGCGGACCAGCCAGGGTTATGCGCAGAGCTACCGCATCACCATCCAGCTCGATCAGGGCGGAATGCGCGCCTACGACGTGCAGTCGCCCGGCGACCTGCGTATCGGCGAGCGCGTGCGCATGTACAACGGGCAAATCTCGCGCATGTAATCGGAAATCAGTGCAGCAGGCCATTGCCGGGGGCCTGCGGCTGCACGCGGAAAAAGCCCGTACCGGCCGTACCCCGGCCAATTTCTTCTTCCGTCGCCTCGCGCACGCCATGCACGGTGAGCGCGAGGCGCAGCCCTATGCCCGCCAGCGGGTGGTTGCCGTCCAGCACCACGTGCTCGGGGTAGATGTCGGTCACGGTGTACAGCGCATCGCGCGGCGCCGTGGGGTTGCAGCCCTCGGGCAGGGCGTGGCCCTCGAAGGTCATGCCTTCCTCCAGTTCCTCGGGGAACAGTGCGCGCGGCTCCAGGAAAATGAGCTGATCCTGGTAGTCGCCAAACGCCTCTTCGGGCTCCAGGTTCAGCGACAGCTTGTCGCCCACGGCATGGCCGCGCAGCGCCTCGTCGATGCGCGCCAGCAGGTCGTCGCCGCCCACCAGAAACTCCACCGGCGTGTCCAGAACGTCCAGTTCCTCGCCCAGCGAATCCTTCAAAACCCAGGTCAGCGCGACCACGCATTGCTCTTTGATTTCCATACGACAATTGTCGCAGCATGAAGACCGACCACCCCTGCCGCCTGCTCGGCGGCCTCACGCCCGCGCAGTTCATGCGCCGCCACTGGCACAAGAAACCGCTGCTCGTGCGCCAGGCGATTCCCGATTTCTCCGCCCCCGTTCCGCGCGCCGAACTCTTTGCCCTGGCGGGGCAGGAGGGCGTGGAATCGCGCCTCATCCAGCGCCAGAACGATGGCTGGACCCTGCGCCACGGCCCCTTTGCGCGCCGCGCCTTGCCGCCCTTGCAAACACCCGGCTGGACCCTGCTGGTGCAGGGCGTGGACTTGCACGACGACGCCGCGCACGCGCTGCTGCGGCAGTTCCGCTTCGTGCCCGATGCGCGGCTGGACGACCTGATGATCAGCTACGCCAGGGACGGCGGCGGCGTGGGCCCGCACTTCGACAGCTACGACGTGTTCCTGCTGCAAGCCCACGGCAAGCGGCGCTGGCGCATCGGGCGGCAAAAGAACCTGGACTTGCAGGAAGGCGTGCCGCTCAAGATCCTGGCCCGCTTCGAGCCCGAGGAAGAATTCGTGCTGGAGCCCGGCGACATGCTCTACCTGCCCCCGCGCTGGGCGCACGACGGCATTGCCGAGGGCGAATGCATGACCTGCTCCATCGGCTTTCGCGCCCCCGCGCGGGGCGAACTGGCGCGTGAACTGCTGCTGCGCCTGTCGGATGAAGACGACGAGGCGCAAGCCCCCGCGCTGTACCGCGACCCGAAGCAGGAGGCCGTGGCCCAGCCCGGCGCCATTCCCGCCGCGCTGCAAGACTTTGCCCGCGATGCCCTGCAACGCGCGCTGGCCGAGCCCCTGGCGTTGGAGCGCGCCCTGGGCGAAGCGCTGACCGAGCCCAAGCCCGGCGTGTGGTTCGAGCCCGCCGACAGTGCCCCCATGATGGAGCGCGTGCAACTCGACCGCCGCACGCGCATGATGTACGACGAGCGCCACATCTTCATCAACGGCGAAAGCTACCGCGCCGCGGGCCGCGACGCCGCCCTCATGCGCCGCCTGGCCGACGAACGGGCCTTGCACGGCGCAGACCTCGCGCGCGCGAGCGACGATGCGCTGGCCCTGCTGGCCGAGTGGTGTGACGCGGGCTGGGCGCACTCCTGACGGTGGTAAACCTTTAATACGGTGGGCGTATTCGTTTGTAAGTCGTTGCGCCAAGGGAACGGTGGAAGTGCATCGGTGTTAGTCACTATTGACGAAACTTCCTATAATCGAAGGCTGAGTCAAGTCATCCATCTGTCCCAACAAGGAACCTGAACCATGAAGAATTCTCTCGTCCTGGCTACTCTGATCGCTACCGCCGCCCTCGTTGCCTGCGGCAAGAAGGAAGAAGCTCCCGCACCGGCACCCGCTCCCGTGGAAGCTCCGGCTCCCGCACCGGCCGCTGCGCCCGCTGACGCTGCTTCCGCCGCCGCTGACGCCGCCTCGGCTGCTGCCGCTCCCGCCGCCGCCGACGCTGCTTCCGCCGCAGGCGCTGCCGCCGACGCCGCCAAGAGCGCTGCCGACGCAGCCGCCGATGCCGCCAAGTCCGCCGCCGAAAAGAAGTAAGCCACTTTTTCCGCACAACAAAAAACCCGGCTGGGAAACCAGGCCGGGTTTTTTGTTGTGCCAACGGCGCGCGGGTCCCCGAATTCCGGGCAGCCGTTACAGCAACGCCGCCACCCGCTGCGCGGTCGCCTGGGCCGACTGGGGATTCTGGCCCGTCACCAGCCGCCCATCGACCACCACGTTGGAGACGAAGGGCAGCAAGGCTTTCTCGTAGAGCGCGCCGCGCCGCTTCATCTCCTGTTCCGCGTTGTAGGGCATCTTCCTGGCCACGCCGGCCAGTACCTCCTCCGCCCAGCTAAAGCCGGTGAGCCGCCGCCCGGCCACCAGGAGCGAGCCATCCGACAGCCGGGTGTTCAGCAAACCGCAGTAGCCGTGGCATACGGACGAGACGATGCCGCCGCGCTCATGGATGCCGCGCGTGATCCGCTGCAGCCCCTCGCTATCGGGAAAGTCCCACATGACGGCATGGCCGCCCGTGAAATAGATCGCATCGAAGTCCGCAGGATCGATTGCGTCGGGGTGGGCGGTGTGCGCCAGCAACGCCCGGCATGATTCATCGGCCAGCCATGCCTTCGCGGTGGCGTCGGCGTTTGGCCACTTCAGCGAACGGGGTTCGAGGGGCGCCGCACCGCCTTGCGGGCTCACGATGCGCTGCTCGTACCCCTTGGCGGCGAAAACCTGCCAGGCATGGGTCAACTCCGACAGCCACAGTCCGGTCGGCTCGGAGGGGTCGGCATAGTGGGCGACGTTGGTGACGGCGTGGAGTATTCGCTTGGCCATGTCCTTTACGACCTTTCTGTGGAAATCGGCGGACGGACTCTAACGTTGAACGTGACTTCAATGTCAAGCGGGCTGCGCTGGCGGGATGCCTGTGCCGCGGCGGCCCGCCTTTGCCGCCGGGGCCGGGGCCGCAGGGCCAGCCTCCGCCAGCCGCATTCCGGTCAGCACGCGCCGGGCGTTGGCGGCGCAATCCATGTCCTGGGGCCTGGCTTCGATCTGCGCCATCAGTTCGGCCAGATGGGCCTTGCTTTGCGCGAGTTGCGCCTGCAGCGCCTCGATGTCCTGCACCTTGCGGCGCAGCGTGTCGAGCAGGGCGTCATGCTCCCAACTGGCGAGGTCGCCGGGCAGCAGCGTGCGCAGTTCGTCCAGGCTGAAGCCCGCGCGCTGCCCGGCGGTGATCAACTGGAGCGCCAAGACCGCGTCGGCGGGATAGCTGCGGTAGCCGTTGGCCTGGCGCTCGACCGCCTTGAGCAGGCCGATGCGTTCGTAGAAGCGGATGCGCGAGGTGGCCAGGCCGGTGCGCTGTGCGAGTTCTCCGATTTTCATGTTTACGGTGCTCCGAGTGGATGCATAGTTTGACATTGAACTTGACTTCAAGGTTAAGCTGGTGCCAATCACTTATCCAAGGAGCCGGAATGCAGACGATATTGGGCGCGAACGGGCAGATCGCCATGGAACTCGCAAAGGAATTGCGGCGCAACTACACGGGCGACCTGCGGCTCGTGAGCCGCACCCCGCGCAAAGTCGACGCGGCGGACGTTCTGGTGCCCGCCAACCTGCTGGACGCGCGGCAGACCGCCGAGGCCGTCAAGGGCAGCAGCGTGGTGTATTTCACCGCGGGCCTGCCGCCGGACACGCAGCTGTGGGAAGCGCAGTTCCCCACGATGCTGAAAAACGCGCTGGACGCCTGCCGCGCGGCGGGCGCCCGCTTTGCCTATTTCGACAACACCTACATGTACCCGCAGGACGACCGGCTGCAGACCGAGGACACGCCCTTCGCCCCGGTGGGCCGCAAGGGCAAGGTGCGCGCGGCGATGGCGTCCATGGTGCTCGAGGAGATGGCGCGGGGCGAGATGCCCGTGCTCATCGGCCGGGCGCCCGAGTTCTATGGCCCGGGCAAGACGCAGAGCTTCACCAACGCGCTGGTCATCGAAAAGCTCCAGGCCGGCAAGAAGCCGCTCGTGCCGGTGCGCGACGATACGCGCAGAACGCTCATCTGGACGCCCGACGCGAGCCGCGCGCTGGCGGCCCTGGGCAATGCGCCGGATGCCTTCGGGCAGACCTGGCACCTGCCGTGCTGCGATGACCGCCCCACGTACAAGGAGTTCGTCGCCATGGCCTGCGAGGTCTTTGGACGGGAGCCTGCCTACACCGTCATCGGCCCATGGGTTTTGGCCGCCGCGGGCCTGTTCTCGAAGCAGGTTGGCGAGATCAAGGAACTGCTGCCCCGCTATGGGCAGGACAACCTCTTCGATTCGGCGAAGTTCAAGCGCCGCTTTCCCGAATTCGAGGTGACCACCTACCGGCAGGGGCTGGAGCGGATCCGGCAGGCGTAGGGCGTGTCACTTCCCGCTGGCGCGCCAGGCCTTGACGGCCTGCAGGGCTTTCTGGATGTGCGCTTCGGGAGCGTCGTCGGTGTAGCTCAGCAGGATCTTGCCGTTGGGCGCGATCACGAAGGAGGTACGGTTGGACAGGGCGGCCCCGCCCCGGGTCGCGAGGCGGGCGTCGTACCGTTCGGCGACCTTGGCTCCCGGGTCGGCGGCCACCGCGAACTTGTCGCGGCATTCCACTTGCGAGAACTCGGCCACGCGGTCGATGTTGCCCGCGGTGACGCCGACCACCGTGGCGCCCAGCTGGCGGAAGGTGTCAGTGGCTTCGGCGAATTCGTGGGCCTCGATGGTGCAGCCCGTGGTGAACGCCGCCGGGAAGAAGTAGAGCACCACCGGCCCTTGGCGCAGTGCCTGCGCCAGCGAAAAGGTCAGCGGCTTGCCGCCCAGCGCGCCCTGGAGCTGGAAGTCCGGCGCCGTGGCGCCCACGGGCAGCGCGGCGAAGGCGGCGTGGCCCGCCAGGGCGAGCAGGGCGGTGGCGGCGCTGCGCCGGAAGAATCGGGCAAGGGGCTGTGTCATGGTTTGCATCCGGGAAGGGGTTACTCGCCGCTGCCGCCGTCTCCGCCATCGCTGCCGACAGCGCTATCGGCGGGCGCGGCATCCATGTCCACCATGGGTTCCTGCGCGCTGCCGCCGGTCAGTGCCAGTTCCTGCCGCACGGCGGCCTTGTCGCCCGCGCTGGCGAACTTGCTGTAGCGCGTGAGCAGCGGCACCAGTTGGCCGTAGATGCGCGGGTTGCCCGCCATGCACTCGCGCTGCTCCAGGAAGTCGGCCTCGCCCGTGAAGTTGCCCACCAGGCCGCCCGCCTCGGTGACCAGCAGCGAGCCCGCGGCCACGTCCCAGATCGACAGGCCGGTCTCGAAGAACGCATCGGTGAAGCCCGCGGCCACGTAGGCCAGGTCCAGCGCGGCGGCGCCGGGGCGGCGCAGGCCGGCGGTGCGCTGCATCACGTCGCCCATCAGGCCCAGGTAGAGCTTGAGGTTGTCGCCGGGGCGGAACGGGAAGCCGGTGGACACCAGGCATTCCTTGAGCCGCGTGCGCTTGGCCACGCGGATGCGGCGCTCGTTCAGGAAGGCGCCGCGCCCGCGCGTGGCAGTGAACAGGTCGTTGCGCGTGGGGTCGTAGATCACGGCCTGCTCGATCTTGCCCTTGACCGCGAGGGCGATGCTCACGCAGTAGACCGGAAAGCCATGGATGAAGTTGGTGGTGCCGTCGAGCGGGTCGATGATCCAGAGGTAGTCGGAGTCCTTGGCGCCATGCTGGCGGCCGCTTTCCTCGCCGAGGATGCCGTGGCCGGGGTAGGCGGTGAGCAGCGTGTCGATGATGGCCTGCTCCGAGGCGTGGTCCACCTCGGTCACGAAGTCGTTTACCTGCTTTTGCGAGATGCGCACCGATTCGACGTCGAGCGCGGCGCGGTTGATGATGGCGCCGGCGGCGCGTGCGGCCTTGATGGCCACGTTGAGCATGGGGTGCAGGGAAGACGACATGGATTGTGAGGGAGGAGCAGGAAGGGCAGCCCGGCGATGCGGGCGCGCAAAGGCGGCATTTTAGCTTTGGACGGCCTTTGCGCGCTGCTCCAGCCGCCGGTCGAGGCGGGCGAACAGGGCGGGCGAGTCCATCCGCCCTGTACCTCGGGCCGGACCGGCGCACGCATCATGGTGCGATCAGGCTCCCCGCGGCCGTGGCGTGGGTCTCGATCTCGACCAGCAGGTCGGCGCGGCAGATGTCGGCCTCCAGGAACACCGCCTGGCGCATGAAGCGCGACGATTCGCCCAGGGCCGCCGCCAGCTGCGCGCGGATGCCCGGCGCGTCGGCGGGATGGCGGACGTAGACCACGGGCTCGGTGTCCGCCAGCGTGAACGCGGCGGTGGTGCGCCGGGCCGCCTCGCCGATCACGGTGTGCAGGTTGGCCAGCGTCTCGGCCACCTGCGCCCGCACGTCGCCCGGGTGCACGGTCTCGTGGCCCACGATGCTGGCCGTGCCCGACACGAAGAGCGCCACCTCGCCGCCGCCCAGCGGCGCCAGCGCGGCGCGCGAGAAAGTGGGCGCGCGCGGGCCGTAGCGCTCGGGGTAGCGGTAGGCCGACACCTGGCGCGGATTTTCGACCGGCAGCGGCGCCACGCGCCCGGCCAGGAAGCGCACGCACAACCCGCCTGCGCGCAGGCCCAGGGCGCAGGCCGCCGGTGCGCCATCGAAAGCGGCCTGGCCGGCGTCGAGAAACGCCTGCTGCCGGCCGGCGTTGAACTGGCGGTAGCGCTCCAGTCCACCGCCGTCGGCGTTGATGCGCGGCAGGTAGTTCCAGAGGCGCAGCAGGTTCATGCAGCCGGTCTGGCGCATGGCATCGAACACGTTGCCGTAGGCGCGGCGCGCCAGCGGCTCCAGGCCGCCAGCCTCGTCGGCTTCGCCGAGGTCGACGACGCCGAGCAGCCAGTGCCCGTCCGTGCGCCAGCGCACGACGCCCGTGGTGCCCGATTGCACCACCGGCCCGGCCTGCCAGAGGTCGGCCAGGGGTTCGCGCTCCAGCAGCACGTGGGCGTTGACGCCCGTCATCCAGGGTTCATGGCCCGCCACGCCATAGGTCAGCGCGGCGAAGGGCGGTGATGCGTGGGGCGCGGTGGCGAGCAGCTGCGCCAGCGGCAGGCGCTGCACGCGCAGCGCGCCGAGCACGCCGGGGTCGCGCTCGTGGATGCGGTGGGTCTTGCGCAGGTGGTGAACGGAGATCTGGGGCATGGCGGCGGAAAAGGGGCGCGAATGCTACACGAACATCCGCCGCCCTCGTTCCGCGTCAGCGCGGGTAGCCGCCGCCCGCCATCTGCGCCGGGTCCACCCAGCTGCCTTCCGGGAACTCCATCACGCGCCCGCCGTACAGGCGCACGCGCAGCACCTTGTACTGCCCCGGGGCTGGGTCGCCCCCGAACGTGTGCGGGCCCACCTGGAAGCCGCGCCCCAGTTGCAGGAGCTGGCGCAGGCGCGACTCCACGCCGTAGGCCGCGCGCTCGTTGCCGTAGGTGGCCTGCTCGATCTGCTCCCATGCAGGGGCAGGGGGCTGGGGGTAGCCGCCTTGCGGGGGGTAGCCCTCTTGCTGCGGGTAGCCGGGCGGCGGCGGGCGGTCGCCAAAGCCACGGAAGCGCGCGCCGTCCACCATCTCGCCCTCGTGGAATGCAAAGGTGCGCATCTGGCCGCGCCGGCTCTGGGCCTCGATCCACAGCGTCTTCGGGCGGCCGGGGGCTGGGTCGGCGCGCAGGGTGTCGGGGGCCACCACGAAAGGCCGGTCGCGCGTGACCAGGCGCAGCACGCGCTCGGTCACGTCGATGGTGCGGCGCTGCGTGCCGAAGGTGGCGCGGGTGACCTGGAAGTAGCCCTCGTCGTCGCGGCCGCCTTGCCAGGACTGGGCATGGGCGGCCACCGCGGCGAGCAGCGCCGGGGCCAGCAGCAGCCATTGGCGGCGGGGGAGTCGAGAGTGCATGGGTTTCTGCCTGTTGTCGTTGAACACTGCTGCCTTCAACGAGGCGGGCGCCGGCGGCGTGCACTGGTTTTACAACAGGAGACAATGCCGCCCCATGCGCACGCGATTCATCCTGATACAGACCAGCCACGCCGGCAACGTAGGGGCGGCGGCCCGCGCCCTGAAGACCATGGGCTTCGACGACCTCGTGCTGGTGGCCCCACGCTGGCCCAACGTGCTGCGGCGCGAGGAAACCATCCAGCGCGCCAGCGGCGCCCTGGACGTGCTGCACAACGCGCGCATCGTCGAAACGCTGGACGAGGCGCTGGACGGCATGACCCACCTGTGCGCCACCGCCATGACGCCGCGCGACTTCGGCCCGCCCACACGCACGCCGCGCGCGCACTTCGATATGCTATTGAAAGGAGAGCTGCTAGCGCACGTCCCTCCTGGGCTGGAGGCCGATTTGGCTGAAAAAACCGCGCCCGAGGCGGGCGTGGCCTTCCTGTTCGGCTCCGAGCGCTTCGGCATGGCGAACGAGGACGTGTACCGCTGCAACGTGGCCCTTTCCATCCCCACCAACCCGGGCTTCGGCTCGCTCAACCTGGGCGCGGCCATCCAGGTCATCGCCTACGAATGGCGGCAGGCGCTGGGCGGCTTCGGGGTGCCTGAAGCGCCCGCGCCCGACCGCGCCGACGCCGCCCAGGTGGCCGGGATGCTCGCGCACTGGGAGCAGGCGCTCGCGGCCATCGGCTTCCTCGACCCCGCCGCGCCCAAGAAGCTCATGCCGCGCTTGAACCAGCTTTTCAACCGCGCGCAACCCACCCCCGAGGAAATCCACATCCTGCGCGGTGTCGCCAAGGCCATGCTCAAGGCTAGCGGTACAAAGCTATAGACTCCCACGCCTATGTTTGCCCGCCTGCGCTCCGACATCCAGTGCGTCCTCGACCGCGACCCCGCCGCGCGCAGCACGTGGGAAGTGATCACCTGCTACCCCGGCCTGCACGCCCTCTGGCTGCACCGGCCCGCGCACTGGTGCTGGAACCACGGCTTCAAGTGGCTGGGCCGCTTCATCTCGCACGGGGCGCGCTGGGCCACGGGCATCGAGATCCACCCCGGCGCGAAGATCGGCGAGCGCGTGTTCTTCGACCACGCCATGGGCGTGGTGGTCGGCGAAACCGCCGAGATCGGCGACGGCTGCACCATCTACCAGGGCGTGACGCTGGGCGGCACCTCGCTCTACAAGGGCACCAAGCGCCACCCCACGTTGGGCCGGAATGTGGTCGTCAGCGCGGGCGCCAAGGTGCTCGGCGGCTTCGAGGTGGGCGACGGCGCCAAGATCGGCAGCAACGCCGTGGTCATCAAGCCCGTGCCCGCGGGCGCCACGGCGGTGGGCATTCCGGCGCGCATCATCCCCTCGAAGGACGGGGCCAGCGCCGACGTGACCGAGACCGCCAAGCCCGGCACGTTCAGCGCCTATGGCATCGAGCAGCAGCAGGACGACCCGCTGACCCAGGCCATGCGCGGCCTGATCGACAACGCGGGCACGCAGGAACACCAGATCGCGCTGCTCTGGCAGGCCATCGAAAAACTTTCCGCCGCGCAGAAAACCAGCGACTGCGTGCCCGGCGACGCCGCCACCAAGGAATGCTTCGAGGCCGCCAAGCTCAACGAAATCATCGGCAAGTGAAGAGAACCCCATGGACGTGAAGCAAGCCCTGTCCGCGCGCCGCTCGGTGCGCGCCTTCCAGGAGCGCGTGCCGCCCGCGGCGCTGGTGCAGACCCTGCTGCAGGACGCGGCCCAGGCCGCATCGGGCGGCAACATGCAGCCCTGGCGCGTGGTGGCGCTGGCGGGCGAGCCGCTGGCCGCCTTGCTGGCCGCCGTGGCCCAGGCCGAGGCCGAAGAGGGGCCGCACAACTTCTCGTACCCGCCTGGCCTGTGGGAGCCCTACCGCACGCGCCGCTTCGCCAACGGCGAAGACCTGTACCGCACCATCGGCATCCCGCGCGACGACAAGGCGGGCCGCCTGCGCCAGCTGGCCAAGAATGCCGAATTCTTCGGCGCGCCCGTGGGCGTATTCGTCTGCGTGGACGAGCGCATGGGCCCGCCGCAGTGGGCCGACCTGGGCATCTACCTGCAATCGTTCATGCTGCTGGCCGTGGAGCACGGCCTGGCCACCTGCCCGCAGGGCTTCTGGCGGCGCTATGCCGACACGCTGCACCGCGAGCTGCAACTGCCCGCCACCTACCGCGTGGCCTTTGGCGTGGCGCTGGGGTATGAAGACGAGTCCGCGCCCATCAACACCCTGCGCACGCCGCGTGCGCCGTGGGCGGAGTGGGGGGAATTGCGCGGGTTTGATGGAGTGGCCGCCCAAGGGGCGTAGAGCGGTCAAAACAGTGGCTGCTGATTCCCCGTCGTGCCCGCGCAGGCGGGCGGCCACCTGGATTCCCGCCTGCGCGGGAATGCGAATGCTGCGAAAACAATAGCTGCCAGCGCTTTATGGGAAAGCGCTGGCAGCTGATTTGACTATCAGCCCGCCCGCACAGGCCGCTGCGCATCCCTGGGCCGGAACGCCTTGCACACCGCGTCGTGCGTTTCCAGGTACGGCCCGCCGATCAGGTCGATGCAGTAGGGCACGGCGGCGAAGATGCCGGGCACGCGCTGCGTGCCGTCCGCGTTTTTGAGCCCCTCCAGCGTCTCGGCGATGGCCTTGGGCTGGCCCGGCAGGTTGACGATGAGGCTCTGGCCGCGGATGACGGCCACTTGGCGCGACAGGATGGCCGTGGGCACGAAGGCCAGGCTGATCTGGCGCATCTGCTCGCCGAAGCCGGGCATCTCCTTGTCGGCCACGGCCAGCGTGGCCTCGGGCGTCACGTCGCGCGGCGCGGGGCCGGTGCCGCCGGTGGTCAGCACCAGGGAGCAGCCGGCATCCACCAGTTCGATCAGCGTGGCGCTGATGCGCGCCTGCTCGTCGGGAATCAGGCGCGGCTCGAACTGGATGGGGTTGTGCAGCGCGCGCTTGAGCCAGTCGTGCAGCGCGGGCAGGCCCTTGTCGTCGTAGGCGCCGCTGCTCGCGCGGTCGCTGATGGAGACGATGCCGATCTTGACGGGCTCGGGCGGGGGCAGGGTGTTACTCATCGCGGGGCTCTCCGGTCATGTGCTCGCGCACCAGTTGGAACAGTTCGCGGTAGGCGCGGCCCTTGCGCGGGGCCAGCCCTTGCGAGATGGCGGCCCGGTCCACGGGCGGCGCGTCCTTGCGCGCCTGGCGGACCAGGGCGCGCAGTTGCTGCAGGTCGGTGCCGGGGTGTTCGGCCAGCCAGGCGTCCAGCGCCTGGTCGTCGGCGATCAGCCGGTCGCGCCACTGCTCGGCCAGATGCAGCGCGAGTTTTTCGGCGGCGGAGCCGTTGCGCTGCTCGTCCAGAGCGGCTTCGATGGCTTCGACCTCGGCCTCTTCGAGCTTGCGCATGAGCTTGCCCAGGTACTGCATCTGGCGGCGTCGGCCCTCGAAGTTGGTGATGCGCTTGGCCTCGGCCACGGCCTCCTGCAGCTTTTCGGGCAGGCTCAGGCGCTCGAACAGGTCGGCGCGCAGCGTGAGCAGTTCTTCACCCAGTTTTTGCAGCGCATCGCTTTCGCGCTTGAGGTCGGTTTTGCTGGCCTCGGACGTGCCTTTGAGTTCGGCCTTGAGCTGCAGGTCGAGCTCGCTGCCTTCGGCGACGAATTGGCCGCGGACGTAGTAGCCTTTTTTGGGTTTGCGGGACATGGCGCCGTCGAAAAAGAGGGGCAAGTATCATAGCCGGCGCTATGAATTCAAACGCTCCTGACAACGGCTTCAGCTACAGCCGCGCTTTCTTTGAAGACCTGGTGGACCACGCGCTGGCCCATGCCAAAAAGCTGGGCGCCACCGACGCGGGGGCCGAGGCGTCCGAGGGCTGCGGCCTTTCGGTCAACGTGCGCAAGGGCGAACTGGAGACCGTGGAGCGCAACCGCGACAAGTCGCTGGGCATCACCGTCTACCTGGGGCAGCGGCGCGGCAATGCGAGCACGTCGGATTTTTCCAAGGCCGCCATCGAGCAGACCGTGCAGGCGGCCTACGACATCGCGCGCTTCACCGCCGAAGACCCGGTGGCGGGCCTGCCCGACGCGGAGGACATCGCGCCGCAGGACACGCACCGCGATCTGCAGCTGTTCCACCCCTGGGCGATCGACAGCGAGGAGGCCGCGCGCATCGCGCTCGAATGCGAGGCGGCGGCGTTGAAAACCCACCGCCGCATCACCAACAGCGAAGGCGCGGGCGTGTCGGCCCAGCAGAGCCATTTCTTCAGCGCGCACACGCGCGGCTTTCGTGGCGGGTATGCGAGTTCGCGCCACAGCCTGTCGGTGGCGCCCATCGCGTCGCTGCCGGGCAAGAACGCCGAGATGCAGCGCGACGCCTGGTACACCTCGCAGCGCAACGCCGCCGACCTGGCCGCGCCCGCCGACGTGGGCCGCTATGCCGCCCAGCGCGCGCTGAGCCGCCTGGGCAGCCGCAAGATCGCCACCACCGAATGCCCGGTGCTGTTCGAGTCGCCGCTGGCCGCCGGGCTGCTGGGCGCCTTCGTGCAGGCCGTGAGCGGCGGGGCGCTGTACCGCAAGAGCAGTTTTCTGCTCGACTCGCTGGGCAAGCCCGTCTTTCCCAAGCACATCGACGTGGCCGAAGACCCGTTCGTCCTGGGCGGCAAGGGCAGTTCGCCGTTCGACGAGGAAGGCGTGTGCGTGCAGGCGCGCAAGGTGGTGGATGCGGGGCGGGTAGAGGGCTATTTCCTCAGCAGCTACTCGGCGCGCAAGCTGGGCATGAAGACCACGGGCAACGCGGGCGGCTCGCACAACCTGGTGCTTTCGTCGCGCCGTACCCAGCCGGGCGACGATCTGGACGCCATGCTGAAAAAGCTCGGCACCGGCCTGTTCGTGATCGAGCTCATGGGCCAGGGCGTGAACTACGTGACCGGCGACTACTCGCGCGGCGCGAGCGGCTTCTGGGTGGAGAACGGCGAGATCGCCTACCCGGTGCACGAGATCACCATCGCGGGCAACCTCAAGACCATGTTCAAAGGCATCGAGGCCGTGGGGGCCGATGCCTACAACTATGGGGCCAAGACCGTGGGCTCGGTGCTCGTCAACCGCATGAAGGTGGCGGGCAGTTGAGCGCTGCAACGGGCGGTGGCATGGGCCGGGCCGACTGGCTGCGCGCCCTGGTCGTGGTGGTGGTCTGGGGGCTGAATTTCATCGCCATGAAGTGGGGGCTGCAAACGCTGTCGCCCCTGCTGCTGTGCGCGCTGCGCTTCGTGGCGGCGTCGCTGCCGTTCGTGCTGTTCGTGCGTCCGCCGAAGAATGTGCCGTGGAGCCTGCTGGCCGCCTACGGGCTGGTGCAGGGCGTGGGCCAGTTCGGCCTGCTGTTCACGGGCATGAAGCTGGGGATGCCGGCGGGCATGGCCTCGGTGGTGCTGCAGACGCAGGCGTTCATCACCATGCTGCTGGCCGCCGCCCTGCTGGGCGAAAAACCGCACCGCTGGCAGTGGCTGGGCCTGGCCGTGGCCCTGGGCGGCCTGGTTTTCATCGGCGCGGCCCATGGCGACGGCGCGGCGGACATGACGCTGGCGGGCTTTGTGCTCACCGTGGGCGCGGCGGCGATGTGGGCGGGCTCCAACCTGCTCACGCGCATGGCGGCGCGGCAGGGGCCGTACGAGCCCCTGCCCTTCATCGTGTGGAGCAGCCTGTTCCCCATCGTGCCGTTGCTGTTGCTGTCGGTCTGGATGGAGGGCGGCGTGGACGCCCTGCAGCGCCAGTTGCAGGGCCTGGGCTGGCGCGAACTGGGCGTGGTGGCCTATCTGGCGCTGCTGTCCACCATGGTGGGCTACGGCCTGTGGACGCGGCTGCTGCAGCGCCACGCCGCCAGCACTGTGGCCCCGCTGTCGCTGCTGGTGCCCGTGGTGGGGCTGCTGTCGGCCATGCTGGTGCTGGGCGAGCGGCCCACGTCCCTGCAGTGGGCGGGCACGCTGGCCGTGCTGGGGGGCATGGCCGTCAACCAGCTGGGCGGGCGCTGGCTGCGGGCGGGCAAGGCTCAGTAGGCCGCGCTACCGCTTGAGCGCCAGCACCAGCACGCCGGCGGCCACCAGCGCGATGCCCGACCATTCCCGCAGCGAGGGGCGCTCCCCCAGGAAGGCAAACGCGAACACGGCGACCAGCACCAGGCTGAACTTGTCGACCGGCGCGACCTTGGAGGCGTCGCCGATCTGGAGCGCCCGGAAGTAGCACACCCACGAGGCCCCGGTCGCCAGGCCCGACAGCCCGAGGAAGAGCCAGGTCCGGGGCGCCAGCGTGAACGGGTTCGTCCATTTGCCCGTGGCGGCCACGAAGGCCGACAGGACGACGATGATGATCGCCGTCCGTACCAGGGTGGCGAGGTCGGAGTCCACGCCCTGAATGCCCACCTTGGCAAAAATGGCGGTCAGCGCCGCGAACACCGCCGACAGGAGCGCCCAGTAGAACCAGTGGCTTGTGGTTGTCATCGTGCTTCCTCGATCAATCCAGGCCGCTGGTTGTACCCCAAAGAGGAGGGGCTCAGGCCCGCTGCGCCTCCAGCACCTTGGTGAACAGCGACGCGCCGTCCAAGTCGGCGACGAAATCATGTTCGGCCAGCGGGGCGAATGGGTCGATTGGGCGCTGAACGAAGTGCTCCCCCAAGTCACCTGTGCCATCAAGGCTTATGCAGCTTCGTCCGAGGCGCAGCAGCTTGCGGCCATCCGGAAAGCCATCATCGATTACCACTGGGCGCTCGACATGGGCCAAGATGGCCTCGTCGCTGGAAGCGTGGCAATTGCAGCGATCGAACGCGTGCTGGGGATGCCTTGGCAGTCAGCGGTGCACGAGCAACGAAATGACGCAAAGCCAATGTAGAACGGGCTGGCCGCCTGGCATGCTGCAGGACGACGACCGCAGGCTCTCCCGTTGGCTTTCATCTCGCCCATGCGCACGTAAGTTGGTCGATCAGCGATGCGAAGAGCTTAGGCGAGAAAAGAATGCACTAGACAAGCGGTCACCGAAGTCGAACTCTACCCACCACGGTGGCCGCCCTTGAGGCAATACGTCAACACATGCAGCGTTGCGCTGCAAATCCGTCGTGATTGGAGCCTGCGTTCTATTCGTGACGGCGCGACTGTGAATTGCTCACCAGTCCCGGCATCTGAAGAACCTGGTCCATAGTGCATCCTTCCACTCATGGGAAAGAATGCACTATCACTCTCTGCGTCAAAAACTTAGTAGCTGCCATATCCTTTCCAAGCGGCACCAAAGGCATACGCGATATATCTTGCGTCTCCATATTTTATCCGGTACAGACCAGACAACGGATTGACATGAACATTGTCAATCATCATCGATGCACTCGGCCCACCATCCATGCGGATGGCGTTTGTTACGCCTAGCGCTTTGAAAACTTTGCACAATTCAACTGTATCAGTTGTTCCCGAGGATGTATTCGACATAAACACCAAGCGACCTTGCGGCGTTGAGCCAAATGCAGACCAACGACTTTCAAGGGTATCTGACGCACAATTTCCTTGGTTAACGATGGATGTTGATGAGCTAATCACAACCGAAGACGATGGCCAGTATTCTTGTATACTTGAATTGGTCTGCCATGACCTAATGGTTTGTTGATCGGACGCAAAATCCACAATACGTTTTGCTCCATCGGTCGCTGTGCTATGAGTGCAAGTTAGCCCTCTAACAATACATAGTTGATACGCATTTCCTGCTGGGGTATTTTCTCCAATCGTTATTCTTCCCGCATTCGCATTGAAATCCCAGCCCTTAGCATATCCTTTGGCAGCTCCAAGCTGATCAGTTCCAGTACCCTCATCATAGTTCCAAGTAAATCCATTTATAAGCACTTGGAAATTTCTATATTTATAGATTCGCTGGAGTGCCAACAAATTCCCGCGCGAATATTTGAAATCAATCTGCGAACCATAAGCCAGCTCTACCTTTTCCCGACTATCCCTCGCTTCCACCAGCATTATGTGGACATTTGGAGCTTGATTAACACACCAGTTGATAATCACAGCCCCAGTGATATTGATATCATTATTGATAATGGCTTGATTTGCCGGAACTGAGAGCAAATTCGCACAGGCATCTGCACCAGCTGCCTTTTCCAGCGATTTCTTGGCTTTCTTTAGCTCGTCAACTGCAACGGATTCATTAAAGAGCCCGGTTTTATTAAATTCGACAGATATGGGCCCTGACGCCACCCCAGCTACTGAAGCAGCACCGGCGTTAGCACTTGGCAAACTAGGCTTTGGCGTATTAAATGGCCCAAAGCTTTTGACAACTCTACTTTGAGATTTCCTCGCAAGAGTGATCGTCGCTGCCTTTTTTAGTGCCACGTAAGGATAAATATCAACCTGAGGATAATCCTCGCCAATATCCTGTGCAGCAACAGAAAAGATAACTGGCTCGTCAATACTACCTTTGGGGATGGAAATTGACGCCAAATTTGAAATATTCGCATTCAATCCGATTGCCGGATGATAGAACAAGTAGGTAGCATCATGCTTGCTATAAACACCCGCAGCATTCTCGATCGCCACATACGCCTCACCCGCGGCATTTTTATCCGAGAGCGTTATTAATATCTTTGCATGATTGACCACATCCACAAGATCGATTGGCTCTTTTAGCGCTGCCTCTGTTACGCGGGCATTACCATTCGACCCATCAGCGCTTACTATGATCCTTTCAATTTTGATCGCTGGCAACGATACCGTCGCGATTTTTGCCGGCGCGTCACTTGGCGTCATTTCTTTAATCTCGCCCAAGCCGCTTAATACCTGGTCAAAACAACCATTTTTCGAGCAGAATGAAATCTTCTTCAGCCTGGAGGCATTCAAGCTATTCCCGGCAATGCTAGTTGCATATATTTCCAATTGGGCGAGTTCTTTTACATCATTTAAAGTACTCCGATTGGAACCTTGAACCTCAACAGCCCCGCCCGCTCCGGGCAACGGTATTTTTGATTGTGACTCCTGCTCTTTCGTGCTGGATTTACTTTCACCGCTAGCCGCCATGAGGGTCGGCTGATCACTCCCGCCACCGCACGACGCAAGAGCAGTAGAAATCAAAACCGACGCAATATTTACTGATTTTCTGTTCACTATAAACCCTTTCATATTAAAGAAGCACCTCTTACCACCCTAACAATTGGCCAAGTCAACAAATAATCGATCAACGCCCATCACGAAACTCCGCCATTCAACAACACACGCTGTTCACAGAGACGAGGCGCAAATAAGTGCGCTATCACGGCAAATATTTGCGCCAAAAACAAACGTCGTTTTACTTACAATATTTACGCAACATTTACGTATCTTGATTGACTGTTTATATGCTGTCATGCGTAAAGGAATAGGCAATTAGGGTTTTCCATCTGGTCGGGCCATGAAAATTGGTTCGACTCCACCGAACCCGCTGGACTGAGTTGGCATTCAATGGACGAGCCGCCGCAGGTGTGAGACGACGTGGGCAAGGGGAACCCTGCGCAGGCGTCTGGACCCAGCTACCACGATCTGACCCAAACGCAATGGCAACGACTGCATGAGCTATTGCAGGGCAAGAAGGGGCCACGGCCTTGGTGGCTGAGATCTAGGCACTCGGGCCACAAGCTGTCGTCCGAAGCATCGTTCGTTGGCGATACGCGCTCGCTAGCGCTTGGCATCGAGCGCTCGTGACTGCGGGCAACAGTACGGCGGGGCGACCGAAGCAATACCGGTGTGTCGCCACACGCAAGTACTGCTGGAATGTCTCCTTCGTGGGCTTCCTATGACTCGCCAACAGGCTGACTGCGTGGCCTGCGTGAATATCGATACCGCCTGAGTTTTCAGCGGTCCATGTCATTACCTCGCATGGAGCGACGCGTTTTCACGTTTGCAGGGCGGCACGCTCAAGTGACCATGGTCTTTTCCCATGGAACGCTGATGCTCACTCCCCAGTTCATCCTCTCGCTTGCGGCCAAGCTGGTCATCGATCTTTTTGCCGGTGGCGGTGGCGCGTCGACCGGCATCGAACAAGCTATTGGCCGGCACGTCGACATTGCCGTGAACCACGATGCCGACGCGATCAGCATGCACCGTGTCAATCATCCGCAGACCAAGCACTACCGGGCCGACGTCTACGAAGTGTGCCCGCTTCAGGTCACGGCGGGAGCGCCGGTCGGCCTATTGCATGCGTCTCCCGACTGCACCGACTTTTCGCAGTCAAAGGGCGGGCAGCCTCGGGCACAGGAAACACGATCTCTTCGCGCCCGGCTCAGATAATCTTCAAATCCACCGGCTTCACCCCCGCGAACACCTGCCCCACCTGCGCGGGCGACAGCCCGTACAGCCGCGTGAACAGCCCGCCCAGCACGGCGCGGTATTCGTTGAGCACGGGGTAGTCGCGGTTCTGGAACAGCGTGGCCTGCGACAGCGTCACCTGCTCACCCAGCACGCGCCCGCCCGCCTGGGCCGACAGCGCGCCGCCCGCGAGCCAGTAGACGCTGCCGTGGCCGTGGTCCGTGCCGCGGTTGCCGTTCTCGCGGAAGGTGCGGCCGAACTCGCTGACGACCACGACCACGGTGTTGCGCCAGGCCTCGGGGCCGAGCGCGTCGGCAAAGCCCGTTAGGCCCTGGCCCAGTTCGGCCAGGCGGTTGGCGAGGTAGCCGGTGTCGCTGCCCTGGCCCACGTGCGTGTCCCAGCCGCCCACGTCGACGAAGCCCAGGTCGAAGCGGCTCTTCATCAGTTCGGCCATGCGGCGCGCCACCTGCTCGAAGCCCCGGGTGTTCATGGCGTTGCGGCTGGCGGCCTGCATCTCGGCGTTCAGGCTGCGCAGCACCTCGCCGCGCACGCTGAAGCCCTCGGCCACCGGCGCGGCCAGCGGCGTGCCCCGGTACATGCCGGTGATGACGCGGCTGCCCTGCTCGCTCACGGCGGGCTTGCCCACTGCCGTCAGCGCCATGTTGGCGGCGGGGGCCGGGCCGCGCAGCGAGATCGGCATCTGGTCGGTGAAGGCCATGGGCGAGGCCTGCGCGCCCAGCACGGCGGCCAGCCGGTTCAGAAAGCCCGAGCCGTAGTCGCGCCGCGCGTTCTGGGGCTGGCCGAGTTCGATGGCGTCCTGCGTCTCGAAGTGGCTGCGCGAGAGGTCGTCGATGCCCGCGAAGGGCAGGAAGGCGAGTTGCCGGCGCTCGTACAGCGGCAGCAGCGCGTCGGCCACCGCCGGGTGCAGGCCCCAGTCGGCGTCGAGCGGCGAGGGGTTCTGGATGGCGATGTTCGGGCGGCTGGCGGCGTAGAAGTCGCGCGGCGCGCGCGCCGTGGGCACGAGCAGGCTGGTGCAGTCGTAGGCGCCGCGCAGGAAGACGACGAGCAGCTTGGCGTTGCCTTGCGTGGGCGCGGCCCAGGCGCGGGTGGCGAGCACCGGCAGCGCGGCCAGGGTGTGGAGCAGTGTGCGGCGTTGCATAAGGCACCTTTTGGAGTCAAATCGGCCTCTAGCCTAGGAGGGACAAGCGCTAGCAGCTATGAAAACAGTAGTGGTTCAGCACGCCATCATCTCGGGCGATGAGAGCAGGTAGCTGTTCCAGTCCTGCGGGTTTTTCGCCTCGGCCAGCGCGGCGCGCGTGGCGGGGGCCAGGGTGGGCAGCCAGGCCTGCACCACGGGCGATGCGGCCAGGGGCGGGTAGGGCGGCTTTTCCAGCGGCGCGCCGGGGCTGGTGCGGAACAGCACCGCGCCGCTGGCGCCGAGCGCGCGGGCGATCTCGAAGCGCGTGGTCATCTGCCCCGCGCTGGCCCAGGCGGACTGGGTGAGGGGGTAGCCGTCGGGCGTTTCGTGGCCGTACAGGGGCTCGCCCATGCGGTTGATCCAGCCCAGCAGCGGGGTGGGGTTGGCGATCACGCGCTCGCCATACGCCAGCCGCACGCCCGCGAGCGCGTAGCGCACCGGGTCGCGGAACTTGCGGCCCAGCGACGCGGCGAACTCGGGCGCGGTGAACATCGCCTCCAGCACGGCGGCGATGTGGCCGTCGCTGTGCTGATAGCGCTCGGCCATGCGCTGCACCAGCGCGGGCGGCGGCGCGTCGGCCACGAAATGGGTGGCGAGCCTGGCGGCGATGTGGCGCGCCGTGGCGGGGGCGTGGGCCAGGCGGTCCAGCGCCTCGTCCACCTCGGCCAGGCCGCGCGCGTGCAGCGGCTGGCCCAGCAGGGTCTTGGGGCCGTAGTCGTGCCGCGCGGGGTTGAACTCGAACAGGCCGTCGCGCCGGTAGTCGGGCATCAGCTGCGGGCGCAGGCGCGGGGGCTCGTCCAGGGGGCGGAAGCTGACGCCCACGCCGGTGAGCACGCGCGCCAGCTCCTGCACGTCGGCCTGGGTGTAGCCGCTGCCCACGCCCAGGGTGTGCAGTTCCATCAGTTCGCGCGCGTAGTTCTCGTTGATGCGGGCGCTGGCGTTCTGCGCGTTGTCCAGGTAGCGCAGCATGGCCGGGTGGCGCAGGTTGGCGCCCAGCAGGTCGCGGAAGCGCCCCAGCGCGTGGGGGCGGATGGCCGTGTCCTCGTAGTCCGCCAGCAGCGCGCGCAGGTTGGCCTTGCGCAGGCTCACGCTGAAGTGGTTGGCCCAGAACCAGGTCATCTGTTCCAGCAGCTGGTGGGGCGAGTACAGCGCGCGCAGCACGAAGCGCTGGCGCGTCTCGCGCGCGAGGTCGTTCAGCGCGCGCTGGTAGTCCTGGCGCGCGGCGCGCTTGGCGTCTTCGTCGGGCTGGGCGTCGGCGGCCTTGCGCTGGTCTTCGAGCGCGAGCACCAGCGGCACGAAGGGTTCGCGCGTGATGCGCAGGGCGGCGATCTGCGCCTGGGCCTCGGGTGGCAGGACAGTCTGGCCCCGGGGCGGCGCGTGCAACTGCCCGGCCAACCAGCGCGGCAGGCCCTCGCCACGCAGCCGTGCCAGGTCTTGCGGGCTGGCGCCCCAGGTCACGCGGTTCAGCCAGCGCAGGCGCGCGGCGCCGTCGGGCGCGTCAGCCAGCGCCAGCGGCGGGGGCGCCGTAGTTGTCGCGCAGCCCGTGGCGAGCAGCGCGGTACCGCCGAGCGTGGCGAGCAGCAGATTCCGGCGGGGCAGAGAGTGCACGACGGGCCTCCTTGGTGGGAGCAGGGTTGACCCCTGCGCGCTGGAGCGGGTTCCCCTAAACTGCCGCCTTTGCTTTTTTTCACCAGGAGCCCCTTGATGTTGCGAGAAGACCTGAAGTCCGAATTCAACGCCCTGCTGCCCGGCCACAGCGGCGAACAGGGGGCCACGCGCCGCACCGCGCTGCAGGCCGCCGTGGGCCTGGGCTACGCGGCGGCCGCCGCGCCGCTGATGGCGCAGAACGCCATCCACACCAGCGCCGAGGGGCTGGACGCGGGCTGGGTGAAGTACACCGTGGACGGCTTCGACGTGCCCGCCTACCGCGCCGCGCCCGCGGGCAAGAAGAACCTGCCCGTGGTGCTGGTGGTGCAGGAGATTTTTGGCGTGCACGAATACATCGCCGACACCTGCCGCCGCTTCGCGCAGCAGGGCTACCTGGCCATCGCGCCGCAGTTGTACGCGCGCCAGGGCGATGCCTCCACCTACACCGAGATCGCCAAGCTCATGGCCGAACTGGTCTCCAAGGTGCCCGACGCGCAGGTCCTGGCCGACCTGGACGGCGCGGTGCGCTGGGCGGGCGCGCACGGCGGCGACCTGGCGCGCGTCGCCGTCACCGGCTTCTGCTGGGGCGGGCGCATCACCTGGCTGTACGCGGCGCACGGCCCCGTGAAGGCGGGTGTGGCCTGGTACGGCCGCCTGGTGGGCCAGGCCAGCGCGAACAACCCCCGCCACCCCGTGGACGTGGCCGCCAGCCTGAAGGCGCCCGTGCTGGGCCTGTACGGCGGGGCGGACACGGGCATCCCCCTTGACACGATCGATAAGATGAAAGCGGCCCTGGCGAACGGTTCCCCCGCCGCCAGGGCTTCGGAGTTCGTGGTCTACCCCGACGCGCCCCACGCCTTCCACGCCGACTACCGCCCCAGCTACGTCAAGGCGGCGGCGGAAGACGGCTGGAAGCGCTGCCTCGCCTGGTTCAAGGCGCACGGCGCGGCGTAGCCCACGGCTTTCCCATCCACCAGCGCCCTTTGGGGCGTTTTTCGTTTCCAGCGCTTGTGCAGCAAGCGCCAGCAGCTATGACCTTGATAGCAATCCTCCTCGCCACCCTGGCCGCCGGCATCGGCAGCGTGTGGGTGGCCGCCTTCCTCATGCGCGCGGGCCTGGGCGACCCGTCCCGTGCCGTGGGGCCGCAGCAGCTGTTGAGCCTGGCGGCGGGCGCGCTGCTCGCCACCGCCTTCATGCACCTGCTGCCCGAGGCGTTCGAAGGCCCCGCCGACGCGCACCCGCTGTTCGCCACGCTGCTAGTGGGCGTGGTGTTCTTCTTCCTGCTCGACAAGGCCGAGTTGTGGCACCACGGGCACGAGCACCACCACGACCACGGCGATCACGGAGGCCACGGGCACGGCCATGACCATGGCCATCAGGGGCACGACCACCACCACGCCCCGCGCACCGGCGGCTGGGCCGTGCTCACGGGCGACAGCGTGCACTGCTTCGGCGACGGCGTGCTGATCGCCTCCGCCTTCGTGGCCGACCTGCGGCTGGGCCTCGTCGCGGCGGTGTCGGTGCTGGCACACGAGGTGCCGCACCACATGGGCGACCTGATGGTGCTGCGCCAGACCAGCGCCAGCCGCCGCATGGCGCTGGTCAAGGTATCGCTCGCGGGCGCGGTGACGGCGCTGGGCGGGCTGGCGGGCTACTTCCTGGTGGGGCGGCTGCACGAGTGGCTGCCGTACTTCCTGGCCGTGGCGTCCAGCAGCTTCATCTACGTGGCGCTGGCCGACCTGATCCCGCAACTCCAGCGCCGCCTGACCGCGCGCGAGACGGTGGTGCAGGTAGGCTTCCTGCTGCTGGGCATGGTGCTGGTGATGGTGATGAGCGGGGCCATACACGAGCACGGGCACTGAGCCACCGCGTCACCGTGCGCCGGGCGGGGCTTGCAGCCCGCGCGCGGCCACGGCGGTCAGCGCGGAGAGGGCCGCGGCCAGCCCCAGGCTGGCCCGCATTCCCGCCATGAAGCTGGGCATCTGCACCAGCAGCGCGCCGGACACGGCCACCGCCAGCGCGCCGCCCACCTGCCGGTAGGTATTGAAGACGCCGCTGGCCGTGCCCGCCAGTTCCGCCGGCACGCTGGACAGCAGCACCGCCGTCACCGGCGGCGCGATGAACGGCCCGGCCAGCCCCACCAGCACCATCAGCGCGGCGATCGAGCCCACCGGCGCCGAGGCCGGCAGCGCCGCCACGGCGGCCAGCCCCAGCGCCATGGCCGCGAGGCCGGTCACGATCAGCGTGCGAGCGCCGAAGCGCGCCGCTAGCCGCGCGCTGAAGGGCGTGAGCGCCAGCCCGGCCAGCATCATCGGCAGAAAGGCCGCCCCGGCGGCGGGCGCCGACAGGCCGCGCTGCTGCTGCAGGTACAGGCTCACCACGAACGGCAGGCCGAAGTAGCCCGCCATGAACGTGAACCCCACCGCCATGGCGATCCGGGCATTGCGCGGCGCCAGCAGGCCCGCGGGCACCATGGGGTGCGCGCCGCGCCGCTGCGACCCGGCGAACACCGCCAGCGCCACGGCGGCCAGCGCGAAGGCGGCCCCCACCGGCGCGGCGCCCAGGCCCTGCGCGCCGGCCTCGATGGCGCCATAGATCAGCGCGCCCATGGCCACCACCGCCGCCGCCTGCCCCACGGCATCGAAGGGCGCGGGCCGGCGTGGCGACGGCGGCGTGCGCGCCAGGAAGGCCCAGGCCAGCAGTCCGGCGGGCAGGTTGATGAAGAAAATCCAGCGCCAGTCCAGCGCCGCCAGCCAGCCGCCGACCACCGGGCCGGACGTGGTCGCCACCGCGCCGCCCATGGCCCACAGCGCGACGGCGTGTGCGCGCTCGCCGGGGTCGGGGTAGGCCTGGCGGAGCAGCGCCATGGAGGCGGGCATCATCGCCGCCGCGCCCACGCCCTGTGCCAGCCGTGCCGCCACCAGCAGCGCCAGCGTGGGCGCCGCGCCGCAGGCCGCCGAGGCCGCGGCGAACACCGCCAGCCCCAGGCCGAAGGCGCGCCGCGCGCCGATGCGGTCCGACAGCGCGCCGGCGGACAGCAGCAGCGCGCCGAACATCAGCGTGTAGCCGTCCACCACCCATTGCAGCCCGCCCACTCCCGCGCCCAGGTCGCGGCCCAGCGTGGGCAGCGCCACGTTGACCACCACCGCGTCCAGCGTGATGACGAAGAAGCCCAGCAGCGCTGCGGCGAGCGTGGCGCGGGAGGTGTTGGCATTCATGCGTCAGGGCATCAGTGCGCCGTGAAGCCGCCATCGACCGGAAGGCCGACGCCGACCACGAAGCTCGCACCGGGGCTGCACAGCCAAAGGACTGCCGCAGCGACCTCGTCAGCGCTGCCCAGGCGGCCGATGGATTGCTCTTTCAGAATGGCCGCCATCGCATCCGCCTGGCCCGTGAGCATGTCCTGCACCATGGGGGTGTCGATGGTTCCTGGGCAGATTGCGTTGATGCGAATGCCGCGCGGCGCATATTCGACGCCCGCGCTCTTGGTCATGCCCAGCACGGCGTGCTTCGTGCCGTGGTAGGCGGCGCGCCCCGGCAGGCCGACCAGGCCGCCCAGCGATGAGTTGTTGACGATCGCACCCGAGCCCTGGGCGCGCATCACGCGCAGCTCATGTTTCATGCAGGCCCACACGCCGAATTGGTTCACCGCGACGACGCGCTGGAAATGCTCGATCGGCTCTTCCGCCGCGTCGCTCGGGGGCACCTGGATGCCGGCATTGTTGAACGCCATGTCGAGCCGGCCATATTCGGCCATCGTGCGGTCAATGGCTGCGGCGACCTGGGCCTCGTCGGTGACATCGCACGCCACCCCGATGGCGACGCCGCCTTCATTGGCGATCTTCCGCGCTTCCTCCGCCGCCAGCTTTCCATCGAGATCGGCCAACACCACGGACGCGCCGCTGAGCGCGAAGGCACGCGCGGCAGCCAGACCCATCCCCATCGCGGCACCCGTGACGAAGGCCACCTGCCCGTTGAAGTTGTAAATGGGATTCATGATTGACCCTCCCTGGGGCTGTCAGGCGTTATGGAGGGCTTTGGCGCAAGGCTTTCGAGCTGCCTGGTGAGCACTTCGCCTGCACGCCGCGCGGCATCCGCGTTCACGCGGTCGGCCAATACTTGAACGAGTTGCCCCAACTGGCCCGCCGTGAGGCCCACGTTCATGCCGATGCGCACATGCGCCTGCAACTGCGGCTCGGCGCCGGGCAGGGCGGACAACATGCCCACGGTGGCCAGTTCGCGGCTTTGCCAGTCGAGGTTGTCGCGCTCGAAGATGTCGCCGAACAGGTGGGTGCGCAGGTACTCGTTGGCCGTGGGCGCGAAGTCGAACAGCGGCCCGGCCACCGGCCCGCCCGACAGCTTCGTCTGGTTCGCCGTGCCGGCGGCCAGCAGCGCGTCGCCCTGCGGGATGGGGCGGCTGGGCGCGCTGCCGGGCGCGTCGTGGATGCCGCGCTGCCTGCGCGCCTCCAGCACCTGCATCAGCGCGCCCAGCGCGTTGAGGCTGCGCGGAAAGCCGGCGTAGGCGTACAGCTGTATCAGGATTTCCTTGGCGTCGCTGACCGTCAGGCCCGCGTCCAGCCCTTGGCCCAGCGCGGTGTTCAGCCGGGCGATGTCGCCCGCGGCGGCGAAGGCCGCGATCGGCACGATGGCCTGCTGGCGGGCGGTGAGGGTGTCGGGGGCGTGGGTCATGGGCGGGAGTTCCTGGATTTCCTGTGAATGGGGTGCGGCGTGGCCCAGCACGGCGGCCAGGCCCAGCGCCACGGCGTGGCGGCGCGGCAGGTGCGGTTCAGCGGGCGTTGTATTGCGCATCGCTCACTTTCTCCAGCCATTCCACGTTCTTGCCGTCCGCCGTGGTGCCGGTGATGGCCAGGTGCGTCATGGCGGTGCCGGGCGCGGCGCCGTGCCAGTGCTTGACGCCGGGCGGGCACCAGACCACGTCGCCGGGCCGGATTTCCTGGATGGGCTGGCCCCATTCCTGTGTCAGGCCCACGCCCGCGGTCACCACCAGGTACTGGCCCTTGGGGTGCGTGTGCCAGGCCGAGCGCGCGCTGGGCTCGAAGGTGACGTAGGCGCCCGACGTATTGATGTCGTCGTTGGCCGGGAACAGCGGGTCCACGCGCACCAGCCGCGTGAAAAAGCCCGCCGGCCCGGCCATGGACGCCTGCGCGCCCGCGCGGGTGATGGTGGCGTGGCGGGTGGTGTCGGGCGCGGCGTCTTCGGCGGCAGCGCCGCCCGCCATGGCGGCGCAGGCCAGCACGCCGGAAAGGGTTTTCTTCATTGCGAATCCTCCTGAAAAGGTCTGCACGACTGTAGAAAAACCCGCATTGGCTGAGAAGACTGCAAAATCGGCATGTACTTGTGCAATGCATTCACCAATTTGGCCGCCATGGAGAACCTCAACGACCTGCAAGCCTTCGTGACCGTGGCGCGCGAGCGCAGCTTCACCCGCGCCGCCGCGCAGCTGGGCCTGTCGCGCTCGGCGCTGAGCCATGCCATGCTGGCCTTGGAGGCGCGGCTGGGCGTGCGGCTGCTCACGCGCACGACGCGCAGCGTGTCCACCACCGAGGCCGGCGCGCGGCTGCTGGACGCGGTGGCCCCCCGGCTCGACGAGATCGCGCTGGAACTGGGCTCGCTCAGCGCCCTGCGCGACAAGCCCGCCGGCACCGTGCGCATCACCGCGCACGACCACGCCATCACCACCGTGCTCTGGCCACGCCTGCGGCCCCTGCTGCGCGAATACCCGGAGGTGCAGGTGGAGTTCAGCGTGGACTACGGCTTCACCGACATCGCCGCGCAGCGCTTCGACGCGGGCGTGCGCGGCGGCGACCGGGTGGACAAGGACATGATCGCCGTGCGCATCGCGCCGGATCTGCGCATGGCCGTCGCCGCCTCGCCCGAATACCTGCAAGGCAGGCCGCTGCCCGCCACGCCCCACGACCTGACCGGCCACCGCTGCATCAACCTGCGGCTGCCCACGCACGGCGGCCTGTACGCCTGGGAGTTCGAGAAGGACGGCCAGGCGGTCAACGTGCGCGTGGGCGGGCAGGCCACGTTCAACAACACCTTCCTGATGATCCAGGCGGCCCTGGACGGCCTGGGCTTTGCCTACGTGCCGCAGGACTTGATCCAGCCGCATGTCGACCAAGGGCGCCTGGTGGCGGTGCTGGAAGACTGGCTGCCCCCGGTGCCGGGCTACCACCTGTACTACGCGAACCGCAGGCAGATCGCGCCGGCGCTGGCGCTGGTGATCGAGGCGCTGCGGTGGTGTGAAGATTGAGAAAAACAGGCTCCAGCGCTTATGTGGTAAGCGCTGGCAGCTATCAAGTTGCTAGCGGGCGATTGCTTCGCGCACCGCCGCCACCTGCCGCCGCGACACGGCCAGCGGCTCGGTCAGGCCGTGCAGGCGCACGGCCCAGCCTTCGCCTTCCTCGGCGTCGTAGTGCTTTTCGAGCGCGCGCAGCGCGCGGCGGGCCACCAGGGCGTTGCGGTGGATGCGCAGGAACAGGGCGGCGTGGCGGGCCTCCAGTTCGCTCAGCGAACCGTCCATCACATAGCTGCGCAGGGCCGTGCGCACGGTGACGTACTTCTGCTCGGCCTTGAGGTACAGCACCTCGGCCACCGGCACGCGCTCGGTGCGGCCGCTGGCCTGGATGAGCAGCGTGTCGCCCTCGGGCAGGCCGGGGGCGGCGGGCGGGTGGTGCGCATGGCGCTGGGCCTTGGCCAGCGCCTGCTGCAGGCGGGCCAGGCGCACGGGCTTGGTGAGGTAGTCGGCGGCGTCCAGTTCGAACGCGCTCAGCGCATGTTCGGCGTGCGCCGTCACGAAGACCACGGCGGGCGGCTGGGGCAGGGCGCGCAGCGCGTGGGCCAGGGCCAGGCCGTCCTGGCCGGGCATGTGGATGTCGAGCAGCGCCACGTCGATGGGCTGGGCGCGCAGCAGCGCCAGCGCCTCGCCCGCATGGGCGGCCTCGTGTACGCAGTGGCCTTCGCCGCAGTCGGCCAGCAGGGTGCGCAGGCGGGCGCGGGCCAGGGGCTCGTCGTCAACGATAAGAAGGTTCATAACGGTAGGGCGATGCGCACTTGGTACAGGCCGTCCTTCATGCCCGCGCTGAATTCGGCCTGCACGTCGTGCAGCAGCGCGAGGCGGGCGCGCACATTGTCCAGCGCCATGCCGTGGCCGCGCGCGGAGCCCTCGGCCACGGTGTTGGCGATGCGCACGATGGCGCGCGCGCCGCGCCGCTCGGTGGCGATGCGCAGTTTGGCCTTCCCAGGATTCGGCTCCACGCCGTGCTTGACGGCGTTTTCCACCAGCGGCTGCAGCAGCAGCGGCGGCACGCGCGCCGCGCCCGCGGCGGGGTCGATCGCCCATTGCACCTGCAGCCGCTCGCCAAAGCGCACCTGCTCGATGGCGAGGTAGCGCTCGGCCAGCGTGATTTCCTCGGCCAGCGTGGTGGCTTCGCCCTGCTCCACGAGGGCGTGGCGGAACAGGTCGGCCAGGTCTTCGAGCAGCGCCTCGGCCTTGGCGGGCTCGGCGCGCACCAGGGCGATGGCGCTGTTGAGCGTGTTGAACAGGAAGTGCGGGCGGATGCGCGACTGCAATTCCGCCAGCCGCGCCGTGGTGGCCGCTGGCGTGCGCCCGCGCGCGCGCAGCACCAGCCCCGCCACCAGCAGCGCCGACAGCAGCGCGCCCGTGGCCGCGCAGGCCAGCCAGGGCGGCGCGGCGGCGGCCACGCCCACCAGCGCCAGCATGGCGCAGGCGTACAGCCCCGCCAGCGCGCCCAGCGCCACGCCCGCCGCGTACTGCAGCCGGGGCGACAGGCGCGCCAGCACCGTCTTGAGCGAGCAGGCCGCGATCAGCCACACCAGCGTGGCCGGCAGCGCGCCGCCCGTGGCCAGCGACAGGGCCGCGAGCCAGCCCGGCAGCGCATCGGCCCCGTACAGCGCGCCCACGGCCAGCACCAGCTCCACGAACAGCACGGCGCGCAGCACCACGCCAACGTGGCAGGCGTCGAACACCAGCGCCCGCGCGGGCGCGGGCGGCATGGGTGGGGTCGATAAAATTTGCGCTTTCTGCATAGCAAAACTTCTTGGATTATTCCCCTCCCATGTCCTCCAACCAACTCGCCACCAAGGCCCAGGCCTGGTCCGCCCTGTTTTCCGAACCCATGAGCGACTTGGTCAAGCGCTACACGTCGAGCGTGTTCTTCGACAAGCGCCTGTGGCAGGCCGACATCGCGGGCAGCCTGGCGCACGCCGGGATGCTGGCCGCGCAGGGCATCATCAGCGCGCAGGACCATGCCGACATCGAGCGCGGCATGGCGCAGATCACGCAGGAGATCGAATCCGGTGCCTTCGAATGGAAGCTCGACCTGGAGGACGTGCACCTCAACATCGAGGCGCGCCTGACCCAGCTGGTGGGCGACGCGGGCAAGCGCCTGCACACGGGCCGCAGCCGCAACGACCAGGTGGCCACCGACGTGCGCCTGTGGCTGCGCGGCGAGATCGACCTGATCGGCGACCTGCTCAGGGAACTGCAGGGCGCGCTGCTCGACGTGGCCGAGCGCAACGTGGAGGTCATCCTGCCCGGCTTCACCCACCTGCAGGTGGCCCAGCCCGTGAGCTTCGCGCACCACATGCTGGCCTACGTGGAAATGTTCAGCCGCGACGCCGAGCGCATGGCCGACGTGCGCCGTCGAACCAACGTGCTGCCGCTGGGCAGCGCCGCCCTGGCCGGCACCACCTACCCGCTGGACCGCGAGCGCGTGGCCAGGACCCTGGGCATGGACGGCGTGTGCCAGAACAGCCTGGACGCGGTGAGCGACCGCGACTTCGCCATCGAATTCACGGCAGCCGCCAGCCTGTGCATGGTGCACGTGAGCCGCCTGAGCGAGGAACTCATCATCTGGATGAGCCAGAACTTCGGCTTCATCAAGATCGCCGACCGTTTCACGACCGGCAGTTCGATCATGCCGCAGAAGAAGAACCCCGACGTGCCCGAGTTGGCGCGCGGCAAGACGGGCCGCGTGGTCGGCCACCTGATGGGCCTCATCACCCTGATGAAGGGCCAGCCCCTGGCCTACAACAAGGACAACCAGGAAGACAAGGAGCCGCTGTTCGACACCGTGGATACGCTCAAGGACACGCTGCGCATCTTTGCCGAAATGGTGGGCGGCCAGGCCAGCGCGGCGGGCGTGAAAGAGGGCGGCATCACCGTCAACGAAGAGGCGATGGAGCAGGCCGCGCTCAAGGGCTACGCCACCGCGACCGACCTGGCCGACTACCTCGTCAAGAAGGGCCTGCCCTTCCGCGACGCGCACGAGACCGTGGCCCACGCGGTGAAGGCCGCCACCTCGCACGCCTGCGACCTGTCCGAACTGCCGCTGGCCGTGCTGCAGGGCTTCCACCCCAGCATTGAAAAAGACGTGTACGACGCCCTGAGCCTGCGCGGCTCGCTGAACGCGCGCAACACGCTGGGCGGCACCGCTCCCGCGCAGGTGCGCGCGCAGCTGGCGCGGCACCGCGCGCGCCTGGCGGCTTGAGAGGGCCATGACCCTCACCCGCCGCAGCCTTTGCCTTTCGGCCGCAGCAGCTGCCGCGCTGCCCGCATGGGCCGAGTCCAAGCCCGTCCGCATCCTGGTGGGCTTTCCGCCCGGCGGCGGCACGGATGCCGTGGCGCGCCTGATCGCGGAAAAGCTCAAGGACCAGCTCGGCGTGCCCGTGGTGGTGGAAAACCGCCCCGGCGCGGGCGGGCAGATCGCGGCGCAGGTGCTCAAGGCGTCGCCGCCCGACGGCGCCACGCTGTTCCTCACGCACGACCACACCATCTCCATCCTGCCCTTGGTGGTGAAACACCCCGGCTTCGCGCCCGACCAGGACTTCGTGCCCGTGGCGGGCATCGCCAGCTTCGTCAACGCCTTCGCGCTCGCGGGCGGCACGCACCTGCGCAGCTTCACCGGCTACGTGGACTGGATTCGCACCCAGGGCGGCCAGGGCGCGGTGGGCATCCCCGCGCCCGCGTCCACGCCCGAATTCCTCGTCCGGCTGCTGGGCCAGCGCTACCGCATGGACCTGGTGGCCGCGCCGTACCGGGGCGCCGCGCCGCTCATGGCGGACATGATGGGCAACCAGATTCCGGCGGGCATCGGCTCGGTGCAGGACTTCATCGAGAACCACCGCGCCGGCAAGATCCGCGTGGTGGCCGTGCTGGGCGGCAAGCGCCAGGCCGCGCTGCCCGACGTGCCCACCTTCACCGAACTGGGCCTCAAGGGCTTCGAGGACATGCCCTACTACGGCTTCTACGCGCCCCGCGGCACGCCGCAAAAAGCCATCGGCACGCTGACCGCCGCCCTGGCCAAGGCGGTGGCCGAGCCCCATGTGTACGCGCAACTCACCGCCATGGGCCTGTCCGTGGGCTACATGACGCCCGAACAGCTGCACGCGCGCGAGCAGGCCTACACGCAGGTGTGGCGCAAGATCATCCAATCCAGCGGATTCGTTCCCCAATGAAGAAATTAGTCGCCATCGTCGGCTGGCTGGCCGCAGCGACGGCGGCCCAGGCCCTCACCGTTACCAGCTTCTCGCCCCAGGGCGAGGTGGCGCGTGTGCGCCAGGTGGTCGTCAAGTTCGACGCCGCCGCCGTCACCTTCGGCGACCCCAAGGCGCCCGCGCCCGTGGCGCTGAGCTGCACCGAGGGCGGCGAAGGCCAGGGCCGCTGGACCAGCGACCGGGAGTGGGTGTTCGACTTCAAGGCCGATCTGCCGCCCGGCGTGCGCTGCACGGCGCGTTTGACGGATTCAGTGCAAAAATCGGCCTCCAGCCAAGGCAGGACAAGCGCTGGCAGCTATCAATTCCATACCGGCGGGCCGTTCGTGCGGAGCATCCTGCCCGGCAGCTACCAGCCCATCGACGAGGAGCAGTTCTTCCTTTTGCAGTTCAACGGCCCTGCCACTGTGGCCAGCCTGCAGGCCAACGTATGGTGCGTGGCCGAGGGCATGGGCGAGCGCATTCCGGTGCGGCTGATCGAAGGCGCGCAGCGCGCCGCGCTGCTCAAGGCCCAGGGGCTGGAAAAGCGCGCCGCCGCCGCGCCGCTGCAGTTCGCCACGCTGGCGTGCAACCGTCGGCTCACGTCGGGGGCCAAGGTGCAGCTGGTGTTCGGCAAGGGCGTGGCCACGCCCAGCGGCGTGGCCAACAGCGTGGAAAAGCGCTTCGACTACCAGGTGCGCGAGCCGTTCAGCGCCGAGTTCTCGTGCGAGCGCGAGAACGCCCAGGCCGCCTGCCTGCCCATCCGCCCGCTGCGCCTGTCGTTCAACGCGCCCGTGCCGCGCAAGCTGGCGGCGGGCGTGCGGCTGAAGTACGGCAACGACGCCCTGCAGCCCAACGTGCAGGAAGGCGATGGCGAGGTGACGGGCGTCGAGTTCCCCGCCCCGCTGGCCGCGCAGACGCGCTTCCAGATCACGCTGCCCAGCGGCTTCAAGGATGTGTCGGGCCGCGCGCTGGCGAATGCGGGCAACTTTCCGATGGCGGTGGCCACGGCGGACATGCCGCCGCTGGCCAAGTTCGCCGCCGCGCCGTTCGGCATCGTCGAGCGGTTCGGCGAAGGCCCTCCGGACAATAACCCGCCCGCGCTGCTGCCCGTCACCGTGCGCAATGTCGAAGCCCAAGGCGAGGTCACCACCTTCACCCCGCGCACCGACGCCGAGGTCATCGCCTGGTTCCGCAAGGTGCAGCGCTACGACGACTACACGGTGGACCGCAAGCAGGCCCGCCGCGACGTGAAGGGCCCGCTGCCCGCCGCGCTCAAGGGCCAGGAGGGCGACGACCCCGCCACCGTGCAGTCGCGCATGGTGTCGCTGCTCGCGGGCCAGGGCGGCGTGAAGACGCTGGCGCTGCCGCAGCAGGCCAAGGGCGACCCGCGCCCGTTCGAGGTGGTGGGCATTCCGCTGCCGCCGGGCTTCCACGTGGTGGAGATCGCGTCGCGGCGGCTGGGCGCGTCGCTGCTCGACGAGCGGTACGGTGCGCAGCGCACGATGTACGTGCGCACCTCCGCGCTGGTCACCAACCTGGGCGTGCACTTCAAGCTGGGCCGCGAGAACTCGGCCGCCTGGGTCACCACGCTGGACAAGGGCCGGCCCGTGGCGGGCGCGGTGGTGCGCGTGTCCGACTGCGGCGGCAGGCAAATCGCCCAGGCCACCACCGATGCGCAGGGCATTGCCCGCTTCGCCAGCCTGTCGCCCGAGCCGCCGCAGTGCCGCAATGACGAAGGCGGCTACGGCAGCGGCGCCTACTTCGTGAGCGCGCGCGCCGAGAACGAGGGCGCGCAGGACATGGCCTTCACCTGGAGCGACTGGCAGCGCGGCATCGAGCCCTGGCGCTTCAACGTGCCCACCAGCAGCGACGCCAGGCCCGACGAAATCGCCCACACCATTTTCGACCGCACCCTGCTGCGCGCGGGCGAAACCGTGTCCATGAAGCACCTGCTGCGCAGCGTGACGGGGCAGGGCTTCGGCCTGCCGGCCCAACGGCCCGACCAGCTCGTCATCACCCACGTGGGCAGCGGCCAGCGCTTCACCCAGCCGCTGGCGTGGCGCGGCACGGCCACGGGCGGCCTGTCGGCGGAAAGCCAGTGGCAGATACCGCCAGCCGCCAAGCTGGGCGAATACGCGGTCGAGCTGAAAAGCGGCGACCGCAGCTTCGGCAGCGGCCAGTTCCGCGTGGAGGAGTTCCGCCTGCCCGTGTTCGAGGGCCGCATCGCCCCCGCCGACAAGAAACCGCTGGTGCACGCCCGTAGCGTGCCGGCCGACGTGCAGGTCAGCTACGTGGCGGGCGGCGGCGCGGCGAACCTGCCGGTGCGCGTCTCGGCCCTGGTGCGCGGCAAACAGCCCAGCTATGCCGACTACGAGCTTTTCAGCTTCAGTCCGCCGCGCAAGCGCGACGCCAAGGGCGATGCATCGGCCAGCGCGAACAGCGACGACGAAACCCCCGAAGCCAGCCAGGACACCCGCGTGGTGGCCGACAAGCTGCCCCTGACGCTCGACCGCAACGGCGCGGGCCGCGTGACCATCGACAAACTGCCCACCGCCCGCGCCCCGCAGGAACTGCTGCTCGAAGCCACCTACGCCGACCCCAACGGCGAGGTGCAGACCCTGCGCAGCACGCACACCCTCTGGCCCGCCGCCGTGGTGGCGGGCATCAAGACCGAGGGCTGGGCCTCCGCCGCGCAGAAGGTCAAGTTCCAGGCCCTGGCGCTGGGGCTGGACGGCAAGCCGCAGCCGGGCGCGGCCCTGTCGGTGCAGGCCGTGGCGCGCACCACCACCACCACGCGCAAGCGCATGGTCGGCGGCTTCTACAGCTACGACAACAAGACCGACACCAAGGACCTGGGCACCATCTGCACCGGCCAGAGCGACAGCCGGGGCCTGCTGCTGTGCGAGGCCGCTTTGAGAGAGGCGGGCGAGGTCGAACTCGTCGCCACCGCGCGCGACAAGGACGGCAACGAGTCCCAGGCGGCCTCGTCCGTCTGGATCACGCGCCAGGGCGAGCTCTGGTTCGGCGGCGAAGACACCGACCGCATCGACCTGCTGCCCGAAAAGAAAAGCTACCAGCCCGGCGAGACGGCCCGCTTCCAGGTGCGGATGCCCTTCCGCCACGCCACCGCCCTGGTGGCCGTGGAGCGCGAAGGCATCCTCGACCTGCAAGTCGTGGAACTGGACGGCAAGGACCCCACCGTGCAACTGAAGGTGCAGGAAGGCTGGGGGCCGAACGTCTACGTGAGCGTGCTGGCCCTGCGCGGCCGCCTGCGCGAAGTGCCGTGGTACAGCTTCTTCACCTGGGGCTACAAGGCCCCGCGCGAGTGGTGGACGGCCTTCTGGATCGACGGCAAGGAATACGCCGCGCCCACGGCGCTGGTCGATCTGTCCAAACCCGCCTACCGCCTGGGCATGGCCGAAATCCGCGTGGGCGCGCAGGCGCACCAGATCGCCGTGCAGGTCACCGCCGACAAGGAAAGCTACCCCGTGCGCGGCAAGGCGCAGGTCACTATCCAGGCCAGGCTGCCGGACGGCAAGCCCGCCGCCGGGGCCGAAGTGGCGCTGGCCGCCGTGGACCAGGCCCTGCTCGAACTGATGCCCAACACCAGCTGGAACCTGCTCGACGCCATGCTCCAGCGCCGCGCCTGGGGCGTGATGACCGCCACCGCGCAAATGGAAATCATCGGCCGCCGCCACTTCGGCAAAAAGGCCGTGCCCGCGGGCGGCGGCGGGGGCAGGGCGCAGACCCGCGAACTGCTCGACACGCTGCTGCTCTGGCAACCGGCCGTGAAGCTCGACGCCAACGGCCAGGCCAAGATCACCGTGCCGCTGAACGATGCGCTGACCACGTTCAAGATCGTCGCCGTGGCTGACGCGGGCACGGGCCTGTTCGGCACCGGCAGCACCGCCATCCGCGCCACGCAGGACCTGCAGATCATCTGCGGCCTGCCGCCCCTGGTGCGCGAGGGCGACCAGTTCCGCGCCCAGCTCACGCTGCGCAACACCACCAAGGCGGCGATGAAGGTGGAAGTCACCCCCCGCGCCACGCTGCTGCAACTCGACCGGCAGACCGTGGACATTCCGCCCGGCGAGGCCCGCGAAGTCGCCTGGAGCGTGACCGCGCCCGCCGAGGCCCCGCGCGCCGGGGCGTTGCTGTGGGAGATCGCCGCGCGCGACACGGTATCCGGCGCGCAGGACGCCCTCAAGGCCAGCCAACGCATCGTCCCCGCCGTGCCCGTGACGGTGCGCCAGGCCACGCTGGTGCAGGTGGACGGCAGCTACGGCATCGACGTGGCCGCGCCCGCCGACGCCATCGCGGGCAAGGGCGGCGTGAAGATGTCGCTGCAACCCAAGCTGGCCGAGGGCCTGCCCGGCGTGCGCGACTGGTTCGCCAACTACCCCTTCATCTGCCTGGAGCAAAAAACCAGCAAGGCCGTGGGCCTGCGCGACGGCAAGCTCTGGCAGACGGTGCTGGCGCAACTGCCCACCTACCTCGACGCGGACGGGCTGGCGAGCTACTTCCCGCCCCAGGCCGGCAGCAGCGCCCAGGGCAGCGACACACTTACTGCCTACCTGCTCGCCGCCACGCACGAGGCCGCCGGCATCAACCCCGCCTTTGCCCTGCCCGACGAGGCCAGGGCGCCGATGGAGCGCGGCCTGATCGCCTTCGTGGAAGGACGCATCGAACGCAAATTCTGGAGCCCGCGCAAGGACCTGGACATGCGCAAGCTCGCCGCCATCGAGGCCCTGTCGCGCTACGGCAAGGCCCAGGGGCGGATGCTCGGCAGCATCACCATCGCGCCCAACCAATGGCCCACGCACAGCGTGATCGACTGGCTGAACATCCTCAAGCGCGTGGCCGACGTGCCCGAGCGCGACAAGCGCCTGGCCGAGGCCAACCAGATCCTGCGCGCCCGCCTGTCGTACCAGGGCACCAGGCTCGTCTTCAGCACCGAGCGCGACGACTACTGGTGGTGGCTGATGCAGAACGGCGACGTGAACACCGCCCGCCTGCTGCTCGCCGTGATGGACGACCCGGCCTGGAAGGACGACCTGGGCCGCCTGGCCAGCGGCTTCATCGCCCGCCAGCAGGGCGGGGCGTGGCTGACCACCACGGCCAACCTGTGGGGCGGCCTGGCGCTGGAGAAATTCAGCGCCAAGTTCGAGGCCACGCCGGTGGCGGGCATCACCAAAGCCGCCCTGGGCAATGAGGCCGCCAGCGTGGACTGGGCCAGGGTCGAGCGGGTGAAAGCCAGCGACGCCAGCGGCGCGCCGCACCAGGGCACGCTGTTCGGCGCGCCCGCGGCGGCGGGCAATCTGCGCAACAACACCATGTTCTTGCCCTGGGGCAGCGGGAAGGAGCGTTTGACGGTCACCCACCAGGGCGCGGGCAAGCCCTGGCTCACGCTGCAATCGCTGGCCGCCGTGCCGCTCAAGGAACCGTTCAGCGCGGGCTACACCCTCAAGAAGACCGTCACCCCGGTCGAGCAGGCGAAAAAAGGCCAGTACACGCGCGGCGACGTGCTGCGCGTGACGCTGGAGGTGACCGGCACCGCCGACATGACCTGGGTCGCCATCACCGACCCGGTGCCGGGCGGCGCCACCATCCTCGGCAGCGGCCTGGGCCGCGACTCCGAGATCGCCACCCAGGGCGAAAAGCGCGAAGGCCCGGGCTGGCCCGCGTTCGAGGAGCGCGGTTTCGATTCCTTCCGCAGCTACTACCAGTACCTGCCCAAGGGCACGGTCAAAATGGAATACACCGTGCGGCTGAACAACGCGGGCGAGTTCCAGCTTCCGCCCAGCCGCGTGGAAGCGCTCTACGCGCCCGAGATGTATGGCGAAGCGCCCAACGCGCGTGTCCAGGTGATGCAGGAGCCGAAATGAGCAAGAAGTCCACCCTCATCACCGCCATCGTCGCGGCGGGCGTCACCGCCGCCGCGTTCGTGCTGAACCCATCGCCCGAGCAGCATCGCAAACACATCGAGCAAGCCATCAGCGACCGCAGCCTGCTCGCCGGCCTGTTCGGCATCGGCGTGCTCACGGCCTTCGCCTCCACCTACCACCCGCTGGGCGTGGCCTCGTACACCACGGTGAATGGGCATGTTGTGTCCGTGGGGGCGCTGGGGATGGTGTTCGTGCTGCAGCCGGGCGACAAAAAGCGTTGAGCCGCTTGCGCCTGCCATGCGACAGTAGCCCTTCCTTTCGTTACGGATGCCCTCTCCATGCTCCTCGGTCTCGCCGCCAACCGCCTGCACCACCATGCCCCTGACGCCGCGCTGTTCGCCTTGCTGCGCGCCTGCGAAGGCGGTATCCGCGAACTGAACCTGGGCCTGCACGCCGTGGGCCGCACGCACGACGCCATCGTGGCCCAGGGGCTGCTGCATGGCTACGCGCCGCTGGTGCGCTACCCCTATGGGCGCGAGGGCGGGCTCATGAAGCTGGTGGCCGAGGTGGTGGGCATGGAAGGGAAGGGCCGCACGCTCGACGGCGCGATCTACCTGCTCGACCCGGTGGACCCCTCGTCCGTCTTCCCCGAGGCGCTGGCGCTGAAAAGGCAGTGCGTCATCCACGGCAAGCCGTTCCTGTCGACGGTGGCGAGCGCGCGCGACTGGGTGGAGATGGAGCGCATCCACGCCGGCCTGCCGCGCGACGCGGGAGCCGATGGGTTCCACGACCTGGGCACGCAGACCGTGGCGCTGATCGCGCACGACGCGATGAAGGCCGCGATGATCGACTTTGCCGCGCGTAACTTCGATGTGCTTTCACGCTTTGCCCGCCGCGTGGGCACGGGCACCACGGGCCAGCGGCTCAACGAGCTGGCCTGGAGCAAAGGCTGGCCCGCCGACCAGCCCTGGGTGCAGCGCTTCAACAGCGGCCCGCTGGGCGGCGACGCGCAGATCGCCGACCTGGTGCTGGAGCGCCGCTGCCAGCGCGCCATCTTCTTCGAGGACCCGCACGTGGCGCGCCAACACGAGGCCGACATCCAGCTGCTCGAACGCGCCGTGACCACGCGCACGCACGACGCGGTGTGCACCACCTCGCCCCAGGTGGCGCAGCGCTGGTGCGATGCAACCCGCCTCCGCGCAGCCCTGTGATGCGTGCCGCGCTGCTGCTGGCCTGCCTGGTCGCAGCGCCCGCCGCCTGGGCGCTGCCGTCGTTCGACGAAGTCCGCCGCGACTTCCACCCCTCCGACACCCTCATCCTCTCGCGCGAAGGCGAGGTGGTGCAGCGCGTGCGCACCGATGCCAGCGTGCGGCGCGGGCAGTGGGTGGCGCTGGCCGACGTGTCCCCCGCGCTGCGCCAGGCGCTGGTGCTCAGCGAGGACCGGCGCTTCTACGAGCACAGCGGCGTGGATTGGCGCGCCGTCTCCGCCGCAGCCTGGGGCAACCTGTGGCACCAGCGCACGCGCGGGGCCAGCACCATCACCATGCAGTTGGCGGGTCTGCTCGACGGCGACTGGCGGCAGGGCCCCGGCGGGCGCAGCGTGGTGCAGAAGCTCGGCCAGGCCGTGGCCGCGCAGCGGCTGGAGCACGGCTGGCGCAAGGACCAGATCCTGGAGGCCTACCTCAACCTCGTGCCCTTTCGCGGCGAGGTGGTGGGGCTGGACGCGCTGTCGCGCACGCTGTTCGGCAAGGCCGCGCAGGGGCTGGACGAGCGCGAGGCGGCGGTGGCCGCCGCCCTGGTGCGCGCCCCCAATGCCAGGCCCACCGTGGTGGCGCAGCGTGCCTGCGGCGTGCTGAAGGAGATGCAGCCCCAGGCGCAGGCGCAACCCCAGGTGGACTGCGAGGCGCTTGACCTGTTCACCACCTCGGCCCTGCAGCGCCGCGCCTTCGACGCCAGCGAGGGCATTGCGCCGCATCTGGCGCGGCTGCTCATCGCCCGCGCCGCCAAGCCCGCTCCGGCGGAACTGCGCTCCACCCTGCGCGCACCCTTGCAACGCTTCGCCCTGCAGACCCTCACCCAGCAACTGCGCGAACTGCGCGGGCGCAACGTGGAAGATGGCGCGGTGCTGGTGCTCGACAACGCCACGGGCGAGGTGCTGGCCTGGGTCGGCTCGTCGGGCACCTTGAGCCAGGCGGCGGAGGTGGACGGCGTGCTCGCGCCGCGCCAGCCGGGCTCCACGCTCAAGCCCTTTCTGTATGGCGAGGCGGTGGCCGAGCGGCGGCTCACGGCGGCGTCGCTGGTCGAGGATTCGCCCGCGCAGATCGCCACCGCGAACGGCCTGTACATCCCGCAGAACTACGACCGCCAGTTCAAGGGCTGGGTCTCGGCGCGCACGGCGCTGGCGGCGTCGCTCAACGTGCCGGCGGTGCGCACGCTGGTCATGGTGACGCCCGACGCCTTCTTCGCCCAATTGCGCCGCCTGGGCCTGCCGCTGCGCGAAAACGGCGGCTACTTCGGCTACAGCCTGGCGCTGGGTAGCGCCGAGGTGGCCCTGGTGAACCTCACCAACGCCTACCGCGCGCTGGCCAACGGCGGCAGGTACAGCGCCGTGGCCTATGCGCCCGCGCCCAGGTCCGCCTCCATCCCATTCACCCAGGCGCTGGATGCGGGCGCGGCCTTCATCGTGGGCGACATCCTCAGCGACCCCAACGCGCGCGCCCGCACCTTCGGCACCGACAGCGTGCTCGCCACGCGCTTCTGGACGGCGGTGAAAACCGGCACCAGCAAGGACATGCGCGACAACTGGGCCGTGGGCTGGTCCGCGCGCTACACCGTGGGCGTGTGGGTGGGCAACGCCAGCGGCGCCCCCATGCACGACGTGAGCGGCGTGAGCGGCGCGGCGCCCATCTGGGCCGCGGTGATGGGCTACCTGCACGCGCATACGCCCAGCCGCGCCCCCACGCCGCCCGCGGGCGTGGTGCAGGCCCCGGTGCGCTTTGGCGGTGAGCTGGAAGCGGCACGCGCCGAATGGTTCCTCGCGGGCACGCAGCAAACGGTTTTTGCTATGGATACAGGAGCTTCCAGCGCACGTCCTGCAAGGGCTGGAGGCCGAAAAGACTCTCAATTCATGGCGGAAGGCCCCGCGCGCATCCTGGCGCCCACGCCGGGCACCATCGTGGCGCTGGACCCGGACATCCCGCCCGCGCGTCAGCGCCTCACGTTCGAGGCCAGCGGCGGCGGCGCGTTGCGCTGGCGGGTGGACGGCAAGGAAGTGGCCCAAGGCCCGCGCGCCACCTGGCCGCTGTGGCCGGGGCGGCACCGGCTGGAACTGGCCGATGCGCGCGGCCAGGTGATCGACGCCGTGCCCTTCGAGGTGCGCGGCGCGGGCGTGCGCTCCCGGTAATCGCGGGTTTACCCGTAAGAAACCCAGGCCCCTATAACGCGCCGTATATGCATGACGGCAGGCGCGGAATATGCATACAGCCGCGCAAAGGACTAATCTCGCACCATTCCCCCACGAGTCACCCCACGCGCATGAGCACCAGCACCCAACCCATCCGCTTCTACCACCGTGGCCAGGTCGTTGACGTGAGCGGCGAGCACCCCACGCGCTCCGTGCTCGACTGGCTGCGCGAAGGCGCGCGCTGCACCGGCACCAAGGAAGGCTGCAACGAAGGCGACTGCGGCGCGTGCACCGTGGTCATCGGCGAACTGGCGGCGGACAACCAACTGGCGCTGCATACCGTCAACGCCTGCATCCAGTTCCTGCCCACGCTGCACGGCAAGGCGCTGTTCACGGTCGAAGACCTCAAGCCCATGTGCCCCAAGCCCGAGAAAGCCTGCGGCCACCACCATGGTCCCGTGGAGCAGCCCCTGCACCCCGTGCAGCAGGCCATGGTCGATTGCCACGGCTCGCAATGCGGCTTCTGCACCCCCGGCTTCGTGATGTCGCTGTGGAACACCTACGAGCAGCACCAGAAGGACGGCACCCGCCCCACGCGCCAGCAGCTGGCCGACGACCTCTCGGGCAACCTGTGCCGCTGCACGGGCTACCGCCCCATCCTCGACGCGGGCCAGAAGATGTTCGACCTGCCCGCCGTGCGGCTCGACACCGCGCCCGTGGTCCAGGCCCTGCAAGGCCTGCAGCGCGGCAACGCCACCTTCGAATACGCCGCCGTGCGCGATGGCCGCACCGACCGCTTCTTCGCCCCGCGCACGCTCGATGAACTGGCCGCGCTGCGCGAAGCCATGCCCCAGGCGCGCATCCTCGCGGGCTCCACCGACATCGGCCTGTGGGTCAGCAAGCAATTCCGCGACCTGGGCGACATCCTCTACGTGGGCGACGTGGCGGAGATGCAGGCCATCGAGGAGCGCGGCGAAGAGCTGTACATCGGCGCGGGCGCCTCGCTCGAAGCCGCCTGGGGCGCGCTGGCCCAGCGCTTCGAGGGCCTGACCGACGTGTGGCTGCGCTTTTCCTCACCCCCCATCCGCAATGCCGGGACGATGGGCGGCAACGTGGCCAACGGCTCGCCCATCGGCGATTCGCCCCCCATCCTGATGGGGCTGGACGCCAGCATCGAGCTGCGCAAGGGCGCGCGCGTGCGCCGCATGTTGCTCGCCGATTTCTACATCGACTACATGAAGAACCACATGGAGCCGGGCGAGTTCGTGCAGGGCCTGTCCGTGCCGCTGGCCGTGGCGCGGCGGCGCATCCGGGGCTACAAGATCAGCAAGCGCTTCGACTGCGACATCTCGGCGCTGTGCGCGGGCTTCTCCATCGAACTCGACGGCGACGTGGTGAAGGAGGTGCGCCTGGCCTACGGCGGCATGGCCGCCACCGTCAGGCGCGGCGCGCAGGCCGAGGCCGCCCTGACCGGCAAGCCCTGGACGCTGGACGCCGTGCGCGCCGCCCAGGCCGCGCTGGAGCAGGACTTCAAGCCGCTGACCGACATGCGCGCCTCCGACGCCTACCGCATGGCGGTGGCCAAGAACCTCATCGAGCGCCTGTGGCTCGAAACCCGTCCGCACGAGCCGCTGCCCGCCGAGGCCGTCAGCGTGTTCAGCGTGATGCCGCACCAGCCCCGCGTAGTTGCCTAAGGAACAAGCCATGAACCAGCCCATTCCCAGCACCCTGCTGCACCCGGCGGAGACGTTCGCGCACTACGCCAAGAACATCGCCGCGCGCATCGACGTACAGCACGAGGCGAAGCAGCTTGAAGACGGCGCGCGCGTCGGCATCAGCCGCCCGCACGAGTCGGCGCACCTGCACGTGGCCGGCGAAGCCCCGTACATCGACGACCAGCCCGAACTCGCGGGCACGCTGCACTGCGCCCTGGGCCTGTCGCCCGTGGCCACGGGGCGGCTCACGGCCATCAACCTCGACGCCATCCGCGCCCTGCCCGGCGTGGTGGACGTGATCACCCCCGCTGACATTCCCGGCGTGAACGACTGTGGCTCCATCGTCAAGGACGACCCCATCCTCTGCGACGGCGAGGTGCGCTACGTGGGCCAGCCGCTGTTCGCGGTGATCGCCACGACGCGCGGCGAGGCGCGCCGCGCCGCCGCGCAGGCCAAGTCGGTGGTCACCATCGAACCCGGCCCGGCTCCCGTGCTCACGCCGCAGAAGGCGCACGAACTGGGCCAGTATGTGGTGCCGCCCATGCACCTGGTGCGCGAAACGAATGAGGGCGGCGCGCGCCGCGCGATCGACAACGCGCCGCACAAGCTCAAGGGCACGTTCGACCTGGGCGGGCAGGAGCAGTTCTACCTCGAAGGCCAGATCAGCTACGCCATCCCGAAGGAGGGCGGCACGGTGCACGTGTACTGCTCCACCCAGCACCCGAGCGAGATGCAGCACCTGGTGGCGCACGCCCTGGGCGTGCACAACCACGGCGTGCACGTGGAATGCCGGCGCATGGGCGGCGGCTTCGGCGGCAAGGAGTCGCAGTCGGCCTTGTTCGCCTGCGTGGCCGCCGTCGCCGCCGTGAAGCTGCAGCGCCCCGTGAAGCTGCGCCTGGACCGCGACGACGACTTCATGGTCACGGGCCGCCGCCACTGCTTCTGGTTCGACTACGAGGTGGGCTACGACGACGAGGGCCGCATCCTGGGCTCGGAGATCACCATGGTCTCGCGCGCCGGGCACTCGGCGGACCTGTCGCCCCCGGTGATGACGCGCGCGCTGTGCCACTTCGACAACGCCTACTGGCTGCCCGACGTGGCCATGCACGGCTACTGCGGCAAGACCAACACGCAGAGCAACACCGCCTTCCGCGGCTTCGGCGGCCCGCAGGGCGCCATCGCCGTCGAGAACATCATCGAGACCATTGCGCGCAACCTGGGCAAGGACGCGCTGGACGTGCGCCGCGTCAATTTCTACGGCAAGACCGAGCGCAACGTCACGCCCTACCTGCAGACGGTGCGCGACAACATCATCCACGAACTGGTGGACGAACTGGCCGACACCAGCGGCTACCGCGCGCGCCGCGAGGAAGTGGCGCGCTTCAACGCCACCAGCCCCGTGCTCAAGCGCGGGCTGGCGCTCACGCCGATCAAGTTCGGCATCAGCTTCAACGTCAAGCACTTCAACCAGGCGGGCGCGCTGGTGCACGTGTACACCGACGGCTCCATGCTGGTGAACCACGGCGGCACCGAGATGGGCCAGGGCCTGAACACCAAGGTGGCGCAGGTGGTGGCGCACGAGTTGGGCGTGAGCTTCGAGCGCGTGCGCGCCACGGCCACCGACACCACCAAGGTCGCCAACACCTCGGCCACGGCGGCATCCACGGGCGCCGACCTGAACGGCAAGGCCGCGCAGGACGCCGCGCGCCAGATCCGCGAGCGCCTGGCCGCGCTGGCCGCCAAAATCCACGGCGGCAAGGCCGAGGACGTGCGCTTCGCCAACGACACCGTGTACGCCAACGGCCAGGAAATGAGCTTCAACGACCTGGTCGCCCAGGCCTACGTGGAGCGCGTGCAGCTCTGGAGCGACGGCTTCTACGCCACCCCCGGCCTCTCGTGGGACCGCGACAAGATGCAGGGCCGCCCGTTCTACTACTACGCCTACGGCGCGGCGGTGAGCGAGGTGCTGGTCGATACGCTGACCGGCGAATGGAAGCTGCTGCGCACCGACGTGCTGCACGACGCGGGCAAGTCGCTCAACCCCGCCGTGGACATCGGCCAGGTGGAGGGCGCCTTCATCCAGGGCATGGGCTGGCTCACCACCGAGGAACTGGTGTGGCACCCGCAGAGCGGCAAGCTGACCACGCACGCGCCCAGCACCTACAAGATTCCCACGGCCAACGATTGCCCGCCCGTGTTCAACGTGCGCCTGTTCAACGCCCAGAACTACGAGGACTCCATCCACCGCAGCAAGGCGGTGGGCGAGCCGCCGCTGCTGTTGCCGTTCTCGGTGTTCTTCGCCATCCGCGACGCCGTGGCCTCGACGGGCGGCGCCAACGCCAACCCGCCGCTGACGGCGCCCGCGACCAGCGAAGCCATCCTGCGCGCCATCCAGGCCGTCAAACAGGGCTGACGCACCGTTTCCCGCAGTTCCGCGCTCGCGCCCCGTTGCAGCGAGCGGGGGCTCGCTGCGCCCAAAAAACACATATTCCACTAACGCATCGACAACTCAGGAGACAAAGCAATGAACTTTCTGGAAAAGGTGTTCAAGCTCCAGGAGCATGGCACCACCCCCCGCACCGAGGTGATCGCGGGTCTGACGACCTTCCTCACCATGGCCTACATCATCTTCGTGAACCCCTCCATCCTGGGCGACGCGGGTATGCCCAAGGGGGCCGTGTTCGTGGCCACCTGCCTGATCGCGGCGCTGGGCACCACCATCATGGCGCTGTACGCCAACTACCCGATCGCGCTCGCGCCCGGCATGGGGCTGAACGCCTACTTCGCCTACGGCGTGGTGCTGCACATGGGCTTCACCTGGCAGGCGGCGCTGGGCGCGGTGTTCGTCTCGGGCTGCCTGTTCCTGCTGGTGACGGTGTTCCGGCTGCGCGAGCTCATCATCAAGGGCATACCGCAGTCGCTGCGCGTGGCGATCACAGTGGGCATCGGCCTGTTCCTGGGGCTGATCGCGCTCAAGAGCGCGGGCATCGTCGCCAAGTCCGACGCCACCTTCGTCACGCTGGGCGACCTGCACACCGTGCCCGTGGTGCTGGCGTCGCTGGGCTTCCTGCTCATCGTGGTGCTGGACCGCCTGAAGGTGCCGGGCGCCATCCTCATCGGCATCATCGCCGTCACGGTGGCCTCGTTCATCTTCGGCGACAACAAGTTCAACGGCATCTTCTCGGCCCCGCCGTCGATCGCGCCCACCTTCCTGCAGCTGGACATCAAGGCCGCGCTGTCGGGCGGCATCCTGAACGTGATTCTGGTGTTCTTCCTGGTCGAGCTGTTCGACGCCACCGGCACGCTCATGGGCGTGGCCAAGCGCGCCGGGCTGCTGGTGCCGGGCCGCATGGAGCGGCTGAACAAGTCGCTGCTGGCCGACTCGGGCGCCATCTTCGCGGGCTCGCTGCTGGGCACGTCGAGCACCACCGCCTACGTGGAAAGCGCCGCGGGCGTGCAGGCCGGCGGCCGCACGGGCCTCACGGCGCTGACGGTGGCCGTGCTGTTCCTGGCCTGCCTGTTCATCGCCCCGCTGGCCGGCGCGGTGCCGGCCTACGCCACGGCCCCTGCGCTGTTCTTCGTGGCCTGCCTGATGCTGCGCGAGCTGACCGAAATCGACTGGGATGAAACCACCGAAGCCGTGCCCGCCGCCATCACCGCGCTGCTCATGCCGTTCACCTATTCCATCGCCAACGGCCTGGCCTTCGGCTTCATCTCCTATGCCGGCATCAAGCTCTTCACGGGCCGCGTGAAGGAGGTGCACTGGATGGTCTGGGTCATCGCCGCCGTGTTCCTGTTCAAGTTCATCTACATCGGCGGACACTGATCTCTTACTAGGGAGGGATGGATGGGCTGCCCGGCGGGCAGCCCGTTTTCTTTGGGGGCGGAGCTTTGCGCGACAGCGGCCTTATGTTTGCATATGCAATCATTGCAGCTACAAATCAAAGAGATGGAGTTCCGCATGACCGCCCCCCACAACCCCCTGCTCAGCGCGCCCGTGCTGCCGCTGCTGGCGCGCTTCGCGCTGCCCAACATGGGGGCGCTGCTGGCGGCGGCGCTGGCCAGCATTTCGGAGACCATCTACGCGGGCCGCCTGGGCCTGTCTGCGCTGGCCGGGCTGGCGCTGGTGTTCCCCATGGTGATGCTGCAGGGCATGTTGTCGTCGGGGGCCATGGGCAGCAGCGTGGCGTCCACCATCAGCCGCGCGCTGGGCGCGGGCCAGACCGGGCGCGCCCAGGCGCTGGCCGTCCATGCGGCCTGGATCGGGCTGGCGGGCGGCGTGCTGTACATGGCGGCGATGCTGGCCGGGGGCGAGGCGCTGTTCGGCCTGCTGGGCGGGCGCGGCGATGCGCTGCGGCACGCGGTGGACTATGCGCAGGTGGCCTTCCTGGGCGCGGTGTTCGTGTGGGTGGTGAACGTGCTGTCGGCGGTGATTCGCGGCACGGGCCGCATGGCGGTGCCGTCGGCGGCGCTGCTGCTGATCTCGCTGGCGCAGGTGGGCATCAGCGGCGCGCTGGGGCTGGGCTGGGGGCCGTTTCCGGCGCTGGGGATGCGCGGCGTGGCGGCGGGGCAGGTGGTGGCCTACGGCGTGGGCGCGCTGGCGCTGCTGGGCTGGCTGCTGTCGGGGCGCGCGGGCATCCAGCTGCCGCTGTGGCGCACGCCGCTGCGGGCGGAGGCCTTCGCCGCCATCCTGCGCGCCAGCGCGGTGGCCTGCGTGTCGCCGCTGCAGACGGTGGCCACCATCCTCATCCTGACGCGGCTGGTGGCGCAGTTCGGCACCGAGGCGCTGGCGGGCTACGGCGTGGGCACGCGGCTGGAGTTCCTGCTGGTGCCCATCGCCTTCGCGGTGGGCGTGGCCTCGGTGCCGCTGGTGGGCATGGCCGTCGGCGCGGGGCAGGTGGCGCGGGCGCGCCGGGTGGCCTGGACGGCGGCGGCCATGGCGGGCGCGATGCTGGGGCTGATCGGCGTGGTGGTCACCGTGCGGCCCGACGTATGGTCGCGCCTGTTCACGCAGGAGGCGACGGTGCTCGCGTCGGCGGCCTCGTACTTCCACTGGGCAGGGCCGTGCTACGCGCTGTTCGGCGTGGGGCTGTCGCTGTATTTTTCCGCCGTGGGCGCGGGCCGGGCGGCGGGTCCGGTGATGGCGGGCACGCTGCGGCTGGTGGTGGTGGCCGTGGGCGGCGCGGCCCTGGCCCAGGCCGCCGCGCCCGCGTGGATGATCTTCGCGCTGGTGGCGCTGGGTATGGCGGCGTATGGGCTGGCGTCGGTGGCGCTGGTGCGGCGCACCTCCTGGGAGCGCTAGAGGGTGTGAGGGGGCGTTAGCATCGCGCCCCTATGCACGCCGCTGCACCCCTGCTTTTCATCGTCATCTGGTCCACCGGTTTTCTCGTGGGGCGCGGCGTGGCGGCGCACGCGGACCCGTTCTGGTTCCTGGCCGTCCGCTTCTCCTGCGTGACGGTGGCGTTTGCCGCCCTGGCCCTGTGGAGCCGCGCGCCCTGGCCGCGCGGCGGGCGGCGCATCGCGCTGCAACTGCTGGCGGGCGCGCTGATGAGCGGCGTGTACCTGGGGCCCAGCTGGTGGGCCATGTCGAAAGGATTGCCTGCGGGCGTGATGGCGCTGATCGGCGCGCTGCAGCCGCTGTTCACCGCGCTCATCAGCGTGGCGCTGGGGCGCAGGCTTTCGCGCCTGACCTGGGCGGGGCTGGCGCTGGGCTTTGGCGGCGTGGCGCTGGTGCTGGAGCCCAAGCTGGCCGCCGTGGGGGCCGGCGCGCTGTCGCTGCCGGTGGTGCTGGTGGCGGCGGGCAGCATCTTTTCGCTGACCATCGGCTCCATGGTGCAGAAGTCGCCGCTGCTGGCGTCGGGTGACTTGCGCAGCGCGAGCGCGGTGCAGAACCTGGGTGCGGTCGCCGTTCTGCTGCTGATGGCGCTGGCCGTGGGCCAGCCGCGCTGGGACGGCTCGGCGCTGCTCTGGGGCTACCTGGCGTTCGCGGTCGCCGTACTGTCGCTGGGCGGGGCCACGCTGCTGATCTGGCTCATGCGCCGGGGCGAGGCCACGCGCACCGCGGCGCTGCTGCTGGTGGTGCCGCCGCTGGCGGCGCTGGAGGCGTGGTGGATTTTTGGCGAAACGCTGTCCGTGCTCCAGTTGTTGGGGTTCGTGCTGGCGATAGGCGGGGTGGCATTGGCACGGCGCTAGGATGGCAGGCGTCGTATAAAACCAAGAGGATTGCCGTGCCCGACCTGTCCAAAATGACCTGCATCGAAGACCTGCGCGCCGTGTACGAACGCCGCGCGCCGCGCATGTTCTACGACTACGCGGACTCGGGCTCGTGGACGGAGGGCACCTACCGCGCCAACGAGGCGGACTTCGCGCCCATCAAGCTGCGCCAGCGCGTGGCGGTGAACATGGAAGGCCGCACCACGGCCACCGCCATGGCGGGCCAGCAGGCCAGGATGCCCGTGGCCATCGCCCCCGTGGGCCTGACCGGGATGCAGCACGCCGACGGCGAAATCCACGCCGCGCGCGCGGCGGAAAAGTTCGGCATTCCGTTCACGCTCTCAACCATGAGCATCTGCTCGATCGAGGACATCGCCGAACACACCAGCGCGCCGTTCTGGTTCCAGCTGTACATGATGCGAGACCGCGAGGCCATGGCGCGCATGATCCAGCGCGCCAAGGACGCGAAGTGCAGCGCCCTGGTGCTCACGCTCGACCTGCAGGTGATCGGCCAGCGCCACAAGGACATCAAGAACGGCCTGACCGCGCCGCCCCGGCCCACGCTGAAGAACATCCTGAACCTGATGACCAAGCCGCGCTGGTGCATCGGCATGGCGGGCACGCAGCGCCGCACCTTCCGCAACCTCGTGGGGCACGTGAAGGGCGTATCGGACATGAACTCGCTCTCGGCCTGGACCAACGAGCAGTTCGACCCGCGCCTTTCGTGGGCCGACGTGGCCTGGGTCAAGGAGCAGTGGGGCGGCAAGCTCATCCTCAAGGGCATCATGGAAGTGGAAGACGCCGTGCTCGCCGCGCAGCACGGCGCGGACGCCATCGTGGTCAGCAACCACGGCGGGCGGCAGCTGGACGGCGCGCCTTCGTCCATCCACGCGCTGCCCGCCATTGTGGCCGCCGTGGGCGGCAAGACCGAGGTGTGGATGGACGGCGGCATCCGCAGCGGGCAGGACGTGCTCAAGGCCTGGGCCCTGGGCGCGCGCGGCACCCTGATCGGGCGGGCCATGGTCTACGGCCTGGGCGCCTTCGGCGAGCCGGGCGTGGCCAAGGCGCTGCAGATCATCCACAAGGAACTGGACGTGACCATGGCGTTTTGCGGTCATACCAACATCCAGAACGTGGACCGGTCGATTCTGGTGCCGGGTACTTTTCCGGGCTGAATTACAAGCGAAATCTGGCTCCAGCCCAGTGGATACGTGCGCTGGCAGCTATCTTTTTTGATGCTTCAGGCGGCGTGCGAAGCCTGCGCGCGCGACGCCAGAAAGGCCAGCAGGGCCGCGACCAGCAGCACGGCGGCGCTGGCGGTGAAGGCGGCGCGGTAGCCGCCGCCGTCGAACAGCAGGCCGCCCACGGTCGAGCCCAGCGCGATCGCGAGTTGCACCACCGCCACCATCAGGCCGCCGCCCGCCTCGGCATCCCGGGGCAGCGACCGGGCCAGCCACGACCACCAGCCCACGGGCGCCGCCGTGGCCACCAGGCCCCACAGCCCCAGCAGCACGAAGACTGCCGCCACGCTGCCGCCCAGCGCGATCAAGGCCAGCGCGATGCCCGCCATCAGCAGCGGAATCGCCGCCAGCGTGCGGTACAGGCCCCGGTGCAGGAACGCGCCGATCAGCGTGGTGCCGATGAAGCCCGCGATGCCGATCACCAGCAGCACCATCGACAGCGTGGCCACGTCCACGCGGGTGACGGTCTCCAGGAACGGGCGCACATAGGTGAACAGCGTGAACTGCCCCATGAAGAACGCGCCAGCGCCCAGCATCCCCAGCGTGACCAAGCGGCTCTTGAACAGCCGGAAGACATTGCCCGAGCCCGCCTGGCGCGGCCCGGCTGGCAGCGGGGGCAGGCTGGCCCACTGCCAGGCCAGGGCGAGCAGGGCCGCCGGCACCAGGCAGAAGAACGCGCCGCGCCAGCCTATGACGCCGCCGAGATAGCTGCCCAGCGGCGCGGCCACCACGGTCGCTAGCGCGTTGCCGCCGTTGAAGATCGCCAGCGCCCTGGGCACGCTGCGGGTGGGCACCAGCCGCATGGCGACCGCCGCCGACATCGACCAGAAGCCGCCGATCACCACGCCGATCAGCGCGCGGCCCACCATGTAGACGGCATAGTTCGGCGCCAGCCCGACGACCAGGCCCGAGACGCCCATGAGGCCCGTGAGCAGCAGCAACAGGGTCTTGCGGTCCATCGAGCCCGCGAGCGATGCCATCGACAGGCTGGTCAGCACGGCGAAGGCGCCGGAGATGGCGATGCCGTACCCGACCAGCCCTTCGCTGACCCGCAGGTCACCGGCAATCGGCGTCAGCAGGCTGACGGGCATGAACTCCGAGGCGACCAGGGCGAAGACGCACAGCGTCATGGCAAAGACGCCGCTCCAGAAAGCGGGCTGGCCGCCCGCCGAGGCATCAGAAACTTGCGTTGCCATGGGCGGTTACGCCAGGTGCCGGGTGAAGAACACGGTCAGCTTGTCCCACGGAATCAGGTTCACGCGGTCGTACAGATCGACGTGGTTGGCACCCTTGACCCAGTGCAGTTCCTTGGGCTGGGCGGCGTGCTGGTAGGCGTCTTCGCTGAACTCGCGGGAGTGCGCCTGGTCGCCCGCGATGAACAGCAGCGGGCGCGGCGAGATCGTCTCGATGTCGTTGAACGGGTAGAAGTTCATGAACTTCACCTCGCTCGCGAGCGTGCGGTTCTGCGTCAGCTCCAGCGTGCGGCCTTCGGGCACGTAGGCGCCGCGCCTGGTCCGGTAGAAGCCGTGGTACATCGCCGTCACGGGGTCGGCGCCTGCGGGCAGTTCGACCGGCAGGTAGTTCTGGAAGATGGGCTTGCCGGTGGTGAACTCCTCGTAGCGCAGCCGGGCGGCCTCGGCCAGCTTCGCCTTGCGCTGCGCCAGCGTCTGCGATTGGCCATAGCCGTTGCGCGTGACCGCGCCCATGTCGTACATGCTGACGGTGGCGATGGCCTTCAGGCGCGGGTCGATCTTGGCGGCGCTGACGATGAAGCCGCCGCTGCCGCAGATGCCGATGCCGCCGATGCGCTCGCGCGCCACCGCATCCTGCGTGCCCAGGAAATCCACCGCCGCGCTGAACGCCTCCGCATACAGATCGGGCGCCACGGCGTTGCGCGCGGCCCCTTCGCTCTCGCCCCAGAACGGTAGGTCGATGGCCAGGGCGGCAAAGCCCCGCTCGGCCATCTTCGTGGCGTATAGGTTCGCGCTCTGTTCCTTGACGGCGCCCATCGGGTGGCCCACGACCAGCGCGGGCAGCTTTGCCGCGGTGCGTTCCTTCGGCATGAACAGATGGCCGGCGACCTTCATGCCGTACTGGTTCTGGAAAGACACCTTCCGCAGGGTCACCTGGCTGCTTTGGTAGAAGTTGTCCGCGCCTTCCGGCAGGCCGGGTGCTTGCTGCGCCTGCGCCGCGAAAGCCGGCGCGCCGGTGACGGAGAGGACGCCCAGCGTGGCAACGCCGGCGCCGGCGGCTTTCATGAAGCCGCGGCGGTCAGGCGCCTGGGCGGCGCGAACGTCGCTTTCGCAGGGGGTATCGCATGTCGTGCTCATGGTCGGTGCTCCTTGAAAATCAGGGTTTCCATGGTGCCGGAGCCATGGGCATCTGATTAGTGGGTGCAATCTTGATGGGGTTGTGAAAAAATTTCAGGAATGGTGCACCCCAAAGTCAACGACCTCCAGGCCTTCCTCGCCGTCGCGCGCGACCAGAGCTTCACCAAGGCCGCCGCGAAGCTGGGCCTCACCCCGTCGGCCTTGAGCCACACGATGCGCACGCTGGAGGAACGGTTGGGCGTGCGCCTGCTGGCGCGCACCACCCGCAACGTGGCCCCGACGGAAGCGGGGGAGCGGCTGATGCAGGCCATCGCGCCGCTGTTCGACCAGATCGCCGCCGAGGTGGAAGCGCTGGGCGAGTTGCGCGACAAGCCCCGGGGCACCATCCGCGTGACCTGCACGGACGACCAGATCGAACTGTGCATACGGCCCAGGCTGGCGAAGTTCCTGCGGGACTACCCGGACATCACGCTGGAGCTGTACGTGGACTACGGTTTCACCAATGTCGTCGAGGAGCGCTTCGACGCCGGCATCCGCCTGGGCGAAGCCATAGCCAAGGACATGATCGCCGTGCGCATCGGGCCGGACTGGCGCCTGGTGGTGGTGGGCGCGCCCGCGTATTTCGACAGGCACCCGCTGCCCGATACGCCCCATGACCTGACCGGGCACGCCTGCGTCAATATCCGCCACAGGCCCTCCGGCTCGGTCTACGCCTGGGAGTTCGAGAAGGACGGCCAGGCGTTCACCGTCAAGGTCGAGGGGCAGCTTGTTTTCAACAGCACCCTGCACGTCCTCAACGCGGCGCTGGACGGCCTGGGCCTGGCCTATGTGCCCGAGGAACTGGCGGCGCCCTATCTGGCCGACGGGCGGCTCCAGCAGGTGCTGGCCGGCTGGTGCCCTTATTTCCAGGGCTTTCACCTGTACTACCCGAACCGGCGGCAGGCCTCGCCCGCGTTTTCCGCGTTGGTCGAGGCGCTGAAGTACAGAGGCTAGGCGGATTTAAGCAAAAAAGGCCTCTAGACAAGGCGGGACAAGCGCTGGCAGCTATCAAACCAGGAGCATTTCACTCGTCGAGCGACGCACTCCAGCGGTCGTTCCACTGCGTCATCTCGCGCCGGTCGCGCTTGGTGGGACGGCCCGCCTCGATGGCGCTGGCGGGCTCGGGCGCGAGGCGGCGCTGCTCGGCGGCCTGCTGGCGCGCGGCGATGCTTTCGGGCGTTTCCGCGTACAGCTGCTGCGCCACGGGCGCGGGGCCGCGGTAGTTCGACAGGGCCTGCACCACCACCGTCCGGGCCACCACGCCCTGGCGCAGCGCGATCTGGTCGCCCACGCGGATGTCCTTGGCGGCCTTGGCGGATTGCGCGTTCACGGTGACGCGGCCCTTGCCGATTTCCTCCACGGCCAGGGCGCGGGTCTTGTAGAAGCGCGCGGCCCAGAGCCATTTGTCCAGGCGCATCGAATCCGGGGGCGTTGTCGTCATGGGGCGGATGGTACGTCGTCGCCCGCCAGCGGCAGGCGCACCACGGCGTCCAGCCCGACCACGCGCGAGCCTTCCATGCGGTTGGAAAGGGCGATGGCGCCGCCCGCGGCCTTCACGATCTCGTGGCAGATCGCCAGGCCCAGGCCCGAGCCGGTGCGCACGTCGCCCGCCGAAAACGGCTGAAACAGCCGCGCGGCCAGTTCCGCGCCGATACCCGGGCCGCTGTCCGACACGGTGAGCGCGGCGTAGCCGCCGTTCGCCCGGTCGGTGCGCAGATCCATCGTCAGCGTGCCGCCGGGCGGGCAGTGGCGCACGGCGTTGTGCAGCAGGTTGCGCGTGAGTTCGCGCAGCATCCAGTCGTGCGCGGCGATGCGCGCGGGCTCGGTGCGGATGCCGAAGTCCAGGTCGCGCTCGGCGATCAGCGGCGACAGCTCCAGCGCCACCTCGCGCAGCACCTCGTCCCACGCGGTGCGGGGCGTGGCGGCCTGCTGGCGCAGCTGCTCCACCTTGGCCAGCGCCAGCATCTGGTTGGCCAGCAGCGTGGCGCGGTCCACGGTGTCCTCGATCTCGGCCAGCGCCTGGGCCGGGGACACGTCGCCGCGCTGGGCCGACTGCACCTGGGTCTTGAGCACGGCCAGCGGCGTGCGCAGCTGGTGCGAGGCGTCGCGCACGAAGCGTTTCTGGTGCTCCAGCAGGTGCTGCAGGCGCTCCATGACCTGGTTGGTGGCCTCCACCAGCGGCTGCAGTTCGCGCAGCGTGCGCGGCGGGGTGATGGGGGTCAGGTCGCCCTCGGCGCGGGTCTGCAGTTCGGCGCTGAGCTGCCGCACGGGCCGCGTGGCGCGCTGCACCACGAAGATGACGATGAAGGCGATCACCGCCACCAGCGCGGCCTGGCGCCACAGCGTGGCGATCAGGATCTGCCGCGCCAGCACCTCGCGCAGCTCCAGCGTCTCGGCCACCTGCACCACGGCCATGCCGCGCCCGTTCTCGCTCGCCACGGGCTGCAGCAGCACGGCCACGCGCACGGGCCGGTGGCGGAAGGTGTCGTCGTAGAAATGCACCAGCGCCGCGTAGGGCGTGCGGTGCGGCAGCTTGCCGCGCCAGGTGGGCAGGTCGTCGAACCCGCTGACGAGCGTGCCCTTTTCGCTGGACACGCGGTAGAACATGCGGCTGCGGTTGTCGGACTCGAACGCTTCCAGCGCCGCGTAGGGCACGGTGGCGGAGAGCCGGGCGTCGTCGTCGTAGCCCTCCACGGTGAGCTGCTCGCCGATGCTCTTGGCCGACGCGAGCAGGGTGCGGTCGTAGGCCGTGTGTACCGCCGCCAGCGACTGGCGGTATAGCGCCACGGTGTTGAGCAGCACGTAGATGCCGATGGGCACCAGGATGCCCAGCAGCAGGTAGCGGCGCAGCGAGAGCGGGCGCTGCCGTCTCCAGGTCATTTGCCGGCCTTGAGCAGGTAGCCTAGGCCGCGCAGCGTCATCAGCGTCACGTCAGCGGGGGCGAGCTTCTTGCGCAGGCGGTACACCACGACCTCGATGGCCTCGGGCAGCACGCTGTCCTCGCCGGGGAAGACCTGCTCGAACAGCCGCTCCTTGGGCACGGCGTGGCCGGGCTTGGCCATCAGCACGCGCATCAGCGCGAGTTCGCGCGGGGTCAGTTCCAGCACTCCGTCGCGCAGGTAGATGGCGCCGGTGTCCTTGTCGTAGTGCAGGTCGCCCACGCGCAGGGTTTTTTCCGCCGCTTCGGGCGCGGCGGCCTGGTGGCGGCGGTGCAGGGCGCGCAGCCGGGCCTCGAGTTCGTCCAGGTCGAAGGGCTTGGGCAGGTAGTCGTCCGCGCCCGTGTTCAGGCCCACGATGCGGTCGCCCACGGTGCCGCGCGCGGTCAGGATCAGCACGGGGGTCTTGAGGCCCTGCCGGCGCGCCTGCTCCAGCACCAGCAGGCCGTCCAGGCCGGGCAGGGTGAGGTCGAGCAGCACCACGTCGGGGTGGCCGCGCGCCCAGCCCGCCAGCGCCTGCAGGCCGTCGCTGCACACCGTGACGTCGATGCCGCGGCGGCTCAGCGTGCGCTGCAGCACGGCCAGCATGGAAGGGTCGTCTTCGACGATGAACAGTTTCATGGACGCAACAGTAGCACCGGGCCTGGCAGGTCAGGACAGCCGATTGAAAGCAACGATTTCTAACATCCGCTGCGCAATTCCCATAACCCCTCCAAGGAGATAGTTCCCATGAAGTTTTCCCCCATCGCACTGGGCCTGGCCCTGGCGTGCACCGGCACGGCCGCCCTGGCGCAGTCCAGCGTGCAAGTGTTCGGCATCATCGACACGGGCGTGACGCACTACACCGGCGCCAACTCGCTCAACACCGTGAACGGCGACGGCAACACGTCCAGCCGCCTCGGCTTCCGTGGCACGGAAGACCTGGGCGGCGGCCTGAAGGCCGGCTTCTGGCTCGAAGCCGCCTTCGACTCCGACAACGGCGCCGGCGGCGGCGCCACCAGCGCCGACAACCGCACGGGCATCGGCTCCGGCGCCTTCAAGTTCGGCCGCCGCTCCACCGTCAGCCTGATGGGCAACTGGGGCGAGGTGCGCCTGGGCCGCGACTTCGTGCCGGGCTTCCGCAACCTGGCGGTGACGAGCGGCGGCTACCACGCCTTCGGCACGAACGGCGTGGGCTCGTCGGCGGTGCTGTTCTACCCCGTGGGCGCCACCAAGGGCGTGACGCACGTGCGCGCCTCCAATCAGATCGCGTACCACCTGCCCAAGAACCTGGGCGGCCTGTTCGGCGAGGTGTCGATCGCCCGTGGCGAACAGGTGGGCACCAGCGACGGCAACCTGGTCGGCGGCCGCATCGGCTATGCCGCCGGCCCCTTCAGCGTGGCCGCAGCCATCACCCAGACCAAGGTGGCGGCGGTGGACAACCTCACGCAGACCAACATCGGCGGCAGCTACGACTTCGGCGTGGCCAAGGCCATGCTGCTGTGGGGCGAGAACAAGAACGGCGTGGGCCAGAAGACGCGCGTCACGGCCATCGGCGCGCACGTGCCCGTGGGCCCCGGCCAGGTGCGCCTGAGCTACGGCACCGCGAAGGCCACCAATGTCGGCAACAACGCCGACCACATCGCGCTGGGCTACGTGCACAACCTCTCCAAGCGCACCGCGCTGTACGGCACCTACGCCCGCGTCAAGAACAAGAACGGCGGCAATACCTACGTCGTGGACGGCGGTCCGGCGGCATCCGCAAGCGGCACCAGCACCGGCCTGCAGGTTGGCATTCGCCACGCATTCTGATCTTGTGTGAATGGCGGCGCTGCCCGCGCGCAGCGCCCTACCATACCGGCCCCAGTATTGAAGGAGACCTCCCCCATGCGTCGTGACGACTTTTTGAAATCCCTGGCGGCCCTGGCCGCCGCAGGCGCGCTGCCGCTGACGGCCCAGGCCGCCGTGGCGGTGAAGATGATGATTCCCGCCAACCCCGGCGGCGGCTGGGACACCACGGGCCGCTCCCTGGGCAAGGCCCTGCAGGACGCGGGCGTGGCCTCGTCCGTCACCTATGACAACAAGGGCGGCGCGGCGGGCGCCATCGGCCTGGCGCAGTTCGTCAATGGCGGCACCGACCCCAACGCCATGATGGTGATGGGCGCGGTGATGCTGGGCGGCATCATCACCGGCAAGCCCCCCGTGGGCCTGGACAAGGTGACGCCGCTGGCGCGTCTCTCCAGCGAATACAACGTGTTCGTGCTGCCCACCAACTCGCCGTTCAAGACCATGGCCGACGTGGTGGCCCAGCTCAAGAAAGACCCCGGCAGCGTGAAGTGGGGCGGCGGCTCGCGCGGCTCCACCGAGCACATCGCGGCGGCCATGATCGCGCAGAACGTCGGCGTCAACCCGGCCAAGATCAACTACGTGGCCTTCCGTGGGGGCGGAGAGGCCACCGCCGCCATCCTGGGCGGCAACGTCACCGTCGGCGGCAGCGGCTACAGCGAGTTCGCCGAATACATCGCGGCGGGCAAGATGCGCGCCATCGCCGTCACCTCGGGCAAGCGCCTCGCGGGCCTCGACGTGCCCACGCTCAAGGAGCAGGGCATCGACGTGGAAATCGGCAACTGGCGCGGCGTGTACGGCGCCCCCGGCCTGACCAAGGCCCAGCGCGACACGCTGATCGGCATGATCGACAAGGCCGTGAAGAGCAAGGCCTGGGCCGAGGCCGTGAAGAAGAACGACTGGACGCCCGCCTGGCTGGCGGGCGACGAGTTCGCGCACTTCGTGGACGCCGAGTTCGCCAGCCTGCGCGCCACGATGGTCAAATCAGGAATGGTATGACGTAGCCCATGGCCGGGCGGGATGTAAGCCCCGCCCGGCCCTTTTTTCGCCTTTCGCTTTCTCAACTCCCGCCGAAACTGCCGTCACTGACAGGCCTGCCGAAGCAAGGAGCGATCAATGTCTGAGTCTTCTGTTTCCTGCATCCCCTCGCCGCGCGCGCAGACCGTGGTGGGCGTGGGCGTGCTGCTCGTGGCCGCCGGCATGGCCTTTGGCGCTTTTGGCATTTCCGCCGACGCGGGCTACGGCGGCGTCGGCCCCAATTTCCTGCCCTGGCTGGTCACCGCCGTGCTGGCCGTGTGCGGCGCGTGGCTGGTGTGGGAGGCCAACACCGGCGGCTACCGCGAGGCCAGCGACCCCGGCGGCGCGCCCCGGGCCGACATCGGCTCCTTCGTCTGGGTGTCGGCGGGCCTGCTGCTCAATGCCGCGCTGATCGGCACCGTGGGCTTCATCGTGAGCTGCACCCTGTGCTACGTGCTGGCCGTGCAGGGCCTGCGCCGCGCCGCGCGCCAGCCGCAGGCCGGGACCGTCGGTACCTGGGTGAAAGACCTGGTCACGGGCCTGTGCATCTCCGCGCCCGTGTTCTGGGCCTTCACGCAATTCCTGGCGATCAACCTGCCGGGCCTCACGCAGACGGGGTGGTTCTGAATGGAAATTTTTGACGCACTGCTGGCGGGCTTCGCCACCGCCATCACCCCTGCCAACCTGCTGTGGGCCCTGGTGGGCTGCGCCCTGGGCACGGCGGTGGGCGTGCTGCCCGGCATCGGGCCCGCCGTGGCCGTGGCCATGCTGCTGCCCATCACCGCCAAGGTGGACGTGACGGCCTCGATGATCTTCTTCTCGGGCATCTACTACGGCGCCATGTACGGCGGCTCCACCACCTCCATCCTGCTGAACACGCCGGGCGAGACGGCCAGCATGGTCACCGCGATGGAGGGCAACAAGATGGCCAAGAGCGGGCGGGCCGGCGCGGCGCTGGCCACGTCGGCCATCGGCTCCTTCGTCGCGGGCACTGTCGCCACGGTGGTGGTCACGCTGTTCGCGCCCGCGGTGGCCGACTTCGCCGTGAAGCTCGGGCCACCCGAATACTTCATGCTGATGGTGCTGGCCTTCACCACCGTGAGCGCGGTGCTGGGCCAGAGCGCGCTGCGCGGCATGACGGCGCTGTTCCTGGGCCTGGCGCTGGGCTGCGTGGGCATGGACCAGATCTCGGGCGCGGCGCGCTACACCGCGGGCCGCATGGAACTGCTGGACGGCATCGACATCGTGCTCGTGGCCGTGGGCCTGTTCGCCGTGGCCGAGGTGATCTACGCCGCGCTGTACGAAGGCCGCGTGGTCGAGTCCGAGAACAAGATGAGCCGCGTGCACATGACGGCGCGCGACTGGCGGCGTTCCTGGCCCGCGTGGCTGCGCGGCACGGCCATCGGCGTGCCGTTCGGCTGCATTCCGGCGGGCGGCACCGAGATTCCCACTTTCCTGAGCTACGCCACGGAAAAGAAGCTCGCCAAGGGCGAGGACAAGGCCGAGTTCGGCACCAAGGGCGCGATCGAGGGCGTGGCCGCGCCCGAGGCCGCGAACAACGCGGCGGTGACGGCGGCGCTGATTCCGCTGCTGACCCTGGGCATTCCCACCAGCAACACCACGGCGGTGCTGCTGGGCGCGTTCCAGAACTACGGCATCAACCCGGGGCCGCAGCTGTTCACATCGTCCGCCGCGCTGGTGTGGGCGCTGATCGCGTCGCTGTACATCGGCAACCTGATGCTGCTGGTGCTGAACCTGCCGATGATCGGCATGTGGGTCAAGCTGCTGAAGGTGCCGCGCCCGCAACTGTACGCGGGCATCCTGATCTTCGCCACCGTGGGCGCCTACGGTATGCGCCAGAGCGCGTTCGACCTGTTCCTGCTCTACGCGATCGGCCTGCTGGGCGTGATCATGCGCCGCTTCGACTTCCCCACCGCGCCCGTGGTGGTGGGCATGATCCTCGGCCCCCTGGCCGAAGCGCAGATGCGCAACGCCGTCTCGCTGGGCGAGGGCAGCTGGATGATCTTCCTGCAGCGCCCCATGTCGCTGGCGCTGGTGGTCATCGTGCTGGCCGTGCTGATCGTGCCGCGCGCCATGCGCCACTGGTCGGCCCGCCAGGCGGCGCGTTAGCGCCACCACGACCGGTCGGCGGACGACATCGTCTGCCGTCGGCCGTGTCTCGCGGGTGATTCCGCAGCGTCCGGGCTGCGTTAGCATTAGTTTGTGGCATCACTAACTTACAAAGGAGACAAACCATGCGCCGCGACACTTTCCTCAAATCCCTGGCCGCGCTGGCCGCCGCTGGTGCCGCCCCGGGCGCCTGGGCCCAGCCGGGCGTCAACCTGAAGGTCATGATCCCCGCCAGCGCGGGCGGCGGCTGGGACGCCACCGGCCGCGCGCTGGGCCAGGCCCTGCTGGACGCCAAGCAGGCCGCTTCGGTGAACTACGAGTACAGGCCCGGTGGCGCCGGCGTGCTGGGCATGGGGCCCTTCGTCGCGCGTGACCGGGGCGACGCCAGCCAGATCATGGTGATGGGCGCGGTGATGCTGGGCGGGCTGATCGGCTCCCGGTGGCCGGTGAACCTGATGCAGGGCACGCCGCTGATGCGCCTGACGACGGAATACAACGTGTTCACGCTGCCCTCCAATTCGCCCTTCAAGTCCCTGGCCGACGTGATCACGCAGTTCAAGAAGGACCCGGACAGCGTGACCTGGGGTGGCGGCTCATCCGGCTCCACCGAGCACATCGCGGCGGCCATGATCGCGCGCGCGGTAGGCGTGAACCCGCTCAAGCTCAATTACGTGGCGTCCAGCGGCGGCGGCGAGGCGGCGGCGGCCGTCATGGATGGCCGGGTCACCGTGGGCGGCAGCGGCATCGGCGAGTTCGCCGAGCACATCCGCAGCGGCCGGATGAAGGCCGTGGCCGTGACCAGCGGCGCGCGGCTGGATGCGTTCAAGGACATTCCCACGCTCAAGGAGCTGGGCATCAACGTCGAGCTGAGCAACTGGCGCGGCGTGTTCGGCAAGCGCGATCTCGCGCCCGCGCAGCGCCAGGCGCTGATCGACGCGCTGACGGCGGCCACGCAGTCACCCTCGTGGCAGGAAGCGGTGAAGAAGAACGACTGGATACCGGCGGTGCTGACCGGCGACGCGTTCGGCAAGTTCGTGGAAAGCGAGTTCACCAGTCTGCGCGCCACCATGGAACAGGCCGGCATGGTCGTGGTGCCCATCGGGTTCGTGCCGTGATGACGCTTTGGCTTTAAGTGCCAAATGGGCTGTCAGCGCTTACCGGTAAAGCGCTGGCAGCTATCAAAACTATAGTTTCTGCCGCGTTCCCGCGCTTATCCTCGGCTCTCTTGCAACAAACACAGTACGCAAAGAGACGCATCCATGCACCCCACCGCATCGAACAACGTCAACGGCCTGCCCCGGCGCAAGCTGGGCAGCCTCGAAGTCACCGGCCTGGGCTTCGGCACCATGAACGTGACCCATGCCTACGGCCCGCCCATCAAGCGTTCCGCCGCGCTCAAGGTGATCCGCCACGCCTACGACAAGGGCGTGCGCTTCTTCGACACGGCCGAGGTGTATGAAGGCAGCGAAGAACTGACCGGCGAGGCGCTGGCCCCGGTGCGCAATGACGTGGTGCTCTGCACCAAGTTCGGCTTCGATGTGGCCGACGATGGCAAGGTCAACGGCCTGAACAGCCGGCCCGAGCACATCCGGCGCGTCTGCGACAAGCTGCTGCGCCGCCTGCGCACCGACCGCATCGACCTGTTCTATCAGCACCGCATCGACCCGCAGGTGTCCATCGAGGATGTGGCGGGCGCGGTCAAGGATTTGATCCAGGCAGGCAAGGTGCTGCACTTCGGCCTGTCCAGCGCGGGCGCGGCCACCATCCGCCGCGCGCACGCCGTGCAGCCGCTGACGGCGGTGGAAAACCACTACGCCTTCTGGTCGCGCCAGCCCGAGCGGGAGGTGCTGGCCGTGTGCGAGGAACTGGGCATCGGCTTCGTGCCCTGGAGTCCGCTGGGCATGGGCTACCTCACGGGCAGCGTGGCGGCGGAAACCCGCTTTCTCGCGGGTGACCTGCGCGCCGTCTTCCCACGCTTCACCGTGGAAGCCCGGCGCGCCAACTGGCCGGTGGTGGACTTGCTGCAGCAGGTCGGTCGTCCCAAGGGTGCCACGCCCGCGCAGGTGGCGCTGGCGTGGCTGCTGGCGCAAAAGCCCTTCATCGTGCCGATCCCCGGCACGGGCAAGGCGGCCCATCTGGACGAGAACCTGGGCGCGCTCGACCTGGTGCTGGATGCGCGGGACATGCAGGCCCTGGACGAGGGCTTCGCGCGCATCCAGGTCCAGGGCGCCTATACCGGCGAGCGGCAGATGGCGGCCATCGACGTGGGCGACCGGGAAGGGTCGAGTTCCGCAGGCGGGCATGGCTTGTCGCCGCTGCCCGCAGGCAAGCGATAACCCGTCAGTCGCGGACGCGGGTGATCTTGGAGCCCTGCAGGGAGACGCCCACTTCGAGCCCCACGTTGTTGAGCACGTAGCCGGTCACCGGGGTTTCGGCCGTGTTGGTGTCCACGCTGCCGTTGGCGCCCACGCGGCCGATGGCCACGGTGGCGTCCGCACCGGCGGACCAGCCGTCGCTGGCGAGGAACTTGTCCAGTGCCGCTTGCGTATTGAACACGTAGATCACCGCGCGCGACTGGCCGCCGGCCTGCCAGCCCACCGATGCCGCCGTGGTGCTGTAGCGACCGTGGTCGCGGCCATGCACGCGCAGCACGCCGCGGCCATGTTCCACGCCCACGACGAAGCTGCCGCCGATCACCGACGGGAACACCAGCACGCCCTTGGCGCGCTGCACCTGCTCGCGCGAGCCGGGCGCGGTCTGGTACAGGCGTTCCAGCGCCGCATTGACGCGGGTGTCGAGCGAGGTCGAATCCGCGCGCGGCGCGGCCTGGGTGTCGGGCTTGGTGGCCGTGCAGGCCATCATGGACAGGCTGGCGGCTGCCACCGTGGCGGCGAGCGCGGCGGTGCGCAGGGAGAATTTCCGGGTCATACAGGCTCCTTTCGGTTGGTGTTGTGGGTGCCCTCAGGATAGTGCGCGGAGACCGCCTTGGATACGCCGCGGGCGCAAGTCGCGCCTTCGGCCTACATTCCGTCACCTTCCAGCCCGCCCGCCAGGCGCCGCCGCGCGATGCGGCCCGGTGCCCCGGCTCGGGCGGGGCGGCCGTTGCAAGTGAAATTGGCCGCTGGCGCTTGGTGCACAAGCGCTGGCCGCTTCTTTTTTTGTAGCTATGCGGGGGCCTGCCGAAGCCCGTTCTCCAGCAGCGTTGCCGCATTCCCACTACCATGCCCGGCGGGTTGCCACAGGGGCGGCCTGGAGTGGACGCCATGGGTTTTTTGGTGGATTTGATTCGGGAATACGGTCTGGGCATCGTGTTCCTCAATGTGTTCGTGGAGCAGCTGGGGCTGCCGGTGCCGGCCTATCCCGTGCTGATCGTCACGGGCGCGCTCGAAGGCGCGAGCGGGCTCCGGCTGGGATTGCTCACCGCCGTGGCCGTGGCGGCGACGCTGCTGGCCGACGTGATCTGGTACCACGCGGGCAAGGCCTACGGCCACCGCGTGCTGGGGCGCATCTGCCGCATTTCGCTGTCGCCCGATGCCTGTGTCCGCCATACCGAATCGGTCTACGGCCGCTGGGGTCCCAAGTCGCTGCTGGTGGCCAAGTTCGTGCCGGGCTTTGCCTCCATCGCCAGCGCGCTGGCCGGCGTGGTGGGCACGCCGCTGCGCACCTTCGTGCTGTTCGACATGGCGGGCGGGCTGATCTGGGTGGGGTCGGCGGTGCTGCTGGGGTCGCTGTTCGCCTCGACGGTGGCGGACTTGCTGAACGTGCTCACGGCGCTGGGCAAGTGGGGGCTGCTGTTGCTGCTCGTGGTGCTGGCGGTGTTCGTCGCGCGCAAGTGGTGGCAGCGCCATCGCATGGCACGCTCGCTCCGGATGCCGCGCATGTCGGTGGCTGAGCTCGCGGGCCTGCTGGACCAAGGCGTGCGCCCCACGGTGCTCGACGTGCGCGAGCCTCTGCTCTACGACCGGGGCCATATTCCCGGCGCCAGACCCTGGCGGCGCGGCCACCGGGGAGGCCGTTTTGCCTACGAGGCGCTGCTGCCGCGCGAGCAGCACGCGCATGGCCTGGTGGTGTACTGCGATTGTCCGAACGAAATCTCGGCGGCGCGCGTGGCCAGCCAGTTGATGCACGCCGGCTTCACCAATGTCCGCCCGCTGGCGGGCGGGCTGGCGGCCTGGGAAGCCGCCGGCTTCCAGGTGGAGAAGGCGGTCGACGGCGCGCAGCCTTTGCCGGACCTGGTGGCCGCCTCCGGGATTGCCGAGATCATGACGCCGTCCTGACCGATGGCTTCAAACGCCCGGTGGCAAGATAGGCCGCTTCACACAGAAAGGAAAACACCATGATCCATGAAGTCGCACGCTTTCGCGTCCAGCCCGCAGACCATGCCGCCTTCGGGCAGGCGCTCGCGCGCGGGGTGGAAACGGTGCTGTCCAAGGCGGCGGGCTACCGGAGCCACCAGATCCTGGGCTGCATCGAGACGCCCGGCGACTGGCTGCTGCAGGTGCAGTGGGAGAGCCTGGAAGCCCACACCGTGGGTTTCCGCGAGTCGCCCGCCTTTGCCGAATGGCGGGCGATCATCGGCCCGTACTTCGCGCAGCCGCCCGAGGTCTTGCATTACCAGGCACAGGCCTGATTTGCTCCTGAAATAATAGCTTCCAGCGCACGCTGGATGGGCGCTGGAGCCGGTTTTTGCTATGAATCCACCCAGCCCGCCAGGTGCCGCAGCGCGATGCCGCGCAGCGCGCCGATCCAGGCGGGGCTGTCGTTCAGGCAGGGGATGTAGTGGAACTCCGCGCCGCCCGCGTGCAGGAAGGCATGGCGCGCCTCCTGGTTGATTTCTTCGAGCGTCTCCAGGCAGTCCGACGTGAAGCCGGGGCACACCACGTCCACGCGCTGCGTGCCCGAGCGGGCCAACTGCACCAGCGTGGGCTCGGTATAGGGCTCCAGCCATTTGGCCTTGCCAAAGCGGGACTGGAAGGTCAGCGTCCAGCGGTCTTCCGCCAGCCCCAGGCGCCGGGCCAATAGCTGGGCGGTCTGCTTCGCTTCCAGGTGGTAGGGGTCGCCCAGCCGGGCCGTGCGCTCGGGCACGCCGTGGAAGCTCATCACCAGCTTGCCGCCCTGGCCGTTGGCCTGCCAATGGGCTTTGACCGTGCGCGCCAGCGCGTCGATGTAGCCCGGGTCGTCGTGGTAGCGGTTGACGAAGCGCAGCTCGGGCACGTGCCGCTGCCGCCCCGCCCAGGCATAGACCGCATCGCACACGCTGGCCGTTGTGGTGCCCGAATACTGCGGGTACAGCGGCAGGATGAGGATGCGCGTGGCCCCTTCGGCCTTGAGCGCGTCCAACTGGCTGGCCATGCCGGGGTTGCCGTAGCGCATGGCGTGGCGTACCAGCACGCCGGGGTGGCCGGCCTCGCCCAGCCAGCCGCGCAGCAGCGTGGCCTGTTTGGTGGTCCAGGCCTGCAGCGGCGAGCCCTCGGGCGTCCAGATGCTCTGGTACTTGGCGGCCGACTTGGCGGGCCGCGTGCGCAGGATGATGCCGTGCAGGATGGGCCGCCAGGCGATCGGCGGAATCTCCACCACGCGCGGGTCGCTCAGGAATTCGGCCAGGTAGCGGCGCAGGGCGGGGGCGGTGGGCGCGTCGGGCGTGCCCAGGTTGCACAGCAGCACGGCGGTGCGCGGCGGTTGTTGTGGTTGTTGCGGCGGTTCGGGGGCAAATGGCATAGGGCGGTATTCTCGGCCCATGCTCGACACCTCCCGCATTCAAGCCATCACCATCGATCTCGACGACACCCTTTGGCCCATCGCCCCCACCATGCACCGCGCCGAGCGCGTGCTGCGCGACTGGCTGCGGCCCCAGGCCCCGGCGACGGTGGCGCTGATGGAAGCCCCCGAGCGCGCCCGCGCGCTGCGTGAGCAGGTGCTGCGCACGCAGCCCGGCATTGCGCACGACCTGACCGCCGTGCGGCGCGAATACATCCGCCTGGCCCTGGCGGAGGCGGGCGACGACCCAGCGTTGGCCGAAGGCGGCTACGACCGGTTCTTTGCCGAGCGCCAAAAGGTGGATCTCTACGACGACGCGCTGCCCGCGCTGGAGGCGCTGAGCGCCCGCTGGCCCGTGGTGGCGCTGTCGAACGGCAATGCCGACCTGCAGGCCATCGGCATCCACCGCTTCTTCCACGCCGGCATCGGCGCGCGCGAATTCGGCGCGGCCAAGCCCGATGTACGCATCTTCCACGCGGCTGCCGATTTGGCCGGCGTGGCGCCACAGGCCGTGCTGCACGTGGGCGACGATGCGGCGCTGGACGTGGCGGGCGCGCTGGCGGCGGGAATGCAGGCCGCCTGGGTCAACCGCGCGGGCACGCCCTGGCCGCACGGGGGCGCCGCGCCCCATGCCACGGTGGACAGCCTTACGGCGCTGTGCCAACTGCTGTGACGCCGGCCGCCGTACCGCTGCGCACCGCGCCTTCCAGCGTGGCGGGGTAGGGGCCGTCCACATAGTCGCCACAGGCCCACAGGCCCGGCGCGACGGCCATGCCGGGCCGCGCCAGCAGCGGGGTGCAGGCGAAGGTGGCGCGTTTTTCCACCACGGTTTGCAGGGGCGTGATGGCGATGCCCAGCTGGGCCTGCGCCTGGGCGGTGACTTCGCGCTCGATCTGCTCGCGGCCGCCCGCGCTGGTGCTGACCACGAAGGCCAGCAGGCCCTCGCCCCGGTCGAAGACGAACTGCGCGGGCTGGCCGCGCAGCGCGAGCAGGGGGGCGGGCAGTGCGGTGGGCGCGTGGGCGTAGACGGTGGCGATGGCGGTGTGGCGCAGCGCCGCGGCCTGCGCGGCCCAGTCCGGGGCGATGGGGTGTGCCAGCCGCGCGGCTTCCCACGCGGGCGTGGCGAGCAGCACGGCGTCGAACGGTTCACCGTCCACCTGGCCCGGCGTGAGGGACTGGACGCGCTGGCCCCAGCGCAGATGGGCGCCGCGTTCCGCCAGCCAGCGCGCCGCCGCTTCGGGGAACAGCGCGCCCAGGTCGGTGCGCGGTACCAGCAGATGGCTGCCGCCCGGGCCGCTGAACAGGCTGTCTTGCAGCACGCGCAGGAACACGGCGCCGCTGGCCTCGTGTGCCGGCGTGTTCAGCGCCGATATGCACAGCGGCTCGATGAATTCCGCCATCAGCCGGGGCGTGAGCCGGGCGCACAGGCCGGCCACCGTCGCGTCCGGCGCGCAGCGAAAGCCCGCCAGCCGCCACGCCGCCGCCGTGCGCAGCAGCGCGGCCTTGTCGCGCCAGCTCCAGCCGCGCGCGCGGGCAATGCCGACGAGCGCATCCCACGGCGGCGGCAGATCGGGAAAGGCCAGGCCCAGGCCATCGGGGTAGGTGAGGGCGAGCGGCTGGCGGTGCAGCGCGGTGGCTTCCTGCACACCCACCAGCCGCATCAGCCGCAGGCATTCGGTGTAGGCGCCGATCAGGATGTGCTGGCCGTTGTCTAGCGTGGAGCCCGCCAGCGTGCGTGCCCGCCCGCCTGGTGCGCGCGCCGCTTCGAAAAGGGTGACCTCGGCGCCCGCCTGCGTGGCGGCAATGGCGGCGGCCAGCCCGGCCCAGCCCGCGCCGATGACGGCGGCCTTCACAGCCGGCCTACATCCGGCCCAGGGCCTGCACCTTCCACGCCAGCCAGAGCTTGCGCAGCGGCGTCAGGCGCACGCGCTGGTGCAGCACCTGGAAGTTGTCGGCCTCGATCTCGCGCAGCAGCGTGCGGTAGATGCTGGCCATCATCAGCCCCGGCTTCTGCGTGCGGCGGTCGGCGGCGGGCAGCAGGGCCAGGGCCTCGTCGTAGCAGCGGTGCGCGCGCTCGGCCTGGAAGCGCATCAGCGCGGTGAAGCGGTCGGAGTACTGGCGCTTGAGAATTTCATGCGCCTTCACGTCGAACTGCTGCAACTCGTTCACGGGCAGGTAGATGCGGCCCAGCATGGCGTCCTCGCCCACGTCGCGGATGATGTTGGTGAGCTGGAACGCCAGCCCGAGCTTGTGCGCGTACTCGGTGGTGCGCGCATCGGTCTGGCCGAAGATGCGCGCCGCCGCCTCGCCCACCACGCCCGCCACCAGGTGGCAGTAGCGCGACAGGCCCGCGAAGTCGAGGTAGCGCGTCTGCTCCAGGTCCATGTGGCAGCCGTCGATCACGGCCTGCAGGTGGTGCTGTTCGATGCCGTACTCGGCGGCATGGGGCATCAGCGCCTGCATCACCGGGTGGCTGGGCTGGCCCGCGAAGGACTTGGCCACTTCGGACTGCCACCACGCCAGCTTGGTGCGCGCCACGCCCGCGTCGGTCACCTCGTCCACCACGTCGTCCACCTCGCGGCAGAACGCATAGAAGGCCGTGATGGCCGCGCGGCGCGGCGCGGGCAGGAAGAGAAAGGCGTAGTAGAAGCTGCTGCCCGAGGCGGCGGCCTTGTTCTGGACGTACTGCTGGGGCGTCATGGTTGGGCGAGATTGTCCCACGGCGGCATGGCGTGGGAATTTTGGGTGTTTCAGGCCGCCAGCCCAGCAGGTACGTGCGCTGGCAGCTATGGTTTTGGGAGTCACATGGCCGCCGCGCGCAGGCCCAGCAGCGGCCAGTCGAGCGCGCCGAGCTTGGGGCGCTCGCACAGGTTGCGGCCGCGCAGCGCGTCGATCTTGCCGAGGATGGCGAGGCCGCCTTGCACCACCAGCCGCAGCTCCCACCCCGCGCGGCCCGGCAGGCGGTGGACGAGCGGCGCGCCCTGTTGCATGAGCGCGCGCGCCCAGGCGGCGCAGTCGGCCAGCAGGCGCGTGGTGGCGGGCGTGGGCCGCAGGGCGTCGAGCGCGGCACGGGGCACACCGTGCGCCGCGCAGTCCGCGTCGGTCAGGTAGTGGCGGCCGCGTGGAATGTCCACGCTGAGGTCTTGCCAGAAATTGATGAGTTGCAGCGCGGTACAGATGGCGTCGCTCTGGGCCTGTGCCTGCGCGTCGTGCACGCCGTACAGGTGCAGCAGCAGCCGGCCCACGGGGTTGGCGGAGCGGCGGCAGTAGTCGAGCAATTCGGCGCGCGTGGCGTAGGGGGTGGTTTTTTCCACGTCCTGGACGAAGGCGCTGAGCAGGTCGTCGAGCGGCGGCACGGGCAGGGCGTGCGTGTCCATCGCCGTGCGCAGCGGGCCAAAGACGGCGGCCCAGCGCGTGCCGGGCGCGCCGCCCGCCGCCACGGCGGCCAGTTCGGCGCGGTAGGCCGCGAGGTCGGCCAGGCGTTCGGCGGGTGTGGCGTCACCCTCGTCCGCGATGTCGTCCGCCGTGCGCGCAAAGTGGTAGATGGCCACGATGGGCGCGCGCAGGTGCGGCGGGCACAGCAGCGAGGCGACGGGGAAGTTCTCGTAGTGGGTGATGGAAGAGGAGGGGGAAGACGGGTTCACGCGAGGGATTGTCGCTTGACAGTGGTAATGAAGTTCAAATAGATTACTAACCAGTCAGTCATTAATTTACATCGGAGCGTGCCATGCACATCGCCGCCCAACGGCCCCGGCAGGGGCTCTTTTTGTGTTCGCTGCCTGCGTCCGTGCTCGCGCTTGCGTTGGTCGCGGGCTGCTCGCGCCCTGAGCCCGCACCCGAGCCCGTGCGGGCCGTGAAGCTGCTCACCGTGGGCCAGTCCGCCACCGAGGCGCGGCTCGAATACGCGGGCGAGGTGCGCGCGCGCATCGAGTCGCGCCTGGGCTTCCGCGTGGCGGGCAAGATCACGCGGCGCGCGGTGGAACTGGGCCAGCACGTGAAGGCGGGGCAATTGCTGGCCGAAATCGACGCGCGCGACTACCAATTGGCGGCGGAGGCGGCGCGCGCCCAGGTCACGTCGGCCACCACGCAGCGCGACCTGGCGGCGGCAGACTTCAAGCGCTACGCGCAGCTCAAGGAGCGCAACTTCATCAGCGGCGCGGAGCTGGAGCGGCGCGAGGCCACGCTGAAGGCCGCCCAGGCTACGCTCGACCAGGCCAGGGCCCAGGCCGCCGCGCAGGGCAACCAGGCGGGCTATACGCGGCTGGTGGCCGACGTGGCGGGCGTGGTGACCAGCATCGACGCCGAGCCCGGCCAGGTGGTCACGGCGGGCGCGCCAGTGGTTCGCATCGCGCAGGACGGCCCGCGCGACGTGGTGTTCAGCGTGCCCGAGGACAAGGTGGCGCAGCTGCGCGTGGGCCAGGGCGTGCAGGTGCGGCCCTGGGCGGGCGGCGAGGCCATCGCCGGCAAGGTGCGCGACGTGGCGGCCAGCGCCGACCCGGTCACGCGCACCTTCACCGTGAAGGTGGCGATCGACGGGCCCCAGGTGCCCGCGCTGGGTGCCACTGTGACGGCCTCGCCCGATGTGCTGTCGCGTGCGGGCGAGCAGGCCATCAAGCTGCCCAGCACCGCGCTGCGGCAGGAGGGCGGGCAGACGGCGGTGTGGGTGTACGACCCGGCCACGGGCACCGTGCGCTCGCAGGTCATCCAGATCGCCACGGCGGACGGCAACGAGGCCGTGGTGTCCGGCGGCCTGAAGGGCGGCGAGCAGGTGGTGGCCACGGGCGTGCACGTGCTCGCGCCGGGGCAGAAAGTGACGGTTTACAAGCCAAAATACACGCCAGACCAGAAGGAACAAGCGCAGGCAGCTCCTAAAACCGTAGCGAGTGCGCCATGAAGCAGGGCGGTTTCAACCTTTCCAAATGGGCGCTGGACCACCCCGCGCTTACGCGCTACCTGATGGTGGTGCTCATGCTGCTGGGCTTCGCGGCCTACTTCCAGCTCGGGCAGGACGAAGACCCGCCCTTCACCTTCCGCGCCATGGTGGTGCGCACCTACTGGCCCGGCGCCACGGCGCAGCAGGTGGCCGAGCAGGTCACCGACAAGCTCGAACGCACGCTGCAGGAGGTGCCCTACGCCGACAAGCTCCGCAGCTACAGCAAGCCCGGCGAGTCGCAGATCATCTTCCAGATCAAGGACTCGTCGCGCCCCGGCGACGTGCCCAACGTCTGGTACACCGTGCGCAAGAAGATCGGCGACATGCGCTACACCCTGCCGCAGGGCGTGCAGGGCCCGTTCTTCAACGACGACTTCGGCGACGTGTACGGCGTGATCTACGCGCTGGAGGCCGACGGCTTCAGCTACGCCGAACTCAAGGTGTTCGCCGACGACGTGCGCCAGAAGCTGCTGCGCGTGCCCGACGTGGCCAAGGTCGACCAGTTCGGCGTGCAGGACGAAAAGCTGTTCATCGAAATCTCGCAGAAGCGCCTGGCGCAACTGGGGCTGGACATGAACCAGGTGCTCGCGCAACTGGGCCAGCAGAACGCGGTCGAGAGCGCGGGCGCGGTGCAGACGCCGCTGGACCAGGTGCAGGTGCGCGTGGGTGGCCAGTTCGGCGGGCCCGAGGCGCTGCGCGCCATGCCGATCCGCGGCGCGTCGGGCGCGCAGTTGCGGCTCGGTGACATCGCCGAGGTCAAGCGCGGCTACGTCGACCCACCGTCCGTGAAGGTGCGCCACGAGGGGCAGGAGGTGATTGCCCTGGGCGTCTCCATGGCCAAGGGCGGCGACATCATCGCGCTCGGCAAGGCGCTGCACGAAGCCACCACGCAGATCGGGAAGACCCTGCCCGCCGGCGTGCGGCTGGTGAACGTGCAGGACCAGCCCCAGGCCGTGTCCAGTTCGGTCAACGAATTCGTGCACGTGCTGATCGAGGCCGTGGTCATCGTGCTGGCCGTGAGCTTCGTCAGCCTGGGCCTGCACCAGCGCCCGGGCCGCCACCCACTGTGGAAGCGCTACACGCTGGACGTGCGGCCCGGCCTGGTCGTGGGCATCACCATTCCGCTGGTGCTGGCCGTCACCTTCCTGGCCATGTGGTACTGGAACATCGGCCTGCACAAGATCTCGCTCGGCTCGCTGATCATCGCGCTGGGGCTGCTGGTGGACGACGCCATCATCGCCGTCGAGATGATGGTGCGCAAAATGGAAGAGGGCTACGACAAGGTGCGCGCCGCCACCTTCGCCTACGAGATCACGGCCATGCCCATGCTCACGGGCACGCTGATCACGGCGGCGGGCTTCCTGCCCATCGGCATCGCCAAATCGACCGTGGGCGAATACACCTTCGCCATCTTCGCGGTCACGGTGATCGCGCTGGTGCTGTCGTGGCTGGTGTCGGTGTACTTCGTGCCCTACCTGGGCACGCTGCTGCTCAAGGTGCCGCCGCACGCGCAAGAAGTGGCCGAGGGGCACGACAGCCCGCACGAAATGTTCGACTCGCCCTTCTACGCCACCTTCCGCCGCATGGTGGACTGGTGCGTGGAGCACCGCTGGCTCACCATCGGCGCCACCCTGCTCACGTTCGCGCTGGGCATCGTCGGCATGGGTAAGGTGCAGCAGCAGTTCTTCCCCGATTCGAGCCGGCTCGAGATCATGGTGGACATCTGGTTCCCCGAGGGTACGGCCTTCGCCGCCAACGAGGAGGTCACGCGCCGCGTGGAAAAGCGCCTGATGGACGAACCCGGCGTGCGCACCGTCAGCACCTGGGTCGGCTCGGGCGTGCCGCGCTTCTACCTGCCGCTGGACCAGGTCTTCCCGCAGAGCAACGTGTCGCAGTTCATCGTGCTGCCGCAGGACCTGAAGACGCGCGAGAAGCTGCGCGTGGCGCTGCCCGGCCTGCTGGCGCAGGAATTCCCCGAAGTGCGCGCCCGCGTCAAGCTGCTGCCCAACGGCCCGCCCGTGCCGTACCCGGTGCAGTTCCGCGTGGTCGGCCCCGACCCGCAGGTGCTGCGCGCCCGCGCCGACGAGGTCAAGGCCGTGCTGCGCGCCAGCCCCGACATGCGCGGCGTGAACGACAACTGGAACGAGTCCGTCAAGGTGCTGCGCCTGGACATCGACCAGGACAAGGCGCGCGCCCTGGGCGTCACCAGCCAGTCCATCGCCCAGGCCACGCGCACCACGCTGTCGGGCGTCACCGTGGGCCAGTACCGCGAGGGCGACAAGCTCATCGACATCGTGCTGCGCCAGCCCAAGGACGAGCGCGACGCGATCACCGACATCGCCAACGCCTACCTGCCCACGGCCACGGGCCGCGCCATCCCGCTGCTGCAGATCGCCAAGCCCCGGTTCACCTGGGAGCCCGGCGTGATGTGGCGCGAGAACCGCGACTACGCCATCACCGTGCAGGGCGACGTGACCGAGGGCCTGCAGGGCGCCACGGTGACCAACGCGCTGCTGCCGAAGCTGCGCGAACTCGAAGCGAAGTGGCGCGCCGCGGGCGAGGCGGCCTACGGCATCCAGGTCGCGGGCGCGGTGGAGGAAAGCTCCAAGGGCTCGGCCTCCATCGCGGCGGGCGTGCCCATCATGCTGTTCATCACCTTCACGCTGCTCATGCTGCAGCTGCAGAGCTTCAGCCGCGCCATGCTGGTGTTCCTGACCGGGCCGCTGGGCATCGCTGGCGTGGCCATGGCGCTGCTGGCGCTGGGGCGTCCGTTCGGCTTCGTGGCGCTGCTGGGGGTGGTCGCGCTCATGGGCATGATCCAGCGCAACTCGGTCATCCTCATCGACCAGATCGAGCAGGACCGCGCGCGCGGCGTGCCCACGTGGGACGCCATCGTCGAATCGGCGGTGCGCCGCCTGCGCCCCATCGTGCTCACGGCGGCGGCGGCGGTGCTGGCCATGATCCCGCTCTCGCGCAGCGTGTTCTGGGGGCCGATGGCCGTGGCGATCATGGGCGGCCTCATCGTGGCCACCGTGCTCACGCTGCTCGCGCTGCCCGCCATGTACGCCGCATGGTTCCGCGTGCGCAGAGGGCCTTCGCAGGCAGGTTAAAATCCTGGGTTTGACCTCGCGCGGGTGGCGAAATTGGTAGACGCACCAGGTTTAGGTCCTGACGCCCGCAAGGGTGTGGGGGTTCGAGTCCCCCCCCCGCGCACCACATCAGTGAGAGACCAGCAAGGCATCCCCGCCTTAGCCGATAAGTAGGACAGTAGGAACACCATGGCCGTTACCGTTGAAACCCTTGAAAAGCTCGAGCGCAAGATCACGCTGAGCCTGCCCATCGCCACCATCCAGACCGAAGTGGACGCCCGCCTCAAGCGCCTGGCCCGCACCGTGAAGATGGACGGCTTCCGCCCCGGCAAGGTGCCCATGAACGTGGTGGCCCAGCGCTACGGCTATTCCGTGCAGTACGAAGTGCTGAACGACAAGGTGGGCGAGGCCTTCGCCCAGGCCGCCAACGAAGCCAAGCTGCGCGTGGCCGGCCAGCCCCGCATCTCCGAGAAGGACGGCGCGCCCGAAGGCCAGGTGACCTTCGACGCCGTTTTTGAAGTGTTCCCTGACGTCAAGATCGCCGACCTGGCCGGCGCCGAAGTCGAGCGCCTGTCCTCCGACGTGACCGACGAAGCCATCGACAAGACCGTGGACATCCTGCGCAAGCAGCGCCGTACCTTCGCCCAGCGCGCCCTGACGGCCCCCGCCGAAGACGGCGACCGCGTGACCGTGGACTTCGAAGGCAAGATCGACGGCGAGCCCTTCGAGGGCGGCAAGGCCGAGGACTTCCAGTTCCTGGTCGGCGAAGGCCAGATGCTCAAGGAATTCGAAGACGCCGTGCGCGGCATGAAGTCGGGCGAGAGCAAGACCTTCCCGCTGGCCTTCCCCGCCGATTACCACGGCAAGGACGTGGCCGGCAAGACCGCCGACTTCCTGGTCACGATCAAGAAGATCGAGGCCTCGCACCTGCCCGAGGTGAACGAGCAGTTCGCCAAGTCGCTGGGCATTGCCGACGGCACGGTCGAGGGCCTGCGCGCCGACATCAAGAAGAACCTGGAGCGCGAAGTCAAGTTCCGCCTCATGGCCCGCAACAAGCAGGCCGTGATGGAAGCGCTGCTCGCCAAGGCCGAGCTGGACCTGCCCAATGCCGCCGTGCAGAGTGAAATCGACCGCCTGCTCGATGGCGCGCGCGCCGAGATGAAGCAGCGCGGCATCAAGGACGCCGACAAGGCCGAAGTCCCCGACGACGTGGTCCGCCCCCAGGCCGAGCGCCGCGTGCGCCTGGGCCTGGTGGTGGCCGAGCTGGTGCGCGCCAACGAACTGCAGGCCAAGCCCGAGCAGCTCAAGGCCCACATCGACGAGCTGGCCGCCAGCTACGAGAAGCCCGAAGACGTGGTGCGTTGGTACTTCAGCGACCGCCAGCGCCTGGCCGAGGCCGAAGCCGTGGTGGTCGAGAACAACGTCACCGACTTCGTGCTCGGCAAGGCCAAGGTCATCGACAAGGCCGTCACCTTTGAAGAACTGATGGGCCAGCAGGGCTGATCGCCAGGTTTTTCCCGGATGGGGCTTGTGCCGGCAGGCACAGGCCCCAATTCATTTCTGGCTACAGTACCCCTCTCAGATTTGGAGCAACACATGAGCGCACTGGAAACGCAGGCCCTGGGCATGGTCCCCATGGTCATCGAGCAGTCGGGCCGCGGCGAGCGGTCCTACGACATTTATTCGCGCCTGCTCAAGGAGCGCGTGGTTTTCCTGGTCGGCGAAGTCAATGACCAGACCGCCAACCTCGTGGTGGCGCAGCTGCTGTTCCTGGAAAGCGAAAACCCCGACAAGGACATTTCGTTCTACATCAACTCCCCCGGCGGCAGCGTGACGGCAGGCATGGCCATCTACGACACCATGCAGTTCATCAAGCCCGACGTGTCCACGCTGTGCTGCGGCTTCGCGGCCAGCATGGGCGCTTTCCTGCTCGCGGCGGGGGCCAAGGGCAAGCGCTTCTCGCTGCCCAACAGCAAGATCATGATCCACCAGGTGCTGGGCGGCGCGCGCGGCCAGGCGACCGACATCGAAATCCATGCGCGCGACATCCTGCGCACCAAGGACCAGATGAACCGCATCCTGGCCGAACGCACGGGCCAGCCGATTGAAAAAGTGAAGGCCGACACCGAGCGCGACTACTTCATGACCGCCGACGAAGCCAAGGACTACGGCATCGTCGACGAGGTAATCGCCAAGCGTCCCTGACAACGTGTTTTGAGCTTTACAAAGCGGCGTTTTTCCGAGTCGGGAAGCGCCGCTTTCGTTTGGCTATCATCAAGCCGACATTTTTCCCCCGACAAGGCAACCGAATGGCCGAGAAAAAAGGCTCCTCCAGCGAGAAAACCCTCTACTGCTCCTTCTGCGGCAAAAGCCAGCACGAGGTCAAAAAGCTGATCGCAGGCCCCTCCGTCTTCATCTGCGAAGCCTGCATCGAGCTCTGCAACGAGGTCATGCGCGAGGAACTGCCCGCCGCCGGCATCGCCCAGGCCGCGCGCGGCGACTTGCCCACGCCCGCCGAGATCAAGGCCAACCTCGACAACTACGTCATCGGCCAGGACAAGGCCAAGCGCACGCTGGCCGTGGCCGTCTACAACCACTACAAGCGCCTGCGCCACAAGGAATCCAATGGCGCCAAGGACGAGGTGGAGCTCTCCAAGAGCAACATCCTGCTGGTCGGCCCCACCGGCTCGGGCAAGACGCTGCTGGCGCAAACCCTGGCGCGGATGCTCAACGTGCCCTTCGTCATGGCCGACGCCACCACGCTCACCGAAGCCGGTTACGTCGGCGAGGACGTGGAAAACATCATCAGCAAGCTGCTGCAAAGCTGCAACTACGAGGTGGAGCGCGCCCAGCGCGGCATCGTCTACATCGACGAAATCGACAAGATCAGCCGCAAGAGCGACAACCCCAGCATCACGCGCGACGTGTCGGGCGAGGGCGTGCAGCAGGCGCTGCTCAAGCTCATCGAAGGCACCATGGCCAGCGTGCCCCCGCAGGGCGGGCGCAAGCACCCGAACCAGGACTTCCTGCAGATCGACACGACCAACATCCTGTTCATCTGCGGCGGCGCGTTCGCGGGGCTGGAAAAGGTGATCGAAAACCGCACCGAAGCCTCCGGCATCGGCTTTGGCGCCGCCGTGAAGAGCAAGAAGCAGCGCTCGCTTACCGAAGTGTTCCAGGACATCGAGCCCGAAGACCTGATCAAGTTCGGCCTCATCCCCGAACTCGTGGGCCGGATGCCTGTGGTCACCGCCCTGGCCGAACTCAGCGAAGACGCGCTGGTGCAAATCCTCACCGAGCCGAAGAACGCCCTGGTCAAGCAGTACAGCAAGCTGCTGTCGATGGAAGGCGTCGATCTCGAAATCCGCCCCGCCGCGCTGAAGGCCATCGCCCGCAAGGCGCTGGCGCGCAAGACCGGCGCGCGCGGCCTGCGCTCCATCCTTGAACAGGCGCTGATCGGCACCATGTTCGATCTGCCCAATGCCGCCAACGTGGATAAGGTGGTGGTGGACGAATCCACCATCGACGAGAACAAGCCGCCCCTGCTGGTGTACCGCGAGGCGGCCAAGAAAGCCTGAAAGGCCCATCATGTCCGGACACACTCCCTTGCCCGCCACGCCGCTGGAGCTGCCGCTGCTGCCGCTGCGCGACGTGGTCGTTTTCCCCCACATGGTGATTCCGCTGTTCGTGGGCCGGCCCAAGAGCATCAAGGCGCTGGAACTGGCCATGGTGGCTGAGCGCCGCATCATGCTCGTGGCCCAGAAAGCCGCCGCCAAGGACGAACCCGCCGCCACCGACATGTTCGACGTGGGCTGCGTCTCCACCATCCTGCAAATGCTGAAATTGCCTGACGGCACCGTGAAGGTGCTGGTCGAAGGCCAGCAGCGCGCGCTGGTCAACAGCATCACCGACCAGGAATCGCACTTCGTTTCCACCGTCACGCCGGTGGAGGCCGAGGCAGAGCAGACCCCGGCCAGCGAAATCGAAGCGCTGCGCCGCGCCGTGATGCAGCAGTTCGACCAGTACGTCAAACTGAACAAGAAAATCCCGCCCGAGATCCTCACCTCGATCGCCAGCATCGACGACCCCGGCCGCCTCGCCGACACCATCGCCGCCCACCTGCCGCTCAAGCTCGAAAACAAGCAGGCCGTGCTCGACCTGTCCGACGTGAAGGCGCGGCTCGAAAACTTGTTCGAGCAACTCGACCGCGAGGTGGACATCCTCAACGTGGACAAGCGCATCCGCGGCCGCGTCAAGCGCCAGATGGAAAAAAGCCAGCGCGACTTCTACCTGAACGAGCAGGTCAAGGCTATCCAGAAGGAACTGGGCGAAGGCGAAGACGGCGCGGACATCGAGGAGATCGAGAAAAAGATCAAGCTCGCCAAGATGCCGAAAGAGGCCCTGAAGAAGGCCGAGGGCGAACTCAAGAAGCTCAAGCTCATGTCGCCCATGTCGGCCGAGGCGACCGTGGTGCGCAACTACATCGACGTGCTCACCGGCCTGCCCTGGAGCAAGAAGACCAAGATCAAGCACGACCTGGCCAACGCCGAAACCGTGCTCAACGAAGACCACTACGGCCTGGAAAAAGTCAAAGACCGCATCCTCGAATACCTTGCCGTGCAGCAGCGCGTGGACAAGGTCAAGGCGCCCATCCTGTGCCTCGTGGGGCCGCCGGGCGTGGGCAAGACCTCGCTGGGCCAGAGCATCGCCAAGGCCACGGGTCGCAAGTACGTGCGCATGGCCCTGGGCGGTATGCGCGACGAGGCCGAGATCCGCGGCCACCGTCGCACCTACATCGGCGCCATGCCGGGCAAGGTGCTGCAAAGCCTCAACAAGATCGGCACGCGCAACCCGCTGTTCCTGCTCGACGAAATCGACAAGCTGGGCACCGACTTCCGGGGCGACCCGTCGAGCGCGTTGCTCGAGGTGCTCGACCCGGAGCAGAACCACACCTTCGGCGACCACTACGTCGAGGTGGACTTCGACCTGTCCGACGTGATGTTCGTGGCCACCAGCAACTCCATGAACATCCCGCCCGCATTGCTGGACCGCATGGAAGTCATCCGCCTGTCGGGCTACACCGAGGACGAGAAGACCAACATCGCCATGAAGTACCTGCTGCCCAAGCAGATGGGCAACAACGGCGTGAAGGACAGCGAACTACAGGTGACCGAAGACGCGGTGCGCGACATCGTGCGCTACTACACGCGCGAGGCGGGTGTGCGCTCACTGGAGCGCGAACTGTCCAAGATCTGCCGCAAGGTGGTCAAAGGCCTGCAGCTGCAAAAGCTGGAGCCGCAGGTGGTGGTGACGGCGGACAACCTGTCCGACTACCTGGGCGTGCGCAGGTACAACTATGGCCGCGCCGAGCAGCAGAACCAGATCGGCCAGGTCGTCGGCCTGGCGTGGACGGAAGTGGGTGGCGACCTGCTCACCATCGAAGCCGTGACCATGCCCGGCAAGGGCGTCATCACGCGCACCGGCTCGCTGGGCGACGTGATGAAGGAGTCGGTGGAAGCCGCCCGCACCGTGGTGCGAAGCCGTGCCCACCGGCTGGGCATCAAGGACGAAGCGTTCGAGAAGCGCGATGTCCATATCCATGTACCCGACGGCGCCACGCCCAAGGACGGCCCGAGCGCAGGCGCGGCCATGACCACGGCCTTTGTCTCCGCGCTAACGGGTATCCCGGTACGTGCCGACGTGGCGATGACGGGCGAAATCACCCTGCGCGGCGAGGTCACGGCCATCGGCGGCCTGAAGGAAAAACTGCTAGCGGCATTGCGCGGCGGCATCAAGACCGTGCTCATCCCCGAAGAGAACGTGAAGGACCTGCAGGACATTCCCGACAACGTGAAGAGCGGCCTGGAGATCGTGCCCGTGAAGTGGATCGACAAGGTGCTCGACATCGCGCTCGCATCCAAGCCCGTGCCGCTGACCGACGAGGAGATCGCAGCGGCCGCTGCGGCTGCCGCCGCTACGGCAAGCGGCAAGGGCGCAGCGGCGGAGGCCATCAAGCACTGATTTTTCCGAAAGCGCCAAAAAATGCGCTACAATACGATCCATCGCAGCAAACGTTGTACAATGTAAGGCTTCGATAAATGCGGGAATAGCTCAGTTGGTAGAGCGCAACCTTGCCAAGGTTGAGGTCGAGAGTTCGAGACTCTTTTCCCGCTCCAGATAACGCAAAAAAGGGAAGCAGCCGCTTCCCTTTTTTGTCAAAAGAGTGCGGCGCGATAGCAAAGCGGTTATGCCCCGGATTGCAAATCCGGTTAGACCAGTTCGACTCTGGTTCGCGCCTCCAGAAAAATCCTTATAAATCAACAGCTTGCAGAGGCCGCCATCCAGCGGCCTTTTTCATTGGCGCCTCAAAATCGCCTCGCTTGCCCCTCAAAAGGCCTTGTTTGGCACTCGCCGCGTGTTTAAAACACACTTGGGCGGCATAGTTTTTCCGACCGGATCAGTTCGCTGGGGAGCTTCCAATCACTGGACGCGAGGAACTGATGGCGAACGTACGACAAACCCCCAACGGCAACTGGTCGCTCACCGTGCGACATCGACTGCTCCCGAAGCCGATCTACCGAACCTTCGAGGACGAGGAGGCCGCAAACCACTACGGCAAGCAGTTGGACTCCTTGCTGTCGCGCACAGGCTCTCCCGCAAGTCCCTTGCCCTCCCAAGCCCGCCAGGCCAGGATCTCCCGGTCGCAGCAGTCCTTGGCGAAGGTGGCTGTGACCGTCTCGCCCGAATCGCACTTGATCTCAAAGCCGTCAGAGCACCAGCGCATGTTGCTCATCGGCACACTAACCTGGCCATCGTGAATGCGGCTCGAATGCCGTCGCTTGGGCGCCTTGGGCAACAGCAGTCGATGCCGCGCCATGACCCGGTAGATGCGCTTGTGGTTTAGCGCCTATTGACCTTGCGAACGTCGCTCTCGATTGAGCAGCGCACCGGCGCGGCGATAGCCATAGCTGGGCAACTCGGCAATGTGGCGCCGCATGTCGTCCAGCAAGAGCTCATCCTGGGCCGGAGCTTGGCGATCTCGGCACGGGCGGCTGCCAGTTCCGATGCCGGCACAACGGCCTCGCCTGCACCGACAGCCACCAGCGCGCCTTCGCGCTCCAGCCGCCGCCAAGTGAACAGCAGGCTGGCAGAGACGCCTTCCTGGCGGGCCACGAGCGACACGCTCATGCCTGGCTCATATGTTTTGCGAACCAAGGCAGCCTTCTCGGCAGCCGACCAGCGCCGCCTACGCTGGTCTCGGGTGATGACCTCAATCGTCTCTGTATGCCTAATCATACGCACAGTCCTATGCCTATCTCGAAGATAAGCGATGGACCGTGTCCGGAGATTCAGGGGGCTATCTCAGATCCTGACGTCCTGACCATTCACGAACTGGCACAGTTGCTGCGCTGCGAAGACACAAAGGCTGCGTCGTTGGTTGATCGTGGGGTCTTGCCGGGGCTTAAATTCGGTCGGAGTTGGATCATCCCCAAACGCAGCCTGATCGACAGACTCAACACCTTGTCGATCAAGGAAGCTGAGACCCATCGCCAAGCGCTTGAGGGCTCGGCCGCCCCTCGGACTGAGCAAAAGACACCTCCCCAGGAAGTGCCCCAAGCCCCTTTCAAGCAGCCGAAGCCAGGACGGGTACGTCAGCCTGTGCCGCCACTGCAGAACTACTTTCCAACGCCCATAAGCGCTTAGCCAAGTCTTCTGCACGGAAACTGGAGCTGTCTGAATTTTTGTGTGCAAGGCGCTGCGTAGACTTGTCCACGGCGGCGACGGGCCTTGATTGCTCGGGCGATCTCAGCAGCGAGCGAAGACTTGCGTTGCATCGCAGCCGCGTCTTCGTAGCCAAGATCGGCATAGACGTTGGTGCTTCCCACTTCGATTTCAGCAGTCATTTCACAGCTCCTTTTGATTGCTTCAGCCAAGTCGCATGATCCGCCTCGGCCAATTTCATCCGTGACTTGAGCAGCTCAATGTCGGCCTTGGGCGTTTCAATTCCCTTGGTCGATTTTTTCTGAAAGCAATGGAGAACGTAAAGCCAGCCCTGCAACCGCACGGTATACACCGCACGATAGGTTCAGCGAACGCGCCAGTGCCCTGGTCAGTCCTTCGTGAAGGTGGCCGTCACAGTCTGGCCCGAGTCGCACTTAATTTCGAGGCCATCGGAACACCAGCGCAGGTTGCTGCGCGAGACCGCCACGCGGCCTTCGTGCGTGCGGGCGGACTGGCGTCTGCGTTGGTGCCTTGGACTATTCGCATGAACTGTGCTTGGTGCGCTGTGTAGCCATGGTGACCCCCTGCGTACGGTGGTACGAACGGGGAGGTAACGAGACCTTATGGGTTTCGTTTATTTGTACTGTGGCTGCCAGCTTGCTCATCGTGATGCGTTGGGCGGTGCATCTCATGTTTAAGATTTTATTGGAATAAGAAACTGAAATTTTATTCGTTCCAGTTTTTATGGAGGGCTTCCAGAATCTGCTTTGCTACTAATTCATACGAGCGAAAGTACCCCAATGAAGAATCGTCGCCACCTTATCAAGTTTCCCCTGGCCGCAGTCCTGGCGGGGGCGCTGGCGCTGCCTGCGGTGCCCGTGCTGGCGCAGCAGCAGTCTGTACAACTGCTCAATGTGTCCTACGACCCGACGCGCGAGTTGTACGTGGAATTCAACCAGGCCCTCGCCAAGTACTGGAAGGCCAAGACGGGCCAGGAAGTGACGGTCAAGCAGAGCCACAGCGGCTCGCGTAAGCAGGCGCGCTCCTTCATCGACGGCATCGAGGCCGACGTGGCCACGCTGGGCTAGGCGCCGGACATCACGCCCTCGTGAAGAATGGTGGCTGGGTGGCGCCCGACGGGCAGAAGCGCCTGCCGCACAACTCGGCGCCGTACACCTCGACCATCGTGTTCTTGGTCAAGAAGACTAATCCCAAGGGAATCAAGGACTGGGACGACCTCGTGAAGCCGGGCGTGTTGGTCACCACGCCCAACCCCAAGACCTCTGCGGTAGCGCAGTGGAACTATCTGGCCGCGTGGGAGTACGGCAAGCGCAAGTTCGGCGGCGAGGAGCAGGCCAGGGATTTCGTGCGCAAGGTGTACGCCAACATGCCGGTGCTGGATACGGGCGCGCGCGGCTCGACGATCATGACCATCCAATCCATCAATATGCGCAACCAGTTCAAGGGCCAGGTGCGCGAGATCGTCTGCGGCGACGTCGTCTCCGAGATCGACGTGGAGACGCCCTGGGGGATCGTCACTTCGGTCATCACCACGCGCTCGGTGGACGACCTGGGCCTGGCCGTCGGCTCCGACGTGGTGGCGCTCGTCAAGTCGACCGAGGTGTCGATCGCAAAACTCTGAAACACCCCCTGAGCGGCGCGGCCAGCTCAGGCCCTTGCACGGTGGCCCGCGCTCGGCGCGCGCCAGTTTTTATTGGCTGTGGGTGGCGCACGGCGCCATGGATAACTGACACATGAATTTTCAGCAACTGCGCTCCGTGCGCGAGGCGGTGCGGCGCGGTTTCAACCTGACCGAGGTAGCGGCCATGCTGCACACCTCACAGCCGGGCGTGAGCCGCCAGATCCGCGAGCTGGAGGAAGAGCTGGGCGTGGAGATCTTCGTGCGCGCGGGCAAGCGCTTGACCGGCCTCACGCCGCCTGGCGATGCGCTGCTGCCCATCGTCGAGCGCCTGCTGCTGGAGGCCGACAACCTCCGGCGCGCGGGCGAGGACTTCACCGCCAGCGAGCGCGGGGGCCTGTCGGTCGCGGCCACGCACTCGCAGGCGCGCTACGCGCTGCCGCAGGTGGTGCGCGACTTCCGCGCGCTCTATCCGCAGGTCTCGCTGCACCTGCACCAGGGCTCACCGCGCCAGGTGGCCGAGATGCTGCTCTCCGGCGAGGCCGACATCGGCGTGGCCACCGAGGCACTGGCGGGCTACGAGCGCCTCGTCACGCTGCCGTGCTACCGCTGGTCGCACAGCGTCGTCGTGCCGCCGGGCCACCCGCTGCTGGATGAGGCCGTGCCGCTCACGCTGGAGGCTCTGGCGCGCTACCCGCTCGTCACCTACGAGATCGGCTACACCGGCCGCGCGCACATCGACGAGGCCTTCGCCCGCGAGGGGCTCGCGCCCGACATCGTGCTCACCGCCATGGACGCCGACGTGGTCAAGACCTATGTGGAGCTGGGCATGGGCGTGGGCATCATCGCCTCGATCGCGTTCGACGCGGAGCGCGACCGCCACCTGCGCGCCATCGACGCGCGGCACCTGTTCCGCGTGAACCTCACGCGCCTGGCGCTGCGGCGTGGCGCGTGGCTGCGCGGCTATGCCTATGCGTTCATCGAGAGCTTCGTGCCCACGCTCACGCCCGACGCGGTGCGGCGGGCGATGCAGGAGGCGAAGCCGGTGGAGGCGCAGGCGCTCTGAACGCCAGTGGGCGGGCTCAGCACCTGCCCGCGCCCGTGGAGGATCGCAGCGGGGCGGATTCCCCAGCCGAGGCTCCTGCCCTGTCACCAGCTGCGCCGCGATGGCGCGCGTGGTGGGTTGCAGCACTGGGAAGTGATCCTTGCCCGCGATCAGCGCGCAATGCACCTGGGTGGACTTGCGCGCCGCGCACAGCTCCTGCAGGCAGGCGCGGTTGCCGGGCGCCTCGGCCCCTTCGAAGATCCACGTGGACGCCTTGACAGCGTGCAGCCAGTGGATACCAGCCCATCCCCAACAAGTTTGAGGCCGGTACCGGCAACATCGCCGACGCCGTGAGCCTGGGCGCGGCGCTGGAGTACGTGGAGCGCATCGGCATCCACGCTATCAGCCGCTACGAGCATTCGCTGGTGGACTACGGCATGCAGCAGCTCGCCACCATCCCCGGCCTGCGCCTGATCGGCACTGTGCCGGGCAAGGCCAGCGTGCTCAGTTTCGTGCTGGAAGGCCGCACCACCGACGAGGTAGGCCAGGCGCTGAACCAGGAAGGCATCGCAGTCCGCACCGGCCACCATTGCGCCCAGCCCATCCTGCGCCGCTTTGGCGTGGAGACAGCGGTGCGGCCCTCGCTGGCGTTCTACAACACGTTCGATGAGATCGACCGGCTGGTGGAATTGGTGAGGCGGCTGGCGCCGCGCTTTTGAATGAAAAAGGCCTCCAGCGCTTGATGAGTAAGCGCTGGGTGCTATTCTTTCAGGAGTTTGATGGGAGCTTCTGGACGATGCGGCGAGACGCCCTGGTGAACCTTGCGCCGTCCGCAGGTGGAATATATGATTCGTATATATTTTATAAACGATACGTATCATGGGCATCGTGAACATCGACGACGACCTGCATGACCAGTTGCGCAAGGCCAGCGCCGTGTCGTGCCGGTCGATCAACGCGCAGGCGGCCTTCTGGATCAGGATCGGCATGCTGTGCGAAATGAACCCGACGCAGAGCTTCAACGACATCGTGGCCCGTGAACTGCGGGCTGCAGGCGTTGCGGCGCAGCCCGTCCCGATGGCATCGCCATGACCAAGCGGCCAGAGGAAATCGCGCTGCTGGCCGAGTCGGGCCGGCTGCTGGCGCAGGTGTTCGGCCATCTCGACCGGCTGGATCTGACCGGCATGTCCACCATGCAGGTCAACGAGTGGGTCGATGACTTCATCGTCCATGAACTCCACGCGCGCCCGGCCAGCAAAGGCCAGTACGGGTACGCCTATGCGCTCAATGCCTCGCGCAACAGCGTGGTCTGCCACGGCGTGCCATGCACCTCGGACGTGCTGCAGGACGGGGACATCGTCAATTTCGACATCACGCTGGAGAAGAACGGCTACATCGCCGACTCCAGCAAGACCTACCTCGTGGGCGACGTACCGCCGCCCGCCCGACGGCTCGTGCAGGTCACTTATGAAGCGATGTGGAAGGGCATCCGGGCCGTTCGCCCGGGCGCCACGCTGGGCGACGTGGGCCACGCCATCGAGCGGCACGCCCGCAGGCATGGGTATTCCGTCGTGCGGGAATACTGCGGCCACGGCATCGGGCGCGAGATGCACGAGGAACCCCAGGTGCTGCACTGGGGCAAGCCGCGAACGGGCCTGATGCTGCGCGAAGGCATGGTGTTCACCATCGAGCCGATGGTGAACCAGGGCCGCGCCGCCGTCTGCACCGAGGAGGACGGTTGGACGGTCGTCACGCGCGACGGGCAACTGTCCGCGCAGTTCGAGCACACCGTGGCCGTCACTGCCAGCGGCGTGCGGGTTCTGACCTTGCGCTCTGGAGAAAAGGCTGAGGCCATGCCGTGACCGCCGTGGCGATGCAGGACTTGCGCAAACAAGAATGAAGCGCTGACAGCTCTTCTTTCAGGAGTGACCGGGGTTTGTGGACCATGCCAGCGCGGCCAGCGACGGGTTCGGGAGTGTAGGCGCGGGGCAGTGCCGTTGTGTCCATGCGCCGCAGTTGCACGGCGCTGGCCGGTCTTCGGGGAGGGCGTAACCATGCCAGCATGGCTGGGATGCACCAAACGTACAAATTGATACGTTTGTGCCATAAAATGCCCTGTTTCAGAAGCCTTGCCAGTCCCCGCCGCCATGCCCCATTCCCTCCACCAGGACCAGGCCCCACCGTCCGGTCATGGCCTTGGCCGGCAAGCCGATGGGGAAAAACCGCCTGCATCCGCCACCCGCCCAGCCACCTCATGGCTGGCAATGCTGGATGCGCTGCGCACTCCGGTGTGGGTCTTCGACATCGACCGCCGGCGTGTGTATTGGGCGAACCAGGCGGCGCTGGCCGTCTGGCGTTCGCCGTCGCTGCAGGAGCTGCGTTCGCGTGACATGGGCAAGGACATGTCCGCCATGGTGGCTGAGCGGCTGGAGCAGTACCAGGCCGATTTCATCAGCCACGGCGCGCGTTTCAACGAACAGTGGACGCTGTACCCCAGCGGCAAGCCGGTGTCGCTGCACGTTCACTACAGCGGCTTCGTGCTCGATGACGGTCGCATGGCCATGCTCTGCGAGGGCCAGCCCGTCACCGTGGAGTCGCCCGAGGCGCTGCGCTCGGTCGATGCCCTGCTGCACACGCCGATGATGATCGGCCTGTATAGCTTCGACGGCCGCCCGCTCTACCGCAATCCCGCCGCGCGCGCGTCGGCGCATTCGCCGAATGAGACGCTGGCCGAACGCTTTGCCGACGCTGATGCCCTGCGTGGCCTGCTCGACCAAGTGGCAGGCGAAGGCCAAGCCACCTGGACGATGAGCGTGCGCACCAGCCACGGCGAGCGCTGGCACGAGGTCTCCGCGCGGCGCAGGCTCGACGCGGCCACCGGCGAAGTCGCGCTGCTGATCAGCGAGGTCGATGTCACCCCGCTCAAGCGCAGCGAGGAGCAGGCGCGTTTCCTCTCGGAGCACGACGTGCTCACCGGCCTGCCCAACCGCGGGCTGGCGCAGCGCCATTTCGAGGACATCGTGCGCTGGGTGCGCCGGGATGCAGGGCAGTCCACGCTGCAGGCGGCGCTGATCCTGATCGATCTGGACCGCTTCAAGGACATCAACGACACCCTGGGCCACCTGGCCGGTGACGAACTGCTCATGGAAGTGGCACGGCGCGCCAGCGCCAGTGTGCGCCGTGGCGACGTGGTGGCGCGCTTCGGCGGCGACGAGTTTTTGATCCTGCTGTCCGGCCATGACCTGCGCGGCGAGGTCTCGCGCATCCACCAGCGGCTGCGCAGCGCGCTGGCTCAGCCGTTTTGCCTGGCTGGCAGCAGCGTGCAGGTCTCTGCCACCGTGGGCGCCAGCGTGTTCCCCGACGACGGCGTCGATTTCGAAACCCTGCTGCAGCGCGCCGATCTGGCCATGTACCAGGGCAAGGCCAAGGGACGCGACGCGCTGGCCTTCTACCAGGCTGGCCTGAGCGAGCGGCTGCAGGCGCGCACCCGGCTGGAGGAGGAACTGCGCCAGGCATTCGCATGCCACGAATTCGAGCTGCACTACCAGCCGCGCGTATGCGGCGGGGGCGTGCGCGTCATCGGCGCCGAAGCGCTCGTGCGCTGGCGGCACCCGCAGCGCGGCCTGGTCATGCCGGACGAATTCATCCCGGCGTGCGAATCCATCGGCCTGATCCACGAACTGGGGCGCCAGGTGTTCGCCATGGCCGCGCGCCAGCAGGCGGCATGGGCGCGCGTGGGCTGGCGGCTGATCGTGTCGGTCAACCTGTCGCCCCAGGAATTCGCCGTACCAGGCCTGCTGGAGGCGATGCAGCAAACCCTGGCCGAGACCGGCTGCCCGCCCGAGCTGCTGGAGCTGGAGGTCACCGAGTCGATGCTGGTCGGCGACGACGCGTGCCTGATGCAGTCCCTGCACGGCCTGCGCCAACTGGGTCTGTCGATCGCGCTGGACGACTTCGGCACGGGCTACTCCAACCTCGCATACCTGCAGCGCTTTCCTTTCGACACCGTCAAGATCGACCGCCGCTTCGTGCAGGCCACGGCCAGCGAACGGCCGCTGACCGAGGCCATTGTCGGCCTGTGCCGCACCATGGGCCTGCGCCCCGTGGCCGAAGGGGTCGAGACGTCTGCGCAACACCAGTGGCTGCTGGGGCTGGAGGTGGAGGAGTTCCAGGGCTACCTCTTCGCGCCCGCGCTGCCGCCACGGGAGTTCGAGGCCCTGCTTGCATCCGGCGCGGCGGAGCCGGTCTTCGCGCTGTCTGCGTCAGGCGCTCTGGGGAATTGAGTCAAAAGAGCCTCCAGCGCATGACCATCAAGCGCTGGCAGCTACTGTTTTGATAGTTTCCTGGGGAAGCCTTTGCGCCAACTGCGCCTGGCGCCTGTCATGAAAGCGGCACGAAACGGACACAGAATCGTGCCCATCCACTGCGGGCAGCATCGCCATCGTTCGCTACTTCATTAATAGCTGCTAGCGCTTGATGGACAAGCGCTGGAGGCCAATTCGACCATGAACCATCCCAGTGCCCAGAGCCTGGCCGCGCACCCTCCGGCGGAGATCGAGCTGAAGCTCTCGCTGCCGGGCGCCGACGCGCGCGACGTGGCCGCGCGGCTGGCCGTCATCCCGTGCCTGGCCGATGCGCCGGCCACCATGCTGCGGCTGCGCAACCTTTACTTCGACACACCCGCGCAGGACCTGCGCCGGGCCAGGGCGGCCCTGCGCCTGCGCAGCGTGCGCGAGGGCACGGCGCGGACGCGCTGGGTGCAGACGCTCAAGACGGCCGGCTCGTCGGAGGGCGGCGGCCTGAGCCAGCGCGGCGAGTGGGAATCGCGCGTGCGCGGCCCGCACATCGACGCCGCCGCCTTGCAGACCACGCCCTGGGCCGCGCTGGACGTGCAGGGCGAATGGCTGCCGCAGCTCGCGCTGTGCTTCGAAACCGAATGCCTGCGCACGCTGCGCCGCGTCACCGTGGCCGACGGCAGCCGCATCGAAGTGGCGCTGGACGTGGGCCGCGTGCACGCCGCCGATGGCCGCACCGAAGACCTGATCGAACTGGAGCTGGAACTGCTGGAAGGCTCGCCAGACGCGCTGTTCGCGCTGGCCGCCGACATTGCCGCCCAGGTGCCGGTGCTGCCGTCGCCCAGCAGCAAGGCCGAGCGCGGCTGGCGGATGGCAGACGGCATCACCCACGCGCCACGCCGCGCGCGCCAGCCCGCTTTGGCCGCCCGCACACCGCTGCCGCAGGCGGCGCAGGCCGTGCTGGGCGAGGCGCTGGGCCAGTTCACCCAGAACCTGGGCGGCATCCAGCAGTCCGACGGCGCCGAGCTGGTGCACCAGGCGCGCGTGGGCTGGCGGCGCTGGCTGAGTGCGCTGTGGTTGTTCAAACCGCTGAGGACTGTGCACCCGCCGCCGGACGTGGTCGGCCTGCGCCCGCTGCTGGACGCCCTCGGTTCGGCGCGCGACCTGGACGCCGCCGCGCAAGAGACGTTGCCCGCCTGGTCTGTCCCTTTCATCGCCGGCGATGCCGAACGCGCCCGCCAGTGGCAGGCGATGGAAGCCGCCGTGGCGGCCGAGCGCGGCACCCGCCGCGACGCGCTGCTGGCCGCGCTGCAAGCACCTGCCACCGGGCAGGCGCTGATCGCGCTGGAGCGCTGGCTGTACGCACTGCCGCAGGCGGTGGAAAGCCTGGCTCCGGAGCTGGCGATGCAGCCGGCCGGCGCCTGGGTCCGCCGCCGTACGCGGCGTTTGCACGACCGGCTGAAGAACGAGCGGGCGCGGCTGAAGTCCGCCAGCGCCGACGAGCTTGCCCGCCGCCAGCACGGCGTGCGCCTGCTGGCCAAGCGCACGCGCTACCTGCTGGAGGCGCTGGGCACCGTGCTGCCCGCCCGCCGCACGCGCCACAGGCAGGCGAAGGCGAGCGAGCTGCAGGCCCACATCGGCGCCGCGCGCGACCTGGCGGTGCTGGCCGCGCTGCTGGAACCGTTGGGCGTGGAGCGCGAGATCGTGGGCTTTCTGCGCGGCGTGGCGGCGGCGCGGCAGTTGGCTGAATAAGCATGAAAAATTCCACCAGCGCTTATCCAACAAGCGCTGGCAGCTATTCTTTCAGGAGTCCTGCGCGCCCGGCCTGAAGAACGGCCGCTCGCCCAGCACGGTTGCGCGGTGCATCACGCGGCGGTGGGGCAGGTAGTTGGCGCAGGCGTAGTGCTGCGTCAGGCGGTTGTCCCAGAAGGCCAGGTCGTGCTGCTTCCAGCGCCAGCGCACGGTGAACTCCGGCTTGGCAACGTGCGCGAAAAGCTGGCGCAGCACGGCGTCGCTCTCGGTCGAGCCCAGCTCCACGATGCGCGTGGTGAAGCCCTCGTTGACGAACAGGCCCTGGCGCCCGGTCTCCGCGTGCGGATGACCGGGTGCAGCACGGGCGGGTGGCGGTCGCGCGCGGCCTCCCAGCGCACGCGCTCCTCGGGCGTGCGGGCGAAGCGCCAGGCGGGGAAGGACTTGAGGAAGTCGTGCTCGGCGTGCAGCCCTTCGAGCATGCGCCGGTACGGGGCCGACAGCGCCTCGAACGCCGCCATGTTGCTGGCCCACAGCGTGTCGCCGCCCAGCAGCGGCAGCAGCCGGGCCGACAGCAGCGCGGCCTGCGCGGGCGCCTCGGTGAAGGCGATGTCGGTGTGCCAGTTGTCGTTGTCGGGCGGATTGTCGTCGTCGGTGTCCAGCACGATGATCTCGGGCACGTCCGGCACGTTGCGGTAGACGGGGTGGATATGCAGTGGGCCGAAGCGCGCGGCCAGGTCCCGCTGCTGCAGGGGGGTGATGGGCTGGTTCTCGAAGAACAGCACCTGGTGCTGGAGCAGGGCGGCGTGCAGCGCGTCGCGCTGGCTGTCGTCGATGGGCAGAGTCAGGTCGATGCCGCTGACGTGGGCACCGAGCGCGGGGCCGAGGGCTTGGATGTCCATGGAGAGACGCAGAAATGGATGTGCGGAAGGCGCCGAGTGTCCCCGCGCGCGGCCCGTGTTCCTTGCGCGTTTTTCGCCTGTGCTTATGCGAAACCGGCGCATGCAAAAGCGGCCCGCGTTCCTAGACTGCGCAGCCAGTTCAACCGTCTTTTGGAAAACACGATGACCCCTTCGCACACGCCTTCCCGCCGCCGCTTCGCCGCCATCCTCGCCGTCACGGCCGTCGCCTGGGGCGCCAGCTTGCCCGTGGCGCAGGCGCAGACGAAGGAGGTGGTGATCGGCTACCAGGACATGGTGCTGCCCTGGCGCTACGCGCAGGAGACGCAGGCGGTGGAGAAGGCCACGGGCTACAAGGTCAGCTACCGCAAGCTGGGCAGCGGCGCGGAGGTGACGCGCGCGCTGGCCAGCGGCGCCATCCATATTGGAGAGGCGGGCTCCTCGCCCTTCGCCGCCGCGCTGTCGCAAGGCGTGCCTATCCAGGTGTTCTGGATCGCCGACAACATCAACGACGCCGAGGCGCTGGTGGCGCGTAATGGCAGCCAGGTGCAGTCCCTGGCCGATCTGAAGGGCAGGAAGATCGGCATCCCCTACGTCTCCACCAGCCACTTCCACGCGCTGGTGGCCTTGCAGGCGGCGGGCGTCAACGCCAGGGACGTGAAGATCCTCAACCTGCGCCCGCCCGAGATCCTGGCCGCGTGGGAGCGCGGCGACATCGACGCGGCTTTCGTGTGGGATCCCGTGCTCGCCAAGCTCAAGCAGGGCGGCAAGGTGCTGGCCACATCGGGCCAGATCGCCGCGCAGACCGGCAAGGCCACGTTCGACGCGCTGGCCGTGCGCACCGACTTCGCGAAGGCCCACGATGAGTTCCTGGCGAAGTTCGTCAAGGTGCTGGCCGAGGCCGACCAGCGCTACACCGCCAATACCGCTGCGTGGACGGCCGATTCGCCCGAGGTCAAGGCAGTGGCCAAGTGGTCGGGCGCCGACGCGGCCAGCGTGCCCGCCAGCCTGGCGCTCTACGCCTTCGTGCCGCCCGCCGCCCAGGCTGGCCCGCAGTGGCTGGGCGGTGGCAAGGCGTCGGTGGTGGCGCAGTCGCTGGCGGCCACCGCGCAGTTCCTGAAAGAGCAGGGCGCGGTGCAGCAGGTGCTGCCCGACTATTCCGTGGGCGTGAACGACACCTGGGTGCGCCGTGCCGCCCAATGAACCTGGGCTTGCGGTGCGCGGCCTGTCCGTGCGCTATGAGGGCGCGCCCGCGGGCGACGTGCAGGCGCTGGCGCTGCACGGCGTTCACCTGGACATCGCGCCCGGCGAGTTCGTCGTGGCCGTGGGTGCATCGGGCTGCGGCAAGACCACGCTGCTCAACTGCATCGCGGGCTTCACGGCACCCTCGGCCGGACGCATCGCGTGGCGCGGCCAGCCGGTGCTGGACGCGGGCGCCGAGCGTGGCGTGGTCTTCCAGAAGCACGCGCTGCTGCCCTGGCTGAATGTGATCGACAACGTGGCGCTGGGCTTGCGCCTGCGCGGCCTGAACCGCGCCGGGCGCCACCGCATCGCGCGCGAGCAGCTTGACCACGTGGGACTGGAGCACCGCGCCACGGCCTACCCGTGGCAGCTCTCGGGCGGCATGCAGCAGCGCGTGGGCATCGCGCGGGCACTGGCCAGCGACCCGGAGCTGCTGCTGATGGACGAGCCGCTGGGCGCGCTGGACGTGTTCACGCGCGAATCGCTGCAGGCGCTGGTGCTGCGCCTGTGGGCCGAAGAGCGCTCGCCGGGCGAGCTGCGGCGTACCGTGTTCTTCATCACGCACGACGTGGAGGAGGCTTTGTTCCTCGCCACGCGCATCATCGTCATGAGCCCCTGGCCGGGGCGCATCACCAGTGAGATGGCCGTGGATTTCGGCCGCAGCCACCTGGCAGGCCTGCCCGCGCGCGCCGTCAAGTCGCTGCCTGAATTCATTGCCATGCGCGAGCAGCTGATGGCCGCGATCGGCGAAGCCTCGCTGGCCGCTGTTTAGTATCAAAACCATAGCTGCTTGCGCTTGCTGCACAAGCGCTAGGGCCTGATTTCACGGCCTGCACGGCATTGATTTGCTGCATGACCCACCGCATCTACGACCCGCTCGATCCCGGCGACCTCGCCGCCAAGATCACCGGCGCCACGCGCCGCGTGTGGCGGGAGGCTGCGGGCTCGGTCACGCTGGCTCATGGCGCTGGTGTTGGGCTGGGTATTCCGCTCGCGGCCTGAATACACCAAGTTCGTCGCTGCGTACGCTGTTGTGGGGGCGCGTTCATCACGGTGCTCATGGCGCTCTCGCTCTGGGCCTGGGGCGCGGGGCTGCTCGCCGCGGGGCCGGTGCTGGGCTGCGCGAGTTGGCATATCTACCGCGCCGCGCTGGCTCCAGCGGCTGCGCTCGCACCGGCGTAGGGGCCGTATCTGCGTTTCCAGCAGTTCGATATGTGAATTCCTTCGTGGTGCCCGCCCGGGCGCGGTGTTGTACTGCCTCCCTGATTTCAATCCAGGGAGTTTTCAATGCCTTCACGTTTCTTGGCGCTGCTGCTGGCGGGCGCCCTTGCACTGGCGGCGCTGCCCGCGTCGGCGGCCGACAGGCTGCGCATCGGCGTGGTGCCAGGCGCCTATGCCGACTCGATCAATGCTGCGGCCCAGGATGCCAAGATCCAGGGCATCGCGGTCGAGGTGGTCGAGTTCACTGACTGGACGACGCCCAACGTCGCCGTCAACGCGGGCGACATCGACATCAACTACTTCCAGCACCAGCCGTTCCTGAGCAACGCGATCCAGAAAAACGGCTGGGCGCTCGCCAGTGCGGGCACCGGCATCCTCGCCAACGTGGGACTGTATTCGCTGCGCCATAAGTCGGTGGCCGACGTGCCCAGGAACGGGCAGGTCGGCATCGCCAACGACCCCGTCAACCAGGGGCGCGGGCTGCTGCTGTTGCAAAAGGTGGGGCTTATCAAACTCAAGCCTGGAGTGGGCTATCTCGGCTCGCTGGCCGACATCGCGGAGAACCCAAAGAACCTGCGCTTCGTCGAGGTCGAGGGGCCGCAACTGGTGCGCATCACGGGCGACGTGGACATCGCGCAGGGGTATCCGCACTTCATCGTCGCGGCCAAGGCGTTCGACCCGTCGAGCGGGCTGGCGTATTCGGGGATCGAGGACGCGCAGTTCGCCATCCAGTTCGTCACGAAGAAGGATCGCGTGAACGACCCGGTGGTGCAGAAGTTCATCCGCATCTACCAGGAATCCCAGGCCGTGCGCGCCGTGACGCGCAAGGCCTACAACGGCGACGATCGCCTCTACACGCTCGCATGGCTGAAGAAGTGAGGGGGCTGGCATGAGCACCAACATCAACCGGCGTCTGGCCATCTGGGCCGCCACGCTGGCGCTGGCCGTGGGCGCGGCGCAGGCGGGCGAGCGCATCAAGATCGCCTCCACCCCGGGTGCCACGGCCGACGCCATCAAGGCTGTGATACCCGACGCCAAGGCGCAGGGGCTGGACGTGGAACTGATCGAGTTCACCGACTGGACCGTACCCAACGAGGCGGTCAATAACGGCGACGTCGATCTGAACTTCTTCCAGCACCAGGCGTTCCTGAACAACGCCATCAAGGAGCGCGGCTACAAGCTCAAGTTCATCGGCTACGGCCTGCTGCAGAACATCGGCATCTATTCCGACCGCCACCGCTCGCTGGCCGACGTGCCCGCCAAGGCGCAGGTGGCCGTCGCCAGCGATCCGGTGAACCAGGGGCGCGGCCTGCTGTTGCTCCAGAAGGCCGGGCTGATCCGCCTGCGCGGCGGCGACGCGCCGGGCCAGTCGGTTAATGACATCACCGACAACCCGCGCCAACTGCGCTTCCATGAAGTGGAGGGGCCGCAGCTCATCCGCTCGCTGCCCGACGTGGACCTGGCCGTGCTCTGGCCCAGCTACTTCGTGGCGGCGGGGCGCAAGGATCAGGCGGGTAGAGCGCTGCTGTACTCGGGCATCGGCGACCGCTTCTACGCCATGGGCTTCGTGGCCCAGGCCGCGCGCGAGAACGACCCGCGCCTACACAAGTTTGTCGAGGTGTTCCAGTCCTCGCCCGCGGTCAAGAAGGCCATCGGCGAGCAGTTTGGCAACGATGCCAGGCTCTATACGCTGCCCTGGTGAGGAGAGACGGCATGGCATCTTCCGCAACCATCCTGCGCCAGAGCTTTGGCGCGGCCCCTGCCGCCGTGCGGCGCGAGGTCGAGGCCGTGCGCGTGGCGGCGATCGATCCGCGCGCCCCGGCGGGCTCCGTCGCGTTCCGCGCGTTGGGCAAGGTTTACCGCCTGCCTTCGGGCGACGTGCCTGCGCTCGAAGGCATCGACCTGGACATTCCCGCCGGCAGCATCTTCGGCATCATCGGGCGTAGCGGCGCGGGCAAGTCGAGCCTGCTGCGCACCATCAACCGGTTGGAGCAGCCCACGAGCGGGCAGGTGCTGGTCGATGGCGTGGACATCGGCACGCTGGACGAGGACGCCCTGGTGGGGCTGCGCCGCCGCGTGGGCATGATCTTCCAGCATTTCAACCTGCTGTCGGCCAAGACCGTGTTCGAGAACGTGGCGCTGCCGCTGAAGGTGGCTGGTACCCGGTCTGCGCAGATCGCGCAGCGCGTGGATGAGCTGCTGGCCTTGGTGGGGCTGCAAGACAAGCGCGGTGTGTACCCCGGGCGTCTTTCTGGTGGGCAGAAGCAGCGCGTAGGCATCGCGCGCGCATTGGCGACAGGGCCAGAAATCCTGCTGTGCGACGAGGCCACCTCGGCGCTCGACCCCGAGACGACGCAGTCCATCCTGCACCTGCTCAAGGACATCAACCGGCGGCTGGGCATCACCGTGATCCTCATCACGCACGAGATGAGCGTGATCCGCGAGGTGGCCGACCGCGTGCTGGTGCTGGAGCAGGGCCGCATCGCCGAGACGGGCGAGGTCTGGCAGGTGTTCGGCAACCCGCGCCACGCGGCCACGCAGGCGCTGCTGGCGCCGCTGCGCCACGGCGTGCCTGACGACCTGCGCCAGCGCCTGCTGCCCGCCGCGCCCGCGCAGGGCCGCTTCGAGCAGGTTCTGCAGCTGGGCTTTCGCGGCGAGGACGGGCTGGAGCCCGACTTCCCCCGCATCGCGCGGGCGCTGGGCGGCGCGGTGCGGCTGCTGCACGGCGGCATCGACCGCATCCAGGGCCATGCCCAGGGGCAGCTGCTGGTCGCGCTGGAGGGCGCGGCCGCGCGCGCGGACTGGGCCGGGCTGACGCGCGGGCATGACGCCATCGCGCACGACATCGAGGTGCTGGGCTATGCCGTTTGAACTGACGCTTTCTCCCGACCGCTACTGGAAGGCCCTGGCCGACACGCTGCAGATGGTCTCCGTCTCCGGCGGCATCGCGCTCGCGGCGGGCGTGCCGCTCGCGGTGCTGCTGATCGTGACCGCGCCGGGCGGGTTCCTGGAGTCGCCGCGCCTGAACCGCGCGCTGGGCAGCGTGGTCAACGGCTTTCGCGCCACGCCCTTCATCGTGCTGCTGGTGGCGCTGATTCCGTTCACGCGGCTGGTGGCGGGCACCACCATCGGCGTGTGGGCGGCCATCGTGCCGCTGGCGATCAGCGCCACGCCGTTCTTCGCGCGCATCGCCGAGGTGAGCCTGCGCGAGGTCGATCCCGGCCTGATCGAGGCGGCGCAGGCCATCGGCTGCCGCAGGTGGGACATCGTGCGCCACGTCTACCTGCCCGAGGCACTGCCCGGCATCGTGGGCGGCTTCACGATCACGCTGGTGGCGCTCATCAGCTCCTCGGCCATGGCGGGCGCCGTGGGCGCGGGCGGGCTGGGCGACCTGGCGATCCGCTACGGCTACCAGCGCTTCGACACGCAGGTGATGCTGATCGTGATCGCCGTGCTCATCGCCCTGGTCTGCGTGGTGCAGGCGGCGGGCGACCGGCTGGCGCTCTGGCTGCGCAGCCGCTGAGGCGCCCGGACTGCGTGGCTCTTTCGTAAAGAAATTGCCGCTTAGCGCAGTCGCAGCAAGCGCTGCCAGCTATCTTTTTTAAACAACTTCCCCCGAGGAACGACACATGACATCCACCGCACAGGGAGCGGTGCGCCCGGCCCCGCCGCGCCCGCCGCACCGCATCGCCAGCGAGGACGAGGCGCTGCAAGCCGCCGCCGCGCTGGCGCACGAATGGCGCGAAGGCGCGGCCGCGCGCGACCGCGACCGCCGCCTGCCCTGGGACGAGCTGGAGCGCTACACCGCCAGCGGCCTGGGCGGCATCACCGTGCCGCGCGAATACGGTGGCCTGGGCGCGTCGCTGCACACGCTGGCGCAGGTCTTCGTCACGCTGAGCGCGGCCGACGCCTCGCTCGGGCAGATCCCGCAGAACCACTTCGCGGTGATCCAGAACCTGCGCGACCACGGCACCGAGGCGCAGAAGCGCCGCTGGTTCGCCGACGTGCTCGCGGGCCACCGGCTGGGCAACGGCGGCCCCGAGCGCAAGGCCAGGGCGGCCCATCTCTACACCCCCACCACGCACCTGGCGCGCGACGCGCGGGGCCGGCTGCGCCTGAGCGGCACGCGCTACTACTCCACCGGCGCGCTGTTCGCGCACTGGATACCGCTGCGCGCCTGGGACGAGCAGAACCGCCCCGTGCAGGTCTGGGTGCGCCGCGGCGCGCCGGGCGTGACGGTGATCGACGACTGGGACGGCTTCGGCCAGCGCACCACCGCCAGCGGCAGCCTTGTGCTGGAGGACGTGGCCGTGGCCGACGAGGACGTGGTGGCGCTCTACGCGGCGCAAGGCCGCCCCACGCTCTCGGGCCCCATCTCGCAGCTCATCCAGGCCAGCATCGACCAGGGTATCGCCGAAGAAAGCCTGGCCGGCGCGCTGCGCTTCGTGCGCGAGAAGACGCGGCCCTACAGCCACTCCGGCGTGGCCAACGCCTGGGAAGACCCCTACGTGATCCAGGAGGCGGGCCAACTGCGCACCGAGGTGGATGCCGCGCGCGAGGTGCTGCTGGAGGCCGCCCGCACGCTTGACGAACTGGCCGCCCGGCCCGTCACCGCGCAGACCAGTGCACAAGCCTCGGTGGCCGTGGCCCGCGCCAAGATTTTGACCACCGAGGCGGCGCTGAACGCCAGCGAGCGCCTGCTGGAGCTGGCCGGCACCTCCGCCGCGCGCGCCCCGCACGGCCTGGACCGCCACTGGCGCAACGCGCGCGTGCACACCCTGCACGACCCCGTGCGCTGGAAATACCACCTGCTGGGCAACCACCTGCTTAACGGCCGCGCGCCCGCGCAGCACCAATGGAACTAGAAATGACGACATCCCTTCTGGAAACGGAAGCGCCGCCCGTGCGGCGCACGCCCGTGATCGCCTCCGAGGCCGAGGCCCTCGCCGCCGCCCGGCGCCTGGCCGCCGCATGGGCCCCTGGCGCCGTGGAGCGCGACCGCCTGCGGCGCCTGCCGTGGCAGGAGATCGAGGACTACAGCGCCAGCGGCCTGTGGGCCATCACCGTGCCGCGCGAACACGGCGGCCTGGGCGCCAGCGCCTGGACGCTGGCGCAGGTGATCGCCACCGTCTCGGCGGCGGACGGATCGCTGGGCCAGATTCCGCAGAACCATTTCTACGCGCTGGAGGCACTGCGCGTGGGCGGCACGGCGTCGCAGCAGCGGTTCTTCTACGGGCGCGTCCTGGCGGGCGAGCGCCTGGGCAATGCGCTGGCCGAGATCGGCCACCGCGACAACCTGCGCCGCACGCGGCTGGAAAAGCCGCACGGCCGCTGGCGGCTCAACGGCCGCAAGTTCTACTGCACCGGCGCCCTCTTCGCGCACTGGATTCCCACGCAGGCCATGCGCGTGGAGGGGCAGGGCGAGCCCGTCAGCACCCTGGTCTTCGTGCCGCGCGATGCGCCCGGCGTGAGCGTGATCGACGACTGGGACGGCATGGGCCAGCGCGTGACCGGCAGCGGCTCGGTGCAGTTCGACGACGTGGACATCGATCCCGAATGGATCGTGCCGTTCCAGCAGAGCTTCGAGCGGCCCACGCCCATCGGCCCGCTCGCGCAGATCATGCACGCGGCCATCGACCTGGGGATAGGCGAGGGCGCGCTGGCCGCCGCGCTGCCGTTCCTGCGCGAGAAGGCGCGGCCGTGGATCGACTCCGGCGTGGAACACGCCTTCGACGACCCGCTGACGCTGCACGCCCTGGGCAACGTGGACGTGCGCCTGCACGCGGCCCGCGCGCTGGTGCGCCGCGCCGGCGGCTTCGTCGATGCCGCGCAGCGCGAGCCCACCGAGGCCGGCGTGGCGGCGGCCTCCATCGCCGTCGCCCAGGCGCGCGCCGCAAGCCACGCCGCCGGGTTGCTGGCCGCGAACAAGCTGCTGGAGCTGTGCGGCACCGCGGCCACCGCCGCGCCGCTCGGCTTCGACACGTACTGGCGCAACGTGCGCACGCACACGCTGCACGACCCCGTGCGCTGGAAGTACCACGCCATCGGCAACTACGCCCTCAACGGCGCGCTGCCGCCGCGCCTGGGCACGCTTTGAAACAAGGAACGACCGTGAAAAAAAGACAGCTCCTCGGAAAACTGGCCGCCCTCGCGGGCGCGACCCTGCTCGCGGGCGGCGCGCTGGCCGCGCCGCTCAGGATAGGCGTGGTGCCGGGCATCTTCGCCGACTCGGTGGAAGTGGCCGCGAAGGAGGCCCGCAAGCAGGGCCTGGACGTGCAGGTCGTCGAGTTCACCGACTGGGCCACGCCCAACGTGGCGCTGAACGCGGGCGACATCGACCTGAACTACTACCAGAACAGCAACTACCTGGCCAACGCGGTGCGCGACACGGGCTTTGCACTCACCAGCGTGCAGGCGGGCATCCTGTCGTACCTGGGGTTGTATTCGCTCAAGCACCCATCGCTGGCCGACCTCCCCGTCGGCGCCAAGGTGGCGATCGGCAGCGATGCCGTCAACCTGGGCCGCGGCCTGCGCCTGGTGCAGGCCGCGGGCCTGATCCGGCTGCGCCCGGACACCGGCCTGCTGGGCACGACCCGCGACATCGTGGACAACCCGAAGAAGCTGCAATTCGTCGAGGTCGAAGGGCCGCAGCTGGTGCGCATCACGCCGGACGTCGATCTGGCCGTGGGCTACCCGTACTTCATCCTGGCGTCCAAGGCCTTCGACGCGACCAAGGCACTGGCCCTGACCAGCTACGAGGACGATTCCTGGGCCATCCAGCTCGTCGCCCGCAAGGACCGGGCGGCCGACCCGCGCATCGCCAAATTCCTGGAGGTCTACAAAGACTCTCCCGCCGTGCGCAACGCCATCCACCAGTTCTACCAGGGCGAGCAAAAGCTCTACCGCCTGGCCTGGCTGAAGAGGTGACGGCCATGGCACAGAAACACAAGCACATCCACGTCAACGCATTCAACATGAACTGCGTCGGCCACATCCACCACGGCCTGTGGACGCATCCGCGCGACCGTTCCACCGAATACCACACGCTGAAATACTGGACGGACATCGCGCAGATCCTGGAAAAGGGCCTGTTCGACGCCCTCTTCATCGCCGACGTGATCGGCTACTACGACGTCTACCAGAACGGCGTGGACCTGACGCTGCGCGAAGGCATACAGCTGCCCGTCAACAACCCCTGGCTGCTGGTGTCGGCCATGGCGGCCGTGACCAGGCACCTGGGCTTCGGCCTGACGGCCACCGTGGGCGCGCACAACCCCTACACCTTCGCGCGCGACGTGAGCACGCTCGACCAGCTCACGGGCGGGCGCATCGGCTGGAACGTCGTGACCGGCTACGTCGACAGCGGCGCGCGCGGGCTGGGGCAGGGTGGCCTGGCCGAGCACGACAGCCGCTACGACCAGGCCGACGACTTCCTGGAGCTGGCCTACAAGCTCTGGGAAGGCAGCTGGGAAGACGGCGCGGTCATCGCCGACAAGGCGCGCCGCATCCACGCGCTGCCGCACAAAGTGCACTCCGTCGTGCACGACGGCCCGTACTACCGCGCCAACGCCATCCACATGAGCGCGCCGTCGCCGCAGCGCACGCCGGTGCTGTTCCAGGCCGGCACGTCCGCGCGCGGCACGCGCTTTGCCGGCCAACATGGCGAGGGCATCTTCATCGGCGCGCGCACGCCCGAGGCCGCGCGCGAGGCATCGCGCCAGCTGCGCGCCGCGGCGGTGGCCGCGGGCCGCAGGCCCGAGGACATCAGGATCTACGCGGGCGCCGCCGTCGTCACCGCGCCCACGCAGGCCGAGGCCGAGGAAAAATACGCCGACTACCTGGCCCACGCCAATGCCGAGGCGGGCCTGGCCCACTTCGCCGCCAGCACCGGCGTCGATTTCGCGCGGTACGACCTCGACGAGCCGATCGCCTTCGGCCAGAGCAACGCCATCCAGTCCGCCGCGCAGGCCGCCAAGCAAAGCGGCTGGACGACGCGCCGCAAGCTGCTGGAGCAGTTCGCGCTGGGCAGCCGCTACAACACCATCGTGGGCGACGCCAACCGCGTGGCCGACGAGCTGACGCGCTGGATCGACGAGGGCGAGATCGACGGCTTCAACCTCACGCGCATCGTCGTGCCCGAGACCTGGGAAGACTTCGCCACGATCGCCGTGCCCGAGCTGCAAAGCCGCGGCCGCTACCGCACCCGCTATGAGGACGGCACGCTGCGCCAGCGGCTGTTCGGCCAGGGCGACCGGCTGGCGGCGAACCACCCGGCGGCGCGGTGGCGCAGCCCGGCCCGCGCACCCCGGCCACGGGCCGCCGAGGAGGTCACGCCATGAGGAGCCATACCACGCTGCCATGGTGCTGACGCCCGCATGCGCCGCTGCTGCGAAAGCCGCATATCGACATGCGGCGATATTCGTTTCCCGAAACGGCCGCGCGGCCTGTAATGGCCGCGAGCCACTTCACTTGCGATCACCCATGAACCACCACCTCAACACCGTCATCGTCAACGGCAGCCTCGGTCGCCCCTCGCGCACCCGCACCCTGCTCGACCTGCTGCGCGAGCGCCTGGGCAGCGAGCTGCCGCTGAAGGCGCAGCACATCGACCTCGTGGACATCGCCACCGACGTGGGCGCGGCGCTGTCCAGGGACGCGCTGCCGCTCAAGGCGCGGCAGGCGGTGCATGCCATCGAGCAGGCCGACTTCCTCATCGTCGGCGCGCCCGTGTTCCGCGCCAGCGTGCCGGGGCTGTTCAAGCACCTGTTCGACCTGGTGGACCAGCATGCGCTGCATGGTAAGCCCGTGCTGCTGGCCGCCACGGGTGGCAGCGCGCGGCATTCGCTGGTGCTGGACCACCAGCTGCGCCCGCTGTTCGCCTTCTTCCAGTCGCTGACCCTGCCGGTGGGCGTGTACGCCGCGCCCGAGGACATCCAGGACGGCAGCGCGAGCGAAGCGCTGCGCAAGCACGTCGCGCTGGCGGCGCGGCTGGCCGTGCCGGTGCTTGAAGACGCGCTGCAGCGCCGCGTTCCCGCCGTGCCGCTGGCGGCCTGAGGAGGGCGGCCTGATGAGCGAATCCCTGCCATCGCCAGAACTGTTCTGGTTCCTGCCCACGTCGGGCGACACCCGCTACCTGGGCAAGTCCGATTTCGGGCGCGCGCCCACCAGCGAGTACCTGCGCGGCATCGGCGTCACCTGCGAGAACCTGGGCTACGACGGCCTGCTGATCCCCACGGGCAGCTCCTGCCTCGACCCGTGGGTGGTGGCCTCCAGCCTGGTGCCGGTCACGCAGCGCATCAAGCTGCTGGTGGCGCTGCGCACGTCGCTGGGCGCGCCGGTGTCCAGCGCGCGGCAGGCCGCGTCGCTCGACCAGGCGCTGCACGGCCGCCTGCTGCTCAACGTGGTGCCGGGCGGCGACGCGACCGAACTGGCCGCCGATGGCATCTTCCTCGACCACGACGAGCGCTACCGCTATGCCAACGAGTACCTGGCCATCTGGCGCCAACTGCTCGAAGGGCAGACGGTGCAGTTCGAGGGCAGGCACTTCACCGTCAAGGGCGGCAGGAACCATTTCGCGCCCGTGCAGAAGCCCTATCCGCCGCTGTACTTCGGCGGATCTTCCCCGGCGGCGCACGATCTGGCGGCAAGGCACGTCGATGCCTACCTGACCTGGGGCGAGCCGCCTGCCGCCGTGGGCGAGAAGTTCGACGACATCCGCCGCCGTGCCGCGCAGCACGGCCGCAGGCTGCGCCTGGGCGTGCGCCTGCACGTGATCGTGCGCGAGACCAACGACGAGGCCTGGGCCGAGGCCGAGCGCCTCATCAGCAAGCTGACCGACGAGGACATCGCCCGCGCGCAGCAGAACTACGCGCAGATGGACTCGGTCGGCCAAGCGCGCATGGCGGCGCTGCACGGCGGGCGGCGCGACCGGCTGGAAGTGGCGCCCAACCTCTGGGCCGGCGTGGGCCTGGTGCGCGGCGGCGCGGGCACGGCGCTGGTGGGCGATGCCGCCACCGTGGCCGAGCGGCTGCGCGAATACCAGGCGCTGGGCGCGGACACCTTCGTGCTGTCGGGCTATCCGCACCTGGAGGAGTCGATCCGCTTCGCGGAACTCCTCTTCCCCCTGCTGGGCAAGCGGCCCGTCACCGTCAGCGACCGCGCCCAGACGGGTGGTGCGTTCGACGGGCGCGGCGTGCAGCGCGAGGCTGCTTCCTGACTCTGAAAAATTTATATGAAAAGTGTGATTGCCAAAGTACAGCAAGAGCGCCACGGCGCTCTTGCACTCACTGCTGTTTATCTGGAAGCGCAAGGTTGCGACCGAACTCAGGCCGCAGACGGGTTGCATTCTCAGCGAGAGATCGCAGGATGGCTCTATTGAGATACCTATTTAGCAATCCCTGATTTCATTCATATATGACCGCCACTGCCCTGCCTGCCGTCGCCACACGGTCCGCGCCCGAACCTGTGCGTGAGGAACTTCCCGCCGTCGCCCCGTTCCGTGCCCATCGCCCTGTTGCCAAGCGGTGGTGGGGCCTGCTGTCCGTGGCCGGCTGGCTCGCGCTGTGGTGGCTGGCCACCGAACTGCACTGGGTTCCGCCGCTCTTCCTGCCGCCGCCCGATGCGGTGCTCAAGGCCTTTGGCGCCGCGTGGCGCGGCGACATCCAGGGCGGCGACGCGCTGTGGGTGCATGCGCAGTGGAGCAGCCTGCGCGTGTTCGGCGCCTTCGTGCTGGCGGCCCTCACGGCCGTGCCCGTGGGCATCGCCATGGGCGTGAACCGCTGGGCGCAGGCTGTGCTCGACCCGGTGCTGGAGTTCTATCGCCCGCTGCCGCCGCTGGCCTACCTGCCGCTGGTGGTGATCTGGCTGGGCATAGACGAGGCGGCCAAGTGGCTGCTGATCTACCTGGCCTGCTTCGCGCCCATGGCCCTGGCCGCGCGCGCCGGCACGCGCAACGCCAGCGCCGAGCAGATCAACGCGCTGCGCTCGCTGGGCGCCACGCGCTGGCAGACGCTGCGCCACGTGATCCTGCCTGCCGCGCTGCCCGACATCCTCGTGGGCCTGCGCATCGCCATGGGCTTCGCGTGGACGACGCTGGTCGCTGCCGAGATGGTGGCCGCCACGCAGGGGCTGGGGCAGATGGTGCTCAACGCCTCGAATTTTTTGCGCACCGACATCGTGGTCATGGGCATCTTCGTGATCGGCGCGATCGCGCTGCTGCTCGACGCGCTGCTGCGCGGGGTGGAGCACTGGCTGCTGCCCTGGCATGGGCGGTGAAAACGGTCCGCGCATAAGCAAGCACGTTTTCGTTCGTTCCGTGCGGTGGCGGCGGCCGATAGACTTGCACGCGGCAACTGCGTTTCAACGAAAAAAAAGATCGTCATGTTCTCCGTCATCAACGGCAACTTCGCCATCTCATCGGGCCTGAAGCTGACTGACGCCGTGGCGCTAGCGAAGAGGATCGACTATTACCTGCGGGTGGCGTTGGTGCGCACGGACGCCAAGGGCGTGCCCGCCGAAGCCTTCAAGACGCCTTTCTTCAAGGAGGTGCCGGACAAGCATTTCCCGGGTTACGCGCGCCCACCGCGCTGCAGTGAGCGAAGGAGGGGGTAGCTATGGCCGTGCTGGTAACGTTCGACGCGCAGGGCCGCTGGGGCGAAACCATGGTGTGCGAGACGCGCATACGTGAGGCGTTGCGTGCCTACGGCCTGGACCACGGCCGTTGGCCACTGCGCGCGCTGGGCGACGGGAGTCTGGCGGCAGTACTCCAAGCCTACGACCCCGACCTGGCGCCGCTGCGTGAGCGCCTGTCGGTGCAAAGCGTCGACCGGGTCAGCTTGAAGCCTGGCCATGCTGACTGGCCCGAACTGCGTCGGCAATTCATCACCGAGCACACTCATGCCGATGCCGAGACCCGCTACTTCCTCGGCGGCATGGGCCTGTTCTACGTGCGCACGGACGGTGGCTATCTGGGGCTGTTGTGCGAGGCGGAGGACTGGGTGGTGGTGCCGGCGGGCACGCGGCACTTCTTCGACGCCGGCTACGAACCCGACTTCGACGCCTTGCGGCTGTTCAGTTCCCCCGACGGATGGCAGGCCCAGCCCACTGGGGCGCCATCGCCTGGCTTGCCGCTGCTTGACGTGTTCCTCGACCGGCTGATTGAGCTGACGGGTCACGTGGTCGAGGCAGATGGATGACCAGGTTCGTTCCAGGCCATCGGCTGATCCGACCCGGCGCGTTGCGGCCTCGGTTAGCTGTCGCATCCCAGATGATTGCATAGACCCGAAGCGCTACCCGTTTTCATGGCCCGAGCTGTGCTGCGAGAGTTGATAGAGTCTGTGCAATCGAATGGGAGTGTCAAGCCATGCTGATAACCCTGCACAAGAGCGCCCGTACCACGCCTGCGGTACGCGCCGAGATCGCCGCCAGCCCAGAGACAGCCGCCGTGCTGGCTCAGCGCTACGGCATCACCGAGCAGACGGTCTACAAGTGGAAGAAGCGAGAGGTCTTCGGCGACCGCTCGCACACGTTACGAGCCCGGCTATGTGCACGTGGACGTGAAGTACTTGCCCCAGATGCAGGACGAGCGCAGCCGACGCTACCTGTTCGTGGCCATCGACCGGGCCACGGGCTGGGTGTTCGTGCAACTCAAGGCCAACAAGACTGCGGCCAGTGCACGGGCCTTCCTCCAGGCACTGCACCAAGCCTGCCCGATCAGGAGCACCAAGTTGCTGACCGACAACGGCAAGGAGTTCACCGACCGGCTGTTCGCCAGCAAGGCGCGTGAGGCTAGCGGCCACCATGAGTTCGACCAGCTGTGCCAGGAGTTGGGCATAGAGCACCGCCTGACCAAGCCCAGAACCCCCAGAACCAATGGCATGGTCGAGCGCTTCAATGGCCGCATCGCCGATGTTCTGAAGATGCATCAGTTCAACGGCCGAGAGGACTTGGAGCAGACCTTGATGGCCCTGTACAACTACCAACTGCCTCAGTCAGCGCTGGGAGCAAAACCCCTGTGCAGACCATGAAAGACTGGCATCAGTCACCTGGTCGCAAGCATACGCGCTTCGGCGAGCCAGACCCAGGCCACAGGAGCCCAATCGGAGCGGTCGGACTGGAGCATGGCATTGTCTTTAGGTATCTCCCCGAGGACACCCAGTCTGCAATCCTGGCAGCTCCCACCCAGGACATCAAGCATCAACTGGCGATGGCTGCCGGCGACGCTCTGCCCGTGATCGCGCAGATGCACGAGCACTTCATCGTGGCTCCCGCTCGCCGCTTGGCCAGTGGGGTGGCTTTTCCCAAACTGGCCACGCTCGACGAGTTCCCTGTGCCCGGCGTGCTCAAGGAAACTGATCGCGTGTGGCTGCGCCCCAGCCAGCCTGTCACGGCCATCACACTCCATGCGCGGCCCCATGGCCCCGCTGTGGTGGTGACCTATGCCGATGGACACGCACTGCACTTTCAGAGCAAGACGGCAGTTGCAATAGTGAGGAAGGGGCGAACAAGTTGCTGCGTCACATGCAGCGGGCTGCCTACATATTGGGACTCACGGGCGAAGACTAGGCGAGTTCAAGGCCGAGCGGGTCATCGCGCTGCCCGTGGCGCGAGCCGGCGCCCGGCGGCATACAGGCCTGCTGGCCCAGATGCTCGTCAGTGTCGTGTCGTTCATCGACGCAGCGCTGGCCACCTCCAAGCGCAAGCCCAAGGCCGCCCAGGCCAAAGAATGGGGCCATCGTTCGCTCCCATGGGTTCACTGCTCGGGTGCTCAAACAGGCCGCAGCGAAAAGACCTTGAAAGGGATGGGCCTGGCGCAGTTGTGCCAAGTACGGCGTGAGCACGTCGGACGGGGCGTTGCGCTGTTTCGCCAGGGCCTCGTAGTAGGATGAAGTGCCCTTCTCTCCGGCCTGCATGGCCGCAGTGGCGCGCTCGATGGAATTGATGATCGAGCGCGTGGCGCCGTCGAGCTTGTCGGCAGCGGCTGGGCCTTGTCGCCGATCTTTCCAACGGCGTCACTGGCCTTGCTGGCGCCGCGTTCGACTGCATCGCCCATCTTCTGGGCGTTTTGGCCGATCTGGGCGAACTTCGACGAGGCTTCGTCCTGCGCGCCGACGACGATATTGGCGTGTGGGTTGGTTCGTTCTGACATGTTTTCGGTTTGCTGCGCGACGGTGTCGTTGCTGTCGTCTGGACTCCGCGCGGCGCGGCCCGCCGCATCATTTCAATGAGGTATGCCAATGAACGCGAACGTGCGCGGCTTCAAGGCCGATTGGGTTGATCCGGACGATGCACCGGAACTGACGGAAGAAATGCTGGAGCGGGGAGTCTTCTCTGTCGATGGCAAGCAGGTGTCGCGCGAGGAGTCTGCGGCGGCCTTCAAGAAGCGCATGGGGCGCCCGCCTGTTGCGGTGAAGCGGCCCACCCTGAACATGCGCATTGACCCGGACGTGCTGGAGGCGCTGAAGGCATCCGGACGCGGCTGGCAAACTCGGGTCAATGAGCTGCTGCGCGCCGACATCAAGGCCGGGCGGCTGAAGGCTATTTCGTAGGCTTCGGCGCAAACTCTGTCGGTTGCCGCCGACTCCATGACCGACAGGGCGTCATGCAGGCCGTTCCAGCCTTCGTTGTCCAGGCCAAGCCTGTCCATGAGCGGGTAGATGGCCTCCCATCGCAGGCCCGTGGGAACGCCCCCCCATGGCCGGGAACACCCACTTCGTGCCCGCGCGCTGGAACACGCTGAACGCCTGTTCGTTGTCGGGCCACACCTCGATGGCTTCGGTTTCGTAGTCTTCGAGCTCGAAGCCTTCGGAGCGGGCTTCGGCTTCGGTAATGGGTGGCTCGAACAGCGCGAGGGCCAGCGCCTTCAATTTCCCAGGCGGCCTTGGTAGATGGCGCGGTTGTAGGCCGCGATGATGGTTTCCAGGGAGCCGGGCAGTTCGTCCTCCAGGTCGATCAGGGTGCCCGCGTTGAGCGGCTATTCCGCAGGCTAAGAGTGCAGCACAGCAGCGGCATCGCGGGCTGCCGCTGCTTTCGCCATGGCGGCTTCGCTGCCCGAGAAAGCTCGGCTTGAACTGCAGGAACTGCTGCAGCGCGCGGGCCGCATCCTGACCCAGGCACCCAAGGAAAAGCACAAGCTGTATGCCCTACATGCGCCCGAGGTGGAGTGCGTCAGCAAGGGCAAGGCCCGTACGCCGTACGAATTTGGCGTGAAGGTCAGCGTGGCCACGACCTTGAAGGAGGGGCTGGTGGTGGGCATGCGCTCCATGCCGGGCAACTCATACGACGCCCACACGCTGGCCGAAGCCCTGGAGCAAGTGGGCATCTTGACGGGCACCGATAGGCCACTGTCAACAGTCCACACAAGGCAGGAAAACGAAGAGTAGGAATCGGCGTTAAGCAAGCTGGTAAGGCTTGACCGCAGGTACTGGGCATAGCACTGGGTTTTTAATTGTATTTCAGATATTTGACGTATATCTGTTTTTCAGCTATATTGCACATATCTGAATCCCGGGTATTCGCCATGCCGCCGACGTCACATCCGCTGGTCACTACCGGCCAACTTGGCTCGATGCTGCAGGCCGCGCGTAAGGCCCAAGGGCTGACCCAGTCGGCGCTGGCTGCTCGTATCGGCTTGAGTCAGTCGCGGGTCTCCCACTTGGAACTCAATGCCCACGAACTAAGCGTGGAGCAGCTTCTTGCATGGTGCGCAGCCCTGGGCCTAGAGTTGGCCGTGGGGGCCCGGGGCAAGGCTGCGGTGTCGTCGGCGACCACGGATTGGTGAAATGGGGCGTCGATCGCACAGCCGCAGCCTGTCCATCTGGACCAACGGTGTTCACGTTGGCCGATGGACGATTCCCGCTCGTGGAGAGATGGAACTGCAGTATGACGCGGATTGGCTTGCTGCCGATATGGGCCGACCGCTGTCCTTGTCGCTGCCGTTCAATCTGCAGAACCTGCCGGTCAAGGGCGAGAAGGTTGCCAACTATTTCGACAACCTGCTTCCGGACAGTGACGCTATCCGGCGCCGGGTGGCCGAGCGATTCCGGACGGGCTCGACCGAGCCGTTCGATTTGCTGAAGGCCATCGGGCGCGATTGCGTGGGCGCCGTCCAGATCCTGGATGAGGACGAGGTGCCCACCGACTTCGATCACATCGAGGGCGTGCCCCTGTCCGAGGAGGATATCGAGCGGCACCTGATCGAAACCGTTTCGCCGCAGGCCTTCGCTGCACGCCGAGACCCGGATGCGGACTTTCGCATCTCGCTAGCCGGTGCACAGGAGAAGACGGCTTTCCTGTGGTGGGGCGAGCGGTGGCTGGCGCCGCGCGGCGCCACGCCGACCAGCCACATCTTCAAGCTTCCGCTCGGTCTGATGGGCGGGCGGCGGGCGGACTTCAGCACGTCCGTCGACAACGAATGGCTGTGCTTGCGACTGCTGAAGGCATACGGACTGCCCGTGGCTGACGCCCGCATTGCGACCTTCGACCGACAGCGTGTGTTGGTGGTGGAGCGTTTCGACCGGCGCGTCGCACCCAATGGGCAGTGGCTCATGCGTCTGCCACAGGAAGACTTCTGCCAGGTCGAGGGCTGCTCGCCATTGCGCAAGTACGAGAACGAGGGCGGTCCAGGCCTCAAAGCCCTGTTTGGCACGCTGCGGCAATCGGTGAATGCCGAGGTCGATATGAAAACTCTGATGGCGGCGCAGGTGCTGTTCTGGTTGCTGCGAGCGCCCGACGGCCATGCCAAGAACTTCAGCATCCGACTTCTGGCACGCGGTCGTTTCCAGTTGGCCCCGCTGTATGACGTGATGTCGGTCTACCCGGTGTTGGGCGAAGGTCCCAGCCAGTGGTCGCCGTATGAAATCAAGCTGGCGATGGCCTTGCTCGGCAAGAACCGGCACTACGAGATGCAAGGTGTCCAGCGCAGGCACTTCAACAGCACGGCGCAGAAAGTTGGCTACGCATCGACCGCTGAGCCGATCATCGAAGAACTTCTGGCTCGTACTCCAGTGGCCATTGCTGAGGTGCAAGCCGAGTTGCCACAGGACTTCTCACCGCGTGTCCGCGATGCCATCCTGGGCGGGCTTGAGCAGGCAGCCAGAACACTCGGTGGGATGCCGCCGTAAGCGTGTGACCAGGCAGCGCCGCACCCCGCAAGACTCTGCCGCTCGGGAAGGCCGCCCACCAGCGGCACCAGCCGCTGGGCACTGCCTTGCACCAGCGCACGCAGCACTGCGGGCTCGGTGCGCTGCACCTTGGCATACAGCGCCGCCAGCGACACCGGCAGCCACTCGGCCATCTTGCGCGCCGCCGCGTGCAGCGAAGGCCGCAGCCCCAGTGTGACCAGCAGCATCAGTTCCACCACGCTGGAGAACAGCAGCTCGCGCGGATACTGGCGCAGCTTCGAGGCGCGCAACCTGCGCCGCGTGATGCAGTTCGCCGAGCAGTTCCTGGACTTCGGGATTGTGTCGGCAGTGACTACACAATTGAGCTGGACGCACGTGGTCGAGGTGCTGCCGCTGAAAACGCCCGAAGCCCGCCTTTTCTACCTGAAAGAGGCGGAAACTCGCCAGCTTGGCACGCGCGAACTGCGCCAGCTCATCGCCCGCAAGGGGTTCGAGCGCCAGGAGATCGCCAACAGCCAATTGACGGAAGGCTCTGCCATTCCGCTCGACACCTTCAAAGCCCCCTATCTGCTGGACGTGCTTGGGTTGCACGACGGCTTTCTGGAGGCAGACCTGGAAGCTGCCGTGTTGCTGGAACTGGAGAGCTTCATTCTGGAGCAGGGAGGGGGCTTCACCTTCGTCGAGCGCCAGAAACGCATGATCATCGACGGCGAGGATTTTCACCTCGATCTGCTGTTTTTCCATCGCAGGCTGAGGCGACTGGTGGCGGTGGAATTGAAGATCGGCAAGTTCGAGGCCGCGCCCGGTCAGCAGCGGCTGGGCGACCGCATTGGTACGGCCCCTTGTGGACGGTGCGGTGGGCGTTTTTTGTTGTGCAGGTGTCGGGCATAGGTAGTCTGCGCTGTGTCTTACTCCTCTCCCCGGATGGCGGAACAGCACGAATCTTGCTCATCTGCGGTGACCATTTGGTACACTGCTCGCGCAGCAAGCGCGAAGGTTCTTGTTGTTCTCCCCGCGAACAGAGGGATGACGAGTGTTTTTTTGAGTGCTTGAATCTGTAAGTTGTTGATCTACATGGCGGCTGTTCGGGTTGCAAATCCGGTTAGACCAGTTCGACTCTGGTTCGCGCCTCCAGAAAAATCCTTATACATCAACCACTTGCAGAGGCCGCCATCAAGCGGCCTTTTTCATTGGCGCCTAAAATCGCCTCGCTTGTGGTGGGAGGCGTCACGCCGTGATGAACCGCTCCTTGGCCAGCCTCGTGCCTTCTGCCAGCGCTTTCAGCTTGCGCCACGCCACGTCCCGGCCCATCGGCGCCAGGCCGCAATTCGTGCACGGGAACAGCCGTTCCTTCGGCACGAACTCCAGTGCCCGGCCGATGGTGTCAGCCACTTCCTCGGGTGTCTCTACCACGTCGCTGGCCACATCGATCGCGCCGACCAGCACGTCCTTGCCGGCCAGCAGCTTCATCAGGTCGGGCGGCACATGGGAGTGGATGCATTCCAGGCTCACCTGGTCGATGCGGCTCCTGGCCAATGCGGGGAACACTGTCTCGTACTGGCGCCATTCGTCGCCCAGCGTGCTCTTCCAATCGGTATTGGCCTTGATGCCGTAGCCGTAGCAGATGTGCACCGCCGTCGTGCAGGTCAGGCCCTGCGCCGCGCGTTCGAGCGCCTGCACGCCCCAGTCGGCGGCATCCTTCATGTAGACGTTGAAGGCGGGCTCGTCGAACTGGATGATGTCCACGCCGTCGGCCTGAAGCGCCAGGGCTTCCTGGTTGAGCAACTCGGCGAAAGCGAAGGCCATCTTGACCTTGTCGCCGTAGAAGCGATCCGCCACAGTGTCGACGATGGTCATGGGGCCGGGCAGGGTGAACTTCAGCTTCTTTTTCGTGTGCGCGCGCGCCAGTTGTGCCTCGAAGGCATGTACGCGGCCCTTCAGGCGCAGGGCCGACACCACCTGAGGCACCATCGCGTCGTAGCGGTTGTCGCGGATGCTCATCTTCACCTTGTTCTCGAAGTCGATGCCCTCGACCTGCTCGAGGAAGCCGTGCACGAAGTGCTGTCGCGACTGCTCGCCGTCGCACACGATGTCCAGGCCCGCGTCTTCCTGGGCCTTGATCCACAGCAGGGTCGCGTCGGCCTTGGCCTGGCGAAGTGCGTCGCCTTCAGCCCTCCACTGAGGCCAGAGCTTGTTGGTTTCAGCCAGCCAGGCTGGCTTCGGCAGGCTGCCGGCAATAGAGGTTTCAAACATCAAAGGATTCCTTTCAAGCAACGATGGGTTTGGCGTGGTCAGAGCGCGAAATCGGCAGCCCACTGTTCAAGGACGTTCTTGTACGGCTTGATGAGGTGCTCCTCCGCAAACTTCCCCTGCTTGACGGCCAGTTGGCTGCGTTCTTCCCGGTCATAGACGATCTGCGTCAACGAGTAATCCGGGTGTTTCAGGCTCGGTTGATAGATTTTTCCTGCTGCAGAGTTGGCGTTGTAGATTTCGGGGCGATAAATCTTCTGGAAGGTCTCCATCGTGCTGATGGTTCCGATCAGCTCGAGATTCGTATAGTCGCCCAGCAGGTCGCCGTGAAAGTAGAAAGCCAAGGGCGCAACGCTGTTCGGCGGCATGAAGAAACGAACCTGCATCCCCATTTTTGCGAAGTAGTGGTCGGTCGAGGACAGTTCATTCTGCTGGTACTCGATGCCCAGCACAGGGTGCTGGCTCCCGGTCCGCCGGTAGGTCTTGCTGGTCGATGCGCTGATGCAGATGACAGGTGGCTTGCTGAAGCGCGCCTTGTATGCGCTCGAATTGGCAAACTGCCTGAACAGCTTGCCATGCAGGTCGCCAAAATCTTCCGGAACGCTGAATTCCGCGCGATGGGCGTTGTAGTCTGGAAGCAAGACGCTGAAGTCGTAGTCGCGCACATAGGAGGAGAAATTGTTCCCCACGATGCCGTCGATACGTTTGTTCGATTTCCTGTCGAAAATGCTGGTTTTCAGTATCTCGATCAACGGGAATGCGGCATTGCCATTCTGGGCGTCCACACTCATCTCGACGGAGATGATCTCCAGTTCGACAGCGTAGCGATCTCCTGTCGGATTGTCCCAATGTGCCAGGTCATTGAAGCGGTTGTCGATCATCTTCAGCGTGTTGCGCAGGTTCTGCTGCCGGCTCGCTCCCCGGGCCAGGTTGGCAAAGTTGGTGGTGATGCGCGTGCTGTCCGATGGCTGATAGTTTTCATCGAAACAGATGCTCTTGAGGGTAAAGGTAAGTTCTTGGTTCATTGCGATCTGGTGAACTGATTACTGGGATAAAAGCCGATGCCTGTTTCAGGCCGCAACCATTTCCTCGGCCAGGGAGGGCTTGGCGCTGCGCATCAATTCGACCAACGGCAATGCCCGCTGGACCGCCAGCGTGGCCCGCTGGATCAGGGCTTCGTTTTGCAAGCGGTAGTCCACGAAATCCTTGTCGGTCGCGTAGACGCCGAGCGGCAATGTGCGAGCCTGGAAGAAGCTGAACAGTGGGCGCAACTGGTGGTCGAGCACCAGGGCGTGGCGTTCGCTGCCACCGGTGGCAGCCAACAACACAGGTTTGTCGATCAAGGCATCCTGGTGAATGAAATCGAAGAAGCGCTTGAACAGTCCCGTGTAGGAACCGCGGAAGACCGGTGTCGCCACCACCAGGACATCCGCGTGTTCGACCGCCGCCAGTTCCCGCTCTACCGTGGCGGGCAGTTGGGACCGCCAGACCGCGCCGGCAAGCTGCGGCGCGAGCTGGCCCAGTTCGATCAGGTGTTGTTCGCACGGGACTTCGTCAGCGATCAAGTCCAGCAGGTGCTCTGCCAGGGCGGCAGACTTGGAGGGGCGTTGCAGTCCGCCGGAAACTGCTACTAGACGGAGTGGACGGGTCATTTTTGCTTTCATCTGGAGGGCTATGCGCGTTGGCGCGCTGGCTCTCAACCAACAATGGAAGCGGATGGTATGGACGTGTTTTGATGAAGTAAAGTGTTTTTATTTCACAAATTCATGAGAGAAATTCATGTGCAGGATTGGGGCACTTTGAAGGGCTTACCGGGCAAATCCGTAGGGCGTGAATCTGCTTGAGTTCTCATCGACCTCCAGGGCGCGCCCCACGTATGGAAAGGCCCGCTGCGGGCAGCGCTCGCGCTCGCACACCTTGCATCCCATGCCTATGGGCGTGGCGGCCTCGGGGCTTTGCAAATCCAGCCCTTTGGCGTAGACCAAACGCTCGGCGTGGCGGATGTCGCAGCCCAGGCCAATCGAGAAGGTCCGGCGGGGTGATCCGTAGCCTCCCTGTCCGTGGGAGATGGAGCGCGCCACCCAGAGGTAGCGCCGCCCGTCCGGCATGCTGGAGAGTTGGGCGAGGATCTGGTCCGGGTGGCCGAAAGCCTCGTACACGTTCCACAGCGGGCAGGTGCCGCCCGTGCGGCTGAAATGGAAGTGCGTGGCGGACTGGCGCTTGGAGATGTTGCCCGCCCGGTCCACCCGCACAAAGAAGAAGGGCACGCCTGGCGAGCCCAGGCGCTGCAGCGTGCTCAGACGATGGCAGACGGTCTCGAAGCCGACGCCGAAGCGCTGCTCCAGCAGTTCGATGTCATAGCGCAGCGACTCTGCCGCCGCAAGGAAGATGCCGTAGGGCAGCAGCAGCGCGCCGGCGAAGTAGTTGGCCAGGCCGATGCGGGCCAGCTTGTGCGATGCGGCGTCCTCGGCGAATGGCGGTACGGCTATCAACCGATCGATGGCATCGGAATGCTCCAGCAGCGCCAGCTGGGTGCCCAGCTGGAAGGCTTGCTGCGATGCGGCCAGACCGGAGCCGAGCTGAAGAATCTGGCGCTGGGGAGAAAAGCTGCGTTTGCTTTGTTGTGCGCCGTGCGTCAGCTCGACACGCACGCCATGGCGGGTAAGCCGCTGAACCAGCCAGTCGACCAAGTGTCCGCCCTGTTGCCGCGCCTCGGCCGCCAGGGACTCGGCGGCTCGGTCCAGCCCCTCGAAGTAATTCTGGTGCGAGAAGAAAAAGTCCCGGACCACCTCGAAAGGCATGGCTGCGGGAGCCGCGAAATCCGACCGCCCATCACCTAGGCGCTGTGACAGCATCTCAATGCGCTCCATGGCCTCGATGTGGCGGCGGTACAGCGTGATCACGGCGCGGCCGAGCGCCGGCATCTGCGCCGCGATCTCCTGAAGCTCGGGCAATGCAATGGGCTCCGTGGCGGCGGCCAGTGCCTCCTTGAGGCCGGCGATCAGCCGCGCCTCTTCATCTTCCGAGAATTCCTGGATGTCGACACCGAGCGCGCGGTTGATTTTCAGCAGCACGGATACCGTCAGCGGCCGCTGGTTCTGCTCCAGCTGATTGAGGTAGCTGGGCGACAGCCCCAGCGCCTGTGCCAGCGCGATTTGGGACATTCCGCGCTCGGCCCGCAGCTTGCGCAGCTTCACGCCCATATAGGTCTTTTTCATGGTGTCCTCCTTCGAGGTGGTGAATTCGCAATATTCGCAATATTCGCAATATTGGAAATATTATTCGCAAAATTTCGCCTTTTTAGCCCTTTTTCTGGAGACGCATCTTGCGTAAATTGCGAATTATGACAACACCCTATGGAACCGCAGAGCTTCGCGAACTGGTGCTGCCGGCGCTGGCGAACCACCACGGCACCCTGTTCGCAGGGCAGGGCCTGCAGCTGATGGCCAAGGCGGCCTTCCTCGCGGCACGCGGCCTGGCGCAGCGCGAAGTCGTGATGGCAGCGGTCACGCGGGTCGATTTCCTGGCGCCTGCTCCCGTGGGCAGCCAGCTGACGCTGCGCGCCTGGGTCAGCCGGGTAGGGCGCAGTTCGATGACCGTCTGCGCCACGGCCCTGGCCGACAGCCCGGGCATTCCTTGCGAGGAAGTGTTGAAGGGAGTTTTCGAACTGGTCGCGGTGGATGCTGCCGGCCGGCCAGTCGCTATCAACCATTCTTATGTGAACAAAGAGGACGCTATATGAGCACTATCTCTCCAGAGGCTACCGCACCCGCTACTTTCAAACCCAAGAAGTCCGTCGCCCTCTCGGGCACTGCCGCGGGCAACACGGCACTGTGCACCGTGGGCCGCAGCGGCAACGACCTGCATTACTGTGGCTACGACATCCTGGACGTGGCCACCACCTGCGAATTCGAGGAAATCGCCCATCTGCTGGTGCACGGCAAGCTGCCCACGCCGGCCGAACTGGCCGGCTACAAGGCCAAGCTCAAGACGCTGCGCGGTATTCCCGTAGCCTTGAAGGCCGCCCTGGAGCAACTGCCTCCGTCCAGCCACCCCATGGACGTGATGCGCACCGGCGTCTCGGTGCTGGGCTGCGTCAAGCCCGAGAAGGACGACCACAACCACCCGGGGGCGCGCGACATCGCCGACAAGCTCATGGCTTCGCTGGGCTCCATGCTGCTGTACTGGTACCACTTCGCCTACAACGGCAAGCGCATCGAGGTGGAGACTGACGATGACTCCATCGGCGGCCATTTCCTGCACCTGCTGCACGGCGACAAGCCGCGTGAAAGCTGGGTGCGTGCCATGCATACCTCGCTGATCCTCTACGCCGAGCACGAATTCAACGCCTCCACCTTCACCGCCCGCGTGGTGGCCGGCACGGGCAGCGACATGTACTCGTCCATCGCCGGCGCCATCGGCGCGCTGCGCGGCCCCAAGCATGGCGGCGCGAACGAGGTGGCGTTCGAGGTGCAGAAGCGCTACGACAACCCCGACGAAGCCGAGGCCGACATCCGCCGCCGCGTCGAGGCCAAGGAAGTGGTGATCGGCTTCGGCCACCCGGTCTATACGGTGAGCGATCCGCGCAACGTGGTCATCAAGAAAGTGGCCCGCGACTTGAGTGCCGAGCAGAACAACCTGAAGATGTACAACATCGCGGAGCGCCTGGAGTCGGTGATGTGGGACGTCAAGCAGATGTTCCCCAACCTCGACTGGTTCAGCGCGGTGAGCTACCACATGATGGGTGTGCCCACCGACATGTTCACGCCGCTGTTCGTGATCGCGCGCACTTCAGGCTGGTCGGCCCACATCATCGAGCAACGTATCGATGGCAAGATCATCCGCCCGAGTGCCAACTACACAGGTCCTGAAGACCAGAAATTCGTGCCTCTGGCCGAGCGCCGTTGAGATTAGGACCTGGAATGCTGCTTCTGGTCCGCTGAGATTGAGGGCGGGCTGGAAAGCCCGCCTTTTTTGATTCGCCCCATGAACACACAATATCGCAAATCCTTACCTGGTACCGACCTCCAGTACTACGACGCGCAAGCTGCCGTCGAAGCCCTCCAGCCCGGCGCCTGGGCGCGCCTGCCCTACACCGCGCGCGTGCACGCCGAAAACCTGGTGCGCCGCGCCGACCCGGCGCAGCTGGACGGCTACCTGCGCCAACTCATCGAGCGCAAGCGCGAGATCGACTTCCCCTGGTTCCCCGTGCGCGTGGTGTGCCATGACATCCTGGGCCAAACCGCGCTGGTGGATCTGGCCGGTTTGCGCGACGCGATCGCGAAGGAAGGCGGCGACCCGGCTGCCGTGAACCCGGTCGTGCCGGTGCAGCTCATCGTCGATCACTCGCTGGCCGTGGAATGCGGCGGGTTCGACCCCGACGCCTTCCGCAAGAACCGCGAGATCGAGGACCGCCGCAACGAGGATCGCTTCCACTTCATCGAGTGGACGAAGAAGGCCTTCGCCAATATGAGCGTGATCCCCGCGGGCAACGGAATCATGCACCAGATCAACCTGGAAAAAATGTCGCCCGTCGTCTACGTGCAGGATGGTGTGGCCTTCCCCGATACCTGCGTGGGCACCGACAGCCACACGCCGCACGTCGATGCGCTGGGCGTCATCGCCGTGGGCGTGGGCGGGCTGGAGGCCGAGAACGTGATGCTGGGCCGCGCCTCGTGGATGCGCCTGCCCGACATCGTGGGCGTGAAGCTGACCGGCAAGCGCCAGCCCGGCATCACCGCGACGGACATTGCTCTCGCGCTGACCGAGTTCCTGCGCAAGGAGAAGGTCGTGGGCGCCTACGTCGAGTTCTTCGGCGAGGGCGCGGACAGCCTCTCCATCGGCGACCGCTCCACCATCTCCAACATGTGCCCCGAGTACGGCGCCACGGCCGCGCTGTTCTATGTGGACCAGCAGACCATCGACTACTTGAAGCTGACCGACCGCAGCCCCGAGCAGGTCGCGCTGGTCGAGAACTACGCCAAGACGGCGGGTTTCTGGAGCACGGCCCTGCAAACCGCTGAATACGAGCGCGTGCTGGCGTTCGACCTCTCCAGCGTCGTGCGCAACATGGCTGGCCCGAGCAACCCGCATCGCCGCCTGCCTGTCTCCGCGCTGCAAGAGCGCGGCATTGCCGACGCGGCCAAGCTGGCCGCCGGCAAGCAAGAGGAAGCCCAGGGCCTGATGCCCGATGGCGCGGTCATCATCGCCGCCATCACGAGCTGCACGAACACCAGCAACCCGCGCAACGTGATCGCCGCCGCGCTGCTGGCGCGCAATGCGAACAAACTGGGCCTGACGCGCAAGCCGTGGGTCAAGTCCTCACTGGCCCCGGGATCGAAGGCCGTGGAGCTGTACCTGGAAGAAGCGGGCCTGCTTCCCGATCTGGAAAAGCTGGGCTTCGGCATCGTCGCCTTTGCCTGCACCACCTGCAACGGCATGAGCGGCGCGCTCGACCCCGCCATCCAGCAGGAGATCATCGACCGCGACCTGTACGCCACGGCCGTGCTCTCGGGCAACCGCAACTTCGACGGGCGCATCCACCCGTATGCCAAGCAGGCGTTCCTGGCATCGCCGCCGCTGGTGGTGGCCTACGCCATCGCGGGCACGGTGCGCTTCGACATCGAGCAGGACGTGCTCGGCGTGGTCGATGGCAAGGAGATTCGCCTGAAAGACATCTGGCCCAGCGACGAGGAAATCGACGCCATTGTCGCCCAGGCCGTCAAGCCCGAGCAGTTCCGCAAGGTCTACGAGCCGATGTTCGCGATCCACAAGGACGATGGCGAAAAGGCTTCGCCGCAATACGACTGGCGCCCCCTATCCACCTACATCCGCCGCCCGCCGTACTGGGACACGGAAGGCGTGGGCGCGTTGGCGGCCTTCCCGCGCACGAACAAAGGTATGCGCCCGCTGGCCCTGCTGCCGGACAACATCACGACCGACCACCTCTCGCCCTCGAACGCCATCCTGATGAACAGCGCGGCGGGTGAATACCTGCACAAGATGGGCCTGCCCGAGGAGGACTTCAACTCCTACGCCACGCACCGGGGCGACCACCTGACGGCGATACGCGCGACGTTCGCCAACCCGCAGCTCGTCAACGAGATGGCCGTGGTCGATGGGCAGGTCAAGAAGGGCTCGCTGGCGCGTGTCGAGCCCGAGGGCAAGGTCATGCGCATGTGGGAGGCCATCGAGACCTACCTGAACCGCCGCCAGCCACTCATCATCATCGCGGGCGCTGACTACGGCCAGGGATCGTCGCGCGACTGGGCGGCCAAGGGCGTGCGCCTCGCGGGCGTGGAGACGGTGGTGGCCGAGGGCTTCGAGCGCATCCACCGCACCAACCTGATCGGCATGGGCGTGATGCCGCTGGAGTTCAAGCCGGGCGTGAACCGCCTGACGCTGAAGCTCGACGGCACCGAGACCTACGACGTGGAAGGCGAGCTGCAACCGCGCGCCGACCTCACGCTGGTCATCCACCGCAGAAACGGCGAGACCGACCGCGTGACCGTGACCTGCCGTCTGGACACGGCCGAGGAAGTCTCGGTCTACGAGGCGGGCGGCGTGCTGCAGCGCTTCGCACAGGACTTTTTGGCATCGAATAAGGCCTGACGCCTTGTATATCAAGCGCAAGCAGCTATCAACTTTGATATGACACAGCATCTCCCCCAGATCAAGATCCCCGCCACCTACCTGCGCGGCGGCACCAGCAAGGGCGTGTTCTTCCACCTGCAGGACCTGCCCGAAGCCGCGCGCCAGCCGGGCAAGGCACGCGACGTCATCCTGCTGCGCGTGCTGGGCAGCCCCGACCCGTACGGCAAGCAGATCGACGGCCTGGGCAATGCGTCGTCCAGCACCAGCAAGGCGGTGATCCTGGCCAGGAGCACGCGCCCCGGCCATGACGTGGACTACCTGTTCGGCCAGGTGTCGATTGACCAGCCCTTCGTGGACTGGAGCGGCAACTGCGGCAACCTCTCCGCCGCCGTGGGGCCGTGTGCTATCCACATGGGTCTGATCGATCCTGCGCAGATTCCGCAGAACGGTACCTGCACGGTGCGCATCTGGCAGGCCAACATCGGCAAGACCATCGTCGCGCACGTGCCCATCACCGAGGGCCAAGTGCAGGAGACGGGCGATTTCGAGCTGGACGGCGTGACCTTCCCCGCCGCCGAGGTGCCCATCGAGTTCCTCGACCCTGCCGACGAGGGCGAGGATGGCGGCGCGATGTTCCCCACGGGCAACCTCGTCGATGACCTGGAGGTGCCGGGCGTCGGCACCTTCAAGGCCACGCTGATCAACGCGGGTATCCCCACCATCTTCCTGAACGCCCAGGACATCGGCTACACCGGCACCGAGCTGCAAGGCGACATCAACGAGGACAAGGCCGCGCTCGCGCGCTTCGAGACCATCCGCGCCTGGGGCGCCGTGAAGATGGGCCTCATCAAGGACGTGGCCGAAGCAGCGACGCGCCAGCACACGCCCAAGGTCGCCTTCGTCGCGCCGCCCGCGGACTACGTTGCGTCCAGCGGCAAGCCGGTGAAGGCCGCCGATGTCGATCTGCTGGTGCGCGCGCTCTCCATGGGCAAGCTGCACCACGCCATGATGGGCACGGCGGCCGTGGCCATCGGCACGGCGGCGGCGGTGCCGGGCACGCTGGTCAATCTGGCGGCGGGCGGCGGCGAGCGCAACGCCGTGCGCTTCGGCCACCCCTCGGGCACGCTGCGCGTGGGCGCGGAGGCCAAGCAGGAAAACGGCCAGTGGGTCGTGACCAAGGCGCTGATGAGCCGCAGCGCCCGCATCCTCATGGAAGGCTGGGTGCGCGTGCCCGCTGAAGTTCTAAGCCAAAACAGCCTCTAGCGCTTATCCATCAAGCGCAAGCAGCTATCAATTCAATAGTCATGAACACCAAACAACAACTCAAGCAGCTCGTCGAGGCCCGCAACGGCCTGATCGTGCCCGGCGCGTTCAACGCGCTCTCTGCCAAGGTCATCGAAGACCTGGGCTTCAAGGCCATCTATGTCACCGGCGCGGGCGTGACCAACATGTGGTTCGGTATGCCCGACCAGGGTTTCATGGGCCTGGCCGAGATCGCCGACCATACGGCTCGCATCCGCGACACGGTCGAAGTGCCGCTGCTGGTGGACGCCGACACGGGCTTCGGCAACGCGCTCAACGTCTACCACACGGTGCGCGTGCTGGAGCGCGCGGGCGCCGACTGCATCCAGCTCGAAGACCAGGTGGCGCCCAAGCGCTGCGGGCATTTCTCGGGCAAAGAAGTGATCAGCACCGAGGAGGCCGTCAGCAAGATCAAGGCCGCCGTCGATGCGCGCCGCGATCCTGACTTTCTCATCATGGCCCGCACCGACGCCGCCGCCACGCACGGCTTCGAGGCAGCCGTGGAGCGCGCGCAGAGGTTCGCCGAGGCGGGCGCCGACATCCTGTTCGTCGAGGCCGTGACCAAGGCCGAGGAAGTGCGCGCGCTGCCCCAGCGCCTCGCCAAGCCCCAGCTCATGAACATGGTGATCGGCGGCAAGACACCCATCTTCAACGCCGACCAGTTGGCCGAACTCGGCTTCGGCATCGTGCTGTATGCCAACGCCGCTCTGCAAGGCGCCGTGACCGGTATGCAGAAGGCGCTGACGGTGCTGCGTGACGAGAAGGAAGTGCTGGAATCGAGCGGCCTCGTCGCCACCTTCGCCGAGCGCCAGCGCCTGGTCAGCAAGCCCGCCTGGGACGCGCTGGAAAAGCGCTACACCTGATCCTCCGCGCCAGCGGCGCGGTACCCGAACCTCGAAGACCCTGGCCGGCGCCGCTTCCCGCAGCGCCGGCGGGGTGTGCTCATCCCATCGTTCATGCCATGAAGAATTCCATCAAGAGCATCCTGGTCGCCAACCGTGGCGAGATCTCCATCCGCGCCGCCGCCGAGCTGGGTATCCGCACGGTGGCGATCTACGCGAACGAAGACCGCCTCGCGCTGCACCGCTTCAAGGCCGACGAGAGCTACCTCGTGGGAGAGGGGGCTGCCCTATCGAGGCCTACCTCGATATCCCCGGCATCCTGGAGATCGCCAAGCGCGCGAATGTCGATGCCATCCACCCCGGCTACGGCTTCCTGTCCGAAAACCCGGGTTCGCGCAGGCCTGCGCCGACGCGGGCATCGCCTTCATCGGCCCCAAGCCCGAGGTGATGCGCGAGCTGGGCAACAAGGTGGCCGCCCGCGCGCTGGCCGAACGCCTGCAAGTGCCGGTGGTGCCCGCCACCGGCGCGCTGCCTGAGGACGACGGCGAATGCCTGCGCCTGGCGCGAGAGGTGGGCTACCCCGAGCGCTACCTGCTCGCGTTCATGTATGACCACCTTGGCGAGCACGACCTCTCGCGTAGTCATCATGGCAACGGCTCCAGACCAGGGGCGGCCCGCCAGCCGATTTGCCATCAATTGAGGTTGTGTCGGCTCGAAGCCATCGCTACGATGGCCGTTCCAGTGTTCGAGTTGTCCTGTACTTGGACGTCGAAATTTCTGAGGGAGGACCATGATGAAGCGATTGGTTCTGTTCTCCGACGGCACGGGCAACAGCTCCGCCAAAGCCGAGAAGACGAACGTCTGGCGTCTGTTTGAGGCCCTGGATCAGGCCTCCTTCGATCAGCTCGCCAAGTACGACGACGGTGTGGGCACGTCATCGAACAAGTACCTCGCGGCATTGGGCGGCGCTTTCGGCTATGGCCTGAAGCGCAACGTCATCGACCTCTACAAGTTCGTCTGCCGCAACTACGACGGTGCTGCGGGCGACAAAATCTACGGCTTTGGATTCAGCCGCGGCGCGTTCACCATCCGTATCGTCGCCGCCTTGATCGCCACGCAAGGACTGGTCAAGGGACGATCGGAGTCGGAACTGCACGCCAACGCCCTGATCGCCTATCGCCAGTACCGCGCGGAGCGCTTCAAGTCGTGGAGCCCGATCGTCATCCTTGGCCGCTGGCTGCGCGATCATGTGTTCATGCCGTGGTCGGGCATCGCGCTTCGCAGGCATCGCACATCCCGGAGGCCCGGCAGCGTGCCGATCGAGTTTCTGGGCCTGTGGGACACGGTGGGCGCCTATGGGATGCCCATCGACGAACTCAAATGGGGTTTCGACAAGCTGATCTGGCCCATGGTGGCCGTCGACCGCCATCTCCCGATGGTGGTCCGGCACTGCAGCCACGCGCTGGCCCTGGATGAACAGCGCCAGACCTTCACGCCGACGCTGTTCGACGAGAGTTTCGAGGCCGCTGCTGTTCAGGCCGGTCGGGTTCCTTCCGAACGCCTGACACAAGTCTGGTTCTGTGGCGTTCATTCGAACGTCGGTGGCGGCTATCCGGAAGACAAGCTGTCACTGGTGCCGATGGATTGGATCGCCAGCCAGGCGGTGGCGGCCGGGCTGCACTTCGACGCGGCCATGCTGGCCGAGAAATCGGCCGAGCGTTCCGGATACGCCCGGATCTATGACTCGCGCGCCGGCGTCGCGGCCTACTACCGCTACCGCCCCCGCACCATCGAGCTGGGCCGGTATCCCGACGGAACCACGATCCGCCCGATCATCCACGGTAGCGTGATCATGCGGTTGGTCAAAGGCTCGGACGCCTACGCGCCAATCTCGCTGCCCGCCGAGTTCGACGTGCTAGCGCCTGATGGCCAACTGATACCGATGCATGGCTTTCCGTACGCAGACAAGGGCGTCGCCATGCGAGAGGACCGTCCGAAGTCCAGCCTGGCGCCGGACCCCGTCGTCGACGAACGGGTCCAGGCCCTGGTCGCAGCCATCGCCGAGCTGAAGCGCGCGTCGCCGCAGCCCGAGATGGTCGAGCAGGTGCGGGACACGGTCTGGTGGCGTCGCGTGGCGTACTTCGCCACGCTGGGAGCGACGTTGATGCTGGTCGCGTTTCCGTTCGCAGCGGACTTCTACGCGTCTTTCGTGGAGCGGATCGTCAACGCACTGGGCAAGGACTATGGCACCCGCTGGAACGAGGGCGTGCATCTGGCAGACGAGTACGCCCACAGCATCGACCGAGGCTGCGGGCAAGGTGCTTCCCCCCTATGTCGACCTGTGGCTGCATGCGCTCGGGCAGCGTCCTCTCGAAATGATCACGGCTATCGTGATGGTCGCGATCCCCTACGCGGCAGGGTCCTTCCTCGGCACGCGTATTCACGACCGGGCATGGTTCGCCTGGCACCCGGCCCGGCGCGCCGACTATGTGGCCTGGGTCCGCGAGTCGTTTCGCAAAAGCCTGATCAAGGCGGCGGTGGTGGCCGTCGTACTGGGCGCGCTGACCTGGTTGGCACGACACGATGGGGATGGCAGTCCGCTGGCTGCGCTCTCCCGACTCGCTTTCTATCTATCGTTCGCAGTGCTTGTCTGGCGCTTCGCACTGTTCGTCCGGGGCAAGCATTTCGCGAAGTCCGGGCGCACCTCACCCGGACAGTTGCCGATCACGCCGACACTCTGGGTGGCGCGCAGGCTGCGCACCACGCGCTGGCTGACGGCGCTCTATCACCTCATGGCCGAACGCATCGTGCCAATCGCCGTGACACTGCTGGTGCTCGCCGTAGCCTTCTTTGCGGCTTTGCACGTCGTGTATCTGGGCGAGGAAGCAGCAGGGGCGTTCTGCAAGGGCGCCGCTGCACTTCCGGTCTCTTCGGATGGCACGCCGCAGACCAGGGCGGGCTTCGCCACGGGCCAAGTGTGCTGGCCGGCGAGCGCCAGCGTAAAGGCTGGCCGACGCTACCGCGCCGAACTGCAGATCGGTGACGGCGATGCGTGGTGGTTCGATCGAACGAAGCGGACCGATCCATCCGGATTCGCCGGCACTGAGCCCAAGCATCTGGCCGCAGCCGTACTCAAGCGAAATTGGACTGCCAATTGGTTCACGCCCATTCTGCGTGTAGGAAGCTTCGGACTCGACGAGTTCCCGATGAAGGCTGTGTGCGCGGGTAGCGGGACCTGCCGCCAAGTACCTTACGCACAGACCCTTGAGCCTGCTTCGTTGGGCATCTTCGAGCCCATTTCCGCCGAGCTCGCGCAGCGCCTCGTCGAGGACTGTCCGCATCCCGAGGCGCCCCGCAAGGCGGTGGTCGAGTTCGTTGCGCAGCACGATGGACAGATCTATCTCTTCGTCAATGACGCACTGTTGCCCTGGCCGATCGAGGACGGGCCGTGGCCGTTCTACAAGAACAATACCGGCGGCGGCCGCCTCACGATCGCCGACATCACGGAGCACGCGCCGCCCGCAGCCAGCGACATTGCCTGCACCCCCGCGACGCGGAACAGGAGTTCACCATGATGAAGATCGATCGTGCCCGCAGCTTTTCACGGCCCAGCCTCATCGCAAAGATGTTCGTAGCGACGCTGCTGCTCGCGGCGATGCTGCTGAACACTGGTTGCACGACGGTCGCCGAAATCCGGACCCACCATCAGGCCAGCGGCGAACTGATCGCAATCGACGCGGACAGTCCCAGCGTCGGCTGTGCCGCAGCCGCCAGCACTGCCGACGCGCGCGCCTACTCGATCGAGGACTACCAGAAGTACTGGGCCGGATTCGTGGAGTTCGATGACGAGGGATGGCTTTACGACCCGCGCGGCCAGCAGACACAGATGTCGGCCGTGCAAGCGCGTCTGCGAGCGGAGTTGAACGACCCTCAATACAGCAACACCGATTTTCTGGTCGTCGCCTTCATTCATGGATGGCACCACAACGCCCATCACACCGACTGCAACGTGCACGAGTTCCGCGCGATGCTGAAGGTCGCAAGCGAGCGTTATGCCGCGGAGGCCGCACTAAATCCGCAGATGCATCCGAGACGCATCGTGGGGATCTACGCCGGATGGCGCGGCGAGTCGATTGCCGTCGAAGGACTCAATGTCACCACCGTGCTGGATCGCAGGAACGCCGCGGAGCGCGTGGCCAAGGGCGACGTGCGTGAGCTCTTCGCCCTGCTGCGCAAGCTTCAGATCGGCGAAACGCAGAAGGCGGATCCAACTGGCGGCCCGATGCGTGCGGACCGCATGCGCACGGTCGTCATTGGGCACAGCTTCGGCGGACTGATCGCCTTCCACGGGCTGTCGCCGGCGGTGCTGAACGAACTCACCCTGACCAAACCGGAGCCCGAGCAGGGGTGTCGGCCCACCGTTTATCGTCCACCTGCCGTGCAATTGCATAACGGCGTGCGGGTGGCGCAAGACGTGCGCACAGCGGCTGAACGGGAGAGGGCCGCGCCGGTCTTCCCTGACATGCTGATACTGGTCAATCCGGCATTCGAAGCGACGCGCTTTGAATCACTGCATGCGCTGATGCGGCCAAACGGTTGCCCCTATCCGGAGGACAGGCCAAAAGTGGTGGTGGTCACGGCGGACAACGATCGTGCGACTGGCACGATCTTCCACGCCGGTCGCAAAGTGCTGACCTTGCTCGAAGCCTATCCGCGCGAGAGCGGCAACGACGAGAATGCTTCGCGCGAACGTGACGCGAACACTCATGCGATCGGATTCACGCAGCGTTACCAGACCCATCGGCTCTGCCTGGTCGGCGAGGGCGCGAAGCGGCACGCCGTGGCGGCGCTCACACCGCCGGCGTCGCCGGACTGGCCGCTTGAGCCGTATGCGCCCGTATGGGTGGTGCGGGCACCGCCGGGCATCGTCAATGGGCACAACGGCTTCTTCTTTGCCGAGCCGGAACCCGGGACGACCAAGCAGCAGCCCTATCTGCTGAACTGGCTGGTGGGCCTGCACTTGCTCGGCCCGGGCCCGGGCTCGCCGGTGATGACGACGAACGAGGCGTGCCCTCGACCGCTGTGAGGTTTGGTGCCGCTTGATTGAAAACGCGATGTCAGTAGCGATTCTGGCTTTGGCAGGCTCCGCATTTGCCTTGAGAGGCACCTGTGCATTCACGAGACAGGGCCGCGCTGTGGGGAATTGGTGCTGGCGGTACCTACTACCTCAGGCGCTCGCTCAGCGGCTGGGCTAGCGTGCGTGCAAATGGGTCGGCTATGCTGTCTGCGAGACAGGGGACAACCAGAGCGATGGGCCTGCTCGGATAGACGGCCACAGGCTGCGCAATGGCAATGCAAGCCACGGCGGCGCAAAGGGAAGCAGCCAGCGCTTGGCGTAGCAGATGTCGGCGTTGCACAGTTTTGCCACCCTGGTGGATGGGATGGAGATAGGTTCAATGCAACTTGGCGAAAGAGGCCAACAGCGACATGCCGGCCAACAGTAGTAACGCGCTGACAGTCCGGCGTAATAATGCCGGATTCAGCGGCGGCATGTAGCGTTTCTGCAACCAGCCGACGCCATGCACAACGGGCAGCGCCGACAAGCTCAGCAATGCCGAGTAGGCCGAGAAATGGCCCGAGGCAACCACCAGCGTGAGCCGCAGCACCTGGTTGATGGCGAACATCAGCACCAGGCATTGCCGCACCAGGTCGCGTGGCAGCGGCTGGCGGTACATGTGGTAGACCATGGGCGGCCCGGCGCTGGAGAACAGGCCGCCCAGCAGCCCTGACAGCGCGCCAATGAAGATGAAAGCGGGGCGGCCAGAGACGGTCTCGCGCGGTTTCGCGTCCCGCATCAATGCAATGGCACAGGCCAGGATGGCCAGCCCCAGCAAGCCACGCAGCCACTGCACGGCGTTGCTGGAAAGCCAGGTGAGCAACGCCACGCCTGCCGCCACGCCGACGAGGCTGGGAAGGATGGCGGGCTGAACGACCCGCCATTCGGATTGCAGCTTGTGCAGGCGGAAAAAAGACACTGCGTTGACGAGCGTCAGAACCGTCGCGGCATTGGCGGCATCGACGACTGGCACCAGGTCAAACATCGCCAGCAGCCCGAGCAGCACCAGGCCGAACGCGAAACCCGTCAGATTCTGAATGCCTGTGGCCAGCGCGACGCAGGCGATGAAGCCCGCATAGGTGAGGGCATCGTGCGGTGTCATGGCGCAACGGTTTGGCGTACAGCCCGCTCCCACCGCGCCATGCGCTCGGAGCGGTCCGAGTCGCTCATTTGCGGCTCGAAGCGCCGTTCGGGGCGCCACAGGGCGCTCAATTCGTCCAGGCTGCCATACACGCCGGTGGCCAGCCCTGCAAGAAAGGCCGCGCCGAGCGCCGTGGTCTCGACGCTTTGAGGCCGCACCACCGGGATACCCAGCAGATCTGCCTGGAACTGCATCAGCAGGTCATTGACGGATGCGCCTCCGTCCACGCGCAGTTCGGTCAGAGGCTGTGCGTCGTGCGCCATGGCCTGCAGCAGGGCGGCGCTTTGGAAGGCGATGCTCTCCACGGCTGCACGGGCGATATGCGCGGCCATGCTGCCGCGCGACAGCCCCACGATGCTGCCGCGCGCGTCGGGTTGCCAGTAGGGGGCACCCAGACCGGTAAAGGCCGGTACGAGCATGACGCCGCCCGAGTCGGGCACGCTGGCGGCCAGCGCCTGCACTTCGGCGCTGGATTGGATGATGCCGAGCCCGTCGCGCAGCCACTGCACGACGGCGCCGCCGACAAAAACGCTGCCCTCCAGCGCGAACTGCGGCGTCGTCGAGGGCTGGGCCGCGTTGCTGGTGAGCAAGCCGTTGCGCGACGCATGGAAGTTGCCGCCCGTCTGCATCAGCAGGAAGCAGCCGGTGCCATAAGTGTTCTTCGCCAGGCCGGGCCTGAAACAGGCCTGGCCGAACAGCGCACTCTGCTGGTCGCCGGAGATGCCGCCGATGGAGATGGGCTGCCCGAAGAGCGTCGTGTCGCCAAAGACGTGGCTGGAGGGGTACACCGCCGGCAGCAGCGATGGGGGAATGTTCAATGCGGCCAGCAATTCCTCATCCCAGCGTTGGCGGGCGATATCGAACAGCATGGTGCGCGACGCATTGCTGACGTCGGTTGCGTGGACCCGGCCCTCGGTCAATTGCCACAGCAGCCAGGTGTCGATGGTGCCGAAGGCCAATTCGCCACGTTCGGCAGCGGCTTGAGCACCGGGAACCTGATTGAGCAGCCAGCGCAGTTTGGGGCCGGAAAAGTAGGCGTCTATGCGCAGGCCGGTGCGCTGTTGCACCAGCGGCTCCAGGCCCCGCTCGCGCAACGCGGCGCACAGGGGCTCGGCGCGGCGGTCCTGCCAGACGATGGCGTTGTACAGCGGCTCGCCGGTGCGGCGGTTCCATAGCACCGTGGTCTCGCGCTGGTTGGTGATGCCGATGGCGGCGATATCGGCCGCTGCCGCGCCTGCGCGTGCCAGCGCCTCGCGGGCGGTGGCGAGTTGATCGTGCCAGATTCTCTGCGGGGCGTGCTCCACCCAGCCGGCTTGCGGGTAGATTTGCGGTAGTTCGCGCTGCGCCATGGCTACGGCGCGGGCCTCGCGGTCGAAAACGATGCTGCGCGAGCTGGACGTGCCCTGATCCAGCGCCAGCAGGAATGGCCCCCGGCTCATGCCGACACGCCACCCAGGCAGAGGTACTTCACCTCTACATAGTCCTCGATGCCGTGGCGGGATCCCTCGCGGCCCAGGCCCGACTGCTTGACGCCGCCGAAGGGCACTTCGGCGGTCGAGATGAGGCCGGTGTTGACGCCTACCATGCCGTACTCCAACGCTTCGCCCACGCGGAAGATGCGGCCCACGTCGCGGCTGTAGAAGTAGCTGGCCAGCCCGAACTCGGTGTCGTTGGCCAGGCGGATGGCTTCGTCCTCGGTCTCGAAGCGGAACACCGGGGCCATCGGGCCAAAGGTTTCCTCGCGGGCGCAGACCATGTCGGGCGTCGCGTTGGCCAGCAGTGTCGGCGCATAGAAGCGTTCGCCGATGCGATGGCCGCCAGCGATGAGCTGTGCGCCCTTGGCGGCCGCATCGGCCACGTGGCGCTCGATCTTCAGGATGGCATCCTCGTCGATCATCGGGCCCTGTGTCGTGCCAGCTTCGAAAGGGTTGCCAACCTTGATCGCGCGCACCTTGTCGGCCAGCTTGGCGACGAAGGCGTCGTAGACGCCGGACTGCACGTAGATGCGGTTGGCGCAGACGCAGGTCTGGCCGGCGTTGCGGTACTTGCTGACCAGCGCACCTTCGGCGGCGGCATCCAGGTCGGCGTCGTCGAAGACGATGAAGGGCGCGTTGCCGCCCAGTTCCAGCGACAGTTTCTTGATGGTCGGCGCACACTGGCGCATCAGGATGCGGCCAACCTCGGTGGAGCCGGTGAACGACAGGTGCCGCACGATGTCGCTCTCGCACAGGCTCTTGCCGATGGCAATGGACTGCGGGCCGTCGCCGGTGACGACGTTCAGTACGCCCGGCGGCAAACCTGCTTCGCGCGCCAGCGCGACAACCGCGAGCGCCGACAGCGGCGTTTGCTCGGCTGGCTTGACCACGACCGTGCAGCCTGCTGCAATGGCCGGAGCGACCTTGCGGGTGATCATTGCGATGGGAAAGTTCCACGGCGTGATCGCTGCGCAGACGCCGACCGGCTCGCGCAGCACCAGGTAGCGCTTGTCCTTGTCGGTGGTCGGGATGGTTTCACCATAGACGCGGCGGGCCTCTTCGGCGAACCACTCGATGAAGCTCGCGCCAAAGCCTACTTCGCCACGGGCTTCGGCCAGCGGCTTGCCTTGCTCGGCGGACATGATCGTCGCCAAATCCTCGGCGTTGTCTTGTAGCAAACGAAACCACTTCAGCATCACCGCCGAGCGCTGCTTGGCGGGCAGCGCGCGCCATGCCTTGCCGGCGTGCTTTGCCGCATCGATGGCGGCCTGCGTTTCTGCCATGCCTACATTGGCGACGCTTGCCAGCGTTTGGCCGGTGCTGGGGTCGGTCACGTCGAAGCGGCTGTTGCCGGCAACCCAGGCGTCGCCAATCAGTGCATCCGTGCGCAGCAGATCGGGGCGGGCCAGGCGGTTCAAGGGAGGGGGGAGTGTGGCGGTCATGCGGATGGTGTGGTTGGGGAGGAAGTGCCCAGGCCACGGTAGCGGCGGGCCAGGTTTTCAAAGGCCAGGATTTCGCTCTCGGGCACGGGGCGCCCCAGTTCCTCGGCAAGCAGTTCGGCGGCCGGGCGGGCCAGCGCCTCGGCCTTCGCCGCGTCGAGAAACAGCAGGCGGCAGCGGCGGGCCAGCAGGTCTTCCACGGTGCGCGCCGCCTCGAAGCGCACGGCAAAGCGCAGCATGGCCTCGCTGAAGCCGCCGCTGCCGTCGCGCCAGAGCCAGCGGCCCGCGCCAGGCAATGCGCGCAGCACGGCCGCGTCGCTGCCGTACAAGTGCTCGCCTGGGGGTTGCGCCAGGCTGCCCGCAGCGTTGGCCGGCGCACCAGCGAGGCGCAGCGTGGAGGTGAAGTCCCCGCCGCGCGCTGGCAACAGCTTTGCCTCCATGCAGTGCCGCATCACGTCCTCGGCCATGGCGCGGTAGGTGGTCCATTTGCCGCCCGTGACGGTGACCAGGCCCGAGCGGCCCACGATCACGGTGTGCTCGCGCGAGATTTTTTTCGTACTGTCGGCGCCATCGCCCGAGGGCTTGACCAGCGGGCGCAAGCCGGCCCAGACCGACAACACGTCTTCACGCTGCGGCGCGCGGGACAGGTAGCCTGCCGCCTCCTTCAGGATGAAGCCGATCTCCTCCTCGGTGGCGGCGGGCTCGGCCGGAAGGTCGGTGCGCGGCGCATCGGTCGTGCCAAGCAGCGTCTTGCCCAGCCAGGGCACGGCGAACAGCACGCGCCCGTCGGAGGTCTTGGGCACGATCAGCGCATCGTTTCCGGGCAGGAAATCGCGGCTTACGACGACGTGTACGCCTTGGCTCGGCGCGACCATGGGCTTCGGTGCAGGCGCGCCGGGGTCGCGATCCATGTCCCGCACTGCATCCACCCAGACGCCCGTGGCGTTGATGACTGCCGCACTGCGCAAGGTGAGGATTTCCCCGGTCTCCGCGTCACGCACCGTCACACCGCGCACCTTGCCATCTTCGCGCAGCAGTGCCGTGGCCGGGCAGTGGTTCAGCACTGCCGCGCCGTGCTCGGCTGCGGTGCGGGCGAGCGCCACGGCCAGGCGGGCGTCGTCGAACTGGCCGTCCCAGTAGCGCACGCCTCCGGCAAGCTGCGGTTGCTTTAGGTTGGGCAGTGCGGCGAGCGCCTGCGCCGTGGAGAGCCATTGCGTGCTGCCCAGCCCACGGCGGCCCGCCAGCGCGTCGTAGAGCTTCAGGCCGATACCGTAGAACGCCGGCTGCCACCAGCGGTAGGCCGGCAGCACGAAGGCCAGCGGCTGGGCCAGGTGCGGAGCGTTGGCCAACAGCGTGGCCCGTTCGTGCAATGCTTCGCGCACCAGCGAGACGTTGCCCTGCGCCAGGTAGCGCACGCCGCCGTGTACCAGCTTGGTTGCGCGCGAGGACGTGCCCTTTGCAAAGTCCTCGGCCTCCACCAGCGCCACCGCAAAACCGCGCGCCGCCGCGTCGAGCGCGACGCCCAGGCCCGTGGCGCCGCCACCGATGACGACGAGATCCCATTGAGAGGTGCTGCGCAGCCGGGCCAGCAGGGCCGTACGGTCCAGCGGTGTCGCCATGTCAGCTCACGATGGATTGCTGCGCGATGCCGGCATCCACCAGCACGTGCTGTCCTGTCATGCCATCGCTGTCGTCGGCGGCCAGGAACAACGTGGGCCGCGCAACGTGGCCGGGGTCGAGGCGGATTTTCAGGCACTGGGCGTCGAGGAACTGCTGATCGGCCACCGGGTCGCGGTGCAGCGTGGTTTGCCGCTCGGTGACGATAGCGCCGGGCACGATGGCGTTGACGCGGATGTTGCGTGCGCCGAGTTCGCGGGCCAGCGTGCGCGTGAGGCCCAGGATGCCGGCCTTGGCCGTCGTGTAGCCAACGAGGTTGGGCCGACCGCGCATCCACGACACAGAGCCCATGTTGATGATGGAGCCGCCGCCGGCAGCAGCCATGCCCGGCGCAACGGCCTGGATCGCGAAGAAGTAATGCTTCAGGTTCAGGGCGATGCGCTCGTCCCAATAGTCGGAAGTGACGTCTTCCATGGCATGGCGGTCATCGCGGCCCGCATTGTTGACCAGCACGCGGATGGGGCCCAGTTTCTGCTCGACGCGGCTCAGCAGCGCCTGGTAGGCAGCCACGTCGCACACGTCGCAGGGCTCGAAATACGGTGCGGCATGTCCGGCCTCGACGACGGATTGGACGACGGTGGGGCCACCGTCGGCGCTCAGGCCGCAAAAGGCAACGCGCGCACCCTGCGCCGCGAAGCTACGAACCAGCTCGGCACCGATGCCGGAGCTACCGCCGGAGACGAAGACCGTGCGGCCTTTCAGCGAGGGGTAAAGAGTGATGTTGCTCATGGTTTCAGTTCACAAAATTCGCCGGAAGGCCGGGCACATCCACACGCAGCTGCAGCACGTGGCCGGAGAGCGGCATGGCGTCCAGTTCCTCGGGCGGGCGGTTCTCGCGGGCGGTGGTGATGTAGAGCGTGCGCAGATCCGGCCCGCCGAAGCAGGGCATCGTCGGGCAGCGCACGGGCAGGTGAAGGGTTCGCAAAATTTCGCCGTTCGGCGACAGGCGCAGCAGGCGTGCGCCCTCGAACATCGCGACCCATAGGCAGCCCTCGGCATCGACAGCGGCGCCATCGGGCCGGCCGCCGTAGTGGTCGAGCGGGGCGCCGAGTTCGCGGCGGGGGAAGTTCCGCAGAACTTGCCGGGTGAATGGTGCTGTGGCACTCACCCTGTAATGCGTGTGGCCCCAGGTGTCGGACCAGTACATCGTGCCGCCATCAGGGCTCCAGCCCAGGCCGTTGCTGACAGTCACGCCGCCGGCGATGCGCTCAAGCGCGCCGTCCGCCCAGCGGTAGAGCGCGGCGGCGGGCTGGTCGCGCGGCTCGTAGATGGTGCCGACCCAGAACGCGCCGTCCGGGCCGGTCTTGCCGTCGTTGAAGCGCTCGACGGCGCTGTCATAGGGCGGCTCGCATAGCAGGGCCGAGGCGCCGGTGGCTGGGGCGAAGTGCCACAGTCCGTCGCGCCGCGCCAGCAGCAGCGTGCCGTCCCGAAAGGGAGCGCAGCAGGCCACGTCGCTGTCGAAGCGCCAGGCATGGTGCTTGCCGCTGGCAGGGTCGAAGCGGTTCAACCGCCGGCCAACGATGTCGCACCAGTACAGCACGTGCTCGGTGGGGTGCCACAGCGGCGATTCGCCAACGATGCTGGCGGGGACGGGCAGGGCTTGGAGGTCGTCCATCATTCAGCGGGCCTTGATCTGCAATGTCATCTCGGCCTCGGTTGTTGCGCCGGGTGCGAGCGCAATCAGGCCGTGGGCGGAGGGGTCGTCGAGGTGGATCGCGTCGTTGGCGTGGCCCACCGGCTCCACGCAGAAGAAGTCGCGGCCGGGCGGCGTGAAGACGACGGCGTGGCGTAGCGTCGAGCCCAGGCGCAGTTCGAAGCATTCGTCCTCGATGACGGCCATGCCGTTCCAGCCGGCGAAGCAGTGGTCGTAATGCAACGCCGCGACCGGGGCGTCAATGCCCGGCAAGGGCACCGCGTGCGTGGGCAGTTGCCGAGCATCGGACTCCCAGCGCGATTCCAGGGCCATGCGCAGGCGGCTGTGTTGGCGGCGTGGGAAGTAAGGATGCCAGCCCAGGCCGACAGGCTGCTCGCGCGCGTCCGTGTTGACCAGAGTGAGCCGCATCACCAGCCGCCCCTCTTCCAGTGCGATGCGCTGGTATGCGTCGAAGGCAAAGGGCCAGTGCGCATCGGGCTTGTGGCGGTAGTTCAATGCAACAGAGTGGCCATCGTGTCCCTCGACCTGCCAGGCACGCAGCCAGCCCACGCCATGCAGCGAGTGCGGGCTGTCGTCGAAATTTGGCGCCGTCGTGTACTCGTTTCCCTGCCAGCGGAAGCGGCGAAAGCCCAGCCGGTTGGAGTAGGGCAGCAGCGGGAATGAGGCCGACGTGCGCGGGCCCGTCAGCGCAGCCGGCTCGGTGGAGCGCAGCACCGGCACGCTGCCGTGCCAGAGCCCGGCCACGCTGCCGCCCAGATCGGGCCGCAGCGCCAGGCGCAGTGCGCCCGCGTTCAACTCGACAACTTGCATTGCCACCCGGGATCACCAGCCTGCGGGCAGCATGTCGCGCAGTTCAACCGGCTGGCCGGTCTCGATGCTGCGGTGGGCGGCCAGGCCCACGGCGACGCAGCGCAGCCCTTCCTCCAGCGGAATTTCGGCTGGCTTGCCTTGGCGGATCGCGTCCAGAAAATGCTGGTGCTCGATGTAGGATGCGCCGAAATGCTGGCCCAGGTACTTGATGTTGGTGTCGCGGATCTGCCGCACCGATACCCCGCGCGCCGTGCCCGAGGGCTGACCCCAGACTTCGCGCCGGCCCCAGTCCTCGCGCCGGCCGTAGCGCAGCACGCCCGAGGGCAGCAGCGATTCGAGCTTGCCTTCGGCGCCGACGATCGTTACATGCTCGTTGTCGATCGAGTTCTCGGCGAACATGCACAGATCCAGGGACGCCCGTGCGCCGGACGGGTACTCGACGATCACGTAGGCGCTGTCGAGGATGTCGGGCGTCTTGCCGTCGTAGCGTTCGTCGAGGTGGTTGACGCGCTGCCCGCCCGAGGCGAACACGCGCAGCGGCTTCTCCTTCAGGATGAAGTCCATCAGGTTGAAGTAATGGCAGCACTTCTCGACCAGCGTGCCGCCGGTATTGGCGGTGAAGCGGTTCCAGTCGCCGACCTTGGGATAGAACGGCTCGCGGTGTTCGCGGATGGCGACCTGGTGCATCGTGCCGACGCCGCCTTCGTGCGCGATGCGGATCATCTCGGCCACCGGCGGCATGTAGCGGTATTCCTGCGCTACCCATACGATACCCTTGCGGCCCTGGGCCAGGCGCAGCATCTCGACGCCGTCTTCGACCCTGGTGACCAGCGGCTTTTCCACCAGGATGTGCAGGTCGGTTGCCAGCGCATCGCGCATCATCTCGATGTGCGTGAAGTTCGGCGTTGCGATGACCACCGCGTCGCACAGGCCGCTGGCCAGCAGGGCCTTGTGGTCCGTGAACGCCCTGGGCGGCTGAAAGGGCAGCAAGGCCAGCGCTGCATCAAGGCTGGGCTGGTGAGGATCGGCGATGGCCGTCACCTGGACACCGTTCAGGGCCTTGAGGTTCTCTATGTGCTCGCGGCCCATGCTGCCGCAGCCGATGATGCCGTAACGAATGATCGTGTCCATGATGTCCGTGGAGGGTGGTAAAGAAAGACTTAGAAGGTCGTCGCGAGGCCGACCGAGAAGGCGCGCACGCCGCGGCCAAAGTCGTCCGGCGCGAAGCCGTTCAGCGAATTGGCGGAGTTCGCGCCGTTTCGTACCTTGGCGAGCGAGGTGTACAGCTCGGTGCGCTTGGACAGGAAGTAGTGGTAACCGATGCCCCAGCCAGAGGAGTTGCAGGCGACGCAGTTGCTGATTTTCTTGTTGGCGTAGTTGACCCACAGCTCGCTGCTCGGGAACCAGTAGGAGGCGCCGAGCATCCAGTCATGCCCCTTCAGCTCGCCATTGCCGGTCGACTCCATCTTCCAGGGGTGCACGTTGCCCCACAGCTTGACGTTGGGCGTCACCGCATACATGGCGCTGGCCAACTGCTCGCTGACGGTCTGCGTGGCGCCGCTGGCCGTCACGATGCCCCGTTTGCGCGACGCCGCGACGGAGGCGTAGAGCGATTCGTTCTTGTATTCGACGTTGCCGCTGAAGAGCTTGCCGGTGCCCGCAGCCGTGTAGCCCTCGGGCAGTTCGACGGCGAGCATCGCGGTGACGCCGCCGAAGGACGGCGTCTTGTAGACGATCAGGTTGTCCTCGAAGGCCGAGGTGATGCCGAGCGAATAGACACCGCCAGCCACCGAATCCAGTGTGCCGCCGGACTGGATCGGAGAAGCCGATGCGCGGATGCGCGCGAAGTTGCTCCGCTGGACGGATTGCACCGCGCTGTAGCCGTGCAGCTTCAGCGGCCCGGTGTCGTCGGCGAACAGGAAAGACCAGAAGATCGGCGAGTATTGGCGGCCGAGCGTGACGGTGCCGTAGCTCTTGCTGGACAGGCCGACGTAGGAGCCGGCATTCCAGAACTTCGAGGCGCTTTGCGGCGCGCCGGTGTCGGCATTGAAGCGGTTCTCGAGGTAGAAGAGCGCGGACAGGCCGCCGCCGAGGTCTTCGTTGCCGCGCAGGATCAGACGCGAGGCCGTGTAGGTGCCGCTGTCCATGCGCGTGGTCGTGTTGACGCCGGTGTTGACGTTTTGTACGCCCATGTCGACGCGGCCGGCAAGCGTCACGTTGCTTTGTGCGAACGCCGTGGCACTGCCCAGCGCAAGGGCAAGAAGGGGGGCGATTTTTTTCATGAAGTCTCCTGTTGCTTGTGGTTGAAGGCGAAAAGGGGGAATGGATGGACTCAGCCCTTGAGGCCACCCTGGGTGAGCCCGCCGACGACGCGCTCCTGGAACACCGCGATCAGCACCGCTATGGGCACGATGGCGACGATCAGGGCGGCAGAGATCGTGGGCCAGGGGAAGGTGAACTCGCCTTGGTACAGCGAGATGCCGACGGGCAGCGTGCGCATGGAGGCGCTGGAGTTCAGCGACAGCGCGAGCAGGAATTCGTCCCAGGCGTTGACGAAGCCGAGGATGCCGGCCGTGAACACTCCCGGTGCGGCCAGCGGCACGACGACGCGCACCAGTGCTCCGAGCCGTGTGCAGCCGTCGATCATGGCGGCGTTCTCCAGGTCCTTGGGAATGCTCTGGAAGAAGCTCACCAGCACCAGCGTGCACACCGGCAGGTTGAGCACCGTGTAGGGGAGCACTAGCGCCGTGTAGCTGTTGAGCAGGTCCAACTGGCGCATCGTCTCGAAGATCGGCACCAGCAGCGTGACCAGTGGGAACATGCTGGAGGCGACGATGCAGGTCAGGATCAACTGGCGGCGCTTCAGGTTCAACCGTGCGATCGCGTAGGCCGCCGCCGAGGCGACCAGCAGCGACAGCGCTGTGGACAGCAAGGCCACCATGAAGCTGTTGCCCAAGTACTTCAGCAGCGGCTGGTCGGTGAAGGCGCGAACGTAGTTCTCCAGCACCGGGTGGTGCGGCCAGTAGGTGATGGGCTTGCTGACGAGCTCGCCTTCGGTCTTCAGCGAAGTCAGCAGAATCCAGACGGCTGGGAAGAAGCCGTTGACCACCACCATCGTTGCGGCGGCGAAACGCAGCCACTTCGAGTCGAAGAGGTTTTTCATCAGGCATTCCTTCCGATGCGCTTCAGGTAGAAGCCGGTGACCACGAGCGAGATCAGGAACATCAGCACGGCCAGCGTGGAGCCGTAGCCGACATCGAGGTAGTCGATGGTGGTGGCGTGGATCAGCATCGCCAGCGTCTGCGTCGAGTTGCCAGGACCGCCGTGGGTCATGGTCACGGGGATGTCGAAGGTCTGCAGCGCGGTGATGGTTCGGAAGATCAGCGCGACGATGATGGACGGCATCAGCATCGGAATCGTGATCTGCCAGAACTGCTGCCACTTGTTCGCGCCGTCCACCTCGGCCGCCTCGTACAGCGACTTCGGGATCATCTGCAGGCCGGCGAGCAGGATCAGCGCCATGAAGGACGAGGTCTTCCAGATGATGGCCAGGCAGATGGCAGCGAAGGCCAGTTTGGGCGAGAGCAGCCACATCGTCGGCTCGATGCCGAGCAGCCGGTGCAGCACGTCGTTGACGACGCCGAACTCGGTGTGGAAGAACCACGCGAAAATCAGGCCGACGAAGGCCAGCGGCAATGCCCAGGGCAGCAGCAGTGCCAGCCGCACCGGCCAGCGGCGGCGGAACGGCAGGTTGGCCAGCATGGCCAGGCCCAGGCCCGCGACCAGCGCGCCGGGCACGGTAATGACCGTGATCAGCAGCGTGTTTTTGGCGGCGTTCCAGAAGTCCGGGTCCTGCAGCGCCATGGCGTAGTTTTCGAAGCCGACGAACTGGGCCGCGTCACCCGACAGGCGCAGGTCAAAGAAGCTGTTCCAGATCAGCTTGCCGATCGGGTACACGACGATCAGGGCCAGCAGCAGGAAGGCCGGCGCCAGCAGCAGGAAGGCGAGCATTCTCTCGCCAGGATCCTTGAGTTTCTCGAACATGGCGCGCACCCGGTTCAGCGCATCACGCGGCGCAGGCGGCTCTCGATCTCGGCCACGCCTTCGTCGGGTTTCTTCGTGCGGGCCAGCACGGCGCTGGTGGTCGTGCGGATGGTGTCGCTGACCTGGCCGTAGTCGCGCGACATCGGGCGGCTGCGGCCTGCGATGACCACGGCGCCTGCATCCTTGAACCAGGGGACTGCCTTGACCACGTCCGCATCCGTGTAAACGTCGGCGTAGGTGGGCAGCAGCGAACCCTGGATGGCGAGGAACTTGCTGGACTCCGGGCTCGCCAGGAACTTCACGAGTTTGGCGCTTTCGGCCTTGGACTTGGAAAAAGCGCTGACCGCCCACTGCCAGCCGCCGACGCAGGTGGCGCTCTTGCCGCCGGGCATGGCCGGCAGCGGCATCACGCCGACCTTGCCCTGCACCTTGCTGTCCTTGTCCTGCTGGAAGCGGTCCCAGGCGAAGCCCCAGTTCACTGCGAAGACGACTTGGCCCGCCTTGAATTCATTGACGGTGTCGGGCGTCTTGACCTCGGCGACGTTCTTCTTGATGACGCCCGCATCGACCATGTCCAGCCAGTTCTGCAGTCCCTTGGCGGCGGCGGTCTTGTCCAGCGTCAGCTTGCCGGACGCATCGTTGAACTCCTTGCCCTGGCTCCAGTAGGGCAGCAGGAAGGTACAGACGGCGCCCTCGATCGGCGCGCCCTGAATGGACAGGCCCTGCAGGTTGGCATTGCCTTCGCCGGCCTGGATCTTCTTGGATGCGGCGCTGAGTTCGTCCCAGGTCTTGGGCTCGGCGAGCTTGTACTTTTCGAGCAGATCCTTGCGGTAGTACATGAACAGCGCGTCGGCAAAGGCCGGCATGGCGGCCAGCTTGCCTTGCACGATGTCGGCGCTGGCGTACACCGGCAGATAGGGCTTGAGCGCGGTGGCGGCGTTGCCGAGGTAGGCATCCAGCGGCTCCAGCCAGCCCGCGCTGTAGTACTGGGCCGGGTTGACGATGTCGATCATGTAGACGTCGATGGCCGGATCCTTGGCGTTCAGCACCGTGCTGAGGTACTGGCGCTGCAATTCGGACGTGGCGCCGCCGGTCTCCATCTCGACGGTGACGCCGGGATTCCTGGCCTGGTATTGGTCGAAGAGCTTGCGCATCAGGTCGGGGCGCTGGCCGGAGCCGCCGGCGAACACGCGCAGCTTGGTCGGGGCCTGGGCCATTGCGCTGGTGGCGGCGATCAGCAGGGCGGTCGCGGCGATGAGGGTGCGTCGTTGCATGGTGGGTGTCTCCTTGGGGTGTTCTGGTTGTCGTGCGCCTCAGGCGAGCGCCAGGCCGCTCGCGGGGTCAAACAAGTGCAGGTGGGCGGGGTTCAGATGCAGGTTCACGGTCGTTCCGGGGGACTCGCGGAAATTCGCGGCCAGCCGTGCGATGACCTCGCTCGCTCCGAACTTCAGGCTGACCAGCGTTTCCGAGCCCAGCGGCTCCAGCAGCGCCACCTGGGCGGGCACGCTGATGTCGCCGGGCTCCGGGGCCAGGCGCAGGTTTTCAGGCCGCACGCCCAGCTTGCGCGCGCCGCTTTGGCCGGCCAGCGCGGGGGGCAGGGCAATGCGGATGCCGTCGCCGAGGTCTGCCCGCCCGCCGTTGACGGTGGCATCGACCAGGTTCATCGGCGGCGCGCCGGTGAAGCCTGCGACGAAGAGCGCAGCAGGCCGGTTGTAGATAGCGTCCGGCGTGTCGTACTGCATCTTGTGGCCGGCGCTGAGCACCGCGATGCGGTCGGCCAGCGTCATCGCCTCGACCTGGTCGTGCGTCACATAGATCATGGTGGCGCCCAGGCGCTCGTGCAGGCGCTTGATCTCGCTGCGCATCTCCTGGCGCAACTGTGCGTCGAGGTTGGACAGCGGTTCGTCGAACAAAAAGACCTTTGGCTGGCGCACGATGGCGCGGCCAATGGCGACGCGCTGGCGCTGGCCGCCGGAGAGCGCGGCGGGCTTGCGGTCCAGCATGTGGTCGATGCGCAGTAGCCGGGCGGCATCCATCACGCGCTTCTTGATCTCGTCCTCGGGCGTCTTGCGCAGGCGCAGGCCGAAGGCCATGTTGTCGTACAGGCTCTTGTGCGGATAGAGCGCGTAGTCCTGGAACACCATGGCGATGTCGCGGGCGCGCGGCGGCTTGTCGTTGACGCGCGTGCCGTCGATGCGAAGCTCGCCGCCGCTGATCGTCTCCAGGCCGGCAATCATCCGCAGCAGCGTGCTTTTGCCGCAGCCGGAGGGGCCGACGAAGACGACAAACTCGCCGTCCCTGATGTCCAGGTCGATGCCATGGATGACCGGGGTTTTCCCGTCGTAGCTCTTGGCTACGTTGCGCAGTTCGACGGCGGCCATCAGTAAGCTCCTTGCGGGGCGGATGGCGTGTGCGGCGTCTGGCGAATCGTCCCCAGCGCGGCCTGGGCGGCACGCATCAGAAAGCCCAGGTCGGATGCGATGGCCACAAAATCGAAGCCCATCTCGCGGTACAGCGCGACGACTTCGGGCGTGCCGCCGACGGTGCCGATGGGCTTGCCCAGCGCCTTGGCACGGGCCACGACCTGACGGGTCAATGCCAGCACGTCGGGGTGGGTCAATTGGCCTACGTGGCCCATCGTCGCAGAGAGGTCGCCCGGGCCGACGAACAGTGCATCGACGCCATCGATGGCGGCGATTTCGTCGACGCGCTCGATGGCTGCGGGCGTTTCCAGTTGCACGATAACGCTAATACCCTGGTTGGCCGTCGTCAGGTAGTGGGGCGCCGTGCCGAAGCGCGACGCGCGGCTCATGCCGGCCATGCCGCGAATGCCTTCGGGCGGATAGCGGCAGGCAGCCACGGCGGCGCGCGCCTCGTCGGCATCCTGCACAAAGGGGATCAGAAGCGTCTGCGCACCCGCGTCAAGCACGCGCTTGAGGCCGACCGTGTCGTTCCAGGGCACGCGCACGACGGGGAGCATCTTCGTTCCGGCGACGGCCTGCAGCATGTGCACCAGCGTCATCAGGTCGATGGGCGTGTGCTCCATGTCCACCACGCCCCAGTCGTACCCCGCGCAGCCGACGGCCTCGGCGACCAGGGGGCTGGCCGACATGACCCAGGTTCCAACGGGGGGCTCGCCGCCGGCACGGGCCAGCAGTTGCTGAAAGGAATTCATCGCACTTGTCTCCTCAGAAAATGACGGGTTCCGGCGAGCCGGCGTTGCCTTGCAGGAAGTCGAAGTCGCAGCCCTCGTGGGCCTGCAGCACGTGGTCTTGGTAGAGCCGGGTGAAGCCGCGCGTGGCTTGCCGGGGCGGCGGCGTCCAGGCGGCGCGGCGGCGGGCCAGTTCTGCGTCGTCGACCTTCAGTTCCAGCGAGCGCGCTTCGAGGTCGAGTGCGATAAGGTCGCCGCTGCGTACCAGCGCGAGCGGGCCGCCGACCGCAGCTTCGGGACTGACGTGCAAGATGCAACTGCCGTAGTGCGTACCGCTCATGCGTGCATCCGACAGGCGCACCATGTCGCGCACCCCCTGATCCAGCAGCTTCTTCGGGATGGGCAGGCCGCCCCATTCGGGCATACCGGGCGCACCGACAGGGCCGCCGTTGCGCAGGACCAGCACGGTGTTTTCATCCACATCCAGCGCGGGGTCGGCGCAGCGCTGGAACATCTCGGACGGCGAATCGAAGACCAGCGCGCGCCCGGTGTGGCGGAAGAACTTCGGGTTGGCTGCGCTGGCTTTCATTACGGCCCCTTCGGGCGCCAGGTTGCCGCGCAGCACGGCCAGGGCGCCTGCCGCACTGACAGGCCGTTCCAGCGGGCGGATGACGTCATCGTCCAGGCTTTCGCGGCCCTCGATGTTTTGCGCGACGGTCTTACCGGTCACGGTCAACTCGCTCAGCGACAAGTGGGGCCGGATGCGGTTCATCAGTGCCGGCAGGCCGCCGGCATAGTGGAAGTCCTCCATCAGCCGATCGCCGCTGGGGAAGAGGTTGGCCAGCACTGGAACCTGGCGGCCCATCGTGTCGAGATCGGCCAAATCCAGGGGAACACCCGCGCGGCGCGCCATGGCGATCACGTGGACCGCGGCATTGGTGGATCCGCCCAGCGCCATCTGCACCGCGACGGCGTTCAGGAAGGCTCCGCGCGTCAGGATCTTCGCGGGGGTCAGGTCCTGCCAGATCATGTCCACGATGCGCTCGCCGCAGCCGGTCGCCATGCGCACGTGGCCGGCGTCCATGGCGGGAATGGCCGTTGCGCCCGGCAGGGCCAGGCCCAGCGCCTCCACCATGGAAGTCATCGTGCTGGCGGTACCCATCACGTTGCAGGTGCCGGGCGAGCGGGTCATCTTGGCCTCCAGGCCGATCCACTCGCATTCGGACACTTTGCCAGCCTGGTATTCGTCCCAGAACATGCGAGTGTGGGTGCCCGCGCCGACGCTGCGCGCAGGCTCGCCACGCTGGAGATAGCGGTCACTGAGCATCCCGCCGGCTGGGCAGAAGATGGTCGGCAGGCCCGCGCTGACCGCACCCATCACGGTGGCGGGCGTGGTCTTGTCGCAGCCAGCCAGTAGCACCACGCCGTCGATGGGCAGCGAGCGCAGCAGTTCTTCCACTTCCATCGCGAGAAAGTTGCGATAGAGCATGGTGGTCGGCTTGACCATCACCTCGCCGAGGCTCATCGCGGGCAGCTCGAATGGCATACCGCCGGCCATCAGCACGCCACGCTTGACGCTCTCGGCGCGCTCGCGCAGGTGGGCGTGGCAGGGCGACAGGTCGCTCCAGGTGTTGATGACCGCAACGATGGGCTTGTTGAGCACGTCTTCACGGCGCAGGCCCATTTGCTGGATGCGCTGCCGGTGTGCGAAGCCACGCATGTCGCTAGCCGCAAACCAGCGGCGGCTGCGAAGGTCTCCAAGGGATCGGCTCATGGGAAGGTTGATTTCTGACTGTTGTGTTACCGGTAACATTAAGGTCGATGGAAAATATGGTCCATCGGTGAAAACCCTGGTTGGGCAAATTGACTGAGGACGGAATCAAACGGCGACGACGTGGTTATGGCCGGCCCACGCTGCATGACGTGGCCGAGGCGGCCGAGGTGACGCGCATCACGGTCTCGCGCTACATCAATGAACCGGCCAAGGTGGCGCCGGAGACGGCCGCACGCATCCAGGCTGCGATCGAACAGACAGGCTATGTGCCCAACCACCAGGCGGGGCAGTTGGCCAGCGGCGCGTCGCGCATCGTTGCGGCCTTGATCCCGAATGTCGGCCACTCGATCTTCGCGGAGACTATTCAGGGCTTGGCGGAAGGTCTTCGTGACAGCGGCCGAGAACTGCTGCTGATGGCCACCGGCTATTCGATGGAGCGCGAAGAAGCCCAATTGCGTGCACTGGGCGGCTGGGCGCCTGCGGCCCTGATCGTCACGGGCCGCCACCACACGCCGGGCGCGCTGCGCCTGCTCCGTGATGCCCATGCATCCGGTGCGGCAGTCATCGAGATCTGGGATCACCCCGAGCAGGCTGACGAGGTGGGCAGCTTTGCCCGCATTGGCTTCGACCATCGGCAAACCGGCCGCATGATGGCGCAGCACCTGCTGGCGCAGGGACACCGGGCCTTGGCTTATGTGGACAGCGGCGTGGCGGAAGATTTCCGTGCCCACGTGCGGGGCGAGGGTTTCTTCGAAGCCTGCGAGGAGGCGGGCGCGAAGGTGTGGCTCCTGCGCGCCGGTACGGGAGATGCATTCGATGCGGGTCGCGAAGCCTTTGCGCAGCTGCGTGCCCATCGACCGGTGACGGCGGCGGCCTTTGCGAATGACCACCTGGCTTGTGGCGCGCTGATGCAGGCGCAACTCGGCGGCGTGGCCGTGCCGGATGAACTGGCGTTGCTGGGCTTTGGGGACTTTCCCATAGGCCGCCAACTATTGCCGGCGTTGTCGACGGTGCGGCCTCCGCGCTCGCAGATTGGCTTGGCCGCCGCAGAAGCGGCGTTGAAGTCCCTTACCACCGGTCAGGAGCCTGCGAGTCGCACGCTGGCCTGTGAATTGATCGTCCGTGCAAGTTCGATGGCGCAGAAGGGTGACGAAGCCATGTGAATGCGGTTGTGTGAGAGCGTGCTTACGTTGGTGAGAGGCGGTTTTCGGAACTGGAAGCGCTCGACGTCCCAGGCAGCGACCCAACGTTCGTCGTGCAGCTGGCCCGGTGCTTGGCACGGCTCTCACGGTCACCGCATACTTCGGATCACCCAATGAGGAGCGCAGCATGTCATTCCCGAAGTTCGGACTCATCCCTTGGTTGCTCCTCGGTGCGACGTCCGTGGTAGCGCAGATCAATGCCGGAACTCTGCTCCCCGCCCAATCGCCTCCGTTCAAGCTCACGAAGGTCGCGCAGTTCGATCTGCCATGGCGCATTGCCTTTCTGCCGGACGGGCGCATGCTGATCACCGAGAAGATCGGCAAGCTCTTCCTTGCCACCTCATCCGGGCAAAAGCTAGAAGTCGCTGGCGTGCCGCCGGTGCTGTACGAAAAACAGAACGGCCTGCTCGGTGTCTACTTGGCCCCGTCCTATGCGAGTGATGGGGCGATCTACCTGACCTATTCGGAGCCCGGACAGATCCCGGGCACCTCGGGCTTGGCGCTCGCCCGCGCGACGCTCAAGATCGACGCCAGCACCGCCGTGCTGGAGGGCCTGAAGGTTATCTGGCGCGACCCGATCAAGGGCAAAGGAGGGCAGGTTGGCGCTGCCGTGGCCTTTTCTCCAGACCAGAAGTTTCTCTTCCTCACGGCCGGTGACCGGCAGCGCTTCACCCCTGCTCAAGACCCGAACCAACCGGCTGGCAAGATCCTGCGATTGACCCTGGACGGCCAGCCCGCGCCCGGCAATCCCATGGAAGGCAAGACTGGTGCGCCGTCGGTCCCGGTGATCGATCCACCAAGGGATACAGAGGCCGCCAAGACCGCGCCGGTCGTGAGCACCTATGTCTTTGACACTCCCAATTTGACGCCATCCGAGACATGGACCTCGGGGCATCGTACGCCCTACGGCCTCGCGTTCGCGCCGGATGGCCGCCTTTGGGAACTGGAGCATGGGCCGCGCGGCGGCGACGAGCTCAACCTGATAGAGCGGGGCAGAAACTATGGTTGGCCATTGGTCTCCTATGCGGTGAACTATGACGGCGTACCTATCGCAAGCCCCGACACGCGCCCAGACCTCGCCAAGCCCGTGATCTACTGGACGCCTGTCATCGCGCCCGGCAACCTGATGTTCTACAGCGGCGCGATGTTTCCAAAGTGGAAAGGCTCCGCGTTCGTGACTGGCCTCGTAAGCCGTGCCCTGCACCGGATCGAGGTGCACGGCGCGAGCGCGACACCGGCCGAGCACTGGACGCTCGGCTTCCGTGTCCGCGACGTTGCGCAGGCGCCGGATGGCGCGCTGTGGTTGATCGAGGACGACCACGAGGGTGGCTTGTATCGGCTCACGCCGAAGTAATCACGTCGAGGTCATTGCGACCTGTGGAACATTGCCTATGGACTGGGCCTAGCGTTGGCATCGCTGCCGTCATCGAAATCGGTACGGCTTGATCGTCTCTGCGCCAGTCGCGGCCGCCGGCAGTTGGCCAGGGACGGCTATTCATCATCGGCTGCTTGTCTGCACTTATCGGTTACGGTGATGGGCATTTCCCGCCCCACAAGGAGAGTCCCATGCTCTGGCGCTTCTCTGCCAACAACACGCACCTGTATCCTGGCGCGCTATTGCGCAGCCTTGACACTCCCGGCGAAGCACGCCTGTCTGTCAGCGACGAAGTGCTGGTGGAGTTCAGCGACGGCATTACCGTCAGCGGACGACTACTGCAAGCCGAACCGAATGCGGCCGTAGTGCAACTGCCCAGCTATCGCACCCAGCATAAGACAACGGTGGCGGAACGAACCTGGCGCATCGCTCCCGGCGGCGAAGCCGGCCTGGTGCGTGTGCAAAAGCGCCTGCCTGCGACCTGAGCGCAGGCCATGTCGATCCGGCTATATCCAAGGGCCCAAGCAACGCGCAGTGGGGAGCCGGTGCGCGAGATGCTTATTGAGGCCGTCAAGCGTCGCTTTGGCTCGGTCGAAGCGGTGCCACTGGAGCAAGATCTGGATAGGATGGGTCCGGAAATACGGGGGCAATATCAGGCCGCTCATGCATCGCCGAAACCCTGGCCCGGGCCCAGCAGTAGGTATCCGCAACCCCTGCTGCGCAAACCGGCTTTTACCGCACCTGCACTACCAGACCCTCGTACCCGGTGCCGGTCTCGCTGCTGAACACCCAGACTTGGCTGTCCGGACCATGGATCCGCAGGCCGGCGGTGAATTCGGAAAACGCTGGCAGTACCAGCCGCTGCCCGTCATGCACCATCGCGGGCAAGGCCTTGTGCCAGGAGCGTGCCCGGAACACCGGATGGTGGTGGCCGCTGATGTGTAGCCAATGAGATGTGCCGGGCACACCCCGGGCCGCCTCATATCCCTCGTGCGCCATCCGCACGCCATCGATGCAAAGCTCGGCCAATACCTCGTCCATCAGACCGTGCTGCGCAGCGAGACTGCGATCGTGGTTGCCCCGGGTGAGGATGAAGCGGGTGGCGCCGTGCGCCTGGCGCAGGGCCTGCCAGGCCTGCAGGGTTTGCCTGGCCACCAGGCTGCCATGCACGAAATCGCCCAGCACCACCAGCGCGCGGGGCCTCACCGCGGCCAGCAAGGCATCGAGCCGGGCCAGGTCGTGCTGCTGCACCGCATAGGGCACGGATATGCCCGATGCTCGGAAGGTGTCGCTCTTGCCCAGGTGTAGGTCGGCGATCATCAGTAGGCCGTTTTTCGGCCAGTACAGCGCTCGTTGCGCAAAGGCGGTGAAGTCCTGGCCGGCAATGCGGATGTCCAGCCCCGGGGTAAAGCCTTGCATCATCGGGCTTTCTTGGCCATCGGCTCGTCATCTTGCAGGGCCAGGCGCTTGATGCGATCGGACCAGCTCTCGTTGCTTAGCTGGCCGCGAAAGCTCTCCGCCCACAGGCCGAATGAAAACGGCGTGTGCCTCGCAGGCAGGGTGAGCACGCGCTGCTGCGCAGCCATGCGCTGCAGGCTCTCGCGCAGGGGCGGCAGGTGCAGTTCCTGCTCCAGTGCCTCGCGCCGGGCTTCGCGCAGCAGAATATGCTCGGGGTCGTACCGGGAGAGCACGTCGTACAGCAGGCCCGCTGACACCTGCAGTTGCCGGCTGCCGCCACGGCTACCCGGGGCCGGTGTGCTCACCAGGCCCGCGATCTGGGCGATCTCCTTGAAGCGCTTGCGCGCCAGCTCGCCGAAGTTCACCGCCGCTTGCAAGTCCTGCTCCAGCTGTCGGCACGACAAAATGGCCGGCCAGTCCAGTAGCGAGGCATCGATCGGGTTCTGCGGCTGCAGCATGAAGCCGATTTCATTGCAGGTCCACGAGAAGCTGTTGCTCTGCAGATGCGCCAGGCGGGTGGCCACCAGCAGCGCCAGTCCCTCATGTACCACGCGCCCGGCAAAGGGATAGATGAACAGGCTGCCGCCGGCAGCCGCTCCCTTGCGCGCAGCCGGCCCCGCCACCCTGGCCTGCACCTGCTCGATCAGCAACTCGCCTTCGGCCGGAACGTGCGAGCGCTCCTGCTGCAGCTGCAGTACTGGTAGCAGATAGCGCAGCTCGGGCGTCAGCCCTTCGGATTGTTGCGCGGCGCCTTCTTGCAGGCCTTGGCCGGCCTGCGCCAGCAAGGCCTGCATTTTTTCGCCCACGCGCGCGGACATACCCATCAGCGAGCCGGCCCAGGCCGGTGTATGCGTGCCCACCGTGCTGGAGCGCCGCACCCAGGCCGTGCCGTTTTCCATGCGCACCAGGCGCAGGCTGCGGCCGCCAAAGTTGAAAATGTCGCCAGGTGACAGGCGGGCGGCAAAGCCTTCGTCCACCGAGCCCAGCCTGCCGCCCTGCAGGTACTGCACCTGCACCGCGCTGTGGCTGGCGATGGTGCCTATGCCCATGCGGTGCCTTCTGGCGACCGCGGCATTGGCTGGCACATACAGGCCGCTGTCGCTGCGCTGCAAGCGCTCGTATTGCGGGTAGGCCGCCAGCGACGCGCTGCCGTGCATCAGGAAGGCGAGCACATCCGTCCACTGCGCCGGGCTCATGGCCTCGAATGCGGCCGTGGAGCAGGCCTCCGCCCAAAGCGTGGGCCCATCGAAGCCGCCGGCGAGGGCTTGCGACATGAGGTGTTGGCTCAGCACATCGAAGCTCAGTGACCGCGGTATGCGGCGCTCGTACACGCGCTGCCGAGCCAATTCACGGGTGGCGGCGAATTCGCACAGGTCCATCGACTGGGTGGCCACCGCATCGATATGCACCGCAGCCCCCGGCCTGTGCCGGGCCCGGCCGGCGCGCTGCACGGTACGCGCCACCGAGCGCGCGCCGCCGATCTGTATCACCCGGTCCACCGCCGGAAAATCCACGCCCAGGTCGAGGCTGCTGGTGGCCACCACACAGCGCAGCCGGCCGTGGCGCAGCCCGTCTTCCACCTGCAGCCGAACTTGCTGATCGAGTGAGCCATGGTGGATCGCCAGGGTCTCGGCGCTTTCGGGCCAGATCGCATTGAGCGCGGTAAACCACAGCTCGGCCTGCGAGCGGGTATTGGTGAAGATGATGCTGCTGGGGGTTGCCAGCACCAGCCGGGCGACCTCGCCCAGATTGGCCAGCCCCAGGTGGCCGGCCCATGGCAGGCGGGTGCTGGCGGGTGGCAGTATGGAGTGCAGGTGGAAGGGCTTGTGGCGCTGGTCCTGCACGATGGCCGCCTGCGCCGGATCGCGGCCCCGAACCAGCACGCGCAATGCTTCTTCGAGATTGCCTATGGTGGCGGACAGGCCCCAGACCTGCAGCGCGGGAGACAAGGCGCGCAGCCGCGCCAGGTTCAGCTGCAGCAAGACCCCGCGCTTGCTGGGCATCAGCTCGTGCCATTCGTCCACCACGATGCTTTGCAGCTGGGCGAACTGCGCGCGGCTGCGCTCGTGGCTGAGCAGGATGGCCAGCGATTCGGGCGTGGTAATCAGCAGCTGTGCGCCGGCGTTTTCCGACAGGCGCTTGTCGCGGGCCGAGGCATCGCCGGTGCGCAAGGCAAGCTGCCAATGCGGCAGCAGTTCCTGCACCGGCCGGGTGATGCTTTCACGGGTATCGCTGGCCAGTGCGCGCAGCGGCGTGATCCACAGTATGCGAAAGCCTGGTGGCGCTGCCGCGGCGCCGTCGGCTGCAGCCAGCGCAGCGATGATGGGCCCACCCAGCGCCGCCAGGGTCTTGCCGCTGCCGGTGGGTGCCGAGATGATGCCGCTTCGGCCATCTGCAAACGCGCTCCAGGCCTGCTTCTGGAACCGTGCAGCCGAGATGGAATGCGCCTTGAGCCAGGCATTCCATCGCTGCCGGGCTGCGGCAAGCGCCCGCCCGCTGGCCGGGCGGGGCGCAAAGGATGCTGAGCTGGATCTGCCCGCCATGCTCAATCCCGGCACAGGGCCTGCAAGGCCGAGAGCGTATCGGCCTGCTCGGCCGTCTTGTCGTCGCGCCAGCGCAGAATGCGCGGAAAACGCACCGCCACGCCGGACTTGTGGCGGGCCGAGCGGTTCACCGCTTCAAAGCCGATCTCGAACACCAGCGCCGGCGTCACCGAGCGCACCGGGCCGAAGCGCTCCACGGTATGGGTGCGTATCCATTTGTCGAGCTTCAGGATTTCGGCATCGGTCAGCCCTGAATAGGCCTTGGCCACCGGCACCAATGCGCCGCTGTCGCTCCACACCGCGAAGGTGTAGTCGGTATGCAAGGTGCTGCGCCTACCGCTGCCGCTTTGCGCATAGATCAGCACCGCGTCTATCGTGAACGGGTCTGTCTTCCACTTCCACCAGTCGCCGCGCCGGCGGCCCTCCTGGTAGGCCGAAGCCAGCGCCTTGAGCATCAGGCCCTCCGCATGGCGGGCCGCCGACTGCCCTCGGATCTGCGCCAGCGTGTCCCAGTCGCCAAAGTCGATCACCGGCGACAGCGTCAGCAGCGGCGCCGTAGCCTGCACTTGGCCCAGCAGGTGCTCCAGCTCGGTTCTGCGCGCCGAAAGCTCCCGCGAGCGCCAATCCTGGCCATCGCGTTCCAGCAGGTCGTAGAACAGTATGCGCACCGGCACCTCGGCCAGCAGGCGCGCAGACGGCTTGCGCTTTTGGATGCGCTTTTGCAGCGCGACGAAGGGGCGCGGCAGTTGCGCCGCCTCGTCCCAGGCGAGCAACTCGCCATCGAGCACCAGGCCCGCCGGCAACTGTGCCGCCTGCGCCTCCAGCTCGGGAAAGCGGCCATCGAGCCGCTCCTCGCCGCGCGACCACAGATAGGCCGCCTGGCCCTTGCGGCGCACCAGTTGCACCCGAATGCCGTCCCATTTCCATTCGGCCTGCCACAGCGCCGGCGCGCCCAGCGCCTCGACCTGGGCGGGCAGCGGCGAGGCCAGAAAGAAGGGGTAAGGCTTGTCCAGCACCTGCGCGGACAGCTGCGTGTCCATCAACGCTTCGTAGGCCTGCGGCGTAGGCTGCCATTCGCCCACCATGCGGTGCGCCATGTCGGCCGCGGGTACGCCGGCAAGCCGTGCCAGGCTGAGTTGCACCGTGCGCCGCGAGACCCCTACGCGCAGTGAGCCGGTCAAGAGCTTGTTGAAGACAAAGCGCGAAGCCGTGTCCAGCTGCAGCCACGCCGCCTGCACCGCGGCCTTGCGTACCTCGGGCGGCTCGGCGGCCAGCGGCAGCAGGAACCGCTCTATCCAGGCGTCCAGCGGCGTGCTGTTCTCGGGCACCTGCCACGCCGTGCCGGCGCATACCGCAGGCCGCTGCCCGCCCTGCAGCGGCGCCACCAGCAGGGCCAGCGTTTCCGCCAGGTCGCCGACCTGGCGGTAGCTGTCTTCCACCAGCCACAGCGGCAGGCCGGTGAGCTCGCTCACCCAGGCGCGCAACTCGGTGGTCTTGGCAATGCGCTGGCGCCCTGCATTGACCTTGCCCCCCACCAGCACATGGATCGCCCAGCTGGCCTCGGCGTTGCCCGCGCCGGCGAAATAGGCCAGCAGCGCAGCCTCGCGGGCCTTGCTGCCTGCGGCCTGGTCCAGTTCCATGTAGAGCGCGGTGAAGCGGTTCATGCAGGCATCGCCCCCTGGCCGGCAGGCCTTTCACCATCGGCCTCGTCATCGCTCTCCTCATCGCTTTCGCCATAGGCGGTGCGCAGGCGCGCGGCCTGCAGGCCCAGTTCCTGCTCCAGGTAGGGAATCAGGGCGTCGGTGTTGCCATGGGTAGCCAGCACTCTGCGCGCGCCGCATTCGCGAATGGTACGGATCAGGGCATGCCAGTCCGCGTGGTCCGAGATCACAAAGCCGCGCTGCAGATTGCCGCGGCGCCGGTTGCCGCGCAACTGCATCCAGCCCGAGGCCATGGCCTGCTCGAAGCTGCGAAAGCGCCGGGTCCAGGCCGAGTCCCGGGCCGACGGCGGAGCCAGCACCAGACGGCCGGAAAAATCGCTGTGCTCAGGCAGATCCATCACCAACTGCGTGGGCGCGAGCGCAATGCCTGCGCGGCGATATACCTCCACGCCGCGGGCCATCGCGCCGTGCAGCAGCACCGGCTGCTGCAGCCGGCCCGCAAGCTCGGCCAGGATCCGCTGGGCCTTGCCCAGGCTATAGGCATAGAGGATGGCGGCCTTGCCCTGCTGCGCGCACTGCGCGCGCCATGCCAGCACACGGCCCATCTCGTCGGCTGTCGCGGGCCAGGCATAGACCGGGAAGGCAAAGGTGGCCTCGCAGATGAAGACATCGCAGGACAGCACTTCGAAAGGCGCGCAGGTCGGGTCGTGCTGGCGCTTGAAGTCGCCGGTGAACACCCAGACCTCGCTCCCGCGTTGCACACGCACCTGGGCCGAGCCCAGGATATGGCCGGCGGGGTGCAACGACACGGTCACCGCGCCAAAGCGGCGCTGCTCGCCATAGGCCAGCGTGCGGATGTCCTGCTCGCCCAGGCGCCAGCGCAGGATTTCCGTGCTGGCCGCGGCGCACCAGTACTCGCCCATGCCGGCATGGGCATGGTCGCCATGGCCGTGGGTCACGAAGCTGCGGTGCACCGGCTTCCAGGCATCGATATAGAAATCGCCCGCCTCGCAATACAGCCCCCGCTCGGTCAACACCACCAGATCGCTCAACACGGCCTCCTTGATGAAACCCAAGACTCGCACAGCCGGCGATCAACTCCAGTAGGCAAAAGCCGCAACTGCACTGGAGACTGCCGGCAGTCCAGGGATGACGCTCCCGCGCTGTATTCACTCACCCGATCACTTCACGAACTCCTACATGGCCCGGCCCGTCCCGCGCAGACCATCTGGCCTGCAAAGGAGAATTTCATGATCACTACTGTCTATGAGCCCGGCGCTGCCGGCGACGCAACCGCAAGAGCACTCAGCCCGAGCGGCGTATCCTGGGCCGCGATCCTGGCCGGAGCACTGGCAGCCGGCGTGCTTTCACTGCTGCTTTTCATGCTGGGCGTGGGCCTGGGCCTGTCGTCGGTATCGGTCTGGTCCGGCAAGGGGGCGGACGGCGCAGCCATTGGCTGGGGCGCGATCGCCTGGCTGGCCGTCACCCAACTGGCATCGGCCGCGGTGGGTGGCTATCTGGCCGGGCGCCTGCGCACCAAGTGGCAGGGCGTGCACACCGATGAAGTCTATTTCAGGGATACTGCCCACGGTTTTCTGGCCTGGGCACTGGCCACCATAGGCATGGTGGTGCTGGCGGGCACCGTGCTGGGCTCGGCCATCTCGGGCACTGGCAAAGCCGCGGCCACCACCGCCTCGGGTGGGGCCCAGGTCATTGGCAGCGTCGCAGGTGCGGCAGGCAATGTGGCCGGCGGCGCCGCTTCTGCCGCCATGGGCGCAGCCGTCTCGGGCAATGCCGAGGGCGAAGGCGGCGACCTGCAGTACTGGATCGGCAGCCTGCTGCGCAACGGCGGCCCCAACGAGCAGCAAAAGCAGCAGCTCCAGGACGGTGTGCAGCAGGCTACCCGCAAGGCACGTTCTGCCGCCGAGGATGCCAAGGAAGTCGGCGTGATCTTTGCGCACTCGCTGCAAGCGGGCAAGCTGTCCGATGAAGACGCCGACTATGTGGCCCAGTTGGTGGCGCAGCACAGCGGCATGACGGCCGAACAGGCCCGGCAAAAGACGCAACAGGCCTTCGAGCAAGTGCGGCAGCAGATCGACAAGGCCAAGCAAAGCGCACAGCAGATGAAGCAAGAGGCCAAGCAGGCCGCAGAAGAGGCGCGCAAGGCCACGGCCTACTCACTGCTGTGGATGTTCGTGGTGCTGCTGATAGGCGCCTTCGTGGGCAGCCTATCCGCCACCTTTGGGGGCCGCTTGCGCGACAAGTGCTGAGCGCCAGCCTTTCCCCAACCCATCTAATCTATTAACCCAAGGAAACAACATGCGATCGATACTTTTGTGGCTGCTGGGCGTGCCCATTCCTATCATCATCCTGATTGCCCTGTTCTTCCATTGAACTGGCCGCAATGCCCCCTGGGTCTGCGACTCCAGTACGTGCAGTGCCGCCAGCCCCATGGGGTGCAATACACCGTTGCCGAGGAGGCTTTATGAGCAAGACCCGCCAACCCCCATCCCATACACCCGAGACACGGGTGAGCACCACCACCAAGCAGCGGCCTGGTGACCCGGGGGAGAACGCCAAGCTGCCGCACGAACGGGACCAATCCACCGACGTGGCCGATGGAGCCAAGCATCCGGAAATGCAACAGGCCTACGAGGATGTGAAGCGGGGCCTGGCCGACACCGATGCCCGTGGCAAGGATGGCCGGCCGCTCGGCCAGAAGAAGCCGGCACTCTGAACCTCAACCGCCGGGGCGAGCGTTGGTCAATCGGCAGTGGCACCGACAACAGCCGGTGGGGCTATGCCGCCAACTCGGAACGTTGGGTGTGCGCGGGCAATAGGACGGGACAAGCTCGCGTACGTCTAAATCCTTGGCCGCCTGCGCCGCGCTCACCCCGCGCTCCGTGACCATCCGGACCGCTTGGAGCTTGTACTCTCGGCTGCACGATCTTCTGACTCTCTCCATAAGCCTCTCCCGGTTTCATCTCGCACCTTAACAAGGTGACATCCAAGCCGGCAGCAGCCCACTCGGCCACTGACGCCTTGCGCAGGTGAGTTGAGTTATGCTTAGGAGAATTTCATATTGTGCAAAAGTATCGTGACAATCCAAGGTATTTTTAGGCCACATGGATTGCGGCAGACGACACAAACATGGCCATAACACGTGGCCTAATTTTTAAGCTCCCGATGCCTTTTCATTTATCTGCGCAGATACGCAATCGTTTTGCCCTGCCTTTACCGATTTTGCTGGGGTTCATTGCCGCTGCCGTGGCTACTCTGGTCATAGCTATCGTCAATGTCCGCTCATCGAGCATACGTACACAGGCTGTGGCAAGCATGGACAACATGACAAATGCCATGCGGCAGTTGAACGAATTTACCGTATCGCTCAAGGATGCGGAAACTGGGCAGCGGGGTTTTCTGTTGACCGGAGATGGTGCTTATCTCCTGCCTTACCGGCGTGCCCTTGACGTTTTGGAGGCACAACTGCACGGTTTGGCGGTCAGTAATGCCAACGACCCCACTCGTCAACAACTGGTACGTGAAATCGATACTTTGGCTCACCAGAAGCTGAACGAGTTGCAGAACACCATCAATCTGCGGCAAGCGGACAAGATGGACGAGGCGATGGCAGTGGTTCGCACGGACAGAGGCAAAAATGCGATGGATCGACTCAATGATTTGGTCGCAAGCTTGTATCGACTCCAGAGCCAGGAATTAGCACAACGCCGGCGCTCCTGGGAAGATGCCTCCACCACCTCCACCTACTATTCTTGGATAGGTTCCTTAGTATTGCTGGTGCTGGTGCTGTCATCCGCAGCGCTAACGGCGCGTGAGTATCGGCGCAAGGCCCGCCAAAACTGGGTGGCACAAGGGTTATCCGGTCTGGGGCAGTGCCTGCAGGGCGGGCACCGTCTAGAAGAAATCGGCAAGCGTGCATTGGAGTATCTAGCAGGTTATCTCGGCGCGAGAGTCGGGGCAGGCTATGCCTTGGACGAGACAGGGGCGAGCTACCAACTGTTTGGCAGCTATGCCTTGCCGAAAGAAATGGCAGATGCTCAGTTCCAAGCAGGTCAGGGTCTGGCGGGGCAGGTTGCGAGCTCTGGTCAGATGCTCAAGGTGGACGGCCTTGGTGAAGAGTATCTGGGGATCCAATCCAGCACAGGACAAACCCTGCCGGTCGAACTGCTGATTGCACCGGCTGTAGAAAACGGCAAGGTGTACGGGGTGATCGAACTCGGATTCCTGCGTCTGACGACGGAATCGGAGGTAGAACTGCTTCAAGGCGCATCCACCATGCTGGCGATAGCCATCCGCTCGGCGATCGACCGCTCGCGGCTGGAGAGTTTGCTGGAGGAAACCCGGCGGCAGTCTGAGGAACTGTTAGTGCAGCAGGAGGAGATGCGGGTCAGCAATGAGGAACTGGAGCAGCAAAGCCAGGCCCTGCAGCGCTCGCAGACACTGATGGAGCAGCAGCAGCAGGAACTGGAGCAGACCAATGCCCACCTGGAAGAGCAGACGCACAGATTGGAACACCAGCGTGAGCAATTGCTGCGCGCTCAGGACGCATTGACCGACAAGGCGCGGGAACTTGAGATGGCCAGCCGCTACAAGAGCGAATTCCTCGCCAATATGAGCCATGAACTGCGCACGCCGCTCAACTCCACCCTGATTCTGGCGAAGCTGCTGTCGGACAACAAGGTAGGCAATCTGACGGCCGATCAAATCAAGTACGCGCAGACCATCCATGCTGCTGGATCCGACCTGCTGGCGCTCATCAACGACATTCTTGACCTGTCCAAGATCGAAGCGGGCCAAGCCACGGTCACGATGGAGCCGGTCAATGTGGCCGTCGCCGTGCAAGCGTTGATGGAACCCTTGCGTCCGCAGGCGCAGCACAAGGGCGTGGAACTGTCATGGCATATTGATCCGGGCGTGCCGGCGCTCATGCAGAGCGATGGGTTGCGGCTGGGGCAGATTCTGAAGAATCTGCTGTCAAACGCGATCAAGTTCACTGACCACGGCAGCGTGGATCTGCTGGTGTCGAGTCCTGCGCCGGAGACCTTGGCCTTTGAGGTGCGGGATACGGGCATTGGCATTCCTAAGCACCAGCAACAATTGATCTTCGAGGCCTTTCGCCAAGCAGACGGAAGTACGCACCGCAAATATGGCGGCACCGGGCTGGGGCTGACAATTGCGCGCGACTTGGCCCGGCTTTTGGGCGGCGAGATTGCGGTGCACAGTACGCCGGGCCAAGGCAGCGTTTTCACCTTCACCATGCCACTGGCTCAGACGCCTCGAGCCATGCACCAGCAAGTGCCGCCAACTGCCGCGCCTGTGTCGGAGGCCGTGCAGGCAACCGCCGTTGCCGCTCCGATGCCAGCGGTTGTGCCGGTCGGCCACGAGCGGCATATCCTCATCATCGAGGATGACGAACGGTTTGCCGATATCCTGCAGGAACTGGCTCAGGAAATGGGCTTCAGTTGCCAGGTGGCCCGCAATGCGGCCGATGGACTTGTTGCCGCGGCACATTGCCTGCCCAAGGCCATTGTGCTTGACATCAATCTGCCTGATTTCTCGGGGTTGGGCGTGCTGGACCAGCTCAAGCGCAATCCGGCGACTCGGCATATTCCGGTGCATATCGTCTCGGTAGCCGACTACTCCCAAGAGGCCCTGGGGCGGGGCGCCGTGGGCTATGCGCTCAAGCCGATTGAGCGCGAAGAATTAGCCCTGGCTCTGCAGCGGCTGGAAGCCAAGTTCACCCAGAACTTGCACCGCGTGTTGGTCGTGGAAGACGATGAACTCCAGCGCGAGAGCGTGCGCAGTCTGCTGAGCAGTGGTGAAGTGGAGGTTGTCTGCGCCGCTACGGCGGCAGCAGCTCTGGAGCATCTGGGTCAAGATACCTACGACTGCATGATCATGGACTTGAGCCTGCCGGACATGAATGGCTTCGAACTGCTGCAGTTGATGTCCGAGCAGGATGGTGTCTCGTTCCCTCCGGTCATCGTCTATACGGGCCGTGCGCTGTCGCGTGACGAGGAAATGCGTCTGCGGCGGTTTTCCCATTCCATCATCATCAAGGATGCCCGTTCGCCCGAGCGGCTGCTCGACGAAGTCACGCTATTTCTGCACCAGGTCGAGTCCAGGCTCACGCCCGAGCACCGGCAGATGCTGCAGCAGGCGCGCAACCGCGAGGCGGCGCTCGAGGGACGCACCGTGCTCGTGGTAGAAGATGACGTGCGCAATGTCTTTGCGCTTTCCAGCATTCTGGAGCCCACCGGCATCACGGTGGAGATCGCCCGCAACGGACGTGAAGCACTCGATGCCTTGAACCGCATGGATGCGGCAATCGATTTGGTGCTGATGGACATCATGATGCCCGAAATGGACGGGTATGCGGCTATGCGCGAGATCAGGAGCCAGCCGCAATGGCGGCGTCTGCCCATTATTGCGCTGACTGCCAAGGCGATGAAGGACGATCAGGAGAAGTGCTTGGCTGCGGGCGCAAATGACTATATTGCCAAGCCGCTCGATGTGGAGAAGCTGCTGTCTCTGGTGCGGGTATGGATGCCTAAATAGCCATGCCCCATCGCAAAAAGGCCCAGATTGCAGAGATCGAGCAGCGACTGCTGCTGGACGGCATCTACTATCGCTACCATTATGATTTTCGTGGCTATGCGCAGACATCGATCAAGCGCAGCCTGCAGGCTGCGCTGGTGTCATTCGACTGCAAAACCATTTCCCAGTTGCAGGATCGGGTTCTGCACGATCCAACGGCATTCTCGGAATTGCTGGGCTACCTCACCGTCCAGGTCAGCGAACTGTTCCGTGATCCAGAATATTTTCTGGCATTGCGCACCGAAGTCATCCCGCTGCTGCGCACCTATCCGTCGCTCAAGATCTGGGTGGCCGGCTGCAGTACCGGGGAAGAGGTGTACTCGATGGCCATCCTGCTGCATGAAGAAGGGCTGCTGGAGCGTAGCCTGATCTATGCAACCGACATCAACCCTCAGGCGCTGCGCATGGCGGAGCAAGGCATATTCGATATCGACCGCCTTGGTAAATTTTCGGTGCAATATCTTCGGGCGGGGGGGGCGCAGTCACTGTCCAACTACTATACGGCGCGCTATGGCCATGTGGTGTTTGACAAGGATCTGCGGCGCAATGTGGTTTTTGCCGACCATAGCCTGGCAACTGACAGTGTTTTTGCGGAGGTGCACCTGATTTCCTGCCGCAATGTGCTGATCTATTTTGATGCTGAACTGCAAAACCGTGCGCTGGAGCTGTTTGGCCAGTCGCTGTGCCATCGGGGTTTTCTGGGGCTCGGCGCCAAGGAGTCGCTGCGATTTTCAAAACATTCCGATCTTTTTGAGGACGTTGCGTACAAAGAGAAGATATATAGAAAAAAACCAGGATTATGATCTGGTAGCAATCGACTGCGTACGACCCATCCGTATGCGGCGCCCATAGCCTGGCATACGGCCATTTTATTTTCTGCGGTTTTATTTTATGAATGTGAATGCTGGCATCAAATGCCTGATCGTCGATGATATTCCACAGAATCTGATAGCGCTGGAGGCGTTGCTGCAGGCTGACGGAGTCACATTTCTCAAGGCCCACTCGGCTGTCGAGGCCCTGGAGTTGCTATTGCAGCATGGCGATGTGGCCCTGGCCCTGCTGGACGTGCAGATGCCTGAAATGAATGGTTTCGAACTGGCGGAACTGATCCGCGGCAGCGAGCGAACCCGGCACATTCCCCTCATCTTCATGACCGCCGGCTCCCATGAGCAGAATTGGCAATTCAAAGGGTACGAGAGCGGTGCGGTGGACTTCCTCTACAAGCCCATCGATCCGCACATGCTGGCGACGAAGGTCAACATATTTTTCGAGTTGCACCGCCGCAAACAGGAGTTGGCACAGCAGTTGGAAGAGCGAACCGAAGCATTGCGCATCAACGAAATGTTCATGGCGGTGCTCAGCCATGATCTGCGCACTCCGCTGCAGGTCATCAAGATGACCGCCACGCTGCTCAAGCGCCAGACAGATCCGAGCCAGAACTTGGAGTTTGCCGAACGCTTGCTGGGCAGTGGCCAGCGCATGGGCCGCATGGTCGAAGACCTGCTGGATGTCACGCGGATCCGCCAGGCGGGCGGATTACGCCTGTTGCCCGCTGCTTGCGATCTTGGCAACTTGTGTGAACGCGCCATCGAAGACATCCGCAGTTGCGCGCCCAACCGGTCCATTCACTATCAACTGCAGGGCGATCCCAGAGGCACCTGGGATGGCGAGCGCCTAGCTCAGGTGCTGAGCAATCTTTTGGGCAATGCGATGCAGCATGGCGATCCATTGGATGCCATTTCAGTGGCGCTGGATGGATCGGACGCTGGAAAAATAGTGCTGCGCATCTCGAATAGCGGCAGCATTCCTGATGATCTTCTGCCCGTGCTGTTCAGGCCATTCCGGGGTGCAGAACGCAGGCCAGGCCAAACCGAGGGCCTTGGACTGGGGCTTTATATCACCCAGCAAATCGTGCAGGCGCACGGCGGGGAAATCCAGGCGCAGTCGAGCAACGGCAAGACTGTTTTTGAAATCACGCTTCCGCGACGCACCAGCGCCGACAACCACAAGACGCTGCTGTAGTTTTCATGCCTGCGGTGGCTGCCCGGCGTTCCATCGCGTTTGGATGTCATCAAGCAAGCCTTCGAGATCTTCGATTTCGAAGGGTTTGGGCAATACATGCACATTAGGCCCCCATTGGGCCGGATACGATCCCAGGTCGTAACCACTGCACAAGACGATACAGCGGTCTGGTGCTACTTTCAGCAATTGCCGCGCCATGTCCGTTCCGGACAAGCCGGGCAGGCTGACATCTGACACCACCAGGTCGAATCTCGCTTGCGCGTCCAGCGCCAGCGCTTCCTCTGCTGTGGCGCAGCATGTCACCGTGCGCCCTTCACCATCCATGAGTGCGCCAATGGTTGAGCGCAAGTCTGCATTGTCTTCAATATAAACTATATTCATGATGCCCCTTATTATATAAACCGGCATGGGTAAATGCTTGCCCATTTGCTGATGGTTTCTGTAGGACGAGGGCTATTGGTCTTGTGCGGTGGCGCGACAAAATGGGTGGATATGGATATTGACGGCGTGGATTGTTTGTAGGCCATTGCTGACGGTGAGCCCTTGCCTCTGCTGACAGGGGCGATATGGGGAATTATTTAAACTGCAGTTCCAGTCATTTGGATTGGCCATCTTTTGATGGGTGTTTCATTAATATGCAGGAGGCTGTATGAACGAAGATCGAATCGCGGGCAATTGGAAGCAGTTCAAGGGCAAGGTGCGTGAGCAGTGGGGCAAGCTCACTGATGACGACATGGACGTCATTGCAGGCAAGCGCGAGCAGTTGCTGGGGAAGATTCAGGAGCGAGAAGGCATTGCCAAGGAGGTTGCTGAAAAGCAACTGTCCGACTGGCAAAAGCGCAATCCTGATTTTCGCTTCGACGATTGATTAAGCCATGGTGCCGCATTCAATGCGTGCGCCGTAAACGATAGTACAGAAAGGACCAACCGATGATGTCTCTGAAATCCCACCTGTTGGTGGCATGTGTTGCTGCCACGTTTGCCTCCTCCGCATTTGCGTTGACGCCTGCGGAGCAAAAGGCGGAAAAAGACCGCATCAGCGCCGAATACAAGGCCGCCAAGGACCAATGCAAGTCGCTGAAAGGCAATTCCAAGGATATCTGCAAGGAGCAGGCCGAGGGCCAGAAGAAGGTCAGCGAAGCTGAACTGAAGTACAAGGCCGACCCCAGCGAAAGCCACCGTTACCAAGTGGCGAAGGCAAAGGCAGATGCGGACTATGCAGTCGCCAAGGAGAAATGTGACGACGCCGCTGGCAATGCCAAGGATGTCTGCCGCAAGGACGCAAACGCTGCGCATGTGAAGGCACTGGAATCCGCCAAGGTTTCCGAGGTGCGCCACGATGCCGGAGCCAAGCCCTCGGACGTTGCCGAGGCCCGCAAGGAAGCCAGCGAGAAGACGCGGGAGGCGGACTATAAAGCGGCCAAGGAGCGCTGCGACGCCTTGTCCGGCGATCCCAAGGATGCCTGCGTTGCGGACGCCAAGCGCAGGTTTGGCCAATAACAGTTCAGCAACTATCCAAACATAAGGCATTGAACATATTCACGGTCTCAGCGCGAGATCAATTTTTCTCCCCCATCCACATCCCCACTGCCGGTGATGGTGTGGCATAGCTCGAAAGGAGCCTCCCATGAATACAGTCAATACGGCCACCAGCGTCATTTCTTCCGAAAAAGTACGCGGCACGAATGTGTACAACCCCGCAGGCGACAAGCTCGGCTCCATAGAGGAGTTGATGATCGACAAGATCTCCGGCCGCGTGCGCTATGCGGTCATGGAGTTTGGCGGGTTCCTTGGCATGGGAACCGACATCTACCCATTGCCCTGGGATACCCTGAAGTATGACACCGGCATGGGTGGGTATGTCGTCACGCTGACCAAGGAGCAACTCGAAAATGCGCCGCGCTATGAACGCGCCGCCATCCCGGAATACACCGACGAGTATGGGCGGCGCGTTTACGACCACTACGGCGTTCCGTACCTGTAGTAGCAGGTGAGCAGGGCGGCGTGTCGCGGTTGACGGCCGCGTGCGCTGCGACAGATCACCGAACATCGAAGGCGATGTCGTTGCGCTGCTCTCCAGATCGTGTTATAGTCTACGTCTTGCCGGATCGCTGGCAAGCAATGCGGGAATAGCTCAGTTGGTAGAGCGCAACCTTGCCAAGGTTGAGGTCGAGAGTTCGAGACTCTTTTCCCGCTCCAAACATCCAAAGGGAAGCTCAGGCTTCCCTTTTTTCATGGTGCCAGCACCCTTTGCCCCGATGGTGAAATTGGTAGACACTGCGGACTTAAAATCCGCCGCTTCCTGAAAAGGGGCGTGCCGGTTCGACCCCGGCTCGGGGCACCAGAGAGATCTGATCATGTCTAGCTACAACGACAACGCTCCTTTCGAAATCCACGTCCATGGTCAGGTGCTGCTGCGCCCTGGCACACGCTTTGAGCAGTTGCAGGAAGCGCTCAAGCCGCTGTGGAAGTACGCGGGCGCGCGTTCGCTGGCCGATGGCGCGGCCAGCGCCTATGAGGAAGAGCCGGGCATCGAGTTCGACACCAAGGAAAACCTGCTGCGCATGTGCTGGACGGTGCTGGGCGACGAGGATTTCCGCCAGTCGCTCGACGAGATGTGCATGAGCCTTAACGACATCGCGGAGCAGGGCGCGGCCATTGAGGTCACGTTCTACGACACCGAGTTCGACGAGGAGGAAGCGCCCGAGGACGAGGATTCGCGCGACGACTTCGTGATGCTGTTCGTGGGCCCCACGCCCGCCGCCATCATGCAGGTGCAGCGTGATTTGCTGGTGCAGGATGTGGTGAACCTGATGGAGCGCCACTTCGATGCCTCCGAGCTGGGCGGCGTGGTGGCCGAGATCGACCAGTTGTTCAGCCAGCGCTTTGACGCGCTGGTGAATTCGCTGGAGATCGGCAAGCCGCCGCGTGGCTCGGGTGGGCAGGGCGGGCATGGTGGCGGCAGCGGACGCCGCCCGCGCCATCTGCATTGAGAAATCTGCGTTAAACGGTTGCGGCGGGCATGGGCACGGTGACCGTGCCGCACCGGTCTGCGGGCAGTTGCAGCCACCGTGCCGCAGCCTGTTGCAGCAGCGGGAGGTCGCCGGTGGTCAGCAGCGTGGCTTCCCCGGCCTGGCTTTCCGGCGCCAGCAGGCCGGCGGCCTGCAGCAGCCGCCGCGTCTGGCGGGCGACGGGTTGGCCGGTTTCCAGCAATTGCACGTGCGGCCCGGCCAGGGCGCGCAGCGTGTCTTCCGCGAACACGTAGTGCGTGCAGCCGAGCACCAGCGTATCCATGCCCGGCTCCAAGGCTGTGATGTAGCGTGCGCACAGCGCCTGGACTTCCTGGGCGGCTGCCGCATCCACCGTGGCGCGCTCGATGGCGTGGGCCAGCCCGTCGCAGGGTTGCACGGTGAATTCGGCCTCGGATTCCAGCGAAGCGCGCAGCCGCGCGAATTTGGCGCTGGCGACCGTGCCGCGCGTGGCCATCACGCCAATGCGCTTGGTGCGGCTGGCCGCCACGGCGGGCTTGAGCGCGGGTTCCACGCCGACCAGGGGCAGGGCGGGATAGCTGGCGCGCAGTTCGTGGATGGCGGCGGCCGTGGCGGTGTTGCAGGCCACCACCAGCGCCTTGATGCCGTGCGCGCGCAGCAGGTGTTCGGCGATGGCGTGGGTGCGTGCCGCGACGAAGGCATCGCCGCGTTCGCCGTAGGGGGCGAAGCCGTTGTCGGCCAGGTAGATGAAGCGCTCGTGCGGCAACTCCGCGCGCAAGGCGCGCAGCACGCTCAGGCCGCCGACGCCGCTGTCGAAGACTCCGATGGGGTGGGTGGCAGGCATTTGCTATTGAAAATATAGCTGCTAGCGCTTATTCAGTAAGCGCTAGAGGCCAAAAACGTTCAAAGTCAGCTGGCGGCCACCGCAATGCCCTTGAACTCGCCCGACGCAATGCGTTTTTGCCATTCCGCCGGGCCGGTAGTGTGCGCGCTGGTGCCGCCTGCGTCCACGGCCACGGTGACGGGCATGTCCACCACGTCGAATTCGTAGATGGCTTCCATGCCCAGGTCGGCAAAGCCCACCACCTTGGCGGCCTTGATGGCCTTGCTGACCAGGTAGGCTGCGCCGCCCACGGCCATGAGGTAGGCGCTCTTGTGCTTCTGGATGGCTTCGATGGCGACCGGGCCGCGTTCGGATTTGCCGATCATGGCGATCAGGCCGGTCTGGGCCAGCATCATCTCGGTGAACTTGTCCATGCGCGTGGCGGTGGTGGGGCCCGCGGGGCCGACGACTTCATCGCGCACCGGGTCGACCGGGCCGACGTAGTAGATGGCGCGGTTGGTGAAGTCCACGGGCAGCTTCTCGCCCTTGGCGAGCATGTCCTGGATGCGCTTGTGCGCGGCGTCGCGGCCGGTGAGCATCTTGCCGTTGAGCAGCAGGGTCTGGCCGGGCTTCCAGCTGGCGACTTCTTCCTTGGTGAGGGTGTTCAGGTCGACGCGCTTGCTCTTCTCGGTGTCGGGCGTCCAGTTCACCTTGGGCCACAGGTCGAGGCTGGGCGCGTCCAGGTACACCGGGCCGCTGCCGTCGAGCACGAAGTGCGCGTGGCGCGTGGCGGCGCAGTTGGGGATCATGGCCACGGGCTTGCTGGCGGCGTGCGTGGGGTACATCTTGACCTTCACGTCCAGCACCGTGGTCAGGCCGCCCAGGCCCTGCGCGCCGATGCCCAGGGCATTGACCTTTTCGTACAGTTCCAGGCGCAGTTCCTCGACCTGGTCGAGCTTCTCGCCGCGCGCGGCCTTGGCCTGCAGCTCGTACATGTCCAGGTCTTCCATCAGGCTTTCCTTGGCCAGCAGCACGGCCTTTTCCGCCGTGCCGCCGATGCCGATGCCCAACATGCCCGGCGGGCACCAGCCCGCGCCCATGGTGGGCACGGTCTTGAGCACCCAGTCGACGATGTTGTCGCTGGGGTTCATCATGATCATCTTGGACTTGTTCTCGCTGCCGCCGCCCTTGGCGGCCACCGTGACGTCCACCGTGCCGCCGGGCACGATCTGCACGTTGATGACGGCGGGGGTGTTGTCCTTGGTGTTCTTGCGGGCGAACTGCGGGTCGGCCACCACGCTGGCGCGCAGCATGTTGTCGGGGTGGTTGTAGCCCTGGCGCACGCCTTCGTTCACGGCGTCTTCCAGGCTGCCGGTGAAGCCTTCCCAGCGCACGTCCATGCCCACTTTCAGGAAGACGTTGACGATGCCCGTGTCCTGGCAGATGGGGCGGTGGCCGGTGGCGCTCATCTTGCTGTTGGTGAGGATCTGCGCCATCGCGTCCTTGGCGGCGGGGCTTTGCTCGCGCTCGTAGGCGCGCGCCAGGTGGGCGATGAAGTCGGGCGTGTGGTAGTAGCTGATGTACTGCAGCGCGCCTGCGACGGAGTCGATCAGGTCTTGCTGGCGGATCGTGGTGGTCATCGGTGGGGCTCTCGGTTATAGGAAGAAAATCCGCCATGGATTATCGGGGTATCTTCTTGTTGCGAAGAGTTCTCATTGACGGGGTTACGATGGTGGATTCATTCGCAAGGAGTCTTCCGCACATGACCGCCACCCGCCAGGAAAAAGACACGTTCGGCCCCATCGCCGTGCCCGCCGACAAGCTCTGGGGCGCGCAGACGCAGCGTTCGCTGCAGAACTTCGACATCAGCGGCGAGCGCCAGCCGCGCGAGATCATCCGCGCGCTGGCGCAGGTCAAGCGGGCCTCGGCCACGGTCAACCACGCGCTGGGCCTGCTCGACGCGAAGAAGGCCGAGGCCATCGTCGCCGCCGCGCAGGAGGTGATCGACGGCAAGCACCCCGATGAATTCCCCCTGGTGGTGTGGCAGACCGGCTCGGGCACGCAGAGCAACATGAACCTCAACGAGGTCATCGCCAACCGCGCCAGCGAGCTGCTGGGCGGCGAGCGCGGCGAGGCGCGGCTGGTGCACCCGAACGACGACGTGAACAAGAGCCAGTCGAGCAACGACGTGTTCCCCACCGCGTCGCACGTGGCGGCGGTGGATGCGCTGACGAACAAGCTGCTGCCCGCCATCGGACGGCTGCGCGAAACCCTGGCGCAGAAGGCGCGGGACTTCGACGGCATCGTCAAGATTGGCCGCACCCATTTGCAGGACGCCACGCCGCTCACCCTGGGGCAGGAGATTTCGGGCTGGGTGGCGCAGCTGGAGCACGGCGCCCGCCACGTGCGCGATGCGCTGCCGCACCTGTGCGAGCTGGCCCTGGGCGGCACGGCGGTGGGCACGGGCCTGAACGCGCCCAAGGGCTACGCCGAAGGCGTGGCGAAGGAACTGGCGGCCATCACCGGGCTGCCGTTCGTCACGTCGCCCAACAAGTTCGAGTCGCTGGCCTCGCAGGACGCTCTGGTGCACGCCCACGGCGCGCTCAAGACCCTGGCCGCGAGCATGAACAAGATCGCCAACGACGTGCGCTGGCTCGCCAGCGGCCCGCGCAGCGGCATTGGCGAGATCAGCATCCCGGAGAACGAGCCCGGCTCGTCCATCATGCCCGGCAAGGTCAACCCCACGCAGAGCGAAGCCATCACCATGCTGGCCGCGCAGGTCATGGGCAACGACGTGGCGATCAACATCGGCGGCATGAGCGGCAACTTCGAGCTGAACGTGTTCCGGCCTGTCGTGGCGCACAACTTTTTGCAGAGCGTGCGCCTGCTGGCCGATGGCATCGTGAGCTTCAACGACCACTGCGCCGCGGGCATCGAGCCGAACCGCGAGCGCATCGACCACCTGGTCCAGCAGTCGCTGATGCTGGTCACCGCGCTCAACCCGCACATCGGCTACGACAAGGCGGCCTTCATTGCCAAGAAGGGGCACAAGGAGGGCACCAGCCTGCGCGAGGCGGCGATTGCCTCGGGGTATGTGACGGCGGAGCAGTTCGATGCCTGGGTGGTGCCGGCGAATATGGTGTAGTCAGTTTTCCGGCTCGAAGGCGAAGCCCACGCCGTAAACGGAGCGGATCCAGTCCTTGTTTTCGCCCCCCGCCGTCTTGAGCTTCTTGCGCAGGTTCTTGATGTGGCTGTCGATGGCGCGTTCGTTCACGTCCAGCGTGTCGTCGTAGGCCAGGTCGAGCAGTTGTGCGCGCGAGAGGATGCGCCCGGGCTGTTTGGACAGCGCCTGCAGCAGCCGGAATTCGCGCCGCGTGAGGGAGAGCGGCGCGCCGTTCAGCGCGGCCTGCCAGCCGTAGTCGTCCAGCGCCAGGTTGGCGGGGGCGGCCTTGGCGTCCGCGTCGGGCGGGCTGCGGCGCAGCACGGCCTTCACGCGGGCCACGACTTCGCGCGGCGAGAAGGGCTTGCAGATGTAGTCGTCCGCGCCCAGTTCCAGGCCCAGCAGGCGGTCCACTTCCTCGACGCGGGCGGTCAGCAGGATGACCGGGCGCTGCGTGTGGCGGCGCGACTCGCGCAGCACGTCCAGCCCGTTCATGCCGGGCAGCATGATGTCGAGCAGGGTCAGGTCGGGCGGCGCTTCGGCCAGGCGTTGGAGGGCGGTGGGGCCGTCGGCGGCGTGCTCGGCCTCGTAGCCGGCGTGGCGCAGGTAGTCGAGCAGCACGGAGGCGATGTCGGTTTCGTCTTCCACGACGAGGATGCGGGTCATGCGGGGTTCTCCAGCAGGGGCAGCCACAGGGTGAGGCGCAGGCCGCCCAGCGGCGAGGCCGAGGCTTCGATGCGGCCGCCGTGGGCTTGCACGATGTTGCGGCAGATGGCCAGGCCCAGGCCCGAGCCGCCCAGGTCGCCGGTGGTGCGCTGGCGCGAGGCCTCGGCGCGGTACAGGCGCTCGAACAGGCGCGGCAGTTCGGCCTCGGGCACGCCGGGCGCGGTGTCGTCCCAGCGCAGTTGCAGCGCGGGCCGGCCCAGCCACGACAGCGGGGTGGCGGTGACTTGCAGGCGGCCGCCCGCGTCGGTGTAGCGCAGGCTGTTTTCCAGCAGGTTCAGGAAGACCTGGTGCAACTGCTGCGCGTCGCCCAGCACCAGCGGCACGGGCGGGCGGGTGGCCAGGGCGTCGATGCCGCCGTGCTCCAGCGTGAGGCCCGCCTGGGCAAAGCGCGGGGCCATGTTGGCGAGCGCTTCGCCCAGGATGGATAGCGGGTGCACGGGCACGCGGGCCGAGGGCGATGCGGGCGCGGCGGTGTCCAGGCTTTCGCGCAGGTCGGCCACCAGCTGGATCAGCCGCATGACCTGGCGGTGCAGGCGCAGCGCGGTCTTGTCGTCGAAGTGGCGCACGCCGTCCTGCACGGCCTCGATCTCGGCGCGCATGGCGGCCAGGGGGGTGCGCAGTTCGTGGGCCACGTCGGCCAGCCAGCGGTGGCGCGAGGCTTCCATGTCCGCCAGTTGCGCGGCCATGTCGTTGAAGGTGCGGGCCAGGTGCGTGAATTCGGCGTCGCCCTGCACGGCGACGCGCGTGCCCAGCTGGCCTGCGGCAATGCCGCGCGCGCCTTCCACCAGCGCGGCCAGCGGCCCCAGCCAGCGCCGCGCCAGCCAGGCCGACAGCAGCAGCGCGAGCACCAGGCCCGCGAGCCCCGTCAGGGCGACGAAGCCCATCTGCCGGGCCAGGAAGGCGCGGTTGGACTCGCTGTACTGGCCGGGCGGCGGGGCCAGCACCAGTTCGCCGATCTTTTGCGGGCGGGACTGTTCGCCAGCGGGGGCGTAGAGCGCGAGGCGGGCGCCGTCGGGGTCGGGGGCGGCGCCCGCGACGAGGCGGCCTTGCGCGTCCAGCAGGCCCAGGCGCGATGCGATGCTGCTGGACGAGGGGTCTGGCGGCGGTGCGGGCGGTGGGGCGGTGTGGGGAAGGAGCATGTCTCTGAACTCGGGCGGCGGGCCGAAGCCTGGCGCTCCGGGGCGCGGCGGCCCGTCGCCCAATTGGCGCATCTGCCGCCACAGCGCGGGCTGGGTGCGCAGCGCGTCCCAGTTGCCGTCCTGGGCCCACTGGGTTTGCAGGCGGCGCGCCAGCCAGTCCATGCGGCCGAGTTCGATCTCGGCCACGAACGGCCCCAGGCCGCGCTGCAGGCCCAGCCACGAGAAGCCCACGAAGATGAGCAGCAGCGCCGCCAGCAGCGTGGCGAGCGCGATGAAGGCTTTGGCTTGCAGCGTGAGGCGGCGCATCGGCAGAGGTGATGGGGGTGTCAGCGCGCGGGTGGCGCCGGCGGCGCGCCCGAGGGCAGGGCCGCGAGTTTGCCATCGACGGCCTTGCAGGTGCCATCCATCGTCTTGCCGTCGGGCAGGGTGATGGTCACGCTGGCGCCCTCGGCCTTGCCCTGGCAGGCGGTGTAGGCCTCGGGCGGCAGGCCGCGCGGCGCGCCGAAGGGCTGGGCCTGGGCGGCGGTCATGGCCAGGGCGGCGGTGAGGGTCAGCGCGGCGTAGGGAATGGCGATGACGTAGCGAAGCGGGATGGACGGGGGCATGAGGCGTTCCTTTCAAACGCAGGCGCTGTGTGCCTGTGCCCCGTACTGTGCTGGCCGATTGCGGAGAAAAATGGGGGCGCCGGTAAAGCTATGGGTTTGATAGCTGCCAGCGCTTGTCCCTTCTGGGCTGGAGGCCGATTTGGCTCATATTCCAGTCAATGCGCCGCCGCGGCCTGGGCCTGGGCGATCCAGCCGTCGAAGGTCTTCTGGTGCGCGCGGATCCAGCCCTGCACGTGGCGCTCGATGTCGGCGGGCTGGTTCTGGCCGTTCTTCATGGCCAGGTTCTGCGCGTTGATGTCGGCCACGGGCAGCTGCATCACCTCGAACAGCCTGGCGGCGGCCGGGTTCTTCTCGGCGAAGGCGCGGTTGGCCACGATCTTCTGCGTGTTCAGCGGAAAGCCGTAGTTGCGCCCGTCGGGCAGCGCGGTCTTCAGCTGGGCCTGGTCGCCGGGCAGGGCGGTGAAGGGCACCTGCAGCCACACCACGTCCTTGCCGGGGCGCAGTTCGGCGCTGACCCAGTAGGGCGTCCACGTGTAGTACAGCACCGGCTTGCCGGCCTTGAAGCGCGCGATGGTGTCGGCCATCAGCGCGGGGTAGCTGCCCTGCACGTGGGTCACGGTGGCGCGCAGGCCGTAGGCGGTGAGCTGGTGCTCGATGGCGGCCTCGCAGCCCCAGCCGGGCGTGCAGCCGGTCAGGTCGGCCTTGCCGTCGCCGTTGGTGTCGAACAGCCGGGCGATTTTCGGGTCCTTGAGCTGGGCGATGTTGGTGATGTGGTGCGCGTCCGCCGTCTTCTTGTCGATCAGGTAGCCCTGCGCGGCGTTGGTGGAGTAGGCGCCCTTGCGCCAGAGCTTGGCGTCGCCGCCCGCGTTCTTGTAGAAATCGGCGTGCAGCGGGTCCCAGTGGTCGGCCATGAAGGTGGCGTCGCCGTTGGCCACGGCCACGTGGGCGGTGGCGTATTCGATCTCCTTGATCGGCTGCACGTCGTAGCCGAGTTGTTCGAGGGCCTTCACCACCAGCAGGGTCTGGAAGGTTTCCTCGGCGATCGAGCTCTTGAGCGGCTGCACCTTCACGCCCTGGCCGGGCAGGCCGGCGGCCTGCGCGGCGGCGGCCAGGCCCAGCGCGGCCAGGGTGGCGGCGGCGCGGCGGAGGATGGTTCGGCGGATGGTCTGGGTCATGCGTTGGCTCCTTGGTGTCCGTGGTGTTCTGGGGAAAGGGGTGGTTGCGCGGCGGACGGCGGCGGGCGGCGCAGCGCGCGCCACAGCAGGCCCGCGGGGCCGGTCTGCCACCAGTGGCGCGCCTTGCGGCGCGGCGCGGCCAGGGCCTGGGTCAGGCGGTCGAGCACGATGGCCAGCAGCACGATGCCCAGGCCGCCCACGGTGGCCAGGCCCATGTCCAGGCGGCCGATGCCGCGCAGCACCATCTGGCCCAGGCCGCCCACGGCAATCATCGAGGCGATGACCACCATCGACAGCGACAGCATCAGCGCCTGGTTGATGCCCGCCATGATCGAGGGCAGGGCCAGCGGCAGCTGCACCTTCCAGAGCATCTGCCACGGCGACGCGCCGTAGGCGCGCGCGGCCTCCACCAGGTCGCGCCGCACCTGGCGGATGCCCAGGTTGGTGAGGCGCACCAGCGGCGGCAGCGCGAAGATGATGGTCACGATCACGCCCGGCACGTTGCCGATGCCGAACAGCATCACCACCGGCACGAGGTAGACGAAGGCCGGCGTGGTCTGCATCGCGTCGAGGAAGGGACGCATGAGGCGCTGCGCCCGGTCGCTGGCCGCCAGCGCGATGCCCAGCGGCAGGCCGATGGCGATGCAGAACGCGAGCGAGGTCAGCACCAGCGCCAGCGTGACCATGGCCTCGGGCCAGATGCCCAGCATGTGCACCAGCAGCAGCGACACCACGGCCCCGATGGCGATGCCGCGCCCCGCGAACTGCCAGGCCAGCAGGCCCACCAGCGCCACCAGCACGGGCATGGGCGCGCTGGTCAGCAGCCCCTCGACCCCGTCGAGCGTGCCGTCGATGGGCGCGCGCACCGACTGGAAGAAGGGGCGGAAGTGCGCTACCACCCAGTCCAGGCCGTGGTTGATCCAGGTTTCGAGCGGCAGCGTGCCGTCCCAGAGCTGCTGCAGGTGCAGGCCGTGCGCGGCGGCGCCGGGGTCCGCGTTGCCCAGGGCGTCGGCAGCGGGGGCGGGCGCGGCGTTGAGCCAGTCGGCGCCGGCGGCGCTGGCCGCGTCGCCGGGCGGCGCGGAGGCCGTGGCCCAGGGGTCGGTGGGGGCCGCGGCGGCGTTCAGGTCTTGCACGGTGTCGGTCATGCTGTCGTTCATGCGGCGCTCCTTGCGGGTTGGGGTTCGGCGCGGGTGGGGGGCAGCGGGGGCGTGTCCCGGTCCAGAAAGCGCAGCAGCGTGGTCTTGCTGATGGCGCCGTGGTAGCGCCCGTCCTGCCCCACCACGGGCAGCGCGCAGGGCGCCTGGGCCACCTGGCCGAACAGGTCGGCCACGCGGGCGTCGGCGGCAATGGGTTGCACCTCGGGCAGGAAGGCGTGCTGCAGGCCCAGCGGGCCGACGTGGCCGTCGAGCGCGTGGTGCAGCGACTCCGCCGAGACCGTGCCCAGGTAGCGCCGCTGGGGGCTCACCACGTAGGCGAAGTCGTCGTCGCGGCTTTCGATGAGCTGCAGCGCCGCGCGGCAGCCGCGGTCGGTGTGCTCGCGCACCACGGTGAGGCGCTGGCGCGCGATGTCGGCGGCCTTGAACACGGCGGCGGCGTCCACGCCGCGCACGAAGCTGCGCACGTAGTCGTCGGCGGGGTTGCGCAGGATGTCGTCGGGCGTGCCCACCTGCACCACGTGGCCGTCCTTCATGATGGCGATGCGGTCGCCGATGCGCATGGCCTCGTCGAGGTCGTGTGAAATGAAGACGATGGTGCGGCGCTTGATCTGCTGCAGCCGCAGCAGTTCGCTCTGCATCTCGGTGCGGATGATGGGGTCGAGCGCCGAGAACGCCTCGTCCATCAGCAAGATGGACGGGTCGGACGCCAGCGCCCGCGCCAGGCCCACGCGCTGCTGCATACCGCCCGAGAGCTCGTCGGGGTAGCTGGCGCCCCAGCCGGCCAGGCCCACCTGCTCCAGCGCGGCGGCGGCGAGCTGCTGGCGCTCGGCGCGGTCCACGCCCGCGAGTTCCAGGCCGAAGGCGGTGTTGTCCAGCACCGTCATGTGCGGCAGCAGCGCGAAGGACTGGAACACCATGGAAATGTCCTTGCGGCGCAGCGCGCGCAGGGCGCGGTCGCCGAGCTGGTTGATGTCCTCGCCGTCGACGAGGATGCGCCCCGCCGTCGGCTCGATCAGCCGGTTGAGCAGCCGCACCAGCGTGGACTTGCCCGAGCCCGACAGGCCCATGACGACGAAGATTTCGCCCGCCTCGATGGTGAAATGGGCGTCGAACACGCCGATGGACTGGCCCGTGCGTTCCAGGATCTGCTGCTTGCTGCAGCCCTGGCGCACGAGGTCCAGCGCGGCCTGCGGCGCGTCGCCGAAGACCTTGAAGACATGCTCGATGGTGATTTGCTTGGCCATTGCCGGTCCTCCCTGGTTGAGTGGGTTGAACACAGCCCGCCTGGAATGCAGGTGGGCTACAAGGGGCCGGAGGAACGCAACCCTGATGCGGCGGCCACGCCGTGTGCGGATGCACGCGGCGGGGCGGTGAAGGGGTGACCAAGATCGGCCCGAATGGCACGCGAGGCGGTGCGCAAGGGCCTGGAGAAAGGCCGTCGGCGGCGGGGCCTTCGGCGCAGCGGTACAGCATCAGGGCCGGTGCTCCGGCCATGGGGCGGGTGGGGCCATCAGGGCCAGCACCCGCCGGGAGCGATCCGCCCTGGCGAAAAGGGCGGATTACCTGCGTAGCAGGTTGTAAAACACGCTAAAAGTATAGGGACTCAGTGTTTCTGAGTCAAAACACTGGTTTTTTTAAGTGTGCTAGGAAACACCCTGGGCTCAATGCTTTTCGTGCCCGCCCAGCAGCTTGTCGGTGAAGGCAATGGCCAGCGCGCTCGCCAGGAAGGTCACGTGGATGATGGTCTGCCACATGAGCACCTTGGTGTCGTAGTTGGCCGCGTTGATGAAGGTCTTGAGCAGGTGGATGGAGCTGATGCCGATGATCGACAGGCCCAGCTTCACCTTCAGCACCGAGGCGTTCACGTGCCCCAGCCATTCGGGCTGGTCGGGGTGGGCCTCCAGGCCCATGCGGCTCACGAAGGTCTCGTAGCCGCCCACGATCACCATGATGAGCAGGTTGGAGATCATCACCACGTCGATCAGCGCCAGCACCACGAGCATGATGACCGTCTCGTTGAGCGAGGTGATCTCCGCGTCGGGCTTGTAGCCGATGCTGTTGACCAGCGCCTGCAGGGCGTGCTGGTTGCCGAAGGCGGCCTCGACCAGGTGCGACAGTTCGACCAGGAAGTGCCATACGTACACGCCCTGGGCGGCGATGAGGCCCAGGTACAGCGGCAGTTGCAGCCAGCGGCTGGCGAAGATGAGGGCGGGCAGCGGGCGCAGCGGCCCGGAGGAGGGAGGGGGAGAAGACATGGGGGCGCATTCTAGGGCGCGGTCTTGTGTAAGCTGCGTGACAGTCAGTGGGCTGTAAGTGCCATGCCCCACAGTACGCGCCAAAATTCAACCCCCCTCTGGAGACACAAGACATGACGACATCTGCAATCGAATCCGTGTTGGTGGAAAACCGGGTGTTCCCCCCGTCCGACGCCACCGTGAGCGCCGCGCGCATATCGGGCATGGCGGCCTACGAAGCGCTGCGCGCCGAAGCGGAGCGCGACTTCGAAGGCTTCTGGGCCCGCCTGGCGCGCGAGCAGGTGCTCTGGACCAAGCCCTTCACGCGCACGCTGGACGAGTCGAACGCGCCGTTCTACCAGTGGTTCGACGACGGTGAACTCAACGCCAGCGCCAACTGCCTGGACCGGCACATCGGCACGCCGGTCGAAAACAAGACCGCCATCCTCTTCGAGGCCGACGACGGCAGCGTCACCCCCGTCACCTACAAGGAACTGCTGGCCAAGGTGGGCCAGTTCGCCAACGCGCTCAAGGCCCAGGGCGTGCAGAAGGGCGACCGCGTGCTGATCTACATGCCCATGACGATCGAGGGCATCGTCGCCATGCAGGCCTGCGCGCGCATCGGGGCCACGCACAGCGTGGTGTTCGGCGGCTTCTCGGCCAAGGCGGTGCACGAGCGTGTGATCGACGTCGGGGCCGTTGCCATCATCACGGCCAACTACCAGATGCGCGGCGGCAAGGAGCTGCCGCTCAAGGCCATCGTCGATGAGGCGCTGGACATGGGCGGCTGCGAAGCGGTCAGGAAAGTGCTGGTGTTCGAGCGCACCGCCACCGCGTATCACAAGGTGCCGGGCCGCGACATGAGCTTCGCCGAAGCGCTGGCGGGCCAGAGCACCGAATGCGCCCCCGTGCCCGTGGGCGCGGAGCACCCGCTGTTCATCCTCTACACCAGCGGCTCCACCGGCAAGCCCAAGGGCGTGCAGCACGCCACGGGCGGCTACATCCTCTGGGCCAAGACCACGATGGAGTGGACCTTCGACCTCCAGCCGGGCGACGTGTTCTGGTGCACCGCCGACATCGGCTGGATCACCGGCCACACCTACATCGCCTACGGCCCGCTGGCGGCGGGCGCGACGCAGGTGGTGTTCGAGGGCGTGCCCACCTACCCGCACGCGGGGCGCTTCTGGCAGATGATCGAGCGGCACAAGGTGAGCATCTTCTATACCGCGCCCACGGCCATCCGCTCGCTCATCAAGGCGGCGGATTCGGACGAGAAGGTGCACCCCAAAAACTGGAACCTGGACAGCCTGCGCATCCTGGGCAGCGTGGGCGAGCCCATCAACCCCGAGGCCTGGATGTGGTACCACAAGAACGTGGGCCACGAACGCTGCCCCATCGTGGACACCTTCTGGCAGACCGAGAACGGCGGCCACATGATCACCCCGCTGCCGGGCGCCACGCCGCTGGTGCCGGGCTCGTGCACGCTGCCGCTGCCGGGCATCGACGCCGCCATCGTCGACGAAGCCGGGCACGAAATGCCCAACGGCGCGGGCGGAATGCTGGTGGTGCGCAAGCCCTGGCCGAGCATGATCCGGACCATCTGGGGCGACCCGGAGCGGTTCAAGAAAAGCTACTTTCCCGAGGAAATGGGCGGCAAGATCTACCTGGCCGGCGACGGCGCGGTGCGTAGCGCCGACCGCGGCTACTTCCGCATCACGGGCCGCATCGACGACGTGCTGAACGTCAGCGGCCACCGCATGGGCACGATGGAGATCGAATCGGCCCTGGTGTCCAAGACCGACATCGTGGCAGAAGCCGCCGTGGTGGGCCGCCCGGACGACGTCACGGGCGAGGCCATCTGCGCCTTCGTGGTGCTCAAGCGCCCGCGCCCCACGGGCGCGGAGGCGCAGCAGATCGCCAAGGAACTGCGCGACTGGGTTGCCAAGGAGATCGGCCCCATCGCCAAGCCCAAGGACATCCGCTTCGGCGACAACCTGCCCAAGACGCGCAGCGGCAAGATCATGCGCCGCCTGCTGCGCGCCATCGCCAAGGGCGAGGCCATCACCCAGGACACGAGCACGCTGGAGAACCCGGCCATTCTTGATCAGTTGGCCGAGGCCAATTGACTCGGGGCATGGGCCTACAAGGCCCGTGGGAGGGGCTGGGTTACAAACGGCGCATATTTCTGATGCCACAAGGAGATTGATCTTCATGAACGCCCGAACCTCCATCCTGCTGCTGATCGTGCTGGCCATCGCCGCGCTGGCCGCGCTCAACTGGAGCACGCTCATGACCCCCTCGCTGGTGTCGCTGGGCATCTACTCGTTCGAGGCCCCGCTGGGCGCGCTGATGCTGGGCCTGACGGTGCTGCTGGGCGTGTTCTTCCTGGCCTACGTGCTGTCGCTGCAGGGCTCGGTGCTGGTGGAATCGCGCCGCCACACGAAGGAGCTGCAAACCCAGCGCGAACTGGCCGAGAAGGCCGAGGCGTCGCGCTTCACGCAGTTGCGCGAATACCTCGAAACCCAGCACCAGCAGGCCCATGCGGCGGTGCTGGCGCGGCTGGATGCGCTGGAAACCCGTGTGACGGCGCGTGCCGAGCAGTCCGACAACGTGACCGCCGCCTACGTGGGCCAGTTGGAGCACCAGCTGCGCCAGCAGCGCGCACCGGAGCTGAAAGACCTCAAGGTCGATTGATCCAAAAGATTCAAAAACCATAGCTGCCAGCGCTTGCCGCACAAGGGCTGGAGGCCGAAAAGGCCTCAAATCCTGGGTTATCCTCGGCCGTCCACCCGTCACCCAGGAAAGTGCACCATGGCCATCCATATCGAAACCCCCGTGCTGGCATCGCGGGCGTTCTCCCTGCGCACCGGCAAGGAGGTGCGCCTGAAGATGGAGGCGCTGCAGCCCAGCGGCTCGTTCAAGATGCGCGGCATCGGCCATGCCTGCGAGGTCTACAAGGCCCGGGGCGCCCGGCGCTTCGTCTCGTCGTCCGGCGGCAACGCGGGCTACGCCGTGGCCTGCGCGGGCCGCAGGCTCGGCACGCCGGTCACGGTGGTCGTGCCCGACACTACGCCGGAGCGGGCCAGGCACCTGATCCGCTCCGAGGGCGCCGAAGTCCTCGTGTACGGCGCCTCCTGGATGGAGGCCAACGCCCGGGCGCTCGAACTCATGACCCCCGCGGATGCGTTCATACACCCGTTCGACGACCCGCTGCTCTGGGAAGGCCATGCCACCATGGTCGACGAGCTGGCTCGGCAGGGCGGGCGGCCTGACCTGGTCATCTGCTCCGTCGGCGGCGGCGGGCTGCTGTGCGGCGTGGTGCAAGGCTTGCAGCGCAACGGCTGGGGCGGCGTGCCCGTGCTGGCCGCCGAGACGGCGGGCGCCGATTCGTTCGCCCAGGCCGTGCGCGCGGGCGCTCCGGTGCTGCTGCCGCAGATCACTTCCATCGCCACCTCCCTGGGCGCCCGGCAGGTGTGCGACCGCGCGCTGGAACTGTCGCAGGCACACCCCATCGAAAGCGTCGTCGTCTCCGACGCCGAGGCGGTCGCGGCCTGCGCGGATGTGCTGCTGGAGCACCGGGTGCTGGTGGAGCCCGCGTGCGGCGCCTCGGTGGCGGCGCTCGGCAGCGCGTCCGCGTTCCTGCGCGGCGCCGCGTCGGTGGTCGTCATCCTGTGCGGCGGGGTGGGCGTGACGGCGCGCCAGCTGGAGCAATGGAGCGCGGAGCTTCCTCTTCAAAAACCATAGCTGCCAGCGCTTGCTGCACCAGGGCTAGGGGCCGAAAAGGCTTCAAACCCTGGTTTTTGGCGCGTCCACTAAAATCGCAGGTTCCGCCCAGAAAAACACCGCCATGACCGCACGCAAGCTCTTCGTCACCACCGCCCTGCCGTATGCCAACGGCAACTTCCACATCGGCCACATCATGGAATACATCCAGGCCGACACCTGGGTGCGGGCGCAGCGTATGCAGGGCAACGCGGTCAACTTCGTGGGCGCGGACGACGCGCACGGCGCGCCCATCATGATCGCCGCCGAAAAGGCGGGCAAGACGCCCCAGCAGTTCGTGGCCGACATCGCCGCGGGCCGCAAGCCATACCTCGAAGGCTTCCACATCGCCTTCGACAACTGGCACAACACCGACGCGCCCGAGAACCACGCGCTCGCGCAGCAGATCTACCTCGACCTGAAGGCCGCGGGCTTCATCGAGACGCGCACCATCGAACAGTTCTTCGACCCCGAGAAGAACATGTTCCTGCCCGACCGCTTCATCAAGGGCGAATGCCCGCGCTGCCACGCCAAGGACCAGTACGGCGACAACTGCGAGGTCTGCGGCGCGGTGTACGCGCCCACCGACCTCATCAGCCCGTACTCGGCGCTGTCGGGCGCGAAGCCGGAACTGAAGTCGTCCGAGCACTTCTTCTTCAAGCTCTCCGACCCGCGCTGCGTGGAATTCCTGCAGACCTGGACGCAGGACGGCGTGCACGTGCAGCCCGAGGTCGCCAGCAAGATCAAGGAATGGTTCGGCACCCGCACCAACCCCGACGGCACCACCAGCGAGGGCCTGGACGACTGGGACATCAGCCGCGACGCGCCGTACTTCGGCATCGAAATCCCCGGCGCGCCCGGCAAATACTTCTACGTCTGGCTCGACGCGCCCGTGGGCTACCTCGCGTCGCTGAAAAACCTGCTCGAAACACGCGGCGAGGACTACGACGCCTACATGGCCGACCCGGCGCTGGAGCAGTACCACTTCATCGGCAAGGACATCATCACCTTCCACACGCTGTTCTGGCCCGCTATGCTCAAGTTCAGCGGCCGCAAGACGCCGACCAAGATCTGCGTGCACGGCTTCATGACCGTGAACAACGGCGAGAAGATGAGCAAGAGCCGCGGCACCGGCCTCGATCCGCTCAAGTACCTGAGCCTGGGCATGAACCCTGAATGGCTGCGCTACTACCTGGGCGCCAAGCTCAACGGCAAAAACGAAGACATCGACTTCAACCCCGAGGATTTCATGCTGCGCGTGAACTCCGACCTGATCGGCAAATACGTCAACATCGCCAGCCGCGCGGCGGGCTTCATCGCCAAGCGCTTCGGCGGCCAGCTGGGCACGGTGAGCGCGGACGGCCAGGAACTGCTGGCCCACCTGCGCGCGCAGGCCCCCGCCATCGCCGCCGCCTACGAGGCCCGCGACACCGCCCGCGCCGCGCGCGACACCATGCTGCTATGCGACCGCGTGAACGCCTACGTGGACGCCAACAAGCCCTGGGAACTGGCCAAACAGGAGGGGCAGGAAGCGCGCCTGCACGACGTGTGCACCGCATGCATCGAAGCCTTCCGCCTGCTGACCCTCTACCTCAAGCCCATGCTGCCCGCCGTGGCCGCGGAGGTCGAAGCGTTCCTGAACGTGCCGCCGCTGGCCTTTGCCGACGCCGACCGCCTGCTGGGCGCGGGCCACGCCATTGGCGCCTACCAGCACCTGATGCAGCGCGTGGACGTGAAGCAACTGGACGCGCTGTTCGAGCCGCCTGCCGCCCCGGTCGTGCTGCCCGGCGGGGAAGAGATCGCACCTACCATCTCCATCGACGACTTCGCCAAGATCGATCTGCGCATCGCCAGGATCGTGGAATGCAAGGCCGTCGAAGGCTCGACCAAGCTGCTGCAACTCACGCTCGACGTGGGCGAGGGCCGCACGCGCAACGTGTTCAGCGGCATCGCCAGCATGTACCAGCCCGCCGACCTCGTGGGCAAGCACACGGTGATGGTCGCCAACCTCGCGCCGCGTAAGATGAAGTTCGGCGTGAGCGAAGGCATGGTGCTGGCCGCCAGCAGCCATACGGATGAAAAGGCCCAGCCCGGCATCTACGTGCTGGAGCCGGTGGCGGGGGCTATGCCCGGGATGCGTGTGCGCTGATTTGAGCGCCCCATTGCAAATAGGTGAATATGTCTGGAAAGGCGATGGACCCCAAGTTGCTTGAAGCCGCACGCAAAGTGACAGCCCACCGTGCCAAGGTAGTCATCGACCATATCATCGCGCATGAGTTCGTCACTACCGAAGAACTGAAAAACACCTACGGATACAACCACCCGCCACGCGCTGCAGGTGACGTGCGGGATCAAGGCATTCCGTTAGAAACTTTCACAGTGGAGGACAGTACAGGAAGGAAAATCGGAGCCTATCGGTTTGGAGACCCTTCTTTGATTGAGGACGGAAAGCTTGGCGGGAGAAAAATCCTCCCCAAGCAGCTCAAGAAGGCACTGATTGAGAAATTCGGCTCCAGGTGCTCTATCAGCACTGAGCAGTATGATGCATCGCACCTACAAATAGACCACCGGATTCCCTACCGCATTGCAGGGGATGGTAAGGGCGCCGACAGAGAACCGGCGGATTTCATGCTGTTGTCTGGCGCGGCACAACGGCAAAAATCCTGGGCTTGCGAGCATTGCCAGAATTTTCTGGCAAACAAGGATATTGCCGTTTGTCAAACCTGTTATTGGGCATACCCGGAGCGTTATGCCCATGTTGCAATGAGGCAGGAGCGGCGGATTGATCTCACTTTCTCCGGGGCGGAGGTGGTTGTTTACGAAGAACTGAAGAATAGAGCCGCCAAAGAAGGCTCTACGATTCAGGATGAAATAAAAAAGCGATTGAAATAATTCAGGCAGCCAACAGATCAAGCTGGGCGACAGACTTTTTGTTTGTCGCCCTTTTTGTTTTTGCAAGAAGAGCCGGGGAGAGGTAGAGCGATTCGACCGTTATATCGTCGCGACCGAGCAAGATTGCCTGCGCGGAGCGGCCAGCATGCAGCCCCACTTTTTCCAGATTCAGAAATGCAGGCAACTCCTTGCCATAGGATTTGTCGCCGCAAGTGCCGTCAAAACTCAACATGAACGGCACATTTTTCTGGTTCAAGTGGTGCAGAGCCTCGATGAGTTCATCAAGATTGAGCAAATGGGCATATCGTGAATCCTGTTTGCCACTCGTGCCTTGCCATGGCGGGTCCATGTAAATCAAATCACTTGACGTGGCGTTGGCGATGGCCTGGCGAAAATCCCCGCCAATGATTGTAATTTTTCCCTTCAGAAGTTGGGAGATTAAAGCGACTTCCTTTTTGAGCTTTGCTGGTTTTATGCCAAGACGACGATTGTCAGGGCCTTGGTTGAAATCCCCCTGATTGTTGAAGCGGACGGCATTTTTGACGCAGCGGGCAATCAGGTAAAGCAATGCGGAGGGTGAATGCGTCTTGTTGAAGTCGTCCCGAACTTTCTTGAAGTAGGTGGCAGGCGCTTCAAGCTGTTCGTTCCAGAGCGTGGAATATTCCTCATTCAGGCGAAAAGGTTCATTGATCATCAAATCCCATAGCGCTGCCAGCGGCTCCAGCTTGTCGGCAATGACATATCTTCCTGCTTTTCCATTGGCTGCGGCAGCCAATGTGATCGCACCAGAGCCGACAAATGGCTCGTAGAGGGTGTCGATAGGAAAATCCATGTACGACAAAATGTCTTCTGCCAATTTTCTTTTGCTGCCCTGGTAGGGAATGGCGTGGGGAGCCTTTTTCATGGGAATTCTTGATTTTCAGGGTTGAGAGAATACAGAACCACATTTCTCACTTTTTCGGTGAAAAATAGGGCAGGCTTACCACTCTCAATGCGGGATTTCTCGCGGCGATAGACAATCGAGTACAGGGAATTTGTGGGTGTCTGGCCCGTGAAGGCTTCGGGGTTGCGCTTCAGAATTTCCTGGACAATTTCAGGAAGGCTCAGTACTTTCTGTTCCTTCAAGGCGGCAACCATCAGCGATTCAAGAGTGCTGGTTTGACGGCTCCACGACATAGAGGCTCCTGTTAGCATGCGCGTGCATGCTAATGCATATGCACCCAGCGTTACCCGGCGCTGCGTTGTTTTTCATGGAACTTGACCCATGCCCGCGAAACACACGGTGAAGCGTTCACCATGCAAATGAGCCTCTGGCCCCTATGGAATAAGCGCCAGCAGCTATCATTTTTGACATGACCTTCTTTCCTCTGGCCTGGCGCACCCTCTGGCGCGACCTGCGCGCGGGCGAACTGCGCCTGCTCATGGTCGCCGTCACCCTCGCCGTGGCGGCCCTGACCTCTGTGGGCTTCTTCGCCGACCGGCTGCAGGGCGGCCTGCAGCGCGACGCCCTGCAGCTGCTGGGCGGCGACGCCGTCATCGCCAGCGACAACCCCACCCCCGCCGCCTTCGCGGACCAGGCCCGCGCCTTGGGCCTGCGCACGGCGACGACTATCGGCTTTCCCACCATGGCCCGCGCGCCGGACGGCCAGGGCGGCGCCACGCACCTCGTCGCCCTCAAGAGCGTGGAGCCGGGCTACCCCCTGCGCGGCAGCCTGCGCGTGGCCGATGCGCCGGGCGCGCCCGATGCGCCCACGCGCGCCATTCCCCAGCGCGGCGAAGCCTGGGTGGACGCGCCTTTGCTCGACGCCCTGGCCTTGAAGATGGGCGACACGCTGCTGCTGGGCGACGCCGAATTCCGCATCGCCCGCCTCATCGCCATCGAACCCGACCGGGGCGCGGGCTTCATGAGCTTCGCGCCGCGCGTGATGGTCAACGCCGCCGACCTGCCCGCCACCGGCCTCGTGCAGCCCGCCAGCCGCCTGACCTACCGCTTCGCCGTGGCGGGCGACCACCCCGCCGCCGTCAAGACCTTCAACGCCTGGGCCAAGGCGCAGGTGGGCCAGCCCGGCATCCACGGCGTGCGCGTCGAATCGCTCGACAGCGGCCAGCCCGAAATGCGCAAGACGCTGGACCGCGCGCAGCAGTTCCTCAACCTCGTGGCCCTGCTGGCCGCGCTGCTGTCCGCCGTGGCCGTGGCGCTGGCCGCGCGCGGCTTCGCCAACGCCCACCTCGACGCCGCCGCCCTGCTGCGCGTGCTGGGCCAGAGCCAGCGCACCATCGCCCTGGCCTACGTGGCGGAATTCGCGCTTGTCGGCCTCGCGGCCAGCGCGTTGGGCGTGCTGATCGGCTTTGGCGTGCATTACCTCTTCGTGCTGCTGCTGGCCGGGCTGGTGGAGGCCGCGCTGCCCGCGCCCAGCCTGTGGCCCGTGGCGCTGGGCATGGGGCTGGGGCTCACGCTGCTGTTCGCCTTCGGCCTGCCGCCCGTGCTGCAACTGGCCCAGGTGCCGCCGCTGCGCGTGATGCGGCGCGACCTGGGCGCGCTCAAGCCCGCGTCGCTGGCGGTGCTGGGCCTGGGCGTGGCGGGCTTCGCGGCGCTGCTGCTGGCCGTGAGCAGCGACCGCACCCTGGGCCTGATCGCCGTGGGCGGCTTCGCGGGCGCGGTGCTGCTGTTCGCGGGGCTGGCGTGGGTGGCGGTGCGGCTGCTGCGCGCCAGCGTGAACGAGGCCACGGCCCCGCGCTGGCTGGTGCTGGCCACGCGCCAGATCGCCGCGCGCCCGGCCTACGCCGTGGTGCAGGTCAGCAGCCTGGCCGTGGGCCTGCTCGCGCTGGTGCTGCTGGTGCTGCTGCGCACCGACCTCATCAGCAGCTGGCGCCGCGCCACGCCGCCCGACGCGCCCAACCGCTTCGTCATCAACGTCATGCCCGACCAGGCCCAGGGCTTCCAGCAGGCGCTGCACCAGGCGGGCGTGCAGCGCTACGACTGGTACCCGATGATCCGGGGCCGCCTCGTCGCCGTGAATGGCCGCGCCGTCAGCCCCGCCGACTACGCCGAAGACCGCGCCAAGCGGCTGGTGGACCGCGAATTCAACCTCTCCAACGCGGCGGAGGCGCCCGCGCACAACCCCGTCGTCGCGGGCCGCTGGACGCCCGACGAGCAGGGCGCCATCAGCGTGGAGGAGGGCATCGCCCAGACCCTGGGCCTGAAGCTGGGCGACACGCTGCGCTTCGACATCGGCGGCGTGCAGAGCGATGCGCGCATCACCAGCCTGCGCAAGGTGGACTGGGGCTCCATGCGCGCCAACTTCTTCGTGATGTACCCGGTGGCCCGCGTCAGCCCCGACTGGCCCGTGACCTACCTGGCCGCCTACCGCGCGCCTGGCGAGGCCGGCTTCGACAACGCGCTGGTGCGCCAATTCCCGAACATCACCAACGTGGACATGAGCAGCACCCTTGCCCAGGTGCAGCGCGTGCTCGACCAGGTGATCCGCGCGGTGGAATTTTTGTTCGGCTTCACGCTCGCCGCCGGGCTGGTGGTGCTGTTCGCCGCCGTGACGGCCACGCGCGAGGAGCGCGCGCGCGAATTCGCCATCATGCGCGCCGTGGGCGCGCGCGCCAGCCTGCTGCGCCAGGTGCAGCGCGCGGAGCTTGCGGGCGTGGGCCTGCTGGCGGGCGTGCTGGCCAGCGTCGTGGCCGTGGCGGTGGGCTGGGCGCTGGCGCGCTACGTGTTCGATTTCGCCTGGACGGCCCCGGCCTGGGTGCCGCTCGCGGGCGGCGCGGCGGGCGCGGTGCTGGCGCTGCTGGCGGGCTGGTGGGGCCTGCGCGAAGTGCTGCGCCGCCCGGTGTCGGACACCTTGCGCCGGGCGGCACAATGACGGGCATGTTGATTCCCAAGCCTTCCGAGCCGACCCCGCGCGAGACCCCGTTTGAACTGATCGGCGGCGAAGACCGGGTCCACGCGCTCGTGGAGCGCTTCTACGACCTGATGGACCTGGAGCCCGCCTACGCCGCCCTGCGCGCCGCGCACGGCAGCAGCCTGGCGAATGCGCGGCAGAAGCTGTTCTGGTTCCTCTGCGGCTGGCTGGGCGGGCCGCAGCATTACCAGGAGCGCTTCGGCCACCCGCGCCTGCGGATGCGGCACATGCCGTTTTCCATCGGCATCCAGGAGCGCGACCAGTGGGTCGCCTGCATGGACCAGGCCATGGGCGAAACCGGCGTGCCCGAACCGCTGCGCGCGCGGCTGAAAGAGAGCTTCATGGGCACGGCGGACTGGATGCGCAACAAGGGCGTGTGAACGGAGCGCCGGGAGTGACGCACGCACCCGCCATCCGCCGCAGCCGCGAGCAGATATTGGCCGCCATCCGCGCCGCGGCGGTCGCGGAGTTCAGCCGCCACGGCTTCAAGGGGGCCTCGACCCAGGCGATCGCGGAGGGCGCGGGGCTGACCAAGCCGCAACTCAACTACTACATCGCCAGCAAGCAGGCGCTGTACGACGAACTGCTGTATTCGATTCTGGAAGGCTGGGCGGAGGCGTTCGCGTTCGACCCGGCGCTCGACGACCCGGCGCGGATTCTGGGCCACTACGTGCGGCGCAAGCTGGACTACGCGCTGGACAACCCCGCGCTCTCGCGCATCTACACCAACGAGGTGCTGGGCGGCGGCCAGCGGCTGGACAAATACTGGCCCATGGCGATGCGCTCCATGCAGCGCAAGGTGGACCTGATCGACCAATGGGTGGCGCAGGGGCGCGTGCGCAGGCTCGACAGCCGCGTGCTGCTGATGCAGATCTGGGGCATGACCCAGCACTATGCCGACTACGCGGTGCAGGCCCGGGTCATGCTCGGCCTGCCCGCCGATGCGCCCATGGACCGCGACCATCTGGCCCGCGAACTCACCCATTCCGTGCTGCTGGGCTGCGGGCTGGCACCAATCTAGGGCACAACCCCGCGCGGCGGGGCGGTTCCCCTCCTGGCGTGTGATCTGGCACGCTGCTTGCATTGGTTTGACCAATCGATCAAATCAAAGGGTTAACCATGCAAGCCAGCGCCCCGCAATCCCTTGCGACGCCCGTGGAACAAGGCTTTGAACTCGTGCTGCACCGCCAGGGCCTGCGCCTGCCGGTGGCGCCCGGGGAGAGCCTGACCGACGTGCTGCAACTGGCCGGCGTCGCCATCGACACCGTGTGCGAGCAGGGCATTTGCGGCACCTGCGTCACCCGCTGGCTCGACGGCGCGCCCGAGCACCGTGACCGCTGCCTGACCGAGGAAGAGCGCGGCACGCACGTGGCGCTGTGCTGCGCGGGCAGCCGCAGCGCGACGCTGACGCTGGACCTGTGAGGAGGGCGGCGCCATGCGTGTGCTCGTGATTTTTTCGCACCCCGTGGAAACCAGCTACCAGGCGGCGCTGCACGCGGAAGTGGTGCGGCAGCTGCGCGCCGCCGGCCATGAGGTCGACGACTGCGACCTGTATGCCGAGGGCTTCAACCCCGTGATGTCGCGCGAGGAGCGCCTGGGCTACCACGAGGTGCCGCACAACCGGATTCCGGTGCAGCGATACGTGGACCGGCTGCTGTGGGCCGAGGCCGTGGTGTTCTGCTTTCCGACCTGGTGCTTCGGCCTGCTGGCCATGCTCAAGGGCTTTTTCGACCGCGTGCTCATGCCGGGCGTGGCCTTCGACATCAGCGACCCGAAGAACGTCAAGCCCGCGCTCACGCACCTCAAGCGCATCGCCGCCGTGGTCACCTACGGCAGGCCGCGCTGGACGGCGCTGTTCATGGGCGACCCGCCGCGCAAGTGCATCACGCGCTACCTGCGCATCCTGACCGGCGGCAAGGCGCGCATCGACTACCACGCCTACTACCACATGAACGTGGCGACCCCGCCCCGGCTCCAGTCCTTCAAGGAGCGCGTGGGCCAGGCCATGCGCCGTTTTGCCTGAGGCGCGGCGATGGTGAACGCACCCCCTCTGACGCTGCGCAACGCGCGCCTGCCGCGCTGGCTGCTGGCTGGCCTGGGCATCTCCGCCGAGGCCGCGCTGGCGCGCATCGAGATCGCCGCGGGCCGCATCGCGGCCATCACCGCCGAACCCTGCGCGCATCCACCCGCTGCCGGCGCGCAGGTCTGGGACCTGCAAGGCGCGCTGGTACTGCCTGCCCTGGTGGATGCGCACCTGCACCTGGACAAGGCCTTCACGCTGGAGCGCATGGGCGAGGTGCGCCCCGGCCTGCTGGCCGCGATCGACGCCATGATGGCCGACCGCGCGCACTGGACGCCCGCGGACGTGCGCCGCCGCGCGGAGCAGGGCCTGCAATGGGCCTGGGAAGCGGGCGTGGCCCATGCGCGCAGCCACTGCGACTGGTGGGAGCCGGACGCCGTGCCCGTGGCCTGGAACGTGCTGGGCGCACTGGCCCAGGAGTGGGCGGGCCGGCTGACGCTGGAGCGCGTCAGCCTCGTGCCCCTGCACCTGTATGAAGACCGCGCCACGGCCCTGCGGCTGGCGGCGCAGGTGGCCGCGGGCGGCGGCGGCGCCTTGCTGGGCGGGTTCGTCCATTCCTCCAACTGGAGCGCCCCGGCCTTGCGCAACCTGCTGGAGGCCGCGCAGCGGCATGGCCTCGATGTGGACCTGCACGTGGACGAGGAACTCAACCCCGCCGCGCAAGGGCTGGCCACCACGGCGGCCCTGCTGCGCGAGCTGCGCTTCGGCGGGCGCGTGGTCTGCGGCCACAACTGCGCGCTGGCCGCGCAGCCGCCCGATCAGGCCCTGCGCACGCTGGACGCGGTGGCGCAGGCGCCCATCACCCTGGTCACGCTGCCGGTCACCAACCTGCTGCTGCAGGACGCGCAAACGGGCCGCACGCCGCGCCAGCGCGGCCTGACCCTGGTCAAGGAGGCCAGGGCGCGCGGCATTCCCGTGCTGGTGGCCAGCGACAACGTGCAGGACCCGTTCTGTCCGCTCGGCAGCTTCGACCCGCTGGAGGCGCTGGCCACCGGCGTGGCGGCGGCGCAGCTGCATCCGGCCTTCGATGCCTGGAGCGACAGCGTGTGCCGCGCCGACTGGCTGGGCGGCGGCGCGCAACTGCCGCTGCAGGCCGGTGCGGCGGCGGACCTGGTCCTCTTTCCCCAGGCCGGCGCGTGCGGCTTTCCTTCCCGCAGCCAGCGCCGCGTGGTGGTGCGCGCGGGCCGCGTGCGCCACGGCGAGCCGCCGGCGTCCTGGCTTACTCCTTGCACTGAACGGAGCACCGCATGAGCACCCCAACCCCCGGCATCGCCCAGCCCCTGGCGCGCTACGCGGCCTGGCGCCGCGCGGGCGACTTCATCTTCCTGTCCGGCGTGATCGCGGTGGACCCTGGCGCCAACCGCATCGTGCGCGGCTACGACGACATCCCGCCCGAGGCCGCCGAGCGCATCGGCCGCACGGGCGAGTTCAGCGCCGACATCAAGGAAGGCCCCATCCTGGCCCAGAGCTGGTGGGTGCTGGACCGCATCCGCCAGACGGTGGAGGCGGCGGGCGGGCAGATGGCCGACGTGTTCAAGCTCGTGCAGTACTTCCGCGACCTCGACCACTTTCCGCAGTACAGCCGCGTGCGGCGGCAGTTCTTTCCCGGCGAGCCGCCGGCCTCCACCGTGGTCGAGGTGGCGGGCATGTTGCCCACGCCGGACATCCTGATCGAGGTGGAGGCCACGGCCTACCTGCCCCTGCGCTGACCCCATCCTGGAGATTCCCCATGCTGCACGGCTACACCCCTGCCCACCGTTTCCTGCCCTACCTGAGCTGGACGGACGTCGCGGCGCTGCCCGACAAGGCCAACACCGTCATCGTGCTGCCCGTGGGCGCCATCGAGCAGCACGGCCCGCACCTGCCCTGCGCGGTGGACTCGACCATCGCCGCCGGCGTCGTGGGCCACGCCATGGCGCTGCTGCCGCCCGAGGTGCCGGCCTATGCCATGGCGCCCATCGTCTACGGCAAGTCGGAAGAGCACCTGCACTTTCCGGGCACGGTGACGCTCGGCGGCGAGACGCTGCTGGCCACCATCAACGAGATCGGCGAGTCGGTCTACCGCGCGGGCTTTCGCAAGCTGCTGTTCGTCAACGGCCACGGCGGCCAGCCCCAGGTGCTGGAGATCGCCGCGCGCGAGCTGCGCCTGCGCCACGGCGACTTCATCGTCGTGCCCAGCTTCACCTGGCGCGTGCCGCACGTGGCGGGCCAGTACCTGTCGGCGCAGGAAAAACAGCTGGCCATGCACGCGGGCCATGCCGAAACCGCGCTGATGCTGGCGCTGGCCCCCGAGACCGTGCACATGGAGCGCGCCGTCGCCAACTACCCGCCGGCCTTCCCGTCCCGCCTGCTGTCGCCCGATGGTCGCCCGGCCTGCGCCTGGACCGCGCGCGACTTCGGCCCCAGCGGCGTGATCGGCGACCCCACGCCCGCCACGGCGGAGCAGGGCCAGGCCATCCTGGATTCCCTGGCGCGCAGTTGGGCCGACGCCATTGCCGAACTGCACGCGCTGCAGTGGGCCAGCCGTCCGGAAGCCACCTGGGGCCGCGCCCAGCACCAGGGGCATGTGGAGCCCGCCCTGGCCTGAATTCTTGTTTTTTACCTCTGGAGCCCCGCCATGATGAAACCCGCCCGCCTTCTCCACCCCCTGGCCTGCGCCGCCGTGCTGGCCTGCGGCCTGAACGGCGCCAGCCGCGCCGAGGAAAAATTCGTCTACCTGACCAACTGGTACGCCCAGGCCGAGCACGGCGGCTTCTACCAGGCCATGGCCACGGGCCTGTACAAGAAGCGGGGCCTGGACGTCAGCATCAAGATGGGCGGCCCCCAGGTCAACACCACGCAGATGATGGCCGCGGGCCAGGCCGATTGCGTCATGGGCTCCAGCGACCTGCAGATGGTGCAGATGCGCGAGGGCGGCGTGCCCGTGACCACCGTGGCCGCGGTGTTTCAGAAAGACCCGCAGGTGCTGATCGCGCACGAGGACGTGAAGAAGTTCGAGGACCTCAAGGGCAAGACGATCCTGATCGCCTCGTCCGCGTACCGCGGCTTCTGGCCCTGGCTCAAGGCCCGCTATGGCTTCACCGATGCGCAGACACGCCCCTATACCTTCAACATCCAGCCGTTCCTGGTGGACAAGAACTCCGCCCAGCAGGGCTACCTGACGTCCGAGCCCTTCGCCATCCAGAAGGCCGGAGTCAAGGCCAACGTGCTGATGTTCAGCGACCAGGGCTTTCCGGCCTACGCCACCACCATCTCCTGCATGGACAAGACGGTGAAGGAGCGCCGCAAGGCGGTCGAGGCGTTCCTCCAGGCCAGCATGGAAGGCTGGAAGAGCTACCTTGCCGACCCCGCGCCCGGCAATGCGCTCATCAAGAAGGACAACCCCAACATGACCGACGAGCAACTGGCCTACAGCGTGGCCAGGCTCAAGGAAATGGGCATGGTCACCGGCGGCGACGCGGCCAAGCTCGGCATCGGCGCGATGACCGAGGCGCGCGTGAAGGCCAGCTACGACTTTCTCGTCAGCGCCAGGCTGATCGACCCGGCCAAGGTGAAGCAGTCCGAGGCCTACACGCTGGGCCTGATCCAGAACGTCAAGGTTTTGCCATGACGGACGCCGGCAACCCGGCGGCGCCCGCCCCCGCGGTGGAGGTGCTGTCCGCCGAAAAAACCTACCCCGGCGGCACGCAGGCGCTGCTGCCCGTCGACCTGCGCATCGAAGAGGGTGAGTTCGTCACGCTGCTGGGGCCGTCCGGCTGCGGCAAGAGCACCCTGCTCAAGATGGTGGCGGGCCTGCTGGAGCCCAGCGACGGGCGGCTGCTGCTGTGGCGCAAGCCCGTGCAGGCGCTGCCCGGCAGCGGCAAGAAGATGGCGTTCGTGTTCCAGCAGCCCACGCTGATGCCCTGGTCCAGCGTGCAGGCCAACGTGCGCCTGCCGCTCGACCTGGCGGGCGTGGCGCGGGCCGAGGCCGATGCGCGCGTGGCCGAGGCGCTGGCGCTGGTGGGCCTGGCGCGCTTCGCCCAGGCCCTGCCGCGCGAACTGTCGGGCGGTATGCAGATGCGCGTCTCGATCGCGCGCGGCCTGGTGACGGAGCCCGACCTGCTGCTGATGGACGAGCCCTTCGGCGCGCTCGACGAAATCACGCGCCACAAGCTTGACGCCGACCTGCTGGCGCTGTGGCACAAGAAGAAGCTCACGGTGATCTTCGTGACCCACTCCATCCACGAGGCGGTGTTCCTCTCCAGCCGCGTGGTGATGATGGCGGCCCGCCCGGGCCGCGTCGTCGAGGAGTTCCGCATCGACGCCCCCTATCCGCGCACGTCGGATTTCATGCTGAGCGCCGAATTCGGCCAGTACGCCCAGCAACTGCAGGCCAGCCTGCTGCGCGCCAGCGCCTGGGCCGAGGAGAGCCTGCCATGACGACGGCCCTGCCTGCTTCCTCCATCAAGGCGCCCGAAGCGGCGCGGGCCGCCAAGCCCGCGCCGCGCCCCACGCCGTGGCTGCTGCAGCCCCGGGTGCAGCGCGTGCTGCTGCCCGCGCTGGTGGGCGTGGTGCTGCTCATCGTCTGGCAGGCCGTGGTGACGGTGCTGGAGCTGCCGCCCTACCTGGTGCCGTCGCCCGTGCTGATGCTGCAGACCCTGATCCGCGACGGGGCGCCGCTGGGCTGGTCGCTGTGGGTCACCGTCAAGATCACGCTGCTGGCCTTTGCGCTGGCCACGGTGATCGGGGTGCTCATCAGCTTCCTGTTCGTCCAGAGCCGGCTGATCGAGACGGCGCTGTTCCCCTACGCCGTGCTGCTGCAGGTCACGCCCATCGTGGCCGTGGCGCCGCTCATCATCATCTGGGTCAAGGACCCGGTGCTCTCCATGGTGATCTGCGCGGCGCTGGTAGCGCTGTTCCCCATCATCAGCAATACCACGCTGGGCCTGCGCAGCGTGGAGCCGGACCTGCTGGCCTACTTCAAGCTCAACCGCGCCACGCGCCTGCAGGTGCTGGTGCGCCTGCGCATCCCGAGCGCGCTGCCGTACTTCTTCGGCGGGCTGCGCATCTCCTGCGGGCTGGCGCTGATCGGCGCCGTGGTGGCCGAGTTCGTCGCGGGCACGGGCGGGCAGGGCGCGGGGCTGGCCTACCAGATCCTGCAGGCGGGCTTTCAACTCGACATTCCGCGCATGTTCGCCGCGCTGCTGCTGATCTCGCTGACCGGCGTGGCCCTGTTCGTGCTCATGGCCTGGTGCACGCGCCAGGCGCTGGGCCGCTGGCACGCCAGCGAATCCGGCCATGACTGATTTTTTTGAAATGGCACACCCTATGGACTCCAACCCGATTGCCCAGATCAGCAGCCAGTTGCCGCAGGCTTTGCCCGCGCTGGACTGGATTACCGACTCCCTGAAGGTCGCGCGCCTGTCCCAGGACTTTTCCTGGTTCAGCCCCGTGCTCAAGCAGGCCCTGCAGGGCAAGCGCGGCGACATCGCGGTGCGCCCGCGCACCGAGGCCGAGATCGCCGCCGTCGTGGCTCACTGCGCCCAGGCCGGCGTGCCCGTGACCGTGCGCGGCAGCGGCACGGGCAACTATGGCCAGAGCACGCCCCTGCATGGCGGCGTGATTCTGGACCTGAGCAACTACGACCGCCTGTGCTGGGTGCGCGGCAGTGCGGGCCGCGCGCAGGCCGGCATTCGGCTGGCGGACTTCGACCAGCTGGCGCGCGCGCAGGGGCAGGAGCTGCGCTGGCTGCCCTCCACCTACCGCAGCGCCACGCTGGGCGGCCTGTTCGGCGGCGGCTTCGGCGGCGCGGGCTCCATCACCTACGGGCCGCTGGCCGCCCCCGGCAACGTACTGGCCGCGCGCGTGATGACGGTGGAGCCGCAGCCGCGCATCCTGGAGCTGCGCGGCGCCGAGGCCATGCGCCTGCACCACACCTACGGTACGACCGGCATCGTGCTGGAGCTGGAGGTGGCGCTGACCGAGGCGACGGACTGGACCGAATGCATCGCCACGTTCGCGGGCTTCGACGCGGCGCTGGCCTTCGCCCAGCAGGTGGGCAACGCGCCGGGTATGCGCAAGAAGGAGCTGAGCCTGATGGCCGCCCCCATCCCGGCCTATTTCACCAGCCTGGACGACCACCTGCCCGCAGGCTGCCACGCGGTCATCCTGCTGATCGCGCCGGAGGCCGAGGAGGCCATGCAACTGTTGCTCGACCGCCACGGCGGCACCCTCGGCTACTGCGCGCGCGGCCAGTGGTCCGCGCAGCCGCCCGCCGGCGGATACAAGTCGCTGATCGAATACTGCTGGAACCACACCACCCTGCACGCGCTGAAGGTGGACAAGGGGCTGACCTACCTGCAGACCGGCTACACGCCGGGGCGGTTTGCCGAGCAGTTGCAGGCGCTGCGCGGCGAGCTGGGCGACGAGGTCCTGTTCCACCTGGAATTCCTGCGCACCAAGGAGGGAGCGTTCAATTGCAGCGGGCTGGAGCTGGTGCGCTTCACCTCGCCCGAGCGGCTCGACGCCATCATGGACATCTACCGCAAGCACGGCGTGCAGATCAACAACCCGCACGTCTACGTCGTGGAAGACGGCAAGGCCAACAACCAGCTGGACCCCGCGCTGCTGCAGACCAAGGCCGAGCTGGACCCGTTCCACCTGCTCAACCCCGGCAAGCTGCGCAGCGCCGCCCTGCCGGCCTGCGTGCAGGCGCCTGCAACGGCCGTGTGAGGGGGCGGGCGGGCCCGCGCCGGGCGGCACAATGGCGGCCATGCTGATCCGTAGCCATTTCCAACCGGCCCTCCATGGCAGCCACCGCCCATGAGCAGCGCCAGCGCCTTTGCCGAACTGGGCCTGACCGACACCGCCACCGAGCGCGAAATACGCGCCGCCTGGCGCCGCCTGGCCTCGCAGTGGCACCCTGACCGCAACCCCAGCGCCGAGGCAGTGGCGCGGATGCAGCGCATCAACCGCGCCTTCAACGCCATCCGCGACGCGGGCTTTGCCGAGCCGGCGGACTGGGAGCCTTTTGCCGAATCGGCCAAGCCTGCGAAGCCTGCCGCGGCGCCCGCCGAACCCCCGCCCAAAGCGCGGAAAGCGCCGCAGGAGGAGGCACGGGAAGAACCCCGTGAACCACCCCGCCGCCCCATCAGCCGCCGCGTGCGCCTCACGCTCGAAGAAGCGGCGGCGGGCTGTATCAAGACGCTGCATGGCCGTGTCTCGCAGCCCTGCGGCGATTGCGGCGGCAGTGGCGAGGGCTCGCCCGGGCGTTGCCCGCAATGCGATGGCCGGGGCTGGCAGACGCGGCGCGGCTTCTTCGTCTGGCTTGACGAGCGCGTGACTTGCACCGCTTGCGGGGGCACCGGCCAGGTGCGCTGCGAATGCCCCAGCTGCGCGGGCAGCGGCAGCTGCGTGCACGCCTACAACGTGAAGGTGCGCATCCCGCCCGGCCTGCGCCCGGGCGACCACCTGCACGTGGCCCGCACGCGCGCAGGCAGCAGTGCGCCGCCGGGCGACCTGGACATTCGTGTCGAATGGCTGGAGCACCCCTTCTTCCACCTCGACGCCGACGGCACGCTGCGCTGCGAAGTACCGGTGAACGGCTTTGCCTGGATCGCGGGCCACGAAGTGCCCGTGCCCACCCTGGCCGGCCCGCGCCCGCTCAAGCTGCGGCAGGGCCATGTGCAGTACACGCTGGCGGGCCAGGGCTTCGCCGCGCGCGGGCACAAGGGCGCGCGGCCTGACCAGGTGGTGATCGTGCGCCCCGTGTTCCCCGACAAGCCCAGCGCCGAGCAGCAGGCGTTGCTGAACCACCTGATCGCCAGCGCCGATGCGCATCCGGCACCGGCCTTGCGCACGTGGCAGCGCCAGATGGCCGACTGGGCTAAACAGACGGCGGCAGGCGGCTGACTTGTTGCACGTGGCGCGCGAAGCTGCGCAGAAGGCGCGAGGCAGCCGGCGTATCGACCACCTGGGCGCCCAGCGCCTGAGGGTCATGCCCTTCCTCCGTGAGCTCCGGGGCCAATGCGTCAATGTAGGCGCGCATGGCTTGCGCGCTGAACTCGGGGTGGAACTGCACGCCCCAGGCCGCAGCGCCCACGCGAAAGGCCTGGTGTGGCTCATGGGCGCTGCCCGCGAGCAGCACGGCGCCCGCTGGCAGCCTGCGCACGGATTGCCGGTGCACGACCTGGGCGGGGAACGCTGGCGGTAGTTCGCCCAGCACGGGGTCTCCGCTGGCCGCCGGCTGCAACTGCACTTCCACCGAGCCGATCTCGATGCCGGCCGGGTGGTAGCCGACCTCACCACCCAGGCAATGGGCCAGCAACTGGTGGCCGTAGCAGATGCCCAGCACCGGCAAGCCGGCCTGCACCGCGCCGCGCAGCCAACGGGCCGCAGCCTCGCTCCAGGGCGCACGTTCACTGACCATGGCGTGCGAGCCGGTGATGACCACGCCGGCGAGGCCCTGCAGCGGCGGCAATGGATCGCTCCGGGCATCGACCACTCGGATGTCGAACGCGGATGTGTCCAGGCCGCCGCTGATCCAGTCGTCGAAGTCGCCCAGCGTCTGTGCCAGGGCTGGAAAGGTCGAGCCGGTCTTGAGGATCAAGAGTGTGTTCATGGGGGAGACCAAGGATTTGGCGGGTATTTATATAAGAATAATTAATACTATGGTGTAAATTATAGACCGTGCTTTTTGTGAAGCCTAGGATTTGCTCCCACTACGGCCCAGCCGAAATCCAAGGAGACAAATCTTGAGTGTGCCAGCAACCGGTCAAATGACCCCCTTTGAAAACGTGCCCTTTCGCCGTTTTCATCTCCATGTCGGCTCGTCAGCTTGCGGAGGGCAATTCGCCGATGGCTTTGAATTGGGGATTATTGGCCTGGCCATCGCCTTGGCTGCCATTCCCCTGCATCTCAATGCGATTTGGATGGGATTGCTGGGCGGTGCCGCATTGGCCGGCCTGTTCCTGGGCAGCCTCGTTTCCGGCGTCATCGTGGACCGCATCGGCCGGAAGAAAATATTTGCGTGGGATATGCTGTTTGCGGCGGTGCTCTCCATTGCGCAGTATTTCGTCACGGAAGCGTGGCAGCTGCTCATTCTGCGATTCGCTTTGGGCATGGTGCTCGGATTCGATTACGTCGTGAGCAAAGCGCTGCTGACAGAGCTTTCTCCCCTTCGGTTCCGTGGCCGCTTGTTGAGCATCATGGCCATCGCATGGGTGGCGGGTTATGCCTGCTCGTATGCGGCGGGTTTCTTGCTGCGCGACCTGGGGCCCAATGCATGGCGCTATATGCTGATCATCAGCGCCGCCCCTTCTCTGCTGATTTTCACCTTCCGGTTCGGTGTGCCTGAATCCCCGCTGTGGTTGATCCGCAAGGGCCGCACGGAAGAAGCGCAGGCGATTGTCCGCAAGAAGCTGGGTGATGGAATTGTGCTGCCAGCGCCGGATGCGGCGCCGCAAAAGTCCGGCGGCGAATGGGGGGAACTGTTTTCCAGGAAGTGGCGTAGAAATACGGCAGTCGGCGGTATTTTCTATGCCTGCCAGGTGATTCCCTATTTTGCCCTGGGTACCTTCCTGCCCAAGATTCTTGAATCGCTCCATGTGACGGATAAATACGTGGGCGGCCTGGCCTACAACGCCTTTCTGCTGATCGGCGCGGTGATCGGCACCATCGTCGTGGACCGCATCCTACGCCGCACCTTCCTGATCGGCACGTTCGTCGCCGGGGCGGCGGTCTTGTCGGTGCTGGCGATGGGCGGCCTGGGTTCTACGGGCGTGATCGTGACGTTCGCCCTTTTCGCCCTGATCCTTTCGGCGGCGGCCAACCTGGAGTTCATCTACCCGCCCGAGTTGTTTCCCACCCACTTGCGTGGCACCGGTGTGGGCTTTGCGGTGGCGGCCAGCCGGTTCGGCTCTGCCATCAGCACCTTTCTGCTGCCGAGCATTGTGCAAAACCATGGTGTGCAAACGGCGCTGGGTGCGTGCGTCGTGGTCATGCTGATCGGCGCGGTGGTCTGCTACCTGTGGGCGCCTGAAACCTCCCGGATGAAACTGGCGGATGTGTAGTCTTGAATACGTGAACGAATGTATGCGGCAATCTGAACAATGGCCCGAAGCATGGACTCGGGAAGCGCTTCTCGAATATCTTGCCAGGCATGGCATCGCCTTCGAGGAGGCCATTCACGGAGCGGTTTTCACCATGGCCGAATCCGCAGCGCTTGGCGTGACCCTGGCAGGAAGCCGGTGCAAGAACCTCTTGGTGCAAGACAAAAAGGGGGCACATCGTTTTCTCGTCGTCACGGGGCCGGACGCCAGTATCGATCTGGGTGCGCTTGGGCGTATCTTGGGGGTGGGACGCCTGTCGCTGTGCCCGCCCGAGGAAATGCGAGGTCTCCTGCATGTTGCGCCCGGTGCCTTGAGTCCGCTCGCCTTGGTGGCCGATGCAGGGGCAGAGCAAATACGATTGCTTTTGGATGAAAACCTGCGCGCAACCCCGAGGTTTCTGTTTCATCCGCTGGTGAATACGTCAACCATTTCCATGGGGGTTGGCGATTTCGAGAAATTCGTGAAACTCACGGGCCATGGCATCGAATACATGAATATGCCTGCCCGTGTTTCAATGGCAAACGCTGCCCAACAGGGCATACCGTCTGCATGAATGCATGGCGGTCATCGGAATTTTTATTTATTTAGGAGTGGCAATGAAAAATACTTCCAGCGTTGAATCCTTTCGCAGCGAAAAGGATTATGTGGGCGAAGTGGATATTCCCCGCGACAAGCTCTATGGCGTGAACAGTGTGAGAGGAATGGACAATCTTTCCGTCTCCACCCAAACCGTGGGCCATTACCCCGAGTTCATCAAGGCGTTTGCCCATGTGAAATGGGCCGCCGCGCTGGCGAACCGGGACCGGGGCGTGATCAACGCCCAGGTCTGCGACGCGATCGCGCAAGCCTGCCAGGACCTGATCTGCGGAAAATTCAAGGATTCGCTGATTGTCGATTTGATGGAGGGCTCGGGCGGCACTTCCAGCAACATGAACTTCAACGAGGTCATTGCCAATCGGGCGCAGGAGATTCTGGGCAGCCCTGCCGGTTCATATGACGTGGTTCACCCCAATGACCATGTGAACCGGTCGCAGTCCACCAACGACGCTTATCCATCGGCGCAGAAAATCGCCACCTATGAAATGCTGGCGCCGCTGATCGATGCCCTGGGCGAACTGGCCCATACGTTCGATCTGAAGGCGCGGGAATTCGCCGATGTTCTCCACCTGGGCCGGACCTGCCTGCAGGACGCGCAGCCGATGCGCCTGGGCCACGTGTTCGAGGGCTATGCCGCGCTGACCCACCGGCTGAAAGCCGAACTGGCGGCGGTGCGCGCCAAGTTGCTCACGCTGCCGCTGGGCGGCACCGCGATCGGTACCGGTTTTGGCGCGCCCGAGGGCTATCGGGCGGCGGTGTATGCGCACCTGGCCCAACTGACCGGCGTGGGCTACATGGCCCCGGACAACTCGTTCGACGCGATGCAGAACATGGACACGTTCTCCCGCGTGTCGGCGGAACTGCGCACCTGCGCGACGGCCCTGGCCAAGGTCGCTGCCGACCTGACGGTGCTGTCGTCCGGCCCCGTGGGCGGCCTTGGCGAACTGCGGCTCCCCGAAGCGCAGGCGGGCTCGTCCATCATGCCCGGCAAGGTCAATCCGGTTCTGCCGATGGCCATGATCCAACTGAGCTTTGCCGTGGTCGGCAACGACGTGGCGGTGGCCCAGGCGGTGCAGTACGGCGAACTGGAAATCAACCACTTCGAGCCCGTGGTGGCATCGCGGGTCTTTGACAGCATCCACCTGCTGACCCATGGCATTCAGCGCTTTCATGCGAAGTGCGTGGCCGGCATCACGGCAGACCGCGCGCGCAATCAAGGCCATTTGCTGGAGTCGATGGCGGTCGCCACGGCGCTGGTGCCTCGCCTGGGCTATGCAAAGGTCAGCAAGCTCGCCCGGCAGTCGGTGGCGGAGCAACGCTCGCTGCTGGAGATTCTGGGCGAGTCTGGAATCTTGTCGAAAGAAGAAACCCTGGCGGCCATTCAAAAAGCCTCCGTGCCGGCATTCTGAGGCGGACTACTCCCTGGGTTTTCATCGCCGGGCCGCCCCAAGATGAAAAGCGGCCCCTCAGGGAGTTCCAGTCCAAGGGTGAATCTGCATCAAATCTGGCAAAGACGGATGGATTGCCTTTAATTCATTCCGGACATACCCATCCAATATGGAGCTTGCCAGTTCAAAGGTGTGCCTGCCCAGGGCGTCGTATTCGCCTGTACGAACGTGCAGATAGAGCGTTCGCTCCGCATTGAGTTCGGGCACGAAGTCCTGGCGCACGGCTCCTGCGGACCGGGCTCCTTGGAGAAAGCACAAAGGGGTGGTGATCGCCCAGCCGATTCCGCCGGCCACCATGGCCGTGAGCGTGTCGGCGGTTTGCACCTCCAGCCGGCGGGGTGGATTGATGCCCACCCGGCGCAGCGCCCGTTCCACCTGTTCGCCCATGTGCGATTGGACATTGAAGCGCACGATGGGCAACTGCCGGGAGAGGCTGACGAGGTCGGCCACGCTGCGGCAGGCCGGTGTCTGCCCCTTGGGCGCGATGACGAAAAAGCGCTCCGACAGGAGCAGGTGGTTCGCCATGCCGTCGACGTCGAGGGTGCGCGTGGAGATCACCAGGTCGAGTTCGCGCCGGACCAACGATTCGGCGAGGTGAGGGGTCAGGCCGCTGCGTGCCGACAACTGCGCCGTGCCGCGCAGCAACTGCTGAACCAGCGGCGTGCCGCAAGTGGCGGCAAACGAGTCCACCAAGCCTATTCTCAGGTTCGGCTTGATGCCTTGGCTGGCCTCGATCACCGCCCCGCGCAGGTTCATGGCCTGATTGAGCAGGGTGGTGCCGCGATGTACCAGCGCCAAACCGGCAGGCGTGAGCGTCAATGGCCTGGCGGAGCGGTTGAGAAGCGGGGTTCCGAAATTGTCTTCGAGCAAGCGCACCGACTGGGATACGGCGGACTGTGTGATGCCAAGCCGCTCGGCGGCCTTGGACATATTGCAGTCCTGGGCTGTCGCCAGGAATATCCGAAGCGCTTGCATGTCGATGGGTCGCTGGTCGGACATATTGAAAATCATAGCTGCTCGCGCTTGACTGGCGGGCGTTAGCGCCGTTTTTCTTTCATAACTGCGGCAGCGCGCTTGCCGGGCTGCAACAGCACCACCAGCGCGCCCGCGCCCCCTTCGGCGGGCCGCGCCTGCACGAAGGCCAGCACCTCCTTCTTCTGCACCAGCCAGGACTGCACGCGGCCCTTGAGCACGGGCTCGCGGCCCGGCGAGCCCAGGCCCTTGCCGTGCACCACGCGCACGCAGCGCAGGCCGGTGCGGTGTGCCAGGCGGATGAATTCGCCCAGCGCCTCGCGCGCCTCGTCGCGGCGCAGGCCATGCAGGTCGAGCTGGCGCTGGATGCTCCAGTGCCCTGTGCGCAGGCGGCGCGTCACGTCCAGGCCGATGCCGGGGCGGCGGAAGCTCAACTGGTCGTCCACGTCGAGCAGGGTGCTCACGTCGAATTCGTCGCTCATGGCCTCGCGCAGCACGCGCGCTTCGTCGCGCTCGCGCTGCAAGGGCAGGGGCTCGGGGGGCAGGGGCTGGTGCCAGCGCCGGGCCGCGGTGCGCTGCAGCGGCTGCACCGGCCCCACGGCGTCGCGGAACAGGTGGCGTTCGGCGTGGGCGCGGCGCTCGGCCTCGCGCTGCTGCTCGGCGCGCCGGGCCTCCTGCGCGGCGGCTTCGGCCAGGGCGCGGCGCAGGGGCTGGAGGTCTTGCAGGGAATGGGCCGTGAGTACCATTTTTAAGTCAAATCGGCCTCTAGCTCAGGACCATCAAGCGCTGGCAGCTATCAAAACAGGAGTTATTGCGCAGCGGCGTCGGCCAGCGCCTGCAGCGCGGCGGCCACGTCATCATGGGCCACGCCGTCCACGGGCGCCAGCTGGGCCTGCACGGCGGCCAGCCCCTCGCGCTGCATGCGCGCAATGGTCTGGCCCGCCTCCTTGGGGGCGGCGAAGCCGGTGCTTTGCAGCAGCAGGCGGCCGTCGGCGGCCACGAGCTTGAAGTAGAACTGGCCGTCGCTTTCGCGGTATTGCTTGAAGCTGGGCAGGGCGGCTTTCTTGGCGGCCTTGGCGGTGGCCTGCACGCCGCCCGCGAGGCTGCGCAGGCCCACGGCGTGGCGCAGGGTGCGCAGCAGCGGCGTGGCCAGCTTGCGTGCCTTGGCGGCGCCGGCCTGCAGCACGTCTTCCAGTTCGGCGGGGTGGGCGGTCAGGTGTTCGTAGCGCTCGCGCATGGGGGCGATTTCGCGGTCGATGCGGTCGAACAGCATCTGCTTGGCGTCGCCCCAGGCGATGCCATCGGCATAGGCCTGGCGCAGCGCGGCGGTTTCATCGGCAGAGGCAAACGCCTGGTAGATCTGGAACAGCGCCGAGCCCTCGACCTCCTTGGCCTCGCCGGGTGCGCGCGAGTCGGTGGCGATGCCGTTGATGAGCTTGCGCAACTGCTCGCGCGGCGCGAACAGCGGAATCGTGTTGTTGTAGCTCTTGCTCATCTTGCGGCCATCCAGGCCGGGCAGGGTGGCCACGTTTTCTTCCACCGCCGCCTGCGGCAGCGTGAAGTATTCGCCGTCGTACAGGTGGTTGAAGCTCGCGGCCATGTCGCGCGCCATTTCGATGTGCTGGATCTGGTCGCGCCCCACGGGCACCTGGTGCGCGTTGAAGGCGAGGATGTCCGCGCCCATCAGCACCGGGTACATGAACAGGCCCGCGCTCACGCCGTCGTCGCCGTCCGCGCCGCTGGCCTGGTTTTTATCGACGGCGGCCTTGTAGGCGTGGGCGCGGTTGAGCAGGCCCTTGCCCGTCACGCAGGTCAGGAACCAGGTCAGCTCGGGAATCTCGGGAATGTCGGACTGGCGGTAGAAGGTGACGTGATTGGTGTCCAGCCCCGCCGCGAGCCAACTCGCCGCGATCTCGATGGTGGAGCGCTGCACACGCTCGGGGTCCTGGCACTTGATGAGGGCGTGGTAGTCGGCCAGGAAATAGAAGTTCTCCACCCCCGGCGCGCGGCTGGCGGCGATGGCCGGGCGCATCATGCCCGCGTAGTTGCCCAGGTGCGGCGTGCCGGAAGGCGTGATGCCGGTAAGAAAGCGCGTGGTGCTCATTGCAGAAACAAAGGAAAAATTAGCGTAAGACGGCCATCAGCGGGCTGACGAGGAGGTTGATGGCGGCGTAGCCCAGCGTCATCAGCGGGCGCAGCCACAGCGAGCCCACCACGCCGGCGATCACCAGCCCCATGACGATGAAAAAGCCCCAGGGCTCGATGCGCGAGACGAACTGGGCCTGCCGCCACGGCAGCAGCCCCACGAGGATGCGGCCCCCGTCCAGCGGCGGCAGCGGAAACAGGTTGAACGCCCACATCACCAGGTTCACCGTGATGCCGGCGCGCGCCATGTCCAGGAAGAAGCGCTCCTGCACGCCCGCGGCCACCAGCACGATCAGCCAGATGGCCCACAGCAGCGCCTGCACGAAGTTGGACGCGGGCCCGGCCAGCGCCACCCACACCATGTCGCGCTTGGGGTTCCTGAGCCGCCCGAACTGCACCGGCACCGGCTTGGCATAGCCGAACAGGAACGCGCCCGAGGTGGCGAAATACAGCAGCAGCGGCATCAGGATGGTGCCCACGGGGTCGATGTGCTTGAACGGGTTGAGCGTGACCCGGCCCATGGCATAGGCCGTGTTGTCGCCAAAGTGGCGCGCGGCATAGCCGTGCGCGGCCTCGTGCACGGTGATGGCGAGCACCACGGGCAGGGCGTAGATCAGAACGGTTTGGATGAGGTTGGCGAAGTCCACCGGGCGATTGTCGCAAACGTTCGCCACCCGCCGATGCGGAGCACGGCCTTGTCTACCAGAGCCATGGCATGTTATTTTGGGCGCGCAATACAGTGAACTTCCAGCAAGGAGTTGCCATGGCCGCCTGGTCCACCGCCGATATGCCGCCGCAAGCCGGCAAGCTCGCCGTCGTCACCGGCGCCACCAGCGGGCTGGGCTACCAGACCGCGCTCGCATTGGCCCAGGCCGGGGCGCAGGTGGTGCTGACGGGGCGCAACGCAGACAAAGGCCATGCGGCGGTCGAGCAGATCGGCCAGCAAGTCCCCGGCGCGCAAGTGGCCTACCAGCCGCTTGACCTGGCGAACCTGGCGGAAGTGGCCGCATTCGCGGGGCGCATGGTGCGCCGCAAGCGGCTGGATATCCTGATCAACAACGCGGGCGTGATGGCGCTGCCCACGCGCCAGACCACCCACGACGGCTTCGAGATGCAGTTCGGCACCAACTACCTGGGCCACTTCGCCCTGACGGCGCGCCTGCTGCCCCTGCTGCGCAAGGCCCCCGCGCCGCGCGTGGTCAGCCTCAGCAGCGTGGCGCACCGCACGGGCATGATCGACTTCAACGACCTGCAGGGCGCGCGCTGGTATTCGCCCTGGAAGGCCTACGGCCAATCCAAGCTGGCCATGCTGATTTTTGCGCAGGAATTGCAGCGGCGCAGCGACGCCGCCGGCTGGGGGCTGACCAGCGTGGCGGCGCATCCGGGCTGGGCGCAGACGGCGCTGTTCGACGGGCCGGGCGGGCTGGTGTCGTTCATGAACCAGTTCGCCGCCCCGGTGTTCGGCCAGTCGGCTGCCGACGGCGCGCTGCCCATCCTGTTCGCCGCCACCAGCCCGGACGCGGCGCCGGGCGGCTACTACGGCCCCAATGGCCTGGGCGAACTGCGCGGCGCACCCGGCCCCGCATTCGCCATGCCGCAGGCGCTCAGCGCAACCACGGCAACACGCCTGTGGGCCGAGTCGGAGCGGTTGACCGGCACCGCATTCGACGCCTGACGTCCACACCAGCCAGGCGCCGGCATGGTCACGTTTTCCAGCAACGGGCAGACGGTCACCATCCGGCCCATCCAGCCCAGCGACTTTGATCTGGAACGCGCCTTCGTCCACGGCCTTTCGCTGGAGGCAGGCACCAACCGCATGATGTCGCCCCGGATGCCGTCCGACGCGGAAATCCACCGCTGGACGGAAACCGATCCCGAACGCGAAGTCGCATTGATCGCCACCACCGAGACGCAGGGCCGGGTGCAGCAGGCCGGTGTGGCGCGCTACGTGATGGACGACTCGCGCCAGGCCGCCGAATTCGCCATCGTGCTCGCCGACGCCTGGCAGGGCCGTGGCCTGGGCAGAGCGCTGCTGGCCGAGCTCATTCGCCAGGCCCGGGAGGCCGGCTTGCGCCAACTGGTCGGCACCACCGCGTCCGAGAACCGCGCCATGATCGGGCTGGCGCGCCGCCTGGGCTTCAGCGTCCGCCGCGATCCTGGCTCCGCCGCCGTGACGCTGCTGGCGCTGGCACTGGCTGGCGATTGAAAAAGCAGCCATCTCGCCCGTGGGTTTGATACCATCCTGATTGTTGCAAAATGAAACCAAACCAAATCAAATATTTCATGACGGAGACGCGCGATGATGGGCTTTGACCGGCTGAAGATTGGAACGCGCCTGGTACTGGTGTTCGGCCTCCTGGCGCTGCTGGTGGCCGCGCTCATGGCGGTGGGCTGGCTGGGGATGCAGCAGGCCGAAGCCGCCTACGCCAGCACCCTGGGGGCGCTGAGCGCCGACCAGCGCCAGCCCCTGGAGCGCGCCATGCAAGCCGCACATGCGGACCTGCAAAGCGTGCGGATGTGGACCACCGTGCTGGGCGGGGCTGTGTTCGTGGTCGCGCTGTTCGCCTTCGTCTCGCTGCGCCGGGGCATCGTGGGGCCGCTGAACCAGGCCATCCTGATCGCCGAAACCGTGGCCTCGGGCGACCTGAGCCAGGAATTCAGTTCCGACGAGCAGGGCGACTTCGGCCGCCTGCTCAACGCGCTGGGCGATATGGAAGACACGCTCACCGACCTCGTCTCCAACATCCAGCAATCCACCCACGCCATCAGCGCCAGCGCGGGCGAGATCGACAGCGGCAACACCGACCTCTCGCGCCGCACCGACGACCAGGTTAGTGCGCTGACCGAAACGGCCGCGAGCATGGAGCAACTCACCTCCACCGTGCGCCTGAACGCCGACCGCGCGCGCTCCGCCAGCGGGCTGGCCGTCGACGCATCGGCCACCGCGCGGCGCGGCGGCAGCGTGGTGGGCGAGGTGGTGCAGACCATGCAGGCCATCAGCGGCAGTTCGCGCAAGATCGTGGACATCATCCAGGTCATCGAGGGCATCGCGTTCCAGACCAACATCCTGGCGCTGAACGCGGCGGTGGAAGCCGCGCGCGCGGGCGAGCAAGGGCGCGGCTTCGCCGTGGTGGCCAGCGAGGTGCGCACGCTCGCGCAGCGCTCCGCCGCGGCGGCCAAGGAAATCAAGGCGCTCATCGACGACTCGGCCAGCAAGGTGAGCGCGGGCTCCACCCTGGTCGCCCAGGCGGGCGACACCATGCAGGACATCGTGCAGGCCGTGGGCCAGGTGAGCACCCTGCTGGGCGAAATCTCCGGCGCGCTGGCGGAGCAGAGCGAAGGCATCGCCCACGTCAACCAGGCCGTGGCGCACATGGACGGGGCCACGCAGCAGAACGCGGCGCTGGTGCAGCAGGCCGCCCAAGCCGCGTCGGCCCTGAGCGGCCGTGCGCGCGACCTGGAGCGCGCCGTCGGCGCGTTCAAGCTGGACGACGACGAGCCCGCAGGCTTGCCGGCGCCCGCGCGGCCACTGGCCCTCGCCTGAGCCGTGAAGAGCCGCTGAGCGGCAATCGGGGGGCACGCGCTGCGCGCCCTCCTGCCCGGGCAATGCCTGTTTGCGCGATCCGGCTGGAAGCAAGGTCACTGCCTATACATTTATCCGATGCCGGGTGGATTTCTGACCACGCCTGCGGCCAGGATGGCCGTGGGCACTGACCGCGAGGGGTGAATACGCATGGAACGCATTGAACAGCACGCCAGCTTCGGCGGCCGACAGGAGGTGTGGAAACATGCCTCCTTCACCCTTGGCTGCGAAATGAAGTTCGGCATCTTTCTGCCAGAGGCCGCACTGGGGGGCAGGCGCTGCCCCACGCTGTACTGGCTTTCCGGGCTGACTTGCACTGAGCAGAACTTCATCACGAAGGCGGGTGCGCAGGCACTGGCTTCGAGGTACGGAATGATCGTGGTGGCGCCGGATACAAGTCCGCGAGGCAGTGACGTTGCCGACGATGAAGCCTACGACTTGGGCCAGGGCGCAGGCTTTTACGTCAATGCGCAGCAAGAGCCATGGGCACGGCACTATCGTATGCACGACTATGTTGCGGAAGAGTTGCCTGCGCTGATCGAGGGCAGCTTTTCTGCCGCCAGCGCCAGAGGCATTTCCGGTCACTCGATGGGAGGGCATGGCGCCCTTGTGACTGCGCTTCGCAGGCCAGGGCTCTACCAGAGCTTGTCGGCGTTTTCACCTATCGTGGCTCCAACACAAGTTGCCTGGGGGAAAAAGGCTTTCGCGGCCTATCTTGGCGCGAATAAGTCAGATTGGCTCCCATGGGATGCGGTTGAACTGGTGAAGACGGCGCAGCAGCGGCTCCCGCTTCTGGTGGATATCGGTGAAGCAGATGAATTTCTGCAGCAGCAACTGAAGCCGGAGCTTCTGGAGGCTGTCTGCCGTGCGGTGGGGCACCCTTTGAATCTACGTATCCATCCTGGTTTTGACCATAGCTACTATTTCGTCTCTACCTTTCTCGGCGATCACTTCGCCCATCACGCCAGGCAGATTGCATAGTTGGGTGGCGTACCCAGGGGGGAAGAGACTTGGGGTACGGTGATATTTCCGCAGGAGCGAAAAAAATCCCGCTTCCCTGGGAGAGGGGCGGGCTTTGTGGACTTCTGTGCACGTCCTGGGATGACGTTCTGGCGACAAAGCCGCACTGACGGGGCGGCTTATCCGTGCTGATTGTGGTGTTACGGGCACCGGGCCTTTCGGCTAGCGCGCAGGGTAGCGCAGGCAGTCAGCTGGGAGCAATGCCTTGCCGGTTTATTTGATTGTTATTACAATCAAATCATACGCTACGAACACGACCCCGCCAAGCTGGCCGCGAACGTGGACAAGCATGGGGTCTGGTTCAGTGCTGCGGATGACTTCGAGTGGGAGACCGCGTAACTCGAAGTGGACAGCCGCAAGCGCTACGGCGAATCTCGATTGACCGCCACGGGGTTGATCGGCGCACGCCTGTTTGTGCTCACGTTCACGCTGCGCGGTAATGCCGTGCGCATCATCAGCCTGCGCAAGGCCAACCAGCGAGAGGTACGCCGCTATGCCCGTCAAGCCTGAAACGATCAAGACACGCTCCGGTCGCGTGGTGGAACTGCCTACCGACGAGGAAGATGTCCGCATCAATACAGGCATCGCCGCCGATCTGGACAGCCCTGAGTTGGACGATGCCTGGTTTGCCCGCGCCCGTCCGGCGCATGAGGTGTTGCCGCCCGAGGTATACGAGGGGTTGGTGACGCTGCGCCGCAGCAGGGGCGAGCGCGGGCCGCAGAAGGCCCCCACCAAGCAGGCCACCACCATCCGCCTGTCGCCCGAGGTCATGGCCGCCTTCAAGGCCACGGGCGCGGGCTGGCAAACGCGCATTGATGATGCGCTGAAAGACTGGCTGCGCACACACAACCCGGCGCATTGAAGGGTTGTGCCGTGGTTATGAGGCCCGGCTCTTGCCCGCCTGGGCTCTCACATAGAGGAAGGGCAGGAACAAAGAAAACCCGCTTCCCCAGGAAAGGAGCGGGTTTTGAGGTGTTCCGGGATGATGCGAGATGACGATTTGGCGGAGACTGTGAGATTCGAACTCACGGACGGTTGCCCGTCGGCAGTTTTCAAGACTGCTGGTTTAAACCACTCACCCAAGTCTCCGGGAGGCTGCGATTCTAAAGCGGCTGCAGCATTCCGCGCCGTTCGATGAAGCCCACCACTTCCTCCAGCCCGGCCAGGGTCTTGAGGTTGGTCATCACGAAAGGCTTGTCGCCGCGCATACGGCGGGTGTCGGATTCCATGACGTCCAGGTTCGCGCCCACGTGCGGGGCGAGGTCGGTCTTGTTGATGACGAACAGGTCGCTTTTGGTGATGCCGGGGCCACCCTTGCGCGGGATTTTCTCGCCAGCGGCGACGTCGATCACGTAGATGGTCAGGTCGCTCAATTCAGGGCTGAAGGTGGCGGCGAGGTTGTCGCCGCCGCTTTCGACGAACACCACGTCGGCATCGGGGAACTCGGCCAGCATACGGTCGATGGCTTCGAGGTTGATGGAGCAGTCCTCGCGGATGGCGGTATGGGGGCAGCCGCCCGTCTCCACGCCCAGGATGCGCTCGGCGGGCAGCGCGCCGCTGACGGTGAGCAGGCGCTGGTCTTCCTTGGTGTAGATGTCGTTGGTGATGGCGACGAGGTCGTACCGCGCGCGCATGTGCTTGCACAGCATTTCGAGCAAGGTGGTCTTGCCCGAGCCGACGGGGCCGCCTATGCCCACGCGCAGGGGGGGCAGTTTCTTGGTGCGATGGGGGATGTGGTGCAGGGTCATGATCGGAACAGGCGGGTGTACTGGGTTTCGTGCTGCGCCGAGAGGATGGCGAGCATGGGGGAAAAGGCCTGGCGGCGCTCGTCGGGCAGGCCGAGCGCCGCGTGCGCGGCGGCGGGAATGGCGTCGGCCAGTCGCGCCAGAATGCGCTGGCCCGCGCTCTGGCCCAGCGGCACGGCCTTGAGCGCGGCCTGCACCATGTTCTCGGCCCAGCCGAAGGTGTAGGCGAGCAGCACGTCGTGCGCGCTGGCGTCGAGCGGCGCGGCGGCCAGGGCGAAGGCCACGGGGTAGGTGGGGGGCAGTTCGGCCAGGCGCTGCACGTCTGGCAGGCGCTCGGGTTCGTGGGCGTGGCGGTTGCGCAGCCATTCGGTGAGCGAGCGGCCCATCTGCTCGGTCTGCAGGCGCATTTCCTGCGTTTCGCGGGTGTGCAGCACCCAGTCGTTCAGGGCGCGCACGCGGGCGTGGTCGGCGGCGCGCCAGGCCTGCACGGTTTGCGCCACGACGGCCATGTCGCCGCGCGCCTGGGTGAGGTGCAGCTGCGCGGCAATCCAGTCGGACGCGGCCTGCTCCGTGGTCACGCCGGCGCGCTCCACGGCGATTTCGAGCCCTTCGGAATATGAGAAGCCGCCCACGGGCAGCGCGGGCGAGGCCAGCCAGATCAGGTGGAGCAGGGCGCTCATCCGTGGCCGTGGTGGTGGCTGTGGCCGTGCCCCTGCCCGTGATCGTGGCTGTGGCCATGATCGTGGTGGTGGTGCCCGCCCGCCGCATACGCGCCGCCTTCGGGCTCGAAGGGCGCGTTCTCTTCGCGCACGGTCAGGTGCATGGCGCGCAGCATGTCGGCCAGCACGTGGTCGGGCTCGATCTGCAGGTGCGTGGGCGTGAGCTCGATGGGCACGTGGCGGTTGCCCAAGTGGTAGGCAGCGCGCACCAGGTCGAAGGGCGAGCCATGCTCGGCGCAGGGCGTGATGCGCAGCACGGGCTGGGGCGCGGCCAGCACGCGGACGAGCGAGCCGTCTTCGGTCACCAGCACGTCGCCGCCGCGCACCACGGTGCCGCGGGGCAGGAAGACGCCGATCTGCCGGCCTTGCGAATCGAGTGCGGTGAAGCGGCTTTTCTGCCGCACGTCCCAATCCAGTTCGACGGTGGCGGCGCGCTTGAGTAGCACGGGCGCAAGGCCGTGGCCCTGGGACATGCATTTGTTGGCGGTGAGCATGGACAAGTTCGGAATGTGAATGTTTTCAGTCAACGAGGGAGGCGGTCGTGGGGCCCATGCGGCGGGCTTGCGACTGCGGGATTGTTCACGTTTCAGAGCGCCCGCGTCATGAAGCAGCTGTTCGGATCGGACCGATAGTCCCCGAAAGGGCCGCATTCTTCAAAGCCGTGCTGCGCATAGAGCGCGCGTGCGGGTGCGAAGAAGGGTTGGCTGCCGGTCTCCAGGCTCAGCCGCGCATGGCCCAGCGCACGTGCCTCGGCCATGGCGTGCGCCAGCATGTGCGTGGCGATGCCCAGGCCGCGCAGCGTGGCGGCGGTGCGCATGGACTTGAGTTCCGCGTGCGTGGCGTCGATTGGCTTCAGGGCTGCGGTGCCGGCGAGCGATTCGCCAGCAGTTTCATCGGTCAGCCATGCCGTCCAGAAGCGGATACCCGGCTGGCGCAACGCATCGAGGTCCAGCGCGTGCACGCTCTCGGGCGGCGACACGCGCCGCATGTCCGCCAGGTGCTCTTCCAGGAAGAGGGCGATGCGTGGGTCGCGCAGGTCGTCTAGGCGGATGCTCAGGCGCGCGGCCATCAGAACAGAAAGTAGCGCTGCGCCATCGGCAACTCGGTCGCGGGCTCGCAGGTCAGCAGCAGGCCATCGGCCCGCACGGTGTAGGTTTGCGCGTCGATCTCCATGCGCGGCAGGTAGTTGTTGTGCACCATGTGCTGCTTGCGCACGCCGCGGATGTTCCGCACCGCCGACACGCGCTTGGCCAGCCCGTAGCGTTCGGCGATGCCCGCGTCGAGCCCGGCCTGCGAGACGAAGGTGAACGAGCTTTTGGCGACAGCCCCGCCGAACGCGCCGAACATGGGCCGGTAGTGCACCGGCTGCGGCGTGGGGATGGAACCGTTCGGGTCGCCCATGGCCGCATATGCGATGAATCCGCCCTTGAGGATAAGCGACGGCTTCACGCCAAAGAACGCGGGCTTGTAGATCACCAGGTCGGCCCACTTGCCCACCTCCACGCTGCCTACCTCGTGGCTCAGGCCGTGGGCGATGGCGGGGTTGATGGTGTACTTGGCCACGTAGCGCTTGGCTCGGAAGTTGTCGTTGCGCGCGCTGTTGTCCAGCGAATCCGCACCCGTGCCGGGCGCAGGTGGCAGCCAGCCGCGCTGCTGCTTCATCTTGTGCGCGGTCTGCCAGGTGCGCAGGATGACCTCGCCCACGCGGCCCATGGCCTGGCTGTCGCTGCTCATCATGCTGATGGCGCCCAGGTCGTGCAGGATGTCCTCGGCGGCGATGGTCTCCTTGCGGATGCGGCTTTCGGCGAAGGCCAGGTCCTCGGCGATGGCCGGGTCGAGGTGGTGGCAGACCATGAGCATGTCCACGTGCTCGTCCAGCGTGTTCACCGTGTAGGGCATGGTGGGGTTGGTGGACGAGGGCAGGAAGTTCGCCTCGCCCACCACGCGAAGGATGTCGGGTGCATGTCCTCCACCCGCGCCCTCGGTGTGAAAGGCGCAGATGCCGCGCCCGCGCACAGCGGCGATGGTGTTCTCGACAAAGCCCGATTCGTTGAGCGTGTCGGAATGGATGGCGACCTGCGTGTCCGTCGCGTCGGCCACGTCCAGGCAGTTGCTGATGGCGCTGGGCGTGCTGCCCCAGTCCTCGTGCAGCTTGAGGCCCACCACGCCCGCGTCGATCTGCTCGCGCAGCGCGGCGGGCTGGCTGGCGTTGCCCTTGCCCAGGAAGGCCAGGTTGATGGGGAAGGCGTCCGCCGCCTGCATCATGCGCTCGATGTTCCACGGGCCGGGCGTGCAGGTGGTGGCCAGCGTGCCCGTGGCGGGGCCGGTGCCGCCGCCGAGCAGGGTGGTCACGCCCGAGCACAGCGCCTCCTCGATCTGCTGCGGGCTGATGAAGTGGATGTGGCTGTCGATGCCGCCCGCAGTGACGATGTTGCCCTCGCAACTCACGATCTCGGTGCCAGGGCCGATGACGATGTCCACGCCCGGCTGCGTGTCGGGGTTGCCCGCCTTGCCGATGGCGGCGATGCGTCCGTCCTTCACGCCGATGTCGGCCTTGACGATGCCCCAGTGGTCGAGGATGAGGGCGTTGGTCAGCACGCAGTCCATCGCGCCCTCGGCGCGCGTGCGCTGGCTTTGCGCCATGCCGTCGCGGATGGTCTTGCCGCCGCCGAACTTCACTTCCTCTCCATAGCCTCCGGCGCGCAGGGTGAAGTCCTGTTCGACCTCGATGACGAGGCCCGTGTCGGCCAGGCGCACGCGGTCACCGACGGTGGGGCCGAACATTTCGGCGTAGGCGCTGCGGGAGATGGTGCTCATGGTATCTGTCGTGTCCTAATGGTGTCGTCATGCAACTGCCGCTTCTCGGTCGGATGCATAAACCGTTGCATGTTGAAGCAATGCCAGACAGGGTATCTACATACATTGGCGCCGGTCAAACCAAGCACGGATCGTGCCAGCCATTGCTCGCCCCGTTCACCAGAGGCGCGCCCGATTTTCCATCCATTCGATACCTGACAGAACCATGCCCGTTTCCGCGTCCCGCCTGCCCCTTTTCTCGCGCACAGCGCTTCTTGTCACCGCCTTGAGTGCCCTGACGGCTTGTGGCGGGGGCAGTTCGTCCGAGCCCGCAGCTCCGGCCCCTGCGCCGGCCCCGGGAGCTTCGCCCGCGCCTTCTCCCTCGCCTTCGCCTTCTCCCTCGCCCTCGCCCTCGCCCTCGCCCTCGCCCTCGCCTTCGCCTTCGCCTTCGCCTTCGCCCTCGCCCTCGCCCTCGCCTTCGCCTTCGCCTTCGCCTTCGCCTTCGCCTTCGCCTTCGCCTTCGCCTTCGCCCTCGCCTTCGCCCTCGCCCTCGCCCTCGCCCTCGCCCTCGCCCTCGCCCTCGCCTTCGCCTTCGCCTTCGCCGGGCTCTAGCGGCCAGGTGCCTGTGCCCGCAGCCGGTGGCTTGGTGGACACCAGCAATCCTGACCACATGATCGGCACGGGCACGCCCGCGAGCTGCACCGGCCAGGCCGTGGTGGACGCCGTGGCGCAGGGCGGCAAGATTCGCTTCAACTGCGGGCCCAACCCCATTACCCTCACGCTGCCCAGCACGGCCAAGGTGTTCAACAACAAGCCTGACGTGACGCTCGACGGCGGCGGCCTGGTCACCCTCAGCGGCGGGGGCGTGCGGCGCATCCTGTACCAGAACACTTGCGACCAGGCCCAGGTCTGGACCACCAGTCACTGCGACAACCAGGAAACGCCCCAGCTCACGGTGCAGAACATTGGCTTTGCCAACGGCAATTCCATCGGCGAAACGACCGACGGCGGCGGAGGCGGGGCCATCTTTGTGCGCGGCGGGCAGTTCAAGATCATCAACAGCGTGTTCACCAACAACCGCTGCGAACCCACGGGGCAGGACATCGGCGGCGGCGCGGTGCGTGTGCTCGGTATCTACCAGAACCTGCCGGTGTACGTGGTGCAGAGCACCTTCGGCGGAGGCCCCAGCCTGGGCAACTCCTGCTCCAGCGGCGGTGCGCTCAGCAGCATCGGGGTGTCGTACAGCATCTACAACAGCCTGTTCAGTTACAACACGGCCGTGGGCAACGCCACTGCGGGTGGCGGTAACGGCGGCGCCATCGCCAACGATGGCAATACCTACACGCTGTCCATCTATGGAAGCACGGTGAGCGACAACACGGCGGTGGAAGGCGGCAGCGCCGTGTTCTACGTGAGCAACGATCTCACCGGCCACATGACGCTGAGCGATTCGACATTCGTGCGCAACCCCGCGTCGAACTTTGGTACCGCAGGCCTGCCGGGCTTTTTCGTGCTGGCGGCGCCGGGTCAGCCGGTGGTGACGAACACCACCATCTCGTACTGACCTTTCAATCCACGGCGCCCTGGGTAAATCCCCGGAAGCCGTGGACGATGCGCGCACCGGCGTAGTCCACCAGCTCCACGGTGCGCTGCTGGCCGGGCTCGAAGCGCACCGCCGTGCCGCTGGCGATGTTCAGCCGCATACCGCGCGCCGCGTCGCGGTCGAAGTCCAGCGCGCCGTTGGCCTCGGCGAAGTGGTAGTGCGAGCCGACCTGGATGGGCCGGTCCGCCGTGTTGGCCACCCGCAGCGTGAGCGTGCGGCGGCCCGGGTTGAGGGCGTGCTCGCCCTCGTCGACGAGGAGTTCACCAGGGTTCATGGCGCGGCTCCTTCACGCCATGCGCACGAGCAGGCCCACGCCCAGCAGCGCGGTAGCGAGGCCCGTGGCCAGTTGCACCCAGCGCGTGCGCTGCACCACGGCGCGGCCCAGCGCGATGCCCACGCAGTGCAGCACGGCGGTGGCAACCACCATGCCCAGCAGCGCGGCCCATTGGCCGTCGCCGCCCAGTTCGCTGCCATGCGCCGCGCCGTGGAAGAACGCGAACGCGCCCGCGAGCGCCGCCGCGGCCGCCGTGGGCAGATGCCCGCGCCACGCCACCAGCAGGCCCAGCGCGAGCAGCGACGCGGCGATCATCGGCTCCACCCCCGGCACAGCCAGGCCCATGAAGCCCGCGAGCGCGCCCACCGCCAGCAGCGCCACGAAGGCCAGCGGCGCGGCCCACACCGGGCGGATGGTCAGCGCGCTCCACACGCCCACGGCCAGCATGGCGGCCAGGTGGTCCGCGCCCGTGAAGGGGTGCACCAGGCCGCTGGCGAAGCCGCCGTGCGAATGCGCCGTGCCGTCCAGGTGGGCGAAGGCGAGGGCGGGTAGCAGCAGGGCCGCCGCCGTGAGGAGTTTTGCTGTGTTTTTCATAGCTGTTGGCGCTGTTTGGATAAGGGCTGGAGGCCGATTTGGCTTAAACGATAGGCTGGTGCACCGTGACCAGCTTGGTGCCGTCGGGGAAGGTGGCTTCGACCTGGATGTCGGCGATCATCTCGGCCACGCCGTCCATCACGTCGGCGCGGGTCAGGATGCGCTGGCCCTCGCTCATCAGCTGCGCCACGGTCTTGCCGTCGCGCGCGCCCTCCATCACGGCGGCGCTGATGAAGGCCACGGCCTCGGGGTAGTTGAGCTTGAGCCCGCGCGCGCGGCGGCGTTCGGCCAGCAGCGCGGCGGTGAAGATCAGGAGCTTGTCCTTTTCGCGGGGGGTGAGTTCCATGGACGGGCAGTGCAATGCGAAGGAAGTTGGGCATCGTAACCAGCAATTTCCAAGCCTGCCAGCTGCTTCAACATGGCACGGAATCTGCACTGTCGTGGGGACCATGCATCCACTCGACCTCCCTCTCACCGCTTTGCCGCCCGAAACTGGTGCAATGCACCACGATGGTGATGCCCTGCGAACGGCCCTGGCCCATGCCGAGCAGGCGCGCAACGCGCTGGACGCCTTTGGCTTTGCCTGCATCACCGTGCGCGTGGCCGACGGGCGCCTGCTCTGGCAGACCCCGCTCGCGCGCGACCTGCTGCTGCGCTATGCCGGCCCCGGCGGCGCGGGCTGGCTGCTGCCGCCCGAAGTGGCCGACTGGCTGCGCCGCATGGCCCCGTCCGCCCACGTGCCCGCCAGCCAGTCGCCGCGCTACACCCTGGCGCGCGGCGCACGCCGGCTGGTGCTGCACCTGCACCCCTCGGCGGACGGCGAGCAGGAATGCCTGCTGGTGATGCGCGAGGAATCCGGCCAGACCGCCATCGAGACCTTGCGCCTGTGTTTCCAGCTGACCGCGCGCGAGGCAGAGGTGCTCTACTGGCTCGCCCAGGGCAAGATCAACCGCGACATCGCCGCCATCGTGGGCGCGAGCCCCGCCACGGTGAAGAAGCACCTGGAGCGCATCTACGCCAAGCTGGGGGTGGAGACGCGCACGGCGGCGGCGGGCATGGCGCTACAGAAGGTATAGCTGCCAGCGCTTGTTCTGCTAGGGCTGGAGGCCAAAAAGGCCTCAAACCGAGCTGCCACCCAGCCCCGCGCCCGCCAGACCGGCCTCCACCGCCAGCGCCACCGCCGCCAGCCGCGCGTCGTCGCCGCGCACCGAGGCCAGCATCAGGCCCACGGGCAGTTCGCCCGCCCGGTGGCAGGGCAGGCTGAAGGCGCAGCCGTCCAGCAGGTTGATGGCGAAGGGGTTGCGCAGCAGCAGGCCGTTGGCCTTGAAGAAATCGGCATCGGCGGCCAGCGCGTCGATGGCCGGGGCCGCGATGGGCACGGTGGGGCAGAGCAGGGCGTTGAAGCTTTCCAGCCGCTGCTCCATGCGGGCGATCCAGTCGCGGCGGCGGTCCTGCATTCGGATGTAGTCGGCGGCGGACACGCCCATGCCCAGTTCGATGCGCGCGGCCACGCGCGGGTCGAAGTCGGCGCGGCGCGCGGGCAGGCGTTCGCGGTGCACGGCGGCGGCCTCCACTGGCGAGAAGCCGCCGGGCGCGTTGATGGATGCGATCTCGCCCAGTTCGGCGGCAGCTATGTGCTCGATGAGCGCGCCGGCCTGCGACAGCGCAGTCATCGCGCGGTCGAACGCCTGCGCCACGGCGGGCTCGATGCCGTCGAACATCAGCGTGCCGGGCACGGCCAGCCGCAGGCCCGCGAGCGGGCGGCGGCGCACGGCCAGCGGGGCGTCGGCGATCGCGGCGTCCGCCAGCAGCGCGTCTTCCACGCAGGTGGTGATGGCGCAGACCGTGTCCAGCGAGCGCGCCAGTTCGAAGGCGCCCGCGCGCGGCACGCGCGACTGCGTGCTCTTGAAGCCCACCAGCCCGCACAGCGCGGCGGGAATGCGGATGGAGCCGCCCGTGTCCGACCCCAGCGCCGCCACCGACAGCCCCAGCGCCACCGACACCGCCGCGCCCGACGACGAGCCGCCGGAAATGCGTGCCACCGCGCTGTCCACCAAGTCACTCGCCGGGTTGCGCGGCGTGCCGTAGTGCGGGTTGATGCCCACGCCCGAGAACGCGAACTCGCTCATGTTCGTCTTGCCCACGATGGCCGCGCCCTGCGCGCGCAGCCGGGCCACAGCGGCGGCGTCGGCGCGCGCGGGGGGCTCGCCCCGGCAGGCGATGGAGCCGGACAGCGTGGTTTCGCCCGCCACGTCGTACATGTCCTTGATGGACACCGGCAGCCCGGCCAGCGGCGGCAGCGCCACGCCCGCGCGCTGGCTGGCGTCGGCATGGCGCGCGGCGGCCAGGGCGGCGTCGGCGTACAGGCGGGTGAAGACGTGGGCGGCGGCGGGCTGTTGGGCCTGTTCCAGCGCGGTCTGGACCAGTTGCTCGTGCGTGGTGTCGCCGCGTGCGATGCGTTCGCGCAGGCGGGCGATGGCGGGGTGTTTCATGGGGCTCCTATGCAACGATGGGCAGGGTGCGCACCGCGTAGCGGTGCACGATGCGGCGGCCCAGGCGCGGGTCGTGCAGTTCCAGTTCCATGCACGCGGCGGGGCGGATGGCCTCGCCGCGCGCGTTGGGCAGGGCGCCCAGCGTACCGCAGGTCATGAAGCGGCCCTCGGCCGCCTCGCCGTCGGGGTAGATGCCCGCGCGCAGCCCGGCCAGCGGGCGGATGGCGGCCAGCGTGCCGCGCTGGTAGTCCACCCACGCGCCGTCTTCGAGAATGCGCGAGCGCAGTTCGATCTCGTCCTGGTGCGCGGCCACGTCGCTCCAGCGCCAGGCGGCGCTGGCCACGGGCTTGGCGCACATCTGCTTGGAGACGGCCACGCCGTAGCTCTCGACCTCGCGGTCGGTGTGGTCCGAGCCCACGCTGAGCCACCATTCGCCGCCGGTGCAGAACAGCACCGGCTCGGCCTCGCCCGAACTGTGTTCGCCCAGCACCTCGATGCTGTCCGCCTGCGTCAGCAACTGCGCCGCCACGCGGTAGTACAGCGGCACGGACGAGGGCGGCTGGACGCCCAGCGCGGCCAGTTCTTCGATGTGGTGCGCGATGGCGGCGCTGTCGCGCCCCGTCCAGCCCGCGACCACCAGGCGGGTGGGGTGCACGGCCTGCACGTGGGCCTGGCGCGTGCCGTCGGCGGCGAGGGTTTCGAGGGAAAAGTGCATGGTCATGCCTCCAGTGGCTTGTGGGCGGTTTCCTTGGCGGCCAGCAGCGCGATCAGCGTGACGGCCAGCGCGGCGCAGACGTAGAGCGACACGGCCCCCGTGGTGCCATACGACTTGAACAGGCTGGTGATGATGAGCGGCGCGAACCCGCCGCCCAGGATGCCCGCCAGCGTGTAGGCCAGCGACGAGCCCGCGTAGCGCACCCGGTTGGGGAACTGCTCGGTCACGAAGGCGGCCTGCGGGCCGTACATGACGGCGTGGATGAGCAGGCCCACGGCCACGGCGATGCAGATGGGCACGGTGTCGGCCTTGTCCATGAATACGAAGAACACATAGGCCCACACCATGCCCAGCACCGCGCCGGCGATGTAGACCGGGCGGCGGCCCAGCCGGTCGGACAGCGCGCCGAACCACGGCACGGCCACGGCGTTCAGCGCCGCGCCGATCATGGTCGCCATCAGCGCCAGCGGGCGCGGCAGGTGCAGCACGGTGGTCACGTAGGTCAGCGTGAACACCACGACCAGCGCGTACAGCACGTCCGACCCGATGCGCGAGCCGCCCGCGATCAGCAGCCGGCGCCAGTGCTGGCCCAGCACTTCCTTGATGGGCGCCTCTGCCGTGGCCTTGTGCTCCTCCATCTCGCGGAACACGGGCGTTTCCTCCACGCCGCGGCGCAGCCACAGGCCGAACAGCACCAGCAGCACGCTGGAGATGAAGGGCACGCGCCAGCCCCAGGCCTGGAATTCTTCCGGGCTGAGCCAGGCCGACACCAGGGCGATGAAGCCGGTGCCGATCAGCGTGCCGAACGAGGGGCCGACCTGAGTGAACGAGGCATTGCGCCCGCGTTGGTCGGGCTTGCCGTGCTCCATGGACAGCAGCACCGCTCCGGCCCATTCGCCGCCCAGCGCCACGCCCTGCACGAAGCGCAGCGCCACCAGCAGGACGGGCGCCCACACGCCGATCTGCGCGTAGGTGGGCAGCAGGCCCATCGCGCCCGTGCTCAGGCCCATGATGACCAGCGTGGCCACCAGCACGAAGCGCCGGCCCAGCTTGTCGCCCAGGTGCCCGAACACGAAGCCGCCCAGCGGGCGCGAGACGTAGCCCACCGCGTAGGTGGAAAACGCCAGGATGGTGCCCGTGAGCGGGTCGAACGAGGGGAAGAAGATCGCGTTGAACACCAACGCGGCCATGATGTTGTAGACCGTGAAGTCGTACCACTCCAGCGTGGTGCCCACGGAACTGGCCATGGCCAGGCGGCCCATCTTGGGCGGGGGTGCGGCGTGCATGGGGTGCTCCTCGTGGCTTCAGGACAGTTCGGAGGCGTAGAGCTTCCAGCCCAGCCCGTAGAGCCAGGCGCGCGATGCGTCGGCGGCCAGCAGTTCGGCGGCCCGGGCCAGCAGGGCGGCGCGGTTGGTGCTGTTCTCGATCACCAGCATGGGGAAGAGCACGCGCCCTTCGCGCGCCTCGCGCGGCAGCGGGGTGCTGAGCGTGGCGTCGGGCGCCAGCAGGTAGGACTGCACGAAGCCCGGCAGCGCGCGCAGCTGGCTGCCGGCGTCCTGGGCGCGGGCGGCCAGGGCATCCACGTCGGGGGCCGGGTCCAGCGGCAGCACGGCCAGTTCGCTGCCGCTGCCGAAGCCCGCCACGGCGCGCACGGCGCACACGCGGCGCATGGGGTCCAGCATCCGCTCCAGGTTGGCGACCGACCAGGGCGTCTGCCGCTCGAACGCGGCGCGGTAGGCGGGGCTGGTGAACGCGGCCAGCGACTGCGTGCGGTACAGACCCAGGTACTTGCGCGCGCCAGCGGCGCTGCCGGCCTGGGCGCGGTAGCGCGCGCCCGACACGAAGCCGGAGATGCGGGCACGTTCCTCCACGTGCTCCTGGTCGTACCACTGGTTGAAATCAGACTCGTGCTGCGGATCGACGTCCGAGGCAACGAACAGCATTCCCTGGGGGGTGTGCGAAGAAGTCATGGCGCTCTGGCCCGGTGCGGGCGGTTGACAAGGGAGCGCTGATCTTTGGCCGGCAGGGGGTGTTGCCACAAACGGATTTTTCTAGCGGCCAGGCAACAGAATTACTTGCGCTGGCCGCGCCCCAAACCCAGGGTTAACCCTCTGGTCGGGACGGCGGCCATGAGGAAACGAACTGGTCCGCCGCACGGCAGGCCAGTTCCGCCACCAGGCGGATGGCGCCTGACTCCGCGCTGTCCAGGTAGCTCACCACGATGCGCTGCGGCGGCACGGGCGCATCGCAGTCGATGATGCGCAATTCGCCGCGCGCCACCTCCTCGTGCACCGGGGGCAGCGGCACCAGCGCGTTGCCGAAGCCGCTTTTCACCAGCCGCACCAGCGCGGCGATGGAGCTCACGCAGTGCACCTTGCCCACGGGCAGGCCCGCCGTGCGGTACAGCTGCTTGAGGGATTCGTGCGGCTGCGAGCCCGGGCTCATGGTCAGCACCGGCTGCTGGAGCAGGTGCGCCAGCCGGCCCTCGCCCTCGGCGGCGGGGCTGCCGCCCGCGGCCACCCAGCCCATGGGCATGGGCAGGCAGGGCATGTTGACGATGCCGGGGCTCTCCTGCGGGTCGGTCTGGAAGGCGATGTCCAGCGCGCTCTCGCGCAGGCTGCGGTGCAGCGCGCGCGTGGTCTCGGACGTGATCTGCACCTCCAGCCCCGGGCAGGTGGCCTGCAGGTTGTGCAGAAAGCCCACCAGCCAGGTGTGCACCACCGTCTCGATGGCGCCGATGCGCACCAGCCCCAGCATGTCCCCGGCGGGGCGGCCCAGCGAGAGGATGTCGCGCCGCAGCTCCAGCAGGCGCTCGCCGTACAGCAGCAGGCGCGTGCCCACGGGGGTGAGCCGCAGCTCGCGCGGGTCGCGCTCGAACAGGCGCGCGCCCACGTCTTCTTCCAGCGAGGCCACGCGGTTGGCGATGGCGGCCTGCGTGAGGTGCAGGCGGTCCGCCGCGGCGCGGAAGCTGCCCAGGCGCGCCGCCCAGAGGAAAGCCTCGACGAAGCGGGTGTTCATGCGCCGCGGAGCAGCAACTTACATGCCAAGCGAGCGCAGCAGTTCCTCGGTCTCGCTGTCCACGGTGGACGGCTGCGCCGCGGGCGCGGCCTGGCCGCCGCCCTGCTGCGCCATCAGCGCGTCCGGGTCGGGCGCTTCCTGAGGCTCGAAGTCGTGCAGCTTCACGAACTCGGTGCGGTCCACCGCGAGCTCCAGGTAGAAGATGTTGTTGTTGTCGGTGTAGAAGGTCACGCGCCGGGCCTCGGGCTGGTCGAGGTTGGCGTCCACGCTCAGCATCACCTGCTTGTTCAGCGCCAGCATCTTGGGCTGGTTCTGGGTGATGTGGGTGTGCATCTCGCGGCGCACCTTGCTGGTGAAGTCGCCCGCCACCTGGTTCATGAGCTCGCCCATCACGTTGGCCACCTCGTCCGATGTGTAGGACGTGGCCAGGTCCTCGCGCGACATGCCCATGTTGAGCAGGTAGCGCTCGTACAGCTCCATCGCCGCCTGGGCCGTGAAGTTGATGATGACCAGGCCCGAGAAGCCGCCGTCGAACAGCACGAAGCAGCCGATGTCGGGGCGCAGGCAGGTCTTGTTGATGCGCTGCACCATGGCCGAATAGTGGATCTGGCTGTTCGTCGCCACGCCGAGCACACGCGTGACGGAGTTGCACAGGCTGACCAGGAGATCTTCGGTGCCGTAGGACACGGGGGGCGTTTGCGTCATGGGTGTGGCGTGGTGAGGGGGTTATCTGCCGCTGTCGGATATGCGCCGTGCGTATGCGGCCAGCACGATGCGTTCCGAGTGTACGAGGTAGTCGTGCAGCGCGGCCGAGGCCTCCTGGAGCTTGCCGGCCTCGAACAGCTCGGCGATCTTCACGTTCAGGTCCACGTGCGGCGCGTGCAGGAACTCGGGGTCGTCCAGCAGGCCGAAGGCCAGCCGCAGCTCGGCCAGCAGGTGGGAGAACATGGTGTTCAGCCGCTCGCTGTCGGCCAGTTCCACCACGGCCATGTGGAATTCCATGTTGGCCGTGCCCGCGCCGTGCCAGTCGCCCTGCGCGCGGCAGCGCAGGCCCATGTCCACGGCGGCGCGCAGGTGCCGCTTGGCCGGGTGGCGCGGGTAGGCCTGGGCGATGGCCTGGCACTCGATCAGGCGGCGCACGCGGTAGATGTCGATGATGGCCGCGATGCTCGGTATCGCCACCGACACGCCCCGGTTCGGCTCGTGCCGGAGCAGCCCCTCCTTGGTCAGCAGCCGAAACACCTCGCGCAGCGTGTTGCGCGAGATGGCGAGGCTCTCGCTCAGCATGGCCTCGGACAGGCGCTGGCCGGGCCGGTACGCGCCGCGCACGATCTGCTCGCGGATCTGCTCGGCAACGCGGTCGGTGAGGTTTTGCGGGGGCTCGGTCGGGCGGCTCATGCGCGCAGTGTAGTGAACGCATCGCCCGCCCGTGGGGCCCGGTTGCGCTGGCATGGGCCTTGCTAAAGCGTTGTCGTGATGAACGTGTGGCCCGTCATGGTGGAACGTTTCGGGTAATCACTAGCACTGTTTCACGAATTATTGTTCAACAATTTAAAAAAATGGTTGAGCAATAAAGAAAGTTCGATCGACATCTTCAGCAACCCCTTCAACGGAGAGCGCACCATGTGGCTCAAGCAAACCACCCCCGAGGAGCGCAAGACGCTCGTAGCGGCCTTCGCGGGCTATGGCGTCGATGCGTTCGACTACATGGTCTACACCTTCATGATTCCCACGCTGATCGCCGTGTGGGGCATGACCAAGACGCAGGCGGGCGCCATCGCCACGGGCGCGCTGGTCACCTCGGCCATCGGCGGCTGGCTCGCGGGCATCCTGGCCGACAAGTACGGCCGCGTGCGGGTGCTGCAGTGGACGGTGCTGTGGTTCAGCCTGTTCACCTTCCTGAGCGGCTTCACCCAGTCGCCCGAGCAGCTGTTCGTGACCCGCGCCCTGCAGGGGCTGGGTTTTGGCGGCGAGTGGTCGGTGGGCTCGGTGCTGATCGCTGAGATGATCAGCGCGCGCCACCGGGGCAAGGCCGTGGGGCTGGTGCAGAGCAGCTGGGCCGTGGGCTGGGCGGTGTCGGCGCTGGCGTTCTGGGGGGTGTACGCGCTGTTCGCGCCCGAGCAGGCGTGGCGCGTGCTGTTCTGGCTGGGCGTGCTGCCCGCGCTGCTCATCCTCTACATCCGCCGCAACATCAGCGAGCCGCAGGTGTTCCGCGAAACCCAGGCCCGGCTGGCCGCCACGGGGCAGAGCAGCAGCTTTCTGCTGATTTTCAGCCCCGGCATCCTGCGCGTGACGGTGCTCGCCAGCCTGCTGGCGACAGGGATGCAGGGCGCCTACTACGCGGTGACCACCTGGCTGCCCACCTATCTGAAGACGGAGCGCCACCTCTCGGTGCTGGGCACCAGCGGGTACCTGATGGTGCTGATCGCGGGCTCGTTCGCGGGCTACCTGACCAGCGCCTGGCTGTCGGACACCCTGGGCCGCCGCCGCTGCTTCATCCTGTTCGCGGTGTGCGCGGGGCTGCTGGTCACCGCCTATACGCAGTTGCCGATCACCGACGGGGCCATGATGGTGCTGGGCTTTCCGCTGGGGTTCTTCCTGTCGGGCATCTTCTCGGGCATGGGGGCGTATCTGTCGGAGCTGTATCCCAGCCACATCCGCGGCTCGGGCCAGGGGTTTTGCTACAACTTCGGGCGGGCGGTGGGCTCCATCTTCCCGGCGCTGATCGGGTATTTGAGCAACACCATGCCGCTGGGGGTGGCGATCGGCTACATGGCCGCCGGCTCCTATCTGCTGGTGGTCGTGGTCTGCCTGCTGATGCCCGAGACCCAGGGGCGCGAACTCAAGGCCGCCGACGCGGCCATGCACTGAAAGGCTTTCTGCGATGAAACACATCGACCTCAACAGCGACCTGGGCGAGAGCCTGGGCGCGTGGCGCATGGGGGATGACGCGGCCATGCTGGGCATCGTCACCAGCGCCAACGTGGCCTGCGGCTTCCACGCGGGCGACGCGGCGGGCATCCTGGCCACGCTCAAGGCCGCCAAGGAGCGCGGCGTGGCCGTGGGCGCGCACGTGGCCTACCCCGACCTCGCGGGCTTTGGCCGCCGCAACATGGATGTCGCCAGCGCCGATCTGGTGGCCGACGTGATCTACCAGATCGGTGCGCTGCAAGGGCTGGCGGCGGCGGCAGGCACCCAGGTGCGCTACGTCAAGCCGCATGGCGCGCTCTACAACACCATCGCGCACGACGAGCGGCAGGCGCGCGATGTGATCGCGGCCATCCGCGCCATCGACCCCACGCTGGCGCTGGTGGCGCTGGCCGGCGCACCCCTGGTGCGCTGGGCCGAGGACGCGGGCCTGCGCGTGGTGGCCGAAGCCTTTGCCGACCGCGCCTACACGCCGCAGGGCACGCTGGTGTCGCGGCGCGAAAAGGGCAGCGTGCTGCACGACCCCGCCGTGGTGGCGCAGCGCATGTTGCGGCTGGTGCACGAGGGCGTGGTGGAGGCCATCGACGGCAGCCTGGCCAAGGTGCGCGCCGAGTCCATCTGCGTGCATGGCGACAGCCCCGGCGCGGTGGCCATGGCCGCCGAGGTACGCCGCGCCTTGGAACAGGCGGGCGTGGCATTGCAACCCTTCACGGAGACAGCCGCATGAACCCGATAGCCCGGAAACACCACGAAGCCATCGCCGCCGCCCGCACCGCGCGCGCCGCCTACCGCGCGGGCAAGGTGGAGCCCACCGCCGGCATCGCCCCCGGCATGACGCAGGCCAACATGATCGCGCTGCCGCGCGACTGGGCCTGGGACTTCCTGCTCTACGCCCAGCGCAACCCCAAGCCCTGCCCGGTGCTCGACGTGATCGAGGCCGGCGCGCACCACACCACGCTGGCCGAAGGCGCGGACGTGCGCACCGACATCCCGCTGTACCGCGTCTGGCGCAACGGCCAGCTGGCCGAGGAAGTGAGCGACGCCACCGCGCTGTGGGCCGAACACCCCGACCTTGTCACCTTCCTGATCGGCTGCAGCTTCACCTTCGAGACGCCGCTGCAGGAGGCGGGCATCGAGGTGCGCCACATCGCCGACGGCAGCAACGTGCCCATGTACCGCAGCAACCGGCAGTGCCGCCCCGCGGGCCGCCTGCACGGCGAAATGGTGGTGTCCATGCGCCCCATCCCGGCGCACCGCGTGGCCGATGCGGTGTCCATCTCGGGCCGCTTTCCGTCCGTGCACGGCGCGCCGGTGCACGTGGGCGACCCGGCGGCGCTGGGCATCGCGGACATCGGCCGGCCGGACTTTGGCGACCCGGTGCGCATCGAGCCCGGCGAGGTGCCGGTGTTCTGGGCCTGCGGCGTCACGCCCCAGGCGGCGGTGATGGCCTCGGGCGTGCCCTTTGCCGTGACGCACGCGCCGGGCTACATGTTCATCACCGATGTGCCCGACAGCACCTACCACGTCTAAAAACTACCATGCGCTTTCTGCCCGTCAACCTGAACGCCGTGCTGGTCGAACTGGCCGACCTGGACCAGACGCTGGCGCTGCTCGCCTCGCTGCAGCGCCAGCCCGTGCCGGACGTGCAGGAGATCGTGCCCGCCGCGCGCACCTTGCTCATCACCTACCGGCCCACGGCGCAAAGCATGGCGGGCCTGGTGCGCGCCATTGCGGGCCGCGACCTGGGCGCGCGCGTGGAGCGCAGCAACACGCTGGTCGAAATCCCCGTGCGCTACGACGGCGAAGACCTGGCCGAAGTCGCGCAGATGCTCGGCACCACGCCCGCCGAGGTGGTGCGCCGCCATACCTCGGCGGAATACACGGCGGCCTTCACCGGCTTCGCGCCCGGCTTCGCCTACCTGAGCGGGGGCGACACGGGCTTGAACGTGCCCCGCCGCAGCACGCCGCGCACCCGCGTGCCCAAGGGCGCGGTGGCGCTGGCGGGCCTGTTCAGCGCCGTGTACCCGCAGAACAGCCCCGGGGGCTGGCAACTGATCGGCAGCACGGCGCTGGAGATGTGGGACCTGGGGCGCGAGGTGCCCGCGCTGCTGCAGCCGGGCTTTCGCGTGCGCTTTGTCGATGATGCTATCACTTCGATAGCTGCCAGCGCTTGCCCCTCCAGCGCTGGAGGCCAAAAAGACCCTGAACCCGCTGGCGACGGCACCGCGCTCATCGTGCGCGCCACCGGCCTGCAGACCCTGTTTCAGGACCTGGGCCGCCACGGCCAGGCGGGGCAGGGCGTGTCGGCCTCGGGCGCGGTGGACCAGGCGGCCTGCCGCACCGCCAACCGGCTGGCGGGCAACGCACCCGGCGCGGCCTGCCTCGAAACCGTGAACGGCGGCCTGCAACTGCAAAGCCGGGGCGACACGGTGGTGGCCGTGACCGGGGCCGATGCGCCGCTGACCCTCACCACCGCCGCCGGCGCGCGCTGGCCCGTGCCGCGCTACCAGCCGCTGGCGCTGGCCGATGGTGACGTGCTGACCATTGGCCAGCCCCAGGCGGGCACGCGCTGCTACGTGGCCGCGCGCGGCGGTTTTGCGGTGCAGCCCGTGCTGGGCAGCTGCAGCACCGATACCCTGGCCCGCGTGGGGCCGCCCGCGCTGGCCGTGGGCGACGTGCTGGCGCTGGGCGCCGCAACGGGCGTCGTCGGCATGGCGGAATTACCCCCCGATGGCCTGCCCGGCACCCATGAAGACGTGGTGCTCGACGTGGTGCTGGGCCCGCGCACCGACTGGTTCACGCCCGAGGCCGTGGCGCTGTTCGCGCGCCAGCGCTGGCAGGTCACGCCCCAGTCCAACCGCGTGGGCCTGCGCCTAGCGGGCGAGGTGCCGCTGGCCCGCGCCGTGGCGGGCGAACTGCAAAGCGAAGGCACGCCCACCGGCGCCATCCAGGTGCCGCCCAGCGGGCAGCCGGTGCTGTTCCTGGCCGACCACCCCTTGACCGGCGGCTACCCCGTCATCGGCAGCGTGGCCCTGCACCACCTGGACCGGGCGGGGCAGATTCCCGTCGGCGCCTGGGTGCGCTTCAACCCCATCCAATCCTTTGAGCCTGTGGAGGCACCGTGAAAAAAGTCCTGATCGCCAACCGTGGTGAAAACGGCCGCGTAGCGGACGTTTCACTACATCGCGGTGCCTGCGCAGCAGGCGACGGCGATTTCGCCCCCCTGTACTCGTTCAGTGCGAAAGGCTGAAACCATGAAAAAAGTACTGATAGCCAACCGTGGCGAAATCGCCGTCCGCATTGCCCGCGCCTGCGCCGACTACGGCGTGCAATCCGTCGCCGTCTATGCCGATGCCGACATCGACGCGCTGCACACGCGCCGCGCCGATGAAGCCTACGGCCTCGACGGCGACAAGCCCGTGGACACCTACCTGAACATCCCCAAGCTGCTGGCCATTGCGAAAAGAAGCGGTGCCGACGCCGTGCACCCCGGCTACGGCTTCCTGTCCGAAAACGCCGCCTTCGCCCAGGCCGTGATCGACGCGGGCCTGACCTGGATCGGCCCCCGGCCCGGCACCATCACCCAGCTGGGCGACAAGGTGCAGGCGCGCAAGATCGCGCTGCAAGTGGGCGCGCCGCTGGTCGCAGGCACGAAAGACCCGGTGAACAGCGCCGCCGAAGTGCTGCAATTCGCCGAGACCAATGGCCTGCCCATCATCATCAAGGCCGCATTCGGCGGCGGCGGACGCGGCATGAAGATCGCGTGGCGCATAGACGAGGTGGCCGAGTTGTACGAGTCGGCCGTGCGCGAGGCCGTCACCGCCTTCGGGCGCGGCGAATGCTTCGTCGAACAGTTCCTCGACAAGCCGCGCCACATCGAGGCCCAGGTCATCGCCGACACGCATGGCCACGTGGTCGTGCTCGGCACGCGCGACTGCTCGCTGCAGCGCCGCAACCAGAAGCTGGTGGAAGAAGCGCCCGCGCCGTTCCTGAGCGACGCCCAGCGTGAACGCATCCACGCCGCTGCGCGCGACATCTGCGCGGCGGCGGGCTACGTCAGCGCGGGCACGGTGGAGTTCATGCTCTCGGGCAACGGCACCATCTCCTTCCTCGAAGTGAACACGCGCCTGCAGGTCGAGCACACCGTGACCGAGGAAACCACCGGCATCGACCTGGTGATCGAACAACTGCGCGTGGCCGACGGCCTGCCGCTGTCCCTCACCGCAACCCCCGCGCCACGGGGCCATGCCTTCGAGTTCCGCATCAACGCCGAGGACGTGGGCCGGGGCTTCCTGCCCACGCCCGGCCCGGTCACGCGCTTCGACGCGCCCGGCGGCCCCGGCGTGCGCGTGGACTCGGGCGTGCAAAGCGGCTCGGTGGTGCCGGGCAGCTTCGATTCGATGATGGCGAAACTGATCGTCAGCGGCGCCACCCGCGAACAAGCGCTGGCACGGGCGCGGCGGGCGCTGGCGGAGTTCCAGATCGAAGGCGTGGCCTCGGTGCTGCCCTTTCACCGCGCGGTGCTGCGGCAGGACGACTTCGTGCGCGACTTCAAGGTGCACACGCGCTGGATCGAGACCGAATTCGCCAACACGCTGGCGGCTGCGGTGCGCGCCGAGCCCATGCCCGATCTGACCCTGGTGCGCTGCCCCATCGAAGTCGATGGCCGCCGCGCCACCCTGGGCCTGCCCGGTGTGCTGCTGCAAGCGCTCGCAGGGGTGAGCAGCGCGACCAGTGGTTCTCAGGCCGTTGCCGAAGCCGTGGACCCCGCTGCCGTCGCGGCCCCCATCGCGGGCAACCTGCACGCCTGGAAGGTGGCCGATGGCGACGTGGTGCAGGCGGGCGACGTGATCGCCGTGATGGAGGCGATGAAGATGGAGATGCAGGTGACGGCGCACCGGGCGGGGCGCATCACGCTGGTGGCGCAGGCGGGGAGCAGTCAGGCGGCGGGGGCGTGCATTGCGCGCATCGGGGAATGAGGCTCAGTGCCTGCCGAGCACATACGGAACCCGCACGCCGGGCTCGTTTTCCGGGAAGTCCTTGGTGTTGCGGGACACCAGCAAGAGTGAATGCACCTGGGCCGTCGCCCAGATGATGGCATCGGGCAAGCGGATGCGCCGGGCCTTGCGGATGGCCACGGCCCGCTCCGCCACGGCATCGTCCAGCGCCAGCACGTCGAACGACAGCAGCCACGCCCGCACGGCTGCTTCGTCCTCGGGGCCGGTACCCGCAAGCACTTCCATCCAGGTGATGGCGCTGATCGCCTTGTAGCCATAGCGCGCCAGTTCCTGGTCTGCCGCGTCCACGCCGTTCAGGTAGTCGATCAGGACGTTGGTGTCGAAAAGCGCCTTCACCATTCGGAGCGCATCGCTTCCTGGTATTCCAGGCCATCGGGCTGCCGGCCTTTCCACAAGCCGAACACGCTCTTTCCCGGTGCAGGCCTGCGCTGTGCCAGGTAGGTGTCGATCGCATCGCGGATGAGGGCGGCGCGCGGGCGGCCCTCCGCTTGCACCAGCGCCGCCAGCGCCTGCACTTGGGCTTCAGGGAGATCGACCAGGATGCGGCTCATGGGGAGTCTGATTGATATGTGATGTGTATATCGTATATCAATTCAGTCTTCGTGCGGCGCCGAAAGTCTTGCCGCCGTCCGGGCCGGCGGCGTAATAATGGCCCATGCCGCCTGCTTCCTGGGGGCCGTATCCAAGGAGCCATGCCTCATTCCCGCGACATCCGCTTCGTCACGGCCAGCGATGGTGTTCAGCTGGCGACCGCGCGCTACGGCGCGGGGCCGGTGCTCATCAAGGCGGCCACCTGGCTCACGCACGTCGAGCACGTGCTGCCCGGCTCGCACCAGGCCGCGCTGATCGACGAGTTCGCGCCCGGCCACACCTACGTGGAGTACGACACGCGCGGCTGCGGCCTCTCGCAGCGGCGGGTGGACGACATTTCCTTCGAGGCCTGGGTGCGCGACCTGGAGGCGGTCGCCGACGCCTACGGCGGCCAGGCGCCGTTCACGCTGCTGGGCTTCACCTGCGCGGCGGGCATCGCCGTCGAGTACGCGGCTCGCCATCCCGAGCGGGTCAAGCAGCTGATCCTGTTCGGCGGCTTCGTCACCTCCTACCACAGCACCAGCTTTCCCGACCCGGCCGTGCGCCGCGAGGGCGACCTGATGCTCGAACTGGCGGAACTGGGCTGGGGCAGCAGTTCGCCCGCGTTCCGCCAGGTGTTCGTGTCGCGCTTTTTGCCCGATGCCACGCCGGCGCAGTGGCATGCGTTCGACGAACTCCAGCGCAGCACGGCCACGCCCGACGTGACGGTGCGCTACCTGCGCGCGCTGTACGGCATGAACGTGAAAGCGGCCGCCGCGCGCGTGCGCTGCCCCACGCTGGTGCTGCACCCCCGGGGCGACCAGATGGTGCCCTTCGAGCAGGGGCGCCGCCTGGCCGCGCTCATTCCGGGCGCGCGCTTCGTTCCGCTGGATGGACGCAACCACGTGCCCTTCCCGCACGAGCCGGCCTGGAGCGCCTTCGTGCGCGAGACGCGCGCATTCCTGGGCAATGCGCCGGCCACGCCCGCCGACGTGCCCGCCCCGCTCACCCCGCGCCAATCCGAGGTGCTGCGCCGCATCGCCTTCGGCGAGTCGGACAAGCAGATCGCCGCCGCCCTGCGGCTGAGCCCCCGCACGGTGGAAATGCACGCCGCCCGCGCCCTGCAGGCCCTGGGCTGCCGCACCCGCGCCGAGGCCGTGCGCCGCGCCACCGAGCACCGCCTGCTGCAGGCCTGACGGGGCTACCCCGGTAAGCGGCCGCACGGCCAGCGCCTTCTACCGTAGTTGGCCGACTGGCGCGGAAGGGGGCGCCCGGCGTTCAATCCTCCACATCGAGGATGAATCATGAAAAAACTCTTGTTTGCGCTCTACGGCCTGGCCGCCTACGTCTTCTCCCTGGCGGTGTTCGGGTACCTCATGGCCTTCGTCGGCAACTGGCCGTGGGTGCCCGGCATCGACGCGGCCGGCCCCGGCACGGCGCCGGCCATGGCCCTGGCGGTCGATGGGGCGCTGCTGGCGCTGTTCGCCGCGCAGCACAGCGTGATGGCGCGCCCGGCCTTCAAGCGCGCCTGGACGCGCCTCGTGCCGCCGGCCGCCGAGCGCAGCACCTTCGTGCTGATCGCCAGCGCGGCGCTGGCGCTGCTGGCGTGGCAATGGCGCGCCATTCCCGCCCCGGTGCTGTGGGACGCGCGCGGCGGCGCGCTGGCGCCGGTGTTGGCGGGCGTGTCGCTGCTGGGCTGGGGCGTGGTGGTGGTGAGCACCTACCTCATCGACCACTTCGAACTGTTCGGCCTGCGCCAGTCGCTGGCGCCGCTGTTCGGCTGGCGGCCCGCGGCGGCTGTGTTCCGCACCCCGCTGCTGTACCGCCACGTGCGCCATCCGCTGTACCTGGGCTTCCTCGTCGCGTTCTGGGCCGCGCCCGTCATGACGGCCGGCCACCTGCTGTTCGCCGCCGCGATGACGGCCTACACCCTGGTCGGCATCTGGTTCGAGGAGCGCGATCTGGTGGCGCGGTTCGGTGCGTCCTACCGGCAGTACCGCCAGCGCACCGGCAAGCTGCTGCCGCGCATCGGCCGGGCCAGGCCGCTCTAGCTCACCGATTGCATCGGCAGAAGACGCCATGAGAGCTCTGCGCGTTTATTGCACTTGAACTTGAGTTTGCCCTTATCCAGCAAGCGCTGGCAGCTATCCATTTTGATGTCCCCTTAGCGCCCCCTGTACGCCATGCGGCGTATGTGCAGTGCAGCAATCGCTTCGTAGCATGACACCGTCACTTACTACTGAAGCAGAAAGAGCACACCATGCACCGCCGCACCACCCTCAAGACCCTGGCCGCCGCGCTGGCTTGCGCTGGCATCACCGCTCACGCCGCCGACACCATCAAGGTGGGCGTGCTGCACAGCCTCTCGGGCACCATGGCCATTTCGGAGACCGTGCTCAAGGACACGGTGCTCATGGCCATCGACGACATCAATGCCAAGGGCGGCGTGCTGGGCAAGAAGCTCGAACCCGTGGTGGTGGACCCGGCCTCCAACTGGCCCCTGTTCGCCGAAAAGGCCAAGCAGCTGCTGGGGCAGGACAAGGTGTCCGTCATCTTCGGCTGCTGGACTTCGGTGAGCCGCAAGTCGGTGCTGCCCGTGGTGGAGGAGATGAACGGCCTGCTGTTCTACCCCGTGCAGTACGAGGGCGAGGAACTGTCCAAGAACGTGTTCTACACCGGCGCCGCGCCCAACCAGCAGGCCATTCCCGCCGTTGACTACCTGATGAGCAAGGACGGCGGCGGCGCCAAGCGCTGGGTGCTGCTGGGCACCGACTACGTGTACCCGCGCACCACCAACAAGATCCTGCGCGCCTACCTCAAGTCCAAGGGCGTGAAGGACGCGGACATCGACGAGAAGTACACCCCCTTCGGCCATTCGGACTACCAGACCATCGTGGCCGACATCAAGAAGTTCAGCCAGGGCGGCAAGACGGCGGTGGTGTCCACCATCAACGGCGACTCCAACGTGCCCTTCTACAAGGAACTGGGCAATGCCGGCATCAAGGCCAAGGACGTGCCCGTGGTCGCCTTCAGCGTGGGCGAGGAAGAGCTGCGCGGCGTGGACCCCAAGCCCCTGGTGGGCCACCTGGCGGCGTGGAACTACTTCATGTCGCTGAAGAACCCGACCAATGCGGCCTGGATCAAGCAGTGGAGCGACTACGCCAAGGCCAAGAACATCCCCGGCCACAAGGACAAGCCGCTGACCAACGACCCGATGGAAGCCACCTGGATCGGCATCCACATGTGGAAGCAGGCCGTCGAGAAGGCCAAGAGCACCGACACCGACAAGGTCATCGCCGCCATGGCCGGCCAGACCTTCAAGGCGCCGGATGGCTTCACCGTCGAGATGGACCCGAAGAACCACCACCTGCACAAGCCGGTGTTCATCGGCGAGATCAAGGCCGACGGCCAGTTCAACGTGGTGTGGAAGACCAAGGAGCCCATCAAGGCCCAACCCTGGAGCCCCTACATCGAGGGCAACGACAAGAAGAAGGACGAGCCGGTGGCGAAGTAAACAAGCAAAGGGAGTTTCATGCTGCGACGAATCCTGGCCTGCCTCGCGCTCATCGGCGCGTGCGGCATGGCCCATGCGCTCACCGCCGGGCAGGCCCTGGAGATGGCCCAGGGCGACACCGACGCGCGCATTGCCGCCGTGCAGGCCGCGGCGGCACAGCCCGACGCGCGCACCGCCGCCTACCTGCAAGCGCTGGGCGACGACGCCGTGGTCATCGCCCAGGGCCGCGCCTGGATCGTGCGGGACGGCAAGGCGCAAGACCCCGCGACCGGGGCCGAGGCGCCCCTGCCCGCCGACGCGGAAGAGGTGGTCAGCAACAACCGCCTGCGCGGCGAGATCGACACCGCGCTGGCCGCGCTGCAACTGTTCGCGCCCGACGCCAAGGCCCGCCTGGGCGCGGCGCAGGCGCTGTCGAAGGAGCCCGACGCCGCGCGCCTGCCCTTGATCGCCAAGGCGCTGGCGGCGGAAAAGGATGCCGCCGTCAAGGCGCAGCTGGAACTGGCCCAGGCCGCCATACAGCTTGCCAGCGACCAGCCCGACACGCGCCGCGCCGCCGCCGCGCACCTGGCCCAGAGCCCCACGCCCGACACGCGCCTGCTGCTGTCCCAGCGCCTGGGCGTGGAGGACGACGCCGCTGTCAAGGCCCAGATCAAGCGCGCTCTCTCCGAAGTGGACGACAGCCTGGCCTGGGGCGACCGCCTGGGCGCGCTGTTCTCGGGCCTGAGCCTGGGCAGCATCCTGCTGCTGGTGGCGCTGGGCCTGGCCATCACCTACGGGCTGATGGGCGTCATCAACATGGCGCATGGCGAACTCATGATGATCGGCGCCTACGCCACCTGCGTGGTGCAGGGCCTGTTCCAGAAGTACCTGCCCGGCGCGTTCGACTGGTACCTGCTGGCCGCGCTGCCCGTGGCGTTCCTGGCGTCCGCCCTGGTGGGCGCGGCGCTGGAGCGCGGCGTGCTGCGCTTCCTCTGGGGCCGCCCGCTCGAAACCCTGCTGGCCACCTGGGGCATCAGCCTGGTGCTGATGCAAGCGGTGCGCAGCCTGTTCGGCGCGCAGAACCAGGGCGTGGAAAACCCGTCGTGGATGAGCGGCGGCTGGCAGGTGCTGCCCAACCTCATCCTGCCCTACAACCGGCTGGTGATCGTGGCGTTCGCCGCCGTGGTGCTGATGGGCATGTGGTGGCTGATCGGGCGCACGCGCATGGGCCTGTTCGTGCGCGCCGTCACGCAGAACCGGGGCATGGCCGCGTGCACCGGCGTGAACACGGCGCGCGTGGACACCATGGCTTTCGCGCTCGGCTCGGGCCTCGCGGGGCTGGCGGGCTGCGCGCTCTCGCAGGTGGGCAACGTGGGGCCGGACCTGGGCCAGGGCTACATCGTGGACGCCTTCATGGTCGTGGTGCTGGGCGGCGTGGGCCAGCTGGCGGGCACGGTGTGGGCCGCGCTGGGGCTGGGCGTGCTCGCCAAGCTGCTCGAAGGCGTGACGGGCGCGGTGCTCGCCAAGATCGCCGTGCTGGTGTTCATCATCGTCTTCATTCAAAAACGCCCGCAGGGCCTGTTCGCGGTGAAGGGGCGCGCGGCATGACGACTTCCACTTTGCAATTGCCCACGCCATTGCCCACCGCTGCTCCGCTGCTCTCGCGCCCCGGCTGGTCCGCGTTCGCCGTGGCGCTCATCGTGGTGTGCGCCATCGCGCCGCTGCTCAACCTGTGGGTGCCCGCGGGCAGCGCCTTGCACCTGAGCGACTACGCCGTCGCGCTGCTGGGCCGCATGATGTGCTACGCCATCTGCGCGCTGGCCATGGACCTGATCTGGGGCTACACCGGCATCCTGAGCCTGGGCCACGGCCTGTTCTTCGCGCTGGGCGGCTACGTGATGGGCATGTACCTCATGCGCCAGATCGGGCGCGACGGCAGCTACGGCAGCGACCTGCCCGACTTCATGGTCTTCCTGGACTGGAAGGAACTGCCCTGGCACTGGCTGCTGTCGGGCAGCTTCGCGGCCACGCTGTTCCTGATCGTCGCGGTGCCGGGGCTGGTGGCCTTCGTGTTCGGCTACTTCGCGTTCCGCTCGCGCATCCAGGGCGTGTACTTCTCCATCATCACGCAGGCGCTGACCTACGCGGCCATGCTGCTGTTCTTCCGCAACGAGACGGGGCTGGGCGGCAACAACGGGTTCACGGACTTCAAGCGCATCCTGGGCCAGCCCATCGCCACGCAGGAGATGCGCATGTTCCTGTTCGTGCTCACGGGCTGCGTGCTGCTCGCGTTCTTCCTGCTGGCGCGCTGGCTGGTGGCGAGCAAGTTCGGCCGCGTGCTGCAGGCGGTGCGCGACGCGGAGAGCCGCGTGATGTTCTCGGGCTACTCGCCGCTGCCGTACAAGCTCGCCATCTGGACGCTCAGCGCCATGATGTGCGGCGTGGCCGGCGCGCTGTACGTGCCGCAGGTGGGCATCATCAACCCCGGCGAGATGAGCGTGGCCAACTCCATCGAGATCGCCGTGTGGGCCGCCGTGGGCGGGCGCGGCACGCTGGTGGGGCCGATCGTGGGCGCGTTCGCGGTCAACGGCATGAAAAGCTGGCTCACCGCCGTCGCGCCCGAGTTCTGGCTGTACTGCCTGGGGGCGCTGTTCATCGCCGTCACGCTGTTCCTGCCCGACGGCATCGTGGGCCTGGTGCGCAAATTGAGAAAGGGGGCCGCGAAATGACGCCGGACCTCATGGAAGAAGGCGCGCGCCGGGTCACCGAGCGCATCGCCAAGGAAGCGCAGGGCCGCACCGAATCCGGTGGCCGCGCGGCGGGCTTCGCGCGCCCGGCGGTGGCCGGGCAGGTGGACGTGACGCATGGCCGCATCCTGTACCTGGAAGACGTGCACGTGAGCTTCGACGGCTTCAAGGCCATCAACGGCCTGCACCTCGACATCGCCCCGGGCGAGCTGCGCTGCATCATCGGCCCCAACGGCGCGGGCAAGACGACGATGATGGACATCATCACCGGCAAGACGCGGCCCGACGCGGGCACGGTGTTCTTCGGCTCCACCATCGACCTGCTGCGCCACAACGAGCCCGAGATCGCCCAGCTGGGCATTGGCCGCAAGTTCCAGAAGCCCACGGTGTTCGAGAAGCTCTCGGTGTTCGAGAACCTCGAACTCGCGCTGAAGACGCACAAGGGCGTGGGCGCCAGCCTGTTCTTCAAGCTGAACAGCGAACAGACCGACCGGCTGGCCGAGGTGCTGCGCACCATCCACCTCGCGGAACACGCGGCGCGGCAGGCGGGCGAGCTGAGCCACGGGCAGAAGCAGTGGCTGGAGATCGGCATGTTGCTGATGCAGGACCCGCAGCTGCTGCTGCTCGACGAGCCCGTGGCGGGGATGACGGACGAGGAGACGGCGCGCACCGCCGAGCTGTTCCTTTCGCTCAAGGGCAAGCATTCGCTGATGGTGGTGGAGCACGACATGTCGTTCATTCGCGCTATTTCGGAGAAGGTCACGGTGCTGTGTGATGGCTCCGTGCTGGCTGAAGGCACGCTCGACCAGGTGCAGGCGGACGAGCGGGTCATCGAGGTTTATCTGGGACGGTGAGTGATGGTGGCGGACGGTTGTCGTGAGGTGTCTTTCCGAGGCCGGGTCTCGCCCCGGCGGGCGAGGCACTTTTGGCGCAACCCGCTGCGCGGGTTGTCTTTGTCTCGCCAAAGGTGCGATTTGAGCACGGTGCTCTCGCATGTTGCTTCGCAACCTACTCCAGCACCAAAAGTCCCCAAAAGAAAGGCGACCCCACACGCCGTGACCCCAACGCTGGCGCGTTGGGGCAACCTGCGATGCTCGTGCGCGGGGCGCGCCGTGGAACTCGCTGCGCGCTGCGCGCTTCGCTCAGACAACTCCGGCGAGTCAGTTCACAAAGCAGGCGCGCTCCGACGCACACGCCGCCCCGCGCCCTGCGCTTCTCGGCACGGCCTGAGGGGACCCCGAAGACGACACGGGCCATCGCTGCGCTCGGCACCGCCTTCGCGGCGCACAGCGCCTGCGTGTTATGGGCCGAGCGCAGCGATGGCCCGTGTGGTTTCCGCTTCCACCCCCCTTTTGGCCGTGCCGAGGAGCGCAGCAGGCGGGGTGCGCAGGCGCGTCGGAGCGCGCCTGCTTCGTGGTCTGACTCGCCGGGGTTGTCTGAACGGAGCGCCGAAGGCGCGCAGTGAGTTCCACGGCGCACCCCGCCTGCGAGCACCGCAGGTTGCCCCCACGCGCAGCGTGGGGGACACGGACTGTAGGGGGCGTGTTCTTTGCTTACTTTCTTGCACGAGCAAGAAAGTGAGTCGCCCGCCGGGGCGAGTCCCGGCCTCTGCCCTCAACCTAGGCAGACCATCAAAAACGATAGCTGCCAGCGCTTAACCACAGCCCCTCAGAGGCCCAAAATGCTCAAAGTCACCAACCTGCACCAGTTCTACGGCGGCTCCCACATCCTGCGCGACGTGAGCCTGTCCGCCGCCGCCGGCCAAGTCACCGTGCTGCTGGGTCGCAACGGCGTGGGCAAGACCACGCTGCTCAAGAGCCTGATGGGCCTGGTGCCCATCAAGTCGGGTTCCATCGAGTTCGACGGCCAGCCCCTGCACACCCGCACGCCTTACGACCGCGCTCGCGCGGGCATCGGCTACGTGCCGCAGGGCCGCGAAATCTTCGGCCGCCTCTCGGTGCTGGAGAACCTGCGCATGGGCCTAGCCTATCGCAGCGCCTCCACGCCGGTGCCTCCGCACCTGTACAGCCTGTTCCCCGTGCTCCAGCAGATGCTCGCGCGGCGCGGCGGCGACCTCTCGGGCGGGCAGCAGCAGCAATTGGCCATCGCCCGCGCCCTCGCGCCCGGGCCGCGCCTGCTGGTGCTGGACGAGCCCACCGAAGGCATCCAGCCCAACATCATCAAGGACATAGGCCGCGTCATCCGCAAACTGGCCGACGGCGGCATGGCCGTGCTGCTGTGCGAGCAGTACTACGACTTCGCCGAGGAGCTGGCCGACCGCTACCTGGTGATGGAGCGCGGCGAGGTCATCGCCCACGGCCCCGGCCACGAGATGCAGGCCAAGGAAATCCGCAAGCTCGTCGCGATCTGACGAACTGGCGAGCGTTTCAGATCAGCTTGTCGTCCGGCGTGCTGATCTTCTTGAGCGCCTTGCTGCGCACCGGCTCGGCCATGATGGGCACGCCCGTGCCGCCGCCGTTCCACGCCGGGTCCTCGATGCTGTCGAACACCTGGCGCAGCTTCTGGCCCCAGCTGTCGTGCACCATGCGGAAGTAGGAGTTGTACTCGTCGATGCAGGCGATCTTGTCGGTGGCGAAGGTGTCGGCCTCGTACACCACCAGGTCCAGCGGCAGGCCCACCGAGAGGTTGGACTTGAGCGTGCTGTCCATCGACACCATGGCGCACTTGGCGGCCTCGGCCAGCGGCGTGTCGGGGTTGATCACGCGGTCCAGCACCGGCTTGCCGTACTTGGACTCGCCCACCTGGAAGAACGGCGTCTCGGGCGTGGCCTCGATGAAGTTGCCCGCGGAATAGACCTGGAACAGCCGCATCCCCTCGCCCTTGATCTGGCCGCCGAACAGCAGCGAGACGTTGAAATCCACGCCCGAGCGCTCCAGCGCCGCGCCGTCGCGCTCGTGCACGTGGCGCACGGCGGCGCCCAGCACGCGCGCGGCGTCGAACATGCTCTTGGCGTTCCAGATGGTGATGGGCTCGCCCTCGGCGTCCTTGAGCTGCGTGGTCTGCAGGATTTCGCGCACCGACTGCGAGATCGACAGGTTGCCCGCCGACAGCAGCGCCATGAAGCGGTCGCCCGCCTTCTCGTACACCATCATCTTGCGGAAGGAACTGATCTGGTCCAGCCCGGCATTGGTGCGCGAATCGGAGAGGAACACCAGGCCGGCGTTGAGTTTGATGGCGACGCAGTACGTCATGGGGCAGGTGGGGGAAAGTGGGGGAGGGAAAGCCGGCATCAGGGAATACCCATGGCCGGGCGGGCGGGCTATATCGAAACCCATAGCGCGACATGCAGAAAAACAGAGGCGCGATGCCATGATTTTAGAAGAAACTTGGTGTAACCACGGGCCAGGGCCTGCAAAGGATTCCAGATGAACGCATTGCGCAATCTTTCCATCCGCACCAAGCTGATCGCCAGCATGGGAGGCTGCCTGGTGCTGTTCATGGCCATCTCCAGCGTGCTGGGGCTGGTGCTCACGGGCGGCAGCCTGCGCGAGCGCGTGGTGGACCTGGAGCTGCCCGCCATCGTGGGCGAGAGCCGCAACGACGTGCTGCGCCGCATCGCCGCGCCGCTGGCGGTGGCGCGGACCGTGGCGGACAACGCCTTCCTGCTCGACTGGGAGGCCGAGGGCCTGCCCGACGGCGGCCTGCCCGCGTGGCGCCGGTACGCCGCGGCGGTGGAAAAGCAGACCCAGGCGGCCATGGTGTTCTGGGTGTCGGGCGCCACGGGCAAGTACCTGACCCAGAAGGGCGTGGACCGCACCTTCCCGACGGGCGGCGAGCCGTGGTTCCGCGCCTTCATGGCGGCGGGCCGCCCCTACACGCTGGAGATCGACAAGGACGCGGCGTCGAAGGATTTCATGATGTTCATCAACGTCCGCTTCGACGCGGGCGGCGGCCACCAGGGCATCGCGGGGCTGGGCCTGTCGGTCGAGTCGCTGGCGCAGGCCGTGCGCGCGTACAAGGTGGGCGAGACGGGGACGGTCTTCCTGGTGCGCGGCAATGGCAGCATCCTCATGCACCGCGACGCGGCCCTGGTGGACGGCAAGCACGCGCTCAAGGACATTCCGGGCCTGGACGGCGCGCTGGCCGGGCAACTGCTGAACAAGGCCCCCTTCGTCCATGCCGAATACCAGGCGCCCACGGGGCGGCAGATCATCGCCTCGTCCTACGTGCCCGAGCTGGACATGTACCTCATCGCCCAGGTGCCCGAGTCCGAGATGCTGGACGCCGTGCGCCGCACCGTGGCCGTGACCTCGCTGGCCGCGGGCCTGGCGGGCGGCGTCGTCGGCCTGCTGGTGATCCTGTTCGTGAGCCGCACCATCGCCGCGCCCGTGGGCCGCGCCGCGCGGATGCTCGAGGAAATCGCCGACGGCAACGGCGACCTGAGCCGCCGGATGCCCGTGGAGACCGGCGACGAGGTGGGCGCGCTCGCGCAGGCATTCAACCGCTTCGTCTCGTCGCTGGAGCGCATGGTGGGCGCGGTGCGGCAGGCGGCGGATTCGATCTCGGTCGCCAGTTCCGAGGTCGCCCAGGGCAACCAGGACCTGAGCCACCGCACCGAACAGGCCGCGAGCGCCCTGCAGCAGACCGCTTCGTCGCTGGCCGCGCTGACCGACAGCGTGCAGACCAACACCCAGGCCACGCACAGCGCGGGCCAGCTGGCCCAGTCCGCCCGCGGCGTGGCCGAGCGCGGCGGCGCGGCCGTGCAGCAGGTGGTGGTGACCATGGAGGGCATCAACGGCAGCTCGCGCAAGATCGCGGACATCATCCAGGTGATCGACGGCATCGCGTTCCAGACCAACATCCTGGCGCTGAACGCCGCCGTCGAAGCCGCCCGCGCGGGCGAGCAGGGCCGGGGCTTCGCCGTAGTGGCGGGCGAGGTGCGCTCGCTGGCGCAGCGCAGCGCCTCCGCCGCCAAGGAGATCCGCGCGCTCATCACCGCGTCGGTGCAGCAGGTGGAAAGCGGCTCGTCCCAGGTGCGGAGCGCCGGCGCGACCATGCAGGAGATGGTCGAGTCCGTGGCCAAGGTGGCGCGCATCCTCGAAGACATCAGCCGCGCGTCCGCCGAGCAGGGGAGCGGCATTGCGGACATCAACACTTCCATCGCCGCGCTGGACGGCGCCACGCAGCAGAACTCGGCGCTGGTCGAGCAATCCGCCGCCGCTGCCGCCAGCCTGCGCGAACAGGCCGACCGGCTGCTGGGCGAGGTGGCGGCGTTCAAGCTGGGCGACGCCGCCGCGCGCCAGCTCAGGCTGCTGCCAGCCGCTTGAGCTGGTAGAGCGCGTCCAGCGCCTCGCGCGGGCTGAGCGCGTCGGGGTTGATCCGGGCCAGCGCGCTTGCGATGGGGCTCGTTTCCAGCGCCATCTCGGGCTCGGGCGGCGGCGCGAACAGGTCCACCTGCAACTCCCCTTCGCCCGCGCGCTCTTCCAGCGCCGCGAGCGCGTGGCGCGCATGGTTCAGCACGGGGGCGGGCATCCCCGCCAGCTTGGCGACCTGGATGCCGTAGCTGCGGCTGGCCGGGCCGGGCTGGATCTCGTGCAGGAACACGATGTCGCTGCCCGATTCGGTCGCGCTCACGTGCATGTTGACCGCGTGGCGCGCGGTGGCGGGCAGCTCGGTCAGCTCGAAGTAGTGCGTGGCGAACAGAGCGAACGCGCGCGTCTTGTCGTGCAGGTGTGTGGCGATGCCGCTGGCCAGCGCCAGGCCGTCGAAGGTGCTGGTGCCGCGCCCGATCTCGTCCATCAGCACCAGGCTGTGCGGCGTGGCGGCGTGCAGGATCTGCGCGGCCTCGGTCATCTCCAGCATGAAGGTGGACTGCGCGTTCGCCAGATCGTCCGCCGCGCCGATGCGGGTGTGGATGGCGTCGATCGGCCCCAGCCGGCAGCTTGCGGCGGGCACGTGGCTGCCCATGCTGGCCAGCAGCACGATCAGCGCCACCTGCCGCATGTAGGTCGATTTGCCGCCCATGTTCGGCCCGGTGATGACCTGCAGCCGCGTGTTCATGTTCAGCCGCGTATGGTTGGCGATGAAGGCGCCGCTCGACGTTTCCGCCAGCCGCGCCTCCACCACGGGGTGGCGGCCCGCCTCGATCTCGATGCACGGCTCGTTCACGAACTGCGGTGCGCACCAGTTCAGCGTGAGCGAGCGCTCGGCCAGGCAGCACAGCGCGTCCAGCGCGGCCAGCGCGCCCGCCAGCCGCGTGAGCGCGGGCACATGGGCCTGGAGCTGGTCCAGCACCTGGTCGTACAGCCACTTCTCGCGCGCCAGCGCGCGCTCCTGCGCCGACAGCGCCTTGTCCTCGAAGGCCTTGAGCTCGGGCGTGATGAAGCGCTCGGCGTTCTTCAGCGTCTGGCGGCGGCGGTAGTCGCCGGGCACGCGGTCGAGGTGGCTGCCCGTCACCTCGATGTAGAAGCCGTGCACCTTGTTGAACTGCACGCGCAGGTTGGGGATGCCGGTGCGCGCCTTTTCGCGCGTTTCCAGGTCGAGCAGAAAGCCGTCGCAGTTGGTCTGGATGGCGCGCAGCTCGTCCAGCTCGGCGTCGAAGCCCGTGGCGATCACGCCGCCGTCGCGCACCAGCGCGGCGGGCTCTTCGAGGATGGCGGCGCGCAGCAACGCCACGCAGCCTTCGGGCGGGTGCAGGTCGGCGAAGATTTGGGCCAAAAGCGCCTCCAGCCCTTGACCGCTGTGCGCTAGCAGCTCTGATTTTTGTAGCGTCTGCACCAGCGCCACCAGCTCGCGCGGGCGCACTTGGCGCAGCGCGGTGCGCGCGGTGATGCGCTCCACGTCGGCCACGCCCTTGAGCGCGTCGCGCAGCACCTGCCAGGGGGCCGCGCCTGCGCTGCCGCCGCCGCGCAGCACCTGGGTGGCGGCCAGGCGCTCGCGCGCGGCGGTGCGGTCGCGCGCGGGCTCCAGAAGCCAGGTCTTGAGCAAGCGGCTGCCCATGCCGGTCATGCAGGTGTCGAGCAGCGAGAACAGCGTGGGCGCATCCTCGCCGCGCAGCGTTTTCACCAGTTCCAGATTGCGGCGCGTGGCGGGCGGCAGGTCGATCAGCGCGTCGTCGCGCTGCACCTGCACCGCGTGCACGTGGCTCAGCTGGCGGCCCTGCGTGTGCTCGGCATAGGCCAGCAGCCCGGCGGCGGCGGCATGGGCCAGCGGAAGGTCCTGCGCGTTCCAGGCATTCAGGCTGGCCGCGCCCAACTGCTCCAGCAATTTGCGCGCGCCCAGGGCGCTGTCGAACTGCCAGTCGGGCCGGGGACCATGCGGGCAGGTGAACGCGCCCGCCTGCCGCAGCGTGGCCAGATGCTGCTCGAAGCGCGGCGTCACGCCCGCGCTGTAGATCAGCTCGCTGGGCGCGATGCGCGCGAGCCACGGGCCCAGCTCCTCGTTCGTGCATTCCGCCAGGAACACGCGCCCCTGCGTCACCGCCAGCCACGCCAGCCCGCAACGCGCGCGCGGGCCCTGGTGCACGGACAGCAGCAGCGACTCGGCCTTGTCGGACAGCAGCTCGGTGTCGGTCAGCGTGCCGGGCGTGACCACGCGCACCACCTTGCGCTCCACCGGCCCCTTGGCCGCGCCCACTTCGCCCACCTGCTCGGCGATCGCCACCGACTCGCCCATCTTGATGAGCCGCGCCAGGTAGTTTTCGAGCGCATGGAACGGCACCCCCGCCATCACCACCGGCTGCCCCGCCGACTGCCCGCGCTGCGTGAGCGTGATATCCAGCAGCCGCGCGGCCTTCTCGGCGTCCTGCCAGAAGACCTCGTAGAAGTCGCCCATGCGGTAGAACAGCAGCGTGTCGGGGTACCCGGCCTTGAGGGCGAGGTATTGCTGCATCATCGGCGTATGTGCAGAAACGTCGATTTTTTCCATATAAATCAATAACTTACGTTTTCTGCTTCGATCTCTTGGGACAAAAATTTGTCCCAAATTCTCCCAGATTATGTTTGCTCGCCCAGGTGCGCTGCAGTTCGCTCGAAAATGCCGACTCGATCCAGCGGCCGTAGATTTTTATGAACGTCAGGTAGTCCGCATGTCCCATTTGAGTGGCGACGAACGCCAGGTTGCCGCCTGCTGCCAGGCTCCAGCACGCGTAGGTATGACGTGTTTGATAAGGTGGGCGAGGGCGCACCTTTGCGCGACGGAGGATATTGCGCCATTCACGGCCCCATGCGCTGAGCACATATGAGTGCTTGACTGCGTTTTTGCGCTCGGGCAAACCGGCGATGCAGAGGGGACGCACGCGGTCGATCCGGGATTCACTCCGGTTGAGCCACACGCGCAGATCGACAGGGTTGTGGGTTTCTGCATCAGCGATGAGTACCTTCAAGGCTTCCTGGGCAGGAGGGAAAAGGAGCACGGTGCGCTCCCTTTCATTTTTGGGCACCTTGAAGGCACCGGACCGCGTGATGGAGCGGCGCACGGTCAGGCTCTTCAGATCGGGAGCGATGTCCTCCACAGCCAGGGCGCACAGTTCTCCTGGTCGAAGGCCACTATAGAAGGCAAGCACCAACGATGCCTGGGTTAGTGGATGCTGGCATCCTTTGTCGAGCAAGACTTGGTACTCGGCATGGGTGAACGGATCGGGCTCCTTGCGGATCTTGGTGAAGCGAGTGCAGTGCTTGGCCAGGCCTTCGCAATACTCGTTGTCTTCACACCAGCGGAGAAAGCCTGTGAAGGTGGCGAGGTAGTTGTTGACGGTAGCGGCCGATCTCGTCGCAATTAGGTCTACACGCAACTGCTGAATGTCTGCTGGCATCAGCTCATCGATTCGTCGAGTGCGGCCGATGGTGTTCAAGCAGGCGTTGAGCGCCACCTCATAACGGGACTGTGTTTCCTCGGTGATGTCGGCGGCCTTCAAAGGCATGTAGACGTCATAGAGGTCACACAGGCGCTTGCTGGGCCGGTTGCTGGTATCAGTCGGGTAAGAGTCAGGGAAGAAGTCGGCCGCGCGGTAACTGCCGGTCTTTAGTGCGCATAGCGCAGCAGTTCGGAGGTGAGCCGCATGGCGCAGGTTTGTCTCGGTCGGTTCGATGCCGAGCGTATGGCGGTGGCGCGTCCCCCTGTGCATGAAGTCCACGCGCACGGATTTTCCGTGTACCCAGATGCCGGGAAGACCTGTCTTGATTGCTGCTTCAACTGACATTGCCACACTCCTGGACTCGATTTCCATCGCTTTCGCTCCCCTCATCTACGGGCAGCAGCACCGTCTTGAGGTTGGAAATATCTTCCAGGATTCCCGTCTTGGGCAAAACCTGTGCGGGCGTGTCTGAGCGTAGGGCGGAGTAGAGAGACTGGGGACTGTAGATCTGCCGTGGCGTTGTCCTGGATGCCGGCTATGCAGCGGAAGCAGTCCTCCAAGCCGAGCGACACAAACGACCGCAATCTGCCGCTTCGTCATTATTCTCTGTGCCGGTCGGTAGTGCAGCCGGCGAAGCTGTCAACGCACACTCAATCGAGGCAAGCGACTGCTGCGGATGCGTCACGGCGTTGGCAGTGGCGGCTATTCTTCGTGGCATCTACGTGTTTTTTCGGGGCGCTTTTAGAAGAGCCTCGCGTTACCAGCCCAAGAGGCCCATAAGGAACTCTGCGTCGCCCATCACGCTTTGCCAATAGTGCCGGTTCTTGCCGTAGAGCGCTTCTTGCCGGCGGCCGGCAGCAGCGATTTTGCGCCTTCGCTATCGCTGAGAAAGATGGAATCGACTAGCCGACTGCAACTCGATGTCATTCGAGCGAGAACCTTTATTTGTTCTCGACATGCGAGAAGTTCAGACTTCTTCGGATAGTTGATCGTGTGATCCACTTCCCCCCACACTTCCTCCATCAACGTGCGCACCTGAATCTCACACGTCAGTTCCGACTTCGAATTCGGCTGCAGAACGTAATGCACGCTTGTATAAAGACTGTCCGACTCTTCAGGGTCGAATCCAATACTCTTGAAGTAGGCACGATTCTCAATGTCCCACGTTTTTGCGATGGGGCCTTCCTTAACCACCCACCTGTACTCATCGAAGATGCCGAGCAGTTCTCTGTGAATGCCCTCGATCTGGCGAGTGTGGAGATGGATGATCCGCAACCCTGCTAGATCATTGACCCGTTGAAAGAGATTGTCTAGGGTGTAGTCAGGCGCATGTCCTGCTGTCTTGGCCTCAATGAACTTGCGGATCAGCTTATCCCGCAGATGCGTTGGGTCCTTAACCCGACCCTTCGTCGTATGAATAAGCTTCTGCAATTCCTTGGACGACGAGATCATGGAGTTCCAAGAGCTTAGCAACGACTCAAACTTCGGAATGTTTTCGACGAAGTGAGCAACCATCTTGTCGATTGCGCGTAACTCCTTCGCTGGGAGGATTAAGCTCTTCACAACGCTTCTTCCTCCTCTGCGATGCGAGAAATTATCTTCTTGGCAATTTGAGCGAACTCTGCTTCTGCTTCAGCCTTTTGGCCAGCCGTGCCTGCGCCCGCAACTTCGCTGAAATCAACGCCTTGCTCTTGAGCTGCGATCGCTAGCGAGCCAAAGTCTTTGATCTGGCCGAGCTTGTAGGTACTCAGCGAATGACTCGCGAGGCCGGGATCAATCTTCCGAAGAACCGCGACTATGTCCCTCTGAACAGCCTTTTCCAATTTCGCGACGTAGCTAGCGTATCCGCTAGCAATCGCTCCTCCATAAATCCGGAACCTTTGGAGCACGTAGCCCAAGAACTTTGGCTGTCCGGAAAGTAGAGGGACGTCGTCGGGAGCAAGCTGGGCTATGACGGCCCAGTCTTTGATCCAACTGGCGAGCGAGTGCCCCAAAGTGCTCAGGGCTCTAGTCGAAAATAGATCGCATGCAGCCGGGACTATAAAGTAGTCGCAATCCAGAATGATGACTTTGTTCAATGGACCAATGTTCGGGCCGACGTCATAGAAGACGTAGTCGATTGCATACTTTTGCACCACTTGGTCAACTAACTCGCTCAGAGCGGTCACACGCTTGTAGCCTCGGGTCTTCCTTTGGAAGCAGTCAAGCCACGCCTGCGTCAAGTCTTGCTCGTACTCTGACAGCTTGATGTCACCAGGCAAAAGATAGACGTTCTTCGACCGCTCAAGGGGTTCGATCACCCTGATTGGTCCAGTGCCATCCAACACAGGCTTGATGGCTGACCACAGAGTGCTCCCTCGGGCGCTGTCCGATTCGTCGAGCCATTTATTGACGACAATCTCTTCGACCAAGTAGGCGGTTAGATTGCACTGCGGATCGGCGTCAACAAGTAACACTCGCTTCCCGGCGCCGGCGAGTGCTGACGCTATGTTGACCGTAAGTGTAGTTTTTCCTACTCCGCCCTTGTGGTTGTACAGGACAACCTTTGTGCACTTGCCTTTGCCCTTCATTGCTGTGGCTCAGGCGGTGGCGTGGGAGAAGAAGATGCCGGACCCTGCGTTGCCTTCTTCGCTGTTCGCCTGGGCCGCTTCCTGAGATTCGCCGACTTCAGGTAGTCGCGAGCTGCGTCTCGGTCTGGCAGCAGTTGCACGTAATGCTCTCCGATAGCGCTGACCTGCTTCGCACCTTTGACAGCTTGAACCAAAAGACCCGCCTTGCTAGCGTTGTCGACTGCCATTGAGGCGTTGCCTAGCTTCGGCTGGGCCGCTTCGGTATTCAACGCGCTGATGTCTACCGTCTTGAAATGCGGAGTATCTCGATAGTGGGTCAAGTAGTAGCCGAGGCAAGCGATCCGCTCAATGTCGCTGCTAGGCTTTTTGTCCCGCAGGAAGTCCTTCGGCGAGAGCGCCCGATCCTCGGAGAAGCTGCCGGAGGTAGGCCGCGAAGGGGCCTCTGAGTAGGTTCGAGCGGACGCGGGCGTGGGCCGCGGGGCACCTGCCTCTTCAAGTTCGACATTTAGGCCAAGAAACAGGATTACCGCACGGAGTGCGCGTAGTTGCTCTTCGCGTTCAAGTGGTCTCAATGCACTGATAATTCGCGTCAATGCATCCAAGTCGTTGGCACTATCCATTTTCTCTCCTACGGCCGTCTTCCTGCCCGACGCTTCAAGTGTAAGGCAGGAGTTACATGGCTCGTCGTCCCGACGCAGCGGTGACCGCCCCGAAATTTGAGGAGGCTCCAACACTCGACAAGGCGAGGCCTTGATAAAGTGGAGCGATTTTTCACCCTGAGGGCTGCGAGCGCGCGGTGCGCATCGTGCAAGAGGCGCGAGAGAAATACCCGCCGCTGTAGATTGGTAGAGCGATCACGTCGAAGATTGGCGGCGTACCACAGACCTTACGGGACCGCACCGCGGAGCCTCCTAGCCTTCGTCCGCAACCCAGCGGGAGGCGGTCCTTGAATTTGCTTGGATCAAAGGTCTGCAATAGTCTGGAAGGCGACATTCCGCAGTTTCCATCCCCTGTCGAGGTGGACGACGCCAAGACTCGCAGAGAATAACCATCTACCATCACCAGCAGGCTTGGGTAGCGGTCTGCGCTGCTTAGATCGAAGCGTCGGGTGCTTCGGTGATCTCAGGATAGCGTCGGCCTTTACGCGGTATCCGTAGCCGCCTCCAACTTTTCCCACATCTCCTTGATGACGACCGGGAGGCGCTTGTGTGGGGATGTGAAGACACGGCCATGCGTCGCAGTGCTTCCCTGCTGGATTCCAAGTGGGTTGCGGGGTGCGTCGCTCTTGTTCATGGGTGTCTATCGAGAGAGTTCTGCGCGAAGACCTCCTGCATAGCCTCGTGTCACGCGTTCGTCAGATCGCGGCTTGGTTGACCTTGGCTTCAAGCTCTGCGCAAGCGCTCAGCAGTTCATCGAAGGCCAGAGCATCGCCCACCATCACTTCGTCGGCCAGCATGGCCGCGTAGTCCTTGGCGAGCGCGACCTTGGCCTCGCCTTCGGGGACGATCTTCAGGTGCCCCGAGGTCGCAGCCGCGTAATCGATGATCTGACCGTCCCTGCCCTTCTCGATGAAGAAACAGGACTTGTGGCGGGCGACAGTGTCTGCCACAGCACGATCAGCCGTCACGGCTGCGAAATGTGGGCTTCGCGCGATCGCGGCCAGATCGTGCCAGTGCCGCGCATAGCGCTCGCTGCGGATGCGGCCCTGCGCGCAGAACACATGCGCGGCTGTGGCCTTTTCCCAGAAGGTGCGGGCGATGCTCATGACCACCGGTGCTGCGGTCGGGAAAGACACCTCGGGCAGGTAGGTGGCGATGTCGCAGTCCACCGAAAAGACCTGATGCGGCTCGCCCGTGGCACGCCCTCCGAACTCCAGCGTCACTACGGGAGCCACATAGCCCGTGCTCTGGGCCAGGGCAGGGTAGTAGTGCAGGAGCAGTTTGTCCTTTTCCGGCCCGCCGAGTTCGATCCGCGCGTCCAACTGATCCCGGTCCAAGGCCTCCTGGATCACCGGCTGTACATGCTGTTCAATCCACTCGGGCAAGCGACTGCGTACGGCCTGTGTCCACTTGCTGGCCTGGCTGCGGCTGGCGGGCAGATCGCCGCTGTCGCCAATCAGATCCGGGATCAGCTTGCGGATGTCGTAGGTCAGGTCGATGTCTTCGGAGAAGCGGTCGATGATCTTGTAGACCTTGGACAGCGACGTGCCACCCTTGAACGTCAGATCGGCCGACAGAGGTGAATCGAACAGCGTGCGCAGCGCCCACACCACCCACAGGTCCTTTTCGAGCAGGTGGGCGGGGCGGCCGCTTTCAGCGCGTGCGTATTCAAGCGCTTCGCGCTGATCTCCTCTGGCCAGAGAGAAGAAACTCTTAGCCATGCGTGGCTTCCTTGCCGATGGCTTGTGCCATCCAGCCAGGCAGGGCGGCACGCGCTGATTCCAGCGCCTGCCACTCGGCGTGGGGCAGGGTGCGGTGAAGAGCTGCCAGCGATTCGTCGGCGTGCGAGGGGCCGATCCAGGCCAGCGCGCGCACAGCGGCGCCAGCCGGGCGTGCGCCGAGTGCCAGCATCCAGCGCGGGGCATGTTTGACCAGCACTTCCGAGCGCCCGAGCTTGAGTTTCCGGGTTCGGCCGGAAGTCAGGTAGACCTCGCGGATAGGCACTTGCTGGGTCAGGCCCAAGGTATTGGCTGCGCTGGCGCCGTGCGGCACGACGATCTCACCGCTTTGTTCGGCAAGCGCTTGAACGACCTTCTCGGGCGCAGGAGCGCGTGAACCAAAGCGGCTGGCAACCGGGGCCGCATAGGCACCCCGCGCCACACGCAGCAACTTCCCGACCTTGGCCAGGCGCGAGAACGCCTGGTCCACCGCCGCCCGGCTTCCCAGGTGCAGAAACTCCTTGGGCGACAGGACACCTCCCTCGGGGAGGGATTGCGCCTGTTGGAGGATAGTTTCGGGAAGCGTGTTCATGGGAAGAGGCCTTTACTATAGTCAGAAATGATATATCAGTTTCTGACATTCAGGGTAGTCAGAGACATTGATCAGCATCGAGGTGGCAACTTGGGAAAGGGCGGTGCTGAACCAGCAGGAAGGTTCCAGCGTGGTTCAGGAGACTCCAGCAAGCGTCAGAGAACTATGCCGGAACACGCTGGGCTATGCCTCAGTTTCTGACCAGTCTGCTTGGTGTAATTTTGGTGTAACTCGGACGCCAAACCATGCCAATCCACGCCAAAAGAGTGCTGCGGAGGGTCGCAGCGTAGATTGCCTAAGTTGTTGTCATCAAAGGGAAAAATGAAAAATGCGCCTCTCGGCGCATCTTTATTTCTTCACTATCGGCGTGTGGGCGGAAACGTCTGGTTTTTCCATATCAATCAATAGCTTGTGAACAGCTGATGGTTTCTGCCCGGGCTTCTTGGTACAAAGACTTTACGGCCTGGAAAAAGCAAAGGCCCCGAGGGGCCTCTGCCATTGGCGCTGCGGCGGAATTTACTTGAGGTCGTCCGTCAGCAGCTTCACGATGCGCTGGGCGTTGGCCGATGCATCGGGCGCGCCCTTTTCGTCCTGCACCGCCACGGTGGACTTGGCGCCGTCGCCGCGCACCACGACGCGGTACTTGAGCGGCGGCGTGGCGGGCTTGGAACTGCTGAACAGCTTGCCGAAGAAGCCGGGCTCCTTCTGGTCCTTGCCGGGTTCCACGTAGCGCACGAAGTACACGCCCTGGCTGCGGTCGCGGTCTTCCACGGTGAAGCCGGTGCGGTCCAGCGCCAGGCCCACGCGGCGCCAGGCGCGGTCGAAGCCTTCGTCCAGGCCGATGGCGGGCGCGTTGTCCACCGTGATGGCGCGGGCCGTGGCCGGGCGCGCGACCACGGCGGTGGTTGCGGCCTTGGATTCTTCCTGGCTCACACCCAGCTTGACCATGAGGCGGCGCAGGAATTCGGTCTCCAGTTCCGGGTCGGGCTCGCGCGGCTGCCACGCGGTGGAGTCCTTCTGCTGGGTGGTGTAGACCTCGACCATGCCGCGGTGGCTGATGTAGATGTCGGTCGTGCCGTCGGGCTCGCGCTCCAGGCGGGTGCGGAATTTGTCGCGCGTGCCGGATTCGTAGAGCGAGTCGAACACCTTGCCCAGCGTGCTGCGGATGATGTCCTGCGGGATCTTGGCGCGGTTCTCGGCCCAGTCGGTTTCCATGATGCCGAGCTGTGGCTGCTCGACGTTGAGGGTGAAGCCGTTTTCGAGCCAGAAGTCGCGCACGGGCTCCCACAGCGCCTCGCTGGGGCGCTTGACGACCAGCCAGCGCTGGTTACCGTCGCGCTCGATGCGCACGTCGCCCACGGTGACGGGGGCGGTGCTGGCGGCGGCGGTGCTGGTCTTGGCGGCCTGCTGGCCGGCCTGGAAGGCGGCGGCCGACACGGTGTTGTTGCCCGGCTGGGTGTAGCGCGAGTCGCGCGTGAGCTGGGTCAGGTCGGGGGGCACCTCCAGCGTCGAGCCCTTGGGAGCGCTCTTGTAGTCGATCTTGTCTTCGCTCAGCAGGTTGGTGGAGCAGGCGGACAGGGCCAGGGCCACGCCCAGCAGGCCCACACGGGTAGTTGCGTTCACGCGGTCAATCCTCGGGTAAAAAATTAGAGCAGGCCGCTGGCGCGCAGGGCGCCTTCGACCACCGCCTCGTTGGCGGCGGCCAGCGGCGTCATGGGCAGGCGCATGGTGCCGCCGCACAGGCCCATGCGGGCCATGGCCCACTTCACGGGGATGGGGTTGGCCTCGACGAACAGGTGCTTGTGCACGGGCATGAGCTGGAACTGGATTTCCATCGCGCGGCGCGCGTCGCCCGCGATGGCGGCCACGCACAGTTCGTGCATCCGGCGCGGGGCCACGTTGGCCGTCACGCTGATGTTGCCGTGGCCGCCGCAGAGCATCAGGGCCACGGCGGTGGGGTCGTCGCCCGAATAGACGGCGAAGCCCTTGGGCACGTCGCGGATCAGCCACTGCGCGCGCTCGATGTTGCCCGTGGCTTCCTTGATGCCGACGATGCCGGGCACCTGCGCGAGGCGCAGCACCGTGTCGTGCTGCATATCGGCCACCGAGCGGCCGGGCACGTTGTAGAGGATGGTGGGCAGGTCGCCCACGGCTTCGGCGATGGCCTTGAAGTGCTGGTACTGGCCCTCTTGCGTGGGCTTGTTGTAGTAGGGCACGACCTGCAGCTGGCTGTCCGCGCCGACCTTCTTGGCGAAGCGGGCGAGTTCGATGGCCTCGGCGGTCGAATTGGCGCCGCAGCCGGCCATGATGGGCACGCGGCCCGCGGCCTGCTCGACGGAGACGCGGATGATCTCGCAGTGCTCCTCCACGTTCACCGTGGGCGATTCGCCCGTGGTGCCCACCACGCCGATGCAGTCCGTGCCCTCGGCCACGTGCCAGTCGATCAGCTTGCGCAGCGTGGGGTAGTCCACGCTGCCGTCTGCGTGCATGGGGGTGACTAAGGCGACGATGCTGCCGGTGAGGGAGACGCTGGGAGAGGTCATGTCCGTGCTTGTGAGCGGTAAAAGAGCATTCTAACTAGGGCTCCAGAGGGTATCGAGCGGGCGAAGTTCCCCCGCTTTCGCGCACGGCAGCAATGCGTTGCACAAAGCGCGCGGGGTGGTCGAGGAAACCGTCTTCGTAGGCCACCACGCGCAGCCCCGCGCAGGCGCGCAGCAGTTCGCCGGGGGCGAGCAGAAAGTCGGGCCGCGAGGGCTTGCCCACGGTTTCGTTGCCCTGGGCAAAGGTTTCGTACAGCAGCACGCCGCCTGGCGCCACGCTGTGCGCGATGGCGGGCAGCAGAGGGCGCCAGAGGTAGTTCGTGACCACCACGCCCGCGAACTGGCGGCCTGCGAGAGGCCAGGGGCCGGATTCGATATCCGCCTGGATCGCTTTCCCCCAGGTTGCTACTGATTCAATAGCTGCTTGCGCACGGTCTACGCCCGTTACGGGGTGATTTCTATCTGAAAACCAGCGCATGTGCCGCCCCGGGCCGCAGGCCACGTCCAATACGGCGCCGCCCGCGGGCACGAGGTGCGACCAGCGCTGGATCCAGGCGGACGCGGCCATCAGAAGCAGGCCCAGATCTGGTCGGCCATCATGACCAGGAACTCGGGCCGCGCGTAGAGCGCGAACACCGCGAGCAGCACCGCCAGGGCGGCGGCGTAGGCGGCAATGCGGCGCGCCACGGTCAGGCCCCTTGCAGCGCGGGGCGCTGGATGGCCGTCTCGCGCACCGGCAGGTTCACCAGCCCCGCCAGCACGCCGAGCGCGATGGAGATGTACCAGACGATGTCGTAGCTGCCCGTATGGTCGTACAGGTAGCCGCCCAGCCACACGCCCAGGAACGAGCCGATCTGGTGGCTGAAGAACACGAAGCCGCCCAGCATGGACAGGTGCGCCACGCCGAAGATCTGCGCCACCGTGGCCGTGGTGGCGGGCACGGTGGACAGCCACAGCAGCCCCATCACCGCCGCGAAGACGTACACGGTGGCCGGGGTGTGCGGCGCCAGCAAGAAGACGGTGATGGCCACTGTCCGGCCGAAGTAGATGAAGGCCAGGATGTGCCGCTTGGCCATGCGCTGCCCCAGCGACCCCGCCGCGTAGGTGCCGAAGACGTTGAACAGCCCGATCAGCGCCAGCGCGTAGCTGGCCACCTGGGGTGGCAGGCCCTGGTCTTTGAGGTAGGTGGGCAGGTGCACGCCGATGAACACCACCTGGAAGCCGCAGACGAAGTAGCCCGCCATCAGCAGCTGGAAGCTCGGGTAGTGGAACGCCTCGCGCAGCGCCTGGCCCACGGTCTGCTCGCGCCGGGGCGCGGCGCTGCCGGTGAAGCCCGGCTCGCGCAGGCCGCGGCCCAGCGGCACCATCAGCAGGGCGGCCACGCCCACCAGCACCAGCGCCTGCTGCCAGCCGAAGCGGCCGATCAGCAGCCCCTCGACCGGCGCCATCAAAAACTGCCCGAACGAGCCCGCCGCCGCCGCGACGCCCATGGCCCACGAGCGCCGCTCGGGCGGCACGTTGCGACCGATCACCCCGTTGACCACCGCATAGGTCGTGCCCGCCAGCGCCACGCCGATCAGCAGGCCCGCCGACACGGCGAACAGCGTGGGCGTGGGCGAATGCGCCATGCCCCACAGCCCCGCCGCGTACAGCAGCGCGCCCGCGAGCACGGTGCGGAACGCGCCGAACCGGTCCGCCGCCATGCCCGCGAAAATGCCCGCCAGGCCCCAGACGATGTTCTGGATGGCGATGGCCAGCGCAAAGTCCTGCCGCGTCCAGCCCAGTTCCTGCGTCATGGGCTGGAGCCAGAGGCCGAAGCCGTGGCGTATGCCCATGGACAGGGTGACGATTGCCCCGCCGCAGAGCAGTACCTGGGCGATGGACAGTTTGCGTGTTTCGTTATGCATCCGGGCGAATGTAGCCAAACCCGATGCACCGTGCAGTCCGGGTGAATACGCTGGTTTTTTGTACAGCCTTTGAGGCGGCGGCGCACTACAATCCGCGCCCTATGGCTACCATACCCGTCTATTCCGAAGGTTCTATCCGCGTGCTCAAGGGGCTGGAGCCCGTCAAGCAACGCCCCGGCATGTACACGCGCACCGACAACCCGCTGCACATCGTGCAGGAGGTGCTGGACAACGCCGCCGACGAGGCGCTGGCGGGCTTTGGCAAAAAGATCAAGGTCACGCTGCACGCCGACGGCTCGGTCAGCGTGGAGGACGACGGGCGCGGCATCCCCTTCGGCCTGCACCCCGAGGAAAAGGCCCCGGTGATCGAACTGGTCTACACCCGCCTGCACGCGGGCGGCAAGTTCGACAAGGGGCAGGGCGGGGCGTACAGCTTCTCGGGCGGGCTGCATGGCGTGGGCGTGTCGGTCACCAACGCGCTGGCTACGCGGCTGGAGGTGAGCAGCCATCGCGAAGGGCAGGCGGCGCGGCTGGCGTTCTCGGGCGGCGACGTGATCGAGCCGCTGGCGGTGCGCCCCCTGGAGCCGGGCGAGCGCAAGCAGGGCACCACGGTGCGCGTGTGGCCCGACGCGAAATACTTCGAGTCCAGCCACCTGCCCCTGGGCGAACTGACCCACCTGCTGCGCAGCAAGGCCGTGCTGATGCCCGGCGTGTCGGTCTCGCTCGTCAACGAGAAGACCCGGGACACGCAGACCTGGCAGTACAAGGGCGGCCTGCGCGACTACCTGGCGCAGACGCTGACCGCCGACCCGGTCATCCCCCTGTTCGAGGGCGAGGGCTTTGCCGACGCGGGCCACGAGAGCTTCGCCGAAGGCGAGGGCGCGGCCTGGGCCGTGGCCTTCACCGAAGAGGGTGCGCCGGTGCGCGAGAGCTACGTCAACCTCATCCCCACTAGCGCGGGCGGCACGCACGACAGCGGCCTGCGCGATGGGCTGTTCAACGCCGTCAAGGGCTTCATCGAACTGCATTCGCTGCTGCCCAAGGGCGTGAAGCTGATGCCCGAGGACGTGTTCGCGCGCGCCTCGTATGTCTTGAGCGCCAAGGTGCTCGACCCGCAGTTCCAGGGCCAGATCAAGGAGCGCCTGAACTCGCGCGACGCGGTGCGGCTGGTGAGCAGCTTCGTGCGCCCCGCGCTCGAACTCTGGCTCAACCAGCACGTGGACTACGGCAAGAAACTGGCTGAACTCGCCATCAAGGCCGCGCAAACGCGCCAGAAGGCCGGCCAGAAAGTCGAAAAGCGCAAGGGCAGCGGCGTGGCCGTGCTGCCCGGCAAGCTCACCGACTGCGAAAGCCGAGACATCGCCCATAACGAGGTCTTCCTGGTCGAAGGCGACTCCGCCGGCGGCAGCGCCAAGATGGGCCGCGACAAGGAAACCCAGGCCGTGCTGCCCCTGCGCGGCAAGGTGCTCAACACCTGGGAGGTGGAGCGCGACCGCCTGTTCGCCAACACCGAAATCCACGACATCTCGGTCGCCATCGGCGTCGACCCGCACGGCCCCAACGACCAGCCCGACCTGAGCGGGCTGCGCTACGGCAAGGTGTGCATCCTGTCCGACGCGGACGTGGACGGCTCGCACATCCAGGTGCTGCTGCTCACGCTGTTCTTCCGCCACTTCCCCAAGCTCATCGACGCGGGCCACATCTACGTCGCGCGCCCGCCGCTGTTCCGCGTGGACGTGCCCGCGCGCGGCAAGAAGCCCGCCGCCAAGCTCTATGCGCTCGACGATGGTGAACTGGAGGCCATTCTCGACAAAGCCACTAAGGACGGCGTGGCCCGCGAGAAGTGCCAGATCAGCCGCTTCAAGGGCCTGGGCGAGATGAACGCCGAGCAACTGTGGGAAACCACGCTGAACCCGGACACGCGCCGCCTGATGCCGGTGCAACTGGGCGACCTGGGCGTCGCCGAAACCGAGGGACTCATCACCAAGCTCATGGGCAAGGGCGAGGCTGCGGCGCGGCGCGAACTCATGGAACTCCACGGGGATGACGTGGAAGTGGATATTTAGTCCGATGACCTCATGAGAACAAATGTGAGTCGATCTTCTTTTGCATAGTTGCCAGCGGGGATTCAATGAAAACCATTGCTTATCTGACGTACGGAGCGAAACGTGAGTATCAACTGGAACTCACGTACAGCGTGCTGTCCGCGCAACATCATCTGGCAAAAGATCCTTCGGGAATTCGCATCGTGCTAGTGACGACAGAATCGAATGTACGTAATGACCTGCCTGTCGAGCATCTGGTTGTGACTCAGCAGCAGCTGCGGGAATGGCAGGAGGGGGGCTATGGACATGCGGCGAAATACTGGGCGTTGCTTGCCGTGATGGATCGTTTTCAAGGTGCCGTGGCATTCGTGGACACGGATACTCAATTCCTCCACCATCCACAAAGGATGTTTGACCGCGTGGGGCCCAACATGTCAGTCATGCAGGCTGATGAGGGCGTACTGGCCCAGCATACTTATTGGCAGCCGTTGCTTGACAAGCTGGACGGGCCAGTACACGGGTATAACGTGCACGCCGGATCTCGTATGTTCAATTCCGGCGTGATTGGTGTGGATTACTCCATGAGAAGCTGTATGCCGGAAGTTTTGCAGTTGATGAGTTTGTATGAAATTGCTCCGGTATTCGATATTGAACAGTTCGCCTTCACGGCAGTGCTGGAGAAGCATGGAAAGTTGTCGGCGTGCCCGGATGTGGTGAAGCACTATTGGGGGCATGAACGGCGTTTTTTTCATCTCCAGATCAATGCCCTGTTCCCCGAGTTCAATCGGGAGCAATTCAACTCTCATGTTGAGGCTTTTCCTCCGGCAGGATACCCGCCCAAGTCAATGGTGGCGCGCATAAAAGCCAAAATCAAACGCTTGCAGCGAGATGGCGGTCGAGATTACGAATTCGCTTACCTTGCTTATCTGTGTGCTTTGTCGTCCGAGGATGCGGGGAGCGCCAATGTGTGGGCTGACATTGCCCTCGATGCGCTGCGTGGGATTTCCTCGCCACCATTGGATGCCATGCGCATCGATTTCCGTATGGTGGGCCCTGCGTCCTTGGCATCTTTATCTTGGATGAGCCTTGAGACGCGCGAGCGCTGGCAGGGTTTTTGGAGGGCACTGCCTAGTCACTGAACATCTGTTGCCTGATTCTGTTGTGCAGATGCATTTACGCTCAAATCTACCGTCCCTTACTGCTTTTAGGAAATGACTGATCAAATCCCCTTGGAGATGAGTGACCGGGCTTCGGATGTAGATCCCAGCCTGGGGGGCTACGCCCAGCGTGCCTACCTCGAATACGCCCTCAGCGTGGTCAAGGGCCGCGCGCTGCCCGACGTGTGCGACGGCCTCAAGCCCGTGCAGCGGCGCATCCTCTACGCGATGGAGCAGATGGGCCTGTCGTACAGCGGCAACACCGCCGCCAAGCCCGTCAAGAGCGCGCGCGTGGTGGGCGACGTGCTGGGCCGCTTCCACCCGCACGGCGACCAGTCGGCCTACGACGCGCTGGTGCGGCTGGCGCAGGACTTCAACCAGCGCTACCCGCTGATCGACGGCCAGGGCAACTTCGGCTCGCGCGACGGCGACGGTGCGGCGGCCATGCGCTACACCGAGGCGCGGCTGGCCAAGATTTCGAGCCTGCTGCTCGGCGAGATCGACATGGGCACGGTCGATTTCATGCCCAACTACGACGGCAGCACGCAGGAGCCGCGCCAGCTGCCCGCGCGGCTGCCGTTCGCGCTGCTCAACGGCGCGAGCGGCATCGCCGTGGGCCTGGCGACCGAAATCCCCAGCCACAACCTGCGCGAGATCGCCGACGCCTGCGTGGCGCTGGTCAGGCAGCCGCAGTTGCCGGACGAAGAACTATTCACCCTCGTGCCCGGCCCCGACTACCCGGGCGGCGGGCAGATCATCAGCAGCAGTGCCGATATCCAGGACGCCTACCGCACGGGCCGCGGCAGTCTGAAGGTGCGCGCGCGCTGGAAGATCGAGGACCTCGCGCGCGGCCAGTGGCAGATGGTGGTGACCGAGTTGCCGCCCGGCGTCAGCACGCAAAAGGTGCTGGAGGAAATCGAAGACCTGACCAACCCCAAGGTCAAGGCCGGCAAGAAGGCGCTGACGCAGGAGCAGACGCAGCTCAAGGCCAGCATCCTCGCCGTGCTCGACGGCGTGCGCGACGAGTCGAGCAAGGACGCGCCTGTGCGCATCGTGCTCGAACCCAAGACGGGCAAGGTGCCGCAGCAGGAACTGATCACCGCGCTGCTCGCGCACACCAGCCTCGAAACCTCCGCGCCCATCAACCTGACCATGGTGGGGCTGGACGGCAAGCCGGTGCAGAAGTCGCTGCGGCAGATGCTGGAGGAGTGGATCGCCTTCCGCCAGACCACGATCACGCGGCGCTCGCGGCACCGGCTGGACAAGGTGCTGGACCGTATCCACATCCTCGAAGGGCGGCAGATGGTGCTGCTCAACATCGACGAGGTGATCGCCATCATCCGCGCGAGCGACGAGCCCAAGGCCGCGCTGATGGCGCGCTTCAACCTGTCGGAGCGGCAGGCCGAGGACATTCTCGAAATCCGCCTGCGCCAGTTGGCGCGGCTGGAGGCCATCAAGATCGAGCAGGAACTGGCCGAACTGCGCAAGGAACAGGCGCAGTTGGAGGACATCCTCGCCAACCCCGGTTCGCTCAAGCGCCTGATGGTCAAGGAGATCGAGGCCGACGCCAAGCAGTTCGCCGACGCGCGCCGCACGCTCATCCAGGCCGAGAAAAAGGCCGTGGCCGAGGTCAAGGTGGTGGACGAGCCCGTCACCGTCGTCGTCTCGCAAAAGGGCTGGGTGCGCGCGCGCCAGGGCCACGGGCATGACGCGGCCAGCTTCGCGTTCAAGGCGGGCGACGGGCTGTACGGCACGTTCGAATGCCGCACGGTCGATCAACTGATCGTGCTGGGCAGCAACGGGCGCGTGTATTCGGTGCCCGTGGCGCAGCTGCCCGGCGCGCGCGGCGACGGGCAGCCCGTCACCACGCTGATCGAGCTGGAAAGCGGCACGCAGCCCGCGCACTACTTCGCGGGGGCGGCGCAGGCGCCGGTGCTGCTGTCCAGTTCGGGCGGCTATGGCTTCATCGCGCAGGTGGAGCACATGGTTTCGCGCCAGAAGGGCGGCAAGGCCTTCATCATCGTGGGCGAGGGCGAGACGCTGTGCGCGCCCTCGCGCGCCGAGGGCGCGACCCACGTGGCCTGCGCCTCCACGGGCGGGCGCATCCTGACCTTCGAGATCACCGAACTCAAGACCATGGCCAACGGCGGGCGCGGCCTGATGCTGATCGACCTCGAAGACAAGGACCAGCTGGCGGGCGCCGCCGCCTACACGCGCAGCGTGCGCATCGCGGGCGTGGGGCGCGGCGGCAAGGCGCGCGAGGAAACGCTCGAGATCCGCAGCCTGAACAACGCCCGCGCCGCGCGCGCGCGCAAGGGCAAGGCGGCGGACCTGGGCTTCAAGCCGGCGGCGGTGGCGCGGGTGGAATAGCCTCCGGCGCGGGTAAATCCCGATCTGGCGGGCGGGCGGGCGTGCCGAAATCCAGGGTATTTCAGAGGAGAAATGCCCCATGCCCTCCCTTCGCATGGCCCACAAGCTCTGGCTGGCCGTGGCCTTGATCGTGCTGGCGCTGGCGGCGGTGGTCGCGGCGGCAGGAATGCGCCAGGCCCAGGTCCAGGCGCAATCGGACGCGCAGGCGCGGCAGATGGCCGCGCGCGTGGAGGCGGCGCTGCGCTGGTCGGGCCTGACCGAGACCAACGCCGCGCGCACCCAGGCGCTGATCGTGAGCAACGACCCCGCCGTCGAGGCCGAATTCAAGGACGCCATCGCCGCCACCTCGGCCCAGATCACCGGGGTGCAGAAGTCCATCGCCGCCATGGACCTGGGCGACGCCGACAAGGCGCAGATGGACAAGGTGGCCGCGGCGCGCAAGACCATGATGGGCCTGCGTGACAAGGCGCGCGCCCTCAAGGCCGGCGGCCAGCACGACGAGGCGGTGCGGCTGGTCAAGCAGCAATACAACCCCGCCGTGGCCCAGTACCTGCAGACCCTGCACGACTTCGTGCAATTGCAGCAGGACACCGCGCACGCCAGCCAGGGGGACATGGCGGCCCAGCGCGGGCGCATCCTCATGTTCTCGGGCGTGGCCGTGGCGCTGCTCATGGCGGCCATCGTGGCGGGGGCGTTCTTCCTCATCCGCAGCATCGAGCAGCCGCTGGCCCAGGCCAACGGCCTGGCCCAGCGCATCGCGGGCGGCGACCTGAGCGCGCGCGCCACGGTGGCGCGCGGCGACGAGTTCGGCGACCTGCTGCGCTCGCTCTACGCCATGTGCGAGGCCCTGGGGCGCACCGTGAGCCAGGTGCGCCACAGCGCCGACAGCATCGCCACCGCCAGCGCCGAGATCGCCACGGGCAACCAGGACCTGTCGGCGCGCACCGAGCAGACGTCGAGCAACCTGGAGGAGACGGCGGCGGCGATGGAGGAGTTCACCAGCACCATCCAGCAAAGCGCGGGCAGCGCCCAGCAGGCCAGCAGCCTGGCGGCGAGCGCGTCGGGCGTGGCGCGGCGCGGCGGCGAGGCGGTGGCCCAGGTGGTGTCCACCATGCAGGACATCCACCAGAGCAGCCAGAAGATCGCCGACATCATCGGCGTGATCGACGGCATCGCCTTCCAGACCAACATCCTGGCCCTGAACGCCGCCGTGGAAGCGGCCCGCGCGGGCGAGCAGGGCCGGGGCTTCGCGGTGGTGGCGGGCGAGGTGCGCAGCCTGGCCGGGCGCGCCGCCTCCGCGGCCAAGGAGATCAAGCAGCTCATCGGCGCGTCGGTGGAGCGCGTGGAAAGCGGCGCGCGCCAGGTGCAGGGCGCGGGCGCCACCATGCAGGAGGTGGTGCAGTCGGTGCAGCGCGTGACGGACATGATCGGCGAGATCACCGCCGCCGCCACCGAGCAGAGCGCCGGCGTGGCCCAGGTGAACCAGGCCGTGGGCCAGCTCGACCAGATGACGCAGCAGAACGCCGCGCTGGTGGAGCAAAGCGCCGCCGCCGCGCAAAGCCTGCGCGAACAGGCGGCGCAGCTGGCGCAGGCGGTGGCGGTTTTCAGGGTGGCGTGAGTGGCGTGAGCGCCCAGGCTCAGGCTTTGGAGAGCTCCGCCACCAGTTCGATCTCCACGCAGGCCCCCATGGGCACCTGTGCCACGCCAAAGGCCGAGCGCGCGTGGACGCCACGCTCGCCCAGCACCTGGCCCAGGAGCTCGCTCGCGCCATTGGTCACCAGGTGGTGCTCGGTGAAGTCGCCGGTGGAGTTCACCAGGCTGGTCAGCTTGACGATGCGCTGCACCCGGTTCAAGTCGCCGCCCGTGGCCGCGTGCAGCGTGCCCAGCAGGTCGATGGCGACGGCGCGCGCCGCCGCCTTGCCTTCCTCGGTGGTCATGTCGCGGCCCAGCTGCGCGGCCCAGACCTTGCCGTCGCGGCGCGCGATGTGGCCCGAGAGAAAGACCAGATTGCCCGTCTGCACGAACGGCACGTAGACTGCGGCGGGCGTCGCCACGGGGGGCAGGGTGATGTTCAATTCCTTCAGCTTGTCGTAAACGCTCATGGTGGTGCCTGTCAGGTGGGTGAAAAGGCTAGTGTTGCACAGCGGCACGGGCCTGCCGTGGCTGCTGGTGGGCGTGCTCATGGGCACGGCGGCGCAGCTGGCCCAGCCCGCGCTCTGGGCCTGGGGCGGCTATGCGGGGCTGATGGCGCTGGGGTTGCTGCTGTGCTTCTTGCCCTGGCGCGCCGGCCTGCTGGCGGGCGCGGCGGTGGCGGTGTTCGGCCTGTGCGGGCTGCGCGCCGCCGCGTTCCAGGCCCAGGCGCTGGACGCCGCGCTGGAGGGCCGCGACCTGCGCGTCACGGGCATGGTGGCCGCCATGCCGCAGACCATCGAATCGGCGTTCGGGCAAGGGCCGGGCCAGCGCTTTCGCTTCGAGGTCGAATCTGCGCCGCCCGGCGTGCGCTTGCCGCCCCTGATCGATCTGGCCTGGTTCGCCAGCGCAAGCGCCGCAGTGCCCGGCCTGCACCCTGGCCAGCGCTGGGATGTCGCCGTGCGCCTCAAGGCCCCCCACGGCGCGCGCAACCCCGGCGGGTTCGACTACGAACTGTGGCTGTGGGAGCAGGGCGTGCAGGCCACCGGCACCGTGCGCACAGGGCATGGCGATACGCCGCCGCGCCTGCTGGCCGCCACCTGGAGCCATCCCGTCGAACAGGCCCGCCAGCGCGTGCGCGATGCCATTGTGCGGCGGCTCGCGGCCCAGGACGCCCGTGCCGCCGGCGTGGTGGCCGCGCTGGTCACCGGCGACCAGCGCGCCATTGCGCAGGCGGACTGGGATCTGTTCCGCGCCACGGGCGTGGCGCACCTCATGAGCATCTCGGGCCTGCACATCACGCTGTTCGCCTGGGTGGCCGCGGCGGCGGTGGGCTGGTGCTGGCGGCGCTCGGCGCGGCTGTGCCTGGCGTGGCCCGCGCAGAGTGCCGCGCTCGCGGGCGGCGTGCTGCTGGCGTTGGCCTATGCGCTGTTCAGCGGCTGGGGCGTGCCCGCGCAGCGCACCGTGCTCATGCTGGCCGTGGTGGCGGGGCTGCGCTTGGGCAGCCTGCGCTGGCCCTGGCCGCTGGTGTGGCTGCTGGCCTGCGCCGTGGTGGTGCTGGCCGACCCCTGGGCGCTGCTGGCGGCGGGGTTCTGGCTCAGCTTTGTGGCGGTGGGGGTGCTGTTTGCTTCCAATTTGGTAGCTGCTAGCGCTTATCCCGTAAGCGCTGGAGGCCGATTTGTCTGGATATTCCATCACGCAAAGGGTTTCGTGCGCGAGCAATGGGTGGCCACGCTCGCGCTCACGCCTCTCACGCTGCTGCTGTTCGGGCAGGTGTCGGTGGTGGGCGCGCTGGCCAACCTGGTGGCGATTCCGTGGGTCACCCTGGTGGTCACGCCGCTGGCGCTGGGCGGCCTGCTCTGGCCTGCGCTGTGGGGCGTGGCCGCCGCCAGCCTCGCGCCCTTGATGGCGCTGCTGCACACGCTGGCCGCATGGCCCGGCGCGGTGCTGGCCCTGCCCGCCGCGCCGCTGTGGGCGGGCGTGGCGGCGGTGGCGGGCGGCGCCCTGCTGGTGCTGCGCTGGCCTTGGCAATTGCGCCTGCTCGGCCTGCCCTGGCTGCTGCCCGCGCTGTGCTGGTGGCCCGAGCGGCCCGCGCCGGGGCGGTTTGAACTGCTGGCCGCCGACGTGGGGCAGGGCACCGCCGTGCTGGTGCAAACGGCCCGCCACGCGCTGCTGTACGACGCGGGCCCGCGCTACGGCGCCGACAGCGACGCGGGCGACCGCGTGCTGGCCCCGCTGCTGCGCGCGCAGGGCGTGCGGCTCGACACCCTCATGCTCAGCCACCGCGACACCGACCACACCGGCGGCGCGGCGGCGGTGCTCGCGGCCCAGCCCGGCGCGGCGCTCACCGGCTCCATCGCCAGCGAGGCGAACCTGCTGGCCCTGCGCCCCGCCACCCCCTGCGTGGCGGGCCAACGCTGGCAGTGGGACGGCGTGGACTTCGAACTGCTGCACCCGCTGCCCGAAGACCTGCAAAAAACCGGCGAAAAATCCAACGCGCTGAGCTGCGTGCTGCGCATCCGCGACGCGCAGGGCACCGCCGCGCTGCTCGTGGGCGACATCGAACGCCCCCAGGAGCAGGCCTTGCTGGCGCGCGGCGCGCCGCTGTCCGCCACCGTGCTGCTGGCCCCGCACCACGGCAGCAAGACCTCGTCCAGCGCCGCTTTTCTGGACGCCGTGGCCCCGCGCATCGCCCTGGTGCAAAGCGGCTACCGCAACCGCTTCGGCCACCCCGCGCCCGAGGTGCTGGGCCGCTACCGCGAGCGCGGCGTGGCCGTCGTGTCATCGCCCGCGTGCGGTGCGGCGTTATGGAAGTCTGCCGACCCGCAGGCGCTGCGCTGCGAACGCGCCGCCAACCCCCGTTACTGGCAGCACAACCCGTGACAGCGGGTTGCGCCCATCCCCGGCAAAATACCGGGTTTTCCCGAAGAAGAACCCACAACAGGAATGTCCGTCAGCCACCGCAATGCCCTGATCGACCAGACCAAGGGCCTCGCGTGCGCCACCATCGTGGCCCACCACCTTGCCTTCTACGGTCCCATGTCCGACGTGGCGCAGCCGCTCATGCCGGGCCTCATCGCCTGGCTGTACGACTATGGCCGCATGGCCGTGCAGGTGTTCCTGGTCCTGGGCGGCTACCTGGCGGCGGCCAGCCTCGCGCCCGAGGGCACGCCCCGCGAAGGCAGCGCCACGCAGCAGATCGGCAAACGCTTCGTGCGCCTGATCGTGCCTTACGCGGTGGCGCTGGTCGTCGCCGTGCTGGCGGCGGCGGCGGTGCGCCCCTTCATGGACCACCCCTCGGTGCCGGGCGACCCGAGCCTGGGCCAGCTCGTGGCCAACGCGCTGCTGCTGCAGGACATCGTGGGGGCCGAGGCGCTCTCCGCGGGCGTCTGGTACGTGGCCATCGACTTCCAGCTGTTCGCGCTCGCGGTGCTGCTGTTCGCGGCGCTGCGCCGCGCGCCCGCGTGGGCGCGGGGTCTGGGGCCCGTGCTCGCCGCTGTGGGTGGCGCGCTGTCGCTGCTGGTGTTCAACCGTATGCCCGACCAGGACATGTGGGGCTGGTATTTCTGGGGCTCCTACAGCCTCGGCATGTTGGCCTTCTGGGCCACGCGCGCGCGCCGGCCCGGGGGCTGGGTGCTGTACATGGCGGCGCTGGGCGCGGTCGCGCTGTGGGTCGAATGGCGCACCCGCATCGCCGTGGCGCTGGTGGCGGCGCTGCTGCTGGTGTGGGTGGTGCGGAGTGGTTGGGATTGGGGCAGCCAGCACCTGCAGCACCTGGGGCAGATGTCGTACTCGGTGTTCCTGGTGCACTTCGCGGTGTGCCTGCTCGTGAACGCCGCCGTCAGCCAGCTGTGGCCCGAAGAGCCCGTGCCCAATGCGCTCGGCATGGTGCTGGCCTTCGCGCTGTCCATCGCCGCGGGGCGCCAGCTCTACCTGCGCGTGGAGCGTCACGTGCCCTCGTGGAGCCTGGCGCTGCGCTGGCAGGCGGGGCTGGTGGGCACGGGGCTGCTGGTGGCGCTAGCCAGCAGCCGCCTGTAAACCGCTCAGCGGTGCAGCGCGCAGCCCACGGCAAGATCGTTCAGGGATGAACGAGCTGTGGTTCGAGATGCACGCCGAGCAGATCAAGCATATGCCTCAGGCCGTTCAATGGCAGTGCAGGAGACTCGGTCGCGATGCAGACGGTACGGCCGCCGCCAGCAGAGGTATGGGGGCGCAGCAGCGGGACGAGGGACTCGGCCGGATCGAGGAAAGTGATGTCCGGCGCGACCGTCTGGAAGTAGCCAGCCAGCCAGGGAAGGTGGGTGGATGACAGCGTGCATACGTCCACATCTGGCATCGTCTGGCGCAAGTCGCTGAGGAAGCCGCGTACCTGGGCAAGCGTGGCCTGCTTGTCGGAGAGGAATGTCCCCTCTTCCACCAGTTGCACGAGCGGCGAAGCGTTGATCAGATCAACGTGCCGACCGCCGGCTTGCCGTTCCACGTAGGCGCGGATCTCGGCGCTGCGAATCAGGGATTCGACCCCAAGCACCGCGACCCGGCCCGTTGCCGAGATTTCAAGCGCCCGTACGACCGGCGGATAGATGCCGAGCACCGGGACTGGCTGCGCGTCCTGGATACCGTCCAGCACCATGACCGAAGGGGCATTCGAGGCCAGCACGACCGCCGTGGCTCCCATGTCCGCCAGCCGCTTGATCGCCCGGCTGACGCAATCGGCCAGCGAGGCCTTGGTTTTCGCGCCATAGGGAAAGCTGGCACGATCAGCGAAATAAAGAATGTCCTGGGCCGGATAGTGCCGTTGGATGACCTGGACGATGCCGTAGCTGCCGATGCCGGCATCGAAGACGCCGATGGGTGCGTGAAGTGGCAGTGGTTGCAAGATGCCCTCCAGGAATGAAGCTGCCAGCAGTCTAGGAACCATATGGTTCAATCAGAAGATCCATTTGCGCCCTATGGAACCAGACCAGAATGGCAAGAGGCAAAGCCCCCATCCCCATCGACCTGCCGAAGCCGATCGGTCTGAACGCAGAAGGCACGGCCGGGAAGCAGGAAAGCATCTACAGCGCTCTGCGCGAATCCATCCTCGCAGGCCTTCTGGCGACGGGCAGCCAGTTGCCATCGACCCGCTCGCTTGCTCTGCGTTGGCAGGTCTCACGTGAAACCGTGGAAGTCGCTTTTGACCGGTTGCGCGCGGAGGGGTACGTCGCCCGGCGGCCGGGCTCCGGTACCACGGTCTCCACCAGCGTGCCGGATCGGCTCATTGCTGCCATGGCTCCTCCGGCAGCGCTGGCCAAGACCGGGCGGGCTCAGCCGGAGACTGCCTTGCAGCGTCTTGTCCCGGACGTGGCGGTGATGCCCGGTGTGCCTTTCATTGCGCGCTTGGCGGATCCATCGCTGTTCAAGGTGGAGCAATGGGCCCGGCAGACTTCCGGCGCACTGATCGCAGCGCAGCCAGAAGACTTGGCTGTGTGCGACTCGCGTGGGCTTGCGGCGCTCCGCAGCGGCATTGCGGACTACCTGCGAAGTTTTCGAGGAATTCCGTGCGACGAAGCCGACATCATCGTCACCACCGGCATTCGCCATGCAACGGCATTGGTGGTGCGCGCATTGCTGCATCCTGGGGATACGGTATGCGTGGAGGATCCAGGGTATGTCTGGGCTCGCCGCATTGTCGAAGCCCATGGCGCCAAACCGGTTTCGGTTCCGGTGGATGAGGACGGGCTGGTTGTCAGCGCGCTAGAACCGTGGCCGCAGGCCAAACTGGTCTACGTCACGCCAGCGCACCAGGCGCCGCTGGGTGTCACGATGGCTGTATCCCGCCGCCTTGAATTGCTGGAGTGGGCCGCAGCGCACAATGCCTACCTCATCGAAGATGACTACGACAGCGAGTTCAACTACAACAGTTCGCCGCTCCCCGCCCTCAAGTCCATCGATCGCGTGGATCGCGTGATCTATGTCGGGAGCTTCAACAAGACCCTATTCGCCAATTTGCGGGTGGGTTACATGGTGGCGCCCCACGCCTTGCGGGAGCGATTGACGGCTACGCTGGCTACCTCCGAGCGCTCTGTCGGGATTGTTGAGCAATTGGGGGTTACAGCCCTGTTGGCGAGCGGGAGTTTCGTGCGCCACCTGCGCACCGCACGGCAAAGCTACCAATCCCGGCGTGACCTAGTCATCGCGCAACTCGGCAAGCACACTGCCAGGCCCCTGGAGATTACTGGCCAGCAAGCGGGATTCCATTTCATTCTCTGGCTGCCGAAAGGCTGCAATGACTCGGATTTCTGCGCCCGCGCGCAGCGTGTCGGAATCAGATTGCAGACAGTGGCGTCTTTTTGCCATTCAGTAAAGTTGCCACCCGGAGTGCTCATCGGATATACGGCACTGTCTCCGGCCAAGATTCGCCATGCAGCCCGTTTGCTGGCCCAACTCCTTGATGAGTCCAACGGCGGATCGTCGCATCCCCAATGAGCAGCAAACCGCGCCGCAATTTGAGGCGCTGAATCCGCTCAGCGGTGCAGTTCGCCCGCGCTCTCGGGCTGGTAGACGATCTGCTGGACGCGCACCGTCATGGTCTTGCCGCCAGGGCCGGGCCAGGCCAGTTCGTCGCCCACCGACAGGCCCAGTAGCGCGCAGCCCACGGGCGCGAAGATGGAGACGCGGTCGGCGCTGCCGTCCATGTCGCGCGGGTAGACCAGGGTCAGGCAGAACGCCTTGCCGGTCTCGGCGATGGTGAACTGCACGGTGGAATTCATCGTCACCACGTTAGGTGGCATCTGCTCGGGTGCCACCACGTCGGCGCGGTCCAGTTCCGCCTGCAGATCGGTCTTGCCCGGAAAGGCGCTGGCCGGAATGGCCGCGAGCAGGGCCTCGATGCGGTCCAGGTCCAGCGACGACAGGATGATGTGGGGCTTCTGGCGGGCCATGGAATTTCCCTCGGTGGTCAATGCGAAAGGCCGGGACTGTAGCGGATGGCCAATCCCGCACTGCGGCGCATGGGTTAGCCCGTGGCGTTCCGTGCCTGAATACTGTATAAATAAACAGTTTTCAGGCTTTTGCGAGGCGTGCCATGACCGAGTTCCACGTGCCCGTGTCGGCCCTCAAAGGCCGGGGCGCGGCCACGCACCTGGCCCACCGCTTCATGCGCGAGCAGCGCGCGGTGTTCGACGACGGCTGGACGGAGTACGAGCCGCTGGCCCCGCAGCCCACGCAAGTGGTGTTCGAAACGGTGAAAAGCGCCATCAACACCGTCGATGCGCCCGACCTGTTCTTCGAGCATTCCATCAACCCCTACCGGGGCTGCGAGCATGGCTGCATCTACTGCTACGCGCGGCCCACGCACAGCTACCTCAACCTCTCGCCGGGGCTGGACTTCGAGACCCACATCATCGCCAAGCACAACATTGCCGAGGTGCTGAAAGACGAATTGCAGCGCCCCGGCCACCAGCCGAAATGGCTCAACGTCGGCTCCGCCACCGACTGCTACCAGCCCGTGGAGCGCGAACTGCGCATCACCCGCGCCGTGATCGACGTGCTGGACCAGGCGCGGCACCCGTTCACGCTCATCACCAAGGGCAGCGGCGTGGAGCGCGACCTGGACCTGCTCGCGCCGCTGGGCGCGCGGCGGCTGGCGGCGGTCTACATCACCCTCACCACGCTCGACGTGCAGCTTGCCCGCATCCTCGAACCGCGCGCCGCCGCGCCGCACCGGCGGCTGCGCACCATCCGCACGCTGGTCGATGCGGGCGTGCCGGTGGGCGTGAGTGTGGCGCCGCAAATCCCCTTCATCAACGAAGACATGGAGCAGGTGCTGGCCGCCGCGCGCGATGCAGGCGCCACCAGCGCCTTCTACACGGTGCTGCGCCTGCCGTGGGAACTGCGCGAGCTGTTCCAGCAATGGCTGCAGGCCCACTACCCGCAGCGCGCCGAGCGCGTCATGGCCCGCATTCGCGACCTGCGCGGCGGCCGTGACAACGACCCGCGCTTCGGCACCCGTATGCGCGGCGAAGGCCCGTGGGCCGACCTGCTGCGCCAGCGCTTCCAGGTGGCGTGCCGGCGGCTGGGGCTGAACCGGCAGCGCGAGCCGCTGGACGTGTCACAGTTCCGGCCCGCGGCGCTGCGCGGGCAGGCGGGGCTGTTCGACTGAAGACGCCTCACCCAAGCAGCAGCGCCTGGTGCGCAGCGACGCCCGCCTGCGCTCCATCCCCCACGGCAAAGGCCACGTTGCCCGCCATGCGCGCGGCATCGCCGCAGGCAAAGACGCCTTTCACCGAGGTGGCCTTGAAGGCGTCCGTGTGGATGTAGGTGCCTATCGGGCCCTCCTCGAAGTGGCATCCCAGTTGCTCGGCAATCGGGCTGGAGACGCGGGTGTGCGAAGCGGTGAACAGCCCATCCATCACGACACGCCGGCCATCCGTCAGCTGGACGGTGGCCGCATCGACGATGCCCGCCACGCGCTGCGGCTCGATCACCACCCCGCGTCCGGCCAAGGTTGCGCGCTGCGCGGCGTCCAGTTCAATGGCTTCGTTCGTGAACAGCGTGACCGTGCCCCAATCCGGCAACATCGTGGCCTGGTGCAGGGACATGGGGCCGGTCGCCAACACACCGATGCGCCCCTGGCCCAGTTCGTAGCCGTGGCAATAGGGGCAGTGAAACACGTGCTTGCCCCAGCGTTCGGCCAGGCCTGGAATTTCGGGAAGATCGTCTACGACACCCGTGGCCAGAACGATCAGGCGCGTCCGCACCTGCTCGCCGGACTTCATGCGCACGAGAAATCCGTCCTGCATCTGCCCGGCCTGGGCGGCCTCGCCATCCAGCCACTGCACGCTGGGATAGGCCAGCAACTGCCGCTTGCCTTCGGCGGCAATGGCATCCGGCGAACGCCCGTCCTGTCCGAGAAAACCATGCGACGCCGCGGCAAAGCGGTTGCGGCGCAGGCCCGCATCCACCACCAAAACACGGCGCCGCGCGCGTGCCAGCTGCAGGGCCGCCGACAGGCCGGCGTAGCTGCCGCCGATGACGACGACTTCGAAGGAGCGGGGAGATTCAGTGTTCATGCGCGAAGGTTCCTTGGTGCCGTGCGAGGCGTTGGTTGAAGTCCGCCGACAGGTCGGCCAGCGTGATGCCGGACAGGCGTGCGTTCAGCAGCGCCTCCGCCTCCTGGAAGGTGCTGTCCAGCGCGGCGTTGACCGCCTGCTCGACCAGGCAGGCGGGCTGATCCACCCGGTTGCCCATCGCGAAGATGGACGGCGACCCGACGGCCCGGTAGATGTCGCGCAGCGTGACCTGGTGCAGGTCGCAGGTGATCGACCAGCCGCCGCCGTGGCCCTTGGTGGCATCGACGTAGCCCAGCGCCCGCAGATTGCCGAGCACCCGCCGAACGACCACGGCGTTCGTGCCGAGACACCCGGCCAGCTCTTCGGAAGTCAGGGCGCGGTTGCTGTATGCCATGTGCAGCAGCACATGGAGCACGGAGGAAAGCTTGCTGTCGCGTCTCATGGAACAAATGATATTACATGAAAGGCGTGAAGCCCTGGCGAAATGAAAAACGGAGCCGCGCGGGCTCCGTTTTGCCGGGGAAAGGAGGGCTCAATATTCCCAGAACATCCGCTGCAGTTCCTTGGTGCTGCTGGTCTTGGTCAGTGCCAGCATGGTCAGAATGCGTGCCTTCTCCGGCCGCATGTCGTGCGCCACCACCCAGTCGTACTTGTCGTCAGGCTGCTCGGCATTGCGGATCACGAAGCCGTAGGGCACGCGCGCCGCGCGCACCACGATCACGCCCTTGCCGCGCGCCTCCTGCAGCGCGGGCACCATGCGGTCGGCCACCGAGCCATTGCCCGTGCCCGCCTGGATGACGGCCTTGGCGCCGCCGTTCACCAGCGCGTCCAGGGCGGTGCGCTGCACCGAGCCGTAGGCATAGAAGATGTCCACCTGCGGCAGCTTGTCGATGGTGTCGATGTTGAACTCGGAGTTCATGGTGTGGCGCTGCACCGGGGCGCGGAACCAGTAGTTGCGCCCTTCCACCACCATGCCCAGCGGCCCCCACTGGCTCTGGAAGGCGTTGGTCTGCACGTTGATGTCCTTGTTCACGTCGCGCGCGGGCAGGATCACGTCGTTCATCACCACCAGCGCGCCCTTGCCCTCGGCGTCCTTCGAGGCGGCCACGCTGACCGCGTCCAGCAGGTTCAGCGCGCCATCGGCGGACAGAGCGGTGCCCGGGCGCATCGAGCCCACGACCACGATGGGCTTGGTGGTGTGCACCGTCAGGCTCAGGAAGTACGCCGTCTCGGCGATCGTGTCCGTGCCGTGGGTGATGACGATGCCGTCCACGTCGCTCTGCTTGGCCAGCGCCGACACGCGCTTGGCAAGGGTCAGCAGGTTGTCGTTGGTGAAACTCTCGGACGCGATCTGGAACACCTGCTCGCCGCGCACGTTCGCCACCTTGGCGAGTTCGGGCAGGCCGGCCAGCAATTTGTCGACCGGCACCTTGGCCGCGCTGTAGGTGGCGCTGTTCATGGCCGATGCGCCCGCGCCCGCGATGGTGCCGCCGGTGGCGAGCACGACCACGTTGCGCTGGGCCTGTTGCGGTGCCGCTGCCGCGACGGGCGCGGCGGCAGCCTGGGGCGCGGCGGGTGTTTGCGCGCAGGCGCCCAGACCCAGCGTCAGCGCCAGGGTAAGGGCCGACAGGGTGAGTTTCGAGGACATGGTGCTTCTCCTGGTGGTGGGGGGTGAAAGCCGGGCATCCTACGGGCTTTTCACGGGTTCCACCAGGGGTTCTGCCTAGGATGTGAGCCGCATCGAACAGGAGCAAACCGTATATGGATACCAAGACCGCCGAAGCAGCCCGGCAAGGCGTGAGTGACTGGTGGCGCACGTCGATCATCGAGATGCGCCCGGGCATGATCCGCTACCGTGGCTATGCCATCCAGGACCTGATCGGCAACGTGAGCTTCGCGCAGATGATCTGGCTGATGACGCGCGGCGAATTGCCCACCGAAGGCCAGGGGCGGCTGCTCGATGCCGCGCTGATGTCCGCCGTCGACCATGGCCCGCAGGCCCCCAGCATCGCCATCGCGCGCATGGCCGCGACGTGTGGCGTGGGGCTGAACAACGCCATGGCCTCGGCGGTGAACGTGCTGGGCGATGTGCATGGCGGCGCGGGCGAGCAGGCCGTGGCGCTGTACGAGGCCATTGCCGCGTTGCAAGACGGCGGCGCATCGCTGCCGGACGCCGTGCGCGGCGGGCTGGACGAGGCGATTGCACGGCACGGCAAGTTCGTCTCGGGCTTCGGCCACCGCTTCCACCCGGTGGATCCGCGCGCGCCGCGCTTGCTGGAGTTGGTGGATGCGGCGGCGGCCCAGGGCATCGTCAAGGGCCGCTTCGCGTCCATAGCGCGCGCGGTGGAGGATGAACTGGCGGCGCGCAAGGGCGGGCGGCGCATTCCCATGAACATCGACGGCGCCACGGCGGTGATCTACGCGGAGCTGGGCTTTCCGGCCCCGCTGGCGCGCGGGCTGTTCTGCCTGTCGCGCTCGGTCGGCATCCTGGCCCACGCCTGGGAGCAGACGAACCAGGGCGGGCGCAACAAGGGCCCGATCCCGCGCGAGTACCTGTGGACTTATGACGGCCCCGGCCCGCGCGCAGTGCCTGAAAAAAGTGCCTGAGAATCCGGGCCATGACTTCCTCCCTCCCTGACGGCCTGCTGGCCGATGGCGACGGCGCGCGGCGCTGCCGCTGGTGCGCGGCTTCCGATCTGTACCGGCACTACCACGACCACGAATGGGGCTTTCCGGTGACGGACGACACGCGCCTGTTCGAGAAAATCTGCCTGGAGGGCTTCCAGGCGGGCCTGAGCTGGCTCACCATCCTCAACAAGCGCGAGGGCTTTCGCGCCGGCTTTGCGGGCTTCGACCCTGAGCGCGTGGCGCGCTTCGGCGAGCACGACGTGGCCCGGCTGCTGGCCGACGCGGGCATCGTGCGGCACCGGGGCAAGATCGAATCGACCATCAACAACGCCCGGCAGGTGCTGAAGCTGCGCGACGAGTTCGGCTCGCTGGCGCGCTACGTGTGGCGCTACGAGCCCAGCGCGCAGCCGCGCACTTTCACGCCCGCCGACATGCGGGGCACTTCGCCCGAATCGGTGGCGATGTCGAAGGACTTGAAAAAGCGCGGCTGGAGCTTCGTGGGCCCCACCACGGTGTATGCCTTCATGCAGGCGATGGGGCTGGTCAACGACCATTTCGACGGCTGCCACGTGCGGCAGGCGGCGCTGGAGGCACGCCGGGCGCTGAAGCTGCCCGCGTAGCCGTCGCTCAGCCCCGGTACGGGCTGGCCGTCGTGCGGCTGACCACGCTGCCGTTGGCATCCACGCTTTCCAAGTGCACGTCGAAGCCCCACAGGCGCGCCGCGTGCTTGAGCACTTCGGGCGTGTCCTCGTGCAGGGGCCGGTCGTGGCGGCGCGTGTGGCGCAGCGTGAGAGAGCGGTCGCCGCGCAGGTCCACGCTCCACACCTGGATGTCGGGCTCGCGCTCGCCGATGTCGTACTGGCGTGACAGCGATTCGCGCAGCGCGCGGTAGCCGCTTTCGTCGTGGATGGCGCTGACTTCCAGTTCTGGTGCGCTGGCGTCGTCGCGCACCGCGAAGAAGCGGAAGTCGCGCATCACCTTGGGGCTCAGGAACTGGCCGATGAAGCTCTCGTCCTTGTAGTTGCGCATGGCCTCGTGCAGGGTCTTGTTCCAGTCGCTGCCCGCGATGCCGGGGAACCAGCGGCGGTCTTCGTCGGTGGGGTGTTCGCAGATGCGGCGCAGGTCGCTGTACATGGCGAAGCCCAGCGCGTAGGGGTTGATGCCGCTGTAGCGCTTGTCGGTCACGGGCGGCTGGTAGACCACGGCGGTGTGCGAGGCCAGCCACTCCAGCATGAAGCCGTCGGCCAGCAGGCCCTGGTCGTACAGCGATTGCAGCAGGGTGTAGTGCCAGAAGGTGGCCCAGCCCTCGTTCATCACCTGGGTCTGGCGCTGCGGGTAGAAGTACTGGGCGATCTTGCGCACGATGCGCACCACCTCGCGCTGCCAGGGCTCCAGCAGGGCGGCGTTTTTTTCGATGAAGTACAGCAGGTTCTCCTGCGGCTCTTCGGGGAAGCGCTTGTTGGCGGTGTCCTTCGCGCTGGGCGCGGCCTGGGGCACGGTGGCGCGCCACAGGTCGTTGACCTGCTGCTCCAGGTGGTGTTCGCGCTCCTTGCGGCGCGCCAGTTCCTCGGCCAGGGTGCGTTTTTGCGGGCGGCGGTAGCGGTCCACGCCGTGGTTCATGAGCGCGTGGCAGGAGTCGAGCAGCGCCTCCACCTCGTCCACGCCGTGGCGCTCCTCGCACTCGGCGACGTAGTTCCGCGCGTAGACCAGGTAGTCGATGATGGACGAGGCATCCGTCCACATGCGGAACAGGTAGTTGCCCTTGAAGAAGCTGTTGTGCCCGTAGGCCGCGTGCGCGATCACCAGGGCCTGCATGGCCAGGGTGTTTTCCTCCATCAGGTAGGCGATGCAGGGGTCGGAGTTGATGACGATCTCGTAGGCCAAGCCCATGTGGCCGCGCCGGTAGTGTTTCTCGGTGCTGATGAACTGCTTGCCGTAGGACCAGTGGCGGTAGATGACCGGCATCCCCACGCTGGCGTAGGCGTCCATCATCTGCTCGGCGCTGATGATCTCCAGCTGGTTCGGGTAGGTGTCTAGGCCGAAGGAGCGGGCCGTGCGCGCGATCTCGCCGTGGTATTGCTCGATCAGTTCGAACGTCCAGTCGGGCGGGCTGGGCAGGCGCGTGGTCATGGCTGCACCCCTTCCTTGCGGAACAGTTCGCGGAACACCGGGTAGATGTCCTGCGCGCTGTTGACCTTGCGCATGGCGAAGTGCGGGTGCGCGGCGGCCAGCCGGGTGTATTCCTGCCACAGGTTCTGCTCGGCCTCCACCACCTGCACGTAGGCGTAGTAGCGCACCAGGGGCAATATCTTTTCGTCCAGCAGGTCGTGGCACAGGCCGCTGTCCTGGTGCCAGTTGTCGCCGTCGCTGGCTTGCGCGCCGTAGATGTTCCACTCGTTGCTGGGGTAGCGGGCGCGGATGATTTCGTGCATCAGCTGCAGCGCGCTCGATACCACCGTGCCGCCGGTTTCGGTGGCGTGGAAGAACTCCTCCTCGCTCACCTCCTGCGCCTGCGTGTGGTGGCGGATGAAGACCAGGTCGATCTTCTCGTAGTGCCGCGTGAGGAAGAGGTACAGCAGCATGAAGAAGCGCTTGGCCATGTCCTTGCGCGCCTCGTCCATGGAGCCCGACACGTCCATCAGGCAGAACATCACCGCCTTGGCGCTGGGCACGGGCGTGCGCACGCGGCTGCGGTAGCGCAGGTCGATGGGGTCGAGGTAGGGCACGTGGCGGGCGTGCTGGCGGATCTGGTCGATGGCGCGCTCGATCTCGTCGATGGCCTGCGGGTCGGGGTCGGGCTGGTCGAGCAGGGCGGCCAGCAGGTCATGCAGCCGCCGCAGTTCCTTGCGGTCCTCGCCGCCCAGCGCGATGCGCCGTGCCAGCGCGCCGCGCATGGAGCGCACCACGTGCAGGTTGTTGGGCGTGCCCTCGCTGGTGAAGCCGGCGCGGTGGCTTTTCCACTCGGGCACCTCGGCCAGCTGGGTGCGGATCAGGTGGGGCAGTGCCAGGTCGTCGAAGAAGACCTGCATGAACTCTTCGCGCGTCAGGCGGAAGACGAAATCGTCTTCGCCCTCGCCGCTGTCGCTGGCCTGCCCTTGGCCCGCACCGCCGCCCTGGTTCTGGGGCCGCTGGATGTGGTCGCCCTTCACGAATTCGCGGTTGCCGGGGTGCACGTATTCGCGGTCGCCGCCCGGCCCGTGGCCGAAGGTGGGCTCGGACACGTCGCGGCGCGGCAGCGTCACGTCCTCGCCTTGCTCCAGGTCGCGGATGCCGCGCCCGCTCACCGCCTTGCGCACCGCTTCGCGGATCTGCTCGCGGTAGCGGCGCAGAAAGCGCTCGCGGTTGCCCACGGACTTGTTCTTGCCCGACAACCGGCGATCGATGATCTGCTGGAGCGTGGACATGGCGGCCTCTCGCGGTTCTTGTGGTGGTCAGTGCCTCATGAACTCTTGCGCACGCGCAGATACCACTCGCACAGCAGCCGCACCTGCTTGGCCGTGTAGCCCTTTTGGACCATGCGGCCCACGAAGTCCTCGTGCTTCTTCTGCTCGTCGGCGCTGCTCTTGGCGTTGAAGCTGATGACGGGCAGCAGTTCCTCGGTGTTGGAGAACATCTTCTTCTCGATCACCGCGCGCAGCTTTTCGTAGCTGGTCCACAGCGGGTTGCGCCCGTTGTTGCCGGCGCGCGCGCGCAGCACGAAGTTGACGATCTCGTTGCGGAAGTCCTTGGGGTTGGCGATGCCCGCGGGCTTTTCGATCTTCTCCAGTTCGGCGTTCAGCGCCGAGCGGTCGAACACCTCGCCCGTGTCCACGTCGCGGTATTCCTGGTCCTGGATCCAGTAGTCGGCGTAGGTCACGTAGCGGTCGAAGATGTTCTGGCCGTACTCGGAGTAGCTCTCCAGGTAGGCGGTCTGGATCTCCTTGCCGATGAACTCGGCATAGCGCGGGGCCAGCGTTTCCTTGATGTGGCCGATGAACTTCTGCTCGGTCTCGGGCGGGAACTGCTCGCGCTCGATCTGCTGCTCCAGCACGTACATCAGGTGCACGGGGTTGGCCGCGATCTCGGTGCTGTCGAAGTTGAACACCTTCGAGATGATCTTGAACGCGAAGCGCGTGGAGATGCCGGCCATGCCCTCGTCCACGCCCGCGTAGTCGCGGTACTCCTGGATGGACTTGGCCTTGGGGTCGGTGTCCTTCAGGCTGTCGCCGTCGTAGACCTGCATCTTGCTGAACAGGCTGGAGTTCTCGGGCTCCTTGAGCCGGGTCAGCACCGAGAACTGCGCCATCATCTTCAGCGTGCCAGGCGCGCAGGGCGCCTTGGCCAGCGACGAGTTGCGCACCAGTTTCTCGTAGATCTTCACTTCCTCGGACACGCGCAGGCAGTACGGCACCTTGACGATGTAGATGCGGTCCAGGAAGGCTTCGTTGTTCTTGTTGTTGCGGAAGGTCTTCCACTCGCTCTCGTTGCTGTGCGCCAGCACGATGCCGTCGAAGGGCAGGGCGCCGAAGCCTTCCGTTCCCTTGAAGTTGCCTTCCTGCGTGGCCGTCAGCAGCGGGTGCAGCACCTTGATGGGGGCCTTGAACATTTCCACGAACTCCAGCAGCCCCTGGTTCGCCAGGCACAGGCCGCCCGAGTAGCTGTAGGCGTCGGGGTCGTCCTGCGCATAGGTCTCCAGCTTGCGGATGTCCACCTTGCCCACCAGGCTGGAGATGTCCTGGTTGTTCTCGTCGCCCGGCTCGGTCTTGGAGACGGCGATCTGCTTGAGGATGGACGGGTAGCGCTTGACCACCTTGAACCGGCGGATGTCGCCGCCGTATTCCTCCAGCCGCTTCACCGCCCAGGGCGAGAGGATGCGGTGCAGGTAGCGCTGCGGAATGCCGTATTCGCGCGCCAGGATCTCGGCGTCTTCCGCCGGGTCGAACAGGCCGAGCGGCGACTCGTTCACCGGCGAGCCCTGGATGGCGTAGAACGGCACCTGCTCCATGAGCTGCTTGAGCCGCTCGGCGATGGAGCTCTTGCCCCCGCCCACCGGCCCCAGCAGGTAGAGGATCTGCTTCTTTTCTTCGAGCCCCTGGGCCGCATGGCGGAAGTAGGACACCACCTGCTCGATGGCGTCCTCCATGCCGTAGAACTCGCGGAAGGCCGGGTAGAGCTTGATGACCTTGTTGGCGAAGATGCGCGACAGGCGCGGGTCGTTGCGCGTGTCGAGCAGCTCGGGCTCGCCGATGGCCTTGAGCATCCGCTCCGACGCCGTGGCGTAGGCGCCGGGGTCGTGCTTGCACAGGGCCAGATACTCTTCCAGCGAAAGGACTTCCTCGCGGGTGCGCTCATAGCGCGCGCTGAAGTGGCTGATGACGTCCATGGCACACCTCCAATCGAGTCAACAATTCGAGCCAACAAGGCTTGCGGCCGCATCGCTTGCAGGAATCGTGCCGTGTAATGCGGCCTGCGTCTACAACGTGTTGGAGAGGCGGATGGTTGTCAGCGTTCCCTTTATTTGCGGCAGGCCGAAAAAATGTCCTCGTCCGGGCGGTACACGCTGGTCTGCACGTCCATCAGGCCCAGCACCGAGTCGAAGTAGTTGTCGTGCGAAATGGGCCGGTCGCGCAGGTCGCGCTGCAGGCAGGCCATGGCGACGTGCGTGCGCTGCTGCATGGCGGGCGAGAGCCAGGTGATCCAGGGCACGTGCTTTTGCACGTCGGGCGCAATGGCGTAGGGCAGGCCGTGCAGGTAGAGGTTGTTCTCGCCCAGCGACTCGCCATGGTCTGCTACGTAAATAATAGCTGTTGGCGCTTGCGGGTAGCGCGTTTCCAGCCAATTGATGGTGGAGTCGAGCATCTGGTCGGTGGCCACGATGCTGTTGTCGTAGGCGTTCACCACCTGCTCGCGCGAGCATTCCTGCAGCGCGTTGGTCTCGCACTCGGGCTTGAAGCGTTTTTGCGCGGGCAGCGAGCGCTTGTAGTACGCGGGGCCGTGGCTGCCCATCTGGTGCAGCACCACCACCACGCCGCGCGTGCGCTCGTCGGCGGGCAAGGCGGCAATGCGCTGGTCCAGGCCCTTCAGCAGGATGGTGTCCTGGCACTCCCCGCCCGCGCACAGGGCCGGGTCCGGGCTGGCCATGGTGCTGGCCGAGGCCACGCGGTCGCACACGCCCTTGCAGCCGGCCTGGTTGTCCAGCCACAGCACGGCCAGGCCCGCGTGGTGCAGCACGTCGAGCAGGTTTTCGTAATTGGTCTTGCGGTCGTCGAAGCCCTTGCGGCCCAGGTGCGAGAACATGCAGGGCACCGAAGCGGCCGTGCTCGTGCCGCACGACCACGCATTGCGCGCGCTGGAAATGTAGCCGCGCGCCGAGAGCAGCGGCGTGGTGGGCCGCTCGTAGCCGTTCAGCGCGAAGTTGCCGCTGCGCCCGGTTTCGCCCAGCACCAGCACCAGGATGGGCGGCTGCTTCTGGCCGGCGTAGCTCGCGCCCAGCTTGGCGTCCCGCCCCAGCGGGGCGAGGGTGCGCGTGTCCATGCGCAGCGGCTGGGCGGCCAGATGGACCAGCCCGTACACGGTGTTCAGCGGGTTGATGAGGTAGCGCAGCTGGGTGTGGTTGCGCATGGTGGAGGCGAAGTCCTGGAACACCAGCATCAGCGCGCTGGACGCGACCAGCAGCGCGCTCACGATCAGGATCAGCCCGTGCCCCAGGCTGCGCTTCCAGCCCAGCCGCCGCGCCGGGCGGCGCGCCAGCCACACCAGCGGCGGCCCGGCCAGCAGCAGCAGCGCGCCAGCCATGCGCCAGTTGAGCAGATCGCCCGCCTCGCGCGGGTCGGTCTGCAGCACGTTGGTCAGCATGGTGGAGTCGATGACGATGCCGTAGCTCCACATGAAGTACACGCCGCCCGCCGCCACCAGCACCATCAGCGCCAGCACGGGCTTGAGCAGCCGCCCCCAGGCCAGCAGCCCCAGCACCGCCGCGTTGCCCGCCGCCACCAGCACCATGAACGCCAGCCCGAAGCCCAGCCCGCGCGGCCCGCGCACCGCGGGCAGGGCGGAGAGCTCGCGCCACAGCGGCAGGTTGCACAGCGTGGCGAGCCACAGGCTCACGATGACGATGAACCAGGCGGGGTGCAGAGGGGGCTTTTTCGGCGGCAGATCGGGCATGGGCTACTCTGAAAACGATAGCTGCCAGCGCTTGCCATTCAATGGTTCCAGCATGAAAAATACCTGAAACCCTTGTATATCAAGCGCTAGCCGCTCACTTTTTTGAAATCAACCGTATTGAACCACGGAGCGGATGGACTTGCCTTCGTGCATGAGGTCGAACGCCTCGTTGATGCCCGTGAGCGGCATGGTGTGCGTGACGAAGGGCGCAAGCTGGATTTTCCCGGCCATCGCATCCTCCACCATGCCGGGCAATTCGCTGCGGCCCTTGACGCCGCCGAAAGCCGTGCCCAGCCACTTGCGGCCCGTCACCAGCTGGAACGGGCGGGTGGAAATCTCCTGCCCCGCGCCCGCCACGCCGATGATCACGCTCTGGCCCCAGCCCCGGTGCGCGCACTCCAGCGCGGCGCGCATCACGTTGACGTTGCCGATGCACTCGAAGCTATGGTCCACGCCCCAGCCCGTCATCTCGACGATCACCTGCTGAATGGGCTTGTCATGGTCCTTGGGGTTCACGCAGTCGGTCGCGCCGAAGGTGCGCGCCAGATCGAATTTGGAGGGGTTGGTATCGATGGCGATGATGCGCCCCGCCTGGGCCAGCTGCGCGCCCTGGATGACCGCCAGCCCGATGCCACCCAGGCCGAACACCGCCACCGTGTCGCCCGGCTGCACCTTGGCCGTGTTCTTGACCGCGCCCAGCCCCGTGGTCACGCCGCAGCCTAGCAGGCACACCTGCTCGGGGTTGGCGTCGGGGTGGATCTTGGCCAGCGACACCTCGGCCACCACCGTGTACTCGCTGAACGTGGAGCAGCCCATGTAGTGGTACACCGGCTGGCCGTTGTACGAAAAGCGCGTGGTGCCGTCGGGCATCACGCCCTTGCCCTGCGTGGCGCGCACGGCCACGCACAGGTTGGTCTTGCCGCTCTTGCAGAACAGGCACTCGCCGCATTCGGCGGTGTACAGCGGAATCACGTGGTCGCCGGGCCGCACGCTGGTCACGCCCTCGCCCACCTCGACCACGATACCCGCGCCCTCGTGGCCCAGCACGGCGGGGAAAAGGCCCTCGGGGTCGTCGCCGGAGAGGGTGAAGGCGTCGGTGTGGCACACGCCCGTATGGGTGATCCGGACCAGCACCTCGCCCTTTTGCGGCGGGGCCACGTCGAGTTCGACGATCTGCAGGGGGGCTCCGGCCTTGAAGGCCACGGCAGCGCGGGATTTCATGCTCTGTCTCCTGTGCAAATGAAAAAGCCCGCAGGCGCGGAACCTGCGGGCCGATGAGGTCGTTAGCCGATCAACGCTGGTCGATGGGCTTGACGTCGCGGGGCACGGAGCCCGTGAACAGCTGGCGCGGGCGGCCGATCTTGTACTCGGGGTCGCCGATCATCTCGTTGAGCTGGGCGATCCAGCCCACGGTGCGGGCCAGCGCGAAGATGCCGGTGAACAGGTTGACCGGAATGCCGATGGCGCGCTGCACGATGCCCGAGTAGAAGTCCACGTTCGGGTACAGCTTGCGCGAGACGAAGTATTCGTCTTCCAGCGCGATCTTCTCCAGCTCCTTGGCCAGCTTGAACAGCGGGTCGTTGCCCAGGCCCAGCTCGCCCAGCACCTCGTTGCAGGTTTCCTGCATCAGCTTGGCGCGCGGGTCGTAGTTCTTGTACACGCGATGGCCGAAGCCCATCAGCTTCACGGTGGAGTTCTTGTCCTTCACCTTCTTGATGAACTCGCCGATCTTCTCCACGCCGCCTTCCTTCTGGATGTCGTAGAGCATGTTCAGCGCCGCCTCGTTGGCGCCGCCGTGCGCGGGGCCCCACAGGCAGGCCACGCCCGCCGCGATGGCCGCGAACGGGTTGGTGCCCGACGAGCCGCACAGGCGCACCGTGGAGGTGGAGGCGTTCTGCTCGTGGTCGGCGTGCAGGATGAAGATGCGGTCGAGCGCGCGCTCCAGCACGGGGTTGACCTTGTATTCCTCGCAGGGCGTGCCGAACATCATGCGCAGGAAGTTGCCCGCGTAGCTCAGGTTGTTCTGCGGGTACATGTACGGCTGGCCCGCGCCGTACTTGTAGGCCATGGCGACCAGCGTGGGCATCTTGGCGATCAGGCGGATGGCCGCGATCTCGCGGTGCTGGGCGTTATTGATGTCGGTGCTGTCGTGGTAGAAGGCCGACAGCGCGCCCACCAGCCCGGTCAGCACGGCCATGGGGTGCGCGTCGCGGCGGAAGCCGCGCAGGAAGAACTGCATCTGCTCGTTGACCATGGTGTGCTTGGTCACCGTTTGCTCGAACCCGGCCTTCTGCGCTGCATTGGGCAGCTCGCCGTTCAGCAGCAGGTAGCAGGTGTCCAGGAAGTTGCACTGCGTGGCCAGCTGCTCGATGGGGTAGCCGCGGTACAGCAACTCGCCCTTGTCGCCGTCGATGTAGGTGATCGCCGACTGGCACGACGCCGTGGACAGGAAGCCCGGGTCGTAGGTGAACATGCCTGTCTGAGCGTACAGCTTGCGGATGTCGATCACGTCCGGGCCCACGCTGCCGTGGTACACGGGCAGTTCCACGCTCGGGCTGCCGTTGCTGAAGGACAGCGTTGCTTTGTTGTCAGCCAGTTTCATTGCGAGTTTCCTTTGAGTGAGTGAATTTTCAACCCCGGGCCGGTGCGCGGCGCATGAGCGCCAGCACCTGCTTGACTTCGGGAGTATCGACCGCGCCCGTTGGTTCCTTGCGGCGCAGCATCAGGTCGAGCAGGTCGTTGTCGCCCAGGTCCATCAGCGCCGTGAGGGCGCGTCCTTGCCGTTCGGTCAGCTGCGCGCCGTAGGTGGCGAAGAACTGTTCAATGAACAGGTCGTTCTCCACCAGCCCCCGGCGGCAGCGCCAGCGCAGCAGGTCGCGTTCGCGTTCTTCGAGCAGTCGGTCTTCGGTCATCTAGCAAGAACCGTGCTTAGATGGCGCGGCGCACCATCAATTCCTTGATCTTGCCGATCGCGCGCGTGGGGTTCAGGTGCTTGGGGCACACGTCCACGCAGTTCATGATGGTGTGGCAGCGGAACAGGCGGTACGGGTCTTCCAGGTTGTCCAGGCGCCCGCCCGTGGCCTCGTCGCGGCTGTCGGCGATGAAGCGGTAGGCCTGCAGCAGCCCGGCGGGGCCGACGAACTTGTCGGGGTTCCACCAGAAGCTCGGGCAGCTCGTGGAGCAGCTCGCGCACAGGATGCACTCGTACAGGCCGTTCAGCTCCTCGCGCTCCTCGGGCGACTGCAGGCGCTCCTTTTCGGGGGAGACGGGCGTGTCGTTGATGAGGTAGGGCTTGATCGAGTGGTACTGCTTGAAGAACTGCGTCATGTCCACGATCAGGTCGCGGATCACGGGCAGGCCGGGCAGGGGCTTGAGAACGATGGTGCCCTTGAGGGTGTTCATGTTCGTCAGGCAGGCCAGGCCGTTCTTGCCGTTGATGTTCATCGCGTCCGAGCCGCACACGCCTTCGCGGCACGAGCGGCGGAAGGAGATGGACGGGTCTTGCGCCTTGAGCTTGACCAGCGCGTCGAGCAACATGCGCTCGTGGCCGTCGAGTTCGACCTCCACGGTCTGCATGTAGGGCTTGGCGTCCTTGTCCGGGTCGTAGCGGTAGATTTGGAATGTGCGCTTCATGTTCTTCTTTCGTGGGGCATCAGAAGGTGCGAACCTTGGGCGGAATGGTGTCCACCGTCAGCGGCTTGAGGTTCACGGGCTTGTAGGTCAGGCTGTTGTCCGCGCTGTGCCACAGCGTGTGCTTCATCCATTCCTTGTCGTTGCGGCCCAGCGGGAACTCGGCGTCGTCCGCCGGGCGCTCGTAGTCATAGACCGTGTGCGCGCCGCGGCACTCGTGGCGCGCGGCGGCGGACACCATGGTGGCCTGCGCCACTTCGATGAGGTTGTCCACTTCCAGCGCTTCCATGCGCGCGGTGTTCCATACCTTGGACTTGTCCTTGAGCGTGACGGCGCCGACCTGCTCGCGCAGGGCGTTGATCTTGGCCACACCCTCGTCCATGCTGGCTTGCGTGCGGAAAACACCTGCGTGCTGCTGCATGGTGCTGCGGATGTTGCCTGCGATGTCTTGGGCGTAGGTACCGTCCTTGGATTCATCCAACTGGTTCAGGCGCGCCAGCGTGCGGTCCGCACCATCTTCGGGCATGGGCTGGTGGCCGCCCGCGCCGTTCACGAAGCTGACGATGTGCTTGCCCGCCGACTTGCCGAACACCAGCAGGTCGAGCAGCGAGTTCGTGCCCAGGCGGTTCGCGCCATGCACCGACACGCAGGAGCATTCGCCCACCGCGTACAGGCCGTTGACGACCTGGTTCTGCACGCCGTCGTGCACCACCACCTGGCCGTGGACGTTGGTCGGGATGCCGCCCATCTGGTAGTGGATGGTGGGCACCACGGGAATCGGCTCCTTGGTGATGTCCACGTTGGCGAAGTTGTGGCCGATCTCTTCCACCGACGGCAGGCGCTTGCGGATGGTGTCCGCGCCCAGGTGGTCGAGCTTCATCAGGATGTAGTCCTTGTTCGGGCCGCAGCCGCGGCCTTCCTTGATCTCCTGGTCCATCGAGCGGGACACGAAGTCGCGCGGCGCCAGGTCCTTCAGCGTGGGCGCGTAGCGCTCCATGAAGCGCTCGCCGTTGCTGTTCAGCAGGATGGCGCCCTCGCCGCGGCAGCCTTCGGTCAGCAGCACGCCCGCGCCGGCCACGCCGGTGGGGTGGAACTGCCAGAACTCCATGTCCTGCAGCGGAATGCCCGCGCGCGCGGCCATGCCCAGGCCGTCGCCGGTGTTGATGAAGGCGTTGGTCGATGCCGCGAAGATGCGGCCCGCGCCGCCGGTCGCCAGCAGCACGGCCTTGGCCTGCAGTTCGTACAGGTCGCCGGTTTCGAGTTCGATGGCCGTCACGCCCACCACGTCGCCCTGCGCGTTGCGGATCAGGTCCAGCGCCATCCACTCCACGAAGAAGTTGGTCTTGGACTTCACGTTCTGCTGGTACAGCGTGTGCAGCATGGCGTGGCCGGTGCGGTCGGCCGCGGCGCAGGCGCGCTGCACGGGCTTCTCGCCGTAGTTGGCCGTGTGGCCGCCGAAGGGGCGCTGGTAGATGGTGCCGTCGGGGTTGCGGTCGAACGGCATACCGAAGTGCTCGAGCTCGATCACCACGTTCGGCGCCTCGCGGCACATGAACTCGATGGCATCCTGGTCGCCGAGCCAGTCCGAGCCCTTGATGGTGTCGTAGAAGTGGTAGTGCCAGTTGTCCTCGCTCATGTTGCCGAGCGATGCGGACACGCCGCCCTGCGCCGCCACGGTGTGCGAGCGGGTGGGGAACACTTTGGACAGGCAGGCCACGCTCAGGCCCGCGCGCGACAGTTCGAGCGCGGCGCGCATGCCGGAGCCGCCCGCGCCGACGATGACCACGTCGAACTTGCGCTTGGTGATGTTTGCTTTGGTGTAGCTCATTGTTTTGCCTTCAATCGTGGAGGGTGCGGCGCTGGATCACAGACGCCACAGGACCTGGAAGCCCCAGCCGGCGCAGCCGACCAGCCAGACGATGGTGAACACCTGCAGCGCCAGGCGCAGGCCCACGGGCTTGACGTAGTCCATCCAGATGTCGCGCACGCCCACCCAGACGTGCCAGGCCAGCGCCACGATCACGGCGAAGGTCAGCACCTTCATCCACTGGTGCGCGAAGATGCCTGCCCATTTGTCGTAGCCGATGGGGCCGCTGGTGCACAGCACCTGCACCAGCAGGACGATGGTGAACAGCGCCATCAGGGTCGCCGTCACGCGCTGGACCAGCCAGTCGCGGATGCCGTAGTGGGCACCGACCACGGTGCGCTTGGAGCCGTAATTCACGGACATGGTGGGGTTCCTTCTTGTTGTTGCTTAGTACAGGCCGAACAGCTTGGCGCCCAGCACCACCGTGAGCGCGATGGACAGCACCAGCGTGACCAGGGCGGAGGACTTGCCGAACTCCTTGCTCACGGCGGCGTGGCTCAGGTCCATCCACAGGTGGCGCAGGCCCGCGATGAAGTGGTGCAGGTAGGCCCAGATCAGCGCCAGCGCCACCAGCTTGACGAACCAGCCCGGCACGAAGCCGACGCCCGCGTTGAACGCCGCCGCGAAGCGCGCGAACGAGATCTCGGACGACAGCGAGGTGTCGAACATCCAGAGGACGAAGGGCAGCAGCAGGAACATGAGCAGGCCGCTGGCGCGGTGCAGGATGGAAACCCATCCGGCCGCGGGCAGACGGTAGGTCGTCAGGTCCTTGAAGGCGTTGATGTTGCGGAATTCAGGCCGCTTTTTGGCTAGCTCGGTCATGGCGGGGGCTTTCGTGGTTGTAACTGCGTTGTAATCGCGGATGCAAACAAGCTCAAAATTCTATTGCACTGCAATAAAAAAACGAATGTCGGGCTTGGGCTTTTCGCTGTTGGGGGTCAACTTGGCGACTGCTCCGCGGGCTCAGTTGAGTGTATTGCGGTAGTGGTGGGTATCGGTTCGGTAGAGTCCGCGGCGTAACTCCATGGGAACATCGTTATAAGTGTAAGCAATGCGCTCCACGCTCAGCAGCGGCGTGGCGGGCGTCACGGCCAGCAGCGCCGCCTGCGCTTCGTCGGGCAGCACGGCGCGCAATTTCTCGTCGGCGCGCACCATGCGCACGCCGAACTCCACTTCGAACATGGCGTAGGTGGGGCCGGGGTAGCTGGCCATGCGCTCGGTGGTCAGGCCCTTGAAGGCCTGGCCGGGCAGCCAGATGTCCTCCAGGATGGTGGGCGTGCCCGCCAGGGCCAGCACGCGCCGCGCCTGGATGACGGCGTCGCCCGTGCGCAGCGCCAGCGCGCGGGCCACCTCGGCGCTGGCGCGCACGCGCTTGCAGTCGACGATGCGGCGCTGCGTGGGGCCTTCCTCGTCCAGGTCGCCCTGGTCGGGCAGCAGGCGCAGGAAGCGGTACTGCACGTGCTGCTCGGCGTGCGTGGATACAAAGGTGCCCTTGCCCTGGCGGCGCATCACGAGGTTCTCGGCGGCCAGTTCGTCGATGGCCTTGCGCACCGTGCCCTGGCTCACGCGGAAGCGCGCGGCCAGGTCCATTTCGCTCGGAATGGCCTCGCCCGGCTTCCATTCGCCCGCTTGCAGGCTTTGCAATATCAGCCCCTTGATCTGTTGGTACAGTGGGCTGAAGGCGGGCGTGCCCGCCCCGGCGCCGGGCAGGGCGGCGGTGTCGGCGATGGCGGTGGGCAGGCTGGACATCGTGGTGGCGATCATATCTTATATAAGACATAAGACAAATTGACGCTGCGCGCGAATCGGCGCTACACTCTTGCGCGTTCTTCGGTATCCGTTTTTTCCCTCACATCACTGGAGTTTTCACTATGAGCAAGAAGCCCGTCCGCGTGGCTGTCACCGGCGCCGCTGGCCAAATCGGTTACGCCCTGCTGTTCCGCATCGCCTCGGGCGAAATGCTGGGCAAGGATCAGCCTGTCATCCTGCAACTGCTCGAAGTGCCCGCGGAAGGCCCGCAGAAAGCGCTCAAGGGCGTGATGATGGAACTCGACGACTGCGCGTTCCCCCTGCTGGTGGAGATGACCGCGCACAGCGACCCCATGACCGCCTTCAAGGACGCCGACTACGCCCTGCTGGTGGGCTCGCGCCCCCGCGGCCCCGGCATGGAGCGCGCCGAACTGCTGGCCGTCAACGGCGCCATCTTCACCGCGCAGGGCAAGGCGCTGAACGCCGTGGCCAGCCGCGACGTGAAGGTGCTGGTGGTGGGCAACCCCGCCAACACCAACGCCTACATCGCCATGAAGAGCGCGCCCGACCTGCCGCGCAAGAACTTCACCGCCATGCTGCGCCTGGACCACAACCGCGCCGCCAGTCAGATCGCCGCCAAGACCGGCAAGGCCGTGGCCGACATCGAGAAGCTCACGGTGTGGGGCAACCACTCGCCCACGATGTACGCCGACTACCGTTTCGCCACGATCAACGGCGAAAGCGTGGCCAAGATGATCAACGACCAGGAATGGAACGCCAACGTGTTCCTGCCCACGGTGGGCAAGCGCGGCGCGGCCATCATCGAGGCGCGCGGCCTGTCGTCGGCCGCCTCGGCCGCCAACGCCGCCATCGACCACATGCGCGACTGGGCCCTGGGCACCAACGGCAAGTGGGTCACCATGGGCATTCCGTCGGACGGCCAGTACGGCATTCCGAAAGACATCATGTTCGGCTTCCCCGTCACCTGCGAAAACGGTGAATACAAGGTCGTCGAAGGCCTGGAGATCGATGCCTTCTCGCAAGAGCGCATCGACAAGACCCTGGCCGAACTGCAGGGTGAGCAGGATGGCGTGAAGCACCTGCTGTAAGCCATGCTCCAGTGGAACCCCGACCTTTACCGCCAGTACGAGGACGAGCGCACCCGCCCCGCGGCCGAGCTGCTGGCGCGCGTGCCGCTGGCGGATGCAGCCTACGTCGTCGACCTGGGCTGCGGGCCGGGCAATTCCACCGAGCTGCTGGCCCGGCGCTACCCCCAGGCCCAGGTGCTGGGCGTGGACAACTCCGAGGCCATGCTGACCCAGGCGCGCGAGCGCCTGCCGTCGGCCCGATTTGAATGGGGCGACATCGCCCAATGGCAGGCCCCCCTCTGGCTGGGCCGCCAGCCTGACCTGATTTACGCCAACGCCGCCCTGCAATGGGTGCCCGGCCACGAGACGCTGCTGCCGCGCCTTCTGGACATGCTGGCCCCTGGCGGCGTGCTGGCCGTGCAAATGCCCGACAACCGCGAAGAGCCCACCCACCGCCTGATGCGCGAGGTGGCGGCCGAACAGCCCTGGGCCGCGGCGATTGACGACCCCCACAAAATGCGCACAGACCTGCTGAAGATCGGTGCGTACTACGACCAGCTCGCACCCCGCGCCCGCGTGGACGTATGGCACACCATCTACCAGCACCCCATGGCGGATGGCAAAGCCATCGTCGAATGGGTGCGCGGCACGGGCCTGCGCCCTTTCCTGCAGCCGCTCAGCGCCGAACTGGCCGACAGCTTCGTCGCCGAATACACGCGCCGCGTGGACGCGGCCTACCCCGTGCGCGCCGACGGCAAGCGCCTGCTGGCCTTCCCGCGCATGTTCATCGTGGCGCAGCGGCCATGAGCGCAGTCGTCCATCCCGCGCAGGTGCTGCTGGGCGCGCAGGGCGGCGCCACGCGGCTGCCCGTGTGCGACCACTACAGCGGCGTGGAAGCGCGTATGCGCAAGAGCCTGCAATTGCAGGCCGAGTTGATGGCCGAGTTCGGCCGCTGCGTGTTCGACGTGACGCTGGACTGCGAAGACGGCGCGCCCGTGGGCCAGGAGCGTGAACATGCCGCGCTCGTTGCCCAACTGGCCAAAGGGGCGGCCCCTGGCGCCCGCGTGGCCGCCCGCGTCCACACCGTGGACCACGCGGCTTTCGAGAACGACGTGGCCACCATCGCGGGCGAAGCGGGCCGGCACCTGTGCCACATCATGGTGCCCAAGGTCGAGTCGGTGGACGACGTCGTGCACGCGGAACGTGCATTGGAACGCGCCGGGGCAGGGCATCTGCCGCTGCACGTGCTCATCGAATCGCCCGCCGCCGTGCACCGCGCCTTCGAGATCGCCGCCCACCCGCGCGTGCAAAGCATCAGCTTCGGCCTGATGGACTTCGTCTCCGCCCACGGCGGCGCGATCCCTTCGTCGGCCATGACCTCGGCGGGCCAGTTCACACATCCGCTCGTGATGCGCGCCAAGCTGGAAATCGCCGCCGCCTGCCATGCCCACGGCAAGGTGCCGTCGCACTGCGTGGTCACCGAATTCAGCGACCCTGCCGCCATGCAGGCCGCCGCCACGCGCGCCGCCAGCGAACTGGGCTACACCCGCATGTGGAGCATCCACCCCGGCCAGATCCGTCCCATCCTCGCGGCCTTCGCCCCGGCGGAGGACGAGATACAAGTTGCTGCAAAAATAATAGCTGCTGCCGCAGATGCAGACTGGGCTCCGACCTCTTTCGAGGGTAAATTGCACGACCGTGCCAGCTACCGCTACTTCTGGCAGGTGCTGGAGCGTGCCCACCAGACGGGCCGTGCCTTGCCCGAGGCGGTGCGGCACTGGTTCCCCTCCTTCGTTCCCCTGGAATCTCCATGAAAACCATCATTACCATTTCCGCCCTGCTGCTGGCTCCTGCATTCTCCCTGGCCCAAGGCACGGCGACCCCCGCCAAGGCCCCCGCCGCCAAAACGGCCAAGGCCCCCGCCAAGAAGACCGTAGCCAAGGCTGCGCCCAAGAAGTCCGCACACCGCGCCGCTGCCAAGGGCAAGGCGGCGCCCGCTGCCGCAGCAGCCACCGGCGCGGCAGCGGCCGTTGCCGCCCCCGCGCTGAGCGCTGACCAGCTGGCGCTGGCCGATCGCGTGCAGACTGGCCACATCCCTTGCGAACTCGGTGCCTACGTGAACGTGGAGCGCGACCCCAAGAATCCCGGCTACTTCAATGTGGATGGCAAGGGTTTTGCTTACCACATGGTGCCCATGGCCACCAGCACCGGCGTGTTGCGCCTGGAAGACGACCAGCGCGGCGCGGTGTGGCTGCAGATCGCCAACAAATCCATGCTGATGAACCAGAAACTGGGCCAGCGCTTGGCCGACGAATGCATGACCCCGGCCCAGCAGCAGGTGGCCGAGGGCCTGAAGACCAAGCCCGCGCCCAGCCTGCTGGAGGCCGCGCCCGCGTCCGCTGCCCAATAAGACAACCCGCCGCCCCACTTTGAAGACACCTTGGAGAAAAGACCATGCTGAAAGCCTACCGTGACCACGCTGCCGAGCGCGCCGCACTCGGCATCCCCCCGCTGCCGCTGGACGCCAAGCAGGTGGCCGAGCTGATCGAGCTGATCAAGGCCCCGCCCGCCGGCGAGGACGCCTTCCTGCTGGACCTGCTCACGCACCGCGTGCCGCCCGGCGTGGACGACGCCGCCAAGGTCAAGGCCTCGTTCCTGGCCGCCGTCGCCCACGGCGACATCCAGGTTGGCCTGATCTCCAAGGCCAAGGCCACCGAGCTGCTGGGCACCATGGTGGGCGGCTACAACGTGCACCCGCTGATCGAACTGCTGGACGATGCCGAAGTGGCTGGCATCGCCGCCGAGGGCCTGAAGAAGACCCTGCTGATGTTCGACTACTTCAACGACGTGGCCACCAAGGCCAAGGCCGGCAACGCCAAGGCCCAGGAAGTGATGCAGTCGTGGGCCGACGCCGAGTGGTTCACCACCCGCCCCGAGGTCGAGAAGAAGATCACCGTCACTGTCTTCAAGGTGCCCGGCGAAACCAACACCGACGACCTGTCGCCCGCGCCCGACGCCTGGAGCCGTCCCGACATCCCGCTGCACTACCTGGCGATGCTGAAGAACACCCGCCCCGACGCGGCCTTCAAGCCCGAGGAAGACGGCAAGCGCGGCCCGATGCAGTTCATCGATGACCTGAAGAAGAAGGGCCACCTGGTCGCCTACGTGGGCGATGTGGTCGGCACCGGCTCTTCGCGCAAGTCCGCCACCAACAGCGTGATCTGGGCCACGGGCGCCGACATTCCCTTCGTGCCGAACAAGCGCTTCGGCGGCGTGACGCTGGGCGGCAAGATCGCGCCGATCTTCTTCAACACGCAGGAAGATTCCGGCTCGCTGCCGATCGAGGTCGACGTGTCGAAGATGGAAATGGGCGACGTGCTCGACATCTTCCCCTACGACGGCAAGATCGAGAAGAACGGCGCCAAGATCGCCGACTTCAAGCTCAAGAGCGACGTGCTGCTGGACGAAGTGCAGGCCGGCGGCCGCATCAACCTGATCATCGGCCGCTCGCTGACCGCCAAGGCGCGTGAATTCCTGGGCCTGCCCGCTTCCACCGCTTTCCGCCTGCCCCAGGCGCCCGCCGAATCCAAGGCCGGCTTCACCCTGGCACAGAAGATGGTGGGCCGTGCCTGCGGCCTGCCCGAAGGCCAGGGCATCCGCCCCGGCACCTACTGCGAGCCGCGCATGACCACCGTGGGCAGCCAGGACACCACCGGCCCCATGACCCGCGACGAACTGAAGGATCTGGCCTGCCTGGGCTTCAGCGCCGACATGGTGATGCAGTCCTTCTGCCACACCGCCGCGTATCCGAAGCCCGTGGACGTGAAGACCCACCGCGAACTGCCCCAGTTCATCAGCAACCGCGGCGGCGTGGCCCTGCGCCCGGGCGACGGCGTGATCCACAGCTGGCTCAACCGCCTGCTGCTGCCCGACACCGTGGGCACGGGCGGCGACTCGCACACGCGCTTCCCGATCGGCATCAGCTTCCCCGCGGGCTCCGGCCTCGTGGCCTTCGGCGCCGCCACCGGCGTGATGCCGCTGGACATGCCCGAATCCGTACTGGTGCGCTTCAAGGGCGAAATGCAGCCCGGCGTCACGCTGCGCGACCTGGTGCACGCGATTCCGCTGTATGGCATCAAGGCCGGTCTGCTGACGGTGGCCAAGGCCGGCAAGAAGAACGTCTTCTCGGGCAAAATCCTCGAAATCGAGGGCCTGCCCGACCTGAAGGTGGAGCAAGCCTTCGAGCTGTCCGATGCGTCCGCCGAGCGCTCCGCCGCCGGCTGCACGATCAAGCTCAACCCCGAGCCGATCAAGGAATACCTGAAGTCGAACGTCGTTCTGATGAAGAACATGATCGCCGACGGCTACCAGGACGCCAAGACGCTGCAGCGCCGCATCGAGAAGGTCGAAGCCTGGCTCGCCAAGCCCGACCTGCTCGAAGCCGACAAGGACGCCGAATACGCCGCCGTCATCGAGATCGACCTGGCCGACATCAAGGAGCCCATCGTCTGCTGCCCCAACGATCCGGACGACGCCAAGTTCCTCTCCGAAGTGGCCGGCACCAAGATCGACGAGGCTTTCATCGGTTCGTGCATGACCAACATCGGCCACTTCCGCGCGGCGGCCAAGCTGCTGGGCGGCCAGCGTGACATTCCGGTCAAGCTATGGGTCGCGCCGCCCACCAAGATGGACCAGAACGAGCTGATCAAGGAAGGCCACTACGCCGCCTTCGGCACCGCTGGCGCGCGTACCGAAATGCCCGGCTGCTCGTTGTGCATGGGCAACCAGGCGCAGGTGCACGAAGGCGCGACGGTGATCTCCACCTCGACCCGCAACTTCCCCAACCGCCTGGGCAAGAACACCAACGTGTTCCTGGGCTCGGCCGAGTTGGCCGCCATCGCCTCGCGCATCGGCAAGCTGCCCACCAAGGAGGAATACCTCAAGGAAATGGGCATCATCGACGCCGACAAGGCCAGCGTGTACCGCTACATGAACTTCGACCAGATCGAGGAATACGCGGACGTCGCCAAGGGCGTGGCCGCTTGAGGCAGTCCCTCTGACGCATCGCAAACAACCCGCAGCCTGCGGGTTGTTTGCTTTTGTGTCGGGCAGGTTTGCCCGACGGCTATCCGCGCGACCATGAGGCGGGCTACCCTGTGGCCCGTGGGGGTCATAGGGTGTTTTTGCTTAAAAATGGCTCCAGCGCCCTACCGTACTGCGCTGGAAGCTCTGCTTTTGATAGCGAGAGCGAATCGTCAGCGTTGCGGCGCGTCCAGCGTGCTGCCCGGCTGGCGCAGCGACAGCCAAGCGAATAGCGCGCCGACGAGCGCCCCGGCGAGGGCGTCCAGCGCCACGTGCTGCAGGGTGGCCAGCGTGGACCAGGCGATGGCCGCGCAAAACAGGTCGCTGGCAACCGTCCAGCCGCGCGGCGCGCGCATGGCCGCGAAAATATGCCGCAGCCAGTACGCGGCGAACACCGCCGACGCCACGTGCAGCGAGGGGCAGGCGTTGCCGCCGTTGTCCACGTTCTTGAGCAGCGACATGCCGGGGTGGCTGGCCCAATCCAGGGCGGCGGCGGGCACCTTGGTCGGGAAGGTCCAGAACACGCCGAGGCAGGCGGCGCACATCAGGGCGATCCAGAACCCGTGCCGCAGCAGTCCGCGCAAGTTGCCGAGCAGCGCCGCCGGCAGGGACACGTACACCCAGAGCGACGCATACACCGGCAGCGCCAGCGGGGTGAAGCCCACCTGGCGGTCGACCCACGTCGTGGGCATGATCCAGACCGTTGGGCCCGGGTTGCGCAGCACGAAAAAATACGCCTGGAAGAAAGCCGTGATGAACAAGGCCGTGCCCAGCGCCTTCAAGGGCCAGAGGCAGGTCAGGCGCGGCCCGAGCTGGCGGCGCCAGGGCGGCGGCAAAGCGGTGGAGGAGGGCGGAGAAATGGCAGTCAAACGGGGATCATATCGACTGCTGCAGGCAGCGAGGCCGTTGGTAAAGGGCTCGTAAAATAAACCATGGATTCGATCGAACTGATTCGCAAATTTCTCCAGGAACGTCTGGGCGTGGAGCCCGAAAAAGTCCAGCCGGATTCCGTGCTCACCGAACTGGGCGTGGATTCGCTGCTGGTGGCCGAACTCATGTTCGAGGCCGAGGACAGGCTGGACATCACCATGGACAGCGACCAGGCGGTGCCCGTGAAGGTGAGCGACATGCAGCAGATCCTCGACCGCCTGCTCGCGGAAAAAGCCGCGCAGGCATGACGGCCCGTCGCGTCGCGGTCACCGGGCTGGGGCTGGTCAGCCCGTATGGCGGCGATTTGCCGGACTTCTTTGCGCGCCTGATGCGCGGGGAGTCCGCCGTCCGCCATCTGCAGACCGACGACGTGCCGGTCCCGCTGTCCATGCCCTTCGTGAGCTGCTCCGGCTTCGATGCGCGGGCTGCGCTGGGTGCGCCGCTGGCGTCGATGATGGAGCGCTTCGCCCACCTGGGCGTGGCGGCGGCCTTCGCCGCCTGGGCCGACGCGGGCCTGGAGCGCCAGCCGCCCGAAGGCGAAGCGCGCGGCGACTGGGGCTGCATCTGGGGGACGGCGCTGGGCGGCATCCAGACCTTCGAGCGCGCCTACAAGGACATGTGGCTCCAGGGCCGCAAGCGCCTGTCGCCGCTGTCGGTGGTGATGGGCATGAACAACGCCGTGAACGCGCACATTTCGATGCAGCTGGGCCTGGGCGGCGTCAGCACCAGCCATGCCGCCGCCTGCGCCTCGTCGGCCATCGCGATCGGCGAGGCGTACCGGCGCATCCGGGCGGGCGATGCCCAGGTGGTGCTGACGGGCGGCTCGGACGCCACGCACACCTATGGCGTGGCGCAGGGCTGGCTGGCCATGCGCCTGATGGCGCCCGACGTGGGCGATGCCGCCGCGCAAGCCTGCCGCCCCTTCGCCGCCGACCGCGCGGGCCTGGTGCTGGGCGAGGGCGGCGCGGCCCTGGTGCTGGAGGACTGGGAGCACGCCCGGGCGCGCGGCGCGGCCATCCACGCCGAAATGGTCGGCTACGGCGCCAGCTGCGACCACGCCCACCTGGTGCGCCCCGACGCCGGCGGCCAGGCCCGCGCCATCCGCGCCGCGCTGGCCGAAGGCGGCCTGGCCCCCGAGGACGTGGACTACGTCAACGCCCACGGCACGGCCACGCCCGAGGGCGACCCGATCGAAATCGACGCGCTGCGGGATGTGTTCGGCGAACATGCCGCGCGCCTGCCCGTGAGCGCCACCAAGTCCATGCATGGCCACCTGATGGGTGCGGCGGGCGCGATCGAGGCGCTGGCCACGGTGCTGAGCCTGCGCGAGCAGGCGCTGCCGCCCACCGCCCACCTGGACGGACGCCTCGACCCCGCGTGCGCGGGCGTGGACCATATCTTCGAGGGGCGGCGCGGTGTGCGCGTGCGCGCCGCCCTGTCCAATTCCTTTGCCTTTGGCGGCAGCAACGCGGTGCTCGCGTTCCGCCATGCACCTACCGAGTGAGCCTTGCATGACCACCACTTCCGTCGAAACCCTGCGGCCCGAAGTCGCCGCCCTCATCGTCGAGGCGCTGAACCTGGAGGTGCAGCCGCAGGACATCGACCCGCAGGCGCCGCTGTATGGCGACGGCCTGGGGCTGGACTCGATCGACATGCTGGAGATCGCGCTCGTCGTCTCCAAGCGCTACGGGTTCCAACTCAAGTCGGACAACGAGAACAACCAGCGCATCTTCGCCTCGCTGCAGGCGCTGACCGAGCACATCGCCGCCCACCGGACGCAATAAACCTCGTATGAAAAACGCCCTGGCCCTGGCGCTGCTGCTGCTATGGGCGGTGTCGGCCCATCTGGCCAGCGCGGGCGTCGGCCCCATCGCCCTGCACATGGCCGTGGCCGTCGTGCCGCTGTGGTTTGCCGCGCTGCTGCTGGCGCTGCAAACGCCCTGGCCCTGGGCGGCGGGCGGGCTGCTGACCGGTGCCTGCGCGCTCGCGCTCATGCTGGCCTGGCCGTGGCTGAGCGGGCACATCGTCTGGCTGTACTACCTGCAGCACCTGGGCGCGCATCTGGCGCTGGCGGCGTGGTTCGCACGCTCGCTGAGGGCGGGGCGCGAGCCGGTGGTCAGCGCCATGGCGCGCATGATTTCCGTGCACCCCTTGAGCGAGCGCAAGCGCCGCTATACGCGCGGAGTGACCCTGGCATGGGCGCTGTTCCTGGCGGGCAACGCGCTCGTTTCCACGCTGCTGTTCGCCTGGGCGCCGGTGGAGGTGTGGTCCATCCATGCCAACCTGCTCACCGGCCCCCTGATCGCCGCGTTCTTCGGGCTCGAAATGCTGGTGCGCCGCTGGGTGCTGCCGCCCGAGGAGCGGCCTTCCATCAAAGACGTGATACATGCCTGGCAGGCCCAGCGCGGCCAATCTCTATGAATACCTTGCCTCTGGTCAGCGGACGCGCTCTGCACGACACCCTTGCCTGGCGCCCCCAGGGCCCGGTCAGCGTGGCGCGCTACTGCGCCGACGCCCTGGCGCTGGCGGCGGCGCTGCCTGTGGGGCGCTTCATCGTCAACCTGTGCGAAGACCGCTACCACTACGCCGTGCTGCTGGCCGCCTGCGCGCTCTCGGGGCGCGTGAGCCTGCAACCCTCGTCCCAGTCCGAAGCCACGCTGCGCCAATTGGCGCAGGATTACGCGGGCGCGCTGGCCGTGACGGACGCACCCGTGCCGCTGCCGCCTGATCTGCCCGCGTACCCCATGCCGCCGCTGCACAGCCTGCCGGACGTGCCCTGCACCGTAGTGCCGCGGATCGCCGAGGACGCGCTCGTCGCCATCCTGTTCACCTCGGGCTCCACCGGCCTGCCGCAGCCGTACACCAAGACCTGGGGCAAGCTGGTGGCCAATGGCCGTGCCGAGGCGCAGGCTTTGGGACTGCCGGACGCGCCGCACGTGCTCGTGGGCACCGTGCCGCCGCAGCACAGCTACGGTTTTGAATCGACCTTCCTGCTGGCGCTGCATGGCGGTTGCAGCTTCTGGAGCGGCAAGCCCTTCTATCCGCAAGACCTGGCCGATGCGCTGTCCGCCGTGCCGCCGCCGGCGATGGTGGTGACCACGCCTTACCACCTGGCGAGCGTGCTGGCCTCGGGCGTGGCGCTGCCGCCGGTGGCGCGCTGGCTCTCGGCCACCGCGCCGCTGGACGCCGCCCTGGCCGCGCAGGCCGAAGCCGCCACCGGCGCGCCGGTGCATGAGATCTATGGCTCGACCGAATCCTCGGCGCTGGCCACGCGCCGCACCACCCAAGGGGCCGAGTGGACGCTGATGCCCGGCGTGCGGCTGGAGCAGGCGGGCGACACCACCTGGGCCTGCGACGGCCACGTGCAGGAGCGCGTGGCGCTGGCCGACGTGATCGCGCTGCACGCCGACGGGCGCTTCACCTTGCAGGGGCGCCACGCCGACATGGTGAATCTGGCGGGCAAGCGCACCTCGCTCGCCTACCTCAACCACCAATTGCGCGGCATCGCGGGGGTGCAGGACGGAGCCTTCTTCCTGCCCGACGAGAAAGAGGGCGCGGCCCGCGTCGGGCGGCTGGCGGCCTTCGCCGTCGCGCCGGGCTGCGAGCACGCCGCGCTGCTGGCAGAGTTGCGTGCGCGCGTCGATCCGATCTTCCTGCCCCGGCCGCTGGTGCTGGTGGATGCGATTGCGCACAACGACACCGGCAAGATTCTGCGCGGCACGCTGGAGGCGCTGTATGCCAAGTGGGTGCGCGATGCCCGCTGAATGGACGGTGCCGTCCAACCATCCGGCCTTTGCCGGGCACTTTCCGGGCCGCCCCATCGTGCCCGGCGTGGTGCTGCTCGACCAGAGCCTGCTGCGCGCTGGCGCCTTGCCTGCGGGCCGGCGCTGGTGCATCGCGCAGGCCAAGTTCCTGCGTCCCGTGGGGCCGGGCGAGGCGTTGCGCTGGTCGTTTACCGCCACCGCGCCCGGCGCTCAGCGCTTCGCCATCCACGCGGGCGATGCCCTGGTCGCCAGCGGCGTGTTGCAGCAGGAGGCGGCGGAGTGAGCCAAGGGCATTCCCAGGCCGCCGCCTGGGCGCGCGAGGGCGAGCGCAGCTACGTCTGGCTGCTGCGGCTCATGGTGTGGATCTCGCTGACGGCGGGGCGCAGCCTGGGCCGGGTCGTGCTGTACGGCATTGCGCTGTACTTCGTGCTCTTTGCGCCCAAGGCGCAGCGCGCCAGCCGTGCCTACCTGGCGCGCGTGCTGGGCCGCGCGCCGCGCTGGCGCGAGCGCTACCGCCATGTGCTGTGCTTTGCCACCACCATCCACGACCGGGTGTTTCTGCTGAAAAACCGGGACGCGCAGTTCCAGGTTCATGTACAGGGCGCCGACGCACTGCACGCCGCATTGCAGGGCGGGCGCGGCGCGCTGCTGATGGGCGCGCACCTGGGCAGCTTCGAGGTGCTGCGCACCATGGGTCAGGAGCGCGGCGGCCTGCGCGTGGCCATGGCCATGTACGAAGACAACGCGCGCCAGCTCAACGCCACGCTCGCGGCCATCGCGCCCGAGGCGATGCAGGACGTGATCGCCCTGGGCCGCATGGACGCCATGCTCGCGGTGCGCGACCGGCTCGACGAAGGCTGCCTCGTCGGCCTGCTGGCCGACCGCTCGCTGGGCGCCGATGACGCTTGTGCGCGCCTGCCGTTCCTGGGGGCGGAGGCGGCCTTTCCCCTGGGCCCCTGGCGGCTGGCGGCCATGCTGCAGCGCCCGGTATTCTTCATGGCCGGGCTGTACCTGGGCGGCAACCGCTACGAAATCCGCTTCGAGCCCATCGCCGACTTTCATACCACGCCGCGCGCGGATCGCCCTGCCGCGATGGCCGAGGCCCAGCGCGCCTACGTGGCGGCGCTGGAACGCGCGCTGCGCGCCGTGCCCATGAACTGGTTCAACTTCTACGACTTCTGGCAGACACCATGACCCGTCGCTCTCTGTTTGTTCTTTTGCTTGCCTGCACCTCGCTGGCCGCGCACGCGGCGGGCTTCGACATCGACCAGCTGATGGGCGAACTCGCCCAGTTCAAGGGCGGGCGCGCGCGCTTCGTCGAAACGCGCCACGTCGCCGTGCTGGACGCGCCCGTGGTCTCCAGCGGCGAGATGCGCTTCACCCCGCCCGACCGGCTGGAAAAAGACACGCTCCAGCCCCGCCGAGAAACCCTGGTGCTGGAGAAAAACACCCTCACCGTGGAGCGCGACGGCCGCAGCATGACCTGGCAGGTGGGCAGCCGCCCCGAGGCCATGGCCTTCATCGAGAGCGTGCGCAGCACGCTGGCGGGCAACCGCGCGCAGCTGGAAAAATACTACCGCCTTGACCTGCAAGGCGCTGCCCGGGATTGGACGCTGGTGCTGCAGCCCGTGAGCGCCGAGGTGCAGGCGCTGGTCACGCGCATCACCGTGAATGGCAGCGGCCCCGAGGTGCGCCGCATCGAATACCAGCAGGCCGACGGCGACCGTTCGGAACTGGCGATCACCCCCATCAAGCCATGAGGCTCACCCCCGTCCGCATCCTGCTGCTGTGGCTGCTGGGCATGGCGGCGGGCATCGCCGTCGTCTGGCACAGCCGCTTCGTAGCGGACATGTCGTTCTTCCTGCCGTCCCGGCCCAGCGCCGAGCAGCAGGTGCTGGTGGAGCAGATGCAAAGCGGCGCGGTCTCGCGCCTGCTGATGCTGGCGATCGAGGGCGGGGACGAGGCCGGGCGCGCGCAGGCCTCCAAGGACTTGCGCCGCGCGCTGGCGGCCAGCGGGCTGTTTCCGTCGGTGCAGAACGGCGAGATGGACGGCTTGGACGCCGAGCGCGACTTCCTGCTGCGCTGGCGCTACGTGCTCAGCCCCGCCGTTACGCCCGAGCGCTTTACCGTGGCCGGGCTGCGCGAGGCCATTGGCCGCAGCATCGACCTGATTTCATCGCCCGTGGGCCAGCGCTTCAAGCCCTACCTGCTGCAAGACCCGACGGGCGAGGTGCTGGAAATCCTTACCCGCCTGCAGCCGGGCGGCGAGCCCCGGCTGGCGGGCGGCGTCTGGGCTTCGCAGGACGGGCAGCGCGCCCTGCTGCTGGCGCAGACCCGCGCCACGGGGACGGACACCGACGGCCAGGCCGAGGCCATTGCCAAGGCGCAATCTTTATTCGACGGCCTGCAAAAAGACCAGGCCAAGCCGCTCACGCTGGTGCTCTCCGGCCCCGGCATGTTCGCCGTGCAGTCGCGCGAGATGGTGAAGGCCGAGGCCGAGCGCACCTCGATGCTGGGCATGATCGGCATCGTGCTGGTGCTGGCCTGGGTCTATCGCTCGGTGCGCACGCTGGCCCTGGGCCTGCTGCCGGTGGCGACGGCCACGCTCGCCGGCATCGTCGCCGTCAGCCTGGTCTACGGCAACGTGCATGGCATCACCATCGGCTTCGGCGCGGCGTTGATCGGCGAGGCGGTGGACTATGCCATCTACTTCTGCATCCAGTCCGGCCGCGTCAGCCTGGCGCAATGGCGCCAGAGCTACTGGCCGACGATTCGGCTGGGCGTGATGACCTCGGTGGCGGGCTTTGGCGCGCTGCTGTTCGCGGGCTTTCCCGGCCTGGCGCAGCTGGGCCTGTACGCGCTCTCGGGCGTCACCGCCGCCGCCTTGGTGACGCGCTTCGTGCTGCCGCGCCTGGCGGGCGAGGGCGGCATACGGTTCAGTCCGCCCGGCGCCATCGCCCGCACCACGCAAGCCTGGCTGGCGCACGCGCGGCCGCTGCGCTGGCCGCTGCTGTTGCTGGCGCTGCTGGCGGCGGGCTATCTGGCGGTGCAGCGCGACAGCCTGTGGAGCCACGACCTCTCGGCGCTGTCAATGGTGCGCGCGCAGGACGCGCAGCAAGACGCCAGCCTGCGCGCCGAACTGGGCGCGCCCGATGCGCGCTATCTGGTGCTGGTGCGCGGGGCCGACCTTGAAACCGTATTGCAAGGGGCGGAGCAGGCGGGCAGCCGGCTGCAGGCGCTGGTGGACCAGGGCGTGATCGGCGGCTTCGACAGCCCGGCGCGCTTCGTGCCCAGCCAGCGCACCCAGGCCGAGCGCCGCGCCGCGCTGCCCGCGCCCGGCGTATTGCGCGCCGAACTCGCCACCGCGCTCGAAGGGATGCCGCTGTCGGCGGCGCGGCTCACGCCATTCGTCGATGCGGTGGCTGCCGCGCGCGAGCAGGGTTGGCTGGTGCCGAAAGACCTCGACGGCACGGCTCTGGCGCTGGCCGTGCATTCGCTGCTGTCGCACGGCCCCCAGGGCTGGACGGCCATGCTGCCGCTGCGCCCGGTATCGCGCGGGGAGGGGGTCTCTGCACGAATCGAGCGGCAAGCGGGCGCTGCGGATCGGGATGGGCTGCAAGGCGCAAACCGCAGCGATAGCCGTAGCTATCGCGAGGATTTGCAACGCCGCAGACCGCCCGAGGCCGCAGATGCACGCGGCGCGGCGATTCGTGCAGAGACCCCCATGGGCGCCGACATTCCGGTGCAAGCGCTGCGCACGGCGCTCGCGGGCACCCCGGCCACCGTGCTCGACCTGAAGGGCGAGTTCGAGCAGATGTATGGCGAGTACCTGCACCAGGCCATCGCCCTCTCGCTCGGCGGCGTGGCCGCGATCACCCTGCTGCTGGCCGTCACGCTGAAGTCGCCCCGGCGGCTGGCGCGCGTGCTGCTGACCCTGGCGGTGACGGTGACCCTGGTCATCACCGGCCTGCACCTGGTCGGCGTGCGCCTGCATCTGCTGCATCTGGTCGGCCTCCTGATGATCGTGGCCGTGGGGTCGAACTACGCGCTCTTCTTCGACCAGGTGCAGGCCGAGGGCAGCCTGTCGCCCGACGTCTGGCTCTCCATGGCGACGGCCGTGCTCACCCTCGCCATCGGCTTCGGCGCGCTCGCGCTTTCGCGCGTGCCGGTGCTGCAAGCCATCGGCAGCACCGTGGCCCCCGGCGTGCTGTTGGCCATGCTGGTATCCGCCGTGCTCATCACGCCAAAGCACGGGGGGGATTGAGATGGAAATGCGCCGCTACGGCCAGGGCGCGCCGGACGCGCTGGTGCTGCTGCCCGGCGCGCAGATGCACCCGGCGGACGTGGAAAGCGGCGGCCTGCCCGCGCTGATGCCCGGCACGCTGGATTTGATCGTGCCCGACCTGCACCTCGACCCCACGGGCCGCAGCGACGCCGTGCAGCGCCTGGCGCACGAGGTGCTGGCCCCGCTGGCCGGGCGCTACCGCCACCGGTGGCTGGCGGGCATCTCGCTGGGCGGACTGCTGGCGCTGCGTTACGCGCAAATTGCGGGCGACGGCCTGCGCGGCCTGTGCCTGCTGGCACCTTATCCAGGCAGCCGCCTTGTGACCAACCACATCGCCCGCGCTGGCGGCCTGCAGGCCTGGCAGCCCACGCCCGCGCAACTGGCCGACCCTGAATACGCCCTCTGGGTCGGCTTGCGCGCAGGCCAGCCCCGGCTGCCCACGTTCATCGGCTGGGGGCGCGCAGACCGCTTCGCCGCCGGCATGGCCGCCGTGGCCGATCTGCTGCCGCAGGCCGCGCGCCGCGAAGCCGATGGCGGGCACGACTGGGCGGCGTGGCGGCCCTTGTGGCGCGATGCGCTCGCGTGGATCGCGGAGGAAACCGCGTGAGCCGTCCCTGGCGCCCCACGCCGCTGCTCACGGGCTCGGCCCTGCTGCACGCGGGCGCGGCGGCGGGCCTGCTCGCCGCCCCGGCCCACTGGCCCTGGGCGCTGGCGGCGGTGGCCGCCGACCACGCCCTGCTCACCGCCGCCGGCCTGTGGCCGCGCTCGCACGCGCTCGGGCCCAACATCACGCGGCTGCCCGCCATGCCCGCAGGCAGGGCAGGCCAAGAACGTGGGCGTGTGGCGCTGACCATAGACGACGGCCCCGACCCGGAGGTCACGCCCCGCGTGCTCGACCTGCTGGCCGAACACCGGCTCAAGGCCAGCTTCTTCCTCATCGGCCACCGGGCGGAAAAGCACCCCGCGCTGTGCCGCGCCATCGTGGCGCAGGGCCACCGGGTGGAAAACCACGGCTACAGCCATTCGCACGCGCTCTCGCTGTTCGGCCCGGCGCGCCTGGCTGCCGACATCGCCCGCGCCCAGGCCGTGCTGCACGACGCCAGCGGCCAGCCGCCGCGCTTTTTCCGCCCCACGGCGGGCCTGCGCAACCTGTTCCTGGAGCCCGTGCTGGCGCGCCTGGACTTGCAACTGGCCAGCTGGACGCGCCGCGGCTACGACACCCGCGAGCCGCACCCCGGCCGCGTGCTGCAACGCCTGGTTCACCGGCTGGCCGACGGCGACATCCTGCTGCTGCACGACGGCCACGCGGCGCGCGCGGGCGACGGCAGGCCGGTGATCGAGCACCTGATTCCGCTGCTGGCCCAGCGGCTGGCGCAGGCGGGGCTGGCCAGCGTGACCCTGCATGAGTCGTGGCCGTGACATGTTTGCGGTATTTTTGGCCTCCAGCGCTTGTGTGGTAAGCGCTAGCAGCTATCATTTTTGAGGCTGATTTGCCGCTTCCATGGCGTACACTTTTACCGTGCCTCCCCTGCTCCTTTCCGCCACCACCCTCACGACCTGCCTGGGCCGGGGCCTTGCCGCGCACGACGAGGCCCTGCGGGCTGGGCGCTCGGGCCTGCGCCCCTGCGATTTCGAGTCGGTGCGGCTGGACACCTGGATCGGCGCGGTGGACGGCGTCGATGCCGTCGCGCTGCCCGCCAGCCTCGCCGAATACGACTGCCGCAACAACCGCCTCGCCCTCCTGGGCCTGGAGGCCGACGGCTTCGCCGAGCAGGCGCGCGCCGCCGCGCAGCGCTATGGCAGCCGGCGCGTGGGCGTGTTCCTGGGCACCAGCACTTCGGGCATTCTGGAGACGGAACTGGCCTACCGCGCACGCGACGCGGCCACCGGCGCGCTGCCCGCCGCCCTGAGCTACGCGGGGTCGCATTGCCCGTTCTCGGTCACCGACTTCGTGCGCCTTTATCTTGGGCTGGACGGCATGGCGCTGACCATTTCCACGGCCTGCTCGTCCAGCGCCAAGGTATTCGCCGCCGCCGCGCGGCAGATCGCGCTGGGCACGATCGACGCGGCCGTGGTCGGCGGCGTGGACAGCCTGTGCCTGACGACGCTGTACGGCTTCGCCTCGCTGCAACTCACCTCCACCCAGCCCGCGCGGCCTTACGACGCGCGGCGCGACGGCATCTCCATCGGCGAGGGCGCGGCGTTCGCGCTGCTGGAGCGCGCGGATGCAGGGCAGGGCGGCATCTACCTGCTGGGCACGGGCGAATCGAGCGACGCGCACCACATGTCTGCCCCCCACCCTGAGGGCCTGGGCGCGCGGCTGGCGATGGAGGCGGCGCTGCAGTCCGCCAATATCGCGCCCCAGGATGTGGACTACGTGAACCTGCACGGCACGGCCACCCCCGCCAACGACGCCGCCGAGGGCCTGGCGATGGCGGCGCTGTTCGGCGCCCGCGTGCCCTGCAGCTCGACCAAGGGCGCCACCGGCCACACGCTGGGCGCTGCTGGCGCGGTGGAGGCGCTGATCGCCGCGCGCGCGCTCACGCAAGGCTGGATTCCCGGCAGCCCCGGCACGCAGGTGCTCGATGAGGCACTGGCGCTCGACTACCGCCTGACCGGCAGTGCCGCGCCGCTGCGTACGGTGCTCAGCAATTCCTTTGGCTTTGGCGGCAGCAACTGCGCGCTGGTGCTGGGAGCACGGCCATGAACGAAACGCTCTCCGCCTGGATCGACGGCATCGGCCTGATCGCCCCCGGTCTGCCCGACTGGCCTGCTGCGCAGGCCGTGCTCGGCGGGGCGCAGCCCTGGCGCAACGAGCCTTCCGTGCTGCCGGCCCCCGCGCTGCTGCCGCCCGCCGAGCGCCGCCGCGCCAGCCGTGTCATCCGCCTGGCGCTGGCGCTGGGCCAGCAGGCCGTGGAGCAGGCAGGCGCCGACCCGGCGCAACTGGCCACCGTGTTCGCCGCCTCGGGGGCCGATGGCCACAACTGCCATGCGCTGTGTGAACAACTCGCGGGCGACGACCGGCAGATCTCGCCCACGCGCTTTCACAACTCCGTGCATAACGCCGCTGCGGGCTACTGGGGCATCGCCACGCGCAGCATGGCGCCCTGCCAGGTGATCTGCGCCTACGACGGCAGCCTGGGCGCGGGGCTGCTGGACGCGCTGGCGCAGGTGGCGCTCGACCAGCGCCCCGTGCTGCTGATCTGCTACGACAGCGAGTACCCCGAGCCGCTGCACGCCAAGCGCCCGCTGCTCGACGCGGCGGGCATGGCGTGGCTGCTGGCGCCGCAGCGCACCAAAGCATCGCTGGCGCAGATCAGCGTGACGCCCGGCGGGCAGGATGCGCCCACGCCCATGCAGGACGCGGCGCTGGAAGCCCTGCGCGCGCAATTCCCCTCGCTGCGCGCGCTGCCGGCGCTGGAGGCACTGGCCCGCCACAGTGCCGCCGACGTGGCGCTCGACTACCTGCCCGGCCACAGCCTGGGCCTGCGCGTGCAGCCATGCTGATGCCCGACCACGCCTGGATCGCGGCGCACATCCCGCACCAGGGTGGCATGTGCCTGCTCGACCGTGTGCTCGCCTGGGACGCGCAGCACATCCGCTGCGCCGCCACCAGCCACCGCGCATCGGACAACCCGCTGCGCGCGCAGGGCCGCCTGGGCGCGGCCAACGCCGTCGAATACGCGGCCCAGGCCATGGCCGTGCATGGCGCGTTGCTGGCGGACACCACACTCGGCGCGGGCTACCTCGCCAGCGTGCGCGGTGTGCGCCTGCACGCGGAGCGGCTGGACGACGTGGCGGGCGAGTTGCACGTCGAGGCCACGCGGCTTTCGGGCGACGACGCCGTCATCCTCTACGCATTCACCGTCGGCACCTTTGATCGCTGCCTGGCCGAAGGGCGCGCATCGGTCGTGCTCGACGCCGCCTCCTTTTCCACCCCGCCATGAACACCTCCACTCCACGCCGCGCCCTCGTCACCGGCGGCAGCGGCGGCCTGGGCGCTGCCATCTGCGAACGACTGGCTGCCTCGGGCCTGCATGTCATCGTCCACGCCAACCAGGGCCTTGCACGCGCGCAGGCCCTGGCCGCGCAACTCCAGGCCGGCGGCGCCAGCGCAGAGGCCGTGGCTTTCGACGTGACCGACCGCCAGGCCTGTGCGCAAGCGCTGGAGGCGCTGCTGGAGCGCGGCCCGATCCAGGTGCTGGTGAACAACGCGGGCATCCACGACGACGCGGTGTTCGCGGGCATGGGCGGGGCGCAATGGGACCGCGTGCTGGACGTGTCGCTGAACGGCTTCTTCAACGTCACGCAGCCGCTCACCCTGCCCATGCTGCGCACGCGCTGGGGGCGCATCGTCAACGTCTCGTCCGTCACCGCCGTGGCGGGCAACCGGGGGCAGGTGAACTACGCCGCCGCCAAGGGCGGGCTGCACGCCGCCAGCCGCTCGCTGGCGCTTGAATTGGCGAGCCGGGGCGTGACGGTGAACGTCGTCGCGCCCGGCATCATCGACAGCGGCATGGCCGAGGGCCAGTTCAGCACCGATGCGCTGCGCCAGATGGTGCCCATGCAGCGCGCGGGCCGGCCGCAGGAAGTGGCCGAGCTGGTGGAGTTCCTCGCGTCGGAGCGCGCCGCCTACATCACGGGGCAGGTGATTTCCATCAACGGCGGCATGGCCTGAAATTCAAGCCAAATCGGCCTCCAGCGCTTGCTGGATAAGCGCAAGCAGCTATGATTTTTGCTGCTGACGCCACCGCGCCAGCTTCGGCTCCACGATCGGAATGGTCAGCATGGTGCTAGCCACCGCCATCAGCAGCAGCGCAGTGAACGTAGCGCTGGTGATGATCTGCCGATCCAGCAGCACGTTGGCAAAGATGATCATGATGAGCGCCTTGGTCTGCAGCAGCCAGCCGATCATGCTGGCTTCATCCCGGCGCCAGCCCAGCATCCGCCCCGCCAGCCGGACCCCGAGCAGCTTGCCCACCACGGAGGCCGCCAGCAGCCAGGCCGCGGCCACCACCACGTCCAGGCCGCCCATGCTCCAGCCGGTGCGCAGCCCGGTGGAGAGGAAGAACACCGGCATCAGCACCAGCAGCACATGGTGGCGCAGCAGATCCATCCGCTCCTGGTCGAACCAGTCGGCGTCCAACACGGCGCCAGCCAGGAAGGCGCCGACCATGAAGTGCAGCCCAGCCCAATCGGCGCCGAACGCGCACAGCGCCAGCCACACCAGTGCCAGGTACCAGCGGTCCTGCTCGGGCACGCGGCGCATGAGGCGGCGGCACAGCCAGGCCGCCAGGCCGAAGGCCAGCAGGAACAGCGCCTGCCGGCCCACGCGCTGCCAGTCCATGACGATCAGCGCCAGCACGCCCCAGATGGCGATGTCGTCCAGGCTGGCGTAGCGCAGGATGCGCTGGCCCAGGGGTTCGCGCAGGATGTGCAGCTTTTCCAGGAACAGGATCAGGATCGGCAGTGCCGTTACCGCGCAGGCCATGCCGATGCCCAGCACGAACTGCCAGGGCCGGGCCTGGGGGCCGAGCCAGCCCGGCCAGTACAGCATGGCCAGCGCCGCGCCGCAGCCCAGCAGCATGGGCGTGCCCAGCGCCAGGCCGGCGGTGATGCCGCTCTCGCGCCGGTGGCGCCAGGCGGCTTTCAGGTCCAGCTCGATGCCGGCGATCATCACGAACAGCGTCACGGCCCACCAGGCCAGCCCGTTGAGGGCCTGGATCACCTCCGGGGTGAACACGGCACCGTAGTAGGCCGGGTACCAGTGGCCCAGCACCCCGGGCCCGAGCACGATGCCCAGCAGGATCTGCACCACCACCAGCGGCGCCCAGCGGTCGGTGCAGCCCAGGCGCCAGATCAGCCAGGGGATGGTGAAGATGATCAGCAGCGCGATCAGAAAGCGCTCGGGGGTGCTCATGACCCGCGCGTGCCCGTGTATTCGCGGAAGATGCCCAGCGTCACGCCGCAGCGCACGTTCTGGAAGCCGGCGCGGCGCAGCGCGGCCAGCACGGTGTCGGGATCGACGGCCGCTTCGATGGTGTCGCCGTAGTAGGCCCACAGGCGCTTGACGTCGGCGTGGCGGCCGCTGAGGCGCGCCATCAGCGGCACCATGACGCCGATGTGCATCTTCAGCAGCGCGCGGCCCAGGCGGCTCGCGGGGCGGCTGATTTCCATGATGCAGGCCTTGCCGCCGGGCTTGAGCACGCGCAGGTATTCGGCGAAGGCCTTGTCCATGTCGCCCACGTGCCGCAGCGCGTAGCCCATCGACAGGAAGTCCACCTGCGCGTCGGGCAGGGGGATGGCCTCGGCATAGGCCTCGACGGTTTCGCAGGTCAGCTTGCGGCGCAGCTCGGCCAGCATACCGGGCGACGGGTCCAGCGCCACGACGCGGCCCTGCGGCCCGGCCAGCGCCAGCGCCTCGGCGGTGACCAGGCCGGTGCCGGCCGCCACGTCGAGCACGTGCATCCCGGGCTGGAGCCCCTCACGGCGCAGCACCTCGCGCCGGTACCAGCTGCCGCTGCCCAGGGCCGTGAGCGCCTCGGCGCTGTCGTAGCCGGTGGCGGCTTCGTTGAACAGGGCCTGGGTCACCTGGCGCCGCTCGGCCTCGCCGGAGAAATAGGGCTGCAGGCGCGCGTCGCCGCTTTTCATGGCGCCTTGCGCGCGGGGTGTGGGCTCGGTCATGGTCATGTCTCTGGCGGGCGCAGGCGGCGCCAGGCCAGCAGCGGCAGGCGCAGCACGAAGCCCAGGAACAGCCGCGTATGCATCCAGGTCAGCAGCGTGTTGTCGCGCAGGTAGCGGAAGTGCGAGACACCGCCTTCGTCGGCACTCAGGTAGCGCACCGGCGCGTCGAGGTTGATGGGTGGCACGCCCGCCCAGCACAGGCGCACGGCGGCTTCGGGGTCGAAGTCGAAGCGGCGCATGAAGCGCTGGCCGCGCATCACGGCGATCAGCGGCGCGATGGGGTAGACGCGGAAGCCGTAGAGCGAATCGCCGATGCCCGCGCCCAGCGTCTCCAGGTTGGCCCAGGCGTTGGACACCTTGCGGCCATTGACGCGCAGGGCGGGCGCCTCGGGCCCGAACACCGGGCGGCCCAGCACCATCGCCTCGGGCCGGGCCTGCGACGCCTGCATGAAGCGCGGGATCAGTTCGGCCGGGTGCTGGCCGTCGGAGTCCATGGTCAGCGCGTGCGTGAAGCCCGCCGCGCGCGCCTGTTCCACGCCCGTCAGCACGGCGGCGCCCTTGCCCTGGTTGCGCTCCTGCAGCAGCACGCGCAGGCCGGGGTCTTTCCGGGCCATGTCCCGCAGCCAATCGGCGCTGCCGTCGGTGCTGCCGTCCACCACGACCCAGACGGGGTTCCACTGCGCGCGCGCCGCCCGTACCGTGGCGATGACGTTGCGGCCGGGGTTGTAGCTGGGGATCAGGACCAGGTGGGTGGCTGAAGGCGTGGGTGTGGGCTCGGACATCATGAATGCGACAGCTCGGCGCGCAGGTAGCGTTCCAGTTCGGCGGTGAAGGCCTGGTGATCCTCGGGCGCGGCGAAGCGCCGGCCCAGGCGCGCGGTGACTACCAGCGGCAGCACCGGCGGGCGCCACAGCGGCCAGTGCTTGCCCAGGTAGGGCGTGGAATATTCGAGCAGCACCGTCTGCACCGGCGCCTGCGCGCGCCGCGCCAGCAGGCCGAGCGAGCGGCCCAGCGGGTCGAGCGGGAACTGTTTGGTGCGCGAGCCTTCGGGGAACAGCACCACCTGCGCGCCCTCGGCCAGGCTCAGGCTGCCGTTGCGGATGAGCTGCAGCGCGCCGTCGTTGCGCACGTAGCGCGCCATGCGGGCGGCGGCGCCGAACAGCAGGTTGTCGAGCAGGCTGGCCTTCATCACGCAGACCGCGTCGGGCAGGCGCGAGACGAGGATCACCGCGTCCAGCAGCGAGGGGTGGTTGGCCGCGACGATCAGGCCGCGCTCTTGCCGCAGCGCGTCCAGCGCGCGCAGGTCGAAGCGGCAGCCGCACAGCAGCGTCAGCAGCGTCAGGTAGAAGCGGAACGAGCGCACGATGACGAACCGCCCCAGGCGCTGGCCCGGGCGGCGCGGCAGCAGCGGGTACAGCAATGCGGCGAACGGCAGCCACAGGAGGCACATGGCCGCGAGGCTGCCCAGGCCCACGGCCATGGCCCAGCGCTCGTACAGCCGCCACCACAGGCCGCCGCGGCGCTGTGCTTCAGGCTTTGTAGAGCCCGGCGTCATCGATGCTGCGGATGTTGCGGCGGCGCTGCTTCCAGGCCCTGTAGGCGCGGCGCGGCTGGGCGATGTTGGCGGCGTAGTACAGCCCCTTGAACGCCAGCAGCGAACGCCAGATCGGCGTGCTGCCGAACAGGTCGCCCGCCAGCACCGAGAGCAGCGCCTCCTTCACGCGCAGCACGTTCTTCGGGTACATGAAGAAGTCGCGCATGATGGGGTTGGTCATGCGGTAGATGAACCATGAGAAATGGCGCGGGCCGTGCTGCATCACGCGGTCGAACGCGCGCAGCGCCTGCGCCGCCCGCTGCGGCTCGCGCAGGCAGGTATCGACGGTCTGCGCGCCCGCCACCCCGCTGTGCATGGCAAGCCAGACGCCGGAGGAGAACACCGGGTCGATGAAGGCGAAGGCGTCGCCCAGCATCAGGTAGTTGCTGCCGTGGCTGCGCGTGGCGCGGTACGAGAAATTGCCCGTGGCCTCGACCTTGGTGATGCGCTCGGCCTGCGCCAGCCGCTCGGCCAGCGGCGCGCAGGTGGCGATGTTGTCCATGAAGAACTGGTCGAGGCTGCGGCCCTGGCGGCTCTTCATGTGGTACGGCCAGGTGACCATGCCGACGCTGGTCGTGTCCTCGCTCATGGGGATGAACCAGAACCAGCCGTGCTCGAACCAGAGGATGGAGATGTTGCCCTCGTTGCTGCCCTCGTGGCGGCGCGCGTGGCGGAAGTGCGCGTACACCGCCGCGCTGTTGTGCAGCGCGTTGCGCTCCTTGATGCGGAAGCGGTTGGCCAGGAAGGTGTCGCGCCCCGAGGCATCGATGAGGAAGCGCGCGCGCCAGCGCTGGCGGCTGCCGTCGTCGTCCTGCGACTGCACGCTGACGCTGCCGTCGGCCTCGAACTCCACGTCCGTCGCCCGGCAGCCCTGGCGCACCTCGGCGCCCTTGCGCGCCGCGTTGTCGAGCAGCACCGCGTCGAACTCGGCGCGCTTGACCTGGTAGGCATGGGGCATGGACTTGTCCCAGGCGTCGGCGAAGAAGAAGGTCTGCGTGTGAGGGTGGTGCGGCGAGACGAACTCCGCGCCCGGCTTGTACATGCCGATGGCGCGCACCTCGTCGGCCACGCCCAGGCGCTCGAACAGCGGCAGGTTGGCCGGCAGCAGCGATTCGCCGATGTGGAAGCGCGGATGCCGGTCCTTGTCCAGCACCACGACGCGGTAGCCGCGCTCGGCCAGCAGCGGCGCCACGGTCGCGCCCGCAGGGCCGCCGCCGATCACGAGCACGTCGCAGTGGATCTCGGGGGGCGGGGTGTCTTGGGGGGCAGTCATCTCAAGGGCGGCAATGGAACAGGGGAAGGCTTGGATGGTAACTGCTCAGGCAAACGGCGATGCCATGTAGGATAGCCCCCTACACTATATGAAACAGAGGTGGATACATGGCCCACACATTGAAGCAGAAAGCAAAACTCATGGCGCGCGTGCGCCGCATCAAGGGGCAGCTGGAAGGCGTGGAGCGCGCGCTGGACGCCGAGGCCGACTGCGCCGAGGTGCTGCGCCAGCTGGCCTCGGTGCGCGGGGCCTTGAGCGGGCTGACCTTCCAGGTCATGGAGGGGCACTTGCAGGAGCACGTGATCGCCGCCGCGAGCGAGGCCGACCGTGTGGCGGCGGGGCAGGAGATGCTCGACGTCATCCGGGTGTACATGAAATGAGCGCGCACACCCATTTCTTCCTGGGCCAGGGCCACCAGCGCAACGAGCGGCGCGTGTGGTGGGTGATTGCGCTGACGGCTGGCATGATGGTGGCCGAGATCGTGGCCGGGAACCTCTATGGCTCCATGGCCCTGGTGGCCGACGGCTGGCACATGGCCACCCACGCCGGGGCCATGCTGATCACCGCGCTGGCCTATGGCTACGCGCGCCGCCATGCGGGCAATCCGCGCTTCACCTTCGGCACGGGCAAGCTGGGCGACCTGGCGGGCTTTGCCAGCGCGGTGGTGCTGGGGCTGATCGCGCTGCTGATCGGGTGGGAAAGCCTGGCGCGGCTGGCCCGCCCCGTGGCCATCGACTTCAACCAGGCCATCGCCGTGGCGGCGGCGGGGCTGGCGGTGAACCTGGTGTCGGCCTGGCTGCTCAAGGACGACCACGCGCACCACCACGGACATGGCCATGACCATGGGCACGATCACCACCACGGCCCCGCGCACGCCCACGACAACAATTTGCGCTCCGCCTACGTCCACGTGCTGGCGGATGCGCTGACCTCGGTGCTCGCCATCGTGGCGCTGCTGCTGGGGCGCAGCCAGGGCTGGCTGTGGGCCGACCCGGCCATGGGCGTGGTGGGCGCGCTGGTCATCGCGCGCTGGGCCTGGGGGCTGGTGCGCGATGCGGGCAGCGTGCTGCTGGACGCGCCGCGAGAGGGCGACGCCATCCGCGCCGAAGTGCGGCAGGCGCTGGCGGGGTGCGGCGCGGAGATCACCGACCTGCACGTGTGGCAGGTGGGGCCGGGGCATTTTGCGGCCATCGTCAGCCTGGCGTCCGCCGCGCCGTGGAGCAGCTTGGACATCAAGGCGCTGCTGGCCCCGGTGCACGAGTTGTCGCACATCACGGTGGAGTGGAATGCTCCTGATTCCGTAGCTGCCAGCGCTTGATACATAAGCGCTGGAGGCCTATTTGACCCTCAACTTCCGCCCAGGCGCGCCAACGCCGCCTGGGTGGCCGCATCCGCCGGGAAGAACGACTCCACCGCCAGTTCCTGCAGTGTCACGTCCACCGGCGTGCCGAAGATGGTCACGGTGCTGATGAAGGAGAGCACGCCCTGCGGCGTGCGCAGCTGGAAGGGGACGACGATGCCCGCTGCCGTGCCGTCGTGGCTGGCATGGGGTTCACTGGCGACGGGGTAGGCGGCGATTTCGTCGTGCAGCGCCTGCAACTGCGCATCCGCCGTGGCGGCGATCTGCTGCTGCAGGCGGTGCAGCAGGTGGGCGCGCCACTGGCCCGCGTTGGCGATGCGCGGGCCCAGGCCCTCGGGGTGCAGGCTCAGGCGCAGCACGTTCACGGGCGGCGCCAGCAGGCGCGGGGCCGCGCCTTCGAGCAGCAGCGGCACCATCGCGTTGTGGGCCACGAGGTTCCAGTGCCGGTCCACGGCCAGGGCCGGGTTGGGCTCGTGCCCCTTGAGCACCCGTTCCACGGCCTGGCGCGCCGCCGCGAGGTCCGGGTGGTCCAGCGGGCGCGCCTGGTACATGGGCGCGAAGCCCGCGGCCACCAGCAGCGCGTTGCGTTCGCGCAGCGGCACGGCCAGCCGGTCGGCCAGGCGCAGCACCATTTCGCGGCTGGGCTGGGCGCGCCCGGTTTCCATGCAGCTCAGGTGGCGGGTGGAGACGGCGGCCTCCAGCGCCAGATCCTGCTGGCTCAGGCGGCGGTGCTGGCGCCAGTGGCGCAGGTGGTCGCCGATGGGGGAGCGGGCGTTGGGGGTGTTCATGCGGCGCATGGTAGTGGCGGCATGGCGCGCGCGACATGACCTGCCAGGTCATCGACGGGATGACGCCAGAGGCCGAGGATGCGGCCCATCAGCCACTCAACCCCAGGAGCTTCACCATGCCGATCTTCGCTTCCCCCCGTTTCCTGTCCCGCGTGATGGCCGTGGACGCCGCCTCCTGCGCCGGCACCGGCGCGCTGCAACTGGCGCTGGCCGATCCCATGGCCGCGCTGACCGGGCTGCCCGCGCCGCTGCTGCTGGGCACGGGCGCGTTCCTCGTCGCCTATGCGCTGGCCGCCGCCTGGATGGCGCTGCGCAACCCCGTGCCGCGCCGGCTGGTCGGGCTGGTGGTGCTGGGCAACTTCGGCTGGGCGCTGGCCTGCGGCGCGCTGGCGTGGGGCGGGGCGCTGCCGCTCACGGCGCTCGGCTATGCCTGGCTGCTGGTGCAGGCCGTGGTGGTCGTGGCGCTGGCGGAGTTGCAGTGGATGGGGCTGCGCGCCACGCGGGGGCAGGTCAGCGCACCATGCATGGCCGCTTAGGGTCGAACTTCCAGCCGGGAATCAGGTACTGCATGGCCACGGCGTCGTCGCGCGCGCCGAGGCCGTGCTCCATGTACAAGGCGTTCGCGCGCTGCAGCGCGGCGCGGTCCACCGTCACGCCCAGGCCGGGCGCCTTCGGCACTTCGACGAAGCCGCCCTGGATCCGCAGCGGGTTCTGTGTAAGGAACTGCCCGTCCTGCCAGATCCAGTGCGTGTCGATGGCCGTGACCTTGCCCGGCACGGCGGCGGCCACGTGGGTGAACATGGCCAGCGAGATGTCGAAGTGGTTGTTGGAGTGCGAACCCCAGGTCAGCCCCCAGTCGCGGCAGGTCTGGCCCACGCGCACCGAGCCGGCCATGGTCCAGAAATGCGGGTCGGCCAGCGGAATGTCCACGGACTGCAGCGACAGCGCGTGCACCATCTGCCGCCAGTCGGTGGCGACCATGTTGGTGGCGGTGGGCAGGCCGGTGGCGCGGCGGAATTCGGCCATCACCTCGCGGCCCGAGAAGCCTTCTTCCGCGCCGCAGGGGTCTTCGGCATAGGCCAGCACGCCGCGCATGTCGCGCATCAGGCGGATGGCGTCTTTCAGCAGCCAGCCGCCGTTCGGGTCCAGCGTGACGCGCGCCTCGGGGAAGCGTTTTGCCAGCGCGGTCACGGCCTCGACCTCCTGCTCGCCCGGGAGCACGCCGCCCTTGAGCTTGAAGTCGTTGAAGCCGTAGCGCGCGTGCGCGGCCTCGGCCTGGCGCACGATGGTGTCGGGCGTCATCGCGGCCATGTGGCGCACCTGCGTCCAGTCGTCGGCGCCGGTCTTGTCGTCGCCGGGCTTCACGTAGGGCAGGGGGGTCTTGTCCGAAGGACCGACGAAGAACAGGTAGCCCAGCATCTCCACGCGCTCGCGCTGCTGCCCCTCGCCCAGCAGCGCGGCCACGGGCACGCCCAGGTGCTGGCCCAGCAGGTCGAGCAGGCACGATTCGACGGCGGTGACGGCATGGACCCCGATGCGCAGGTCGAACGTCTGCAGGCCGCGCCCGCCCGTGTCGCGGCCCTCCAGGGCGCCTTGCACCTGCCGCAGCAGTTGCAGGTGTCGGCCTATGGACTGGCCGATCAGCACCTGCTTGCTGTCCTCCAGCGCCTGGCGTATGCCTTCGCCGCCGGGCACTTCGCCCACGCCGGTGCGGCCCGCGCTGTCGTGGACGAGCAGCACGTTGCGCGTGAAGTAGGGGCCGTGCGCGCCGCTGAGGTTCATCAACATGCCGTCGCGGCCCGCGACGGGGATGACTTCGATCTCGGTGATGGTGGGCGTGGAAGACATGGTCAGTCGATGGTGATCTTGCGGGTCTGGATGAGGTTTTTCCAGCGCGCGTTCTCGCGCGCCTGGAAGGCGGTGAACTCGGCGGGCGTGCTGGCCACGATCTCCAGCCCCTGCTCGGTGAAGCGCTTGGCGACTTCGGGGTCGCGGATGGCGGCGATGGCCGCCTGCGCGAGCTTGTCCTTCACGCTGGCGGGCAGCCCCTTGGGCGCGGCCAGCCCCTGCCACGAGTAGACCTCGGCCCCCTTCACGCCCGCTTCGGCCAGCGTGGGCACGTCGGGCAGCACGGGCGAGCGCTTGTCGCCGGTGACGGCAATCGCGCGCAGCTTGCCCGCGCGGATATGCGAGAGCACGGCGTTCACGTTCTGGAACGAGAAATCCACCTGCCCGCCCAGCAAATCATTGATGGCCGGCGCGCCGCCCTTGTACGGAATGTGCGTGCCCGAGGTGCCGGTCTGCTGCCAGAACAGTTCGGCGGACAAATGGTCGGACGAGCCGTTGCCCGAACTGGCGAAGCTGACTTTGCCCGGCTGCGCCTTCAGTTCCGCGATCACGTCGGCCACGGTGTGCGCCTTCGCGGCGTTGGGCGATGTGGGCGACGCCACGAGCACGTTGGGGGCCTGCACGGGCACGGTGATGTAGTCGAAGTCCTTTTGCGCGTCATACGGCGCGGTCTTCATCAGGTGCGGGGTGATGACGTAGGGGCCGAGCGAGGCGAACAGCAGCGTGTAGCCGTCCGCCGCCGCGCGCTTGACCGCCGTGGCGCCGATGGTGCCGGTGGCGCCGGGCCGGTTGTCCACCACGAAGGGCTGGCCGAGCTTCTCGCCCATCTTCTGGGCCATGGCGCGCGCGATGGTGTCGGTGGAGCCGCCGGGCGGGAAGGGCACGACGATGGTCACGGCCTTGGTGGGCCAGGCGGCATCGGCCGCCCAGGCGAGCGGCGCGGCGCACAGGCCCGCCAGCGCGGCGGTGCAGGCGCGGCGGGTGCGGGAAAACGGGGGCATGGGCTGTCTCCTGGTTTTATGGTTAGTCATCGTACAACTGGCGCGGAGCCGGCCACAACCTGGGGAATGCCCTGGTTGCTACATAAAAAAGAGCTGCCAGCGCTTGACTGGAAAGGGCTGGAGGCCCAAAAGACTATGAATTCACCGCGCCGTGCTGCGCTGCTGCGCCAGCCGCAGCCGCTCGCGCGAGTTGGTCAGGTGGATGCGCATGGCGGCGCGGGCCGAGTCGGGGTCTTGCCGCTCGACGGCGTTGAGGATTTCCTCGTGCTCGCGGTTCACGCGGCGCAGGTAGTCGGGGTCGCGGCCCGGCGTCTGGAGGGAGGTGATGCGCGTGCGCGGAATCAGCAGGGCGCCGAAGTGCGCCAGGATGTCGCTGAAATACGGATTGCCCGTGGCCTCGGCCAGCCCGAGGTGAAAGGCCAGGTCGTGCGTGATGGTGTTGCCGCCCGTGGCCGCGTTGTGCTCGAAGGCGTTCAGCGCTTCGCGCAGCCGGTGCAGGTGCGCGCTGCCGCGGCGCTGCGCGGCCAGGCCCGCGGCTTCGGTTTCGAGGCCGATGCGCAGTTCCAGCACGGCCAGCACGTCCGCCGATTCACCCAGTTCGCGGGGGTTGAGCAGCAGGCTCGCGTCGGTGCGCACGGGCGCGACGAAGGTGCCGATGCCGTGCCGCGTCCGCACCAGCCCGGAGGCCTGCAGCTTGGAGATGGCTTCGCGCACCACGGTGCGGCTCACGTCGTAGGTCTGCACCAGTTCCGATTCGGTGGGCAGCTTGTCGCCCTCGCGCAGCAGGCCCTGGCGGATCTTGTGCCCGAACTCCTCGGACAGCAGGTGCGCCAGGCTGCGGCCGCCGCGCCCGGCCTTGCCACGCAGGGTGGGCGCGGTTGCGGGTAATTCCGTGGATGGCGCGTTCATGCGGGTGATGATAATTCGCTCTCAGTCATCAGACGACATATTTCAAAACCACGCAAGATGAGCACATCCCACGCCATCCGCCACATCCGCGTCACGCCCATCGCCTTCCGCGATCCGCCGCTGCTGAATGCGGCGGGCATCCACGAGCCCTGGGCGCTGCGCTCCATCATCGAGATCGAGACCGTCTCGGGCCTAGTCGGCATCAACGAGAGCTATGGCGACCAGCCCATGCTGGATGCGCTGGCCAAGGCGGCGCCGGCGCTCGTCGGCCTGTCGCCCTGGGCGCTCAACGAGATGGAGCGCCGCGTGGAGGCGCTGGTCGCGCCGCCGAAGCTCACGGCCTCGGAGTTCCTGGGCCAGCAGGTGTCGCTGGCGCCGGGCACGCACGTTTCCAAGACGGTGGCCAAGGTGGTCAGCGCGTTCGAGGTGGCCATGCTCGACCTGCAAGGGCAGATGGCCCGGGCGCCCGTGGTCGATCTGCTGGGCGGCGCGGCGCACGATAGCGTGCCGTTCTCGGCCTACCTGTTCTACAAGTACGCCGAGCACATCGGCCAGCCTTATGCGCCAGACGCCTGGGGCGAGGCGCTGACGCCGCAGCAACTCGTGGCCCAGGCGCGGCGCATGATCGGGCAGTACGGCTTCCAGAGCATCAAGCTGAAAGCGGGCACGCTGCCGCCGGAGCAGGAGGCCGCGGGCATCCTGGCGCTGGCCGAGGCCTTTCCGGGCACGCCGCTGCGCATCGACCCCAACGGCAACTGGACGGTGGAGACCAGCCTGAAGATCGTGCGGCAGCTGCGCGGCGTGCTGGAGTACTACGAAGACCCGGCCCCCGGCCTGGACGGCATGGCCGCCGTGGCGCGCGAGTGCGACGTGCCGCTGGCCACCAACATGGTGGTGACGGACTTCGCCGAGTTCCGCCGCAACGCCGAGATGGGCTGCCCCGTGAAGATCGTGCTCAGCGACCACCACTACTGGGGCGGCCTGCGCGCCACGCAGCGGCTGTCCGCGCTGTGCCGCACGTTCGACCTGGGCCTGTCCATGCACAGTAACTCGCACCTGGGCATCAGCCTGGTGGCGATGACGCATTTGTGCGCCAGCGTGCCGCTGCTCACCTACGCCTGCGACACGCACTACCCCTGGCAGGACGAGGAGGTGATCGAGGGCGGCCGCCTGCCATTCGACCAGGGCAGCCTGCGCGTGCCCACGGCCCCAGGCCTGGGCGTGACGCTGGACCGCGAGGCGCTGGCCCGCCTGCACGACAACTACCTGCGCTGCGGCATCCGCAACCGCGACGACCTGGGGCAGATGCGCAAGTACGACCCGGCCTTCACGGGCAAACAGCCCCGCTTTTGAATTTTTCCCTCTAAAAACAGGAGACAACCCCCATGCAACGCCGCACGCTGATCCACCGTTCCATCGCCGCCAGCGCCCTGCTGCTGGGCGCATCGCTGGCGACCGCGCCCGTGCCCGCAATGGCCCAGGGCACCTGGCCCACGGGCAAGGCCATCACCTACGTGGTGCCCTTTCCGCCCGGCGGCAACACCGACACCCTGGCGCGCGTGATCGCCCAGCCGCTGAGCAAGGCGCTGGGCACGCCGGTGATCATCGACAACAAGGGCGGCGCGGGCGGCAGCGTGGGCTCGGCCCTGGCGGCGCGCGCGCCGGCCGACGGCTACACCATCCTCGGCGGCACCATCAGCTCGCACGCCATCAACGTGAGCCTGTATTCCAAGCTGGACTACGACCCCGTCAAATCCTTCACGCCCGTGGCCATGCTGGGCTCCGGCCCGCTGGTGCTGGTGGTGCCTGCCGCCAGCCCCTACAAGACGCTGGCCGACGTGCTGGCCGCCAGCAAGGCCAAGGCGAAGGAGGGCGGCCTGTCGTCGGCCTCGCCGGGCAACGGCACCTCGAACCACATGGCGCTGGAGCTGCTGGCCTACCAGTCGGGCGTGAAATTCACGCACGTGCCCTACAAGGGCAGCGGCCCGGCCTTGCAGGACGTGATCGGTGGCCAGGTGGACATGATGTTCGACACCACGCTGATCGTCGGCCCCCAGATCCAGTCCGGCAAGCTGCGCCCCATCGCCGTCACCGCCTCCAAGCGCCTGGAGGCATTGCCCGACGTGCCCACCATCGCCGAGGCGGGCCAGAAGGGCTTCGACATGGGCTCCTGGCAGGCCGTGTTCGCGCCCGCGGGCACGCCCAAGCCCATCGTGGACCGGCTGCACGCCGAGATCATGAAGATCATCGCCACGCCCGAGGTGCAGGCGCGCCTCAAGGGCGCCGGCATGTTGCCCTCCACCATGACGCCCGAAGAACTCGCCGCCTACCAGAAGGCCGAGGTGGCCAAGTGGGCGCAGGTCATCAAGGCGGCGGGCATCAAAGCAGATTGATATGCATCCCCTCTACATCACCATGGACGAGCGCGACAACGTCGCCATCGTCGCCAACGACGGCGGCCTGCCCGCGGGCACCGTCTTCCCCTGCGGCCTGAAGCTGGTGGACAAAGTACCGCAAGGCCACAAGGTCGCCCTGGTGGATTTGCAGGTGGGCGAGGCGGTGCGCCGCTACAACGTGGTGATAGGCCGTGCCGCCAAGGCCATACCCGCCGGCAGCTGGGTGCACGAGCGCCTGCTGGAGATGCCCGCAGCGCGGTCGCTGGACGGCCTGCCCATTGCCACCGTCAAGCGCGAGCCGCTGCCGCCGCTGGAGGGCTACACCTTCCAGGGCTACCGCAATGCCGACGGCTCGGTGGGCACGCGCAACCTCCTGGGCATCACCACCACCGTGCAGTGCGTGGCCGGCGTGCTCGATTTCGCCGTGCGCCGCATCCAGGCCGAGCTGCTGCCCCGCTACCCGAACGTGGACGGCGTGGTGGGCCTGGAGCACACCTATGGCTGCGGCGTGGCCATCGACGCCGTGGGCGCCGAGATACCGCAGCGCACGCTGCGCAACATCAGCCGCAACCCGAACTTCGGCGGCGAGGTGATGGTGGTCAGCCTGGGCTGCGAAAAGCTCCAGCCCGAGCGCCTGCTGCCGCCGGGCAGCTTCCCCATCGCCGACGAGCGTTCGGCCGAGCTGGACGTGGTCTGCCTGCAGGACGAAGCCCACGTCGGCTTCATGAGCATGATCGACTCGATCCTGCGCAGCGCCGAAGTCCACCTGGAGCGCCTGAACCGGCGCCGCCGCGAAACCGTGCCCGCCAGCGCCCTGGTCGTGGGCGTGCAGTGCGGCGGCAGCGACGCCTTCAGCGGCGTGACGGCCAACCCGGCCGTGGGCTTTTGCACCGACCTGCTGGTGCGCGCCGGGGCCACGGTCATGTTCAGCGAAGTGACCGAGGTGCGCGACGGCATCGACCAGCTCACGGCCCGCGCCGGGAGCCCCGAGGTCGCCCAGGCCATGATCGATGAAATGGCCTGGTACGACGCCTACCTGGACAAAGGCAAGGTGGACCGCAGCGCCAACACCACGCCCGGCAACAAGAAGGGCGGCCTGTCCAACATCGTCGAAAAGGCGATGGGCAGCATCGTCAAGAGCGGCAGCGCGCCCATCACCGGCGTGCTCTCGCCGGGGCAGAAGCTGACCGACCGGGGCATCGCCGGCGGCCTGGTCTACGCCGCCACGCCAGCCAGCGACTTCATCTGCGGCACGCTGCAACTGGCCGCGGGCATGAACCTGCACGTCTTCACCACGGGCCGGGGCACGCCCTACGGCCTGGCGCAGGCGCCCGTCATCAAGGTGGCCACACGCACCGACCTGGCCCGCCGCTGGCACGACCTGATGGACGTGAACGCAGGCCGCATCGCCGATGGCGACGCCACCATCGAAGCCGTGGGCTGGGAGATGTTCCGCCTGATGCTCGACGTGGCGAGCGGCCGGAAAACCTGGGCCGAGCAGTGGAAGCTGCACAACGCGCTGGTGCTGTTCAACCCCGCGCCCGTAACCTGAAGGAGTAAGAAAAATGCGACCCAACCGACTCAGAGAGATCTGGCAATCCGGCGGCGCGGCCATCAACGGCTGGCTCGCCATTCCCAACGGCTTTTCCGCCGAAACCATGGCCCACCAGGGCTGGGACTCGCTCACCGTGGACATGCAGCACGGCGTGGTCGACTACCAGGCCATGGTCACCATGCTGCAGGCGGTCTCCACCACGCCCACCGTGCCCGTGGTGCGCGTGCCGTGGCTGGAGCCGGGCATCCTCATGAAAACGCTGGACGCGGGCGCCTACGGCGTCATCTGCCCCATGGTCAACACCCGCGAAGACGCGCAGAAGCTCGTGGCCTACACCCACTACGCGCCGCGGGGCACGCGCAGCTTCGGCCCGGTGCGCGCGCTGCTGTACGGCGGCGCGGACTACCCGGCGCACGCCAACGACACCATCGTCACCTTCGCCATGATCGAGACGGCCCAGGCGCTCGACAACCTCGACGCCATCCTGAGCGTGGAGGGGCTGGACGCGATCTACATCGGCCCCAGCGACCTCTCGCTCGCGCTGGGCTGCCGCCCGGTGTTCGACGACGTGGACCCCAAGGCCCAGCAGGCCATCGACCACATATTGGCCCGCGCCAAGGCCCACGGCGTGGTCGCGGGCATCCACAACGGCAGCCCCGAGGGGGCGATGGCGCGCATCGCCAAGGGGTTCCAGTTCGTCACCGTGAGCTCGGACGCGCGGCTGATCGCCGCCGGGGCGCAGCAGGTGCTGAAGACCATGCGGCCCCAGGGCGCGGGGGGCACAGGGAGGGCTTCGGGCGGGTATTGACGGTTTTTTCCGACGAGAGGGGTGGTGTGCGCGGCGCACAATCGGCCCCCATGCACCACCACAGCGAACCCGACTTCTTCGAGAACCTGCGCAGCGAATTCTCGGGCTGGCGGCAATGGCTGGACAGGGCCATCGTGCTCGGCTACGCGGCGCTGGCGGGGCTGGCCGTGGTGGGCTTCACGCTCGCGGCCAATTGGGCGTTCAGCGGGTTCCAGTGGCTGTACGAGCAACATGCCTGGGCCGTGCTGCTGTGGACGCCCGCCTGCACCGCCGGCATCGTCTGGGCCACGCGGTGCTGGTGCCCGGGCGCAGCGGGCTCGGGCATCCCGCAGGTCAAGGCCGCGCTGAGCCCCGGGCTGCCGCCGCAGCAGGTGGGGCGCTTCGCCTCGCTGCGGCTCTCGTGCGCGAAGATGGCGCTATGCACGGCCAGCTTCGCGGCGGGCCTCTCGGTGGGGCGCGAAGGGCCGTCGGTGCAGGTGGCGGCGGGCCTGATGCAGCACGCGCGGCGCTGGCTGTCGCCGAACAGCCAGGTCAACCTGCACGCGCTGCTGGTGGCGGGCGGCGCGGCGGGCATCGCGGCGGCGTTCAACGCGCCGCTGGCGGGCGTGGTGTTCGCCATCGAGGAACTCACGGGCCGCATCGAGGCGCGCACCAGCGGCGTGATCATCGCCGCCATCGTGCTCGCGGGCCTGGTGGCCGTGTCGGCCTTCGGCAACCTGAGCTACTTCGGCGTCATCCGCGTGCCGCGCCTGGGCTGGGACGTGGTGCTGCCCGGCCTGCTGGTGGCGCTGGCGGCCGGGGCGGCGGGCGGGTTGTTCGCGCGGCTGATGATCGCCTCGCTCACCAACGCGCCGCAGCGGCTGAACGCATGGCGTGCGCGCTTTCCGGTGCGCTTCGCGGCGGCGGGCGGGCTGCTGCTGGCGCTGATGGGGCTGGCCAGCGGCGGCGCCACGTTCGGCGCGGGCTCCGAGGCGGTGCACCAGATGCTCGAAGGCCATGCCGAGCTGACGCCGCTGTACACGCTGCTCAAGTTCATCGCCACCTGGGTCACGTCGTGGTGCGGCGTGCCGGGCGGCATCTTCGCGCCGTCGCTCTCGATCGGCGCGGGCATTGGCGGCAGCATTGCGCAGTGGGCGGCCAGCCCCGGTCTGGGCGCGCCGCTCATCGCCATGGGCATGGCGGCCTTCCTGGCGGCGGTGACGCAGGCGCCGCTCACGGCCTTCATCATCGTGATGGAGATGGTGGACGGCCACGCCATGGTGCTGAGCCTGATGGCCAGCGCGCTGCTGGCGAGCGTGGTGTCGCGCATGATCAGCCGGCCTTTGTACGAGGCGCTGGCGGACCACATGCTCAAGTCCGTAAGTCCGCAGGCGCGCCCATAAAATAATTTTTTATCCGGATTTTCCCCGCTATGCCCCCTCCCGCCCCCGAGCGGCGCGCGCGCACGCCGCAGAGCGAGCGCGTGGAAGCCACGCAGCGCAAGATCATCGAGTCCGCCCTGGCCCTATTGCGCGACGGCGGGGTGAAGGCGGCCACGCTGCAGGCCATCGCGCGCGGGGCGGAGGTGTCGCTGGGCGCGGTGCAGCACCACTTCGAGAGCCGCGACGCGCTGATGGAGCGCCTAGTGGAGGAGGTGATGGAGCCGCTGGGCGACCAGGGCAGCGTGTGGCCCGACAAGAGCCTGCCGCTGCAGGAGCGCGCCGAGCAGTTCGTGCAGCGCGCCTGGCGGCACATCTTCGGCTCGCCCAACTACACGGTGGCGTGGAACCTGTTCTTCGGCTGCAAGTCCATCCCCACGCTGTTCGAGATGGTCAGCCGCAAGCGCACGCTGGTGGACCAGGGCTTCTACGACCAGTTTCTCGCCACCTTCCCGGAGGTGAAGCGGCACCCGCACCCGCAGGGCGTGGCCGCCCTGGTGTTCGCCAGCCTGCGCGGCGCGGGGGTGCAGGAGCTGTTCGCCGTCGATGCGGCGGAGAAAGAGGGCAGCCTGCAGGTGCTGGCGGACTGCATTGTCCAGGCGGGCCGCGCAGGTACCGCGGAGTGAGCCCGGCGTTCACGCGGCGAACCGGCTAGCATCGTTTTCGTGAGTTGTCCATCGGTGCAAATATTAAAAAATAATAATTTATTGTTGTTGTAAATTCTTGTCGTAGGCACACTTCAGGAGCTATCGCCATGTCCGATCTGTTCGACAACCCCATGGGCCTGTGCGGCTTCGAGTTCGTGGAATTCGCGTCGCCCACGCCCGGCGTGCTGGAGCCGCTGTTCGGGAAGCTGGGCTTCACCGAGGTGGCGCGGCACCGCTCCAAGGACGTGTCGCTGTACCGCCAGGGCGGCATCAACTTCATCATCAACCGCGAGCCCAGGAGCCAGGCCGCCTACTTCACGGCGGAGCATGGCCCCAGCGCCTGCGGACTGGCCTTCCGCGTGAAGGATTCGCACAAGGCCTACAGGCGCGCGCTGGAGCTGGGCGCGCAGCCGGTGGACATTCCCACCGGCCCGATGGAACTGCACCTGCCCGCCATCAAGGGCATTGGCGGCGCGCCGCTGTACCTGATCGACCGCTTCGAGGAAGGCAAGTCCATCTACGACATCGACTTCGAATACCTGCCCGGCGTGGAGCGCAACCCCGTGGGCCACGGCTTCAGCGTGGTCGACCACCTCACGCACAACGTCTACCGGGGCCGCATGGCGTACTGGGCGGACTTCTACGGCAAGCTGTTCAACTTCCGGGAAATCCGCTACTTCGACATCCAGGGCGAGTACACCGGCCTCACCTCCAAGGCCATGACCGCGCCGGACGGGCTGATCCGCATTCCGCTGAACGAAGAGGCGCGCCAGGGCGGGGGGCAGATCGAGGAATTCCTGATGCAGTTCAACGGCGAGGGCATCCAGCACATCGCGCTGCTGTGCGACGACCTGCCCGGCGCCATCGACCGCCTGCAGATGGCGGGCATTCCGCTGCTGACCGCGCCCAACGACGTGTACTACGAGAATCTGGCCAGGCGCCTGCCCGGCCACGGCCAGCCGGTGAGCGAATTGCAGGCGCGCGGCATCCTGCTCGACGGCACCACCGAAGGCGGCCAGCCGCGCCTGCTGCTGCAGATCTTCTCGGAGCCGCTGCTGGGCCCGGTGTTCTTCGAGTTCATCGAGCGCAAGGGCAACTACCGCGAGGGCTTTGGCGAAGGCAACTTCAAGGCCCTGTTCGAGTCGCTGGAGCGCGACCAGATCACCCGTGGCGTGCTCGAAGCCGCCAAGTGAAAGGAGTAGCACCATGAAAATCGACCGCATCCACCATGTCGCCTACCGCTGCAGGGACGCCAAGGAAACCGTGCTCTGGTACCGCGACAACCTGAAGATGGACTTCGTGCTGGCCATTGCCGAAGACCACGTGCCCTCCACCAAGGCGCCCGACCCGTACATGCACGTGTTCCTGGACGCGGGCCACGGCAACGTACTGGCCTTCTTCGAGCTGCCCACGCAGCCCGAGATGGGGCGCGACCCCAACACCCCTGAATGGGTGCAGCACATCGCCTTCCGCGTGAAGGACCGGGCGGAACTGCTGGAGTTCAAGGCCCACCTCGAAAGCCGGGGCATAGCCGTGCTGGGCGTGACCGACCACGGCGCGTTCCACTCCATCTACTTCTTCGACCCCAACGGCCACCGCCTGGAACTGGCCTGCCCCGACCCGGACGAAGCGGCCATGCTCGAAAAGCTCGACGCCGTGAAGTGGGACATGCTCGAAGAGTGGAGCCAAACCAAGCGCGCCCCCCGGCACGCCGCCTTCCTGCACCAGCGGGAGTTTCAGCCATGAACGCCACGCTCGACCCGCAGCTGCAAAGCTGGGTGCCGTCCGCCAACGCCGGGGGCTGCGACTTCCCCCTCCAGAACCTGCCCTTCGGCCGCTTCCGCACGGCGAGCGACAGTGGCTGGCGCATCGGCGTCGCCATTGGCGACCAGGTGCTGGACCTGCGCGCCGCCGGCCTCATCGACCATGCCGACATGCACCGGCTGATGCGGGCCACGCCGCAAGAGCGCCGCGCCCTGCGCCAGCGGCTTTCCGACGGCCTGCGCGCCGGCAGCGCCCGGCAACCGGCGTGGGAGCGGGCGCTGCTGGCGCAATCCGCCGTGGAATTGGGCCTGCCCTGCGAGGTGGGCGACTACACCGACTTCTACGTCGGCATCCACCACGCCACCGAGATCGGCCGCCAGTTCCGCCCCGACAACCCGCTGCTGCCCAACTACCAGTGGGTGCCCATCGGCTACCACGGGCGCGCCTCCACGCTGCAGGCGAGCGGCTCGTCCTTCCACCGCCCCTGGGGCCAGGTCAAGCCCGCCGATGCGGCCCGGCCCGTGCTGGCGCCGTGCGCGCGGCTGGACATCGAGCTGGAACTGGGCATCTTCATCGGCCAGCCCAATGCGCAGGGCACGCCCGTGCCCATGCAAAGCGCGGAAGACCACGTCTTCGGCATCGCCCTGTTCAATGACTGGAGCGCGCGCGACATCCAGGCGTGGGAATACCAGCCCCTGGGGCCTTTTCTCTCGAAGAACTTCGCCAGCACCGTCTCGCCCTGGATGGTGACGATGGAGGCGCTGGAGCCCTTTCGCCAGCCCTTCACGCGCCCGGCGGGCCACCCCGGGCCGCTGCCGTACCTCGACTCCGCCGCCAACCGCGCGCGCGGTGCCATCGCCATCCAGATGGAAGTGGTGCTGCAGACGGCGCGCATGGCGCAGGCGGGGCACGCGGGCGACGTCATCAGCCGCTCCGGCTTCGCCGAGGCCGCGTACTGGACGGTGGCGCAACTGGTGGCGCACCACACCGTGAACGGCTGCGCGCTGCGCGCGGGCGACCTGCTGGGTTCGGGCACGCTGTCCGGCCCCGCCCGCAAGCAGAGCGGCTCGCTGCTGGAGCTGACCACGGGCGGCAAGCACCGCATCACCCTGTCGAACGGCGAGACGCGGGGCTTTCTGGAAGACGGCGACACCGTGGTGCTGCGCGCGTACTGCGAGGCGGAGGGCGCGCGGCGCATCGGGTTCGGGGAGTGCCGGGGCACGGTGCTGCCCAGTGTGCAATCGGTGCAGGCGGAGGTGGTATGAAGCTCGCTGACTCGCAACTGCCCGCGCTGCTGGCGTCCTTGCCCGCATGGGAGTTCCGCCCCGAGCGCGGCGGCCTGATCGTGCGCCGGTTCGTCTTCCGCGACTTCGCCCAGGCCATGGGCTTCATGTGCCAGGTGGCCGTGGCGGCGGAAAAGCGCAACCACCATCCCGAATGGTCGAACGTGTACAACCGCGTCGAGGTCGTGCTGACCACGCATGACGTGAATGGCCTGTCCATGAACGACGTGGAGCTGGCCCGCTACGTGGACCAGGTCGCGGCGGCCCTGGCCCGGCAGGAGTAGCCATCATGCAATCCACCAGCGAGCACCTGCACGGCCTGGCCGACGGCAGCTACCAGCCCGAGCGCCCGGACTGGACGATCGACCAGGGCTGGCAGCGCTACACCGCCGAGGAACACGCCGTCTGGCAAACGCTGTTCGAGCGCCAGCGCCATCTGCTGCCGGGCCGCGCCTGCGACGAATTCGTGCGCGGCATGGACGACCTGCCCATAGGCCCTGAGCAGATTCCCAACTTCGAGGCGCTGTCCGAAACGCTGATGAAGCGCACCGGCTGGCGGATCGTGGCCGTGCCGGGGCTGGTGCCCGACGACGTGTTCTTCGAGCACCTGGCAAACTGCCGCTTCCCCGCCGGGCAGTTCATCCGCAAGCCGCACGAGCTGGACTACTTGCAAGAGCCCGACGTGTTCCACGACGTGTTCGGCCACGTGCCCATGCTGATGAACCCCGTGATGGCCGAATTCATCCAGGCCTACGGCAAGGGCGGCCTGCGCGCCAAGGAAAAAGGCGTGCTGGCGCACCTGGCGCGCGTGTACTGGTACACGGTGGAATTCGGCCTGGTGCAGCAGCCGCAGGGGCTGCGCATCTACGGCGCGGGCATCGTGTCGTCGGCCACCGAAACCCGCTTCGCGGTGGAAGACGTCTCGCCCAATCGCCTGCGCTTCGACCTGGAACGGGTGATGCGCACGCGCTACCGCATCGACGATTTTCAGGAAACCTACTTCGTGCTGCACGACCTGGCCGAGCTGCTGGCCCTGGCGCAGGTCGACTTCGACCCGTATTACGAGCGCGTGCGCGCTGCCGCCGACTACCTGCCCGGCGACGTGCTGGCCGGCGACACCGTGTTTTCGCGCGGCACGGGTGCTTATCACCTCCGGAAACGCCAAGGAATGACCGCATGAACCCGCAAACCGTTTTGATCACCGGTGCCGCAGGCCAGTTGGGCACGGCGGTGGCGCAGGCTTTTCAGGCGCGCGGCGCCCGCTTGGTGCTGCTGGACAAGGACGCCGCCGCGCTGCAACGCCAGTTCGGCGGCGTGGCCGGCGTCGTGCTGGTCGGAGCCGATCTGCTGGACAAAGCCCAGACCGCCGCCCGCGTGGGCGAGGCGCTGGAGGCCGTGTCAAAGGGGGCGGGCCGCATCCACGCGCTGTGCCACGTGGCGGGCGGCTTTCGCATGGGCGAGGCGGTGCATGAAACGTCCGCGGCCACCTGGGACTTCATGCTCGGCCTGAACGCGGGCAGCTTCCTGAACGTGGCCGCCGCCGTGGTGCCGCACCTCGTCGCCCAGGGCGGCGGCAAGGTCGTGGCCGTGGGCGCGGCGGCCGCGCTGAAGGGCGGGGCGCAGATGGGGGCCTACAGCGCCTCCAAAAGCGCGCTCATCCGCCTGACGGAGTCCCTGTCCGCCGAGGTGCGCGACCAGAACGTCAACGTCAACTGCGTGCTGCCGTCCATCATCAACACGCCGGACAACCGCGCCGCCATGCCCGATGCGGATGCGTCGCGCTGGGTCACGCCCGCGGCGCTGGCTGACGTGATCGTCTTCCTGGCCTCGGATGCGGCACGCGCTATCCACGGCGCGGCCATTCCGGTGACGGGGCGGGTGTGAGGGGTTTGCTTCTATTTTGATAGCTGCTAGCGCTTTATGGATAAGCGCTGGAGGCCTGTTTGGCTGTTATTCCGCCGCAATGCCTGCGGCCTTGATGACCTGGCCCCACTTCTTCGTCTCGGCGGCCTGGAAGTCGGCCAGTTCCTTGGGGGTGCTGGTCCAGGGCTCGGAGCCGGACTGCTCGAAGAACGCCTGTGCCGCATGGCTCTTCACCGCCGTGGACAGCAACTGGTTGAGCTTCTGCACTACCGCAGGGGGCGTCTGGGCCGGGGCATAGGCGGCGAACCAGTAGCCCATGTCGTAGCCCTTCACGCCCGCCTCGGCGATGGTGGGCACGTCGGGCAGCTGCGGGCTGCGCTTCTGCGTGGAATAGCCCAGCGCGCGCAGCTTGCCGGACTTGATCTGCGGCACGCCGGTGGACATGTCGGTGATCATCAGGTCGATCTGCCCGCCCAGCAGGTCGGTGATGGCCAGCGGGTTGCTTTTGTAGGGCACGTGCAGGATGTCCACGTGCGCCAGTTGTTTCAGCATTTCGCCCGCCACGCGGCTCGACGAACTGCCGCTGCCGAAGCTGAGCTTGCCGGGGTGCGCCTTGGCAAAGGCCAGCAGATCGCCCACGCTCTTGTAGGGCGCGCTGGCGTTCACCACCAGCACCTGACCGCCCTTGCCCAGGCCGCCGAGGGGGGCGAAGCTCTTCACCGGGTCATAGGGCAGCTTCTTGTACAGGTGCTGGTTGGCGGCGTGCGTGGTGTTGGTGGTGATGAGCACGGTGTAGCCGTCCGCCGCGGCCTTGGCGACCTGCTGCGCGGCGATCATGCCGCTGGCGCCGGCCTTGTTGTCCACCACCACGGGCTGCCCGGTCTGTTCGGTCATCGACAGGGCCAGCGCGCGCGCCAGCTGGTCGGTGGCGCTGCCGGCGGCGAAGGGCACGACGAAGGTGACGGGCTTGGTGGGGTAGGCCGCGTCGGCCCAGGCGGTGGGCGCAAGGGCGAGCGCGGCGGTCAATGCCAGCAGGTGGCGGCGTGTGGCGTTGCGGGGCATGGGGGTCTCCTTGGGTCTTGGTATGGGTTAGCGGCTGGGGCCGGCCAGGTGGCCCGCCAGCGCTTCGGGAAGGGTGATGGGCATCTCCAGCACGCGGAAGCACAGGGTCTTGCCGTGGCTGTCGAGGTTCAGCGCATCGTTCACGCCGCCGTCCAGCACCTCGTCGATGACCAGGTTCAGCGCGTGCAGCCGGGGCAGCAGGTAGCGCCTGACCTGCGCGGGCCGCCGGTCGGCGAACAGCGCGAGTACGGCGGTTTCGGTGACCTGTTCGCAGATCACGTCCCACAGCGCGGGGTGCCAGGCGATGACGCTGATGTTGGAGCGGTTGCCCTTGTCGCCCGTGCGCCCGTGGGCCAGGCGGTACAGCGGAACGGTGGTGGTGGTGTCCATGTCTTACTCCTGCGCCCAGGTGAAGCCGGTGGCGATCTGCCGCTGCGCGACGGCGCACGACACCATGCCCAGCCGCTGGCGCATGGCGGTGCGCACGCCGCCGCCGCCCGCGGGGCCGCAGCAGTACAGCGCATTGATCTCGCGCGGCAGGCGCTGCGCGGCGGCGTGGTCGGCGTGCTGCCAGGCCATGCGCAGGCGCACGTCGTGCGGGGCCTGCGACAGGTCCGCGCCCGCCAGCCACTGGCTCGCGTCGTCGCCCCATACGCTGGTCACGCCGATCAGGTCGGTACGCAGCGGGGCGATGCCGTGCAGGCGCGCGGCGATGGTCCGCGCCGCGAGGCGGGCGCGCTCGGCGGCGCGCGGGCCGGCGTAGGAGATTTCGCCCTCGGCGAACCAGCCCGAGGCGTAGCAGACGTTGACTTTCAGCGTCTCTGGCCTGGGATGGCCTTGCACGCCCGTGAGGCGCACGCGGTCGGGGCCCACCTGCGCCACCTCGGCGGCGGTGATGTCGGCCACCACGTCGGGCGTGAAATAGCAGGCCGGGTCGTGGATTTCGTACAGCAGCTGTTCCTTCACCGTCTGCGGCGTGACATGGCCGCCGGTGCCCTGGGGCTTGAAGACGGTGCAGTGGCCGTCGGCGTCGATCTCGGCAATCGGGTAGCCGAGGCGGTCCAGGCCCGGCACGTCCTTGTAGCCGGGGTCGGCGAAGTAGCCGCCCGTCACCTGCGTGCCGCATTCGAGCAGGTGGCCCGCCATGGTGGCGCGGGCCAGGCGGTCCCAGTCGTCCCAGTCCCAGCCGTAGTGGGCCATGGCCGGGCCCACCACCAGCGACGGGTCGGCCACCCGGCCGCAGACCACGATGTCGGCCCCCGCGCGCAGCGCGTCCGCGATGGGGCGCGCGCCGATGTAGGCGTTGGCGCTCACGATGGGTTCGGCGGGCATTTGGTTGCCCAGGGCCTGCTCCAGCAGGGCGCGCTGGCCGGGGCTGCTCAGGTCGTCGCCGTGCACCACGGCGATGCGCGGCGCGCGCGTGCCCAGCTTTTGCGCCAGCTGGGCAATGGCACGGGCCGCGCCAGCAGGGTTGGCCGCGCCGAAGTTGCTGACGATGCGGATGCCGTGCGCCAGGCAGTCGGCCAGCACGGGTGTGAGGAGGTCCAGCAGCAGCGGCTCGTAGCCCGCCTCCGGGTCTTGCCGCCGCGCCAGCTGGGCCAGCGCCAGCGTGCGCTCGGCCAGTGTCTCGAAGATCAGCACGGCGGGCTGGCGCAGGCGGATCAGCTCCCGCACCACCGGGCCGGCGGCGTCCACGCGGTCGCCGGAAAAACCGGCGGCGCAGCCTATGAGCAAAGGGGTTGGCATCGACATGGCTGGGCACTATAGGCAGCCCGCGCTATGCTGTGAAATCGATAATTTCGATGGATTGATTTGCCATGCGGATGAATTTGTCGGCGCGCGGCATCGACGCCTTCCTGGCGCTGGCGCGGCACCAGCACTTCACGCGCGCCGCGGCGCAGTGCCATCTGTCGCAGCCGGCGTTCAGCGCGCTGATCCGGTCGCTGGAGGAGTCCGTGGGCCTGCGCCTGTTCGACCGCAGCACGCGCCACGTGCTGCTCACGCCCGAGGGCGAGCGCTTCATGCAATCGGCCCTGCGCATCCAGGCCGAGATGGCGGCGTGCCAACAGGCCATGCAGGACACGGCGGAGCTCAGGCGGGGGCGGGTGTCGGTCGCGCTGCTGCCGTCGCTCGCGGCGGGCTGGCTGCCGGGGGTGCTGCAGGTGTTCACGCAGCGGCATCCGGGCATCGGGCTGGAGGTGGCCGACGTGCTCTCCGAGCCCTGCATCGCGCGCGTGGCCAGCGGCGCGGCGGACTTCGCGCTGGCCGCCATCCGCGCCGATACGCCCGACCTGCAGGCCGAGCCTTTCTGCGCGGACGGCTTCCATCTGGTGTGCCGTGCCGACCATCCGCTGGCTACGCGCCGCCGCGTGGCGGTGGCCGATCTGCAGCGCTGGCCCTTCGTGCACCTGGCCCGGCACAGCAGCGTGCGCCAGTACCTGGACGCGGCCTTTTTCCCCGACACCATGCAGACCCTGGTCGAGGTGGAGCAGCTCGCCACCGTGATGGGGCTGGTGGCGGCGGGGCTGGGCATCAGCGTGGTGCCGGCGCTGTCGCTGTTCCACTTCGGCAAACCAGGCCTGGTGACGCGGCCCCTGCGCCTGCCGGGGCTGGAGCGGCAGATCTACCTCGTGCGCCGGCGCGAACGCAGCCTGCCGGTGGCGGCGCAGGCGCTGTATGCGCTCATGCAGGAGATGCGGCCGCAGTAACCCTACAGCAGCCGCGCGAGCAGCGCCCCTTCCACTGGCCCGTCGAGCGGAATGCGCACGCGCACCGGGTTGCCCTGGGCGACCGCGACGGGTTCACCGTCCAGGTTGAACATGCGTTCGAGCCTGATCTGCCGGTTGCCCGTGGGGTGGATGACCTCCAGCGTATCGCCCACGGCGAAGCGGTTCTTGGTTTCGACTTCGGCCAGGCCGTCGGCCCAGCCGCGCACCTCGCCCACGAAGTGGCTGCGCTGCAGCACGCTGTGGCCGGTTTCGTAGTTCTGGTAGTCGTGGGCCGGGCGGCGCTCCAGCAGGCCGCCGGTGTAGCCACGGTTGGCCAGGCCCTCCAGTTCGGTGATCAGGCGCGGGTCGAACGCCCGGCCCGCCACCGCGTCGTCGATGGCGCGGCGGTAGACCTGGGCGGTGCGGGCCACGTAGTACAGGCTCTTGGTGCGGCCTTCGATCTTGAGCGAATCGACGCCGATCTTCACCAGCCGCTCCACGTGCTCCACCGCGCGCAGGTCCTTGGAGTTGAGGATGTAGGTGCCGTGCTCGTCCTCCATGATGGGCATGTGCTCGCCGGGGCGGCCCATTTCCTCGATGAGGTAGACCTGATCGGCCTTCGGGTGGCGCTGGCCGCTGCCGCAGGTGCTGGTGAACTGCGCGTCGGCCTCCTCGCGCGCCTGGTCGAAGCTGAAGCCGTTGTCCATCGTTTGCGCCAGCGCCTCGCCCGTGTTCGGGTCCACGGCGGCGTCGTGCGTCTTGTAGTCCCAGCGGCAGGCGTTGGTGCAGGTGCCCTGGTTGGGGTCGCGGCGGTTGAAGTAGCCGCTCAGCAGGCAGCGGCCCGAGTAGGCGATGCACAGCGCGCCGTGCACGAACACCTCCAGCTCCATGTCCGGGCATTCCTGGCGGATTTTCTCGATCTCGTCCAGGCTCAGTTCGCGCGACAGGATGATGCGCGATACGCCCGCTTGCTGCCAGAACTTCACCGTGGCCCAGTTGGTGGTGTTGGCCTGCACGGAGAGGTGGATTTCGGTTTCGGGCCACTTTTCCTTGACCATCATGATGAGCCCGGGGTCGGCCATGATGAAGGCGTCGGGCTTGCAGGCGATCACGGGTTCGATGTCGCGCAGGTAGGTGCGCACCTTGTCGTTGTGCGCGATCAGGTTGCTGGTGACGAAGAACTTCTTGCCGCGCGCGTGCGCTTCTTCGATGCCCTGGGCGATCTGCTCCAGGCGGAATTCGTTGTTGCGCGCGCGCAGGCTGTAGCGCGGCTGGCCGGCGTACACGGCGTCCGCGCCGAAGTCGTAGGCGGCGCGCATCTTGGCGAGCGAGCCTGCGGGTAGCAGCAGTTCGGGGCTTTTCATCGTCATGGGCGGGATTGTCCCAGACGCGGGTTGTGCTATTGAAAAATGAGCTGCCAGCGCACGTTCTGTATGGGCTGGAGGCCAAAAAGGCTCAGGAACCGGCTTGCAGGTGCCGCACCAGCTGCTGCGCGGGCAGGGGCAGCCCTTCCAGCGCGCGAAAGCACAGCACCAGCCGCCGCTCGGCCCATGGGTCGGCCAGCCGCACCGCCTTCAGCCCCAGCGCGCGCGCATGGCGCTGGGCCGCCGCGCGCGGCACGATGGCCACGCCCGCGCCCAGGCCGACGAGGCGGCACACGGCTTCGAGCTGCCGCACGCGCACGCGGAAGTGCAGCCGCTGCCGCAGCCGCCGCGCCTGCGCCGCTATGTGGGCCTGCAGGGCGCTGTCGACGTCCAGGCCGACGAAGGGCAGGTGGGTGATGTCGGCGAGATGCACGCTGCGCCCGCCCGCCAGCGCGTGGCTTTTGGGAACGGCCAGCACCAGCGGGTCGGGCCGGAAGGGCAGGGTGGCCAGCCCGGCCAGGTCGGCCGCGTCCGACGCCACGCCCAGTTCCCCCAGCCCGGCGCGCAGCGCGTCGGCAATGTCCTGGCTGCCGCGCTCCTCCAGGTCCACCGACACGCGCGGGTGCTGCGCCAGAAAGCCCGCCAGCGCCTGCGGCAGGTGCTCGCTGAGCGCCGAGGTATTGCACAGCAGCCGCACGTGGCCCGCGAGCCCCGCGCGGTAGTCGCCCAGTTCGCCGCGCAGCCATTCCATCTGCGCCAGCACGCGCCGCGCGTGGTGCAGCAGCGTGTGGCCCGCCGCCGTGGGCTGCACGCCGCGCGGGCCGCGCAGCAGCAGGGGCGTGGCGGCCTGGGCCTCCATGCCCCGGATGCGCTCGCTGGCCGAGGCCAGGGCGAGGTGGCTGCGCTCCGCGCCGCCGGTGATGGTGCCGGCTTCCACGGTGTGGATGAAAAGGCGCAGGTCGGTCAGGTCGAAATGCATCCGGCCAACGTACCACAGCCTTCGGCGCGGACGAAGCCGGGGTCAGCGACTTCCGCAGGGGCGGTGCGCGACAGGCCCTGGACAATGGGCGCATGACGGCTGTTTTCACCCATATTCCGCCCTGGCTGTTGCACGCCATCGCGGTGTTCTTGCTGGCCGGGCTGGTCAAGGGTGTGGTGGGCCTGGGCCTGCCCACGGTGGCCATGGCGCTGCTGGCGCTGCGCATGGCCCCGGCGGAGGCGGCGGCGCTGCTGGTGGTGCCGTCGCTGGCCACCAATGTGTGGCAGATGCGGCCCTGGGGCACGCTGCTGCCCCTGGCGCGGCGGCTGGCGGGCCTGCTGCTGGGCGTGTGCGCGGGCACCTGGGCCGGGGCGTGGTGGCTGGGCGCGCCCGCCGGGGCCTGGGCGCGCACGGCGCTGGGCATGGCGCTGGTGGCGTATGCGCTGTGGTCGCTGGCGGGTTGGCCGGTGCGCGTGGCGGCGCGGCACGAGGGGTGGCTGGGCACCGCCATGGGCGCCATCACGGGCGCGGTGACGGCGGCCACGGGCGTGTTCGTGGTGCCGGCCGTGCCTTACCTGCAGGCGCTGGGCCTGGACCGCAATGGGCTGGTGCAGGCCATGGGGCTGAGCTTCACCGTCTCCACCCTCGCGCTGGCGGCGGGGCTGGCGGGCAACGCGGGCTTGACCGCCCCGGTGCTGGGCTGGTCGGCGCTGCTGCTGGCGCCCGCGCTGGCGGGCATGGGGGCGGGAGGGTGGCTGCGGCAGCGGCTGTCGCCCCTGTGGTTCAAGCGCTGCATGATGGTGGGACTGCTGGCGCTGGGGGTGCACATGGTGTGGAGCGGTTTTTAGCAAAATCGGCCTTCAGCCCAGGAGGGTAAAGCGCTGGCAGCTATGGTTAGAATAGCAAAATAACCCTAGGAGACAAGCCCGTGAACCCTTTGTTTGACCGCCGCGCATTGCTGCGGGCCGCCGCCGCGAGCGCCGCTCTGGCCACCCCCTGGGCACGCGCCCAAAGCCCCTGGCCCGCCAAGCCCGTGAACCTGGTCGTGCCCTTTCCGGCGGGCGGCGGCACCGACACCTTCGCGCGCCCGTTCTCGGCGCAGTTCGCCAAGACCACGGGCAAGACGCTGGTGATCGACAACCGTGGCGGCGCGGGCGGCAACGTGGGCGCGAGCTTCGCGGCCAAGGCGCACCCGGACGGCTACACCTTCTTCATGGGCGGCACGCACCACGTCATCGCGCCCTCCATGTACCCCCGGCTCGACTACGACCTGGAAAAAGACTTCATCCCCCTGGCCCTGCTGGCCCGCGTGCCGCAGGTGCTGGTGGTGAACCCGCGCAACGTGCCGGTCAAGGACTTCGGCGAATTCCTAGCCCTGGTGCGCGCCAACCCGGCCAAGTTCAACTACGCCTCGGCGGGCTCGGGCAGTTCGCACCACCTGGCGGGCGAGTTGTTCAAGATCCAGTCCAAGACCTTCATCACCCACATCCCGTACCGGGGCGCGGGCCCGGCGCTGGCCGACCTGGTGGGCGGGCAGGTGGACATGATGTTCGACGGCCTGGGCTCGTCCGCGGGCTACATCCGCAATGGCCGCATCAAGGCGCTGATGGTGGCCGGCGCCAAGCGCAACCCCGCGTTCCCCGACGTGCCCTGCGCCGCCGAGGTGGGCCTGCCCGACTACACCGTGAGCACCTGGTACGGCCTGTGGGCGCCCAAGGGCACGCCCGCCGACGTGCAGGCGCGCATGGCGGAGGAGGTGCGCAAGATCGGCGCGGCGGACGAGATCAAGACCGCGTGGGCCAACAATGGCGCGGAGTACGGCACGATGAGCCCGCAGGAGTTCGGCAAGTTCGTGCACGGCGAAATCCAGCGCTGGGCGCAGGTGGTGAAGGCTTCGGGCGCGAAGCTGGAATAGTGGAGTGAAGGCGCCTCAGGGCATGGTCAGCACGATATCCGCCAGCGCCCGCCCCCCCGCGTTGATGTGGTCGCGCATGGCCTCCGCCGCCACTTCGCCCTGGCCCGCGCAGATGGCCTGCACCACCGCCGCGTGCTCGGCCTGCGAGCGTGCCAGCCGCCCCGGTTTTTCGAACATCGGCCCCCGGTAGGGCGCGATGCGCTGGCGCACCAGCCGCGTCTGCTCGACGATGAAGGCGTTGCCGCTGGCTTGGTATATCAGTTCATGCAGGCGCGTATTGGCTGCGATGTAGCCCGCCGCATCGTCCGCGGCGGCGCACGCCTGGGTGGCGGCCAGCGCCTGTTGCAAATCGGCCTGCAAGGCCGTGTTGATGCGGCCCGCAGCCAACCGCGCCAGCACGCCTTCCAGTTCGGCCAACCCCTCCATCATCGCCACGATTTCGCGCGTGCTCAGTTGCCGCACGTAAATGCCCGCGCGGGGCCGGATCTCCACCAGCCCCTTGACCGCCAGCACCAGCAAGGCCTCGCGCACCGGCGTGCGGGACGCGCCGAAGCGCTCCACCAGCGCCCGCTCGTCAATCGCCATGCCGGGCCTGAGGCGCAGTGCTGCAATGTCGTCCTCCAGCGCCGCCCGCACGCGGTCGGGCAAGCTAGGGGTTTTCTCGGATGGCTCGGAATGCCGGGTCATTTTCTAATAGATATATCAATAAATTGAGTTGATACACATGTTGCCTGAACTCAGCCTGCAAGACCACATCGCCACCATCACGCTGCGCCGCCCCGAGGTGGCGAACCGGCTCGCGCCCGAGGATCTGCCCGCGCTCATCGCGCACGTCAACGAGGTCAATGCGCGGGATGATATCCGCGTGCTGGTGCTGCGCGCCCAGGGCAAATACTTTTGCAGCGGGTTTGATATATCTGAAGTGGGCAACAGCCAGAACCAGGGCAGCAGCTTTGGCGAGATGGTGGACGTGTTCGAGCAGTGCCGCGCCGTCACGCTGGCCGTGGTGCATGGCGGCGTGTACGGCGGCGCGACCGACCTGGCGCTGGCCTGCGACTTCCGCGTGGGCGGAACGGCGGCGGAGATGTTCATGCCCGCCGCGCGCCTGGGCCTGCACTTCTATCAGGGCGGGCTGGAGCGCTACGTCACCCGCCTGGGGCTGGACACGGCCAAGCGGCTGTTCCTGACCTGCGAAAGGCTCACCAGCGCCGAGATGAAGGCGTGCGGCTTCCTGACCCATCTGGTGGCGAACGACCAACTGGACGCCACCGTGCAGGGCCTGACCGACACCCTGGCCGCCATGGCGCCGCTGCCGCTGTTCGGCATGAAGAAGCACCTGAACCTGATCGCCCGCCACCAGCACGACGGCGCGGCCATCAGCGCCGACGTGCAGCGCACCGTGCAGTCCGACGACTTGATCGAGGGCGGCACGGCCTGGCGCGAAAAGCGCAAGCCCGTGTTCAAGGGCCGCTGACGACCAAACACCTACCCAGGAGACAACCCCCATGCTCAGAAGAACCGCTCTTTCGCTGCTGCTCGCCACGGCGGGCACCGCTTTCGCGCAGGCCTACCCCGCGCGCCCCATCACGCTGGTGGTGGGTTTTCCGCCCGGCGGCGGGGCCGATGCGGTGGCGCGCATCGTGGTCGAAAAAATGGGCCGTGCGCTGGGCCAGCCCGTGGTGGTGGACAACCGGCCCGGCGCAGGCACCACGCTGGCGTCGGACTTCGTGGCGCGCGCGCCGGCGGACGGCTACACGCTGCTGCTGGGGGCCGCCAACCTCTATGGCTCCGACCAGCTTCTGTACAAGAGCGCCAAGTACGACGGGGCGAAGAATTTCACGCCCATCTCGCGCTGGTCGTCCGCGCCCCTGCTGCTGGCCGTGCGCAAGGACCTGCCCGCGCAGAACGTGCAGGAACTGATCGCGCTGGCGCGCCGCGAGCCCGAGAAGCTCAGCTACTCCTCGTCGGGCGCGGGCGTCATCACGCACCTGGCGGGCCTGTCGTTCTCGCAGGCGGCGGAGGTGAAGATGCTGCACGTGCCCTTCAAGGGCGGCGCGCCTTCCGTGCAGGCCGTGGCGGCGGGCGATGCCGACATGACCTTCGCCACGCCCCCGTCGGTGCTGCCCATGGTGCAGGCGGGCAAGATGCGCCTGCTGGCCGTCACCACGCAAAAGCGCTCGCCGCTGTTCCCCCAGGTGCCGGGCATGGAAGAGTCGGGCGTGAAGGGGCTTGACTACACCTTCTCCTTCGGCCTGTTCGGCCCGGCGGGCCTCGCGCCCGAGGTGGTGAAAAAGCTGTTCGACGCCAGCGTGGCCGCGTTGAAGGACCCCGAGGTCAAGGCCCACCTGGAAAAGCAGGGCAACCTGGCCGCGCCGTCGGCCTCGCCCGAGGAATACCGCACCTGGATACTGCGCGAAGGCGCGGAATCCAAGACATTGACAGTGCGCTCCGGCGCAGGCGTGCAATGAGCGCGCTGCCCTTGGCGGGCCTCACCGTCATCGACCTGACCCGCGTGCTCGCCGGGCCGGTCTGCACGCAGATGCTGGCCGACCTGGGCGCGCGCGTCATCAAGGTGGAGCAGCCCGGCAGCGGCGACGATGCGCGCGCCATCGGGCCGTTCGTCGATGGTGTGTCGGCGTATTTCATGTCGGTCAACCGCAACAAGGAATCCATTGCGCTCGATCTGAAAGCCGAGGTCGACCGCGCCATCTTCGAGCGCCTGCTCGCCACCGCCGACGTGCTGGTCGAAAACTACCGCCCCGGCACCATGGACAAACTGGGCTACGGCTGGGACGCGCTGCACGCGCGCTTCCCGCGCCTGGTGTTCACCAGCGTCTCGGGCTTCGGGCAGACCGGGCCGTACAGCGGCTTTCCGGCCTACGACATGGTGGTGCAGGCCATGAGCGGCATGATGAGCGTGACCGGCTTCGAGGACGGCGGGCCGTGCCGCGTGGGCGTGTCCATCGGCGACCTGGGCGCGGGCCTGTACGCGGTGATCGGTACCCAGGCCGCGCTAATGCAGCGCGCTGTAACGGGGCAGGGCGGGCGCGTGGACGTGTCCATGCTCGACTGCCAGGTGGCGCTGCTCGAAAACGCCGTGGCGCGCTACGGGGCCGAGGGCAAGGTGCCGGGGCCGATCGGCGCGCGGCATCCGTCGATGGCGCCGTTCGACGTGTTCCGCGCGCAGGACGGCTATTTCGTCATCGCCGCAGGCAACGACGCGGCCTTTGCCAAGCTCTGCACGGCGCTGGACGTGCCCGCGCTGGCGCAGGACGCGCGCTTTGCCACGGGCCGCGAGCGCGTCACGCACCAGGCCGCGCTCAAAGCATTGCTGGAAGAACGCCTGGCCACCGCACCGCGTGCGCACTGGCTGCAACTGCTGGGCACCCACGGCATCCCCTGCGGCGAATACCAGACCGTGGCCGAGGTGGTGCAACACCCGCAGATCGCCGCGCGCGGCATGGTCACCCAAGTCCGCACGCCCGGCGGCAGGCCGCTCAAGGTATCGGGCAACCCGCTGCGCGCGGGGCAGGGCGACGTGGTGCGCCGCGACCCGCCCACGCTCGACGGCGACCGTGAGCGCATCCTGCAAGAACTATCATCGCCGCGACCAATGGAGACAGCACCATGAACGAAAACCTCTTTGCGGCCTTGCGCGCCGCCTTCCCCCAGGACCTCGACGCCACCGCCATCGAAACCACCACCGCCGCGGGCGAGCCCCTGAACTACTCTTGGGGCGACGTGGACCGCTCCAGCGCCCGCATCGCCAACCTGCTGGCCTCGCTCAACCTGCCCGAAGGCAGCCGCATCGCCGTGCAGGTGGAGAAGTCGGTCGAGGCCATGCTGCTCTACCTCGCCACGCTGCGCGCGGGCTACGTGTTCCTGCCGCTCAACACGGCCTACCAGAGCGCCGAGATCGAATACTTCATCGGCAACGCCGAGCCCGCCGTGGTCGTCTGCACGCCGGGCAACTTCGGCTGGGTGTCGAAGATCGCGTTCACCGCCGGCACGCAGCACGTCTTCACCCTGGGCGACGACCGCACGGGCAGCCTGCTCGACCGCGCCGCGCACCATGCCGACACGCACACCCCGGCAGTCAAAAAGGCCGACGACATGGCCGCCATCCTCTACACCAGCGGCACCACGGGCCGCAGCAAGGGGGCCATGCTCACGCACGGCAACCTGCTGTCCAACGCCGCCATGCTCAAGGACTACTGGGGTTGGCAAGACGGTGACGTGCTCATCCACGCGCTGCCCATCTTCCATGTGCATGGCCTGTTCGTCGCCATCCACGCCGCGCTGCTCAACGGCAGCAAGATGATCTGGTTCGCCAAGTTCGACCCCAAGGCCGTCATCGCCGCCATGCCGCGCGCCACGGTGTTCATGGGCGTGCCCACGCTCTACGTGCGCATGTTGGCCGAGCCCGCGCTGACGAAGGACGCGGCCAGCCACATGCGCCTGTTCATCGCCGGCTCCGCCCCGCTGCTGATCGAGACCTTCAAGGAATGGCAGCAGCGCACCGGCCACACCATCCTGGAGCGTTACGGCATGAGCGAGACCATCATGCTCACCTCCAACCCCTACGCGGCGGACGCGCGCTACGGCGGGCAGGACGAGCGGCGCGGCAGCACCGTGGGCTTTCCGCTGCCCGGCGTGGGCCTGCGCGTGGTGGACGACGCGAACCAGCCCGTGCCCGTGGGCGAGATCGGCAACATCCAGGTGCAGGGCCCCAACGTGTTCAAGGGCTATTGGCACATGCCCGAGAAGACGAAGGAAGAGTTCGTGGACGGCTGGTTCAAGACCGGCGACGTGGGCAAGGTGGACGAGCGCGGCTACGTCAGCATCGTGGGCCGCAGCAAGGATCTGATCATCAGCGGCGGCTACAACGTCTACCCCGCCGAGATCGAGGGCTACATCAACGAGATGCCCGGCGTGGCCGAGAGCGCCCTGGTCGGCGTGCCGCACCCGGACTTCGGCGAAGTGGGCGTGGCCGTGGTCATCCCCAAGCCGGGCGCGGCGCTGGACGGCGACGCGATCATCGCCACGCTGAAAAGCCAGTTGGCCAATTTCAAAATCCCGAAGCGCTGCTTTGTCACCGCGGAGTTGCCGCGCAACACCATGGGCAAGGTGCAGAAGAACCTGCTGCGCGAGCAGCACAAGGGCCTGTTTGCTTGAGTTTTAAGGCCAAATCGGCCTCCAGCCCAGAAGGGGCAAGCGCTAGAAGCTATCTATTTGATAGCACTAGCGCCGCACTTCATCAATCAGGGTCTTGAACTCGTCGATGTCCTCGAAGCTGCGGTACACGCTCGCGAAGCGCACGTAGGCCACCTTGTCCAGCTTCTTGAGTTCGCGCATCACCAGTTCGCCGATGCGGCTCGAAAGCACTTCGCGCTGGCCCAGGTTGAGCAGCTTTTCCTCGATGCGCTCGATGGCCGTGTCGATCTGCGTGGTGCTCACGGGCCGCTTGCGCAGCGCGATGCTGAACGAGCCCAGCAGCTTGCCGCGGTCGTAGTCGATGCGGCGGCCATCCTTCTTCACAATGACCGGAAAGCTCACCTCCGGCCGCTCGTAGGTGGTGAAGCGCTTGTTGCACCCGCCGCACTGGCGGCGGCGGCGCACGAAGTCCCCATCCTCGGCCACGCGGGTTTCGACGACCTGCGTCTCCGGGTGGCCGCAGAAGGGGCACTTCATGGCATGGCCCGATCAGCGGTAGACCGGGAAGCGGCTCGTCAGCGCGTTCACCTTCTCGCGCACGGCGGCGATGTTGGCCGCATCGCGCGGGTTGTCCAGCACGTCGGCGATCAGGTGGGCCGTGGCGCGCGCCTCCTCGTCCTTGAAGCCGCGCGTGGTCATCGCGGGCGTGCCCACGCGGATGCCGCTGGTCACCATCGGCTTCTCGGGGTCGTTCGGGATGGCGTTCTTGTTGATCGTCATGTGGGCCTGGCCCAGCACCGCCTCGGCTTCCTTGCCGGTGATGCCCTTGGCGCGCAGGTCCACCAGCATCACGTGGCTTTGCGTGCCGCCGCTCACGATGCGCAGGCCGCGCTCGGTCAGCGTGCGGGCCACGATGTCGGCGTTCTTGACGACCTGCTGCTGGTAGGTCTTGAACTCGGGCGACAGCGCTTCCTTGAAGGCCACGGCCTTGGCCGCGATCACGTGCATCAGCGGGCCGCCCTGCAGGCCGGGGAAGATGGCGCTGTTGATGGCCTTCTCGTGCTCGGCCTTCATCAGGATGATGCCGCCGCGCGGGCCGCGCAGGCTCTTGTGCGTGGTGCTGGTCACCACGTCGGCGTGCGGCACGGGGCTGGGGTACACGCCCGCGGCGATCAGGCCGGCGTAGTGGGCCATGTCCACCATGAAGATGGCGCCGATTTCGTTGGCTATTCTTGCGAAGCGCGCGAAGTCGATGTGCAGCGAGTAGGCCGAGGCACCGGCCACGATCAGCTTGGGGCGGTGCTCGCGCGCCTTGGCTTCCATCGCGTCGTAGTCGATCTCTTCCTTGGCGTTCAGGCCATAGGAAACCACGTTGAACCACTTGCCCGACATGTTCAGCGCCATGCCGTGGGTCAGGTGGCCGCCTTCGGCCAGGCTCATGCCCATGATGGTGTCGCCGGGCTTGAGGAAGGCGAGGAACACCGCCTCGTTGGCCGACGCGCCGCAGTGCGCCTGCACGTTGGCGGCCTCGGCGCCGAAGAGCTGCTTCACGCGGTCGATGGCGAGCTGCTCGGCCACGTCCACGTTCTCGCAGCCGCCGTAGTAGCGCTTGCCGGGGTAGCCCTCGGCGTATTTGTTGGTGAGCTGCGTGCCCTGGGCCCACATCACGGCGGGCGAGGCGTAGTTTTCGCTGGCGATCAGCTCGATGTGCTGCTCCTGGCGCAGGTTCTCGGCCTGGATGGCGGCAAAAAGCTCGGGGTCGGTCTGTTCGACAAGAATATTGCGGTGGTACATGGCAGTCCTATGAATGGAGCGTGTTTATGGTCTTTTCATGGAGCCCGTTGCCCCGCAAAGGCAGTGGATGCAAGGCGCCCACCGCAAGCCGCACTGATGTGCGGCGAGGATGGGCAACGCCGCAGACGCTGCCTTTGCGGGGCAACCTTCCGGGCAAGGCAGCAAACAGCCGCACTCGTTGTTGCGCACCTTGCCCAGGCACAAGCATGGGCGGCGGCGCGCGCCTAGATTGCGGCTGTTTGCTGCCTTGCGGGCACCATGAAAAGACCATAAACACGCTCTTACTGTCCCTTGAGAGCAAGGGCTGCCCAGGCGAACGGCGGAACGCTGCGCGGTGGCAGCGGTACGCTTCCCAGTGGTTCACAGGCGGTTGCCGCCTGTCGGTTTCCACGTCAGCGGCGGCATCGTTGCAATGCCGCGCCTATCGCCAGTCGCGTACCCGGCTAGTGTAGCCGACGGGCCAGTATTCAGAGTCCGGGCGACAGCATCGCCACCTTGTCGGCGGCAGGGGCCTGGGCGGAGAGCATGGGCTGCGTGCTATTGGTCGGCACGTTCCTGCCGTTGGCCACCTGGCGCAGGCGCTGGTGTTCGGCCATCACCTTGGCCGCGTAGCCGCCGTCGTCTTCCATATTGGCGGCGCCCACGTAGTACTTGAGCCCGCCTTCGAGCGAACCGGCGCGCGCGATGCATTCCTTGAGCACGGTTACGCCCACGCGCAGGTTGCTCACCGGGTCGAACGCGGCGAAATGGCCGCCGAAGTTTTCATACTTGTCGGTATGGATGCGGGTCATCACCTGCATCAGCCCCTGCGCGCCCACGGCGCTTTGGGCAAAGGGGTTGAAGCTCGACTCGATCGCCATGATGGCGAGGATCAGCGTCGGGTCGAGCTTGTTGCGCGCACCCAGTTCATAGGCTTCGGACACCAGCGCGGCCACGGGCTCGGGGGCCACGCGGTACTTCTTGCTGAGCCAGTAGGCCACGGCGGCCTGCTGCTTGGGCAGTTCCTTGGGGTTGAACGCCGTGGCGCGCTCGATGGCGGTGGGCTCCGCGGGCGCGGCCAGCGGCTCCTGCAACGCGGCGTAGCGCGCCTGCAGCCAGCCGCGCAGGTGCTCCTCGCTCGACTGGCGCAGATCGGGGCGCGCCACCATCGTCAACACGCCAAAGGCCACGGCCAAGCCCAGCAGGGCGAAGCCGTTGTGGGTGATTTCCAGAAAACCATCGGCCACATCGGACGCGAACGTGCGCGCTGAAGCAGCCACTTTTCCTGACGCTGACATAGAGATTCTTCCTTTCTCAGAGGCCAGCTTCCGGAGGGCACAGGTCACGCGGACCAGGGCCAGGGCTCATGCCTGGATGGGGGGAACGCCATCGGGTTCGCAAGGGGCGCTGTCAGCGCCAGAGGCAGGGTGCGAACCGATCAGGGCCGGAGTCGGCGGCGTTCGGGTTTCTACTAGTTCGTCTCAACCGCGTGGATTTTGAAGAGGTGTTTATGCATTGTCAATACTAAGAAATTCACTTGTTATAAAAATGTTGTCTAATTGGTAAGGGGTAAGAGGCGGTTGGAGCGCATCCATCGGGGCAAAAGCAATCGCCGCCGCACCGGCCATTGAGAATCAGGATTGAACTGCCGCCGCCGTTTTGCTAAGGTGTCGTTGCCCGCCACTGTGCGCGGCATCCGCCAACAAGGCGACTTCCTCTCGCGGCCTAGGCATTCAGTGCTTTTCGCGGTAACGGCAGTACCTTCGCGGCACCCCCTTGGGGGCAATACCTTGCCCCCTGGCTTCGAGGGACGCTTCATCTCCCCCGTCGCCCAACCCGATGGCAAGGACCGTTGTGTCAGCCGTCAAGCCCGGTGGCTGGTTTCAACCTCCACCGGGCTTTCTCGTTTTTACGGGCTGTTGCAATTGCATCGGGAAGATTTCTGGTGCAATCCGGCACATCTAGCTGGAGGTCGGCGTGTCCATTCAATCCCTCAAAAACAATAAATGGGCCAGGCGGGCCGCCTGGTTCGTGCTTGCGGTGCTGGTGCTCTGGGCCATCGGCTGGCTGGCCGTGCCGCCGCTGCTGCGCAGCCAGGGCCAGAAGCTCGCAAGCGAGGCGCTGGGGCGGCAGGTGACCATCGGCAAGGTGGAGTTCTCGCCCTGGTCGCTGGAGCTCACCGTGCACGACCTGGCGGTTGCCAAGGCCGACGGCAAGGGCGATCAACTGGCCGTGAAGCGCATCTACGTCGATGCCGAGGCGCAGTCGCTGTTCCGCCTGGCCCCCGTGCTGGACGCGGTGCAGGTGGATGCGCCCGTAGTGCACCTGGCACAGACCAGCCCCGGCCACTACGACATCGACGACATCCTGGCGCGCTTTGCCAGCAAGCCCCAGGAGCCTGCCGCCAAGGACAGCGCTCCGCCGCACTTCGCCATCTACAACATTGCGCTGAACGGCGGCGCGGTGGACTTCGACGACCGCACCGTGGGTCGCGTCCAGGAACTGCGCGACCTGACGCTCGCCGTGCCCTTCGTCAGCAACCTGGAATCGAAGCGTGAAATCAAGGTAGAGCCCCGGCTGGCGTTCAAGCTCAACGGCAGCACGTTCGACTCCCACGCCGAGAGCACGCCCTTCCTCGCCAGCCGCAAGACCGATGCCAATATCCGCCTGGCGGGCTTCGACCTGGGGCCGTATCTCGGCTACCTGCCCGACAGCCTGCCTGTGCGGGTGCAGTCGGGCGTGCTGGACGTGGATTTGCAGCTTTCGTTCGAGCAGACACCCGCCACCGCCGTCCACCTGCGCGGCAGCGTACAGGCCAAGGACGTGCGCGTGGCCGACGCGCAGAAGCAGCCGCTGCTGGGCTTTGACGCGCTGAAGGTGCAGATTGCCGATCTGCAGCCACTGGCGCAGCGCGGCCACATCACGGCGGTGGAAATCGATGCGCCCAAGGTGCGGGCGACGCGCGACGGCAAGGGGCGGATCAACTGGACCAGCCTCTCTGCCGCTCCGAGTGAGAAACCCGCGGAAAAACCCGCCAGCAAAGAAGAGGGCGGCTGGCAGATGGCCGTGGACCGCGTGGCCGTGCACGGCGCGCAGGTGGACTGGCAGGATGACGCGGTGGCGGGCGGGGCCCAACTGGCGCTCACCGGGCTGGACGCGGAGGCCCATGCCATCGCCGTGCCCTTTGCCAAGCCGCTGCAATTTTCGGGCCGCGCGCAGCTGGGTGCGGGCAAGACCGGTCCCGCCCGCATCGACTTCGAAGGCCAGGCCACCGACCGCCTGGGCAAAGTCGCCGCCTCGGTGCGCTCCCTGCCGCTGGCGCTGGGCGCCCCGTACCTGGCCGAGCAACTGACGCCCAGCCTGGCGGGCCAACTGGACACCGACCTGGGCCTGGCCTGGAATGGACCCGCCGTGGTGGCGCAGATTGCGCGCCTGTCGCTGGCGGATGTGGCGCTGTCCTGCCCGGCCAAGGCCACCTGCGCGGGCGCGGGCCTGCCGGGCGTGGCCATGCGCGGCAAAGACAGCCTGGCCGAACTCAAGGCGCTGCAAGTGGACAACGCCCGCATCGACCTGCTGCGCCGCGTCGTGGAGGTGGAGCGCCTCACGCTCACCCAGCCCCGGGCCCTGGCGGTGCGGGACAAGGAAGGGCATTGGATGGCCGAGCAGTGGATGCGCGCCACATCCACCCCGAAAGTGGCCCCGCAACCGGCGCAAAACGCCAAGGCCCAGGCGGCCAAGACGGCGGAGCCGCCCTGGGCCGTGCACTTGGGCGCGCTGGACATCGACGGCGGCGCCGCCGCCCTGCACGATGCGCAGCCCGCCAAGCCCGTGGCGCTGGCCCTGTCCGGCGTCAAGCTGCGTCTGGAAGACTTTGCCCCCCTGGCGGCCAAGACCGCCAAGCCCTCGCGCCTCACCGTGGCGGCCCGCCTGGGGGCCGTCAGCAACCGCGCCGCCGAGCCGGGCAAGCTCGAATACGACGGCACCCTGAGCCTGGCCCCCCTGGCCGCCGAAGGCAAGGTGCTGGCCACCCAGCTGCCGCTGCACGTGTTCGAGCCTTACGCGGCGGACGCGCTCAACGTGCGCATCCTGCGCGCGGACGGCAGTTTCAAGGGCTCGGTCAAGTTCGCGGCGGATGCCAAAGGCCCCGCCGTGCGCGTGCTGGGCGACGCCGCCTTGGACGACCTGCGCGTGCGCTCCGCCCTGCTCACAACCCCCAAGGCAGGGCAGGACAGCCCCGCGCCCCGGGGCCTGGCGCGGCAGGACGACCTGCTGAACTGGAAGTCCCTGGGCCTGCGCGGCGTGAACGTGGCGCTGGCGCCCGGCAAGCCCCTGCAGGTCGATGTGCGCGAGACCTCGCTCAACGACTTCTTCGCCCGGGTGATCGTGCAGGACACGGGGCGCATCAACCTGCAAGACCTGGTCAAGCACCCCGCGAACGCGGCGGCGGCCGAGGCCCCTGCCGCGGGTGCATCGGCGCCGGCGGCCGCGGCCTCGGCTCCCGCGGTGGCGCAGGCGCAGGCGCAGGCTACGGCGGCAGACCCCAATGCCCCGGTCATCCGCTTCGGCCCCGTCTCGCTCACCGGCGGCACCGTGCGCTTTTCGGACTACTTCATCAAGCCCAACTACACGGCGGACCTGAGCGAACTCAATGGCCGCCTGAGCGCCTTCTCGTCCGTGCCGCCCACGGGCGGCGCGGCCCCGGAACTGGCCGACCTCGAACTGCGCGGACGCGCCGAGGGCACGGCGTCGCTCGAAGTCACCGGCAAGCTCAACCCGCTGGCCAAGCCACTGGCGCTGGACATCGTGGGCAAGGTGCGCGACCTGGAACTGCCCCCGCTCTCGCCCTACACCGTGAAATACGCGGGCCACGGCATAGAGCGCGGCAAGCTCAGCATGGACGTGGCCTACAAGGTCGAGCCCAACGGCCAGCTCACCGCCAAGAACAAGCTGGTGCTCAACCAGCTGACCTTCGGCGACCCCGTGGAGGGCGCGCCCGCCAGCCTGCCCGTGCGCCTGGCCGTGGCGCTGCTGGCCGACCGCAATGGCGTCATCGACCTCGACCTGCCCATCAGCGGTTCGCTCAACGACCCGCAGTTCAGCATCGGCCCGGTCATCTTCAAGATCATCGGCAACATCATCATGAAGGCCGTGACCGCGCCGTTCTCGCTGCTGGCCGGGGCCTTCGGCGGCGGCAGCGCGGATGACCAGGGCGACATCGTCTTCGCTCCCGGCAGCGCCGTGCTGGACGACGCGGCCCGCGCGCGGCTCGACAAGATCGCCAAGTCGCTGGCCGACCGCGCCGCCCTCCAGCTCACCGTGACCGGCGAAGCCCAGCTGGAGAGCGAGCGCGAGGGCTGGAAGAAGGCCCGCCTGCAAGCCCTGATGCTGGCGCAAAAGCGCAGCGCCGCCATGCGCAGCGGCCAGGCCGCCGCCGACGTGGCCCCGGTCACGCCCGAGGAAGCGCCCGCGCTGCTCAAGGAGGTGTACCGCCGCGCCGACATCCCCAAGCCGCGCAACCTCGTCGGCATGGCCAAGGACCTGCCCCAGGCCGAGATGGAGTCGCTGCTGCTCGCCAGCATTCCTGTGCCCGACGACGCCATGCGCGAGCTGGCCGTGGCCCGTGGCGTGGCCGTGCGCGACTACCTGGCGGCCCACAAGGTGCCGCTGGACCGGTTGTTCCTGGGCGCCGTGAAAACCAATAGCACCGACAAGGACTGGAAGCCGCGCGCGCAGCTCTCGCTGGCGACGCAATAAGTTCTTCCTCAAATCCCGGTAACAATAGGCGCTTGGCCCGGCAACCCCTTGGGGGTCGCCGGGCCGTCCCCATTTGCACACCCATGTTCCCTTTCTCCAAAAAAATGTCCGAAGCCCCTGAAGCCACCCCGGCGCCCGTTGCCGCCAAGATCTCCGAGCCGCACCCGCTCGACGCGCTCACGGGCGGCGCGTTCTCGGCCGCCACCTCGGGCGAGCGCGCCGCGCGCATCCGCGACTGGCTGGCCACCCAGCCCGCGCCCGAGCAGTTGCAAGAGGTGTTCAAGGAACTGTCCGCGCGCGACAAGGGCGCGGCCCGCGCCATCCGCGAGCGGCTGGACGAAATCCGCCGCGCCAAGGGCCAGGAGGCCATCGCCCAGGAATGGGCAGACAAGGCCCAGGCCCTGCTGGCCGCGCCGCGCCTGAACATTGCCGACGCCATGGCCTGGCAGCGCGACGCCGCCAAGGCCGGCGCGCCGCTGTCGCGCGAGCCGCTGGCGGGCGTCAAGGTGCAACTGGCCGAGCGCGTGAAGGTCATCGAAGACCTGCAGCACCGCGTGCAGGTGCAGCGCGAAGCCGCCGTGCTGCTGGCGCAGCGCATCGAAGTGCTGTCCACCAAACCCTGGGCCGGTGCCCAGGCCGCGCTTGCGCCGCTGCAAACCGACGTGGCGCGCTGGCAGGAGCAGGCCCAGGCGCTCACCGGCGACACCAACTGGCCCAGCGTGGACGCGCGCTTTCCGCCCCTGCTCGACGCCTCGCGCAGCCAGTTGCTGGTGGTGTGGGACGCCTTCCAGTCCGCCCTGGCCCTGACCGCAGCCGCTGCCGCGGACGCGAACGCCCCCCTGCCGCCCGTGCCCGTGTGGGCCGACGAACTGCGCGTGGCACGCGGCCAGCCGACCGAAGCCGCTGCAGCGGCAGCCGCCGAAAAACCCGCGCGCCCCCCCAAGCCCAAGACCGACCCCGCCGTCATCGAAAAAGCCCAGCAGGCCGTGCGCGAAGCCCTCGCCAAGCTGGAGGCCGAAACCGCCGAAGGCCACGGCAAGGCCAGCATGGGCGCCGCCGCCGCGCTGCGCGCCGTGCTCAAGACCCAGGGCCGCCACATCGACGCCACGCTGGAGCAGCAGGTCCACCAGGCCCTGGTGGCCGCCGGTGAACTCGAAGGCTGGCAGCGCTGGAGCGCCGACCAGGTGCGCGAAGACCTCGTCGCCAAGGCCGAGGCGCTGCTGCAGCGCCCCGAAGGCCAGGCGCTGGGCGGCCGCAAGATGCAGGAAACCCTGCGCAACCTGCGCGAGCAGTGGAAGCAGGCCGACCAGGGCGGCCCCGCCAACCATGCGCTGTGGCGCAAGTTCGACGAAGCCTGCAACGCCGCGCACAAGGTGGTGGAAGACTGGCTGGCCAAGGTGCGCGCCGAGGCGGCGGAGCACAAGACTTCGCGCCTGGCTCTCATCGACGAAGTGAAAGCCTGGGCCGCCGCCAACGCCGCCAGCACCGACTGGAAGGCCGTCAACCGCGCCCTGCACCAGTTCGCCGACCGCTGGCGCGACGGTGGCCACGTGGGCGAAAAGGTGTTCGCCGAACTGCAGCCGCTGTGGAAGCAGGCCCTGCACGACGCCAGCGCGCCCCTGGAAGCCGCCAAGAAAGACAGTCTGGCCCGCCGCCACGCCATGATCGAAGAGGCCACGCAGCTGGGCGCAGCCGCCTTGCGCATCGACGCCGTCAAGGCCCTGCAACAGCGCTGGCAGGCCGAGGCCCAGTCCGTGCCGCTGGAGCGCAAGCACGAGCAAAAACTCTGGGACGCCTTCCGCAAGCCCATCGACGAGGCGTTCAACCGCAAGAGCGCCGAGCGCGAGCGGGCGGTCGGTGAACTCAGCGCCCGCGACCGTGCCGTGCTCGACGCCTCCAAGGCCCTCGAAGCCGCCAATGCCGGCGGCGACGCCCAGCAAATCCGCGCCGCCATGCAGGCGCTGGAAACCGCGCTGCGCGCCCAGGCCGAGAAATCCGAGCCAGATCAGCCTCCAGCCCAGGAGGGACAAGCGCAAGCAGCTACTGAAACCGTAGCAGAAGAAGCGCCTGCGGCCAAGCCCGCCCGCCCCGTGGTGGCCGTGCGCGGCGACGATCGCCCCGGCATGAAGCGTGACGCGCCCGCCGCCGCAGGCCGCCCCGGCGACCGCAAGGACGCCCGCCGCACTGAGCGTGGCGACCGCCGCGATGACCGGGGAGGCAGCCGTTTCGGCGACCGTCCGCCGCGCGAAGACCGTGGCCCGCGCCTGGGCGACGCCGCCTTCCGCGCCCAGCGCGATGCCATGGAGCACGCCCAGCACGCGCTGAAGAAACTCGCCGCGCAAGCGCATGGCGAGGCGCTGACGCAACTGCTGACGGCCTGGGAACAGCGCGACGCCGCGCAACTGCCCAGCACGCAGGAACTCGGTGGCCGCGTGAGCGCAGGGGTGCGCACGGCCTGGGCGCAGGCGCTGTCGTCGGCCCCTTCGGGCGATGCCGGCGAACCGCTGCTGCGCCTGGAAATGGCCGCCGAAGTGCCCACCCCCGCCGACCAGCTGGCCGCGCGCCGCGCGCTGCAACTGCAGCTGCTCACGCGCCGCAACGACCCGGCCCCGCTGCAGACCTGGGGCCAGGACGCCGCCCGCGTGCTGGCCAGCGCGAGCGATGCCGCCAATGCGCGCCGCTTGCAGAACGTGCTCAAGGCGCTGCTGCGCAAGTGATGGAAGCGCCCACGGCGAACGCCGTGGGCCAAACCAAAGCAACGCGGATCAACGCGGACAAAGAAAAAGGCCGTTGCGGTTGCAACGGCCTTTTGTATTTGGTGCCCAGGAGAGGACTCGAACCTCCACGATGTTACTCGCTAGTACCTGAAACTAGTGCGTCTACCAATTCCGCCACCTGGGCATTTCAGGAAAGATTCAAATTATAGCGTAAATTTTAATGCTCTCCGGAAAAACAAAAGCCGTCAATTTCTTGACGGCTTTCATCGTTAAACTTGGTGCCCAGGAGAGGACTCGAACCTCCACGATGTTACTCGCTAGTACCTGAAACTAGTGCGTCTACCAATTCCGCCACCTGGGCATTTCAGGAGGGTAGGGACAGTTCATTACTGAACCATCCCCCCCTAAGAACCGGACTTGCGACTTTCACCGCATCCGGCTCAAGCACAACACAGTCCGTGTTGTGCGAAGACCTAGATTGTACCCTAAGTTTTCGCCTCCCTCGGACTCGAAGCCCCTTGCGGGGCCGGTTTCGCTACCGTCAGACCCAAGGCGTGCAGTCTGATGTGGCAGACCGGATGCAGGAGCACCCGGTTGTAGAGAGCATCTGACCCGCCATCCACCTTGCGGACAATGTGGTGGTCGTGCCATCCGCTCTCGTAGTCCAGGGGCTGTGCGCACAGTGCGCATTGCCCCGCCTGGGACACATACAGCATGGTTGTCTCGGCCTTGTACGCGATGCTTCGCAGCATGCGCTTTGTCCTCAACTTCTCGCCGTACGCTTCCCATGATGGATCAAAGGGGTTGTAGTCCGCCTTGATCTTCTCGTGCCTCACGATCTCTGTATCCGCGAGCTTCAACAGCCTTTTCGTGAGTGAACCTTCTGCCGTCTTGACGGTTGCAGCGAACTCATTCCTCTCGTTGATGCGCTGCCAGTAACGGTTCGCGCACCACTTCGGGGACTTGTTTGGATGGCGCCGTCTCGCCCAGCGGACAAGCCGCCAGTAGATCAAGTTGTCCATCTTGTTGAAGGTTTCTTTTGCCACCACCGGATGGTGGTACTGCGCCCAGCCCCGCAGGATAGGGTTCAGTTTGGCGATGAGATCCTCCTGCTTCACCATCGCATGTGTCTTCACGATCTCCCTGACCTTGCTGTAAAACGCTTGCGCGTTCTTCTTGCTTGGTTTGATGAGCAGTTTTCCTCCGTACTTGCGGAAGTTCCAACCCAGGAAATCAAAGCCTTCCTCAATGTGTACGACTTTTGTCTTTTCCACAGATAGTTGCAGCCCTCGTTGTGCAAGGAATGCTTCTATCCATGGTTTGATTTCGGTCTCCAGCAGCTCTTTTGATTCGCCAGTGACAACGAAATCGTCCGCATAGCGGACCACATTGACTTTCAGCTTCAAGACTCGCGACCTGAACCGCGCCTTGAGGTGCGCAGCCAAGCCTGATTCGAGCCCGTTCAGACAGATGTTCGCCAAGGTTGGCGAGATGGTTCCGCCTTGCGGCGTTCCTTCTTCGGTCGGCGAGAGGCGGCCCTGGTGGACTACCCCTGATTTCAACCACTTGGTAAGGATTGTCTTGTTCATGGGAACGTGACGCACCAGCCAGTCGTGATTGATGTGGTCGAAACAGCCCTTGATGTCCGCCTCCAACACCCATTGGGCCGAAGCCTTCCTGGATGTGTTCACGAACAACTGGCCCATGGCGTCCGCTGTCGAGCGATTCCTCCTGAACCCATAGGAGTTCAGGTCGCTCGTGGCTTCTGCCACAGGTTCCAGCCCCAGCAGGTGCAGTGCCTGCATGGCTCTGTCGCGCATGGTTGGGATGCCCAGGGGGCGCTCCTTTCCATTTGCCTTGGGGATGTAGACCCGCCGCAGGGGCAGGGGTCTGTACCCTCTTTGCCGTTTCAACTTATCAATCGCCGCCCGTTTCAGGGCAGGTGAATCCCAAAGCTGGCCATCGACACCAGGTGTCCGCTTGCCTTGGTTTTCGGTCACTCGCCTTGCCGCCAGTGCCCTGGCGGAGAATGAGTGATTCAAGGACCGTTGGAGGGCTTTCACCCGCCTCCAGTCCCGTTCTTGCGTCGCCTTCGCGATCTTTTGCTGCGTCGTTCTCACGAACCGTTCAACTCGCTGCCAGTCAATGGCGTGCCAGTCGGCGGGTTCGCGTGAGGACACAGACTCACTGTTGCCAGCAAGTTTTCTCATGCTTTCCTCATTGAGTTAGACCCGCCGAGGACGCACTTCTCCCCCGAAAGGGGAATTGAGCATCCCTTCGGGGTCGATTGAACTTAGACAGCCGTCTCGCAACGGTTGCACCAAGTGGAAGTCTGCACGCTTTTCGCGTTGGGGCAAAGTTGGAACCCCTATGCCACCCGTTACAGGCAGCCGTTCGCTTTTTCCACCATCCCATACCCCCTCATCCAACAGGTTGCCTTACGGCTTCCCTGCCTGCATGCCGAAGCACGCGGGCGGATGGTGGGGCTTACCACGTTCCCTGGCCTACCGATCTTGGCGGCTTGCGCCGCTTAGATCTGTCCATTTAGGGCCCACCTTTCCTGGGGCTGCATGTTGACGACGTATTCCCACTTTCCACAGGAACAGCCAGCAGCGCACCTTTTGGTTACGGCCTATCAGCAGATTTGGCCGTTCAATCTTCACCCAGGTTCTGACGATGGTTCACTTATGTTGCCCATATGGAACTAGCCTAGCCCCCTCGGCCGCCTTTCTGCTGGCAGCTTCCAGTCACGCCCTCGCAGGCGTGGCTGCTACCGAAGTAGGGGTTCATTGTTGGGTGGGCTTCACACAGGGTCATTACTGTCCCTGCATGCCACCCTAGGCTACTCGCGGTCGCACGCGAGGTCACAGCGATCCGTTGCCGGATGTGTGACAAGGCAGATCAGAGCAGGACGCTCTGAATGGTTTACTCAGAAACGAGCTGCGCACGCGGCAGACAAAGCTCCGCTTGTGGCGTGCTCGTCGGCTATGTGCGCGAGCACCACAAACGGCATCTCTGCCGCTTTCAATATAAGGTCACGAGATAGTGACCTTGATGAGATAGCTCGGTTGCCCGTCTATCTTCTATTAAAGCCCGTCCTTACGGATCAAGCTGTGGGATGATCGAGGTGACCCGAGCATCTGTTTATGCCCGCCGAGGCGGGTGAGTAAATTGCTAATATTTAACGAGGCAGCTACCTCATTCAGAACGACACGTTACGTGTCGCACGGAAAGACTCAGATTGTATATCAAAAAAACGACCCCGAACGCTTCCCTTGCGCCGCTGGCGCCTTTGTCGCAAGAACTCGAAGGCAGCGTGCAGGGGCACCGCGACGGCCACGGCTTCGTGCAGCGCGACGACGGTGAAGCCGACATCTACCTCCCTCCCAACGAAATGCGCGCAGTGCTGCACAAGGATCGGGTGCGCGTGCGCATCGTGCGCCATGACCGGCGCGGGCGGCCCGAGGGGCGCGTGGTCGAGATCATCGAGCGGCCCAAGCAGCCCATCATCGGGCGGCTGCTGCAGGAAAGCGGCGTGTGGCTGGTAGCGCCCGAGGACAAGCGCTACGGCCAGGACGTGCTCATCCCCAAGGACGCCACCGGCGCCGCCAAGACCGGGCAGGTGGTCGTCGTCGAACTCACCGAGCCGCCCGCGCTCTACGGCCAGCCCGTGGGCCGCGTGACCGAGGTGCTGGGCGAGGTGGACGACCCCGGCATGGAGATCGAGATCGCCGTGCGCAAGTACGGCGTGCCGCATGAATTCTCCGAAGCCTGCCTGGCCGAGGCCAAGGCGCTGCCCGACAAGGTGCGCGCCGCCGACAAGAAGCGCCGTATCGACCTGACCGACGTGCCCCTGGTCACCATCGACGGCGAGGACGCGCGCGACTTCGACGACGCCGTGTACTGCGAGCCCGCCAAGGTGGGCAGGACCAAGGGCTGGCGCCTGCTGGTGGCGATCGCCGACGTGAGCCACTACGTGCAGACCGGCAGCCCCATCGACGTGGACGCCTACGACCGCGCCACCAGCGTGTACTTTCCGCGCCGCGTGATTCCTATGCTGCCCGAGAAACTGAGCAATGGCCTGTGCTCGCTCAACCCCGCCGTGGACCGGCTGTGCATGGTTTGCGACATGCTGGTCAGCGGCAATGGCGAAGTCACGGCCTACCAGTTCTACCCGGCGGTGATGCACAGCCACGCGCGCTTCAGCTACACCGAGGTGGCGGCCATCCTGGCCAACACGCGCGGCCCCGAGGCGCAGCGGCGGCAGGAGCGCGTGCAGGATCTGCTGAACCTGCACGACGTGTACCGCGCCCTGCTGACGGCACGCGGGCGGCGCGGCGCGGTGGACTTCGAGACCACCGAGACGCAGATCGTCTGCGACGACAACGGCCGCATCGAGAAAATTGTGCCGCGCACCCGCAACGACGCGCACCGCCTGATCGAAGAGGCCATGCTGGCCGCCAACGTGTGCAGCGCCGATTTCATCGCCCAGGGCGGTCAGCCCGGCCTGTATCGCGTGCACGAAGGCCCCACGCCCGAGAAGCAGGACATCCTGCGCAACTACCTCAAGGCCATGGGCGTGGGCCTGTCGATCAGCGACGACCCCAAGCCCGCCGAGTTCCAGACCATTGCCGAGGCGACGAAAGACCGGCCCGACGCGCAGCAGATCCACACCATGCTGCTGCGCTCCATGCAGCAGGCCATCTACACGCCGATCAACAGCGGCCACTTCGGCCTGGCGTTCGAGGCGTACACGCACTTCACCAGCCCCATCCGGCGCTACCCCGACCTGCTGGTGCACCGGGTCATCAAGGCCATCCTGGCCGGCAAGCGCTACCAGCTGCCCGCGCTGCCCACACCGGGCGAGGCGCAGGCCAAGCTGGCCAAGCGGCTCGCATCGCGCGTGGCCGCGCCCACGCTGCGCCCGCGCAAACCCCTCAAGGCCGACGGAGCCGTGTCGGTGGCCGAAACCCAGGCATGGGAGGCCGCGGGCCTGCACTGCAGCGCCAACGAGCGCCGCGCCGACGAGGCCAGCCGCGACGTGGAAGCCTGGCTCAAGTGCAAGTACATGCGCGAGCACCTGGGCGAGGAGTACAGCGGCGTGGTCAGCGCGGTCACCACGTTCGGCATCTTCGTCACGCTGGACGCCCTGTACGTCGAAGGGCTGGTGCACATCACCGAACTGGGCGGCGAATACTTCAAGTTCGACGAGGCGCGGCAGGAACTGCGCGGCGAGCGCACCGGCATCCGCTACGCCATCGGCACCCGCGTGCGCGTGCAGGTCAGCCGCGTGGACCTGGACGGGCGCAAGATCGACTTCCGCCTGGTGCGCGAGGGCGAGGAACTGATGGCCCGCGCGCTGCGCGACAAGGGCGCGGCGCCTGCGGCGGCGCCGGCCAAGAAGTCCGCGAAGAGGGCGGCCAAGAAGGCGGAGGCGCCCAAGGCGGAAAAGCGGGCCGCGCAGCCCAAGAAGGGGCGCAAGTCAAAACGTTGAGCCTAGAAACGGCAGTTGACCGCTGGCCATCTTCATGAGAGCCGCATGAATATTGCCGTTTGTTGCTTCGTTGACGTTCACTTGTGAGGTGAACACGCTACGCACCCGCCAGCACCGTGCTCGCCGCGCCATGCAGCGTTGCTCCTCCTTGCGCACAGGAGTGCGCCGCGTCGTCGCGCCTTGCCTGGCACGCCGAGCACGGCACTGGCGGGCGCGTCCAACTGTCGTTTCTAGGCTGAAAGACGGCGTGCCAGCGCGGATGCCGTGAGCGCCTGGTCTGCGGGCCAGGTATCCGCCACATGGCCGTGCCGCCAGCAGGCGGCGCAGGCAGCATCGAAGGCGCTGAGCCCTGCGGCCAGCCGCGCCCCGGTCAGGCCCGCCAGCACGTCGCCCGTGCCTGCCGTGGCGAGCAGTGCATTGCCCGTGGGGTTGATGGCCGGCACGCAGCCCGGCGCCGCGATGACGGTGCCCGAGCCCTTGAGCGCCACGGCGCAGCGAAAGCGGTCGGCCAGTTGCTGCGCGGCCTGCAGGCGCTGGGCTTGCACCTGGTCGGTGGTGGTGTGCAGCAGGCGCGCGGCTTCGAGCGGGTGGGGAGTCAGAACGGTGGGGCCGGTGCGCTCGGCCAATTGCCGTTGCAGCGCCGGGGCGGCGGCAATGGCGTTGAGCGCGTCGGCGTCCAGCACCAGGCGCGGGGCCTGGGCCAGCACCTGGGGCAGCACGGCCTGCACGGCTTCTCCGCCGCCGCAGCCGCAGACCACGGTGGATTGCGCCATGTCCAGCGCGTCGAAGCGGCGCAGCATCAGTTCGGGCTGTGTTACGTCCAGCGCCAAGCCGCCATCGAGCGGCGCCGCGAACACGCGCCCCGCGCCGCCACGCAGGGCCGCGCTGGCCGCAAGCAAGGCGGCGCCTGCCATGCCTGCGCTGCCACCGACCACGGCGACGTCGCCGTAGCTGCCTTTGTGGCTGGCGTGCAGGCGCGGGGCGGGTTGCGGGGCCCCGGGCAGCCAGGCGCAGGGGGGCTTGGCATCGGCGGCAACGCCCAAGTCATCGAACCAGACGGTGCCCGCCGCATCGCGCCCTGTGCCGGTGAACAGGCCGGGTTTGAGGGTGAGCAGGCTGAGGGTGTGGCGTGTGGAGCGGGGCGGCGTGCAGGGTGCCAGGCCGGGAGCGTATTGGCCTGTATCGGCGAGAAGGCCCGACGGCAGGTCAATGCACAGCACGAGGGCGGCATGGGTGTGCAGGGCGTCCAGGCAGTCACGTAAACGGGGGTTGACGGGGCGCTCGGCGCTGGTCAAGCCCAGGCCCAGCAAGGCATCTATGCACAGGTCGGCCTGGGCGGGCGGCGTATCGACGAAGGCCACACCTGCAGCGCGGGCGCGTTCCCAGGCGCGCAGGGCATCGGCAGGCAGGTGGTCGGGCGTGCCCAGCCAGGTCACGCGGACGCGGCAGCCGGATTGGTGCAGGTGCAGGGCGGCCTCCAGCCCGTCGCCGCCGTTGTTGCCGCCGCCACAGGCCACCCAGATATCGCGCGCATGGGGTGCCAGCGCCCGGGCCAGCCGGGCCGTGGCTTCGCCCGCGCGCTGCATCAATGTGTAGGGTGGCAGGGCCGCCTTGGCAGATTCTTCGATGCGGCGCGTGGCGTCCTGGCTGAACAGCGGTGCGCGTTGGGTAGGTTGCAGGCGCAGCATGGTCAGAACCGTTGCAAGGCGAAGGCTTCGTGCGCCGTTTCGGGTTCGCGCTGCGCGATCAGGTCGGCCAGCAGGCGCGCGCCGCCGCTCGCCAGCGCCCAGCCGCTGTCGCCGTGGCCCAGGTTCAGCCACAGGCCCGTCAGACCGCTCGCGCCCAGCACGGGCAGGCCGTCAGGCGGCATGGCGCGGATGCCGCGCCAGACCTGCACGTTGTCGGCCAGTTGTGCGCCGCCGGGGAACCAGTCGGTCAGCGTTGCGTACAGGCGCGCCAGCGTGGGTTCGTGGCGCTCTTCGCTGCCGCCGCCCAGTTCCGCGCCGCCGCCCACGCGGATGCGCAGGCCCAGGCGGGCAATGCTGATCTGGCGCGCCGCGTCCATCACGCTGCCCTGCGGGGCGTGCAGTTCTTCGCGCAGCGATGCGCTGAGGGTATAGCCGTGCAGGGCCGTCAGCGGCAGGCGCAGGCCCAGCGGGCGCAGCAGGGCGGCAGAGGCCATGCCCGCGCAGAGCACCACGGCGTCGCAATGGCGCGCGGCGGTTTCGCCCGCCAGCTGCACGCCGGTGGGCGCATGGTGCAGGCGGGCGACCTGGGCGTTGAAGATGAAGCGCACGCCCAGTTCCTGCGCGGCCTGGCGCAGCATCAGCGCGAGCAGGCGGCAGTTGCCCGCCTCGGCTTCGGGCAGGTGCAGCGCGCCCGCCAGCGGGGTGTGGGGCGACAGGCCGGGTTCGAGGCGGCGGGCGGCGTCGGCGTCCAGCCAATCCAGGGGCAGGCCCGCGTCGCGCAGCAGTTGTGCCAGGGGGGCGAGGGCGGCGTGCTCCTGCTCGGTGCGCAGCAGCACCAGGCCGCCGCGCTGGATTTCGGGGTCGAGTTGCAGGGCTTCCAGCGTCTGGCGCAGGCGCGCCTGGCTGTAGCGGGCCAATTCCTCCAGCGCCGCCAGAGCCGGGGGCAGGGCGCCTTGCGCCAGGGAGCGGGCGTTGTGCTGCGCCGTCTGCCGCCAGCGCCAGAGCCATTGCAGGTCGGCGCGCGAGGCGCCGCTGGCAATGCGCACCAGCGCCTTGGGGCCCAGCAGCGGCCAGCGCGCCGGGCCGAACACGCCCGGCGCGGCCCAGGGGCGCAGCAGGCCGGGGGCGAGCAGGCCCGCGTTGGCGAAGCTGGCCTCCTCGGCCACGGCGCTGCGCTGCTCCAGCACCACGACTTCGTGGCCGTCGCGCGCCAGTTCGTAGGCGGTGGTGATGCCGACGATGCCGGCCCCTACGATGACGATTCTCATGGGTTTTGAAGAAAAAAGGCTGCCAGCCCTTGTGGGGTGAGCGCAAGCAGCTATGAATTCAGGAGTGTTTCCCTGGTGTGCGGGGCGGAATGGAGGCGGCGGGAGCAGGGCGCATGGGCGTGCTAGAATCTTCGGGTTTTTGCTGAGGCGTCCTCGGCGGGAACCAATCGCGAACCAGCCCTATCAAGGTGTTGCGGCTTTTGCTTCGGCAAGAGCGCAAATGTCGGGCTGGATTCTAGACCCAACCTTTGGAGCAATTTATGTCCGTCACCATGCGCGAAATGCTGGAAGCCGGTGTCCACTTCGGCCACCAAACCCGCTTCTGGAACCCCAAGATGGCCCCGTATATCTTCGGCCATCGCAACAAGATCCACATCATCAACCTGGAAAAGTCGCTGCCGCTGTTCCAGGATGCGCAGAAGTTCGTCAAGCAGCTGGCCGCCAACCGCGGCACCATCCTGATGGTGGGCACCAAGCGCCAGGCGCGCGAACTGGTGGCCGAGCAGGCGCAGCGCGCTGGCGTGCCCTACGTCGACCAGCGCTGGCTGGGCGGTATGCTGACCAACTTCAAGACCGTCAAGACCTCGATCAAGCGCCTGAAGGACATGAAGGCCCAGCAGGAAGCGGGCCTCGACTCGATGAGCAAAAAAGAGCAACTCACGTTCACCCGTGAAATCGCCAAGCTCGAAAAGGATATCGGCGGCATCCAGGACATGGCTGCGCTGCCCGACGCGATCTTCGTGATCGACGTGGGCTTCCACAAGATCGCCGTGGCCGAAGCCAAGAAGCTGGGCATTCCGCTGATCGGCGTGGTGGACTCCAACCACTCGCCCGAAGGCATCGACTATGTGATCCCCGGCAACGACGACTCGGCCAAGGCCGTGGCGCTGTACGCCCGCGGCATCGCCGACGCCATCCTCGAAGGCCGCGCCAATGCCGTGACCGAAGTGGCCAAGGCCGCCTCGGAAGGCTCGTCGGACGAATTCGTGGAAGTGCAAGAGTCCGCTGCCTGATTTCCAAGGCTACGAAAAAAAGCGGGGCCATGTCGCCCCCTTTTTTTTAACCCACTGAACTGAATACGGAGAAAAAACAATGGCTGCAATTACCGCAAGCATGGTCGCCGAACTGCGCGCCAAGACCGACGCCCCCATGATGGAATGCAAGAAGGCCCTGACCGAGGCCGACGGCGATCTGGGCAAGGCGGAAGAGCTGCTGCGCGTGAAGCTGGGCACCAAGGCTGGCAAGGCCGCCGCGCGCGTGACGGCTGAAGGCGTGGTCGCCAGCTTCATCGACGGCACCACCGGCGCGCTGATCGAAGTGAACAGCGAAACCGACTTCGTGAGCAAGAACGACAGCTTCATCGCCATGGCCAAGGCCGCCGCCGAGCTGGTCGCCAAGCACAACCCCGCCGACGTGGCCGCCCTGGGCGCGCTGGCCTACGAGCAGGACAGCTTCGGCCCCACGCTGGAAGACGTGCGCAAGGGCCTGATCGGCAAGATCGGCGAGAACATGTCGTTCCGCCGCTTCAAGCGCTTCAGCGGCTCCAACCTGGCCTCGTACCTGCACGGCTCGCGCATCGGCGTGGTCGTGGAGTTCGACGGTGACGCCGCCGCCGCCAAGGACGTGGCCATGCACGTGGCCGCCATGAAGCCTGTGGCCCTGACCAGCGCCGACGTGCCCGCCGAGCTGATCGCCAAGGAGCGCGCCGTGGCCGAAGGCAAGGCCGACGAAGCCAACAAGGAACTCGTGGCCGCCGGCAAGCCCGCGCAAAGCGCCGAGATCACCGCCAAGCGCATCGACGGCGCCGTGCAGAAGTACCTCAAGGAAGTCTCGCTGGCCGACCAGGTCTTCGTGAAGGCCGCCGACGGCAAGCAGACCGTGGCCGCCATGCTCAAGGCCGCCAACACCACCGTGAAGGGCTTCACCCTCTACGTGGTGGGCGAAGGCATCGAGAAGAAGGCCGACGACTTCGCCGCCGAAGTGGCTGCCCAGGTGGCCGCCGCCAAGGCTGCCGCAGCGTAAAAAACTGCGCAACTTTATCCACCCGCCACCATCGAAACCGCCTTTGGAGAAATCGCCTATGTCTACCGCCGCACCGGCCCACAAGCGCATCCTGCTCAAGTTGTCTGGTGAGGCCCTGATGGGCGACGACGCCTTCGGCATCAACCGCGCCACCATCGTCCGCATGGTGGAAGAGGTAGCCGCCATCACCCGCCTGGGCGTCCAGGTGGCGGTGGTGATCGGCGGCGGCAACATCTTCCGCGGCGTGGCGGGCGGCTCGGTCGGCATGGACCGCGCCACCGCCGACTACATGGGGATGCTGGCCACCGTGATGAACGCGCTGGCCCTGGCCGACGCGATGGACAAGCAGGGCCTGACGGCGCGCGTGATGTCCGCCATCGCCATCGAGCAGGTGGTCGAGCCCTACGTGCGCCCCAAGGCGCTGCAATACCTCGAAGAGGGCAAGGTGGTGGTGTTCGCCGCCGGCACGGGCAACCCCTTCTTCACCACCGACACGGCGGCCGCGCTGCGCGGCGCGGAGATCGGCGCCGAACTGGTGCTCAAGGCCACCAAGGTGGACGGCGTGTACACCGCCGACCCGAACAAAGACCCCTCGGCCACGCGCTACGCCAAGCTCTCGTTCGACGAGGCCATCGCGCGCAACCTGGGCATCATGGACGCCACCGCGTTCGCGCTGTGCCGCGACCAGAAGCTGCCGATCCGCGTGTTCTCCATCGTCAAGCACGGCGCACTGCAGCGCGTGGTGATGGGCGAGGATGAGGGCACGCTGGTGTACGCTTGAGAAGGAGCCAAACATGACCATCGCTGATATCAAGAAGACCACCGAAACCAAGATGGACCAGTCCATCGCGGCATTCAAGAACAACCTCGCCAAGATCCGCACGGGCCGCGCCAACCCGGCGCTGCTGGACACCATCCACGTCGAGTACTACGGCTCGCAAGTGCCGCTGTCGCAGGTGGCCAACGTGGCCCTGCTCGATTCGCGCACCATCAGCGTCCAGCCTTGGGAAAAGGGCATGGGCGCCAAGATCGAGAAGGCCATCCGCGAAAGCGACCTGGGCCTGAACCCCGCGAGCATGGGCGACCTCATCCGCGTGCCCATGCCGCCCATGAGCGAAGAGCGCCGCAAGGAAATGACCAAGCTCGCGCGTAGCGAGGGCGAGGGCGCCAAGGTGGCCGTGCGCAACCTGCGCCGCGACGCGAACGACGCCGTGAAGAAGCTCGTCAAGGACAAGCTCGCGTCGGAAGACGACCAGAAGCGCGCCGAAGCCGACGTGCAGAAGGTCACCGACAAGCATATCGCCGAGATCGACACCCTGGTTACCGCCAAAGAGCAGGAGATCATGGCGATCTGATGGGTCGGATCGCCATGTCTGCCGTGCCTGCCATCACGCCGCACCACATCGCCATCGTCATGGATGGCAACGGACGCTGGGCCAAGCGGCGCTTTCTGCCGCGCCTGGCGGGCCACAAGCAGGGCGTGGAATCGCTGCGCCGCTGCGTGCACGCCTGCGTCGCGCGCGGCGTGGCGGTGCTGACGGTGTTCGCGTTTTCGTCCGAGAACTGGAACCGCCCGGCGGACGAGGTCTCCGGCCTCATGGAACTGCTGGGCAGCGCCATCGCGCGCGAGGTGCCGCAACTGAGCGAAGACGGGGTGCGCGTGCACTTCGTGGGGGAGCGCGCGGGCCTGTCCGACAAGGTGCGCAACGGCCTGCAGCAGGCCGAATCGGCCACCGCGCACAACCGGCGCCTGGTGCTGAACGTGTGCTTCAACTACGGCGGCCGCTGGGACATCGCCCAGGCCGCCGCCAAGCTGGCGGCGCGCGGCGAGGCCATCACCGAAGCCAGCCTGCATGGCGCGATGGGCCTGTCTCACGTGCCCGACCCCGATCTGCTGATCCGCACCGGCGGCGAAATGCGGATCAGCAATTTCCTGCTCTGGCAGGTCGCCTATTCCGAACTGTATTTCAGCGGCTGCCTGTGGCCCGACTTCGACGAAAAGGCGCTGGACGCGGCGATCGCCGACTATGCTGCCCGCGAGCGCCGCTTTGGCAAGACTTCCGAGCAAGTCCAGGCGGCTGCGTAAACACCATGCTCAAACAGCGTGTCATAACCGCCCTGGTGCTGCTGGCCATCGTGCTGCCCGCGCTGTTCTCCGCCGAGCCTTGGCCCTTCACCATCGTGGTGCTGGTGCTGATGGCGGCGGGGGCCTGGGAATGGGGGCGGCTCAACGGTTTTGGCTTCGGTCCTTCGGTGCTGCTGGGCGGCGTTTGCCTGGGGCTGTGCGGCCTGTCGTGGTGGCTGGGCCTGGTGAACCAGCCCTTGCCCTGGCTGTGGGCGCTGGGCGGCGGGCTGTGGGTGCTGGGCGGCGCGGCGCTGCTGCGCGCGGGCGTGGCGGGCTGGCCGGGCATCCCGAAGGCGGTGCGCGTCGTGGGCGGCCTGCTGGCGCTGTGGCTGGCGTGGCTGGCCGTGGCGCAGGCGCGGGCGCGGGGCATCAATTTCCTGCTGTCGGTGCTGGTGCTGGTGTGGGTGGCGGATGTGTTCGCCTACTTCGCCGGGCGCGGCTTCGGCTTGAAATTCACCAAATCCAAGCTGGCCCCCTCCATCAGCCCCGGCAAAAGCTGGGAAGGCGTGTGGGGCGGCATGGCGGGCGTGGTCGTGCTGGCGTTCGCCTGGGTCTGGGCCGATGGCGCGGCGCAGGCCAGCGTGCCCAGTTTCTATTCGCGCTTGGCGGCCCACGGCTGGTGGCTGCTGCTGCTGGGCGCGGTCTTCATGGCCTGCATGAGCGTGGTGGGCGACCTGGTGGAATCGCTCATCAAGCGTTCCGTGGGCGTCAAGGATTCGAGCAACCTGCTGCCCGGCCACGGCGGCGTGCTCGACCGCGTGGACGCGCTGCTGCCCACCCTGCCGCTGGCCATGATGCTGACGACCGTATTCGCATGAAACAACGCCTCACCGTCCTCGGCTCCACCGGCTCCATCGGCACGAACACGCTGGACGTGGTGCGCCGCCACCCGGAGCGCTACGAGGTCTTTGCCCTCAGCGCCGCCACCCAGGTGGATGCCATGCTGGCCCAGTGCGCTGAATTCCGCCCGCGCTACGCGGTCATGGCGAGCGCGCCGCACGCGCAGGCGCTGGCCGAAAAAATCAAGCAAAATCGGCTTCCAACGCAGGTGGAGCAAGCGCCAGAAGCTCTTGAAATGATAGCGTCGCACGACGCGGTGGATACCGTCATGGCCGCCATCGTGGGCGCCGCGGGCCTGTCCCCCTGCCTGGCGGCGGCGCGCGCGGGCAAGCGCCTGCTGCTGGCGAACAAAGAGGCGCTGGTGGTGGGCGGCGCGCTGTTCATGGAGACCGTGCGCCAAGGCGGGGCCACGCTGCTGCCCATCGACAGCGAGCATTCCGCCATCTTCCAGTGCCTGCCCGAAGACCCGGGCGCCTGGCCCCGGCGCATCGACAAGATCATCCTCACCGCCTCGGGCGGCCCGTTCCGCGAGCGCGACCCGCGCACGCTGGCCGGGGTGACGCCCGACGAAGCCTGCGCCCACCCCAACTGGGTCATGGGCCGCAAGATCTCGGTCGATTCGGCCACCATGATGAACAAGGCGCTCGAAGTGATCGAGGCCAAGCACCTCTTCGGCATGGCGCCCGAGCAGATCGAGGTGGTGATCCACCCGCAAAGCGTGCTGCATTCGATGGTGCAGTTCACCGACGGTTCGGTGCTGGCCCAACTGGGCACGCCCGACATGCGCGTGCCCATCGCCTGCGGCCTGGCCTGGCCGGAGCGCATTGAAAGCGGCGCGGCGCGGCTGGATTTCCGCGCCCTGAGCGCCCTGACCTTCGAGGCCCCGGACGCCGCCCGCTTCCCCGGTCTGGCGCTGGCCTGGCAGGCGCTGCGCGCCGCCGAGGGCACGACCGCCGTGCTCAACGCCGCCAACGAGGTGGCGGTGGACGCCTTTCTGGCGCACCGCCTGCGCTTCGACCACATCCATGCCGTGAACCTGCACACGCTGGAGCGCGTCGCCCCTGCGAAGCCCGCCAGCCTGGGCGACCTGCTGGCTCTGGACGCCAAAGCGCGCAGCGCCGCCCAGGCCGCCGTGGCCCGCATGGCGGCTTGAGAGAACCCAGGAGGGCCTGACCGATGCTCACTGTGATCGCTTTCATCGTCGCGCTGGGCGTGCTCATCGCCGTGCACGAATACGGCCACTACCGCGTGGCCGTGGCCTGCGGCGTGAAGGTGCTGCGCTTTTCCGTGGGCTTCGGCAAGCCGCTCTTGAGCTGGCGGCTCAAGGGTTCGCCCACCGAATTCACCATCGGCGCCTTCCCGCTGGGCGGCTACGTGAAGATGCTGGACGAGCGCGAGGCGCCCGTGGACGCCGCCGAGCGCCATCTCGCCTTCAATACCCAGCCGCTGCGCTCGCGCGCCGCCATCGTGGCCGCGGGCCCGGCCGCCAACCTGCTGCTGGCCGTGCTGCTCTACGCGGTGGTCAACTGGACGGGGCTGGACGAGCCGCGCCCCGTGCTGGCCAGCCCCGCCGCGGGCACGGTGGCGCAGCAGGCGGGCATCCGCGGCGGCGAACTGGTGCACAGCGTGGCCGTGGGCAACGACGAGCCCGAAGCCGTGCGCTCCTTCGACGACCTGCGCTGGGCGCTGGCCCGCGCCGCGCTGGACCACGAAAACGCGCGCCTGGAGATCGAAACCACGCCCGGCACGCCCCACCGCGAACTGGTGCTCGAAACCTCGCGCATCGACGCGAGCACGGCCGACGCCAGGCTCTTCCGCGCCATGGGCGTGCAGGCCCCGTTCACGCGCCCCGTGATCGGCGAAGTCCTGCCCGGCGGCGCCGCGGAGCGTGCCGGCCTGCGCGAGGGCGACTTGGTGCTGAAAGTGGGCGCCGCGGACGTGGTGGACGGTGCGCAATTGCGCGACCTCATCCGCGCCAGCGTGCGCGATGGCCAGGGCCAGCCGCAGATCTGGCGCCTGGAGCGCGCAGGCCAGTCGATGGCACTGACCATCACCCCCGACGTGCACCAGGAACCCAACGGCACGGAAACGGGCCGCATCAGCGCCTACGTGGGCGCGCAGCCCGAAATGGTGACCGTGCGTTACGGCCTGTGGGACGGGTTGTGGAACGGCGCGGCGCGCACCTGGGAGATTTCGGCCCTCACGCTGCGCACCATGGGCCGCATGGTGATCGGCGAGGCATCGCTCAAAAACCTCAGCGGCCCCCTGACGATTGCCGACTACGCGGGCCGCTCGGCCAGCATGGGGCTCACGGAATACCTGCTGTTCCTGGCGCTCATCAGCGTGAGCCTGGGGGTTCTCAACCTGTTGCCGCTGCCCGTCTTGGACGGAGGGCACCTGATGTATTATCTTTGGGAGGGCGTGACCGGCAAGGGCGTGTCTGCGCTATGGATGGACCGATTGCAGCGCGCAGGCGTTGCGGTGCTGATCCTGATGATGTCCATCGCCTTGTTCAACGATGTCACCCGTCTTCTTGGCTAACCTTCGCTGCCGTTCAGAACCTGTGGCAGCCATCCGCTTCAATCCATGAAAAAACACTTCAACCGCTGGAGCGTGCGCACAGCTTCGGCCATCGCCGTGATGGCTTTTGCCGCCCAGGCCTGGGCCCTGGAGCCGTTCAAGGTGCAGGACATCCGCGTGGAGGGCTTGCAGCGCGTGGAGCCGGGCACGATCTTCGCGTCCATGCCGCTGCGCGTGGGCGACGAATACAACGACGAAAAGGGCGCCGCCGCCATCCGCGCGCTGTTCGCGCTCGGCCTGTTCAAGGACGTGCGCCTGGAAGCCAACGGCAACGTGCTCGTGGTGGTGGTCGAGGAGCGCCCCACCATCGCCAACGTGGAGTTCGCGGGCACCAAGGAGTTCGACAAGGAAACCCTGCAGAAGGCCATGCGCGACGTGGGCCTGGCCGAAGGCCGCCCGTTCGACAAATCCCTAGCCGACCGCGCCGAGCAGGAACTCAAGCGCCAGTACATCAACAAGAGCCTGTACGGCGCGGAAGTGGTGACCACGGTCACGCCCGTCGACCGCAACCGCGTGAACCTCACCTTCACCGTGGTCGAGGGCGAGCCCGCCAAGATCAAGGACATCCGCGTCGTCGGCAACAAGGCGTTCAGCGAATCCACGCTGCTGGGCCTGTTCGACCAGGACACGGGCGGCTGGCTGAGCTGGTACACCAAGAGCGACCGCTATTCGCGCGCCAAGCTCAACGCCGACCTGGAGACGCTGCGCTCGTACTACCTGCAGCGCGGCTACCTGGAGTTCAAGGTGGACTCAACCCAGGTGGCCATCTCGCCCGACAAGCAGGACATCTCCATCACCATCAACGTCACCGAGGGCGATCGCTTTGTCGTTTCCGGCGTCAAGCTCGAAGGCAACTACCTCGACCGCGAGGACGAGTTCAAGTCGCTCATCACCATCCAGCCCGGCGAGCCCTACAACGCCGACCGGGTGGCCGAGACGACCAAGGCGTTCAACGAGCACTTCGGCAATTTCGGCTATGCGTTCGCGCGCGTGGAGGCCGTGCCCGACATCGACCGCTCCACCAACCGCGTGGGCATCGTGCTGCGCGCCGACCCCTCGCGCCGCGCCTACGTGCGCCGCATCCTGGTCAGCGGCAACAACCGCACGCGCGACGAAGTCATCCGCCGCGAATTCCGCCAGTACGAGTCGGCCTGGTACGACGGCGACAAGATCAAGCTCTCGCGCGACCGCGTGGACCGCCTGGGCTACTTCACCGAGGTCAACATCGAGACGCAGGACGTGTCCGGCTCGCCCGACCAGGTCGATCTGGTCATCAACGTGGCCGAGAAGCCCACCGGCTCGCTGCAGCTGGGCGCGGGCTTCTCCAGCGCCGAAAAGGTGTCGCTGTCCTTCGGCATCAAGCAGGAGAATGTGTTCGGCTCGGGCAACTACCTGGGCATCGACGTGAACACCAGCAAGTACCGCCGCACCCTGGTGCTCAGCACGACCGACCCGTACTTCACCAAGGACGGCATCTCGCGCACCTACGACCTGTACTACCGCACCGACAAGCCCTACATCGACCAGGGCGGCAACTACAAGATCGTGACCAAGGGCGGCGCCGTGCGCTTCGGCGTGCCGTTCAGCGAGACCGACACCGTGTTCTTCGGCGGCGGCATCGAGCAGGTGACCATCGACCCTGGCACCAACATCCCGGCGGTGTACCTCGCGTACTCCGACAAGTACGGCGCTTCCAGCACCAGCCTGCCGCTGACCATCGGCTGGACGCGCGACCGGCGCGACAGCGCGCTGGCCCCCAACGTGGGCCGCTACCAGCGCCTGAATTCCGAATGGTCGGTGGCGGGCGATGCGCGCTATCTGCGCGCCAACTACCAGTACCAGCAGTACGTGCCGCTGAACAAGAAGTTCACGCTGGCCTTCAACGGCGAACTGGGCTGGGGCAAGGGCCTGAACGGCCGTCCGTTCCCCGTGTTCAAGAACTTCTACTCGGGCGGCCTGGGCTCGGTGCGCGGCTTCGACCAGGGCACGCTGGGCCCGCGCGACGTGACCGGCGCATCGCTGGGCGGCCCCAAGAAATTCACCCTCAACACCGAGTTGATCGCACCCTTCCCGGGCGCGGGCAACGACCGCACGCTGCGCGTCTTCACCTTCCTCGACGTGGGCAACGTGTTCGGCGAAAACCAGCCCGTGCAATTCAGCGAAATGCGCGCCTCGACCGGCCTGGGCCTGTCGTGGATCTCGCCGCTGGGGCCGCTGCGCATCGCCTTCGCCCAGCCCATACGCAAGCAACCTGGCGATAAAATCCAGAAACTTCAATTCCAGATCGGAACGTCCTTCTAATGAAATCTATCTCCCGTCACCTCTCTCTGGCCGTTTTGCTGGGCTCCATGGCCTTTGCCGCGCAAGCTCAGGACTTCAAGGCTGGTTTCGTCAACACCGACCGCCTGTTCCGCGAGGCCAATGCCGCCAAGGCTGCCCAGGCCAAGCTGGAGCAGGAGTTCTCCAAGCGCGAGAAGGACCTCATGGACCAGGGCAGCAGCCTGAAGGCCGCGTCCGACAAGTTCGAGCGCGAGGCGCCCACGCTGGCCGAAAGCCAGCGCACCGCGCGCCAGCGCCAGCTGGTCGACCAGGACCGCGACTTCCAGCGCAAGCGCCGCGAATTCCAGGAAGACCTGAACGCGCGCAAGAACGAAGAACTCGCCCAGGTGCTGGAACGCGCCAACAAGGTCGTGAAGCAGGTCGCCGAGCAGGAAAAGTACGACGTCATCCTGCAGGAAGCCGTCTACATCAACCCCAAGTACGACATCACCGACAAGGTGCTGAAGGCGCTGAACGCCACTGGCGCTCCCGCGAAGTAACCTGACGTCATGCTGCTCGGGCAGATTGTCGATGCGCTCGGCGGCACGCTGGAAGGCGCGCGCGATGTGGCGATCGCCCGCATCGCGCCGCTCGAATCGGCCGGGCCGGGCGACCTGAGCTTTCTCAGCAATCCGCGCTACCAATCGCAACTGGCCGCCTCCAAGGCGGCTTGTGTCATTGTGGCTCCCGCCCTGCGCGACGTCGCCGTGGCGCGCGGGGCCTGCATCGTGGCGCCCGACCCCTACGTCTACTTCGCGCGCGCCACGCAGTTGTGGCGGCGGCACCAGGGCCGTGGCGCGGCGGCGGGCATCCATGCCAGCGCCGTCGTCCATGCGGATGCCGTGGTGCATCCCACGGCCCACGTCGGCCCGCTGTGCGTGGTGGAGCGCGGCGCGCATATCGGTGCGGATACGGTGCTCAAGTCCCGCGTCACGGTGGGCGAGGACTGCCATGTGGGCGCGCGCTGCATCCTGCATTCCGGCGTGGTGATCGGCGCGGACGGCTTCGGCTTCGCGCCCGAGAACGGCGCCTGGGTCAAGATCGAGCAGCTGGGGGCCGTGCGCATCGGCGACGACGTGGAGATCGGCGCGAACACCTGCATAGACCGCGGCGCGCTGGACGACACGGTGATCGAAAACGGCGTCAAGCTCGACAACCTGATCCAGATCGGCCACAACGTGCGCATAGGCCGGCACACGGCCATTGCGGGCTGCACGGGCGTGGCGGGCAGCGCCCGCATCGGGGCGCACTGCACCATCGGCGGCAATGCGGGCATCCTGGGGCACTTGACGCTGGCGGACGGGGTGCACATCTCGGCCAAGAGCCTGGTGACACGCTCCATCCACAAGCCGGGCTTGTACACTGGTGTGTTCCCCCTCACCGAGAACGGCCAGTGGGAAAAGAACGCTGCGACCCTCAAGCAACTGCCCGCCCTGCGCGAGCGCATCAAGGCGCTGGAGCAGTCACTACAACAAGCTACGCAAAAGAAAACACCATCATGATGGACATCCACCACATCCTCAAGCAACTGCCCCATCGCTATCCCTTCCTGCTGGTGGACAAAGTGGTGGAGCTGGAGCGCAACACGCGCATCCAGGCCATCAAGAACGTCACGTTCAACGAGCCGTACTTCATGGGCCACTTCCCGGGCCGCCCGGTGATGCCCGGCGTGCTCATCCTCGAGGCGCTGGCCCAGGCCGCCGGCCTGCTGGCGTTCGACGCGATGGGCCAGGTGCCCGACGAGAACAACATCTACTACTTCGTGGGCATCGACGGCGCGCGCTTCAAGCGGCCCGTGGAGCCGGGCGACCAGCTGGTGCTCACCATCACCATCGACCGCGTGCGCGGCGGCATCTGGAAGTTCAAGGGCGTGGCGACCGTGGGCGAGGAAGTGGCCTGCGAGGCCGAGCTGATGTGCACCATGCGCGCCGTGGGCTGACGGTTCGCGGCGCATGAGCAGCATCCACCCCTCGGCCATCGTCGATGCGGCAGCGCAACTGGACCCCTCGGTCACCGTGGGGCCGTATGCCGTCATCGGCCCGCGCGTAACGATCGGCGCGGGCACCACAGTGGGCGCGCACTGCGTGATTGAGGGCCGCACCACCATCGGCCGCGACAACCGCATCTTCCAGTTCGCCTCCATCGGAGCCGTGCCGCAGGACAAGAAGTACGCGGGCGAGGATACCGAGCTGGTCATCGGCGACCGCAACACCATCCGCGAGTTCTGCACCCTCAACCTCGGCGTGCCCGGCGCCGGCGGCGTGACGCGCGTGGGCGATGACAACTGGATCATGGCCTACACCCACATCGCGCACGACTGCCACGTGGGCAACCACACCACGCTGGCCAACAACACCACGCTGGCGGGCCATGTGCACCTGGGCGACTGGGTGACGGTGGGCGGGCTCACCGGCATCCACCAGTTCGTGAAGGTGGGCGCGCACGCGATGGTCGGTTTCGCCAGCGCGGTGTCGCAGGACGTGCCGCCCTTCATGCTGGTGGACGGCAATCCGCTGGCGGTGCGCGGCTTCAACGTCGTCGGCCTGCGCCGGCGCGATTTCTCGGCGGCGCGCATCGCCGCCGTCAAGCAGATGCACCGGCTGCTGTACCGCCAGGGCCTGACGCTGGAAGCGGCGCGCGCGGCCATCGCCGACATGGCGGTGCCTGAAGCGGAGCAGGACGTGGCGCTGATGCTCGCCTTCCTCGACCAGTCGCAGCGCGGCATCGTGCGCTGATGAGTGCTCCGCATGTGGCGATGGTGGCGGGCGAGGCCTCGGGCGATCTGCTCGCGGGCCTGCTGCTCGACGGCCTGCGCGCCCAGTGGCCTGATTTGACGGCCGGGGGCATCGGCGGCCCGCAGATGGCGCGGCGTGGCTTCAATGTCCGGTGGCCCAGCGAACGGCTGGCCGTGCACGGCTACAGCCTGGAAGTGCTGCGGCGCCTGCGCGAACTGCTGAACATCCGCAAGCAACTGCGCACCCAGTTGCTGGCCGATCGCCCCAGCGTGTTCATCGGCGTGGATGCGCCTGACTTCAACCTGGGCCTGGAGACCGATTTGCGCGCGGCGGGCATCAAGACCGTGCATTTCGTCTGCCCCTCGATCTGGGCCTGGCGCGCCAACCGGGTGGAGAAAATCCGCCGCGCCGCCGACCATGTGCTGTGCATCTTCCCGTTCGAGCCCGAACTGCTCGCGCGCCACGGCATCGCGGCGACCTACGTGGGGCACCCGCTGGCGAGCGTGATTCCCGTCGTGCCCGACCGCGCCGCCGCGCGTGCGCAGCTGGGGCTGGCCGAGGGCGACCAGGTGCTGGCCGTGCTGCCCGGCAGCCGCTCAGGAGAAATCCAGTACGTCGCTCCACCGTTTTTCAGGGCTGCAGCGCTTATCCAGCAAGCGCTGCCAGCTATCAAAATAGTAGTACCCGCCGTGCCCGCGTTCAAGGACCGCGTGGAGCGGGCGGCGCGCGAGTGCGGCATGGCGCAGCAGATGCAGATCGTGTCCGGCCAGTCGCACGCCGTGCTCGCGGCCTGCGACTGCACGCTGATCGCCAGCGGCACGGCCACGCTCGAAGCCGCGCTGTTCAAGCGCCCCATGGTCATCGGCTACCACATGCATCCCCTCAGCTACCGGCTCATGCGGCGCAAGCAATTGCAGCCCTGGGTGGGGCTGCCCAACATCCTGAGCGGCGAATTCGTGGTGCCCGAATTGCTCCAGGGCGCCGCCACGCCCGAAGCGCTGGCCGAGGCCGCGCTGCAATGGCTGCAAGCCCCGCCCGCGCGGATCAGCGCGCTGGAGCAGCGCTTCACCACGCTGCACCACGAACTGCTGCGCGACACGCCCCGATTGGCCGCCGATGCGATCCGCCAAGTCATCGCCGCCTGAATTCCTGCAGGCCGCCTTGCCCTGGCACGCCCCCGGACTGGTGGCGGGCATGGACGAGGCCGGGCGCGGGCCGCTGGCCGGCCCGGTGGTGGCGGCGGCCGTCATCCTCGACGACCTGCGCCCCATCGCGGGCCTGGCCGATTCCAAGAAGCTCAGCCCCGCGCGCCGCGAGCGGCTCTACGACGAAATCCACGCCAAGGCGCTGTGCTTCTGCATCGCCGAGGCGAGCGTGGAAGAGATCGACCGCCTCAACATCCTGCAGGCCACGTTGCTGGCCATGCGCCGCGCCGTGGCAGGCCTGCGCCTCAAGCCCGCGCTGGCGCTGGTGGACGGCAACCAGCTGCCCCGGCTCGACGTGCCCGCCGAGGCCATCGTGAAGGGCGATGCGCGCGTGGCGGCCATCTCCGCCGCGTCCATCCTCGCCAAGGTGCACCGCGACCGCTGGTGCGCCGAACTCGACCAGCGCTACCCGCAGTACGGCTTCGCGGGCCACAAGGGCTACGGCACCGCCGCGCACCTGACGGCCCTGCGCACGCACGGGGCCTGCCCCGAGCACCGCCGCTCGTTCGCCCCCGTGGCCGCCGCGCTTTGACTTGCCTTCCCATGCTGCCCATCCACTCCCGCGACAACGCTTTCATCAAGGATTTGCGCCGTCTCACGCAAGACAGCACGGCCTACCGCAAGCAGGGCCGCGTGTGGCTCGAAGGCGACCACCTGTGCCGCGCGGCGCTGGCGCGGGGCCGCCAGCCCGCCGTGGCGGTGTTTTCAGAGTCTTTTTGGCCTGTAGCCCAGGCGGAATATGCGCTAGCAGCTACCAAAACCATAGTGGTCACCGATGCGCTGTGGGGCCACGTGAGCGGGCTGGAATCGCCGGCGCGGCAGGGCATGGGCTTCATCCTCGACCAGGCGGAGGCGCCAGCGCTGCAACCCGGCCTGCCCACCGTGGTGCTCGATCGGCTGCAGGACGCGGGCAACGTCGGCTCCATCCTGCGCAGCGCGTCGGCGTTCGGCTTCGCGCAGGTCGCCGCGCTCAAGGGCACGGCGGCGCTGTGGAGCCCCAAGGTCTTGCGCGCGGGCATGGGCGCGCATTTCGGGCTGCGGCTGGTGGAAGGCCTGGCAGTGGAGGAGCTGGATGCGCTGGCCGTGCCGCTGATCGCCACCAGTTCGCACCAGGGCGACTGGCTGCACCGCGCCGTGCTGCCCTGGCCCTGCGCCTGGCTGCTGGGGCACGAAGGGCAGGGCGTGTCGCCCGGGTTGGAGGCGCTTGCCAGCCTGCGCATCCGCATCGCCCAGCCGGGCGGGGAAGAGTCGCTCAACGTGGCCGCCGCCGCCGCCATCTGCCTGCACGCAAGTGGTGCAGGCCGGGAGATTGGGTAAAAACCCGCAGTTGCCCAAGCTACAATAGAGGGCTTTCCCGCAAACGTCGCCCGGACGCACCCAAAGCAACACCCCCAAACAAGCCGTCTTCAGGAGCCATCCCCCTCCTGCGGACTCCGGGCGACCGATTCATTCATCGGAGAACCCAGTGCTTTTGTCTCTCAAGGGATCCTTCCCGCCCGCCATCCTGGCGCTCGCAGACGGCACGGTCTTTATCGGCAACTCGATTGGCGCGCCCGGCGCCACCGTCGGCGAGGTGGTGTTCAACACCGCCATCACCGGCTACCAGGAAATCCTCACCGACCCCAGCTACTGCCAGCAGATCGTCACGCTGACGTATCCGCACATCGGCAACTACGGCGTGAACGGCGAGGATGTCGAGGCCGAGAAGATCCACGCCGCAGGGCTCATCATCAAGGACCTGCCGCTGCTGGCGAGCAACTTCCGCTCCACCCAGACGCTGTCGCAATACCTCGCCGCCGAGAACACGGTGGCCATCGCCAACATCGACACCCGCAAGCTCACGCGCCTGCTGCGTGAAAAGGGCGCGCAGAACGGCGCCATCGTGGCGCTGGGCGCCGACGAGGCCACGGACAAGGCGGCTCTGCAAGCGCGCATCGACGAAGCCGTCGCCAAGGCCCAGGCCGCGCCCAGCATGAAGGGCCTGGACCTCGCCAAGGTGGTGAGCACCAATGTCTCCTACGCCTGGGACCAGACCGAGTGGAAGCTCGGCGAAGGCTACGGCACGCAGACCTCGCCGCGCTTCCACGTGGTGGCGTACGACTTCGGCGTGAAGAAGAACATCCTGCGCATGTTGGCCGAGCGCGGCTGCAAGCTCACGGTGGTGCCCGCGCAGACGCCCGCATCGGAAGTGCTGGCGATGAACCCCGACGGCGTGTTCCTCTCCAACGGCCCCGGCGACCCGGAGCCCTGCGACTACGCCATTGCCGCCACGCGCGCCATCATCGACGCGGGCGTGCCCACCTTCGGCATCTGCCTGGGCCACCAGATCATGGCCCTGGCCAGCGGCGCCAAGACCTTCAAGATGGACAACAGCCACCACGGCGCGAACCACCCCGTGAAGGACCTGGACAACGGCCGCGTGAGCATCACCAGCCAGAACCACGGCTTCGCGGTGGCCATGGATTCGCTGCCCGCCAACCTGCGCGCCACGCACGTTAGCCTGTTCGACGGCACGCTGCAAGGGCTGGCGTACACCGACAAGCCCGCCTTCTGCTTCCAGGGCCACCCCGAGGCCTCGCCCGGCCCGCACGACATCGGCTACCTGTTCGACCGCTTCACCGCGCTGATGGAGAAAAAGTAAATGCCCAAGCGCACAGACCTCAAAAGCATCCTCATCATCGGCGCCGGCCCGATCATCATCGGCCAGGCGTGCGAGTTCGACTACTCCGGCGTGCAGGCCTGCAAGGCGCTGCGCGAGGAGGGCTACCGCGTCATCCTGATCAACAGCAACCCCGCGACGATCATGACCGACCCGGCCACGGCGGACGTGACCTACATCGAGCCCATCACCTGGCAGACGGTCGAGAAGATCATCGCCAAGGAGCGCCCCGACGCCATCCTGCCCACCATGGGCGGCCAGACCGCGCTGAATTGCGCGCTGGACCTGTGGCGCAACGGCGTGCTGCACAAGTACAAGGTCGAACTGATCGGCGCGACGCCCGAGGCCATCGACAAGGCCGAAGACCGGCTGAAGTTCAAGGACGCGATGACGCGCATCGGCCTGGGCTCGGCGCGCTCCGGCATCGCCCACTCGATGGACGAAGCCTGGGCCGTGCAGAAGCACGTGGGCTTCCCGACCGTCATCCGCCCCAGCTTCACGCTGGGCGGCACGGGCGGCGGCATCGCCTACAACCCGGAAGAGTTCGAGACCATCTGCAAGCGCGGCCTCGAAGCCTCGCCGACCAACGAGCTGCTGATCGAGGAATCGCTGCTCGGCTGGAAGGAGTACGAGATGGAAGTCGTCCGCGACAAGGCGGACAACTGCATCATCATTTGCTCGATCGAGAACCTCGACCCCATGGGCGTGCACACGGGCGACTCGATCACCGTGGCCCCCGCGCAGACGCTGACCGACAAGGAATACCAGATCATGCGCAACGCCAGCCTGGCCGTGCTGCGCGAGATCGGCGTGGACACGGGCGGCTCCAACGTGCAGTTCTCGGTGAACCCGAAGGACGGCCGCATGATCGTCATCGAGATGAACCCGCGCGTGTCGCGCTCGTCGGCGCTCGCCTCCAAGGCCACGGGCTTCCCGATCGCCAAGGTGGCGGCCAAGCTGGCCGTGGGCTACACGCTCGATGAACTCAAGAACGAGATCACCGGCGGCGCGACGCCCGCGAGCTTCGAGCCGAGCATCGACTACGTGGTCACCAAGATCCCGCGTTTCGCGTTCGAGAAATTCCCCACCGCCGACAGCCGCCTGACCACGCAGATGAAGTCCGTGGGCGAGGTGATGGCGATGGGCCGCACCTTCCAGGAATCGTTCCAGAAGGCCCTGCGCGGCCTCGAAGTCGGCGTGGACGGCATGAACGAGAAAACGCAGGACCGCGAACTGCTCGAAAAGGAACTCGGCGAGCCCGGCCCCGAGCGCATCTGGTACGTGGGCGATGCGTTCGCCATGGGCCTCTCGGTCGATGAAGTGCACGACCTGACCAAGATCGATAAGTGGTTCCTCGTGCAGATCGAGGAGATCGTGAAGATCGAACTCGACCTGGACAAGCTCACCGCCGAGAAGGGCGATGCCGCGCTGGCCGCCCTGGATGCCGGCACGCTGCGCGCCTTGAAGAAAAAGGGCTTCTCCGACCGCCGCCTCGCCAAGCTGCTCAAGACCACCGAAAAGGCCGTGCGCACCGCGCGCCATGCCCTGAACGTGCGCCCGGTCTACAAGCGCGTGGACACCTGCGCGGCGGAGTTCGCCACCAACACGGCCTACATGTACTCGACCTACGAGGAAGAGTGCGAGGCCGCGCCCACGGGCAAGAAGAAGATCATGGTGCTCGGCGGCGGCCCGAACCGCATCGGCCAGGGCATCGAGTTCGACTACTGCTGCGTGCACGCGGCGCTGGCGATGCGCGAGGACGGCTACGAGACCATCATGGTCAACTGCAACCCCGAGACCGTCTCGACCGACTACGACACCTCCGACCGCCTGTACTTCGAGCCGCTCACGCTCGAAGACGTGCTCGAAATCGTGGACAAGGAAAAGCCCGCGGGCGTGATCGTGCAGTACGGCGGCCAGACGCCTTTGAAGCTCGCGCTGGGCCTGGAGGCCGAGGGCGTGCCGATCATCGGCACCAGCCCCGACATGATCGACGCCGCAGAGGACCGCGAGCGCTTCCAGAAGCTGCTGCACGATCTGGACCTGCGCCAGCCCCCCAATGCCACGGCCCGCACCGAGGCCGAGGCGCTGGAAAAGGCCGCCGCGCTGGGCTACCCGCTGGTGGTGCGTCCCAGCTACGTGCTGGGCGGCCGCGCGATGGAAATCGTGCACGAGCAGCGCGACCTCGAGCGCTACATGCGCGAGGCCGTGAAGGTGAGCAACGACTCGCCCGTGCTGCTCGACCGCTTCCTGAACGACGCCATCGAGTGCGACGTGGACTGCCTGCGCGACCCCGAGGGCAAGGTCTTCATCGGCGGCGTGATGGAGCACATCGAGCAGGCCGGCGTGCACTCGGGCGACTCCGCGTGCTCGCTGCCGCCGTACTACCTCAAGCAGGCCACCATCGATGAACTCAAGCGCCAGACCGCCGCGATGGCCGAGGGCCTGAACGTGGTCGGCCTGATGAACGTGCAGTTCGCCATCCAGGAGAAAGACGGCCAGGACGTGATCTACGTGCTGGAAGTGAACCCGCGCGCCAGCCGTACCGTGCCGTTCGTCAGCAAGGCCACGGGCATCCAGTTGGCCAAGGTGGCCGCGCGCTGCATGGCTGGCCAGACGCTGGCCAGCCAGGGCATCACCAAGGAAGTGACGCCGCCGTACTTCAGCGTGAAGGAGGCCGTGTTCCCGTTCGTCAAGTTCCCCGGCGTGGACACCATCCTCGGCCCCGAGATGAAGTCCACCGGCGAGGTCATGGGCGTGGGCAAGACCTTCGGCGAGGCGTTCGTCAAGAGCCAGCTCGGCGCGGGCACCAAGCTGCCGCGCTCGGGCAAGGTGTTCCTCACGGTGAAGAACGGCGACAAGCCGCGCGCCGTGGCCATTGCGCGCGAACTGGCGAAGATGGGCTTCGAACTGGTGGCCACCAAGGGCACGGCGGCGGCCATCGACGCGGCGGGCGTGCCTGTCAAGGTGGTCAACAAGGTGACCGAGGGCCGCCCGCACATCGTGGACATGATGAAGAACGGCGAGATCGCCATGGTCATCAACACCGTGGAAGAGCGCCGCAACGCGATCGCCGACAGCCGCGCCATCCGCACCAGCGCGCTGCTGGCGCGCGTGACCACCTTCACCACCATCTTCGGCGCGGAGGCTGCGGTGGAGGGCATGAAATACCTCGACCACCTCGACGTGTATTCGGTACAGGAACTGCACGCCCAACTGGCGTAAACTCCGGCCCTACACCGTTTCTCGCACAAACCGCCGCAGGGCTTCTCTGCGGCGGTTTGTCTTTTGTCTGGAGCACAACGACATGGCCACCTTTCCCGTCACCAAGCGCGGCGCCGAAGCGCTCAAGGAAGAACTGCACCGCCTGAAAACCGTGGAACGCCCCGCGGTCATCACCGCCATCGCCGAAGCCCGCGCCCAGGGCGACCTGAGCGAAAACGCCGACTACGACGCCGCCAAGGAGCGCCAGGGCTTCATCGAGGGCCGCATCCTCGAAATCGAGGGCAAGCTCTCCGCCGCGCAGGTCATCGACCCCAGCGCGCTCGACGCGGGCGGCCGCGTGGTGTTCGGCGCCACCGTCCAGCTCGAGGACGAGGACAGCGGCGACACCGTGACCTACCAGATCGTGGGCGAGGACGAGGCCGACCTGAAGCTGGGCCGCATCAACGTCTCCAGCCCCATCGCGCGCGCGCTGATCGGCAAGGAAGAGGGCGACACCGCCGAGGTGGTGGCCCCGGGCGGCGTGCGCCGCTATGAGGTCGTCGCCGTCAGCTATATCTGAAAGCCATGCGCCAGCGCCTTGCTCTCTTTGCCGCCGCGCTCTGGTGGGGCAGCCTGACCGCCGTGGGCTTCATCGTGGTGCCGCTGCTGTTCAAACACCTGCCGTCGCCCGCGATGGCGGGGCAGATGGCGGCGCACCTGTTCGAGGCGCAGACTATGATTTCCATAGCTGCCAGCGCTTGCTTGTTCTTGGTTCTGAGGCCAAAAGACCGTGAAAGCCAGGAATGGCAAGCGCAAGCCGCTATCATTTTCGTCATCCTGGGCCTGCTGCTGTCCCTGCTCGCGCAGTACGGCGTGGCCCCGCGCATCGTGGCGCGCGAGAACCTGAAGCTCTGGCACGGTGTGGGCAGCGCCATGTACCTGGTGCAATGGCTGTGCGCCGGGGGCGTGCTCTGGAAGGTAGGCAAGTGAATGGAATCGCAACTCGTCCGCATCGACACCCGCGACTGGCAAATCCCCGGCACCGACGCCTGGCGCGCCGCGCTGGAGGCGGGCAAGGTGCTGTTCTTCCCCCGGCTCGCGTTTGACCTGCTGCCCGCCGAGCGCGCACTGCTGCGCCCCGAGGTGCGCGACCCCAAGGCGCGCAACATCAGCCTGGGCGTGGACGGGCAGCTCAAGGGCGCGGCGGGCGACGCCGCCACCCAGGCCGCCGTGGCCGCGATGATCGGCCGCTTCCGCACCCAGGCCCTGGGCCTGATCGGCGCGCTGCTGCCGCACTACGTGAGCGCGCTGCGCCTGGCCCCCACCAGCTACCGCCCCATGCAGGTGGAAACCCGTGCCCAGTCCTGGCGCGCCGACGACCGGCGCCTGCACGTGGACGCCTTCCCCTCGCGCCCCAACTACGGCGAACGCATCCTGCGCGTGTTCACCAACGTCAACCCCGACGGCGTGCCGCGCGTGTGGCGCGTGGGCGAGCCGTTCGAGACCGTGGCGCGCCAGTTCTTGCCCCGCGCCAAGCCCTATTCGGCGTGGCAGGCCCAGGTGCTGCAGGCGCTGCACGTCACCAAGTCTTTGCGCAGCGAATACGACCACCTGATGCTGCAACTGCACGACGGCATGAAGCGCGACCTGGACTACCAGCAGCGCGCCGCGCAGGAAGAGGTACCGTTCCCGGCAGGGGCGGTGTGGGTGTGCTTCTCCGACCAGACCTCGCACGCCGTCATGTCGGGCCAGTACATGCTGGAGCAGACGCTGCACCTGCCCGCCGCGCACGCCTACGACAAGGCGGCCAGCCCGCTCGCCATCCTGCAACGGCTCACGGGCAGGCCCTTGGTGTAGTCACTCGTGCCAGTGCTGCGCCACCCACGTGGCGGGCTGGATGTGCGCGAAGCGCTTGTTGCGCCGCCCCGCGAGCGCGTCGGGCGGATTGCATTCGCCGTGGAAGATCATGATGCGCGCGCCCTCGGGCACGAACGGGGCGCGCCAGTAGTTCGTGGGCCACGCGGGAATGCCGTGGTACTTGAAGCTCGGGCACCAGCCCTCGGGCCAGTACGACAGCAGGCCGCGCGCGTGCAGGAAGTGCGACAGGAACGCCTGCTCGTTGCGGTGCACCATCTGCACCGCCTGCATGTTCTGGCGGAAATAGGCCAGCACGTCGGCGTGCGCGCCCAGCTCGAACCGGTACACCGACGAATTGCCCACGATGCGCTCGCCGAAGCGCCAGAAGCGCCGGTAGTCGCGGATGATGACGAATTGGCCCGGCTGGGTGAAAAAGTCGTCCAGCGGGCCGACCACCACCACGTCCAGGTCCAGGAACAGCGCCGTGCCGCGCAGGCCGTGCAGGTCGGCCTCGAAGGTGGTGAGCTTCTTCCACGCGCCGTCGCGCTGGCCCGGGGCCAGGTGCAGGTTCAGCGGCGGAATCGGCAGGCACTGCACCTCAGGGCGGATGCCCGCGCCGTCGTCCGTCAGGCAGACGAAGTTGAAATCGCCCGACAGGTGCCTGCGCACCATCGCATACAGGCGGTTGACGTATTCGGGGCCGTATTTCGTGCCCCACTTCATGCACAGGATATGGCGCTGCGCGGTGGTGCTCATGAAGCGCGCTTCTTGACCGATTTCTGCTTGGGCTTGGCGCGCTTGATCTGGCCGCCGGACGTCAAACGCTGGTTGCCCAGCACGCGCAGCTGCTTCACCTCGGGCTTCTGGCCGGCGCGCTTGCTGAACTTGAGCACCTTCACGTCGCGTGGTCCGGGCATACGGTCTTCATCGACGGCCTTTTCCTTGGCCGCGGGCGGGCGCCACAGCACCAGCAGCTTGCCGATGTGCTGGATGGGCGCGGCGTTGAGTTCGTCGGCCAGCTGCTGGTACATGGCCTCGCGCGCCGCGCGGTCGTCGCCGAACACGCGCACCTTGATGAGGCCGTGGGCGTTCAGCGCCAGGTCGATTTCTTTTTGCACGGCAGGCGTCAGGCCGTCGCCGCCGATCAGGACCACGGGATCGAGGTGGTGGGCGTTGGCGCGGTGTTCCCGGCGCTCGGCGGGCGTCAATTGGATTTGCATCCCCGTATTATCTCAATCGCATGAAAGTCAATACCCAAAGCAAGAAGGTCAACAAGGCGTGGCTGAACCAGCACGTCAACGACCCCTACGTGAAAGCCGCCCAGAAAGACGGCTACCGCGCGCGCGCCGCCTACAAACTCAAGGAAATCGACGAGCAGTTCGGCCTCATCAAGCCCGGCTACACCGTGGTGGACCTGGGCTGCGCGCCCGGCGCGTGGAGCCAGTACCTGCGCCGCCGCCTGTCGCCCGGCGGAGCGGCGGCGGGGCAGCTCAACGGCACCATCATCGGGCTGGACCTGCTGCCCATGGAGCCCATCGAGGGCGTGGCCTACATCCAGGGCGACTTCCGCGAGGAATCCGTGCTGGCCCAGCTGCAGGAAGCGCTGGCCGGGAGGGTGGTGGACGTGGTGGTGTCCGACATGGCGCCCAACCTCTCGGGCGTGGAGTCCATCGACGCCGCGCGCATCGAGCACCTGATCGAACTGGCCGTGGACTTCGCCAAGACGCACATGAAGCCGAGCGGCGCGCTGGTGGTCAAGCTGTTCCACGGCAGCGGCTACACGCAGCTCGTGCAGCTGTTCAAGCAGACCTTCAAGGTGGTCAAGCCCGTCAAGCCCAAGGCGTCGCGCGACAAGTCGTCGGAAACCTTTCTCGTCGGCATCGGGCTGAAGTCATAGCCTTAGCCACGGCCCGGGCATGGATTTGGCTTGAAACGCCTAAAATGGCACCCAACTGGGCTTGACTTGGCCCGTTTCCCTTATTTGGAGCCCCCTTGAACAATCAGTGGTTTTCGAAGATCGCCGTGTGGCTCGTCATCGCGATGGTGCTGTTCACGGTGTTCAAGCAGTTCGACGTCCGCACTGGCAGCAGCGCGGGCCACATCGCGTATTCCGACTTCCTCGACGAGGTGCGCGGCAACCGCATCAAGAACGTCATCATCCAGGAAGGGCAGGGCGGCGGCACCGAGATCGTCGCCACCACCACCGACGACCGCAAGGTGCGCGCCACGGCCACCTACCTCGATCGCGGCCTGGTCGGCGACCTGATCAACAACAACGTCAAGTTCGACGTCAAGCCGCGCGAGGAAGGTTCGCTGCTCATGACCCTGCTGGTCAGCTGGGGCCCGATGCTGCTGCTGATCGGCGTGTGGGTCTACTTCATGCGCCAGATGCAGGGCGGCGGCAAGGGCGGCGCGTTCAGCTTCGGCAAATCGAAGGCGCGGATGCTCGACGAGAACAACAACACCGTCACCTTCGCCGACGTCGCGGGCTGCGACGAGGCCAAGGAAGAGGTGAAGGAAGTCGTCGATTTCCTGAAAGACCCGCAGAAATTCCAGAAGCTCGGCGGCCGCATCCCGCGCGGCCTGCTGCTGGTCGGCCCCCCGGGTACCGGCAAGACGCTGCTGGCCAAGTCCATCGCGGGCGAGGCCAAGGTGCCGTTCTTCAGCATCTCGGGCTCTGACTTCGTGGAAATGTTCGTCGGCGTGGGCGCGGCCCGCGTGCGCGACATGTTCGAGAACGCCAAGAAGAACGCCCCCTGCATCATCTTCATCGACGAAATCGACGCCGTGGGCCGCCAGCGCGGCGCGGGCCTGGGCGGCGGCAACGACGAGCGCGAGCAGACGCTGAACCAGATGCTGGTTGAGATGGACGGCTTCGAGACCAACCTCGGCGTGATCGTGGTCGCGGCCACCAACCGCCCCGACATCCTCGACGCCGCGCTGCTGCGCCCGGGCCGCTTCGACCGGCAGGTGTACGTGACGCTGCCCGACATCCGGGGCCGCGAGCAGATCCTGAGCGTGCACATGCGCAAGATTCCCGTGGGCCAGGACGTGAACCCCGCGATCATCGCGCGCGGCACGCCCGGCATGTCGGGCGCCGACCTGGCCAACTTGTGCAACGAAGCCGCCCTGATGGCCGCGCGCCGCAACGCGCGCACCGTCGAGATGCAGGACTTCGAGAAGGCCAAGGACAAGATCATCATGGGCCCCGAGCGCAAGACCATGGTCATGCCCGAGGAAGAGCGCCGCAACACCGCCTACCACGAGGCCGGCCACGCGCTGATCGGCAAGCTGCTGCCCAAGTGCGACCCGGTGCACAAGGTCACCATCATCCCGCGCGGCCGCGCGCTGGGCGTGACCATGAGCCTGCCCGAGAAGGACCGTTACTCCTACGACAAGGAGTACATGCTGAACCAGATCGCCATGCTGTTCGGCGGCCGCATCGCCGAGGAAGTGTTCATGAACCAGATGACCACGGGCGCGAGCAACGACTTCGAGCGCGCCACGCACATCGCGCGCGACATGGTCATGCGCTACGGCATGACGGACGCGCTCGGCCCCATGGTCTACGCCGAGAACGAGGGCGAGGTGTTCCTGGGCCGCTCGGTCACCAAGACCACGAACATGAGCGAGCAGACCATGCAGAAGGTCGATGCCGAGGTGCGCCGCATCATCGACGAGCAGTACGCCCTGGCGCGCGGCCTGATCGAGCAGCACTCGGACAAGATGCACGCCATGGCCAAGGCCATGCTCGAATGGGAAACCATCGACGCCGAGCAGCTCGACGACATCATGGCCGGCAAGGAGCCGCGCCCGCCCAAGGACTGGACGCCGCGCAACCCGCCGCCCTCGGGCGACGGCCCCAGCGGCGGCTCCCCCGCCGTGAAGCCCGACCCGGCGCCCACGGCAGCCTGAACGATGACGACGGGGCCTCTCAAGGCCCCGTTTTTTTATGTTCTGGCAAACCGCACGCTACCGCCTGGACCTTGCGCGCCCGCAGGTCATGGGCATCGTCAACACCACGCCCGATTCGTTTTCCGACGGCGGCCGGCACGCCGGCGCTGCCGCCGCGCTGCGCCACTGCGAACAGCTGCTGAAAGACGGCGCGCACCTCCTCGACATCGGCGGCGAATCCACACGCCCCGGCAGCCCCGCCGTGCCGCTGGACGAGGAACTGGCCCGCGTGCTGCCCGTGGTGCGCGGGGCCGTGCAACTGGGCGTGCCCGTCTCGGTGGACACCTACAAGCCCGAGGTCATGCAGGCCGTGCTCGACCTGGGCGCGGACGCCATCAACGACATCTGGGCGCTGCGCCAGCCCGGCGCAGCGCAGGTGGTGGCGCGGCATGGCGCGTGCGGCGTGTGCCTGATGCACATGCACCGCGACCCCCAGACCATGCAGACCGCGCCCATGCAAGGCGACGTGGTGCCGCAGGTGCTATCGTTTCTGGAGCTGGCAGCGCACGGCCTGCAAGCGCTGGGCATCGAAAAGACCCGTATCGTGCTGGACGCGGGCACGGGCTTCGGCAAGACGGTGGCGCAGAATTTCGCGCTGCTCGCGCGCCAGCGCGAACTGCTCGCGCCGGGCTACGCGCTGCTCGCGGGCTGGTCGCGCAAATCGTCGCTGGGCGCGGTGACGGGGCTGGACGTGCAGGACCGCCTCGTCCCCAGCGTGGCCGCCGCCGTGCTGGCCGTGGAGCGGGGCGCGCGCATCGTGCGCGTGCACGACGTGCGCGAGACCGTGGCCGCGTTGGCCGTATGGAACGCAATGAACGAACAACAAGGAGAACTCCCATGACCCGCCAATACTTCGGCACCGACGGCATCCGTGGCACCGTGGGCCAGGCGCCCATCACGCCCGACTTCGTGCTGCGCCTGGCCCATGCCGTGGGCCGCGTGCTGCGCCGCACGGAGGAGCGCCCCACCGTGCTGATCGGCAAGGACACGCGCATCTCGGGCTATATGCTCGAATCCGCGCTCGAATCCGGCTTCAACTCCGCCGGGGTCGATGTCGTGCTGCTCGGCCCCCTGCCCACGCCCGGCGTGGCCTACCTCACGCGCGCGCAGCGCGCCAGCCTGGGCGTGGTCATCAGCGCCAGCCACAACGCCTACCCGGACAACGGCATCAAGTTCTTCAGCGCCCAGGGCAAGAAGCTGCCCGACGCCTGGGAATTGGAGGTGGAAGCCGCGCTGGACGAGCCGCCGCACTGGGCCGACTCCGCCACCCTGGGCAAGGCGCGGCGGCTGGACGACGCGGCGGGCCGCTACATCGAGTTCTGCAAGAGCACCTTCGCGCAGGACCTGACGCTGCGCGGCATGAAGATCGTGGTGGACGCGGCCCACGGCGCGGCCTACCACATCGCGCCCAAGGTGTTCCACGAACTCGGGGCCGAGGTCATCGCCATCGGCTGCGCGCCCGACGGCCTCAACATCAACCACGAGGTGGGCGCGACCCACCCCGAGGCCCTGGTGCGCGCCGTGCGCGCCAACAAGGCGCACGTGGGCATCGCGCTCGACGGCGACGCCGACCGCCTGCAGATGGTGGACGCCACGGGCCGCCTCTACAACGGCGACGAACTGCTCTACGTGATGGCCGCCGACCGCCTGGCGCGCGGCGAGGCCGTGCCCGGCGTGGCCGGCACGCTCATGACCAACATGGCGGTGGAGCAGGCCCTGGCCGCGCGTGGCGTGGACTTCGTGCGCGCCAAGGTGGGCGACCGCTACGTGCTCGAAGCCCTGGCCGAGCGCGGCTGGCTGCTGGGCGGCGAGGGCTCGGGCCATCTGATCGCGCTCGACAAGCAGACCACCGGCGACGGCCTGGTGAGCGCGCTGCAGGTGCTGCAGGCCTGCGTGCGCGGCGGCCAGACGCTGGCGCAGCTGCTGGCGGGCGTGGCGCTGTTCCCCCAGGTGCTGCTGAACGTGCGCCTGGCCTCCGGCAGCGACTGGAAGGCTAACGCCGCGCTGGCCGAGGCCACGCGCGCCGCCGAGGCCGCGCTGGCCGGCACGGGCCGCGTGCTCATCCGCGCCAGCGGCACCGAACCGCTGCTGCGCGTGATGGTGGAGGCACGCAGCGCCGAACAGGCCAGCCATTGCGCCCAGCAGCTGGCCGATGCGGCGCGGGCAGGGTGATGGCATGGCCGCGGTGATCACCGTCCGCCCCGTGGACTACGCCGACCCGCGCGACGCCCAGGCCCTCGTCGCCTTGCTCGACGCCTACGCCAGCGACCCCGCGGGCGGCGGCGAACCGCTGTCCGCCGAGGTCAAGGCCGCCTTGCCCCAGGCGCTGCGCGCGCGCCCGCAGGCGTTCAGCGTGATCGCCTGGGCGCACGACGGCGGCGTGGAGCAGGCCGTGGGGCTGGTCAACTGCTTCGAGGGGTTTTCGACTTTCGCCGCCCGCCCGCTCGTCAACGTTCACGACGTGGCCGTGCTGCCCGGCTGGCGCGGCCAGCGCGTGGCGCAGAAGATGCTGGCCCTGGTGGAGCGGATGGCGCGCGAGCGCGGCGCGTGCAAGCTCACGCTCGAAGTGCTGCAGGGCAACGCCCCGGCGCTGCGCGCCTACGAGCGCGAGGGCTTCGCGGGCTATGCGCTGGACCCGGCCATGGGCCACGCGCAGTTCATGCAGAAAAAGCTGTGACGAGCGTAGCGCTGGCGCCGCACGGCGTTGCGTGCTCCTGAAAACATAGCTGCTCGCGCTTTTTGGATAAGCGCCAGGCGGCAAAAACTGTCATGCGGCGGTCATGGCCGGCTCCCACACTGGCGGGTATGGAAGGAGTGCCCCATGACCGATCTGACCCAACCCCGCTTGCCTTTTCCGCCCCTGGCCGTGCCCGGCGGGCGCCCGCATCGCCCAGGCGAAGCCAGCACCGGCGTGACCGTGTCCTGGGCGCGGCACCTCGACGAAGTGCGGCAGGCGCAGCGGCTGCGGTATGCCGTGTTCGTGGACGAAATGGGCGCGCGGCTCGATACGCCCGTGCCCGGCCATGACGTGGACCGGTTCGACGACTACTGCGAGCACCTGCTGGTGCGCAAGGTGCTGGACGATGGCGCCAGCGGCGCGGTGATCGGCACCTACCGCGTGCTCACCCCGGCCCAGGCGCGGCGCGCGGGCGGCACCTACAGCGACACCGAGTTCGACCTGGCCCGCCTGCACGCCCTGCGCGGGCGCATGGTGGAACTGGGCCGCAGCTGCGTGCACCCAGACCACCGCCAGGGCGGCGTGATCATGGCGCTGTGGGGCGCGCTCGCGGGCTTCATGCAGCGCAACGGGCTGGACACCATGATCGGCTGCGCCAGCATCCCCATGCTGCACAACGGCATGGTCAGCGGCGACGTGGCCGCCAGCCTCTGGCAGCAGCTGCGCCAGACGCACCTGGCCCCTGGCGAGCTGCAGGTGACGCCGCGCCTGCCGCTGCCGGTCGAGCAGCTCGACGGTTCCCTGCCCGTGGAGCCGCCCGCGCTCATCAAGGGCTACCTGCGGATGGGCGCGCGGGTGCTCGGCGCGCCGGCGTGGGACCCGGACTTCAACACCGCCGACCTGCCGATGCTGATGCGGCTGGCCGACCTGCCGCCGCGCTATCGCAAGCATTTCCTGGGGTAGGTCATCAAGTTGTCACACTAGGGGCGGAGAATGGGCGGGCTCGCGTTTTGCCGTGCCCTATGCCGCCTCCAACACAAGACTCCACGCCTGACACCGCCGCCGGCGCCGCCACGGTGCCGGAAGCCCCGCCTCTCCCTCTGCTTGCGGCTCCCGCCGCCGCCTTCCTCGACCGCGACCAGTGCATCCTGGCCTTCAACGAGCGCGTGTTCGACTGGGCGCGGCGCGACGACGTGCCACTGCTGGAGCGGCTGCGCTACCTGTGCATCGTCTCGTCCAACCTGGACGAATTCTTCGAGGTGCGCTCCGCCCCCCACCTCGCCGCCGCGCAGAACGGCGACACCAAGGGCGAGTACACCGTGGAGACCTTCGAGGCCTTCGCCGCCAAGGCACACGAGTTCGTCGAGCGGCAGTACGCGCTGTACAACGATGCCCTGGTGCCCGCGTTCGCCAAGAAGGGCATCCGCATCGTCTCGCACGGCGAGCGCACGCCCGAGCAGCGCCAATGGGTGCACGACTACTTCCAGCGCGAGGTGCGCCCGCTGCTGGTGCCGATCGCGCTCGACCCGGCGCACCCGTTTCCGCTGGTGGCGAACAAGTCGCTCAACTTCATCGTGCGGCTCAAGGGCGCGGACGCCTTCGGGCGCAGCAACGACGTCGCCATCGTGCGCGTGCCGCGCGCGCTGCCGCGCATCATCAAGATGCCGGGGCGGCTCACGCCCAAGGGCGAGCAGCATTTCATCATCCTCTCCAGCGTGGTGCGGGCGCATCTGGCCGACCTGTTCCCGGGCCGCGAGGTGAGCGAGTTCTCGCAGTTCCGCGTCACGCGCCATTCCGACCTGTCGGTGGACGAGGAAGACGTGCGCAGCCTGCGCGCCGTGCTGCGCCAGGGCCTGCAGCAGCGCCACTTCGGCCAGGCCGTGCGGCTGGAGGTGTCGGCCAGCTGCTCGCGCTACCTGTCGGACTTCCTGCAGTCGCAGTTCGCGCTGCCCGCCGCCGCCGTGTACCGCGTGCACGGGCCGGTGAACCTGGTGCGCCTGTCGCAGCTGGTGGACCTGGTGAACGACCCGGCGCTGCTGTTCCCGCCCTGGCGCGCCTCGTGGCCGCGCGGCATCCAGCCCGGCGCGTCCATCCTGGCGCAGCTGCAGGAGCGCGACGTGCTCATCCACCAGCCGTTCGAGAGCTTCGACGGCGTGCTCGCCTTCCTGCGCGAGGCGGTGCACGACCCCGACGTGCTCGCCATCAAGCAGACCATCTACCGCACCGGCGCGGACGCCGAGATGCTCGACCTGCTATGCGAAGGCGTGCGGCGCGGCAAGGAGGTGATGGCCGTGGTCGAACTGAAGGCGCGTTTCGACGAAGAGACCAACATCAACTGGGCCGAGGCGCTCGAAGCCATCGGCGCGCAGGTGGCCTACGGCGTGGTCGGCCTCAAGACCCACGCCAAGATGCTGCTGGTCACGCGCCGCGAGGGCAAGCAGCTGCGCCGCTACGGGCATTTGTCCACGGGCAACTACAACCCGCGCTCGGCCCGGCTGTACACCGACCTGAGCTACCTCACGGCCAACGAGGACATCACCGCCGACATGGACGGCGTGTTCAACCACCTGGCCAGCCAGAACCGCCCGCCGAAGCTGCGCCAGCTGCTGCTGGCCCCGTTCCACCTGCACAAGCGGCTGATCGAGAAGATCGAGCAGGCGGGCCTGGCGGCGCAGGCGGGGCAGGATGCGCGCATCGTCGCCAAGATGAACGCGCTGACCGACGTGGACCTGATGCGCGCCCTGGTGCAGGCGAGCCAGCGCGGCGCGCGCATCGACCTCATCGTGCGCGGGGCCTGCATGTTGCCCGTGGGCGTGCCGGGGGTGACGGACAACATCCGCGTGCGCTCCATCATCGGGCGCTTCCTGGAGCACACGCGGGTGTTCTACTTCCGCGCCGGAGAGCAGGAAGACCTGTACCTCGCCAGCGCCGACTGGATGAACCGCAACATGATGCGCCGTGTGGAACTGGCCTGGCCCGTGACCGAGCCGCAGCTGCGCCAGCGCATCATGGACGAATGCCTGACCGCCTACCTGTACGACGACCGCGACGCCTGGACGCTGCGGCCCGACGGCACGTACCAGCGCGCGCCCCATCCCCAGGACGGCAAGGGCGCGCAGGCGGCGCTGATGGCGCGGTATGAGCCGATGAAGAAGATCGGCAAGAAGAAGGCGAAGCTGGGGCTGGTTTAGGCCGGATTTTGGTCAAATGGGCCGCCAGCGCTTATGGGGCAAGCGCTGGCAGCTATCAAAATGATATCTAACTAACCCAGCCCGACCTCCACCTCCCAGGGCGTGCGCTGCCAGGCCGCGCCTTCCTCGCGCAGCAGGTGCGCCGACTGCGGATAGGCCTCCGCCCAGCCCGCGCGCGCGCCCACGGTCAGGCGGTTGCCCTTGCGCTCCAGGGTAATGCCCACCACGTCCGGCTCGCGCCGCGCGTGGCACAGGGCCACGGCCAGGCGCAGGCAGGCCAGTTGCAGGGCGAAGCGTTCGTCGGCCCAGTCCACCACCGCCAGCTTGCGCGGCTTGCCCCGGTGGCCCAGCACCAGCAGGCCCAGGCCGTGCAATTCAGAGGCGGCAAAGCCCGCCGCGTCGGCGTGCTCCAGGATGTAGGCGCCGTGGCGGTGGTAGTCGTGGTGGGCGATGTGGCAGCCGATTTCGTGCAGGCTTGCGGCCCAGGCCAGTTCGCGCTGGCCGCTGCGGTCGCCCGCCGACACCAGGGCGAACAGCGCGCAGGCCACGCGGGCCACCCGCTCGGCGTGGGCCTGGTCCACCGCGAAGCGCTGCATCAGCCCGGCGACGGCGGCGGTGCGCAGGTCGGTCTCGGGGGCTTCGCGGGCGATCAGGTCGTACAGCGCGCCCTGGCGCAGCGCGCCCTGGGCCACCTGCATCTGCTCGATGCCCAGCACGCTGAACACGGCGCGCAGCACGCTCACGCCGCCGCCGATCACGGGGCGGCGGTCTTCCTTCATGCCTTCGAGCCGCAGCTTGTCCACGTGGCGCGCGCGCAGCAGCTGTTCGTGCAGCCAGTCCAGCCCTTCGCGCGTGATCTGGCCCGCCGGGTAGCCCGCGGCGGCGAGCACGTCGCCCACTGCGCCCACGGTGCCGGAGGAGCCGTAGGCCACCTCCCAGCTGCCGGCCGGATAGGTGGCCAGGGCCTCGTCGAACACCGCCTGGGCGGCGATTTCGGCGGCCTGGAAGGCGTCGCGCGTCAGCGCGCCGTCGGCGAAGAAGCGCGACGACCACGACACGCTGCCCACGGGGAAGGACGCCACCGCGCTGGGCGCGAACTGCTGGCCCAGGATGATCTCGGTGGAGCGCCCGCCGATGTCCACCACCAGCCGCTTCTCGTCGGACTGGGGCAGCAGCCGCGCCACGCCCTGGTAGATCAGGCGCGCTTCCTCGGGGCCGGAGATGATGTCGATGGGGTAGCCCAGGATGGCGTTGCCGCGCCGGATGAACTCCTCGCGGTTGCGCGCCTCGCGCAGCGTTTGCGTGGCCACGGCGCGCACCTGGGCCGGGGCGAAGCCATGCAGCCGCTCGGCGAAGCGGGCCAGGCAGTCCCAGCCGCGCTGCATGGCGTCGGGGCTGAGGTTGCGGTTGTCATCGAGCCCGCCGCCCTGGCGCACGGTTTCCTTGAGGTATTCCACCCGCTGGATGTGGCCGTGCCCATAGCGGCCGATTTCCAGGCGAAAGCTGTTGGAGCCCAGGTCCACAGCGGCGATCAATGTTCCGTTTTGCATGGCGTCGATTTTCGAGGCAGCGAGACTACGCTCCGTTTGTGACTGTAATGTGACTGTTTTGGTCGTTTTGGCCTCCAGCCCTTGCAGGAAAAGCGCTGGCAGCTATCAAAATTGATTTGTGACGGTGAAAATGACTGTCATGGAGGTGTCACACAAGCCGCCTACAGTGGCCAGCATTGTTGAACCACTGACGAAGGCTTTAGCCATGAAACAGACCCTGATCCGCTCTATGCTCCCCGCCGTCCTGCTGGCTGCCGCGCTGCCGCACGCCTGGGCGCAAGAGGCCACCGGCGCCGGCGCGAGCTTCCCCGCGCCGCTGTACTCCAAGTGGGCCGCAGACTACAACAAGGCCACGGGCGCGAAGATCAACTACCAGTCCGTCGGCTCGGGCGCGGGCATCAAGCAGATCGAGGCCAAGACGGTGGACTTCGGCGCGTCCGACGCGCCCTTGAAGGATGAAGAACTGGCCGCCAAGGGCCTGATGCAGTTCCCCACCGTGATCGGCGGCGTGATTCCGGTGGTGAACATCGCCGGCATCAAGCCCGGTGAGCTGAAGCTCAGCGGCCAGGTGCTGGGCGACATCTACCTGGGCAAGATCACCAAGTGGAACGACCCGGCCATCCAGGCGCTGAACGCGGGCGTGAAGCTGCCCGACGCGGCCATCGCCCCCGTGCGCCGCGCCGACGGCTCGGGCACCAGCTTCCTGTTCACCAACTACCTCTCCAAGGTCAACCCCGAGTGGAAGGCCAAGGTGGGCGAGGGCACGGCGGTGAACTGGCCCACGGGCGCGGGCGGCAAGGGCAACGAGGGCGTGGCCGCCTTCGTGGGCCGCCTGCCCAACTCCATCGGCTACGTGGAATACGCCTACGTCAAGCAGAACAAGATGGTCTACGCGCAGATGCAGAACGCCGCGGGCAACTTCGTCTCGCCCGATGACACGGCCTTCAAGGCCGCCGCCGCGGGCGCGGACTGGAACAAGTCCTTCTACCAGGTGCTGACCAACCAGGCCGACAAGGGCGCATGGCCCATCACCGGCGCCACCTTCATCCTGATGCACACCAAGCAGGACAAGCCCGCGCAGGCCGCCACCGTGCTGAAGTTCTTCGACTGGGCCTACAAGGGCGGCGACAAGACCGCCGACGACCTGGACTACGTGCCCATGCCCGCGAGCGTGAAGGCCGTGATCGCCAAGTCGTGGGACGAGAAGATCAAGGACACTTCCGGCAAGTCCATTTCCCTGAAGTAAACAACCATGGCTGACCGCCTTTTCGGCTGGCTCGCGCGCGGCGCGGCCTTCTTGACCCTGGCGCTGCTGCTGGGCATCCTGGCCTCGCTGGTGAACGGGGCCTGGCCCGCCATCGACCAATACGGCCTGGGCTTCATCGCCCGCAGCGCGTGGGATCCGGTGCAGAACGACTACGGCGGCCTGGTCATGGTCTACGGCACGCTGGCCACCTCGGCCATCGCGCTGATCGTGGCGGTGCCGGTGAGTTTCGGCATTGCGCTGTTCCTCACCGAGCTGTCGCCCGCGTGGCTCAAGCGCCCGCTGGGCACCGCGGTCGAATTGCTCGCCGCCGTGCCCTCCATCGTCTACGGCATGTGGGGGCTGATGGTGTTCGGCCCGCTGCTCGCCGCCTGGGTGCAGCAGCCGCTGCAAAAGCTGCTGGCGGGCGTGCCCTACCTGGGCGCGCTGGTGTCGGGGCCGCCGGTGGGCATCGGCATTCTGTCGGCGGGCATCATCCTCGCCATCATGATCATTCCGTTCATCGCCTCGGTGATGCGCGACGTGTTCGAGGTGACGCCCCCGCTGCTCAAGGAATCGGCCTACGGCCTGGGCGCGACGACCTGGGAAGTGGTGTGGAAGGTGGTGCTGCCCTACACCAAGACCGGCGTGCTCGGCGGCGTGATGCTGGGCCTGGGCCGCGCCCTGGGCGAGACCATGGCCGTCACCTTCGTGATCGGCAACATGAACCAGCTGAATTCGCTCTCGGTCTTCGAGGCCGCGAACAGCATCACCTCCGCCCTGGCCAACGAATTCGCCGAAGCGGGCGAGGGGCTGCACCAGGCTTCGCTGATGTATCTGGGCCTGGTGCTGTTCTTCATCACCTTCGTGGTGCTGGCCTGCTCCAAGGTGCTGCTGGCCCGTTTGCAGAAGAATGAGGGGGCGCGCGCATGACCGCGACCACTATGAACACTCCATCGACCACCACCGCCACCACCTCCAGCCAACTCCTCGCCGCCCGCGACCTGGCCGCCCAGCGCGGCAGGCGCTACGCCGCGCGCAAGCGCATGAACCGGCTGGCGCTGGCCCTGTCGCTGGCCGCGATGGTGTTCGGCGTGTTCTGGCTCGTCTGGATCCTGTGGGAGACGGTGCGCCTGGGCCTGGGCGGCCTGAGCCTGGCCCTGTTCACCGAGATGACGCCCCCGCCCAACGAGGCGGGCGGCATCGCCAACGCGCTGTTCGGCTCCGCCGTGATGGTGGCGCTGGCCACGTTCGTGGGCGCGCCCATCGGCGTCATGGCCGGGGTGTACCTGGCCGAATACGACCGCAGCAGCTGGCTGGCTTCCACCACGCGCTTCGTCAACGACATTCTGCTCTCCGCTCCCAGCATCGTCATCGGCCTGTTCGTCTATGCCGTGGTGGTGGCGAGGTTCAAGAGCTTCTCGGCCTATGCGGGCGTGCTGGCGCTGGCGCTGATCGTCATCCCCGTGGTCATCCGCACCACGGAGAACATGCTCGCCCTGGTGCCCGCCGGCCTGCGCGAGGCGGCCTACGCCCTGGGCACGCCCAAGTGGAAGGTAATCACCCGGATCACCCTGCGCGCGGCGCGCGCGGGCGTCATCACCGGCGTGCTGCTGGCTGTGGCGCGCATCGCGGGCGAAACGGCGCCGCTGCTGTTCACCTCGCTCAACAACCAGTTCTGGAACGCGGACCTGGGCAAGCCGATGGCGAGCCTGCCCGTCACCATCTTCAAGTTCGCCATGAGCCCGTATGAGAACTGGCAGCAGCTGGCCTGGGCGGGCGTGTTCCTCATCACCGTGGCGGTGCTGGGTCTCAACATTCTTGCGCGTGTGGTCACGCGGCAAAAGTAAGGCGTAAAGGTAAGGCGTAAAGCCAAAGGCAACCATGCAAAACGCAAAAATCGCCGTGCGCGGCCTGAACTTCTACTACGGCAAGTTCCACGCGCTCAAGGGCATCAACCTCGACATTCCCGAGAACAAGGTCACGGCCTTCATCGGCCCCTCGGGCTGCGGCAAATCGACGCTGCTGCGCACCTTCAACCGCATGTTCGAGCTGTACCCCGAGCAGCGCGCCGAGGGCGAAATCCTGCTCGACGGCGACAACCTGCTCACCAGCAAGGAAGACGTGGCGCTCATCCGCGCCAAGGTCGGCATGGTGTTCCAGAAGCCCACGCCGTTCCCCATGTCGATCTACGACAACATCGCCTTCGGCGTGAAGCTGTTCGAGAACCTCGGCGCCACCGACATGGAAGAGCGCGTGGAATGGGCGCTGCGCAAGGCCGCGCTGTGGACCGAGGTGAAGGACAAGCTGCACCAGAGCGGCTCGGGCCTCTCCGGCGGGCAGCAGCAGCGCCTGTGCATCGCGCGCGGCATCGCCATCAAGCCCGAGGTGCTGCTGCTCGACGAACCCTGCTCGGCGCTGGACCCGATCTCCACCGGCAAGGTCGAGGAGCTGATTGCCGAGCTGAAGGACGACTACACCGTGGTCATCGTCACCCACAACATGCAGCAGGCCGCGCGCTGCAGCGACTACACCGCCTACATGTACCTGGGCGACCTGGTGGAGTTCGGCGAGACGGAACAGATGTTCTTCAAGCCCCAGCGCAAAGAAACGGAAGACTACATCACCGGCCGCTTCGGCTGATCGGAGACGACACATGGCAGACAAACACCTTTCCTCCCAGTTCGACAGCGAACTCAACGCCGTCTCCGCCCGCGTGATGGAACTCGGCGGCCTGGTCGAGTCGCAGATCCGCCAGGCCATCTACGCGCTCTCGCAGTTCAGCGTGGAGGCCGCCGACGAGGTCGAGGCCACCGAGCACCGCGTGAACGCGATGGAGGTCGAGATCGACCACGAGCTCTCCTCCATCATCGCCCGCCGCCAGCCCACCGCGCGCGACCTGCGCCTGCTCATCGCGTTCTCCAAGGCCACGGCCAACCTGGAGCGCATGGGCGACGAGGCCAACAAGATGGCGCGCATGGTCAAGTCCATCATCGAAAGCGGCGCGGCGCGCTCGCTGCCCTCCAGCGACCTGCGCATGGCGGCGCACCTGGCCTCGGGCCTGCTGCGCAAGGCGCTCGACGCCTTCGCGCGGCTCGACACCGAGGCCGCCGTGGCCATCCTCAAGGAAGACGACCTGATCGACAAGGAGTTCGACGGCTTCGTGCGCAAGCTCATCACCTACATGATGGAAGACCCGCGCACCATCTCGGCCAGCCTGGACCTGCTGTTCCTGGCCAAGGCCATCGAGCGCATCGGCGACCACTCCAAGAACCTGGCCGAACTCATCATCTACCTCGTCAAGGGCAAGGACGTGCGGCATACCGCCCTGGCGCAGATCGAATCCATGGCTTTATGAGATCGCTCCCCCGAGTCCTCATCGTCGAAGACGAACCCGCCATTGCCGAACTGATCGCCGTCAACCTGCGCCACAACGGCTTCGCGCCCATCTGGGCCGAGGACGGCGAGGCCGCCCAGCGCGAGCTCAACGCCGTGCTGCCCGACGCCATCCTGCTCGACTGGATGCTGCCTGGCCAGAGCGGCCTGCAGCTGGCGCGCAAGTGGCGCGCCGACCCGCGCACCAAGCCCGTGCCCATCCTCATGCTGACCGCGCGCGGCGACGAGCCCGACAAGGTGGCCGGGCTGGACGCGGGCGCGGACGACTACATCACCAAGCCCTTCTCCACGCAGGAGCTGCTGGCGCGCATCCGCGCCGTGCTGCGCCGCCGCGCGCCGGAGCAGGTGGCCGACAGCGTCTCGGTGGGCGAACTGGCGCTCGACGCCGCCGCCCACCGCGTCACCCACCAGGGCCAGCCGCTCAAGCTCGGGCCGACCGAATTCCGGCTGCTGCACTACCTCATGAAGCACGCCGAGCGCGTGCACAGCCGCGCGCAGCTGCTCGACAAGGTGTGGGGCGACCACGTGTTCATCGAAGAGCGCACGGTGGACGTGCACGTCAAGCGCCTGCGCGAAGCGCTGGGCTCGGCGGGCGCGATGGTCGAGACCGTGCGCGGCGCGGGCTACCGCTTCACCGGGCAGGCATAGCACGCGCTGGCCATGCTCTGGCGGCTGGGCTTCTTCCTCTTCGTACAGGCCGTGGGCGCGGGCCTGGGCTGCTGGCGCGCCGGGCTGTGGGGCGCCGCGTTTGGCGCGGCCATCGCGGCCTGGGCCTGGTTCGCCTGGGATTCGTGGCGCGGCCTGCGCGTCATGCACTGGCTGCGCGGCGCGGCGCTGCCCGGCCAGGCGCCGAGCCTGCGCGGCCTGTGGGGCGAGGCCGCCAGCCGCACGCGCCGCCTGCTGCGCCTGGCCGAGCAGCGCGCGCAAGCCAGCGACACGCGGCTGCAGGAGTTCCTGGCCGCCTTCCAGGCCTCGCCCAACGGCGTGGTGCTGCTCGACGCCCAGGGCCGCATCGAATGGTGCAACCAGGTGGCCGCCGCCCACTTCGGGCTGGACGCCACGCGCGACCTGCTGCAGTCCATCGGCAACCTGCTGCGCGACCCGCAGTTCACCGCCTACTACGCCAGCCGCGACTACGCCCAGGGCGTGAACCTGCAAGGCCGCGACAGCACGCCGTCCCGGCCCGTGCAGCTTTCGGTGCACCTGCACCCCTACGGCGACGGGCGCAAGCTCATGCTCTCGCGCGACATCACCGCGCTGGAGCAGGCCGAGGCCATGCGGCGCGACTTCGTCGCCAACGTGTCGCACGAAATCCGCACCCCGCTCACCGTGCTCATGGGCTTCATCGAAACGCTGCAGACCCTGCCGCTGTCGGACGAGGAGCGCGCGCGCTACCTGGGCCTGATGGGCCAGCAGGCCGCGCGGATGCAAAGCCTGGTGCATGACCTGCTCACCCTGTCGCGCATGGAAGGCAGCCCGCCGCCCGGCCTGGCCGAGTGGACGCCCGTGCGCCACCTGCTCGCGCGCTGCGAGGAAGAGGCGCGCGCGCTGGACAGCCTGCTCACGCCCGAAGGCGCCGCGCCGCACCAGATCCACTTTCCCGCCGGGGTGGCGGGCGACATCGCGGGCGTGCCCGCCGAACTGCACAGCGCGCTGTCCAACCTCATCGCCAACGCCGTGCGCTATACGCCCGCGGGCGGCGTCATCACCGTGTCGTGGCAGCCGCTGCCGAGCGGCGGCGCCCGCTTCGCCGTGCGCGACACGGGGCCGGGCATCGCGCCCGAGCACCTGCCGCGCATCACCGAACGCTTCTACCGCGTGGACCGCAGCCGCTCGCGCGAAACCGGCGGCACGGGGCTGGGCCTGGCCATCGTCAAGCACGCCTTGCAGCGGCATGGCGCACAGCTGCACATCCAGAGCGCCGTGGGGCGGGGGTCGGAGTTCGCGGTGACCTTTCCTGCCAACCGCCTGCGCGGGGCGGCTGGGCACTTTTAGCCGTGCCTGGGGCCTACGAGGAGCGGTTTTTTCCGGTTGATGTACAGGGCGACGCCACCATCTCAACGAGCCAGGCGGCCAGGCCGGCCGACCAGTGCACGGCGAAAAAAATGCCGGTGGGCAGCAGAAAAGACGACCAGAGCTGTACGTTCAACCCGCTTTGGTGGAAAAACCGGCCACACTGCCGACAGCGCAGCGGGCGCATGACGGAGCAGTTCGCAACCGCCCAGCGGCTATGCCCGTGGTCGGCGCCGCAGCAGGGGCAAGGTTTTTGGATGAACAGCATGGCAGCCTCCATGTCTGGTGTGGGCACAAATGGTCAGTTGCCCTGCAGCCAGCACGCCTGGGATTCCAAATGAATGCTTTTGGCGCTTCGGGGTTCAAAGCGGGTATCGAGCGGTGCAATGGCGACAGATACCCAGTCTGCAAATTTCTCGCTGCTGCTCCATTCGATGTTGGAGCCGCAGACGCTGCAGAACTTTCTGACAACGCTCGCGGAGGAGCGGTAAGAGGTCAGCAGCGCTTGCCTGGATAAATACTCCAGATCCGAGCGAGGCACGCTCGCGTAGGTGGCAAATGCGGCGCCATGCTGCTTCTGGCACATCCTGCAATGGCAATGCGACACCGCCTTGGGCTCAGCGTGCAAGCAGAATGAAACCGCGCCGCACAAACAACTACCTCTGTACATTTTTACTCCTGCAATGAATACCCTGGCTTCAGCCGCCTGCACTGCTTGCCGTAGCGGGCTGGCTCGACGAGGGGCTAGGCCCCGCCCGCTGAGCGTATAACTATGGTGCGACGACGAGCCCACCAGATTGCAGTGAGCAAGAAGGCCAGGAGGAATGCAACAACTGTTGGCACGATGAAATAAGCGGCATCATCGTGGTATACGATCAGACCTTGCTCATCGAAGTACCGGCCCTCCTCGTTGAAGAGATCTCGGTATTTCCAATACAGGTCGTAGTAGAGGAATCCAAAGAAGGCCGATGCTGCGGTGCATAGGCACGCCGCAGCAAGCAACAGCGATTGGGTGATGCTTGGTTTTTGCACCAAATTCATGACCTGAATTAAGCCGCGCCGTGAAGCGGCGTCGGCTTGAATGAATTGTTAGGCGTTACGCAAGATTGGCTCCCCGGTTCTAGGGTTTACCAGAGTTACATTCTCAAGCGCCCGAATGCGCCAAATATCATCCTGTTTCGTGAGTACCGCAAGAATCAACGTATCAACCTCATGCGGCCCAGCCGGATGAGCCGCACCGGCAGCCAGCCGACTCCAGAAATGAATGACTACTGCTCCATCAGCAATCTTGGTTGCACTAATCAGCTCATTGTTGAGTGTAGAGTCACTGTAAATCGTTTTATGTATTGGAACATGCAGCGCAACGATCTCATCAACGCCTCGGACATAGTGACCAAAGCGATTTACGAACGTTGCATCTGAGTCAAACAGGCTACCAAGCGCATCCATGTCGTGAGCATTCCAGGCTTCTTGGAATGCAAGAGGCGCATCTTCTGGTTTTTCCATTTTGGACATAACTACTGTGGTCTCTCGGATGAATTGTTAGGTGGTGTCCACTGCTAGCCAAAATCACTGCTCAAGATGACCCACTCTATTTCGTCACCGTCACTGCCAACATCTTCATGAGTTGCGATATTAATGCCAAGCTCTTGGCAATCTTGGCCGTCACCTAGCCATTCCGTGAGTCTGAACGAAAGGCCTAAATCGCCAAATTTCTTCTTAAGTTCTGTGAATGTAGTGCCAAAATGCAAGTTGATGCCCTGATACATCAAGGTGCCAGCCAAGAACTCAATGTCTTTAACCCGAGAATCCTCATACCGAACACGAATGAAAGTGGATTTATCTGCTGAGATGAAATCATCCTCGTCTGGATAGTTACTCTCAGGCGCAGAGAATTCCTTGGACATCATGCCCTGCAACTCTTGACGCTCCATGCCAAACGCTATCTTGATCGAGGAACTCTCAATACCCGTTCTCGGGAGTAGCTCCCATACTGAATTACTCATGTGGCCTCCTAAGTCATCTAACGTTGGAGTTCAGCGGCTGCCGAAGGCAGTCCGCTGCAATGACGGGTTAGGCGCCTGCCGCGAGTTCACGGTATCAGCTTCCATGTGGCGCGGTAGTTCTTGACGATTGTGCGCGGCAGTTCTAGGAGCGTCGAGCGTGACTCTCGCAGAAACTGCCGCATTTCGGCGCGGATTGTCGGCAGAGGATCTGCGCCTCTCCTGTAGCGCTTGCTGTAGTACTGCATTGACGGTGTTATCAGGTGACTGCCGAGGAGGTGATGCTGGCAGTCAACAAGAATGCGGAGATAGGCCAAGTTTAGCGGTACTTCGTTTGGAGTTTCTCGGACGTTCAGATGAACTTGCTGCGCGTAGATCGTGGCATGTGCATAGCCGGAAAGTAGTCCCCAAAAATCAGTGAATGCCTCCGTATTTGGAGACTGAATCTTCTTGAGAACGCCGTTCGTTAGGTAGACGATGCCGCCCTCTTTCCACTTGCTGAACAGTGCCGCGTCTTCACTAATTGCGCAGAATTTGGCAATCAGTAGAGCCTCGAACGCGTGGCGAAGCATGGAACGCGCAGGGCCATAAAGTCCCAAGCGTGTCAGTTTGAGGCTTGTGTGAAGCGCGATCAGGTTCTTGTGTAGCGTTGAGAACAGAAGCGGTGCCGCTTGGTTCTGGATGGCAATGTGCGGTGCATTGAACAACCAAGCGAACTGCGCGGCCATCGCATACAAGCCGTTCATGCATAACCTAAGCCGGTCGATCTCGTCTCCGTGATCAGCGTCTACTGCCAGTACGTTCTGTGCTTCGATTGACTCGACCAGTTCGACGAAGGGCGGCGAGTTCGGGCGATAGTTCAGATCCGGCAACGCACCAGGCTTCGAGTCATTTTGCATGGGTCGCCTAACAAATAAAGTAAGCCGACCGCCGTAGGCGGATCGGCTTGACTGCCGAGTTAGACCCAGTGGTTTGACAGATGCCAGTGCTACCGCAACGATAGCTGCCGGCGCAGGCTGTGCAATGGCCAGAGGCCCAAAATGCTTGAAATCGGTGCAACCTATGCAGGCGAAGCCGGGCGCGGCGGCAAAACCCCAAAGGGAAAACCTTTGCAAGTGGCGCGGCGGGGGAATTAATAGCGGCCTGCATAAATGGCGGATTATGAGGGACTAGCGTTCGACATGAGCGGCGCCCGACAGCAGGCCGCGCGGAACCGGCAATGATGATGCGGTGTAGCGCGGCCTGCCGTTGGGCATCCGCTTGATGAAGGGGTTGGGCGATCGGCTGAACATGAGGCGAGGAGACGTAACCGACTTGCTAACCCTCGCGGCCCATGGAAAAGTGCTGGTTGGCGCAAGGCACCTGCACCCAGGCGTGCATGGAGCGCTCCCAGACGGACCGGACGGGTGGTGGAAACGAGGGCTGCGCGAATGCTCCGACCGCCACCCCGACGAGCCCAGGATTTCTCGTGGTGTGCCAGTGCGTGGAGGTGCCGCAGGTGGTGCAGAAGTACGTATGGAACTGGTTGCCGGCTTCGGTGGGACGAACGAACTCTGTGAGTGAGCCAGCGATCGTCACGTTCTCGCGGGGAAAGTAGGCTCCGACGCCGAAGACCGAGCCGCTGCGACGTTGGCAGTCGACACAGTGGCAGACCACAACACCGCCAGTTGGCTCGCCCACCGTAGTGAGTGTCACGGCACCGCAAGAACACTGCGCCGTCCGCTGGGTTTCGCTTTGCTGCACCATGAGACTCAATCTGCTGCTCCGGTTCGCCTAATTCCTGAATTAAGCCACGTTGCGAAGCAACGTCGGCTTGAATGAATTGTTAGGTGCCAACCGGACGATGTTCCGTACCAGCACCGGGGGTGAGGAACAACATGGTGACAGGCGCATCGGCCCTCGCTGTGTGCCAGACATTCTTTGGTACAACGACATAAGAACGTGTTCAAAGTCTTCTGAGCAAGAGTCCCAAGAATGCGAGATGGACGAACTGCAGGCTGGTGTTCAGAAGCCGCTTGCAGTTTTTCCACAGCCGCCTGTTCTTCTCCAGCCACGCAAAGCTGCGCTCAACGATCCAGCGCTTGGGCATGACCTTGAAGGAATGCAACTCGCTGCGCTTGGCAATCTGCACCGTCACATGCCCACCCAGGATTTCCTGCACGCCCCGTGCGAAGGGCTGGCCGACATAGCCGCTGTCGCACAGCAGGCTTTGCACCCGACTCAAAGCGGGCTTGCAGCGCTTGAGCCCCTCCAATGCCCCTTTGCGGTCCGTCATCTCAGCCGTGGTCACCGCCACCGCGTGGGGCAGCCCTTGCGTATCCACCGCGATATGGCGCTTGATCCCCGAGACCTTCTTGCCCGCGTCATAGCCCTTCAACGCCGCCGGGTCCGCGTTCTTCACGCTCTGCGCGTCCACGATCAAGAACGCGCTGCAAGCGTTGCGCCCCAGTTTCTCGCGGACCGCGCCAACCTGATTTTTTAAAGCCTGCTCCAGCAGACTGCCATCCTCGCGCGGCTTGCTCCAGATGGCCCAGTACTAATGCACCGTGCTCTTGCGTGCGCTCTCCAGCAACGGCTTGATGCTCTCGAATTGTTCGTGGCTGATGTCGCTCGGGTAGCTCTTTCTCACCCTGCGAGCTTCTCATATTGCCAAAGACTGTGAACACGTTCTTACCCGTCGCTTTTGCTTCTGATCTCTAACCACCGAGAATTGTGCTCTTTCATGATGGCCTCGAACTGATCATGGAATGACGTGACTTCCTCCAAGGAAAGCTGACCTTTCTCGTGGAGGGCAAGCTGAAATTCTATGCGGGACTCTAGACCACGGAGTTTTCCAACGGTAGTCGAATAGAGATGCCATATGTCCCGAGGTGAGAAAAAAGCACCCCATGCTGATATTACTGTAGAAGTGGCACCCATCACAAGTACAAGATTTTTGGCGTACGTACTATTAATCCAATCTCCTTCAAGGCCTGCGGTCACTGTGATTACTGCAGCGAGCAAAACTCCGCTCAGATTGGTTATGTAGTGCCGGCGTCGATACCAAACTATTGAACCATGAAGAGTCTTCACTCTCTCTGCAGTTTTTTGGCGAAGGAATTCGATGCCTTGCGTCGGCGCAATTCGGATTTTTAGTCCTTCGGCTTCCAATGATACTGTCATGCTTCCCTCCAATGCGCATGGTTTTGAGATTTGTGATCGGCAATATCGACTGGCCTGCCGCCCTTAGAGCGTGTTATGAGCTCAGGAAAATTCTTTATGCGATAAGCACTTACGTGCGAATCGCCCTGAATGGGAAAATTGAGATTTCTCAATGAAATCAATAGGTTGCGCGAGAGTTTATAACACGCTCTAAATGGTCCCGGCGTTACCGGCCGTGCCGCAGCGCCCGTGCCAGCATGGCGGCAAAGGCCAGTGCCGTCACCCCCAGCGCCAGCGCGCTCGCGGCCCAGAACGGCGCGGGCGTGGGGTGGCCCGTCCACGGGCCCACGCCTTCGTAGGCCAGCACGTAGCCGCCCGCCAGCCCCGCGCCCCACAGCAGCGCGCAGTAGGTGAGCAGCGGCGCCACCGTCACGCGGTAGCTGCGCAGCACGAAGACGCACAGCGTCTGCACCGCGTCGGCCACGTGGTACAGCGCCACCCAGGCCAGCAGCGGCGCGGTGTGGGCTACCACGTCGGCGCTGGAGGTGTACAGGCCCGCGAGCGGCGTTCTCACTATGAAAAGAATAGCTGCCAGCGCACACCCCATAAGCGCTGCAAGCCAAAAACCCTTCAAGGCCACGCTGCGGGCCTGGTGTTCGCTGCCGGCGCCGCGCCAGTAGCTCACGCGCGCGCTGGTGGCAATGGCGAGGGACAGCGGTGCCATGTACAGCACGGCGGCGAGGTTCGATGCGATCTGGTGGCAAGCCGAGGCCAGCGTGCCCTGGCGCGCGATGAACAGCGCCATCAGCGTGAACGAGGTGACCTCCACCAGAATCGCCAGCCCCGCGGGCACGCCCAGGCGGGCGAAGGCGGCGAGTTGGCGCGCATCGGGCCGCTCCATGCGCCGCCAGAAAGCGATGGGTGCGTACAGCGCTTGCGTGCGCAGCAGCCACACGGCCAGGGCGAGCAGCGCATAGTTGACCACCAGCGTGGCCCAGGCGCAGCCCACGGCGCCCAGGGCCGGAATGCCCGCGCCGCCGAAGGTGAACCAGGCGGACAGCGGCACCTTGAGCGCCAGCGAACCCACTTGCAGCCAGGTGACCAACTGGGGCCGCGCCAGCGCCTGGTTCAGCGTGCAGTAGGTGCGGAACAGCAGCGCGGCGGGCAGCGCCAGGGCCAGCACGGCGAGGTATTGGCGCACTTCGGCCTGCAGCGCCTCGGGCACCTCCGTCCAGCGCAGCAGGGCGCCGGGCGACAGCAGCACGCCGCAGCCCACCACGCTGGCGAGCGCGCACAGGTACAGCGACTGGCGCAGCGAGCGGCCTATGGCGGGCAGGTCACCCGCGCCGCGCTGCTCGGCCCAGACCGGCATCAGCGCCTGCAGCAGGCCCATCAGCGCCACGTACACGCTGACGAAAATCGCCGCGCCCACCGACAGCGCGGCCAGCGAGGTCTCGGAGTGCCGCCCGGCGACGATGGTGTCGGTGATGCTGAAGGCCATGACGGCCAATTGCCCGGCCAGCACGGTGATCGCATGGCGGGTGATGAAGCGAAGTTCTTTCAATTCAATGACTCATAGCGCTGCACCGGGAAGCAGGGCGCGGCCCAGCCCAGCGGACGGCCAGCAAGGGCCTCCCCGCGGCAAAAGCCGTCGTCCCCCTGGGGGGATGGAGCGAAGCGACATAGGGGGGTCAATCCACCCGGCGCAGCAGGACGATGCGTTCGCTCTTGTCGGTCGGGCGCATCACGGTGGCGTACAGGCGCCAGCCGTCGGGCCAGTCCAGTTCCTGGGGCAGGGCGGGCAGGGCCGCTTCGTCGGTGGACACGGCCAGCCAGCGGCAGTCGGGCAGGGGAAAGGTCACGTCGGGCCGCAGGTCCAGCTGGCCGTGGAATTGCAGCGCCGCCACCTGCGGGCGTGACAGGCCGTGCGTGATGACGCAGCCGGGGTGGGGGCCCAGCGTGGCGACGATCTGCCGCACCTGCGGGTCGTAGCTGCGCGCGTAGTCCAGCACGGGCAGCCACAGCGTCATGAGCAGCAGCCAGCCCAGCGTCGCGCCGCTGGCGGGCAGCACCAGGCTCTTCCAGATGGCGGCGCGGTTGCGCGAGGCGCGCCACCACGTCAGCGCGCACCAGGCGGCGGTGGCGGCCAGCGCCACGGCCAGCGCCAGCAGCGAAAAATGGGGCACGAAGCCCGGCGCCAGCCGCGCGATGTTGGCCGCGGGCTGCGCGGGCACGCCCGTCTGCAGCGACAGCCAGATCACCCACACCACGATGGCCGACACGCTGAAGAACAGCAGCGTGAACCAGTCGATCAGCGCCGCGATGCTACGCGACAGCGTGGGCAGGGCAAAGGCCGACAGCGTGGCGAGCGCGGGCAGGCCCAGCAGCAGCGCGCGGTCGGCGGGCTGGGTGGTGAGCGTGGCGGCCAGCGTGACCAGCACGAACCACAGCGGCAGCAGCAGGTGGCGGTGGCCGGGGCGGCTGGTGAACTGGCGGCGCCAGCGCCACAGCGTCCACAGCGCCAGCGGCCAGGCGGGCCAGCCGAACCAGACTAGCAGGCGGGCGGTGCTGGGCAGGTAGTCGTTGGCAAATTCTTGCGCCGTGCCGGGCAGGTTGATGCGCCAGGCCCACAGGTCTGCCGCCCAGGCCAGCCAGGCGGCCAGGGCCACGGCGGCCAGCCAGGCGGCGGCCCAGGCGCGGTGCTGGGTCGTCTGGTGCTTGTCGGCCTGCCCGTCGGGCGCGAACAGCGCCAGCGCCGCCGCGCCCAGGCCGAACAGCGTGGCCAGCAGTGGCGCGCCCGCCAGCGCCAGCCCGGCCAGCCCCAGCGGCATGGCGATGGCGGCCGCGCCCGCGCGGTGCGGCATGGCGGCGGCGGCATAGAAGACGAGGGTGGTGAACGCCAGCTGCGTGAGGTAGCTCGTCGTCTCGTGCGACAGCTGGGCCAGCCCCAGGCAGGCGATGAGCGCGAGCAGGCCGCCGTCGGCCATGGCGCGGGCGTAGTCGGTGGGCCGCGCCTCGCCGCCGAAGGCAAAGGCCACGGGCTGCGCGCCGGGGCTGCGCGCCAAGTAGTACACGCCCCACCACGTGGTCGCGAGCGTGAGCGCCAGCAGCGCCACGAAGGGCAGGCGCGCGGCGACGTCGGGGGCCATGCCCGCCGGGGCCCAGTGCAGCGCCAGCGCGCCCAGCCAGTAGGGCAGGGGGCCGTCGATCTCGGGGGCCATGCCGCCCAGCAGCGGCGAGAGCCAGGGCGTGTGGCCCTGGGCGATCTCGCGCATGTAGCCGAAGGCGGTGATGTCGGCGCTCTTCCACGGCCCGCGCCCCACGAAGCCCGGCACCACGTAGGCCAGGCACAGCAGCAGCAGCGCCCAGCGGGGCAGCGGGCGCACGGCGGCCTGGGGGACGATGGCGGGGGTGGGGTAGTTCATGGACGCATGAAAAACAAAAAAGGCAGCGCGGCGAACCGGGCTGCCCCTGGCGGTGAAGCCGGCGTAGCTTTTGGGCTTACTTCTTGCCGAAGCGGTTGCGGAAGCGCTCCACGCGGCCGCCCATGTTGTCCACGGATTTTTGCGTGCCGGTGTAGAAGGGGTGCGATTCGCTCGACGTGTCGAGCTTGAACAGCGGGTATTCCTTGCCCTCGAAGGTATCGGTTTCCTTCGTGTTCACGCACGAGCGGGTGACGAACTTGAAGCCGTTGGACAGGTCGGCGAACAGCACTTCGCGGTAGTTGGGGTGGATGCCTTCTTTCATGATCTTCCTCATATCAGCTGCGGGAGCCGCCCCGGCCACTCCGAGGTACTTTCCGCAAAAAGCCTCTGATTATCGCATAGCGCCCAAGGCGGGGGTTACCGGCTCATCTCGATCAGATCGTTGGCCTTGCCCAGGGCCTCCAAGTGCAGGCCCTGCACCGGCAGGCCGTCCAGTTGCAGGCGCTCCACCAGCGCTGCGGCGGCGTTGAACTGGTGCTTTTCCAGCGCCTGGGCCAGCAGCAGGGCGTTGCGGTAGGCGCCGGCCTGGCCCAGCAGGGCCTCGTGCACGGGCGCGGGGAGGTGGGTTTCCTGCAGGATGGCCTCCAGCGGGTGGCCCATCAGCAGGTCGAGCATGGAAAACAGGCCGAGGATGAAAAGCGCGTCCTGCGTGCCCTGGGCCACCTGCCCGTGGCCGGCCAGGCTTTCGAGGAAGAACGCGCGCGTGAGGGCGTGTTCGATCAGCAGCCGCTCCCGGTAGCCGCTTTGCTGGATGTCGAACAGCAGCAGCGACACCCAGCGGTAGCAGCGCTCGCGCCCCAGCACCATCACGGCCTTGTCGATGGTCAACAGGGGCTGCGCCAGGTTGAAGGCCGGGGAATTGACGTGGCGCAGCAGCTTGAAGCTCAGCACCGGGTCGGCGGTGATCTGCTGGGCGATGGCGCCGAGGTCTTCGTCGCCGCGCAGCAACTGGAGCAGCTTGATGGCCAGCAGGCGGTTGATTTCGCTGCGGGGCGGGTGCCAGTTTTCGCGGCTGGAGACGAAACCGCCCATGAAAAAGTCAAAACCGCCCTTGAAGCACAAGTTGAACTCGTCGAAGCTGCGCAGTTCCTGCGCGATCCACTGCTGCGGCGCCCGCTGGGCGGGGCCACGGCCCAGGGTTTCGTGCAGGGCCTCGATTTCCAGGCCGTTGAATCGGGCCGTGTCGATTTGCACGTAGTCGCCCTGGGGCGCCAGTTCGTGCAGGGCGGGGTGCAGCGCTGCCAGGTTGCCGTTCAGCACCCAGCCGTGGGCCATGCCCCGTTGCCGCAGCGCGGCCAGCCGGGACTGGAGCGTGGCCAGGTCGAGCCCTTGCAGATCGGGGGCGAGCATGAGCACGCTGTTCCGGGCCGGAAGCTGGGCCAGCAGCGGGTTGTTCAGCGAGGCCGGGTTCAGGTGGATGAAGGCCTTGCGGTGGCCCAGCAGGCTGTGGACGCGCAGGGTGGCCAGGCTGCGCAGCAGGGCGTCGTCGTAGGCTTTGTGCAGTTGTTCGTTCTTGCCCTGCAGGCGGGCTTGCAGGTGGCCGTGCAGGTGGAAGAAGTAGCCCGCGATCTGCTCGCTGCGGTTGAGCACAGGCTCGCGGCAGATGAACGTGGCGTTGTTGCGGGCCGCAGGGGCGGCCTGGGCACGGGGCGCGCTTTGCAGGGGGGCGATCTGGTCCAGTGCCTGGAATTGCCGCTGGCCTGCCTGGGCTTGCGGGGGCTGCGGCTTCGACCGGTTGCGGCCCAGAAGGCGGTGAAAAAAGTCACGGAGGAAGGACATGCGGGCCCCTGGCGGTCTATGTGCAGGCCGGGCTGTTCAGCAGCGCCAGCAATTCGCGCACCCAGGCGATCTCGCCCTCTTCGTAGCGGATGCCTTTTTTCAAGACCATGTACTGCAAGGCCCGCGCGCGCGGCAGCGGCGGGCCTGGGGCAAAGTCGCTGGCCTCGATGCGGCGGTACTGTGCCAGCCGCTCTTCGTGCAGGGCCAGGTGGCGGCGCAGTTCGGCGCGCAAATCCACTTCGTCCAGCACGGCATCGGCGCGGAGCTTGAGCGTCAGGGCATCGCGCAGATCCACGGGCGGGGTGGGCTCGGCGGCCCAGCGCGCCAGTTCGGCCCGACCCGCCGCCAGCACGCGGTAATGCTTCTTGCGCGTCTTGCCTGCGTCGGGCGGGACGAAGCTTTCCACCCAGCCCGCCGCTTCCATGCGCGCCAGTTCGCGGTAGATCTGCTGGTGCGTGGCGTGCCAGAAGTAGCCGATGGACTTGTCGAAGCGCCGCGCCAGGTCGTAGCCCGAGGTGGATTTTTCGAGCAGCGAGGTCAGGACGGCGTGCGGCAGGGACATGGCGGGAGTCTACATTCATGCAACCCGTTGCATAAATAAAAGAACGACCGTACACTTCTGTGCAACTGGTTGCATAGCGCGCCAGCCACCACGACCCACGAAGACAAGGACATCCCCCCATGACCGCCTACCCCCACATGCTGGCCCCGCTCGACCTGGGCTTCACCACCCTCAAGAACCGCGTGCTCATGGGCTCCATGCACGTGGGGCTGGAGGAAGCGCCCCACGGTTTCGAGCGCATGGCCGCCTTCTATGCCGAGCGCGCACGCGGCGGCGTGGGCCTGATCGTGACCGGCGGCATCGCGCCCAACGAGCGCGGGCGCCCCATGCCCGGCGGTGCGGCCATGACCACGCAGCACGAGGCCGACAAGCACAAGGTGATCACCCAGGCCGTGCACGCGGCGGGCGGCAAGATCTGTATGCAGATCCTGCATTTCGGCCGCTACGCGCACCACCCGGAACTGGTGGCGCCGAGCGCGCTCAAGGCCCCCATCAACCCCTTCCGCCCGCACGCGCTGACGGGCGCGGAGGTGGAGCAGACCATCGAGGACTACGCCAATGCCGCCGCTCTCGCGCAGAGCGCGGGCTACGACGGCGTGGAGATCATGGGCTCCGAGGGCTACCTCATCAACGAATTCATCGCCGCGCAGACCAACCAGCGCGACGACCAATGGGGCGGCAGCTATGAAAACCGCACCCGCTTTCCGCTCGAAATCGTGCGCCGCACGCGCGAGCGGGTGGGGGCGGATTTCATCCTCATCTTCCGCCTGTCCATGCTCGACCTGGTGGAAGGCGGCTCCACCACCGAGGAAGTGATAGCACTCGCGCAGGCGCTCGAAAAAGCGGGCGTGACCATCCTGAACACCGGCATCGGCTGGCACGAGGCGCGCATTCCCACCATTGCCACCAAGGTGCCGCGCGCCGCCTTCGCCTGGGTCACCGAGCAACTGAAGGGCAAGGTCGGCATTCCCCTGGTGGCCACCAACCGCATCAACACGCCCGAGGTGGCCGAGCAGGTGCTCGCCAGCGGTCAGGCCGACATGGTGAGCATGGCCCGCCCCTTCCTGGCCGACCCGGATTTCGTGAACAAGGCTGCCGAGGGCCGCGCGCAGGACATCAATACTTGCATCGGCTGCAACCAGGCCTGCCTGGACCATACCTTCGGCGGCAAGATCACTTCGTGCCTGGTCAACCCGCGCGCCTGCCACGAGACCCTCCTTGTGCCCGTGCCGCTCACGAAAAAGGAGCGCGTGGCGGTGGTGGGGGCGGGCCCGGCGGGCCTGGCCTTTGCCACCGAGGCCGCGGCGCGTGGGCTGGACGTGACGCTGTTCGACGCCGCCGGCGAGATCGGCGGCCAGTTCAACGTGGCCAAGCAGATCCCCGGCAAGGAGGAGTTCCACGAAACCCTGCGCTACTTCGGCGAGCGCGTGCGGCAGACCGGCGTGACGCTGCGCCTGGGCCAGCGCGTGGCGGCCGGCGATTTGGTGCAGGCCGGCTTCCAGCACGTGGTGCTGGCCACTGGCATCACGCCGCGCCTGCCGGAGATCGAGGGCATCGATCATCCCAAGGTGCTGGGCTATCTGGACGTGCTGCGCGACAAGAAGCCCGTGGGCAAGACGGTCGCCGTGATCGGCGCGGGCGGCATCGGCTTCGACGTGAGCGAATACCTGCTGCACGAAGGCGCCAGCGCCAGCCTGGACAAGGCCAAATTCTTCGCGGAATGGGGCGTGGACACCACGGGCGGCACGCGCGGTGGCCTGAAGCCCGCGCACATCGATCCCGCGCCGCGCACGGTCTACCTGCTGCAGCGCAAGACCAGCAAGGTGGGCGATGGATTGGGCAAGACCACGGGCTGGATCCACCGCACCGGCCTCAAGCACCGGGGCGTGCAGATGATCGCGGGCGTGGCCTACCGCAAGGTGGACGACGCGGGCCTGCACATCACCGTGGACGGCAAGGACATGACCCTGCCCGTGGACAACGTCATCCTCTGCGCGGGCCAGGAGCCGAACCGCGCGCTGCAAGCCGCGCTCCAGGCGCAGGGTGTGCGCGTGCACCTGATCGGCGGCGCCGACAAGGCCGCCGAACTGGACGCCAAGCGCGCCATCAAGCAGGGCACCGAACTGGCCCTGCGCATCGATTTCAACCCTGTAGAGGCCACCACCATGACGACCACCCACCAAGCCCCCGCCGCCGTGCAAGAAAGCCTGAAGACCTGGCACGCCCTGATCGCCGAGGGCAATCTCTCGGGCCTGCCCGCCATCCTGCATCCCAAGGCCGTGTTCCGCTCGCCCATGGCGCACACGCCGTACCCGAGCGCGCAGGCGGTGCAACTCATTCTGGGCACGGTCATCAAGGTGTTCGAGGACTTCACCTACCACCGCACCTACACCAGCGAAGACGGCATGAGCGCCATCCTGGAATTCTCCGCCAAGGTCAACGGCAAGGAGCTCAAGGGCATCGACCAGATCCGCTTCGACGACGAGGGCAAGATCGTGGACTTCGAGGTCATGGTGCGCCCGATGAGCGGCCTGCAGGCCCTGGGCGACGAAATGGGCAAGCGGCTGGCTCCGTACCTGGCCGCCATGAAGCCCGTCAAGGCATGATGGATGCTATGAAATAAATAGCTGCTACCGCTGATGCAGCAAGCGGTAGCGGCATAAAATATTGCAAAAAAAAGCGAGACACCATGCCGTATTCCATCGAATCCACCGTGCGCGAACTGATGGGCAATGACGCCGCCCGCGCCGTCCTGAAGCAGCACCTGCCGGGCGTTGCGTCGCACCCGCAGCTCAGTCTGGCGATCGTCCTGGCCAACGCGCTGCCGCTGGCCACGGCGGCGCGCTACTCGGGCGGGCTGGTCACGGACGAGGCGCTGCGCAAGATCGACAAGGCGCTGAAAGCGCTGGGCTGACCCACCCACCAGCAAAAACGCCCCGCAGTGCGGGGCGTTGTGCATGGAAGAGGGCGTATCACCCGCCCCGGCGCATGGCCTCGAAGAACTCCACGTTGTTCTTCGTTTCCTTCATCTTCTTGATCATCAGCTCCATGGACTCGATCTCGTCCATGTTGTACATGAACTGGCGCAGGATGCGGGTCTTCTGCAAAATCTCGGGCGCCAGCAGCAGCTCTTCGCGGCGCGTGCCGCTCTTGTTCATCTCGATGGCGGGGAACACGCGCTTTTCGTACAGGCGGCGGTTCAGGTGTAGTTCGCTGTTGCCCGTGCCCTTGAATTCTTCAAAGATCACTTCGTCCATGCGGCTGCCGGTGTCCACCAGGGCGGTGGCGATGATGGTCAGGCTGCCGCCTTCCTCCACGTTGCGCGCCGCGCCGAAGAAGCGCTTGGGGCGCTGCAGCGCGTTCGAATCCACGCCGCCCGACAGCACCTTGCCCGACGAGGGCACGACGTTGTTGTAGGCGCGCGCCAGGCGCGTGATGGAGTCCAGCAGGATCACCACGTCCTTCTTCAGCTCGACCAGGCGCTTGGCACGCTCGATCACCATCTCGGCCACGTGCACGTGGCGCGCGGCGGGCTCGTCGAAGGTGGAGGCGATGATCTCGCCCTTGACCGAGCGCTGCATTTCCGTCACTTCCTCGGGGCGCTCGTCCACCAGCAGCACCATCATGTGCACGTCGGGGTGGTTGGCCGTGATGGCGTGGGCGATGCTCTGCATCATCATCGTCTTGCCGCTCTTCGGCGGCGCGACGATCAGCGCGCGCTGGCCGCGGCCGATGGGGGCGATGATGTCGATGATGCGGCTGGTGATGTTCTCCTCGCCTTTGAAGTTGTCGCGCTCCAGGCGCATCTGCTCCTTGGGGAACAGCGGCGTCAGGTTCTCGAACATCACCTTGTGCTTGTTCTGCTCGGGCGGGCCGCCGTTGACGGAGTCGAGCTTGGTCAGCGCAAAGTAGCGCTCGCCGTCCTTGGGCGTGCGCACCTCGCCCTCGATCATGTCGCCGGTGTGCAGGTTGAAGCGGCGCACCTGGCTGGGCGAGATGTAGATGTCGTCCGTGCTCGCGGTGTAGCTGGTGTCGGGGCTGCGCAGGAAGCCGAAGCCGTCGGGCAGGATTTCGAGCACGCCGTCGGCGAACACCTGCTCGCCCGCTTTCGCGCGCTTCTTGATGATGGCGAACATCAGCTCCTGCTTGCGCATACGCCCGCCGTTCTCGATTTCGAGTTCTTCGGCCTGCTTGAGGACTTCAGACACGTGCAGTGCCTTGAGTTCGTTAAGGTGCATGGAATGACTCCTGGGCGGAGTAGGTATGTCTTCGTGGCTGGAGGGGAGGGGGCTGCGTGCAGTGCGGGCTGGTATGCAACCCTGGCGAGCCTGTGACCTGGGCCAGCCGCTGGATGATGGGTGCGGCGAGGTGGTCGGCGTGAATTATGACAGGAAAATCCCGATGACCGTGAAGGCGGCCCGCAGCGGCCAGTTGCTTGCGGTTGTGCGATATTTGATAGTATTTTTCTATACGATTCGGGGTTGCGCTATATTTCTGCAATCCCGCGTTCTCTTCCCTTTCCTTCTTCTTGGATACTACCTCGATGTTTGAAAATATTCGCGCGGACTATCGGGCGCACGGCCGAAGCTGGGGGGCGCAAGGGTTCTGGGTGATGGTCGTATACCGCTTCGGGCGGTGGCGCTATGGCGTCCGTCCAGCGCTTATCCGCAAACCGCTGTCACTTATCTACAAGGTGCTGTTCAAAGCGATGCAGGTCATCACCGGCATCGAGCTTCCCTGCGAAGTCGTCGTGGGAAAGAACTTCGTCATCGATCACTTCGGCGGCATCGTGGTCAGCGGTTTCTCGGTATTTGGCGACAACTGCAGAATCCGCACGGGCGTGGTGGTCGGCCTGGCGCGTGTTGACGATCCCTGCGCACCGGTGATCGGCAACAACGTGGATATTGGCACCGGGGCCAAGGTGCTGGGCCGCATCACCATCGGTGACAACGTGCTGATCGGCGCGAACTCCGTCGTGGTTCGGAGCGTGCCTGCGAATTCGATCGCTGTCGGGGTGCCTGCAACGGTCAGGAGCCGCCGGGACGCTGGTGCAACGCCACCGGCTTTTTAAAAAACGATTCCGGCCGGCGCTCTGCGCTCCATCAGCATCCGCGCGCGGCCGGGGAGGTATCAGGCCAGTTGCTGGTCAACAAATGCCGTGAGCTGCGCCTTGCTCAGAGCGCCCACCTTGGTGGCGGCCAGTTGACCGCCCTTGAACAGCATCAGCGTGGGAATGCCGCGGATGCCGAACTTGGCCGGAATCTCGCGGTTCTCGTCCACGTTCATCTTGGCGATCTGCAGCTTGCCCTGGTACGCGCCCGCCACTTCGTCGAGGATGGGCGCAATCATCTTGCAGGGGCCGCACCATTCGGCCCAGTAGTCCACCAGCACGGGCGTGCCGGATTGCAGCACGTCGGCTTCAAAGCTGGCGTCGGAGATGTGCTTGATGAGATCGCTGGCCATGATGGGGTTCCTTGGGAGTCTGTCTGGAGGAAGTAAATTTCGGGGCATTGTGACAGAAACCAACCCCCCGCATACGAGCATGGCCGAAGCGCCCGGCGCTATGACAGTCATAGCGAAAACCGATCAGTGGCGCCGCGTGCTGCAAGCCGCCCAGGCCCACATGCGGCGCGTGGGCGCGCACCCCGCGCGCTGCGTGGTGCTGGTGCCCTACGCGCAGCTGATGGCCGAGGCCCAGCGCCAGTGGGCGGTTTTCGCGCCCGAAGGCTTCGCGCCGCGTTTCGAGACCACGCGCAACTGGGCCAAACGCCTGGGCGGCTTCGCGCCCGAGGGACAGGACTTTGCGCAGGACGTGGCGCGCGACAGCTTCACCGCGCGCGCCCTGCTCGCCAGCGCGGGCCTGGGCGCGGAGCGCGACATGCTGGCCGCGCCGCTGCAGGAGGCCGCCGGGCAACTGGCCCCGCTGGCCGCCGCCGTCGAACCCGCCCGGCGCGCCGCCTGGGCCGAGGCGCAGCGCGCCGCGGTGGGCATTGCCGCCGAGGGCGCCGCGCTGCGCTACGAGGCCGCCGTGGCGCGCATCGCACTCGAATGGGTGGCCGCCTCGCGCCATGCGACCGACGTGCTGTTCGAGCCCCGCACCCAAGCGCAGGTGGACGCCATCGTGGCGCTCGAAGGCTTCCAGCCCGAGCCCCTGGCGCGCGCCCTGTGCGCCCGTTGGGGCGACCGCGCCTTGCAGGTGCCGCTGTATGGCGACCCCCCCATCCCCGGCTATATCACCCCGCACCCCGCGCAAGACGCCGAGGACGAAGCCCAGCGCGCCGCCGCCTGCGTGCTGGCCCACGTGGCCGCGCGCCGCGTGCCCGTGGCGCTGGCCAGCACCGACCGCGCCCTGGTGCGCCGCATCAGCGCCCTGCTGGGGGGCCGGGGTCAGCCCGTGCGCGACGAGAACGGCTGGACGCTGTCCACCACCCGCGCCGCCGCCCAGGTCATGGCGGCCTTGCGCGCCTGCGCGTGGAACGCCGGGGCCGATGCCGTGCTGGACTGGGCCAAGCACACGCAGGTGGAGGTGCGCGTCCTCGAACGCTGGCTGCGCCGCGAGGCCCTGGGCCAATGGCGCGCCGCCACGGCGCGCAGCGACGCACCCGAAGCCGTGGCCGCGCTGGAGGCGTTGCGCCAGCCCCTGCTGGGCAGCGGCGCCCGCACGCTGGCCGAATGGCTGGCCGCATTGCGCGCACTGCTGCAAGCCAGCGGCCAATGGCCCGCGCTGGAAGCCGACGCCGCGGGCGCGCGCGTGCTGCTGGAACTGCACCTGGACGAACCCTCCGCGTTCGAGGCCGAAGCCAGCCGTCTGGCCCTGGCCGACTTCACCCGCTGGGTCAACGAAGTGCTGGAAGCCGCGCGCTTCAAGCCGGTGTGGGCCGGCGCCGAGGCGGCGGAAGTGGTGCTGCTGCCCTTGCCGCAACTGCTGGCTCGGCCCTTCGCCGCCCTGGTGCTGCCCGGTTGCGACGAGAAACGCCTGCCCGCCGCGCCCGAGCCGCCGGGCCTGTGGACGGCCGCCCAGCGCCAGGCCCTGGGCCTGCCCACGCGCGAATCGCTGGCCGCCGCGCAGCGCGCCGCCTGGGCCAACGCGCTGGGCACGCCGCACGCAGACCTGCTCTGGCGCGCCAGCGACGAAGGCGGCGAACCGCTGCTCGCCAGCCCGCTGGTGCTCGAATGCCTGCTTGCATCGCCCAGCACAACGCAGGATGCGGCCCTTGATCCGCGCATACCGCGCACCATCGCGCCCGCCCCCGTGCCGCGCCCCCTGCCCACGGGCGAATTGCTGCCCGTGGCGCAGCTTTCCGCCTCGGCCTATGCCGACCTGCGCCATTGCCCCTACCGCTTCTGGGCGCTGCGCCAACTGGGCCTGCAGGAAAGCGGCGAACTCGACGACACCGTGGACAAGCGCGACTTCGGCACCTGGCTGCACGAGGTTTTGCAACGCTTTCATGACGCCCTGCGCGATGCCCCCGGCGGCGACCGCCGCGCCTTGCTCGACACCGCCGCGCGCGATGCACGGCAAGCGCTGGGGCTGGACGCGGCGGACTTCCTGCCCTTCGCCGCCGGCTGGCCGCAACTGCGCGACGGCTACCTGGACTGGCTGGCGAAGCATGAAGCCACGGGCGCCGCCTTCGCCCAGGCCGAACTGCGCGCCACCCAGCCGCTGGCCCTGGAGCGGGGCGAACTGGCCCTGGTCGGCGCCATCGACCGGCTGGACCGCCAGCAGGGCGCGCCGTTCTTGATCGACTACAAGACCGAAAACGCCGCCAAGACCCAGCAGCGCCTGGCCGCGGGCACGGAAGACACGCAATTGGCCTTCTATGCCGCGCTCCTGAACGAAGAGCCCTTGCGCGCCGCCTACGTCAACGTGGGCGAGCGCGGCGAGACCAAAACCTACGAAGAGCCCGACGTGGCCGCGCTGCGCGATGGGTTGCTCGCCGGCATCAAGGCCGACTTCGACCGCATCGCCCAGGGCCACCCTATGCCCGCGCTGGGCGAAGGCAGCGTGTGCGACTGGTGCGCCGCGCGCGGCTTGTGCCGCAAGGATTTCTGGAAAGACTGAACGTGCAAGCCGCCTACGAACACAACGGCCAGCCCGTCACCCGCGAAGCCTTCTACGCCATCGCCTGCGACCCCGCGCGCAGCGTGGCCGTGGAGGCCTGCGCGGGCGCGGGCAAGACCTGGATGCTGGTCTCGCGCATGGTGCGCGCGCTGCTGGACGGCTGCGCGCCGCATGAAATCCTGGCCATCACCTTCACCAAGAAAGCCGCCGGCGAAATGCGCCAGCGCCTGCAGGAATGGCTGGAGCAATTCGCCCACGCCGCGCCCGAGCAGCTTGAACAAGAGCTGATTGCAAGAGGAATCGGCCCCCAGGCCGCACGGGACAAGCGTGAGCAGCTACAAAATCTATACCGCCAGATGCTCGCGGGCGGGCGCCCCCTGCAGATCCGCACCTTCCACAGCTGGTTTGCCGCGCTGCTCGGCAGCGCGCCGCTGGCGGTGCTGCAGGCGCGCGGCCTGCCCACGCAGTACGACCTGCTCGAAGACGACGCCGAGGCCGTGCGCGAAGTCTGGCGGCCCTTTCTGCAACAGGTGGCGCAGGACGATGCGCTGCACGCCGACTACGCCGCCGCCGTGGCCGCGCATGGCCGCTCGCAAACGCACAAGGCGCTGGAGGCTGCGCTCGCCAAGCGCGTGGAGTTTGAACTGGCCGACGGCGACGGCATCGTCGATGCGTCCGTGCCCGCGTTCAGCGTGGCATTTCCGCAGTTCGCGGGCCTGGAATCGCCCGCCCACGCCTTGGCGGACGAGGCCGCGCACGCCCGTTGGCACGAACGCTCGCGCGCCCTGGGCGCGGAATCCAACGCCACGCCGCGCAAGGCCGCCGACGCGGTGGTCGACGCCTTTCTGTGCCCCGACCTGAACGAACGCCTGGCCTGGCTGCGCAAAGCCTTCTTCGTCGCCACCGAAGACCGCCTGACCCGGAATCTGCAGAAGTTCCCTGCCGCGCAAGAGGCCGAGCCCGAACTGCAAGCCCTGCTCGCCGCGCAGGCCCAGCACGCGGCCTGGCAGCACCAGCAGCGCATGGCGCGGCTGGCGCGCAGCCTCATCGCCGCCTTCGCCCGGCTCAAGCGCGAGCGCGGCTGGGTGGACATGAACGACGTGGAGCGCACGGCGCTGGTCATGCTGTCCGACGACGTGCTCTCCGGCTGGGTGCAGGAGCGGCTGGACGCGCGCATCCGCCACCTGCTGGTCGATGAGTTCCAGGACACCAACCCGCTGCAATGGCAGGCGCTGCAGGCGTGGCTCGCGGGCTACGCGGGCGCGGGCGGCGGAACCAGCGGGCAGCGGGCGCCAAGCGTGTTCATCGTGGGCGACCCCAAGCAGAGCATCTACCGCTTCCGCCGCGCCGAGCCGCAGGTGTTCCAGGCCGCGCAGGCCTTCGTGCGCCAGGGCTTGGGCGGCGACCTGCTGGCCTGCGACCACACGCGGCGCAACGCGCAGGGCGTGATCGCTACCGTCAACGCCGTGATGCTGGCCGCGCAGGGCGGCGGCCAGTACGTGGGCTTTCGCGCCCACACCACGGAATCCCGCGACGCGGGCGCGCTGCTGCGCCTGCCGCCCATAGAGCCCATCGCCAAGGACGATGCCGCCGCCGGGCCGGCGTGGCGCGACAGCCTGACCCAGCCCCGCCACGAAGCCGAGGAAACCCAGCGTATGCGCGAGTGCGCCCAGGCCGCGCGCTGGGTGGCGGCGCGGATCGCGGCGGGCGTTCCGGCCCACGAGATCATGGTGCTGGCCCGCAAGCGCGACCGCCTGGCCGCCATGCAGGAGGCGCTGCGCGCCTTGCACATCCCCTGCGTGCAGCCCGAAAAGGCCGACCTCAGCGACGCGCCCGAGGTGCAGGACGTGGTGGCCCTGCTCGACGCCCTGGTCTCGCCCGCGCACGACCTGGCCCTGGCGCGCGCGCTGCGTTCGCCGCTGTTCGGCGCGCCCGACGCGCTGCTCACCCACCTGGCCCTGCGCCGCAGGGACACGGGCCAAAGCTGGCTCGATGTGCTATTGAAAGAAGAGCTGCCAGCGCACGCCAGCCAAGCGCTGGAGGTCGATTTGGCTGAAAAACTGCGGGGCTACCGCGAAGCGGTGCAAACGCTGCCCCCGCACGACGCGCTGCAGGCCATCTACACCGAGGGCGACGTGCTCGCCCGCTTTGCCGCCGCCGCGCCCGCGCCGCAGCGCGCCAGCGTGCTGGCCAACCTGCGCGCGCTGCTGGCGGCGGCGCTGGACCAGGGCGGGGGGCGCTACCTCACGCCCTACGCCTTCGTGCGCGCCATGAAAAAAGGCGGCATCCGCGCCCCGGGCCGCGCCGACGCGCGGGCCGTGCGCCTGCTCACCGTGCACGGCGCCAAGGGGCTGGAAGCGCACAGCGTGCTGCTGCTCGACACCGACGCGCGCGGCCAGAAGGCCGAAACCATGGGCGTGCTCGTCGATTGGCCGGGCGAGCAGGCGCTGCCCCGGCGCTTCATCTTCCTGGCCAGCGAGGCGAATCCGCCGCCCAGCGCCGTGGACACGCTGGCGCACGAGCAGCAGGAGCGCGGGCGCGAAGAACTCAACACCCTCTACGTGGCCGCCACCCGCGCCAAACACTGCCTGGCGATCTCGGCCGTGCAGGGCAAGACCGCCGCGCCCGAAAGCTGGTGGGGCCGCCTGGAGCCGCTGATGCAGGCGGCGGACGCCGCGCCCGACGTGCGGGCCGCCGCGCAAGCCGACGCGCCCTTCACGCTGCTGGAGTTGCCCGCAGGCCCTGAACGGCGCGCCGCCGCCCCCGCGCTGGAGCCCGATTCCCTGGCCTCCCGCCAGGGCCAGGCCCTGCACGAGCTGCTGGAGCAATATGCCGATGCCGATCCCTCGGCCTGGAGCGCCGGGCGCATCGCCCGGCTGGCGCGCGCTTACGCGCTGCCGCTGCCCGCCGCCCAGGCCGCCGCCGCCATGGCGCGGACCATCGTGGCGGGCGAGGGCGCCTGGGCCTGGGACGAGGCCGTGGTCGAGTTCGCCCTCAACGAAGCGCCGCTGCACCACCAGGGCCAGAGCCTGCGCTTGGACCGCCTGGTGCGCCTGCGCGCGCCGCGCGACGGCGCGCGCTGGTGGGTGCTGGACTACAAAAGCGCCGCCACGCCCGAGCGCCAGCCCGAGCTCATCGCGCAAATGCAGCGCTACCGCGCGGCCGTGCAGGCCCAGGTGGGCGATGAGCCGGTGGCCGTCGCGCTGCTGAGTGGCGATGGGCGCTGCATCGCGGTGGGATGATCGGGCGCATGTCATCCACCATTGAAGTTGCCATCATCGGCGGCGGCCCCGCGGGCCTCATGGCCGCTGAAACCCTGGCGGAGCGCGGCGCCGCCGTCCACCTGTTCGACGCCATGCCCTCCGTGGGCCGCAAATTCCTGCTCGCGGGCAAGGGCGGGCTCAACCTCACGCACTCCGAGCCCTTCGACGCCTTCGCGGCGCGCTTCGGCGCACGCCGCGCGCACATCGAGCCGCTGCTGGCCGCCTTTGGCGCGGAGCATCTGCGCGCCTGGGCGCAGGGCCTGGGCGTCGAGACGTTCGTCGGCACCTCGGGCCGCGTCTTCCCCACCGGCATGAAGGCCGCGCCGCTCCTGCGCGCCTGGCTACACCGGCTGCGCGGCATGGGCGTGCAGTTCCACATGCGCCACCGCTGGCTGGGCTGGACGCCGGAGGGCGCCTTGCGCTTCGCCACGCCCGACGGCGAGCGCCACGTCGGCGCGCGTGCCACCGTGCTCGCCCTGGGCGGCGCCAGCTGGCCGCGCCTGGGGTCGGACGCGGCCTGGGCGCCCTGGCTGGCGGAGCGGGGCGTGCCGGTCACGCCGTTGGCGCCCGTCAACTGCGGCTTCGACGTGGCGGGCGGCTGGACGCCTTTTTTCCGCGAGCGCTTCGCGGGCCAGCCGTTCAAATCGGTGGCCATCCGCCATGGAGATTTCGAGCGGCGCGGCGAATTCGTCGCCACGACCACGGGCGTGGAGGGCAGCCTGGTCTACGCCGCCTCGTCCTTGCTGCGCGACGCCATCGCCGCGCACGGCCAGGCGACTTTTGAGCTCGACCTGCTGCCCGCCCACACGCCCGAGCGCGTGCTGGCCGAGGTGCGCCACCCGCGCGGCGCGCGCAGCCTGGGCAGCCACCTCAAAAGCCGCCTGGGCCTGGACGGCATCAAGACCGCCATCCTGCACGAGCGCCTGGGCAAGGAGGCCCTGCACGACCCGGCCCTGCTGGCGCGCGCCATCAAGGCCGTTCCGATCACATTGCAAGCCCCGCGCCCGGTGGAGGAAGCCATCAGCACCGCGGGCGGCGTGGCCTTCGAGGCGCTGGATGAAGAGGGGATGCTGCGCGCGCTGCCCGGCGTGTTCTGCGCGGGCGAGATGCTCGACTGGGAGGCCCCCACGGGCGGCTACCTGCTCACGGCCTGCTTCGCCCAGGGGCGCGCCGCGGGCGCGGGCGCGGCGCGGTTTCTATCAAAACGATAGCTGCCAGCGCAGATTGGACGGGCGCTGGAGGCCAAAAAACCCTCAGAACTTCGTGCGGTAGTACACCATGGGCCCGCCCTTGCGGGTGCGCAGCAGCAATTGCGAATCGCCTTCGAGCCGCACGCCGATGGCACCGAACTCGGGCGCCAGCCCGCCCATGCGGCTGGAGCGCCACTGCACCTCCAGGCGCGTGCCGTACTGGGGCGGGCGGTTTTGCCAGATCATGTCCGTGGCGAGGGGCTGGCTGCGGTTGGACAGGCTCGCCCAGGTGGACAGGTCGAGCGCTATGCCGCCGCTCAGCGGCGTGCGCCAATGCACGCCCAGCGTGGGCTGCCAGAGCGGCGCGGCCATGGCCAGCGCGGCGGGCGCGGCATTGGCTTGCGTGGCCAGCCCGACCGACAGGCCCAGCCCGCCGGGCATCCAATGGGTCACGTCCACGCGCTGCGTGGCGGTGTAGGGCAGGGGGTCGCCGTCGCTCGACACTTCCAGCCCGCCCGGGGCCGGGAGCATGGGCTCGGCGTGGGCCAGCGCGCAGAGGCTCGCACACGCCACCGGCCAGCACAGGGGGCGTTGGCAGCGGCGCATCCAGGGGGCGGTGCGTTTCGGCATGGTGTGACTCCAGGCGCAAAAACGGACGTGGTCCTATGGCGTCAGAGTAGCACTCCGCACAAGGGGTTCCCTGTAGGCGAGCGCCTGCTATGGCGCTGCGGCATACCGCACGCCCGGGCGCGTGCGGACGCCCCGGGGGGCCGCTTCAGGCCGTGGCCGTGTTGCCCAGTTGGCCGCCCTGGCCATCGGCCAGCACGCTGCCCACGCCGTTGATGCCGATGGGCTTGGCGTTGGCGTAGGCCTGCACGTTGTTGCTGGCCACGATGGTGCCGTCGGCATTGAGTTTGTGGCTTTGCAGGTAGGCGGTGGCGTCGGTGCCCTGGGGGATCGACGCGCTGCCCATGTTCACGTGATGGGTCAGCGCGGGGTCCAGGCCCAGGCCCTCTAGGACGCGCAGTTCGGCCACATGGCCCTTGAAGTACGCCTGGTCGTCGGCGGACAGGGTGCTCATGTCGGTCTTGACCTGCGAACTGCCGTCCGTGGAGTACTGGGACAGGCCGCCGCTGGTGACGTTCAGGAAGTCCGCCGCGTACTGCGGGTTGGCGTTCATGAAGGTGTTGAGCCTGTCCTTGTCCCAGTCCACCGAGAAATTCATCCGGATGTAATCGGGCGCCTTGTAGTCGGGGTTGAGGGTGGCGTGGACGAGCTTGTCGTAATAGTCGATGTTGCCGGTATCCGTGGCGCTTGCCGCCGTGCTGGTACTGGCCGTCGTGCTGGTACTGGTGGTGGCGCTGGCAGTGCTGCCCGCCACCGTGCCCACCTTGTCGGGCGTGGCGGTGGTCGTGGACGACAGGGCTTGCGCCGACTGGGTCAGCGCCGCCGCCGCATCCTGCAGCGCCGTGGCAAAGGCCGTCAGGTCATTCGCCGTCGGGGTCTGCTGCGTGGTTTTCTTCAGCTGTGCGCTGCTGGCGGACAGGGTGGATACAAGGTTGTCGAGAATGCTGCTCGCGCTGGAAATCGACGTCATAAGGCGCTCCTGGAAATACGGGTGGCTTGGCACCTTGCATTTTCCGGAGCAACGCCCGCAGCAAAGGGCGGATATGCACCGCGAAACCGGCGCTGAAAGGCCGATTGCGGCGATAAGGAAGAAGAGGGAAGTTGACGAGCCTTACCCCCGGCACTGTATCCACGGTTAGGGCTGCTTGGTTCCCCACCTGACCCGGTTGGCCGCTTCCCCATGCGAGGAGGCCCGTCAGTCGCGATTGTAAGGGGTTTGCGGAGTGCTCTCGCCTAGAATCCGCCTCGCCTTCCCCCCTTCAACCTCATATCCAATTACCCATCATGTCCTTCGACAAAGTCCCCGCAGGCAAGAACGCCCCCGAAACCTTCAACGTCATCATCGAAATCCCGATGAACTCCGACCCCGTCAAGTACGAGGTCAACAAGGAAACCGGCGTGCTGTTCGTGGACCGCTTCATGACCACCGCCATGCACTACCCCACCAACTACGGCTACGTGCCGCAGACCCTGTCGGGCGACGGCGACCCGGTGGATGTGCTCGTCATCACCCCCTACGGCCTGGTGCCCGGCTCGGCCGTGCCCTGCCGCGCGCTCGGCATCCTGAAGATGGAAGACGAGGCCGGCGTGGACGGCAAGGTCATCGCGGTGCCCACCACCAAGATCCTGCCCATGTACGAGCCCTGGAAGACCATCGACGACGTGCCTGCCATGACCCGCAACGCCATCGCCCACTTCTTCGAGCACTACAAGGACCTCGAAAAAGGCAAGTGGGTCAAGGTGCTGGGCTGGGGCGGCGTGGAAGAAGCGCACCAGGAAATCACCGAAGGCATCTCCAGCTACCAGAAATCCGCGCTCGCCAGCAAGCTGACAAACAGCAATCGCTGACCGCTTTTCCGGCGATGGCGTCGCCGGGCGGGGAGTGAAAATAGGTGCAAAATGTTGTGAGCGCACGTAACGAAGCGCTGCAAAGGATTCGCACATGACCTCCCCGTCCACGCCCACCTCCGAATACCTGACCTTCCGGCTCGGCCAGGAGGAATACGGCATCGACATCCTGCGCGTGCAGGAAATCCGCTCCTACGAGCAACCCACCCGCATGGCCCACGCGCCCGACTTCATCAAGGGCGTGATCGACCTGCGCGGCGTCATCGTGCCCATCGTGGACCTGCGCCTCAAGCTGCGCTGCTCCGAGGCCGAATACACCAATTTCACCGTCGTCATCATCCTCAACGTGGGGGACACCGTGCTGGGCGCGGTGGTCGACGCCGTGGCCGACGTGGTGCCCCTGGCGCGCGACGCCATCAAGCCCGCCCCCCAGTTCCAGGGCCATGTGGACGCCGCCTTCGTGCGCGGCATCGCCACCGTGGGCGACCGCATGTTGATCGTGATGGACATCGAATCGCTGCTCAGCAGCGCTGAAATGGGGCTCGTCCGGGCCGCCGCCACCGCGTAAGAACTGTCTTTGAAGGGGGCGTTTGCCATGGGTTTTTCCAATCTGCGCATTGGCGTGAAGCTGGGCTGGGCCTTTACGGCCGTGGTGCTGCTCAGCGTGCTGCTGGGCGCGCTGTCGGTGGTGCAACTGGGCCGTATGCACGCCAACACCGAGGATGTGAGCGGCAACTGGCTGCCCAGCATCGAAGTCCTGGGCAATATGCGGGCGACGGCCAACCGCCTGCGCGCGAGCGAAGTGGGCATGACCCTCGCCGCCGACGCGGCCGAGCGCGAGCGGCTGGTGCAGGACGTGGCGAACGTGATCAAGCTCATGGCCGACCAGGAGCAGGCCTACGCGCCCATGGTCACCCCGCGCGAAACGGCCGCCTACGAAGATTTCAAGAAATACCGCGCCAGCTATCTGGAGACGCAAAAGCAACTGCTCGCCTTGGTGAAGGAAGACAGCTTTGCCAAGGCGGTCAAGCTGCTCTACGGCGACTCGCAAAAGAGTTTCATCGCCATGGCCGAGACCATCGGCAAGCTCGTCAAGATCAACAGCGAGGGCGCGGCGGAGGCGTTCAAGGAGTCGCAGGCCGCCTACGACTCCGCGCGCGGCATCGTCATCGGCGTGCTGGCGGTGTCCGTCATCGTGGCCGTGGCACTGGCCGTCTGGGTCACGCGCCTGATCACCGTGCCGGTGGGCCAGGCCGTGCAGGCCGCACGCGAGATCGCCGGCGGCAACCTGGGCGTCCAGATCCAGGCCCAATCCAAGGATGAAACGGGCCAGCTGCTGCAAACCTTGACCGACATGCGCGACAAGCTCGCCAGCGTTGTATCGGGCGTGCGTCGCAACGCCGAAAGCGTAGCCACGGCCAGCGCGCAGATCGCCTCGGGCAACAACGACCTCTCCGCGCGCACCGAAGAACAGGCCAGCGCGCTGGAGCAGACAGCGGCCAGCATGGAAGAGCTGGGCTCCACCGTGCGCCAGAACGCCGACAACGCGCGGCAGGCCAACCAGCTGGCGATGAGCGCCAGCACCGTGGCCCAGCAAGGCGGGGACGTGGTGGCGCAGGTGGTGGACACCATGCGCGGCATCAACGACAGCAGCCGCCAGATCGCGGACATCATCGGCGTGATCGACGGCATTGCGTTCCAGACCAACATCCTGGCGCTGAACGCGGCGGTGGAAGCGGCCCGGGCGGGCGAACAAGGCCGGGGCTTTGCCGTGGTGGCGGGCGAAGTGCGCAGCCTGGCGCAGCGCAGCGCCGAAGCGGCCAAGGAAATCAAAGGCCTGATCACCGCCAGCGTGGAGCGCGTGGAACAAGGCACGCAACTGGTGGACAAGGCAGGAGAGACCATGACCGAGGTGGTGTCCAGCATCCGCCGGGTGACGGACATCATGGGTGAAATCAGCGCCGCCAGCAGCGAGCAAAGCCAGGGCGTGGCCCAGGTGGGCGAAGCCATCACCCAAATGGACCAGGCTACCCAACAGAACGCCGCGCTGGTCGAGGAAAGCGCCGCAGCCGCCGACAGCCTTAAAAGCCAGGCGCAGGAACTGGTGGGCGCCGTGGCCGTGTTCAAGCTCTCGCACCAGGACGCGGCGCTGGCCCATGCGCCCGCACCCGCCGCGCGCCGCCCGGCTGCGGCGCCTGTCCAGGCTCCCGTGCGTGCGCCCGCGCCGGCTGTGCGTACCGCTGCGCCCGCCAAGCCCAAGGCTCCCGCGCCCAGCTTGTCCGCCCCTGTGACCGCCAAGGCCAGTGCCTCGGAAGGAGATTGGGAGAGTTTTTAAGGCGACAGGTGCGCGTGCCGGGGGCGCCTACCATGCGGCCCCAGCATGACGACCCCTCTCCAGCGCACTGACTTCGGCCGCGTTTCGGTCTTCTCCCACGGCGGCAAGTACCCCGACGGCAACCAGGTGCTCGTGCGCGGTACGGACACCCGCGTCGCATTCGACACGCCGCTGGTCGCCAACCACATCGGTCCCGAGTTCGACGCGACCGAACTCGTGGTGCTGGGCCACGTGCACGAAGACCATATGGCCGGCCTGCACCGCCTTTCCCACGCCAGCGTGCACGTGCACGAAGCCGATCTGCCCGCTGCGCAAAGCTGGGACGGGCTGGCCGCGCACTTCGGTCTGGACGACACGCGCAAGCCCGCCATGCGCGCCCAACTGGAGCGCGATTTCTTCTACACCCCGCGCCCCGACGCTGTGGGCTATGTGGACGGCGCGTTCTGGGACATCGGCCAGGCGCGCGTCCGCGCGTTCCACATGCCGGGGCATACGGCGGGGCACACGGTGCTGCTGGTTGAGCCCGAGGGCGTGGCCTTCATTGGCGACATCGACCTCACGGGCTTCGGCCCCTATTACGGCGATGCCACCTCCAGCCTGCGCGACTTTCGCCGCAGCCTGGCGCTGCTGCCGCAGATTCCGGCCCAGGTGTGGGTGACTTCGCACCACCGGGGCGTCTATACCGACCGTGAACGCTTTTTGCGCGATCTGGCCGCCTTCACGGCCAAGCTCGACGAGCGCGAAGCGCGCCTGCTCGGCTGGCTGGCCGAGGGGCCGCAGATGCTGGCGCAGCTGGTGGAGCGCCGCCTGCTGTACCCGCAGGGCTTCGAGGCGCCCTGGGTGGAAAGCGCCGAGGCCCGCTCCATCAGGCAGCACCTGGACGAGTTGCTGGCCAGCGGGCGCGTGAAGGTGGACGAGGGCGGCTGCTACTGCTTGGGCTGAGAAGGTGTGAACGAACCCGTCATGCCCGCTCATCCCGCCAAAACACGCCCCCTCTGCGTTGCAAATGCTCGCCATAGCCCGAGCTATGGCTGTGCTTTGCGCCTTGATGGGCCGCGTTTTGACGGCCTGCTCGGGCACGCCGGATTCATTCACACCTTCTGACGGAACGGGCTGCGCTGCTCCAGCGCGTCCAGGTACTGCCCCACGCCGGCGCTTTCGCGTTCCAGAAAGCGCTCCACCGCATCGGCAAAGGCCGGATGCGCCAGCCAGTGCGCGCTGCGGGCCTGCACGGGCAGGAGCGCGCGGGCCATCTTGTGCTCGCCCTGCGCGCCGCCTTCGAAGCGCTGCACGCCGTGCCGGATGCACCATTCCAGCGGCTGGTAGTAGCAGGCTTCGAAGTGCAGGCAGTCCACGCGCTCCAGCGCCCCCCAGTAGCGGCCATAGGCGGTCCATTCGGAGTCTTTTGGGCTTCCATCCATTGCAGGCTCTGCGCTGACAGCTATCAAACTGGTAGCGATGGGGCGGCCTTCGCGTTCGGCCACGAACAGCAGCCAGTGGCCGGGCATGTCCGCCGCCATGCGCGCGAAGAAGTCGCGGGTCAGGTAGGGCGGGTTGCCGTGTTCGAGGTAGGTGCGTTCGTAGCAGCGGTAGAAGAAATCCCAGTCTTCCGCCGAGATGTCGCGGCCCAGCGACCAGCGGAAGCGCACGCCCGCATCGTGCACGCGGCGGCGCTCCTGGCGGATTTTCTTGCGCTTGTCCTGGGTGAGGCGGGACAGGAAATCGTCCCAGTCCGCGTAGCTTTCATTGCGCCAGTGGAACTGCACGGTCTCGCGCCGCATCAGCCCCGCGGCGTCGCTGGCGGCCAGGTCGGCGTCGGAGCCGAACAGCAGGTGCAGCGACGACAGCCCCTCGTCCTCGCACCAGCCGCGCACCGTTGCCAGCAGCTGCGTGCGCAGGGCCGCATCCTCGGCCAGCAGCCGCGTGCCCGGCACGGGCGTGAAGGGCACGGCCACCACGGCCTTGGGGTAGTAGGGCAGGCGGTGCTCCTCGTAGGCGCGCGCCCAGGCCCAGTCGAACACGTATTCGCCCCAGGAGTGGCCCTTCACGTACAGCGGGCAGGCGGCCACCAGGGCGTCGCCGCGCCACAGCATCACGGGCCGCGCGGCCCAGCCGGTGCGGGGCGTGGCGCTGTCGCTGGCTTCGAGCGCGGCCAGGTACTCATGGCGCATGAACGGCGTGGCGTGGGGCTGGCGTGCGAGCAGGGCGTTCCAGGCCGCGCCGTCCACCGCCTGCATCGATGAGAATACGCGGGCGATAATGCCCGATTCCGCCTTGGCCTCGACCTTGCTCATGACTCTCTCCATTTGCACTGCGCAGCTTAATTTCGTCGTGGGCGACATGCCCGGCAACGCGCAAAAAATCATCGCCGCCGCGCGCGAGGCCCATGCCGCCGGCGCGCGCCTGCTGCTCACGCCCGAACTGGCCATCTGCGGCTACGCGGCCGAGGACCTGTACCTGCGCCCCGCCTTCCTGGCGGCCTGCGATGATGCCGTGCAAACCGTGGCGCGCGAGACGGCGGGTCTTTCCGACCTCGCCATCGTGCTGGGCCACCCGCAGCGCCATGCATCGAACCCGCTTTGCCACAACGCGGCCAGCGTGCTGCGCCACGGCGTGGTGGAGCAGACCTACGCCAAGCAGGAGCTGCCCAACTACCAGGTGTTCGACGAGCGCCGCTACTTCACGCCCGGCCACGCGCCCTGCGTGTTCACCGTGGGCGGCGTGCGCGTGGGCGTGCTGATCTGCGAGGACGCCTGGTTCCCCGGCCCCGCGCGCCGCGCGGCGGAGGCCGGGGCGGAACTGCTGGCCGTCATCAACGCATCGCCCTTCCACATGGGCAAGAGCGTGCAGCGCGAAGACACCATGCGCGCGCGTGTGCGTGAAACCGGGCTGCCCCTGGTCTACGCGCACCTCGTGGGCGGGCAGGACGAGGTGGTGTTCGAGGGCCGCTCGTTCGCCTTGCAGGCCGACGGCACCGTGGCGGGCCGCGCCCCGGGTTTCAAGGAAAAACTGGCCTACACCCAGGCGGAGCGTGCGCAAGCAGCTATCAAATTGGAAGCGGACGTGCTCCCGGTGCCGGCGCCCGAGGCCGACCTGTGGGACGCCCTGGTGCTGGGCGTGCGCGACTACGTGGGCAAGAACGGCTTTCCGGGCGCGCTGCTGGGCCTGTCGGGCGGCATCGACTCGGCGCTGGTGCTGGCGATCGGGGTCGATGCGCTGGGCGCGGACAAGGTGCGCACGGTGATGATGCCCTCGCCCTACACGGCGGACATCAGCTGGATCGACGCGCGCGACATGGCCGAGCGCCTGGGCGTGCGCTACGACGAGATCGCCATCGCGCCGCAGTTCGAGGCCTTCAAGGCCGCGCTGGCGCAGGAGTTCCAGGGCCTGCCAGAGGACACGACCGAAGAGAACCTGCAGGCGCGCATCCGTGGCACGCTGCTGATGGCGCTGTCCAACAAATTCGGCGCCGTGGTGCTCACCACGGGCAACAAGAGCGAAATGGCCACGGGCTACTGCACGCTCTACGGCGACATGGCGGGCGGCTTCGCGGTCATCAAGGACGTGGCCAAGACCATGGTGTTCGCGCTGGCGCGCTGGCGCAACGCCAACGACCCGTACGGCACGGGCGCCAATCCCATCCCCGAGCGCATCATCACCCGCCCGCCCAGCGCCGAGCTGCGGCCCGACCAGAAGGACCAGGACAGCCTGCCGCCCTACGAGGTGCTGGACGCCATCCTCGCGCGCTACATGGAGAACGACGAGCCGATCGAGGCCATCGTCGCCGCGGGCTACGCGCGCGCCGACGTGGAGCGCGTCACGCGCCTCATCAAGCTCAACGAATACAAGCGCCGCCAGGCCCCGGTGGGCATCCGCGTCACGCAGCGCAGCTTCGGCAAGGACTGGCGCTACCCCATCACCAGCAAATTCCGGGCATGAGCCCTTGGACTATCTACGTTAGGATCGCCCCATGAAACTGATTACCGCCATCATCAAACCGTTCAAGCTCGAAGAAGTTCGCGAAGCCCTGGCCGAATGCGGCATCACCGGCCTCACCGTCACCGAAGTCAAGGGCTTTGGCCGCCAGAAGGGCCACACCGAGCTGTACCGCGGCGCGGAATACGTGGTGGACTTCCTGCCCAAGGTGAAGGTGGAAGTGGTGGTGGCGACCGGCGACGTGGACCGCTGCGTGGACGCCATCGTCAACGTGGCGCGCACGGGCAAGATCGGCGACGGCAAGATCTTCGTCAGCCCCGTGGAGCGCGTGGTGCGCATCCGCACCGGCGATCTCGACGAAGCGGCGATTTAAGCCCGCAGGGAGCGCAGCAGCGCATCCAGGTCGCTACTGGCGTGCATCAGCCCCATCTGCCAGTCGCTCATCAGGCCGTTGGCCACGCTGGTGTCCAGAAAGGCCAGCAGCCCGTCGTAATAGCCGGCCACGTTGAGCAGGCCCACGGGCTTGTCGTGGTAGCCGAGCTGGCGCCAGGTCCAGACCTCGAATAACTCCTCGAACGTGCCGATGCCGCCCGGCAGCGCCAGGAAGGCGGTGCTGCTCGCGGCCATCAGGGCCTTGCGTTCGTGCATGGTTTCCACCACGTGCAGTTCGTCGCAAGCGTGGTTGGCCAGTTCCTTGTCCACCAGCGCCCGTGGAATCACGCCCACCACGCGGCCGCCCGCCAGGCGCGTGGCCTCGGCCACTTCGCCCATCAGGCCGCTGCGCCCGCCGCCGTAGACGAGCTGGCCGCCGCGCTCGCCGATCCAGCGGCCCACGGCGCGCGCGGCGTCGGTGAACAAGGGGTTACCGCCCGGGCGCGAGCCGCAGTAGACGCAGAAGGAAAAAGCCGGTTCAGCCATCAGAAGAATCGTTGGTAAAGGGCCGCGGCCCAGATGCCGCCGCACAGCAGCAGCGCCAGCAGCACGGCGGCGCTGCCCATGTCCTTGGCGCGTTTCGAGAGTTCGTGCCACTCGGGGCCGATGCGGTCGATGGCCGCCTCGACACCGCTGTTGAGCAATTCGGCGATCAGCACCAGCACCACCGCGCCCGCGAGCAGCGCCACCTCCACCCAGCTCCGGCCCAGCCAGAACGACAGCGGCACCAGCACGATGGCCAGGATGGCCTCTTGCCGGAACGCCTTTTCGCCCCAGCCCGCGCGCAGGCCCGCGAGGGAATAGCCCGCGGCGTGCCAGACGCGGCTGAGGCCGGTGCGGGCCTTTTGGGGGTTGGCGAAGGAGGTCATGGGGCTTTTGCGGAGGACACGAGCCGCGTGCCCGCGATGGCATCGTGCCAAAACTGGCCCTGGGGGTGGAAGCGGCTGAGCAAGGCCCACACGGCCACCCAGCCCAGCACCACCACGGCCACTTCGCCGCCGGTGAGCCCGAAGGGCGCCAGCGCGGCGAGCGGCGGCAGGAACCACAGCCAGCTCAGCACGTAGCGCAGCAGTGCGCGCTTCTGGGTGAGGGGGCGGCCCGCGGCATCCACCACGCGGATGTGCCAGGTCTTCATCGCCAGCGTCTGGCCCTTGTGCCAGAACCAGGTGAAGTAGATGCCGAACACGACGAACAAGAACGCCTGCAGCGCGTGCCGGTTGTCCAGCGCGTTGCGCGTCTGGCTCAGGGTGCTGAACAGGTAGCCCGCGATGAACACCACGCCGAACATCAACATGCCCTCGTAGAGCCAGCAGGCCATGCGGCGGGACAGGGGAGGCGCGGTCATCAGGAGGGCGAATAGATGCTTTCCGCCGGGGGGGCGGCTGGGGCCGGGGCGGATGCGTCGGGCAGCGGCGGCAAGGCCGACCCCGAGGCCGAGGGGGTGGCGACGGGGGCTGTTTCCACCGGCAGGGCGGAGGCGGGGGCCGGCGCGGCGGGCAGCCCCGGCAGCGGTACCACGGGCAGGGCCGGGCGCGGGTGCACGTTGACCACGGGCGGAATCTTGGGCAGGTTGGGCTGGATGTTTTCAGCGGCCGTGGCCGCCGGCACGCGCGCCAGCTTTTTGGGCGACACCGGGCGCAGGGCGGTGGCCGCGCCCGCCGGGCGGGGTGCGGCGCGTTCGGCCAGGCGCTTCTTTTCTTCCGCGCTGAGCGCCTGGTAGGCCTCCCACTGGGCGCGCATGTCGTCGGGGGCCAGGCGCTTGGTCACGGCGTAGTTCAGGCGCGCCTGGCTGCGCTGCTGGGCGCTCAGGTTGGCCCAATCGGCCATGCGGCCATGCAGCTTTTCCTGTTCTTCGGGCGGGAGGGTGGCGTAGTTCTGCGCCAGGGCCAGCCAGCGGCGCTTTTGCAGCTCGCCCATCTGGGCCCAGCGCTCGGCCAGCGGGGCCAGGGCCTTTTTCTGCGCGCTGGACAGGTGGGCCCAGGCGGGGCCGGAAGGCTCGGCGACCAGCGAGCTGACGGCGCGGGCGTCGCGCCCGCCGATGGGGGACGGCGCAGGCACCGAGGGCGGCACAGCGCTGGGCGCCATGCGAACCTGCTGCACCATCTGCCACCCCCAAACGGCAAAGCCGCCCAGCAGGGCGGCGGCCAACACCAGGGTGGGCAAAAAGGGTTTGGGCGGTTCAGCGCGTGGCGTCAAAGGCATTCAGGCAGGAATCTAACTCAATGCGCGGGGGCGGGCGCGCTGGCGGTCTTCAGATACTGCACGAAGCCGGGGTCGGCATAGGCCGAGGGCGGCAGGTCGTCGGTCAGCAGCGCCGTGTCGACTTCGGCCACTTCGCTCGCGCCGTATTCGTCCTGCGAGATGTTGGTCACCACTAGGCCCACGAGCAGCGCCGTCAGCGGCACGGCGGACACCAGGGCGCGCCACCAGTTGCCGCCTTCGCCGCCCCAGCCCAGGGCTGCGGTGCGGCCGTTGCGCACCACGGCGGGTGCCGCCTGCACCACGCGCACGGCCACCACCTCTTTCTTGCGCCGGGCCAGGGCCTGCTCGCGCGCGGCGCGCAGGCGCTCGGAGATGTCGTAAGGCAGATCGTTGTTGCCGGCGGACAGGCGCGCCGTGACGCGGCGCGCAAAGCGGTCGGCGGCCTGTTCGGCGTTGGTGGTGGTGTTCATAGCTCGATTCCTTTGGCCTTCAGTGCCTTGCTGAGGGTTTGGATGGCCCGAAAACAGTGCGTCTTGACGCTGCCCTCCGAGCAGCCCATGGCGGCTGCGGTTTCCGCTACATCCATTTCCTCCCAGTAACGCATGAGGAAGGCTTCGCGTTGACGCGCGGGAAGCTCCTGGATCTCGGCTTCGATGCCGCGCAGCACCTGGGCGCGCCGGGTCAGGTCCTCGGCGCTCTGCGCGGCCTCGCCCTCGGGGCCGGCGTAGGCTTCGAGCAGGTCGAAGTCCTCGCCGTCGTCCCCCGGCCCCTCGAAGTCGCTCAGGCTCGAGAACAGCGCGTTGCGCGTCTTCTGGCGGCGGAACCAGTCCAGCGTGCAATTGGACAGGATGCGCTGGAACAGCATGGGCAGCTCGGCGACGGGCTTGTCGCCGTAGTGCTCCGCCAGCTTGAGCATGGAGTCTTGCACGATGTCCAGGGCTGCTTCCTCGTTGCGGACGTGGTACAGCGAGCGCTTGTACGCACGCTTTTCGACGTCTTTGAGGAAGTTGGAGAGTTCTTGTTCCGTTGCCAAGAAAAATCAGCCCAGGGCGGGAGGGAAAGGGGCGGATTATCGCATCGTGCCCCTATTTTTCTGTAGGCGCATGTGCCGTGGCCGTGTTGCAGTGCGATAATGCGCGTTGCTGTATTCAAAAGGCAAACGGGTCACGGTCCGGCGCGGCAATCATCCCGCCCATGTCCTTGGCCTCAAGTTCCGAGCCAACTCCACGAGAGTGCGCGCAAGGAGCACCCTAGGTTTTTCGTCAGAGAAATTCACAAAGGTTGATCATGGAAATCTCCAAGGCTGAAATCGCTACCGCAGCCGCCGCTCCCCACTCCCACGCCGGCTCCCAGGAACTCATGGGCGCTGAAATCCTCGTCAAGGCCCTGCAGGCCGAGAACGTGAAGTACATGTGGGGCTACCCCGGCGGGGCCGTGCTCTACATCTACGACGCGCTGTACAAGCAGGACACCATCGAGCACGTGCTGGTGCGCCACGAGCAGGCCGCCGTCCACGCCGCCGACGGCTACGCGCGCGCCACGGGCGACGTGGGCGTGGCGCTGGTCACTTCCGGCCCGGGCCTGACCAACGCGGTCACCGGCATCGCCACGGCCTACATGGATTCGATTCCGATGGTGATCATCGCGGGCCAGGTGCCCGTGTCCGCCATCGGCCTGGACGCCTTCCAGGAGTGCGACACCGTGGGCATCACGCGCCCCATCGTCAAGCACAACTTCCTGGTGAAGGACGCGCGCGACCTCGCGCTGACGCTGAAGAAGGCGTTCCACATCGCGCGCACGGGCCGCCCCGGCCCGGTGGTGGTCGACATTCCGAAGGACGTGTCGTTCAAGAAGGTGCCCTACGCCGGCTACCCCGACAAGGTCGAGATGCGCTCGTACAACCCCGTGCGCAAGGGCCATGGCGGGCAGATCCGCAAGGCGCTGCAGCTGCTGCTGAACGCCAAGCGCCCCTATATCTACACGGGCGGCGGCGTGCTGCTGGGCAATGCCTGCAACGAGCTGCGCACGCTGGTGGACATGCTGGGCTACCCGGTCACCAACACGCTGATGGGCCTGGGCGCCTACCCGGCGAGCGACAAGAAGTTCCTCGGGATGCTGGGGATGCACGGCACGATCGAGGCCAACAACGCCATGCAGAACTGCGACGTGCTGCTGGCCGTGGGCGCGCGCTTCGACGACCGCGTGATCGGCAACCCCAAGCACTTCGCGCAGAACGAGCGCAAGATCATCCACATCGACATCGACCCCTCGTCCATCTCCAAGCGCGTGAAGGTGGACGTGCCCATCGTCGGCGACGTGAAGGACGTGCTGGGCGAACTGATCTCCATGGTTCGCGAGTCCGCCACCAAGCCCGACGCCGGCGCGCTGGCCGACTGGTGGAAGACCATCGAAGGCTGGCGCGGCCGCGACTGCCTGAAGTACGACCGCGGCAACACCGAGGTCATCAAGCCGCAGTTCGTGGTCGAGACGCTCTGGAACATGACCCGCGACGTCGAGGCGTACATCTGCTCCGACGTGGGCCAGCACCAGATGTGGGCCGCGCAGTACTACCGCTTCGACGAGCCGCGCCGCTGGATCAACTCCGGCGGCCTGGGCACCATGGGCGTGGGCATTCCCTATGCCATGGGCATCAAGCTCGCCAAGCCCGAGGCCGAGGTGTTCACCATCACCGGCGAAGGCTCGGTGCAGATGTGCATCCAAGAACTGTCCACCTGCCTGCAATACAACACGCCGATCAAGGTGCTGTCGCTCAACAACCGCTACCTGGGCATGGTGCGCCAGTGGCAGGAGATCGAATACTCCGGCCGCTACAGCCACAGCTACATGGACGCGCTGCCCGACTTCGTGAAGCTCGCCGAGGCCTATGGCCACGTCGGCATGTTGATCGAAAAGCCTGAGGACGTGGAGCCCGCGCTGCGCGAGGCGCGCAAGCTCAAGGACCGCACGGTGTTCATCGACTTCCGTACCGACCCCACCGAGAACGTGTTCCCGATGGTGCAGGCGGGCAAGGGCATCACCGAGATGCTGCTGGGGTCGGAAGACCTTTGAGCATGAAATCGGCCTCCAGCGCTTATGCATCAAGCGCTGGCAGCTATCTTTTTTGACGAATCTATTGCCCGCCAAGCCCACGCATTACCGTGCATGGGGGAGGGCGGCAAAAAGAGGAATCTGGTTTTATGAAACACATCATCGCCGTTCTGCTGGAGAACGAACCCGGTGCGCTCTCGCGCGTGGTGGCCCTGTTTTCGGCCCGTGGCTACAACATCGAGTCGCTGACCGTCGCGCCCACCGAGGACGCCTCGCTCTCGCGCATGACCATCCAGACCACCGGCTCGGACGACGTGATCGAGCAGATCACCAAGCACCTGAACCGCCTGATCGAAGTCGTGAAGGTGGTGGACCTGACCGAAGGCGCCTACACCGAGCGCGAACTCATGATGGTCAAGGTGCGCGCCGTGGGCAAGGAGCGCGAGGAGATGAAGCGCATGGCCGACATCTTCCGTGGCCGCATCATCGACGTGACCGAGAAGAGCTACACCATCGAGCTGACGGGCGACCAGGGCAAGAACGACGCCTTCCTGCAGGCCATCGAACGCACCGCCATCCTCGAAACCGTGCGCACGGGTGCTAGCGGCATTGGCCGCGGCGAACGCATCCTGCGCGTCTGAACCCCATTCCTATCACCTGAATTCAACCCGGAGCCAACATGAAAGTTTTCTACGACAAAGACTGTGACCTGAGCCTGATCAAGGGCAAGACCGTGGCCATCATCGGCTACGGCTCGCAAGGCCATGCCCACGCACAGAACCTGAACGACAGCGGCGTGAAGGTCGTGGTCGGCCTGCGCAAGGGCGGCGCGAGCTGGGACAAGGTCGGCAAGGCCGGCCTGAACGTGCTCGAAGTCAACGACGCGGTGAAGGCCGCCGACGTGGTCATGATCCTGCTGCCCGACGAGCAGATCGCCGAGGTCTACAACAACAACGTGGCCCCCAACATCAAGCAGGGCGCCTCGCTGGCCTTCGCGCACGGCTTCAACGTGCACTACAACCAGGTCGTGCCCCGCGCCGACCTCGACGTGTGGATGGTCGCCCCCAAGGCGCCCGGCCACACCGTGCGCTCCACCTACACGCAGGGCGGTGGCGTGCCCCACCTCGTGGCCGTGCACCAGGACAAGAGCGGCAAGGCGCGCGACCTGGCCCTCTCCTACGCCATGGCCAACGGCGGCGGCAAGGCCGGCATCATCGAGACCAACTTCAAGGAAGAGACCGAGACCGACCTGTTCGGCGAGCAGGCCGTGCTGTGCGGCGGCGCGGTCGAGCTGATCAAGATGGGTTACGAGACGCTGGTGGAAGCCGGCTACGCGCCCGAGATGGCCTACTTCGAGTGCCTGCACGAGCTCAAGCTCATCGTGGACCTGATCTACGAAGGCGGCATCGCCAACATGAACTACTCGATCTCGAACAACGCCGAGTTCGGCGAGTACGTGACCGGCCCCGAGGTCATCAACGAGCAGTCGCGCGCCGCCATGCGCAACGCGCTCAAGCGCATCCAGAACGGCGACTACGCCAAGATGTTCATCCAGGAAGGCCGCCTGAACTACCCCAGCATGACGGCCCGCCGCCGCAACACCGCCGACCACAGCATCGAAGTGGTGGGCGGCAAGCTGCGCGCCATGATGCCCTGGATCGCCAAGAACAAGCTGGTCGACCAAACTCGCAACTGATCTCCAGAGCGCAACTTTGCAAGGCCACTTCGGTGGCCTTTTTTCGTACACTGAAAGCTACTTTTTCGATAGCTGCCAGCGCACGCTACATGCTGGCTGGAGGCCGATTTGATGCATGACGGCAAAAACAGCGCCCCGGCGCCGGGCGTGGTGGTGCGCAAGCGCCGCAAGGGCATCTACATCCTGCCCAACCTGTTCACGCTGGCCGCGCTGTTCGGCGGCTTCTACGCCATCGTCATGGCGATGAACGGGCGCTTCGACCAGGCGGCCATCGGCGTGTTTTGCGCCATGGTGCTCGACAGCCTGGATGGCCGCGTGGCGCGCATGACCAACACGCAGAGCGCGTTCGGCGAGCAGATGGATTCGCTGTCGGACATGGTGTCCTTCGGCGCCGCGCCCGCGCTCATCGCCTATGAATGGGCGCTGCAGGGCCTGGGGCGCTGGGGCTGGATCGCGGCCTTCGTCTACTGCGCCTGCGCGGCGCTGCGGCTGGCGCGCTTCAACGTGAACACGGGCGTGGTGGACAAGCGCTATTTTCAGGGCCTGCCGTCGCCCGCCGCCGCCGCGCTGGTCATGGGCTTCATCTGGCTGCTGACGGAAACCGGCGTGCGCCAGGGCGAGGACTTCTGGCTGTCCTGGCGGCAGGTCACCTGGGCCACCTTCGCCTTCACGCTCTACGCGGGCCTGACGATGGTGACCAACGTGCCGTTCTACAGCTTCAAGGACATCCAGATGAAGAAGAGCGTGCCCTTCGCCGCCATCGTGCTGATCGCGCTGGGCATCGCCGTCATCAACATCCATCCGCCCATCGTGCTGTTCGGCGTGTTCGTGGTCTACGGCCTCTCGGGCTATGCCGTGTATGCGTGGCGCAAGGCCCGGGGCCAGCACAGCAGCGTGATCAGCACCTCCACCGACGAGCCCGATGAACGCGGGCTGCACAAGTAATAAAGTAATAGATTTCGCCCCACCCCGGAGAACGACATGGCCGACAAACTCATCATTTTCGACACCACCTTGCGCGACGGCGAACAGTCGCCCGGCGCGTCCATGACGCGCGATGAAAAGATGCGCATCGCGCGCCAGCTCGAACGGCTGAAGGTGGACGTGATCGAGGCCGGCTTCGCCGCCAGCTCCAACGGCGACTTCGAGTGCGTGCAGGCCATCGCCCACGCGATCAAGGACTCCACCGTCTGCTCGCTGGCGCGCGCCAACGACCGCGACATCAGCCGCGCCGCCGAGGCGCTCAAGGGCGCGAACAGCGGGCGCATCCACACCTTCATCGCCACCAGCCCGCTGCACATGGAGAAGAAGCTGCGCATGACGCCCGAGCAGGTGCTGGAGCAGTCCATCCAGGCCGTGCGCTTCGCGCGCAACCTGGCGGCCGACGTGGAGTTCAGCTGCGAGGACGGCTCGCGCAGCGAACTGGACTTCCTCTGCCGCGTGCTGGAGGCCGTCATCAAGGAAGGCGCCACCACCATCAACGTGCCCGACACCGTGGGCTACGCCGTGCCCGAGCAGTACGGCCACTTCATCAAGAGCCTGCGCGAGCGCATCCCCAACAGCGACAAGGCCATCTGGAGCGTGCACTGCCACAACGACCTGGGCATGGCCGTGGCCAACTCGCTCGCGGGCGTGGTGCTTGGCGGCGCGCGCCAGGTCGAATGCGCCATCAACGGCCTGGGCGAGCGCGCGGGCAACTGTTCGTTCGAGGAAGTGGTCATGGCCGTGAAGACGCGGCGCGACTACTTCGGCCTGGACATGAACATCGACACACGGCACATCGTGGCCGCCAGCCGCATGGTCAGCCAGACCACGGGCTTCGTCGTGCAGCCCAACAAGGCCGTGGTGGGCGCCAACGCCTTCGCGCACGCCTCGGGCATCCACCAGGACGGCGTGCTCAAGGCGCGCGACACCTACGAGATCATGCGTGCCGAGGACGTGGGCTGGACGGCCAACAAGATCGTGCTGGGCAAGCTCTCGGGCCGCAACGCCTTCAAGCAGCGCCTGCAGGAACTGGGCGTGCAGCTGGAGAGCGAAGGCGAGATCAACGCCGCGTTCGCCAAGTTCAAGGAACTGGCCGACCGCAAGAGCGAAATCTTCGACGAGGACATCCTCGCCCTGGTCAGCGACGAAAGCGTGACCAGCGAGCGCGAGCAGTACGGCTTTGTCTCGCTGGCGCAACACAGCGAAACCGGCGAAAGCCCGCAGGCGCGCGTCGTGTTCACGGTGGACGGCAAGGAGGTGCAGGGCGAGTCGCAGGGCAACGGCCCGGTGGACGCATCGCTCAAGGCCATTGAGGCGCACGTGCAGAGCGGCGCGGAAATGGTGCTGTATTCGGTCAACGCCATCAGCGGCTCCACCGAGAGCCAGGGCGAGGTGACCGTGCGCTTGCAAAGCAGCGGCCGCGTGGTCAACGGCGTGGGCGCCGACCCGGACATCGTGGTCGCATCCGCCAAGGCCTACCTGAGCGCGCTGAACAAGTTACACAGTAAAGCAGAGCGGGTGGCGGCCCAGGGCTGAATTCCACATCTATAATTCACGCACTTTCTACAAAAGTCGTGCAAGGCCTTGATCTTGCGCGGCTTTTTTCAATTCAGTACACTGCGTCTCACATTTTGTTGCTTGGAGCATTCGGATGCATTCAGCCCACCGCACCGTCCGCACCGTTATCAATCGTTTCCTCCAAGTCTGCTCCCTGGGCGTCCTGAGCCTCGCGCTCGCGTCGCCCATGGCCCACGCGGCCACCAAGAAACCCGCCAAGAAACAGGCCGCCTCGGCCACCGCCAAGCACAGCGCCAAACGCCCCGCCGCGACGCGGGTGGTGCACAAGTCCGCACGCGGCCACAAGGCCAAGGCCGTGCGCGTGGCCTATGTGGTGCCCGAGCGTCCCTCGTTCGGCCAGACGGCGGGCCTGCACCACGCCGATGACCCGCTCGACCTCAAGTCCAGCGTGGCCCTGGTGATCGACCAGGACACGCACGACGTGCTGCTGTCCAAGAACGAAAGCGCCGTGCTGCCCATCGCCTCGCTCACCAAGCTGATGACGGGCCTGCTCATCTCCGAGGCCCGGCTGCCCATGGACGAGCCCATCACCATCACCCAGGAGGACGTGGACACGCTGAAGCACAGCAGCTCGCGCCTGGCCGTGGGCACCACGCTCACGCGCGGCGAAATGCTGCACCTCGCGCTCATGTCCAGCGAAAACCGCGCCGCCCATGCGCTGGGCCGCACCTATCCCGGCGGCCTTCCCGTCTTCGTCGCCAAGATGAATGCCAAGGCCAAGCAGATCGGCATGATGGACACCAGCTACGTGGAGCCCACTGGCCTGTCCAGCGAGAACCAGTCCAGCGCGCGCGACCTCGCCACGCTGGTCAACGTGGCCTATGCCGACCCGCAGATGCGTGAACTCACCACCTCGCCCAGCTACGAAGTGCCCGTGGGCCGCCGCATGGTGCAGTTCAACACCACCAACCGACTGGTGAAGAGCCCCTCGTGGGACATCGGCCTGCAGAAGACGGGCTACATCTCCGAAGCGGGCCGCTGCCTGGTCTTGCAGGCCAAGGTGGCGGGGCGCAAGCTCATCATGGTGTTCCTGGACTCGGCGGGCAAGTTCAGCCGCCTGGGCGACGCCGAGCGCGTGCGCCACTGGGTGGAGACGATGGGGGGGCACCACCAGCAGATGGCGGCGGCGGCGAACAGCGCCAACATCAAATAAGCCAAGCAAGCGCCCTCCGGGGCGCTTTCTCTTTGGGGGCATACCCCGGCACATAGAATCACGCCCCATGTCTTACCTCGTGCTCGCCCGCAAGTACCGTCCGCGCAATTTCGCTGAAATGGTGGGGCAGGAGCATGTGGTGCAGGCGCTGACCAACGCGCTCACGCAGCAGCGGCTGCACCACGCCTACCTGTTCACGGGCACGCGCGGCGTGGGCAAGACCACGGTGTCGCGCATCCTGGCCAAGTCGCTCAACTGCCAGGGGGCGGATGGGCAGGGCGGCATCACCGCCACGCCGTGCGGCGTGTGCCCGGCGTGCACCGCGATCGACAGCGGGCGCTTCCCCGACTACACCGAGCTGGACGCGGCCTCGAACCGCGGCGTGGACGAGGTGCAGGGCCTGCTCGAACAGGCCGTCTACAAGCCCGTGCAGGGCCGCTTCAAGGTCTTCATGATCGACGAAGTGCACATGCTCACGAATACGGCGTTCAACGCCATGCTCAAGACGCTGGAGGAGCCGCCCGAGTACCTCAAGTTCGTGCTGGCGACGACCGACCCGCAGAAGGTGCCCGTCACGGTGCTGAGCCGCTGCCTGCAGTTCAACCTGCGGCCCATGGCGCCCGAGACGGTGCAGGAGCACCTGGCCCGCGTGCTCGCCGCCGAAAACGTGCCCGCCGAGCCGCCTGCCCTGCGCCTGCTCGCGCGCGCCGCGCGCGGCTCCATGCGCGATGCGCTGTCGCTTACCGACCAGGCCATCGCCTTCGGCAGCGGCCAGTTGCAGGAAGCGGGCGTGCGCCAGATGCTGGGCAGCGTGGACCGCTCCTACGTCTTCCGCCTGATCGAGTCCCTGGCCCAGGGCGACGGCGCGGCCATCGTCGCCACGGCGGACGCGCTGCGCGCCCAGGGCCTGTCCGCCGCCTCCACGCTCGAAGACATGAGCGCCGTGCTGCAGCGCATGGCCGTGCTGCAGGCCGTGCCGTCGATGGCCGACGCGGTGGACGCCGCCGACCCCGAGGCCGTGGAGACCGCGCGCCTGGCCGCGCTGCTGCCCGCCGACGAGACCCAGCTGCTCTACAGCATCTGCCTGCATGGCCGCAGCGAACTGGGCCTGGCGCCCGACGAATACGCGGGGCTGACCATGGCGCTGCTGCGCCTGCTCGCGTTCAAGCCCCCGCAGGCGGGCGTGGCGGAAAAAAAAACTCCAGCGCGGGCTGAGCCCGTAGCAAAAGCGGCGGCGCCAGCGCCTGTCGTCACCACCCACGCGCCCCCGGTGGCGCTGCCCGTGCGGTCGATGGAAGAAGTCGCCCAGCGCCTGCCCGTGGAGCCGCCCGCCGAGCCGCCGCCGCATCTGGACGAGGTCGTGCCCATTCCCGTGCGCGCCATCCCCGAGCCCGGTCCGCGCCTGCAGCCGGTCACGGGCGCGGCCCCGGCGAACTTCACGCCCACGGCGGAAGGCGACCTCTGGCACGCCACGGTGCAGCAACTCATCGCCGCCGAGGCCATCACGGCGCTGGTGCGCGAGCTGGCCTCGCAGTCGCAGCTGGTGGCGCATGGCGCCGACCAGTGGCTGATCCGCGTCGAGCGCGAATCGCTCAACCAGCCCACCGCGCGCGAGCGCCTGCGCGCCGCGCTCGAGGCGGCGGGCCACACCAGCCGGCTGGGCGTGGAGATCGGCCCCGTCACCGACAGCCCCGCGCGCCGCAACGCCGCCGCCGCCGCCGAGCGCCAGCGCGTGGCCGAGGACATCGTAAGGAACGACCCCTACGTCCAGAAAATGATGCGGGAGCATGGCGCGAGAATCGTGTCCGGCAGCATCAAGCCCGTTTAAACCAAAGGAAAGAAACCATGTTCAACAAAGGACAGCTCGCCGGCCTCATGAAGCAGGCCCAGGCCATGCAGGACAACCTGAAGAAAGCCCAGGACGAACTGGGCAGCATCGAGGTCGAGGGCGAATCGGGCGCGGGCCTGGTGAAGGTCGTGATGACCTGCAAGCACGACGTGAAGCGCGTCACCATCGACCCCAGCCTGCTGGCCGACGACAAGGACATGCTCGAAGACCTCGTGGCCGCCGCCTTCAACGCCGCCGTGCGCAAGGCCGAGGAAACCTCGCAGGAAAAGATGGCCAAGATCACCGCCGGAATGCCCGGCCTGCCGGGCGGCATGAAACTCCCGTTCTGACGGCGGTGCATGTCTGACACCGGCTCGCTCGACGCGCTGATCCAGGCCCTGCGCCGCCTGCCGGGCGTGGGCGTCAAGTCGGCGCAGCGCATGGCCTTCCATCTGCTGCAGCGCGACCGCGCGGGGGCCGAGCTGCTGTCGCGCGCCTTGCACGAGGCCGCGCAGGCCATGCGCCACTGCGAGCGCTGCCACACCTTCACCGAAGCCGCCGTCTGCGCCACCTGCCTCGACCCGGCGCGCGACACGGCGCGGCTGTGCGTGGTCGAAACCCCCGCGGACCAGGCGGCAATGGAACGCACGGGGGCCTATTTGGGCCTGTACTTCGTGCTCATGGGCCGGCTCTCGCCGCTGGACGGCGTGGGGCCGAAGGACCTGGGCCTGGCCCGGCTCATCGAACGCGCCTGCGACGGCAGCGTGCAGGAAGTCATCCTGGCCCTGAGCTTCACCGCCGAAGGCGAGGCCACGGCCCATGCGATCCAGGAGGCGCTCAAGGGCCGGGGCGTGCACGTCACCCGCCTGGCGCGCGGCGTGCCCGTGGGGAGCGAACTGGAATACGTCGATCTGGGCACCATCGCCCATGCGCTGGTCGACAGGCGTTGAGTTGGCGCTTCAAAAAGCATAGCTGCTTGCGCACGGCCTGACTGGGCTGGAGGCCAAAAAGGCTTGAAATTGGATTGTCAAGCCTTTGGCAATTGACTACGTAGTACCCACTAAGTGGCAGTCCGCAGTGCCGCAAGAGCCCGTTTGGCGCAGAATTGCTGCATTGCAACATTTCCGCGCCAATCCCCATGTCTTCCCTTGTCACCCGCCGCCGCTTCGCCGTGGCTGCCGCATCCGCTGCGGTGGCCTGCGCGGCGCTGCCCGCCATGCGGGCGCGTGCGCAGCCCATGCGGGTGACGGTGGCCGTGGGCGGGCAGGGCATGTTGTACAACTTGCCCTTGCTGGTGGCGCAGCGGCTGGGGTTTTTCGAGGCGGAGGGGCTGCAGGTCGCCATCCACGACTACCCCGGCGGCTCATTCGCGCTGCAGGCCATGCAGGCGGGCGCGGCGGCGTTGTGCGCGGGCGCATACGAACACACCCTGCGCTTGCAGGCCCGGGGCGAGGGCGTGCAGGCCTTCGTGCTGCAAGGGCGCGCGCCGCAGTTTGCGCTGGGCGTGTCGCGGCGCGCGCTGCCGCAGTACCAGGGGTGGGGCGACCTGAAAGGGCGGCGCGTGGGCGTGTCGTCGCCGGGCTCGTCCACGCACCTGGCGGCCAGCATCGTGCTGGCGCGCGCGGGGCTGGCCGAGGGCGACGTCGGCTTTGTCGGCGTGGGCTCGGGCGAGGGGGCGCTGGCCGCGCTGCGTTCGGGCCAGGTACATGCGCTGTGCCATGTCGATCCGCTGATGACCCTGCTAGAGCAGCAGGGCGAAGTGCGCCTAGTGGCCGACATGCGCACGCCGCGCGGCGCGCAGGATTGGTTTGGCGGCCCCATGCCTGCGGGCTGCCTGTATGCGCCCGAGGCGTTCCTGCGCCGCAATCCGGACGAGGCCCAGGCGCTGGCCAACGGCATGGTTCATGCGCTCAAGTGGCTGCAGACCGCCGGGCCGGTCGATCTGCTCCAGGCCGTGCCGCAGGGCTATCTGCTGGGCGAGCGTGGGCCGTATCTCGCCGCATTCGACCGGATGCGCGACACCATCTCGCCCGACGGCCTGATGCCCGGCGACGGCCCTGTGACCGCGTTGCGCGCGCTGCTGCGCGTGTTGCCAGGCCTGGCGCAGGAGCGGCTGAGCCTGGGCGACACCTACACCAACGAATTCGCGCGCCGCGCCAAGCAGCGCTTCAACGCCTGATCAGCGCCGCTTGACCTTGGACGGCGTGCCGCCGCGCCGTTGCGGTGCGCTTGTCTTGCGCGGGCTGGCCGATGCGCTGGCCGCGCTCTTGTGCACGCTGTGGCTGGCCGTGGCGCTGGTGCGGCGGCTGCCGCCCGTGCCTGCGCCCATGCGCAGGGGCAGGAACATCACCACCTGCTGCCCGGCCTTGAGCGCCGCGCCGGGCTTGAGCCCGTTCCACTCGGCCACGCTGGCGGCGCTGACCTTGTAGCGCTGCGCCACGCTGGCGACCGAATCGTGCTTGCCCGCCTTCACCGTGGTGCGGCGGGTGACGATCTCGGGCGCGAAGCCGACCTGGCCGTTGTCCGCCACCTGTTCGGCCACGTCCTGCTGCGTGGCGCCGCTGCGCGGCACGATCAGCGCCGAGCCGGCCTTGATGAGCATCCGGGGCGGAATGTCGTTCATGCTGCGCAGCGCGCTCTCGCTCATGCCCACGCGCGCGGCGGCGTCGGCCACGCTCAGGGTGCGAGGCGCGGTCCACACCGTCCAGCTGGCGTACTGGCCCTGGTCGTAGGCCTGCAGGTTGCGCCGGAAGACCTTGGCGTTCTCCCACGGCAGCAGGATGCGCGGCGTGCCAGCGGCGAAGATCACCGGCTTGTGCAGCGAGGGGTTGAGCGCCTTGAAGTCCTTGAGGCCCACGCCCGAGAGCCGGGCGACCAGCTCCACGTCGATGTCGCGGTCGATGTCCACCGCCTGGAAGTAGGGGTGGTTCTCGATGGCGGGCAGTTCGGTGCGGAACATCTCCGGGTTGGCCACGATGTTCTTCACCGCTTGCAGCTTGGGCACGTACATGCGCGTTTCGGCGGGCATGTTCAGGTCGAGGTAGCCCGTGCCCAGGCCCAGCCGCTGGTTGCGCGCGATGGCGCGGGTCACGCTGCCTTCGCCCCAGTTGTACGCGGCCAGCGCCAGGTGCCAGTCGCCGAACATGTTGTAGAGCTTCTGCAAATAGTCCAGCGCCGCGCGGGTGGAAGCCAGCACGTCGCGCCGGTCGTCGCGGAAGATGTTCTGCTTCAGGTCGTAGTCGCGCCCCGTGGCGGGCATGAACTGCCACATGCCCGCCGCCTTGGCGCTCGACACGGCCTGCGGGTTGAACGCGCTTTCGATGTAGGGCAGCAGCGCCAGCTCGGTGGGCATGTTGCGCCGCTCCAGTTCCTCGACGATGTGGAACAGGTATTTGCTGGAGCGCTCCGTCATGCGGAACATGTAGTCGGGGCGCGCGGTGTACCACTGCTCGCGGTCGAGCACCAGGTCGTCCTGCAGGTCGGGCATGGCGAAGCCGCGGCGGATGCGCTCCCACAGGTCCGCCGGGGGCGTGAGCGAGGCCACGCCGCTGCGGTGCGCCTGCGCCGTCTTGATGGGCTGCAGCGGGGCGCTGGAGAGGCCGGTACCCGCCGTCGTCTGGACGGCGGGAGCGGAGTCGTCCGGCGTGCCGCCGGGCTTGGTGGCGCAGCCCGTGAGCACGATCAGGCCCACGAGTGCGAAGACATGCAGAAACTTCATTGAAAACCGTTTTTCCATTCGCGCAGAGAAGCCAGCACGGCCACCGCGTCGCCCGGATCGACCCCGGGGTCGTGCGCGTGCGCCGCAGCCGCCACCGAGGCCACGCGCGCGCGCAGGAAGGGGTTGATCTCGCATTCCAGCGCCATGCGCGAGGGCAGCGTGGGCTGGCCCTGCGCGCGCAGCGCCTCGCACTGGCTCTGGTAGTGGAGCAATGCGGCGTTGCCAGGTTCCACGGCGCGCGCAAAACGCAGGTTGGAAAGTGTGTATTCGTGCGTGCAGCACACGCGCGTGTTGCCGGGCAGCGCGGCGAACTGGTCGAGCGACGCGAGCATCTGCGCGGGCGTGCCCTCGAACAAGCGCCCGCAGCCGCCCGAGAACAGCGTGTCGCCGCAGAACAGCAGCGGGGCGCCGCCCACGTCGGCGCAGTAGTAGGCGATGTGCCCCGCCGTATGGCCGGGCACGTCGAACACCTGCCATTTGAAGCCCAGCACTTCGATGGACTGGCCCTGGGCCAGCCGGGTGCAAGGCCCGGGAATGCGCTCGCGCGCCGGGCCGTAGACTGGGGCGCCCGTGGCCTCGCGCACCTCGTCCACCCCGCCGGTGTGATCGGCGTGGTGGTGCGTGACTAGAATCGCCTGCAACCGCAGCCCATGGTCGCTCAACGCTTGCAGCACCGGCGTGGCGTCTCCGGGGTCCACCACGAGGGCGTCGTGCCCATCGTGCAGCAGCCAGAGGTAGTTGTCGGAAAAGGCGGGCAGCGGGAGTAGGTGGGGCAGGTTCATGAGCGACAAAATTATAGAGTTGCACCATTGGCTCGACTCCCCGCCCGGCCAGTACCTGCTCGGCTGGGAGCAGGGGCGTTACGACGAGGCGGTGGCCGACCTGTTCGGCTACCACGCGCTGCAATTGGGCCTGCCGTGGGTGGACGGCCTGCGCGCCAACCGCATGGCGCGCCGCTGGCTGGCGCTGGACGAGGGCTACAAGGCGCTGGCCCTTTCCCCCACGCTGTGGGCCGACCCGGTGGCGCTGCCGTTCCCGGAAAACAGCCTCGACCTGGTGCTGCTGCCCCACACGCTGGAGTTGGCGGGCGACCCGCACGCCACGCTGCGCGAGGTGGCGCGCGTGCTGGTGCCCGAGGGGCGGGTGGTCGTCAGCGGCTTCAACGCCTCCAGCCTCTGGGGGCTGCGCCAGCGCCGTGCGCGGCTGCTGCGGGGCAGCCTGTATCTGCCGGACGAGGGCCAGTTCATCGGCTACTGGCGGCTGCGCGACTGGCTGCGGCTGCTGAGCTTCGAGGTGGAGAGCGCGAACTTCGGCTGCTACCGCCCGGCGGTGGACAGCGGCCCGTGGCTGGAGCGATTCCGCTGGATGGACGCCGCGGGCCCGCGCTGGTGGCCGATACTCGGGGCCGCGTATTTCGTGGTGGCGGTCAAGCGCGTGCACGGAATGCGCCTGCTGGAGCCCGCCTGGCGCAGCCAGCGCCAGCGCGCGGCGGCGCCGATACCGGTGGCCAGCCGGCACCACGTGAAAAAAACCAAGGACAGCGTTTGAACCAAGTAGAGATTTACACCGACGGCGCCTGCAAGGGCAATCCCGGCCCTGGCGGCTGGGGCGCGCTGCTGCGCGCCGGCAACGTCGAGAAGGAAATGTTTGGCGGTGAACTGGGCACGACCAACAACCGCATGGAGTTGCAAGCCGTGATCGAGGCGCTGGCCGCGCTCAAGCGCCCCTGCGCTGTCACGCTGTACCTCGACAGCGAATACGTGCGCAAGGGCATCACCGAATGGATCCACGGCTGGAAGGCCAAGGGCTGGCGTACTTCGACCAAGCAGCCCGTGAAGAACGTGGAGCTGTGGCAGCGGCTCGATGCGCTGGTGCACGAGAGCGGCCACCGCATCGACTGGCGCTGGGTCAAGGGCCATGCGGGCAACCCGGGCAACGAGCGGGCGGATGCGCTGGCGAACCTGGGTGTCGATCAGGCGCTGGGGCGGCGGTAGTTACTGGATTTGCGTCAGCGCGTCGGCAATTGCTTTCGCATCCTGCGGCCGCACCAGCCGTGCCACCTCCTGGCCATTTTTCAAGAACACCAGCGTGGGCCAGAGCTTCACGCCGTAGCTGCGGCCCAGGCGCTGGCCGGGGCCGTCCTCGATCTTGAGGTGGTGCACGGCGGCGTGGGCGTTCAAGGCCTGCTCGATGAGCGGCTGGGCGCGCTGGCAGTGGCCGCACCAGGGCGTGCCGAATTCGACGACCGTGGGGCCGGGCAGGGCGTCCACTTCCTCGCGCTTCGGGTTCAGGATCTGGGGCAGGTGGGTGGCTTGGAACATCACATCACTCCATCGAACAGCATCACGTCAACCTCGTCGCCCGGCCCGGCGGGCCCTCCGTCATGGGGCAACACGATTAGGCAGTTGGCCCGCGCCATCGCGCCCAGCAGGGCGGAGCCCTGGGGGCCGGTGGTCTGCACCTGCAAGCGGCCACCGGGCGCGGTGGAGGCGATGCCGCGCGGGTACTCGGTGCGGCCGGGGCGCTTGGTGGCGAAGGCGTCGAGCATCCGGGCGCGCAGCAGCAACGGAGGCGGCACGCGCGCGCCCATCATCCGCAGCAGGGCGGGGCGCACCAGCAGGGTGAAGGCGACCATCGCGGCGACCGGGTTGCCGGGCAGGCCGAACAGCAGGCAGCCGCTGCCGTGCATACGCCCCACGGCAAAAGGCCTGCCGGGGCGGATGGCGAGCTGCCAGAAGGCCATGTCGGCCACCTGCGCCAGCACGCGGCGGGTGTGGTCGGCGTCGCCCGCGCCCATGCCGCCGCTGGTGAGGATGGCGTCCGCGCCCGCGTCCGCCGCTTGCCGCAGGGCGGCGGCGAGCGCTTCGGGGCGGTCTGGCACCGCGCCCAGGGGCAGCACCTCCACGCCCAGCCGCGCGAGCAGGCCGTGCAGCGCGTAGCGGTTGCTGTCGTACACCGCGCCCGCGCGCAGCGGCTCGCCCAGGGGCATGATTTCGTCGCCGGTGGAAAGCAGGGCCACGCGCAGGCGGCGCGTCACGCTGAGGGTTTCAAGGCCTAAACTGGCCGCCAGGCCAAGCGCAGCGGGCGCTAGCAGCTCACCTTTTGAGAGCGCCGTCTGGCCCCGGGCCAGGTCTTCGCCTGCCCGGCGGCGGTGGTCGCCGGGGCGCACGGCGTGGGGCGGAATGGTGATGCAGCCGCCCTGTACCGCCACCTGCTCCTGCGGCACCACGGTGTTTAGGCCCGGGGGCATGACGGCGCCGGTCATGGCGCGTACGCATTCGCCGGGGGCCGTGCGGTCCGCCCAGGGTTTGCCCGCCAAGGCCGTGCCTGTCACGCGCAGCATGAGCGGCTGGCCTGGCCGCAGCGCGGCGCCGTCAAAGGCGTAGCCGTCCATCGCGGCGTTGTCGTGCGGGGGCACGGGGTGGGGCGCGGCCACGTCCCGGGCCAGCACGCGGCCCAGGGCCTGGGGCAGGGGCAGGCTTTCCGTGGCGGCCACGGGCCGGGCCAGTTGCGCGATGAAGGCGCTGGCGTGTTCGGGGCGCAGGTTGCCGGGGTCGAAGCCCGGCAGCGCGGCGGCGATGTCGGCAAGGGTCTTCATGGCGTGGCGGGGTGCAGCAGCCGGTGCATGTGCAGTTTGTCGTAGGCCGTGCCGTTGACCAGGATGGCGCGCGGCTGCAGGCCCCAGGCGCGAAAGCCCGCGCGCTCGTACAGGCGCACGGCGTGGGTGTTGCTGGCGGTGACCATGAGGGTGAGTTGCTCCAGCCCGGGCACGCGCCCGGCGATGGTCAGGCAGTGCATGAGCAGCGCGTTGCCCATGCCTCGGCGCTGGGCCTGGGCCGCCACCATCATGGCGACGATGCTGGCGCTGTGGCGCTGTTTGGCCAGGGGCGAGCGCTCGCAGCCCACGCTGCCGACCAAGCGGCCCTGCGCGTCGAACGCGCCCAGGAAGAAGGTGCCCGACAGCGGTTTGCCGAAGCGCTGCGCATATTCGGCGGCGGGGCGCTGGCGCGCGGTGGCGTAGTCGGAGACGAAGGCCTCGGGCGCATCGCGCAGGGCCTGTTCGCGCAGCACCTTGTAGGCGGCGGCATCGGCGGCGGTGAGGAGGCGGATGGCGGCGGTCATGCTTCCAGCGCTTGAAGTTCGGCCAGGGTGTTGGCGTTGCTGAAAGCGCGGGTGTCGCCGAAAGGGACGGGCACGCTGCGGTGCCGGGCGGTCCAGGCGGCGATCTTGCGGCCGCCTTCGGCGGTGAAGCGGGCGAGGTCTTCGCGCAGGCTGGCGCGCAGCAGGCAGAACACCGGCTGGGGGCCTTCGGCGGTGGTGGCGAAGGCGATGTCCGCGTGGCCCACGGCCTGGGCCAGGCGCGCTGCCAGGTCGATGGGAAGCAGGGGGCTGTCGCACGGCGCGGTCAGCAGCCAGGGCGTGCGGCATTGCACCAGGCCCGCGAGGAAGCCCGCGAGCGGGCCTGCGTAGGCCATGTCGGCGGCATCGGCACATACCGGCACGCCCAGCGCCGCATAGGCGGCATGGTTGCGGTTGGCGCTCAGCAGCAGCGCGCCGACCTGCGGTTGCAGCCGCCGCAGCGCGTGCAAGGCCAGCAGCTCGCCGCGAAAGCGTTGCAGGCCCTTGTCCACGCCGCCCATGCGCTGGCCGCGTCCGCCTGCGAGGACGAGGCCGGTGATGTCCGCAGGCGCGATCATCTAGCCCCCGATGTAGCTCATTTCCACGCGCCGCGCGCCCTCGGCGGGCGCGGGGGGCAGGCTGGCGCGCAGTTCGGAATAGCGGTCGGCGCGGCCCTGCCAGATGCCGGCGATGGCGGCGGCGATCTGTTCGTCGCTGGCGTCGCCGCGCAGCAGCGCGCGCAGGTCCCAGCCCTGGGTGGCGAACAGGCACAGGTACAGCCGCCCTTCCATCGATAGCCGCGCGCGGGTGCAGTCGCGGCAGAAGGCCTGGGTCACGCTGCTGATGACGCCCACTTCGCCCAGGGCCGGGTCGTGGCGGCCATCCGTGCCCGCGTAGCCCCAGCGCCGGGCGGTTTCGCCCGCCGACTCGGGGGCCAGGGGAACGAGGGGCAGGTGTTCCTGCAGCCGCGCGATCACGTCGGCGGAGGGCAGCACCTCGTCCATGCGCCAGCCGTTGGTCGCGCCCACGTCCATGTATTCGATGAAGCGCAGCGTGATGCCCGTGCCGCGGAAATGGCGCGCCATGGGCACGATCTCGTGGTCGTTCGTGCCGCGTTTGACCACCATGTTGACCTTGATGCGCGACAGGCCCGCCGCCTGTGCGGCCTCGATCCCCGCGAGCACGTCGGCCACGGGGTAGTCCACGTCGTTCATGCGGCGGAAGACGGAGTCATCCAGGCTGTCCAGGCTGATGGTGACGCGCTGCAGGCCCGCATCGCGCAGCAGCCGCGCCTTGCGCGCGAGCAGGGAGCCGTTGGTGGTCAGCGTGAGGTCGGGCGCGGCGCCGTCCACCGTGCGCAGCGCGGCCAGCTGGGCCACGAGGTTTTCGAGGCCCCGGCGCAGCAGCGGCTCGCCGCCCGTGAGGCGGATCTTGCGCACGCCATGCGCCAGAAAGAGCCGCGCCAGCCGCGTGATTTCCTCGAACCGGAGCAGGTCGCTATGCGCCAGGTAGCGGTAGTCCTGGTTGAACACCTCCTTGGGCATACAGTAGCTGCAGCGGAAGTTGCAGCGGTCCGTCACGCTGATGCGCAGGTCTCGCAGGGGGCGGGCGAAGGTGTCGGCCAGGCGCCCAACGGCGGGCGCCGCGCCCGCCGACATAGCGGGCAGCAATGCGGGAGCGCGTTGGTCTACGAGGGGGATGACACGTTCTGCCATTCCCCGATTTTCAGGCAGTTTGCGCGGGCTTGGCGGGCCGCTCGGGCCGCACGTAGCCGATGAACTCCGGGTAGAACTCCTTCACGCCCGGCCCGTTGAAGTCCCACCCCAGGCACTGGCCCAGATGGCGCAGCGGCTCTGCGGGCGCGCCGCTGGCGGTGACGGAGGGTTTGAACGCCCCCTGCACGCTCTGGAACGTGGCGGTGGCCAGGTTGAACAGCAGCTCGCGCAGGTGGGTGCAGCTGGCCACGCCGCCCAGGTGCGTGTCGATGGCCTTGCGCCAGCCGCGCGCCATGCAGGTGCCCACCATCTTCTGCAGCGCGCGCTCGGCCTCGGGGCAGTGTTTGAGGGGGTGGGCGTCCATCACGGCCTCGATGGACTGCACCACCAGCTGCTTGTCCACCGTCACGCGCAGGTGCATGTGGTGGATGGGCTGGCCCGCGAGGCGTATGTGGTCGGGGCGTCTGGGCGGGGTGAGGTCGTAGGTCTTGCTGTCGTGCAGCTCACCCTCGATGTCCCAGAGCCCGTCTTCGCGCTCGAAGCCCTGGTAGGTCACACGGCGGATGTGTTTGAGGGTGCGGGGTGCGGGGGTGGACAACGGCATGGTCGTAGGGTGTTCTTGGGGGAAACCCGTAATTTTAGGGATTTGGCCCCTGTGGCGCTGTCGCAGGCGTATTCCAGGAAAAAGCGAGGTCTCATCCACCCTGGGCAAGCCCCGCAAGGCTCGCCGGGTAAAATGCTGATTTGGCCAACACCACAAGGGCGAGAAAGGCAGCATTGGTTATGACACCGCGAACTACCCCGGAGACCGTTTCCACCGGCCGCTAGTGGCCGAAGGTTCGCGCCTGCCCCTTTCCTCCCCATGAACAAAGCGCGGCCTTCACCGCGCTTTTTGTTTGCCCTTCGCTCAAAGATTCACGACATGCTCCACATCACGCTCCCCGACGGTTCCCAACGCGAATTCCCCGGCCCGGTCACCGTGGCCGAGGTGGCGGCCTCCATTGGCGCCGGCCTCGCCAAGGCCGCGCTGGCCGGCAAGATCGGCACAGGCGACGAGGCCAGGGTCGTCGACACCAGCTACCAGATCACGCAGGACAGCCCGCTGGCCATCGTCACCGCCAAGGACGCCGACGGCCTGGAGGTCATCCGCCACTCCACGGCCCACCTGCTGGCCTATGCGGTGAAGGAATTGTTCCCCGACGCGCAAGTCACCATCGGCCCGGTGATCGAGAACGGCTTCTACTACGACTTTGCCTACAAGCGCCCCTTCACGCCCGAAGACCTGGCCGCCATCGAGAAAAAAATGGCCGCGCTGGCCGCCAAGGACGAGCCCGTGGTGCGCCGCGTGCTGCCGCGCGACGAGGCGGTGGCGTACTTCAAGGGCCTGGGTGAGAACTACAAGGCCGAGATCATCGCCAGCATCCCGTCCAACGAGGACGTGAGCCTGTACCGCGAAGGCGCTTTCGAAGACCTGTGCCGTGGCCCGCACGTGCCGAGCACGGGCAAGCTCAAGCACTTCAAGCTGATGAAGGTGGCGGGCGCCTACTGGCGCGGCGACCACCGCAACGAGATGCTGCAGCGCATCTACGGCACCGCCTGGGCCAGCAAGGACGAACTGCAGCAGTACTTGACCATGCTGGAGGAGGCCGAGAAGCGCGACCACCGCAAGCTGGGCCGCGAACTCGACCTGTTCCACATCGACGAGCATTCGCCCGGCACCGTGTTCTGGCACCCCAAGGGCTGGACGCTGTGGCAGCAGGTGGAGCAGTACATGCGCGGCGTGTACCGCGACAACGGCTACCAGGAGGTCAAGGGCCCGCAGATCCTCGACAAGTCGCTGTGGGAAAAGACCGGCCACTGGGACAAGTACCGCGAGAACATGTTCACCACGGAATCGGAAAAGCGCGAATACGCGCTCAAGCCGATGAACTGCCCGGGCCACATCCTGATCTTCAAGCAGGGCATCAAGAGCTACCGCGACCTGCCGCTGCGCTTCGGCGAATTCGGCAACTGCCACCGCAACGAGCCCACGGGCGGCCTGCACGGCATCATGCGCGTGCGCGCATTCACGCAGGACGACGGCCACATCTTCTGCACCGAGGACATGATCCAGGGCGAAGTGGCGGCCTTCACGACGCTGCTGCAAGCGGTCTATAAAGATTTCGGCTTCACCAACATCATTTACAAGCTCTCCACACGCCCCGAAAAGCGCATCGGCAGCGAGGAAAGCTGGGACAAGGCCGAGGCCGCGCTCGCCGATGGCCTGCGCGCCTCGGGCTGCGAATTCACCTACCTGCCGGGCGAGGGCGCGTTCTACGGCCCCAAGATCGAATACACGCTGAAGGACGCGCTGGGCCGCGAATGGCAGTGCGGCACCATCCAGGTCGATCCGAACCTGCCCGAGCGGCTGGACGCCGAATTCGTGGGCGAGGACGGCGCGCGCCACCGCCCCATCATGCTGCACCGCGCCATCGTGGGCAGCCTGGAGCGCTTCATCGGCATCCTGATCGAGCAGCACGCGGGCGCGCTGCCCGTCTGGCTCGCGCCCACGCAGGTCGCGGTGCTCAATATCACCGACGCGCAGGCCGACTACTGTCGCGAAATTGCCGCAAAACTGCAAAAAGCGCTGCCGAATCAAGCCCTTAGGGTAGTGACCGACCTGCGTAACGAGAAGATAACGTATAAAATCCGCGAGCAAGCATTGCAAAAGCTGCCTTACATCCTGGTCGCGGGCGACAAGGAAAAGGCGGCTGGCGCAGTCGCAGTGCGCGCCCGGGGCAACAAAGACCTGGGCGTGATGTCCATCGACGCCTTTGTCGAACTGATCGCACGGGACATCGCCTCCAAAGCCTGATTTCTAGTCAAAACACGCTTGGACGCGCTCTGGTCGTGCGCGAGCAGCTACGCTTTTTGTAGCATTTTAATTGAAGGTGAGAACCATCGCTACCGAATTTCGTGACCGTCGCCAGCGCGAAGAGCGCAAGCACCGGCTGAACCGGGAAATCATGGCGCCCGAAGTGCGCCTGTCCGGCCCCGAGAACGAGCCCCTGGGCATCGTGAGCCTGCAAGAAGCCCTGCGCATGGCGGGTGAACTGGACGTGGACTTGGTGGAAATCGCCGCCACGGCCAACCCGCCCGTCTGCCGCCTGATGGACTACGGCAAGTTCAAGTACCAGGAGCAGAAGAAGGCAGCCGAGGCCAAGGCCAAGCAGACGGTCATCGAAATCAAGGAAGTCAAGTTCCGCCCCGGCACCGACGACGGCGACTACAACATCAAGCTGCGCAACATCCGCCGCTTCCTGGCGGAAGGCGACAAGTGCAAGATCACGCTGCGCTTCCGCGGCCGCGAGATCACGCACCAGGAACTGGGCCTGGCCCTGCTCAACCGCATCCGCGACGACCTCGCGGACCTGATCGTGGTGGAGCAGTTCCCCAAGCTCGAAGGCCGGCAGATGATCATGATGATCGCGCCGGGCAAGAAGAAGCCCGCCGGCAAGCCGGCGGCGGAAGGCGCGGCGGCCGCTCCGGCGGCCTGAGCGCGAAGGAATCCGCTGGCGGCCCGCGAGGGGCGCCGGCAGATGCAGAAGTGAACCGGGGGCCGACAAGGTTGCGCATCCAGCGCAAACGCCTCGCGGGCACAAACAAAGGAGCATTCACATGCCCAAAATGAAGACCAAGAGCAGCGCGAAGAAGCGTTTTCGCGTTCGTCCCGGTGGCACCGTCAAGCGCGGCCAAGCCTTCAAGCGTCACATCCTGACCAAGAAGACCACCAAGAACAAGCGCCATCTGCGTGGTGCGGTGACTGTGCATGAGACCAACATGGGTCACATGGCGCAGATGCTGCCCGGTGCTGGCCTGTAATAACTGACGAACAAGGAGAAAACACATGCCTCGCGTCAAACGTGGTGTAACGGCACGCGCCCGTCACAAGAAGGTTCTGGCTCTGGCCAAGGGTTTCCGCGGCCGCCGCGGCAATGTCTTCCGCATCGCCAAGCAGGCGGTGATGAAGGCCGGGCAATACGCCTACCGTGACCGCCGTACCAAGAAGCGCGTGTTCCGCCAGCTGTGGATCGCCCGTATCAACGCCGCTGCCCGTGAACTGGGCTTGACCTACAGCCAGTTCGCCAACGGCCTGAAGAAGGCGTCCATCGAGATCGACCGCAAGATGCTGGCCGACCTCGCGGTGCACGACAAGGCTGCCTTCGGCAGCATCGTGGAGCAAGTCAAGGCCAAGCTGGCTGCTTGAGGTCACGATCGGCGGCTATCGTTCTGATAGCTGTCAGCGCACTACCAGCAAGGGCTAGGGCTTGAAAAGGCACTAGCCCTTGTTTCATTGTCGAGATGGATATGAACGAGTTGGATTCCCTGGCCGAAAGCGCCAAGCAAGCGTTTGAGCAAGCCCACACGCCCGCCGATCTGGAAAACGCCAAGGCGCAGTTCCTGGGCAAGTCGGGCCGCATCACCGAACTCATGAAGGGCATGGCGCAGCTCTCCGTCGAGGAGAAGAAAACGCGCGGCGCGGCCATCAACGTGGCCAAGCAGGCCATCGAGGCGGCCTTGAACGCGCGCCGCCAGCAGCTGGCCGAGGCCGAGTTGCAGGCCCAGCTCCAGGCCGAGGCGCTGGACGTGACGCTGCCGGGCCGCCAACGCGGCGCGGGCGGCCTGCACCCCGTGTCGCTCACGCGCGAGCGCATCGAGGGCATCTTCGGCTCCATGGGTTTCGACGTGGCCGACGGCCCCGAGATCGAGATCGACTGGTTCAACTTCACCGCGCTGAACACGCCCGAAGACCATCCGGCGCGCTCTATGCACGACACCTTCTACGTCGAAGGCGGCCACGTGCTGCGCACCCACACCAGCCCCATGCAGATTCGCTATGCGGTGCAGCACGTCAAGAAGCACCAGCACCTGATCGACGCCGGGCTGCCGATGCCCGAAATCCGCGTGATCGCGCCGGGCCGCACCTACCGCGTGGACAGCGACGCCACGCACTCGCCCATGTTCCACCAGGTCGAAGGGCTGTGGGTGGGCGAGAACATCAGCTTCAAGGACCTGAAGTCCGTCTACGTGAGCTTTCTGCACCAGTTCTTCGAGACGACGGACATGCAGATCCGCTTCCGCCCCAGCTACTTCCCCTTCACCGAGCCCAGCGCCGAGATCGACATGATGTTCGGCACCGGCCCGCTCAAGGGCCGCTGGCTCGAAGTGTCCGGCTCGGGCCAGGTGCACCCCCAGGTCATCCGCAACATGGGCCTGGACCCCGAGAAATACATTGGCTTCGCCTTCGGCTCGGGTATCGACCGCCTGACCATGCTGCGCTACGGCGTGAACGATTTGCGTCTGTTCTTCGACGGCGACATCCGCTTCCTGTCGCAGTTCCAGTAATGCAAAAAAGTGAGCGGCCAGCGCTGGCTACATCTGGTTTTCAGACTGTTTTGATGCTGAAGCCCATACGAATCAAGCGCTAGCAGCTCCTTTTTCAAGAGCAAAGCCCCAGAGCCCCAGACCTGTCCCAGACCATGCAATTTCCCGAATCTTGGTTGCGCGAATTCTGCAACCCGCCCCTGTCCACCCAGGCCCTGGCCGACACGCTGACCATGGCCGGCCTCGAAGTGGAAGAACTGTGCCCCGTGGCCCCGCCGTTCACCAAGATCGTGGTGGGCGAGATCAAGGAAGCCGTGCAGCACCCCAACGCCGACCGCCTGCGCGTGTGCCAGGTGGACGTGGGGCAGGGCGCGCTGCTCAACATCGTCTGCGGCGCGCCCAACGCGCGCGCGGGCATCAAGGTGCCGTGCGCGCTGGTGGGCGCCGAACTGCCGCCGGGCGACGACGGCAAGCCTTTCCAGATCAAGCTCGGCAAGCTGCGCGGCGTGGAAAGCCAGGGCATGTTGTGCTCGGCGCGCGAACTCAAGCTGTCCGAAGACCACGGCGGCCTACTCGAACTGCCGCCGGATGCCCCGCTGGGCCAGGACATCCGCGAGTTCCTGAACCTGGACGACACGCTCATCACCCTCAAGCTCACGCCCAATCTGGCGCACAACCTGAGTGTGTACGGCATCGCGCGCGAAGTGGCCGCGCTGACCGGCGCGCCCTTGCAATCGCCCGAATTCCCCGCCGCCGCCGTGGGCCACGCCGACACGCTGCTGGTGAAAATCAGCGCGCCCGACCTGTGCGGCCGCTTCTCGGGCCGCATCGTGCGCAACGTCAACACCCAGGCCCAGACGCCGCAGTGGATGGTCGACCGCCTGGCGCGCTGCGGCCAGCGCAGCGTGGCGCCGCTGGTGGACATCTCGAACTACGTGATGTTCGAGCTGGGCCGCCCCTCGCACATCTTCGACCTGGACAAAATCCACGGCGGCCTCGACGTGCGCTGGGGCAGGGCGGGCGAACAGCTCAAGCTGCTCAACGGCAACACCGTCACCGTCGATGAAAAAGTGGGCGTGATTGCTGACGACCAACAGGTCGAATCATTGGCCGGCATCATGGGCGGCGACGCCACGGCGGTGTCCGACGGCACCAAGAACATCTACATCGAAGCCGCCTTCTGGTGGCCCAAGGCGATCGCGGGCCGCTCGCGCCGCTACAACTTCTCGACCGACGCGGGCCACCGCTTCGAGCGCGGCGTCGATCCCGCGCTGACCGTGGAGCACATCGAGCGCATCACCGCGCTGGTGCTGCAGATCTGCGGCACGCCCGATACGCAGTGTGGCCCCATCGACGACCAGAGCCCCAACGTGCCCCAGCCGCAACCCGTCACCCTGCGCGTGGCGCGCGCGGCCAAGGTCATCGGAATGCCGCTCACGCAACAGCAGTGCGCCCACGCGCTGCGCAGCCTGGGCCTGCCGCTGACCGAGGGCGACGGCACGATCACCGTGCAGCCGCCGTCGTACCGCTTCGACCTCGTCATCGAGGAAGACCTGATCGAGGAAGTGGCGCGCATCGTGGGCTACAACCAGCTGCCCGCCACGCCGCCGCTCGCGCCCGTCACACCCAAGCTGCAGCCCGAAGCCACGCGCAGCCCCCATGCCGTGCGCCGCCAGCTCGCGGGCCTGGGCTACCAGGAGACGATCAACTTCAGCTTCGTCGAAGAACGCTGGGAGCATGAACTCGCGGGCAACCCGCAGCCCATCCAGTTGCTGAACCCGATTGCGAGCCAGATGAGCGTGATGCGCTCGTCCCTGCTGGGTTCGCTGCTACAGGTTTTGAAGTTCAACCTCGACCGCAAGGCCAGCCGCGTGCGCGTGTTCGAACTGGGCCGCGTGTTCCTGCGCGACGCCAGCGTGCAGAACACCGACACCACCGTCGCGGGCGTGCACCAGCCCATGCGCGTGGCCGGCCTGGCCTACGGCGCGGCGGACGCGCTGCAATGGAGCCGCAAGGAACAGCCCGTGGACTTCTACGACGCCCGGGGCGATGTGGAAGCGCTGCTCGCGCCCGTGCAGGCCACCTTCGAGCCAGCCGCCCACCCCGCCATGCACCCGGGCCGCTGCGCCCGCGTGCTGGTGGCAGGCCGCGAAATCGGCCACGTGGGCGAACTGCACCCACGTTGGCGCCAAGGCTGGGACTTGCCCCAGGCCCCGGTGCTGTTCGAGCTGGAACTGGACGCCGTGCTGCAGCGCCCCGTGCCCGAATTCCACCCCGTGGCCAAGCACCAGGCGGTGGAGCGCGACCTGGCCGTGGTCGTGGCGGAAAGTGTGACCCACGCGCAGCTCATGGCCGCCATCGGGTCCGCCACCAAGCTGCTGCGCAACGCCACCCTGTTCGACGTGTACCGCCCCAAGGCCGGTGCCGCAGGCGGCCTGGCGCAAGGCGAAAAGAGCCTGGCCGTGCGCCTGACGCTGGCGAACGACGCCGCCTCGCTGACCGAGGCCGAGATCGAATCCGCCGTGCAATCCGTGGTGCAGCAACTGGCCGAGCGCACTGGCGCGCGCCTGCGCTGAGAAAGACCGGTATGAGCGAATTCGACTTTGAATTTGCCGTGGACAGCCTGGAAACCCCCGCGCTGACCAAGGCCCAGCTGGCCGACTTGCTGTTCGACCAGATCGGATTGAACAAGCGCGAGTCCAAGGACATGATCGACGCTTTTTTCGACCTGATTGCGGGCAGCCTCGTCGAAGGCACGGACGTGAAGCTCTCGGGCTTCGGCAACTTCCAGATCCGCACCAAGGCCCCGCGCCCTGGCCGGAACCCGCGCACGGGCGAGCTGATACCCATCCAGGCGCGGCGCGTGGTCACCTTCCACGCCAGCAGCAAGCTCAAGGAACAAATCCAGGACAGCGCCGCGCCGTGAAAATGGTAGGCTAGACGGTCGTTCATGGTTACCCCGCTCCCTCCCATCCCCGCCAAGCGCTACTTCACCATCGGTGAGGTGGCCGAGCTGTGCGGCGTCAAGCCGCACGTGCTGCGCTACTGGGAGCAGGAATTCACGCAGCTGCGCCCCATGAAACGGCGCGGCAACCGCCGCTACTACCAGCACCATGAAGTGCTGATGATCCGCCGCATCCGCGACCTGCTGTACGACCAGGGCTTCACCATCAGCGGCGCGCGCAACCGCTTGCAGGAACTGGCCCATGCCGGGCCCGCAGGCGAGGGCGCTCTCGAGTTGGTAGAGGCACCCGACGAGCCCATGCCTGGCAGCGCGGCCCCTCTGGTGGCCGACCTGCAAACAGTCCGGCAAGAATTGTTGGAAATCAGGGCCTTGCTCGCCGGATAGCTGCTTTTTTCTGTATATAATCTAAGTCTTCGGCGTGTAGCGCAGCCTGGTAGCGCACTTGCATGGGGTGCAAGGGGTCGCGAGTTCGAATCCCGCCACGCCGACCAATACAGACAACCCGCTATAGCTATCAAGGCTATAGCGGGTTTTTCTTTGTCCGGTTATTCTGGGAACAATCTGGGAACAGTTGGCGTGAGTTAGTAGCCGCTTGGTGTCCCTGGCCTCTATGCCTGCGAACTTGGTCTATTACTTCCATAGGGTGGCCGAGTTGAACCCTTCCTGGTGGCACAGTTCCGCCATGCTCATGCCGGCGCCGGCCTGCTTGATGAACCAGATGACAATGGCTGTCCCTTCGCGCCACTCGCCTCCGAGGCGATGACGCCTGGCGAGGGGCGGTATTCACGCCACCACGGCTGCCGCTGCGGCGCGTGAAGACATTGTTTAACAGACATCCATTTCAGGAAAGCCCATGACTTTCAGCACCTGCGATTTTTGCGATGCCCACAAGGGCGACGAGAGCGGCGCGTTCCGCGTGCTGCCTCCGGTGTTCCAGCACTACGGCGGCCAGGCCGCCTTCAGCGGGCCGGTGACCACGGTGAAGTGCTTCGAGGACAACACCCAGGTCAAGGCCGCCGTCGAGTCGCCCGGCGAAGGCCGGGTGCTGGTGGTGGATGGCGGCGCGTCGCTGCGCCGCGCACTGGTGGGCGGCAACCTGGCCGCCGCCGCCGCCAGGAACGGCTGGGCCGGCCTGGTGGTGAACGGCTGCGTGCGCGACGTGGCCGAGCTGAACGCCGCCGCCGTGGGCATCCGCGCGCTGGGCCTCGTCCCCCTGCCCACCGAGCGGCGCGGCGAGGGCCAGCGCGACGTGGTGGTGCAGATCCAGGGCGTGTGGGTGCGGCCCGGTGACTGGCTGTATGCCGATGCGGACGGCATCGTGGTCAGTGCTTCCAAATTGTGAGAGCCGAATTTCGCAGTGCGGTATTCTGTATGCTGCGCTGCGCAAAAATTTCTCCATCTGACAAGAAAAAATTTCACATGGAGGGATGAAGTGGTTAAGTCGTTGATTTTTAAATGAAAAAATTTTCGTCTTATATAAGACATAAGAGCTTACTAAGGTCTTATAGAAGACTTAGAATTCATCCCATGGCAGCCAACGAGCCGCCTCCGTTTTCAACCCACCCTCTGGAGAAGTTCACATGTCGAGCATCAACGCACAACTGAGCCGCGAACAGCAGATCGCTGCCCTGGAAAAAGACTGGGCGCAAAACCCCCGCTGGAAGCTGGTCAAGCGCGGCTACAGCGCCGCCGACGTGGTGCGTCTGCGCGGCAGCCTGCAGCCCGAGTACACGCTGGCCCAGCGCGGCGCGGCCAAGCTGTGGGAGCTGGTGAACGGCGGCGCCAAGAAGGGCTACGTGAACGCCTTCGGCGCCATCACCGCGGGCCAGGCCATGCAGCAGGCCAAGGCCGGCCTCGAAGCCGTGTACCTGTCGGGCTGGCAGGTCGCCGCCGACGGCAACACGTCGGAAACCATGTACCCCGACCAGTCGCTGTACGCCTACGACTCGGTGCCCACCATGGTGCGCCGCATCAACAACACCTTCAAGCGCGCTGACGAAATCCAGTGGGGCCGCGGCGTGAACCCCGGCGACAAGGAATTCACCGACTACTTCCTGCCCATCGTGGCCGACGCGGAAGCCGGCTTCGGCGGCGTGCTGAACGCCTTCGAACTGATGAAGAACATGATCGCCGCCGGTGCTGCCGGCGTGCACTTCGAAGACCAGCTGGCCGCCGTGAAGAAGTGCGGCCACATGGGCGGCAAGGTGCTCGTGCCCACCCAGGAAGCCGTCGAGAAGCTGATCGCCGCGCGCTTCGCCGCCGACGTGATGGGCGTGCCCACCATCGTGCTGGCCCGCACCGACGCCGAGGCCGCCAACCTGATCACCAGCGACCACGACGCCAACGACAAGCCCTTCCTGACCGGCGAGCGCACGCAAGAAGGCTTCTACCGCGTGAAGAACGGCCTGGAGCAGGCCATCAGCCGCGGCGTGGCCTACGCGCCCTACGCCGACCTGGTGTGGTGCGAAACCGGCGTGCCCGACATCGGCTTCGCCCGCGAATTCGCCCAGGCCGTGCACGCCGCCTGCCCCGGCAAGCTGCTGTCGTACAACTGCTCGCCCTCGTTCAACTGGAAGAAGAACCTCAACGACAGCCAGATCGCATCCTTCCAGGAAGATCTGTCGGCGCTGGGCTACAAGTACCAGTTCATCACGCTGGCCGGCATCCACAGCAACTGGTACAACACCTTCAAGTTCGCCCACGCCTACGCACGCGGCGAAGGCATGAAGCATTACGTGGAAATGGTCCAGGAACCCGAATTCGCCGCACGCGAACAGGGCTACACCTTCGTGTCGCACCAGCAGGAAGTGGGTGCGGGCTACTTTGACGACGTGACCACCGTGATCCAGGGCGGCTCGTCCAGCGTGAAGGCGCTGACCGGTTCCACCGAAGAAGAGCAGTTCCACTGATCTTCCCTCCCTTCCGCCCCTGGGCGGCCTGTGCAAAGGAACCCGGCCTCGTGCCGGGTTTTTTCATGTCTACGGAATATCCCCAAGCACCGGCGCGAGGGATACGAAAAGTAGCAAACATGCGGCACACTGCGGCACCCAGCCCCTGTCTATAACAAAGGAGACACCCCTTGTCCGCCACCCAGCCCATTCCCCAGCCCAAAGGCGACCCGATCATCGGCAACCTGCGCGCCATCGACGGCGATGCGCCGGTTCAGAGCTTCATGCGCCTGGCGCAGCAATACGGGCCCATCTACCAGCTTGACGTGATGGGTGCGTCGGTCGTCTTCGTCAGCTCGCAGGAACTGGTGAATGAGCTCTGCGACGAAAAGCGCTTCGACAAGCGCGTGGCCGGCGCGCTCAAGAACATCCGCGACTTCGCGGGCGATGGCCTGTTCACCGCCAAGACCGACGAGCCCAACTGGGCCGTGGCGCACCGGCTGCTGATGCCCGCCTTCGGTCCCATCGGCATCCGCGGCATGTTCGACCGCATGTTGGAGATCGCCGACCAGATGCTGCTGCGCTGGGAGCGCTTCGGCCCCGGCCAGGTGATCGACGTGGCCGAGGACATGACGCGCATGACGCTGGACACCATCGCCCTGTGCGCGTTCGACTACCGCTTCAACAGCTTCTACCAGCGCGAACTGCACCCCTTCGTGGGCGCGATGGTGGACGCGCTGGCCGAATCCGGCGCACGCACGCGCCGCCCCGACATCGCCAGCAAGCTGCTGCTGGGCAAGCGCCGCGCCTACGAGCACAACCTGGACCTGCTGCGCAAGGTGGCCGACGAACTGATCGCCGAGCGCAAGCGCGACCCCGAGGGCGCCAGCAAGAAGGACCTGCTGGGCATCATGCTGCAGGGCCGCGACCCGGTCACGGGCGAGGGGCTGTCAGACGAGAACATCCGCTACCAGCTCATCACCTTCCTGATCGCGGGGCACGAGACGACCAGCGGCATGTTGTCGTTCACCACCTATTTCCTGATGAAGAACCCCGAGGTGCTGGCCAAGGCCCGCGCCGAGGTGGACGCCGTGCTGGGCCAGGACATGCCGCGCGTGGAGCACATCGGCCAGCTGAAATACATCGAGCAGGTGCTGATGGAAACCCTGCGCGTCTGGCCCACCGCGCCCGCGTTCCAGCTCAAGGCGCTGGAGGACACGGTGATCGGCGGACGCTACGCCATCACCCGGCGCGACACGCTGACCGTGCTGGTGCCCATGCTGCACCGCGATACCTCGGTGTGGGGCGACGACGTGGAGTCCTTCCGCCCCGAGCGCTTCACGCCCGAGGCCATGGCCAAGCTGCCGCCCAACGCCTGGAAGCCCTTCGGCAATGGCCAGCGCGCCTGCATCGGCCGGCCCTTCGCGATGCAGGAGGCCATCCTGCTCGTCGCCATGATGCTGCAGCGCTTCGACCTGATCGAGGACGACCCGGGCTACCAGCTCAAGGTGGCCGAGACGCTTACGCTCAAGCCCGACGGCTTCCGCATCCGCGCCAAGCGCCGGGGCAGCGCCGCGTTCAAGCCGCGCAGCGTGATCGCACCCGCCACCGCCGCCGCGCCCGCTGCCGCGCCGCAAGCGGCGCCCGGCGGCCCGGCCACGCCGCTGCTGGTGCTGTACGGCTCCAACACCGGCTCGTGCGAGGCCTTTGCCGAGCGCATCGCCAACGAATCCGCCGCGCAGGGCTACAGCGCCCGCCTGGCCACGCTGGACGAGCACACCGGCCACCTGCCCACCGAGGGCGCGGTCATCCTCGTCACCGCCTCGTACGAAGGCCAGCCGCCCGACAACGCGCGCCAGTTCGCCGCCTGGGTCGACGGGCTGAAGGCGGGCGACTTGGACGGCGTGCGCTACGCCGTCTTCGGCTGCGGCAACCGCCAGTGGGCGCGCACCTACCAGGCCGTGCCGCAGCGCTTCGACGACGCGCTGGCCGCCGCCGGGGCCACGCGCCTGCGCGCACGCGGCGAGACCGATGCGGGCGGCGATTTCTTCGGCGCGTTCGACGAGTGGTACGCGGGCCTGTGGACCGACCTGGGCGCGGCCCTGGGCAAGCAGGTGCAGCAGGGCGCGGGCGGCGCGCAGCTGCAGGTCGAAGTGGTGAAAAGCGCGCGCGCCGCGCTGCTGCGCCTGGCCGACCTGCAGTACGGCGAGGTGGTGGAAAACCGCGAACTGGTGGACATGCAGTCGCCCCTGGGCCGCTCCAAGCGCCACATCGACATCCGCCTGCCCGAAGGCATGAGCTACAAGGCCGGCGACTACCTGGCCGTGCTGCCGCACAACCCCATCGCGCTCACCATGCGCGCGCTGCAGCGCTTCGGCCTCGCGGCGGACAGCCAGATCATCATCCGCAAGCCCGCGGGCAGCGTGAGCACCCTGCCGGTGGACATGCCCGTGAACGCCAGCGAGGTGCTGTTCCACTACGTCGAACTGGGCCAGCCCGTCACGCGCGGGCAGGTGGGGCAGCTGGCGGCGCACACCGAAGGCCCGCAGCAGGCCGAACTCAGCGCCTTGGCCGAGGAGGGCGCATACCAGCGCGACCTCCTCGCCAAGCGCGTGAGCCTGCTGGAACTGCTGGAGCGCTACCCGGCGTGCAAGCTCGGCTTCGCCGCGTTCCTGGAGATGCTACCGCCGGCGCGCTCGCGCCAGTACTCCATTTCCTCGTCGCCGCTGTGGAACCCCGAGCGCTGCACGCTCACCGTGGCCGTGGTCGATGCGCCCGCGCTGTCGGGCCAGGGCCGCTACCAGGGCATGGCCTCCACCTACCTCGCCAACTGCGTGCCCGGCACGCGCGTGGCCGTGGCCGTGCGGCCGTCGAACGACCGCTTCCACCCGCCGGCCTCGCCCGAGGTGCCCATGATCATGGTCTGCGCGGGCACGGGCCTGGCGCCTTTCCACGGCTTTCTGCAGGAGCGCGCATTGCAGGCGCAGAGCGGGCGCAGCGTGGGCCCGTCGCTATTGTTCTTCGGCTGCGACCACCCGGACGTGGACTACCTCTACAAGGACGAGCTGGCCGCCTGGGAGGCCGCGGGCGTGGTCAGCGTGCGCCCGGCCTTCTTCAAGCAGCCGCAGGGCGACGTGACCTTCGTGCAGCACCGCCTGTGGCAGGATCGCGCCGACGTGGCCGCGCTGTTCCAGCAAGGCGCGACGGTGTACGTGTGCGGCGACGGCCAGCGCATGGCCCCGGCGGTGCGCGAAACCTTCATCCGCATCTACCGCGAGGCGATGAACAAAAGCGCCGAGCAGGCCGAGGCCTGGGCCGAGCGCGTGGAGCGCGAGCACGGGCGCTACGTGTCCGACGTGTTCGCCTGACCGTCAGGGCGCTCAGGCGGCGCGGCCTGCGGGTGCGCCGCCACCTGGTTGCGGCCCTGGTGCTTGGCGCGGTACAGCGCGGCATCGGCGTGGGCCAGCAGGGTGTCGATGCCGGCGTCCGCTGCCTGCACGGTGGCCGCGCCCGCGCTCACGGTGCAGGCCACGGGCTGCTGGAGGTGCGCCGTGGCCTGCCGCAGGCGTTCCGCCGTGGCGAGCGCGTGTGCCGCGTCCGCATGGGGCAGCAGCACCAGGAATTCCTCGCCGCCGTAGCGGCCCAGCCGGTCCGTCTTGCGCAGGGCGGCCGATATGCACTCGGCAAAGCCTGCCAGCACCCGGTCGCCCGCCTGGTGGCCCCACTGGTCGTTGATGCGCTTGAAGTGGTCGATGTCCAGCAGCAGGATGGAAAACGGCGTGCCGTAGCGCTTCCAGCGCGCCCATTCCGTGGCGCAGGCTTCCAGGATGGCGCGCCGGGTGAGCGCGCCCGTCAGCCCGTCGTGCGAGGCCAGGTACTCGAATTCCTCGCGCAGCCGCTCGCTGGCCATCAGCAGCACCCCCATGCAGATCAGCAGCAGCGAGAAGTTGAAGCTGGTCAGGTAGGCCAGCTGGAACAGCGAGGGCGTGTACCGCGTGGCGTCGGCCGTGTCCAGCCAGAAGGTCGTGGCCGCGCGCGCCAGCATCACCAGGGCCTGCAAGGTGGTGACCGTCATGGTGAACCCCGGCGCGAACCCCCGCCCGTGCCGCCACAGCAGGCGCGCATGGGCCAGCAGGGCCGCCGCGACCACGCTGTTGTGCAGCGCGACGCGGATGCGGTAGTCGGGCACGACGACCAGGAAGAAGGCCAGCGCCGCCACCAGCGGCACGCCGGCGGCAAGCCAGCCGCGCCAGGTGCTGCGCAGCCCATAGAGCATCTGGCTGCCGAAGAGGAAGCACAGGAACGCGGCCAGCATCAGCCCGTTGCCGAAGACCACGCCGGCCAGCGGCGACGTGAACCGGTCGAGCGCATAGGACAGCGCGGAGGCCAGCCCCAGCAGCGGGCCCAGGCCCCAGATGCCCAGGGTGGCGCGCATACGCTCCGGGAAGCTGCGCCGCAGCCCGAACAGCAGCAGCCCCATCACCACGCTGATCAGGCTGGTCATGAGGGTGATGGAACGGGGGTCGAGGCTCATGGCATGGAGATGCGGGGGCGGCGGGGTTGCCCGAGTATCCATGCAATCGGTCTGCTGCGCTATTGATAGCTGACAGCGCTTGTCGTACAAGCGCTGGGGGCCGTTTTCACTGTCTATCTGCTCAGGCGGGCGGCCCCAGCACGCCGATTTCCACGGGCGCCTTGAGGTAGAACAGGGTCAGCTGCTCCTGGGCAAGATGGTCCAGCAGACGCTGCGCGTCGGCTTCCGTCAGGGCGAAGCCGACCTCGACCGGCAGGTCGCCCGCGAGCTCGAAGAAGTGGTCCTCGTGCAGCTGGCCGTGGCGCCCATAGCCCGCAATGGCCCGGAAGGCCGTGCCGCCGTGGATGCCGATCGCCTTGGCCTGTTCCAGCAGCCACTCGTAGGTCAGTATTCCGCGGTGCCTGCTGTTCTCTTGCACGAAGAACTTGAGGTAAACGCCTTGCATGACAGACCCCCTTTCAATGCCGCGCGAAGAGCGCGTTGACGATGAGAATCCCCAGCGCGGTCATGAGCAGCGACCCGAACAGATGGAGGCTCGCGGCTCCCAGGCCCCACCAATACTCCTTGCGCCCCAGCAGCGTCACGATTTCGAGGCAGAAGGTCGAGAACGTGGTCAATCCGCCAAGGAAGCCGGTGATGATCAGCAAACGGTACTCGGGCGCAAGGCTCGAACTGTGGCTGAAGAACGCGCTGGCCAGGCCGATCAGCATCCCTCCGATCAGGTTCACCGCGACCGTGCCCAGGGGAATCGTCGGAAAAAGCGGGTTGAGCAGCAGACCCAGCCACCAGCGGAGCAGGCAACCAACGCCGCCCCCTCCGAACACCGCAATGACAGACAAGAGTTGGGTCATGTTGCTCCTTCTTTGCCGATGAGACGCTGGAAGGGGCATTCTCAATGCACCATCCGCGCGACCTCGATGTGGAACACAGCAGATCGGCGCGCGATGCAAACAAAAATGCCTGCAGCGTTCCGACCGGAACCTGCAGGCATCATCAGCCCTGGGGGGCGGTTTCCCCGGGCTTTGCACTCGGGGCGGAGGTATGCCATCTCCGTGAATCCAGTATAGCGGCTCCGGGGGGAGTTCACATGGCAGCAGCCTCGGCCACCATTCGGAATTTTGTGTATAGTGCCCGGCAGGAGATGGCGTTCCTCCTGCTGAAAAAACCGCAGCCGTTCCCGCGCTGCTGATGACGCCTACAGAGACCTGACCACGGTTGGGGCTGTAGGCGTTCGCGTTCACATCCCCTGCATTGGTCAGCCCGATTCATTTCGAGCCAACGATCAATGCGCAGATACCTCCGCCGTCCCGAACAAGTCGAACTGTTGCCGCATCTCGGCAAATGGCTTGTCATCGCCACCGTCATCGCTGCCCTGGCGGGCAGCGCCTCCGCCTTCTTCCTTTTGTCCCTGGACCGCGCCACGGAATGGCGCGAGGCCCACCGCTGGATCATCTGGCTGCTGCCGCTGGCGGGCATGGGCGTGGGGCTGGTCTACCACCTCCTGGGCAAGCAGGTGGACGGCGGCAACAACCTGATCATCGACGAGATCCACGACCCCAAGAAGGTCGTGCCGCTGCGCATGGCGCCGCTGGTGCTGGGCGGCACGGTGGTGTCGCACCTGTTTGGCGCCTCGGTGGGGCGCGAAGGCACCGCCGTGCAGATGAGCGGCGCACTCGCGGACCAGCTGACCCACGTTTTCCGGCTGGGGCACGAGGACCGGCGCATCGTGCTGATGACGGGCGTCAGCGCGGGCTTTTCCGCCGTGTTCGGCACGCCGCTGGCGGGGGCGGTGTTCGGCCTCGAGGTGCTGGCCATCGGGCGTATGCGCTACGACGCGCTGTTTCCCTGCGTGGTCGCGGCGATCGTGGCGGACCAGGTGTGCCTGGCCTTCGGTGTCCACCACGCCCACTACACCATCCCCGAGGTCGTGCCGATCGGCGCCTGGAGCGTGCTGGCCATCGTGATCGCCGGCATCATCTTCGGCCTCGTCGGCGGGGTCTTCGCGACGGCAGCGCACAAGCTGGGCGCGGCGGTGAAGCGGCACATCGCCTACGCGCCGCTGCGCCCGTTCGTGGGCGGCGTCGTGATCGCCACGGCGGTCTGGGCGCTCGATGCGTACCACTACATCGGCCTGGGCATTCCCGACATCGTGCGCTCGTTCCACGAGCCTATGAAGCCCTGGGACTTCCTGGGCAAGCTGGTGTTCACCGTCGTGTCGCTGGGCACGGGCTTCAAGGGCGGCGAGGTGACGCCGCTGTTCTACATCGGCGCCACGCTGGGCAACGCGCTCGCGCCGCTGCTGCACCTGCCGTTCCCGATGCTGGCCGGCATCGGCTTCGTGGCGGTCTTCGCGGGCGCGGCCAACACGCCGATCGCCACGACGCTCATGGCGATGGAACTGTTCGGCGCCGAGATCGGGCCGCTGGCGGCCATCGGCTGCATCACCGCTTACCTGTTCTCCGGCCATACCGGCATCTACCACGCGCAGCGCGTCGGCCGCAGCAAACACAGCAAGCACCGCCGCGCGGTGCCGGAGGAATTGCGTCTTGCCGACCTGGGGCACTTCCGCAAGCAGAAACATGCCGAGCCGGCGCCAGGGAATCTGCCGCACGCCGGGACACCGGGCGAGCCATCCGCCACCGCGAAGGAACAGCACCCATGACCCCGAACGCCAGTCCGCAGCAGTTGGCCGCCCTGCGGCTGTATTTCCCGGCCGCGACGAAAGCCCAGGCCACGCGCTTCTGGCACCGGCTGAGCGCGCCGGCGCTCGCGCAGCACCTGCTCAAGGTCGCCAAGGCGGCCAAGCTCCACCAGGCCATCCTGCACCAGGTCAGTTCCGGCTATCTGCCGGGCGAGCGGCTGTCGCACCACCACCCCGAGCTGACCGACATGCGGCATCCGCAGTGCCTCGAACTGCTCGACGCCGAGCACCGCCTGCGCGACTTCATGCACGCGCACGCCGAGGAGCTGCGCAAGGTGCACGCCGTGCTGTTCCTCTGCGAACTGCCGCTCGGCCCGGCCAAGGGGACGCCGGCCCACCGGGTGGCCCGGAGCCAGGACGGCGGCGGCCGCCACGCAGACCCGGCTCCCCACCCCCGCCACACAGGAGGAGACTGACCATGCTGACTGCCCGCAACCCTTTTCCCTCTGGGCCGCCTCCCGGCCCGTGGAGTCCGTCCGGCGGCGCGTCGGCCTCCGGCATTCAAACCCTGCACGCGCGCGAAATCCTGGATTCGCGCGGCAACCCCACCATCGAGGTCGACGTCCGGCTGAAGGGCGGCGCGGCTGGGCGGGCGGCGGTGCCGTCTGGCGCATCGACCGGCGCCCACGAAGCCGTGGAGATGCGGGACGGCGATGCCCACCGCTTCGGCGGCAAGGGCGTGCACAAGGCCGTCTCCCACGTCAACAAGGCGATCGCGGCGGTGCTGCACGGCCTGGACGCCTGCGACCAGGAGGGCATCGACCGGGTGCTGATCGAGTTCGACGGTACGCCGGACAAGGCGCGCCTCGGGGCCAACGCGATTCTGGGCGTGTCCCTGGCCGTGGCGCGCGCGGCGGCGCAGGCGATGGACCAGCCGCTGTTCCGCTACCTCGCGGGGCCGTATGCGCTGCGTATGCCCGTGCCGATGTTCAACATCCTCAATGGCGGCGTCCATGCGAACTGGCAGGGGCCGGACTTCCAGGAGTTCATGATCGCCCCCGTCGGCGCCGAGAGCTTCTCCGACGCGGTCCGTTGCGGCGCCGAGATCTACCACCGCCTGCGCGCGATTCTCACGGAGCGCGGGTATGCGACCGCGGTGGGCGACGAGGGCGGGTTCGCTCCCGCGCTGAAGCGCAATGGCCATGCGGTCGAACTCATCCTGACCGCGATCGAAAGCGCGGGCTACCGCCCTGGCGAGGACGTGGTGCTGGCGCTCGACCCGGCGTCGAGCGGCTTCTTCAAGGACGGGCTCTACCACCTGCGCAGCGAGAACCGCCGGGTCGAGGCCGCGGAACTGATCGACTTGTACGAGGACTGGACCACGCGCTACCCGATCGCCGTGCTGGAGGACGGCCTGGCCGAGGACGATTGGGCCGGATGGCGCCTGCTGAACCAGCGGCTGGGCAAGCGGGTGGAACTCGTCGGCGACGACCTGTTCGTGACCAATGTCGAACGCATTGAGCGCGGCATCCGCGAGGACGTCGCCAACGCCGTGCTGATCAAGCCCAACCAGGTCGGCACGCTCACGGAAACGCGCTGGGCGGTGGACCTGGCCTACACGGCGGGCTGGGGCGCGATGGTGTCTCACCGCAGCGGCGAGACGGTGGACAGCTTCATCGCGGACCTGACCGTCGCCTTCGGCACGGGGCACCTCAAGACCGGGGCGCCGTGCCGCGGCGAGCGCGTCGAAAAGTACAACCAGCTCATGCGCATCGAGGAAGCGCTGGGCGGCAATGCCCCGTATGCGGGCCGCGCGGCCTTTGTCCGGTAGACGCGAGAGGGCACGCATCGCCCCAGCGCAACCCGCCACACCGCCGGGCGGGCCAGCGGCCGGAGACAAAAAAAGCGGGCCGAAGCCCGCTGTGTATTGGCGTGGAGCCGGGGCGCCTTACTCGGCCTCGTCCATCTGCGACTGCAGGTAGTTCTGCACGCCCACCTTGTCGATCAGGTCGATCTGCGTTTCGAGGAAGTCGATGTGCTCCTCGGTGTCGTCCAGGATTTTCTGCAGCAGGTCGCGCGAAACGTAGTCGCGCACGTTTTCGCAGTGGGCGATGCCTTCCTTGATCGTGGCCTGCGCGCCCTGTTCGCTGCGCAGGTCGCAGGCCAGGATCTCGGGCACGTCCTCGCCCACTTGCAGCTTGCCCAGGTCCTGCAGGTTGGGCAGGCCGTCGAGCATGAAGATGCGGTCCATGATCGCGTCGGCGTGCTTCATCTCGCCGATGGATTCCTCGTATTCCTTCTTGGCCAGCTTGCCGAAGCCCCAGTGCTTCAACATGCGGTAGTGCAGGAAGTACTGGTTGATGGCCGTCAGCTCGTTCTTGAGCTGGGCCTGCAGGTGGTGGATGACTTGTGCGTCGCCTTTCATGGGGCTTCTCCTAACGTTGGTATGGAGCGATTGTCAGGGCTTGCCCCTACGGGGTGCAAGGGATTCCCACACGCGGACGGTATGGCTGTGTGTGATGCTGAATTGCGTTCTCATTTGGCATCTGGCGCTTGTCCATTCAGCGCGGGCAGCTATCTTTTTTGAATTGTCTGAAAATTTTACTGAGAATGATTCGTATTTGATGCTATAGTCACCCCAAGCCGCAACGCCAGCCACTTCTTGCCAGCCGTTGCACACCAGTCATCGTGGGGCGATCTCGGGCTTCTCCAGCCTGTCGATCGTTTTTTAGCCAGCCATTGACCCGTTCATAGCCACGCTTTTTTTCCACGCGACCCTCCCGCCGCACCGGCCCAGCCCGCCGCCACGCCGAGCAGCCTTCCCGCTTGCCGTTATGTTGGGGACTCGCACGCCGTGCCATACCTTCAAGCCGATACCGACCCGCTGGCGCACGAGCATGGCGTGCTGACGCGCCGCTACGCCGCGCTGCAGCGGCGCTGCACGGAGCTGCTGCAGGTCCAGGCCCGCGAGATCGCGCAGCTGCAAGGGCAGGTCCTGCGCCTGCGCGCCCAGGCCGTCGTGCAATGCAGCGCCTGGGCCTGGGAGCGCGAGGACGGCCTGATGGAAAAGCTGCCCGCCGCCGACCTGGGCCGCCTGGAGCACAGCCTGCGCGCCGCCGATCTCGTGATCTGCCAGACCGGCTGCGTGGGCCACGGCGCGTTCTGGCGCGTGCAGGACCACTGCAAGCGCACCGGCAAGACCTGCGTGCTGGTCGAGCAGCCCGATGCATTGCGCATCGTGCGCATCCACCCCGCCAGCGTGGAGCCTGCGGCATGAACCGCGGCCATCCCCTGCTGGACGAATGGGAGCGCCTGACCCGCGCGGGCCTGGAGGCCAGCCGCGCGCATTGCGTGGTGCACGCGCTGGCGTGGCACCGGCAGGCCTTGCGCGTGGCGCACCAGTTGATGGAGGCGCAGGCCGGCGTGGCGGAAGACGACCGGCTCGCGGCCTTCGTCGTCGCGCACCTGAACCTGGCGGACTGCCACGCGGACATGAACCAGCCCGACGCCGCCGCCGAGTGCCTGCACTGCGCCCACCACACGCTGCTGGCGCTGCTGCGCGACGAGGCGCAGCCCGAGCCCATGCGGCAGGCGGCGGCGCGGCACGTGCGCGAGACCTTCGCGGCGCTGCCGTCCTTCCCATGCCGGGCGGGGTGGGGCGGGGCGGGCGCGCTGCTGCATTGACTTGACGGTTTTTTCACTCCCGGGACACCTGCCCATGCCTTACACCTTGCCCGCACTCGCCTATGCCTACGATGCGCTGGAGCCGCACATCGACGCGCAGACGATGGAAATCCACTACACCCGGCACCACCAGACCTACGTGAACAACCTGAACGCGGCGTTGGAGGGCACGGAGTACGCCAGCCTGCCCGTGGACGCGCTGATCGCCCAGGTCGAATCCCTGCCCGAGAAGCTGCGCCTGCCCGTGCGCAACAACGGCGGCGGCCACGCCAACCACAGCCTGTTCTGGCAGGTCATGTCGCCCCGGGGCGGCGGCGAGCCGCAGGGCGACCTGGCCCGCGCCATCGACGCCGACCTGGGCGGCTTCGGCGCCTTCCAGGCCGAGTTCACCAAGGCGGCATTGAGCCGCTTCGGCAGCGGCTGGGCCTGGCTCACCGTGAACCCGCAGGGCCGGCTGGGCGTGGAGAGCGGCGCCAACCAGGACAACCCGCTGATGCGCGGCATCGGCTCGGGCCACGTCCCCATCCTGGGCCTGGACGTGTGGGAGCACGCCTACTACCTGAAGTACCAGAACCGCCGCCCCGAGTACATCGCCGCGTTCTACAACGTGATCGACTGGGCCGAGGTGGCCCGTCGCTACGCCGCCGCGCAGCCCCGCTGACGCAACCGGAGCCCCCGCATGGACACCGAAGCACTGCGCCCGCACCGCCTGCACCGCTTGCGCCTGCGCACCTGGGTCGGCTTCGCCATCTGCGCCGCGGGCGTGCTGGCTTTGTGCGCGCAGGCGTGGAGCGGCCTGCAGACCGAGCCCACGGTGGGCAACGCCCTGTGGGGCGGCTGCCTGGCCGCGCTGGCGACGGCCCTGGGCACGCTGCCCGTGCTGCTCGCGCAGCGCCCCTCGGTGCGCGTGCAGGACACGCTGTTCGGCTTCGGCGCGGGCGTGATGCTGGCGGCCAGCGCGTTCTCGCTGGTGATTCCGGGGCTGGCCGCGGCGCGCGCCGCCGGGCTGTGGGGCGGCAGCGCCTGGGCGGCGGGCGGCGTGATGGGCGCGGCCATCCTGCTGGGCGGGCTGGCCGTGCTGGGCATGGACCGCTGGCTGCCGCACGAGCACTTCATCAAGGGCCGCGAAGGGGCCGCGGCCCAGCAATTGCGCCGCACCTGGCTGTTCGTCTTCGCGATCGCGCTGCACAACCTGCCCGAGGGGCTGGCGATCGGCGTGGGCGCGGCGGGCAACGAGGGCCTGCGCGCCAACGCGCTGGCCATCGGCATCGCCATCCAGGACGTGCCCGAGGGCTTCGTCGTCGCGGCCGCGCTGCTGGCGGCCGGCTATGGGCGCGCGTTCGCCGTGGCGCTGGGCGTGGCGTCCGGCCTGGTCGAGCCGGTGGGCGCGGTGCTGGCGGCGCTGGCCGTGGGGCAGTCGTCGGCGCTGATGCCCTGGGGGCTGGGGTTCGCGGCGGGCGCGATGCTGTTCGTCATCAGCCACGAGATCATTCCCGAGTCGCACCGCAAGGGGCACGAGGCTTTCGCCACGGCGGGGCTGATGGTGGGCTTCGTGCTGATGATGCTGCTGGATACCGCGCTGGCCTGACGCGCCAGGTGGGGGGAGGGGGGAGTCAAAAAAGTGAGCGCCTTGCGCTTGTCCTGCCATTGTTTGCGCATGAAATCCCTGTGAAAACAAGGCAGGATAAGCGCTGGAAGCTCTCTTTTTTGAATATCACACCCGGGCCCGGGCCAGCTTGGGCGGCGTGCCGAAGCGCTGCTTGTACGCCGTGGCGAAGTTGGCGGCGCTGGCGTAGCCCGCCGCCAGCGCGGCCTGGGCCACGGTCACGCCGTCGCGCTCCAGCAGCTGGCGGGCGCGCTGCAGGCGGCATTCGCGCAGGTGGTCGAAGATGGTGACGCCATAGATCGTGCGGAACTGGCGCTGCAGGCTGTTGGGGTTGAGGCCCGCGTGGCGCGCGATCTCGTCCAGCGACATCCCGTCGGCCTGGCCCGAGGCGAGGAAGGCGTGCAGCTCGCGCAGGCGCTGGTGCTCGCGCGGGCGCAGGGCCATCTCGCCGTGGGATTCGGGCGCGTGCCGGCACAGCGCGCCCAGGGCTTCGCCCATCAGGTCCAGCACGCGGCTTTCCAGGTACATGTGCTGCAGCAGCGGCGCCAGCGGGGGCGGGCGCACGATCTGCTCGGCCACCGTCGCCATGCGCGGCGACAGCTGCCAGCGCCGTGTGGACAGGTGCTGGCGCATGAAGCGGGCGAGCTCGGGCGTCGCCGCGCCGCCGCCGGCCTGGGCCAGCCAGTCGTCGTCCAGGCCCAGGGTCACGCGGCGCGCATACACGCCCTGGTGCAGGCGGCGCGTGAAGCATTCCGGCTCGGTGAGCGCCACCAGCACCGCGCTGGCGCCGGCGGGCCCCTGCGGGAGCGCCATGCGCTCGGGGCCGTAGGACACGTCCAGCGCGCCTTCCAGCAGCACCACCAGGCGCAGGCCGGGGTTGACCACGGCCTGCGCCGTGAAGCTGCAGGGGGCGTGCGCGTCCTCGACGAGCAGTTGCAGGCCGGGGCGCAGGTCGTGCCGCGCGCGCCGGCCCGTCGTGTGGTCGTGCAGGAGGGCGCGCAGCGCGGGAGGGACGTCGGACATGGCGCGGAAATGGTGGTGGCGCGCCCGCAGTGCGCGCAAACATTCTGGGCTGCGGCAAACATCTTTGTCGCTGCGGCAAACGTGGCCCGTGGCGGGCCGTGCGATGCTACTTGGTTGAGATAGTTAGTGCAAATCATTCTCAATAAAATTAGCATCATAGAAGGAAATCACAACATGAAACGCCAGCGTTTTGGGAGGAAGTCCCTGTCCCTGCTCACCGGCGGCGCCTTGCTGGCGCCGCTGGCCTATGCGCAAACCGCCGCGGAGCCCGCCGCCGCGGCGCTGCCCGAGGTGCGCGTGTCCGCCGAGCCCGCCACGCCCGACAGCCTGCCTTCGGCCTATGCGGGCGGCCAGGTCGCCCGGGGCGCGCGCCTGGGCCTGCTGGGCAACGTGGACGTGATGGACACGCCGTTCAACGTGACCAGCTTCACGTCCGATCTGATCGAGAACCAGGGCGCGCGCACGGTGGGCGAGGTGCTGGAGAACGACCCGTCCGTGGGCGTGACCACGTCCAACGGCCATGCCTACGAGAACTTCCGCATCCGCGGCTTCAACGTGGACCAGAACGAGCTGGCCATCAACGGCATGTTCGGCCTGGCGCCCGACGGCCACACGCCGGTGGAGATGTTCGAGCGCGTGGAGCTGCTCAAGGGCCCGAACGCGCTGTTCAGCGGCATGGCGCCGGGCGGCGGCGTGGGCGGCGTGATCAACCTGGTGCCCAAGCGCGCGGGCGACGCGCCCATGAGCCGCGTGACGCTGGGCGGCCAGACCTCGGGCCATGCGGGCGCCACGTTCGACCTGGGCCGCCGCCTGGGCGAGGACAAGGCCTGGGGCATCCGCGTCAACGGCAGCTACGGCGACGGCGAGACCGAGCTCGACGGCCAGAAGAAAAAGCGCGAATTCCTCTCCGCCGCGCTGGACTACCGGGGCAACGGGCTCAAGGCGTCCATCGACGCCTACACCAGCAAGGAGTCCTTGCGCGGCGGCTCGCCCGCCATGTTCTGGATGACCGGCCCCACCGTGCCCGCCGCGCCCAAGGGCAGCGTCAACCAGTTCCCGGGGGCCTGGGCCGACATGGACAGCAAGGCCGTCATCGCCCGCGCGGAATACGCCTTCAACGACCAGGTGAGCGTGTTCGCGGGCCTGGGCCGGCGCAACATCGACCGCCAGGGCTTCATCAACGGCACGCACGTGCGCAACCTCAGCGCGCTGGGCGTGAGCTCCACCACGGCCATGTACGCCTCCAACGGCTACGAGCGGTCCACCTCCGCCGAGGCGGGCCTGCGCCTGAACTTCAACACCGCCAGCGTGGCGCACGAGGTGGTGCTGCAAGCCTCGCACCTGGCGCAGGAGGCGGGCATGAACACCACCGCCGGCAAGGCCTACACCACCAGCATCTACGACCCGGTGTACGCAGCCATGCCCGCGCTGCCCGGCGACGCGGCCAAGGCCAGCGAAAACACCTTCTCCAGCCTGGCGCTGGTGGACACGCTCTCCATGCTGGACGATGCCCTGCACGTGACGCTGGGCCTGCGCCACCAGAGCGTGAAGACCACCAACTACGCCGCCACCGGCGCCGTGAGCGGCACCCCCTACGATAAGAGCGCGGTCACGCCCGCCGTGGGCGTGGTCTTCAAGCCCTGGGGGCCCAACGTGTCGCTGTACGCCAACTACGTGCAGGGCCTGTCCAAGGGCGACTCCATCTCCACGCCCACCTACGTGCGCAACTACACCTTCGCGCCGTACAAGACGGCGCAGAAGGAAGTCGGCGTGAAGTGGAACGCGGGCGCGTTCACCCACACCGCGAGCCTGTTCGAGATCACCAAGCCCATGCTGCTCGCCGTGGCCACCAGCGCCGGCACCGACGCCACCGACGGAGGCGAGAAGCGCGTGCGCGGCCTGGAGTGGAACACCTTCGGTGAAGTGGCGCGTGGCCTGCGCCTGCTGGGCGGCATCAGCTGGATGCAGGGCGTGCAGACGCGCACCGCCAAGGGCCAGTACGACGGCTTCGACGCCGTGGGCGTGCCGCGCTGGCAGGCCAGCCTGGGCGCGGAGTGGGATACGCCCGTGCCGGGCCTCACGCTCACGGGCCGCGCCATGGGCGCCGCCAGCCAGTACCTGAACGCGGCCAACACGCTGAAGATTCCGGGCTGGGGCGTGCTGGACCTGGGCGCGCGCTACGCCACGAAGATCGCCGGGCGCAACACCGTCTTCCGCCTGAACGTGGCCAACGCCCTGAACCGCGCCTACTACAACGGCAGCTTCAGCGACACCACGCCCATCGCCACGCTGGGCCAGCCGCGCACGGTGAGCCTGTCGGCCACGGTGGACTTCTGATGCTGGCGCTGGCCTTGGCGGCGGGGTGGGCGGGCTGCTGCTGCCTCTACCTCGCCAGCGCGCACCAGCGCTGGCGCGCGCAGCCGCTGCCCGCGCGCCCGGCGCGCGGCGCGGGCTGGGGGCTGCTGGCGCTGTCGCTGTGGGCCTTCGCGCAGCGGCTCGATACGCTGACGGCGGTGTTCACCTGGGCCACGCTGCTGATGCTGGCGCTGGCCGCGCTGCCCTACCTGGGCGCGCTGCGCCGAGGGGGCAGGCCATGAAGCCCGCGCCCGTCCGGCGCGACTGGGTGTCCAAGACCCTGGCCGGCGCGCTGCTGGGCCTGGCGCTGGCCGTGAGCGCGAGCGGCCTGTTCGCCGCGCTGGCCGCCGCCATGCCGCTGCCGCTGCGCGGGCAACTGGCCATGTGGATGGTGCCGCCCGTCTGGCTGCTCACCTGGAGCGCCGTCTATTTCTTCCAGAGCGGCGCGCGCGCCTGGGCGTGGCTGGCCGCCGTCAACCTGCTGGCGCTCGGCGCATGGCAGGCATTGAAACCATGAGAACCGACTACATCCGCATCTACAAGTCCGTGCACACCTGGACGGGCATCCTCAGCGGCATGGCGCTGTTCATCGCCTTCTACGCGGGCGCGCTCACCGTGTTCAAGGAGCCGCTGACGCGCTGGGCCTCGCCCCCCGTGGCGGTGGAGCGCACGGCGCTGGCCGACACGCCCGCGCTCATCGCCGCCACGCTGGCCGCGCACCCCGAGGCGGCCAAGGGCTTCACCATCCACCTCGACCCCGCCGAGAACATGCCCGCGCGCCTGTCGTGGGACGTGCGCGCGCCCCAGGCCGACGACCACGACGACACCGCCACGCGCCACTACACCGCGCGCCTGGACGCCGAGGGCCGCGCGCAGGCCAGCGAGCTCCAGCCCGCGCCGCTGGCCGGCTTCATCGACACGCTGCACCGCGTGGTCGGCCTGCCTTTCGATAACGACCCCAACCGCTGGGTGATGGGCGTGATCGCCACGCTCTACGCGCTGGCGCTGTTCTCGGGCGTGGTCGTGCTGCTGCCCACGCTGGTGAAGGACTTCTTCGCGCTGCGCGTGGGCAGGAACCTCAAGCGCATGTGGCTGGACGCGCACAACGTCGTCGGCATCGTGAGCCTGCCGTTCCACATCGTCATGGCGCTGACGGCGGCGGTGTTCGCCTTCCACGACGGCATCTACGACGTGCAGGACCACCTCGTCCACGGCGGCCAGTGGAGCACCGCCTTCCAGCGCCCGCCGCCCAAGGCCGGCAACGCGCCGCCGCGCGATCCCGCCGCCATGCTGCCGCCCGCCGAACTGGCAGCGCGGGCGCGGGCGCTGTCGCCCGGCTTCATCCCCACCGGCCTGCAATACCAGGGCGTGACGGGGCCGCGCGCCACCGTGCGCGTATGGGGCAAGCACACGCAGGCCGTGCTGCCGCGCGCCGTGGGCGGCTTCGCGGCGCTCGACCCCTACAGCGGCAAGGTGCTGAGCACCGACTTCATGCCGGGCCGGCAGGGCACGCCGGGCCTGTTCATCAGCAGCTTCTTCGCGCTGCACATGGCCGCGTTCGGCGGCGCGCTGGTGCAGTGGCTGTACTTTTTACTGGGGCTGGCGGGCGCCTGGCTGTTCTACAGCGGCAACCTGCTGTGGATAGAAAGCCGCCGCAAGCGCGCCGCGCCGCAGCAAAGGCGCGACACGCGCTACCTCGCCAGCGCCACCGTGGGCGTGTGCCTGGGCTGCATCTGCGGCATCTCGCTGCTGCTGCCGGCCAGCAAGTGGCTGCACGGCCACGTGGACGACCTGCTCGGCGCGCTGCAGGCCGTGTACTACGCCGCCTTCTTCGGCTGCATCGCCTGGGCCTTCGCGCGCGGCGCGGCGCGCGCGGCGGTGCATCTGCTGTGGCTGGCCTGCGCGTGCACGCTGCTGGCGCCCGCCACCACGCTGCTGGGCTGGCTGCTGCCCGCCACGGGCCTGTGGGCGCACCGCTCGCCCGCCACGCTGGGCGTGGACGGCACGGCGCTGGCGCTCGCGCTGTGCCTGGCGCTCATGGCGCGGGCCACGGCGCGGCGCATGGGCGACGCGGTGACCGACAGCGTGTGGTCGGCCGCGCGTGGAAATGGCATAGCGTCAGGCAATCAATTGAATCAAATCAATTAATTGGATTGATGGTGAAAGAAGGCATAGACTTCGTCCTGTGTTCAGTTCTCAACCACCCAAGGAAACAGCAATGTCCCTGATCAATACGCAAGTCCAACCCTTCAAGACCACCGCTTTCGTGAACCGCAGCGGCAAGGGCGAATTCATCGACGTGACCGAAGCCGATCTGAAGGGCAAGTGGTCTGTGGTGATCTTCATGCCGGCCGCCTTCACCTTCAACTGCCCGACCGAGATCGAGGACGCCGCCGAGAACTACGCCGAGTTCCAGAAGGCCGGCGCCGAGGTCTACATCGTGACCACCGACACGCACTTCTCGCACAAGGTGTGGCACGAAACCTCCGACGCCGTGGGCAAGGCCAAGTTCCCGCTGGTGGGCGACCCGACGCACCAGCTGACCAACGCCTTCGGCGTGCACATCCCCGAAGAAGGCCTGGCGCTGCGCGGCACGTTCGTGATCAACCCCGACGGCGTGATCAAGACGATGGAAATCCACTCCAACGAAATCGCCCGCGACGTGTCGGAAACCCTGCGCAAGCTCAAGGCCGCCCAGTACACCGCCGCCCACCCCGGCCAGGTGTGCCCCGCCAAGTGGAAGGAAGGCGCCAAGACGCTGACGCCTTCGCTGGACCTGGTCGGCAAGATCTAAGCCGCCGCCACCATTAACGCAAGTTAGACAAAAGCCCAGGCGCCCCTGGTGCCTGGGCTTTTTGCTGCCCGAAATTTCCCGAAAACAAGGACCCAAGCCATGCTCGACGACACCCTCAAAGCCCAACTCAAAGCCTACCTGGAGCGCCTGCAAAAGCCCGTCGAGCTGGTCGCAACGCTGGACGACTCGCAGACCTCGCGCGAACTGCGCGAGCTGCTCGAAGACATCCGCGCGCAGTCCGACAAGATCACCGTGGTGGAGAAGAACGACGCCGCCGTGCGCAAGCCGTCCTTCCTCATCACCAACCCCGGCGTGGACACGGGCGTGCGCTTCGCGGGCGTGCCGCTGGGGCATGAGTTCACCTCGCTGGTGCTCGCGCTGCTGCACGTGGGCGGCCACCCGAGCAAGGAAGCCGCCGACCTGCTGGAGCAGGTGAAGAACCTCGACGGCGACTACCACTTCGAGACCTACTACTCCCTCACCTGCCACAACTGCCCGGACGTGGTGCAGGCGCTCAACCTCATGAGCGTGCTGAACCCGCGCATCACGCACACGGCCATCGACGGCGGCGTGTTCCAGGACGAGATCGAGAAGTACGAGATCATGGGCGTGCCCACCATCCGCCTGAATGGCCAGAACTTCGGCCAGGGGCGCATGGAGCTGGCCGAGATCGTCGCCAAGCTCGACACCAACTCGGCGGCGAAGGAAGCCGCCAAGCTCAGCGCCAAGGAGGCGTTCGACGTGCTCATCGTCGGCGGCGGCCCCGCGGGCGCGGCGGCGGCGGTGTACGCGGCGCGCAAGGGCATCCGCACCGGCATTGCGGCGGAGCGCTTCGGCGGCCAGGTGCTCGACACGCTCGACATCGAGAACTACATCTCCATCAGCAAGACCGACGGCCCGAAGTTCGCCGCCGCGCTGCAGCAGCACGTGAACGACTACGAGGTGGACCTGATGAACCTGCAGCGCGCCAAGGCCCTGAGGCCCGCCGCGCAGGAGGGCGGCCTGATCGAGGTCGAACTCGAAAACGGCGGCGTGCTGCGCGGCAAGAGCGTCATCCTGTCCACCGGCGCGCGCTGGCGCAACATGAACGTGCCGGGCGAGGAGCAGTACCGCACCAAGGGCGTGACCTACTGCCCGCACTGCGACGGCCCGCTGTTCAAGGGCAAGGCCGTGGCCGTGATCGGCGGCGGCAACTCGGGCGTGGAGGCGGCGATCGACCTCGCGGGCGTGGTCAAGCACGTGACGCTGCTCGAATTCGCGCCCGAACTCAAGGCCGACGCCGTGCTGCAGCGCAAGCTCAAGAGCCTGCCCAACGTGGACGTCATCCTCAACGCGCAGACCACCGAGGTGAACGGCGATGGCCAGAAGGTCAACGGCATCACCTACAAGGACCGCACCAACGACGAAATCCGGCACGTCGCGCTCGAAGGCATCTTCGTGCAGATCGGCCTGCTGCCCAACACCGACTGGCTCAAGGGCACGGTGGAACTGAGCAAGTTCGGCGAGATCGTGGTGGACGCCAAGGGCCACACCAACGTGCCCGGCGTGTTCGCGGCGGGCGACTGCACCACGGTGCCGTACAAGCAGATCGTGATCGCGGCGGGCGATGGCGCGAAGGCGGCGCTGTCCGCGTTCGACCACCTGATCCGCACGTCTTGACGGAAAACGGCTCCAGCGCTTGCCTGGCAAGCGCTGGCAGCTATCAAAAAAGAAGTTAGCGCAGCACCAGCACGGGAGTTTTAGCGTGCGTCAGCACATGCTGGGTTTCGCTGCCCAGCAGCAGGCGCTTGAGGCCCCGGTAGCCGTGCGAGGCCATCACGATCAGGTCGCAATGCTCGTGCTCGGCCACGTCGATGATGGCTTCGGCGATGAGGTCCGTCTGCTTGACGATCGGCGTCACGGGCACCTGCATCGCCGCGCCCATGGGCACGATCTTGTCCACCACCTGCTGCGCCTTGTCGTGCCATTGCGCCTCGGTGCGGCGGATGTCTTCCAGCTTCTGCACGGTGCTGCCGTCGTAGTAGGTGTGCGGGGAGTGGTGCGCGACTTTCAGCGCCGTCACCTTGGCACCGCACAGCTTGGCCAGCGCCAGGCCGTGCTGCACGGCCTTTTCCGAGAGTTCGGAGCCGTCGGTGGCGATCAGGATGTGGGTGTACATGGCATTCTCCTTTCTGGGGTGAATCGGGCAAGCGGCGGATACCTCGGTTGTAACCGCGCTGCCGCGCCCGCCATGTAGGCAATCACCCTGACGCTGGCTACTGCACCGTGCTCGGCGCGGCGAGCCACAGCAGGCGCTGGCGCTGCGCGGCGGACAGCGCCTCGGCCTCGTCCGGCCCCGAGGGCAGGCAGGACGGGCAGGCCCAGCGCTCGCCCAGGTTCGCCAGCAGGGTGCGGAAGTGCGGCGTGAGCGTGGCCAGCGCCGACAGGTTGTGCAGGCTGGCGACGATCTTGCCGCGCAGGGCATCGCGCTGCCCCGCGTCGCCCGCCTGGGCAAAGCCCGTCATCAACGCCAGCGTGCCCGCGAGCAGCGCCTCGGCGCAGGGCAGGCTGTATTCCTCGTCGCACGAAGCAGCGGGGGAGGGGGAAGAGGGAGCGGTCATGGCGGGTGTTTCCCTGGTTCGGTATGAATTTGCATCATATATTTAATACAAATCATTCTTATTTATGTTTGTATAATTATTTGTTTCATATCGAGTCCTGTCGCAACTTCCATGCTTCCGCCCTTTACACGCCTGCCCCTGTGGCCGCTGGCCCTGCTGGCCGTTCTGCCCGCCCAGGCCCAGGAAGCCGAACCGGCCCTCAAACCCATGGTGGTGACGGCCACGCGCACCGAGCGCGCGATCGACGAAACGCCCGTGCGCACCGAGGTGGTGACGCGCGAGGAGATCGAGCGCACCCACGCCCGCACGCTCAAGCAGGCGCTGGAGAACGTGCCCGGCCTGCAGCTGCGCGAGGTGCTGGGCAAGTCGGGCTATGAGCTGTCGCTGCAGGGCCTGAGCGCCGACCAGGTGCTGGTGCTGATCGATGGCCTGCCCATCACCGCCAGCACCAGCTCCACCGTGGACCTGAGTCAGTACCTGCTCAACGACGTGGAGCGCATCGAGGTGGTGAAGGGCGCCAGCTCGGCGCAGTACGGCAGCTCGGCCATGGGCGGGGTGGTCAACGTCATCACGCGCCGCCCGCCTGCGGGCTTTGGCGGCACGGCGGCGGTGGACGTGGGCAGCTATGGCCGCCAGAACGACAACGGCAGGAGCGCCAGCGCCAACAACCGCCACGGGCGCTTCAACCTGGGCGGGGGCGGCGAGCACTGGCGGCTGGGCCTGTCGGGCGACTGGGTGGATGACGCGGGTTTCGGCCTGCACCCCAGCGAATTCCCGCGCCAGGGCGACGCGAACCGGCGCCAGCAGCTGGCCGCGCGCGGCGAATGGCTGCCGGACGCCGACCGCCGCGTCTGGGCCGAGGCCTCGCACTACACCGAGGACGACACCCAGCGCTACAACCTCTACGTGCCCCCGGTCAACGTGCCGCAGCGCAAGCTCGAAGCCATCACGCGCGACCGCGTGAGCGGCGGGGTGGACTGGCGCTTCGGCAATGGCCTGCGCGCGCAGGTCAAGGGCGTGGATGAGAGCTACGACAGCCACTCGCCCGGCTACTCCAACGACGTGCTGGCCACCGACCGCACTTCGCGCCAGCACATGCAGCACCTGGGCACCCAGTTCGACCTGCCCGCCTGGGGCCGCCAGCTCTGGATGGTGGGCACCGACTGGCACCGCGAGACGCTGGCGCAGACCAGCAACGGCATGTCCGAGCTGGGCGTGGCGGGCCGCGCCGAGCGCACCAGCACCGAGCTGTTCGTGCAGAACGACATCCTGCTCTCCGATACCTGGGAAGTGCTGCTGGGCCTGCGCGGCCAGCGCGACTCCGACTTCGGCGGCCACTGGGCGCCCAAGGTCAGCGTGCGCGGCAACCTGCTGGACAGCGGCGGCTGGAAGGGCGTGCTGCGCGCCAGCCTGGGCCAGGGCTACCGCGTGCCCAACCTGAAGGAGCGGCACTACCTGTTCGACCACAGCGCGCTGGGCTACCGCGTGGTGGGCAACCCGAACCTCAAGCCCGAGTCGTCGAACAGCCTGCAGCTGGGCGGCACGCTGAGCCAGGGCGAGCGGCTGTCCATCGACGTGAACGCCTTCTACAACCAGGTGCGCGACCTGATCCAGACCGACCTGGCCAACGCCACGGTGACCGACGGCATCGCCACCTACACCTACGCCAACGTGTCGCGCGCCCGCACCGCCGGGCTGGAGACCAGCGCGCAATGGCGCGCCACCGCCACGCTGACCCTGAACGCCGCCTACACCTACACCCAGACGCGCGACCTGGCCACGGGCCTGGAGCTGACGCGCCGCCCGCGCGACATCGTGCGCCTGGGCGCGGACTGGCGCGTGCAGCCCGCCACCACGCTGGCCCTGCGCCTGCGCCGCCAGAGCGACGAACTGGTGGACACCACGAGCCGCGCGCGCTCGCCCGCCTGGACCACGCTGGACCTGGCCCTGAACCACAAGGTGGGCCGCGCCACCACGCTGTTTTTCGGCGTCAACAACCTCACCAACCGCCAGCGCAACTTCGCCGACGCCAACGACTTCAGCCCCATCGCCGGGCGCTTCATCTACGTCGGCGCCAAGGTCGCGTTTGGTAACGCCCTTTGACCCTTTGGATTACCACAAAACCACCAGGAGCTTTCCCATGCACCGCACCACCTCTCTCAAAACCCTGTCTGCGGTGATCGCCGCCGCGGCGCTGGCCGCCTGCGGCGGCGGTGGCGGCGGCGACTCGTCCACCTCCGGCACGACGACGCCCACCACGCCCACCACGCCGACGACGCCCACCACCCCCACCAGCAAGTTCACCCAGTCCGCCACCTGGACCTTCACGCTGCCCGCCGCGGGCCAGTCGGTCTGCTACGACTTCGACGCCAAGGCCGAGGTCGCGGGCTGCACCGGCACCGCGTGGGACGTGAAGCTGGTCAGCGGCGGGCGCTCGGCCTCGCTGTACACCAACAGCGGCCCCAGCGGCAGCGGCGCGGGCGCGGCCTTCGGCAGCCCCTTCACGCACACCTGGACGAACCTGCTCACCTGGAACGACGCGCTGACCGACCCCACGGGCGGCGCCGTGCCCGCCGCCGCCTACACCGCCGACACGGCCAAGAGCGCCTTCACCGGCAGCAACGACATCCAGAGCGCCGCGTTCGAGTACGACCTCACGGGCACGCACCAGCTGAGCCCCAACTTCCGCGTGTTCCTGGTCACCACCAACAGTGCGTCCGCCGACATCACGGGCACATCGAACAAGGTGTACGCGGTGCAGCTCACCAGCTACTACGGCGGCGCCACCGGCACCACCTCGGGCTGGCCCTCGTTCCGCTGGGTCGATACCGCCAGCTCCGGCAACGTGCTGAGCGACAGCGTGGACGCCACGGCGGGCTGGGTCTACTACGACCTGTCCGCCAAGGCCAAGACCACCGAATCGGGCAACTGGCAGATCGCCTTCAACCGCTACAACGTCAAGCTCAACGGCGGCACCTCGGGCAGCGGCACGGTGGCCGGCTACCTGAGCAAGACGCCCGCGGGCTTCTACGGCGCCGACGGCAAGCCCGTGGTCGCCAAGTTCGGCTCCACCAGCAACCTGAACGACACTCTGGCCGACCTGACCGGCGCGCAGACCGGCCCGGCCACCGCCTCGGCCTGGGTCAAGGACAGCATCGGCTCGCAGCTCTCGCCGGACTACACCGGCACCTACCCCGCCGCGCTCAACTACGGCTGGTACACCTACTATCCCTCCGCCACTGCCGCAGCCGCCGTGGGCCTGGGCGAGCATCAGCTCAAGGCCAACCCCGACGCGGCCACGCTGGTCAAGTCCGGCGAAGGCAAGAGCTACGCGCGGATGCACCTGGCCAGCATCAGCTACGCGGCGGCCACCCTGGCCTACAGCGGCGCACAAACGTGGACCATCGAGTTCGGCGTGCAGCCCGCGAACTGATCTTTGAGTGTTTTGGGCCTCCAGCGCTTACCAGGCAAGCGCTGGCAGCTCACTTTTTTGAAGCAACCCGATGAACGCAGACACCATCCGCACCCGCTTCGCCGAAGCCCGCGCCGCCGGCAAGCGCCACAAGGACGCCGCCGAGGCGCTGGGCCTGAGCGAAGGCGAGGCCATCGCCGCCCACGGCGGCGAACACGACAAGCCGCTGCGGGCCGTTGCGCTGCGCGGCCCCTGGCTGGAACTGCTGCAGGCGCTCGAAGCCTGCGGCCCCGTGCTCGCCCTCACGCGCAACACCACCACCGTGCACGAGAAGACCGGCGTGTACCAGAACCTCTCCGCCACCGGCCCCGTGGGGCTGGCGCTGGGCGAGGCCATCGACCTGCGCCTGTTCTTCATGCACTGGCACGCGGGCTTCGCCGTGACCGAGGCGGCGGCCAACCCCGGCACGCCCGCGTCGCTGAGCCTGCAGTTCTTCGACGCGCACGGCCTGGCCGTGCACAAGGTGTTCTGCCGCGAGGCCACCGACCGCGCCGCGTTCGAGGCCGTGATGCGGCGCTTTGGCGACCCGTCGCTGGGCTACGTGTTCCGCGCCAAAACGCCCGCGTCCGCGCCCCGGCCCGACGCCGAGATCGACGCCCCCGGCCTGCTCGGCGCCTGGGCCGCGATGCAGGACACGCACGAATTCTTCGGACTGCTCAAGCAATTCGGCGTGGAGCGCCAGCAGAGCTTCCGCCTGGCCGAAGGCCGCTTCACGCGCCGCGTGGCCGCGTCCGCGCCGCGCGAGCTGCTGCAGGAGGCCGCGTTCGACGGCGCGCCCATCATGGTCTTCGTCGGCAGCCCCGGCTGCATCCAGATCCACACCGGCCCCGTGGCGCGCATCGAGCCGATGGAAATCCGGGGCGCGCAGTGGCTCAACGTACTCGACCCCGGCTTCAACCTGCACCTGCGTGAAGACGCCATCGCCCACGCCTGGGTGGTGGAAAAGCCCACGTCGGACGGCGTGGTGACCTCGGTGGAAGTCTTCGACGGCCAAGGCGAACTCATGGCCATGTTCTTCGGCGCGCGCAAGCCCGGCCAGCCCGAGCGCGAAGACTGGCGCGCCATCGTGCGCAAGATCGCGCCGCGGGCGGTGGCGGCATGAACCGCGCCGCGCACTTGCCGCACCTCCCGCGCCGTGCTGTGCTCGCGGCGGCGCTGCTGCCCCTGGCGCTGCGCGCCCAGGCGCAATCCCAGCGCCCGGCGCGCCTCATCACCCTCGGCGGCGCCGTCACCGAATGCGTCTACGCGCTGGGGGCCGAGGCCCAGCTGGTCGGCACCGACACCACCAGCCTCTACCCCGAGGCCGCGCTGCGCACGCCCAAGGTGGGCTATATGCGCCAGTTGTCGGCGGAGGGGCTGCTCTCGCTCAAACCCGACGCCATCGTCGGCACCACCGAGGCCGGGCCGCCCGCCGTGCTCGACCAGGTGCGCAGCGCCGGCGTGCGCGTGGAGCTGGTGCGCGCCGACCACACCTGGGAAGAGGTGGGGCGCAAGCTCCAGGCCGTGGCCCGCGTGGCGGGGCGCGAGCCCGAGGCGCGGGCGCTGCTCCAGAAGCTCGACGCCGAATGGGCCGCCGTGCAGGCCGAGGTGAAAAAAGCCCCGCGCCAGCCGCGCGTGCTGTTCATCCTGGCGCACAGCGGCAGCCCGCAGGTGTCGGGCACCGGCACGGCGGCGGACGCGCTCATCCGCTACGCGGGCGGCGTGAACGCGGTGCAGGCCTACCAGGGCTACCGCGCGCTCACGGCGGAAGGGCTGGCCAGCGCCGCGCCCGACGTCATCCTCAACACCACCCAGGGCATCGAGGCGCTGGGCGGCGAGGCCGCGTTCTGGCAGCGGCCCGAATTCGCGCTCACCCCCGCCTTCAAGCGCCGCGCGCTGGTGGCCATGGAGGCCAACCACCTGCTGGGCTTCGGCCCGCGCCTGCCCGGCGCGGTGCGCGAAATGCACGCGCGCCTGATGGCCCTGACGGCATGAACGTGGCGCGCCTGCCGCCGCGCGCCACGCTGCTGCTGGGCGTGCTGCTGGCCGCCGCCGCCTTCGTCGTGGGCAGCGCGCAGGGGGCCTACGCCATCGCGCCCGCGCGGCTGTGGCAGCTGCTCACCACCGGTTTGCACGACACCTCGCCCGATGCGCTGGTGTTCTTCAACATCCGCCTGCCGCGCCTGCTGCTGGGCGCGGCGGCGGGCGCGGGGCTGGGCCTGGCGGGCGCGCTGATGCAGGGCCTGTTCCGCAACCCGCTGGCCGACCCCGGCCTGATCGGCGTGAGCAGCGGCGCGGCGCTGGCCGCGGCGGCCACCATCGTGCTCGGCGCCTGGTGGTGGCCCGACCTGCCGCGCACGCTGGGCAGCTGGAGCCTGGTGGCCACGGCCTTCGGCGGCGGCCTGCTCGTCACGCTGCTGATCTACGCGCTGGCCCAGGCCGGCGGCGGCACGCGCATGGGCCTGATGCTGCTGGCCGGCGTGGCCGTGAACGCGCTGGCCGTGGCGGGCCTGGGCTACCTGAGCTTCATTTCCTCCGACGAGCAACTGCGCAACATCCAGATGTGGCTGCTGGGCAGCCTGGGCGGCGCGCGCTGGAGCACCGTGGCCCTGGTGTCCGCCGTGGTCGCGGCGGCGGGCGGCGCGGGGCTGCTGCTGGCCCGCCCGCTCAACGCCATCGCCCTGGGCGAGGCCCAGGCCACGCTGCTGGGCGTGCCGGTGGAGCGCACCAAGCGGCTGGCCGTGCTGCTCACCGCGCTGGCCGTGGGCGCGGTGACGGCGGCCACGGGCGTGGTCGGCTTCGTGGGCCTGATCGCGCCGCACTGGGTGCGGCTGGCGGCCGGGCCCGACCACCGCGTGGTGCTGCCCGGCGCGGCGCTGCTGGGCGCGGCGCTGGTGATGGCGGCGGACGCCGTGGCGCGCACCATCGTGCAGCCCGCCGAACTGCCGCTGGGCGTGCTCACGGCGTTCATCGGCGTGCCGCTGTTCCTGGCCATGCTGCGCCAGTTCCGGGGGCAGGTGTGAGCGCGCTGGTGTGCGAATCCGTGGGCGTGGCCGTTCCGGGCGGGCCGCTGCTGGCCACCGTGTCGGCCACGCTGCGCGCGGGGCGCGTGGCGGCCATCGTGGGGCCGAACGGGGCGGGCAAATCGACGCTGCTGTCGCTGCTCTCGGGCGAGCGCGCGCCGCCCTCGGGGCGGGTGCTGCTGCAGGGCAGGGCGCTGTCCGCCTACCGCGCGGCGGAGCTGGCGCGCATCCGCGCCGTCATGCCGCAGGACGGCGGCGTGGCGTTCGACTTCACCGTGCGCGAGGTGGTCGAAATAGGCCGCTACCCGCACCGCCACGCGCCCAGCGCGCACGAGGCGGCCATCGTCGAACGGGCGATGGAGGCCACCGGCGTGGCGCACCTCGCGCGGCGCGGCATCCAGACCTTGTCCGGCGGCGAGCGCGCCCGCGCCCACCTGGCGCGCGCCCTGGCCCAGGTGTGGGAGCCGGGCGCCGCCCCGCGCTGGCTGCTGCTGGACGAGCCCACCGCCGCGCTCGACCTCGCGCACCAGCACCAGGCCCTGCGCCTGCTGCGTGCCTGGGCCGTGGAGCAGGGCGTGGGCGTGGTGGCCGTGCTGCACGACCTGAACCTCGTGCTGCGCTATGCCGACGACGCGCTGCTGCTCGCGCACGGCCAGGCGCAGGCGGGGCCGGTGCAGGAGGTGCTGGACGAAGCCGCCATCGCCCGCGTGTGGGGCGTGGGCTGCACCTGCGTGCGCGGGGCGGACGGGGTGCGCCAGTACCTCTTCTCGGGTCAGGCATAAAAACAGCCGCCAGCGCTTGTCCGCCAAGCGCTGGCAGCTATCGAATCAGGAGTGCTTGCGCCGCTCCAGCCCCTCGAACAGGCCCATGCCCGCCAGCATCGCGGCCACGAAGACCAGGGCCTTGGCTTCCCCCATGCCCAGCGCCACCAGCGCCGGGCCGGGGCAGAAGCCCGCCAGGCCCCAGCCCACGCCGAACACCAGGCTGCCCGCGACCAGGCGGCGGTCGATGGCGCGGGCCGTGGGCAGCTGCATGGGCGCGCCCAGCAGCGACCGGGCGCGGCGGCGCGCCAGCGCGAACGCCGCCAGGCCCACCGCGACGGCGCCCGCCATCACCAGCGCCAGCGACGGGTCCCACGCGCCGCCCAGGTCCAGAAACCCGAGCACCTTGGCCGGGTTGGCCATGCCCGAGACGATCAGGCCCAGGCCGAACACCAGGCCCGAGAGAAAGGCGGCCACCGTGAACATGGCGTCAGCCCCCCCAATGCCGCAGTACGGCCACCGTGGCAAAGCCCGCGCCCATGAAGATCAGCGTGGCCGCCAGCGAGCGCGGCGACAGGCGCGACAGCCCGCACACCCCGTGCCCGCTGGTGCAGCCCGCGCCGTAGCGCGTGCCCAGCCCCACCAGCAGCCCGGCCAGCGCCAGCGTGCCGTAGCCCGCGTCGATCCGCGGCGCGGGCACGGCGGCGCACAGCGCCCAGGCCAATGGCGCGGCCACCAATCCCAGCACGAAGGCGGCGCGCCAGGCCACGTCGCCGCGCTGCGGGCGCAGCAGTCCGCCCAGCACGCCGCTGATGCCCGCGATGCGGCCATTGAGCAGCACCAGCAGCGCGGCGGCCAGGCCGATGAGCGCGCCGCCCGCGAGCGCGGACAGCGGCGTGAAATGGGTCCAGTCGATGGTCATGGTTTTTCCTGGGGGCAATAGAGACGGTAGAGCAGGCCGAGGATTTCGAGCAGCGCCGGGTCGGCCACGCTGTAGTAGATGCTCTTGCCCTCGCGGCGCGTCTGCACCACCGCTTCGCCGCGCAGCACGCCGAGCTGCTGCGACAGCGTGGGTTGGCGGATGCCCAGCGCCTGCTCCAGGTCGCTCACGCACATCTCGCCTTGCGCGAGCTGGCACAGCAGCAGCAGCCGGTCTTCGTTGGCCAGCACCTTGAGGGCGGCCACCGCCTGGCCCGCGGCGCTGCGCAGGGCCTCGGTGGACAGGGCAGGGGAGGGATCGGGCATGGGAAGGGGCCTTTTCAGTTTCGCTTGGAATATTTTATAAAAAAATATAATATATGTACAAGCAATGAACCCCACCCACGGAGGCCGCATGACCGCCCGCACCCAAGTCCAAGGCTTTTTCGACCCGCAGACGGGCACCGTGTCCTATGTCGTCGCCGACCGCGCTCCAGGTCAACGTGTGCGGCGGGCGGCTGCCGCCGCCGGAGGACAACGGCATCGCCTACCTGCGCATCCCGCTGAATGCGCTGCCGCTGAAAAAGCAATGAAATAGCCCGCCAGCGCTGATGCAGAAAGCGCTGGCAGCTATCGAATCAGGAGTTCAGCGCAGCACCAGCACGGGAATCTGCGCGTGCGTCAGCACATGCTGGGTCTCGCTGCCCAGCAGCAGGCGCTTGAGGCCGCGGTAGCCGTGCGAGGCCATCACGACGAGGTCGCAGTGCTCGCGCTCGATCACCTCGATGATGGTTTCACCGACGAAGTCCGACTGCTCGGCCAGCGCGGCCACGGGCACCTGCAGCGCCGCGCCGCGGGCCGCGACCTTGTCGGCCACCTTCTGCGACTCGGCGCGCCAGTCGGACTCGATGGAGCGGATGGTATCGGGGGCCTGCGTCATCGCGCCTTCGTAGTAGTTGCTCGGGTAGCGCGGGGCGATTTTCAGCGCGGTGACCCGGGCGCCGCAGAGCCTGGCCAGTTCCAGGCCGTGCTGCACGGCTTTTTCCGACAGGTCGGAGCCATCGGTGGCGATCAGGATGTGGGTGTACATGGCGGTTTCCTTCTCAAAAGGGCGGGTATGGCTTGCACTATAGGGAGGGAGGCACTCCCCGCGGGTTGATGCAGGTCAAGACCCCGCGCATTGAGGCCGGGTACCCTGCGGGGCATGTCTCCCACGCCTTCTTCCGCCGCCGCACCGGGCGGCGCGCTGCTGCTCGACGACCCGCAGGAGTGGCCGCGCTTCGGGCGCAGCGTGGGCGAAGGCCGCTGGGAGTCGCACGCCGTGCTGGGCGGCATGTTCTGCGCGGCCTGCGCGCTCGCCATCGAGGCGGCGCTGAAGGCCGTGCCCGGCGTCCAGCAGGCCGAGGTCAGCGCCGCCGCCGAGCGCGCCCGCGTGGTGTGGGACGCGGGGCGGACCCGGCCCTCGCAGTGGATGGCCGCCATCGAGGCCGCGGGCTACCGCGCCCAGCCCGCGCTGGACGCCGCCGCGCGCGAGGTGCGCCGGCGCGAGATGCGGCAATGGCTCTGGCGCTGGCTGGTGGCGGGCTTCTGCATGATGCAGGTGATGATGTACGCATGGCCCGCCTACGTGGCCGCGCCCGGCGACCTGAGCGCCGAGATGGAGCGGCTGCTGCGCTGGGCCTCGTGGGTGCTCACGCTGCCGGTGGTGCTGTTCGCCTGCGGCCCGTTCTTTCGCGGCGCGTGGCGCGACGTGCGCGCGCGTCGCATCGGCATGGACCTGCCCGTGGCGCTGGGCATGGGCATCGCGTTCGCGGTCAGCACGCTGCACACCTTCGGCGCGGGCGCGGGCGGCGAGGTGTACTTCGACTCGCTCACCATGTTCGTGTTCTTCCTGCTCTCGGGCCGCTTGCTGGAGCAGCGCCTGCGCCACCGCAATCTGGGCTTGCTGGAGCAGTCGCGCAACCGCCTGCCCGACAGCGCGCAGCGCGTGCGGGCCGACGGCGCGCTGGAAACCGTGGCCGTGCGCCAGCTGCGCGCGGGCGACGTGGTGCGCGTGCTGCCGGGCGAGTGCTTCGTGGCGGACGGCACGGTGCTGCACGGCCAGTCGCAGGTGGACGAGGCGCTGCTCACGGGCGAGGCCACGCCCATCGCCAAAGGCCCGGGCGACACGGTGGTGGCGGGCAGCGGCAACCTGGGCGCGCCGCTGGACGTGCGCGCCGAGCGCCTGGGCGAGCAGACCGTCTACGCCGGCATGGTGGCGCTGATGCGCGAGGCCGCCACGCACAAGCCGCAGGCCGCGCGCCTGGCCGACCGCGTGGCGCGGCCCTTTTTGTGGGGCGTGCTGCTGTGCGCGCTGGCGGCGCTGCTGTGGCACTGGAACGAAGACCCGGCGCGCGCCTGGATGGCGGCGGTGGCGGTGCTCATCGTCACCTGCCCCTGCGCGCTGTCGCTGGCCGCGCCCGTGCCGCTGCTCACCCTGGCGGGCAGCGCGGCGCGCCAGGGCGTGCTGGTGCGCCGGCTGGATGCGCTGGAGACCCTGGCGGGCGTGGACACCGTGGTGTTCGACAAGACCGGCACGCTGACCAGCGGCACGCTGCGGCTGGGGGCGGTGCGGCTGCAGCAGGCCGGGGCGCTGGAACTGGCGGCGCTGCTGGCCCGCCATTCGCGCCACCCGGCGGCGCGCGCGCTGGCGGCCCTGGAGCCGTCGGCGGACTGGCGGCTGGCCGAGGTGCGCGAATGCGTCGGCCAGGGCTTGCAGGCCGTGGCCACGCGGGGAGACGACCGGTGGGAACTGCGGCTCGGCTCCGCCGCCTTCGCGCAACAGCCCGACGACGGCGCGCGCCTGGTGCTGGCCGCGCGGCGGCAGGGCGCGCGGGACTGGCTGCCCTGGGCCAGTTTCGATCTGGAGGAAACACTGCGCCCGCAGGCCGGGCAGGTGGTGCGGGCCCTGCAGGCGCAGGGCCTGCAGGTGTGGCTGCTGTCGGGCGACCGCGAAGGCGCGGTGCAGCGGCTGGCGGCGGAGCTGGGCATTGCCCACGCGCGCGGCGCCTGCTCGTCCGAGGCCAAGCTGGCCTTGCTCCAGCAATTGCAGGCCCAGGGCCGCCGCGTGGCGATGGTGGGCGACGGGCTGAACGACGGCCCCGTGCTCGCGGGGGCCGACGTGTCCTTCGCCCTGGGCAGCGCCGTGCCGCTGGCGCAGGCCCAGGCGGACGTGGCCGTGCCCGGCGGCGACGTGCGGCAGGTGCTGCACACCTGGCGGCAGGCGCGCCGGGCGCTGCGCGTGGTACGCCAGAATCTGGGCTGGGCCCTGGCCTACAACGCGGTCTGCATTCCGCTGGCCGTGGCGGGCTGGATGCCCGCGTGGCTCGCGGGCCTGGGCATGGCGCTGAGTTCGCTGCTGGTGGTGGGCAACGCGGCGCGGCTGGCGCGCTGGCCGGCAATGGAGCCGGGTCGTGAGCCAGGTTTTGAGCCAAATCAGCCGTCAGCCCAGGCGCAAGAAGCGCTGGCAGCTATGAATTAGGGTGTGTCATCCATGAATTCCCCCACGCGAAGGTCATGCGGGCGGTGCAGTGCTAGGCGCGGTGAGTGCCGTGTAGCTGTGCTACACAAGCGAGCCGCAACGACGCAATGCGCCGCCCGCATGACCTTCCCTTCGGGCTGGCCCCGCAATGCGGCGTCTGCTTTGTCGCGTGGCTTGCCAATAGCTACGGCTATTGGCTGCGCCCCGCTTCGCGCATCCATCCGCATTGCGGGGCCAGCGCGTGGGGGAATTCATGGATGACACACCCTAGGTAGCGCAATGGACATTCTGTACCTGCTGATTCCGCTCTCGGTCGTGCTGGTGCTGCTGGTGCTGGCGGCGCTGTGGTGGGCCGTGCACCGGGGCCAGTTCGAAAGCGTCGAGCAGGAAGCGGAGCGAATACTGCACGACGATTGACTTGCATCAAGTCCCGGCCCGCCCGGTTCTTTGACACTGTTCGCAACATCAAAACAAGGACTGTGATGATTGCGACAGAAACACAGACACATTACGACGACTCGGTCGTGCGCCAGTTCACCATCATGGCCGTGGTGTGGGGCGTGGTGGGCATGGCGGTGGGCCTGTTCATCGCGGCGCAGCTGGCGTGGCCGGAGCTGGGCTTCGGCATTCCGTGGCTCAGCTATGGGCGCTTGCGGCCCCTGCACACCAACGCGGTGATCTTCGCCTTCGGCGGCTGCGGGCTGTTCGCCACCAGCTACTACGTGGTGCAGCGCACCTGCCAGACGCGGCTGTTTATGCCGAAGCTGGCCAGCTTCACCTTCTGGTGCTGGCAGGCGGTGATCGTGGCCGCCGCCATGAGCCTGCCGCTGGGCTACACCCAGGGCAAGGAGTACGCCGAGCTGGAGTGGCCGATCGACATCCTGATCGCCATCACCTGGGTGAGCTACGCCGTCGTGTTCTTCGGCACCGTGGGCATCCGCAAGGTCCGGCACATCTACGTGGCCAACTGGTTCTTCGGCGCGTTCATCATCGCCGTGGCGCTGCTGCACATCGTCAACAGCGCGGCCATTCCGGCGGGGTGGATGAAGAGCTACTCGGCCTACGCGGGCGTGCAGGACGCCATGGTGCAGTGGTGGTACGGCCACAACGCCGTGGGCTTCTACCTGACCACCGCGTTCCTCGGGATGATGTACTACTTCATCCCCAAGCAGGCGGGCCGGCCGGTGTACAGCTACCGGCTGTCCATCGTGCACTTCTGGGCGCTGATCTTCACCTACATGTGGGCGGGCCCGCACCACCTGCACTACACCGCGCTGCCGGACTGGACGCAGTCGGTGGGCATGGTGTTCTCGCTGATCCTGCTGGCGCCGAGCTGGGGCGGCATGATCAACGGCATCCTGACCCTGTCGGGCGCGTGGCACAAGCTGCGCGACGACCCGGTGCTGCGCTTCCTGATCGTGTCGCTGTCGTTCTACGGCATGGCCACGTTCGAGGGGCCGCTCATGTCGATCAAGACCGTGAACGCGCTGTCGCACTACACCGACTGGACCATCGGCCACGTGCACGCGGGCGCCCTGGGCTGGGTGGGCCTCATCACCATGGGCTCGCTGTACTACCTGGTGCCGCGCCTGTTCGGGCGCGACAAGATGCACTCGGTGCCCGCCATCGAGCTGCACTTCTGGCTCAGCACCGTGGGCATCGTGCTCTACATCGCCGCCATGTGGATCGCCGGCGTGATGCAGGGCCTGATGTGGCGCGACGTCAACGCCGACGGCACCCTGGCCTACACCTTCGCCGAAAGCGTGAAGGCCACCTATCCCTTCTACGTGGTGCGCGTGGCGGGCGGGCTGCTGTACCTCGCGGGCATGTTGATCATGGCCTGGAACGTGTGGATGACGGCGATCTCGGGCCGCTCCGTCAAGGTGCCCGTGCCCGCCGTCCAGGCCGCTTGAACAAAAAGGAAAACCCATGAACGCAGAAAACACAGGCGGCACCCCGGGAGGCTTCTCCCACGAGCGGGTCGAAACCAGCAACTTCCTGATGATCGTGCTCATCCTGCTCGTCGTGGCGGTGGGCGGGCTGGTGGAGATCGTGCCGCTGTTCTTCCAGAAGTCCACCACCGAGCCCATCGCGGGCCTCAAGCCCTACACGGCCGTGCAGCTGATGGGACGCGACGTGTACCTGCGCGAGGGCTGCTACAACTGCCACTCGCAGATGATCCGCCCCTTCCGCGCCGAGACGCTGCGCTACGGCCACTACTCGGTAGCGGGCGAATTCGTGTACGACCACCCCTTCCAGTGGGGCAGCAAGCGCACCGGCCCCGACCTGCACCGCGTGGGCGGCAAGTACAGCGACGAGTGGCACCGCATCCACCTCATGAACCCGCGCGACCTGGTGCCCGAGTCGAACATGCCCGCCTACCCCTGGCTGGCCACGAACCAGCTCGACCCCGACGTGGTGCAGCCGCGTATGCGCGCCCTGCGCACCGTGGGCGTGCCCTACACCGACGCGGAAATCGCCGCCGCGCCCGCCGAGGTGCAGGGCAAGACCGACATGGATGCCCTGATCGCCTACCTGCAAATCATGGGCCGCACATTGAAGTAAGAGGGAGCACCGCCATGGACATCACCACCTTGCGCATCGTCGCCACGCTGGCCTCGTTCGCCTGCTTCATCGCCATTGCCGTCTGGGCCTATGCCGGGCGCAACCGCGCGCGCTTCGAGCAGGACGCGCTGCTGCCCTTCCAGGACGACAACCACCCCCTCAGCGAGAGCCGCCGCCATGAGTGATTTCTCCAGCAATTTCTGGTCGCTGTACGTGGCCATCATCACCGCCGTGGGCATCGTCGCCTGCCTGCTGCTGCTCGTCATCACCGCGCGCAAGAAGGTGAAGGCCACGGCGCAGAACACCACCGGCCACGTGTGGGACGGCGACCTGACCGAGATGAACAACCCCATGCCGCGCTGGTGGATGTGGCTGTTCGTCATCACCATCGTGTTCGGCCTGGGCTACCTGGCGCTGTACCCCGGCCTGGGCAGTTACGCGGGGCAGAAGGGCTGGACCTCGGCGGGCAACTACCAGAACGAGGTGAACGAGGCCGCCAAGGCGCTGGCCCCCGTCTACGCCCGCTTCGACGGCATGGACACCGAAAAGCTGGCCCAGGACCCGCAGGCCATGGCCATTGGCGAGCGCCTGTTCATGAACAACTGCGCGCAGTGCCACGGCTCGGACGCGCGCGGCAGCAAGGGCTTTCCGAACCTGACCGACGGCGACTGGCTGCACGGCGGCACGCCCGAGAACATCCACGAGACCATTACCAAGGGCCGCATCGGCGTCATGCCGCCCATGGCCGCCGCCGTGGGCTCGGCGGAAGACGTGCGCAATCTCGCGCAGTACGTGCTGAGCCTGTCGGGCAGCCCCAGCGACTCGCTGCGCGCCAGCCTGGGCAAGTCCAAGTTCACTGCCTGCGCGGCCTGCCACGGCCCCACGGGCAAGGGCAACCCGCTGGTGGGCGCGCCCAACCTCACGGACGACATCTGGCTGCACGGCTGGGGCGAGGCCGCCATCGTCGCCATGATCAACAACGGCAAGACCAACCAGATGCCCGCGCAGGAAGGCAAGCTGACCGAGCAGCAGATCAACGTGCTCACCGCCTACGTGTGGGGTCTGTCGAACCGGCCCGCGGCAACGGCGGCGAAGTAGGGCGCGCCATGAAGAAGGTGATCCCCATCGCACCTACGCCGGCGTCCGCGCCGGAAGGCGATGCCGTCTCGGTATCGCTGTTCGAGGCGCACCAGAAGATCTACCCGCGCTCCATCCGGGGCATCTTCTCGCGCTGGCGCTGGGCGATGGTGTGGCTCACCCAACTGGTGTTCTACGGCCTGCCGTGGCTGTCCTGGGGCGGGCGGCAGATGGTGCTGTTCGACCTGGGCTCGCGGCGCTTCTACCTGTTCGGGCTGGTGCTGTACCCGCAGGATTTCATCTACCTCACGGGGCTGCTGGTCATTTGCGCGCTGGCGCTGTTCCTGTTCACCGCCGTGGCGGGGCGGCTGTGGTGCGGCTTCTCCTGCCCGCAGACGGTCTACACCGAGATCTTCCTGTGGATCGAGAAGGTGACCGAGGGCGACCGCAGCGCGCGCCTGCGGCTCGACCAGGGCGGCTGGACGTTCGAGAAAATCCGCAAGAAGTTCGCCAAGCAGGTGCTGTGGATCGCCGTGGCGCTGTGGACGGGCTTCACCTTCGTGGGCTACTTCGTGCCCATCCGCACGCTGGCGGCGGAGCTCATGGCGCTGCAGGGTTCGTGGCAGCTGTTCTGGGTCGGCTTCTACGGCTTCGCCACCTACGGCAACGCGGGCTTCCTGCGCGAGCAGGTGTGCAAGTACATGTGCCCCTACGCGCGCTTCCAGAGCGCCATGTTCGACAAGGACACGCTGATCGTCAGCTACGACCCCCAGCGCGGCGAAAAGCGCGGCCCGCGCGCCAAGACGGTGGACTACCGCGCCAAGGGCCTGGGCGACTGCATCGACTGCAAGCTCTGCGTGCAGGTCTGCCCCACGGGCATCGACATCCGCGACGGCCTGCAGTACGAGTGCATCGGCTGCGGCCTGTGCGTGGACGCCTGCAACACCGTGATGGACAAGGTGCAGTACCCGCGCGGGCTGATCCGCTTTTCCACGCAGAACGCCGTGGCCCAGGGCTGGAGCGCCGCGCGCATGGTGCGCCGCGTGCTGCGGCCCCGGGTGCTGGTCTACGGCGCGGTGCTGCTCGCGCTGTCGGCGGCCATGGTGGCCAGCCTGTCGCTGCGCACGCCGCTGAAGGTGGACGTGGTGCGCGACCGCGCCTCGCTCGCGCGCATCGTGGCGGGCGGCAGGCTGGAGAACGTCTACCGCCTGCAGATCATGAACGCCGCCGAGGCGCCGCGCAGCTACCGCATCGCGGCCACGGGGCTGCCGGGGCTGGAGGTGGCCTCCGACCCGGTGGCGGAGGTGGGCGCCGCACAGGCGCGCTGGGTGGCCGTGCGCCTGCAGCTGCCCTATGGCAGCCAGGAGGCGGGATCGCACCCCATTTATTTCGAAGTACAGGCAGAGCAGGGCACGGAGCGGGTGCGCGAGAAATCCGTCTTCCTCGTGCCACGTTGATCTCAAGGAGTCAGAGCAATGGAACAGCAAACGAACAAGCCCTGGTGGCGCTTTCCCTCCGTCTGGCTGCTGCTGTCCGGCCCCGCGCTGGTCATCGTGGCCGGGGCGGTCACCGCCTGGCTCGCGGTGCACGGCCAGGACCCGGTGATCGACGAGAACTACTACCAGAACGGCCTGAACATCAATCAGAGCCTGGCCCCGGCGCTGAAGGCGCGCAACCACGCGGCCACGCCCGCCTCCGACAAACCGCACTGAAAGGACGACGGAACATGCGCCTGCAACGATGGATGTGGATTGCCTGGCCCGCCTTCCTGCTGGCGGGCGTGCAGGAAATGCTGGTCTTCGCGCTGATCGACCCGCACGACCTCACCTGGGCCGGCGAGCCGCTACCGCTGTCGCGCACCGGCATCTACACCGTGGCGTTCTTCGTGTTCTGGGGGCTGATGATGGCGGCCACCGCCATGACCACGCTGCTGTCGCTGGGCACGGCGCCAGGCACGAAAAACGGCCCCAGCGCTTGATGGTAAAGCGCAAGCAGCTATGAAAAAGAGAGCAAACTCAGTAGCGGTTGGACGGGTTGCCGTTGACCAGCCGCTGGAGCTTGCCCGTGTCCAGGATGCGCACGTGCCGCTGCTTGACCTCGACGATGCCGTCATCGACGAACTTCGAGAAGGTGCGGCTCACCGTCTCGATCTTCAGCCCCAGGTAGCTGCCGATCTCCTCGCGCGTCATGCGCAGCACCAGCTCGGTCTGCGAGAAGCCGCGCGCGTGCAGCCGCTGCACCAGGTTCAGCAAAAAGGCGGCCAGCCGCTCCTCAGCGCGCATACTGCCCAGGAGCAGCATCACGCCGTGCTCGCGCACGATCTCGCGGCTCATGATCTTGTGCACGTGGTGCTGCAGCGCGTTCACCTCGCGCGACAGTTCCTCCAGCCGCTCGTAGGGCATCACGCAGACCTCGGCGTCCTCCAGCGCGATCGCGTCGCAGGCGTGGCGGTCCTGCGCCATGCCGTCCAGCCCCATGATCTCGCCCGCCATCTGGAAGCCCGTCACCTGGTCGCGCCCGTCCTCCGTCGTCACGCAGGTCTTGAAAAACCCCGTGCGGATGGCGTACAGCGACGTGAACGCCTCCCCCGCGCGGAACAGCGCCCCGCCGCGCGGCAGCCGGCGGCGCGTGGCGACGATGGCGTCGATGCGCTGCATCTGCTCGTCCGAAAGGCTCACGGGCATGCACAGCTCGCGCAGGTTGCAGTTCGAGCAGGCGATGTTCATGGCGGTGGCGGACATGCGGGGACTCCTTGGGCGTAGTGGCGCTAGTTTTGTGTATCCGTATTGTGAACGGCATTCCCCGCGCCCTCCTTGACTTGCATCAAGGACGGCGGCTGCGCATCGGCGCACAGTCTTCACAATGACCGCCGCACCCCCTGATCTCGCCGACCTGTTGCGCCGTTTCGACGTGCCAGGACCGCGCTACACCTCCTATCCCACCGCCGACCGTTTCGTAGAGGCGTTCGGCCCCGGCGACTACGCGCTGGCCCTGGCGCAGCGGCGCCTGCATACGCATCTGGCGCAGCCGCTGTCGGTGTACGTGCACATCCCGTTCTGCGAGTCGCTGTGCTACTACTGCGCCTGCAACAAGATCGTCACCCGCCACCACGAGCGCGGCGGCGAATACCTCGGCTACCTGGAGCGCGAACTCGACCTGCACCTGCACCACCTCGGCGGCGGGCAGGCCGTGAGCCAGCTGCACCTGGGGGGCGGCACGCCCACCTTCCTGAGCGACGCGGGCCTCGTGCGCCTGATGGACATGCTGCGCCAGCGCCTGCGGCTCGCGCCCGGCGGCGAATACTCCATCGAGATCGACCCGCGCACCGTCACCCCCACGCGCCTGCAGCGCCTGGCCACGCTGGGCTTCAACCGCCTGAGCTTCGGCGTGCAGGACTTCGACCCCGCCGTGCAGAAGGCCGTGCACCGCGAGCAGGAGGCGGAGCAGATCTTCGCCCTCGTCCACACCGCGCGCGCGATCGGCTTCGAGTCCATCAACATCGACCTGATCTACGGCCTGCCGCGCCAGACCCCGCAGAGCTTCGCGCGCACCATGCAGCAGGTGCGCGACCTACGCCCCGACCGCATCGCGCTCTATGCCTACGCCCACCTGCCCGAGCGCTTCAAGGCCCAGCGCCGCATCGCCGCCGAAGACCTGCCCGCGCCGTCCGACAAGCTCGCCATGCTGGCCCAGGCCGTGGACGCCCTGCAGGCCGGCGGCTACACCTATATCGGCATGGATCACTTCGCGCTGCCGCACGACGCGCTGGCCGTCGCCAAGCGCCAGGGGCGGCTGCACCGCAACTTCCAGGGCTACAGCACCCACCCCGACTGCGACCTGCTGGCGCTGGGCGTCTCGGCCATCGGCCGCATCGGCGCCACCTACAGCCAGAACGCCAAGACGCTGGACGAATACTGCGACCTGATCGACCACGGCCAGATCCCCGTGGTGCGCGGCCTCGCGCTGTCGCGCGACGACCTCATCCGCCGCGCCATCATCATGGCGCTGATGTGCCAGGGCAGCGTGGCCATCGAATCCATCGAACAGGCATGGCTGATCGACTTCCGCGAATACTTCGCGCCCGAGCTGGAGCTGCTGCGCCCGCTGGAGGCGCAGGGGCTGGTGCGGGTCGGCGGCGAGGAGATCGCCGTCACCGACCTGGGCTGGTACTTCGTGCGCGGCATCGCCATGGTGTTCGACCGCTACCTGCAGGCCGACCGCAACCGCGCGCGGTTTTCCAAAATTATTTGACACCCCCCTATGTCGCTTCGCTCCATCCCCCCGCTCTCGCTGCGCTGCGCTACGCGGGCAGGGGGACGCCGCCAGCGCGGCGGGGCGGCCCTTGCGCGGCGTCTGCTGGCCTGGGGCGCGCCAGTTGCGTGCGCTGTGCATGTGGCACGCAGCGTTATGGGGAGTTGACGTGCTGCTGGGCGTGATCGGCACCACCCTGCTGATGGGCCTGGCGGGCGGCCCGCACTGCGTGGCCATGTGCGCCGCGCCGTGCGCCCGCATGGGCCAGCCGCTGCCGCTGCACGCGGGCCGCCTGATCGGCTACGCCGCGCTGGGCGCCATCGCCGCCACGGCCATCGGCTGGTTCGCCCAGGGCACGCAGTGGCTGGCCGCGCTGCGCCCGCTGTGGGCGCTGGTGCAACTGCTGGCGTTGCTGTGGGGCCTGGTGCTGCTCGTATCGGCGCGCCAGCCCGCCTGGCCGGGGCGCTTTCGCCCCCACGCCCGGGGCGCGCTGGGCGTGGGCCTGGCCTGGGTCTTTCTGCCCTGCGGCCTGCTGTATTCGGCGGTGGCCATCGCCGCGCTCACGGGCGACGCCCTGGCGGGCGCCACGGCCATGCTGGCCTTCGGCCTGGGCACCACCCTGTGGCTGCTGCTGGCCCCGTGGCTGCTGGCGCGCGCCGGGCGGCGCATCAACGCATGGCGGCAGGACGCGGGCACTCGGCTGGCCGGCGCGGCGCTGGCGCTGATGAGCGGCTGGGCGCTGTGGGCGCACGCCACGCAGCGCGGGCCGGTGCTGTGGTGTTAGGCGGACGGTAAATCGGCGGCGCTGCGCGCCTGCTCCTTGAGCCATTGGCGGAAGGCGGTCAGCGGCGGGTACCAGGTCTTGGCGGCTGCGCAGACCAGGTAGTACTTGCCACGGCTGCGGCAGCGCACGTCAATGGCTGACACCAACTCGCCGCGCTCCAGCTCCGCTCTGAACAGGAACTCGGGCAGCAGCGCCACGCCCAGGCCCGCGGAGGCGGCCTGCGTGACGGTGGCGAACTGGTCGATGCTCATGCCGCCCACACTGGCGCATGGGACGCCCAGGGACTCGAACCACTGCGCCCAGGCCTGCGGACGCGAGGCCAGGTGCAGCAGCGGGGCGCGCAGCAGGTCTTGCGCGCTGGCAAAGCCGTACTGCGCTTTCAGCGCCTGGGAGCAGGCGGGAAACACGGTCTCTTCGAACAGGAAGTCCAGTTCCGCGCGCGGCCACTCGGGCGCGCCGTAGTGGATGGCGGCGTGCACGCCGTCGGCATCCATGTTGAAGGGTTCGAGCCGGGTCACCAGGTTGAGTGTGACCCCCGGGTTCTGCCGCATGAAGCCGGGCAGCAAAGGCGCGAGCCAGCGTGTGCCCAGGGTCGGCAGGATGGCCAGCGTCAGCGTGCCCGCCTCGGGGCTGGCCTTGATGCGCAGCGTTGCGTTGGAGATGCCGCGCAGCGCATGGCGGATCTCCTCGGCATAGATCTCGCCCGCCGGCGTCAGGCGCACGGCCTGCCGCTCGCGCACGAACAACTCCACGCCCACGATTTCTTCGAGCGCCCGGATCTGCCGGCTGACCGCGCTCTGGGTCAGGCTCAACTCATGGGCCGCCGCCGTGAACTTCTGCAAACGGGCGCAGGACTCGAAGGCCGCCAGCAGGCCCATGGAGGGTAGATATTTCCGTGAGTTCATGATGTTTGGGAATGTTTTCAACAACGATGGAGCAAAGAGGCATTCGGGTATTCCTCATGAAACCGTCCATGCTTCACGTGGATGACATTCCATAAAGGAATGTACTGCTTCCAAAACATTGATTGACGCTCCGCAGGCCCCTATCCATGATGGGCGCCGCTTGATGCATTGAAACGAAAGAGACATACCGTGCCCCAGACCTTTTCGCGCAAACACTTTCTCCGGGCGGCCGCGCTGCTCGGCGCCGCCCTCGCACTGCCCGCCGCAACGATGGCCGACACCTTCCCCAGCCGCCCGATCAAGCTGGTGGTTCCCTTCGCGCCGGGCGGCAATACCGACGTGGTCGCCCGCCTGGTCGGGCAGGGGCTCGCGGAGTCCCTGGGCCAGCCGGTGGTGGTGGAGAACCTGCCGGGCGCGAACGGTGCCATTGGCGCCAGCCGCGTGGCGGCGGCGGGCAATGACGGCTATACGCTGCTGTTCGGCACGGCGGGCACGCAGGCCATCAACCCCAGCCTCTACAAGAACCTGAGCGAGAAGAGCCTCGACGATTTCGAATACGTCGCCCTGGTGACCTCCATCCCGAACGTGCTGGTGGTCAACGAAGCCAGGACGCCCGTCAAGTCGGTGGCCGAACTGGTGGCCTATGCGCGCAAGCGCGGCACCGGCATGAGCTACGGCTCGCCCGGCACGGGCTCGACGGTGCACTTGTCGGGCGAACTGTTCAAGAGCGCCACGCAGCTGGAACTGGTGCACGTGCCCTACAAGGGCAGTGCTCCGGCGCTCACGGACCTGATCGGCGGCCAGATCGACTTCATCTTCGAGAACATCACGCCCGCGCTGCCTTTCATCCAGGGCGGCAAGCTCAAGGCGCTGGCCGTGACGTCCGCCGAGCGCCTGCCGCTGCTGCCCCATGTGCCGACCATGAAGGAAAGCGGCTTTCCCTCGTTCGTCACCGCGACGTGGAACGGCGTGCTGGTGCCCAAGGGCACGCCGCGCGCCATCGTCCAGCGCCTTGAAGCGGCCACGCTCAAGGTGGCCTCCAGCCCCGACTTCAAGGCCAGGGTGGAGGCCCTGGGTGGCGCCTGCTCGGCTCCAGCGCGTTCCGCGACTTCACGCGCACCGAATTCAAGCACTGGGGCAGCATCATCCAGGCTGCCCATCTGGAGAAGCAATGAGCAGCACCGCGCCTGAAACAGCCGCCGGCCTGCTGGCCGCCCTGGCCGCCATCGTCGGCCCCGCGCATGTGCTGACCGGCGGCGACCTGGCCAGCTACGAGCAGGACTGGCGCCGCCGCGCGCAGGGCAGGGCGCTGTGCGTGGTGCGCCCCGGCTCCACCGGGGAAGTGGCCCGGGTGGTCAAGGCCTGCGCGGCGGCGCGCGTGGCCATCGTGCCGCAGGGCGGCAACACCGGCCTGGTGGCGGGCTCGGTGCCCGATGCGTCCGGCACGCAGGTGGTGCTGAGCCTGCGCCGCATGGCCGCCGTGCGCGCCGTGGATCCGCAGAACATGACGATCACGGTCGAGGCCGGCCATGTCCTCCAGGCCTTGCAGGAAGCCGCCGACGAGGCCGGCTTTCTGTTCCCGCTGAGCCTGGGCGCCGAGGGCAGCTGCACCATTGGCGGCAATCTGGCCACCAATGCGGGCGGCACCCAGGTGGTGCGCTACGGCAATGCGCGCGAACTCTGCCTGGGCCTGGAGGTGGTGACGGCGCTGGGCGAGGTGTGGGACGGGCTCTCGGGCCTGCGCAAGGACAACACCGGCTACGACCTGCGCGACCTGTTCGTGGGCAGCGAAGGCACGCTGGGCGTCATCACCGCCGCCACGCTCAGGCTGTTTCCCAAGCCCGCGGCCCAATTGACCGCCTGGGCGGCCGTCGCATCGCTCGAAGACGCCTGCCAGCTGCTGGGCATGGCGCACCAGCACCTGGCCGCCGGCCTCACGGGCTTCGAGGTGATGAACCAGTTCGCCCTGGGTCTGGTGGACAAGTACTACCCCCATCTGCGCGTGCCGCTGTGGCGGCAAGCGCCGTGGTGCGTGCTGATCGAGCTATCGGACTCGGAGTCCGAAGCCCATGCGCGCGGCCGGTTCGAAAGCTTGCTGGAAGCGGCTTTCGAGGGGGGGCTGGTCGCCGACGCCGTCATTGCCGAGAACCTGCGCCAGGCGCACGACCTCTGGCATATCCGCGAGAGCATCACCCTGGCCCAGGTGGAGGAGGGCTTCAACGTCAAGCATGACATCTCGATTCCCGTCTCGCTGATCCCGGCGTTCGTGCGCGAGGCCGACGCCGCGCTGGCCGCAGCCTTCGACGGCATACGCTTCGTCAACTTCGGCCACCTGGGCGACGGCAACCTGCACTACAACATCCAGGCCCCGGCGGACGTGGACGCCAAGGCCTTCGTGGCGCAGTGCGAGGAGCGGATCAGCGCCATCGTCTACGACACGGTCAGCCAATACCGTGGCTCAATCTCGGCCGAGCATGGCATTGGCGAACTCAAGCTGCACAAGCTGCCCTGGCACAAGTCGGCCACGGCGCTGGCGCTGATGCGTTCCATCAAGAACGCGCTGGACCCCCTCAATACCCTGAACCCTGGCCGGGTGCTGCAAGCCTGACCTGTCTGTCGATATGAATCCCCAGAACACCATGTCCCCATTCATGCACTCCGACCAGATACGCGATCTGTTCTCCCAATCCATGTCGGCCATGTACCGGCAGGAAGTGCCGCAATACGGCGTCCTGCTGGACCTGGTGGCGGACATCAACCGCGCCACGCTGGCCCAAGACCCCGGGTTGCAGCGCCAGTTGCAGGAGGCGGGCGAACTGGGCCGGCTCGACGTGGAGCGCCACGGCGCCATCCGGCTCGGCACCGCCGGGGAACTGGCCACCATGCGGCGCGTTTTCCGCGTCATGGGCATGTACCCGGTGGGCTACTACGATTTGTCGGTGGCCGGGGTTCCCGTGCACGCCACGGCCTTCCGGCCCATCGACGACGAGGCGCTGCGCACCAACCCGTTCCGCGTCTTCACCTCGCTGCTGCGCCTGGAACTGATCGCCGACCCCGCGCTGCGCGCGCAGGCGCAGGAGATTCTGGAGCGCCGGCGCATCTTCACGCCGCGCGCGCTGGAATTGACGCGGCAATGCGAGGCCCAGGGCGGGCTCGACGCACAGCAGGCCGCCGAGTTCGTGCAGGAAGCCACGCAGACCTTCCGCTGGCACAGCCAGGCCACCGTGCGCCACGACACCTACCGGCAACTGCTTGCAGCGCACCGGCTGGTGGCCGACGTGGTGTCGTTCAAAGGGCCGCATATCAACCACCTGACGCCGCGCACGCTGGATATCGATGCGGCCCAGGCCGAGATGCCGCGCCGTGGCATTGCCGCCAAGGACGTGGTCGAAGGCCCGCCGCGCCGGCGCCATCCCATCCTGCTGCGCCAGACCAGCTTCAAGGCGCTGGAAGAAGCCATCGCCTTCGCGGGTGATGGCGCGCAAGGCGCGCACACCGCGCGCTTTGGCGAGATCGAGCAGCGCGGCGCGGCGTTGACGCGCAAGGGCCGCGCGCTCTATGACCGCTTGCTGGGCCAGGTGCGGTCGATGGAAAACGCGGGCAGCACGGCGGGCGACTATGAAGCCCGGCTGGCCGCCGCCTTCGCGGAATTCCCCGACGACCTCGATGCCATGCACGACCAGGAGCTGGCTTTCTTCCGCTACGGCATCCGGGATCAGGCCGCCTTTGCCCAGGCTGCGGGCAGCGGCGCGGGCTTTGACCTGGCGGCGCTGCGCCACCAAGGCATCGTCGAGGCGCGCCCCATCGTCTATGAGGATTTTCTGCCGGTCAGCGCGGCGGGCATCTTCCAGTCCAACCTGGGCGGCGGCGAGCAAAGGAGCTATGAAGCCCATTCGGCCAAGGACTTGTTCGAAGCAGCCCTGCAAGCCCGGGTAGCCGACGAAATCGCGTTGTACGCGCAAAGCCAGCAGGCCTCGGCCGAGGCCGTGCGGCAGCAGTACCAGGCGCTGCAGCCGTCCGGCAGGCTCCGCTAGAGCGGGTCAATCTCGATTTTTGGTCAAGAGTCTCAACGTCCCCTCGAACGCACTGAGCTTGTCGGGGCCTGTTTGAAGCGCGCGAGATCACGCTCCGGGTTGATCAGCAGCATCGCCAGCAGGCCGCCGACGCCGACGACGACGCCCGCAAGCATGAAGCCATTCCTGAAACCCTCGGCAGGATTCGCGCCCGCATCGACGATGTGTCCCATCAGCCATGGTGCCAGGAGACCTGCCATCGTGTAGAGCGCGTTGTAGATGCCGAGCGTCGCGCCGCGCTGGTGCACGGGACTGATTTCTCCGACCAAGGGCGGCCCGAGCGTGAAGATCACGCTGCCGATGGCGAAAGTCAGCATGGCGAGCGGAATCTGCAGATAGGGGCTTGAGGCCCGCGACAGCAGGACCAGCGCGACACCCGAAAGGACCACGCCGCCGCCGCCGAGCAGGCCGCGCGAAGCGCGGCTGCTGGCGCCGCGCGTGCGCATCCGCTGGGAAATAAAACCGCAGGCGGGCCCGAGGAAGATCTGCAGGAACGACGGCAGCACGGCGATCCAGCCGATCTGGGCCGCGCTGAAGCCTCCCACCCGCGCCAGAAAGGCTGGCATCCAGACGACGCCCAGGGCCAGCACCCAATAGGCAGAGAACGCAGCGATGAACGCGCCGACAAAGGTTCGTGAGGTCAGCAGCGTTGCATAGGGCAGGTGCACCAGCCCGTTGCCGCCCCCCTCAGGGCGTTCGAGGTCGAGCGGCCCTTCCTTGCCGAGGAACGTCCAGATGACCACCCAGACGAAACCAGCGCCCCCGAGAGTCAAGAAGGCTGTATGCCAGCCATAGGCCGCAATGATCCAGACCAGCAAGGGCGCGACAAACCCCGCGCCCACCGCGGCGCCGAGCGCAATCACGCTCGTGGGGAGCGTGCGGTGTTCGTTTGGAAACCATTTGTAGGCGGCATGAAGCGCCACCGGATAGGCCGGCCCTTCGCCGGCGCCCAGGACGACGCGGCTGGCGATGAGGATCGGGAGCGTGACGGTGCCGAGCATCGGCAGTTGGGCTGCCGCCCAGATGAGCGCCATGATGATCAGCACGAGTTTGGTCGACACGCGGTTGACCACGAATCCCACGGCCACCGCCGAGATAGAGAACAGCAGGAAGAACGCGCTGCCGACCTTGCCGAACTGCTCGTTCGTGAGGTGCAGATCCCTGATGATGGGCACGGCGGCCAGGCCGATGATGGCCTTGTCCGCGAAGTTCACCAGCATGAAGAGAAACAGCATGGTGATCACGAGCCAGGCACGTGTGGGGCTATGCGCGGGTAGAGATGTAGGTGTTGGTGTCATGGTTCCTCATCCGCTGCAGTTTTCAAGGCTCGACGACGTTGAAGTTGCCGCTGAAGGTCTCAAGACTGCCGAGCAGGGCCATGAAGACACCGGTGTCTCCCTCCAGGCGGATGTCGCCGCCCTGGATCGCGTCGGCGAATCCCGCCTCGCCGTTCAGGATGCGATTGAGCGTGCTGCGCGCCATGGTCAGCGTGACGTGCGGGGGCTGCGCGTGCGCCATCGTCGAGCAGCTGAGGGCGCCGTGCTTCAGGGTGAGCGCGTAGTCGCGCTGCGTGTCGGAGAAATGCCATGCGATCCGCGCATCGAGCGTTTGCGCCTTCAGCCCGTCGAGCCGGACGGCGAGGTAGTCGAAGAACATCTCGTCGGTCATGGCCGCCACCATGTCGCCGCTGCGCTTGGTCTGGGCGGGCGTCTTGGGGGCGCCTTCGCGCAGCTCGCGCGCACCCAGCAGGAAGGCGTTGCGCCAGGTGGCCGATTCGGCCTGGAACCCCATCTGCTCCAGCGCGGCGGCGCCGAGTTCACGCGCCTCCCGCAAGGTGGGCTGCGCAAACACCAGGTGGTTCATGACCTGGGCGACCCAGCGGTATTCGCCCCGGTCGAAGTCCTGCCGGGCGCGTTCCAGCATTTTTTCGGCACCGCCCATGTATTCGACGTAGCGCGGCCCCGCCATCTCCGGCGGTAGCGCGTGCAGGTGGCTCGGATTGCCGTCGTACCAGCTGAGGTAGTGCTGGTAGATCGCCTTGACGTCGTGCGACACCGTGCCGTAGAAGCCGCGCGCGTGCCACTGGTTGGCGAGCGCGTCGGGCAGCCTCATGCGCTCGGCGATCTCGGGCCCGGTCAGGCCGTGGTTCATCATGCGGACCGTCTGGTCGTGCAGGAACTTGTACAGATCGCGCTGCTGTTCCAGATAGGTCGCGATGCGCCTCTTGCCCCAGGTGGGCCAGTGGTGCTGGGCGAAGGCAACGTCCGCGTGCGGCGCGTAGCGTTCCAGCGCGCGCCCCAGGTAGCGCGACCACAGCAGCGAATTGCGCACCTTGGCGCCGCGCAGCGGGCACAGGTTGTGCAGCGTCTTGGTCGCGTTTTCCGCCAGGTTCAAGGCGCGCAGTTGCGGGAAGAAGAAGTGCATCTCCGCCGGCGCCTCGCTGTCGGGCGTCAGCTGGAACACGATCTCGACGCCGTCAATCACGTGGGTTTCGCTTTCCTCGCGGATCAGCAGGGTCGGCTCGATCAGCGTCAGCGTGCCGCGCGGCATGTTCTTGCCCAGGCCCGAGTCGACCTGGCAGCACGCATTGCGCGCCAGCGTGTGGCCGAACTGGAACTGGGCGCGCCGCGCCATCGCCGTGCCGGCCAGGACATTTTCGGAAACGGCCTCTTCCATGAAGCCGTTGGGCGCGATCACCGCCACCTTGCCGGCGTGCACGTCGCGCTCGTCGATGACGCCCTTCACGCCGCCGAAGTGATCCGAATGGCTGTGGCTGTAGATCACTGCCACCACGGGGCGCGCCGGCCGGTGGGCCAGGTACAGGTCGAGCGCGGCGCGTGCGGTTTCCTTGGCGGTCAGCGGGTCGATGATGATGAGCCCGGTATCGCCCTCGATGATGGTCATGTTCGCCAGGTCGAAGCCGCGGACCTGGTAGATCCGCTGCGTCACCTCGAACAGGCCGTGCACCGCATTGAGCCGCGCCTGCCGCCACAGCGCGGGATTCACGGTGGCGGGCACCTTCGCGTCGTTCAAGAAGCCGTAGTCAGCCAAACCCCAGACCAGTCGGCCGTAATCGTCGCGCACTTCGGCATCGGGAACCGTGCCGACGAAGCCGCGCCGCACGTCGGCTTCGTCTTCGAGATCCTCGGGGGGAAGGTTGCTTGCCGCACGCTGCTGGGCGGCCGTGGTGGCCTGGGTGGCGGCACCCGCGATAAGAGACTTCGTGGGGAGTGTGTCTGTCATGGTTGCTTGTCTCGTCGTTTTCTTTATTAGTGCACCGGATGCGCTCTAATGCGAGGGCATTTGAGCGGTTCAAAAGATATAGTTCAAGTGCAAATATTTCATTGAATCTATGCATTGGGCACATACCCATGAACCTGCGGCAGCTTGAACATTTGGTGGCAGTGGCGGAAGAAGGGTCGCTTGCGGCCGCCGCACGCCGCGTGCATCTGAGCCAGCCGGCCCTGACGCGCAGCATCCAGGCCCTGGAAGAACAGGCCGGCCTGCCGCTTTGCGACCGGGGCACGCGCGGCGTCACGCTAACGGCTGCGGGCAAGGTGGCCGTGGAGCGGGCGCGGCGGATCCTGTTCGAGACCAATTGTTTCAAACGCGACCTGCTGCTGATTCAGCAGCACGAAATTGGAGAGGTGCGCTTCGGGCTCGGGTCGTGGGTCGCCCCGATCGTGTTGGCGGATGCGCTGAGCACGCTGCAGCGCGATTGGCCGAAACTGCAAGTCGCGGTGGAAGTGAACGACGGCGACGAGTTGCTGGCGGCGTTGCGCACCGAGAAACTGGACTTCATCGTGCTCGAACGCCGTTTCATTCCGCGCACGCCCGATCTGGAGGTCCGCCCTTTCGGCGCGATCGAGGTCGGCTGCTTCGTGCGGCCTGAACACCCGCTCGCAGGCCAGGAGGTGTCATTGGCGCAGTTGCGCCGTACGGCGCTGGCGTCGGTACCATTCCCCGAGCACGCGCATGGGCGGACCCGGGGAACGAAGGGCTACCGGCCGATCGAGCAGTGCGAATTCCAGGTAGAGAGCAACGATTTGCACGCGCTCGCGCAACTGGCTAGCCGCACCGACGTCGTCCTGTTCGCGCCGCCGCTCGCGGTCGCCGCCGAAGCCGCTGCCGGTCATCTGGTTCGGCTTCGCCTGCCGGCGGACGCCTGCCGACCCGCGCACTACGAAATCGCGTACCTGGCGCAGCGCACCCTCTCCCCGGCTGCGGAGCGTGCGCTCGCGGCCATTCACGTCGTACAGCAAGCAGGTCCCGCGACGCCCCTTGACGCCAAACCGCAACGCAAGTGATGCACACCCGCACCACCATCCCGCAACGCCGCCAGACGAAAACGCCCCGCCGTATGCCAGTCAAATCCGTGGTCAACAGGCTCTAATACACCAGCCGCTCGGGCCGCACTTCCTGCAGGATGGTGGTGGCGATCTCTTCGATGCTCTTGGTGGTGGTGGACAGCCAGCGGATGCCCGAGCGGCGCATCATGGCCTCGGCCTCCGACACTTCCATGCGGCAGTTTTCGAGGCTCGCGTAGCGTGAATTCGGGCGGCGCTCGTTGCGGATTTCGGCCAGCCGCTCGGGCTGGATGGTCAGGCCGAAGATCTTGTGGCGGTGCGGCGCGAGCGCGGGCGGCAACTGGCGGCGTTCGAAGTCTTCGGGGATCAGCGGGTAGTTGGCCGCCTTCAGGCCGCACTGCATGGCCAGGTACAGGCTGGTGGGCGTCTTGCCACTGCGGCTCACGCCGACCAGGATCACGTCGGCACCTTCCAGGTCGCGGTTGCTCTGGCCGTCGTCGTGCGCCAGGCTGAAGTTGATGGCCTCGATGCGGTCGGAGTATTCCTTGCTCTGGCTCACGTCCGAAAAACGGCCCACGCGGTGCAGCGACTTGATGCCCAGTTCCTGCTCCAGCGGCTGCACGAACATGCCGAACATGTCGAGCAACATGCCCTTGCAGCCTTCCCGGATGACTTGCAGCATCTCCTCGTTCACCAGCGTGGTGAACACCACGGGCTTGCGGCCCTCCATTTCCGCCGTGTGGTTGACCTGGCGCACGGCCTGGTGGGCCTTGTCCACGGTATCGACGAAGGGCAGGCGCACATGGCGCGGCTTGAAGTCGAATTGCGCCAGGATGGCGTTGCCGAAGGTTTCGGCGGTGATGCCGGTGCCGTCGGAGATGAAGAAAACGGTGCGGGTGTGCATAGGGATGGGCTCTTCTACAATGCCGCCCATTATTTCGAATTTATTTCCATGCACCGCTGCGGCCACCAACCAGAACAGCAAAGCCAAGAAGCGGCGTGCATGGACGCTCGCCCGCCAGGAGGCGGGCGCGCAGACCCGGTTTCAACTTCTGGAGCTTTCCCATGTCTGCACGTTTCGAAGCGACCGCCCTGGTCGTACCGTTTGAAAACCTGAGAATGAGCGACGTCGAGTCCGTAGGCGGCAAGAACGCCTCGCTCGGCGAAATGATTTCGCAACTGCCCCAAGGTGTGCGCGTGCCCACGGGCTTCGCCACCACGGCGCACGCATTCCGCGAATTCCTCAAGCACGAGGGCCTGGCCGACCGCATCAGCCGGCGCCTGGCCACGCTCGACACCGAAGACGTGCGCGCGCTGGCCGAGGCGGGCGCCGAAATCCGCGGCTGGGTCGAGGCCCAGCCCTTCCCGGCAGACCTCGAAAAAGCCGTGCGCGATGCGTTCGCCACGCTGAGTGCGGGCAATGCGCAGGCCAGCTTCGCCGTGCGCTCCTCCGCCACGGCGGAAGATTTGCCTGATGCGTCCTTCGCGGGCCAGCAGGAGACCTTTCTCAACGTGGTCGGCATCGACGACGTGCTGCACAAGATGAAGGAAGTGTTCGCCAGCCTCTACAACGACCGCGCCATCAGCTACCGCGTGCACAAGGGCTTCGCGCACGACGTGGTGGCGCTCTCGGCGGGCGTGCAGCGCATGGTGCGCTCCGACCTGGGCGCGGCGGGCGTGATGTTCACCATCGACACCGAGTCCGGCTTCGAGGACGTGGTCTTCATCACCAGCAGCTACGGCCTGGGCGAGACGGTGGTGCAGGGCGCCGTGAACCCCGACGAGTTCTACGTGCACAAGCCCATGCTGCGCGCGGGCAAGCAGGCCGTGATCCGCCGCAACCTGGGCAGCAAGCTGATCCAGATGGTGTTCTCCACGCCCGACGAGAAGAAGGCTTCTGGCAAGCTCGTCAAGACCACCGACGTGGCGACCGAGCAGCGCAACCGCTACTCGCTGACCGACGCCGACGTGGAGCAGCTGGCCCGCTACGCCCTGGTCATCGAGCAGCACTACGGCCGCCCCATGGACATCGAATGGGGCAAGGACGGCACCGACGGCCAGATCTACATCCTGCAAGCGCGCCCCGAGACGGTGAAGAGCCAGGCCAAGGGCCAGGCCGAGCAGCGCTACAAGCTCATGGGCCAGGGCACCGTGCTGGCCGAGGGCCGCGCCATCGGGCAAAAGATCGGCACCGGCCCGGTGCGCCTGGTGCACAACATTTCCGAGATGGACAAGGTGCAGCCCGGCGACGTGCTGGTCACCGACATGACCGACCCCAACTGGGAGCCCGTGATGAAGCGCGCCAGCGCCATCGTCACCAACCGGGGCGGGCGCACCTGCCACGCGGCCATCATCGCGCGCGAGCTGGGCATCCCCGCCGTGGTGGGCTGCGGCGACGCCACCGCCCGCCTGAAGGACGGCACCCTGGTGACCGTGAGCTGCGCCGAGGGCGACACGGGCAAGATCTACGACGGCTTGCTCGAAACCGAGGTGACCGAGGTGCAGCGCGGCGAGATGCCGAAGATCGCCACCAAGATCATGATGAACGTGGGCAACCCGCAACTGGCCTTCGACTTCGCGCAGCTGCCGAACGAAGGCGTGGGCCTGGCCCGCCTCGAATTCATCATCAACAACAACATCGGCGTGCACCCCAAGGCCATCCTCGACTACCCGAACGTCGATGCCGACCTGAAGAAAGCCGTGGAAAGCGTGGCGCGCGGCCACGCCTCGCCGCGTGCCTTCTACGTGGACAAGGTGGCCGAAGGCGTGGCCACCATCGCGGCAGCGTTCTACCCCAAGCCCGTGATCGTGCGCCTGTCGGACTTCAAGTCCAACGAATACCGCAAGCTCATCGGCGGCAGCCGCTACGAGCCCGAGGAAGAGAACCCCATGCTGGGCTTTCGCGGCGCGGCGCGCTACATCAGCGCGGACTTCGGCGAAGCCTTCGCCATGGAGTGCGACGCCCTCAAGCGCGTGCGCAACGACATGGGCCTGGCCAACGTGCAGGTGATGGTGCCCTTCGTGCGCACGCTGGCCCAGGCCGACAAGGTCACCCGGCTGCTCGCGGCGCATGGCCTGAAGCGCGGCGAGAACGACCTCAAGGTCATCATGATGTGCGAGGTGCCGAGCAACGCCATCCTGGCCGAGCGCTTCCTCGAATACTTCGACGGCTTCTCCATCGGCTCCAACGACCTCACGCAGCTGACGCTGGGCCTGGACCGCGACTCGGGCCTGGAGCTGCTGGCGCAGGACTTCGACGAGCGCGACCCCGCCGTGCAGGCCATGCTGAGCCGCGCCATCGCGGCCTGCAAGGCCCAGGGCAAGTACGTGGGCATCTGCGGCCAGGGCCCCAGCGACCACCCGGACTTCGCCCTGTGGCTGGCGAAGGAGGGCATCGCCTCCATCTCGCTGAACCCCGACAGCGTGATCGCCACCTGGCAGCAACTGGCTGCCTGAACCCGGCCCCGCCATGCACGACGCGCGCCACCTCCGGCTCAAGGCGGCGCTGCTGCTGGTGTGGGCGCTGGCCTCGTTCGGGGCCTGCTACTTCGCCCGCGACCTGACGCTGGTGGTCGCGGGCTGGCAGCTGGGCTACTGGATGGCGGCGCAGGGCGCGGTGCTGGTGTTCATCGCCATCGTGGTGGTGTACTGCGCGGCCATGAGCCGCTTCGAGCGCGAGGACGGGAATGGGTGACAACGCCTACGGCTGGCGTTTGCACCGCATCCTCGCCCTGTATGTCGTGGGCGTACTGGGCTTTCTGGCCCTCATGGCCTGGGCCGAGCAGCGCGGCTTGTCGCGGCACTGGATCGGGCCCATCTTCCTCTTCCTCACGGTGATGGTGTACGCGGCCATCGGCGTCTATGGCCGCACCACCGACCCCGAGGAATACTACGTGGCGGGCCGCCGCATTCCGCCGCTCTACAACGGCATGGCGGCGGCGGCGGACTGGATGAGCGCGGCTTCGTTCATCAGCCTCGCGGGCGCGCTGTACCTGCAGGGCTTCTCGGGCACGCCCGGGCAGCCGGGCGGGCTGGCCTACCTGCTGGGCTGGACGGGGGGCTTCTGCCTCGTCGCCATGCTGATCGCGCCGCACCTGCGCGCGATGAACCTCTACACGATCCCCGATTTCTTCCAGGTGCGCTTCGGCGGGCGCTGGCCGCGCATCATCGCGGCGCTGGCGGCGGTGCTGTGCTCGTTCACCTACGTGGTGGCGCAGATCTACGGCGTGGGGCTGATTGCCTCGCGCCTGACGGGCGTGCAGTTCGAGATCGGCCTCATGCTCGGCCTGGGCGGGGTGCTGCTGTGCTCCTTCCTGGGCGGTATGCGCGCCATCACCTGGACGCAGGTGGCGCAGTACGTGGTGATGCTGCTGGCCTTCCTGATTCCCGTGTCGTGGCTGGCCTACCAGCAGCTGGGTAACCCGCTGGCGCCGCTGGTGTTCGGCAAGCAGGTGAGCAAGATCGCCGAACTGGAGGGGCAGCTGCTGCAATCGCCCGCCGAACAGCAGGTGGTGCAGGTCTACCTGGCCCGGGCGCAGGAGTACGAACGCCGCCTGCAGGACGTGGGCGCGGCGCTGGCGCACGAACGCGAAGCCGCGCGCCAGCGCATCCACACCCTGCGCGCGCAGAACGCCGACGTGGGCCTGATCGTCGCCGCCAGCCGCGAGCTGGCCGCCATGCCGCGCGACGAGGCCGCGGCCCGCGAGCGCTGGACGCGCGAAATGCGCGAAAACTACGAGCGCGCCCGCCCCCTGGGCGGCCTGCCGCGCCACAGCCAGCCCTTTGCGGGCGACCCCCACGGCACGCCGCAGGAGCAGGCGGACTTCGGCGACACGCGGCGCAACTTCCTCGCGCTGATGTTCTGCCTCATGGTGGGCACCGCCGGGCTGCCGCACCTGCTCACGCGCTACTACACCACGGCCACGCCGGCGGGGGCGCGCGCTTCGGTGGCGTGGTCGCTGTTCTTCATCGCGCTGCTGTACCTGAGCGCCCCGGCGCTCGCGGTGCTGGTGAAGTACGAGGTCATGCACAACCTCGTGGGCAGCAGCTTCGGCCAGCTGCCGAACTGGATGGCGCAGTGGGCGCGCGTGGATGCGTCGCTGCTGTCGGTGGAGGACGTGAACGGCGATGGCATCGTGCAGTTCGGCGAAATCCGCTTCGGGGCCGACCTCATCATGCTCGCCACGCCCGAGATCGGCGGGCTGCCCTACGTGGTGTCGGGCCTGGTGGCGGCGGGCGGGCTGGCGGCGGCGCTGTCCACGGCGGACGGGCTGCTGCTCACCATCAGCAATGCGCTGGTGCGCGACCTGTACTTCCACGAGCGGCCCCAGCGCGCCACGCCCGAGCAGCGCGTGATCCTGACCAAGTTCGCGCTGCTGGCGGTGGCGCTGTCGGCGGCGTTCGTGGCGGCGCTGAAACCGGCGGAGATCCTGCCCATGGTCTCGGCCTCGTTCTCGCTCGCGGCATCGGCCTTCGTGCCGGCGATGGTGCTGGGCATCTTCTGGCGCGGCGCCACGCGCCGGGGCGCGGTGGCCGGAATGCTCGCGGGGCTGGCCGTCACCGTGTACTACATGCTTTCCCACGTGCCCGCGCTGCGCGCCTGGGCGCCGTGGCTGGGGGCGGGCGGGCTGTGGTTCGGCATCCAGCCCATTTCGTCGGGCGTGTTCGGCGTGTCCGTGGGGCTGGCGGTGACCTGGCTGGTCAGCCTGCTGGAAGGGCGGCGGCTCAGCGCCCGCTGACGCCGAGCAGCTCCACGTCGAACTTCAGCGTGGCGTTGGGCGGAATCACCCCGCCCGCGCCGCGCGCGCCGTAGCCCAGCGCGGCGGGGATGATGAGCGTGCGCTGGCCGCCGATCTTCATGCCTTGCACGCCTTCGTCCCAGCCCTTGATGACCATGCCGGCGCCCAGGGCGAACTCGAACGGGTCGTTGCGGTCGCGGCTGGAGTCGAACTTGCCGCCCTGCTGGCCGTCGTTGTAGAGCCAGCCCGTGTAGTGCACGCGCACGCTGCTGCCGCGCGTGGCTTCAGCGCCGTCGCCCACGACGGTGTCTTCGTACTGCAGGCCCGAGGCGGTGGTGGTGAGTGCCATGGCAAATCCTTTGCGAGAGTGGTTGATGCTATTGAAATAAGAGCTGCTAGCGCTTGCTGCATAAGCGCTGGAGGCCAAAAAAGCTAAAAAACCCGCAGGGTGCGGGTTTGGTGTGCGCGAGCGTGGGGTTTACTTCTTCACGCGGCCCGCGGCCCAGCGCGTGGCGAAGGCCTGCACGTCCGACAGGCGCTTGAGCAGGTCCTGGCCCACGGGGGTGACGGTATAGCCATCGCTGCCGTGGTCCACCAGCCCGGCCTCGCGCAGTTCCTTGATGCGGGTGTTGAGCGTGTTGGGGGTGATGCCGCCAACGCTGTCCTGCAGCAGGCGGAAGGTTTGCGGGTGTCCGTCGCGCAGGGCCCAGAGCACGCGCAGCGCGTAGCGGCATTCGAGTTTTTCGAAAAGCTGGTGAATGGCGGCGTTTTCCTTGGTGCTCATGGACGCTTCTCCTTTCGCTGTTGTGAGAGTGGGCGGGCGTGGGCGCCGCCCAGAGATGGCTGGACTATATCCGGGAAACTCTTTTGCTACAAGTTTAATAGCTCAAAAGCGCCAGCGCGCATACGTCCAGATGCTCAAGGCGTTCAAAGCGCTACAGGATGTTGCAGGCGTGCCATGGCCGGGCGGCACTTGCGGCGGCAAGCCAATGCTTATGATTCCGGTTCCTGTTTGCTGTTTTTTTGGGAGAAGCCCATGGATGCCCGCCCCAGCATCCTGATCGTCGATGACCACAAGAGCATCCGTGAGCCCTTGTCCACCTACATGCGCCGCTTCGACTTCGACGTGGAGGCGGTGGAGGACGGCCGGGCCATGCGCCAGCGGCTGGAGGCGCGCGCCTTCAGCCTGATCGTGCTCGACATCATGCTGCCCGGCGAGAACGGGCTGTCGCTGTGCCGCTACGTCTGCGAGCGCGTGGGCACGCCGGTCATCCTGCTCACGGCGATGGCCGAGCAGGCCGACCGCGTGGCGGGCCTGGAGATCGGCGCCGACGACTACGTGGTCAAGCCCTTCGACCCGCGCGAGCTCGTGGCCCGCATCCGCAGCGTGCTGCGCCGCCACCAGGCCAGGCCCCAGCCTCTGCCGGAAAGTGGCCGCGCCGTGGAGCAGGGCGGGCGCCTCGTCTTCGACGGCTGGACGCTCGACACGCGCCTGCGCGTGCTGCACAACAGCGAGGGCGAGAGCATCGCGCTGAGCACGGCCGAGTTCCACCTGCTGCGCGCGCTGCTGGAGAACGCGGGGCGCGTGCTCAGCCGCAGCCAGCTGCTCGACCTCACGCAGCGCGGCGAGACCGTGTTCTTCGACCGCAGCATCGACAGCCAGATCAGCCGCCTGCGCAAGAAGCTCGAACCCGATCCGCGCCGCCCCGGCCTGCTCAAGACCGTGCGCGGCGACGGCTACATGATGGCCGCCAACGTGACGGTGGAGCCCGCATGACGAAGTGGCTGCCGCGCAGCCTCTCGGGGCAGCTGATCGCGCTGTGGCTGCTGGCGATGCTCGCGGCCCACGCGATCGCCGTGCTGGCGCTGTCGTGGTGGCGCGCGGACAACATCACCATCCACCCCATATCGGTGCGGACCATCGAGGCGCGCGTGGTCGCGGCCTACCGGGCGGGCGACAGCGCGGCCGATACCGACCAGCTGCTGCGGGCCATCAGCCTGCCCGACTCGCGCTTCGAGCTGGCCGACCGCGCCGCCAGCGCCGCCGGGGGCATCGACGCCATGAACCCGCAGGAGCAGGCCATCGCGCAGGACATCCAGCGCCAGCTGGAGCTGCCGCCCGGCACGCCGGTGCGCGTGCACCTGCGGCGTGTGGAGGCCAGCGCGCTGCACGAGGACAAGCGCAACTGGCTGGAGAAGGTGTTCCGCAGCGACCAGGTCTGGGCCATCGACGTGGACGTGCCGCTGCCCGGCGGCCAATGGCTGCGCAGCCGCCACTGGCCCACGCTGCTGCCCGCGCACTGGGACCGCGTGCTGAGCTTCTCGCTGCTCGTGGGCATGTTGCCCACGGCGCTCATCGCGCTGCTGTTCGGGCGGCGCATCATGCGCCCGCTGCGCGTGCTGACCGAGGCGTCGCGGCGCGTGAGCCGCGGCGAGCGCGTGGTGCTGCCCGCGCCTGACGGGCCCGGCGGCATCCGCGAGATCACCCAGGCGTTCAACGACATGCAGGACAGCCTGATCCGCTTCGTCAACGGCCGCACGCAGATGATCGCGGCCATAGGGCACGACCTGCGCACGCCGCTGACCTCGCTGCGCATCCGCGCCGAGCTGGTCGACGACGAGGAACTGCGCCGCGACATGGTCCAGACGCTCGACGAGATGGGCGTGATCGTGGAGGAAACGCTGCAGTTCGCGCGCGACGACACGCTGCAGGAGCCGCCGCAGGATGTGGCCCTGGACGCGCTGGTCGCCCAGGTGGCCGAGGACCAGCGGTTGCAGGGCCGGCGCGTGGCGTGGCGCTGCGAATTCGGCGCCGGGCACCTGTACCGCTGCCGCCCCGTGCACCTGAAGCGGGCGCTCAACAACATCATCGACAACGCGGCGCGCCATGGCGAGGCGCGCGTGCGCGGCGGCATCGACGCCGGCGGGCGCGCGCTGCGCATCGAGGTCGACGACGACGGCCCCGGCATTCCCCCGGGCCAGCTCGAACAGGTGTTCGAGCCCTTCACGCGCCTGGACGCGGCGCGCAGCCAGCACACGGGCGGCGCCGGCCTGGGCCTGGCCATCGCGCGCTCCTGCGTGCGCGCGCACGGCGGCGACGTGACGCTGCACAACCGCCCCGGGGGCGGGCTGCGCGCGGTGATCGCGCTGCCGGCATAGCTTTCAATTTGATAGCTGCCAGCGCTTGATGGGCGTGGGCTGGTGGCTGTTTTTCCTCTGAACCTGCCGGCCGGCAGCGGCTTTGTGGCGGATTGTGGCAAACGTCGCAATGCCGCGACATGGCGCCATACGGAAACAAACCCGCACAACATTGATTGGCAATGATTCTCATTGTCGGTCGCACGGTCTGCGGCCGTTTTCATGTGCCATTTCAAGAGAGGGAGTTTGTGAAGATGTTCGACCTGAAGATGAAGAGCCCGCTGGGCGGTTTCGCGCTCAAGCCCCTGGCGATCGCCGCCGCCTGCGTGGGCGCGAACGCCGCGCTGGCGCAGAGCCAGGTCACGCTGCCCACGGTGGAAGTGAGCGGCGCGCGCGGCGGCGAGAACACGCTCAAGTCCAGCAGCGGCGTGGCGCGCATCGAAGGGCCCATCCAGGACATTCCCCAGGTCGTCAACGTGGTGCCGCAGGAGGTGCTGCAACAGCAGCAGGTCACCACGCTGGAGCAGGCGCTGCGCAACGTGCCGGGCATCACGGTGACGATCGGCGAGGCGCGCGGCGGCGCCAACGGCGACCAGTTCCGCATCCGTGGCGCGTCGGGCCGCAACGATGCGTACATGGACGGGCTGCGCGACTTCGGCGTCTACGTGCGCGACACGTTCAACACCGAGCAGGTCGAGGTGCTCAAGGGCCCGTCGTCCGAGAACTTCGGCATGGGCTCCACCGGCGGCGCGATCAACAGCGAGACCAAGCGCGCGCACCTGGGCAACGACGGCGCCGTGGAAGGCTCCGCCGGCAACGGCCCCATGAACCGGCAGACCCTGGACATCAACCGCCAGCTCGGCGACACCACCGCGCTGCGCATCAACGCCATGCGGCAGGACCAGAAGATCGTGGACCGCGAAGGCGTGAAGTCCGACCGCTGGGGCCTGGCCGCGTCGCTGGGCATGGGCCTGGGCACGCCCACCACCTGGCACCTGAACTACATGCACCAGTCCAACGACCGCACGCCGGACTTCGGCCAGCCGATGATCGGCCGCACCGCCTCGGCGGTGCGCCGGCCCATCCAGGACTTCGGCGTGAGCCGCTCGCTCTACTACGGTAAGGACAACGACCAGGACCGCACCGATGCGGACATCCTGACCTCGATCTTCAAGCACCGGCTGAGCGAGAAAGCCACCATCAGCAACGAGACCCGGCTGGGCTACTACACGCGCACCTTCGGCGTCATGACGCCCGTGTGCAGCCAGGCCGCGTGCATGACGCCCTTCTTCACCCAGGGCGACGGGCCGGTCGCCAACGGTGGCGACCCGCACTACACCCAGCGCTCCTGGGGCCTGCAGAACGTGACCACGCTGGCCACGTCGTTCGAGACCGGCGGCCTGAAGCACGACGCGCGGCTGGGCCTGGACATCGCCCACCAGAAGGACCACCGGCAGGCCTATTCGCTGATGAAGCCCGACATGTCGGGCCCCGCGACGAACCTGGACAAGGGCACGCTGCGCCGCCCGAACCTCTCTTCCAGCGGCTTCATCGTCGCCATCAACCCGGCCGGCACGGACAACGTGCGTGATTCGGAACTGACCGACATCGCGCTGTTCGCCAGCGACCGCGTGCATTTCACGCCGCAGTGGTCGCTGCTGGGCTCGCTGCGCTGGGACTATTACAAGCAGTCGTCCAAGGTCTCGACGCTTTCCACCGGCGCGGTGTCGGGCGACGTGAACACCACCTCGCGCTTCTTCAGCCCGCGCCTGAGCCTGATGTGGGAGCCGAGCAAGCAGCAGACCTACTACCTGTCCTACGGCTGGGCCTCGTCGCCGCCCTGGGCCGGCTCCATCTCGGGCGACTACGACCCGCTGAGCGCCAGCAGCACCGGCGCGGCGGGCAACGCGCTGCGCAGCCTCGATCCCGAGAAGACCAAGACGCTGGAGCTGGGCGGCAAGATCGCGCTGCTGGAAGACCGGCTCGGCGTGTCCGGCGCCATCTTCCGCACCGAGAAGAACAACACCTACTACAACGACGGCTCGGGCGGCTTGATCAACACGGGCAACAAGGAGCGCTACACCGGGGTGGAATTGGGCCTGTCCGGCCAGATCACGCGCGCGTGGACAGCCAACCTGAGCTACACCTATCTGCACAGCAAGATCGTTGACTCTTCGGTCACCACCCGGGCCAACATCGGCAACCCGGTGCAGGGCGTGCCGCGCAACGCCGTGTCGCTGTGGACGGTCTACGACCTGACCTCCGTGCTGGCCGGCAGCCTGCCTGGCCGCCTGACCGTCGGCGGCGGCGTGACCTACCGTGGCAGCATGTACGCCCGCGACGACAAGATGGCCCTGGTGCCGCACAACCTGTCGTACGACGCCATGGTGGCCTACGAGGTCAAGAACCTGCGCATCGCGCTCAACGGCTACAACCTGGCCAACCGCGTGAACTACGATGCCTTCTTCGCGGGCCCGAACGCGGACTCCGCGCGCCTCATCCCGGCGGCGGGGCGCACCTTCGTGCTGAGCGCGCGGCTGGCTTTCTGAAGGCGCGGCGCCCATGATCGTGCAGATCCCGCAGGTGCTGACCCGCGAGGAAGTGGCCCACTGCCGCCAGGTGCTCGAAACCGCGGCCTGGGTCGACGGCAAGGGCTCCGCCGGGGAGCAGGCGCGCGAGGTCAAGCGCAACCTGCAGGTCGCCATGGACTCGCCCGCGTTCGAGCAGCTGGGCGAACTGATCCTGCGCGCGCTCGGGCGCAGCCAGCTTTTCAACTCGCTGGCCATCCCGTTGCGCGTGCGCTCGCCCATGTTCAACCGCTACGACGTGGGCATGAGCTACGGCGCGCACGTGGACGGCGCCATCCACAGCGTGCCCGGCGCGCCGCGTATGCGCGGCGACCTGTCGTCCACGCTGTTCCTCAGCGACCCCGGCGAATACGACGGGGGCGAACTGGTGATGCACGGGCTGCACGGCACGCAGAGCTTTAGGCTGAACGCGGGCGACCTGCTGGTCTACCCCACCAACTGCATCCACAGCGTGAGCCCCGTCACGCGCGGCGCGCGCTGGGCGGCGTTCTTCTGGACGCAGTCCATCGTCAAGTCGCACGAGCAGCGCGCCATCCTGCACGAACTGGACATGGCCATCGTGCAGATCCGCGCGCTGCTGCCCGACACGCACCCCGCCGTGCTGTCGCTGACCAACACCTACCACAACCTGCTGCGCACGGCCTCCGAACTGTGACTTCCGGACAGAACCCCCGTACGAACGGCCCGCGCCACGGCGCGCGCCTGCGCCCGACCTATCCACGCACGGAGGTGCTGCGGGCGCTGCAGGCCCTGGGCAACGCCGCCGAAAGCAGCGAGGGCCTGCACCGGCGTATGCAGCTGCAGGGCTCCACGCTGAGCCTGTCCACCGTCTACCGCGCCGTCAAGGAGCTGGAACACGCCGGCCTGCTGCTGTGCGAATGGAGCAGCGACCGCAGGGCGCTCTACCGCCTCAAGCCCAAGGACTTCGACGCGCGGGAGCTGCGCATGGCGTGCGCGGCCAGCGGCCGCAGCGTCGTGCTCGACGACCCGGGCCTGCTGAGCCGGCTGCTGGCCATCGCGGGCCAGATGGGCCTGGAGACCGGCGGCAAGCGGATCACCATCCTTTTCGAGGACGAGCAGCCGCCCGATCATTGAGCGGCATTGGGCGGGTTTGCTATTCAATCAATAGCTGCTTGCGCTTGATGGGTAAGCGCTGGAGGCGTTTTTTGCTTGATTTCCCGCACCGCGCCGGGCCAGGGCGGTCAGCCCTTGAGCTTGAGCAGATACGCCATCACCCGCGCCGTTGTCAGGTCCATTTCCAGGAAATCGTCCAGGTTCCTGCCCGCGAGCCATGAGGACTCCCAGCGGTTCTGCTGGAGCGTGCGCTGCCAGCTGGCGTGCTGGGTCGCCTGCTCCAGCGCGGCCAATAGCGCCTGGGCGCGGGCCGGGGGCACCTGCTTGCCGGTGAAGACGCCGCGCCAGTTGGCCATGTCGGCGTCCACCCCCTGCTCGCGGAAGGAGGGCAGGCCGAACAGGCTGCGCCGGGCCGACAGCCCGATGGCGCGCAGCTTGCCGGCGCCGATGGCCGCGCTGAATTCGCTGTAGCCCGAGATGCCCACCGTCGCCTCGCCCTTGAGGAGCGCGTCCACCACCTCGGCCCCGCCGGGGAAGGGCTTGTAGACCAGCTTTTCGGGCGGCGCCTTGGCCGCGCGCGTGAGCACGCCGGCGAACATGTGGTCCACGCCGCCCGCCGAGCCGCCCGCGAAGACTTGCCCCGCCATGTCGGCGCGCAGCGCGGCCACCAGGTCCTTGGCGTTGTGCAGGGGGGACGCGGTGGGCACGACCACGGCCAGGTAGTCGCTGGTCAGCCGCGCCAGCGGCTGCACGCGGGACAGGTCCACGGCGGGTTTCTGCAGCGCTACCGCGCCCACCATGACCGCGCCGCCGATCAGCAGCGCGTTGGGGGCGGCGTCGTAGCGCTCCACGTAGCGCGCCAGGCCGATGGTGCCGCCCTTGCCGCCCAGGTTTTCATAGTCCACCTTCTCGGCGGCGCCACAGGCCAGCAGGGCCGCGCCCAGCGCGCGCCCGGTCTGGTCCCAGCCGCCGCCCGCGTTGGCGGGGATGAAGATGCGCAACGCGCCGACCGGGGCGGCCTTGGGCGTTGCCGGCGCGGCGGAGCGCGACTGGGCCAAGGCGGAGACGGGGAACGCTGCCAGGGCCGCAGCCTGCGCCAGCAGGCGGCGGCGGGTGGCGGAAGAGGGCGGCGCGGGGAGGCGCTGCATCTCGCGCACGGCCGAGGGCTTGGTGCCCGCCTCCATGACGGCGATGCGCAGGAGAGGAGTCGTTGGCAAAGTCATTTCGTGATTCTTCAGCGGCGCACGCCGCGTGTTCCTGGAGTATGCCGATGGATAAGACAATCTCATCATGCTCACCCATCGGCAGTTGCGCTATTTCGTCGAGATTGTTGACGCAGGCAGCTTCAGCTTGGCCGCCGAGCGGCTTTTCGTCGCCCAATCCGCTCTCAGTCGCCAAGTACGCGAGATGGAGCGCGAACTCCAAGTGACGCTATTGGAGCGAGACACTCGCCACCTCGAAGCGACGGCGGCCGGTCGGTCTCTGTACGCCGATGCGCGGCGTATCCTCGCCGCCTTGGAAGCGGCCGCCGCCAACGCAGCCCACGCACAGCGCGGCACCGAAGGTACGCTGCAGCTCCTGCATTCCAGTTCAGTGCCTCTGAACGCTCGCCTTCTTGCGGCGCTACGGCTGCACGCGCAGCAGCACCGGGGCGTCTCCCTGGACATTGCCCAAGCCTCGTCAGAGCACCAGGCACTGGAGATTCATGAAGGCCGAGCGGACGTTGGCCTGGCGCGCGGTCCCATTCTTCGGCGCTATGGCGGAGTCCGCTATGCGCCGTTATACGAAGAACGGTTGGTGGCCCTCGTACCCGAGGGACATGCACTGTCGGAGCGTGCAGACATTGCGCTGACGGAACTGCAAAACGAACGCTTCGTCGCCACGCCCCACATTGATCGCGGCGGTCTGAGCCACCGCGTCGCGGAGTTGTGTCGAGAGCATGGTTTCAGCCCGAAATCGGCACTTGTATGCTCGCGCAAGTGGGCTCAACTCACGCTGGTTCAGGGTGGATTTGGTATCGCCATTGTTCCCGAATCTATGGCAGCCATGGCACCGAAGGGGGTGTGCCGTGTCGAATTCCAAGGCATCGGATGCACCAGTACCGTTCTTGCCATGTGGCGCCATGAGGCGTCGCCTCTGGTAGCCCGCTTCGTCGAAATTTTGCGCGCCACTGCCGGAGTCAGCTAATTTCGAGATAAATGAGCAGCGCATTCTGACTTGGTGACTCAGGCCAACGCTTATAGAGTCAACCCATCTTTATCGCATCTCGAAGGCGTCGTGGAATCCTTTATCTCGCTAGTACAGGAAAATCTGCCCCTGCCGCCGATCGAACTGTTGGTTGTCGGCTTGGCAGTCGCCGTCGCCTATGTGATCTTTGGTTTGGCAGGCTTCGGAACAGCACTGGTTGCAGGGCCAGTGCTGGCCTACTTCATTCCGGTTGCCACCATCGTTCCGTTGTTGGCACTATTGGATTTTGCTGCAGCCCTTGTCAATATTGCACGGGATCGCAAAGCTGCCGATCTCGGCGAACTGAAGCGCATTGTTCCTGCCATGATGGTCGGCAGCATTCTGGGGGCAGCGCTTTTGCTCATAGGAAAGCCCCAGACGCTGCTTCTGGCGCTCGGTATCTTCGCAGTCTGCTACGCCGTGTATTCCTTGAGCGGGTTCAAGCCGGACAAGAAGTTTTCTCCAGGCGCGGCATGGCCTTTCGGCACCATTGGCGGCATTTTCTCTGCGCTCTTCGGCAGCGGTGGCTTTATCTATGCCATCTATCTGGCAGGCCGCATCGAGGCTGCCGACCGCATCCGGGTGACCCAATCCACGCTGATAGGCCTTTCTACGTTGACACGGGCCGTCTTGTTCTTGTTGGCTGGCGTCTATGCCCGTGCGGAAATTTTGATCCTGGCCGCGATGCTGCTTTTTCCGATGTTGGTGGGCACGGCTATCGGACGGCGGATCACCATGAAGCTGACACGAACACAGTTTCTCCGTATCGTGAGTGTGATCGTCTTGATTTCTGGTTCCACCTTGATATGGCATTACCTTTCTGATTAATTGTTCAGCAGGGCCGGGCGGGAGCCATCGCGCAATGAAAAACGCCCCGTCCGTGAGGGCGGGGCGTTTTTGGCCGCTGCGGAAATTACAGCGAATCGATGAAACTGCGCAATTTGTCCGAGCGGCTCGGGTGCTTGAGCTTGCGCAGCGCCTTGGCTTCTATCTGGCGGATGCGCTCGCGCGTCACGTCGAACTGCTTGCCCACTTCCTCCAGCGTGTGGTCGGTGCTCATCTCGATGCCGAAGCGCATCCGCAGCACCTTGGCCTCGCGCGGGGTCAGGCCGTCGAGGATGTCCTTCACCACGTCGCGCAGGCCGGCCTGCATGGCGGCGTCGATGGGCGCGGTGTTGGCGCTGTCCTCGATGAAGTCGCCCAGGTGGCTGTCGTCGTCGTCGCCGATGGGGGTTTCCATCGAGATCGGCTCCTTGGCGATCTTCATGATCTTGCGGATCTTATCCTCGGGGATCTCCATCTTCGCGGCCAGGATGGACGCATCGGGCTCGAAGCCGAACTCCTGCAGGTGCTGGCGGCTGATGCGGTTCATCTTGTTGATGGTCTCGATCATGTGCACCGGGATGCGGATGGTCCGGGCTTGATCCGCGATGGACCGGGTGATCGCCTGGCGGATCCACCACGTCGCATAGGTCGAGAACTTGTAGCCGCGCCGGTATTCGAATTTATCGACCGCCTTCATCAGGCCGATGTTGCCTTCCTGGATCAGGTCGAGGAACTGCAGGCCGCGGTTGGTGTACTTCTTGGCGATGGAGATCACCAGGCGCAGGTTGGCCTCGATCATCTCCTTCTTCGCGTCGCGCGAGGCCATTTCGCCCGCGTTCATGCGCTTGTTGATGCCCTTGAGTTCGGTCAGCGGCACCACCACGCGCGCCTGCAGGTCGATCAGCTTCTGCTGCAGTTCCTGCACCGGCGGGATGTTGCGCTGCATGATCGCGCTCCAGGGCTTGCCGGCCTGGGCCTGTGCCTCCACCCACTGCAGATTGAGCAGGTTGGGCGGGAAGTCCCTGACGAACATGTCCTGCGGCATACCGCACTTGTCCACGATGATGCGGCGCAGCTCGCGCTCCTTCTTGCGCACGTCGTCCACCTGGGCGCGCACCATGTCGCACAGCTTCTCGATGGTCTTGGCCGTGAAGCGGATGGTCATCAGCTCGGATGAGATGGAATGCTGGGCCTTCATGTAGGCCGGGCCGCCGTAGCCGTCCTTGTCGTAGATCTTGTGCATCCTCTCGAACAGCTCGCGCAGCGAGTCGAAGCGGCGCAGGGCCTCGTTCTTGAGCTCTTCGAGTTTCTTGGTCAGCGCCTTGGAGCCGCCCTTGCCGTCGTCGTCGTCCTCTTCGTCGTATTCGTCGAAGTCTTCCTCGGCCACGTAGTCGTCGTTCTCGTTGGCGTTCACGAAGCCGTCCACCACGGTGGAGATGACGACCTTGCCCTCGCGGATTTCCTCGCCCATGTTGAGGATCTCGGCGATGGTGGCGGGCGAGGCGCTGATGGCCTCCATCATGTCCATCAGGCCGCCTTCGATGCGCTTGGCGATCTCGATCTCGCCCTCGCGCGTCAGCAGTTCCACCGTGCCCATCTCGCGCATGTACATGCGCACGGGGTCGGTGGTGCGGCCGAATTCGGAATCGACGGTGGACAGGGCCGCCTCGGCTTCCTCTTCGGCTTCTTCTTCGGTCGTGGCGGACTGGCCGGTGTTGTTCAGCAGCAGGGTCTCGGCGTCGGGCGTCTGCTCGTACACCGCCACGCCCATGTCGTTGAGCATGGAGATCACGACCTCCAGCGTCTCGGCGTCCACCAGCTTGTCGGGCAGGTGGTCGGAGATTTCGCCGTGCGTGAGGTAGCCGCGCGTCTTGCCCAGCTTGATCAGGGTCTTGAGGCGCGAGCGGCGCTTGGCCAGGTCTTCCTCGGAGAGGACGGTCTCGTCCAGGCCGAATTCCTTCATCAAGGCGCGTTCCTTCGCCTTGCTGATCTTCATACGCAGGGGCTTGACCTTTTCGACGGGCGCGGCCTCGGCGGCTTCGACCTCCACCTCGCCTTCGAGGTCGGACTCGATGTCGGACAGGTCGGCGTCGTCGCTGCCGCCGCCAGCGTCGGCGGACGCCTTGGGCTTGCGCCCGCGCTTGGCAGGGGTCTTGGCGGCGGCCTTTTCCGTGGCGGCCTTGGCGGCCCGGCCCGGCTTCTTGGCGGGCGCGGCGTCTTCGGCGGCGGGTTTTTCCGCCGCGGCGGCCTTGGCGGCGCGCGCGGGTTTCTTCTTCAGCAGTTCATCGGCGGCTTGCGCCAGTTCGGCAGCGGTACTTTTGGTGGGCACGGTCTTGTCTTTCTTGGCCGCCGGGGTTGCGGTGGCTGCTGGCTTTGCGGACTTTTGAGCAGGCATGGCTTACCTTCACGATCAAAAACTCAGGAAAACACAAAGCGCCACGGATCCCGGCGCGGGTGGACACGGGCGAAGGGCGGGCACCGAGGCCCAGCCTTCAGGGGCAAGATGGGTGGGCGAACATTTGGTGTGCAGTCCTTGCGATAGGGTGGGCCTGCTGCCGTTGCGGCGCTGTGGCGTGGAATGCACGCTGGCCCGGTTCGGAGGTGCTGCTGTCGCTCTTGCCGGTCAACCGAACATTATAGCGATCTTGCGGATTTCAAGAGTCCTGCTGGCGCGATTGCGCGACCAGTTCCTGCCGCCGCGCTTGCAGGCTGCGCAGGCGCTGTGCGGCGCTGGGGTCGCTGCGCAGGGCGGCCAGCGCGTCGTTTTCCTGCTGCTTGATGTGTTCGATGATCATGCGGTTGATCACGCCGCGCAGTTCGCGGCGGATTTCGGGCAAGTCGCCCTCGGGCTGGGCGTGCGGGCCGTTCATCAGGCGCAGGGCCAGCGCTTCGCAGGGGTGGCCGTGCAGGTGTTCGCGCAGCACTGCCCAGGGCTGGGGGCCGTGTTCGTGCCAGTGGGCCTCCAGCCAGGCAAACAGGGGGCCGTGCGGGGCGGGGTGGGCGCACAGGGCATCGTGGTCGTCGTGCGCCAGGTCTTCCAGGAAGTCCATGTGCGCCAGCAGCAGGCGGGCGGCCTGGTCGGCGCGGCTGACGGGGGGCGCGCGCAGGGCGGGACGCGGGGGCGTCCAGGCGTCGGGGCGGCCGGGCCGGCGCGGCGGGCGGGGGCGGGCTTCGCCGCGCTGCCAGGGCGGGGCGTCTTGCGGGCGGGGCGGGGCGGCGGAGGGCGGGGCGTTGCCGCGGCTCCACAGGTCGGCCAGGTCGCGGGCGTCGAGTTGCGCCAGGCCAGCCAGTTCGGCCAGCAGCTGGCGCTTGAGCGCGCCGTCGGGCATGGCTGTCCACAGGTCGCGGGCGTTGTTGGCCATGTGGGCGCGGCCTTCGGGCAGGCCCAGGTCGCAGCCATCGCTGGCGGCGTCGATCAAGAAGCGGCTCAGCGGCAGCGCGTCGCCCACGTGGCGCGCGAAGGCCTCGGGGCCGTGGGCGCGGATGAAGCTGTCGGGGTCGTGCTCGGCGGGCAGGAAGAGGAACTTGATGCTGCGCGTGTCCGTGGCGTAGGGCAGGGCGCCGTCCAGCGCCTTGCGCGCGGCGCGGCGGCCGGCGGCGTCGCCGTCGAAGCTGAACACCACCGTGTCGGTGAAGCGGAACAGCTTGTGCACGTGCTCGGGCGTGCAGGCCGTGCCCAGTGTGGCGACGGCGTTCGGGAAACCCAGCTGCGCGAGCGCCACCACGTCCATATAGCCCTCGGTGACTAGCGCGTAGCCGTGCTCGCGGATGGCGGTGCGCGCCTCGAACAGGCCATACAGCTCGCGGCCCTTGTGGAACACCGGGGTTTCGGGAGAGTTCAGGTATTTGGGTTTTTCATCGCCCAGCACGCGCCCGCCGAAGCCGATGCACTCGCCCTTGACGTTGCGGATGGGGAACATCACCCGGTCGCGGAAGCGGTCGTAGCGCTTGCCGTCGTCCTCGTTCACGATCACCAGGCCGCTCTCATGCAGCAGGGGGCTGTCGTATTCGGGGAACACGCTGGCGAGGCTGCGCCAGCCCTCGGGCGCGTAGCCCAGGCCGTAGTGCTTGGCGATCTGGCCCGACAGGCCCCGGCCCTTGAGGTAGGCCACGGCGCGCGGCGAGCTTCTCAGGTGCTGGCGGTAGGCGTGGCCGGCTTTTTCGAGCACGTCCGTCAGCGTGGCCTGTTTTTCGCGCGCGGCGGCGGCGCGTTCGCGGTCCTGGGGCGATGCGTCGTCCTGCGGCACCGTGAGGCCCACGCTCTGCGCCAGTTCCTGCACGGCCTCGACGAAGCCCATGCCCGCGTGCTCCATCAGGAAGCCGATGGCATTGCCGTTCTTGCCGCAGCCAAAGCAGTGGAAGAACTGCTTGGACGGGCTGACGCTGAACGAGGGCGATTTTTCGCCGTGGAACGGGCACAGGCCCATGAAGTTGGCTCCCCCCTTCTTGAGCTGCACGTAGCGGCCCACCACGTCCACCACGTCGACGCGCGAGAGCAGTTCCTGGATGAAAGACTGGGGGATGGTCACGCGGCGTATTGTCCGCGTAAACTCTTTGTTACTACGCGATGGCAAGGTGGGGTCGGGCATGGCAGATAGGGCAGCAGGTCGGGCAGGCGGGCAGCCCCTGCGGCGCCGCGATGCGGCTGCGCTGGTGGCGGCTGCGGCGCTGCGCCCCTGGCCCGCGCGCGCCGCCGCCGTGCTGCGGGTGTTGTCCTGGCCGGGCTATGCCGATGCCGACTTCGTGGCCGCGTTTGAAAAGCGCACGGGCGCCAAGGTCGAGATCACCACCGTGGCGTCGGACGACATGCTGCGCGCCGAGCTGGCGGATGCCACGGGCCCGGGCTTTGACGTGATCGCCGCCAACACCGCCGAAATCGCCCGCCTGCTGGCCCGCCAGCAGCTCGCGCCGCTGCCCCTGCGCAGCATTCGCCATGCCCAGCACCAGTTGCCCCGCTTTCGCGACCTGTCCGCCATTGTCGGCATCACGCAGGGGGCGGCGGCGTATGCCATGCCCTTCACCTATTCTGAAATGGGGCTGATCTACGACCGGCGGCAGTTTGCCCGCCCGCCGCGTTCCCTGGCCGTGCTGTGGGATGCGCGCTGGCAGGGGCGGGTATTGGCGTATGACGGCAGCACCCACGGCTTTTCGCTGGCGGCCATGCACCGGGGCATGTCGCCCTTCCGCATTGCCGACGGCGGGTTCAAGACCTTGACGCAGGACTTGGTGGACCTGCGCCGCAACCTGCGCGCCTTCTACCGCCTGCCCGAAGAAGCGCTGGAACTGTTCCGCCAGCAGCGCATTGCCGCCATGCACGCCAACTATGGCCGGCAACAGTTCAAGCAACTGCGCGACGCGGGGCTGGACGTGGGCTACGTGGTGCCGCGTGAAGGGGCCCTGGCCTGGCTGGACTGCTGGGCCATTACCCGCCGCTGCGCCCAGGTGGCGCTGGCCGCCGCGTGGATAGACCACATGCTCACCCCGGAGATCAGCCGCGAATTCACGCGCCGCCAGGGCCTGGCCAACACCTTGGACGAGCCTGCCGCGCTGGCGGGCGATGCGCTGGCCGGCCCCATCGTATGGCTGGAGCCGGTGGAAGACGAAATCCGCCGCGACCGGCTGTGGCAGCGCATCGTGTCGGGCGACCGGTTCGTATGAAGCGGGGCATGGCGCTGCGGCTGGCGGCATTGCTGACGCTGTTCAGCGTGCTGGCCGCCGTCGTGGCGGGCTACTACATCTTCGACTCCAGCCGCGCCCGCCTGCAGGGGCGCGCCGAACAGGCCATGCTGGCCACCACCCAGGTGCTGGCGCACCAGTTGCAGCTGGGTTTCATGTCCGTGGCGCGCGACACCGCGCTGCTGGCCGGGGTGGCCGCCGCCGAGCCCCAGCGTGATCTGCTGGCCAGCATGTTCGAGGCGTACCTGCGGGCCAAGCCGGATGCCGTGCAGGTGCGCCTCATCAGCGCGCGCGACCATGGCCTGGAGCGGGTGCGCATTGACCGCATCGGCAACGTCCTGGTGCGCGCCAAAGAGGCCGGCTTGCAGGAAAAGGCCCATTTCCCCTTCGTGTTCGAGACCCTGGCCCTGAACGCGGGCGAGGTGTACGTGTCCGAATTCGGCATCAACCACGAAGGCGCCACGGACGCCGAGGCGGTGCCCGTGTTCAGCATCGCATCCCCCGTGGTGCGCGACGGGCGGACGCTGGGCGTGGTGGTGGTGCGGGTGCAGGCGCGGGCCTTTCTGCGCAATTTCGACTCGGCGCTGCCTTTGCTCTACGACTTTTACCTGGCCAACCGTTGGGGCGATTTTCTGGTGCACCCCGACCCTTCCCAGGCGTTCGGGTTCGACCGGGGGCAGCGCATTCAGGTGCAGGATTTCTTCGCCCCGGTGGCGGCGCTGATCGACGGCCGCCAGGAGACGGCCGTGTTCAGCCAGCCGGGAGCGGGCGGGCAGGAGCGCGTGTTCTCGTTCGTGCGGATGCCGTACGGGCGTGCGGGCGAGGGGCGCTTTCTGGTGGTGGGCCTGTCGCAGCCCTTGGCCGCCGTGCAGGGCGAGGTGCTGGACCTGGGGCGCGGCATTCTCAAGATGCTGCTGGTGCTCAGCGGCGTGGGCGTGCTGCTGGCGGCCTGGGTGTCGTGGCGCGTCACCCGCCCGTTGCAGGCCATGGTGCGCGCCACGCAGGCGTTTTCGCAAGGGCAGCCGCCCGGCGATCTGCCCCTGGCGCGCCAGGACGAAATCGGCGAGCTGGCGCGCAGCTTCCACCACATGGCGCAGCAGATCGGCCGGCAGATGGCCGAGCTGGACGCCAGCCACCACGCCATGGCCCACCTGGCGCACCACGACGTGCTGACCGACCTGCCCAACCGCCGCATGTTCACCCAGCGCCTGGCGCAGGCGCTGGAGCTGGCGCGCCGCAGCGGCGGCCACTGCGCCTTGCTGTTCCTGGACCTGGACGGGTTCAAGCGCATCAACGACGTGCACGGCCATGCGGTGGGCGACCAGGTGCTGCAGGCGGCGGCCCGCACCATCGTGGGCGCGGTGCGCCCGTCCGACACCGTGGCGCGGCTGGCGGGCGACGAGTTCACCGTGCTGTGCGAGAACCTGAACTCCGAAGCCGCCGCCCTGCAGATCGTGGAAACGCTGCGCCGCGCCTTCGATGTGCCGCTGGACGTGGGCGGCAACCCCTTGCAGGCCGCCCCCAGTATCGGCCTGGCCCTGTTTCCGCGCGACGGGCAGGACGCGCAAACCCTGCTAGCCAAGGCCGACGCGGCCATGTACCGTTCCAAGCGTACCCGTACTTCTTGAGCCACGCCCATGCACAGCATCTACGACACCGACCTGCCCCGCACCTCCGCCAACCACGCGCCCATTTCGCCGCTCTCGTTCATCGAACGCACGGCGGAGGTCTACCCCGACCGGCTCGCCATCGTGCACGGCGCGCTGCGCCAGAGCTGGGCCGAGACCTACGCCCGCTGCCGCCGCCTGGCCAGCAGCCTGCGCCGCGCGGGCATCGGCAAGAACGACACCGTGGCGGTGATGCTGCCCAACACCCCGCCCATGGTGGAGGCGCACTTCGGCGTGCCCATGGCGGGCGCGGTGCTCAACGCCATCAACACGCGGCTCGACCCGTCCACCGTGGCCTACATGCTGGACCACGGCGAGGCCAATGCGGTGATCGTGGACGCCGAATTCGCGCCCGTGATGGCGCAGGCGCTGAAGCTGCGCGAGTCCGCCGCGCCCATCCTGTGCATCGACGCCGAAGACGCGGTGTACGGCCCCGCCGCCGTGAAGGTGGGCCAAGTCACGTATGAGGAATTCCTGGCCCAGGGCGACCCGCAAGCCGCCTGGGACCTGCCGGGCGACGAGTGGGACGCCATTGCCCTCAACTACACCAGCGGCACCACCGGCAAGCCCAAGGGCGTGGTCTACCACCACCGGGGCGCGGCCATGAACGCCATCAGCAACGTGCTGGAGTGGGACATGCCCAAGCACGCCGTCTACCTGTGGACGCTGCCGCTGTTCCACTGCAACGGCTGGTGCTTTCCATGGACGGTGGCGGCCCGCGCGGGCGTGAACGTGTGCCTGCGCCGGGTGGAGGCGCAGGCCATCTTCGACGCCATGCGCAACCATGGCGTGACGCACTACTGCGGTGCGCCCATCGTCCACGGCATGTTGGTGAACGCGCCCGATGCGATGAAAGTGGGCGTGCCCGGCGGCGTGAAGGCCATGGTGGCCGGGGCCGCGCCGCCCGCCGCGATGATCGAAGGCATGGAAAAAATGGGCTTTGAACTCACCCACACCTACGGCCTGACCGAGGTGTACGGCCCCGCCGCCGTGTGCGCACAGCACGACGAATGGAAGCAGCTCGACATCGGCGAGCGCGCCCGCCTCAACTCGCGCCAGGGCGTGCGCTACCACCTGCAGCGCGGCACCACCGTGCTCGACCCCGACACCATGGCGCCCGTGCCCTGGGACGGCGAGACCATGGGCGAGATCATGTTCCGCGGCAACATCGCCATGAAGGGCTACCTGAAGAACGCCCAGGCCACGCAGGAGGCATTCAAGGGCGGCTGGTTCCACAGCGGCGACCTGGCCGTGCAGTACCCCGACGGCTACATCAAGATCAAGGACCGCAGCAAGGACATCATCATCTCGGGCGGCGAGAACATCTCGTCCATCGAGGTGGAAGACGTGCTCTACCGCCACCCCGCCGTGCTGGCCGCCGCCGTGGTCGCCATGCCCGACGAGAAATGGGGCGAAACGCCATGCGCCTTCGTCGAGCTCAAGGCCGGGGCCACGGTAGCGCCCGAAGACATCATCGCCCACTGCCGGCAGCACCTCGCGGGCTTCAAGGCGCCGCGCGCCGTGGTGTTCGGCGAACTGCCCAAGACCAGCACGGGCAAGATCCAGAAGTTCGAGTTGCGCAAGCAGGCCAGCGCGATGACGGGCGCTTCCACATGACCCTGGAAGGTCCATCCGCCCATTGCGCGGCGGCCCTTGTGCGCGGGCAGCTCCTGAAATAGGAGCGCTCGGGTATCTCCCCACGGCGCTGTGCGGGCGGCGATACTGCGGGCTCCCATCATTGATTCCAGGAGACCCGCACCATGCATTCCATACTGCGCACCGCTGCCCTCGCCATCGCATCCCTGGGGCTGGCCGCCACGGCATCCGCCGATGTGTTCACCAAGGAGCAACTCATCAAGCTGAGCAAAGAAAAGGCCGGCGGCGGTACGGGCACGCTGGTCGGCGAATACGCCTTTACCCGCGACAAGGCGCTCAAAGACCAGGCGATCAAGGAAGTAAGCTGGCTCACGCTGGCCCCTGGCGACTCCATTGGCTACCACCTGCACACGACCAACGAGGACACGTACATCATCATTTCCGGGCGCGGCACCTTCAGGGACAAGGACGGCCGCGACGTGCCCGTGAAGGCGGGCGACGTGACCATCGTGCGCAAAGGCGAATCCCATGGCCTTGCGAACACGGGCACGGAGCCGCTGGTGTTCGTGGACGTGATCGCGGAGCAGTAGCCCTTGGGCGTGGCCGGGCCGCTGGCGCCTGGACTTTGAGAGCGTGTTCAAGGTCTTTTCATGGAGCCCGCAAGGCAGCAAAAGGCCGCAATCTAGGCGCGTGCCGCAGCCCATGCTTGTGCCTGGGCAAGGTGCGCAACAACGAGTGCGGCCTTTTGCTGCCTTGCCCGAAGGGTTGCCCCGCAAAGGCGGCATCTGCGGCGTTGCAAATGCTCGCCGGGCCACCAGCCCGGCTGCGCTTTGCGCCTTGCACCTGCCGCCTTTGCGGGGCAACGGGCTCCATGAAAAGACCTTGAACACGCTCTGACATGCGCGGCTGCTTTTTTGACCCAGGAAGTTTCACCATGACCCAACCCACCGCCCTCGACCTGGCCTTGCTGCGCCAGTCCATCGCCCTGTCCGAAGAGTCCAGGCAACGCGGGCGCCACCCCTTTGCTGCGCTGGTCGCCAACGAGCATGGCGAGGTCGTCGCCAGTGCGGGCAACAACTCCATGCCGCCCGAAGGCGACCCGACCCAGCACGCTGAACTGGTCGCCGCCGCGCGCGCCGCCCGGAAGCTGTCGCCCGAGGCGCTGGCGCGCTGCACCCTCTACACCAGCGCCGAACCCTGCTGCATGTGCGCGGGCGCCATCTACTGGACGGGCATTGGCCGTGTGGTCTACGCCCTGTCGGAACATGCGCTGTTGGGCCTGACGGGCGACCACCCCGAGAACCCCACGTTCTCGCTGCCGTGCCGCGAGGTGTTCGCGCGCGGGCAGCGGCAGGTGGAAGTGCTGGGGCCGATGATGGAAGAAGAGGCCGCGCAGCCGCACATCGGGTTTTGGAAGTAAATATGGCTCCAGCGCAGGCGGGACAAGCGCTGGCAGCTCCTGAAAAAGGAGCAATCAGTCCCGCTGCGGTCCCGCGCGCCCATCCTCGACCACGAAGCGCGCCAGCGTGTACACGCCGCTGTCGGCGCGCATCTGGTCGGCCAGGGCGCGCAGCGTGGTCGTCCAGCGCCGGGGCGTGATGTCCACCAGGCCGTAGCCGCGCTCCTCGCTGCGGGCCAGCAGGATGTGCGGGTTGTGCCGGACGACGGCGTCGGTCTGCGCCTGCCGGGCGCCGGAGCGCGAGGTGATGGAGGTGCCGCAGAACTCGCTGGCCAGCACGGGCGCGTCTTCGCGCTCCGCGTCGGCCAGCACGTTGCAGACGTAGTTCTGGTGGATATCGCCGCCCAGGAACACGGTGTTCGCCTGCGGGTGCCGCGCCAGCGATTGCAGCAGGCGCGCGCGGGCGGCGGGGTAGCCGTCCCAGCTGTCGGTGCTGCGCTTGCCCGAGGGGTAGCGGCGTGGCGAGAACAGCGTCTGCTGGGCGATGACGCGCCAGCGGGCGGTGCCGTCAGCCAGCTGCCTGTCCAGCCATTGCTCCTGCGCCGCGCCCAGGAAGGTGCGCTGCGGGGCGCTCCACTCGGGGCATTCATCGGGCTTGACGGCGCCGGCGCTGCCGCTGTCAGGCGCGCGGCAGGCCTGCCAGTCGCGGAACTGGCGCGCGTCCAGCACATGGATATCGGCCAGACGGCCCCAGCGCAGGCTGCGATAGACCTGCGGCGCGCCCACGCCGTTCGCCAGGCTGGCGGCGCGCAGGGGCATGTGCTCGTAAAACGCCTGCCAGGCCGCCAGCCGCTGCGGGGCGAAGGCGGCTGCGTCGTACCCGCGCCCATGGGTGCCCGCGTAGTCGTTCTGCACCTCGTGGTCGTCCCAGGTCACGGCCCAGGGGCAGGCGGCGTGGGCGGCTTGCAGCAGCGGGTCGCTCTTGTGCAGCGCGTAGCGGTCGCGGTAGTCGGCCAGGGTGCGGGCCAGGGGCAGGCCGTGCAAGCGCGCCAGCCCCTGCGTGTCGTGGGGCGTGGCGTATTCGTAGATGTAGTCGCCCAGGAAGAGCACGAGGTCGGGCGCGTCCTGCACGGCGTGGCGCCAGGCGGCGTAGTGGCCATGCTCCCAGCGCTGGCACGAGGCGTAGACGGCGCGCAGCCGGGCGGGCAGGGCGCCGGGCGCGGGGGCGGTGCGCGTGCGGCCCGTGGCGCTCACGGCATTGCCGCATTGAAAGCGGTAGTGGTACCAGCGGTCGGGGGCCAGGCCCCGCAGTTCCACGTGCACGCTGTGGCCCCACTCGGGCAGGGCCAGGGCCTGGCCGCTTTGCTCGATGCGGCGAAAGCCCGCGTCGCCGGCCAGTTCCCAGCGCACGGTGAGCGGGGCCTGCGGCGCGCCGGGTTCTTCGGGCAGCAGCCGCGTCCAGAGCACCACGCCGTCGGGCGTGGGGTCGCCGCTGGCAACTCCCAGGGCGAACGGGTCGTGGCGCAACGTTGGGCTGCTCCAGGCCCGGCGCGGCAGTTGCGTGGCGGCCGCGGCCAGCGCCGCGCGCTGCACGAAGGCGCGGCGTGCCAGCAGGCCCGCCGGGGTCATACCGCGATGACGCGGTTCTTCCCTGCGCGCTTGGCCTGGTACATGCCTTGGTCGGCGCGGCGCAAGGCTTCGGCGCTGGTTTCCGTGTCGTTCACCTGGGCCACGCCCGCGCTGAAGGTGATGAGCACCTTTTCGTTGTTCTGCAGGAAGAAGCGCGTGGTCAGCTCGCGTTGCAGCCGCGTCATGGCCTCCACGCCCTCGCTTCGCAGGGTGTGGGGCAGCACCAGCACGAATTCCTCGCCGCCGTAGCGCGCCAGCATGTCCTGCAGGCGCATCACGCTGCGCGTGACGTTGGCCAGGTGCACCAGGGCGGCGTCTCCGGTGTCGTGGCCCAGGCGGTCGTTCAAGGCCTTGAAGTTGTCCACGTCGAGCAGCGCCACGCACAGCGGCGCGCCGCTGCGGCGCGCGCGGGCGATCTCGCGCTCCATCATCTCGTCCAGGCCCTTGCGGTTGAACGCGCCGGTGAGCGGGTCGTGCCGCGCCTGGGCGCTGGCGCGGTCGAGTTCGGCTTGCAGCTGGGCGACCTCGGCGCGCTTTTCTTCGGCGCGCTCGCGCAGTTCTTCCAGTTCGTCATGGGCCAGGCGGCTGTCCAGCGCCATGGCGCGCGTGGCGCTCATCACCTGCGCGAGCACGGGGGTGATGTCTTCGAGCTTGCTGGCGCGCACGATCGATTCAGAGCACTGCTCCATGACGCTGTGGAAGTGGTCGCTGGAGTCGGTCATCTTCGCCAGGCGGTCGACGAAGGTGGCGAGCAGTTCCTTCATCTGCTCCTGCGCCTCCACCTGCCGCGCGCGCGCCTCGGTCTGCTTGAAGATCACGTCCTTCAGGCGCAGCTGCACCTCGTCCAGCCGCCGCAGCGTGAGCGGCGGGGCGCTGGCCGCCTGCAGGGCCTCGACCTGGCCGAACAGCCATTCATCCTCGGGGCTGAGCGCGGCGATGTTCTCGAACAGCGTTTGCAGCAGCGTGAGCAGCATCTCGCGGATGCCGGCCTGCTCCTCGGTGGCGAAGGACAGGCGGTAGTTGAAGTTGTTCAGCATCAGCACCAGCGTGGAGGCGGGCGCCGCGCCTTCGCGCAGCAGCCGCGTGACCTGGGCCGCGAGTTCGTGCACGCGCGCGTCGTCTTCGCCGATGGCCAGCAGCGCGTTGTCCACCAGCCGGGCGATCTGCTCGGACAGGTCGTCAGGCAGCACGGCCACGGGCTCGGGCTGGTGCAGGGCGGTGTCGGGCGTGGGGACGGGTTTCAGGCCCTGGTTGGCGTAGGCCACGAGCACGCTTTGCAGCGCAACCCAGTCCTGCTGCGCGATGGCGTCTTCGAACTGGCCCAGCAGGCGGCGCTGCCCAGGCGTTTGCCCCGGCATATTGCGGTGGATGGCGCGCAGCTGCCGCTCCGGGAACAACGAGGGCGCCGGCGCGCCGGACACTTCTTCGTACAGCGCCTGGTAGTTGCCAGGCGTGGGCACGAGCTTGCGCACGGCCAGTTGCCTGAGCGTTTCGCGCGCGATCTCAGGGACGGAAAGGGAGCGGGGGGCCATGGTGTGCAGAGCTTACCGCGCCCTGTGGCTGGCGGTTACGTATTTACCAGCACGAGCTTGCCCTTCACGCCGCGCGAGCCCATGTGCGCGTAGGCGGCGTGCAATTCGCTCATGGGCATGGTGCGGTCGATCACGGGCTTGATCTTGCCCTCGGCGTACCAGCGCGCCAGCTCGGCCATCATGGCGGCGTTGGCGGCGGGCTCGTTTTTGGCAAAGGCACCCCAGAACACGCCCACCAGCGACGCGCCCTTGAGCAGCGGCAGGTTCATGGGCAGCGAAGGCACGGTGGGGCTGGCCGCGAAGCCCACCACCAGGTAGCGCCCGCGCCAGGCGATGGAGCGGAACGCGGGCTCGGCGAAGTCGCCGCCCACGGGGTCGTAGATCACGTCGGGGCCCTTGCCGCCCGTGGCGGCCTTGACGGCTTCGCGCAGGTCTTGCTGGCTGTAGTTGATGGTCTCATCCGCGCCGATCTCGCGGCACAGCGCGCATTTCTCGTCGGTCGACGCCGCCGCGATCACGCGCGCGCCCACGGCCTTGGCGATCTGGATCGCCGCCGTGCCCACGCCGCCCGCCGCGCCCAGCACCAGCACCGTTTCGCCCGCCTTGAGCTGGCCGCGGTCGATCAGCGCATGGTGCGAGGTGGCGTAGATCATGATGAACGCCGCCGCATCCACATGGCCGAAGCCGTCGGGCAGCGGCATACACAGCGCCGCGGGCGCGAGGGTGTGCGTGGCGAAACCGCCCGTGCCCGACAGGCAGGCCACGTTCTGCCCCACCTTCAGGTGCTTGACGCCTTCGCCCACGGCGCGCACCACGCCCGCGTACTCCGAGCCCGGCACGAAGGGCAGCGGCGGCTTCATCTGGTACTTGTTCTGCACGATCAGCAGGTCGGGGAAGTTCAGGCTCGCGGCCTTGATCTCGATGAGTACCTCGCCCGCCTTGGGCTCGGGGGTGGGCAGTTCGGTCCAGGCCAGGTTGTCGACGCCGGTGGGATTGGTGCAAAGCCATGCGTGCATGGGGAAAATCTCCTCAATTTCAGGTGGCCCGCATCTTAGGAGGGGCCGCCGGGCCTTCTTGTCCCTGGAGCGACGCGGCGGGTAGGAGCCCGCCTACAATCCGCCACGACCATGAAGATCCTGATTTCCAACGACGACGGCTACCAGGCGCCCGGCATTGTGGCGCTGCACGACGCGCTCCACTCCATCGCCGACGTCGAGGTGGTCGCACCCGAGCACAACAACAGCGCCAAGTCCAACGCGCTCACGCTCCATGCGCCGCTGTACGTGCACCGCGCGGCCAATGGCTTCCGCTACGTGAACGGCACACCCGCCGACTGCGTGCACATCGCGCTCACGGGGCTGCTGGGCTACCAGCCCGACCTGGTCGTCTCCGGCATCAACAACGGCGCGAACATGGGCGACGACACGATCTACTCCGGCACCGTGGGCGCGGCCATGGAGGGCTACCTGTTCGGCATCCCGGCCATCGCGTTCTCGCAGGTGGACAAGGGCTGGGGCGAACTCGAATCCGCCGCCCGCAAGGCGCGCGACGTGGTGCAGCAGGTCATCCAGCAAGGGCGCGTGGGGCAACGGCCCTGGCTGCTCAACGTCAACATCCCCAACATGCCCTACGAGGCGCTGCGCCCCGCGCAGCTGTGCCGCCTGGGCCGCCGCCATGCGGCGGAACGGGTCATTGCCCAGCAAAGCCCGCGCGGTGAAACCATGTACTGGATCGGCGGCGCCGGCCCCGCCAAGGACGCGGGCGAGGGCACCGACTTCCACGCCACGGCCCAGGGCCACGTGGCGCTCACGCCGCTCAAGACCGACTTGACCGACCACGAAGGGCTGGCAGGCTGGGCCCGGGCCGCGGGCGCGTGATGCAGCAGCGCCGCCCCGGCTTTCCCGCGCAGATCACCCGGCCCGCCAGCGCGCCGCGCATGGCCGCGCCTACGCCGGTAAAGCCGCCGCTCAAGCCGGTGGCGGAGCCTCCCCTGCCGCCCCAAGGCGTGGGCCTGGATTCCGCCGCCGTGCGCGCGCGCATGGTGCAGCGCCTGGCCCAGGGCGGCATCACGGCCCAGTCCGTGCTGCAGGCCATGGGCGCGGTGGAGCGCCACCGCTTCGTGGACACCGCCCTGGTCAACCAGGCGTACGAGGACACCAGCCTGCCCATCGGCCTGGGCCAGACCATCTCCAAGCCCAGCGTGGTCGGGCGCATGGCGGAACTGTTGATGGGCGCGCAGGTCATCCAGCAGGCGGGCACGGCGGGCCGCGTGCTGGAGATCGGCACCGGCTGCGGCTACCAGGCCGCCGTGCTGGGCCGCCTGGCGCGCGAGGTCTACACCATCGAGCGCCTGCGCGGCCTGCACGAGCGCGCGCGCGCCAATCTGCGGCCCCTGCGGCTGACCAACGTGCACCTGATCTTTGGCGACGGCATGGCGGGCTACGCCAAGGGCGCGCCCTACGCCGCCATCATCGCCGCTGCGGGCGGCGAGGCGGTGCCCGCCGCCTGGTGCGACCAGCTGGCGGTGGGCGGGCGGCTGGTGGCGCCCATACAAAAGCATGTCAGCGGACAGCAGGTATTGCTCGTTATCGACAGGACGGCCCAGGGCTTCAAGGAAAGCGTGCTGGAAACCGTTCACTTTGTCCCTCTAAAATCGGGGGTTGCCTGAAGGAAAGAATTGTTATGTTTGTATCGCGTGGTCGTCTTGTAAGCTGGGGTTCGGTGGTGCTGGCGGGCTTGGTGCTCGCGGGTTGCGGAACGTCGGTCAACAGGGCTCCCGTGGAAGACAAGGGCTCGATGGTTGCCACGCCGGGCGCTGTCGTCGATGCCCCCAAGCCCCTGCCAGGGGCCGAAAACGCGGGCAAGCCGGGCTACTACACGGTCAAGCCTGGGGACACCTTGATTCGCATCGGCCTGGACAACGGCCAGTCGTGGAAAGACATCGTCCGCTGGAACAACCTGGAAAACCCCAACATCATCGAAGTCGGCCAGGTGCTGCGCGTGGTGCCGCCCGTGGCGGCCGTCGCTGCCGCGGGCACGGGCGTGGTCACGCAGCCCGTTACTTCCTCCACCATCGCGCCCCAGCCCGTCAAGGGCGCATCGGCCCCCGTGGCCGCGGCCTCCGCGCCGGCGGCCGCGCCTGCGCCCGCGCCCGCCCCCGTGGCTGCCGCGGGCGACGAGGAGGCGAACTTCATCTGGCCGGCCTCGGGCAATTTGGTCGCGGGCTTTGACGAGGCGCGCAACAAGGGCTTCGACATTGGCGGCAAGGCGGGCGACCCGGTGGTCGCCGCTGCCGACGGCCGCGTGGTCTACGCGGGCGCGGGCCTGCGCGGCTACGGCAACCTCATCATCCTCAAGCACAACAACACCTTCCTCACGGCCTATGCGCACAACCAGCGCCTGCTGGTCAAGGAAGACCAGACCGTCAAGAAGGGCCAGAAGATCGCCGAAATGGGCAGCACCGACGCCGACCGCGTGAAGCTGCACTTCGAGATCCGCCGCCAGGGCAAGCCGGTCGATCCGTCGCGCTACCTGCCCGCGCGTTGACCAGCGCGGAAGACGCGGACGAACTCGGCGCCGACGCCGCCGAGCACCGCCAGCTCGCCATAGACGCGGCCCGGCACGGCACGCGGCTCGACAAGGCCCTGGCCGAGCTGGTGCCCGAACTGTCGCGCAGCTATTTGCAGCAACTGCTGGCGCAGGGCTTCGTTCTCGTCAACGGGGCCGCGCACCTCAAGCCCGCGCACAAGGTCAAGGCGGGCGATGCGCTCCACATAGAAATCCGCCCCACGCAGCAAAGCCAGGCGTTCAAGCCCGAGCCCGTGCCGGTGCCCGTGGTGTACGAAGACGAACACCTGCTGGTCGTCGACAAGCCCGCGGGCCTGGTGGTGCACCCCGCGCCCGGCAACTGGAGCGGCACCCTGCTCAACGGCCTGATGGCGCGCGACCCGCGCGCCATGCTGCTGCCGCGCGCGGGCATCGTGCACCGGCTCGACAAAGACACCAGCGGCCTCATGGTCGTGGCGCGCGACCGGGCCACCATGGACGCGCTGGTGCGCCTGATCGCCGAGCGCCACGTCAGCCGCCAATACCTCGCCCTGGCGCACCGCGCTTGGTCTGGCGCCGCCCGGCGCACGGTGCAGGCGCCCATAGGCCGCGACCCGCGCAACCGCCTGCGCATGGCGGTGGTGGACCTGGCGCAGCACGCGGGCAAACCGGCGCGCACCGACATCGACGAACTGGCGGGCAACAACGCGGGCTGCCTGGTGCGCTGCACGCTGCACACCGGGCGCACGCACCAGATCCGCGTGCACATGGCGTCCATAGGCCACCCGCTGGTGGCGGACGCGCTGTACGGCGGCGCGGAAGCGGCGGGGCTGGCGCGGCAGGCGCTCCATGCGTTCCGGCTGGCCTTCACGCACCCCGTCACCGGCCAGGCGCTGGAATTCCATGCGCCGCTTCCGGTCGATATGCGGCAAGCCCTGGTCGAATGGGGGCTGGAATACAATCCGGCCCAGATGGCTGCATAGCCATGCTGTCTTGCCTGGTGCCTTTGCCCAGGCCCCGGTGCAGTGCAAATCCTTCGCGCAGCGCCCTGTGAACAACCCTTCCATAGCCCGCCGCGCCCTGTGCGCGCGCCTGAATCCATGAACACGGCAGATGCCAAACGGGTGCTAGAAACCGCCTTGCTCTGCGCGCAGCAGCCCGTGGCGCTGCGCGAGCTGCGCACGCTGTTCGATGATGCCCTGGGCGCGGACACGGTCAAGGCGCTGCTGCTCGATTTGCAGCAGGACTGGGCGCAGCGCGGGCTGGAGCTCGTGCCCGTGGCCACGGGCTGGCGCTTCCAGAGCCGCCCCGCCATGCGCGAATACCTGGACCGGCTGCACCCCGAAAAGCCGCCGCGCTACACCCGCGCCACGCTCGAAACCCTGGCCATCATCGCCTACCGCCAGCCCGTGACGCGCGGCGACATCGAGGACATTCGCGGCGTGACGGTGAACAGCCTCATCCTCAAGCAGCTCGAAGACCGGGGCTGGGTCGAGGCCATAGGCCACCGCGAAACCGTGGGCCGTCCGGCGCTGTTCGCCACCACGCGCCAATTCCTGGACGACCTGGGCCTGCAGTCGCTCGACCAGCTGCCCATGCTCGAAGACGCGGGCGTGCAAGCCCAGGTGCTGGCTACGCTGAACGCTCCTGAAAACGAAGCAGGCGCACTGTTCCCGCCTTCCGAATCCCCCGCCGAAGAAACCACACCGCCATGACCGACGAGTCCCTCAAGCCCGGTAACCCAGGTAATGCAGGCCGCGCGCCGCGCCCCCAAAAAGAGGCCCCTCCCACCGCCGAGGGCTATCGCTTTGACGACGTGGTCTCCGGCGCGCTGGATGCCGATGAAGAGCGTGCCGACTTGCCGCCCCCGAAGCGGGTGCTCCAGCCCCAGGCCGAAACGCCCAAGCTGCACAAAGTGCTGGCCCAGGCCGGGCTGGGCTCGCGCATCGAGATGGAGCAGCTGATCCTCGAAGGGCGCATTTCCGTCAACAACGAGCCGGCGCACATCGGCCAGCGCGTGCAGTACGGCGACCAGGTCAAGATCAACGGCAAGCCCATCCGCCTGCGCATCGAGCCGCCACCGGTGCGCGTGATCGCGTACCACAAGCCCGTGGGCGAGGTGGTTACGCACGACGACCCGCAGAACCGCCCGACGGTGTTCCGCAAGCTGCCGCGCCTGGCGCAGGGCAAGTGGCAGTCCGTGGGGCGGCTGGACCTGAACACCGAGGGCCTGCTGCTGTTCACCAGTTCGGGCGACCTGGCCAACAAGCTCATGCATCCGCGCTTCGGCCTGGAGCGTGAATACGCCGCGCGCGTGCTGGGCGCCTTGAGCGACGAAGAGCGCCAGCGCCTGCTCGACGGCGTGCAGCTCGAAGACGGCATGGCCGCCTTCGGCGCGATCGGCGACGGCGGCGGCGAGGGCGTGAACTGCTGGTACCGCGTCACCATCTCCGAAGGCCGCAACCGCGAAGTGCGCCGCATGTTCGAGGCCGTGGGCCACGCCGTGAGCCGCCTGATCCGCATCCGCTACGGCGCCATGCTGCTGCCGCGCGGCCTCAAGCGCGGCGCCTGGGTGGAACTGGACGAGCGCGACATCAAGGCGCTGATGCAGGCCGCCGGGATGCAACAGCCACAGCCGCCACGCCAGGCTCCCGGCCAGCGTAATGCACGCGGCCCGCAAGGGGGGCGAGGGCAGGGCAAGGCCGCTCCCCCGGCGCAGCAGCCGAAGGCATGGGGGCGCAACCCCAATGCGGGCAAGGGCGGTAATGGCGGCAACGGCCAGCCCGATCCCATGAAAACCTCTCTCGGCTACATCGGCCACGACAGCGTGCTGCGCCAGCGCCAGAACCAAAAGCGCGGCAATGGCGGCCAGCGCCGCGGCGGACGTTAAAATCAAAGGCTTTGCCCCTTGTTGCAGAAAATACTTTTCAACCTCTAGGAAACACGAAAAATGGCTATCGAACGCACTCTCTCCATCATCAAGCCCGACGCCGTCGCCAAGAACGTGATCGGCCAGATCTACGCCCGCTTCGAGGCCGCCGGCCTGAAGGTCGTGGCCGCCAAGATGGCCCACCTGTCGCGCCTGGAAGCCGAACAGTTCTACGCCGTGCACAAGGAGCGCCCCTTCTTCAAGGACCTGGTGGACTTCATGATCTCCGGCCCCGTGATGATCCAGGCGCTGGAAGGCGAGAACGCCATCCTGAAGAACCGCGAACTGATGGGCGCCACCGACCCCAAGAAGGCCGAGAAGGGCACCATCCGCGCCGACTTCGCCGACAGCATCGATGCCAACGCCGTGCACGGCTCCGACGCCGCTGAAACCGCTGCCGTGGAAGTGGCCTTCTTCTTCCCCGGCATGAACGTCTACTCGCGTTAATCCACGCCCGTGGCCATCCGTGCAGACATGACGAACCTTCTCGACTTCGATCTGGACGGGCTGGCCGCCTTCTGCGAGCGCCTGGGCGAAAAACGCTTCCGCGCCACGCAGCTGTTCCGCTGGATCCACCAGCGCGGCGCGAGCGACTTCGACCAGATGAGCGATCTGGCCAAGTCGCTGCGCGAAAAACTCAAACACAACGCCCACGTCACGGCCCTGCCCGTGGTCACCGAGCACGCCTCGGCGGACGGCACGGTCAAATGGCTGTTCGACGTGGGAGACGGCAACGCCGTTGAATCCGTATTCATCCCGGAAGACGACCGGGGCACGCTGTGCGTCTCGTCGCAGGCAGGCTGCGCCGTGGGCTGCCGCTTCTGCTCCACGGGGCACCAGGGCTTCAGCCGCAACCTCACCACGGGTGAAATCCTGGCCCAGCTCTGGTTTGCCGAACATGCGCTGCGCAAGCGCCTGGGCACGCAGGAGCGCGTGATCTCCAATGTGGTGATGATGGGCATGGGCGAGCCGCTGCAGAACTACACGGCGCTCGTCCCCGCGCTGCGCGCCATGCTCGACGACCACGGCTACGGCCTGTCGCGCCGCCGCGTCACCGTGTCCACCTCGGGCGTGGTGCCCATGATGGACCGGCTCGCGCAGGACTGCCCGGTGGCGCTGGCCGTGTCGCTGCACGCGCCCAACGATGCGCTGCGCGACCACCTCGTGCCGCTGAACCGCAAGTACCCGCTGGCGGAGTTGATGGAAGCCTGCCAGCGCTACCTCGACCCCGCGCCGCGCGACTTCATCACCTTCGAATATTGCATGTTGGACGGCGTGAACGACCAGCCCGAACATGCCCGCCAGCTGATCGAGCTGGTGCGCGCCCATGGCCAGGGCAAGGCCTGGTGCAAGTTCAACCTGATTCCGTTCAACCCCTTCCCCGCGTCGGGGCTGCTGCGCTCGCCCGCCAGGCAGGTGACGGCTTTTGCCAAGCTGCTGGCCGACGCGGGCATCGTCACCACGGTGCGCAAGACGCGCGGCGACGATATCGACGCCGCCTGCGGCCAGCTCGCGGGCGACGTGAAAGACCGCACGCGCGCCGCCGAGCGCATGGCGCGCCAGCGCACCATTGAACTCAAACCCGTCTAGGAGTGGCTGGATGATGCGATTGGCTGTGAACAGGTGGCGGCTGGGCGCCGCGGCCCTGGCGCTGGCGGCCCTGGCGGGCTGTGCGGGCCGGGGGCTGGGCACGCCGCCGGCGGGCACGGACATTGCCACCCAGTCCGACGAAACCGAGGCGAGCCGCCGCGCGCGCATCCGCCTGGAGCTTGCGGCCAACTACTTCCAGTCGGGCAAGACCACGGTGGCGCTGGACGAGGTCAAGCAGGCGCTGATCCTGGACCCCGACAATGCCGACGCCTACAACCTGCGCGGCCTGATCTACATGCGCCTGGGCGAGAACGAACTGACGGACGACAGCTTCCAGCGCGCGTCTGCGCTGCGTCCGCGCGACAGCGACGTGGCGCACAACTACGGCTGGTTCCTGTGCCAGCAAAAGCGCTACGCCGAAAGCGAGCAGCAGTTCAACCGCGCGCTCGCGCAGCCCGGCTACCAGTCGCGCGACAAGACCTACATGGCCCTGGGGCTGTGCCAGCAAGCCGCGGGGCAGCCCGCCCAGGCCGAGCAGACGCTGCTCAAGGCCTACGAGCTCAACCCCGGCAACCCCGTGGTGGGCTACAACCTCGCGGCGTTGCTGCAGCGCCGGGGCGAGTTGCAGCGCGCGCAGTTCTACATCCGCCGCCTGAACAACAGCGACCTGGCCAATGCCCAGTCGCTGTGGCTGGGCATCAAGATCGAACGGGCCCTGGGCAACCGCAGGGCGATGCAGGAACTCGTCGTGCAACTGCGCCAGCGGTTCCCCGAATCGAGCGAATTCGCTGCCTATGAACGAGGTGATTTCAATGAGTGACGTGCAGCCAGCGGACAACGCGGCAGGGGCCGCCCCCGGCGCGCCCGAACCCACGGCCGGTGCGCTGCTGCGCCAGGCGCGGGAGGCGGCGGGCGTGCACATTGGCGCGCTGGCCGGCGCCATGAAGGTGCCGGAGCACAAGCTGCAGGCGTTCGAGGAGGACGATTACTCCGTCTTCCCCGACGCGGTGTTCACGCGCGCGCTGGCCTCCAGCATCTGCCGTGCGCTGCGGGTGGACGCGGCCCCGGTGCTCGCGCGGCTGCCGCAGGGCCAGCAGCCCAGCCTGGGGCCCGCACATGCCTCCATCAACGCGACGTTCAAAGACCCCGGCCCGCGCGGCGCCGTGCGCAGCACGGGCACGCCGGTGGGCGGGAGCAGGGCGGGTTCGCGCATGGTGGGGCTGGCGGTGCTGGCGCTGCTGGTGGGGGCGGCGCTGGTGTATTTCGTGCCCGGCAGCGTGCTGGAGCGGCTGAAGCCGCAGGCGGCGGACGCTCCGGCCCACCCGACACAGACGGTGGTGGTGGCGGTCGCGCCCGCAGCGGCGGAGCCGGCTTCCCAGCCTGCCGTGGCGGAGCCCGTGCCCGCCATGGAGCCTGCGGCTCCCGCATTGACCGCCCAGGCGCCCGCCGCGCTGGCCCCTGCCGCCAGCGTGCCTGCGGCGGCCCCAGCGCCCGTGGCCTCCGCCCCCGCAGCGGAGGGCATCATCGAATTCCGCGCCAGCGCCGAATCGTGGGTGCAGGTGCGCGACGCCACGGGCGCCGTCACGTTCCAGCGCAGCCTGCAGCCGGGCGAAACGGCCCAGGCCACCGGCAAGCCGCCGCTGGCCGTGGTGGTGGGCAAGGTGGACGTGACCGCCGTGTCCGTGCGCGGCAAGCCGTTCGACTTGAAGGCGGTGTCGCGCGACAACGTGGCGCGCTTTGAGGTGAAGTAATGCAAGAACCCATTGCACAACCCGTGGCGGTGTCGGCTCCGCTGCCCCGCCGCACGCGCCAGGCGCGCGTCGCCTGGGGTGGCCGCGTGGTCACCGTGGGCGGCGACGCGCCGGTGCGCGTGCAGTCCATGACCAACACCGACACGGTGGACGCCATCGGCACCGCCATCCAGGTCAAGGAACTGGCGCAGGCCGGCTCGGAGTTCGTGCGCATCACTGTGAACACGCCCGAGGCCGCGCAGGCCGTGCCCTACATCCGCGAGCAGCTCGACCGCATGGGCGAAAGCGTGCCGCTGGTGGGCGACTTCCACTACAACGGCCACCGCCTGCTGACCGAATACCCGGCCTGCGCCGAGGCGCTGAGCAAGTACCGCATCAACCCCGGCAACGTGGGCAAGGGCGACAAGAAGGACAAGCAGTTCGGCCAGATGATCGAGGCCGCCATGCGCTGGGACAAGGCCGTGCGCATCGGCGTGAACTGGGGCAGCCTGGACCAGGAACTGCTGGCGAGCCTGATGGACGCCAACAGCCGCCGCGCCCAGCCCTGGGAGGCGCGCCAGGTCATGTACGAGGCGCTGATCACCTCGGCCATCGAATCCGCGAAGCTGGCCGAGTCCATGGGCCTGAACGGCGACCAGATCATCCTCTCGTGCAAGGTCAGCGGCGTGCAGGACTTGATTGCCGTGTACCGCGAACTCGCGCGCCGCTGCGACTACGCGCTGCACCTGGGCCTGACCGAAGCGGGCATGGGCACCAAGGGCACGGTGGCGTCGGCCACGGCCCTGTCCATCCTGCTGCAGGAGGGCATTGGTGACACCATCCGCGTCTCGCTCACGCCCCAGCCGGGCGAGGCGCGCACGCAGGAGGTGGTGGTGGCGTCCGAAATCCTGCAGTCGCTGGGCCTGCGCGTGTTCGTGCCCAGCGTCACGGCCTGCCCGGGCTGCGGGCGCACCACCAGCACCACGTTCCAGGAACTGGCCAAGCAGATCGACGACTACCTGCGCGCGCAGATGCCCGTGTGGCGCGCGCGCTACCCTGGCGTGGAGGGCATGAAGGTGGCCGTGATGGGCTGCATCGTCAACGGCCCGGGCGAGAGCAAGCACGCCGACATCGGCATCAGCCTGCCCGGCACCGGCGAGGCGCCCGCCGCGCCCGTGTTCATCGACGGCGAGAAGGCCCTGACCCTGCGCGGCGAGCGCATTGCCGAGGAGTTCCACGCCATCGTCGAGCAGTACGTCGAGCGGCGTTTTGGCTCCCGTTGATCTACTATAAAAATAATAGCTGCTAGCGCTTGTTCCATAAGCGCTGGAGGCCTATTTTATTCAAATTCCAGGGAAACACTCTCGTGAGCAAAGTGCAGAAGCTGAGCGCCGTCAAGGGCATGAACGACATCCTGCCCGCCTCGGTGCCGCGCACCGAGAAGCTGCCCACCTCCGCGCGCTGGCAGTGGTTCGAGGCGGCGGTGCGCAAGGTGCTGGGCCGCTACGGCTACCAGTACCTGCTGACGCCCATCGTCGAGCCCACGGCGCTGTTCGTGCGCGGACTGGGCGAGGTGACAGACATCGTCGAAAAGGAGATGTACTCCTTCACCGACGCGATGAACGGCGACAAGCTCACGCTGCGCCCCGAGGCCACCGCCGGCATCGTGCGCGCCATGGTCGAGCACAACGCGCTCTACAACGGCCCGCTGCGCCTGTGGACGCACGGCCCCATGTTCCGCCACGAGCGCCCGCAGAAGGGCCGCTACCGCCAGTTCCACCAGCTGGACGTGGAGGCGCTGGGCTTCGCGGGGCCCGACGTGGACGCGGAAATCATCCTCGTCGCCCGCGCGCTGTGGCGCGAGCTGGGCCTGGTCGAGGGCCAGCATGTGCGGCTCGAAATCAACAGCCTGGGCCAGCCCGCCGAACGCCGAGAACACCGCGAGGCGCTGATCCGCCACTTCGAGCAGCACCAGGACCAACTGGACGAAGAAGCGCGCCGCCGCCTGCACAGCAACCCGCTGCGCATCCTCGACAGCAAGAACCCCGCCATGCAGCCGCTGATCGAAGCCGCGCCCCAGCTCATGGACTTCCTGGGCGACGCATCGCGCGCCCACTTCGACGCCGTGCGCGCCGCGCTCGAAGCCGTGGGCCTCGAATACCGCGTGAACCCGCGCCTGGTGCGCGGCATGGACTACTACAACCTCACCGTGTTCGAGTGGGTGACCGACCATCTCGGCTCGCAAGGCACGGTGTGCGGCGGCGGGCGCTACGACGGCCTGATCGAGCAACTGGGCGGCAAGGGCGCTCCCGCCGTGGGCTTCGGTCTCGGCATCGAGCGCCTGCTGCTGCTGGCCGACGAGTTGGACCTCGCCATGCCCGGCGCGGCGGCGGACGTGTACGCCATCGTCCCGCCCGGCACGCCGCTGGCCCCCGTCATCGCCACGCTGGAGGCGCTGCGCGCTGCCGGGTTGAACGTGGTGCAGCACGCGGGCGGCGCGGAAGGCCCTGGCAGCATGAAGGCCCAGTTCAAAAAAGCCGACGCCAGCGGCGCGCGCCATGCCCTCGTCTTCGGCGCGGACGAGCTGGCGCGCGGCGGCGTTACCGCCAAAGCCCTGCGCGACGGCAGCGGCGCGCAGGCCGAACTCCCCCTGGCCGGTGTGGCGCAATGGGCCGCCACCCTACAATCCCCCGCTTGAATCCGGACTGACTGATACATGGCACAACACCTCGACCTCGAAGAACAAGAGCAGCTAGACCAACTCAAGGCGTTCTGGGCCACCTGGGGCACCCTCATCAGCATCGTGCTGATCATCGTCTTCGGCGGCTTTGCCGCCTGGAACGGCTACCAGTACTGGCAGAACCGCCAGGCCGCGCAGGCCGCGGCGCTGTCCGACGCGGTGGACGCCGCCATCGCCGTCAGGGACACGGCCCGCATCGAACAAGCCTTCAACGACCTCAAGACGAACTACGGCGGCACCGTCCAGGCGGGCCTCGCGGGCCTGCAAACCGCCAAGGCCCTGGTGGACGCGGGTAAGCTCGACGAAGCCAAGGCCGCGCTCACCTGGGTGGCCGACAGCGCTGCCGACCCCGGCCACCAGGCCATTGCGCGCCTGCGCCTCGCCAGCCTGCTGGCGCAGCAGCAAAAATACGACGAGGCGCTGCAGCGCCTGACCGGCAACCTGCCGCCCGAATTCGAAGCCGCCGCCAACGACGCGCGGGGCGACGTCTACGCCCTGCAAGGCAAAAAGGCCGAGGCCATCGCCGCCTACCAGCAGGCGTACCAGCGCTTCGACGCCGACCTGGAATACCGCCGCCTGGTCGAAGCCAAGCTCAACGCGCTGGGCGCGCAGCCGCAACAGGGAGAGAAGAAATGATGCTGCGACGTTCCGCATTGGCCGTTTGCGTGCTGTCTGTCGCGCTCACCGGCTGTTCCTACTTCGACTTCGGCGGCTCCAAGGCCCCCAAGCCCGCCGAGATCGGCACCTTCACCCCCGTGCTGGGCGTGCGCCAGGCGTGGACGGCCAAGATCGGCCCCATGGGCCGCATCTCGCTCACCCCGCAGGTCAACGGCACGCTGGTCACGCTGGCTTCGGGCGACGGTACCGTGGCCGCGATCGACGTGCGCACCGGCGGCGACCTCTGGCGCACCAACGTGGGCAAGCCGCTGTCGGCCGGCGTGGGCACGGACGGCAAGCGCAGCGCCGTGGTCACCCAGGACAACGAACTCGTGGTGCTGGCCGATGGCCGCGAAGCCTGGCGCAAGAGCCTGCCCGCGCAGGTCTTCACCGCCCCGCTGGTGGCGGGCGAGCGCGTGTTCGTGCTGGCGGCAGACCGCTCCCTCACCGCCTACGACGGTGCCACCGGCAAGCGCCTGTGGACGCAGCAGCGCCCCGGCGAGCCGCTGGTGCTGCGCCACGCCGGCGTGCTCATGCCCCTGGGCGATACCCTGGTGGCAGGCATGTCGGGCCGCCTGGTGGGTTACAACCCCGACAACGGCAGCATCAAGTGGGAGGCCCCCATCGCCACCGCGCGTGGCACCAACGACGTGGAGCGCCTGGTCGAACTCGTGGGCCATACCAGCCGCGTGGGCGAAAGCGTCTGCGCCCGCGCCTTCCAGACGGCGGTGGGCTGCGTCAACACCGACCGCGCCACCGTCGCCTGGAGCCAGACCGCCAACGGCGCCACGGGCGTGAGCGGCGACGAGCGCTTCGTCTTCGGCTCCGAAAGCAACGGCAACGTGATGGCCTGGAAGCGCGCGGACGGCTCGCGCGCCTGGACTTCCGACCGCCTGCTGTACCGCCACCTCACGGCCCCGCTGGTGCTGGGCCGCGCCGTGGTCATGGGCGACGACACCGGCTCCGTGTTCCTGCTGAACAAGGAAGATGGCGCGCTGCTCAACCGGCTGACCACCGACGGCTCCGGCATCGCTGCCGAGCCCGTGGCGGCGGGGGACACGCTGGTCGTGGTCACCCGCAACGGCGGCGTCTACGGGTTCCGCCCTGAATGATGAAACCCGTCATCGCCCTCGTGGGGCGGCCCAACGTCGGCAAATCCACGCTGTTCAACCGGCTGACCAAGTCCCGTGACGCCATCGTGGCCGACTTCGCGGGCCTGACCCGCGACCGGCACTACGGCAATGGCCGCCAGGGCAAGCACGAGTACATCGTCATCGACACCGGCGGCTTCGAGCCCGATGCGGGCAGCGGCATCTTCCGCGAAATGGCCAAGCAGACCCAGCAGGCCGTGGCCGAGGCCGACGTGGTGGTCTTCGTGCTCGACGCGCGCGCGGGCGTCTCGGCGCAAGACCACGACATCGCCATCTACCTGCGCCGCCTGGGCAAGCCCTGCGTGCTGGTCGCCAACAAGGCCGAGGGAATGCAGGCGGGCGCGCAGCTGTCCGAGTTCTACGAACTGGGCCTGGGCGAAGTGCTGCCCGTGTCCGCCGCGCACGGCCAGGGCGTGCGCAGCCTGGTCGATCAGGCGCTGGCGCCGCTGAACCTGCCCGAGCCGGAGGAAGAGGCCGAGGACGCGGGCCAGGGCCCCATCAAGCTCGCCGTGGCGGGGCGGCCCAACGTGGGCAAGTCCACCCTCATCAACACCTGGCTGGGCGAAGAGCGCCTGGTCGCCTTCGACATGCCCGGCACCACGCGCGACGCGATTTCCGTGCCGTTCGAGCGCAACGGCCAGCGCTTCGAGCTGATCGACACGGCGGGCCTGCGCCGCAAGGGCAGGGTGTTCGAGGCCATCGAGAAATTCTCGGTCGTCAAGACCCTGCAGGCCATCGAATCCGCCAACGTCGTGCTGCTGCTGCTCGACGCCACGCAGGGCGTGACCGACCAGGACGCGCACATCGCGGGCTACATCCTGGAGAGCGGCCGCGCCGTGGTGCTGGCCGTGAACAAGTGGGACGCGGTGGACGACTACCAGCGCCAGATGCTGGAGCGATCGATAGAAACGCGCCTGTCGTTCTTGAAATTCGCCACGCTGCACTACATCTCCGCCAAGAAGCGCCAGGGCCTGGGGCCGCTGTGGTCGTCGATCGCGCAGGCGCACAAGGCGGCCACGTGCAAGATGCCCACGCCGGTGCTCACGCGCCTGCTGCTGGAATCGGTGCAGTTTCAAGCGCCGAAGAAGAGTGGCATGTTCCGCCCCAAGCTGCGCTATGCGCACCAGGGCGGCATGAATCCTCCGGTCATCGTGATCCACGGCAACTCGCTGGAGCACGTGACCGAGGCCTACAAGCGCTTTCTGGAAGGGCGCTTCCGCAAGGAATTCAACCTGGTGGGCACGCCGCTGCGCATCGAGATGAAGACTTCGCATAATCCCTACGCCGACAAGGACGGCGGGGCATAAGGACCGGCGGCCTGTGGTAAGGTCGCCGCATCACAACAACAACTCTTTTGAACACGGAGAATATCGTGAGCAATAAAGGCCAACTCCTCCAAGACCCGTTCCTGAACGCGCTGCGCCGCGAACATGTGCCGGTGTCGATCTATCTGGTCAACGGCATCAAGCTGCAAGGCCAGATCGAATCCTTCGACCAATACGTCGTGCTGCTGCGCAACACGGTCACGCAAATGGTCTACAAGCACGCCATTTCCACCATCGTGCCGGGCCGCGCCGTGAACTTCTCCACGGCGGAAGCGGCAGGCGAGCCGAGCGGCGCTTAATTTGCCCGCTCCGGTCGTTCTGGTCGGGGTGGACTTCGGTCTGCCCCATTTCGATGGCGAACTCGAAGAACTGGGCCTGCTGGCGCAAACCGCCGGCCTGGAACCCGTCGCGCGCCTGGCCTGCAAACGCAAGGCGCCCGATGCGGCGCTGTTCGTGGGCAGCGGCAAGGCCGATGAAATCCGCGAGCTGGCCCAGCTGCATGGCGCGGTGGAGGTGCTGTTCGACCAGGCGTTGAGCCCGGCCCAGCAGCGCAACCTGGAGCGCCACCTGCAACTGCCGGTCAACGACCGGACCCTGCTGATCCTGGAAATCTTCGCCCAGCGTGCGCGCAGCCACGAGGGCAAGCTCCAGGTCGAGCTCGCGCGCCTGCAGTACCTGAGCACGCGCCTGGTGCGCCGCTGGTCGCACCTGGAGCGCCAGCGCGGCGGCATCGGCACGCGCGGCGGGCCGGGCGAGACGCAGATCGAGCTCGACCGCCGCATGATCGGCGACGCCATCAAGCGCACGCGCGAGCGGCTGCTCAAGGTCAAGCGCCAGCGCGCCACCCAGCGCCGCCAGCGCGAGCGGCGCGACACGTTCAACATCTCGCTCGTCGGCTATACCAACGCGGGCAAGTCCACGCTGTTCAACGCCCTGGTCAAGGCCCGCGCCTATGCGGCCGACCAGTTGTTCGCCACGCTCGATACCACCACGCGCCAGCTGTATCTGGGCGAGGCGGGGCGCAGCGTGTCGCTATCCGACACCGTGGGCTTCATCCGCGACCTGCCGCACGGCCTGGTCGATGCCTTCCAGGCCACGCTGCAGGAGGCGGTGGACGCCGACCTGCTGCTGCACGTGGTCGATGCCGCCAACCCGCATTTCCCCGAGCAGATCGCCCAGGTGCAGCGCGTGCTGGCCGAGATCGACGCCGCCGATATTCCCCAGGTGCTGGTCTTCAACAAGCTCGATGCCTTGCCCGAAGGCCAAAGGCCGTCCGCGCTGCAAGACGAATACGACCTCGACGGCCAGCGCGTTCCACGGCTGTTCGTGAGCGCGCGGGCGGGCGAGGGCCTGGCCGCGCTGCGCCAGCAACTGTCCCGCATCGTGCTGACCGAGCGCGGGCCGGGCATGACCCCAGACCATACGGCTGAATTGCCAAGCGACGCCCTTTGATTGGGCACAATGGCGGGTTTGGCCCAGGCCCACCCCATTCTGAGACCCTTCGCATGAATCCTCTCATCCGCGCCCCCCGCTGGGCGATGCTGCCGGAACGCATCCGCGGAATGTTCAACCTGAACGATCCGCGCTGGGGCCGGGGCGACGACCACCAAGGCAATGACGACAACCGTCCGCCGCCACAGGAACGCCCGCCGCAGGAGCCGCAGCGCCCGCGCCCGCAGGGCTCCGGCGGCGGCCAGCCGCCCGATCTGGACGAACTCTGGCGCGACCTGAACCGCAAGATCTCGGGCCTGTTCGGCAACAAGCCGTCGGGCAACGGCGGCAACAACGGCAATGGCGGCGGCTTCCAGCCCGACATGAAGGGCGCCGGCATCGGCGTGGGCGTGCTCGCCGCCATTGCCGTGCTGATCTGGCTGGGCACGGGTTTCTTCATCGTGCAGGAAGGTCAGCAGGCCGTCATCACCCAGTTCGGCAAGTACAAGAGCACGGTGGGCGCGGGCTTCAACTGGCGGCTGCCGTACCCCATCCAGAAGCACGAGCTGGTCTTCGTCACGCAAATCCGCTCGGCGGACGTGGGGCGCGACAGCATCATCAAGAGCACCGGTCTGCGCGATTCGGCCATGCTGACGGAAGACGAGAACATCGTCGAGATCAAGTTCGCCGTGCAATACCGCCTGAGCGACGCGCGCGCCTGGCTGTTCGAGAGCAAGAACCCGGCGGACGCCGTGGTCCAGGCCGCCGAAACCGCAGTGCGCGAAGTGGTCGGCAAGATGCGCATGGACACCGCCCTGTCCGAAGAGCGCGACCAGATCGCCCCGCGCGTGCGCGTGCTCATGCAAACCATCCTTGACCGCTACAACATCGGCGTCGAAGTGGTCGGCATCAACCTGCAGCAAGGCGGCGTGCGCCCGCCCGAGCAGGTGCAGGCCGCGTTCGACGACGTGCTGAAAGCTGGCCAGGAGCGCGAACGCGCCAAGAACGAGGCCCAGGCCTACGCCAACGACGTGGTGCCGCGCGCCAAGGGCACAGCCTCGCGGCTGACGGAAGAAGCGTCGGCCTACAAGTCGCGCATCGCGGCCCAGGCCCAGGGCGACGCGCAGCGCTTCAGCGCCGTGCTGACCGAATACCAGAAGGCCCCGCAGGTCACGCGCGACCGCATGTACCTCGACGCCATGCAGCAGATCTACGGCAACGTCACCAAGGTGCTGGTGGACTCGCGCCAAGGCTCCAACCTGCTGTACCTGCCGCTCGACAAGATCATGCAGAACGTGGCCCAGCAGCCTGCCCCCGCCGCTGCCGAGACGCAGCAGCAACCCGCGGGCGGCGCCGCGCCTGCCCCCGCCGCGCCGCCTGCCGCCACCGACCCGCGTTCCCGCGATGGCCGCACCCGTGACCGCGATTGGCGCTGACCCCAGGAGAGTCTTGTGAACAGAATCGGTTTCTTCGTCTCCACCCTCCTGGTGCTGCTGGCGCTTTTGAGTTCCACGCTCTTCGTGGTCGATCAGCGCCAGTTCGGCGTGGTCTACGCGCTGGGCCAGATCAAGGAAGTCATCACCGAGCCGGGGCTGAACTTCAAGCTGCCCCCGCCGTTCCAGAACGTGACCTACATCGACAAGCGCCTGCTCACGCTCGACAGCACCGATACCGAACCCGTGCTGACCGCGGAAAAGCAGCGTGTGGTGATCGACTGGTACGTGCGCTGGCGCATTTCCGACCCGTCGGCCTACATCCGCAACGTGGGCATGGACGAAAGCGCGGGCGCGCTGCAACTCAACCGCGTGGTGCGCAATGCCTTCCAGGAGGAAATCAACCGCCGCACCGTGCGCGAACTGCTCTCCACCAAGCGCGAGGCGCTGATGGCCGACGTGAAAAAAGAAGTGCTGGACGCCGTGCGCGGCGCCAAGCCCTGGGGCGTGGACGTGGTGGACGTGCGCATCACCCGCGTGGACTACGTGGAGGCCATCACCGAATCCGTCTACCGCCGCATGGAAGCCGAGCGCAAGCGCGTTGCCAACGAACTGCGCTCCACCGGCGCCGCCGAGGGTGAAAAAATCCGCGCCGAGGCCGACCGCCAGCGCGAAATCACCATCGCCAACGCCTACCGCGACGCGCAGAAGATCAAGGGCGAGGGCGACGCCGAAGCGTCCCGCATCTACGCCGAGGCCTTTGGCCGCGACCCGCAGTTCGCCCAGTTCTACCGCAGCCTCGACGCCTACAAGGCCAGCTTCAACAAGAAGAGCGACGTGATGGTGCTCGACCCGTCCTCGTCGGACTTCTTCAAGGCCTTCCGTGGCGGCGCGGCCCCGGCGGCAGCGCCCACCGCGCCGCGCAAGTAAGCGGCCCTCTCATGGAGTGGGGCAACAGCCTGTGGGCCGCGTTCGCGCTGCTGCTGGTGTTCGAAGGGCTGCTGCCCTTCGCCTCGCCGGCGGCGTGGCGCAAGATGTTTCTGCAACTGGCCGAACTGCGCGACGGGCAAATCCGCTTCTTCGCGCTGCTGTGCATCCTGGCGGGTTTGCTCATGCTCGCCTTTGCGTGACGCTGGGGGCGCCAGCCCTGCCGGTAGAATCGCGCTTTTAACAGCCTCCCTCTTTTCCATGTCCGCCTGGGTCCTGCCGGATCACATTGCCGATGTTTTGCCCTCCGAGGCCCGGCACATCGAAGAATTGCGCCGCGGGCTGCTCGACACGGCGCGCAGCTACGGCTATGAATTGGTCATGCCGCCGATGCTGGAGCACCTCGAATCCCTGCTCACCGGCACGGGCGAGGCGCTGGACTTGCAAACCTTCAAACTCGTCGATCAGATCTCGGGCCGCTCCCTGGGTCTGCGCGCCGACACGACGCAGCAAGCCGCCCGCATTGACGCCCATCTGCTCAACCGCCAGGCCGTCACCCGCCTGTGCTACTGCGGCCCCGTGCTGCACACCCGCCCCGACCGGCCCCACGCCACCCGCGAGCCGCTGCAATTCGGCGCCGAAATCTACGGCCACGCGGGCCTGGAGGCCGACCTCGAGGCCCTGCGCCTGGCGCTCGACTGCCTGCGCGTGGCCGACGTGCGCGGCTTCAGCGTGGACTTGGCCGACGTGCGCATCGTGCGCAGCCTGCTCGCCGGCGTACCGGTGGACGCGCAGGTGCTGAGCGCCGTCCACACCGCGCTGGCCACCAAGGACGCCAGCGAACTCGCCGCCCTGACGCGCGGCTTTCCCCAAGCCTCGCGCGAAGGCCTGCGGGCGCTGCTGGGCCTCTACGGCGGCCCGGAAGTGCTGGATGAGGCTGAAAAAGCCCTCCAGCCCATACCTGGCGTGCGCGAGCAGCTATCAAATTTGAGATGGATGGCCTCGCGCCTGGGCGACGTGCGCGTCACGTTCGACCTGGCCGACCTGCGCGGCTACGCCTACTACAGTGGTATGCGCTTCGGCATCTACGCCCAGGGCGCGAGCGATGCGCTGGTGCGCGGCGGCCGCTACGACGAAGTGGGGGCCGTCTTCGGCCGCAACCGTCCCGCCGCGGGTTTCAGCCTCGACGTGAAGCAACTCGTGGCCGTGGTGCCGCCGCGCCCGCTGCGCGCCGCCATCCGCGCGCCCTGGGGCGAAGGGCAAGACATGAACACCGCCATCGCCGCCCTGCGCGGCCAGGGTGAAACCGTGGTGTGCGTGCTGCCGGGGCACGAGAGCGAAGTGGATGAATTCCACTGCGACCGCGAACTCGTGCAGATCGAAGGGCAGTGGGCCGTCCGGGCCATTTGATTTGAAGCATTCCGACAATCCAACAGGTTTGAACATGAAGACAAGCAAAGGCCGCAACGTGGTCGTGGTCGGCACCCAGTGGGGCGACGAGGGCAAAGGCAAGCTGGTGGACTGGCTCACCGAGTCCGCACAGGGCGTGGTGCGCTTCCAGGGCGGCCACAACGCGGGCCACACCCTCGTCATCAACGGCGTCAAGACGGCGCTGCATCTCATCCCCAGCGGCATCATGCGCCCCGGCGTCAAGTGCTACATCGGCAACGGCGTGGTGCTCTCCGCCGCCAAGCTGTTCGAGGAAATCGAAGGCCTGGAAAAGGCTGGCGTCGAAGTGCGCTCGCGCCTGCGCGTGAGCGAAGCCTGCCCGCTGATCCTGCCCTTCCACGCCGCATTGGACGTGGCGCGCGAAGCCGCAAGAGAGCAGGGCGGTGCCGAAAAGATCGGCACCACAGGCCGTGGCATCGGCCCCGCCTATGAAGACAAGATCGCGCGCCGTGCTCTGCGCGTGCAAGACCTCAAGTACCCGGAGCGCTTCGCCGCCAAGCTGCGCGAACTGCTCTCGCTGCACAACCATGTGCTGCAAACCTATCTGGGCTCGGGCAGCTTCACCTTCGGCGATGCGCTCAAGCCCTACATGCGCGATGGCGCGGTGCAGTTCGAACCGGTCTACGAAGAAGCCATGCGCCACGCCGAACTGCTGCGCCCCATGATGGCCGACGTTTCGCGCGAATTGAACGAGGCCCATGCCGCAGGCGCGAACCTGCTGTTCGAAGGTGCGCAGGGCACGCTGCTCGACGTGGACCATGGCACCTATCCCTACGTCACCTCCAGCAACTGCGTGGCGGGCAACGCCGCCGCAGGCTCGGGCGTCGGGCCGGGCCTGCTGCACTACATCCTGGGCATCACCAAGGCGTACTGCACCCGCGTCGGCGGCGGCCCGTTCCCGACCGAACTGGAATGGGAAAAGCCCGGCACCCCTGGCTACCACATGAGCACCGTGGGCGCGGAAAAGGGCGTGACCACAGGCCGCAGCCGCCGCTGTGGCTGGTTCGACGCGGCGCTGCTCAAGCGCAGTGCGCAGGTCAACGGCCTCTCGGGCCTGTGCATCACCAAGCTCGACGTGCTCGACGGCTTGGCCGAACTGCAACTGTGCGTCGGCTACGAACTCGACGGCGAACGCATCGACCTGCTGCCCCTGGGGGCGGACGACATCGCACGCTGCCAACCGGTCTACGAAACCCTGCCGGGCTGGAGCGAATCCACCGTCGGCGTCACGGTCTACGACCAACTGCCCCAGGCCGCCCGCAACTACCTGGAGCGCATCACCCAAGTCACGGGCGTGCCCATCGCCATGATCTCCACCAGCCCGGATCGGGACCACACCATCCTCATGAACCACCCTTATCAGGCTGGT
>JASGIT010000001.1:3260000-4659550 GCA_047601665.1 Acidovorax sp.
GCTGGAAGATTAAATGATGGGGTGCAAGCTCTTGATTGAAGTCCCAGTAAACGGCGGCCGTAACTATAACGGTCCTAAGGTAGCGAAATTCCTTGTCGGGTAAGTTCCGACCTGCACGAATGGCGTAACGATGGCCACACTGTCTCCTCCGCAGACTCAGCGAAGTTGAAATGTTTGTGATGATGCAATCTCCCCGCGGAAAGACGGAAAGACCCCATGAACCTTTACTGTAGCTTTGTATTGGACTTTGAACGGATCTGTGTAGGATAGGTGGGAGGCTTTGAAGTGAGGTCGCTAGATCTCATGGAGCCAACGTTGAAATACCACCCTGGTGCGTTTGAGGTTCTAACCCAGGTCCCTTATCGGGATCGGGGACAGTGCATGGTAGGCAGTTTGACTGGGGCGGTCTCCTCCCAAAGCGTAACGGAGGAGTTCGAAGGTACGCTAGGTACGGTCGGACATCGTGCTAATAGTGCAATGGCATAAGCGTGCTTAACTGCGAGACTGACAAGTCGAGCAGATGCGAAAGCAGGACATAGTGATCCGGTGGTTCTGTATGGAAGGGCCATCGCTCAACGGATAAAAGGTACTCTGGGGATAACAGGCTGATACCGCCCAAGAGTTCATATCGACGGCGGTGTTTGGCACCTCGATGTCGGCTCATCTCATCCTGGGGCTGTAGTCGGTCCCAAGGGTATGGCTGTTCGCCATTTAAAGAGGTACGTGAGCTGGGTTTAAAACGTCGTGAGACAGTTTGGTCCCTATCTTCCGTGGGCGCTGCAGATTTGAGGAAGCCTGCTCCTAGTACGAGAGGACCGGAGTGGACACACCTCTGGTGTACCTGTTGTCACGCCAGTGGCATCGCAGGGTAGCTATGTGTGGAAGAGATAACCGCTGAAAGCATCTAAGCGGGAAACTCGTTTCAAGATGAGATCTGCCGGGGGCTTGACCCCCCTGAAGAGTCGTTCTAGACCAGGACGTTGATAGGCTGGGTGTGTAAGCGCAGTAATGCGTTCAGCTAACCAGTACTAATTGCTCGTGCGGCTTGACCCTATAACTTTGACAGACCGCTAAGGATGTCGAAGAGTTATGCCAAGAACGCAATCGAAATAAAAGCTGACCAGACTCTATGAATTCGTCGCCCTGACCAAACACCAGGGCAGCAACCAGTTATGCCTGATGACCATAGCAAGTTGGTACCACTCCTTCCCATCCCGAACAGGACAGTGAAACGACTTTGCGCCGATGATAGTGCGGATCCCCGTGTGAAAGTAGGTCATCGTCAGGCTCTTACAGCGACAAACCCCCAGCATCCATCCGGTGCTGGGGGTTTTGTTTTTAAGGGACCGAAAATGCAGCTTCAAGACATTCTTTTTTCGCAAGGTTTCGGGACTCGGCGTGTGTGTGCCGGGCTGGTGCAACAGGGCTGGGTGCAGGCGCATGAAGACGGTGCTTTGCGGGCCTGCGCAGATGCCGCGGAGGAGTTTGGGCTGGAAGGCTTGCATTTGCGTGTGCAAGGCGTGGATTGGGCCTGCCATGCCAAGGCCTACCTGATGCTGCACAAGCCTGCGGGGACGGAGTGTTCGCAGAAGCCAACCGCCTACCCCAGCATTTACACCTTGCTGCCTGCGCCGTTGCGCCAGCGGCCCAGCAAGAGCGCAGTGCAGGGCGTGCAGGCAGTCGGGCGGCTGGATCAGGATACGACAGGGCTGCTGCTGCTCAGTGACGATGGGCAGTTCATCCACCGCATGAGTTCGCCCAAGAAACATGTGCCCAAGGTGTACCGGGTGGAGTTGAAGCACGAGGCGACGGCGGCGCAGGTGGAGCGGCTGCTGGCGGGCGTGGTGCTGGATGATGACCCCAAGCCTGTCAAGGCGGCGGCCTGCGTGCTGCGGGATGGGCTGACCATTGATCTCACCCTGACCGAGGGCAAATACCACCAGGTCAAGCGGATGGTTGCCGCCGTGGGCAATCGCGTGGAAGGCTTGCACCGTTGGCGCATAGGGGCCTTGGAATTGCCGGAGGATTTGGCTCCGGGGCAGTGGTGCTGGCTGTCCGCCGATGACCTGGCCCGGTTGACTGTTACTTCTCCGTGATGAGGGAGAAATGCCCGCCTGGATAAAATCAGAGGCTCTATTGAAAGTAGCTGTGTTGAAGAATTTTCCTTCTGGGTGGTGGGGTCTGTTACTGGCCCTGGGGTTGAGCGCTCCGGCCATGGCGACGCCGATATTCGTACTCAATTCGCTGGATGCGAACGTGAGCGTGATTGACCCCGACACATGGCAGGAGACCGCGCGCATTCCCACGGGCAAGGAGCCGCACCACCTGTACCTCACGCCCGATGAAAAGTCGGTGGTGGTGGCCAACGCGCTGGGCGATACGCTGACTTTCATCGACCCGCGCACGGCGCAGGTGCAGCGCACGGTGCGCGATATCGTGGACCCGTACCACCTGCGCTTCACGCCGGACATGAAGTGGCTGATCACGGCGGCCAACCGGCTCAACCACGTGGATTTCTACCGCTGGGACGGCAAGGACCTCACCCTGGTCAAGCGGGTGTCCACGGGCCGCACGCCCAGCCACCTGTGGGTGGACAGCAAGAGCGCGACGGTCTATTCGACCATGCAGGACAGCGACGAGCTGGTCGCCATCGACATTGCCACGCAGGCCATCAAGTGGCGTATCAAGACCGGCTCGCTGCCCGCCGACATCTACGGCAGCAATGACGACAAATTCCTGTTCGTGGGCCTGACGGGCGGCGATGGCGTGGAGGTGTTCGACGTGTCCGGCAAGGAGCCGCGCCGCGTCAACTTCCTCAAGACCGGCAACGGCGCGCACGCTTTCCGCGCGGCGGGCGATCACCGCCACATCTACGTGAGCAACCGCGTGGCCAACACCATCAGCAAGATCGACATGCAGACGCAGACGGTGGTCGCCAGCTACCCCGCGCCGGGCGGGCCGGACTGCATGGACGTGTCGGCCGATGGGCGCTACATCTACGTCAGCTCGCGCTGGGCGCGCAAGTTCACGGTGATTGACACCGTGGAGAAAAAAGTGGTGCGCCAGGTCAACGTGGGCAAGTCGCCCCATGGCGTGTGGACGCTGGTGCACGCGCCGCGCTAACCCCTGAAAGCGCCCGATGCGCCTCTTCCGCCGAATTGCTATGATTTTAATAGCTGCTTGCGCGCTGCCTGCGCTGGCCAGCGGCCCAAACGATTGCCAAAAGCCGGTCTACCTGACGTTTGACACGGGCCACATGGAAATCGCCCCGCTGGTGGCCGAAGTGCTCAAGCGCCAGCAGGTGCACGTGACCTTCTTCGCCGCGCAGGAGGCCACCAAGCAGGGCGACGGCAGCCTGGGTGCGCACTGGGCTCCGTGGTGGCGCGCGCGCGCGGCGGAAGGCCATGCGTTTGCCTCCCACACCTACGACCATGTCTACTGGCGGGCAGATTTGGGCACGCCGCAGAACCCGAGCTTCCGCGTGCGGCCCTCGGCGGGAGAGCGCAAGGGGCAGGAATTCGTGATGACCGCGCTCGAATACTGCGCCGAGATCGCGCATTCGGCCCAGCGGCTGCAGGAGATCACCGGGCAGAAGCCGCTGCCCCTGTTCCGCGCGCCGGGCGGCAAGACGTCGGCCCGGCTGCTGCAGGCCGCGCGTGCCTGCGGCTGGGCGCACGTGGGCTGGTCGCCCGCAGGGTTCCTGGGCGACGAACTGCCCAGCGACAAGTACCCGAACGCCCAACTGCTCGCCAAGGCGCTGAAGAACATCCGCCCTGGCGACATCCTGCTGGCCCACCTGGGCATCTGGGACCGCAAGGACCCCTGGGCGCCCGCCGACCTGGAGCCGCTGATCGTGGGGCTGAAGGAGCGCGGTTTCTGCTTCCGCACGCTGCGCGAGCACCCGGACTACCGGGCCTGGATTGCAGAGCATCCCTGAGAGAAGGTCACGTTATGGAATGGCTGACCCGCCTGTTCGACGCCACCCAGCAGCGCCTGTTCGAGTCCGTAGTGCAGCCGCTGCTGTTCTGGAGCGGCCTGGGCAGCTTTCTGGAAGACGGCTATGCGGCCACGGGCTGGCTGCTGGTGGGGGTGATACAGATCGTGGTCATGGTGGCGTTGATCGCGCCGCTGCAGCGCTGGCGACCCGTGGAGCCGGTGGCCGACCGCGCGGCCATCCGCGTTGACGTGCTGTACACGCTGGTCCACCGGCTGGGCCTGTTCCGGCTGGCGCTGTTTTTTACCATCGACTCGCTGTGGGACAGCGTTTTCGGCGCGCTGCACATGCAAGGCTTTGCCACCTTCCAGCTGGATGGCCTCTGGCCTGGCGTGACGGACGTGCCCTGGGTCAGCTTGGGTATCTACCTGGTGGTGTTCGACCTGCTGGGCTACTGGATGCACCGCGGCCAGCACCACTTTGCCTGGTGGTGGAAGCTGCACGCGCTGCACCATTCCCAGCGGCAGATGACGATGTGGAGCGATAACCGCAACCATCTTCTGGACGACGTGATCACCGACAGCATCACCGTCATCGTGGCGCAGATCATCGGCGTGGCGCCGGGGCAGTTCGTGGCGATCGTGGCATTCACGCAGTTGAGCGAGAGCTTCCAGCACGCCAACCTGCGCGTATGGTTCGGGCGCCTGGGCGAGCGGCTGTGGGTCAGCCCGCGCTTTCACCGGCGGCACCATGCGATTGGCATCGGGCATGAGTCACCGGTGAAGGGTTCTGAGTCAAATCGGCCTCCAGCGCAGGAGGGACAAGCGCCAGCAGCTATCAAAAAAGAAGCGGGCACGGCGGTGCGGCTGGGCGGCTGCAACTTCGGCGTGCTGCTGCCGTGGTGGGACATGCTGTTCGGCACCGCCAACTTCGACCTGCGCTACGACCCCACGGGCGTGCGCGACCAGGTGCAGCCCAACCGCCAGGGGCGGCTGCGCGACTATGGGCAGGGCTTCTGGAGCCAGCAATGGCGCGGCCTGCTGCGCCTCGTCAACCGGGCCTGAGCCATGACCGCCGCCACCCGCCTGATGCTCGACGCCTTCTGGCGCGCCGCCGCGTACTGCCTGCGCCCGCAGGTGATCGGGCTGTCGCTGATTCCCCTGGTCGTGATGCTGGCCGCCGTGGGCGGCTGGAGCTATTTCTATTGGGCCGGCAGCGTGGCTGCCATGCACCAGGCGCTGGCGGCGGGCTGGCTGGGCACGGTGTTCGGCTGGCTGGGGCAGGGCGCCGAGGGTTTTGCCACGGCCATGGCGCCGCTGGCGGTGCTGGTGCTGCTCACGCCCGTGGCGGTGGTGCTGGCAGTGCTGGTGATCGCGTTCTCGATGACGCCCGCGCTGCTGCGCATGGTCACGGCGCGGCGCTTTCCGGGGCTGGAGAAAAAACACGGCACGGGCTTTGCCGCCAGCGCGCTCAAGGCGCTGGGGGCCACGCTGCTGGCGATGGTGGCCTTCGTCATCACCATACCGCTGTGGCTGATTCCGCCGCTGGTGCTCATCGTGCCGCCCGTGATCTGGGGCTGGCTGACCTACCGCGTGATGAGCGTGGACGCGCTGGCCGAGCACGCCAGCAAGGCCGAGCGCGACACCCTGCTGCGCCGCCACCGCTGGCCGCTGCTGCTCATGGGCATCATCACCGGCTACCTGGGCATGGCGCCCAGCCTGGTGTGGGCCTCGGCCATCGTGTTCACCATCGGTTTCGTGGTGCTGGTGCCGCTGGCGATCTGGATCTATGCGCTGACCTTCGCGTTCTCGTCGCTGTGGTTCATCCACTTCTGCCTGGCGGCGCTGGAGCAGTTGCGGGGCGAAGCGGGAGGCGTCGTGGTGGTGGAGGAGCCGCTGCGCCAACTGCCCTGATCACGGTGCGGGCGCGCGCAGGGCGTCGCGCCAGCGCTGCAGGAATTCCTGCCGCCGGTTGCGGTCGATGTAGAGGATCAGGCTCGGCCCCATGCCGATCGGGCGCAGGGCGTCGCGGGGCAAGGTGTCGTTGGGGACATCGCCGCGCACGGCGAACAGGCCCGCCTGGTCCGCCAGCACCCGCTGCCCGCGCTGCGACAACAGGTAGTCCAGCCACAGCCGCGCGGCGTTCGGGTGTGCGGCCCGCTTGCTGATGAAGGCGATGCGCGAGGCGGCCAGCGTGTAGTCGCTCGGGTAGGCGATGGCCAGCGACGGGTGGGCGCGCAGCTTCTCTGCGGCGTAGGAGCCGAGCACGTTGTAGGCCAGCAGGCTGTCGCCCGAGGCCACGCTGTCCAGCATGGCGGCGGTGCTGGTCATCTGCCGCACCTGCAGGCGGCCCAGCGCCTGGCCCAGGTCCCACAGCATGGGGGAGGCCTTGGCGTCCTGCGTGGCGATCAACAGGCCCAGGCCCGAGTTTTCCAGGTCATAGGTGGCCACCCGGCCCTGAAAGCGCTTGGGCTCCGCGCGCAGCAGGCGGATGAAGTCGGCATGGGTGCGCGGCACCTCGTTCGCGGCCAGCCGCTGCTTGTCGTAGGCAAAGCCCACGGGCTCCATCGTGGTGCCGTAGGCTTCGCTGCGCCACACGGCCCAGGCGGGCAGGTAAGAGCGCTCGGGCGACGCATAGGACAGCGCGTGCCCGTCGTTGACCAGCTTCATCTGCAAGTCCATGGCCGAGCTCCACAGCACGTCCATGCCGGGGCGCTTTTCCTGCAGGAAGCGCTGGTAGATGGAAAGGGTGTCGGCCTCGTGGTACTGCACCTGGACGCCGGGGTAGAGCGCCTGGAAGTCGTCGATCAACGGCTGGGCCACCTGCGCGTCGGTGGAGGCGTAGACCACCACCCGGCCCTCGCGCCGCGCCGCCTGCACTACGGCCGCATAGTCCGCAGGATAACCCTCAGGCACGGCCGCCAGGGCCGCAGATAGCATCAGCAGTTGTGCCAGACAGACTTTCCACCATGCTCGAAGTGACATCGTTTCTCCCAAGGCCGCGCCATTATGTTCTGACGGCCCCGACGCCATGCGCATCCTGCTGATCGAGGACAACGCCAAGCTGGCGCGCACCCTGGCGGCCGATTTGCGGGCGGCGGGCATGGTGCCCGACATGGTGGCCGACGGCCAGCACGCCGACAGCCTGCTGCAGGTGGAGCGCTACGACGCGGTGGTGCTCGACATCGGCCTGCCAGGCCTCGGCGGCTTCGAGGTGCTGCGGCGCGCCCGCGCGCGTGGCGACGACGTGCCGGTGCTCATCCTCACCGCCTCGGGCGAAACGCCTGACCGCGTGCGCGGCCTGAACGCGGGCGCGGATGACTACCTGGCCAAGCCCTTTGATCTGAGCGAACTGGTGGCGCGCCTGCACGCCATCGCGCGGCGGCGCAAGGGCCATGCGCACGCGGTGTACGAACTGGGGCGGCTGCGCTACGACAGCGCCGCCCTGCAGTTCAGCGTGGCGGGCGCGGCGCTGGATTTGCCGCGGCGCGAGCATGGCCTGCTCGAAATCCTGATGACCCAGGCCGGGCGGCCCGTGAGCAAGCGCGAAGTCATCTCGCAACTGTCCCCGCTGGACGACGCGGTGAGCCCCGAGGCGGTGGAAATCTACGTGCACCGCCTGCGCAAGCGGCTGGAGGGCAGCGGGGCCTCCATCCGCACGCTGCGCGGGCTGGGCTACCGGCTGGAAGCGTCGGACGGCGATGCGCCTGCGTAGCCACCTGCTGCGCTGGCTGCTGGCGCCGCTGTGCGTGCTGTGGGCCGTGGGCGTGTGCATCCACTACGCCCGCTCGCTGGCGCAGGCCAACGAAGCGTATGACCGCACCCTGCTCGGGTCGGCCCTGGCCATTGCCGAGCAGGTGGTGGTGCAGGACGGGCGCCTGCGGGCCGACGTGCCCGCGTCGGCGCTGGAGATGCTCGAATCCCGCGCGCAGGACCGCATCTTCTACCGCGTCAGCTGCCTCGACCCGCCCGTGGCCGTGGCGGGCTACGACGACCTGCCCGCGCCGTCCGCCCTGGGGGCCAAGCCGGTCTTCTTCGACGCCAGCTACCTGGGCGAGCCCGTGCGCTTCGTGGCGCTGCAACGGCCGCTGTTCGGCGCGCCCGGGCTGCACGGTCCGCTGCTCGTGCAAGTGGGCGAAACCCTGGGCGCGCGCAACGCGCTGGCCCGCAAGGTGCTGATCGACGCCGCCGCGCTGCCGCTCGCGCTCATCGTGGTGGCGGCGCTGTTCATCGTCTGGGGCGTGCACCGGGGGCTGCTGCCCTTGAAGCGCATCCGCGATGAAATCCGTGCGCGCGGGCCGGACGACCTGACCCCCATCGGGCTGCAGGATGCGCCGCGCGAGGTGGCGCCACTGATCGAGGCCATCAACCAGCACACCGGCCGGCAGCGCCGCTTGAACGAGGCGCACCGCCAGTTCATTGCCGATGCCTCGCACCAGCTCAAGACGCCGCTGGCCGTGCTCAAGGTTCAGGCGGCCCATGCGCTGGTGCAGCCCGACCCGCAGGTGGTGCGCGGCATCCTGCAAGAAATTTGCGACAGCACCGACGCCACCTCGCGCATGGTGCAGCAACTGCTGGCCCTCGCGCGCAGCGACGCCGCGACTGCTGTGGCCGGCGAAGGCACCGACCTCGTGGCGCTGGCGCACGCCGTCTGCTTCGACCTGCTGACGCCGGCCCTGGCCCGCGGCATCGACCTGGGCTTCGACGGTGAAGCCGCGCCCGTGATCGTGCATGGCCAGCCGCTGCTGCTGCGCGAACTGGTGGCCAACCTGGTGGACAACGCCATCCGGTACGCGCCCGTGGAGGGCAGGGTGAGCGTCACCGTGCGCCGCGACGGCGCGCGGCGCGCCTGCCTGGAGGTGGAAGACAACGGCCCCGGCATTCCCGCCGCCGAGCGCGAGGCGGTGTTCGAGCGCTTCCACCGGCTGCCCGGCACCCAGGCCGACGGCTGCGGCCTGGGCCTGGCCATCGTGCGGCAGATCGCCGAACGGCACGGCGCCTCGGTGGCGTTGTGCGATGCGCCCGCGGGGCGCGGCTTGCTGGTGCGCGTGCGCTTCCAGGGAATTCCCTAGGCGGGCGATGAAAGGTCGGCGAAAGGCGCCGCCTCCTAGCATTGGCCGTTCCCATTCAGACCGGAAACAAGGAGACGACACCTATGCAAATCACCGGCATGTTGCACGGCGCCCGCCTGCTCGAATTCGCGGGCTTTCCCACCACCGAGGTGCTGGGCCCGGGCGCTAGCGAAGAAGAAATCAAGGCCATGCTCGACAAGCACGGCCTGCTGTTCGTCAAGCCCGTCTTCAAGGGCGGTATCGGCAAAAAAGGCAAGGCGGGCCTGCTGGGCAAGGCCAAAGACCTGCAAACCGCGCTGGCGGAAAAAGAGCGCCTGTATTTCGCCGAGCACCAGGTCGGCCACAACAAGGCCAAGGCCAACGGCGTGACCTTCGAGGCCGGCGTGCCCGCCGAGCACGAGGTGTATTTCTCGATCAGCGACTCCACCCACTTCCGCGCGCCCACCATGACGCTCACGCACATGGGCGGCATGGACATCGAGGAACTGGACAAGAAGCTGGTGGCCCAGGTGCCGTTCGACCCGCTCACGGGCCTGAAGTCCTTCGTGGTGGCCAATGCGCTGACCGAGATCGGCGCGCCCAAGGAGATCATCTCGCCGCTGGTGCAGCACCTGCCCAAGCTGTGGGAACTGTTCCACAACTTCGGCATGACCACGCTGGAGCTCAACCCCATCCGTATGCGGCCCGACAGGAAAGGGCGCCTGACGCCCGTGGCCTGCGACTTCAAGTGCGGCTTCGACCGCGACGACCCGCGCTGGCTGCGCCTGAAGCTGCCGCCGCACCTGTTCGCCGCCGACTACTCGGCCTTCGAGCAGGAAATCAACACCCTGCGCACCCACCAGGGCCAGAGCGACGTGTACGTCATCAACGACAAGGGCACGGTGCTCGCCCCCACCTTCGGCGGCGGCGCCAACTCGCTGGTGACCGAGATGCTGGGCGACGCGGCCATCATCAGCTCGGACTTCGGCGGCAACCCGCCCTACGAGAAGATGAAAGAGGTGGCGCGCATCTGCTTCAAGCACTGGCTGCGCCAGGCCAACGTGCTGTTCATCATCGGCGGCAAGAGCAACAACACCGATATCTTCGAAACCCTGCGCGCCATGGCCGACGCGCTGCGCGAGCATTTCAGCAAGCACGGCCCCACGCCGCTGTACGTGGTGCTGGGCCGCGGCGGGCCGAACCTGGTGCGCGGCATGGGCGCGCTGCGCGACACCTGCGACGCGCTGGGCCTGCCCTACCGCCTGTTCGGCTTCGACTCCGACATGAGCGAGGTCATCCAGTTCGCCAAGGACGTGGACACCTGGATGCAGGCCGGCGGCCGCGCGCAGATCGCGCAGCGCCTGGGCATCGAAGCAGCCACCGCAGCCTGAGGAGACACACACCATGCAAAGCAACATCCAAATGCGCAGCGTCGGCGGCTTCAAGTACTACGCCGGCATCAGTTCGCTCACCCAGGTCGCCTCGCGCGACGACCGCGTCTGCGTGCTCAACATCCTGGGCGGCGAGTCGAGCGACGTCACGCCGGTGAGCCACGCCTACTCGGGCGGCAACGTGGTCTGCGGCACCGCGCCCGGCAAGGGCGGCTCGGTGCTCGAAACGCCCATCGGCGACATCCCGGTCTACAACAACGTGCGCGACGCGCTGGCCGCGGGCCACCGCTTCAACTGCGGCGTGGTCTACCTGCCGCCCTCGGCGGCGCGCGACGGCGTGGCCGAACTGATCCGCGTGAACCCCGACCTGCGCAAGATCTTCATCATCACCGAGAAGATCGCCGTGCACGACGCGCGCGAAATCCGCGCCATGGGGCAGCAGAACGGCATCGACATCTTCGGCGCCAACGGCCTGGGCGTGGCCGACTCGTGGAACCAGGTGCGCATCGGCGGCGCCTTGGGCGGCGACAAGCCCGGCGACTCGCTCAAGCCCGGCTCCATCGCCATCTTCTCGAATTCGGGCGGCTTCTCGACCACCATCGCCCAGTACCTGCGCATGGCGGGCTGGGGCACCACCACGGTCATTAGCAGCGGCAAGGACGTGTACATCCACTACGCCGCGCCCGAATTCGCCTTCGCGCTGGCCAACGATGCGCGCAGCAAGGCGGCGGTGCTGTACTGCGAGCCCGGCGGCTACTACGAGTACGACGCGCAGTTCACCAAGCCCGTGGTGGCTTGCGTGGTGGGCCGCTGGAAGAGCAAGCTCACGCGCGCGGTGGGCCACGCGGGGGCCATGGCCGGCGGCAATGACGACGCCCAGGCCAAGGAACGCTGGTTCATGGAGAAGTTCGGCGTGGACGACATCTTCACGCCCGACAACCCGGTGTGCTCGGCCAAGGGGGCGGTGGTGACCAACATCGCCCACATCCCCGCCGCGCTCACCGCCGTGATGCGCCAGAACGCCACCATGCCCGACTTCGCGCCCGAGGGCAGCCTGGCCCTCAAGCCCTGGTTCGGCTCCGACGAAGGGCTGGACTTGCCCGAGGCGCTGCGCATCCCGGTGGTGGAAGCTATCGCGCCGTATGGCGAGCAGATCGCGCTGTTGAACACCCAGATCGGCGGCGTGGTGCCGCGCCAGTCCATGAAGGACGCCTCCGGCGCCTCGCAGATGGATGCGAAAACCCAGGTCAGCAGCCTGCATGGCACCAGCATGTTGACGGCCGCCACGCTGCCGCTGGAATCGAATGTCGCGCTGGCCCTGTTGCACGACGCGGGCGGCGAGAACGACCACAAGCTGATCGTGTCCACCATCGCCGCCTACGTCAATCTGCACGGCAAGCCCGAACTGGCCGCCGCCCAGGCCAGCCGCGAGGCGGGCAACGCGCCCAACGCGGTACTGGCCGCCGCCGCCGCCATCGTCGGCCCCAGGCGCCAGCAGGCGGCGCGCGAGGCGCTGCGCGGCATGATCGAGCGCTTCCACGCGGCGGGCCTGGGCAACGAGTTCGGCGCCTCGCTGTCCGAGGGCTTCGATATCGCCCGGGTCGATGCCAGCGGCCTGAACCTGACCACCGGCAGTCCCGACCCGCAGGCCGAGCGGCTGCTGGCTGGCGTCAAAGCGCGCGGCGCGCGCTCGGTGTTCCTGCGCTGGCTGGCCAGCCAGCCCGGCCACCCGACCGAGGCTGCCGTCCTGGCCGCCATCTGCGCCACGCTGGCCTGGGGCCCTCTGTCGCGCAAGCGCATTTCGCGCGCCACGGCCGACAGCTTCCCATGGTGGCTGCAGCTGTTCAGCACGCTGATCGGCGCGTCGGCCGACGCGGGCCAGCACGCGGCGGGCGCTTTTTGCGGGCTCGACGATGCGAAGCTGCTGGGCCAGTTGGGCCTGGGCGAAATCGCCTTCGCCGCGCTGCTGGGCCAGTTGCCGAACGAGGGCGACCTGTTCGCCTTCCAGACCCTGGTGGGCCTGCTGCTCACCAACGGGCCCGGCGCCATCTCGGCCCAGGGCGCGAAGGGCGCGGTGTCGGCGGACGGCCCCGAGCAGCCCGAGCGCGTGCAGCTGAACAAGGCGCTGATGGGTTTCCTGACCCATACCGGCTACGCGCACGGCGGCAACGGCTACGAAGGCATCGCCTACCTGTGCGAGCAGTTCAAGGGCAGCGGGCTCAAGGATCCGGCCGCCGCCGGGCACGGCATCGACCTGAAGGCGATGGCCGAGCGCGCGGTGGAGCAATACGCCAGCTACAAGGCGCAGAAGAAGACGGCCGGCAGCCTGGACATCGCCAAGCTGCCCGGCGTGAACCACCCGGTGTTCAAGGACAAGCCCGTCAACCACGACCCGCGCGAGGTGTTCATCGCCAAGCTGTTCGAGGAGCGCGGCGAGACCAACGTGTTCCACCAGTTCTACCGCGCGCTGGTGCAGCAGTTGTTCGATTCCGGCGTCTCGCGCAACGTGTACTGCGTGAACATCGACGCGGTGATCGCCGCGCTGCTGCTGAAAATGCTGTGGCAGCCGCTGTCCGCCGGTCGCATTGGCGAACGTGAATTGGAAACGGCTGCGTTTACCATCTTCCTGTACCCGCGTATGCTCGGCTGCGCCGCCGAAGCGGACGACCACCTCAACCGTGGCCGTAACATGGACACCCGCACGGCGGCGTCCCAGTGCCGCTTCGTTGCCTGAGCGCTAAGTACACACGACAAACGACAAGGAACAAGGAGAACCCAACCCATGCTGACCACTCTCGCCTACTCAATGGTCATCGTCTTCATGGCGCTGATCATGACCAAGCGCCTCTCGGCGATGGTGGCGCTGATCGTGGTGCCGATCCTCTTCGGCCTGATTGGCGGTTTCGGCATGGGCCTGGGGCCGATGATGCTGGATGGCATCAAGAAGCTCGCGCCCACGGGCGTGATGCTGATGTTCGCCATCATGTACTTCGGCATCATGATCGACGCCGGGCTGTTCGACCCCGTGGTCAAGCTGGTGCTGCGGGTGGTAGGCAACAGCCCGACCAAGATCGTGGTGGGTACCTTCTTGCTGGCAGCCGGCGTGTCGCTGGACGGCGACGGCTCCACCACCTACATGATCACCTGCGCGGCCATGATGCCGCTGTACACCCGGCTGGGCCTGAACCGGCTGGTGCTGGCCTGCGTGGTGATGATGGCCGGGCAGCTCATGAACATCCTTCCCTGGGGCGGCCCCACGGCGCGCGCGGCCAGCGCGCTGGGCGTGGAGATGAGCAACGTCTTCGTGCCCATGATCCTGCCCATGATCGTGACGGGCGCGTGGTGCACCTTCGTGGCCTTCGTCCTGGGCCGGCGCGAGACGCGCAGGCTGGGCAAGCTCCAGCTCCATGACATCCACGGCGGCGACCAGTCCATCGCCGAAGTCACGGGCGGCGACGCCTCGCTCGCGCGCCCCAAGCTGCTGTGGGTGAACGCGCTGCTCACCATCGTGCTGATGGTGCTGCTCATCAAGGACACCTTCCCGCTGGCCGTGCTGTTCATGATCGCCACCGCCATCGCGCTGATGATCAACTACCCCCGGCCCATGCAGCAGAAGGAGCGCATCGAGACCTATGCCGTCAACCTCGTTCCCGTGGTGGCGCTGATCTTCGCGGCGGGCATCTTCGTCGGCATCCTGTCGGGCACCAAGATGGTGGACGCCATGGCCAACAGCGTGATCAGCATGGTGCCCGAATGGATGGGCCCCTACATGGCCGTGGTGACGGCGGTGCTCTCCATTCCGTTCACCTTCTTCGTGTCGAACGATGCGTTCTACTTCGGTATCCTGCCCATCCTGGCGAAGACGGCGGCGGTATACGGCATTGGCGCGACCGAGATCGCCCGCGCTTCGCTCGTCGGCCAGCAAGTCCACCTGCTGAGCCCGCTGGTCGCATCCACCTACCTGCTGGTGGGCCTGGCGAAAGTGGAGTTTGGCGACCACCAGCGCTTCACCCTGCTGTGGGCCATGTCCGCGGCCGTCGTCATGCTCGTCACCATGCTGGTGCTGGGCGTCATTCCCATCATGGGGCACGCAGCATGATCAGCCGCCGCCACGCTCTGGGCGCGCTTGCTGCCTACGCCACCGCTGCCCATGCGCAGGACGAACTGCTGGGCTACGCCGCCCGCAGCGCTCCGCCGCCCGGCTACCCGGCCAGCTACGCCACCACCGTGCGCGCCGCCGAGGACGAAGGTCGCCTGACCATCCACTCCACCACCGACGAGCGCGTGGCCGCGCCGCTGGTGGCCGACTTCAAGCGCCTGTACCCGCGCATCGACGTGGCTTACGAAGACCTGGGCAGCACCGAGCTCTACTACCGCTTCATTGCCGAAAACCAGCTCGGCCAGCAAGCGGCGGACGTGCTTTGGAGTTCCGCCATGGACCAGATGGCGCAGCTGGCGGCCACGGGGCACGCGCTGGCCTATGCCAGCGTCGAAAAAGCGCACCTGCCCGCCTGGGCGCAGTGGCAGGACAAGCTCTGGGCCAGCACCTACGAGCCCGTGGTGTTCGCGTACCACAAACCCTCGCTGCCCGAGGCACAGGTGCCGCGCACCCATGCCGCGCTGGCGCAAGCCCTGGCGCGCGCGCAAGGCAAGGTGGTGGGGTACGACGTGCAGAAGTCAGGCGTCGGTTACTTCCTCGCCACGCAAGACGCCGCCGCCAACCCCGACACCTTCTGGGCCATCGCCCAGGCCATGGGCGCGGCCCGCGCGCGCCTGCAACTCACCACCGACGCCATGGTGCGCCAGCTGGCCGATGGCCGCGCCACGCTGGGCGTGAACCTGCTGGGCGCCTACACCGTGGCCCAGGCGCAGCGCCAGAGCACGCTGGGCGTGGTCTTCCCCGAGGACTACACCCTGGTCAGTTCGCGTGTGCTGCTCATCAACGCCCGCTCCGCGCACCCTAACGCGGCGCGGCTGTGGGTGGACTACCTGCTGTCGCAACGTGGCCAGACCGTGATGGCGACGGCCGCGCGCTTGTACGCGCTGCGCGACGATGTCCAAGGGCAGACGACCGGCGCGGCCCTGCGCCAGCAGTTGAGCGCGCACGCCCGGCCCATCGCCCTGGGGGCGGAACTGGCCGCGCCGCTGGCCAGCAATGCCTACCGCGATTTCATCCTGCGCTGGCGCGCTGCGATGAAATCCTGAGTCCAGGCCGTCACAGGCTCTCAGCAGCAGCCCGTCTTGCCCCGCCCATACCGCGCCTCCAGCCGGTTGCGGAAGAATTCCTCATAGCTCATGGGCTGGCGGTCGGGGTGCGTGGCCGCCATGTGCGTCAGGTAGTTGTCGTAGTCCGGCAAACCCACCATCAGCCGCAGCGACTGGCGCACCGAGCGCACGGAGCGCGCCAGGTAGCGCCCCGCCTCGGGCAGCGTGCGTGCGGAGTTCAATGCGCCCCCTTCGGCAGCGGCTGCGACAGGTCCGCCGCTTCGTAGGGCGTCTCCTGCACCGTGGGCCGGTTGGCGGCCAGCGCGGCGCGGGAGGCCTTCACGGTGTAGACCAGGATGCTCAGCACCACGAACATGAACAGCGCGCACAGGGCGGCGTCCAGCCGGTCGTTGAAGATGATGCGGGCCATGGCCTCGGGCGTTTTGGCCGGGGCCACCAGGGTGCCGGCGGCCAGGCCATCCACGTACCTGGCCGCGTGCGCGAGAAAGCCCACTGTCGGGTCGCTGGAGAAAATCTTTTGCCAGCCGGCGGTCAGCGTGCAGATCAGCAGCCACGCGGCGGGTGCGATGGCGACCCAGGCGTAGCGCTCGCGCTTCATGCGGAACAGCACCACCACGGCCAGCAGCAGCGCCACGGCGGCCAGCATCTGGTTGCTGATGCCGAACAGCGGCCACAGCGTGTTGATGCCGCCCAGCGGATCGACCACGCCTTGGTACAGGAAGTAGCCCCAGGCCGCCACCGTGAGCGCGGTGGCGAGCAGGTTGGAGACCAGCGAGTCGGTCTTCTTCATGGCGGGAACGAAGGTGCCCAGCAGGTCCTGCAGCATGAAGCGGCCCGAGCGCGTGCCCGCGTCCACGGCCGTCAGGATGAACAGCGCCTCGAACAGGATGGCGAAGTGGTACCAGAAGGCCATCATGGCCTGCCCGCCCACCACCTGGTGCAGGATGTGCGCCATGCCCACGGCCAGCGTGGGCGCGCCGCCCGCGCGGCCCAGGATGGTGTGTTCGCCCACGTTCTGCGCGGTCTGCAGCAGCATGTCGGGCGTGACGGTGAAGCCCCAGCCCGAGATGGTCTGCGCCGCCGATTGCACGGTGGTGCCGACCAGCGCGGCGGGGCTGTTCATGGCGAAGTACACGCCCGGCTCGATGCACGAGGCCGCCACCAGCGCCATGATGGCGACGAACGATTCGGCCAACATGCCGCCATAGCCGATGAAGCGGGCGTGGCCCTCGCTCTCCAGCATCTTCGGCGTGGTGCCCGATGAAATCAGCGCGTGGAAGCCCGACACCGCCCCGCAGGCAATGGTGATGAACAGGAAGGGGAACAGGTTGCCCGACCACACCGGGCCGTGGCCGTCGGCGAACTTGGTGATTGCCGGCATCTGCAGCGGCGGCATCACGATGGCGATGCCGACGGCCAGCGCCAGGATGGTGCCAATCTTCAGGAAGGTCGAGAGGTAATCGCGCGGCGCCAGCAGCAGCCACACCGGGATGCTGGCGGCGATGAAGCCGTAGGCCACCAGGATCCAGGTCAGCGCCTTGCCGTCGAAGGTGAAGGCGGCCGCCCAGGCCGGGTTCTGGCTCACGGCCTGGCCGCCGAAGATGGCGGCCATCAGCAGCACGAAGCCGATGATCGAAATTTCGCCAATGCGCCCGGGGCGGATGTAGCGCAGGTACAGGCCCATGAACAGCGCGATCGGAATCGTCGCCCCCACGGTGAAGGTGCCCCAGGGCGACTCGGCCAGCGCCTTGACCACGATCAGCGCCAGCACCGCCAGGATGATGATCATGATCATGAAGGTGCCGAACAGCGCGATCAGGCCCGGGATCGGCCCCATCTCCTGCTTGACCAGGTCGCCCAGCGAGCGCCCGTCGCGCCGGGTGGAGATGAACAGGATGATGAAGTCCTGCACCGCCCCGGCGAACACTACGCCCGCCAGAATCCACAACATGCCCGGCAGGTAGCCCATCTGCGCCGCCAGCACCGGCCCCACCAGCGGCCCCGCGCCGGCGATGGCGGCGAAGTGGTGGCCGAACAGCACGTTCTTGTCGGTGGGGCAGTAGTCCAGCCCGTCGTTATGCCGCCAGGCGGGCGTCTTGCGCGACGGGTCCACGCCCAGCACCGTGTTGGCGATGAACAGGCTGTAGTAGCGGTAGGAGATGAGGTAGGTGCAGATGGCGGCGGTCACCAGCCACATGGCGTTGATCGTCTCCCCGCGCGACAGGGCCACGGTGCCCAGGGCAATGGCGCCCACGATGGCAACGATCAGCCAGATCAGGTGTTTTTTCACGTTGTCTCCTTTTCCGAGTAAGGCCATGGGTTTTAGCATGGGCGGGCACACCCATGCTGCGCTTTACACAACAGGAACCCCTCCATGAACTACCGCTTCTCCGTCCTGATCATTGGCGACGAAATCCTCTCCGGCAAACGGCAGGATGGGCACCTTGCCAAGGCCATCGCCATCCTGGCCGAGCGCGGCCTGGCGCTTTCCGGCGCGGAGTACGCGGGCGACGACCTGCACGCCATTGCCGCGCGACTCGGGCGGCTGTTCGCCAGCGGTGACCAGGTTTTCAGCTTTGGCGGCATTGGCGCCACGCCCGATGACCACACGCGCCAGGCCGCCGCGCTCGCGCTGGGCCAGCCGCTGGCGCTGCACCCGCTGGCCGAGGCGCGCATCCGCGAGCGCATGGCCGACATCGCCCGCGAAAAAGGCGAGCCGCTCGACCCCGACCGCGCCGACAACCGCCAGCGCCTGCAAATGGGCATGTTCCCGGCGCAGGCGCAGATCATCGAGAACCCGTACAACAAAATTCCCGGCTTCAGCTGCATGGGCGGGCAGGGCGGCTGGGTGCACTTTCTGCCCGGCTTCCCGGTCATGGCCTGGCCCATGATGGCGGCGGTGCTCGACGCGCGCTACCGCGACGGCTTCCACCAGCATGTGCAGGCCGAGCGCTCGGTCAAGGTCTATGGCGCGATGGAGTCCGCGCTCACGCCGTGGATGGTGGAACTGGAGCAGCGCTTTCCGGCCATCAAGGTGTTCAGCCTGCCATCGGTGGGCCATGCGGGCGAGGCGGCGCACATCGAACTCGGGGTGAAAGGGCCGCCGGAGGCCGTGGCACAGGCATGGCCCGTGCTGCACGCGCGGTTGCACCAAAGTGGACTGAAATTGAGCGCTGAAATGGTGCGATAGGCAAATCGGCTGCAATTTGCACAAAAAAGGTGCGAACTGGATGTCATTGCCTTGGCACGCAACCTGCTTATGATTGCTCGTTCTGTTTTTTAACCAAGCCCCTTCAGTCTTTTTGGAGAACCCGATGGCCAAGACCGTTGCAGACGTGATGAACATGGTGAGCGAGAACGAAGTCAAGTTCGTTGACTTCCGCTTCACCGATACCCGTGGCAAGCAGCAGCACGTGACCGTGCCCGTGTCGCACTTTGACGAAGACAAGTTCGGCGCCGGCCATGCGTTCGACGGCTCGTCCATCGCCGGCTGGAAGGGTATCGAAGCCTCCGACATGCAGCTCGTGCCCGATCCGAACACGGCCATCATCGACCCCTTCTTCGAAGAAACCACGCTGGTGCTGACCTGCGACGTGATCGAGCCCAGCGACGGCAAGGCCTATGACCGCGACCCGCGCTCCATCGCCAAGCGCGCCGAAGCCTACCTGAAGGCCTCCGGCCTGGGCGATACCGCCTTCTTCGGCCCCGAGCCCGAGTTCTTCCTGTTCGACGGCGTGCGCTGGAGCACCGACCCGAACAACACCTTCTACGAAATCGAAGAGTACGAAGCGCCCTGGAACACCGGCTCCAAGCTCGAAGGTGGCAACCGCGGCCACCGTCCCACCGTCAAGGGCGGCTACTTCCCCGTGCCCCCGGTCGACAGCACGCAGGACATGCGCGCCGAGATGTCGCTGGTGCTCGAAGCCGTGGGCATTCCGGTCGAAGTGTTCCACCACGAAGTGGCGGGCGCGGGCCAGAACGAGATCGGCACCAAGTTCAGCACCCTGGTGGAGCGCGCCGACTGGACGCAGCTGCAGAAGTACGTGATCCACAACGTGGCCAACACCTACGGCAAGACCGCCACCTTCATGCCCAAGCCCTACCACGGCGACAACGGCTCGGGGATGCACGTGCACCAGTCCGTCTGGAAGGACGGCAAGAACCTGTTCGCGGGCGACGGCTACGCCGGCTTGTCGGACTTCGCGCTGTACTACATCGGCGGCATCATCAAGCACGCCCGCGCGCTCAACGCCATCACCAACCCCGGCACCAACAGCTACAAGCGCCTGGTGCCGCACTTCGAGGCGCCCGTGAAGCTGGCCTACTCGGCCAAGAACCGCTCGGCTTCCATCCGCATTCCCTACGTGAGCAACCCCAAGGGCCGCCGCGTGGAAGCGCGCTTCCCCGATCCGCTGATGAACCCCTACCTGGGCTTCGCCGCGCTGCTGATGGCCGGCCTGGACGGCGTGGAAAACAAGATCCACCCCGGCGAAGCAGCCACCAAGGACCTGTACCACCTGCCGCCCGAGGAAGACAAGCTGGTGCCCACCGTGTGCCACAGCCTCGACCAGGCGCTGGAGCACCTGGACAAGGACCGCGCCTTCCTGACTAAGGGCGGCGTGTTCACCGACTCCATGCTCGACGCCTACATCGAACTGAAGATGACCGAAGTGACGCGTATGCGCATGTCGGTGCACCCGGCCGAGTACGACATGTACTTCTCGCTGTGATCGGGACGGGTTTGTAACCCCAACGGTTCAAGGCGGCGCAAGCCGCCTTTTTCATTGGATACTCCCCGGAATGAAGACGACGCTCCTCCCCTTGTTGGCCGCTTTGCTGCTGGCGCCCGCTGCCTGGGCGCAAGACCGCATCTACCGCTGCGGCAACGAGTACACCAACAACGTCAGCGAGGCCAAATCGCGTGGCTGCAAGCTGGTGGAAGGGGGCAATGTCACGGTGCTGGGCACGGTGCCCAGCCGCCCGTCCAGCAGCGTCGGCACGGCCCGGGGCAGCGGCAGCAGCGCAGCGCCGCCAGCCGTGTCCAGCAGCGCCGACCAGCGCGCGCGCGATGCGGACCAGCGGGCCATTCTCGAAGCCGAGTTGCGCAAGGCCGAAACGCGCCGCGCCGACCTGGCCAAGGAATACAACAACGGTGCGCCCGAGCGCCTTGCGCTCGAACTGACCAACCCGCAGCTCTACCAGGCGCGCATTGAGCAACTCAAGGAAGCGCTCACGCGCGCCGAGAGCGACGTGGCCGGCATCAGGCGCGAGCTGGGCCGCGTGCCGCCCGCCAATTGATGGCCTCCACCGACCGCTTCCATTCGCTCGACCTGGTCTCCACGCTGGTCGCCGTGCTGCGGCCGCGCGACGGCACGGTGCTGTTCGCCAACGCGGCGCTGGAGAACATGCTGGGCCAGTCGCGCAGCACGCTGGAGGGCAGCGACTTCGCCCTGCTATTCGCCGATTCGACGCTGCTGAACATTGCGCTGGCCGACGCGCGCGGCAAGGAGTTCGCCGCGCTGCGCTACGAAGCCTGCCTGCGCCGCCAGGGGCAGGAGCCCATGCCCGTGCTGGCGCACGTGTCCACCATCGAACCCACGGGCGAGGTGCTGGTGGAGCTCTGGCCGCTGGAGCAACATGCCCGCCAGGACCGCGAAGAACGCCTGCGCGAGCAGGCCCAGGCGCACCGCGAACTGATCCGCAATCTCGCGCATGAAATCAAGAACCCGCTGGGCGGCATACGCGGCGCGGCGCAGCTGCTCGAAATGGAACTGGCCACCCCCGAGCTGGCCGAGTACACCCAGGTCATCGTGCACGAGGTCGACCGCCTGCAAGGGCTGGTGGACCGGCTGCTGGCCCCGCACCGCCACCCGCACCAGGTGGGCGACGTGAACATCCACGAAGTCTGCGAGCGCGTGCGCTCCCTGGTGCTGGTGCAGTACCCGCAGGGCCTGCGCGTGCAGCGCGACTACGACACGTCGATTCCCGAATTCCGGGGCGACCGCCAGCAGCTCATCCAGGCCGTGCTCAACATCGTGCAGAACGCCGCCGAAGCGCTGGCCGAGCGCATTGCCGAAGGCGACGCGCTCATCACCCTGCGCACGCGCGTGGCGCGGCAGGTCACTTTCGGCCGCCAGCGCTACAAGCTGGCATTGGAATTGCATGTCATCGACAACGGGCCGGGTGTGCCCGATGCCATCAAGGACAGAATCTTCTACCCCTTGGTATCGGGACGGGACGGCGGATCGGGTCTGGGCCTGACGTTGGCGCAGACCTTCGTGCAGCGGCACGACGGGTTGATCGAATGCGACAGCCAGCCGGGGCGCACCGATTTCCGCATCCTCATTCCCTTGCCCTGATGTTATGGACGACAAACTGCAAGGGGGCACAAGCCACATGAAGCCGATCTGGATAGTAGACGACGACCCTTCGATCCGCTTCGTGCTTGAAAAAGCGCTGGCGCGCGAGAACCTGCCCACGCGCAGCTTCACCCAGCCGCGCGAGGTGCTGGCCGCGCTGGCCGACATCGGCCCCGGCGACCCCGCGCACCAGGCGCCGCAGGTGCTGGTGAGCGACATCCGGATGCCCGGCGGCTCGGGCCTGCAATTGCTCGAAAAAGTGCAGGAGCAGCAGCCCGGCCTGCCCGTCATCATCATGACGGCGTTCTCGGACCTGGACAGCGCCGTCTCCGCCTTCCAGCGCGGCGCGTTCGAGTACCTGCCCAAGCCGTTCGACCTGCCCAAGGCGGTGGAGCTCATCCGCCGCGCCGTGGAGGAAAGCCAGCGCGAGGAAGTGGCCGACGAAGCCCAGAGCGCCACGCCCGAAATGCTGGGCCAGGCGCCCGCCATGCAGGACGTGTTCCGCGCCATCGGCCGCCTGAGCCAGAGCCAGGTCACCGTGCTCATCACCGGCGAATCCGGCTCGGGCAAGGAACTGGTGGCGCGCGCGCTGCACAAGCACTCGCCCGTGGCGGGCGGGCCGTTCGTGGCCATCAACACCGCCGCCATCCCCAAGGACCTGCTGGAGTCCGAACTCTTCGGCCACGAGCGCGGCGCCTTCACCGGCGCGCAGACCCAGCGCCGGGGCCGCTTCGAGCAGGCCGAGGGCGGCACGCTGTTCCTCGACGAGATCGGCGACATGCCGTTCGACCTGCAGACGCGCCTGCTGCGCGTGCTCAGCGACGGCCACTTCTACCGCGTGGGCGGCCACAACGCCGTCAAGGCCCACGTGCGCGTGATTGCCGCCACGCACCAGAACCTGGAGCAGCGCGTGAAGGACGGCGCGTTCCGCGAAGACCTGTTCCACCGCCTCAACGTGATCCGCCTGCGCCTGCCTGCGCTGCGCGAGCGGCGCGAAGACGTGCCCATGCTCGCGCGCCACTTCCTGCAGTACAGCGCGCGCCAGCTGGGCGTGGAGCCCAAGCGCATCTCGGCGGCGGCGCTGGCGCAGCTGGCGGCGTTCCACTTCCCGGGCAACGTGCGGCAGCTCGAAAACATCTGCCACTGGCTGACCGTGATGGCCCCGGCCCAGGTGATTGAGCCCAAGGACTTGCCGCCTGAAGTGCTGGAGGCGGCGCCGGTGGACGTGGCCTCCATCGTTGCCGCTGCCGTGCCCGCACCCATGGAAGAACCGGCGCCCCTGGCCGTGGCCACGCCCGTGCCCGTTGTGGCGGCGCCGGTGCCGGCTGCCATGCCGGCGCCCGCCCCGCAGCCGCAGCCCTGGGAGCACACGCTGGAAGCCGAGGCCGCCGCGCTGCTCGCCTCGGGCCGGGAAGACGTGTGGGACGTGCTCTCGCGCCGCTTCGAGTCCCGCCTCATCCTCACCGCCCTGGCCGCCACGCGGGGCCGCCGCATCGAGGCCGCGCACAAGCTCGGCATCGGCCGCAACACCATCACGCGCAAGATCCAGGAACTGGGGCTGGAAGAGTAGTTTTAAGCCAAATTGGCTGCCAGCCCAATAAGGACGAGCGCTAGCAGCTATGAAAAAGTGAGTATCCGTGCCAGCGCGCGGTCGTGGATGCCCATGCGCAGCAGCGCGTCGAACGTGCTCTGCGCGTAGTCCCGCGTGCTGCCGTAGATGCCCTGCGCCTCGGCGAAGATGCGGCGGTATTCCTCCGCCGTCAGCTCGCCCGTGTGGCTGGGGCTGCGGCGCGACAGCGTGAATGCCAGCGCGCGCACCGGCCCCTGCGGCGTGTGGCAGGGCAGCCAGCGCGGGTCGTACACGGCCAGCTTCATCTCGCGCTGCCACAGCTGCGCCAGCACCTCGCGCGCCAGCGCATGTTCGACGCGGAACACCACGCCCTGGCAGCTGCCGCCCGAAAGCATCCCCAGCACCAGGCCCGGGCATTCGGGCGTGCCGCGGTTGATGCGGCTCCACATCTTCAGCGCGCGGTGCCAGCCATGCACGCGCGCGGGGCGCTGCTCGGCGAACGCGAATTCGGGCCGCCAGATCAGCGAGCCGTAGCCGAACACCCACAAGTCCTGTTGGCCGCCCCATTCGCCCAGGGTTCGCTCCAGCATCGGAGCCGGGTCGCGCAGGGGCAGGGGAGTGGTCATGGCGTGAAATTAGAATAGCGGGCTATCCTGCATTTTTACGGAGTTTTCCCCATGTCTTCCAGCACTGACGACGACGGCCAAGAGCGCTTCGTCCTCGCCTTTCTGTTCGCCTTGATCCTCCTGGTGGTCGCCGCCGTGATCGGCGTCGGCATCTTCAAGGGCGGCCTGATGCGCGCATCCGCCAAGCCGGCCGCCGCAGCGGCTGCCGTCCCGCCCGCAGCCGTGGCCGCAGCCGAAGAGGCCCGCGTGGTCGTCGAGAACGGCGTGGTCAAGTTCTACTTCGCCACCGCCAAGGCCGACCTGGCCCCCGGCGCGAACGAAGCGCTGGCCGACGTGGTCAAGGGCGTGGCAGCGGGCAAGACGGCCATCGTCTCGGGCTTCCACGACGCCACGGGCGATCTGGCGCTGAACCAGGAACTGGCCAAGAAGCGCGCCGAGTCCGTGCGCGACGCACTCAAGGCCCTGGGCGTGGCCGAAGACAAGATCGAGCTGAAGAAGCCCGAGGAAACCCAGGCCAGCGGCACCAACGCCGAAGCGCGCCGCGTGGAAGTGACGCTCGCGCCCTGAAGCGGCCTTCGCCCCGCACGCAAGCCCGGCCTGAGCGCCGGGCTTTTTCGTTGCACGGCGGGGCCTCTTCCTTCTCCACCGGCAGCCAAAACGCCTAGAATGAGAAGCAATCGCATTTATTGAACGATGCCCAGGGAGTCATCTTTGCGATTGGGGGGAAGGTTGCCGCCATGCCATCAGGCGAATATGCGCCGCACAGCGAAATCCAGACGCTCTACCGTGACCACCATGGGTGGTTGCGCGATTGGCTGCGCAGGCAACTCGGGTGCTCCCACAACGCCGCGGACCTGGCGCACGACACGTTCGTGCGGCTGCTGAGCCGGCAGGCGCCGGCGCAGCCTAGGGACCCGCGCGCCTACCTGACCACCATTGCGCACGGGCTCGTCGTGGATTTCCACCGGCGCAGGGCGCTGGAGCGGGCCTACCTGGAGTCGCTGGCGGCGCTGCCCGAGCCCCAGGCGCCGTCGCCCGAGGAACGGGCCATCGTGCTGGAAGCCCTGGTCGCCATCGACGCCATGCTCGACGGCATGAAGCCGGCGGTGCGGCAGGCCTTCCTGCTCTCGCAGCTGGAGGGGCTGGCCTACGCGCAGATCGCCGCGCGGCTGGGCGTGACGGTGCGCACCGTCAACAACTACATGCTCAAGGCGCTCGAACACTGCTACCGCGTCGTGGCCGACGGGGCATGCGCTTGACCACGGCCAGCAACAGCGCGGCGGAGGACGGAGCCGCGCGCGCCGAAGCCGAGGTCCGCAACGAGGCGGTGGCCTGGTATGCGCGCCTGTGCTCCGGCGAGGCCACCGAGGCCGACCATGCAGCCTGGAAGCGCTGGCACGAGGCCCACCCCGACCACCAGCGCGCATGGCGGCATTTCGAGGCCTTGCAGGCGATGCTGCAGCGCGTGCCCGGCCCGCTGGCCGCCGCCACGCTCCAGGCGGGGCAGCGCAACCGGCGCCGGGTGCTGCGCGGCATTGCCGCCCTGGTGGGGAGCGGCGCGGTGGCCGGCCTGTCGTGGCGGCTGGCCAATACCGAGGGCGGGCTGCGCGCGTGGCTGGCCGACTACCGCACCGGCCCGGGCGAACAGCGCTCCATCACGCTGGCCGATGGTTCGCAGCTGACGCTGAATACCCGGACCGCCGTCGATGTTTCCCTCGACGCCGCGCGGCGGCTCGTCAGGCTGCTCGAAGGCGAAATCCTGGTGCGCACCGCCCGGCTGGGCGGGGGGCGCAAGGACGCCCGTCCGTTCCTGGTGCAAACGCCGCAGGGCCGGATACAGGCCCTGGGCACGCGCTTCACCGTCCGCAGCGAGGGCGACCGCACCGTGGTGGGCGTGCTGGAGGACGTGGTGGAAGTGCGGGCCGCCCAGGCGCCCGGCCAGGCGGTGCGGCTGCAGGCGGGCCAACAGGCCGTCTTCACCCGGGAGCGCGTCGAAGCGCCGCAGCCGGTGGAGCCCGTGTTCGCCGACTGGGCGGGCGGCAGCCTGATCGTCAACGGCTGGCGGCTGGAGGACGTGGTGCGCGAACTCGCGCGCTACCGCCCGGGCCGGCTGGCCTGCGACCCGGCCGTCGCGGACATCCGGGTGTCGGGGGTGTTCCCCATCGGCGACACGGACAAGGCGCTGGCCGTCATCACGCGGGCGTTCCCGGTGCGCCTGAGCGGCGTGACGCGCTACTGGCTCACCCTCGTGCCGGCCTAGGCGCTCGGCGCACGCCCCCGCCGCCGGGAATTTTTCGCGGCCCGGTTTTCATCTTTTGCGTTTTCGTTCGGCTCCCTCCATGAAAGCACCCATTTGCTGCCTATGCCGAAGGAAACCCGAATGCTCCCGCCTGCCTCGCCACCCTCCGCCCGCGCGGCGCTGACCTGCCTGCTGGCCGCCGCGCTGGCGCTCCCGGCCGCTGTCCACGCGAACGAGCCCCCGCCCGGGGCCGGCCAGGCCGCCAAGGCCTACCAGATCGAGCCCGGCCCGCTGGCGACCGTGCTCGGGCGCTTCGCCGCGGCGGCGGGCGTGGCGCTGTCGTTCGACCCGGCCAGCACCGGGGATTTGCGGTCGGGCGGCATCCGGGGCAGCTACACCGTGGGGGCGGGCTTTGCCGCCATCCTGGCGGGCACGGGGCTGGAGGCGGTGGAGGGCGGCGCGGGCGAATTCATCGTCCGCAAGGCCGCCGCCGCCCCGGCTGCCCCACCGGCGGGCGCCGATGCGGCGGAGTTGCCCGCGGTGCGCGTCGTGGCCCGCGCCGCGCCCGTGCCGGTCGATGCGGACGACCGCTACCAGCCCACGCCCGACGCCTCCACCCTGCGCACGACGGCGCCGGTGCTGGACATTCCGCAGGTCGTCAACGTGGTGCCGGCCCAGGTCATCCGCGACCAGCAGCCGCGCAACATCGACGACGCGCTCGTCAACGTCAGCGGCATCACCCAGGGCAACACCCTGGCCAGCACGCAGGACACCATCATGAAGCGCGGCTTCGGTGGCAACCGCGACGGCTCCATCATGCACAACGGGATGCCGCTGGTGCAGGGGCGCGGCATGAACGCGGCGGCGGAAAGCGTGGAGGTGCTCAAGGGGCCTTCGTCGCTGCTGTACGGCCTGATGGACCCGGGCGGCGTGGTCAACGTGGTCAGCAAGAAGCCGCAGCTGCGCCAGCGCATGGCCCTGTCGCTGCAGGGCTCGGGCTACGCGGGCGGGCGCGACGGCGCGAGCGCCACGCTGGACACCACCGGCCCCATCGGCGACAACGGCCTGGCGTACCGGCTGATCGTCGACCACGTGAACGAGGACTACTGGCGCAACTTCGGCCGGCACCGCGAAACGCTGGTGGCGCCGTCGCTGGCCTGGTACGGCGACGACACGCAGGTGGTGCTGTGGTACGAGTACCGCAAGTACCTGACCCCGTTCGACCGCGGCACCGCGCTGGACCCGCGCACGCAGCGCCCGCTCGACATCCCCAAGACGCGCCGGCTGGACGAGCCGTTCAACGAGATGACCGGCGAGACCCACCTGGGCCAGCTGTCCGCCGACCACCAGCTGGGCGGCGGCTGGGCCGCGCACCTGAACCTGAGCTACAACCGCGAGACCTACGACGCCAACCAGCTGCGCGTCAACGGCGTCAACACCGGCACCGGCACGCTCCTGCGCAGCAACGACGCCACGCACGGTGCGCTGAGCACCGATAGCTACGTAAGCGCCTACATGGACGGCAGCGTGGACCTGGCCGGAATGCGCCACGACCTGCAGTTCGGCGCCGACGCCGAATACCGCCTGATCTACCGCGCCGACCTGCTGCGGCAGAACACCACCGCCACCTTCAGCTACCTGAACCCCGTGTACGGGCTGGAGCAGCCGTCGAGCACCGTCTCGGCCAGCGACAGCGACCAGACGGACCGGCTGCACAACCAGTCGCTGTTCTTCCAGGACAGCATCCACCTGAACGACCGGTGGATTCTGGTGGGCGGCCTGCGCTACCAGGCCTGGCGGCAGACCGCGGGCCGGGGGCGCCCCTTCAAGGCCAACACGCAGGCCGACGGCGCCCGGTGGCTGCCGAGCGTCGGCCTGGTCTACAAGCTGAGCGACCGCCTTTCCCTCTACGGCAGCTACACCCAGTCGCTCAAGCCCACCTCCACCATCGCGCCGCTGGCCAGCGGCACGGTGATCGACTCCAGCGTGGCGCCGGAGGAGGCGAAGTCGTGGGAGGCCGGGGCCAAGTTCGATCTGCCCGGCGGGCTCACGGGCACGCTGGCGCTGTTTGACATCCGCAAGAAGAACGTGCTCGTGTCGCAGTTCAACGACGCGACCAAGCTGACCGACTGGCGCACCTCGGGCGCGGCGCGCTCGCGTGGCCTGGAAATGGACGTGGCGGGCCAGTTGACCCGGCGCTGGAGCGCCATCGCCAGCTACGCCTACGTGGACGCCAGGACCACCGAAGACCCGCTCTACGCGGGCAACCGGCTCTGGAACGTGGCCCGGCAGACGGCCTCGCTGTCGGCGGTCTACGACTTCGGCCCGGTGTTCGGCGGCGAAGGCCGGCTGCGCCTGGGCGGCGGCGCGCAGTACGTCGGCAGGCGCCCGGGCGATTCGGCCAACTCGTTCTGGCTGCCGGGCTACACCGTCGCGAATGCCTTCGCCACCTACGAAACGAAGGTGAACGGCTACAGGACGCGGTTCCAGCTCAACGTGAAGAACCTGTTCGACCGCACCTACTACCCGTCGAGCGCCAACACCTACTTCATCTCGATGGGCGATGCGCGCCAGGTGCTGCTGCGCGCCACGGTGGAGTTCTGACACCGTCTCTTCCATCCCCTCCGGCTTAGAGCGTGTTCAAGGCCTTTTCATGGAGCCCGTTGCCCCGCAAAGGCGGCAGGTGCAAGGCGCAAAGCGCAGCCGGGCTGGTGGCCCGGCGAGCATTTGCAACGCCGCAGATGCCGCCTTTGCGGGGCAACCCTTCGGGCAAGGCAGCAAAAGGCCGCACTCGTTGTTGCGCACCTTGCCCAGGCACAAGCATGAGCTGCGGCGCGCGCCTAGATTGCGGCCTTTTGCTGCCTTGCGGGCTCCATGAAAAGGCCTTGAACACGCTCTTAGGGCGCCGTTTTGTCGTTTCCCCATCAACCACCAGGAAAGCTCCTCCATGCATCACACAGAAACCCCTTCGCACTCCCGCCGTTCGGCCCTGCTGCTGGCCGCGGGCAGCCTGCTGGCCGGCGGCCTGCCAGCGCAGGCCTTCGCCGCGCAGCCCGCCGCCGCCAAAAAGGTGCTGCTGGTCGTGCGCGTGGAAGGCAAGAGCCTGCCCATCGACCAGAAAATCCAGCAGCACCTCGCGGCGCGCGGCTACGTGGTGACCTTGCACAGCCAGTACGCGCCGGTGGAGGCCGCGCGCGATGCGGACTTGGTGATTCTGTCGTCCACCATCCGCTCGCACGACCTGCTGGGCGCCTACCGCAACGTTCCCGTGCCCTTGCTCACTTGGGAAAACGACCTGCTCGACGACCTGGCCATGACCGGCAAGCGCGCGGGCACCGACTTCGGCAGCGTGGAGAAGGACCGCTACGTCTGGCTCGTCAACGCGCCGCACCCCATGGCCGCGGGGCTGCCCGCCGGCGTGGTCGACGTCTATGAAAAGCAGGCCCCCATGAGCTGGGGCAAGCCCGGCCTGGGCGCCACCACCATCGCCACGCTGCACGGCCAGCCCGAGAAGGCGGCCATCTTCGGCTACGAGAAGGGCGCCACGATGGACTACGAGTCGCTGGCGCCCGCGCGCCGCGTGATGTTCTTCCTGGACAACGAGACCTTTCCCAACCTCTCCGCCGCCGGGCTGAAGCTCTTCGACGCCGCCGTCGATTGGGCGATGGGGCTGCGCTGATCTTTTCGTTCCTCCCTTTTCAATATTGGCAAAGAGTCCCTATGCATATTCCCTTCCGCAAAAATAAAACCCTGCTTGGAATACCAAGGTCCTGTATTTCCCTGGCGCTGACGGCAAGCCCCGTGCTGGTCTGGGCCCAGGCCGCCGCGCAGTCGGGCGTGGAGTTGGAAACGATCCAGGTCCAGGCGGAAAAGCACCAGAACAATGAAAAGAATTTCGTCGCCAAAACCGCAGCCGGGGTATTGCGGTCGGACGCACCCCTGTTCGAAACCGCGCAGTCCGTGAGCGTGATCACCAGCGAGCAGATCGAGGAAAAACAGGTCAAGTCGGTGGCGGAGGCCCTGGAGGGCGTCGCGGGCGTCAGCTCGGGCGCCTATGGCCGCCGCGGCTGGGACGATTTCATCATCCGCGGGCAGATATCGAGCGCGCAGACCTACGTGGACGGCTTGCGGGTGCAGACGTCGACCAACGTCCTGCGCTCCGAGGATATTTTCGGCATGAGTTCCATCGAAGTGGTCAAGGGGCCGACGTCCGTGGGATTCGGCTTGGCGCTGCCGGGCGGTTTGGTCAACCTGACCACGAAACGCCCGCAGGCGGAAAGTTTCCGCCGCGTGGGCGTCAGCGTGGGCAGCTATGGTTTGAAGGACGGCACCTTCGATATCAATTACGCGCCCAACGGCAGCGCCAAGGGGGCTTTCCGCATCGTGGGCCATGCGTCCAACCAGAACGACCCGACGGATTACGTCTATTTCAAGAACTACTACATTGCGCCTTCGTACAACTTCGATCTGGACGGCGGCAACGAGTGGTCGATCATTGCGAGCTACCAGCACCGCAATTACATCCGCAACCAGGGCATTCCGCTGAATTACCAGAAATACGGAAGAAGCATTTTCATCGGCGAGCCCGACCGGCACTACGATGTGGATGTATTGCGCATCGGCTCCAACTACACGCATTATTTCGACAACGAATGGGTGTTCAGGCAGAACCTGGCGGTGACCCAGGGCAGCAGCTGGAGCAATTCCGTGTTCTCGGCGGCGAACGCCACCTTTCCCATTGTGGCACGCCAGATCAATTACCAGGACAAGCAGGACGTCAACGTCGCCCTGGACAATTATTTGCAGCGCAATTTCAATTGGGGCCGCACCAATTATGAATTGACCGTGGGCGTGGACATGATGCGCGAGCGCAGCGATTATTATCAGCGCATCGACAACGTGAACCCGCTCAATGCCGACAACCTGGTGTACGGCATCACGAGCGTCAAGCTGGGCACTCCCTCCAGGAACCTGACAACGACCCAGTATGCCGGCCTGTATATGCGCAACACCATCAAGGTCGATGACCGGTGGATTGTCGGCCTGTCGGGCCGCGAGGACTGGACGCGCGTCGAAATCCAGGACAAGCTGGGCGGCAGCACCACCGCGAATGCCGACAGGGCATTCACCGGCAGCGCGTCGGTGATGTACCGCGTCAACGATTTCGTTGCGCCGTACCTCAGCTATTCGACCTCGTTCCTGCCCGTGACGGACGCTGGCGCGAATGGCGCCTTGCTCAACCCCGAGCAAGGCAAGCAGGCCGAAATCGGCATGAAATTCCAGGCTTTCAACCAGCGTTTGCAAGGGTATATCGCCTACTACGACCTGAAGCGCAGAAACGTCACCGAATACGATTCGATGCTGGGCTATTCGGTCCAGACCGGCGAGCAGACCACCAAGGGTTTTGAAGCGGAGGTCAATGCGGCGGTGACGCGGCAATGGAACGTTTCTGCCGCCTACAGCTATATTCCCACGGCAGAAACGACCGAGAGCCTGACGGTGAGCGATATCGGCAAGCGCATCAACCACGTGCCGAGGAATGCGGCGTCCGTGTTCACTAAATATTATTTCAGCCCGGACCACAAGGGCTGGAGCCTGGGCGGCGGCGTCCGCTACCAGGGCGCGCGCACCGCGCAGCGCGGCACCTATTTTGTCGCGCTGCCGGGGTATGTGCTGGCGGACGTGAATGTCGGGTATGAAGAGAAATCCTGGGCTGTCAACCTGAGCATCAAGAATCTCTTCGACAAGGACTACATCCAGGGCACGACCCCGAATGCGCAATTGGTGAATTTCGGCAGCCCGAGAACCCTTTTGCTCAGCGCAAGGATGAATTTCTGAGTCAGGTGCTGCCGCGCACCACGAGTTCGTAGCCCAGCTGCACGCAGTGCGCCGGCACGCTCTGGCCGCGCATCAGGTCGAGCAGCATGGCCGCGCCCGCGCGGCCTACTTCGCTGCGCGGGGTGCGCACGGTGGTCAGCGGCGGCACCATCTGGTCGCTGCCCGCGAGGTCGTTGAAGCCCGCCACGGCCAGTTGGCGCGGCACGGCGATGCCCAGCCGGTTCGCGGCCAGCAGGCCGCCCTGGGCGATGTCGTCGTTGCAGAAAAAGATGGCGTCCAGGCCGGGCAGGCGCTGCACCATCTGCTCGAACAGGCGCGCGCCCAGCGAGATGGAGGAGCGCTCGGGGCTCAGCAGTTCCAGTTCCGGGTCGTACAGGCCCGCTTCGCGCAGTGCGCGGCGGTAGCCTTCGGCGCGCTGCAGCGTGCGCGGGTCGAGCTGCACGGCGCAGAAGGCGATGCGGCGGCGCCCGCGCTCCAGCAGGTGGCGGGTGATGGCGGCGCCCGCGTCCTGCTGTGAAAAGCCCACGCAGTGCACGCCGGGCGCGTCGCTGGTTTCCATCAGGTGCACGCAGGGCACGCCGCTTTGTGCGATGAGCCGGCGCGCGGTCTCGCTGCGGTCGAAGCCGGTGACCAGCAGCCCGGCGGGGCGGTGGGGCAGGTAGGTGCGCAGCAGCAGTTCCTCCTCGGCGCCGTCGTAGTGTGTCACGCCGATCAGCGGCTGGTATCCGGCGGGGAACAGGGTGCGGTGCACGGCTTCGAGCAGATCGACGAACAGCGTGTTCGACAGCATGGGCACGAGCACCAGCACCTGCGTGCTGCGCTGCGACGCCAGCGCGCGCGCGGCGGGGTCGGGCACGTAGCCCAGGGCGGCGGCGGCCTCGCGCACGCGCTCCACCAGCGCCGGGTCCACGCTGCGCTCGGCGCGCAGCGCGCGCGACACGGTGATGGGGCTGACGCCCGCGGCGCGGGCCACGTCGGCCAGGGTGGTGCGGCCACTGGAGCGGCGCGCGCGGCGGGGGGCATCGTCGGTCAAGGGTTTCTCCGGATAGTGGAGGGGGCGCTGGAAAAGCATGATAGCGCTATCCGAAAGCGTCGCACCCTGGTGCTGACCCTTGGAATGCCACCAGGCAAGGTGAGCGAGGCCGGTATGCCCCTCGCTTTTTTATTTCCTCTTATGGATAGCGCTATCCAAATGACCGAAACCCCTTTGCAACCGTTTCCCTCCATCGTGGTGATGGGCGTGTCGGGCTGCGGCAAGTCGAGCCTGGGCCAGGCGCTGGCGGCCCAGCTCGCTCTGCCGCTGATCGAGGGTGACGACTTCCACCCCGAGGCCAACATCCGCAAGATGAGCAGCGGCATCCCGCTGGACGACGCCGACCGCGCGGGCTGGCTGGCCCGCCTGGGGGAGGAACTGGCGGCGCGGCCCGCGGGCGCGGTGCTGACCTGCTCGGCCCTCAAGCGCGCGTACCGCGACCGGCTGCGCGCCGCCGTGCCGGGGCTGCGCTTCGTCTTCATGCAGATCGACCGCGACGAGGCGCTGGCCCGCGCGCAGGGGCGCACCCATTTCTTCTCGGCCAGCCTGGTGGACAGCCAGTTCCAGACGCTGGAGCCGCCCACGGGCGAGCCCGGCGTGCTGCCGGTGCAGGCCACCGCGCCGCTGCCGCAGCTGTGCGACCAGGTGCACGCGTGGCTGCCTTCTTCCCTTTCCTAGCCCACGGAGTCCTCCATGCATTCCACCTCTCATTTCCAAGCCACGGGCGCGGCCCGCAAGGTGCCCGGGCGGCGCTGGCGCATCGGCGGCCTGCTGGGCGCGGGCGTGCTGGTCAATTATTTCGACCGGCTCAGCCTGTCGGTCGCGGCGCCGCAGATCCAATCCGAATTCCACCTGACGCCGGAGCAGATCGGCTTTTTCCTCTCGGCCTTCTTCTGGACCTATGCGCTGCTGCAGGTGCCCGCGGGCATGTTGCTGGACCGCTACGGCCCTACGCGCATTGGCCGCTGGGGCGCGCTGGCCTGGGCCGTGGCGTCCACGCTCACAGCGTTCGCCGGGGGCTGGGGCGGCATTTTCGCGGCGCGCATGTTGCTGGGCATCGCCGAGGCGCCGGGCTTCATGGTCAGTTCCAAGGCCACGGGCTACTGGTTCCCGCGCGGCGAGCGGGCGCTGGCCACGGCCATCTTCGACGCGGCGGCCAAGTTCTCCAACGTGATCGGGGTGCCCTTGGTGGCCTTCGTGGTGGTGGGCTTCGGCTGGCGCTGGGGCTTCGGCGTGTGCGCGGCGCTGAGCTTCCTGTACTTCATCGCCTTCCTGCTGATCTACCGCGACCCGAGCCAGGACGAAAAACTGTCGGCCGAGGAGCGCCGCTACATCGTCGAAGGCGGCGCGGCCCCCGAGGGCGTGCCCCCGGGCGGCGCGGGCGGGATGCTGGGCTACCTGCTGCGCCAGCCCAAGGTCTGGGGGCTGATGCTGGGCTTCGCGGCCTACGGCTATTCGTTCTACCTGTTCCTGACCTGGCTGCCGGGCTACCTGGTGCAGGCCATGCACATGAGCATCCTCAAGTCGGCGGGCTTCGCGGCCATTCCGTGGATGGTGGCCACCGTGGCGGACCTGATCGTCGGCGGCTGGCTCATCGACCACCTGATCGCCAAGGGCCACGAGGAATCCAAGGTGCGCAAGACCGTGCTGGTGTGCGGCATGGTGCTGGGGCTGGCGGTGTTCGGCGCCACGCAGACCACCGACCCGGTGTGGGCCATCGTCTGGATCTCGATCGCGCTGGGCGGCCTGGCGGCGGCCGCGCCGGTGAGCTGGTCGCTGCCCTCGCTGATCGCGCCCAGGGGCGGCGTGGGCACCGTGGGCGGGCTGATGAACTTCGGCAACAACCTGATGGGCGCGGCGGCCCCGATCGCCACCGGCGTCATCGTCGGCGCGACCGGCTCGTTCGTGAACGCCTTCCTGCTGGCGGGCGCCATCCTGGTCATCGGCATCGTGGCCTTCGTGTTCCTGCTGGGGCGCATCGAGCCGATCGCCGACCCGCGTTGACATTACGATGGGGCTGCCCATGACACATCTCACGATCCTACAAGTCACCGAGCGCATCCGCGAACGCAGCCGCGTCGCGCGCAGCGCCTACCTGCAACGCATCGCCGCCCTGCGCGCGCGCCAGCGCGGCTCCGACCGCATGGGCTGCGCCAACGTGGCCCACGCCGTGGCCAGCGCGCCCGCCAACGACAAGCTGCGCATCGTGGCCGAGCGCGCGCCCAACATCGGCATCGTCACGGCCTACAACGACATGCTGTCGGCCCACGCGCCCCTGCAGCACTACCCCGACCTCATCAAGCACGAGGCGCGCCGCCTGGGCGCCTCCGCGCAGGTGGCCGGGGGCGTGCCCGCCATGTGCGATGGCGTGACGCAGGGCACGCCCGGCATGGAACTGAGCCTGTTCAGCCGCGACACCATCGCCATGGGCACCGCCGTGGCGCTGACGCACGACATGTTCGACGCCGCGCTGATGCTGGGCGTGTGCGACAAGATCGTGCCCGGCCTGCTGATCGGCGCGCTGCATTTCGGCCACCTGCCCACGGTGTTCGTGCCTGCCGGGCCCATGCCCTCGGGCCTGTCGAACACCGCCAAGTCCAAGGTGCGCGAACAGGCCGCGCAGGGGCTGGTAGGCCGCGACGGGCTGCTGGACGCCGAGATGCACGCCTACCACGCGCAGGGCACCTGCACCTTCTACGGCACCGCCAACAGCAACCAGATGCTGCTGGAGGCCATGGGCTTGCACGTGCCGGGCACCGCCTTCATCCAGCCGGGCGACGCCTTGCGCGAGGCGCTGACGCGCGAGGCCGTGCGCACCGTGCTGGGCAAGGGCACGCCGCAGGCGTTCGCCGTTCCTCCGATTGGCGAGCTGGTGGACGAGCGCTGCATCGTCAACGCCATGGTGGCGCTGCTGGCCACGGGCGGCTCCACCAACCACCTGATCCACTGGGTGGCCGTGGCGCGCGCGGCGGGCATCACCATCGACTGGGACGACTTCGAGCGCCTGTCGGACGTGGTGCCGCTGCTCACCCGCGTGTACCCCAATGGCACGGCGGACGTGAACGCCTTCCAGGCGGCGGGCGGGCCGGGCTTCGTGATCGGCGAGCTGTTGGGTGCGGGCCTGATGCACGCCGACGTGGCCACCGTGCGCGCGGGCGGCATCGCGGAATGGGCGAACGTGCCGTCGCTGGAAGAGGGCGGGGCGCTGCAATGGCAGCGCGCCGTGTCGAACGACGACAGCATCACCCGCCCCGTGGCCCAGCCTTTCAGCGCCACCGGCGGGCTCAAGCTGCTCACCGGCAACCTGGGCCGCAGCGTGATCAAGGTGTCTTCCGTGCCCGACGACCGGCACGTCGTCGAGGCCCCGGCCCGCGTCTTCGATTCGCAGGGCGATTTGCAGAAAGCCTTTGCCGCGGGCGAGCTGGAGCGTGACGTGGTCTGCGTGGTGCGCTGGCAAGGCCCCCGGGCCAATGGAATGCCCGAGCTGCACAAGCTCACGCCGCCGCTGTCGGTGCTGCAGGGCAAGGGCTTCAAGGTGGCGCTGGTGACCGACGGGCGCATGAGCGGCGCCTCGGGCAAGGTGCCCGCCGCCATCCACGTCAGCCCCGAGGCGGTGGCGGGCGGCCCGCTCGCCAAGGTGCGCGACGGCGACGTGATCCGGCTCGATGCCGTGGCGGGCACGCTCGAAGTCCTCCTCTCCGCCGAGGAGTGGGCCGCTCGCCCGCTGGCCGCCATGCCCCCGCTCCTGGTCGAAGACAACGCCCACGGCCTGGGCCGCGAACTGTTCGCCGGTATGCGCCGCAATTCCCTGTCCGCAGAAGAAGGAGCCTGCACATGGCTGTAACCGCAACCCCCTCCCTGAGCGCGCTCGACGTGATGAGCGATGCGCCCGTCATCCCCGTCATCGTGCTGCACGACGTGCAGCACGCCGTGCCCATGGCCGAGGCCCTGGTGGCGGGCGGCATCCGTATGCTGGAAGTGACGCTGCGCACGCCCCAGGCGCTGGCCTGCATCGAGGCCATTGCCCGCAGCGTGCCCCAGGCCGTGGCCGGCGCGGGCACGGTGCGCAGCGTGGCCGACGCCAACGCCGCCGCCCAGGCCGGTGCGCGCTTCGCCGTCAGCCCCGGCTACACCAGCGCCGTGGGCAGCGCCTGCCGCGCCAAGGGCCTGCCGCTGCTGCCCGGCGTGGCCACGGGCAGCGAAATCATGATGGCCCATGCCGACGGTTTCGAGGAACTCAAGTTCTTCCCCGCCATGCAGGCCGGGGGCGTCGCCATGCTCAAGGCGTGGCAGGGGCCGTTTGGCGACGTGCGCTTCTGCCCCACGGGCGGCATCAGCCCGGCCAACGCGGCGGACTTCCTGGCCCTGGCCAACGTGGCCTGCGTGGGCGGCTCGTGGCTGGTGCCGTCCGAGGCGCTGGCCGCGCGCGACTGGGCGCGCATCACGCAGCTGGCGCGCGCTGCGGCGCAGCTGCCCAGGGTTTGGGGTCAAATGGGCCGCTAGCGCTTGTGCAGCAAGCGCAAGCAGCTATTAAAAAGGTAGCAATCATGAAAATGTCCTTCCGTTGGTATGGCGCCTCCGATCCGGTGAGCCTGCAGTACATCCGCCAGATTCCCGGCATGACGCACATCGTCTCGGCCATCTACGACGAGCCGGTGGGCGAGGTCTGGCCCGTGGAAAAGATCCAGGCGCTCCGCGCCACCATCGAGGCGGCGGGCCTGCGGTTCGAGGTCGTCGAATCGGTGCCGGTGCATGAGGACATCAAGCTCGGCAAGCCCTCGCGCGAGCGGCTCATCGCCAACTACCAGCAGACCATTCGCAACCTGGGCGCGGCGGGCATCCAGGTGGTCTGCTACAACTTCATGCCCGTCTTCGACTGGACGCGCACCGAGCTGGCCAAGGTGCTGGAGGACGGCTCGACCTGCCTGGCCTTCAGCACCAAGGAGGTCGAGCAGATCGACGCGAGCCAGGGCATCGCGCTGCCCGGCTGGGATTCGAGCTACAAGACCGAGGAATTGAAGGCGCTGCTGGCCGAGTACCGCGACATCGACGCCGAGAAGCTCTGGGCGCATCTCGAATACTTCCTGAAAGCCATCATCCCGGTGGCCGAGGAGGCGGGCGTGAAGATGGCCATCCACCCCGACGACCCGCCGCGCCCCATCTTCGGCCTGCCGCGCATCGTCAAGGATCGCGACGACCTGGCGCGCATCCTCGGCATCATGGACACGCCAACGAACGGGCTCACGCTGTGCTCGGGCTCGCTGGGCGCGGGGCCGCAGAACAACGTCGAGGCGCTGGTGCGCGAGTTCGGCGGGCAGGGGCGCATCCATTTCGCCCACATCCGCAACGTCAAGATCACGCCCGAGGGCGACTTCGAGGAAACGGCGCACCGCTCGGACTGCGGCTCGCTCGACATCGCCGCCATCGTCAAGGCCTACCACGACGTGGGCTACGACGGCTATTTCCGCCCCGACCACGGCCGCATGATCTGGGGCGAAACCGGCAAGCCCGGTTACGGCCTGTACGACCGGGCGCTGGGCGCGGTCTACATCAACGGGCTGTGGGAAGCCGTCGCCAAGTTCGCCTGAGTTTTCATCGCCGGGCCGCCCCAAGATGAAAAGCGCCCCCTTGGGGGGCAGCGGCTACACGAAGTGAGCAAGCGTGGGGGCCATTTTTTTTCACAAGAGGAGACATATCCATGCATTCCAAGCGCTTTTTCGTCCTGCGCCGCAGCGCGCTGCTGGCCGCCGCCGCTGCCGTGGCCCTGCCCGCCCTGGCGCAGACCGCCTGGCCCGCCAAGCCCGTCACCATGCTGGTGGGCTTTCCGCCCGGCGGGCAGACCGACTTCGCCGGGCGGGCGCTGACCACCACGCTGCCCACGGCGCTGGGCGGCAGCGTCATCATCGACAACAAGCCGGGCGTGAACGGCAACATCGCCTCGGTGGAGGTGATGCGCGCGCCGGCCGACGGCTACAAGCTGCTGGTGGGCAATGGCTCGATGACGGTGACGCCGCACGTCTATTCCAAGCTCGGCATCGTCGATCCGCAGAAGTTCACGCCCATCGTCACGCTGCTGCAATCGCCGCTGGTGCTGGTGGTGCCGGCCTCGTCGCCTATCAAGACCTACGCGCAACTCATGCAGGAGGCCCAGAAGCAGGCCAAGGGCGGCAAGGGCATCGACTATGGCTCGGCGGGCACGGGTTCGCTGGTGCACGTGACCATGGAGCTGCTGCGCGAGCGCATGGGCGGCCCGGCGATGAACCACATTCCCTACAAGGGCAGCGGCCCGGCCATGATCGACCTGATGGCGGGCCGCGTCGTCGCCATGTTCGACGCGACCTCGGTGGTCATGCCCTACGTCCAGTCGGGCCAACTGCGCCCCATCCTGGTCACCAGCGCCAAGCGCGTGGCCAGTATGCCCAACGTGCCCACGGCCGCCGAGGCGGGCGTCAAGGACTTCGAAATCATCTCCTTCATCGGCCTGTACGGCCCGCCGGGCCTGAACCCCGATCTCGTGAAAAAGATCAACACCGCCGTCAACACGTCGCTGAAGGACCCGGGTGTCATCAAGAGCATTCTGGAGCGCGGCGACGAACCCGGCGGCGGCACGGCCGAGCAGCTGGGCGCCATGACGCGCGAGCAGTTCAAGCTGTGGGGCGACGTGGTCAAGGCCAACAACATCCAGGCGGATTGATGGCGGCCATGAGCGATGGCAAGGCCTGGGACGTGGCCACGCTGGGCGAGGCCCTGGTCGAATTCAACCAGACCCACCCCGGCCAGCCGCAGTACCTGCAAGGCTTTGGCGGCGACACGAGCAACGCCGCCATCGCCGCCGCCCGCGCCGGGGCCCGCGCGGCCTGCCTCACCCGCGTGGGGCAGGACGCCTTCGGCGACGCCCTGCTGACGCTATGGCAGGGCGAAGGTGTGGACACCAGCGCCGTGCAGCGCGACGCGCACCAACCCACGGGCGTGTACTTCGTCACCCACGGCGCGCAAGGCCATCAGTTCAGCTACCTGCGCGCAGGCTCGGCCGCCAGCCGCATGACGCCTGCCTGGGTGCACGAAGACGCGCCGCTGCGCGTGCTGCAAGGCAGCCGCATCCTGCACGTCTCGGGCATCTCGCTGGCCATCTCGCCCACCGCTTGCGATGCGGCTTTCGAGGCCATGGCCCTCGCGCGCGCGGCCGGTGCGCGCATTGCGTTCGACCCCAACCTGCGCCTCAGGCTCTGGCCGCTGGAGCGCGCACGCGCCTGCATCGCACACGCCGTGTCGCTGTGCGACAGCTTCCTGCCCGGCCTGGAGGACATGGCGGCCCTGACGGGACTGACCGAGCCCGATGCCCTCATCGACTGGGGCCATGCACGCGGCGCCGCCCACGTGGTGCTCAAGCTGGGGGCCGAAGGGGCCGTCGCCAGCACGCGCGGCGGGCCGCGCCTGCGCGTGGAAGGGCGCGCCGCCACGCTGGTGGACGCCACGGGCGCGGGCGACTGCTTCGACGGCAACCTGCTCGCACGCCTGGCGCTGGGCGACGACCTCATCCAGGCCACGCGCTACGCCAACGCCGCGGCGGCGCTGGCGGTGCAGGGCTTCGGCGCCGTCGCGCCTCTGCCACGGGCGGAGGAGGTGCGGCTGTAGTTTTTGGTCAAATGGGCCGCTAGCGCTTATGGAGCGTGCGCTGGCAGCTATGGATTTGATAGTTGTCGGCGTTGGCGTGGATGACGCGGCCGGCTGCGCACCGTGCGCGCGCGGCGGCGTTCATCGTGGGGTGTCTCCTCAAGGTCGGGCGGGCAGGGCTTGGCCGGGGGCGGGCTACTGGCCGTTGAACCGGGCTGGCCGCTTTTCCAGGAAGGAGCGCATACCCTCCTGGAAGTCCTGCGTGCGTATCAGCTGCAGGAACTGCAGGAACACGTGGTGGACGTGGTCGTTGAAGCCTTCCGACAGCCCCATGCGCATCAGCCGCTTGGCGCTCTGCACGGCCAGCGGCGCGTTGGCGCAGATCTCGTCCACCACCGCCAGGGCCTCGGCCTTCTCCTGGTCGTTGGCGTAGCCGAACTGCACCAGCCCCAGTTCCAGGCTCTGCTGCAAATCCAGGTTGCGGCCCGTGAAGATGACCTGCGCGGCCCTAGCCCAGCCGATCATGCGCGGCAGGTACCAGGTGCCGCCCGATTCCGGCACGATGCCGCGCTTGACAAAGGCGGGCGACAGCTTGGCCTCGTGGCTCATGATGCGCAGGTCGCAGCCCAGGGCCAGGTCCAGCCCGTAGCCCGCTGCCGAGCCGTTGAGCAGGCAGATGGTGGGCTTGTCCAGGTTGTGCAGCACGGTGGGCGGAGCGGTGCGCAGGTCCAGGTCGACCGGCACGGGCGCGCCGGCCTGGTTGGAGCCGATGCCGTCGCCGGAGAGGGCGTCCTGCAGGTCGAGCCCGACGCAGAACGCCTTGCCGGCGCCGGTCAGCACGATGGCGCGGACCTGCGCGTCCTGGTTGGCCCGCAGCAGCTGCGCGCCCAGGGCGTCGAGCATGGTCAGCGAGATGGCATTGAGCCGCGCCGGCCGGTTGAGGGTGATGGTGGCCACGTGGCCATCCACCTGGTAGAGCACTTCGTCTGTGGTCGTCATGGGGTGTATCGGGGCAGGTTGAGAAAAAGGCGGTTCAGCCCTTGGCCTTATACGCCGGCAGCTGGCCGGCCACGCGCTTGCCCATCTCGGCGCCCAGCGCCTGCAGGCCGCTCATCGGGCGCACCATGACCTCGAACTCCACGATCGGGCGGAACACCGCGTCGGGGTGAACGATGGCGTGCAGTTGGCGCTCTACAGCGTCACTACCACGGGGGCATGGTCGCTGGGCTGCTTGTTTTTGCGCGGTGCGCGGTCCACGGCGCAGGCCGTGACCTGGCCTTTTAGGGCATCGCTGACCAGGATGTGGTCGATGCGCAGGCCCCGGTTTTTCTGGAAGCCGAGCATTCGGTAGTCCCACCACGAAAAGCTCTTTTCCGGCTGGTCAAACAGGCGAAAGGCATCGGTCAGGCCCAGTTGCAGCAGGGCCTGAAAATGCGCGCGTTCGGCGGTGGTGTGGTGGATGGTTTCCCGCAGCCCTTCGGGATCGTAGCTATCGCGGTCTTCGGGGGCGATGTTGAAGTCGCCCACCAAGACCAGACGCGGGTGCGCAGCCAATTCGCTGTGCAGCCACGCTTGCAGCGCGCTGAGCCAGCGCATCTTGTAGGCAAATTTTTCGCTGCCCGGCTCCTGCCCGTTGACGAAGTAGCCATTCACAATGCGCACCGAACCGCCTTCGGCATCGAGCGTGGCGGCGATCACACGCGCCTGATCATCTTCAAATCCGGGAATATTGCGCACCACGTCGCGCAGGGGATGGTGGCTCAGGATGGCGACGCCGTTGTAGGTTTTCTGACCGTGGCAGGCCGTGTAGTAGCCCGCCGCCTCGAAGGCGTCGTAGGGGAATTTGTCGTCGGTGAGTTTCAGTTCCTGCAGCGCCAGCACATCGACGGCATGGGTTTCCAGCCAGGCGAGTACCTGGGGCAGGCGAATGGAGAGGGAGTTTACGTTCCAGGTGGCAATCTTCATATAGTTGTCTAAGTTATTGATTTATATAGGAAAAAATTCAATTTAATAGCTAGAGAAATGCGCTAGCTACCAGCCTAGCTACCAGTAAATAGCGCGGTAGGAACGACCCTTCCCTCTTGCGTATCAGGGAGTCTCATAGTATGCAACCTCGACCTATACCCAAGCTCGACGGGAAGTGGACTGCGCCCAAGGGGCAGTCGCTTGAATGTCGGGAGCGCTATCGCGCCACCCTCCATCAAGGTGCGGCCGTTCTCTGCGCGCTGCGCTGGCAGGCCATGAGAGGCCAGTCATGATGCCGCCGCCCGTTGACCTCATCGGGCCGCTGTACTTCGGCGCCAAGGACGCTGCCATCCCGCCATTCCTCCGTGCGAGCTTCGACGGGGAGCGTCCACGCCGCTGCGCACCTGGTGCGGTACTGCTGTCAGCGAATATCGCCGACGTCTACGTCAACGGCGCGTATGAGGACGACGGGTGCGTGCTCGAGGTTTGGCTCCACAAACGCACCCGTTGGCGCTTTCGGCCTGCTATCGAACTAAGCGCTGGTGAGGAGGGCGGCGTCGCAGTCATCCGTCCCGCCGAAGAAGACCAACGCTCCCTCGACGCGATCCGGATCGGCTCAGGCCAGCAATGGTGTGTGTGGAATCCGAAGATCGTCTCCATCGTACGTCGCCTCGCCTATTACGAGGCCATTCCGTTGCTTTGCCTCGCGCTGGACGAGGCCGGCCCTTGCGAGAATTTCAGCGGGGTGGTTCACGACTACGCTTGCATTTGGTGGGATCGTGTTCCAGGCAATCCACGACTTTCCGTTCTCGCGTATCGGCAGCAACTTGAACGAGTACTGCGTCGCTATGTTGGGCGCAAGCGGTCGGATTTGCTTCACGCCGCTGTGTAGCAGTCGTAGGCGGTCGTCGTCGAGCAGGGCTAGGGAAGCCCGGATACCTGATCGCGGTGATCGAATCGATCTGCAGTTCGTGGCCGTCGATCGGGAGTCGCCCGAGGCGAGGAACACGGCAAAGGTCGATGGGTTGCGTGACCAGCGTAGCTTGACGCTGAACAGGGAGGTTGCGGCTGTAGGCGGCGTTTGCGCCGCAGCCTCTGATCCGGGCTTTGGCGATTGGCGCAGCGGTAGGCCAGCTTGCGCGGTTCAGAGAACTCGGCGTGCGATCGACGCACCTCATCCCCTTGCCCGAGTCCCAAGAGTCCCCGAGCGGCGTTGCGGCCCGCCGCGTTGTTTTCTGTGGCCGTAGCCCTAGCCGGGAATTCGCAAGACCAACAGCGCGCCCTCGACACCATAACAACTTCAATGAGAATCGGCACTGCAGCTGGGCGTTCATATGGGGTGTCTCGGTTCCATAGCGTCGCAGAGACGTTGGGTGACCAGCTGGGTGGGTAAGGTACACCACAACGCGGAAAGCGCAGCTAAGCTACTGATGCACAAGAAGAAAATTCTTGGAGCAGAACGATACGACATCGTTTTGTTGTGAGGTTTCAGGGCTTCCCGCCCTGTCTCAAACGCCACACATAAGTTGTCCGCGATGTCCCCATCCCAGCTTGCGACCTGCGAGGGATTTATATTGTTTCGGAAAGGCGAAACAATGAACATTGTTTAGTGGGAGTCATCATAGTTCCGTGATTCCGTAATAATCTCGACAAATCCGATGTTGCCAACTATAGTTTCGTCATTCCGGAACTATGATCCAATATGGCACGGCGTCTTCCCCCCACACATCCCGCCAGCAGTCCTCAGGTCGAAAGCCTTGAAGGGTTGGGCATAGCCGTGCGCAACGCACGGGCGCAGGCTCGAATGCGTATCGACGATGCAGCTGCGTTCTGCGGCGTTTCGGCCGATGTGCTGTCCCGCCTGGAGAACGGGAAGTCGATCACCACCGACCGCCTGCTCAAGGTTCTGGAGGGACTTGGGCTGGAGGTGTTGGTCGTTTCCAGGGAGCAGGCCCTGAAGCTCAAGGACCTGCCACAGCAGCAGGAGTCCGAATGAGCAGTGCATTCCCTGCCCAGGGCGTGGATCTTGCGCTGGACGTGTTCTTCGGCACCGATGTGGTCGGGCGGCTCGCATTCGATCCAGATCTGGATCAATTCAGCTTCGCGTACAGCGCATCTTGGCGCCGTCGTGCGCATCGATTCCAACTGTCGCCACATATCCCTCTTGCTGGCGAAGTGTCTGCTGTGGCCGTGCGGCGTTTCGTTGACAACCTGCTGCCCGAAGGGCGGGCGCTGGACGTGGTCTCCAGTTTCACCCATGTCCAGAAGAGCAATATCTTTGGCCTGATCCGGGTGCTGGGCCGCGAAACGGCGGGTGCACTGAGCTTCCTGCCCGCAGGGCAACTGCCGCAGGCGCAAGAGGCGCAGCTGCGGCCCGTGGCGCTTGCCGAGTTGCAGCAGCGCATTGATGACCGCAACAGAATTCCGTTCGCGATATGGGACAACAAGGTGCGCATGTCGGTAGCGGGCTACCAGGACAAGCTGCTGGTGCTGCGCGAAGGCGATGCCTTGTTCCTGGCGGATGGCTCGCTCTCGTCGACGCACATCCTCAAGCCTGAGCCTTTGAGCGACAAACTGCCCTGCATGGTGGCCAACGAGCATTTCTGCATGCGGCTCGTTAACCGGCTCGGTCAGCGGCGCCTGAAGGAGAACTGGGCGGCCGAGGTGGAGATCCTGCGCGTGCCCGCGCCGGTCCTGTGCGTTGAACGCTTCGACCGGGTGCGCGATGGCGGGAATGTGCGCAGACTGCACGTCATCGACGGCTGCCAGGCGCTGAATCTGCCGGTGTCGCACAAGTACGAGCGCCCGCTGGGCAACACGGAGGACGTGCGGCACATCCGCGACGGTGCCAGCTTCGAGTCCTTGTCCACGCTGCGGCCGCATCTGTTGAATGCCGCTGTCGGCATCCGGCAAATGGCCCTCTGGGCGATCACCACGCTGCTGTTGGGTAACAGCGATGCGCATGGCAAGAACATTTCCTTCTTCGGGAGGGGCGATGCCTTGGTGGTGGCACCGTTCTACGACGTGGTCAACGTGGCCGTGTACGGCGCCCTCCACATCGACCAGGAACTGGCCATGGCGTTCGGCGACGAGTTCGCGTTGCCGGACGTGAAGTCATTCGCATTGGCCGACTTCTGCGAGCGCCTGGGATTTCCCCGGCGCACATTTGCGCGCGAGCTGAAGCAACTTTGCGAGTGGGCGCGGGAGGAGGCGAGGGCGCAGGCCCAAGACCCTGTGTACGTGCAGGAGGAGCGGCCCTTTGTTCGCACCCTGGCGGACTACATTGTGGCCAGGGCGGATTTTCTGTTGGGGCAGGTGGCGGAGATTCCCAGGTTCAGCGACGATCTCTTCTGAAGGCTGCATGGGAACAGAATTCTTGTTTGGGCCTGAGGACTACGTGCTGTACCGGTTGCGCTAATGGCTCAATCACCATCACCTGCTCGAACCCATGGGCTACATACCACCGGCAGAGGCTGAGGCAAACTAATCTACAGATAACTCGCCAGTCAGAGCACCAAGGTGGTGGCCTGACTTAAACCAAACAGCTCCGCCAATCCCGGGCGATTCAAACAAATGCTCCCATACTTTGTCGCAGCTATCGCCTTGGTGGCCCTTATCGCCTCGCTACACAAGGAGCGATTGGTAGCCCCCCTGGCTTCACCCGTCATTCGTGCGATTCGATTTCATCATGCTGCTCAGTTCGCAGCCGTCGTCCTTGCGCTCTGGGCGGCAATCGACACGGACGCCGATGCCAAGAAACTGCGTAATGCCCAGTTGGACATGGCTGCAGCGCAAGCAGCATCACAGCACAGTGTTCCAATCTTGGATTACTACTTTCTCAAACTGCTTCCGGCAGCGCCCGCGCTCAAGAACTACTACGAGTATCACAAGGGCCTTGACACAATGCCGAGAGTTCTGCAGGAGCGTCACGCTTGGGATAGGGTGGCGGCTCCGCGTCTTATCCAAGACCGAGACTCTGCGCTTGAGGCATTCGCGGGCCTGCAGCGTATAGCTCGGGCAGTGCTTGCCGAGTCAGAGGTATATGGCAACCGATACCCTTCGAGTCTTGTCGAGTGGGCCTCAAGGACACTTGAGACAAAGGCGAATGATCTTCCGCGATTGCTGAGTGCAACTCATGAAGGAATCGCCTACGCAGAGCTGACTGGTATCAGCATCGGGCGTTCAACTACCGTCGCGAAGGATGCAATGGAGCGCCTTGAGAAGTGATGGTTAACCCCGACTCAGCCGAAGCTTCGGCAATTGCCGCTGGCCAGTTAGCCAGAATGTTGAATCACAGCTTCCGGACGCCAAGTTCGGCAAGGTGAAGGGCCGCTCCCGCTGCAGAGCCGACTTTGAGCTGATGCTGCTGTTCGTGTCCCCTGGCCTCGTCCTATTCGCATAAAGCGCCTGATCAGCCGCTATGCCCTGCTGTTGCCCGAACTCCCGAGGCGAGTGCATTTTCAGTGACGAGTGCGGATGCACCTCGTTGAAGTGCTTGAAGGCGGCTGGTAGCTGGGTCAACACGGTGCGGGCTCCCTGAAAGTCCAACTGCCTTGCATGGATGAGGCTTTCCGCAGAGTGAGGAAGGTCAAGCCCAAATCTACTTCCAGTCTCATCATGGGTCCGGGCCAGCACTCGCTCAGTCAAGTTTAAACACGGCTCGCTTTTAGCGAGGCCGTTTCACCAGCATGGGCTCGCTGCGATACTGCCCGGCGAACAGCCGCTTGAGATGGTCCACCTTGGGCAGGTCGTTGATCATGATGTAGGGGCTGCGCGGATTCTCGGTCATGTAGTCCTGGTGGTACATCTCGGCCGGGAAGAAGCTGGGCTTGTCCGCCAGCTGCGTCACGATGGGCTTGCCGAACAGCTTGGTGGCATCGAGCTGGGCGATGTAAGCCTTGGCCACCTTGAGCTGGTCCGGGCTGGTGGCGAAGATGGCTGAGCGGTACTGCGTGCCGACGTCAGGGCCCTGGCGGTTGAGCTGCGTCGGATCGTGTGCGACCGAGAAGAAGATCTGCAGCAGCGTGCCGTAGCTGACCTGCGCCGGGTCGTAGGTGATCTCGACGGATTCCGCATGGCCCGTGTCGCCCCGGCTGACGAGTTCATAGGCCGCGGTCGATGGGCTGCCGCCGCTGTAGCCAGACACCGCGCGCTGCACCCCCTTCACATGCTGGTAGACGCCCTGCACGCCCCAGAAGCAGCCGCCCGCGAAGATCGCCTTCTGCAGCCCCTGGCCGGCGGGCGGCAGGTCCACAACGGGCGGCGGTATTTTCACGGCCTCTTCGGCGGCGGACGTTTGCCAGGCGAGGCTGGAGGCCAGCAGCAAGGCGCTGCCAGCAATGCCGGGCAGCACGGCCCGGCGGCGGATCAGGTTCGACGCAGGTGGGATGGCAGGCATGGTGCGGCTCCGTGGTGAACGTTGGAAGGCGATTCAGCCGAAGGTGAAGGCATAAGCCGAGACGGCCGGATCGAGGAATTCAATGCTGAAAGTGCGCGGCGCGATCTCGCCGGGCTGGCGGACCAGCTGGTAGAGCCGCTGCTCCGTCACCGTGCCCAAGCCATCCTCGGCCACGTCCATGCCATGGGATGCACCGGGCGGCTGGCCGTCGATCCGGACCCGGAAGCGGACCGGCTTGCCGTTCGGCCCCGGGCCCAGCACGAGGTGCAGGTCGCGCGCCTGAAAGCGGTAAACGATTCGCCCGGAGGTGCCGGCCAGCGTGGCGTGTTCGGAGCCCACGTTCCAGCGGCCATCCAGGCCCCAACTGTTGAGTACGGGCTGTGCGGGGGCCATGTAGGTGGCGGCCTGGTCGCGCACGGTCTGGGGTGTGGAGGCAAAGTTTTCGCTGCGCGCATAGCCGACATAGGTCTCGGGCGAGCGCACGGCATCCATGTCGGCGGCCTGCTGCACGCCCTGGGCGTCCACTTCGATCAGGCCCGGTGCCACGCGCGCCGCGCCGGCCTCCTGCAGCAACTGCTGGACGATGCGCTCGGTCTCGCCGTAGCCGCCTTCCCCGAAATGGTGGTGGCGCAGCCGTCCCTGCGCATCGATGAGATAGTGGGCGGGCCAGTACTGGTTGCCGAAGGCGCGCCAGATGGCGTACTGGTTGTCCACCGCCACCGGGTAGGTGATGCCGAGGTCTTTCACCGCCTTGGCGACGTTGCCGGCGTCGCGCTCGAACGCGAACTCCGGCGCGTGCACGCCCACGACCACCAGCCCTTGATCGCGGTACTTCTGCTCCCAGGCTTTCACGTAGGGCAGCGCGCGCAGGCAGTTGATGCAGGAATAGGTCCAGAAGTCGACCAGCACCACCTTGCCGCGCAACTGCTCGGCCGTCAGCGGCGCGGAGTTGAGCCACTGCGTGGCGCCGGCCAGCGGCGGCGCCTGGCCTTCGTCGGGCGCAGACAGGGCGGCTGCGGCACCTGGGCCGGCCATGCGCATGGCGTTGCCGGTGGCCATCATCGCCGGCGCGGTGTCCGGTGCCGCGGCCATGGCCGGGCCTTGCATCGCCATCATGGACGGTCCGCTGCCCAGGGACGCGGGCGTTTCCCGCCGGCCGGCAAGCCGGTCCACGAGTTGCTGCTCGATGCCGCCCGTGGAAGCGAGCGACAGCCGCGCGAGCGGGCCGGTGTCCAGGCCCAGGGCGATCGCGGCCACGGCCACCAGCATGGCGCAGCCCAGGCCGCGCCGCAGCCATTCGCCCGTGCCCAGCGAGCGCTTGAGCGCGGCGAATACCTTGCCGCCGAGCAGCAGCGCGGCCGCCATGGACGTCGCGGCGCCCGCGGCATAGGCCAGCAGCATCAGGGTGGATGTGGTGCTTGCGCCTTGCAGCGCTGCGCCGGCCAGGATCAGGCCGAGGACCGGTCCCGCGCAGGGGGCCCACAGCAGGCCGGTGGCGATGCCGAGCAGGAACGAGCCGCCGGAGCGCGACCGGCCTTCTTCCTGCGCTCGCTGCGACAGGCGCGCGCCGGCGGCCACCAGCGGCCGCGCCAAGCGCTCGCCCAGGCCGGGCCACAGCAGCGCGAGCGCGAACACGGCCATCAAGGCCAGTGCCAGCCAGCGCCCGTACTGGTTGGCGGCCACCACCCAGCCGCCGCCGACGGCGGCCAGCGAGGCCACCACCGTGAAGCTCAGCGCCATGCCCGCGAGCAGCGGCAGGCCGCTGCGGGCGAACGGCTCGCCCGTGCGCGAGAACACGAAGGGCAGCACCGGCAGGATGCACGGGCTGACGATGGTCAGCACGCCGCCCAGGTAGGCCAGCAGGATCAGCAGCATCAGGCGGCTCCGGTCACGCGGGCTGCGGCAGGAAGGTCAGCGACAAGCCGTTCATGCAGTAGCGCAGCCCGGTGGGCGGCGGGCCGTCGTCGAACACATGGCCCAGGTGCCCGCCGCAGCGGTGGCAGTGCACTTCGGTGCGCGCCATGCCGTACGAGCGGTCCGTGCGCGTGCCGACCGCCCTGTCCAGCGGCTGCCAGAAGCTCGGCCAGCCCGTGCCGCTCTCGAACTTGGTCTTGGACGAAAACAGCGGCAGGGCGCAGCCGGCGCAGGCATAGGTGCCCGGACGCTTCTCGTGGTTCAGGGGGCTGGTGCCGGGGCGCTCCGTGCCCTCCTGCCGGAGCACGGCGAACTGCTGCGGCGAGAGCCGCGCGCGCCATTCGGCGTCGGTGTGGCGGACCTCGAACACTTCGGCGGTGCCCGCTGCGGGTGCGCGGCGCGGGGCAAGGCTGGCCCATGCCGCCAGCGCGACGGTTCCGGTGGACAGCAGATGGCGGCGAGTGGTCATGGCGGATCCTTTCATAGGCGGGATGCGGGAGCAATGCAGGCAAGCTTATGGATTCAGGATTCCGCAGTCCTCACGGAAAGTTCAAAGATTCGTGATAACTCTGGCGCGGTGGATTGCGCACAATGCGCAATGGGCAGGTCGGGCGCACCCTCCATCGGCGGCGCGGCGGCCTGCCCGGCCATCCAGTTCATGACTTCCGCCCGCCGCATTCTTCTCGTCGAGGACGACGCCCACATTGCCGACCTGCTCGCGCTGCACCTGCGCGACGAGGGGCTGGAGGTGGTGCATTGCGCGCGCGGCGACGAGGGCTTGCGGCAGCTCGAACGCGGCGGCTGGGACGCGCTGGTGCTGGACCTGATGCTGCCCGGCGTGGACGGGCTGGAGATCTGCCGCCGTGCCCGCGGCATGACGCGCTACACGCCGATCATCATCATCAGCGCCCGCGCCAGCGAGGTGCACCGCATCCTGGGCCTGGAGATCGGCGCCGACGACTACCTGGCCAAGCCGTTCTCGGTGCTGGAACTCGTGGCGCGGGTCAAGGCCTTGCTGCGCCGCGTGGATGCGCTGGCGCAGAACGCCCGCCTGGACGCGGGCAGCCTGGCCGTCGGCGGCCTGACCATCGACCCGGTGGCGCGCGATGCTCGCCTGGACGGCGCCCGGCTGGAACTGACGCCGCGCGAGTTCGACCTGCTGCACTTCTTCGCGCGCCAGCCGGGCAAGGTGTTTTCGCGCATGGACCTGCTGAACGCCGTCTGGGGCTACCAGCACGAGGGCTACGAGCACACGGTCAACACGCACATCAACCGGCTGCGCTCCAAGGTGGAGGCCGACCCGGCTAATCCCCGGCGCATCCTGACGGTATGGGGCCGTGGCTACAAGTTCTCCGATTCCGGAGACGGGACATGAACCTGACGCTGACGCAGCGCCTGTCCCTGGTCTTCGCACTGCTGCTGCTGGTTTGCAGCGGCACGTCGGTCTGGCTGCAGCTGCGCTCGAACCGTATGCACGAGCAGGAGGTCGTGCAAGGGCTGTCGCGCGATCTTGCCGAGAGCATCGCCCGTGATGCGCAGCTCACCGACGCCAATGGGCTGATGCCGGGTGCCGTGCGCAACCTGTTCGACCAGCTGATGGTCGTCAATCCGAGCGTGGAAATCTACCTGCTCGAACCCGATGGCCGTATCGCCGGCCATGCCGCGCCTGAAGGCCGGCTGCGCCGCGACCGCGTGGACCTGGCGCCGGTGCGCCGCTTCCTGGCTGGAGACATGCTGCCCATCCTGGGCGACGACCCGCGCAGCGCCGATGGCCGCAAGGTCTTCAGCGCGGCTCCGCTGCGGGTGGAGGGCCGCGACGTGGGCTTCATCTACGTCGTGCTGCTGGGCGAGGCGCACGACCTGCTCGCGGCCCGCGGCTCGGCCGGTGCCGTGCTCAAGACCGCCTTGTGGTCCATCGGCTTGGTGGCGCTGCTGTGCCTGGCCGCCGGTCTGGTGGCGTTCACGCTGATCACGAGGCCGCTGCGCCGTCTGACCGAATCGGTGCGCCGGTTCGACGTCGATGGCGTCCCGCCCGAGCCGCCCGCCTGCGCACCCGCGGCGAATGGCGGCAGCCGCGACGAGATCGCCGTGCTGGATGCGGCGTTCCGGCAGATGGCCGCGCGCATCGGCGAACAATGGCAGGCGCTGACGCGCCAGGACCAGGAACGCCGCGAGCTGATCGCGAACGTCTCGCACGACCTGCGCACGCCGCTGTCGTCGCTGCACGGCTACCTGGAGACGCTGCTGCTGAAGGACGCCGTGCTGGACCCGCCGGAGCGGCGGCGCTACCTGGGCATCGCGCTCGACCAGAGCCGCAATGTCGGCGCCCTGGCGCAAAGCCTGTTCGAGCTGGCGCGGCTGGAGTACGGGTTCGTCCAGCCCGAGCCCGAGCCGTTCTCGATGACCGACCTCGTGCAGGACGTGTTCCAGAAGTTCGGGCTGCGGGCCGAGGCGAAGCGGATCGCCATGGGGGCAACGTTTCCGCCGGCCCTGCCGATGGCGCGGGCGGACCTGGGCATGATCGAGCGCGTGCTCGGCAACCTGCTGGACAACGCCTTGCGCCATACGCCGGAAGGGGGGCGTATCGATGTCGGTATCGGCCCCTGCAGTGACGGCCTGGAGGTGACGGTCAGCGACACGGGACCGGGCATTTCCGCGGAATTGCGCGAAGGGCTGTTCCAGCGGCCGTTCACCGTGGGCGGTGCGCGCCGCGGCGGCGGGCTCGGCCTGCGCATCGTCCATCGGATGCTGGCGCTGCATGAGCGGCGCATCACCTTGCGCGATGCGCCGGGATCAGGGGCGAGCTTCAGTTTCTCGGTGCCGGCGGCAACGGAGCATCCACCGGCTGCGCGCTAGTCCCGCCTTTCTGAACCGCTGCCCGCCGGCTTCATTGGTATTTACAAGGATGCCGCCCCCGCCTGGTTGTGGGATAAGTCGAAGCCAATGGAGGGGGCTGCCATGGCGTTTCCTGATGATCCCATCCAACATGTGGTGCTGCTCATGTTGGAGAACCGGTCGTTTGACCATGTGCTCGGTGATCTGGTCCGCCTGGACCCCGCCCGTGGAATTGAGGGTATTGACCGGCAGAACCCCGGCAGCAATCCACGGGCCGGCGGCATACCCGTGAAGCAGAGCGATAACGTGCTGGGTATTTTGCCCAAGGGGTTCGACCCCCGGCACGAACTGCTGAATGTGCAGACGCAACTGGGCGGTTTTTCCCATCCGACCATGTCCGGCTTCGTGGCGGATGCGGACGCCGTGCTGGGGAAGTTCGATGAAGCCACGCGCAATCAGGTGATGGCTTATTTCCCGGCGATGGAGGATGTGGGCGACGACCCGTTGCCGGCGTTGCGCAGCCTGGCCCGGAATTTCACGGTCTGCGACCACTGGCACGCCTCATTGCCCGGGCCCACCTGGCCCAACCGCTTCTTTTCCCTGTGCGGCACGGCCGCCGGGTACGCGAAGATGCCCGAAGGCGTCAGCGACATCGGGCTGCTCTTTCGCGCCTACGACATGGACACGATCTTTGACCGGCTGCGCGCGGCGGGGCGCAGCCATCGGATCTTCCACCAGGGTGTTTCGCTGGCGATGCTGCTGCGCCGCACGTGGAGCACGCCGGGCATCTACGGCGGCATGGACGAATTCTTCCGTCTGGCGCAGTCCCCCAAGGTCGATGATTTCCCCGCGTTTTCGCTGATCGAGCCGCAGTATTTTTCCCTGATCGGCAGCAGCCAGAGCGACCAGCACCCGCCGCACGACATGGCGTTGGGCGACCAGTTGATTGCCGACGTGTACAACGCGCTACGCGGCAATGAGGAACTGTGGCAGCGCACATTGCTGGTGGTCGCCTACGACGAGCACGGGGGCTTTTACGACCACGTGCCGCCTCCCCAGACGGTGGCGCCGGATGCCTGCACGTACCAGGACAAGGATGTCAGCTTCGATTTCACGCGCCTGGGCGTGCGCGTGCCTGCGGTTCTGGTGTCTCTGCACGTGCGTCCCGCCGGTGTCGACCATGGCCTGTACGACCACACCAGCCTGCTGGCATACCTCTGCCGCAAGTGGGACATGCCTGCATTGGGCGAACGGTGCGCCCAGGCGGCGGATTTTTCAGGGGCGATCGCCACGAATGCCCATCCGAACGCGCCGGACCGCATCACGGCCAGAACGCCCAAAACCGTGCGGGCATTGGCGGCCGATGGCCCCCTGGAGAACGAAAACCAGGTGGCGCTTTCCCTCATGGTCGATTTCATCCATGGGGCACTGGGCCTGACGCCGCGACCCACGGATGCCTCCGTGGCGACCCGGGCGTTGGCGGCGCCGCCCACGGGGGGGCAGGTCGTGCGCAAGGCGCAGCAGGCGTTGGCCATGCTGCGCGACCTGCCTCCGCAGGGGCCGCCAGCCGCCCCGCTCAGGGTGGAACTGGACGCGGCCCCCGGGCTGGAGCCACCGCCCTTGCGGGTGCTCATGGTCCATGGCGTCGGGCATGGCGACGATCCGGCGGCGGATGGCTGGAAGCAGCAATGGGAGGACGCCTTCAAAGGCAGCGCCCTGGCCGCGGGGCTGCGGGCGGACGCGGCGGTCGAGTTCACCTTTGTGCGCTTCGACGACATCTTCGAGCGCTTCCCGCTGGACCCCGTGATCGTCATGCGCGGCCTGCTGCGCCTGGGCGACGGCGTCTTCAGCGCCATCCCTGAAACGGGAACCCGCGATTTGCGCCTGGAAGGGCTGACGGACACCGTGCGCTGGACGGCGGGCATGGTCATCCAGTGGGTGGAAAGCGAGACGCTGCGCGCCGAGCTGTCGGCGCGCGTTCTGCAAACGGTGGCCGACTCCCAGTGCGACATCATTTGCGCCCACAGCCTGGGGAGCCTGGCGTGCTATGACGCATTTCGCCGCGAAACCGTCGCGGGCAGAGCCGCCGCGTTCGACGGCAAGTACCTCGTCACCTTCGGCAGCCAGATCGCGCATCCCGCCGTGCGCAAGACGCTGGGCGGGCGCATCGCGCCGCTCCATGACGCACAGGGCCATGGCATCGCCTTCTGGTACCACCTCTACAACCCGCACGACCATGTGTTCACGCGGCCGCTGCCCCCGGTGGATACGCAGACCAAATCGCTGACCGCGGAGTTCGACCTGCCCGGGGATTTGCTGAACCATGACGGGGCCGCATACCTCGCCCATGGCGCCATGGCGCAGACCGTGCTCCCGGCCCTGCTGCCGCACCGCCTGCAGGGGCGGGCGCTGGCGCAGGCCGGGCCTGCATTCATGGCGCGTGCGCGCGCAGCGCCGGGCCCTGCTCGTCGGCATCAACGAATACCCCGATCCGTCGATGCGGCTCAATGGCTGCGTGAACGACGTCTATCTGATGAGCGCGGTGCTGCAGGAATGCGGCTTCGAGGCCGACGACATCCGCGTGCTGACGGACGGCCGGGCAACCCGGCAAGCCATGCTGGAGCGGCTGGACTGGCTGTCGGACGGCGTAGGGGACGGCGACGAGCGCGTGTTCTTCTACTCGGGGCATGGGGCGCAGCTGCCCCAGTACGGCAGCAACGGCGCGCCGGACACCCTGTGCGAAACCCTGGTGCCGGCCGACTTCGACTGGAGCCCGGAACATGCGTTTACGGACAAGGATTTCTATGCCTATTACAGCCAACTGCCTTATGCCAGCGATTTTCTCGCGATATTCGACTGCTGCCATGCGGGCGGGATGACCCGGGGCGGTGGGCGGGTACGCGGCATCGACCCGCCGGACGACGTGCGGCACCGCGCGCTGCGGTGGGAGCCTCGACACCAGATGTGGGTGCCGCGGGATTTCGTGGAAACCGCGCGCGGCAGGCCGCGCCTGTTCGATGCGCAATCCGCCGGGAACACACGGCGCGCCGCCGTCCAGATGCACGACCACTATGCGGGCCTGGGGGAGTCCCGCGCCATTCGGTTGACGTCGTCCGCCGCATACGACCGGGCCAGGGCGGTGTATGGCCATTGGGGGCCGTATCTGCCGCTGCTGATGTTTGCCGCCGGCCAGAATGAACTGGCCGCGGAGTACGACCACGGGTCCACCGCCTACGGTGCATTCACCTTCGCCGTCGCCAAGCATTTGCGGCGGCTGCGGCGCGCGCCGACCTTCTCGCGGCTGATCGCTTCGGTCCGGCGCGAACTCGTGCAACTGGGGTATCAGCAAACGCCAACGATCAGCGGCCCCGCGGCAAAAATGCAGCAGGCCGTGCCGATTTTCAGATGGCGGCAAGGTGCGGGCAGGCCAGCCACCACAGGGACTACCGGGGCGCCTGGATCACCTGCGTGATCTGCTCCCGCAGCCATTGCAGGGCGGGGGCGTGCTGTTGCTGCCGGTGCCATATCAGGCTGATCTGTATCGCCGGCATTTCAAAGGGCATTTCCGCGATCTCCAATCCATAGTGGCCTGCGAAAGCCTGGGCCAGGTGCAGCGGCACGGTGCCCAGCAAGTCGGTGCTGGCGACGATGGCTGGGATGGTCACGTAGTGCGGCACTTGCAGTTGCACCTGGCGCCGCACCTTGGCCGAGCCGAGCACGATTTCGAGCGGGCTGCCGCGCCCGGCGCGCGGCAGTATCGAGACATGCTGCGCCGCCTGGAATGCGTGTTTGTCCAGGCCCTTGCGGAAGGCAGGGTGCCCCTGGCGGCCAATGACCGCGAGGCGCGTTTCGCTGACCGGCTGGTACAGCAGGTCGGGATCGTCGAAGTACAAGTAGTCCATGGCGAGGTCCACCTTGCCGCTGGCCAGTTGCTGCGGGAGCGGGGCGCCTTCATCGGGCAGCACCTGCAGCCTCACGCGCGGCGCCAACCTTTTCAGCCGGGCCATCAGGGCGGGCAGCAGGCGCATCTGCCCGTCGTCGTTCACCGACAGCCGGAAGGTCTGCTCGGTATCCGGGTCGAAGCTCTCCTGCAGGCCCAGGCCGGATTGCAGCAGGTACAGGGCCTGCCGTACCGGTTCGTGCAGGGCCAGGGCCCCCGCGGTAGGTTCCAGCCCCTTGGCGGTGCGGCGGAACAGCGGCTGCCCCCATTGCTCGCGCAGGCGGCCTAGGGCGTTGCTCACGGCGGGCTGGCTTTTGTGCAGCCGCTCGGCGGCGCGCGACAGGTTGCGCTCCTGCATCAGCATGTCGAACACCACCAGCAGGTTCAGGTCCATCTGCTGCAATTTCTGGTTCATGAATAATTCTCTTCAAAAACATCCATTGGACTGAAGATGATGGCATTTCTACACTGCAAAGCCAGAAGTGCCGCCGGCACTTCGATTCCGTGAATCCCCATGAAATGAAGGAGATGTGATGAATATGCAAGTCGTGCCCCAGGATGCCACGTGCGGCGCCATCGTGACGGGCGTGGACCTCTCGCGCGAACTGAGCGCTGAACAGGTGGCCGAAATCCGCCAGCATTGGCTGAAGCACCAGGTGCTCGCGTTCACCGGCCAGAACATGGAGGTAGAGGACATCGAGCGCTTTGCGCTGACCGTGGGCCCGTTCGGCAGCGACCCGTTCTTCGAGTCGATTCCGGGCCACCCCCACGTCGCGCAGGTGCGCCGCGATGCCGACGAGCGCACGCCCATCTTTGCCGAGGTCTGGCATTCGGACTGGAGCTTCATGCCCCAGCCGCCGGCCGCCACCGTGCTGTACGGCAACGTGATTCCGCCCGTGGGCGGCGACACGCGCTTCACCAATCTGTACGCCGCCTGGGATGCCCTGCCCGCCGACCTGAAGGCGCTGGTGGCCGACAAGCGCGCCATCCATTCGGCGGGCCGAGCCTACGCACGCGATGGCGCCTACGGCGAGAAGGACAAAGGGCGCTCGATGAAAATCCGCTACTCGGACGACGCGCTGCAGGCGCAGTGCTCGCACCCCATCGCGCGCGTGCACCCCGAGACCGGGCGCACGGCCTTGTTCGTCAGCATGGGCTACACCGTCGGCATCGAAGGCATGAGCGACGAAGAAGCCAAGCCCATCCTGGTCGCGCTGTTCAAGCACCTGAATCGCCCCGAGTTCGAGTACAGCCACCGCTGGTCGCAGGGCACGCTGCTGATCTGGGACAACCGCTGCGTCAATCACGCGGCCTCGGGCGGGTACGACGGCCATGCGCGCCTGCTGCACCGCATCACCGTGGCGGACCGCACCTTCGCCGCCTGAACGGGCTGGACGCGGTCAGTCCTTGAGCTTGATCTTCTTCTCGATCTCCGCGTCCGCCTTCTCCGCCTGCTTGCGTCGGTTGAACACCTGCCGCATGTAGCGGATGTCGGTAGGGGTCAGGTGCTTTTCGGCGGCGACGAACTGCTCCTGCTCCTCTTCGCGCACGTGGTGCAGGTACTTTTCGTGCAGCTTGGCGAAGCGCTTCAGCCAGCCGCTCGAACCCATGTCGCGCGCGGCCAAGTCGGCCATCATTTCGTCCATTTCGTGGTGCTCGGCCACGGCATGGCGCGCGTCCTCGGTGGTGGGCGGGTCGCGCAGCACGGTGGACCACAGCGCCTGCTCTTCGGCGGCGGCGTGGCCTTTCACCTCGCGCACGAACTCGTCGAACAGCCGCTGGCGCTCGGGCGACTTGCCCTGCGTGGCGGCGATCATCGCCAGCAACGCACGGTGGCGGTCGTGGTCTTCCACCAGGCGACCGAAGATGTCGGGGTTGCCGCGGAACTTGGTGGCCGGCGTGGCGCCGATGCGCGCGGGCGTATCGGGCGCCACCGCCTTGGCCTTGGCGATGGCGGCAGACTTGGCCTGGCGCGCCGTGGTGGCGCGGCCATGGGCGGTGCGGGGCTTGCGGGCAGTCTTCATCGTGGGCTCCTTCTTTCTTCGGTGGGTGGGAATTCAGGCCAGCGTGCGCACCTTGGGCTCGCGCGCCCAGTGCCGCTGGATACCGGTGCGCACCAGTGCCTCGTAGGGCACGACGCCTTCGTCCTTCTTGACGCCAGCCTTGTCCAGCAGCGCCTGGGAGCCCTTGCAGTGGCCGATGGTCTTGCAGTGCCCGTAGGCGTCCATGAACCACTGCACTGCCGCGCCATCGTGGGTGAGCTTCTCGGCCTGGTCGGGCATCAGGATGCTGGCGATCGCGTCGAACAGCACCGAGGGCGAGCCCGCGAGCTGCCCGTCGGCCTTCAGCGTGCCGCCCTTGACGGGAATGCCGCCCACCTTGGGCGCGACGAGGAAGACGGTGCCGCCGGCCTTTTCGATATCGGCCTTGAGCTGGTCAATGGCCGCCTTGTCCGAACCCTCTGCGAACAGCAGCCCCACCTTGCGCCCCTGGAAGGTGTGCTTGGCCTGCTTCTGGATCGACAGCGCGTCGGAGGGCTTCATGTCCACCGGCTCGCGCGCGGCCTTGGCCTTGGGAGGCAGCTTGATTGCGAGGCCCGCCGCCACGCGCTTTGCCAGGTCTTCATCGACGTTGCGCAGCCGCGCGACGACGCGCTCGCGCACATGCTCCAGCGCCACCTTCGACAGCTCGAATACCAGCGCCGAGGCGATGTGCGCCTGCTCGTTCTCCGTCTGCGAGCGGTAGAACAGCCGCGCCTGGCTGTAGTGGTCGGCGAACAGCTCGGCGCGGATGCGCAGCTTCTGGCCGGGGTCGTTGCGCTCGGCGTTGGCGGTGAAGGTGGTGAAGCCCGTCTCGGGGCAGGCGCGCGGGCCGCCGTCCTCGCCGGCCTCGGCCAGGCTGTTGGGCTCGTAGTTGGCGCGGCCCGTGGGCACCAGCGTCTGCATCATGCCGTCGCGCTGGAAGTTGTGGAACGGGCACTTGGGCGCGTTGATGGGGATCTGGTGGAAATTGGTCGTGCCCAGGCGCGACTTCTGCGTGTCGAGGTAGGAGAACAGGCGCCCTTGCAGCAGCGGGTCGTTGGTGAAGTCGATGCCGGGGATGAGGTTGGAGGGCAGGAAGGCCGCCTGCTCGGTCTCGGCGAAGAAGTTGGACGGGTTGCGGTTGAGCGTCATGCGGCCGACGATCTGCACCGGGATTTCCTCCTCGGGGATGAGCTTGGTGGCGTCGAGCACGTCGTAGGACTGCTTCGCGGCCCAGGCTTCGTCGAACACCTGGATGCCCAGATCCCACGCTGGGAAGTCGCCCTTGTCGATGGCTTCGTACAGGTCGCGGCGGTGGAAGTCGGGATCAGCACCGGCGATCTTCACCGCCTCGTCCCAGGTGGTGGATTCGATGCCCAGCACCGGCTTCCAGTGGAACTTGACGAAGCGCCCCTCGCCCTTGGCATTCACGAAGCGGAAGGTGTGCACGCCGAAGCCCTCGACCATGCGCAGGCTGCGCGGGATGGCGCGGTCGGACATGGCCCACATGATCATGTGCATGGCCTCGGGCATCAGGCCGATGAAGTCCCAGAAGGTGTCATGCGCCGAGGCGGCCTGCGGGTAGCCGCGGTCGGCCTCCATCTTCACGCTGTGCACGAGGTCGGGGAACTTCATCGCGTCCTGGATGAAGAACACCGGGATGTTGTTGCCCACCAGATCCCAGTTTCCGCTGTCGGTGTAGAGCTTGACCGCGAAGCCACGCACGTCGCGCGGCGTATCGACCGAGCCCGCGCCGCCCGCGACGGTGGAAAAGCGCACGAACACGGGACAGGTGGCACCCTTCTTCTGGAAGATGGACGCCTTGGTGAGTTCGGGAATCGCCTTGGTGCACTCGAACACGCCATGTGCGCCGGAGCCGCGCGCGTGCACGATACGTTCAGGAATGCGCTCGTGGTCGAAGTGGAAGATCTTCTCGCGCAGCACGAAGTCTTCCAGCAGCGTGGGGCCGCGCTCGCCCGCGCGCAGCGAATTCTGGTTGTCGGAGATGCGGTGGCCGAAGTTGTCGGTGAGGTGGGCCGCGGCATCGGCATGGTTGCCGTCGCGCGCGATTTCCTGGTGCAGTTCGCCCGCATTGCCGGCCACGTCCTTGAAGGCGGGCTGGCCCGCGCCGGGCGCGTGGTGCTGCAGGCTGTTTTCGGTGGCGGGTGGGCTGCTGGAAGGCTGGGGCATGGGGGACTCCGTGGGGTAGGGTTGGAAGAGTCCCTTCAGTTGAAAACGCCGCAGGCCTTGCGGTTGTAGGCACTGGGCGAGCACTGCGGTAGGCACTGGCCTACGGCAGGGTGCGGAGGTTTGGCATCCAATCGGCCTTTAGCGCATGGGTGACAAGCGCTGGCAGCTATCAAAAAAAGAGCAATTTCAGAAACTGCTAAAGCTGGAGGGGTCGAACGGCTGCGGCCTGCCCACCGCGTACCCCTGGGCGTAGTCGATGCCGATGTCGCGCAGCGCGGCCAGGATGGCGTCGTTCTCAACGAATTCCGCGATGGTGGTCATGCCCATCAACTGGCCCACGCGGCCCATCATCTCGACCATAGCGCGGTCGGTGGGGTCGTTCAGCATGTCGCGCACGAAGCTGCCGTCGATCTTGATGCAGTCCACGGGCAGTTGCTTGAGGTACTCCAGCGACGACATGCCGCTGCCGAAGTCATCGAGCGCGAAGCGGCAGCCCAGGGTGCGCAGTTCGTTCATGAAGCGCAGGGCATGGGCGAGGTTGGTGATGGCGCCGGTTTCGGTGATCTCGAAGCAGACCAGGGCCGGGGGGATGCCGTGGCGCGCGAGTTGCTCGCGGATGTAGCCGGTCAGCGCGTCGTCGCCGAGGGAGATGCCCGAAAGGTTGATGGCGCAGCTGGTGAGCGGCCGCGCCACCGGTGCGGCCCGGTGCGCGGCCAGGCGCGCCGCCAGGGTCTGGAAGGCCGCGTGCACCACCCAGCGGTCTATCAGCGGCATCAGGCCGTAGCGTTCGGCCGCGGGAAGGAACTGGTCGGGCGGCACGATGTGCCCGGCCTCGTCCCGCAGGCGCAACAGCAGTTCCACGCGCAGGCCGGGCTCCTGGTGCGCCAGCGCGCGAATTTCCTGGGCGTAGAGGGCGAAGCGGTTCTGCTCCAGCGCGTCGCGGATCTTCTGCACCCAGCCCATTTCGCCGAAGCGTTTTTGCAGTTCCTGGTCGTCGGCGCGCTGCACTTCCACGCGGTTGCGGCCGTTTTCCTTGGCCAGATAGCAGGCGATGTCGGCGACGCGCAGCGTTTCTTCCACCGTGGTCTGGGCATCGGCCACCGGGGCGATGCCAATGCTGAGGGTGATGGAGAAGCTGCGCTCTTCCCACTGGAACTGGGCGGACTGCACCGCGTGCCGCAGCCGCTCCGCCAGCTGGGCGGCGGCGTTGAGGTCGCAGTGTTCGGCCAGGATCGCGAATTCATCGCCGCCCATGCGCGCCAGCAGGTCGTCGGTGCGCAGCCCGTGCTGCAGGAGCGTGGTGACCTGGCGCAAGACCTCGTCGCCCGCAGCGTGGCCGCAGGTGTCGTTGATGATCTTGAACTGGTCGAGGTCAATGAACATCAGGCTGTGCGTCGTCTTGCGGTGGCCCAGGGCCTGGATGGCGGCTTCGAGGCGGTGCTCGAAGCCGCGCCGGTTGGCCAGGCCGGTCAGCACGTCGTGCGTGGCCTGCCAGGACAATTGCGCCTCGAAGGTCTGGCGCTGCTGCACGAGCCTGCGGGTGTACAGGAGCGTCACCAGCATCAGCAGCATGGCGGTGACGGCGTTCAGCGCGATCAGCTGCCATGCGAGCAGGCGCGACTGCTGGCCGAGGCTGGCTGAAAAGGCGTTCGACTTGAGCAGAAGCTGCTGGGCGATGCCGTCGATCTGGTTATTGAACTGGCGTTCCGCGCTCTCGGGCACCTGGGCGCCCGAGGCCAGGGTGTGCCGGATCTGGGTCGCCAGCTGGGCGAGTTCGAGCAGCGGCGTGTCCGAGTCTTCCCACAGCGAGATGGTTTTGCGGAAGGCGGGGATGACCTGGAAATAACGGAACATCCAGATGATGCCCGGAATGTCCGCGGCATCGTTGCCGCCGCGCAGAAAGCCGTCGCGCGCCGCCGCCAGGTCGGGGACGGGCTGGCGCAGCGCCTGCCGCGCGGCCAGGTCGCCCAGCGGGAACGCCATGCCCTGCTCATAGCGCTCGAAATCCTCGGGCGCGCGGGTGCTGAGATAGCGGTAGAGGGACTGGAGGGCGTCCTGCGTGCCCCGGGACCACAGGCCTTCGCCCCGGACGTAGGCGCGCACCGTCGAGAGCGTGTACGAACTGAAGATCGCCAGGCTGGTTTGCACCAGTATCAGGAGCATGAATGGCCATATCAGCCCCCAGAGAGAAGCGGCAAGGGGGTGGCGGCGGGCCGTCATGTGGTGGGTGCTATTCGCGAAGAGCTAGGTTGTAACAGAGCCGCCTGGGTACCAATGTGATCAACGTTGCGCGAGTGCCACGTCCACGGCCAAAGTCATGTACTGCCAGCTGGTGCGAACCGCATTGGTGACGCGCTCCACGTTGCGCGCGTCCGGGGCGTTGCCCAGCAGGGTCGAGACGATGTCCAGCGCCTCCCACGGGTGGACGTCGTCGTAGTGCGCGTGCAGGCGCAGCCAGCGCATGGCCGCATGGCGCTTGTCTTCCGGGAACAGGTTCTCGTAGGTCTGCCGGGAGCAGACCACGCTGGACCAATCCCCGGTGGCCCCTTCGACGGCATAGTTGGTGGCCGCCACGGCAACGGCGAGGTCTTCGGTGTCGCACACCGTCCAGCACCAGTGGGCGAGGGCGTGCATTCCAGGGATGGGCGCCGCGTTCAGGAGGTCTTCGAAAGGAACGCCGCTGGCCTCGGCCCATGCGCGCCAATGGTCGGCGTGCCGGTTTTCGACGCGGATGTTCTTGATCAGGTACTGGCGCGCCATGTCCTCGCCACGGCTGCGGCCGTACCGCGCCTTGATGAGGTTCATGGCCATGAACTGGGGGAATTGCTCGATGGTGGGCCAGACCCCGATGAGGAACGCCCGCGTTGCCGCGGGGGAAAGCTCCGCGTCGCGCATTTGCTGGAACAGCGGATGGCTGACCAGGCGCTCACGGTCTTGCGCCGTGTCAGTCACCATTTTCCGTACCCAATCCGGGTAGCTTTCGAGGGAGGTGACTTCCCCTGTGCGAATAAAGGCATCCATGGTGTTGTCTCGAACGATAAATTGTGGCTATTACTCTTATCTTGATAGCTGTCAGCGCTTTTGTCTATTGGGCTGGGAGGCGGTTACGAGTGTGTTACAGCTGCCGGAGCCGCGCGAGCGCCGCGTTGAGCGTCTCGTCCTTCTTGGCAAAGCAGAACCGCACCACGCGCTGGTCGAAGCCGTCGCCATAGAAGGCCGACAGCGGAATCGCCGCCACGCCGATCTCGCGCGTGAGCCACTGGCAGAAATCGGCCTCGTTCAGATCGCTCACCGCCGAGATGTCCACGCACTGGAAATAGCTGCCAGTGCTGGGCAGCAGCTTCAGGCGCGAGCCCGCGAGGCCGGCGCGGAACAGGTCGCGCTTGGCCTGGTAGAAGGCGGGCAGGTGGAGGTAGGGCGCGGGGTCTTTCAGGTACTCCGCCAGCCCGTGCTGCATGGGCGTGTTGACGGTGAACACGTTGAACTGGTGCACCTTGCGGAACTCCGCTGTCAGCGCGGCGGGCGCGGCCACGGTGCCTATCTTCCAGCCGGTGACGTGGAAGGTCTTGCCGAAGCTCGACACGATGAAGGCCCGGTCCGCCAGACCGGGGAAGCGTGCCGCGCTCTGGTGCTGTGCGCCGTCGAAGACCATGTGCTCGTACACCTCGTCGCTGAGGAGCAGCACGTTGGTGGGGGCCAGCAGGTCTTCGAGCGCGCGCATGTCCGCATCCGTCCACACCGTGGCGCTGGGGTTGTGCGGGGTGTTGATGAGCATCAGCCGCGTGCGCGGTGTGATGGCGGCGGCGATCTTGGCGAAGTCGGGCCGGAAGGTGCCCGGCGTGAGCGGCACGCGCACCACCACGCCGCCCGCGAGTTCGATGTTGGGCACGTAGCTGTCGTAGCAGGGCTCCAGCACGATGACCTCGTCGCCCGGCTGCACGGTGGCGAGGATGGCCGTCAGAATCGCCTGCGTGGCCCCTGCGGTGATGGTGATTTCGGCGTCAGGGCAATACCGGCGTGCGTGAAGCGCTTCTATTTTGCTAGCAACCGCCTCGCGCAGCGCGGGCACGCCGGCCATGGGCGGGTACTGGTTGTGGCCGGCCTGCATGGCGCGCGCCACGGCGCCGGGCAGCGCGGGGTCGCAGTCGAAGTCCGGAAAGCCCTGGCCCAGGTTCACCGCGCCATGCTCCGCCGCCAGGGCCGACATCACGGTGAAGATGGTGGTGCCCACGTTCGGCAGGCGGCTGGGGAAGGTGGGGGTGGTCATAGCTCGTAGTCGTTCACGTGGCCGGTCATGGCGCGGGCGATGAGTTCGCGGCTCAGGCGGTCGCTGAGCAGTTCGGCGAACTTGTAGACGAAGTTGCGCAGGTAGGCCCCGCGCTTGAAGGCCACGCGCGCCACGCTCTGGCCGAACAGGTGGCCCACGGGCCGCACCACCAGGTCGCCCACGGGGTCGTCGCGCATGGCCATCTCGGCCACGATGCCGATGCCCAGGCCCAGGCGCACGTAGGTCTTGATCACGTCGGAGTCGATGGCCTCGAGCACGATGCGCGGCTGCATCTTGCGCGCGGCGAAGGCCTGGTCGATCTTGCTGCGCCCGGTGAAGCTGGGGTGGTAGGTGACCAGCCCTTCGTGCGCGATGTCGTCCAGCGTCACGCGCTCCTTCTGCGCCAGCGGGTGGCCCTGCGGGCACACCAGCACGTGCTGCCATTCGTAGCAGGGCAGGGTGACGAGGTCGGGGTACTCGGCCAGCGACTCGGTGGCCATGCCGATCTCGGCGGCCTCGTCCAGCACCATGCGCGCCACCTCGTGCGGCGTGGCCTGGTGCAGGCTGATGGTCACCTTGGGATAGGCCTCGCGCAGCTTGGCGACGGGCACGGGCAGCACGTAGCGCGCCTGGGTGTGGGTGGTGGCGATGCTGAGGGTGCCGCTGTCCTGCGCGCTGAACTGCTCGCCGATGCGCTTGAGGTTGCCCACCTCGCGCATGATGACCTCGATGCTCTTGAGCACGTGCTGCCCCGGCTCGGTGATGCGCTTGAGCCGCTTGCCGTGGCGCGCGAAGATGTCCACGCCCAGTTCGTCTTCCAGCTCGATGATGGCCTTGGACACGCCGGGCTGCGAGGTGTGCAGCGCCTTGGCGGCTTCGGTCAGGTTCAGGTTGCGGCGCGCAGCCTCCTGGACGAAGCGGAATTGGTGCAGGTTCATATCGGATTTTGGATAAAGATCGGCATCATTATGCCGCCTGAATCCAACGCAAACCCATGAACAACGCCGCGCCCGCCGCAATCAACACCAGCGCGTTGATGCGCGTGGCCATCACGCACACGGTGGAGGCCAGCGCCAGCAGCTTGGCCTGCCAGCCGCCGTCCAGCCCTTCGACCAGCACGACGACCGAGGCCAGGATCATGCCCGCCGCCACGGGGCGCAGGCCCGCCTCCAGCGCCACCTGCCAGCGCGCGCCCTGGTGCTGCCGCCACAGCCGCGCCACGCCGTAGATCAGGAAGGCCGTGGGGCCGAACAGCGCCAGCGTGGCCACCACCGCGCCCCAGAAGCCCGCCACCTGCCAGCCGATCAGCGTGGCCAGCAGCGAGCCGGGGCCGGGGGCCATGCGGGCGATGGCGAAGGTGTTGACGAACTGCGCGGCGCTCATCCAGTGGTGCACGTCCACCACCTGGCGCTGCACGTCGGCGATGATGGCCTGCCCGCCGCCGATGGTGGCGAGTGACAGCGGCGCGAACAGGGCGGCCAGTTGCAGGCAGCGGTCGAGGGTTTCGCTCATGCGGCGCGCCCCCCGCGCCAGTATTCGACCGCCACGCCCAGCCCGCCCGCGCCCAGCACCGTCCACACCAGCGGCCAGTGCAGCAGCGCCACGGCCACGAAGGTGGCGGCCATCAGCGCCAGCGGAAACCAGCGCCGGGGCAGCCGCACCACGCTGGTGACGGCCATCGAGATCGACAGGCCGATGGCCGCCGCCGCCGCGCCCACCAGCGCCACGTGCGTCAGCGGGTAGCGCATGAGGTGCGCGAACACGGTGCCCAGCGCAATGATGAGCAGCCCCGGCGGCACGATGATGCCCGTGAACCCCGCCACCGCGCCGCGCCAGCCGCACAGCCGGTAGCCGATCCAGATCGCCAGGTTCTTCACGTTCACGCCCGGCAGCGCCTGCGACAGCGCCAGGCCGTTGAGGAAGTCCTCCTCGCTCAGCCAGCGCCGCTCCTGCACGAAGTCGCGCATCATGCGCCCGCTCAGGCCACCGCCGAAGCTGGTCAGGCCGATGAGGGAGAAGGCGAGGAACAGGTCGCGGACCGTGGGTGGAGAAGAGGGGGGCATGGCGCTTCCAAAAGAATAGCTGCTAGCGCTTTCTGCACAAGGGCTAGAGGCTGTTTTTATTCTCAACCGCAATGTGCGCCATCAGCGCTGTGACGCGCGGGTCTTCGCCGATCGCGGGCTGCACCGTGATGGACAGGTGCGGATGCAGCGCGCGCAGCTCCGCCACCAGCCGGGGCAGGTCTTCGCGCGCATGGCGGCCCGTGCCCAGGAACATGGGGACGATGGTGACGTGGCCTATGCCCAGCGCGGCCAGGTCGGCCACGGCTTCGTGCAGGCTGGGCGCGCACAACTCCAGGTAGGCGCAGCGTGCCGGCAGCCCCAGCGCCGCCACTTGGTCGCGCACGGCCTCGATGGGCGCGCGCCACAGCGGGTCGCGCGAGCCGTGGGCGAAAAGGACGATGCCCCGCTTCACCACGGCGTCACCTGCGCAGCACCAGCCACCCGAATGCCGCCAGCGACAGCAGCGAATAGATCAGCCCCGGCGCGGCGGCGGTGAGCCACGGCGACCAGTTCTGCAGGTTGCCCGCGTAGCCGAACACGTTGTTGAGCAGGAAGAAGCTGATGCCCGCCATCACCCCGCCGAACACATAGGCCGCGATGCCGCCCGAGCGGAAGTGCAGGTAGGCGAAGGGCAGGGCCAGCACCACCATCACCAGGCAGGAGAGGGGGTAGAACACCTTGCGCCAGAACTCGATCTCGTACTTCTGCGCCGACTGGCCGTTGGCCTCCAGGTGGCTGATGTACTGGAACAGGTCAATGGTGGCCATGCGGTCGGGCTGGAGCAGCGCGGCGGACACCATCTCGCTGCTGATGTGGGTGGGCCAGCGCAGGGTGGGCAGGGTGGCCTGCTCCACGCGCGCCTCGCTGGCGTCCTTGCTGCCGCGCAGGATGAAGCGGCGCTGCTCCACCTGCGACAGTTCCCAGGCATTGCCGCCCTTGCTGAACCGGCCCGTCGCCGCCTTGATCTGCGCGCTGAGCCGCCCTTCGGCGTCAAACTCGAACAGCCGCACGTCGAGCATGTGGCCTTCCGCGCCCAGGGCGCGCACGTTCACGGCGAAAGAGCGGCCCGAGCCGTCGTCCGGCTTCTCCTTGAGCCAGGCCCCGGTGGCGCCCGAGGTCACGCGGCCCAGGGTGCGCGCCTTGATCAGCTGCCCCACGCGGTCGGCGGCCGGCGCCGCGTAGTCGCCCACCGCGAAGGTGAGCAGCACGAACCCCAGGCCCAGCACCAGCAGCGTGCGCAGCGCGCGCCACGGGCCCAGGCCGCTGGTGCGCATGATGGTGAATTCCGAGCTTTGCGCCAGGCTCGCCATCACGTAGATGGTGCCGATCAGCACGGTGATGGGCAGCAGCTCGTACAGGTGGCTGGGAATGCTGAGCGCCACGGTGACCAGAGCCTGCGTCACCGGGTAGGCCGGGCCCACCCAGCGCAGTTCGTCAAGCAGGTCGAAAAAGAAGAACAGCGCCAGGAAGCCAATGGTGACGAAGGCCACGGCGGCGGCGGTCTCGCGGTAGATGTAGTTGCGCAGGATCTTCATGCCGCGCGCCCCTTTGCCGCCTTGTGCGGCAGCAGGCTGCGCCACGACCAGCGGTTGTGCCGCGCCGCCAGCGCCAGCAGCCCCGCCGCCAGCGCCCCGCCGTGCAGCAGCACCAGGAAGCCGCCCATGCCCACGCGGCCCGCCGCCACCCAGCTTTGTCCCAGCGTCATCAGGTTGTAGTAGACGATGAAGGCGAACAGCGCCATCGCCAGGCTGCTGGTGCGCGCGGCGCGCGGGTTCACGCTGGCCACGGCCAGCCCCAGCAGCACGAAGTTGAACGACCCCAGCGCCAGCCCCAGCCGCCAGCTGAACTCGCCCAGGTTGGGCGGCGTGGGCTGCTGCAGGAGAGCGTGGGTGGGCAAGACCTTGGCGACCTGCTCGTCCCCCCCGGCGCTCGCGTTCGTGCCCGTGCGCGTGCCGTATTCCTGGAACTCGCTGATCTTCAGGCCCGGCTTGCCCTGCGTGGTCTCCACCCGCGAGCCATTGGACAGCAGCACCATCTTGTCGCCGTTCTGCACCTCCAGCCGCGCGCTGCGCGCCGAAGTCACCGACTCCTTGCCCTGCTCGGACGAGGCGATGAACACATTGCTGGCCGACTGCGCATCCGGGCTCTCCTTGTCGATGAAGAACACGCGCGAGCCGTTGGCCGACTCCTGGAACTCGCCGGGCGCGATGCGGTCCACGTCGCCGCGCCGCTCGTACTGCGAGCGCAACTGCTGGATCTGCTGGTTGGCCCAGGGCCACACGCCCAGCGCCAGCACGGCGATCACCGCCATCACCGGCCACGAAAAGCGCAGCAGCGGGCGCAGCAGGCTGGCCAGGCCCTGGCCGCTGGAGAACCAGATCACCATTTCACTGTCGCGGTACATGCGTGACAGCGAGCCCACCACCGAGATGAACAGGCTCAGGCTCAGAATGGTGGGCAGCTGGCCCAGCACCGTGTAGCCCATTACCAGCATCACGTCCGAAGGGTTCACATTGCCGCGCGACGCCTGGCCCAGCGTGCGGATCAGCATCATGGTCATGACCACGGTGACCAGCACCACCAGCGTCGCCCCGAAGCTGCGCGCCAGCTCCTTGCGAATGGATGAATCGAATAACATTGTTCTCAAGGAAAAAGGCGATTCTATGAACTTCGAACTCAAAGCCCTCTCGCTGCCCGGCGCGGCCTCCGAAAAGGGCGATCTGCTCGTGCTGCTGGTCGACGAGAGCTTTCAGCCCGCGGGCGATGCGCTGTCTTCCCTGGCCGCCCACGCGCTCAAGAACAAAGACTTCGACCCCAAGCCCGGCAAGAGTTTGCAGCTCTACCAGCCGCCCGCCATCGCCGCGCGGCGCGTGCTGCTGGTGGGCGCGGGCAACGGCTCGGCCAAAGCGGTGCGGCAGGCCGTGGCCGCGTGTGCGGGCGCGCTCAAGGGGCAGGGCGTGAAGCGCGCGGCGCTGTGCTTCGCTGTCGAGCCCCAGCCAGGCGCCGTGGCCGCCGCCGTGCAGGCCGTGGCCGACGCCGCCTACGTCTACACCGCCACCAAGCCCAAGGCCGAAGCGCCCGAGCTGGCCCACGTGGCCATCGGCGTGGCCGACAAAGCGGCCAGCGCCGCCGACTTCGCGCACGGCGTGGCGCTGGCCGAAGGCATCGGCTTCGCCCGCGAATGGGCCAACCGCCCCGCCAATCACGCCACCCCTGCCATGCTGGCTGACGCCGCCAAGAGCCTGGCCCGGCACGGCGGCATCAAGTGCAAAGTCATGGAGCCTTCGGATGTCGCCAAGCTCGGCATGGGCGCCTTCCTGGCCGTGGCGCAGGGCTCCGCCGAGCCGCTGCGCTTCATCGAACTGCGCTACGACGGCGCGGGCAAGTCCGACGCGCCCGTGGTGCTGGTGGGCAAGGGCATCACCTTCGACACCGGCGGCATCTCCATCAAGCCCGCCGCCGAAATGGACGAGATGAAGTTCGACATGTCCGGCGCGGCCAGCGTGCTGGGCGTGTTCCGCGCGCTGGCCGAGCTGCAGCCGCGCATCAACGTCGTTGGCCTCATCCCCGCGTGCGAGAACATGCCCGGCGGCAAGGCCGTCAAGCCCGGCGACGTGGTCACCAGCATGAGCGGCCAGACCATCGAAATCCTCAACACCGACGCCGAAGGCCGCCTGGTGCTCTGCGACGCCATCACCTACGCCGAGCGCTTCAAGCCCGCCGCGCTGATCGACATCGCCACCCTCACCGGCGCCTGCGTGATCGCCCTGGGGGCCGTGCGCAGCGGCCTGTTCGCCTCCGACGACGCCCTGGCCGCCGCCCTGCAAGCCGCGGGCGACAAGGCGCACGACCTGTGCTGGCGGATGCCGCTGGACGATGACTACGCCGAGGGCCTGAAGACCCATTTCGCCGACGTGGCCAACGTCGCGGGCCGCGCGGCCGGTTCGGTGACCGCCGCCAAGTTCCTGCAACGCTTCGTGGGCGACACGCCCTGGGCGCACCTGGACATTGCCGGCACCGCCTGGAAGGGCGGCGCGGCCAAGGGCGGCACCGGGCGGCCCGTGGGCCTGCTGGTGCAGTACCTGCTCGACAGGGCGGCGCAGGGCGAGCCCGATGCCCCGGCGCGCAAGCCCAAGCGCAAGGCCCATTGATGGCGGATGCCGCCGTGCGTGACATCGAATTCCACTTCAACGCGCCCGACAAGCTCCACTACGCCTGCCGCTTCACGCGCAAGGCGCTGCGCAGCGACCGGCGCGTGCTCATCGTCGGCCCGCTGCCCGCGTTGCAAACGCTGGACACCATGCTCTGGAACATGACGCCGCAGGACTTCGTGGCCCACGCCCTGCAAGGCTGCGACGCCGCGCTCTGGGATGCCTCGCCCGTGGTGCTGGCCCCGCACACGCGCGGCGCGCCGCACGAAGACGTGCTGCTGAACCTGGGGGCGGAAGTGCCCGAAGGCTTCGAGCGCTTCGCCCGTGTGGTGGAGGTGGTCAGCGCCACCGACGAGGCCGACCGCCTCCAGGCGCGCACGCGCTGGCGGCAGTACCAGGCACAGGGCTGCAGCAACCAGCGCGTCGATCTTGTCCTGAAGTATTGAGCCATGTTCCACGAACCGCCCAAGCCCCCGCCGCGTTTTGTGCCCACGCTCACCGATGTGGTGCGCGATGGGCCCCCGCCCCCGGCACCCGCGCGGCAGCCCGCGCCCGCACCGGCAGCCATGCCCATGCCGCGTATGCCGTCCGCGCCCGTCAAGGCGCCCGCGCCAGCGCCGGTGCAATTGTCCCGCGACGTGGAGGAGCAGCTCATCCACCGCGTGATGCAGCGTGTGGACGTGGCGCTCGACCAGCGGCTGCGCGAAGCCATCGCCACCGTGGTGCACGAGCAGACCCGCTCGCTGCTGCCGCGCCTGCGCGAAGAGGTGGAGTCCGTGGTGCGCGATGCCGTCTACGTGGCCGTGGCGCAAGAGCTGGCGGGAGATGACAGGGCAGGGTAAGCCCTGAGCCGGCCCCTGTACTCTGGCCCGCAAATTGCGTTATGTTTCCCTGCGTCGAGACACAACCCCTTACTCAGCGCACATTCTTTGGAGAACCCTCTATGCAATTGAAGTTGAAACTGACCGTGGCAGCCGCTATCGCGGCCGTTGCCGGCATGGCCGCCGCACAAGAACAGGTGGTCAAGATCGGTTCAGTCGCGCCCCTGTCCGGTGCCCAGGCCCACTTCGGCAAAGACGCTGAAAACGGCGTGCGCATGGCGCTGGACGAGCTGAACGCCCAGGGCACCACCATCGGCGGCAAGAAGGTCAAGTTCGAACTGGTGGCCGAAGACGACGGCGCCGACCCCAAGCAGGGCACCGCCGCCGCGCAGAAGCTGTGCGACGCCAAGGTGGCGGGCGTGATCGGCCACATGAACTCCGGCACCACCATTCCCGCCTCCAAGATCTACAACGACTGCGGCATTCCGCACGTGACGGGCGCGGCCACCAACCCCGCGCTGACCAAGCCGGGCTACAAGACCACCTTCCGCATCATCGCCAACGACAACGCGCTCGGCTCGGGCCTGGCCAACTACGCCAAGAGCCCGCTGGGCGTGAAGACCGTGGCCGTCATCGACGACCGCACGGCCTACGGCCAGGGCGTGGCCGACGTGTTCAAGAAGACCGCCGCGTCGCTGGGCATCCAGGTGGTGAGCGAGCAATACACCACTGACAAGGCCACCGACTTCATGGCCATCCTCACCGCCATCAAGGCCAAGAACCCCGACGCCGTCTTCTACGGTGGCATGGACCCGCAGGCCGGCCCCATGCTGCGCCAGCTGGAGCAGCTGGGCATGGGCAACGTCAAGTTCTTCGGCGGCGACGGCATCTGCACCACCGAGTTGCCCAAGCTCTCGGGCAATGCCAAGAACCTGGCCAACGTGACCTGCGCCGAAGGCGGCGCGTCGCTGGCCAAGATGCCTTCCGGCACGGCCTGGAAGGCGCGCTATGACGCCAAGTACCCTGGCCAGTACGTGCTCTACGGCCCCTACTACTACGACGCCACCATGGTGCTGGTCGATGCGATGAAGCGCGCCAACTCCTGGGATCCCAAGGTATACCTGCCCGCGCTGCAGGCCGCCAACTACAAGGGCGCCACGGCCAACATCGTCTTCGAGCCCAATGGCGAGCTGAAGAACGCGGCCATCACGCTGTACACCTACAAGGACGGCAAGAAGACGCCCCTGAACTGATCGGGGCCACCTAAAGGCAAAAAGGGCTTCCGCTGGAAGCCCTTTTTTCGTGGGGGAGGTATTGATTACCGCCGAACCTGAAGCGCCCCGGGGTTCAGGATGTTGGTGGGCGTGCCGCGGATATAGTTGATGACATTGTCGAACGCCGCGCCGAAGTACAGCTCGTAGCTGTCCTGCTCCACGTAGCCGATGTGCGGGGTGCAGATGCAGTTTTCGAGCCGCAGCAGGGCATGGCCTTGCAGGATGGGTTCGCTCTCGAACACGTCCACCGCCGCCATGCCGGGGCGGCCCCGGTTGAGCGCGGTCAGCAGCGCATCGGGCTCGATCAGTTCGGCGCGCGAGGTGTTGACCAGCAGGGCCGTGGGCTTCATGTGCGAGAGGTCTTCCAGTGTCACGATGCCCTGGGTAGCCTCGTTCAGCCGCAGGTGCAGCGACACCACGTCGCACTGCGCGAAAAAGTCTGCGCGGGTGCTCGCCACCTGGTAGCCGTCTGACAGGGCCTGCGCGCGCGAGGCTTCACGGCCCCAGACGCGCACGTTCATGCCGAACGCGCGGCCATAGCCCGCGACGATCTGGCCGATCTTGCCGTAGCCCCAGATGCCCAGCGTCTTGCCGCGCAGCACGCTGCCCAGGCCGAAGTTGGGCGGCATGGAGGCGGCCTTGAGGCCCGACTGCTGCCACGCGCCATGCTTGAGGCTGGCGATGTACTGCGGCAGCCGCCGCATGGCGGCCATGATCAGCGCCCAGGTGAGTTCCGCGGGCGCCACCGGCGAGCCCACGCCCTCGGCCACGGCGATGCCGCGTTCGGTGCAGGCGGCCACGTCGATGTGCGTGCCGACCTTGCCGGTCTGGGCGATGAGCCGCAGGCGCGGCAGCTTCTCGACGAGCTGGCGCGTGATGTGCGTGCGCTCGCGGATCAGCACGATGATGTCGGCATCGCGCAGCCGCACGGACAACTGGCCCAGGCCCTTGACGGTGTTGGTGTACACCTTGGCGGAATAGGCATCCAGCCGGGAAGCGCAGTGCAGTTTGCGGACGGCGTCCTGGTAGTCGTCCAGAATGACTATGTTCATTCCGCCATTGTGCCCTGCATGGCCCGCAGGGCTGGGAGGTCAATGGCAGGTGGCTTGCTCGCGCAGCGCGAGGCGCTCCAGTTCGGCGCACACGTCGGCCATGCGGCCCGAGATGACCAGCCGGCCCGAGCCGCCGGGGACGCTGCCGTCCAGCACGCGCACGGGGCCGCGCGCAAGGCGCGGCTGGCGTGGCAGGCCGCCCTGGGGTTGCACGGGCCGGGTGGTTTGTTGCGGCGGCTGGACCTGTCCGCCGGATTGGGGCGCGCGCGGCAGCCAGCGCGTGAGCGTGGAGAACACGGACGACAGTGCGGCAACGGGGAGCAAGGCAATCATGGTGAAAACTCCGTTAATGGGGAATGAACACAGGCAGGATTGCGGTCGCAGGGGGAAAACGCGGCGCCATTCAGGGTTGCTGAAGCCGAGGCCCAGCAAACGCCCGCCACCTGAAGGGCGCCACGCAGGCTTACATGAACATGCTGTTGCGGATCAGGCCCACGGCCAGGCCCTCGATCTCGAAGGGTTCGCCGGGCTCCACGGTGATGACGGGGTAGTCGGGGTTTTCGGGCAGCAGCTCGATGCCGGCGGCGGTGCGGCGCAGACGCTTCACGGTGACGTCGTCGCCGATGCGGGCCACGATGATCTGGCCGTTGCGCGCCTCGTGCGTGGCGTGGACGGCGAGCAGGTCGCCGTCGAGGATGCCGATGTCGCGCATGGACATGCCGCGCACCTTGAGCAGGTAGTCGGGCCGGGTGGGGAACAGGCTGCCTTCCACGCAGTAGGTCTGGTCCACGTGCTCCTGCGCGAGAATGGGCGAGCCTGCGGCGACGCGGCCCACCAGCGGCAGCATGAGCTGCTGGATGCCGGGAATGGGAAGGTGGAACTGGCCGCTGCGAGCGGCGTTGATGGCGCGCATGGCGTCGCCGCGCAGGCGGATGCCGCGCGAGGTGCCGCTGACCAGTTCGATGGCGCCTTTGCGCGCCAGGGCCTGCAGATGTTCCTCGGCGGCGTTGGCGGACTTGAAGCCCAGTTCGGCCGCGATTTCGGCGCGGGTGGGCGGTGCGCCGGTGCGGGCGATGGCGGACTGGATGAGCTCCAGGATCTGCTGTTGGCGGGCGGTAAGTTTGGGCGTATCGAGCATGGTGGGCTCCGGCAGGTGAACTGTTTTTTAATCCAGTAACTGTATTTTTGACCAGTTTTTCAAAGAATGCAAGCGAGCGACAGCAAAATTGTGGTGCTGGGCACCGGGGGCACCATTGCGGGGCGGGGCAGCGACCTGGGCTACCAGGCGGCGCAGCTGGGCGTGGCGCAGTTGCTGGAGGCGGTGCCCGCGCTGGCCGGGCATGGGCCGATCGAAACCGAGCAGGTGGCGCAGATCGACAGCAAGGACATGGACTACGCCGTGTGGCGCGCGCTGGCCTTGCGCTGCCAGGCACACATGGATGACCCGCAGGTGCGTGCCGTGGTCATCACGCACGGCACGGACACGATCGAGGAGACGGCGTTTTTCCTGTCGTCCGTGCTTCACGTCCACAAGCCCGTGGTGCTGACCTGTGCCATGCGCCCCGCGACGGCGCTCGCGCCCGACGGGCCGCAAAACCTGCTGGACGCGGCGGCGCTGGCGGCCACGCCGGGCTGGGCGGGGGTGTGCGTGGTGGCCGCGGGCACGGTGCATGGCGCGCGGCAGGTGCAGAAGGTGCATCCGTACCGGCTGGATGCGTTCAGTTCGGGGGAGGAGGGGCCGCTGGGCTGGGTGGAGGCGGGGCGGGTACGTTGGGCACAAAATCGGCCTCCAGCACAGGACAGTCAAGCGCTGGAAGCTATTGAAAAGATAGCGAATGCCGTGGATTGGCCGCGTGTGGACGTGGTGCTGGGCCATGCGGGCGCGGATGGCCGCGTGGTGGACGCGCTGGCGGCCAGCGGCACGCAGGGCATCGTGGTGGCCGCCACGGGCAATGGCACGCTGCACCATGCGCTGGAAGCGGCGCTGCTGCGCGCCCAGGCGGCGGGCGTGCGGGTGGTGGTGGCTACGCGCTGCCCGCTGGGGCGGGTGTTGCCGGTGCCGGGCACGGCGTTCGATACGACCGCGCTGAGCCCGGTGAAGGCGCGGGTGGCGCTGTTTCTGGAGTTGCTCTGAACAAAAAAGCCCGCTGTGGAGCGGGCCTGGGATGCGGGGGCGGCTGGGGAATCAGCTTTCCAGTGCCGCGAAGGCGCGCTGGGTGATTTCCTCCACGCTGCCCGTGCCGCTGATGGCGCGGTACTTGGGCGCGGCGGCGGCGTCGGCCTTCGCCCAGGCGGAGTAGTAGTCCACCAGCGGGCGGGTCTGCTGGCTGTAGACCTCCAGGCGGTGCTTGACGGTGTCTTCCTTGTCGTCGTCGCGCTGCACCAGGGGTTCGCCGGTCACGTCGTCCTTGCCCTCGACCTTGGGCGGGTTGAACTTGACGTGGTAGGTGCGGCCCGAGGGCGGGTGCTGGCGCCGGCCGCCCATGCGGTCGATGATGGCGTCGAAGGGCACGTCGATTTCGAGCACGTAGTCGAGCTTGACGCCCGCGGCCTTCATGGCCTCGGCCTGGGGGATGGTGCGCGGGAAGCCGTCGAACAGGAAGCCGTTGGCGCAGTCGGGCTGGGCGATGCGGTCCTTGACGAGGTTGATGATGAGGTCATCGCTCACGAGCTTGCCCGCGTCCATGACGGCCTTGGCTTCCAGGCCCAGGGGCGTGCCGGCCTTGACGGCGGCGCGCAGCATGTCGCCGGTGGAGATTTGCGGGATGCCGTACTTCTGGCAGATGAAGGTTGCTTGCGTGCCTTTGCCGGCGCCGGGCGCGCCCAACAGAATCAGTCTCATGGATGTCCTCGGGATAGTTGTGAAATTGGCGTGGCGGCGGCGTGGCCCAGGAGGCTGGGGGCTGCTCTTCTATAGGACTTGTGAGAATAGCACGGGCCTGCGAAGGCCCGGGCTAGGGTTAACCGGCGAGGATGTCGCGTACGCGCGCGAGGTCTTCGGGCGTGTCCACGCCGGGGCCGGGGGCCTCTTCGGCCACGTGCACGGCGATGCGGTGGCCGTGCCAGAGGGCGCGCAGTTGCTCCAGCGCCTCGATGGCCTCGGTGGGCGCGGGCGGCAGGCGCGGGAAGGCGCGCAGGAAGCCCGCGCGGTAGCTGTAGATGCCGATGTGGCGCAGCGGCGAGAAGCCCGGGGTGTGCTGCCACCACTGCGTGCCCGCATGGTCGCGCGCATGGGGGATGCTGGCGCGGCTGAAGTAGTGCGCGAGGCCGCGCGCGTCGCACACCACCTTGACGACGTTGGGGTTCTGGTAGTCGGCCAGGCTGTGGATGGCGTGGGCGGCGGTGCCCATGCTGGCCTCCGGTTGCGCGGGCAGCAGCGCGGCCACGGCGTCGATCAGCGCGGGGGCGATCAGCGGCTCGTCGCCCTGCACGTTGACCACGACGTGGTCGCCGTCCAGGCCCAGTTGCTCGCAGGCCTCGGCCAGCCGGTCGCTGCCGCTGGGGTGGTCGGGGCGGGTGAGCAGGGCGTCGACGCCGTGCGCGCGGCAGGCGGCGGCGATGCGCTCGTCGTCCGCCGCGACCACCACGCGCGCGGCGGCGCTCCGCAGGGCCTGCCGGGCCACGCGCACGATCATGGGCAGGCCCGCGATGTCGGCCAGCGGCTTGTTCGGCAGCCGGGTGGACGCCAGCCGGGCCGGAATCAAGACGGTGTAGCTCACTGCTCCAGTTCCTCGTCGGTCAGCGGGCGGGCTTCGTTTTCGAGCAGCACGGGGATGCCGTCGCGCACCGGGTAGGCGAGGCGCGCGCTGCGCGAGACGAGTTCCTGGCGTTCGCGGTCGTAGGTCAAAGGGCCCTTGGTGACGGGGCAGACCAGGAGTTCAAGCAGTTTGGAGTCCATGCAGCGATTCTAGGAGCTGCCCGAAGAAGGCCGGGGCTATGTCCACCTCCAGCGGCACGGCCAGCGCGTCGGGGTGGCGCTGCCAGAGCTTGGCAGCGTCTTTTTCGGTACAAATCAGGCGCCAGCCCTTGTCCGGCGTGCGCTGCCAGCTATCGAAATCGAAGTGATCGGGCAGGGCTTCGGTGTGCGCCAGCGACAGGCCCGCCGCGCGCAGCATGGCGAAGAAGTCCTCGGGCCGCGCGATGGCGGCCACGGCGTGCAGCGGCTGGCCGCGCAGGCTCGCCAGGGGGACGGGGCGGCCCTGCGCGTCGTGCGCCGTGGCGCCCAGCTGGCGGCGCAGCGCGTAGGCGGGGGCCGGGCCGGGCGGCGGCAGCAGGGGCGCGGCGTGCAGCACGGCGTCCACGCAGCGCGGCCAGGGCTCGCGCAGTGGGCCGGCGGGCAGCAGCCAGCCATTGCCCACGCCTTCGTCGTTGAACACGCAGACCTCGAAGTCGCGCGCGAGGGCCAGGTGCTGCAGGCCGTCGTCACAGACGATGACGTTCACATCGGGGTAGGCCGCGCGCAGGGCACGGGCGGCGGCGATGCGCTCGCGCGCCACGAACACGGGGGCGCTGGTGGCGCGGGCGATCAGCGCGGGCTCGTCGCCCACCTCGGCGGCGGGGCTGGCGGGCAGGGCTTCGCGGCAGTCCTGCGTCCGGCGGCCATAGCCGCGCGAAATCACGCCGGGCCGGAAGCCTTGTGCGCGCAGGTACTGCACGACGGCCAGCGTGACGGGCGTCTTGCCCGCGCCGCCCGCGATCACGTTGCCGACCACGATGACGGGCACGCCGGCGTGGTGTGTTTTCAAAATACCGATGCGGTAGAGGGCCCGGCGCAGCCCGGTCAGCCCGCCATACACCCATGAAACCGGCCGCAGCGCCCAGGCCAGCGCTCCGCGCGTGCGCCAGGCGCGGCGCAGAGCGTCAGCGCCCGCCGGCACGGGCCGAGGACTGGGTGGCGAAGGTGATCTGCGACAGGCCCGCGCGGCGCGCCGCCTCCATCACGGTGATCACGGCCTGGTGCGGCGCGAGCGCGTCGGCGCTGATGACCACGATGCTGCCCGCGTCCCCCTTCGAGGGGGCCTTGGCGGCCTGTGACAGGGCGCGCGCCACGGCTTCCACGCCCTTGCCCTCCACGGCGCTCTGGTTGACGGCGTAGCGCCCGTCGGCGGCCACGGCCACGATGACTTCCCGGGGCCGGTCGCGCATCTGCTCGGTGTCGGCTACGGGCAGGGTGACCTGCAGTTCGGTGAACTTGCTGTAGGTGGTGGACAGCATCAGGAAGATGAGGATCACCAGCAACACGTCGATGAACGGGATCAGGTTGATCTCCGGTTCTTCCTTGGCGCGGGGGCGGAAGTTCATCGCCGGGCCGCCCCAAGATGAACACGGCCCCCTTGGGGGGCAGCGGCTACACGCAGTGAGCAAGCGTGGGGGTAATTTCTCATGGGCGCAATTGGTTGAGATGGCGCGCGAAGCGTTCGGCGGCGAGCTCCAGCGTGAGCAGGTAGCCGTCCACCCGGCTGCGGAAGTAGCGCCAGAAGATCAGCGTCGGAATCGCCACCATCAGCCCGAACGCCGTGTTGTACAGCGCCATCGAAATGCCCTGCGCCAGTTGCGCCGGGTTGCCCGTGCCGGTGGCGGAGCCCGCCTGCGAGCCGAAGATCTCGATCATGCCGATCACCGTGCCCAGCAGCCCCAGCAGCGGCGCGGCGGAGGCTATTGTTGCCAGCGCGCTCAGGTACTTTTCGAGCCGGTGCGCCACGGTGCGGCCCGCGCCCTCCATGGCGGCGCGCAGGTCGGCCTCGGTAGTGCGCGGGTGGCCGGCCAGGTGGCGCAGGCCGCTGGCCAGCACCTCGCCCAGCGCGGAGCTGCTGGCAAGCTGGTTCACCACGTCCGGCGCGGGCACGGCCTTGGCCGATACGGCGATGGCTTCGTCGAGCAGGTTGGGGGGCGCGACACGGGCCGTCTTGAGGGCCACGAAGCGCTCGATGACCAGCGCCAGCGCCAGGATGGAGCAGGCAATCAGCGGCCAGATGGGCCAGCCTGCGGCTTGTATGATCGACAGCAAATTCTCTCTCCGCGCGGGTGGGAAGCAGCGGGCGATTATGTCCCACGGGCCGCCGCAAAAAGCCGCCGCCCCATCCACAGCTTCTGTGGATAACTTTGTGGGCAACCAGGGGTACAAAGGCCGCCAAATGGCGTCAAACCGTGCCCATGACAGATTGATGAAACTTTACACAGCAAAAAATCCAACCAAATCAATGGCTTGCACGAATTTGCGTGCTTTGCGGGCCATCGGGTGGGGTGGGGGCTGGCCTGTCGCTGCCGCGACGCCGCTGTGGAGTACTGCGCCGCCGGGCCTTGTGGAGCCGTATGTTTGACCCTGAAAAGCAAGGATTCACGCCGCGCGTATGGGAAGTTGGCGCGCTATGCCGCGCCGTTGCTGACGCTTTGCAGGCGCGCTTCAATCCTGTCGCGGTGCGCGGCGAGATCACGGGCTTCTCGCGCGCGGCCAGCGGGCATTGCTACTTCTCGGTCAAGGACGCGCAGGGCCAGATCCGCTGCGCCATGTTCAAGCGCGCGGCGCAGTTGCTCAGCTTCACCCCGCGCGATGGCGAACTGGTTGAACTGCGCGGGCGGCTCGGCGTATACGAACCGCGCGGCGACCTGCAGCTGGTGGTGGAAACCCTGGAGCGCGCGGGGCAGGGCGCCTTGTTCGAGCAGTTCCTGCGCCTCAAGGCCCAGCTGGAGGCCGAGGGCCTGTTCGACCCCGCGCGCAAGCGCGCGCTGCCGCTGATGCCGCGCGGCATCGGCCTCGTCACCTCCCCGGGCGCGGCGGCGCTGCACGACGTGGTGACGGCGCTGCGCCGGCGCGTGCCGCACATTCCCGTGGTGCTGGCGCCCGCGCTGGTGCAGGGCGCGCAGGCGCCGCAGTCGCTGCGCGAGGCGCTATCGAAACTGTATCTGCTCGCGCAGTCTGGGCAAGGGCTGGAGGCCGAAAAGGCCCTCAATCCGCCGATCGACGTGATTCTGCTCGTGCGCGGCGGCGGCTCCATCGAAGACCTGTTCGCCTTCAACGACGAGCAGTTGGCGCGCACCATCGTGCAAAGCCCCGTGCCCCTGGTCAGCGGCGTGGGGCACGAGACGGACTTCACCATCGCCGACTTCTGCGCCGACCTGCGCGCGCCCACGCCCACGGCGGCGGCGGAACTGGTGAGCCAGCCGCGTGCCGTCTGGCTGGGCACGCTCGATCTGCTGGCCGAACGTCTGCAAGACGCCGCGCAGCAGCAGATCGACCTGCGGCTCCAAAGGCTCGACCGCGCGGGCGAGCGGCTGGGCCGGCCCTCGGGCCTGGTGGCGCGGCAGCAGCTTCACCTGGCGCACAGCGCGCAGCGCCTGCGGCACGGCGCGCTCCTGAAATTGCAGCGGCTGGCGCACGTACAGCAAGGGCTGGAGGCCGATTTTTCCCCAAAAATGCAGCGTAGCCTGGCGCGCGAGGCTGAGCGGCTGGACCGCCTGGCGCTGCGGCTGGACCTGCTCGACCCGCGCCACGTGCTGCAGCGCGGCTACGCGCTGCTGGCCGACGAAAAGGGCCGCTCCGTCACCAGCGCCCAACAGACCCACCCCGGCCAGGCGTTGCGTGCCACGCTGGCCGACGGGGCTATTGACCTCGCGGTCATGGCCCAGCCCCGGCTGCTTTAAGATCTCCCTTCCCCCCGATTTCAACCCAGAAGAGGACTCCCCATGGAACATACCCTGCCCCCCCTGCCTTACGCCATCGACGCCCTGGCCCCGCACTACAGCAAGGAAACGCTGGAGTACCACTATGGCAAGCACCACAACGCCTACGTGGTTAACCTCAACAACCTGCAAAAGGGCACCGAGTTCGAGTCGATGCCCCTCGAAGAGATCGTGAAGAAGTCCAGCGGCGGCATCTACAACAACGCCGCGCAGATCTGGAACCACACCTTCTTCTGGAACTGCATGGCCCCCAACGGCGGCGGCGAGCCCACGGGCGCGCTGGCCGACGCCATCAACGCCAAGTGGGGCAGCTACGCCGCGTTCAAGGAAGCCTTCGTCAAGAGCGCCGTGGGCAACTTCGGCTCCGGCTGGACCTGGCTGGTGAAGAAGGCCGACGGCAGCGTGGACATCGTGAACACCGGCGCCGCCGGCACGCCCCTGACCACCGCCGACAAGGCCCTGCTGACGGTGGACGTGTGGGAGCACGCCTACTACATCGACTACCGCAACCTGCGCCCCAAGTTCGTCGAGACCTTCCTCGACAAGCTGGTGAACTGGAAGTTCGCGGAAGCCAATTTCGCCTGATTGGCACGGCCTGTGCTAGTGTCAAAAGCCCGTGGAAAGCTCCACGGGCTTTTTTCTTGGCGCGCCCGTCAGGTCTTGTAGAAGACTTGGGTAAAAATCGCGCACAATTCCAATTTGTCCTAACCCAGAGACTGCGAGACGACGAGATGAGCACCCAACCCACCATCATCTACACCCTGACCGACGAGGCCCCGCGCCTGGCCACGGCCTCGTTCCTGCCCATCATCCGCGCGTTCGCCGCGCCCGCGGGCATCTCCGTGGCCGAGAGCGACATCTCGGTGGCGGGCCGCATCCTGGGCCAGTTCCCCGAAGTGCTGACCGAGGCGCAGCGCGTGCCCGACAACCTCGGCGAACTGGGCAAGCTCACCCTCAAGCCCGAGGCCAACATCATCAAGCTGCCCAACATCAGCGCATCCGTGGCGCAGCTCAAGGCCGCCATCAAGGAACTGCAGGACAAGGGCTACAAGGTGCCCGACTTCCCCGAGAACCCAAAGACCGACGAAGAGAAGGACATCCGCGCCCGCTACAACAAGTGCACCGGCTCGGCGGTGAACCCCGTGCTGCGCGAGGGCAACTCCGACCGCCGCGCGCCCAAGGCCGTCAAGGAATACGCGCGCAAGCACCCGCACAGCATGGCCGAGTGGAGCCAGGCCTCGCGCTCGCACGTGTCGCATATGCACGCCGGCGACTTCTACCACGGCGAAAAGTCCATGACGCTGGACCGCGCGCGCGACGTGAAGATGGAGCTCATCACCAAGAGCGGCAAGGCCATCGTGCTCAAGCCCAAGGTCTCGCTGCTCGACCGCGAGGTCATCGACTCCATGTTCATGAGCAAGAAGGCCCTGCTGGACTTCTATGAAAAGGAGATCGAGGACGCGCACAAGACCGGCGTGATGTTCTCGCTGCACGTCAAGGCCACGATGATGAAGGTCTCGCACCCCATCGTGTTCGGCCACTGCGTGAAGATCTTCTACAAGGACGCCTTCGCCAAGCACGCCAAGACCTTCGAGGAATTGGGCGTGAACGTGAACAACGGCATGGTCGACCTGTACACCAAGATCGCCACCCTGCCGCAAAGCCAGCAGGACGAGATCAAGCGCGACCTGCACGCCTGCCACGAGCACCGGCCCGAACTGGCCATGGTCGACTCGGCCAAGGGCATCACCAACTTCCATTCGCCCAACGACGTGATCGTCGATGCCTCCATGCCCGCCATGATCCGCAACGGCGGCAAGATGTGGGGCGCCGACGGCCGCCTGAAGGACGTGAAGGCCGTCATGCCCGAATCGACCTTCGCCCGCATCTACCAGGAGATGATCAACTTCTGCAAGTGGCACGGCGCGTTCGACCCCAAGACCATGGGCACCGTGCCCAACGTCGGCCTGATGGCGCAGCAGGCCGAGGAATACGGCAGCCACGACAAGACCTTCGAAATCCCCGAAGACGGCGTGGCCAACATCACCGACCTGAACACCGGCGAAGTGCTGCTGTCGCAGAACGTGGAGCAGGGCGACATCTGGCGCATGTGCCAGGTGAAGGACGCCGCCATCCGCGACTGGGTGAAGCTGGCCGTGAACCGCGCGCGCAACTCGGGTATGCCGGTGGTGTTCTGGCTCGACCCGTACCGCCCGCACGAAGCGCAGCTCATCACCAAGGTCAAGATGTACCTGAACGAGCACGACACCACGGGCCTGCACATCGAGATCATGAGCCAGGTGCGCGCCATGCGCTACACGCTGGAGCGCGTCATCCGCGGGCAGGACACCATCAGCGCCACCGGCAACATCCTGCGCGACTACCTGACCGACCTGTTCCCCATCATGGAACTGGGCACCAGCGCCAAGATGCTGTCCATCGTGCCTCTGATGGCCGGCGGCGGCATGTACGAAACCGGCGCGGGCGGCTCGGCCCCCAAGCACGTGCAGCAGCTCGTCGAGGAAAACCACCTGCGCTGGGACTCGCTGGGCGAATTCCTGGCCCTGGCCGTGAGCCTGGAAGACCTGGGCCTGAAGAACAACAACCCGCGCGCCAAGCTGCTCGCCAAGACGCTGGACGCCGCCACGGGCAAGCTGCTCGACAACAACAAGAACCCCAGCCCCAAGACCGGCCAGCTCGACAACCGCGGCAGCCAGTTCTACCTGTCCCTGTACTGGGCGCAGGAACTGGCCGCGCAGACCGAGGACAAGGAACTGGCCGCCAAGTTCGCGCCGCTCGCCAAGCAGCTGGCCGACAACGAGAAGAAGATCGTGGACGAGTTGAACAACGTGCAGGGCCACGCGGTCGACATCGGCGGCTACTACCTGCCCGACGTGGCCAAGATGGACGCCGTGATGCGCCCGAGCGCCACGTTCAACGCGGCGATCGCGTCCGTGGCCGCCTGACGCCGGGGAGCGTCAACTGGAAAAGCCGACCATCTGGTCGGCTTTTTTCATTGCGCGAACGGCTTGCCGCCCAGCTTTGCCCCGGCCTTGATGCCGCGCTTGGCGAACCAGCCCTGGTTCATCTCCAGCACGTAGCGCACGGGCCGGGTGGAGCAGTGCGAATCCTCGGTCTGCGGCTTCATGTCGGCCAGGTTCACGATAGTGCCGTCGTCCGCCACGAAGGCGGCGGTGAGCGGCAGGATGGTGTTCTTCATCCAGAAGCACTGCGTGGACGGCTGCTCGAACACGAACAACATGCCTTCCTGCGCGGGCATCTCCTTGCGGAACATCAGGCCCGTTTCGCGCTGCTGCGGCGACAGGGCCACCTGCGCGTCGATGCGGTACATGCCCGCCGTGAGGTCCACGCGCGGCAGGCCCATCTGCGGTTCTTGCGCGAAGGCGCTGGTGCAGAGCAGGGCGGCGGCCCAGCCCCATCGGGAAAAAGAGGTCATGTTCATGGGAGGAGAAAAACAAAAAGCCCGCAAAACACCGGGTATTTTGCGGGCTTTTGGGCAACCCCGTGGGGCTGCGCCGAGTGACTGGCTTCAGGCGGCGGGGGCAGCGGCGGCCTTCTTCTTGGCGTGGTGCTTCTTGTGCTTCTTGTGGGTGGACTTGGCCGCCTTGGCGGGGGCTGCGTCAGCCGGAGCGGCAGCGGGGGCTGCTGCGGGAGCGGGCGCGGCGGCAGGCGCAGCGGCGGGGGTCTGCGCGAATGCGCCTGCGGTGAACAGGCCGGCGATCAGGACAGCGAGGAGTTTTTTCATGTGTGCCATTTTCCTAGGAGGGCGGGGTTTGAAAATGCGGCGCGAAGTAGCCGCGCTGCCCTTTCGATAACGGCGCTTCGGTGTGCGCCGTTGACAAAAGTCAGCCCCTCCATTGTCGATAAAATTTTCATGTTTTTCGACGGCCAACCCATATATAGATAAAGGGCGTTTCCATGGCGCAACGACGTGAAGTCCCTGGTATCCACCCCTACGATGGCCCGGCCGGCGGCTGGGGGGCGCTGCGGGCCACGGCCCAGGCCGTGCGCACGCAGATGGACCTGATCGAGGCGCCCATCGTGCTGATGCGCACCAACCAGCCCACCGGCTTCGACTGTCCCGGCTGCGCCTGGCCCGACAAGGAGCACAAGTCCACCTTCCAGTTCTGCGAGAACGGCGCCAAGGCCGTGACCTGGGAGGCCACGAGCAAGCGCGTGACGCCGGAATTCTTCGCGCAGCGCACGGTGACGGAACTGCTACAGCTCAGCGACTACGAGCTGGAGGACTTCGGCCGGCTGACGCACCCGATGGCCTACGACGCGGCGAGCGACAAGTTCGTCCCGGTCGAGTGGGAAGCCGCCTTCGCGCGCATCGGCGAGGCGCTGCGCGCCATGCCCTCGCCCGACGCGGTGGAGTTCTATACCTCGGGCCGCGCCTCCAACGAGGCCGCCTACCTGTTCCAGTTGTTCGCGCGCGAGTACGGCACCAACAACTTCCCCGACTGCTCGAACATGTGCCACGAGGCCACCAGCGTGGGCCTGCCGCAGTCCATCGGTATCGGCAAGGGCACGGTCTCGCTGGCCGACTTCGATGCGGCCGAACTGGTGATCTCGATCGGCCACAACCCCGGCACCAACCACCCGCGCATGATGGGCACCCTGCACGAGGTGGCGCGCCGCGGCGTGCCCATCATCGTCTTCAACCCGCTGCGCGAGCGCGCGCTGGAGCGCTTCGCCGACCCGCAGAACGTCGTCGAGATGGCGACCTACCGCTCGACCGACATCGCATCGACCTACCTCCAGGTGCGTGCCGGCGGCGACGCGGCGGCGCTCAAGGGCATCATGAAGGCGCTGCTGGCCCTGGAGACCCAGCGCGGCGGCGTGCTGGACCAGGCCTTCATCGCCGAGCACACGCTGGGTTTCGAGGACCTGGCCGCCGACCTTGAAGCCACGGAATGGGCCGCGATCGAGCAGGAGTGCGGCCTGGCGCGCGCGGCCCTGGAACAGGTGGCCGAGGCCTACGCCCGCTCCAACGCGACCATCGTCACCTACGGCATGGGCATCACCCAGCACAACCTGGGCACGGCCAACGTGCGGCTGATCGCCGATCTGCTGCTGCTGCGCGGCAATTTCGGCAAGCCCGGCGCGGGCATTTGCCCGCTGCGCGGCCATTCCAACGTGCAGGGCAACCGCACCGTGGGCATCACCGAGAAGCCCTCCGGGGCTTTCCTTGCCAGCCTGGAAAAGGAATTCGGCTTCCAGCCGCCGCAGGGCCATGGGCACGACGCGGTCAAGGCGCTGGAGGCCATGGTCGATGGATCGGCCAAGGCGCTGCTCTGCCTGGGCGGCAACTTCGCCGTGGCGATGCCCGACCCGGAGCGTGCCTACCCGGCGATGCGCGGGCTGAGCCTGAGCGTGCACCTGGGCACCAAGCTCAACCGCTCGCACCTGCTGGTGGCGAAGGAAACCTTCCTGCTGCCGGTGCTGGGCCGCACCGAGATCGACGTGCAGGCCGAGGGGCCGCAGTCCGTCACGGTCGAGGACTCCATGTCGATGGTCCATGCGTCTGCCGGCAGGCTGCGCCCCGCGTCCGAACACCTGCTGTCGGAGCCCGCCATCGTGGCCGGGATGGCGCGCGCCACGCTGCCGCACAGCCGGGTGGACTGGCCGCTCCTGGTGGCCGACTACGACCGCATCCGCGATCTGATCGAGCGCACCATCCCCGGCTTCGATGGCTACAACGCGCGCATCCGCGTGCCCGGCGGCTTCCGTATGCCGCTGCCGCCGACCGAGCGCAAGTGGCCCACGCCCACCGGCAAGGCCATGTTCTCGGTCTTCCCGGGGCTGCGCGTGCGCTACGAGCCCTGGGCCGAGCACGCGCTGCGCCTGGTGACCATCCGCAGCCACGACCAGTACAACACCACGATCTACGGCCTGGACGACCGCTACCGCGGCGTGTTCGGCCGCCGCGACGTGCTGTTCATGAATCCCGCCGACCTGGCCGCGCAGGGGCTGGCCCACGGCGACATGGTCGACATCGAGACTGTCTCGGCGGGCCGCGCGCTGCGGCTGGCCGGCATCACCGCGATCGAGTACGACATCGCGCCGGGCACGGTGGCGGCCTATTACCCCGAGGCCAACGTGCTGGTGCCGCTGGACTACATCGACAAGGAAAGCGGCACGCCGTCGTACAAATCCATACCCGTGCGCCTGCGGCGCGCGGCCGTGCCAGCCTGAGGACAAGCATGAGCGAATTTTCCGAAGACGTTTACACCGAGCCGTCGACCATCGACGCCGACACCCTGGCCAACCTCGGCCCCCTGCGGCGCATGGCCGGCGTCTGGGAAGGCCAGCGCGGCCTCGACGTGAAACCGAAGGTAGACGGACCCCGGAAGCAGGCCTACGTCGAGCGCATCGAACTGCAGCCGATCGACCCCGTGAACAACGGGCCGCAGGTGCTGTACGGGCTGCGCTACGTCACTCTCATCACCAAGCCCGGCATGGTCAAGACCTACCACGAGCAGGTGGGCTACTGGCTCTGGGAGCCGGCCACCGGCACCGTGGTGCACACGCTGACGATTCCGCGCGGCATGACGGCCATGGCCTCGGGGCAGGCCACGGCGGACGCCGTGTCGTTCGAACTGGCCGCGACGCAGGGCCTGGACACCTGGGGCATCTGCTCGACGCCGTTTCTGCTCTACGCCTTCAAGACGGTCGCGTTCCACATCAAGGTGAGCTTCAACGACGACGGGACCTGGAGCTACGAGGAAGACACCGTGCTGCAAATCCACGGGCAGGCCGAGCCCTTCCACCACACCGACAAGAACCTGCTGCGCAAGGTGGCGGAGCCGACGCCGAATCCCCTGGTGCGTTGAGCAGCTGCATCATTTTGTGACGTAATGCTGACAAAATCGTCATCCGGTTGTCAGTAATCTGCCCCGGTTGCCTTCCTACAGTGGCCCTCCATTGAAAGAGGACTGTTATGTCGCGTGTTTGGAAGCCTCCGGCCTGGGTGGCGTTGGCGGTGTGTTTGAGCGGGTGCGCCGTGGGGCCGGACTACGTGCGGCCCGCCGCGCCGGACCAGGCCGATCAGCAGGCCGCATTCCTGGAAGACGGCGCCTGGCGGCAGGCCATGCCCTCGCAGCCCGACCCCTCGCAGCCCTGGTGGGCGGCCTATGGCGATGCGCGGCTGAATGAACTGGTGGCCGAGGCCACGCAGGCCAACCAGACGCTGGCCGCAGCCGAGGCGCAGTACCGGCAGGCGCAGGCGCTGGTGCAGGGCGCGTCGGCGGCGTACTACCCCGCGGTGGGCATCAGCGCGTCGCCCACGCGGGCGCGCACCGTCAACAACGGCGTTTCGCGCCTGGGCAACAGCCATGCGTGGACGCTGGCCGCGTCGTGGGAGCCCGACCTGTGGGGCAGCGTGCGCCGCAGCGTGGAGGCGGCCCAGAGCAGCGCCCAGGGCAGCGCCGCCGACCTCGCGGCGGCGCAACTGGCGGTGCAGGCCAGCGTGGTGAACAGCTATCTGCAATTGCGCGTGCTCGACCGGCAGCAGGCGCTGTATACGCGCACCATCGCTTCGTACCGTGACGCGCTGCGGCTGACGCAGGCGCAGCACAAGGCGGGCGTGGCGACGGGGGCCGACGTGGCGCTGGCCCAGAGCACGCTGGCGACGGCCGAGGCGCAGGCGGTGGACCTGGGCCTGTCGCGCCGCCAACTGGCGCACGCGCTGGCGGTGCTGCTGGGCAAGACGCCCGCCGATTTCACCTTGGCGCCCGAGCCCGAGGCCGCGCTGCCGGGCGTGCTCGCCGTGCCGCCGGGCCTGCCGTCGCAGCTGCTGGAGCGCCGCCCCGACATCGCCGGGGCCGAGCGGCGCGTGCAGGCCGCGAATGCGCAGATCGGCGTGGCGAAGTCGGCGTACTTCCCCAACCTCACGTTGAACGCCAGCGGCGGCAACTCCGGCGCGGGGCTGGGACTGGCCGCGTGGTCGGCGGCGCCGGGCAAGGTGTGGGCGCTGGGCGCGGTGCTGGGGCTCGGGCTGTTCGATGGCGGCGCGCGCAGCGCCAACATCGCCAAGGCCGAGGCGGCGTTCGACGCGGCGGCGGCCACCTACCGGCAGACGGTGCTGTCGGGCTTCCAGGAAGTGGAAGACAACCTGGCCGCGCTGCGTGATTTGCAGCAGGAGTCGGAGGCGCAGCAGCGCGCCGTGGCGGCGTCGGACACGGCGGCCAAGGTGTCGCTGAGCCAGTACCGCGCGGGCACGGCCACCTATTTGAATGTGATCACCACCCAGGCGCTGCTGCTGACCGCGCAGCGCACCGCCCTGCAGGTGCAGGGCCGCCAGTTCGCCGCGAGCGTGGCGCTCGTCAAGGCGCTGGGCGGCGGCTTCCAGGCCGCGCAACTGACGCAGCAGGCGCAGCAGGCGGGAGGAAAGGAACCCCATCGTGAGCAATGAATTTTCCAAGGCCCGTTTTCTGGGTGTGTCGGTCGTGGCGCTGGCCGTGGTCGGCGGGGCGGCGTTCTACGCCGCGCAATCGGCCCGGTCGGCTGAAAAAGACAAGGTCCCGCGCCAGGCGCCGCCCGTGCCGGTGCACACGGCGATAGCGCAGCAGCGCGACATGCCGATCGCCATGACGGGTATGGGCACGGTGGTGCCGGTGGCGTCCGTCACCGTGCGCACCCGCGTGGACGGGCAGCTCGACAAGGTGGAGTTCAAGGAAGGCCAGGACGTGAAGACCGGCCAGGTGCTGGCGCGGCTCGACGCGCGCACCTTCGAGGCCCAGTTGCAGCAGGCCCAGGCGCAGAAGGCCAAGGACGAGGCGCTGCTGGCCAATGCGCGTGCCGATCTGGCGCGCTACAGCGAGCTCATCAAGGACGAGGCCACCACGCGCCAGACGCTGGACACGCAGAAGGCCCTGGTGCGGCAGCTCGAAGCCGCGGTGCAGAACGACGCCGCGCAGGTCAACTACGCCAAGGTGCAGCTGGGCTTCACCACCATCAGCGCGCCCATCAGCGGGCGCATCGGGGCGCGGCTGGTGGACCCCGGCAACATCGTGCACGCGGCGGACGCCAACGGCCTGCTGGTGGTGAACCAGATCGATCCGATCGCCGTGCAGTTCACGCTGCCGCAGGAGCGCTTCCAGGCCGTGAACCAGGCCATCAACGATGCCAAGGGCAAGCCGCTGCCCGTGCAGGCGCTGGACGCGGTGACGGGCGCGGTGCTGGCCACCGGCGAGCTCACGCTGCTGAACAACGCGATTGACGTGAGCACGGGCACCATCTCGATGAAGGCGCGCTTCGCCAACCCGCAGCACAAGCTCTGGCCCGGCCAGGCGGCCACGGCGCGGCTGCTGCTGGGCACGCAGCAGGGCGCGGTGGTGGTGCCATCGTCCGCCGTGCAGCGCGGGGCCAAGGGCCTGTTCGCCTACGTGGTGGACGCCGAGGGCAAGGCGCAGATGCAGCCGGTGACGGTGAGCAGCACGGCCAATGCGGAGTCGGTGATTTCCTCGGGCCTGCAGGCGGGCCAGAAGGTGATACGCGACGGCCAGGTGCGCGTGACGCCGGGCGCCGCCGTGGTGGATGCCAAGGATGCCGCCAAGGACGCCAAGGCCGGGAGCGGCGCATGAACATTTCCGCGCCCTTCATCAAGCGCCCCATCGGCACCACGCTGCTGGCGCTCGCGCTGCTGCTCATCGGGCTGGTGGCCTGGCCCTTGCTGCCGGTGGCGCCGCTGCCGCAGGTGGACTTTCCGACCATCCAGGTCACGGGCCGCCTGCCCGGCGCCGCGCCCGAGACCATGGCGGCCAACATGGCGCAGCCGCTGGAGCGGCAGTTCTCGCTGATTCCGGGACTGGCGCAGATGACGTCGAGCAGTTCGCTGGGCCTGACGCAGATCACGCTGCAGTTCGACCTGAACCGCGACATCGACGGCGCGGCGCTGGACGTGCAGTCCGCCATCAACGCCGCCACGGGCCAGCTGCCCAAGAACCTGCCCACGCCGCCCACTTTCCGCAAGATCAACCCGGCGGACTCGCCCGTGCTGATCTTCGGCGTGCAGTCCGACGTGCTGCCGCTGACCGAGGTGGACGACTACGCCGAGAACATCCTCGCGCAGCAGATCTCGCGCATCAGCGGCGTGGGGCTGGTCAACGTGTTCGGCCAGCAGAAGCCCGCCATCCGCATCCAGGCCGACCCGGCCAAGATGAAGGCGCTGGGCCTGAGCCTGGAGGACATCCGCGGCGTGATCGCCAGCACCACCGTGAGCGCCCCCACGGGCACGATCGACGGCAAGACCCAGGCCTTCAACGTCTACACCAACGACCAGCTGCTCAAGGCCGAGCCCTGGAACGAGGTGGTGCTGGCCTGGCGCAATGGCGCGCCCATCCGCGTGCGCGACATCGGCGTGGCGGTGGACGGGCCGGAAAACGCCAAGATTTCCGCCTGGGGCTTCCGCGGCGCGGGCATGACCGACCCGAACAACACCATGCACAACGGGCGCGCCATCATGCTGGCCATCACCAAGATGCCGGGCGCGAACGTGATCGAGACGGTGGACCGCATCCAGGCCGCGCTGCCCACGCTCAAGGCCTCGATTCCGCCCAGCGTGAAGGTGAACGTGCTGGCCGACCGCACGCAGACCATCCGCGCCTCGGTCAAGGACGTGGAGTTCACGCTGGTGCTGTCCATCGCCCTGGTGGTGATGGTGATCTTCGTCTTCCTGCGCAGCGTGGTGGTGACGGTGATTCCGAGCGTGACCGTGCCGCTCGCCATCCTGGCCACGGCGGCGGTGATGTACGTGGTGGGCTACAGCCTGGACAACCTCTCGCTGATGGCGCTGACCATCGCCGTGGGCTTCGTGGTGGACGACGCCATCGTGATGCTGGAGAACATCTACCGCCACATCGAGGACGGCATGGAGCCCATGAAGGCGGCGCTGCAGGGCGCGCAGGAGATCGGCTTCACCATCGTGTCGATCTCCGTGTCGCTGGTGGCGGTGTTCATACCGCTGCTGCTCATGGGCGGCATCGTGGGGCGGCTGTTCCGCGAGTTCGCGGTCACGGTGACCATCACCATCGCCGTGTCGGTGCTGGTGTCGCTCACCGTCACGCCCATGCTGTGCGCCAAGTTCCTGAAGAACCATCCCAAGGACGCCGAAGGCCACTCCACCGAAAAGCACGGCAAGCTGTTCATGTGGTTCGAGCACGGCTTCGAGGCCATGGTGAACGGCTACCGGCGCGGGCTGGAGGTGGTGCTGCGCCACCCCTTCGCCACGCTGATGAGCTTCCTGGCGACGGTGGCGGCCACGGTGGCGCTGTATGCCTACATTCCCAAGGGCTTCTTCCCGCAGCAGGACACGGGCTTCATCTTCGGCACCGCCGTGGCGGGGCAGGACACGTCGAGCCAGGCCATGCACGGCCGCATGTTGGCCCTGGCCGACGTGGCGCGCAAGGACCCGGACGTGCTGAGCTTCGGTATGCAGGCCGGCGCCAGCACCTTCAACTGGGGCAACATGTTCATCAGCCTGCGCCCGCTGGAGCAGGGCCGCAAATCCACGGCGGACGAGGTGATCGCCCGCCTGCGCCCGCAGTTCGCCCAGGTGCCCGGCATCACGCTGTACATGCAGGCCGCGCAGGACATCAACGTGGGCGGCCGCCTGGCGCGCACGCAGTACCAGTACACGCTGATGGACACCAACCTGGACGAGCTGAACGAGTGGTCGCCGCGCATCCTGGAGCGCCTGCAGGCCATTCCGGGCCTGACGGACGTGACCTCCGACCAGCAGAACGGCGCCGCCACCGCCGTGCTGACCATCGACCGCGAGCGCGCCGCGAGCTACGGCATCACCCCCGCGCTGGTGGATGCCACCATCAACAACGCCGTGGGCCAGCGCCAGGTGGCGCAGTACTTCACGCAGCTCAACAGCTACAACGTGGTGCTGGAGGTGACGCCCGAACTGCAAACCGACCCGAGCCTGTTCGACAAGCTCTACCTGACCTCGCCCATCACCGGCCAGCAGATTCCGCTCTCCACCTTCGTGAAAGTCGACACCACCAAGACCGGCTACCTCGTGGTCAACCACCAGGGCCAGTTCCCGGCGGTGACGATCTCGTTCAACCTCAAGCCCGGCTTCGCGCTGGGGCAGGCGGTGGACGCCATCCATGCCGCGCAGGACGAAATGGGCGTGCCGGTCACGCTGTCGGGCACCTTCCAGGGCACGGCCCAGGCGTTCCGCGATTCGCTGAGCACCCAGCCCTACCTGATCGCCGCCGCGCTGGTGGCCGTGTACATCGTGCTCGGCCTGCTGTACGAGAGCTACATCCACCCGCTGACCATCCTGTCCACGCTGCCCTCGGCGGGCGTGGGCGCGCTGCTGATCCTGATGGCGGGGGGCTACGACCTCTCGGTGATCGCGCTGATCGGCATCATCCTGCTGATCGGCATCGTCAAGAAGAACGGCATCATGATGGTGGACTTCGCGCTGCACGCCGAGCGCGACAAGGGCATGAGCCCGCGCGACGCCATCTTCGAGGCCTGCCTGCTGCGCTTCCGCCCCATCATGATGACCACCATGTGCGCGCTGCTGTCCGGCCTGCCGCTGATGATCGGCCACGGCGCGGGCTCCGAGCTGCGCCGCCCGCTGGGCTATGCCATGGTCGGCGGCCTGCTGCTGTCGCAGGTGCTCACGCTGTTCACCACGCCCGTCATCTACCTGTACCTCGACCGCGCCCACTACTGGTACGAGAGCAGGAAGGCCGCCCGCGCCGAGCGCAAGCGCCTCAAGGCACAGCGGGAACAACAAGGATTGGCATAGCCATGAAAGTCCTCATCGTCGAAGACGAGCGCAAGACCGCCGAGTACCTGCACCAGGGCCTGACGGAGCAGGGCTGCACCGTGGAGGTGGCGCACGACGGCATCGACGGCCAGCACCTCGCGCTGCACTACGACTTCGACGTGATCGTGCTCGACGTGATGCTGCCGGGGCTGGACGGCTTCGAGGTGCTCAAGTCGCTGCGCGCCGTGAAGCAGACCCCCGTCATCATGCTCACCGCGCGCGACGGCGTGCAAGACCGCGTGCGCGGCCTGCAGGGCGGGGCGGACGACTACCTCGTCAAGCCCTTCTCATTCATGGAACTGCTGGCGCGGCTGCAGGTGCTCACGCGGCGCGGCCAGGCGCGCGAGGTGACGCTGCTGCGCGTGGGCGACCTGCAGGTGGACCTGATCCGCCGCCGCGTCACGCGCGCGGGCCAGCGCATCGACCTCACGGCCAAGGAGTTTTCGCTGGTGGCCCTGCTGGCGCGGCGGCAGAGCGAAATCCTCTCCAAGACCGCCATCGCCGAAGCCGTGTGGGACATGAACTTCGACAGCAACACCAACGTGGTCGAAGTCGCCGTCAAGCGCCTGCGCGCCAAGATCGACGCGCCGTTCGCGCAGCCGCTGCTGCACACCATCCGCGGCATGGGCTACGTGATGGAAGAGCGGGGCGAGGGCGCGGAGCCGGCGTAGCTACCAGAACCATAGCTGCCAGCGCTTGCCAGACAAGGGCTGGAGGCCGATTTCATCCCATAATGCCCGGCATGACCCTGCGCAACTCCATCGCCCTGCGCCTGGCCCTGATGTACGCCGCCGCCGCGCTGGCGGGCTTCACGCTCATCGGCGTGGCGCTGCACCACGTGCTCAGCCGCGAACTGGCGCGCCACCAGCACGAGCAGGTGCAGGGCCGCCTGGAGGACGTGCGCTACCTGCTGGTGCATGGCCGCTCGGCGCAACTGGCCATCCGCGCCAAGGACAAGATCGCCGCCCTGGTCAGCAACGGCGGCGACACGCGCTTCTGGATGTGGAGCGACGACCCCGCCTTCCGCTGGGGCGATGGCGCCGAGGCCATCGCCGGGCGGATGCGCGGCCAGAGCGGCGTGGTGGACATGCCCGTGGGGCCGGACGGCAGTTCGATGGCCGTGCTGTCGGTGGAGGTGCCGCCCAACGACATCCGCGCCGGGCTGCAGCTTATCGCCGCCGTCAGCGAAGCCTCGTTCGCGCGCACGCTGCGCAGGTTCCAGTCGGCGCTGGCGCTGTTCACCGTCATCGGCGTGGTCAGCGTGGCCTTCCTGGGCTACTGGATCGCGCGCCTGGGCCTGCGCCCCGTGCAGCGCCTGTCGGAAGACGCGCAGCGCATCGGCCCGCACAACCGGGGCCAGCGCCTGCACCAGCCCGACCTGCCGATGGAACTGTCCACTCTGGGCAACTCCTTCAACGCCGCGCTGGACCGGCTGGACGCGGCCTACCGGCAACTGGAAACCTTCAACGCCGACGTGGCGCACGAGCTGCGCACGCCCATCGCCAACCTCATCGGCCAGACCCAGGTGACGCTGGCGCGCGAGCGCAGCGCCCCCGCGCTGCGCGAGGTGCTGCAATCGAACCTGGAAGACCTGGAGCGCCTGCGCGGCATCGTGGCCGACATGCTGTTCCTGGCGCGCGCCGAGCAGGGCGAGCGCGCCCGCAGCCGCGTGCAGGTGTCGCTGGCCGACGAGGTGCGCAAGATCATCGACTTCTTCGACATGGTGCTCGACGAAACCGGCATGGCCGTGCGGCTCGAAGGCGACGCCCAGGTCGGGGTGGAGACCGCGCTGATGCGCCGCGCCTTGAGCAACCTGCTGCAAAACGCCCTCCAGCACGCCAGCGGCAGCCCCACCATCGACGTGCACATCGCCCAGCCCGAACCCGGCTGGGCCGAACTCACGGTCACCAACGCCAGCCCGCCGCTGACCGCCGAGCAGCTGCGCCACGTGTTCGACCGCTTCTACCGCGTGGACGATGCGCGCGCCAACAGCATGGAGAGCCACGGCCTGGGCCTGGCCATCGTGCAGGCTATCGCCCGAATGCACGGCGGCGAGGCGTTCGTGCGGCAGGGCGACGGGGTGGTGGGTTTTGGGCTGCGGCTGCCGCTGCTATCGAACGAATAGCTGCCAGCGCTTGATGCACAAGGCCTGGGGCGGAAATCGCCATTCAGTCGGCATCACTCCGCCACGCTGGCGGGCGCATGGAAGCAGTACCCGCTGCCGCGCAGCGTCTTCACCGGCAGCGGCTGGCCGCTTTCCTGCTGCACCTTGCGGCGCAGGCGGCGCATCTGCGTGTCCAGGCGGCGCTGGTCGTAGTCCAGGTAGTCCGCGCCCAGCGCCTGCACGATCTGGCGGCGGCTCACCTCCTCGCCCGCCGCGCGCACCAGGCAGTGCAGCACCAGCAGGTCCTGCCGCGACAGCGCCACGGGCGGCGCGCCCGGCGGCAGCAGGCGGCCCGCGCCCAGCTCCAGCCGCCAGCGCGCCTCGTGCCGCTGCAGGCCCAGGCGGCGCGAGAGCGCGGCCAGCGTGGCCTCCAGCTCGTCGAGGTCGCAGCCCTTGCCCAGGTAGTGGTCGGCGCCCAGCGCCAGCCCGCCCACGCGGTCGGCGCTGGTGTTGCGCGCGCTGAAGACGACGATGCCCAGCGGCTGCCCGCCCTGGCGCAGCCGCTGGATGAGCGCCAAGCCGCTGCCGTCGGGCAGGCCGATGTCGATGATGGCGAGCCGGTGCCGCCGCGCGTCGAAGTGGCGCTCCCACTCCGCCAGGCTGGCCACGCACTGCGGCGCGTAGCCGGTCTGCTCCAGGAATTCGCCCAGCTCGGCGCGCAGCACGGGTTCGTCTTCGAGGAGGATCACTTCGATCATGGGAAAGCAGGACAGCCGGTGCTACGCTCGCGCGCCGTTGGAGTTGGAATGCGAAATTATCGTGCGCTGATCGTCGCCCTGGCGCTGCTGCTGGCCCTGCCGTGGGCGCGCGCGCAGACGCCGCTGCGCCTGGACGGCCCCGAGCTCTCCACCGCCGGCCACCTGGAGCGGCTGGCCGACCCCGCCGGCACGCTCGGCCCCGCGCAGGCCGACGCCGCGGCGGGCTGGGCGCCGCTGCCCGGCAACCTGAACGCGGGCTTCACCGGCGACGCGGTCTGGCTGCGCCTGCGCCTGGATGCGCCGCGGCCCGGCCAGTGGGTGCTGCTGGTGGGCAACGCCGTGATCGACGACGTGCGCCTGTACGTGCGCGAGAGCGACGGCGCCTGGCGCCTGGCCGGCGCCAGCGGCGAGGACGTACCGCGCCGCCTGTGGCCCGTGGACTTCCACAGCCCCGCGATTGAACTCGACCTGCCCCGGGCGGGCGGACAGACGCTGCTGCTGCGCCTAGCCACGCGCAACGCGCTCAAGACGCGGGTGGAGGTGTGGCAGCGCCTGGCCTTCGACAACCACACGCGCCGCGAGGGCCTGTTCTTCGGCCTGTACTTCGGCTTCTACCTGCTGCTGATCTGCCTGCACGCGCTGTTCTGGCGCACCACGCGCGCGCCCTTGAGCGGGCTGTTCCTCGCCTACGTCGGCACCTGCGTGCTCAACGAGGTGCTTTCGCTCGGGCTGGTGCAGCAGATCACCGGCCTGCCCGCCGCGTGGAGCGACCGGCTGCTGGGCATCGGTATCGCCAGCGCGGTGTTCATCACTGTGCGCATGTCCTGCGGGCAACTGCTGCTGGCGCAGGCCATGCCGCGCATGGCGCGCGCGCTCGTGGCGGGCAGCACGCTCTTTTCCGTGCTGTGCATGGTGCCGATTCTGCTGGGCCACTACAGCCTGGGCGTGGTGCCGGTGCAGATGGGGGCGCTGCCGCTCGCCGTTCTGCTCGCCGCCCTGGGCGTCGTACTGCTGCGGCGCGGCCACCGGCCCGCGCGCTTCTTCGTGGTCGCCTTCGGCCTTTTCTACGCCAGCGTTCTCGTCGCGTTCCTGCGCAACATGGGCCTGCTGCCGGTCAACGTGTTCACCGAGCACATCTCGACCATCGGCACCATGGTGCACATGGTGCTGATCAGCCTGTGGATCGTCGGCCGCTACGAGCGCCAGCGCCGCGAGCGCGAGCGCGGGCAGATCCGCATGGAGGCCGAACTCGCCCAGCGCCAGCAGCGCGAGAGCGAGCTGCTGCGGTCGCTGGAGCTGGAGCGCCGCGTGCGGCAGGAGCAGCGCGACTTCGTCGCCATGGTGTCGCACGAGTTCCGCACGCCGCTGGCCGTCATCGGCACCAGCGCCCAGCAGCTCGCGCGCAACCTGGACGCCCCGCCCGACAAGACCCTGGCGCGCAGCCACAACATCCGCGCCGCCGCCCAGCGCCTGCTGGCCCTGGTGGACGACTGCCTGGCCGACGACCGCATGGCCGAACCCCTCGCCCCGCCGCAGCGTGCGGCCTGCGATCTGCACGCGCTCCTCGACGGACTGCGGCAGGACTTCGCGCCCGGCCGCATCGTCTGCGCGCACGGCGAGGGCACGCGCCACATCACCACCGACCCGGCGCTGCTGCGCATCGCGCTGCGCAACCTGCTCGCCAACGCCGACCGCCACGCGCCCGGGGGCGCGGCCGTGCAGGTCGGCACCCGGCGGGAGGGCGAGCGCCTGCGCATCGCGGTCAGCCACCCCGCCGCCGCCATCCCGCCCGAGGAGCAGGCCCGCCTGTTCGAGCGCTACTGGCGCGGCAGCAGCGCCCAGCACCGCCCGGGCGCGGGCCTGGGGCTGTACCTGGTGCGGCGCATCGCCGGCAAGCTGGGCGGCGGCGTCGCGCTGGAAAGCGCCGGGGGGCCACAGCCGGTGTGCTTCGCGTTGGAAATAGCGCTTCCAAAGCCATAGCTGAAGACCATGGAGCCGCAGGCGGTGGCGGCGCTTTTTCCTTGGTTTTTCCGCCGTTCCATTGCCCGGAAGCGCTCAGATTCGCTCAGATTCGGTCCTCATACGTCGCTTACAAACGCTGACAAGTTTCGAGGAGTTCTCATGTCCCTGAGTTCACGCGCCGCGGGCGCTGGCTTTCGTCTGCTCGCCCTGGTCTTGGCATGGGGCCTGGGCGGCAGCGCCGCCGCGGCTGCACCCCCTTGGGTCAACGGCCAAGCCGCCACCGTGGTGCTTGGGCAGGACGATTTCACCACCAGCGGCTCCGGTACCACGGCAGCCCGCTTCTCCCATCCAACAGGCGTGTGCGCCGATGCGCTCACGGGCAAGTTGTTCGTGGTGGACTCCACGAACAGTCGCGTCCTGCGCTTCTCCAGCGGCCAGTCCACGACCATAGGCGGCCAGGCCGAGGCGGTCTTCGGCCAGCCCGACTTCACCAGCAACGACATCAACCACGGCGGGCTATCGGCGAAAAGCCTGTGGCACCCCACGAACTGTGTGGTGAGCCCCGATGGCCGGCTCTTCGTGCTCGACAGTGGCAACCAACGGGTGCTGCGCTACGACAATGCCGCCAGCAAGGGCAATTTCGCCGCAGCCGACGGCGTGCTGGGCCAGCCGGACTTCGTAAGCACTCCGCTCCTCTCCATCGCGGCGAACCGCCTGGGCTTTGCGACCAACTTCGGCATCACCCTGGATCGCAACGGCGCGCTCTACGTGGGCGACAACGGCAATTTCCGGGTGCTGCGCTTCGACGACGCCACCAGCAAGCCCAACGGCGCGCTGCCCAACGGCGTGCTGGGCGCACCCGACCTCACCACGTCGGGTGAAGTGACCGGCGTCACGGCGTCGAATTTCGGCGATTCCGTCCGGGGCCTCGCCACGGATGCGTCAGGCAACCTCTACGTGAACGACGTCCGCAACCGCCGCATCCTGCGCTTCGACGACGCGGCCTCGAAGGAGAACGGCGCACCGGCCGACGGGGTACTCGGCGCCGAGAACCTCACGACGGCAGGCAGTGGCACAAGCCCCACCCGCTCGAACATGATTGGCGTCTACCAACTCGAAGTAGCGCCCGACGGCGCGCTGTACGCCGTCGACCTGGGCTTCCGCCGCGTGCTGGTCTATAACGATCCAGCCAGCAAGAGCGACGGCGCCGAAGCGGACTACGTGCTGGGACAGCCCGACTTCACCAGCCAGGCCCCCGCCACCTCCGCCACGGGACTGACCCTTCCCATGGGCCTAGCCTACAACGCCTATACCGGATACCTCATGGTGGCCGACTTCAACGACAACCGTGTGGTGGGCTACCGCCCCCCGCCAGCCAACCAGGCCCCGGCGGCCAGCGGCGTGACCGTTACGGGCGCTACCCAGGTCGGCCAGGCGCTCGCGGGCAGCTACACCTATGCCGACGCCGAGAACGACCCCGAGGGCGCCACCACCTTCCAGTGGAAGCGCGGCGCGCAAGCCATCCTCGGCGCCACGGGCCTGCACTACACGCCCGTGTCGGCCGACGTGTCGTGGCAGCTCGCCTTCTGCGTCACGCCACGCGCCAGCACGGGCACGCAGGACGGTGCCGAGACCTGCTCCGCCCCCACTTCCATGGTGAGCCCGGCGTCCGTCGACGGGGAATGCGGCAACGCGGCGAACCAGCCCTGGGCCACCGTTCCCAGCGCCGATCTGTGCGACGCGGGTACGCCCGGCGCCGTGTCCAGCGCCGGCGGCCACTATGCCTGGCAATGCCAGGGAGCGCACGGCGGCGGCGCCGCCAGCTGTCAGGCCCCTTGGGCGAACGCGGGCAGTGGCAGCGCCACGGTGGTGCCGCTGCCCGCGAACGGCTGGCACGTGGACAGCGCCAGCGTCAGCCCCACGCCGCCCGCGGGCGTGGCGGCTCCGCCCAACGTCATCTTCCCGGCTGGGCTGCTCACGCTCAACCTGAGCAGCGGCGCCCAGGGCAGCGATGCCACCGTGACCCTGCAGTTCACCCGTCCCATTCCTTCGGGCGCGGTCTACATGAAATACGGCCCCAGCCCCGCCGGCTTCAACTGCCAGGGTGCCACGGCCTGCGCCCAGCCGCACTGGTACGAGATGCCCGCCTCGCGCGTCGTGATCGCCAGCGACCGCCTGAGCGCCACGCTGACGCTGACCGACGGCGGCCTGGGCGACGGCGATGGCCGGGCCGACACGTTCATCCTGGACCCGGGCGGCTTCGCGCTGCTGGCCGCGCCCGCGCAGAGCGTTCCCACGCTCGGCGAGTGGGGCGTGCTGCTGCTGTCGGCCCTGGCGGCGGCCTTCGGGGTGCGCGCCGTGCGGCGGCAGGCGCTACTGAAAAGGTAGCTGCTGGCGCTGGCTTCCGGCGGGGGGTGAGCGGCGGTCGGCCTGTCAGTCGCGCAGGGAATAGTGGAATGGCGCCGCCATTGCAAGAATGCGCGATTCCCATCAATGCCGGAGGCAAAAAGCGTGGCTACCGATACCCCCGTGGTGCAAACCCAGATCAACGGCCAGGTGCTGGTCGTGACCGTCGACAACCCGCCCGTGAACGCGCTGGGCCAGGCCGTGCGCGCCGGGCTGCTGGCCGCCGTGGAGCAGGCCGATGCCGACCCCGCCGTGCGCGCCGTGCTCATCGTCGGCGCGGGCAGCGCCTTCATCGCGGGGGCGGACATCCGCGAATTCGGCAAGCCGCCCCAGCCGCCCGCGCTGCCCGAGGTGTGCAACCGCATCGAGGCTTCGGCCAAGATCGTGGTCGCCTCCATCCACGGCGCGGCGCTGGGCGGCGGGCTGGAGGTGGCCGTGTCCGCCCACTACCGCGTGGCCCTGCCCGCCGCGAAGCTGGGCCTGCCCGAGGTGAACCTGGGCCTGCTGCCCGGCGCGGGCGGCACGCAGCGCGCGCCGCGCCTCATGGGCGTGAAGGCCGCCACGCAGCTGATGCTCAGCGGCCAGCACCTGTCGGCCAAGGCCGCGCTGGCCGCCGGCCTGGTGGACAAGCTGGTGGACGGCGCCGACCCGCTGGCAGCGGGGTTGGCCTATGCCAATGAATTGCTGGCCCAGGGCGCCCAGCCGCGCCGCACGCGCGACATCGCCATGGCCGACAAGGCCGCCGCGCTGGCCGAACTGGACGCGCTGGCCGCCGAGACGGCCAAGAAGGCGCGCGGCCTGTTCTCGCCGCAGAAGATCGTGGAATGCGCGCGCGCCGCCGTGGAGCTGCCGTTCGACGAAGGGCTGGCGAAGGAGCGCGCCGCGTTCGTCGAATGCCTGAACAGCCCGCAGCGCCAGGGCCTGGTGCACGCCTTTTTCGCGGAGCGCGAGACGGCCAAGATTCCCGAGGCCAAGGCCGCCAAGCCGCGCCCGTTCACAAAAATCGCCGTGATCGGCGGCGGCACCATGGGCGCGGGCATCACCGTGTCGGCGCTGGACGCGGGCCTGCCGGTGGTGATGATCGAGCGCGACGCCGAATCCATCGCGCGCGGCCAGAAGAACGTGGAAAAGGTCTACGACGGCCTGGTCGCCAAGGGCCGCATGACGCCCGAGGGCAAGGCCGCCGTCATGGCGCGCTACACGCCCGCGACGAGCTACGACGCGATCGCGGATGTGGACCTGGTGATCGAGGCGGTGTTCGAGGACATCGAGGTCAAGAAGGCCGTGTTCAAGGAACTCGACCGCGTGTGCAAGCCCGGCGCGGTGCTGGCCACGAACACCTCGTACCTCGACATCGACGCGATCGCCGCCGCGACCAGCCGCCCGCAGGACGTGATCGGCCTGCACTTCTTCAGCCCGGCCAACATCATGAAGCTGCTGGAGATCGTGGTGCCCGCCAAGGTCGGCGCGGACGTGGTGGCGACCGCTTTCGAGCTGGCGAAAAAGCTCAAGAAAACCCCCGTGCGCGCGGGCGTGTGCGACGGCTTCATCGGCAACCGCATCCTGGCCGTCTACAAGGAAGTGGCGGAGCACATGGTGGAAGACGGCGCCTCGCCCTACGAGGTGGACGCCGCCGTGCGCGGCTTCGGCTACCCGATGGGGCCGTTCCAGGTGACCGACCTCGCGGGCGGCGACATCGGCTGGGCCACGCGCAAGCGCCGCGCGCCGCTGCGCAACCCGAAGGCGCGCTACGCCGAAATCCTGGACCGCATCTGCGAACGCGGCTGGTTCGGCCAGAAGACGGGCCGGGGCCTGTACCTGTACCCGCAGGGCGCGCGCACCGGCGAGCCCGACCCCGAGGTGCTGGCCATCGTCGACGCCGAGCGCGCGCGCAAGGGCATCACGCCGCGCGCGTTCACGGCGGACGACATCATGCGCCGCTACATGGCCGCGATGATCAACGAGGGCGCGCGGGTGCTCGAAGAGGGCATCGCGCTGCGCCCGCTCGACATCGACGTGACCTTCATCTCGGGCTACGGCTTCCCGCGCTTCCGGGGCGGGCCGATGAAGTACGCCGACATGGTGGGCCTGCCCCGGGTACTGGCCGACATCGAGGCCTTTGCTAAGGAAGACCCTCTGTTCTGGAAGCCCGCGCCGCTGCTACAAAAGCTGGTTGCCGAGGGCCGGAACTTCGACAGCCTCAATCAAAAATAAGAGCGGCCAGCGCTTGCCGTGCTTGGGTTTCAGCATCAAAACAGGCTGAAACCCTTGCGGGACGTGCGCGCGCAGCTATCAAAACGGGATTCATTGAAGGAGCGATGCATGGACCTGAATTTCACCCCTGAAGAGGAAGCCTTCCGCGACGAGGTGCGCGCGTTCCTGAAGGACAAGCTGCCGCCCGAGCTCGCGCACAAGGTGCAGAACGGCCTGCGCCTGTCCAAGGAGGACATGGAGCGCTGGCACGCCATCCTGAACGAGCGCGGCTGGCTGGCCAACCACTGGCCCGCGCAGTACGGCGGGCCGGGGTGGACGGCGGTGCAGAAGTTCATCTTCGAGCACGAGTGCGCGCTCGCGGGCACGCCGCGCATCGTGCCGTTCGGCCTGTCCATGCTGGGCCCCGTGCTCATCAAGTACGGCAACGAGCAGCAGAAGAAACACTGGCTGCCGCGCATCCTGAACGGCGCGGACTGGTGGTGCCAGGGCTATTCGGAGCCGGGCGCGGGCTCCGACCTCGCCTCGGTCAAGACCACGGCGGTGCTGCAGGGCGACCACTACGTCGTCAACGGCCAGAAGACCTGGACCACGCTGGGCCACCACGCCAACATGATCTTCTGCCTGGTGCGCACCAACAAGGAGGCCAAGGCGCAGTCGGGCATCAGCTTCCTGCTGATCGACATGAAGACGCCGGGCATCGAGGTGCGCCCCATCATCACGCTGGACGGCGAGCACGAGGTGAACGAGGTCTTCTTCACCGACGTGAAGGTGCCGGCCGAGAACCTGGTGGGCGAGCAGGACAAGGGCTGGACCTACGCCAAGTACCTGCTGACCTATGAGCGCACCAACATCGCGGGCGTGGGCTTCTCCGTCGCGGGCCTCGAAAAGCTCAAGGTGGTGGCCAGCCGCGTGCAGTGCAACGGCAAGCCGCTGATCGAGGACCCGCTGTTCGCCGCGCGCGTGGCCAAGGTGGAGATCGACCTGGAGAACATGAAGACCACCAACCTGCGCGTGATCGCCGCCGTGCAGGGCGGGGGCGTGCCGGGGGCGGAAAGCTCCATGCTCAAGATCAAGGGCACGGTCATCCGGCAGGAACTGCTCTCGCTCATGCGCCGCGCCATGGGGCCGTATGCCGCGCCGTTCATCGAAGAGGCGCTGCACGCGGGCTACGCCGAGCCGCCCATCGGCGACCCCGCTGCTGCTGCGGCGGCCGCGCAGTACTTCAACTACCGCAAGCTGTCCATCTTCGGCGGCTCCAACGAAATCCAACGCAACATCATCTCCAAGATGATTCTGGGTCTGTGAGGGGAGTGCACCATGAACTTTGAACACACCGAAGACCGCCGCATGTTGGCGGACAGCATCAACCGCTTCCTCTCGCAGCAGTACCCGATCGAGACGCGCAACCGCATCGCCTACGGCCAGCAGGGCCACAGCCGCGACCTGTACACGCAGTTCGCGGAGCTGGGCTCCATCGGCGTCCTGTTCCCCGAAAGCGCGGGCGGCTACGGCGGCGCGGGCTTCGACATCAGCATCGTCTTCGAATGCCTGGGCCGGGGCCTGGCCACCGCGCCGCTGCTGGGCGCGCTGGTGGTGGGCCAGGCCATCGCGCGCGCGGGCACGGATGCGCAGAAGGAGCACATGGCCGGCCTGATCGACGGCAGCCTGGTCGCCGCGCTGGCGCACGACGAGCCGGGCAGCCACTACGAGCTGAACCGCGTGGCGACCACGGCGCGCGCGGCGGGCGGCGGATTCACGATCAGCGGCGCCAAGGGCGTGGTGGCGTTCGGCGAGAGCGCCGACCTGCTGCTGGTCTCCGCGCGCACCGCCGCGGGCATCAGCCTGTTCCTGGTGCCGGGCAACGCGCCCGGCATCGTGAAGAAGGGCTACCAGCGCATCGAGGGCGGCCGCGCGGCGGAGCTGAGCTTCAACGACGTGCAGGTTCATGCCGGCGCGCTGCTGGGCCAGGACGGGCAGGGCGTGGCGCTGCTGGAGCGCATCAGCGGCTACGCGCTGCTGGCGCTGGCCGCCGAATCGGTCGGCGCGATGGACGTGGCCAAGGAGCAGACGCTCGAATACCTGCGCACGCGCAAGCAGTTCGGCGTGCCCATCGGCAGCTTCCAGGCGCTGCAGCACCGCATGGCCGACGTGCTGCTCGAAGTGGAGCAGGCGCGCTCGGCGGTCATCAACGCGGCGGCGGTTATCGACGACGAAGACCGCGTGACGCGCGAGAAAGCCTTGAGCGCCGCCAAGTACAGCGTGGGCCGCATCGGCGCGCTGGTGGCCGAGGAAAGCATCCAGATGCACGGCGGCATCGGCATGACCTGGGAACTGCCGCTGGCCCACTACGCCAAGCGGCTGGTGATGATCGACCACCAGTTCGGCGACGAGGACCACCACCTCGCGCGCTACATCGCGCTGGGCCGGGCCGCATGAGTGGGGGCATCGCCTGCCTGAGCCGCCGCGAGGGGGCGGTGCTCATCCTCTCCAACAACAACGTGGCGGCGCGCAACGCGCTCACGTTCGAGTTCTACCAGGGCGTGATCGCGGGGCTGAAGGAGGCCTCTGCCGACCCCGCCATCGGCGCCGTGGTGCTGACGGGCGAGGGCGCCCACTTCTGCGCGGGCGGCGACCTGCGCCAGCTGGCCAAGCGCCGCGAACTGCCCGTGGAGGAGCGCCGCCGCCTGCTCGAAGGCCTGCACGGCACGGTGCGCGCGCTGCGCGACTGCCCCAAGCCCGTCATCGCGGCGGTGGAGGGCGCGGCGGCGGGCGCGGGCCTGTCGCTCGCCCTGGCCTGCGACCTGCTCGTGGCCGCCCGGGATTCCGTGTTCTCCGTCGCCTACGTGAAGGTGGGCCTCACGCCCGACGGCGGCGCGACCGCGTTCCTGGCCGAGTTCGTCTCGCGCCAGGTGCTGACCGAGCTGTGCCTGACCGGCGAGCGCATCAGCGGCGAACGCATGGCGCAGCTGGGCCCGGTCAACCGCCTGACCGAACCCGGCCAGGCGCTGCCCGTGGCGCTGGCCCTGGCGCGGCAGCTGGCCGCCGGCCCGGCGCTGGCCACGGCGCGCATCAAGCACCTGTGCCGCGAGGCCGGGCGCAACACGCTGGCCGACCAGCTGGAGCTGGAGGCCGAGTGCATGGTTCAGTCGCAAGGCACCGAAGAGTCGCGCGAAGGCATCGGCGCCTTCCTCGAAAAGCGCGTGGCTGATTTCACTCGGGTACGGGGCAAGGAACAGGAATAGAAGAGATGGATTTCCCATTGGAAGGCGTGCGCGTGCTCGATCTGTCGCGCGTGTTCGCGGGCCCGCTGTGCGGCCAGGTGCTGGCCGACTTCGGGGCCGAAGTGGTCAAGGTGGAGCACCCGCAGCGCGGCGACGATACGCGCGACTGGGGCCTGCGCATCGGCAAGACCGAGACCACCTACTACAACAGCATGAACCGCAACAAGCGGTCGATCACGCTGGACCTGCAGTCGCCCGAGGCGGTCAAGATCATCCACCAGCTACTGCCGCAGTTCGACGTGGTCATCCACAACTTCAAGACCGGCGGCGCGGAGAAGCTGGGCCTGGGCTATGCGCAGCTCAAGGCCATCCACCCCAAGGTCATCTACTGCGCGGTGGCCGGCTACGACAGCAGCGGCCCCGAGGCCAGGCGCCCCGGCTACGACCTCGTCATCCAGGGCGAGGCGGGCCTGATGGCGCTGAACGGCGAGGCGAACACGCCCCCGCTCAAGTTCGGCGTGGCCGTGGTGGACCTGATGACCGGCATGTACGCCGCGCAGGCCGTGCTGGCCGCGCTGTTCCGCCGCGAGCGCACGGGCCGGGGCCGGCTGATCGAGATGGCGCTGTACGACTGCGGCCTCATGGTGACGGGCTACTACGGCCTGGACGCCCTGCACCTGCAGCGCGACCCCGAGCGCTACGGCAACGCGCACCCGTCCATCGTGCCCTACGGCATGTTCGAGGCGGCGGACGGCCCGCTCATCATCGCCGTGGGCAACAACGCCCAGTTCGACAGGTTCTGCCGCCAGGTGATCGAGCGGCCCGACATCGTCGAGGACCCGCGCTTCGCCACCAACGTGAACCGCGCGAAGAACCGGCTGGAGCTGGCCCCGCTGCTCACGGGCCTGCTCCGCGCGTTCCCGCGCGACCTGCTGCTCGAACGCATGACGGCGGCGGGCATTCCCTGCGGCAAGGTGGCCGGCCTGCACGAGGCGCTGACCAGCGAGCGCACCCGGCGCGGCAACCTGGTGCAGGACATGCCGCACCCCGTGGCCGGCACCACCCCCGTGTTCGCCCCGCCGTACCGCATCGACGGCGAGCGCCTGCCCATCCGCCACGCCCCGCCCACGCTGGGCGAAGGCACGCGCGAGGTGCTGACCCGGCTGCTGTCGCTGAGCGATGCGCAGTTGCAGGCCCTGGCGGACCGGGGCGTGCTGACGCTACCAGAATAATAGCTGCCAGCGCACGCTATATAAGGGCTACAGGCCCATTTGACCTGCAACTTAACCTGAACCAAGAGGAGACAAACCATGACCATCCACCGCCGCGCCGTCCTGGCCCTGGGAGGCGCCAGCCTGCTGGGCGTCCAGGCCCACGCCCAGTCCAAATGGCCCACCAAGCCCGTGCGCATGGTGGTGCCCTTCAACCCCGGCGGGGCCACGGACATCATCGCGCGCAGCGTGGGCGAGGCCCTGGCCAAGCGCCTCGGCCAGCCCGTGCTCATCGACAACAAGGGCGGCGCGAGCGGCATCCTGGGCACCGACACGGTGGCCAAGGCCGCGCCCGACGGCCAGACGCTGCTGCTGTCGCTGAGCACGTCCATGCTCATCAACCAGTTCCTCTACACCAAGCTGCCCTACAACCCGCAGAAGGACCTGGCGCTGGTGTCGCAGATCGCCGCCGCGCCGGTCACGCTGGCCGTCCACCCCTCGGTGCCCGCGAACAACATGAAGGAGCTGCTGGCCTACGTGAAGGCCCACAAAAGCAAGGTGGCCTACGGCTCCTACGGCACGGGCTCCTACGCGCACCTCGCGGGCGCGTACATGAGCAAGAGCACCGACTCCGACATGGCCCACTCCGCCTACAAGGGCGAGGCGCCCATGGTGCAGGACCTGATCGGCGGGCAGATCCAGCTGTGCTTCGCCAGCGCGCTGAACACCAAGCCCTTCGTCGAGTCGGGCCGCCTCAAGGTCATCGGCGTGACGGGCAAGCAGCGCATGGGCATCCTGCCCAAGGTGCCGACGATCTACGAGCAGGGCGTGCAGGACGACGCCTATGCCATCTTCGGCTGGGTGGCGATGGGCGCGCCCGCCAAGACGCCCAAGGACATCGTCGACGCGCTGTACGCCCACCTGCGCGAGGTGGCCAAGGACGCCAAGGTGCAGGAACGCATCGCCGGCGCGGGCTTCCTGAGCATGTTCAACAGCCCGCAGGAATTCCAGAAGAACTACCAGCACGACCTGCCGATCTGGAAGAAGCTGGTCGAAGACGCGGGCGCGCGGCTCGACTGACGCCGCCCCCCGCGCGCCGCAGGGTGGCGCGCGGGGGGCAAGCGCATCCGCGACAAAGGCCGCGCGTCCGAATCCCCAGAATATGCGCGCCATCGATTGAACTTAGGAGCACCATGAAAACCCGCATCACCGAACTCTTCGGCATCGAGCACCCCATCATCCAGGGCGGAATGCACTACGTCGGCCTGGCCGAGCTGGCCGCCGCCGTCTCCAACGCGGGCGGGCTGGGCATCATCACCGGCCTGACGCAGAAGACGCCCGAACTGCTGGCCCGGGAGATCGCCCGCTGCCGCGAGATGACCGACAAGCCCTTCGGCGTGAACCTGACCTTCCTGCCCACCGTCACGTCGCCGGACTACCCGGGCTACATCAAGGCCATCGTCGAAGGCGGCGTGAAGGCGGTGGAAACCGCCGGCAACAACCCGCAGAAGTGGATGCCCCTGCTGCACGAGGCCGGCATCAAGGTCATCCACAAATGCACCTCGGTGCGCCACGCGCTCAAGGCCGAGGCGATCGGCTGCGACGCGGTCAGCGTGGACGGCTTCGAGTGCGGCGGCCACCCGGGCGAGGACGACGTGCCCAACTTCATCCTGCTGCCGCGCGCGGCGGAAGAGCTGAAGATTCCGTTCGTCGCCTCCGGCGGCATGGCCGACGGCCGCAGCCTCGTCGCCGCCATGGCGCTGGGCGCCGAGGGCATGAACATGGGCACGCGCTTCATCGCCACGAAGGAAGCGCCCGTGCACCAGAACGTGAAGGACGCCATCGTCGCCGCGAGCGAGCTGGACACCCGTCTGGTGATGCGCCCGCTGCGCAACACCGAGCGCGTGCTGACCAACGCCGCCGTCGAGCGCCTGCTGCAGAAGGAGCGCGAGCTGGGCTCCAGCATCAAGTTCGAGGACATCATCGAGGAAGTGGCCGGCGTGTACCCGCGCATCATGCAGAACGGCGACATGGAGGCGGGCGCCTGGTCCTGCGGCATGGTGGCCGGGCTGGTGCGCGACGTGCCCACGGTCAAGGAGCTGATCGACCGCATCATGGCCGAGGCCGAGGCCATCATCCAGAAGCGGCTGGCGGGCGCGCTGCGATGAACGTCGCCGAGCGCCTGGGGCCGGGCGCGCCCTTCGCCGCCGTCTCCGACCTGGTGCGCGAGCACGCCGCCGAGCGGCCCCAGGCCCCGGCGCTGCGCGACGACACCCAGGCGCTGACCTACGCCGAGCTCGACGCGCTGATGGACCGCGTGGCCGCAGCCCTGCAGCGTGACGGCCTGCGGCCTGGCGACGCGATGGCCGTGTGCGCGGCCAACTCCCTGCGCTACGCGGCATTGTTCCTGGGCGCTTTACGCGCAGGCGTGGTGGTCGCGCCGCTGGCGGCCTCGTCCACGGCGCAGAGCCTGGCCTCCATGCTGCGCGACGCGGACGCCCGGCTGCTCTTCACCGACGACGCCGCCGCGCCCCTGGCCCCGCCGGGGCTGCGCCGCCTGGCGCTCGACGGCCCGGAGTTCGACGCCTGGCTCGCGCCCGCTGGCGCGCGGCCCGCGCCGGTGGCGGTGCGGCCCGAGGCGCCGTTCAACATCATCTATTCCTCCGGCACCACCGGCACGCCCAAGGGCATCGTGCAGTCGCACGCCATGCGCTGGGGCCACGTCCAGCGCGCCGTGCCGTACGGGTACGAGGGCGGCACCACGCTGCTGTCCACGCCGCTGTGCTCCAACACCACGTTGGTGGCCTTCTTCCCCACGCTGGGGGCGGGCGGGCAGGCGCTGCTGATGGGCAAATTCGACGCGGCGCGCTTCCTGCAGCTGGCCGAGCAGCACCGCGTGACGCACGCCGCGCTGGTGCCCGTGCAGTACCAGCGCATCATGGCGCTGCCGGACTTCGGCCGGTACGACCTGTCCGCGTTCCGCTACAAGTTCTGCACCAGCGCGCCGTTCAAGGCCGACCTCAAGGCCGACGTGCTGGCGCGCTGGCCCGGCGCGCTGGTCGAGATCTACGGCATGACCGAGGGCGGCGGCAACTGTATGCTCGAAGCGAACCGGCACCCCGACAAGCTGCACACCGTGGGCCGGCCCCAGGCGGGGCATGACATTCGCCTCATCGACGAACAGGGCCGCGAAGTGCCGCAGGGCGAGGCCGGCGAGGTGGTGGGCCATTCGCCCTCGATGATGACCGGCTACCACAACCAGCCCGGGAAAACGCGCGAGGCCGAGTGGTTTGACCCCACGGGCAAGCGCTTCATCCGCACGGGCGACGTGGGGCGGTTCGACGCGGACGGCTTCCTCATCCTGTTCGACCGGCGCAAGGACATGATCATCACGGGCGGATTCAACGTCTACCCTAGCGACCTGGAAGACCAGCTGCGCCAGCACCCCGCGGTCGCCGACGTGGCCGTGGTCGGCGTGCCGTCCGAGCAATGGGGCGAAACGCCCGTGGCCTACGTGGTGCCGCGCGCGGGCGCGGACGCGGATGCCGCCGAAATCATGGCCTGGTACAACCAGCGCGCGGGCAAGACGCAGCGCCTGTCCGACCTGCGCTTCATCGGCGAACTGCCGCGCAGCGCCATCGGCAAGGTGCTCAAGCGCGAACTGCGCGACGCCTACCGACCCTGAATAACCACACCGAGGAGACCACCACCATGCAACGCCGCCACTTCACCGCACTCGCCCTGGCCCTGGCCGCCGCCGCCTCCGGCGCGCAGGCGCAGGAACTGCCCAACCAGCCCATCACCCTCATCGTGCCCTACGCCCCCGGCGGCACCACCGACGTGATCGGGCGCTCCCTGGCGCTGGCCATGGGCAAGCAGCTGAAGCAGTCCGTCATCGTCGAGAACAAGCCCGGCGCGGGCGGCACCCTGGGCGTGCTGGACATGAAGCGTTCCAAGCCCGACGGCCTGCGCCTGACGCTGGTGCCCGTGAGCATCTTCCGCCTGCCGCACATCCAGAAAGCCCAGTACGACCCGCTGAACGACCTGACTTACATCGCCTCGTTCTCGGCCTACGACTTCATCCTGGTCGTGCCCGCCAATTCGCCGTTCAAGACCGTGAAGGACGTGGTCGAGTACGCCAAGACCCACAAGGAGGGCATCGACTACGGCACCCCCGGCAAGTCCACCGGCAACCACGTCGCCATGGCCCTGCTGGGCAAGGCCGCGGGCGTGCCGTTCGTGCACGTGCCCTACAAGGGCGACAGCGAGGCGCTCAACGCGCTGATGGGCGGCCACGTGAAGACCATGATCGGCACCAACGGCGTGCTCAACTACATCGAGGCGGGCAAGATCCGCGCCCTCGGCATCGCCGCCGACAAGCGCCCGCCCGCGTTCGCCAACGTGCCCACCTTCCGCGAAGCCGGCTACGACGTGGTCGTGCCGTCGCCCCTGGGCCTGGCCGGGCCGAAGGGCCTGCCGCCCGCCATCGTGCAGAAGCTGGACGCGGCGGTGAAGGCGTCGCTGGACGATCCCGAAATGCAGCGCGTGATCAAGACCTACGGCATCCGCACCGACTACCGCAACGCCGCCGCCTACACCGAGTTCGCGCGCAAGAGCTTCGCGGAGGAGAAGGGCATCGTGCAGTCCTTGGGCCTGAACGATTGATGGTCGATGTAGCACGTATGTGCTACATTGCCCTGACCCATTCCCAGCCAGGGCCGCCACCATGTCCACCACCACTATCCGCATCGACGACGCCTTGAAAGCCCGCCTGGCCGCCACGGCGGCGCGCGCGGGCAAGACGCCCCATGCGCTCATCCTCGACGTGCTGACCGACGCCGTGGAGCGCGCCGAGCTGGACGACGAACTGCACCGCATTGCCGACGAGCGTTGGGCAGCCTTGGTACGAACAGGTCAGTCCGTGCCTTGGGAAGATGTCAAGACATACCTGCAAGCCCGCGCCGCAGGCCAGACGCCACGCCAGCCTGCCGCCCGCAAGCTGGTGCGTTGAAGTGGCCCGCATCGAACTAGCTCCGGAAGTGCTCGACGACTTCGAGCGTTTTCTCGGCCACATGGAGCGCTACGAAGTGGCGGATGCTCCAGGCAGATTGCAGGAAATCATCGATGCCATCCAGGTGCTGACGCACAGCCCGCTGATAGGTCGGCCCGTGCGCGATGGCAAGCGCGAGCTGGTGATGGGGCAGGGCGTGCGCGGCTATGTGGCGCTCTACCGCTATCTGGCCGAGATCGACACGGTGTTCGTGCTCGCCATGCGGGCGCAGCGCGAGTCTGGTTTCAAACACTGATAATCCACCCTTTGCGTTTCAGCGCCGCCGCCGGGCACCACCTGGCGGCGGCGCGTTGTTTTCACCACCATGATCGACCTACGGGGCATCACCCAGATTTACCAAGGCCCGCAAGGGCCGTTCGAGGCGCTGTCGGACATCGACCTGCACGTGGCGCAGGGCGAGGTGTTCGGTATCATCGGCAAAAGCGGCGCGGGCAAAAGCTCGCTGGTGCGCGTGATCAACCTGCTCAACCGGCCCACGCGCGGCGAGGTGCTCGTGGCCGGGCGCGACCTCATGAAGCTGAACGACGCCGAGCTGCGCGCCGCGCGCCAGGGCATCGGCATGGTGTTCCAGCACTTCAACCTGCTGTCGTCGCGCACCGTGTGGGGCAACGTGGCGCTGCCGCTGGAGCTCGCGGGCCTGGACCAGGCCGCCATCGCCCAGCGCGTGGGGCCGCTGCTCGACCTGGTGGGCCTGGCGCACCTGGCCGAACGCTACCCCGCGCAGATCAGCGGCGGGCAGAAGCAGCGCGTGGGCATCGCGCGCGCGCTGGCGAGCCGCCCGCAGGTGCTGCTGTCGGACGAGGCCACCTCGGCGCTCGACCCGGAGACCACGCGCTCCATCCTCGCGCTGCTGCGGCAGGTGAACCGCGAGCTGGGCGTGACGGTGGTGCTCATCACGCACCAGATGCAGGTCATCAAGCAGGTGGCCGACCGCGTGGCCGTGATCGACGCGGGCCGCATCGTGGAGATGGGCCGCGTGCTCGACGTGTTCACGCGCCCGCAGCAGGCCATCACCCAGAGCCTGATCGACGAGATCGTGCCGCAGCAGCTGCCCGACAGCGTGCTGGCCCATGCGCGGCGCCTGTCCGCACAGTCGCCGGGCAGGCTGCTGCGCCTGTCCTACGCGGGCGACGGGGCGGGGCAGCCGCTGCTGTCGCGGCTGGTGCGCGCGCACGGGCTGGAGGTGTCCATCCTGCACGGGCTGGTGGACGAGATCCAGGACCAGACCTTCGGCGCGCTGGCCGTGCACGCCAGCGGCGCCGCCGTGGAGGCCGCCGTGGCCGATTTGCGCGCCCAGGGCGTGCTGGTGGAGGAGGTGGCCCATGTTTGAGAACCTGACGTCCGCGATGTGGGAGCTGTTCGCCACCTCGCTGTGGGAAACGCTGGTGATGGTGGGCCTCTCGGGCATCGCGGGCGCGCTCATCGGCATTCCGCTGGGCGTGTTCCTGCGCCTGACCGACCAGGGCGGCGTGCTGGAGAACGCGCCGCTCAACCGCATCGTCGGCTGGGTGGTGAACGCGGTGCGCTCCACGCCGTTCATCATTTTGCTGGTGGCGATCATCCCGCTCACGCGCGCCATCGTGGGCTCGTCGATCGGCACGGCGGCCGCCGTGGTGCCGCTGACCTTCGCGGCGGCGCCGTTCGTGGCGCGGCTGGTGGAGGCCTCGCTGCGCGAGGTGGACGCGGGCCTGATCGAGGCCGCCCAGGCCATGGGCGCGACCACCGGCCAGATCGTCTGGAAGGTGCTGCTGCCCGAGGCGCTGCCCGGCATCGTCGCGGGCCTGACCATCACCTTCGTGAGCCTCACGGGCTACTCGGCCATGGCGGGCGCGATCGGCGGCGGGGGGCTGGGCGACCTGGGCATCCGCTACGGCTACCAGCGCTTCCTGCCCGACGTGATGCTGGCCGTGGTGGTGGTGCTGATCTTCTTCGTGCAGGCCGTGCAGAGCCTGGGGGACTGGGCGGTGCGGCGCATGAGCCACCGCTGAGCACTATCGTTTCGAGAGCTGCCAGCGCTTGATGCGCCTGGGCTGAGCGCCAGTTTCATTCACAATCTGGCGCGGCGGCATCCCCTGGGTATCATGGCCTGCGCGGCGCCGTCTTGCCGCGCAGACGTTCATCAAAGGGGGTTCTCATGAGCACGTACCAGATCGCTGTCATCGTCGGCAGCCTGCGCAAGGATTCGTTCAACCGCCAGCTTGCCACGGCGCTGGCGCGGCTGGCGCCGCCCGAGTTCAGCTTCACGCAAGTGCGCATCGACGATCTGCCGCTGTACAACCAGGACGACGACGCGCAGCAGGCTGCCCCGGTGCAGCGCCTCAAGGGCGAAATCCGCGCGGCGCAGGGGCTGCTGTTCGTCACGCCTGAGTACAACCGCTCGATTCCCGGCGTGCTCAAGAACGCCATCGACCACGCCTCGCGCCCCTACGGCCAGAGCGCCTGGGCGGGCAAGCCCGCGGGCGTGGTGGGCGTGTCGGTCGGGGCCATCGGCACGGCGCTGGCGCAGCAGCACCTGCGCAACGTGCTGGCCTACCTGGACGTGCCCACGCTGGGCCAGCCCGAAGCCTTTGTGCAGGCGAAGGAAGGGCTGTTCGACGCCCAGGGCAACATCGGCGAAGGCAGCCGCGCCTTTTTGCAGAAATGGATGGACAAGTACGTGGCCTGGGTCAAGCGCCACGCTTGATTTGATATTTCAGGCGGCCTCTGCCACCAGCGCCTTGCTGGTGTGGGCGGCCAGGTCGCTTTCGGCATTCGCCAGCGCCTTGGCCCGGCCTTCGGGGCCCATGCCCGTGCCTTCGGCGCGCACGAAGCGCACGTCGGTGATGCCCAGGAAGCCGAACACCGTGCGCAGGTACGCTTCCTGGTGCTCGTTGGCGCGGCCCGCTTCGCTGGTCGAATAGATGCCACCACGGCTCACCACCACGATCACGGTCTTGCCGCCGGCCAGCCCTTCAGGACCCTTTTCGGTGTAGCGGAAAGTGCGGCGGGGCAGGGCGATGCGGTCGATCCAGGCCTTGAGCTGGGTGGGGATGGTGAAGTTGTAGAACGGCGCGCCGATCACGATCACGTCCGACGCGAGGAACTGGCTCACCAGCGCTTCGGTCACGGCGTTTTCCTGGCGCTGTGCGTCGGTCTGGGCGTCCTGGCCGGTGCGCATACCCATCGCGTCGGCGGAGAAGTGGTTGGGCGCATTCACCGCCAGGTCCAGGTATTGCACCTTGGTGCCGGGGTGGGTCGCCACCCAGCTGTCGACCACGCGGGCCGTGACCTGGCGCGAGACGGATTGGGCGCCGTTGAGGGAGGAATCGATGTGCAGCAGTTGCATGAGAGGCTCCTGGATGAAAGGGGTATGGGTGTGATTGTGGATTGATGCCATACACTTGATAAGTAGCCTTCAGCGCGATAGATTGTTCCATCAATAGGACGATTCGACCTTCGATGCAAGACCTGAACGACATGCTCTACTTTGCCGAGGTGGTGGAGCGCGGCGGCTTCGCGGCGGCGGGGCGGGCGCTGGGCATTCCGAAGTCGCGCCTGTCGCGCCGCGTGTCGGAGCTGGAGGCGCGCCTGGGCGTGCGCCTGCTGCAGCGCACCACGCGCCGCCTCTCGCTCACCGAGGTGGGCGAGGCCTACCTGCAGCACTGCCAGAGCCTGCGCGACTCCGCCGAAGCCGCCGCCGACCTCGTCGCCCGCGTGCAGACCGCGCCGCGCGGCACGGTGCGCGTGACCTGCCCCGTGACCATCGCGCAGACGGTGCTGGGCGAGTTGCTGCCCGATTTCCTGGCGCGCCACCCGCAGGTGCGCGTGGACATGCAGGTGAGCAACCGCGTGGTCAACCTCGTGGAAGAGGGCGTGGACGTGGCGCTGCGCGTGCGCCCCACGCTGGAGGACAGCGGCAGCATGGTCGTCAAGCGGCTGGACGACACGCAGAGCGTGATCGTGGCCGCGCCCGCGCTGCTCGCGCGCCAGGGCACGCCGCGCACGCTGGAGGATCTGGCCCGGCTCGACAGCGTGGCCCTGTGGGCGCACGACGGGCGCTGCACCCTGCAGCTGGTGGGGCCAGGCGGGAGCGAGCAGCAGCTCGCCATCACCCCGCGCCTCGTGGCGGACGACCTGCTCACGCTCAAGCTCGCGGCGCTGGGCGGCGCGGGCCTGTGCTGGCTGCCCGCCTACATGTGCGTGGACGAACTGCGCGCGGGCAGCCTCGTGCGGCTGCTGCCCGGCTGGGCGCCGCCCCGGGGCATCGTCCACGCCGTGTTCGCGTCGCGCCGGGGGCTGTCGCCCGCCGTGCGCGCCTTTCTCGACTTCTTGGGCGAAACCATGCCGGGGCGCAACCACTTGCCCGACGAGTGCCTGGAGCAAGGAGCCGGCATATGAGCAAGAAAATGACTCCCATGTTCCCTCACCTTGGGACGGCCCGGTGGTGAAGAAGAGTGGCTACAAGGCGTGGCGCGCGTTCGCCGCATGGTGCGTGCTGCTGCTGCTCGCCTTCGTCAACGGCGCGGCGCGCGAGGCGTGGCTGGAGCGCCATTTCGACGAGGAAACCGCCCACGTGCTGGGCACGCTGCTGCTGTGCGTGTGGATTCTGGCGGCGGTGTGGTGGCTGGCGCCCTGGCTGCGCATCGCCACCGAGCGGCAGGCGCTGCGCACGGGCCTGGCCTGGGTGGCGCTCACGCTCGCGGCGGAGTCGCTGGTGGGCCACTACCTGCTGGGCCAGCCCTGGTCGGCGCTGCTGGACGGGGTGGACCTGAAGGACGGGCACATCTGGCCGCTGGTGCTGATCGTGACCGCCGCCGCGCCTTGGCTGGCCTGGCGCGGCAGGCGGTGATGACACACCCTAACCCAGCCAGCGCGCATCAGGCCAGCGCCCTTGTTCAAACGTGGCCTTGACGCAGTCCAGCAGCACGCCGACAACGCAGCGCACGGGCGCCGTGGCCTGCCGGCTGCTGGGCGCCGCCAGCACGATGGTGCGCTGCAGGCCCGGCGACGTGAGCGGGGCCGCGCCCAGCAGGCCGCGTTCCACCTCCTGCGTCACGCACACGGCGGGCAGTATGGTCCAGCCGTGGCCTTGCGCGACCAGTTCCTTTTGCACGCTCAGCGCATTGGTCTCGGCGAAGACCTGCAGCGTCACGCCGGCCTCGGCCGCGGCGTGCTCGATCACCGCGCGCAGGCCTTGCGGCGCCGCAGGCAGCACGAACGGCTCGCGCGCGACGCGCGCGAGCGCGAGCGGGCGTTTGCGCGACAGCTTCGCGGACGGCGCGGCCACGACCCACAGGCTTTCTTCGAGCAGCGCCTTCACGTGCAGCGCGGGCGTCTCCTTCTGGCCGTAGAGCAGGGCGGCATCCACGTCGCCGGCTTCGAGCCAGTCCTGCAGGTGCCCGGCGTAGCCGATGGTCAGCCGCAGGCGGATGTGCGGGTAGCGCCGCGCCACCTCGGCGGCCAGCAGCGTGGCCAGCAGATCCGAGGTGCTGGCCAGCAGGCCGATGCTCACGATGCCCGCCACCGGCCCCTCGGTGGGCTGGATCTCGGCCTTGGCGCGCGCCACCTCGCCCAGGATGCGCCGCGCGTATTCCAGCATGGTCTTGCCGGGCGGCGTGAGCTGCATACCGTGGCGGCTGCGGTCGAACAGTTCGGTGCCCAGGTCTTCCTCCAGCAGGCGCAGCTGGCGCGACACGGCGGGCTGCACCAGGTTCAGCAGGCTGGAGGCGCGGGTGACGTTGCCGGTTTCCGCCACGGTGACGAAGGCGCGCAGTTGCTTGAGATCCATGGAGATTCCTCGATGCCCAAAATTGATGATTCGATCAGAAAATTCTATTTTTTATTGAATCAATCAAATATTACTATTGATCAACGCCAACCACTCTGGAGACATCCCTCATGAGCGCCCTCTCTGCCCCCGACCAGTACCAGGAAATCCGCGACGCCGTGCGCGGCCTGTGCCAGCAGTTCCCCGCCGAATACCACCGCAAGATCGACGAAGCGCGCGGCTACCCCGAGGAATTCGTCAACGCCCTCACCAAGGCCGGCTGGCTGGCCGCGCTGATTCCACAGGAATTCGGCGGCCCGGGCCTGTCGATGGCCGAGGCCTCGGTCATCATGGAGGAGATCAACCGCAGCGGCGGCAACTCCGGCGCCTGCCATGGCCAGATGTACGTGATGAACACCATCGTGTTCAGCGGCACCGAGGCGCAGAAGCAGAAGTACCTGCCGAAGATCGCCTCGGGCGAGCTGCGCGTGCAGTCCATGGGCGTGACCGAGCCGACCACCGGCAGCGACACCACCCAGCTCAAGACCACGGCGGTGAAGAAGGACGGCCGCTGGGTCGTCAACGGCCAGAAGGTCTGGATCAGCCGCGTGCAGCACAGCGACCTGCTGATCCTGCTGGCGCGCACCACGCCCGCAGACCAGGTGGCAAAGCGCAGCGACGGCCTGTCGTGCTTCATCGTCGAGCTGGACAAGGCCATCGGCAACGGCCTGACCGTGCGTCCCATCCTGAACATGGTCAACCACGAGACCAACGAGCTGTTCTTCGACAACCTGGAGCTGCCCGAAGACGCGCTGCTGGGCACCGAGGGCAAGGGCCTGAAGGTGATCTTCGACGGCCTGAACGCCGAGCGCACGCTGATCGCCTCCGAGTGCATCGGCGACGGCTACTGGTTCCTGGAAAAGGCGCGCGACTACGCCGCCGAGCGCAAGGTGTTCGGCCGCCCCATCGGCCAGAACCAGGGCATCCAGTTCCCGCTGGCCGAGGCCTTCATCGAACTCGAAGCCGCCAACCTCATGCGCTGGCGCGCCTGCCAGAAGATCGACGCGCGCGAGAACGCGGGCACCGAGGCCAACATGGCCAAGTACCTCGCCGCCAAGGCGAGCTGGGAGGCGGCCAACGCCTGCCTGCAGACGCACGGCGGCTTCGGCTTCGCGTGCGAATACGACATCGAGCGCAAGTTCCGCGAGACGCGCCTGTACCAGGTGGCGCCCATCTCCACCAACATGATCCTGAACCACATTGCCCAGCACACGCTGGGCCTGCCCCGCTCGTTCTGATTTTTTGAGAAGGAATTGCAGCCATGAAGATTCTCGTTCCCGTGAAACGGGTCGTCGATAAAGACATCAAAGTGCGCGTCAAGAGCGACGGCACGGGCGTGGACATCGCCAACGTGAAGATGAGCATGAACCCCTTTGACGAAATCGCCGTCGAAGAGGCTGTGCGCCTGAAAGAAAAAGGCGTGGCGACGGAAGTCATCGCCGTCTCGTGCGGCGACGCCAAATGCCAGGAAACCCTGCGCACCGCCATGGCCATCGGCGCCGACCGGGGCATCCTGGTCGAATCCGACGCCGAACTGCAGCCCCTGGCCGTGGCCAAACTGCTCAAGGCCCTGGTCGACAAAGAACAGCCCGGCCTCATCGTCCTGGGCAAACAAGCCATCGACAACGACGACAACCAGGTCGGCCAGATGCTCGCCGCCCTCACCGACCTGCCCCAGGCCACCTTCGCCAGCAAAGTCGAAGTCGCCGACGGCAAAGCCACCGTCACCCGCGAAGTCGACAGCGGCCTCGAAACCCTCAGCGTGGCCCTGCCCGCCGTCGTCACCGCCGACCTGCGCCTGAACGAACCGCGCTACGTCACCCTGCCCAACATCATGAAGGCCAAGAAAAAGCCGCTGGACACCGTCAAGCCCGCCGACCTCGGCGTCGACGTCGCCCCGCGCCTCAAGACCGTCAAAGTGAGCGAACCCCCCAAACGCGGCGCCGGCATCAAAGTGCCCGACGTCGCCACCCTGGTCGACAAACTCAAGAACGAAGCGAAGGTGATCTAAATGTCGGTACTCGTTATTGCTGAACACGACAACGCCTCCATCAAGGCCGCCACCCTCAACACCGTCACCGCGGCTCTGGCCTGCGGCGGCGACGTGCACATCCTCGTTGCCGGCGAAAACGCGGGCGCCGCCGCCCAGGCCGCCGCGCAAATCGCCGGCGTCGCCAAAGTCATCCACGCCGACGGCGCCAGCCTCAAGGACGGCCTGGCCGAAAACCTCGCCGCCCAGGTCCTCGCCATCGCCGGCAACTACAGCCACATCCTCTTCCCCTCCACCGCCAGCGGCAAAAACACCGCCCCGCGCGTAGCCGCCAAACTCGACGTGGCGCAAATCAGCGACATCACCAAAGTCGTCAGCGCCGACACCTTCGAGCGCCCCATCTACGCCGGCAACGCCATCGCCACCGTGCAAAGCAGTGACGCCACCAAAGTCATCACCGTGCGCACCACCGGCTTCGACGCCGCCGCCGCCACGGGAGGCTCCGCAGCCGTCGAAACCACGGCCGCCGCCGCCGACAGCGGCAAAAGCAGCTTCGTGGGCCGCGAAGTCAGCAAGAGCGACCGCCCCGAACTCACCGCCGCCAAAATCATCGTGTCGGGCGGCCGGGCGCTGGGCAGCAGCGAGAAATTCCAGGAAGTCATGACCCCGCTGGCCGACAAACTGGGCGCGGCCATCGGCGCCAGCCGCGCGGCAGTGGACGCGGGCTACGCCCCCAACGACCTGCAAGTGGGCCAGACCGGCAAGATCGTGGCGCCGCAGCTGTACATCGCGGCGGGCATCTCGGGGGCCATCCAGCACCTGGCGGGCATGAAGGACTCCAAGGTCATCGTGGCGATCAACAAAGACCCCGAGGCGCCGATCTTCAGCGTGGCCGACTACGGGCTGGAGGCGGACCTGTTCACGGCCGTGCCTGAACTCGTCAGCGCCCTCTGATCCGATTGCTATTGAAAAGAGAGCTTCCAGCGCTTGTCCATCAAGCGCTGGAGGCCGATTTCACTTAAAAAACCTGACGGAGACGCCGCATGAGCCAGGACAACCCCGCCACCTACGACGCCTGGGTGGGCCGCACCGAAGAGGGGGCGGACCAGATCACCCCCACGCCCATCCGCCTCATGCAGGCCACGCTGGACTCGGCCAGCGCGTCCTCGATGCCGCCGCACCTGCCGCCGCTGTGGCACTGGCTGTACTTCCTGCCGGGCGAGCGCCAGTCGAACATCGGCCCCGACGGGCACCCGAAGCGCGGCGGCTTTCTGCCGCCCGTCGCCTTGCCCCGGCGCATGTGGGCGGGCGGGCGCCTGCAGTTCCTGCGGCCCGTGGTGGTGGGCGAGCCGGTGCGGCGCGTCTCGCTCATCAAGAGCGTCAACGTCAAGGAAGGCCGCAGCGGCACGCTGGTGTTCGTGACGGTGCGGCACGAGGTGTCCGATGCGCAGGGCATCGCCATCCATGAAGAGCAGGACATCGTCTACCGCGACGCGCCCGCCCCCGGCGCGCCCGCGCCGCAGCCCGCCGCAGCGCCCGCCGATGAGCAGTTCTCGCGCACCATCACGCCCGACCCGGTGCTGCTGATGCGCTATTCGGCGCTCACCTTCAACGGCCACCGCATCCACTACGACCGGCCCTACGCCATGCAGGAGGAGGGCTACCCCGGCCTGGTGGTGCACGGGCCGCTGATCGCCACGCTGCTGATGGAGGAACTGCGCCGCGCGCACCCGGACAAGCGGGTGCGCGGCTTCGAGTTCAAGGCCGTCAGCCCCCTGTTCGACACCGCGCCGTTCAGCGTCAACGGCAAGGTCGAGGGCGGCAAGGCCCGCCTGTGGGCGCGCGGGCCGCAGGGCCAGCTGGCCATGCAGGCCAGCGCGGACATCGAATAACCCCGGAGACACGCCATGGCAGACAAGAAAGGGCCGCTCAGCGGCATGACCGTCATCACGCTGGAGCACGCGATCGCCGCGCCGTTCTGCACGCGCCAGCTTGCCGACCTGGGCGCGCGCGTCATCAAGGTCGAGCGCCCCGGCGTGGGCGACTTCGCGCGCGCCTACGACCACCGCACGCGCGGCCTGGCGTCGCACTTCGTCTGGACCAACCGCTCCAAGGAAAGCCTGGCGCTGGACCTGAAGCAGCCCGCCGCGCAGGAGGTGCTGGGCGAACTGATCGCCCAGGCCGACGTGCTGGTGCAGAACCTCGCGCCCGGCGCGGCGGCGCGCATGGGGCTCTCCTTCGAGGCCCTGCACGCCAAGCACCCGAAGCTGATCGTCTGCGACATCTCCGGCTACGGCGGCGACGGCCCCTACCGCGACAAGAAGGCCTACGACCTGCTGATCCAGAGCGAGGCCGCTTTCCTCTCCATCACCGGCACGAAGGACGAGCCCAGCAAGGCCGGCAACTCCATCGCCGACATCGCGGCGGGCATGTACGCCTACACCGGCATCCTGAGCGCGCTGCTGCAGCGCAACCTCACGGGCGAGGGCTCGCACGTGGAGGTCTCCATGCTCGAAGCGATGGGCGAGTGGATGGGCTTCCCCATGTACTACGCCTACGACGACCAGCCGCCGCCCACGCGCAACGGCGCCGCGCACGCGACCATCTACCCCTACGGCCCCTTCGCGGCGGGCGACGGCCGCGTGGTCATGCTGGGCCTGCAGAACGAGCGCGAGTGGAAGCTGTTCTGCGACAAGGTACTGCGCCGCCCCGAACTGGCCGCCGACCCGCGCTTCGACGCTAATGTGCGCCGCGTGGAAAACCGCGCCGCGCTGAAGGAGACCATCGAACAGATCTTCTCCAGCCTCACCGCGCAGGACGTGATCGCGCGGCTGGACGAGGCGCAGATCGCCAACGCCGCCGTCAACCAGGTGGGCGACCTCTGGACGCACCCGCAACTGCACGCGCGCCAGCGCTTCCGCGCCATCGGCTCGCCCGCCGGCGAGTTGCAGGCCCTGCTGCCGCCGGCCACCGTCAACAGCTTCGACGCGCGCATGGACGCCGTGCCCGCCTTGGGCGAGCACAGCGAAGCCATCCTGCGCGCGCTGGGCCGTACCGATGCCGACATCGCCGCGCTGCGCGCCAACGGAGTCATTTGATGCCCGCCACCACCACTATCGCCTCCGCCGTGCGCCACGTGCGCAGCCTGCTGTTCGTGCCCGCCACCAAGCCCGAGCGCTTCGCCAAGGCGCTCGATTCAGGGGCCGATTGCATCATCATCGACCTCGAAGACGCCGTGGCCCCGGCCAGCAAGGACGGCGCGCGCGAGCAGCTTGCCCGGCAACTGCCGCAACTGAGCGCCGCGCAATTGGCGCGCACCGTGGTGCGCATCAACGCCGTGGGCACGCCCTGGCATGACGCCGACCTCGCGCTGCTGCGCGGGTGGGCCGGGCAGGGCGTGGCCGTGATGTGCCCCAAGTCCGAAGACCCCGCCGCGCTGCTTGCCGTGGCGCAGGCGCTGGGCGAGGGCGCGCAGATCGTCGCCCTGGTCGAATCGCTGGCCGGGCTGGACGCCGCCGACCTCATCGCGCGCGCGCAGCAGGTCGTGCGCCTGGCCTTCGGCCACCTGGATTTCCAGCTGGACCTGGGTATGCGCGCCTCGGCGGAGGAGCCCGAACTCGCTTTCGCGCGCAACGCGCTCGTGGCCGCGTCGCGCCGCGCCGGACTGCCCGCGCCCATCGACGGCGTGACCACCGATACCGGCAATGCCGAACGGCTGGCGGCCGACGCCCGGCGCGCCCGCGCCTTCGGCTTTGGCGGCAAGCTGTGCATCCACCCCGCGCAGGTGGCCGGGGTGAACGAGGCGCTGGGCTACTCCGAAGCCGAGCAGGCCTGGGCGCTGCGGGTGCTTGAAGAAGCCGCCCAGCGCGGCGGCGAGGTGTTCACCCTCGACGGCCGCATGGTCGACCTGCCCGTGATCCGCGCGGCGGAGGCGATTGTGGCGACTATTCAAAAATGATAGCTGCCAGCGCTTGATGGATAAGCGCTGGAGCCCATTTTCATTGCAATGTTCAGGAGCGCTTGACCAGGTCGGCCACGCGCTTCCAGCGTGTGTTCTCGTTGGGCATGTCGGCCTGGAACTGCGGGTGTTCCATCAGATCGACGAACATCGACTGCTTGTCGCAGAAGGCCTTGAACTCCGCCGAGCGCGCGATCTTGCCCAGCCCGTCGGAGACGGCCAGGACAGCGGCCTGGGGCGCCTTGGCGGGCGCCAGGCAGGCGATCCACGACGCCACGTCGAAACCGGGAATGCCGCACTCGATGCCCGTGGGCACGTCGGGCAGGGCGTCCCAGCGGCTGCGGCTGGTCACGGCCAGCGCGCGCAGGCGGCCCGCCTTGATGAGCGGCAGCACGCCGCCCGAGCCCTGGCAGGTGAACGCCACCACGCCGGCGGCCGTGTCGGTCACGGCCTGGGTGTTGCCCCTGTAGGGAATGTGCTTGGCGGTGGTGTGGGTCAGGTCGTTCATGATGACCGTGCACAGGTGCGAGGTGCTGCCCACGCCGCCCGAGCCGTAGTCGATCTCGCCGGGCCGGTCCTTCATGGCCTTGAGCAGGTCGGCCAGCGTCTTGTAGGGTGAATTCGCCGCCACCACCACGGCCAGCGCGGCGCTGCACACGCGGGCCACGCCCGTGAAGTCCTTGACCGGGTCGTAGTTGGCCGAGCCTTCGCCCGAATAGCGCGCCGAGAAGTGGGTCACGCCCGTGAACAGCATGGTGGCGCCGTCCGCGGGCGACTTGGTCAGGGCGTCGCTGCCGATGGCGCCGCCCGCGCCGGGGCGGTTGTCCACGATCACGGGCGCGTTGATGAGCCGGGACAACGGCTCGGCCACGAAGCGGGCCGTCACGTCCACCGTGGTGCCCGCCGAGGCGGCCACGAGCAGGCGCAGGGTCTTGCCTGCGAAGGGCGATGGCTGCTGGGCCAGCGCGGGGTTCAGGGCGGGCAGGGCGGCCAGGGGCGCCTGCAGCAGGTTGCGGCGGGAAATCATGGGGTGGTGTCTCCAGGGTTTAGTGTGGGGCGGCGCACAGGGCCGTGAGGTCGGCGGCCTTCATCTTCGGGTCCAGGGCGCGCAGCGCGGCCAGCAGCGCGCGGGCGCGCTCGGCGCCGAGCACGTCGGCGGTCAGTTCCATGAACTTCGCGTCCTGCTCCGCTTCGGGCATGGGGTTGGTGTCGGAGCCGGTCGGGTCGGCGACGAACACGTGCTCGGCGCTGCCGTCCTTGAAGGTGACCGTGACGTCGGCCACGAACTTGCCGGGGTATTGCTTCTCCAGCGCCGCCTCTTCGGTAATGCGGATGCTGCGCGCCATGGCGATGACGGGCGCCATGTCCACGGTGCCGGCCATGTAGTCGCGGTGGCTGCGGTAGCCGTTGCCCAGGCCTTGCAGCGCGAACGCGGCCTGGATCGGCAGGCTGTACTGCACGTGCTCGATGTTTCTGGGCTCATAGGCATTGGCGTTGGCCGTGCCGACGATGACGTTGAAGTGCGGCGTGATCTTCAGTTGCACCTCGGCGATCTGGTCGCGGCGCGGGGTGAAGGGGCGCAGCGCGTCGATGTAGGCGTGCGTGCAGTAGCAGGCGCAGTAGGCCTTGAGCCAGGCGGTGGAGACCTCGAAACGCCGGCCCGCAGCGAAGCGCTGCTCGGGCGCATCGCCCGCCGTGCGCTGCACGAAGGTCTTGAAGAAGCCCTTGTTGCCGCTCAGGAAGGCGCGCGGCCCGGTGATGCCGGCGCGCGCCATGTCGGCCGCCGCCATGCCGTTGCGCGTGCCGATGCCGGCGTGGACGCGCTTGATCGAGCCGCCGGTGGAGCTGTACTCGGTGGTGCCCGAGGCATGGCTCAGCGCGATGGACAGCGCGTGCAGCGTGGTCTCGGCGTCGAAGCCGCGCAGCTTGGCCGCCACCGCGGCCGCGCCGAAGTTCGACAGCACGCAGTGCGGGTGGAAGCCGCGCTGCAGCAGCTCGGGCGCGGCCAGTACGCCGATGCGCGCGTAGACCTCGTAGCCCGCGACCATGGCGGTGACGACTTCCTCGAGCGAGGAGCCCAGCTCTTCGCCGATGGCCAGCGCCGCCGGGATCACGCAGCTGCCCGGGTGGCTGTAGCTGGGGCCGTGCGCGTCGTCGTACTCGAAGCCATGGCCGTAGGAGCCGTTGACGAACGCGGCATCGGCGGCGCTCATGGTGAGCAGGGAGGCGCTCACGCGGCTCTTGCCCGGGCGCTGCTGGGTGGTGGCGTATTTCAGCAGCTGCTCGGACCACGGCATCTTCGAGATGCCGATCTGCAGCGCGAGCTGGTCGCGCATCAGGCGGTTCACGCCGGCATGGGCGGGCGCGTCGAGGTGTTCGTACTTCAGCTCCTGGATGAAGCGCACGACGGCTTGTTCCAGGGGCGGGCAGTTGGCGGGAGTGGTGGTCATGGGCGTGGAAATGAAGTCGTTGGTGAAGCGGTGCAGTCGAGCCACTGGCGCTCAGGCGCGCACGAACTGGCGGATGACGGTGCCGAAGTCATCCACCTGCTCCAGGTTCAGCACCGCGTCCACCGCCCGGTCGATGGCCGCCGCGGGCAGCAGGCCATCGACGAAGGTGCGGAACTTGGCGACCAGTTCGTCCGTGGTCATGTAGGTCGAAGGGTCTGCCGAGGGCGTGCCCTTGGGGAACATCTTTTCCCCGGCGAAGACCTGGCCGCGTGCGCGCACTTCCACGCGCGAAGGGCGGCTGGAGATGTCCGCCGACACCGACTGGAAATAGGTCGGATGGGTTTCCAGTGACACCCGGTTCATCAGCGCCATGACGGACGGGTCGAACACCACCGCGGGGTCCTGCCAGCGGGGGCCGGGCGGGATGCGGTGGGCCGCCACGGCCAGGCCGTGCGCGAAGCAGAACTGCGCGTCGTGCACCTGCAGGATCTCGCGGCTGGTGAAGCAGGGCAGCACATAGGCCCAGCCTTCGCCAAAGGAGGTGATGCCCTCGATCTCGTCCGGCTTCAGGTCGTTGCGGGTCACGATGTCGATCAGCAGATCCAGCGGCGCGTGCATCACGCGGCAGTGTGGATAGGGCTTGAACATCTGGAAGGCGGGAAAGCGCCAATCCTGCCCCAGGCCGTCGGTGATGGCGCCCGGCAGCCAGCGGTCGGTGCCGATGAAGCTGGCCCAGCCGTTGACCTCATCGTCCAGGATGCGCAGATCGCCACGGTGCCCCAGCTCGCCCATGTCGGCGGCCGTGAGCGCGATGTTGGTCAGCCCGCCGCCCAGCTGGTACTTGATGGTGGCCGTGGGCGCGTGCGTGAACCAGGCGCGCTGCGCATTGACCGGCGCGGAGGCCGCGGCCAGGCCCAGCGCGTTGGCCAGCTGCGCGGCCGACAGGCGCTTGAGCTTGCCCGCCGATGCGGTGGCGCCGAACACGGTGCTGCTGTAGCCCACCACCGAGGCGGGGTTGGCGAGCTTGCCGTCCTTGGTGTCGCGGTAGCCGGGCATCGCGGCGCCGAAGCGGTAGGAAATTTCGTGCGATACCGCCACGGCGGCAATCAGGTCCTTGCCGGAGCGCTGCAGCGTCTCGGCCGTGGCGAAGGCGCCGGGCAGCACGTAGGGGCTCACGTGTCCGGGCAGCAGCACCGAGTCGGCGTCCAGCGCGTTGAGCATTTCGCTGTTGGCGAACGCGGCGCCATAGGCGGTCGAGCGCTCGCCCGTGCCGATGATGGTCGCGTTGCCCGCGCCGCCGCCGATGCGGCGGGCCATCTCGATGCCGATGCGGCTCCTGGGGTGGTCGGCCCCCGCCAGCGCGACGCCGAGGGAGTCGAGGATGTCGCGCTTGCATTCCTGCACGACGATGTCGGGCAATTGGCCGATGTCCACGCTGGTCGAGAAGCGGGCCAGTTGTTCGATGATGGTGTTGGCTGTCATGCGATGTCTCCTTGTGTTCTCGTGGCTTCCTATATCCTGTTAATCTAACTTATGTTTGTTAGTTTTTCAAGCGAAAAGCGCCGCTTGCGGCGCTCGGCATTCAGGGCAGCCGTGCTGACGGAAAGTCCGGCGCGCGCTTGCCGCGCAGCGCCGCCAGCCCTTCCTTCACGTCGTCGCCCAGGAAGCACAGCATTTCCATGGCGAGCGAGTTGTCGAAGATCGGCCCGGCCTGGCGCATCCAGTTGTTGAGTGACTTCTTGGTCGCGCGGATGGCGGCCTGGCTACCGCGCGCCAGGTTGGCGGCGATGGCCAGCGACTTCGGCAGCACGTCGGCGCGCGGCGCGCAGAAGGTGACCAGGCCGATGCGCTCGGCTTCCTTGCCGTCGATGAAGTCGGCCGTCATCAGGTAGTACTTGGCCTTGGCCATGCCGCACAGGAGGGGCCAGATGATCGCCGCATGGTCGCCCGCCGAGACGCCCAGGCGCGCGTGGCCGTCGGTGAGCTTGGCGTCTTCGGCCATCACGCTCACGTCCGCCAGCAGCGCCACGGCCAGGCCCGCGCCCACGGCCGTGCCGTTGATGGCGGAGATGATGGGCTTGTCGCAGGCCAGCATGTTGTAGACGATGTCGGAGGCTTCCTTCATCACGCGCATCGTGTCGGCCTGGCTGTTGGACATCGCCTCCACCACCGACAGGTCGCCGCCCGCGGAGAACGCGCGGTCGCCCGCGCCCGTGACCACCACCACCTTGACGGCGGGGTCGTCGTTCACCACGCCCCAGAGCTGGGTGATTTCCCAGTGCATCCGGTCGTTCGTGGCGTTCATGACCTCGGGCCGGTTGAGCGTGGCGAGCAGCACGCCGTCGCCGCGATGGTCGAACAGGATGAACTGGAAGTCTTCGTAGCGCATGGGGCTCCCGGGAAAGGTGTGAACGATGGCGTGCCCATTGGGCCAGCCGGCATGGGCCGATGCAACCGGCGCGCAGCACATGTTCCGTACTTTGGAGGGAATTGGGCCTGCTGCCGCGCACAGGACGGCAGCGGCGGCGAGCAAAAAAAAAGGGCATGGTGTCGGCCATGCCCCAAAAACCTTCGGAGTCGACGCGCGTGCTGGCGGTCAGAAGGTATGCACGATACCGAGGCTGAACTGGGTCTGCTTGTCCTTGCTGGAGGTCACGCTGTACATGCCGGCCTTGCCGCCGTTCTTCACGGACTGGTGGTTGTACAGCGCGTAAAGCCGGGTGCGCTTGCTCAGCAGGTAGTTGGCGCCCAGGTTCACCTGGCCGATGTCCTGGTTCAGCGCGGTCTTGTCGTTCAGGAACTGGTAGCCGGCGGCGAGCACCCAGCTTCCGACCGGAACACGCGCCATCACGCTGAGCACGTTGCCATTGACGCCGTCCTTGTTGAGGGCGTTCTTCTGGTTGGTGTAGATCACGGCATAGCGGGCGCCGTTGAGCTTGTAGGCCGCCCCCACGCCGAAGACTTTGTCCTTGGCCTCGCCCGCGGCGCAGCCGCTGGCGCCGGTGCATTGCTTCTCGTGGTAGCCCAGGCCGGCCTCGATGTTCTCGGAGTTGTAGCTGCCGCCCAGGGACATCATGCGGCCCGCGGAGGACGAACCCGGCACCTCGCCGAACGCGGTCATGGCATGGACGCGGAAGCCGGACATGCTCGATGACTGGTATTTGATGGCGTTGTCCACGCGCGTGCCGCCGAGCATGTTGTTGAACCGGGCCGCGGAAGAGCCCGCGCCCACGGCGGCGCCGTCCAGGGTCGCGGTGGGGTTGCCGAAGTAGGTGGCCTGCACCGATGTGATGAAGATATCGCTGATCGTGGGCAACATGCGGCCCATCGTGATCTCGCCAAAACTGGAGGAGTTCAGGCCCACCCAGGACTGGCGGTTGAAGAACGGGGTGGACGTGGCGCCCGTGTCGGCGCTGACGCCGGCCTCCAGGTTGAAGATGGCCCGCAGGCCGCCGCCCAGGTCTTCGATGCCGCGCACGCCAAAGCGCGACGACAGCAGGTTGCCGCTGCGCAACTGGGTGGAGCCGCCGGAGCCCACGTCGCTGATGCGAACCACGCCGTTGTCGAGCAGGCCATACAGCGTCACGCTGCTGGGCGCGGTGATGGACGCCAGGGCGGCCAGATCCTGCGCCGTTCCCAGCGGGGTCGGAGCGCCACGGCGCGGCGGGGGCGTAGTCATGGGCGCCGGGGCATCCGGGTTCGCCGTGGTCTGCGTGGTTTGCGCGTGGGCTGGCGTCCAGGCGGCCACGCCGGCCAGACTGGCCAGGCCCGCGATGAGGGGGGTGAGGGTTTTTTTCATGGGCGAATGTCTCCTTTGGTGGGGGTGGAAAAAATCTCTGGCCGGGCGCGGGGTATGTCTGGCGCCCGGCCCGCGTGCGCGCTCATTCCTTGGCGTAGCCCAGGTCGGCCACTACCTTCTGGGTGCGCGCGGCGTCCTCTTTCAGGAATTTCGTGAACTCATCGGGGCTCATGGAGCCCGCTTCCGCGCCGTCGCTGCGCAGGCGTTCCTTGACGGCATCACTGGCCAGCGCGGCCTGCAGGGCCTTGGACAGACGCTGGACGACGTCCTTGGGCGTGCCCGCGGGCGCGAGCAGGCCCAGGTACACGTAGAAGCTGTACTGGGGCAGCCCCTGTTCGGCCAGGGTCGGTATCTCGGGGAAGGCCGCGGAGCGGCTGGCCGAGGTGATGCCGAAGGCGCGGAGCTTGCCTTCCTTGATCAGCGGGCCCGACGAGTTGCCGCCGTCGAAGATGGCGTTGACCCGGCCGCCCACCACGTCGGGAATGGCGGCGGCATTGCCCTTGTAGGGCACGTCGAGGAACTTCGCGCCCGTCTGCTGGAAGAACAGGGCCGCGGCCATGTGCGTGCTGGTGCCCTTGCCCGCGTGGGCCATGATGAGCTGGCCAGGCTTGGCCTTGGCGCTGGCGATGAGCGCGGCCAGGGTCCGGTCGGGCTGGCTGGGCGTGCCCACGAGCAGCAGGGGCGCGCGGTTCATCATGCCGATGCCGGTGAAGTCCTTGTCCAGGTCGTACCCGGGGGCCTTGCGGAACGCGGGCAGCTGGGCAACCGTGTTGGAGGCCGCGAGCAGCGTGTAGCCGTCGGCGGGCACGCTCTTGGCGTAGCGGATGCCCACCAGGCCATCGGCGCCGGCGCGGTTGTCGATGATGACGGGCTGCCCCAGGTCCTCGGCCATCTTCTGCGCCACGACGCGCGTGGTGACGTCCAGCAGCGCGCCGGCGGCCGAGTGCACCACGATGCGGATGGGGTGGCTGGGGTAGCTGTCCGCGTGCGCGGCGGGCAGGCCGCAGAGCGCTGCCAGGACGCATGTCGCCATGCGGAGGTGTTTCCCGTTCATGTTGTCTCGCTTTCGTTATAGGAATCCGTGCCTTGGAGCCGGTGGCCAGCGTGGGCGCATGGCGATGCCGATGGATTAAAAGGGCGTCCCGGCGCAATCCAATGGGCTGGAAGGGATGTGTTCCGTACATTGGCCCGAATGGGGTTGAGGGCCGCTAAAAGCGGCTTCCCGTGCGGCGCCGGTCATGGCGCCGGCCAGGCCGGCGGGTCAAGCGATCGCCGCGTGTGTTCCGTACTCTGGGCGGCTTCGCGCCTACGGCCTGTTAGGATCGCCGGGACTCCACCCCTTGGGCACAGAAGCAAATGGCAAGAAGGCAGACGAATTCCCCCGGCGCAAGCGAGACGCGCGAAAACCTTCTGAAGCTTGCTGCGCGTGCGTTCGGCACGCAGGGCTATTCGGCCACCACCATGCGCACCATCGCCGAGCAGGCGGGCATCGAGGCGGCCAGCATCTACTACCACTTTTCCTCGAAAGAGGAACTGCTCCACGAGGTGATGGAGCAGGGCGCGAGCCGGCTTGTCCATGAGATGGATGCGCACATCGAGGCCCTGGGGCCGGGCTCGACCGCAGAGCAGCGTTTCCGGGCCGCCGTGCTGGGGCAGATGTCCGGCCTGGTCAAGCACGGCGATTTCGCCTTGCCCAACGGCCGGCTGCTGGGGCAGTTGCCCGAGGCCGTGCGCGAGCGGCTGGTCCAGCGGCGCGAGCGCCACCGCAAGCTCTGGAACGGCTTGCTGGAGGATTTGCGCGCGGAGGGCCGGCTGCGCGGCGACGTGGACATCCATCTGGCACGGATCTTCATCCTGGGCAGTATCAATTCCGTCCACTCGTGGTTCGACCCGCGCAAGGGGGCGCTGGAAAAGACCGCCGACCAATTCTGCGAAATGTTCTTCGCGGGAGTGAGCCCGCCGGCTGCCTGACCGGCTTCTTCTCCCGCGCCGCACGCACCTTGCCGACGGCGCGCCTGCTTCAGCAGTGAGGCGGGCGCGCCGTCGGCTTTTGCGCTTTTCGATAGAGGTAGGTGTAAACCCCGATGGCAAAGCCCGGCTTTGCCCATCAAACTAACTACCAGTTGTTAGGTTAATGCCTGGCGATTGCAAGACGAACCCAATAGACCGAGGTGTTTATGACGACGCAGATGAGACCTATTCGCTCCTTCCTCTTTGTGCCGGGCAACAAAGAGTCGATGCTCGACAAGGCGGCCAACGCCCGTGCCGACGCGCTGATCCTGGACCTGGAAGACAGCGTGCCGCCCGCCGAGAAGGTTGCCGCGCGCGCCCTGGTGGCCCGCAAGATTCCCGAGCTGATCGCCCAGGGCCAGCGCATCTGGGTGCGCGTGAACCGCACCGCGCACATCTATGACCTGGACGACATCCTGGCCGTGGTGCAGCCCGGCGTGGAGGGCATCTACATCTCCAAGCCCTGGGGGCCGGAGGACGTGCACATGGCGTCGTGCATGATCGCCGAGGCCGAGACGCGCGCCAATCTGCCGCTGGGCTCCGTCGGCCTGATTCCGCTGCTGGAGACCGCGCGCTCCATGCAGCTGTGCTTCGAGATCGCGCAGATCCCGCGCGTCACCGGCATCGTCGGCGCCACGGCCAAGAATGCCGACGTGGGCCGCGCGCTCAAATATGTGTGGACCGCCGAGGGCCGCGAGTCCGAGTACATGAAGTCCCGCGTGGTCATGGCCGCGCGTGCCGCAGGCAAGCAGCCCATCGGCGGCATCTGGCAGCAGATCAAGGATCTGGAAGGCCTGGCCAAGGCCTCGGCGTTCGACCGCCAACTGGGCTTCTCGGGTGAACTGGCCCTGCACCCCATGCAGGTGGAAACCATCAACCGCACCTACACGCCGACGGCGGAAGACGTGGCCTTCTACCAGGGAATGATCGACGCGCTCGAAGCCGCGCAGAAACAGGGCCGCGCCTCGGTCATGTACGACGGCGAGCACATCGACATCGCCCACGTCAAGACGGCGCGCGACGTGATCGCGCTGGCGCAGTCGCTCAACAACTGATCCCCCTTCACGACATCCAAGGAGATATCCAAATGGCAGGTATGTATTTCGAAGAGTTCAAGCCCGGCATGGTGATCGAGCACGCCATCCGCCGCACCGTCACCGAGACCGACAACGTGCTGTTCTCGGCCATGACCTACAACTGCGCGCCGCTGCACATCGACGCCGAATCCAGCAAGGACAGCATCTACGGCCAGCGCCTGGTCAACAGCATGTTCCTGCTGGCGCTGGTGGCGGGCGTGACGGTCTATGAAACCACGCTGGGCACCACGCTGGGCAACCTGGGCTTCAAGGAAATCGCCTTCCCCAAGCCCACCTTCCACGGCGACACCATCCGCGTGGAAACCGAGATCCTCGAAGCGCGCATCTCCAAGAGCCGCAACGATTCCGGCATCGTCACCTTCAAGCACATCGCCAAGAACCAGCGCGACGAGATCGTGTGCACCGCCGTGCGCGTCGGCCTGATGATGACCAAGCCCGCCGGCAAGGCGTGAGGAGACGGACATGGACTACCAACTGAGCGCCGACCAGCAGGCCATCATCGATGCGGCGCAGAAGATCTGCGCGGACTTCCCGCTCGAATACTGGCGCAACAAGGACAAGAACCACGAGTTCCCGCACGAGTTCTTCCAGGCCGTCGCGGGCGCGGGCTGGCTGGGCATCTGCCTGCCCGAGAGCGTGGGCGGCTCCAACCTGGGCGTGACCGAGGCGGCGCTGTTCCTGCGCACGGTGGCCGAGTGCGGCGGGCAGGCGGCGGCGTCCACCATCCACATGAACATCTTCGGCCTGCAGCCGGTGGTGCACTTCGGCACCGAGGAGCAGAAGCAGCGCTGGCTGCCGCCGTTCGCGCGCGGCGAGCACAAGACCTGCTTCGCCGTGACCGAGCCGGACATCGGCCTGGACACCACCAAGCTCAAGGTCGCCGCCAAGAAGCAGGCCGACGGCAACTACCTCATCTCGGGCAAGAAGGTGTTCATCTCGACCGCGCAGGTGGCCGACCACATGCTGATCCTGGCGCGCACCACGCCCATCGAAGAGGTCAAGAAGCACGGCGACGGCCTGAGCCTGTTCTACACGCCGCTGGACCGCAAGTACGTCCAGATCCGCGAGATCGACAAGCTGGGCCGCGCGGCGGTGGACACCAACGAGCTGTTCATCGACGACCTGCCCGTCTCCAAGGACGCGCTGATCGGCGAAGAGGGCAAGGGCCTGAAGTACATCTTCCACGGCATGAACGCCGAGCGCGTGCTGGTCGCCGCCGAGCAGGTGGGCATGGGCCGCGCCGTGCTCAAGCTGGCCACGCAGTACGCCAAGGACCGCAAGGTGTTCGGCCGCCCCATCGGCCAGAACCAGGGCGTGCAGCACCCGCTGGCGCGCAACTGGGCCGAGCTGGAGGCGGCCAACCACATGCTGCTGGCGTCGGCCGACCTGTACGACAAGGGCCTGTCTTGCGGCTCGGAAGCCAACGCGGCCAAGCTGCTCGCGTCCGAGGCGTGCATGAAGGCCTGCCAGACCGCGATGCTCACGCACGGCGGCTACGGCTACGCCAAGGAATACCACGTGGAGCGCTTCATGCGCGAAGCCTGGATCGGCTTCATCGCGCCCGTCACGCCGCAGCTGGTGCTGTCGAACATTGCCGAGCGCAAGCTGGGCCTGCCCAAGTCGTATTGATGAAAAATGGCTCTAGCGCTTATGCAACAAGCGCTAGAAGCTATCAAAAGAATAGTAGAGCCCGCCAGGGCTTTCAGGAGACAAGCATGTCAGCAAGCAAGCCCCTGGAGGGCATCCGCGTCCTCGACCTCACCGTGGCGCTGGCCGGGCCCTACGGCTCGCTGCTGCTCGGCGGCCTGGGCGCGGAGGTGATCCGCGTCGAGTCGCCCGGCGGCGGCGACATCGCGCGCAACAACCCGCCCTACGTCGATGAAGGCGGCATCCATTTCGGCGTGCGGCGCCCCCATGACGTGTCGCTGTCCATCCTCAACCGCGCGCGCAACAAGAAGAGCATCACGCTGGACCTGAAGTCGCCCAAGGGCCTGGAGCTGTTCATGCAGTTGGCCAAGGAGTGCGACGTGCTCATCGAGAACGCCAGCGAAGGCGCCACGGCGCGCCTGGGCGTCGATTACGAGAGCGTGCGCCGGGCCAATCCGAAAATCATCTATGCCTCGGTCAAGGCTTTTGGCGAGCCCAGCCCGTATCCCACCCTCAAGGGCATGGACATCATCGTGCAGGCGCTGTCGGGCCTCATGGACGTGACGGGCTTCGCCGACGGCCCGCCCACGCGCGTCGGTATGCCGATCGCGGACATGATCGCGCCGCTGTTCGCCGTCAACGGCGTGCTCTCGGCGCTGATCCACCGGGGCCGCACGGGCGTGGGTCAGCACGTGCAGATCTCCATGCTCGACTGCCTGGCCTCGCTGGTGGCCGAGGAGCACTTCGACGTGTATTTCAAGGAGGGCTATCCGCGCCGCTCGGGCAACTCGCTGGACCGGCTCACGCCCTTCGGCGTTTACAAGACCCAGGACGGGTACGTGGCCCTGGTCGCCTTCCAGGGCGAGTGGTTCACGAACCTCACCGAAGCCATGGGCCAGCCCGGGCTGGCGCAGGACCCGCGCTTTGCCGCCTTGGGGCCGCGCAGCAAGAACGCGGCGCAGTTCAATGACTTGTTGAAGGAATGGATGCAGCAGCACACCTGCGCCGAGGTGATCCGCGAGTTGCAGGAAAAGCGCGGCGTGCCCTGCGCCCAGGTGCGCACGCCCGAGCAGGTGCTGGCCGACCCGCATTTGCAAGAGAGCGGCGCCGTCGTGCCGCTGGAGCACCCGGGCCTGGCCGCCGCTGGCACGCAGGCCATGGGCATGGGGTTGCCGATCCGGTTCTCGGAATCGCCCGTGCGCTTCGACCAGCCCGCGCAGCAGCTGGGCCAGGCCAATGACGAGATCTATCGCGGGCTGCTCGGGCTGTCCGATGGGCAGCTGGCGCAGTTGCGCGAGCAGAAGGTGATCTGACATGAGCGCACCCGCACGCTCCGGCCCGCTCGCGGGCGTCAAGGTGGTCGAGATCGCCGGCATCGGCCCCGGCCCGCTGGCCGCGATGTTCCTGGCCGATTTGGGCGCCACCGTCATCCGCGTGGACCGCAAGGAACCCTCGGGCCTGGGCGCGCCGCGCCCCGTGCAGTTCGACCTGGGGCTGCGCAACCGGAAGTCCATCCGCGTCGATCTGAAAGACACCGCCGCGCTGGAACTGGTGATGGAACTGGTCGGCCAGGCCGACGCGCTCATCGAGGGTTTCCGCCCCGGCGTGATGGAGCGCCTGGGCCTGGGGCCCGACGTGTGCCTGAAGGCCAACCCGCGCCTGGTCTACGGCCGCGTGACTGGCTGGGGGCAGGACGGGCCGCTCGCGCAGGTCGCGGGGCACGACCTGAACTACATCTCCATCACTGGCGCGCTCAACGCCATGGGCCGGGCGGGGCAGGCGCCCACGCCGCCGCTCAACGTGCTGGGCGACTACGCGGGCGGCTCGCTGTACCTCGCGTTCGGGCTGCTGGCCGCCATTCTGGAGGCGCGCGGTTCCGGCCAGGGCCAGGTGGTCGATGCGGCCATGGTGGACGGCGTGGCCTCCATCATGACGGTCATCATGGGAATGCACGCTGCGGGTATGCAAACCAAGGAGCGCGGCAGCAACCTGCTCGACACCGGCGCGCCGTTCTACGAGGTCTACGAATGCGCCGACGGCAGGTACGTCAGCGTCGCGCCCATCGAAGGCAAGTTCTACCGGCTGCTGCTGGAGCAGCTCGGCCTGCAGGACCACCCGATGCTGCAAAAGCAGATGGACAAGGCGCGCTGGCCCGAGGCCAAGCAGGTGCTGGCCGCCAAATTCAAGGAGCGCACGCGCGACGAGTGGGCGCGGCAGCTGGGCCACCTGGACGCCTGCGTGGCGCCCGTGCTCGACTTCGACGAGGCGCCGCACCACCCGCACATCCGCGCGCGCGGCACGCTGACCGAGATCGACGGCGTCGTCCACCCCGCGCCGGGCCCGCGCTTCTCGCGCACACCCGCCGCGCGGCCCGAGCCGCCCGCGCCGCTCTCCACCGAGAACGCCGTGGCCGCGCTGCAAGGCTGGCTGCCCGAGGCGCGCATCCAGTCCTACCAATCGCAAGACACCTTCATCTGACGGAGACAACCCATGATCCAACGACGTCATTTCACCCTGGCCGCCGTGGCATCGGCCGTGCTGCCCCTGGGCGCGCGCGCCGCCAGCTACCCCACGCAGGCGATCCGCGTCATCGTCAGCAATGCGCCGGGCACGGGCACCGACAGCGTGGCGCGCTTCCTGGCCAACCAGGCGAGCAAGACCCTGGGCCAGCCCCTGGTGGTGGACAACAAGGCCGGCGTGGGCGGCGTGCTGGGAACCGATGCCGTCGCCCAGGCGCCGGCCGACGGCTACACCGTGCTGTTCTCCACGGGCGCGCATTACAGCCTGCCCGCGCTCTACAGCAAGCTCAAGTTCGACACCAAGGCCGACTTCATTCCCGTGGCCACGTTCGCGCAGTCTCCCATCGCGGTGTTCGTCCCGGCGGACTCGCCGTTCAAGACCGTGCAGGATTTGATCGCGGCCGCCAAGAAGGACCCGGGCGGCATCTCCTACACCACGCCGGGCGCGGGCACCGCATCGCACCTCGCCGCGGTGATGATGCTTCAGCAGGCCGGCATCGACATGCTGCACGTGCCCTACAAGTCGGCCTCGCAGGCGGCGCTGGAGGTGGCGGCGGGGCAGGCCCAGGTCGGCTTCAACGGCACGGGCTCGTCGCTGCCGCTGCTGCACGCCGGCAAGATCCGCATCCTGGCCATCACCAGCCTCAAGCGCTCGGCGGCGCTGCCCCAGGTGCCCACGCTGGACGAGTCCGGGCTCAAGGGCTACGACTTCGTCGCGCCCATCCTGGCCCTGGTGCGCACGGGCACGCCGGCTCCCATCGTGGAAGCCCTGGGCAAGGCGCTGATCGATGCGGCCAAGCTGCCCGAATTCAAGGAGCTGTGCCTGGCCCAGAGCCTGGACGTGGCGATCCAGGGCCCGGCCGAGCTCAAGGTCTCGGCGCCCAAGGAGTTCGACAAGGCCAAGCGCCTGATCGAACTGGCGGGCGTGAAGCCGCAATAACCGCGCGTTGAACCCACCTCCAGGAGACATGATGCAAAGACGCGCATTCACCCTCGCCGCGCTGGCAGCCCTGACCGCTATGGGCGCGCCCGCTTTCGCGGCGGACTTCCCGGACGGCAGGCCCATCCGCATCATCGTGGCCACGGGCGTGGGCTCGGGCTCCGACCTCACCGCGCGCCAGATCGCCGTGGGCCTGGGCAAGGACCTGAACACCCCCGTCATCGTGGACAACAAGACCGGCGCGGGCGGCGTGATCGGCACCGACTACGTGGCCAAGTCCCCGCCGGACGGCTACACGCTGCTGGGCACCTATGCGCAGCACTACACCAACCAGTTGGTGCAGAAGACGCCTTACGACGCGGTCAAGGACTTCGAGCCCATCGCGCGCATCGCGAGTTCGGCGCTGGTGATCTCGGTCGCCGTCAATTCGCCCTACAAGACGCTCAAGGACGTGATCGAGGCGGCCCGCAAGCGGCCCGGCACCATCACCTACGGCTCGTCGGGCAACGGCACCACCTCGCACATGGCCGCCGCGCTGTTCGAGCACATGGCCGGCATCAAGCTCAACCACATCCCCTACAAGGCGCCGGGCCAGGTGGCGCTCGACGCGGCGGCCGGGCAGCTCGACCTGAGCTTCAACGGCATGTCGTCCGTGGTGCCGCTGATCAAGGGCGGCCGCCTGCGCCCGCTGGCCGTGACCACGGCCCAGCGCTCGCAGAGCCTGCCCGACGTGCCCACCGTGGCCGAACTGGGCTACCCCGGCTACGAGGCCGCCTCGCCCATCTGGATCTTCGCGCCGCGCGGCACGCCGCAGCCCATCGTCAACAAGCTGTCCGAGGCGGTGGTCCGCCAGGCCCAGACCCCGGGCTTCAAGGACCTGTGCCTCAACCAGGGCCTGGAGGTGGACATCCAGACCGCCGCCGTCGCCAAGGCCGCGGGGCCCGGCGAGTTCGAAAAATGGCGCAAACTCATGGCCGTGGCCGGCGCCAAGGCCGAATGACGGAGCAGAACATGACATCCACCCCCATCGCCGCCGCCCAGGCCGCGCTCGACCAGGCCGTGGCCGGCTGGAACCAGGCCGGCAGCACGTGGAACGCCGCCGCCCTGGCCGCCGCCTACACCGAGGACGGCCTGCTGTTCGGCGGCCGCCCCGGCCACTTCGTCGGGCGCGCGGCCATCCAGGGCTACTTCGCGTCATACGACGGCGTGATCCTCGCCGGCACCATGCGCATGTTCGACACCGCGCTGCGCGTGCCCGCCCCTGGCTGCGTGCTTGCGCAGGGCATGGTCGAGTTCGCTTTCACCCTCGCGGGCGGCGAGCAGACCCGCTCCACGCTGCGCGCCACGCTGGTGCTGACGCGGGGCGCGGGCGGCTGGCTCATCGCCGACCACCATTTCTCCACCATCCCCGCCGCGCCGCCGCTGGGCAAGGACTGATGACGCGCACCGCCGACGTGCAAGCGCTGCGGCGCGTGGTCTTCGGGCGCGCCACTTGCCGCGCCTACCTGCCCGGCCCGGTGCCCGAGGACGTGATCCGCAGCATCGTGGACGTGGCGCGCGGCACCGCCTCGTGGTGCAACACCCAGCCCTGGGAGCTGGTCGTCACCTCCGGCGAGGCCACCGAGCGGTTCCGCGCCGCGCTGATGGAGCAGGTGCGCCAGCACCCCGGCCTGGATTCCGACTTCCCCTTTCCGGACGAATACCAAGGCGTCTATCTCGACCGCCGCCGCACGGCGGGCCTCCAGCTCTACGCGGCGCTGGGCATCGGGCGCGGCGACAAGGAGCGGCGCGAGCGCCAGTCGTTCGAGAACTTCCGCCTGTTCGGCGCGCCGCACGTGGCCATCGTCACCGTGCCCGCATCGCTGGGCACCTACGGCGCGGTGGACGCGGGCGGCTTCGTCTGCGCCTTCCTGCTCTCGGCCCAGGCGCACGGCGTGGCCACCACGCCGCAGGCGGCGCTGGCCATGCAGTCCCGGTTCATCCGGGGCTACTTCGACATGCCGGAAGACCGCCGCGTGGTCTGCGGCATCTCGTTCGGCCATGCCGACACCGCCCACCCCGTGAACGGCTACCGCACCGCGCGCGCCGGCGTGGACGACATCCTGCGCCTGGCATGAAGGCCGGCCCGACGCCCGAAACCATGTCGCTGCGCATCGACGAACCCGCGCCGCACGTGCGCCGAATCACCCTGGCGCGCCCCGAGCGCATGAACGCGCTCGACGGCCCCACGCTGCAAGCCCTGAACGACGCGGTGCGCGGCTGCGTGCAGGCGGGCGGGGCCGTCAAGGTGCTCGTCATCCGGGGCAGCGGCCGCGCCTTCTGCGCGGGCAACGACCTCAAGTGGCTGGCCGGCGGCGTGCTGGCCGACCGCGCCGCCCACATGCGCCACCAGGACCTGATGCAGGACACCTTCGAGCGCCTGGAGGCCGCGCCGCAGATCGTGCTGGCCAGCGTCAACGGCTTCGCGGTGGCGGGCGGCTTCGAGCTGGCGCTGGCCTGCGACCTCATCGTGGCCGACGAGGCCGCGCAACTCGGCGACGAGCACATCCGCCGCAACCTGCTGCCCAGCGGCGGCGGCTCGCAGCGCCTGCCGCGCAAGCTGGGCCTGCAGCGCGCGATGTACTACCTCGTCACCGGCCGGCGCATGACGGGCCGCGAGGCCGTGGAGCTGGGCCTGGCCGCGCAGGCCGTGCCCGCCGATCAGCTCGACGCGGCCACGCTGCAACTCGCCCGGGAGATCGCCCAGGCCGACGCGCTGGCCCTGGCCTCGATGAAGGACATGGCGCGCTGCGCGCTGGAACTGCCGCTGTCCGACGGCCTGCGCTACGAGCGCTGGATGCAGCACCGCTACCGCACGCAGTCGCCGTCGCTGGAGGCGGGCGTACAGGGCTTCGCCAGCAAGGCGGCGGGCTGAAATACTATTAAAAACATAGCTGCCAGCGCTTGATGGATAAGCGCTGGAGGCACTTTTATTTCATATTCTTCCGCGCCTTGGCCCAATGTGCCGATGTACGGAACATGTGCTGCAAAAGCGTTGCCCGCCCAGGCCGTGGCCTGTTCAATACGCGCAGGCCCATGCCGAACACAACCCCAACACAGGAGACTCTCATGCGAAGCACATTCCACCTGCCGGCAGCGACCAAGGCCCTCGGCGTTGGCGCGATCCTGGCGGCCACGGCCGGCCTGTGCGCGGCCGAGACCATCAAGCTGGGCATGTCCATTCCCTTGTCGGGCGCGGGCGCGAACTGGGGCAAGGGCTCCGAGTGGATGTGCGCCAAGGCGGCGGAAGAAGTCAACGCGCAGGGCGGCGTCAAGGTCAAGGGCCAGAGCTACCAGTTCGAGTGCGTGGGCTACGACAACAAGTACAACGCCGCCGAGGGCGCCAAGGTGGCGCAGGCGCTGGTGGCGCGCGACGGCGTGAAGTACGTGGCCGGCAGCATCGGAACCGCGCCGGTGCGGGCGCTGCAGTCGCTGACCGAGCGCCGCAACGTCCTGATGTTCACGTCCGGCTGGGGCAACAGCATCAAGGGGCCGAAGTTTCCGCTGACCTTCACGCAGATGAATACGCCCAACGAGATTTCCGCGCCGCTCATCACCTACGTGAAGAAGCTGCACCCCGACATCAAGACGGTGGCCATCCTCAACCCCAACGACGCCACCGGCCAGGAGACCGAGAAGGTGGCCAAGGCCGCGTGGGAGAAGAACGGCGTGAAGGTGCTGGTGAGCGACTGGTACGAGCGCGGCACCAGCGAGTTCCAGCCCATCGCCGCCAAGCTGCACGCGGCCAAGCCGGACGTGGTGGACCTGGCCTCCACCCCACCGGCCGATGCCGGGCTGATCTTCAAGGAACTCAAGGCCCTGGGCTGGAACGGCGTGAAGGTGGTCGAGGTGGGCACCGGCGCCGACGGCCTGCTGGCCACCGGCAAGGACGCGGTGGAGGGCGCCTACCTGGGCGCCGCCGTGGCCGCGAGCAGCATGACGCCGCACCAGAAGGAACTGGACGCGGGCGTGAAGAAGGCGACCGGCGAGGGCGTCAACGCGATCCAGATCGGCTTCTACGACGCGGTGTGGGCCATCAAGGCCGCGATGGAGAAGGCGCAGAGCATCGACCCGGTGGCGGTCGCCAAGGCCATGCCGACGGTGACGTTCAAGTCCTTCTACGGCGATACCGGCTTCGGCGGCAAGGACATCTACGGCAGCGACCAGCAGATGCGCCTGCCGGTGATCATCACCAAGCTCACCGGCACCTCGCTGCAAGAGGTGGGCCGGGTACAGAAGTAGGGCGCCATGCAGGACGTCTTCCAGCTGCTGTTCACGGCGCTGCAGATCAGCGCCGTGTACATCCTGTTCTCGCTCGGGCTGACCATCATCTTCGGCGTGCTGAAGGTGGTGAACTTCGCGCACGGGCAGTTCTTCACTTTCGGCGCGCTGGTGCTGTCGCTGGCCCTCGGCGCGCTGGCGCCCAGCCTGGGGCACGGCTGGGCGGCCTACCTGCTGTCCGGCCTGGCCGGGCTGGCGGCCTGCCTGGTGGCGGGGCTGGTGGTGTACCAGTTCGGCTTCAAGCGGCTGGAGCGCGACATGATCGGCTCCTTCATCCTCTCGGCCGGGCTGGTGCTGCTGTTCGAGGGGATCATGCTGGAGGTCTTCGGCGGCGCGGTGCGGCCCGTGCCCGCGCTGCTGGACGGCGACGTGCAGTTCCTGGGCCTCACGGTCTCCAGCCAGCGGCTTGTGCTGCTGGCGTTCGCCGCGCTGCTGACGGCGGCCATCATCGTGCTGCTGCAGCGCACGCGCTTCGGCAAGGCGCTGCGCGCCGTCTCCATCGACCACGAGGCCGCCATGCTGCAGGGCATCGCCTACCGGCAGATCGCGCTGTACGGCTTCCTGATGGCGACCGCCGTGGCGGCCGTGGCCGGCATGTTGATCGCGCCGCTGGCGGCCGTCACGCCCACGCTGGGCGACTCGTACCTCGTCAAGGGCTTCATCGCCGTGGTGGTGGGGGGCATGGGCAGCATCGTCGGCGCCATCGTGGGCAGCGTGCTGATCGCGCTGCTGGAGTCGTTCGTCGGTTTCTACTTCGACCCGTCGCTGGCCAATCTGGCGATCTTCGTGATCGTGATGGTCGTGCTGCTGGTCCGGCCGAAGGGGTTCTTTGGAAATGACTAAAGACGGACTGGGCATCGTGGCCATCGCCTGCGTGCTGCTGGCCTGTGCCGCATTCGGCGGCGGCTACGTGGGCAACCTGGTGGTGTGGATGGCCATCGCGGCGGCGACGGCCGCCAGCCTGCGCTTCGTGCTGCTGATCGGGGAGCTGAACTTCGCCTCCGCCGCGTTCTTCGGCATCGGCGCCTACTGCACCGGCTACATCGCCAACACGCTGGATCTGCCCTTCGTGGCGACGCTGGCGATCAGCAGCGCGCTGGCGCTGGTGGTGAGCATCGCCTTCGGCGGCATCACGCTGCGGGTGAAGGGGCCGTACTTCCTGCTGATCGGTTTCGCGTTCACCGAGGCGCTGCGCATCCTCTACACCCGCATGGACGTGCTGGGCGGCAATTCGGGCCTGGTGGGCATCTTCCCGCCGGCGTGGCTCGATGCGTACTACAAGTACTTCGCCACCGCGCTGTGCTTCGCGGCCATCCTGGGGCTGCTGGCCATCGAGCGCTCGCACCTGGGCAAGATCTTCGTGGCCATCCGCGACAACGAGAACGTGGTGCGCAGCGTGGGCAACCGCGTGTTCCTGACCAAGGTGGCGTGCTTCGCCATCGCCTCGGCGGTGACGGGGCTGGCCGGGTCGCTGAACGCCTTCGCCAACAACGTCATCAGCCCGCTGGACTTCGGCTTCATGCTCTCCACCTTCGCGCTGGCCTACCTCAAGGTGGGCGGCGAGGACAGCCCGCTCGGCCCCGTCATCGGCGCGGTGCTGCTGGTGGGCCTGGCCAGCTGGGCGCAGAGCCTGGGCGGCAGCGAGCACATCCTGTACGGCGCGGCCATCGTGCTGTCGGTGCTGTTCATGCCCAAGGGCATCATGGGCCTGGCCGGGCGACTGCGCGCCGGCAGGGGAGGGCGCTGACATGGCGGACACCAACCTCCTGCTTTCGGGCCGCAACCTGTCCAAGCAGTTCAAGGGGCTGCTGGCCGTCTCGGGCGTGGACATCGACATCCACCGGGGCGAGATCGTCGGCCTCATCGGCCCCAACGGCGCGGGCAAGAGCACCACTTTCAACCTGCTCTCCGGCTTCCTGAAACCCACCACCGGCTCGCTCGCCATTGCCGGTGCCGACATGACCGGCGCGAACCCTGAGCGCATCAGCCGCCAGGGCCTGGTGCGCACCTTCCAGCACGGCAGCTACCTGCCGACGATGACGGTGCGCGACAACGTGCTGATCGGCGCCCTGGGCGGCACCCGCAACGGCCGCGTGCGCCATGCCGAGCAGGAGCGGGTCATCGACGAGGCGCTCGCGCTGTTCGGCCTGTCCGGCCACGCGCAGGCGGTGGCGAAGAACCTGCCGCACGGCCTGCAGCGCCTGCTGAGCATGGCCATCGCCTTCGCCGCGCGCCCCGCGTTGATCTGCTATGACGAGCCGCTGACCGGACTGAACCAGACCGAGGTGGCCGAGACGCTCAAGGTCTACCGCCGCCTGAAAGCCGACTACGGCATGTCCATGCTGCTCGTGGAGCACAACATGCGCGCCGTGATGGCGATCTGCGACCGCATCTACGTGCTGCACCACGGCGAGATCATCTTCACCGGCACGCCGGACGAAGTGAAGCAAAGCGAGGCGGTGCTCACCGCCTACCTGGGGGAGGCACATGACATCTAGCCTGAGCGCTGAACATACCCTGGCCGTGCGCGACCTGTGCGTCAACTACGGCGCCGTGCCCGCCGTCACCGGCGTGAGCATGGAAGTGAAGGGCGGCAGCATCGTCAGCCTGATCGGCGCCAACGGCGCGGGCAAGTCCACGTTGATCAAGGCCATCACCGGCCTGGTCAAGGTGCGCTCGGGCGAGGTGAGTTACGGCGGCAAGCCGATCACCAACCGCGCGCCCAACGCCATCCTCGACCAGGGCATCGCCCTGGTGCCCGAGGGCCGGCGCCTGTTCGGCAGCATGACGGTGCGCGAGAACCTGGAGATGGGCGCCTACCGCATCCGCGACGCGGCCCGGCGCGCCGAACTGTTCGACACCTGCCTGCGCTACTTCCCCGACCTCGAGGCCAAGTTGCCGAGCGCCGCCAGCTCGCTCAGCGGCGGGCAGCAGCAGATGGTGGCCGTGGCGCGCGCGCTGATGAGCGCGCCCAGCGTGCTGCTGCTCGACGAGCCGACCATCGGCCTGGCGCCCGCCTTCGTCAACGTCATCAGCGCGGTGGTGCGCGACATCAACAAGCAGGGCGTGACCGTGCTGCTGGTGGAGCAGAACGCCGAGGTGGCGCTGCGCGTGAGCCACTACGCCTACGTGCTGGAGTCGGGCGCGGTGGTCAAGCACGGGCCGTCAGAGGTGTTTCTGCACGACCCGGACATCAAGAAGGCCTATCTGGGGCTGTGAACCTGGATGGGGCATGAAAACAGCGGCCAGCGCTTGTGTATCAAGCGCTGGCCGCTATGTTTTTCATACCAATGGGCGGAATCAGGTAATGGCGCGCGCCGCCAGATGCCCTTCGCGGATCGCGGGCTGGATGTCGCGGGCCGACAGCGCATCGCCCACGATGTGCAGCTGCGGCACGCGCCCGCGCAGGCTTTCCCAGAGGTCGTTCTGCGATTGGCGGTAGCCGACCAGCACCACGGTATCGGCGGGCACGGTTTCCGCCCCTTCACCGTACAGCGAACGCACTTCGGCGCTGCCCTTGGCGACGGACACCAGCGCGGACTGCGTGACGATGCGGAACCTGCCCGCCTTGTGAAAGCGCTGCAGCGCGGCCTGCGTGCGGCCCGTGCCTTCGACGGCGGGGGCGAACATCAGGTGGCGCGTCACGTAGGTCACCTCGGCGCCGCTGTCGATCAGCGCCTCGCAGCAGCCGATGGCCTCGTAGTGGCCGATGTCGTCGAACACGATGGCGGTCTTGCCCCAGGCGCCCGCGCCCGCCATGGCCACGTCGAGCGACGTGAGCACGCGCGCGCCGGGCTCGATGCGCAGCGCGGTGGCGGGGTCTGCCGTCTGGCGGAACTCCTGCACCTCGGTGGGCTGCGAGCCGGTGGCGACGATGACCACGTCGGGGTTCTCGGCCAGCACCTCGTCGGCCTCCACGTAGGTGGCCAGCTGCACGTTGACGCCCAGGCGGTAGATCTCACTCTCCAGCCAGATCGCGATGTCGCCGATCAGGTGCAGCTTGGGCAGGTGCTTGGCCACGTTGAGCAGCCCGCCCAGGTCGGAGGCGGCTTCGATCAGCGTCACGTCGTGCCCCATGAGCCGCGCCGTGCGCGCCGCCTCCATGCCGGCCACGCCGCCGCCCACCACCAGCACCTTGCGCGGGTGCTGGGTCGGGACGATGTCGTCCTCGGACAGCCGGGCCTCGTCGCCGACCACGGGGTTCACGGCGCAGCGCATACGGCCGGTGAACACGCCGCCGATGCAGCCCTGGTTGCAGCTGATGCAGGGGCGCACCTCGGTGCCCCGGCCTTCGCGCGCCTTCACCACCAGCATCGGGTCGGCGATCATGCCGCGCACGATGTTGATCATGTCGGCGTGGCCTTCCTTGAGCGCCTGTTCGGCGTCGTCCAGCGTGGCGTAGCGGCCCACGATGATGCGCGGCACGGTTAGCCCCAAGCCGATGCGGTCGCTGACCGGCAACTGGTAGCCCACGGGGCGGTCCATGCCCGCGTAGCGCTCGACGTGGAAGTAGTAGTCGCCGTGCGTGATGTTCACGAAGTCGATCAGGCCCTCGGCCTGCAGGCGCAGCGCGATGGCGTTCACGTCCTCGGCGGTCAGGATGCGCGCGTCGGTGCTGCCGCCCAGGCGCACGCCCAGCGCGAAGCCGGGCGCGGTGGCCGCGCGGATGGCGCGCAGCGCCTCTTGCAGCGCGCGGATGCGGTTGTCGAAGCTGCCGCCGTATTGGTCCTGGCGCTGGTTGAGCACGGGCGAGAAGAACTGCGAGAACAGGTAGCCCGCGCCCGCCAGCACTTCCACGCCGTTCAGCCCGGCCTCCTGCATCCGGGCGGCCGCCTTGCCGTAGAACTCGACCAGTTCGCCGATCTGGTCGGTGGTCATGGGGATGGGCGGCGCCACCGAATAGCGGCCCGGCAGCGCCGTCACGGCCCATGGCAGGCCGCCGTCGGCCGCCGGGTCGGTGTAGCCGCCGTGCCAGAGCTGGGTGAACAGCTTCATGCCGGTGGGGGCGATGGCGTCCACCATGCGGCGCATGGGCGCGATGGAGTCGTCCTCCGCCGCGCTCAGCGAGAAGGTGGAGGAGGGGTGGACCGAGGTGCTCTCGATGATGGACAGCCCCGCGCCGCCCTTGGCCCGCGCGAGGTGGTAGGCGATCAGGTCGTCGTTGACGTATTTGCCGGACAGGCGCGTGGCGTGCGCGGTGCGCACGATGCGGTTGGGAATCTCGACGCCGCCGATTCGCAGCGGCGAGAACACGCGCTTGTACATGCTCATGACACCGACCTCTTGGAGCTGATGCCCCCATCGACCGTGATGATGGTGCCGCTGGTGTAGCTGGAGCGCGGCGAGGCCAGGTAGACGAACAGGTCGGCCACTTCCGGCACCGTGGCGCTGCGGCCCAGCGGGTAGGCCGCCAGCAGCTCGCCCGCGCGCGATTCGTCGCCCAGCAGGCGCGCGGCGTGGTTGCGCATCACCTTGGCGATGCGCTCGGTGGCGACGGGGCCGGGGTTGACGCCGATCACGCGGATGCCGTCCTCCAGGCTGCGCCCGCCTAAAGCGCAGGTGAAGGCCATCAGCGCCGCGTTGCCGGTGGAGCCCGCGATGTAGTTGAAATCCGGGTTCTGGCCGCCGTTGCCGATGTTGTTGAGGATGACGCCGTGGCCCCGCTGCTTCATGCGCAGGTACATGGCGCGCGTGAGGTCGATGTAGCCGAACACCTTCAGTTCCCAGCCCTTGCGCCAGGCCTGCGCGTCCACGTCCCACAGGTTGCCGCCGGGAATGGCGCCGGCGTTGTTCACCAGCACGTCAATCTCGCCTGCAAAAGCCATGATCTGGTCAATGGCGCCGGGCTGCGTCATGTCCAGCGGCAGCACATCGACCTGCACGCCGTGCGCGGCGCGCAGGCTGGCGGCCAGGGCTTCGAGCTTGTCGGCCGAGCGTGCCACCAGCGCGAGGTGGCAGCCTTCGGCGGCGAAGGATTGGGCCAGCCCTTCGCCAATGCCTTGCGATGCGCCGGTGATCAGTACGCGCCGGCCGGTTAATTCCATGTCCATCGTGGTCTCCTCGTGGGTCTGCGCTGCGCGGAAAAACAACGCCCAGCGACTCCACCCATTGGATGGAACGCGGGGCGCCGGGTCAACGGGATGGGTTCATCTGTTCCGTACTACGAAAGTGCCGGATCATTTGGCGCCGCTCGCCTGAACGACGTGCTTCCATCAGGCATCGCGGCCGCGCGGGATGAAGGCCAGCACCAGCGCCGCGATCGCCGCCGGCAGGGCGAAGGCATAGAAGTTCCACTGGTGGCCGAAGCCCGCGCCGATGATCCAGCCGCCCATCATCGGGCCCAGGATGGCGCCCAGGCGCCCCAGCCCCAGCGATGCGCCGACGGCGGAGCCACGGCAGGCCACCGGGAAATGCGCGGCGATGTAGCCGTACACCAGCGTGCTGGAGCCGATCGTGCCCACGCCCGCGCCGAACACGGCCACCATCAGCCAGGCGAAGTCCGGCTTCTGGCTCAGGGCCAGCAGCGAGACCGCGCCGATCAGGAAGACCGGCACCGTCACGCGCTTGGGGCCCCAGCGGTCGGCCAGCGTGGCGCCGACCAGCGTGCCCACCACGGCGCCCAGCTGCAGCACCAGCATGAATTGCAGCGACGAGCCCAGCGGATAGCCGGCATTGCGCATCAATTGCGGCAGCCAGGTGTTGAGGCCGTAGATCACCAACTGGGTGAAGAACATCACGATGATGAACAGGATGGCCGCGGTGCGGAACCGGTCGGAAAACAGCAGCCGGTAGCCTTCGGAGCGGTGCTCGGCCTGCCGGGCGTGCTCGGCGTGCTCTTGTTGCACGGCGGCGAAGTCGATGCCGTAGTGCCCGGCCAGCTTCCCGGCCTCGGCCGTGCGGCCACGCCCCACCAGGTAGCCCACCGACTCGGGCAGGCCGAAATACATGATCGGCAGAATCAGCACATACAGCCCGCCGAACGCATACAGCCAGCGCCAGCTGTGCTCGGGCAGCATCGCCAGCGCGAACAGGGCCGAGACGATGCCCCCTGCCGCGTAGCCGGTCAGCATGAAGCCGTTGTAGAGCTGGCGCCGGTTGCGCGGCGCGTACTCCGCCGTCAGGGCCACCGCGCAAGGCACCACGCCGCCCAGGCCGATGCCGCTGAAAAACCGCGCAATGCCCAGGAACTGCGGCGAGGTGGCCAGCGCGCAGGTGGCGCAGCCGACCGAGAACCACAGCACGCCCAGCATGATCAGGTTGCGGCGCCCCAGGCGGTCGGTGAGCCAGCCGGCCAGCAGAAAGCCCGTCATCAAGCCCGCGAGCGTCCAGCTGCCGACCATGCCCGCCGTGGCCGGCGTCATGTGCCAGCCCGGCTCGGCCAGCAGGCTGGGAACGGTGGCGCCATAGACGATCAAGTCGTAGCCGTCGGCCACGATCGTCAGAAAGCATAGAAAGACCACGAAAAGCCCGCTGCGTACGCGCGGTGGTGTGGATGGCATGGCGCTTGTCTCCTGTTGGATTGAAAGAATGGGAACTCGCTGACCCATCCGGGGCGTCAATGAGTGCGACATGCTGCAAAAATCGCCGCCTGCATCCAAGTGGCAAGTCTCGAAGTGGCGATTCGGTTACGTCGAATACGCGGCGCACTGGCTGTCGTTCCGTACTCCGGGCAATGCAGGGCCAATGCAGACGCCAGATGCCGGCTGCGCATGATTTTTGAAGTACGGAACAACCGGGGCCGGCGCATTGCAGCCGCTGGCGGGCTCGGGAATCATGGCCGCCGAAATTTGATGAAGCCGGGCGGCCCGACGGGGCCGGCGGATGTGAAAGCGCGACCAATGGATCAAGCAATTCTGATAGACCACCTGCAGGGCTTGCTGCGTGCCGGAGATACCCTGTGGTGGGGCCAGGCCACGGCCGAGCCGCTGACGCTGACGCGCGCGGTAGTGCAGCACCGCCACGCGCTCGCGCAGGGCGGGCGGCTCTCGGTGTTCGTGGGCATCGGCAACTCCGACACGCTGCGGCCCGAGCAGGCCGATGCGATCGACTTCTTCGGCTACATCGCGGGCGGCACGCACCGGGCGTTGGCCAAAGCCGGCGTGCTCGATGCGCTGCCCAGCCACTACTCGCACCTGCCGGGCCTGATCCGCGCGGGCGTGCTGGCGGCGGACGTGGTGCTGCTGCAAGTCTCTCCGCCCGACGCTCAGGGCCGCTACAGCCTGGGCCTGGTGCACGAATACCTGACGGCGGCGCTGGAAAAGGCCCGCGTGGTCATCGGCGAGGTCAACCCCGACATTCCATGGACGCACGGCAGCGTGCACCTGAAGGCCGATGACTTCGCCTTGCTCGTCGATGCCGAGCACCCGCCCATCGACGCCGAGGGCGCCGAGCCCGGCCCGGCCGAGCAGGCCATCGCGCGCCACATCGCGGCCCACGTGCAGGACGGCGCCACGCTGCAGGTGGGCATCGGCAAGCTGCCCGAGGCGGTGCTGTCCGCGCTGCACGGCCGGCGCGACCTGGGCCTGCACACCGGCGCCGCGGGCGACGGTGTGGTGGCGCTGGCCGAGGCCGGCGTGCTGACCAATGCGCGCAAGGGGCGCGATGCGGGCGTGTCCGTTGCGGGCATCCTCATGGGCACCGAAAAGCTGCGCCGCTGGGCCCATACCAACCCCGCGCTGGCGCTGCGCGGCACTGACTACACGCACGACCCCGAGGTGCTCGCCAGCCTGAACCAGCTGGTGGCGATCAATGCCGCCATCGAGGTGGACCTGACCGGCCAGGTCAACGCCGAAGTGGCGGGCGGCGTGTACGTCGGCGGCGTGGGTGGCGCGGTGGACTTTCTGCGCGGCGCCGCGCGCAGCCGGGGCGGCCTGCCCATCGTGGCGCTGCCGTCGACCGCCAAGGGCGCGACGCGCATCGTGGCGCAACTCAGCGGCCCGGTGAGCACGCCGCGCTGCGACGCGGGCCTGATCGTCACCGAACACGGCGTGGCCGACCTGCGCGGCCAGCCGCTGTCCAAGCGCGTGCAACGCATGATCGACATCGCCGCGCCCGGGCACCGGGCCGAGCTGGAGCGCCAGGCGCACGAACTGCTGCGCCGCGGCGGCGCGGCCTTTGGACTATGAAAACAATAGCTGCCAGCGCTTTATACACGGGCGCTGGCGGCATTTTTGACCCGAAACTTCAGGAGACCTCCATGTTCCATGCCACCCGCCGCCACTGGCTGGCCGCCGCCGCGCTGGCGGCGCTGGGCGTCCAGGGTTCCGCGCGGGCGCAGGGCGACGCCGCGCCGGTCCGCCTCGTCGTCGGCTACGCGGCCGGCGGCCCGGTGGACCAGACCGCGCGCCTGCTGGCGCCGCATCTGGCGAAGGAGCTGGGCGCCGCCGTGGTGGTGGACAACAAGGGCGGCGCGGGCGGCACGCTGGCGGGCGCTGAAGTGGCGCGCGCCCGGCCCGACGGCGCCACCCTGTGGCTGGCCGCCAGCCCCACCATCACCATCAGCCCGAACGTGATGCGCAAGATGAGCTTCGACCCGGCCAAGGACCTGGCGCCCGTCGCCCCCGTGCTCAGCTACTACAACGTGCTCATGGCCCATCCGGCCCAGCCCTTCAAGAACACCAGGGAACTGGTGGACTACGCCAAGGCCCACCCGGGCACGCTGAGCTACGGCTCCTCGGGCGTGGGCTCGTCCAACCACCTGGGCGTGCTGCTGTTCGCGCACCGCGCGGGCGTCACGCTCAACCACATTCCCTACAAAGGCAACGCGCCCGCCGTGTCCGACCTGCTGGGCGGGCAGATCAGCATGATGATGGACATCGTGAGCACCGCCGCGCCGCACATCCAGTCCGGCAAGCTGCGCGCCATCGCCATCATGGCGCCGCGGCGCAACCCCTCGCTGCCCGAGGTGCCCACCTTCGCCGAGGCCGGCCTGCAGGGGCTGGACATCGGCGGCTGGTACGGCGTGTACGCGCCCAAGGGCCTGCCCGCCGCGCAGGTGGAACGGTTCAACAAGGCCTTCAACACCGTGCTGGCCCGGCCCGAGGTGCAGGCCCGCCTGAAGGAACTGGGCTACGAACCCTGGAGCGGCCCGCCCGCCGCGCTGGCCGAGCGCGCGGCCAGGGAGCGCGCCACCTGGGCCACCGTCACCCAGGGCATCGAGGTGGATTGAACATGGCCGAACGCATTCACGAACTGCTGGACCGCTGGCTGGCCGAGGCGCCCGCGCGGCCCTTCATCCACCTGCCGGACCGCGCCCTGAGCTATGCCGGCCTGGGCGCCATGGCCGACCTGCTGACGGACGAGTTGCGCGCCAGCGGCGTGCGCCCCGGTGACCGCGTGCTGGTGGTGGCCGAGAACTGCCCCGAGCACGCCGCGCTGCTGATCGCCTGCAGCCGCGTGGGCGCGTGGTCCTGCGGCGTCAACGCGCGCATGGCGCCGGGCGAGGTCGACGCCTTCGCGGCCAAGGCCGACGCGCGCCTGCTGTACTTCACCGCCGGGGTGTCGCCCGCCGCCGCCGCGCACGCCGCGCGCGCGGGCGCCGAGCCCTCGCGCGTGCCCGGCCTGCTGCGCGGCGCCGCGCGCGCCGAGGCGCGGGCCGAGCCCGAGCCGCTGGCGAGCGATGTGGCCGCCATCATCTTCACCTCGGGCACCACGGGCGCGCCCAAGGGCGTGATGATGACCCACCGCGGCGTGCTGCACTTCGCGCGCGTCTCGGCCGAATCGCGCGCGCTGGGGCCCGACGACAAGGTCTACGCCTACGCGCCGATGACGCACATCTTCGGCCTGGGCACCGTGCTGCTGGCCTCGCTGTACGCGGGCGCGTCGCTGGAGATGCGGCCGCAGTTCGACCCGGCCGAGCTGTTCGATGCGCTGGCGCACCGGGGCGTGTCCCAGGTGCAGGGCCCGCCCGCGCTGTTCGCGCGCCTGCTGCAATACTGCGCGGAGCATGGGCTGCCTCACCCCAAGGCGCCGCATCTGCGCTACCTGTACGCGGGCGCGGGGCCGCTGGACATGGCGCTCAAGCAGAAGGTCGAGGCCACGTTCGGCCAGACGCTGCACCACGGCTACGGCCTGTCGGAATACGCGGGCTCGCTGCACGCCACGCGCCTGGGAGAAACGCGCCAGGACACCAGTTCGGGCTACGCCTTTCCCGGCGCGGAACTGCGCATCGTCGATCCCGCCACGGGGCGCGAGCAGCCCGCCGGCGAGCGCGGCGAGATCTGGCTGCGCGGCGTGGGCCTGATGCCCGGCTACCTCCGCGACCCGCAGGCCACCGCCGAGGTGATGCGCGAGGGCGGCTGGTACGCCAGCGGCGACCTGGGCGAGCTGCACGCCGACGGCGCGCTGTTCATCGTGGGCCGCATCAAGGAGATGATCATCCGCTCGGGCTTCAACGTCTATCCGGGCGAGGTGGAGCAGGCGCTCAACCAGTTCCCGGGCGTTCAGCGCTCGGCGGTGGTGGGCCAGAAGGAGGCGGACGGCAACGAGGCCGTGATCGCCTTCATCGTGCCCGACCGCGCCCACCCGCCCGACGAGGCCGCGCTGCGCCAGCATCTGCGCGAGCACCTCGCGCCCTACAAGCGGCCCGCGCGCATCATCGCCATCGACGAACTGCCGATGAGCGCCAACGGCAAGCTCATGCGGCGGCAACTGCTGGAGCGGCTGTAGGCCCGGGTTCGTGTGCTCCTGAAAAAAGAGCATCCAGCGCTTGATGGGCAAGCGCTGGATGCTCTTTTTCCTTGAATGGCTACAGGCTGGCCACGGCGTCAGGGATTGGCGGAAGCCTCGGCTTGCTGGTGGCTGCGATCGGGCTCCAGCACCATGCCGCGATAGCCGTCGGCGACCATGCCTTCCACGGCCAGGCGGTAGTTGTTGACGCCGCCGACGTAGATGACGAACCTGCGTGCCTTGCCCGGCACGTTGGCCCCGTTGTACCAGGAGTCCCCTTTCACGAAGAGCGTCTTGCTCGCGACCTCGTCGACGTGCTGCATCCATGATTGCTCGGCCTCTTCCGTCGCTTCCATGGCGCCCACATCGTGGCTGCGCATGTATGCAATGGTGTCGCCGATCAGCTCGACGTGCTGCTCGATGGACATCACCATGTTGGACTTCACGGACGGGCTGCCCGGCCCCGTGATGATGAACATGTTGGGAAAGCCGTGGATGGTGAAGCCCATGTAGGAGCCCACCCCCTGCTGCCACTTCTCGGCGAGCTTGACGCCGTGGCGTCCCGTGACGTCGATGGCCGTCAGCGCGCCGGTGACGCCGTCGAACCCGGTGGCGAAGACGATGGCGTCCACCTCGATCTCGCCCGCCTCGGTCACGATCCCCTTGGGCGTGATCCGCTGGATGGGCGTCTCGCGCAGGCTGATCAGCTCGACGTTGTCGCGGTTGTAGGTCTCGTAGTAGCCGGTGTCGATGCAGATGCGCTTTGATCCGATCGGGTGGTCATAGGGGCAGAGCCTTTCGGCGGTCGCCTGGTCCTTCACCGTTTCGCGGATCTTGCGGCGCACGAAGTCGGCGAAGCGCTGGTTGGCGCGCTCGTCCTTCATGAAGTCGTTGAACGCCAGCTGAAAGTTGAAGCTGCCGCCTATCGCCCACAGCTTTTCGAACTCGGCATTGGCCTCGTCCTCGCTCAATTCGAGAACCGACTGCGTCGGTTCGGGCACGTGGGAAATGCCGACCATGTGCTTGCGCGCCCGTTTGCGGCGCTCGGGATAGTCCTTGCGGTACTCCGCGAGTTCCTCGGGCTGCAAGGGCTTGTTGCCTGCCGGCAGCGAGAAGTTGGGCGAACGCTGCATGACGAAGACGCGCGCCGCCTGCCTGGCCACCTCGGGGATGATCTGAATGCCGGTGGCACCCGTGCCGAACACCGCCACGCGCTTGCCGGTGAAATCGACCGGGGCCTCGGGCCAGCGGGCAGAGTGGTATTTCTCGCCGGCGAAACTGTCCAGGCCGGGGATGTCCGGGTACAGCGGCACCGTGAGGTTGCCGGTGGCCATCACGCAGAACTGGCATTCGACGACCTCGCCCTTGTCGGTCGTCACCGTCCAGCGCTGGCGCTGCTCGTCATAGGTCTGCGACACCACCCTGGTATTGAACGTGACGAAGCGGCGGACATCCACCGCGTCGGCCACGTGGGAGATGTAGCTCTGGATGCTGGGCTGGAACGAGAAGCGATGGCTCCAGTTCCATTTCTGCTGGATCTCGTTGGAAAAGCCGAAGGAATATTCCATGCTGTCCACGTCGCAGCGCGCGCCGGGGTACTTGTTCCAGTACCACGTGCCGCCGACGTCCGAGCCGGCCTCGAAGGCCCGCACGGAAAGCCCGAGGCTTCTCAGCTTGTGGATCGCATAGACACCGGCAAAACCGGTGCCGACGACGACGGCGTCAATATTCTTGGCTGCGCTCATGGCGTACTCCTTTGGTTTGATGGTGGGACGCCTCCCGGATCGGGGAGGCCGTTTGCATGGATTTGCCCGCGCTATGTTTGTTGACCCGCCAGAGGCGAGATCGCGCCCTTGTCGATGTGGAACCAGCGCTCGCAGATCACGTCGGTGAACTTGACGTTCTGCTCGGCCACCAGCATGGCGATGCCGGTCTTGCGCAGGGCCTTGATGGCCTCGGCCACGCGCAGCACCACGATGGGCGCCAGGCCTTCGCTGGGCTCGTCGAGCAGCACCAGCTTGGGCTTGAGCATCAGCGCGCGGCCTATGGCCACCATCTGGCGCTCGCCGCCCGACAGCTTGCCCGCGTAGCGGCTGCGCAGCTTATGCAGCTCGGGAAACAGCTCCAGCACCGGCTGGAGGTCGTTTTCCGTGGCCGAGGGCAGGCCCAGCAACAGGTTTTCCTCCACGGTCAGCGATTTGAACAGGCGCCCGCCCGACGGCGAAATCACCAGTCCCTTGTGCACGCGCTCGTGCGCGGGCAGGCCGGCCAGATCCTCTCCGGCCAGGCGTATGCTGCCCTGGCTGCTGGGCAGCAGGCCGATCAGGCTGGACAGGAAGGTGGTCTTGCCCGCTCCGTTGCGGCCCACGAGGCCGACCACTTCGCCTGCGGCGACCGAAAGCTGGGCGTTGCGGATGACTTTCACATGCCCGTAGCCGGCGTCCAGGTTCGAGACCTGCAGCAGGGGTTCAGATGTCTTCGCCAAAATAGGCCTCCTTCACACGTTCGTCGCTGCGCACCGCCTGCGGCGCGGCATCGACCAGCACTTGCCCGGCCACCAGCACCATGACGCGGCTGGCGAACGAGAACACGATGTCCATGTCGTGCTCCACGAACACGATGGGCAGTCGCTCGCGGGCGGCGATCTCGCGGATCAGGGCCAGGCATTCGCGCGATTCCTCGCGGCCCATGCCGGCCGTGGGTTCATCGAGCAGCAGCAGCCTGGGCCGCGTGGACAGGGCCACGGCCAGCTCCAGCGTGCGCTGGTCGCCGTAGGAGAGGTCGCCGGCGGGCACGTCGCGCTTGGCCGTCAGGCCCACTTTGTCCAGCACCGCCAGCGCTTCGTCGCGCCGGGTGTTGGCGGCCCGGCTCCACATGCCCCAGGACTGGCCCGACGAGACCATCAGTCCCATCTGCACGTTCTCCAGCGCGGAGTAGGACTTGAACACGCTGCTGACCTGGAACGAGCGGCCGATGCCGCGCTTGACGCGCTGCCAGGGCGGCAGGTGCGTGACGGGTTCGCCAAACAGCTCCACGGTGCCGGCATCGGGCTTCTTGCGTCCCGTGAGCAGGTCGAACAAGGTGCTCTTGCCGGCGCCATTGGGGCCGATGATGGCCAGGGCTTCGCCCGCGTGCACTTCGAAGGAGACATCGTTGGTGGCCGTGAAGCCGCCGAAGGACTTTTTCAGCCCGCTGGCCTTGAGCACCAGCGAAGAAGACGGCGAAGAGGATGGATTTGCCGCGTGCATCACATGCCCTCCTTGATGGCGGCCTTGCCCGGGCCCAGGCGGCGCATGGCGCCCTGGATGGCCGGCCCCACGCCTTCGGGGAAGAAGATGGCGCAGGCAATGACCAGGGCTCCCACGACCAGGTCGGAGTTGGACGAATACTTGTGCAGATAGACCCTGGAGACTTCCAGGATCAGCACCCCCAGCAGCGGCCCGAGGAAGATCGAACGCCCGCCCAGGGCCACCATCATCAGCAGCAGCGCACTCGTGACCCAGGAGAACAGGCTGGGCTCGACCCCGCCTTCGGTGGCGGCCCAGACCACGCCGAGCACGGTGGTCAACATGCCGCCGATGACCATGACCGCGATCTCGTAGAGCTTGGGGTTGCCGCCCAGCGAGGCGATGCGGTCGGGGTTGTCGCGGATGGCGCCCAGCGTGGCGCCGAAGGGCGAGGCCAGCAGGCGCAACAGGATCAGGGAGATCACGACGAACGCGGCCACCGCCAGATAGTGCTGCTCCAGCTCGCTTTGCGCCCACGCAGGCGGGTCGATGCCGAACAGGCCGTCGTCGCCGCCGGTCAGCTCGTAATTGCGCGCCACCAGCACGAAGGCCACCTGGCCGATGGCCATGGTCAGCAGGCCGAAGAACAAATGCCTGGCGCGCAGCGAGATCAGGGCCACGATCAGCGACAGCGGCAGTGCCAGCCCCAAGGCGATCAAGGCCGCCTGGCCGTAGCTGAGGTTGTAGCGCAAGGTACCCAGCGCGACGGCATAGGCGCCAAAGCCCAGGAACAGGCCCTGGCCCATCGAGATCAGGCCCGAGGTGCCCACCAGCAGGTTCAGGCACATGGCCACTCCGGCCAGCACCACGATGCGCGTGATTTCGGGCAATGCCGTGGCGGGCAGCACCAGCGGCAGCAGGCACAGCGCCAGCCCCGAGGCCAGCAGCAGCGCCAGGCGGCGTGCGGAAAAACGTTCCATGATTTCATTCCCTCCCGACAATCGTGCGCAGCCCCGTCGGGCGCACCAGCAGCACCAGCACCATCACGGCGAAGATCACGACTTCGCTGCCCTGGTCCAGGAACATGGTCGATACCGCTTCCGCGACGCCGATGATCATGGCCGCCGCCAGGCTGCCCCAGATGGCGCCCAGCCCGCCGATGACGATGACGGCGAAGGCGATCACCACGATCTGCACGTCCAGCCCCAGATTGATGGCGCCGCGCGGCACGGCGATGACGCCCGCGATGCCGGCCAGCAGCGCGGCGATGGCCATCACCATGGTGCGCAGGCGCCGCACGTCCACGCCGATGGCGCCCAGCATCTGCGGGTCGTCCACCGCCGCGCGGATCAGGCGGCCCGTGCGGCTGCGCGCGAGCAGATACCAGAGATAAATGGCGACCAGCGCCGTGACCACGAGCACGGCCAACTGGTAGGTGGCCAGCCGCAGGCTGCCCAGCTCGATGAAGCCCGACAGCATCTGGGGCGGGGGCAGCGAGCGCGCCTCGGTGCCGAAGATCAGGCGCGCCACGTTGTTGAGCAGCAGCACAAGGCCGAAGGACACGAGCAACTGCCCCCACATGCCCGATGTGTAAACGCGCCGGAACAGGCCCATCTCCAGCAGCGCGCCAAAGACCGCAGCCCCCAGCGGCACGATCACCAGCGCCAGCGGCAAGCCGATCTCGGGCCCGAAAGCCTGCAGGCAGACCGCGCCGGCAAAGGCCGAGAGCATGAAGAACGAGCCATGCGCGAGATTCACCACGCCCAGGGCTCCCCACAGCAGGGTCAGGCCCGAGGCCACCAAAAAATAAAGCGCGCCGTTGGCCACGCCGGCCAGTACCTGGGACGAGAACAGTTGCCAGTTCATGCGCGCCTCCATCGGAAGGTCATGCCGCCTGGCGGAAGAATTACGGTCATATCGAAATCTCCTTGATGGGACTCGCGCAAACCGGGGCGTCAGGCATTCTTATAGGAGGAATGTATTGCCTGAACCGGATTCGCGTAATCCGTGTTTTATGGAAGTGCGAAATCAATCGCCTTTGCGCATTTTCATGACGGCCTGTTCTGACGGACGGCTGTCTTTGCCGGGAACGATTTCCTTCATCTCGACCACCGCCTGGCCATATTCGGTGCTCTGTGCGACCTTGCCGATATAGACCGGCACTTCGGCTTGATGGTCGAACTTGCCGAATTTGAAATCGCCGCGCGGTGATTTGAAGGTCTGGGATTCAATGGCCGCCATGACCTTGCCGGGCTCCAGCGATTTGGCGCTGTTGGCCGCCTGGGCCCATACGGACACGCACTCGAAACCGACGACGGACCAGTCGGACGGATAGTGGCCATGCTTGGCCTTGTAGGTTTCGACGAATTTTTTCCCTTCCGGAGAAGAGGCGGCGATCCCATTCATGGCGGCCGCCTGATAGCCGTCCGTGCCAATCGGGGCATTGCTGCCCATGGCCTTCAAGGTCAGGCCATCGTAAAGCCCGCTGATGCGATGGTTGATTTGCTGGAAAAAGCCAACGGCGCCCGCTTGCTTTGAAAACGTCAGCAGATCGTTGCCAAACAACATGCTGAACACATAATCAGGCTTGGCCGCGAGTATCTTGTTGATGGGCGGTGTGAAATCCGAAGCACCGAATTTTGGATATTCTTCCACGACGATTTCCGCCTGGGGGTTGAATTGCTTCAGGAACTCCTTGAACCGGTTGGCGCCGATGCGGCCGCCCGTATAGTCCGCTGCCAAAACGGCGTAGCGTTTGTAAGGCTGTTTCGCCAGGTAGGTGGCAATGGAGCGCATCACCATATAGCTGTTGGGGCTCACCGCAAAGATATAGGGATTGAAATCCTTGATGGTCAGGTCGTCGGTTTGCGATGTGCTCGCGCAGGTCAGAACCTTCTCGCGGGCCGTTACGGTCTTATTCACCGCGACAGAGCTGGAAGAACTGGCGGTAATCAGCAGATTGTTGGCGCCATCTTTGATCATCGAGTTGGCCTGATTGATGGCCTTTTGCGCATTGGTTCCGTTGTCCTGGTACGTCAATGCAATCTGCCGCCCCAGCACGCCGCCGTTTTGATTGACATGTTCGACCCCGTATTTGGTGCCCTCCAATGCATCCCGGGATACGTCGGCGGCGGCGCCGCTGAGCTCGAAAGTGGCGCTGATGCGGACCGGCCCTTCAGCACTGACCGCCAGATGGGCTGTGCCAGCCAGCAGCAGTGCGCTGATCGCGAGGGTCTTGAGCGTTTTCATGGTTGCTTCTCCTCTTTAAGAATTGAATGATTCTTTTATTCTTCAGCCCCGCGGCATATGATTAATGCCCAGCAGAAAACTCTGCATTCCGAGGCAGCTGGTGATTTGCATGACTTGCAATATCTGCGCCGGTGTCGCGCCGTGGCGTAATGCGTTGCGCACATGGATGCGGATGCCCGGCTCGAAGAGATGCGTGGTGTCCACGTCGATGGCGACATAAAGCAGTTCCTTGACCATGGGCGGCAAGGGGCCGGTTTTCCATGGCTGGGATGAGAATGCCGTGTAGCCATCGAAAAATTCGGGAGAGGTACGCACCATGGATTGCAGCTCATCGCTCCAATACCCTCGGTTTTTGGTGAAATCCGCCTTGACTCTTTCGAATTTCTCGCCAAGAGGAAAGGCGGTGTCCACCGGCGTGCCGGATTTGGAGAGTTCATCCAGCAAAACGGGCACGCCAGTCATATAGGCGTGAATGCCCAGTACTGACGAGATCTGGAGCACTTCCGCGATTTCGGCGCGGGTGGCTCCATGCCGCATGGCGCCCTGGATGTGCAGGCCGACTGCCTCCGCATTGAGATGGGTCACGCTGGCGCTGGCCGCCAGCATGACGAAATCGCACAGCTTGGGCTCCAGATGGCCTGCGCCCAGGGCAACGCGCGCCATGCAGAGGTAGCTGCCGAAGAAGTCGGGCGCTTCTTCAAGGGCGCGCTCCAACTGGTCGCTCCAGAAGCCATGCAAGTGTTCGAATTCCGCTTTCATGGCATGGGTGGGGGTGTTCATGCGTTTGTCTCCTTGGTTCGACCTCAGCGAGAGGTCGGCTTGGCAATGCAGGTGTCCACGATGTCGGCCGCGCCGTGCTGCTGCGCGTGCAGCGCCACCGTGATCAGCCGCTCCAGGCCTGGCGCGTCCAGCGGCAGCTCGTCCCGCATGGCGCGCAGATTGGTGGCGACTTCCTCGCCGCTCCAGTTGAAGGGCTCGCCCTCGGGCGGGGATTCGCGGCGCAGGGTGCGGCCGTCGGTGCAATCGACCTCCAGCACGAAGCCCCGCGTGGGCAAGCCGGCATCGGGAACCACGCTGCTGCGGTCGATCAGCGGCTGCAGTTCGGGGTCTTGCAGGCGCTGCAAGTCCGAGCCGCGCGCGCCGCGGCGCGTCAGCGCCATAGAGAGGCAGAACTGCGCGCTCATCAGCGTTGCGCCCAGGCCCGCATAGGGGCCGCGCGAATCGGTGCCGGGCACGGCGGCCTCCACCGGCGGCAGGCGCAGGCGCACCGCGCGGATGTCCTCCTGCCGCAGGTCGTGCTCGCGCGCCAGCGCGATGGCTTGCGTGACGGGCATTTGCAGGATGGCGCAGACCGCGAAGGGCTTGTAGGTCACTTCCAGCGAGCGCCAGGTCTGCCCCAGGTCGCGCGCCACGGCGTCCGGGTTCTCGGCGCCGTCGCAGAACGCGCGGTAGAAGCCCGCCTTGCCTTCCAGCGCGTCGGGCGCGCCGCGCATTCCGGCCTCTGCCAGGCGCGCCGCCGTGATGCCGTTGCGCGCGGCAAAGCCGATGTGCAACTGCCATTCCGGCGTGCCGGCCACCCAGGGCTGGCTGGTGCCTGCCGCCATGTGGGCCGCGATGCCGATGGCGTCGGCCGTGGCGGCCTCGTCCAGCGCCAGCAGGCGCGCCGCCGCCACGGTGGAGGCGAACACGCCGAAGATGCCCGTGGGCCGGAAGCCCCGCAGCGAGCTGCGCATGGCGAAGCCCTGGCTCAGGGCGGCCGCTGCTTCGTAGCCCGCCACCAGGGCGGTGAGCAGCTCCTGCCCCGATTGCGCCCTGGCCTCGGCCAGCGCCAGCGCGGCCGGGATCATGGCCGAACCGGCATGTGTGAGGCCTGGGAAATACACGTCGTCCTGCGCGCGGGCGTGCATCAGCGCGCCGTTGACCAACGCGGCGGTTTCCACCGTGGCCGCGCGGCCGCTGATGAGCAGGCGCGACGGGGCGGCCGCGCCTTCCTCGTGCCGCGCGTCGAGGTAGGGCGCGGGCACCGCCAGCAGCGGGCCGCCCGCCACGGCCACGCCCAGGTTGTGCAGCAGGCTGGCCTTGCACTTGTCCTGCACCGGCGCGGGGATGGCGTCCCAGGCCAGGCGCGAGGTGAAGGCGGCGATCCGCCGTGACACGGTATCCATGGCGCGGCTCCTTACGTCAGGGCGGCGCGGCTGCCGCCGTCCACCGGAAGGATGGCGCCGTTCACGAACCGCGCCGCGTCGCTGAGCAGATAGAGGATAGCGCCCGCCACATCATCGGTGCAGGCGATGCGGCCCATCGGCGAGGTGCCATAGGTCTTGTAGCCCGAGACGTTGCTGGCCGCCAGCACCTGCTCGCGCATGGGCGTGTCCACGCTGCCGGGCGCGACCGTGTTCACGGTGATGCCCGACGACGCCAGTTCCACCGCGAAGATGCTGGCCAGCGCATGTACGGCCGACTTGGTGGCGCCGTAGAAGCCGCTGCCGGCCTTGGGCATCATGCCGGTGACCGAGCCGAGGAAGATGACGCGCGCCGGGTCATCGACGGACGCGCCGTGCTTGAGCGCGGGCAGGGCCTCGCGCACGCACAGCCAGGTGCCCTTGATGTTGACGCTCATCATGAAGTCCAGGTCTTCGGGCGCATGGGCAGCCAGCGGCCCTGCGCGCACCACGCCGGCGCTGCAGATGAGCGCGTCGATGCTGGCGCTTTCGCCGCGTATGCAGGCAAAGGCATCCTGCACGCTGGCGGGGCTCGCCACGTCGCACGCCAGGGTGCGCAGGCGTGCGCCCGCACCCAGTTCCTGCGCCATCTGCGCCAGCCGCTCCTGTGATAAGTCCAGCGCCCACACCTGCCATGGCCCGGCCAGGAGCCGCTCCACCACGCGGCGGCCGATGCCCGAGGCCGCGCCGGTGACGACGGCCAGCTTTGTCTTTTCCGTGTTGCTCATGGTTGCCTCCGTGCGCTCAGCGTTCGGCCCGGATGGCGCGCACGGTTTCCTCGCTGGGGCGGGATGCCGCGCCGGACAGCACTTCCTTGATGTCCAGCACCGGCTGGCCGAATTCCTTGCTTTGCGTCACCACGCCCATGAAGGTGGGCACGTCGGCCTGGTGGTCGTAGGCGGCGAACTGGAAGGCGCCGCGCGGCGAGTTGAACTTGTTGCTCTCGATGGCCTTCATGACCGCGTCCGGCTCGATCGATTTGGCCGCCGTGGCTGCCTGCGCCCAGGTCATCACGCAGTCGTAGCTCATGATGGTCCAGTCGGACGGATAGCCGCCGGTCTTGGACTTGAAGCCATCGATGAAGGTCTTGGCTTGCGCGCTTTGCCGGCTCAGATAGTTGGCCGGGGCGCGCTGGTAGCCCTCGGTGCCCACGGGAGCGTTTTCGCCCATGGCCTTCAGGGTATTGAAATCGTAGAGCGCCGCGAACTTGTTGTTGATCTGCTTGAAGAAGCCGATGGAGTTGGCCTGCTTGGAGAACGTCAGCAGATCAGCGCCATACAGGATGGAGAACACGTAGTCGGGCTTGGCGGCCAGCAGCTTGTTGATGGATGCCGTGTAGTCGGTGGCGCCGAACTTCGGGTATTCCTCGGCCACGATTTCGATGTCCGGGCGCAATGCTTTCAGGGAGTTGCGCACGCGGGAGACGACGTCGCGCCCGCCCGCGTAGTCGGCGCTCAGCATGGCATAGCGCTTGTAGGGCAGCTTGGCGAAGTGCGCCGCCAGGGCGCGCCCTTCCATGAAGGAAGTCGGCGTGACCGAATACACGTAGGGGTTGAAGTCCTTCATCGTGATGGCGTCGCTGGTGGAGACGCCCACGCAGACCGGCACCTTGGCCTTGGGCGTGAACACCTTGTTGAACGCCAGCGCGGCGGCCGAGGACTGCGGCGACAGCACCAGCGCCGCGCCGCCCTGCTGCAGCAGGCTGTTGCCCTGCGAGATCGAGCGCTGCGGGTTGCCACCGCCATCCTGGTGCTCATACACCAGTTGCCGGCCGAGCACGCCGCCGTTCTTGTTGAGCTGCTCGATGGCGTACTGGAAGCCCGCCAGCGCATCGCGTCCCACGTCGGCTGCGCCGCCGCTCATGTCTACCGGGCCGACGATGCGGATGGGCTGGCCCTGGGCCAGTGCGCCCGTTGCGGCGAGCGTGGCCAGTGCGAGGGTGCTGAGATGCTTTCTCACGGAAGTCTCCTTGGTTTTTGTCATTGACGTATCAAGAGGCGGACATGCCGCCGTCGATGGCGATGACCTGGCCGGTCACGGTCCTGGATTCGTCCGTGGCCAGCCACAGCGCCATGGCCGCGACCTCCTCGGGCTGGGTCAGGCCGAGCAACTGGCGTTCGCCGGTCTTGGCCAGCACATCGGGCTGCACCTGCAGCAGGCCCTTGACGCGCTCGGTCAGCGTGATGGCTGGCGCCACCGCGTTGACGCGGATGCGCTGCGGCGCGTACTCGGCCGCCATGGAGCGCGTGATGGCCGAGATGCCGCCCTTGGCGGCCGTGTAGGCATCCTTGTTGCGCGTGCCGACCAGCGCGAACACCGAGCTGCTGTTGATGACCGAACCGCCGCTGCCGCCCTTGAGCATGGCCGCGATGCCGTACTTGCAGGTCACCCAGGTGCCGAACAGGTCCAGCTTGATGGCGCGCCAGAACTCATCGACCGGACAGTCGGTGACTTGTGTGTCCTCGGCGCTGGAGCCGCCCGCGTTGTTGTAGAGCACGTCGATGCGGCCGAAGTGCGCCATGGCGGCGTCGATGGACGCGCGCACGCTGTCCTCGCTGGTCACGTCGGTATGGACGTAGAGGGCCTGCCCGCCCGCCGCCTTGATGGCCTCGACGCAGGACTTGCCCGCTTCCTCGCCGAACTCGGCCACCACGACGCGCGCGCCTTCGCGGGCGAACAGCTGGGCCCCCGCGCGGCCGATGCCGCTGCCCGCGCCGGTGATGTAGGCGACCTTGCCGGCCAGGCGCCCTTGTGCTTGTGCGCCGCTCATACCGCACCTCCTGCCAGGCCGGCTTCGGCGAAGCGCGAGGCGGCGGTGTTGCCCGCCTGGGGCGAGCGGGTCAGCACGAAACCCTGGTAGCCCATGGCCGCGACTTCATTGCACTTGTTGCGGTAGTTGCCGTGCCCGCCCAGGTAGGGCAGGAAGATCTGCGGCTTGCCGGGCACGTTGGCGCCGCGGTACCAGGAGTTCGCCTTCTCGTAGAGCGTGCGCGAGACGACTTCCTGCACATGGTCCATCCAGGCGTTCTCCTGGGCGGGCTCGGTGTCGATGCGCACGATGCCGTGGTTGCGCAGGTAGACCATGCAGTCGGCGATCCAGTCCACGTGCTGCTCGATGCTCATCGACATGTTGGCCAGCGGCCCGGGACTGCCGGGGCCGGTGACGGTGAACAGGTTGGGGAAGCCCGCGGTCATCAGGCCCAGGTAGGTCTTGGCGCCTTCGTCCCACTTGTCGGTGAGCTTGCGGCCGCCGATGCCGCGCACGTCGATGTGCGTGAGCGCGCCGGTCAGCGCGTCGTAGCCGGTGGCGTAGATCAGCATGTCCAGCTCGATCAGGCCCTCGGTGGTCTCGATGCCCTTGGGCACGACGCGCACGATGGGCGTCTCCTTCAGGTCGACCAGCGTCACGTCGTCGCGGTTGAAAACGCTGTAGTAGGTGTCGCTCAGGCACGGGCGCTTGGTGCCGAACGGAAAGCCGTACGGCAGCAGCTTCCTGGCCGTCTCGGGGTCCTTGACGGTTTCGCGGATCTTGCCGCGGATGAATTCGGCCACCATGTCGTTGGCCTCGGTGTTGGACAGGATGTCGCCGAAGCACTGGCGGAAGCCCAGCAGCTGGCTGTTGACCCAGGCGTTCTCGAACTTGGCCTGGCGTTCCTCGGGCGTGGCGTCGAGCGCCGAGTCGTTCGGCATCGCCGCCGCGATGCCGAAGCGCGTGATGCGGCTGAGCGCGCGGCGCTCGGCGTAGGTGGCGCGGGCGCGCTGGCGCATCTCGGGCGTCAGCGGGTGGTTCTTGGCCGGCACGACGAACACCGCCGTGCGCTGGAACACCGTCAGGTGCTTGCACTTGCCGGCCAGCGAGTGGATGACCTGCACGCCCGACGAGCCGGTGCCGATCACGCCGATGCGCTTGCCCTCGTACGTGGGCTCCTGGCGCGGCCAGCGGCCTGTGTGGTAAGCCTCGCCCTTGAAGGTTTCGATGCCGGGGATCTCGGGCGGCTTGGGGACGGACAGCCCGCCCGTGGCCGGCACCAGGAAGCGCGCCTTCAGCTGCTTGCCGTCCGAGGTGCGCGCCAGCCAGAGGTTTTCCGCCTCGATGAACTCGGCCGAATCGACGCGGGTATTGAACTGGATCTGCTCGCGCAGCTTGAAGCGGTCGGCCACGTGCTCCAGGTAGGCCATCAGCTCCTGCGCGGTGGGGTAGCGGTGGCTCCATTCCCATTCGTCCTGCAGCTCGGGCGAGAAGGAGTACGAGTAGTCCCAGCATTCCAGGTCCACGCGCGCGCCGGGGTAGTGGTTCCAGTACCAGGTGCCGCCGATGCCGTCGCCGGCCTCGAAGGCCTGCACGGAAAAACCCGCATCGCGGATGCGTTTGATGGCATACAGCCCGGCGAATCCGGCGCCGATGACGATTGCGTCGACTACTTTGGTGTCTTGGCTCATGGTGACTCCTTGGGGGAACGGAAAGGGAAGGAAGAAGGGGGCGAAGGCTTCAGGCCCGGGCGGCGAGCGCGCGCAGTTGCCCGCAGACGAAGCGCAGGCCGTCGTGGCTGCCGGGCAGGATGCCCAGCATCATCAGAAAGCCGTGCATCTGGCCCGGCGCGCGGTGGAGGTGCACGGGCACGCCGGCCGAGCGCAGCCGCTCGGCGTATTCCTCGCCCTCGTCGCGCAGCACGTCGTGCTCGGCGGTGAGAACGATGGCCTCGGGCAGGCCGCGCAGGTCGGCCTCGCGGCAGGGGGAGGCCAGGGGCGACAGGCGCTGCGCCTCGCCGGGCGCGTACAGCGACCAGTAGCGCAGCATCACGTCGCGGTTGGTCAGCAGCTGGTTGTCGGGATCGAGGTAGGAGGGCCGGTCGAAGCGGCAGTCCGTCACCGGGTAGATCAGCAACTGGCCGGCCAGCGCCGGGCCGCCGTTTTGGCGCGCCGTCAGCGTGGCGGCGATGGCGAGGTTGGCCCCGGCGCTGTCGCCGCCGACCAGCAGCGGCAGCGTGGCACCCAGCAGTTGCGGTTGCGCGCCGTGCAGCCAGTTCAGGGCCGTGCAGGCATCGTGCACCGGGCCGGGGAAGGGGTGCTCGGGTGCCTTGCGGTATTCCACCAGCGCCACGGCCACATCGGCGCCCGCGGCGATTTCGCGGCACAGCGGGTCGAATTCCTCCACGCCGCCGACCACCCAGCCGCCGCCGTGGAAGTACACCAGCAGGGCCGGGGGCGCGGCGCCGGGCACGAAGAGCCGGCAGGGCAGGGCGCCGCCTTCGACGGGGATGGACACGTCGCGCACCGCGTGCATTTGCGGCCCCTGGGCGAGCACGGCCCGCAGGCCGCTGAAAGCCGTACGGGCTTCCTGCGGCGTCATCAGATGGCGCGGCGTGCCGGCGCTGGCGGCGCTCTTGTCGAGGAAGGCCCGGGTCGCGGCGTCGAGGCTCATGCTTTGTCTCCTGCTGAGGGGTTGCGCTTGCGCGTTTTGCGCGTTTTGTGCGCCTATTAACCGCTACATGGCAGGGTGGAACCAATGGGGTCGAGTGCCTCGTCTCGTACTCTGGAACAACTGCGGGTTAGTCCGTAGTTGCTGCAATATCCTTGGCAATAAAAAAGCCTCCAGAGCTTATGGGTAAAGCGCTGGAAGCTATGTTTTTAATAGCTATCGAAGAGATTCGGCGGGAACCGTTCAGCCCAGGAACGCGGCCATTTTCTGCTGCAGCGACTGCGCCATCACGACCAGGCGCGGCCCCAGTTCGCGCTCCATGAACGTGCGCGGCATACGCGCGGTCTGCCCGGTGCACGACAGCACCCAGGGCGGGTGTCCGGGGATGTGGATGGGCGTGCTGATCGACGAAATTTCCGGCACCCATTCGCCGGGCGACATGCAGAAACCCAGCGTGCGCGTCTGCGCGATTTTTTCCGCCGTCCGGCGGCGCTGCTCCGGCCATTTCGGGCCCGCGTTGCGTTGCAGTGCCTCCAGCAGATAGCTGCTCTCCTGCTCGGACAACACGGCCAGCAGGGCCGAGCCCATCACCGCGCCGCCCAGGCTGTAGCGCGTGCCTGGCGTCATGTCCACCGACAGCGTGGAGCCGCTGCCCATGTGGCTGTGGATCACCACCATGTCCAGCCGGTCGCGCGTGCTCAGCATCACGTAGGTGTTGGTGGCTTCGGCGAATGCGCGCATCTCCGCGCCCACCAGCCGCTGCAGCGCGCCCTCGGCGATGGCGGCGTAGCCCAGGCCCAGCACCGAGGCTACCAGGCGGTATTTGCGCCGCGCCTCGTCATGGCGCACATACCCCAGGGCCACCAGCGAACGCAGCAGGCGGGACACGGTGGGGGCGGGCAAGCCGGTTTCGAGCGCGATCTGTTTGTTGCTCATCCAGACCTGCTCATGGCTGAACGCCGCCAATATCGCCAGGCCGCGCGCCAGCGGCGTCACCATTACGCTGCTTTCCAGGCGCTTGCTCGGTGCCCTCGGCCCCGACGGGTTCCTGAGCTGGCCGCGCGGGCGCGCGGCATAGGGCAGCGGCTGCGCCATGGCTATTTGGCGCTGCGCACCTGCGTGCCGTTCCGCCGCTCGACGTACTGCAGGATGGCCGTGAAATCCAGGCCGCCCAGGCCGGCCTCGTAGGCGCCATGCCACTGGTCGCGGGCCTGCTGGATGACGGGCAGGCTGGCGCCGAGCGCCCGTGCTTCCTCCAGGCCCAGCGCCATGTCCTTGTCCAGGATGGTGAGCGCCGCGCCGTAGTCGAAGGTGCCCGCCAGGGCGCGCTGCAGGATGGTGCCGGCCGCGAAGCTCTGCGCCGTGCCCGCCTGCAGCGCCGCGTGCATGACGGCGGGGTTCAGGCCCGCCTTGGCGCCCAGCGCCAGGCCTTCGCTGGCCACCACGAGGTTGGCGCCCATGATGATGTTGTTGACCACCTTCATGATCTGGCCCATGCCGGGCTGGTCGCCGAGCACGAAGACGTTCCTGCCCATCAGGTCCAGCAGCGGGCGCACGCCGGCCACCACCGCGCCGTCGCCCGATACCAGCAGGGTCAGGTTGCCGGCCCGGGCCACGGGCGCGCCGCCCGTGACCGGGCTGTCCAGCATCTCGATGCCGTGGCCGCCGAGCTGCCGGGCGATGCCCTCGATGGCCTCGCGCCCGATGGTGGACATCTCCGCATAGACCTTGATGGCGCGGCCATGCGCCACGCCGCCATCGCCCAGCGCCACCTGCTGCGAGACCTTCACGTTGGGCAGGCAGGCGAACACCACGCTGGCGTGGTCGGCCACTTCCCGTGGCGATGCGTGCGTGACGGCGCCCTGGGCCCGGAAATGCGCCATGACCGAAGCGGCGGGGTCATGGACGTGCAGCCGGAATGGCTGCCCCAGCAGCCGCTCCGCGATCGCCGAGCCCATCTGGCCCAGCCCCAGGAAACCCACATCGGTGTGCTGTGTCATCACTCTCTCCTTGTTCAGGCCATGGCCTGCCGTATCCATTGCGCGGTGTCCTCGACGGCGCCGCGGGCTTTGTCCGACACGGCGGACATGCGGAAAAAGCCATGGATCAGACCGTTTTCGCGGCGCAGCGTGACGGGCACGCCCGCATCCAGCAGCCGGTGCGCGAAGCGCTCGCCCTCGTCGCGCAGCGGGTCGAATTCCGCCGTCAGCACCAGCGCGGGCGGCAGGCCGGACAGATCGGGCGCGCGCAGCGGCGCGGCGTGGGGGTGGGCGGCATCCTCCTCGCGCGGCAGATACTCCCGCCAGAAGCGCACCATCGAAGCGCGCGTCAGGAAATAGCCGTTGGCGTTTTCCAGGTATGACGGCGTGGGCGGCGTGTGGTAGCCGGTCACCGGGTACACCAGCACCTGGCCGGCCAATGGCGGGCCGCCTTCGTCGCGCAGGCGCAGCGCCGTCACGGCGGCCAGCGTGCCGCCCGCGCTGTCGCCCGCCAGCACCAGCCGCCGGGCGTCCAGGCCCCAGGCCGGGGCCTGCTGCGCGGCCCAGCGCACGGCGTGCAGGCAGTCGTCGGGCGCGGCGGGAAACTTGTGCTCCGGCGCCAGCCGGTATTCGACGGACAGCACGGCCGCGCCCGTCAGGTTGCACAGCTGGCGGCACACGGCATCGTGCGATTCGATGCTGCCGATGACGAAGCCGCCGCCGTGGAAGAACACCGTCAGCCCGGCGTGCTGCTGCTCCAGCGGGCGGTACAGCCGCGCGGGGAAGCCGCCTTCGGCGGAGGCGATGAGCAGGTCCTGTTCCTCGCCCACGGGTTCGCGCGCGGTGGGCGGCGGGTAGACGTCGCGCAGTTCCTGCAGCGTCATGGTTTCCATGGGCGGGGCGGTTTCCAGGGCCTTGAGCACCTGGGCGATTTGCGGGTCCACGGGCATTCGGTACCTCCTGCGGTTCAGATGGGAGTTTGTCCCGTCACCGGGATGGCCGCGCCGTGGATGGCCCGGGCCATGTCGGAGCACAGGAACGCGATGACGTCGGCCAGCGCCTGCGGCGCCACCCAGCGCGCGGGGTCGGCGTCGGGCATGGCCGCGCGGTTGCCCGGTGTGTCGATGATGCTCGGAAGCACGCAGTTGACGTTGATGTTCCTGTCCATCAGCTCCGCGGACAGGGCTTCCGTCAGGCGGATCAGGCTGCTTTTCGCGGCGCAGTACGCGCCCATCGCCGCCTTGCCGCGCAGGGCGGCGCCGGCGCCCACCGTCACGATGCGGCCCGTGGGCTGCCCGAGCATGAGCGGCACCACGACATGGGCGATGTGCAGCAGGCTGGTGGCGTTGAGGTCCATCAGGAACCGCCAGTCCTGCAAGGGCGTTTCATGCACCGCCGGCCCCATGCGGAAACCGCCCGCGATGTGGCACAGCAGGTCCACGCGGCCCCAGGGGGCAATGGCTTCCTGAACGGCCGCCGCCAAGGGTTCGGGGTCCAGCAGGTCGGCCTGGCAGGCCACCACGCTGGCCGCGCCCGCGAACTCCAGCCTGGCGGGGCGCTGCCTGTCGAGCAGCACCAGGTGCGCGCCCTGCCGGCCCAGCCGGGCGGCGACGGCCTGGCCGAGCTGCCCGGCCGCGCCGGTGACGAGGGCGACCTTGCCTTGCAGCGCCAGGCTCATGCGGCGCTCCGGTTCCGGACCAGGCGGCCCGGCCGCGCGCCGGTGGGAACGCCGTCGCGGTAGGTGACGCGGCCGCTGACGATGGTGGCCGCATAGCCGTCGGACTTCTGCATCAGGCGCCGGCCGCCGCCCGGCAGGTCGAAGACGGGCTGCGGCGGGTGCAGGCGCAGCCTGTCGAAGTCGATGACGTTGACGTCCGCCTTCAGCCCCTCGGCGATCAGGCCGCGGTCGGCCAGGCCCACGGCCAGCGCGTTCTTGCGCGACAGGCGGTGCACCGCCTGCTCCAGCGGCATACGCCGGCCCTGCCGGTCGCGCACCCAGTGCGTGAGCACGGTGGTGGGATAACTGGAGTCGCAGATCATGCCGTAGTGCGCCCCGCCGTCGCCCAGCGCGATCAGCGTGTTCTCGTCGAACAGCATCTGCTCGATGGCGTCGAAGTTGCCTTCCGCGAAATTGGACGAGGGGCTCATGAGCACGGCGTTGCCTTCGTTCTCCAGCAGCAGGTCGTAGGCCAGCTCTGCCGTGCTCACGCCCATGGCCTTGGCGCGGGCGTGCAGCAGGTCCTCGGGGGCGGGTTCGTAGTTGAGCGGGTCGCCCAGCGAGAAGGCGTTCTCGTAGCCCGAGACGATGGTGACGAAGATGGGGTTGGTGTGCTCGGGCTTCTCGGACAGGATGGCGGCGCGCACCTCGGGCTTGCGCATCTCGGCCACGCGCTGCGCGAGCGGCAGGTCGTGGAGGGCCGCGTAGCTGGGGTGGAAGCGGAAGGGGTGGAACGACAGCGTGAGGCCGAACAGCAGGCCCACGGGGCGCGGAAAGACCTGGCCCTGGATGTCCAGCCCCTGCGCGCGCACTTGCCGCATCAATGCCAGCATGTCCTCGTGCAGGCGCAGGTACGGAGCCTTCTGCAGCAGCGAGTAGCTGACCGGCCGGCCGGCGGTTTCGGCGATGCTGCGCAGCAGGTCCATCTGCGCGCCGGCGTCGGAGCCGCCGTAGTAGCCGTCGGTGATCATCTGGAACACGCCCTTGCCCGCCTCGCGCAGGCCGCGCGCCAGGGCCAGCACTTCCTCGCTGGCGCTGCCGACCGAGGGGGCCAGCTCGCCCGCCACGGTGCGGTGGCCCAGGTGGTGCGAACTGCTCACGCCCAGGGCGCCGGCCTCGACCGCCTCGCGCACGATGCCGGTCATCTGCCGCAGCTCCTGCTCGGTCGCGGGCGCGTGGTGCTCGCCGCGCTCGCCCATCACGTAGACGCGGATGGCGCTGTGCGGAATCTGCGTGCCGAAGTCGATGTCGTACTCGCGCTGTTCCAGGGAGTCCAGGTACTCGGGGAAGGTCTCCCAGTTCCAGGGCAGGCCCTCGGTCATCACGATCTCGGGCACATCCTCCACGCCCTCCATCACGCGCACCAGGGTGTCGCGCTGCTCGGGCTTGCAGGGCGCGAAGCCGACGCCGCAGTTGCCGGTGACGACCGTGGTCACGCCGTGGTTGGAGGAGGGTTTGAGGGTGTGCTCCCAGGTCACCTGCCCGTCGTAGTGCGTGTGGATGTCCACGAAGCCGGGCGTGACCAGTTGGCCCGTGGCGTCGATCTCTTCCTTGCCGCGCTCGGGCACCTGGCCGACCTTGGCGATTTTTCCGTTGGCGATGGCGACGTCGGCCTGCCGCGCGGGCCCGCCGCTGCCGTCCACGACGGTGCCGTTGCGGATGACGATGTCGAATGCATGGGTCATGGTGTCTCCTCGTTGCTGGTACCCCCATGGGGAGCGGTGTTACGTGGGGGGCGGCTCAGGCCGTCGATTTGGCTTGCGCCGTTTCGATCAGCTTCTTCCACCGCTGGAATTCCCGGGGCATGGTGACCGCCAGCTGGGCGGCGTTTTCGCGGTAGCCGTTCTCCAGCCCCTGGCTCTTGCAGAAGTCCGCGAAGGCCGCATCCTGCGAAGCCGCCATGAATCCCTGCTCCATGGTTTCGATGACGCGGGCCGGCGTTCCCCTGGGCGCCAGGGCCAGGAAGGGCGAGTCGATGTCGTAGCCCTTGAGGCCGCACTCCTGCAGCGTCGGAACCTGGGGCAGGTGGATGGAACGGTTGCGCCCCGCGACCGCGAGGATCTTCAGCTTGCCGGCCGAGACCAGGGGCAGCGCGCCCACCACGCCCAGGAAGCCCACGCTCACCACGCCGGTGGACACGTCCAGCAAGCCTTGCGTGGCCGCCTTGTAGGGCACGTGCCGCATGTGAATGCCGGCCGTGGAGTTGAACAGCGCCCCGCAGATGTGGGAGAGCGTGCCGTTGCCCGCGGACGAGTAGCTGAGGTCGGCATTGCCGCCGCGCGCGGCCTTGAGGAGATCCTGCACCGTGGCATACGGCGAGCTGGGCGAGACCACCAGCACCATGGCCGACGAGCCGAAGCCCGCGATGGGCACGAAATCCTCCTGCGCCTTGTAGGGCACGTTGTCGTAGACCCAGGGCAGGACGTAGTGGTTGGCGGTGGTCAGCAGGAAGTTGCTGCCGTCCGGCGCGGCCTTGGCCGCGGCATCGGTGCCGATGATGCCGCCGGCGCCGGGCTTGTTGTCCACGATGATGGGCGTGCCGAGCTGCTTCTCCAGCGCCCGGGCCATGAACCGGGCCACGGCGTCCCCGCCCGTGCCGGCGGAGCCGGGCACGATGAATTTCTTGGCCAGGGACGAAGGAGCCTGGGCGCGCGCGGCACCGGCGCCCCCCAGTCCCACGAGAAGCGTGCTGGCGCTGATGAATCGACGTCGGTCCATGGTTTTCAGTCCCACATCAGTCCGTTGTCCACATTGATGGACTGGCCGGTGATGCTGGAGGCCAGGTCGGAGGCGAGGAACAGCACGGCATCCGCGATGTCGCGCGGCGTGGCGAAGCGGCCCAGTGCCGTCTGGTCGAGCATGGCCTGGAAGCCGCTGGGGTTGGCGCGCTCCAGCTCGTCGAGCAGCACCGTGCGCGTGGCGCCGGGGCAGACCGAATTGACGCGGATGCCATGGCGCCCCAGCTCGTTGGCCGCCACGCGCGACATGACGATGGCCGCCGCCTTGGAAGCCGCGTAGCTGGCGTTGGAGGTCGCCTTGGCGCCCTTGCCCGCGATGGAGGCGATGTTGACGATGGCGCCGCCTTTCATCTCCCGCATGTGCTGGGCGAAGCCCTGCATACAGAAGAACAGGCCCCGGGTGTTGATGTTCTGGATCCAGTCCCAGTCCCTGGGCGTCAGGTCGAGGATGGGAATCTTGCGCGTCACGCCCGCGTTGTTCACCAGCACGTCGATGCGGCCATGCGCCTCGATGGCCTGGGCCGTCATGGCCGCCACGGCATCAAGGTCGCTGATGTCGCACGGGATGAAGCTGGCGGCAAACCCCCGCTCCGCGAGCCGCCGCGCCTGCTCCTGGCCCTGCTGCGCGTTGATGTCCGAGAGGACGATCTTCCCGCCCGCCTCGGCCAGCCGCTCGGCGATGGCGGCCCCTATGCCGGCTGCCGCGCCGGTGACGACCACGGTTTTGTTGGCGATCAGCGTCATGTGCCTTGTCTCCTTGCATTGATGTGCCGCAAGGTTCCACGCAGACGGCAATGGGCACCAATGGGGGCGATCGACTCCTCCCGTACTGTGAAAATAAAAATGGCGCGATGTTATGAAAATGATAGCTGCTTGCGCTTGTGCATCAAGCGCTGGAGGCCGGTTTGGCCATAAACTCCCCAGGCGCCGCGCGGGACGGTGCCGAGCCATCCATTAGAGTGCGAGGTACCCACCCGCGCATGAGGACATCCCGTGAACACGCCAGCCGACAAGCCGCCTGACACCGCCGGCGTCACCCTGACGCTGGAGCGCGGCCTGCACCTGCTGCGCGCCTTCCGCGCTGAGCGCAAGCCGCTGACCAATGCCGACCTGATGCGGCGCACCGGCCTGTCGCGCTCCAGCGTGTCGCGCCTGGTGTGCACCCTGATCAACCTGGGCTACCTGCGCCGGGCCGCGGGCGGCAAGGGGCTGGAACTGGCCATGGGCGGCCTGGACATCGGCATGGCCTACGTGCACGCCAACCCGGTCACGCAGCGCGTGCACCCGCTGATGCAAAGCCTGGCCGACCAGCTCAACGTGAACGTGGCGCTGGCCGTGCCCGACGGGCTGGACATGCTCTACATCGCCTGCCGCACCAGCGCGCAGCTGGCCACGCTGCGGCTTGACGTCGGCTCGCTGCTGCCCATGGGCGCCACCGCCATCGGCCGCGCCTGGCTCTGGGCCTTGCCGCCGCCGCAGCGGCAGGACTATCTGCAGGCCATTGCGCGGCAGGCGGGCGCGCAGGCGCCGGCGGTGGTGCAGCGCATCGGCGAGACGTTCAACGAACTGGACCGCCATGGCGTCTGCATCGTCATGGGCGAGTACCAGCACAACGCCTACGGCATCGCGCTGCCGCTGCGCGTGGGCAGCGGCGGCACGCTGATGGCGCTCAACTGCGGCGCCGTCGGGCAGGAGCGGGAGCCGGCGGCCATCCGCGACCGCATGGGCGCGGAACTCAAGCGCCTGGCCCGGGAGATTCAGGAATTGCTGCGCGACGTGGATGCCGAGCCTTGAGAGTGCGCCGGGCCGGCATCCGGCCCGCTACAGCACGGCGCCCGCCGCGCGCATGGCCTGCTGCTCCTGCGCCGAGAAGCCCCAGTCGGCCAGCACGGCGTCCGCGTCCTGCCCGGGGCGGGGCGGCGGGTTCTGGATGGCTCCGGGCGTGCGGCTGAAGCGCGGCGCGGGCGCGGGCTGGACCACGCCGTCCACCTCCACGAAGCTGCCGCGCTGCTGGATGTGGGCGTTGCGCGGCGCCTCGGCCAGCGACAGTACGGGCACGATGCACGACTGCGTGCCGGCGGCCCGCGCCGCCCATTCGTCGCGCGTGCGGGTCTTGAAGATTTCGGCGAAGCGCCGCTTCATCTGCGGCCAGCCGGCCTGGTCGTGCTGGGCGGGCAGTTCGTCTTCCTTCAGGCCCAGCACGCCCAGGGCCTCGCGGTAGAAGCGCGTTTCGTTGGCGGCGATGCTGACGTGTTTGCCGTCGCTGGTTTCGTAGACGTTGTACCAGGGCGCGCCGGAGTCCAGGCGGTTGGCGCCGCGCTCGTCTTTCCAGTAGCCGGCGGCGTGAAAGCCGTAGATCAGCGTCATCAGCGACGCCGCGCCATCGACCATGGCCGCGTCCACCACCTGGCCCCGGCCCGAGCGGCGGGCCTCCAGCAGCGCGCTGAGCACGCCCAGTGCCAGGTACATGGAGCCGCCGCCGAAGTCGCCCACCAGGTTCAGCGGAATCGCGGGCGCCTCGCCCGCGCGGCCCATGGCGTGCAGGGCGCCGGTCAGCGAGATGTAGTTCACGTCGTGCCCGGGCGCCTGGGCCAGCGGGCCGTCCTGGCCCCAGCCCGTCATGCGGCCATAGACCAGCGCCGGGTTGGCCCGGAGGCAAGCCTCGGGCCCCAGGCCCAGGCGCTCCATCACGCCGGGGCGAAAGCCCTCGACCAGCACGTCGGCCTTTTCCACCATGCGCAGCACGGCGGCCACGGCCTCGGGTTTTTTCAGGTCCATCTGCACGCTGCGGCGGCTGCGGTTGAGCAGGTCGAACCTGGCGTCGATCGGCGCGCCGCCGTCGTGGCCCGCGGGCCGGTCGATGCGCACCACCTCGGCGCCCAGGTCGGCCAGCAACATGCAGCAGAACGGCGCGGGGCCGATGCCGCCGACTTCGACGATCCGGATGCCCGCCAGCGGGCCTTGTGCTTGTGGTGTCATGGAGATTCCGTTGCGTAAGGAAATTGCCTTGCAGCGCTTGCCAGTCAAGCGCTGCCAGCTATGTTTTCAGGAGCGTTCGCGGCGGTGCGCGCCAGGGCCTGCAGAAAATCCGGCACCTGCGTGGCGCGGCGGCTTTTCATGTCCACGGCCACCAGGAGCAGCTCGATCAGCGCGATGGGGTCGCCCTGCAGCGTTTCCAGGTAGTGCGCGGTGGAGAACGACTTGCCCTGGACATGCGTGAGCCAGGAGTTCGACTGGATGCCCATGCCGGCGGGCGCCTGCCCCAGCCAGGTGGCGCGCATCTCCACCACCATGCGGCCCACGCCGGCCTGGGCCATGAAGCGGGGCGTATAGCCCAGGCTGGTGTGGTGGTCGTAGCTCGCATAGGTCAGGTAGCGGAACAGCTCGTCGAACGCCAGCGCGCCCGTATGGTCGTAGGCGGCGGGCCGCAGGATGCTCAGGGGCACGCGCCGGCCGTCGGCCCGCGCGGCCTGGGCCAGCGGCGCGGCGTGCAGCAGCCCGCGCGGCAGCGCGTCGGCCACGGCCGCTTCGGGCACGCGGGGCAGGTGCGGGCTGACGCGGCCGGGCAGGTCCAGCGCCGTGGCCGACAGCCTGCCCGCGCTTTCCAGCCAGTGCACGACCGCGCCGTCCCAGCGCCCGCCCTGGATGGCCGCCGAGCGCACGCGCACCGGGTCGCCGGAGAGCAGCTCGCGGTGGAAGCGGATGTGCCGCGAGGCGATGGTGGCGGCGCCGGGGTTGCGGCCCTGGCCGTCGAGCAGGGCGACGGTCTCGGAGGCGTACTGGAACGCGCGCGTGTAGAAGCGGGTGTTCCAGTGCCCGTTGTGGTCGCACTCCCAGGTTTCCACGCGCGTGACGTTGCTGACGTAGCCTGTATCGATCGGGTCCATGCGGGTCCTTCCTGAGGTTCGGGGCCGGGGCGGCGGCTATTCCCGCAGCAGCCGGTCCAGCCGCTCATTGTCCTGCCCGATGGCGGGCGCCGAATCCAGCGGCGGCGGGCGCTGGCGGTCGAAGGACAGGGGCATACCCGCCAGGGCGATCTCGTCGTCGCTCGTCTTGCCCAGGATGCCCAGCGCCTGGGTCTGCTCGTGCGCGCACAGCTCGGGCGTGGTCTGCACCGAGGCGCAAGGCAGGCCGAAGCCGTCGAGGTGCTTCTGCCAGTAGGCGCGCGTGTGCTGCTTCATGCGCTGGCCGATCAGGTCGTCGATCTCCTTGCGGTTTTCGAGCCGCGCGGTGTTGGTGGCGAACTTCGGGTCGGCGGCCCATTCGGGGTGGCCCAGGGCCTCGGCCAGGCGGGCGAACAGCCGGTCGTTGGCGGCGCTGAGGATGGCGTAGCCATCGGCCGCCTCGTAGGCGCGGTGCGGCACGATGAAGGCCACGCCCGAGCCGTGGCGCCCGCCGGGCGTGCCGTCGGCGGCATAGTTGGCGATGCCGATGGACATCCAGGCGATGGCGGTCTCCAGCAGCGAGTTGTTGACGGTGGCGCCCACGTGCCTGCGCTCGCGGCGCAGCAGCGCCGAGACGATGCCGATCACGGCCCACATGCCGGTGCCGAAATCGACGATGGACACGCCCGCGCGCACGGGCGCCTGGCCTTCCTCGCCGGTGAGCATCATGATGCCGGAGAAGGCCTGCATCAGCGGGTCGTAGCCCGGCAGCTGGTTCAGGGGGCCGACGTGGCCGTAGGCGCCCACCTCGCACGCCACCAGTTCGGGCTTGCGCGCGCGCAGGCTGTCGGCGTCGAGCCGGTACTGGCTGCTGCTGCCCGGGCGCAGGTTGTGCAGGAACACGTCGGCGTGGCGCTCGATGAGGTCGTGCAGCGTGGCCAGCTGCACCGGGTCCTTGATGTCCAGGCAGATGGAGCGCTTGCCACGGTTGATCGCGTGGAAGGCCGCGCCGCAGCCCTTCCACTGGCTGGGGCCCCAACTGCGCGAGGAATCGCCGTCGGGGCGCTCCACCTTCCAGACCTCGGCGCCCAGGCCGGCGAGCACGTGGCCGGCGAAGGGGGCCGAAGCGCTGTCGCCGAGTTCCACCACGGTAAAGCCCGCCAGGGGCAGGTCGGATTGCGCTTTGTCCTGCATCGTTGTCTCCTAGGTTTTTAGATGAAATAAGCCACTGGCGCCCGTCCATCAAGCGCAGGTAGCTATCAAATTCGATATCAAAGGGTGGCGGCCTGCATACCGCCGCCCGATTGCACGACCTGCTGCGCCTCGGCCTCGCTCAGGCCGTACTCGGTCAGCAGCTGCACCGTGTGCTCGCCCAGGCGCGGCGCGGGGTAGCGCTGCTCGGGCACGCTCTCGCTCCAGGTCTGGGGGATGCCCAGCGTGCGCAGCAGGCCCTCGCTGGGGTGCTCTTGCAACTGGAAAAAGTTCACGGCCTGCATGTGCGGGTCGCGCAGCAGGGTCTCGGGCGTGTTCATCTCGATGGCGGGGATGTCGGCCTCGGTCAGGATGCGCAGCCACTCGGCACTGGTCTTGGTCAGGAAGGTGTCGGCCAGGAATTGGTAGAGGTAGTCGATGTTCTCGGTGCGCCCGAAGATGGTGCCGTAGCGCGGGTCGCCCGCCATGTCGGGGCGGCCCACGGCCTGGAAGAACCGCTGCCAGTGGCGGTCGTTGTAGATGTTCACGCCGAGGTAGCCGTCCTGGGTCTGGTAGGGGCGGCGCGAGGCGCTCATCATGCGCGCATAGCCCCAGTCGCCAATGGGCGGCTCAAAGCTGTGGCCGTACAGGTGGTCGCCCAGCACGAAGTGCGCGAAGGTTTCGAACATCGGCACCTCCACCGCCTGGCCGTGGCCGGTTTTCTCGCGGTAGTACAGCGCCATGGCGATGGCATTGCTGGCGGCCATGCCCACCAGGCGGTCGGCGATGGCCGAGGCCACGTACTGCGGCGGCCCGGATTTGCGCGCTTGCAGCACCGGCATACCCACGGCCGCCTGGATCAGGTCATCGTAGGCGGGTTTTTCGGCATATGGGCCGTTCTGGCCGAAGCCAAAGGCGCCGCAGTAGATGATGCGTGGGTTGAGCTTCTTCACGTCCTCATAGGCCAGCCCGAGCCTGGCCATGGCCTTGGGGCGCAGGCTGTGCAGCACCACGTCGGCCGATTGCAGCATACGCTGGAGCGCCTGCGCGGCCTGCGGGTGTTTGAGATCCAGCACCGCGCTGCGCTTGTTGCGGTTCAGGTGCAGGAAGATCACGCTCATGCCCTGGTTGCGGCAAGGGCCGACGCCACGCGTGGTGTCGCCGGCGGGGGCCTCGATCTTGCAGATGTCGGCGCCCATGTCCGCCAGCAGCAGCGAGGCGTAGGGGCCCATGAAGTTGGAGGTCAGGTCGAGCACCCGGACTCCGGCAAGCGGTCCAGCCATGTTCTGCTTACTCCGGCTTGATGTTCAGGGTCTTGAACAGGTCTTGCCACAGATCGGTTTCTTCCTTGATGTCCTTGGCGTAGATGGCCGGCGAGGAGTGGGCGACGAAGGTGGCGCCCAGCGTGGCTTCGGCCTGCTTGCGGAAGGTTTCGTCCGAGAAGATGGTGTCCACATCGCGGCTGATCCGCTGCACCACCGCCGCAGGCGTGTCCTTGGGCACCAGGACGCCATGCCACAACTGAGGCAGATAGCCGTCGTAGCCGGTGGCTTCTTTCAAGGTGGGGATGTTGGGCAGGTTGTCGTAGCGCTGCGGGCTGATGGCTGCCAGCGCGACGATGGAGCCGTCGTCCATCTGGCCTTTGACGGCCGCTACGGAATTCACCATGAACTGCGCGTCGTCGCGCAGCACGGCCATGTTCATCGCCGGGACACTGTTGTAGTTCACGGCCTGATAGCGCATCTTCAATTGGTTGTTCAGAATGGCGAACGAGATGTTGAAGATCGACGTAGGCCCTGTGCCCGCCAGGAACAACTCTTTCTCGGTGGTGCGGCTCAGGGCAATCAAGTCACGCAGCGTCTTGGCTTTTTGAGCGGTTACCTTGCTGGTTGCGACCAGGAACTGGTAGTGCACTACCTTGCGAACCGGAAGCAGGTCGGTCAGCGGGTCGAAGCGCAAGCCCTTCTGGGTGTATTTGGGCAGGAATGAGCTTTGCGAGGCCAGCAGCAGCGTGTGTTTGTCAGTGGCTCGAACCACGTACTCGGTGCCCACCACGCCGCCTGCTCCGGGCTTGTTGTCGACGATGACCGGCTGCTTCCACAGTGCTTCCAGCTTGGGTGCCATCAGGCGCGCCAGCGTGTCGCCCGTGGAGCCGGGCGCGATGGCCAGCACGATTCTGACGGGCTTGGTGGGCCAGTCTTCTGCGACGGCACTGGTGCCCGCCAATCCGAGCGCGGCGGCGGCGAGCGCCGTCTTCAGCCAGGCGCGGCGGGGTAGGGGTGTTTGATGCACGTTTGTCTCCTTTTTTGAATGAGTGGCCGCGTGGCTAGCCCGCTGCGCCGAACACCGGCAGTACCTGGTCGCCGCGCCGGATGTAGCGCACCTGCACGGCCTGGCCGATGCGTACGTCCTCGGGCTTGCCGTCGATCTGGCTGAACAGGTAGTAGCCCTCGGCCATCTCGATGAAGCCGACGGTGTAGGGCGCGATGGACGCCCATGCCTTGGTGGGGCCGCGCATCACGGTGCTGTACGAATAGACCGTGCCGCGCCCGGCGGATTCGCGCCACTTCAACTGGTCAGGCTCTGCGTTGCAGTGCGGGCAGTACGAGTGCGCGGGCCACACGGCCTGCTGGCAGCTCTTGCAGTGCTGGTAGGTCAGGCGTTCTTCTTGCAGCGCGGCCCAGTAAGGCTCGGCGTCAAGCTGCGCGTAGGGCTGGGGCCAGCCGTCGATGTAGTGGATTTCGCTCATGTCAAGCTCCATTCAATTCGGGTTGGCGAGAAGGGTGACGGCACCCGCGGCCAACATGCCGCCCGCGCCGTGTACCAGCACGGTCTTGGGGCGTTTGGCGGGCGCCCGGCCCAGCGCTTGCCCGCGCAGTTGGCGGATGGCTTCGACGTAGCTGTCCATGTTGCAGGAGATGCCCGGTTGGCCGAACGAGAGCCAGCCACCGTTGGTGTCGGTAGGCAAGTCGCCATCGATGCCGGTGCGGCCTTCGCGGTAGATGTCGATGCCTCGGCCTTTGGCTGCGAAGCCCAGGTCTTCCAGGATGATCGGGCCCATGTGCGCGAAGTTGACGGAGAGCTGCGCCATGTCGATGTCCGCAGGCGTCAGGCCCGAGGCCGCATACGCCTGCCGCGCCGCCTCGGCCGTGGCCGTGGTGGTCAGGTTGGGGAACTTGCCCAGCGCCGGGTAGCGGCAGCTTTTCATGTTCATGCGGTCGGTCAGGTACTCGTGCGTGGAGGCCGAGCCGTAGCCCATCACATGCACCGCGCCTGGCACGCCGCGCGCCTTCTCGACCGAGGTGACGACCAGCGCTCCGCCCGTGCCGCCGCCCCAGGTCGAGCACATCCAGCGCCGCAGCGGCGTGACGACGTAGGGGGAGGCCAGCACCGTCTCGCGGTCGATCTCGCCAAAGCGCGCCTTGGCCGCGTGCGGGTGGTGTACGCCCCAGCGCTGATTGGCGATGGCCACGTCGGCCAGATCGGCCTCGGTGATGCCGAATTCGTGGAAGTAGCGGTGCGCCGCCTGCCCGTACAGCGCCGGGATGATGGGGCCGTAAGGCACCTCGAACTGCGGATCGGCATCGGCCTCGGCACCCATGGCCACGGCATCGACGAACAGCTCGGTGGCGTCGCTTTGCAGGCACAGCACGTAATCGGCGCGGCCTGCGGCGATCATCTGCGTGGCCAGGGCGACAGAGGCCGTGAGGCCCGAGCCGTGCATGGTCAGCTCGGTGTTGATCGTCACCGGCATCTGCATGTGCGAGATGAAGATGTTGCTCCACTGCGAGCGCTTGTCGGCCCAGGGCGAGCGGCCGGTGAAGACGGCGTCGATCTGGTCCTTCTTGATACCGGCGTCGGCCAGCGCTTTGTTGGTGGCCTCGACGGCGAGCTGCATAGGGTCCTTGCGGTTGCTGCGCGACGCATAGGCATCGCCCATGCCGACGATGGCGGCCACGGGTTGGCTAGGCATGGATGTCTCCTCTCATGCTTTTAAAAGAATAGCTGCCAGCGCTTGCTGCATAAGCGCTGGAGGCCGATTTGGCTTGAAATCGAAGGCGTCAGGTGGCCTTGGGCGCGGGCAGGGTGGAGGCCACCAGCGCGTCCAGGTCTTCGCGCCGGCGCAGCATCAGCAGGCTCCATTCGCCTTGCTGCACCACGTCGCCGTCCTGGTTCAGCGCCTGCATCAGGAACTTGATGACGCCGTACTTCTCGTCCTTGACCTTTTTGCCGATGACGGTGCAGCGCGCATAGATGGTGTCGTCGATCAGCACGGGTTTCAGAAAACGCATGTTGTCGATGCCGTAGTTGGCCTGGATGCCCAGGCCGAACTGGATCAGCCCGGTGACGACCGAATACGTCAGCGAGCCTTGCACCAGGCGCTTGCCGAAGCGCGTCTTGGAGGCATAGACGGTGTTGGAGTGGATGGCGATCCAGTTGCCCGTCAGCGCGCAGTAGTTCACCACGTCGGTTTCGGTGATGGTGCGGCCACCGGATTTGAAGACGTGGCCTTCTTCCAGTTCGTCGAAGGTCTGGCTGATTTGGTTGTTGATGAGGCTCATGCGTGTATCTCCTGCAAGGTGTTGGAATGGGGCGATGAACGGTTACAGGCGCAGCGAGCGCGCGATGATGGTGCGCTGGATCTGCGAGGTGCCGCCGCCGATCGTGCATTGGATGGATTCGCGCAGATAGCGCTCCATGTCCGCCTCGGGCAGGTTGGCGAAGCCGCCCAGGATCTGCATCCCGTCGAGCGCGCACTGCTTGAGGGTCTCGGAGGCGAACAGCTTGGCCATGGAGGTCTCGGTCGGCGCGGCCTTGCCCTCGTTCTTGGCCACGGCACCGCGGTACACCAGCAGGCGGGCCGCATCGACGCGGGTCTGGTCTTCCGCCAGCATGTGCTTGAGCACCTGGAAGTTGAAGATCGGCTGGCCGAACTGCGTGCGCTGGTGCGCGTAGCGGTTGGCGTTGTTCACGGCCTCTTGCGCGTTGCCGACGTAGGCGGCGGCCACCGAAACGCGCTCCAGCTCCAGGTGGTTGAGGATGATCTCGTGGCCCTGGCCTTCCTCACCCAGGATCATGTCGCCGGGCACGACGACGTTGTCGAGGAAGATCTCGGTGGTGCCGGTCGCGTGGCGCGACAGCGTGGGCAGCTTGTTGATGACCAGGCCCGGCGTGGTGTTCGGGATGAGCATCATGGACAGGCCGCCGTGCTTGTTGTTCATGTCGGTGCGCACCAGCATGGCGATGACGGTGTCCTTGGCCTGCGCGCCCGAGCAGAACATCTTCGCGCCGTTGATGACCCAGTCGCCGTTCTCGTTCTTCTTGGCGTGCGTCTTCGTCGCGAACACGTCCGAGCCCGCGTCCGGCTCGGTCATCGAGACGGAGAAGCGCACCTTGCCTTCGATGAAGGGCTTGATGTACATGTCGCGCTGCTTCTGCGAGCCGTACTTGGCGATGTTCATCGCGGTGAAGGTGGGCACCAGGATGGCGGCGGCGAAGTCGAAGCCGTACTTGCCCAGGCCCTCGGACATCAGCACGTAGTCGAAGATGCTGCCGCCCGCGCCGCCTTCTTCCTCGGAGAACAGCAGGCCCAGCCAGCCTTGCTGGGCGATCTTGGCGTAGGCTTCGTAGGGGTAGTCGCGGTTCTGGTCGCACTTGCGGATGTATTCGCAGGTGACCTCGTTGTCCATGAACTTGTTCACGCTGTCGAGCCACAACTGCTGCGAGTCGTCGAGGAAATTGGCCATGGTCGGTTGCTCCTTGTGGTGGTTGAATGTGCTTACCAGGCACGGAATGAATTGACGGAACCAAGGTTAAGAAAAACGGCCCACCGATCCAAGTTGGAAATTTCGAAGCCGGGATTCGATGTGCCCGAATCCGGCGCGCGGCCGGGGCGCGGCGGCGCGCACCGCCGCCAACCGGCGCAGTGTGGATGAGGACGTGCGCCGGCTGGGCGGCGGGGAATCAGGTGGCGGGGCGGCTTTGCAGCTGCGCCAGCAGCGCGCGGGCGGCGGGGCCCAGGGTGCGCTCGCGCGGCGTGGCGATCTGCACGATGCGCTGCGCCCAGGCGTCCGTCATGGGGACGACCACCACGCCGTCGAGCCGCCCCTGCGCGACTTCGCACTCGGGCTGTACCGTCACGCCCAGCCGCGCCTGCGCGAGGCTGATGGCGACGCCCGGGCTGCGCACGCTGTACTTGGGCTTGTAGTCGCGGCCCAGCCGGCGCGCGGCCTTGGAGAAGGCGGCCTGCATGGCCGCGACGACGATCAGGTTCTCGGGCACCAGCTCCTCGAACGACACGCTGGCGTGCCCGGCCAGCGCGTGCGCCTCGGGCAGCACGGCCACCAGCCGGTCGGTGCGGTAGGGGTGGGTGTGCACGCCGCCGAGGTCCAGCCCCGGCGCGATGGCGAACACGCCGATGTCCGCGCCGCCCTGCTGCACCGCCTGCACGATGGCGGCGTTCTCCACCTCGCGCAGCACCAGGTCCACCTGCGGAAAGTCGCGCGCGAAGGCGCCCAATTCGCGCGACAGGAAGGGCACGAAGATCGAGCGCGCCGAGGCCACGAACACCTCGCCGCGCAGCCCCTCGCCGAAGGCGGTGATCTCGGCGCGCATCTCGTCCATGTCGGCGAACAGCTTGCGGATGTAGCGCGCGATCACCTCGCCCGCCGCCGTGGCCACCACGCCCTTGGGCGTGCGCTCCAGCAGCGGCACGCCCGCGATCTCCTCGAAGTCCTGGATGCGCTTGGTGGCGGTGGAGGCGGCGATGTTCTCGCGCAGCGCGGCGCGGCCGATCTGCTGCTCCTCCACGGCCGAGAGAAACAGCCGCAGCGTGAACAGGTCGGTCTGGCGGATGAAGTGCAGCCGGTTGAAGGTCATGGCGCGTACAGCATATCGCCCGTGGGCGGGTCAGGGAGCCGCCTGGTCCAGCACCACGGTCTTGGATTCGAGGAAGGCTTCGAGCCCGCCCGTGCCGCCCTCGCGGCCGATGCCCGACTGCTTGAAGCCGCCGAAGCCGATGGCGAAGTCGTAGCGCGAGGCGTTGTGCCCCACGGTGCCCGAGCGCAGCTGCCGCGCCACCCGCATGGCGCGCTCGGCGTCGTGGGTGAACACGGCGGCGTTCAGGCCGTAGATGCTGTCGTTGGCCATGTCGATGGCGTGCTGCTCGCTGTCGGCGGCGATCACCGAGAGCACCGGGCCGAAGAACTCGTTGCGCGCGGCGAAGGAGCGGTTGTCCACATGGGCCAGCACCGTGGGCTCGAAGAAGAAGCCGCGTTCGAGGTGCGGGGGCCGCTTGCCGCCTGTCGCCAACCGGGCGCCGTCGGCCAGGCTCTGGGCCAGCAGGCGCTCCACGGTGTCGCGCTGGCGGCTGGACGCCAACGGCCCCATGGTGGTGGCCGGGTCCAGCGGGTCGCCCAGCACCATGCCGCGCGCGGCGGCCGCCAGCGCATCCACCATCGCGTCGTGCTTGGCGCGCGGCACGATGATGCGGGTGAGGCTGGCGCACACCTGCCCCGTCAGGTAGCTGAAGTAAGGCGCGCCCAGCGCCTTGGCGGCGGCCTCGACGCCGTAGTCGTCCAGCACCACCGCGGGGGACTTGCCGCCCAGCTCCAGCGTGCACCGCGCCACGCGCTCGGCGGCCACGGCGCCGATGTGCCGCCCCGTGGCGGTGGAGCCGGTGAAGGTGATTTTGTCCACGCCGGGGTTGCGCACCAGCGCGTCCGACGCGGCGCGATCCGCCGTCAGCATGTTGACCACGCCGGGCGGCAGGCCCACGTCTTCGCACGCTTGCGCGAACAGGTAGCCGGAGCAGGGCGCCTCGGGCGAACACTTGATGATGACCGTGCAGCCGGCCAGCAGCGCGGGGGCCACCTTGTAGGCGATCAGGCCCGCCGGGCCGTTCCACGGCACGATGGCGACCGCCACGCCCACGGGCTCCTGCACCACGTAGCCCTGGTGGCCGCTGGTGGACTTTGCGGGCTTGATGAACGGGTAGGTGTGTGCCTGCGCCGCGTAGAAGCGGAACGCGCCGCTCAGGTACTGCCCCACGCGCGGCTGGGCGATCTTGTAGAGCACGCCGGACTCGATGCTCCAGATGCGTGCGAACTCGTCGTTCAGCGCCTCCATGCGCTCGGCGATCTTTTCCATGTAGACGGCGCGCTCGGCCGGGCTCATGCGCGGCCAGGGGCCGTGGTCGAAGGCGTCCCGGGCGGCCTTGACGGCGGCGGCCACGTCGGCTTCGGTGGCCTGGGCGACGCGCGCGACGATCTCCTCCGTCGCGCAGTTGAGCACGGGGAAGGTGTCGGTGGTGGAGGGCTCGACCCACTGGCCGCCGATGTAGAGGCGGTCAGGATGGGGGATGTTCAGGGTGTGGCTGGTCATGGTTGTCTCCGGGGTGGTCAGGTGGTGAGGGAGGCGGCTCGCGTTTACTCGCTCCGGGCCTTTTTGACCTGCGCCTCCGTGGCGTGCACGCTGCTGCTGGGAACCACGGTATGGATCGCGAGGACGGGCTGCTTGCGCTCCGGGCTGTACTCCACTTTCCCCAGATACACGGGCACGTTGGCCAGATGGTCGTACGGGCTGAAGGTGAACGATCCGCGTGCGGAGGCGAACGTCCCCTCGCGCAAGGCTTTCATGACGGCGTCGGCATCCGTCGTCTTTGCCGCATTGGCTGCGGCCGCCCAGGTCATGACGCAGTCATAGCCCAGCGTTGACCAGTCCGAGGGGTAGCCGCCGTATTTGGCCTTGAATTGGCTGACGTAGCGCTGGGCCTCGGGGCTGCCCTTGAGGAAATAGCTCGCCGGCGCCCGCTGAGAGCCATCGGTGCCAATGGCTGCGAAATCGCCCAGCGCCTTGAGCGTGTTCTCGTCGTACAGCGCGCTGAAGTGGTTATTGACCTGCTTGAAGAAGCCGACGCTGCTGGCCTGCTTTGAGAAGGTGAGCAGATCGGCGCCGAAGAGGATGGAAAAGACATAGTCCGGCTTGGCCGCCAGCAACTTGTTGATGGACGCGGTGTAGTCCATGGAGCCGAATTTGGGATATTCCTCGATAACGATCTCGGCCTGCGGATTGGCCTCCTTCAGGAATTCCTTGAAATTGCGCATGTAGCTGCGCCCACCGACGTAGTCCGCACTCAGTATGGCGTAGCGCTTGTACGGCTGCTGCGCCAGCCGCTTGGCCAGGGCCTGCGCCTCCATGAAGTTGTTGGCGGTCACCGAGAAAATGTAGGGCTGGAAGTCCCGCATCGTGATTTCGTCGGCGGCGGACGCCGCGGCGCAGGCAGGTATCTTTAACTTGGCCGACACCGCCTTGCTGACGGCCAGTGTGCTGGCCGACGACTGTGGCGCCAGCAGCAATACCGCGCCGCTTTGCGCGAGACTATTGGCCTGGTGGACGGCGCGTTGCGGGTTGGTGCCGTTGTCCTGGTATTCGAGAGCGATCTGTCGGCCCAGCACGCCGCCGCCGTTGAGCACGTCGATCGCATATTGCGTGCCGGTGAGGATGTCCTTGCCGAGTTCGGCGACCGCGCCGCTGAGATCGAAGGACGCGACGATCTTCAAGGGGGCAGGGGCTCGCGCTTGCGCCTGCGCATTGGCCGCGATCAACAAGCCTAGCAGTGCGGGAATGCGGGTTTTCATGTCTGTCTCCTTGGAAATCAAGCGGCCACGGCACGCGCGGGCAGCGCATCCTCGCGGACCATGTCCGCCCCCTTCTCGCCGATCATGATGCAGGGTGCGTTGGTGTTGCCGGTGGGAACCATGGGCATGACGGAGGCGTCGATCACGCGCAGCCGCCGCACGCCGCGTACGCGCAGCCGCGCATCGACCACGGCGTCGCCGCCGCTGCCCATCGCGCAGGTGCCCACCATGTGCCAGCCGGTGCCGCCGGTGCGCTTGATGTGGTCGAGCAGTTGCCCGTCGCTCGCGCAGGCCGGGCCAGGCTTGGTTTCCTCCACCATGCGCGCGCCGATCGGCGGGGTCTGCATGATCTGGCGCAGCAGGCGCAGGCCGGCGACGTGGCGGCGCACGTCGCTCTCGTCGCTCAGGTAGTTGGGGTGGAACAGCGGCGCGGCCAGCGGGTCGCCGCTCGCCAGCTCCAGGTGGCCGCGCGAGGCGGGCGTGAGCAGCACCACCGAGCCGGACATGCCCGGATAGCCGTCGGCCGCCACCTCGCCCGAGGGCGTGGCCGAGAAGCTCATGGGGTTGAACGAGAGCTGCAGATCGACCCGCGCGCCCGGCTCGCTGCGCGCATAGGCCGTCACCGGCGCCGCGCCCAGCGCCAGGTAGCCGCCGTGCGTGAACACGTAGCGCGCGCCTTCCAGGTATTTGCGCAGGCCGCTCAGGCGGTGGTTGACCGAGCTGCCTGGCGTGGCGCGCCAGGTCATCGAGGCGTACCAGTGGTCTTGCAGGTTGCGGCCCACGCCCGGCAGATCGCGCAGCGGATGGATGCCGTGGCGCTGCAACTGGGCCGCTTCGCCGATGCCCGAGAGCATCAGCAACTGCGGCGAGGCGAGCGCGCCCGCGCTCAGGATCACCTCGCGCGCGGCCGCGATCTGGCGCCGCGCACCGCCTTGCAGCACCTCCACGCCCGTGGCCTGGATGTCGCCGTTCTGGCCGTCGAGCAGCACGCGCGCGACGCGGGCCTCGGCCAGGATGGTGAGGTTGGCGCGCTGGCGCACGGGCTCGATGAAGGCGTTGTATACCGAGTGGCGCTTGCCGCCCTTGATGGTGTACTGGCGCACGCCCACGGCAGGGTGGGGCGGCGCGTTGAGATCGTTCGAGCGCGGAATGCCCGCGTTGACGCAGGAGGCGATGAAGTCTTCCGTGGCGGGGTGGAGTTCCACCGGATCCGTCACGCTGAGCGGGCCTTGGGTGCCGTGGAAGGGGTCGGCCCCGCGCGCGTTGTTCTCGGAGCGCTTGAAATAGGGCAGCACATCGCTCCAGCCCCAGCCCGGGTTGCCCAGGCGCGCCCACTGGTCGTAGTCCTCGGGCTGGCCGCGCATGTAGATCATGCCGTTGATGGCGCTGCTGCCGCCCAGGCCCTTGCCCCGGTCCCACTGCACCTGGCGCCCGCCCAGCGTGGGCACGGGCTGGGTCTTGAAGCGCCAGTTGAAGCGCTCGCTGCCGAACAGCTTGGCCATGCCGGCCGGGGTGTTGATCCAGAAGTCGTCCATGCCGCCGCCGGCTTCGATCAACAGCACCCGCGCCTGCGGGTCTTCGCTCAGGCGGCTGGCCACCACGCAGCCCGACGAGCCCGCGCCGACGACGATGTAGTCGTAGGTCTCCATCTCATGCCTCCGCAAGAAGCGGATGGCCCGGGCGGGCCGGGGGTGGCGCGGCGAATGCGGCGTATTGCATGGTGTCTCCGTGTTCCTGCCGATAGTGCTCCGGCGTGCGTCAGTCTATCGATTGATAGTTAGATCGGGTGCGCAATCCGCTTCGGTTTTCTTGAATCGCTTTTTCGAAATTCCTCACTTGGATGGCTTGCGCGATTCGCCGAGCATTGGCGCGTACCGGATTCAAAAAACAGGAGACAAGTACCCATGAACAAGCGTACTTTTGCCGCCGCTCTGGCCCTGGCGGGGCTGCTGCCCCTCGGCGCCGCAGCCCAGGCATTCAAGCAGCCCATCAAGGTCGTCGTGCCCTACGCGGCGGGCGGCGGCACCGACGTGCTCGCGCGCCTGCTGGCGCAGGGGATCGCCAGGGAACTGGGGCAGCCCGTCATCATCGAGAACAAGGCGGGCGCCAGCGGGCAGATCGGCACCCAGTTCGTGCAGGCGGCCGCGCCCAACGGGGCCACGCTGCTGTTCACGGTCGATCATTCGCTGATCACCGTGCCCTTGACCACGCCTTCGGCCAAGTACGACGCCGAGGCGGACTTCACCGCGCTGGGCCAGGCCGCGCGCTCGGTCTGGACGCTGAGTCTTCCCGCGAGCGCCGCCTACAAGGACTTCGCCGGGTTTGCCGCCGCCGCGAAGGCCGATGCGTCGCTGCGCTCCTTCGGCGTCCCCTTCACCGGCGGCGCGCCGACATTGATCGGCGAGACCCTGGGCCGCACCTGGGGGGCGCCCATGCAGGCGGTTCCCTTCAGCGGCTCCGGCCCCGTGATCCAGAACGTGATGGCCGGCCAGGTGCCGGCCGGCATCACCGGCATGCCCGAGGCCATGTCGGTGCACCGCTCGGGCAAGGCGCGCGTGGTGGCCGTGTCCGGCACGCAGCGCTCGGCGCTGCTGCCCGACGTGCCCACTTTCAAGGAACTGGGCGTCGACGGGCTGGAGTTCCATACCTTCCTCGGCTTTTTTGGCCCGAAGGGCTTGCCGAAGGAGATGGCGCAGGAGTTCAATGCGGCGCTGCGCAAGGTGCTGGCCGAGCCGGCGGTGCTGGATAAGATCGCCGGCATGTCCCTGCAGCCCGCGCCGACGACGCTGGCCGAGGCCCGCGGCGAAGTCGCCGAGATGGAGCGCTTCTGGAAGCGGGCGCTCCGCAGGTAGCTACGAAAACAATAGCTGTCGGCGCTTGCTGGAAGGGCGCTGGAGCCCCACTGGATGCAAAAGGAAGATAGCGCGATGAACAATGAACCCGCAGGCGGCGCGCAGGATGCGGACGGCGTGACGCGCGAGGAACTGCACTGGCGCCGCATCGACATGCGCGGCTTTCGCCGCAGCGACGGCCTGTTCGAGGTCGAGGCGCGGCTCACCGACCGCAAGGCCCATGACTTCGCTCCGCCCAGCGGCGGCCGCCACGTGGCGGCGGGCGACACCGTCCACGACCACGGCCTGCGCGTCGTGTTCGGCGAGGACATGGTGATCCGCGAGATCGCCACTGCCATCCGCGCCTACCCGTACCGCGAATGCCCGGGCGGGGGCGACACCTTGCAGGCGATGGTCGGCGTGCGCATCGGCCCCGGCTGGAACAGCGAGCTGCGCAAGCGCCTGCCCGCCGGAGACACCTGCACGCACCTCAAGGAAATGCTGGCGCCGCTGGCGAGCGCCGCCTTCCAGACCATGTACTCGGTGCGCACCAGCTTCGTGGACGAGCGGGGCGCGCAGGGCCGCCCGCGCAAGATCGACAGCTGCTACGCCTATGGCGCGTCGCGCGAACTGGTGGCGCTGCAGTGGCCGGAGTATCACCGCCCGGCCCAGGCAACGCAAGACGGAACACAAGATGACTGAACACAAGACGAGCGCGCCGCACAAGCTCGCCGGCGAGCAGGTGGCCGACCCGGCCAGCGCGGACCTGACGGCTGCCATCGCCGGCCACGTGGCCCGCGTGGCGAACGCGCCGCTCACCGCCGCCGACACCGAGGCCGCGCGCAAGCTGCTGCTGGACAACTTCATCGTCTCGCTCTGGGGCGCGACGCGGCCCTGGACGCGCGAGATCGCGCAGTGGACGCAGCGCTTCGCCGGCACCGGCGCCAGCCCCGTGCTGGGCGCCGGCTGGCTGGCGGACCCGTCGGTCGCCGCGCTGGTGCACGGCACGGCCGCGCACAGCTACGAGCTGGACGACACGCACGACGAAACCCTGAGCCACCCCGGCGCGGCCATCATCCCCGCCGCGCTGGCCGTGGCCGCCGCCACCGATGCGCCGCAGCCCGACCTGCTGCGCGCGCTGGCCGCGGGCTACGAGGCCATGGCGCTGCTGGGCGCATCGGCGGGCGGCATGGAGACGGTGCACCGGGGCTTTCACCCCACGTCGGTGTTCGGCTCCTTCGGTGCGGCCACGGCCTGCGTCTGCCTGAACGCCTACGCACGCGGCGAGCCCGTCACGCAGGGCGGGCTGATCGCCGCCTGGGGCCATGCGCTGTCGCAGGCCTGCGGCGCCATGCAGTTCTCCGCCGAGCCGGGCGGCGGCGAGGTCAAGCGCGTGCACGCGGGCTTCGGCGCGCGCAACGGCGTGCTGGCGGCCGAGTTCGCGCGGATGCCCGCCGTCACGGCGCCGCGCCGCGTGGCCGAGGGCGTGTACGGGCTGGCGGCGCTGTTCGGCGGCCCGCTGCGCCACGTGGCGCCGGGCGAGGCGCTGCAGATCCACGGCATCAGCTTCAAGCCCTATGCGTGCTGCCGGCTGTTCCACTCCACCATCGACGCGCTGCGCGAGGTGACCGACGGCTTCACGACGCCGGTGGCGTCCATCGAGCGCATCACCCTGAGCGGCCCGCAGCTTATCGCCGACCAGCACATGCTGCGCCGCCCGCGCGGCAGCATGGCCGCGCAGTACAGCGCGCCGTTCATCGTGGGCGCCACGCTGGCCTACGGCCCGCAGCGCTACGACGCCTACGGCGACGAGCACATGGACGACGCCGCCATCCTCGGCATCGCCGACAAGCTGCACTTCGAGTTGAGCGAGGAACTCACGCGCACCTACTACCCCCACCGCTTCGCCACGGGCGTGCGCCTGCGCCTGGCCGACGGCGGCGAGCGCTACGCCATGGTGGCGGACAGCATCGGCACGCCGCGCAAGCCGCTCACCACCCGGCAGATCCTGGACAAGGGCCTGGGGCTGGAGGATGGCGCCGCGACTGGCGAGCGGCTGCAGGCGCATGTGTGGGACGGCAGCCAGGGCGGCAGGGCGCTGGCCCGGGCGCTGTGCGGGCAGGCCTAGGCGTATAGCGGCTGGCCGGCTGGCGGCCCGGCCCGGCGGCGCCTACAACTGCCCGTCGAACCGGCTCAGCAGGTCTTGCAGCCGGGCGGCCGTCTCCTGCAGCTCAGGGGCGATGCGCGCCTGCTCGGCTGGCAGGTCGAGCTCCATGCCGGCCTTGCCGCAGCTCATGCTCATGAGGATGTGTTCACGGCCCACGCGGACCGGCAGCGCCACGCCGAAGGTGCCGCGCTGAAAGCCGCCCATCACGGCGCAGGTGCCCCGGGCCTGCAGTTCGTCGAACGAGGCGCGGATGGACGCCTCCAGTGCCTCGCCCTGTGCCCCCGCGCGGCGCTTGTGCTCGTCGAGCAGCGCGCGCTGCTGCGCGGGCGGCAGCGCCCACAGGTAGGCGCGGCCTATGGACGTGGTGCCCATGGGCAGCACCGAGCCCACGCCCAGCCGCAGCGTGGCCACCTTGCGGCTCACGCGGTAGCCGACGTAGAGCATGTCGATGCCGTCCTGGATGCCGAGCGCCACCGAGACGTCGAGCCGGTCCGCCAGCGCCTGCATCAGTGGCTGCGCGGCCTGCAGCATCTCGCTCGTCGCCAGGTACGCATGGCCGATGCCCAGGGCGCCGGCCGACAGCTCGAACGCGCGCTTGCCCGGCACCAGCCGCAAGAAGCCGACCTGCAGCAGCGTGGACGTGAGCCGCGAGACCGTGGCCTTGGGCAGGCCCGTGCGCCGCACGAGCTCGGCGTTGGTCAGCGGGGTGCGGTCGGAGCGGAAGGCGCGCAGCACCTCCAGCCCGCGCTCCACGGTCATCAGCGTGGCGCTGTCGTTCTCGGAGGGCGGGGCGGCGGTCACGGCCGGTCCTGGCTGCGCTGGATTTCCTGCGCCATGCGCACCAGCGCCGGCCCCAGTTCGCGCTCGCTGCGCGCGCGGCCCATGAGCGTGGCCGGCCCCATGCAGCTCACCGCCAGCGGCGCCTGGCCCGGCAACTGGATGGGGGCGGCCACCATGGTCATGGGCTGCCCCGCCTCGCCCAGCGCCACGCAGAACCCGTCCCGGTGCACCTGCCCGATGGCCTCGCTGGAGCGCAGGCGCATCTGCCGCTGCGCATCCTGGGGCGGGTGCTCCGCGTTGCGCAGCAGGTAGCTGCGCTCCGTGTCGGGCAGGCAGGCCAGTAGCGCCCAGCCCGCGGCGGACGAGGCGAGCGCCAGCCGCGTGCCGACGCCGGGCTGCAGCGATGCGGGCAGGGCGCTGGTGCGGCAGCTGTCGATGACCACGAGGTCGAGCCGGTCGCGCGAGCTCAGGTGCACGTGCACGTGGTGGCGTTCGGCGAACTCGGCCATATGGTGGTTGGCCGCGCGGTGGATCTCGGTGTCGGCGGCGGCGCGGTAGCCCAGGGCCAGCGCGGCGGGGCTGAGGCAGAACCGGCGCGCATCGGCGGCGCAGCGCAGGTAGCCCAGGGCGATGAGGGTGCGCGTCATGCGCGTCACCGTGGACGCGGGCAGGCCGGTGCGCCGCGCGAGATCGCCGTTGCAGAGCCAGCGGTCGCGCGCGGAGAACGCCGAAAGCACGGACAGCGCGCGGGCGAACGGCGTCACGACCGGGCGGGAGGCGCCGGTGCGCGGCGATGGCGGTAGGGGCGTGTCGAGGTTCATGGATGAAGCACTCATAACAAACTAACGTTCATTAGAATACAAATGCGAAACCAAGTCGATTAGGGTTTTCGCTTTCCCGGTGCCGTACACGCCATGGCCTCGCGTCGAGCGGCTTCATGCATCAAAAAGCATAGCTGCCAGCGCTTGATGGAAAAGCGCTGGAGGCCGATTTGGCTTGGTATTTACTGCACTTCGCGCAGCATGTTCTTGGCGATCAGCGTCTGCTGGATCTGCGTCGTGCCCTCGTAGATGCGGAACAGGCGCACGTCGCGGTAGAAGCGCTCGATGGCGTATTCGCTCATGTAGCCGGCACCGCCGAAGATCTGCACCGCGCGGTCGGCCACGCGGCCGCACATCTCGGTGGCGAACATCTTGGCGCACGAGGCCTCGGTGGCGTTGGGCAGCTTGTCGTCGCGGCGGCGCGCGGCGTCCAGCACCATGCAGCGGGCGGCGTAGATTTCGGCCTTGCTGTCGGCCAGCATGGCCTGCACCAGCTGGAAGTTGCCGATCGGCTGGCCGAACTGCTTGCGCTCGGCGGCATAGCGCAGCGCCATGTCCAGCATCCGCTCGGCCACGGCCACGGCCACGGCGGCGATGTGGATGCGGCCCTTCTCCAGTACCTTCATGGCGGTCTTGAAGCCCTGGCCTTCCTTGAGGCCGATGAGGTTCTCGGCGGGCACGCGCACGTTTTCAAAAATGACGTCGCAGGTGTGCGCGCCCTTCTGGCCCATCTTCTTGTCGCGCTTGCCGAAGCTGATGCCCGGCGTGCCCGCCTCGACGATGAAGGCCGACACGCCGCCCGCGCCCTTGACGGCCGGGTTGGTGCGCGCCATCAGCGTGAACATGCCGGCCTGCGGCGCGTTGGTGATGAAGCGCTTGGTGCCGTTGACGACGTAAACGTCGCCGTCCTTGATGGCCGTGGTGCGCAGCGAGCCGGCGTCGGAGCCGGCCTCGGGCTCGGTCAGCGCGAAGGAGGCCATCATCTCGCCCGTGGCGAGCTTGGGCAGGTACTTGGCCTGCTGCTCGGGCGTGCCGTCGAACAGGATGCCCTGCGAGCCGATGCCCACCGTGGTGCCCAGCAGCGAGCGGAACACCGGCGAGGCGCGGCACAGCTCCAGCACTACCAGCACTTCCTCCTCCATCGTGAGTTCGAGGCCGCCGAAGCGCTCGGGAATGGTCAGGCCGAACAGGCCCATGGCCTTCATGTCGGCCACGATGTCGGCGGGAATCTCGTCGGTCTCGGCGACGATTTCCTCGTTGGGGATCAGGCGCTCGCGCACGAAGCGGGCGATGGTGTCGAGCAGGCCGTTGAGCGTTTCTTGGTCGCGGATCATGTCGGTGTGTCAGGAGTGGATGCAGGTGGCCCATGCTGCGCCGGCCCTGCGCGCGGGGCAACCGGTTTGCCCAGTGTGTTCCGAAAGTTGGAAATGCCTTGGCGGGTCCGGCATAGGCAGCGAGAGCGGAGTATGTGCCAAGGTACGGAACAAAGGCCGCGCGCCGGTTGACCGGAAACGGCGCGGGTTTCATCGTAGAGGCCTGTTTCCATTGCCGCCCTGCCCGCCATGCCCATTGACCCACGCCACCTGCTGGCACGCCCCTTTCCCGCCATCGAGCAGGCGTACACGCCGCGCGACACCCAGATCTACGCCCTGGGCCTGGGGCTGGGGGCCGACCCGCTGGACGCGGGGCAGCTGCGCTACGTCTACGAAGGGCAGAACGGCGCCGCGCTGCGCGCCATGCCCACCATGGCCAACGTGCTGGCCTACCCCGGCTTCTGGGCGCGCGAGAGCGACACCGGCATCACCTGGCAGAAGCTGCTGCACGCCGAGCAGGAGATCCGCATCCATGCGCCGCTGCCCGCCAGCGGGCGGGTGAAGGGCCAGACCCGCATCACCGGCCTGTGGGACAAGGGCGAAGGCAAGGGCGCCTTCCTGCAGCAGACGCGCGAGATCACCGACGCGGCCACGGGCCAGCTGCTGGCCACCGTGGTGCAGCTGAGCCTGCTGCGCGGCGACGGCGGCTTTGGCGAAGGCGGCAGCGCCGGCGCGCCGCCCGCGCCGCACGCCATGCCCGAGGGCGTGCCCGACCATGTGTGCGACCTCGCCACGCCCGCGCAACTGGCGCTGATCTACCGCCTGAGCGGCGACCTGAACCCCTTGCACGCCGACCCGGCCGTGGCGTCGGCGGCGGGCTTCGCGCGCCCCATCCTGCACGGCATGGCGCTGATGGGCGTGGCCGCGCACGCCGTGCTGCGCACGGTGCTGGGCTACGACGACACCCGCTTCGCGGGTATGCGCGTGCGCTTCACCGCGCCCGCCTGGCCCGGCGACACGCTGCGCACCGAGATGTGGGTGCGCGGCGATACGGTTTCCCTGCGCACCACGGCGGTCGAACGCGGCGTGGTCGTTTTGAACAACGCGCGGGTCGACCTGCGCTGAACACCAACTTATCTAGGAGCAACACATGGATCTGGGACTCAAGGACAAGGTCGCCATCGTCACCGGCTCGGCGCGCGGCCTGGGCGCGGCCACGGCGCGCCGTCTGGCGCAGGAGGGCGCGAAGGTCATCATCACCGACATCAACGCCGAACTGGCGCAGGCCACCGCCAAAGCATTGCAGGCCGAGGGCCTGGCCGCGCACTGCGTGGTGGGCGACATCACCAAGGGCGCCGACGTGCAGCGCCTGGTCGACGAGACCGTGGCCCACTTCGGCGGCGTGCACATCCTGGTGAACAATGCGGGCTCGCCGCGCGACAAGTACCTCGTCAAGATGAGCGAGGACGACTGGGACTTCGTCATGGCCGTCATGCTCAAGGGCGCGTTCCTGGCGGCCAAGGCGGTAATGCCGCACTTCATCAACCAGGGCTGGGGCCGCGTGATCAACATCAGCTCGCGCGCGCACCTGGGCAACCCCACGCAGGCCAACTACTCGGCGGCCAAGGCGGGGCTGATCGGCATGGCCAAGGCGCTGTCGAAGGAAGAGGGGCGCTACGGCGTCACCTGCAACTGCGTGGCGCCGGGCTTCATGGAGACGGAGATGGTGAAGGCGCTGCCCACCTACGAAACCATCAAGGACAACGCCGTGGCCGCCCAGCCGATCAAGCGCGTGGGTGTGCCTGAGGACATCGCCGACGCCGTGGCCTTCCTGGCCAGCGAGCGCGCGGGTTTCATCAGCGGCGAAGTGCTGCACGTGACCGGCGGGCGCTACGGTTGAAACTTCAAAAAAGATAGCTGCCAGCGCTTGATGGACAGGCGCTGGAGGCCGATTTCATTCCAAACGGATTCAAGAGGCATTGAACATGAAACGAGCAGCCATCGTCTCCCCCCTGCGCACCCCCGTGGGCGCCTTCGGCGGGGCATTGAAAGGCATTCCCGTCGAGGAACTGGGCGCCACCGTGGCGCGCGCCATCGTGCAGCGCACGGGGCTGGACCCTGCGCGCATCGACGACGTGGTCTTCGCCCAGAGCTACGCGAGCGGCGAAACGCCGTGCACGGGCCGCTGGGTCGCGCTGCAGGCGGGCTTCCCCATCGAGGTAGCGGGTATGCAGCTCGACCGGCGCTGCGGCGGCGGCGTGCAGGCCATTGCCACGGCGGCCATGATGGTGCAGACCGGCGCGGCCGACGTGGTCCTGGCCGGCGGCGTGGAGAGCATGAGCAACGTCGAGTACTACACCACCGACATGCGCTGGGGCAAGCGCGCCGGCACCGTGAAGCTGCACGACCGCCTGGACCGCGGCCGCGAGCGCTCGCAGCCCGAGAGCCGCTTCGGCAAGATCAGCGGCATGATCGAGACCGCCGAGACGCTGGCGCGCGAATACGAGATCAGCCGCGAGGCCTCCGACCGCTTCGCCGCGCGCAGCCACCAGCGCGCCGCCGCCGCGCAGGCCGCCAAGCTGTTCGATGCGGAAATCGTCCCCGTCTCCGTGCCGCAGCGCAAGGGCGACCCGCTCCTCGTGGCGCAGGACGAAGGCGTGCGCGGCGACACCACGGCCGAGAGCCTGGCCAAGATGCGCACCATCATGAAAGAGGGCGTGGTCACCGCCGGCAACGCCTGCCAGCAGAACGACGCTGCCGCCGCCTGCCTGGTCGTGGCCGAGGACAAGCTCGAAGCGCTGGGCCTGGAACCCATCGGCTGGCTGACCGGCTGGGCCGCCGCCGGCTGCGACCCGGCGCGCATGGGCATCGGCCCCGTGCCCGCCGTGCAAAAGGTGCTGGCGCGCACCGGCCTGAAGTTCGACCAGATGGACCTGATCGAGCTCAACGAAGCCTTCGCCTGCCAGGCGCTGGCCTGCGTCAAGGGCTGGGGCAGCAGCATGGAGGCGCTGGAGGACAGGCTCAACGTCAACGGCTCGGGCATCTCGCTGGGCCACCCCGTGGGCGCTACGGGCGTGCGCATCCTGGCCACGCTGCTGCACGAGATGCAGCGCCGCAAGGCCCGCTACGGCCTTGAAACCATGTGCATCGGCGGCGGCCAGGGCATCGCCATGATCGTAGAGCGCGCCTGAACGGAGACGAAACCATGACCACCACCGATTCCTCCCAGGCCTGGCAGCCGGGCTCGCGCGAATTGAAAAACTCCGGCATCGTGCAGCTCATGCGCGCGCTGGGCGTGCCCACCTACGACGAGCTGATGCGCGTCTCCGTGGCCGAGCCCGAGCGCTACTGGAACACCGTGATGCGCGAATGCGCCATTGCGTGGGACCAGCAGCCCACCGGCTACACCGACCTGTCGCGCGGCCCCCAGTTCCCGAGCTGGTTCCCCGGCGGCAGGCTCAACTGGGTCAACACCATCTACGCCTGGGCGCGCAACCCCGCCACCGCGCAGCAGAAGGCCGTGGTGGCCGAGCGCGAGGACGGCAGTGTCAGCGAACTGACCTACGCCGAGCTGGAGCAGCGCGTGCGCGACTTCGCCGCCGGGCTGGCGCAGCAGGGCGTGAAGCAGGGCGACCGCATCGGCCTGCTGATGGAGAACGGCATTGAAGCCACCATCTCGCTGATGGCCATCGTCCACCTGGGCGCGTTGGTCGTGCCGCTGTTCAGCGGCTTCGGCGTCGATGCCATCGTGGCGCGCCTGTCGGCCGCCGAGGCGGGCATGGTCATCGCCTCCACCGGCTTCTCGCGCCGCACCAAGCGCGTGGACGTGCAGGGCGCGCTGCGCGATGCTTGGCGCCAACTGCCGCTGTTGGAAAAAGTCATCTGGAAGCGCGCCGAGGGCGAAGCCGCGCAGGACGCGCGCGACCTCGACTGGCAGCAGGTCGCCACCGTGGCGAAGGGGCAGGGCCAGGACGCCGTCTCCGTCACGCCCGATACGCCCTTCATGGTCATCTACACCTCGGGCACCACGGGCAAGCCCAAGGGCGTGGTGCACGTGCACGGCAGTTTCCCCATCAAGATCGCGCACGACTCGCTGATCCACTTCGACGTGCACCCCGGCGACGTGTACTGCTGGCCCGCCGACATGGGCTGGATCGCCGGCACCCTGGTGCTGGGCTGCGCGCTGTTGCGCGGCGCCACGCTGGTATGCTACGACGGCGCGCCCGACTACCCCGACTGGTCGCGCATGTCGCGCATCGTGGAGCGCCACAAGGTCACGCAGTTCGGCTCGGCCCCCACGCTCATTCGCGGCATGATCAGCAACGAAGCGTTGGCGCTCCAGGGCGACCGCTCCACCGTGCGCCTGCTCATCACGGCGGGCGAGGGCATCGCGCCCGAGCATTTCAGCTGGTTCCAGAACCGCTTCGGCGACGGCACGGCACCGGTCATCAACTACACCGGCGGCACCGAGGTCTCGGGCGCGCTGCTGGCCAGTGTGCCGATCCGGCCGATTCCGCCCAGCGGCTTCAACACCATCTCGCCCGGCGTGGCGGCCGACGTGGTCAATACCGAAGGCAAGAGCGTCACCGGCGAGGTGGGCGAGCTGGCCATCCGCGCGCCCTTCGTGGGCATGACGCACTCCTTCTGGCGCGACGACGATCGCTATCTGGAGAGCTACTGGCAGACCATCCCCGGCATCTGGGTGCATGGCGACCTGGCGTTGCGCACGCCCGAAGGCAACTTCTTCATGATGGGCCGTTCGGACGACACCCTCAAGGTCGCCGGCAAGCGCCTGGGCCCGGCCGAGGTGGAAGAGGTGGTGCTGGAGCTGCCCGGCGTGGCCGAGGCCGCCGCCATCGGCGTGGCCGATGCCGACAAGGGCCAGAAGCTGGTGGTGTTCGTGGTGCCCAAGCCGGGCGTGACGGAAGACCTGCCGGCCCTCGTCACCGGCCACGTGGAAAAGCGCCTGGGCAAGCCCTTCCGCCCGGGCAAGGTGCACGTGGTGGGGCAACTGCCCAAGACGCGCAGCTCCAAGATCATGCGCCGCGTGATCCGCAGCGTGTACTGCGGCCAGCCGCCGGGCGACCTGTCGTCGCTCGACAACCCCGCCGCGCTCGACGAAGTGCGCGCCGCCATCCCCGCGGCCTGACGCTCAACGCCGCCCGAAGCCCATGCACGGCCGCACCGCCGCCAGCGCTCCCCCTGTGGCCACGCAGCCCGCGCTGGCCAGCATGTCCGCCTGGCTGCGCCCCGAGCCGGGGATGACGGTGGTGACCCCGCTGGTGCGCGCGCTGATGCTGATTTCAGCCTTCGCGCCGCACGAGCGCTGGCTGGGCAACGGCCAGCTTGCGCACCGCACCGGGCTGCCGCCCTCCACCGTGACGCGCATTGCCCATTCGCTCGTGCAGCTGGGCTACTTGCAGTACGGGGACGAGGAGCGCAAGTACCGGCTCTCGCCCGCCGTGCTGGGCCTGGGCTATGCGGCCATCGCGCATTCGGCCATCCAGGGGCTGGCGGGCGAGCACATGGCGGCCTTCGCGCGGCAGCACAAGGTGCACGTCTGCCTGGCCGTGCGCGACAGGCTGGACCTCGTGGTGCTCGAATGCCGGCGCAGCCTGGAGTCGCCCGTGAGGCTGACGCTGCACGTGGGTATGCGGGTGGGCATCGCGCTGTCGCCCATGGGCTGGTCGCTGCTCGCGGCCCTGCCCGAGCTGGAGCGCAGCTACCTGCTGGAAAACGTGGAGCGCCGCATGGCCCGCGACTGGCCCCGGCTGCGCCGCCGCGTGGGCGAGGGCGTGGCCCAGGTCGGCGACAAGGGGTACTGCAGCGCGATCGGCGAATGGGAGCCCGACCTGGGCGTGCTCGCCATGCCCGTTCTACTGGAAGGCACCTCGCCCTTCGTGCTGGCCTGCATCGGCGCCAGCCAGGGCATGACCCGTGCACGGGTGGAGCGCGAACTGGGGCCCCGCCTGCTGGCGATGGGTCGGGCGCTGCAGACCGAATTCAACCTGATCGGCCACTAGACACCAGGCTGATCCTCCTGCGAAAGAAAAGCATGAAAGTACTCGAAGGCATCAAGGTTCTGGACTTCGGCCGCTTCATCGCCGGGCCGTACTGCGCGGCCCTGCTGGCCGACTACGGCGCCGAGGTCATCCGCATCGACCGCGTGGAGGGCGGGGAAGACCGCTACATCGTGCCCGTCACCGACAGCGGCGAGGGCGCGATGTTCCTGCAGCTCAACCGCAACAAGCGCTCGCTGACGCTGGACCTCGCCAGCCCCGAGGGCCGCGAGATCGTGCGCAAGCTGGTCGCGGGCGCCGACGTGGTCATCGCCAACATGCCGCCGCGCACGCTCAAGAGCCTGGGGCTGGACTACGAAACCCTGTGCGGCATCAAGCCCGACATCATCCTCGTGGCCTCCAACGCCTTCGGCAACGCCGAGGCCGTGCGCGACCGCGTGGGTTTCGACGGCGTGGGCCAGACCCTGAGCGGCGCGGTGCACATGGCCGGCACGCCCGACCAGCCGCAGAAGGCCATGGTGCCCGTGGTGGACTTCGCCACCTCCTTCGCCTGCGCCCTGGGCGCCATGCTCGCGCTCTACGAACGAAAGCAGAGCGGCAAGGGCCAGGAAGTCAGCGGCTCGCTGTTGTGCACGGGCCTGAACATGGCCAGCGGCGCATTGATCGAGGAAGCGGTGCTGGGTCTGGACCGCCAGGCCACGCTCAACCGCGCGGGCAGCTACGCGCCGTCCGACATCTTCAAGGCCAAGGACGGCTGGTTCATCATCCAGATCATCGGACGCCCCATGTTCAAAAGCTGGGTGCAGCTCGTGGGCCGCCCCGAGTTCCTCGACGACCCGCGCTTCGCCGACGACAGGCTGCGCGGCGAGCACGGCGAGTTCCTGAGCGGCGTGATGAGCGACTGGAGCCGGGACAAGACGCTGGACGAGGCCCTGGCGCTGCTGGAGAAGGCCCGCATCCCCGCCGGCCGCGTCAACTCGCCGCGCCAGGCGCTGGAGGACGAGACTGTCAAGGCCGCCAACCTCATCCAATGGATGGACTACCCGGGGACATCCAAGAAGGTGCCCATCTTCGCCACGCCCGTGTCCTTGTCGCGTAACCCGCCCGAGATCCGCGTGCGCGCACCGCTCAACGGCGAACACACCGACGAAGTGCTGGCCGAAATCGGCTATGACGCCGCTGCCGTCGCCGCGCTGCGCCAGCGGCGGATTGTGTAGGGGCGGTTCAAAAAGACGGGCTCGAACCGGCTCTCACGGCCCGAGCCACCGTCCCTTCGGCCAAGCGTCGCTGTGAATTGCGCGACGCGCCTCTTGCACAAGGAGATCGACCGCGCAGCGCACGTGCCGTGCGGTCGGGCGGTGCGCCGGCAGGGCCAGCATGATGGTGCGGCTGATGCCCGGAGCGGCGAGGGGAGCGCCTTTGAGCGTGCGATTCTGCAAATCCTCTGCAATGGCGATAGGGGGCAGGATAGTCAGCCCATGCCCGCCGAGCACCAGGCTTCTCTGCACGTTCAGGTCATTGGTCTCGGCCGACAGGTTCAGCGTGACCTTGGCAACCGCGCAAGCATGTTCGACCAGTGTCCGGATTCCGTGCGGCGCGCTAGGGAGCACGACCCTGTGTTTGGACAACTCGGCCAACGTGACGGGACGGCCCGGGCGCAGCTTGCTTTCCGGAGGGCCAATGACCCACAGCGCATCCTCCACCAGGGGCGTGGTCTGGATGTCTGAAGAACGTTCCGCGCCGTAGATCAGCGCTGCATCCACCTCGCCCGAGGCGAGCCATTTCATCAAGGTGCCTGCATACCCCACGACGATGCGCACGCGGATCTCCGGGTAGGTGGACGCCACCGCCGACACCAGCGGATTGGCGAGCAAATCCCCGGTGCTGGGCAGCAGGCCCAGCGTGACCAGGCCGCTCACGCTGCCCGTGGCCGTGCCGACCACCTCCATGCGCGCGCGATCGAGTTCCAGCAGGGCGCGGCGGGCATAGCCGACCAGCGCTTTGCCCGCGTCGGTCAGTGCCATGCCGTGGCGTTCACGCTCGAACAGCGGGGTGCCGATGTTTTCCTCCAGTAGCCGAATCTGGCGCGAGACAGCCGGTTGAACCAGATTCAGCATCTCGGCCGCGCGGGTCACGTTGCCGGTGTCGGCCACCATCAAAAAAGCGCGCAATTGCTTCAAGTCCATTGGCGATGTTCCATGGGGGAATGGGTTTGGAATGCAAACAGCCTATTTCACGAAGCAGAGGATCAATTTTTCTTATTCCTTCTCCTGCCTGTGCATTCAAGGCATCGCTGGCGGCTTGCCATGAATCCCTGAGCAGACACCAGCCATGTTCTTGAGCTTACTGCGCTTGGCGGCGGCGCTGCATAAAGAACTGTGATGGTGGAATTCTCAAATTCTATTTCAGAAGGTGAACCATGACGTTTTATGATTTTTGAACTATTCGGTGACTCGCAAGCGCTCTTCAACGATCCAGTCCATGGGACTGGCCCAAGAGGGATTGAGCCTTCACTGATCAAGGCTGGCGTTGCCTGCATCCGGGCGGCTGCGTCGCAAGAAAAAAATGACAGGAGACCCCATGAACGCGCTGAACGGCTACGACTTCGAGGATCTGGAAGAGGGCATGTGCGCCAGCTTCGCCAAGACCATCACGGAGGCGGACATCGTGCTGTTCTCCGGCGTATCGGGCGACACCAACGCCGTCCACCTCGACGAAGAATTTGCACAGACCACGCCGTTCAAGGGCCGCATTGCCCACGGCATGTTGGCCGCGAGCGTGATTTCCGCCGCCATGGCGGGCCGTCTGCCCGGTCCGGGCAGCGTGTACCTGGGGCAGAGCCTGCGCTTCAAGGCCCCCGTGCGCCCGGGCGACACGGTGCGCGCAACAGTGACCGTCAAGGAGTTGGATGCCGAAAGGCGCCGCGTGACCTTGAGCACGGTTTGCTCCGTCGGCGACAGGCCCGTGATCGAGGGAGAGGCCCTCGTCATGCCGACCTCCCGTGCCGCGCGCGCGGGCTGAAGACCCATCCACTCCAGGGACCAGCACATGACTTCGCCGTTCAACGTTCCCGATGAATATTTCCAGGGCTTCTGGAAGGCCGGCCAGAGCTTCTGGCAGTCCTTCACGAAAGGGGCAGCAGGCCAAGCGGCTGCATCTTCGACGCCGCCCCTGATGCAGTTGCAATCCCGCTATTGGCAGCAGCAGATGGCGCTGTGGGCAGGCCTTTCCGGTCGGGCAGGAGAGCCGGTCATCGCTGCCGAGCGCGGCGACCGCCGCTTTCACGGCGAGCAGTGGCGCAGCAACCCCTGGTACAGCCTGCTCAAGCAGAACTACCTGCTGAACGCGCAACTGCTGCGCGACCTGGTGGAAAGCGCAGACGTGGACGCGAAGCAGAAGCACAAGCTGCGCTTCTTCACGCGCCAGTTCATCGACGCCATGAGTCCGGCCAACTTCCCGTCGGTCAACCCCGACACGATCAAGCTGGCATTCGAGACCAAGGGCGAGAGCGTGCGCGCCGGTCTCGCCAATCTGATGACCGATCTGAAGGATGGGCGCATCTCGATCACCGACGAGTCCGCCTTCGAGGTCGGGCGCAACGTGGCCGTCTCCGAAGGCTCCGTGGTGTTCGAGAACGAACTGTTCCAGCTGATCCAGTACGCGCCGCTGACGGAGAAGGTGGCGGCGAGGCCGCTGCTGATCGTCCCTCCGTGCATTAACAAGTTCTACATCCTCGACCTGCAGCCCGAGAACTCCTTCGTGCGCTTCGCCTGCGACCAGGGCATGACCGTGTTCCTGGTGTCCTGGCGCAACCCCGATGCCTCGATGGGCAAGACCACCTGGGACGACTACATCGCGCAGGGCACGATGCCGGCTATTGACACCGCGCTGGCCATCAGCGGCAGCGACCAACTGAACGCCGTCGGCTGGTGTGTGGGCGGCACGATCCTGTCGTCCACGCTCGCGCTGCTGCGCACGCGCGGCGATGACCGCGTAGCCAGCCTGACGCTGCTGACGACGATGCTCGACTTCATGGAGCCAGGCGACCTGGGTGTCTTCGTCGACGAACAGGGTGTGGCGCAGCGCGAGGCCACCATCGGCAGCGGGGGCATCTATTCGGGCAAGGAACTGGGCTTCGTGTTCCAGACGCTGCGCGCTAATGATTTGATCTGGCCCTACGTGGTCGACAACTACCTCAAAGGCAAGAAGCCGCCCGCCTTCGACCTGCTGTACTGGAACGCCGACGCCACCAACCTGCCCGGCCCCATGTACGCCTGGTACCTGCGCAACATGTACCTGGAGAACAACCTGCGCGAGCCGAACCGGCTCACGATGTGCGGCACGCCGATCGACCTTGGCCGGATCGACATGCCCAGTTTCGTGCTCGCCACGCAGGAAGACCACATCGTGCCGTGGCGCTCGGCCTACCGCACCACGCAACTGGTCGGCGGCCAGTCGCAGTTCGTGCTTGGCGCCAGCGGCCACATTGCGGGCGTCATCAACCCCCCGTCCAAGAACAAGCGCAGCTACTGGGCCGGCGGCCAGCAGGGCGACGACCCGGAGGCATGGCTCGCTTCCGCGCAAAGCGTGCCGGGAAGCTGGTGGACGCACTGGATCGACTGGCTGCGCCCGTACCTGGGCGAACAGGTACCAGCCCGCAAACAGCTCGGCAACACACAGTTTCGGCCGATCGAGCCGGCGCCGGGGCGCTACGTCCGCGCCCGTGCGGATTGAGCCCGTTTGCGTGACGACCCAGAGATAGGAAGCACATACATGTCACTTTGGAAAGAATTCGAGGACGCCCCGGTCGTCCAGTCGTTCCGGGATTTCGCCCGAGCGCATGTCCAGCCGGTGGCGGCTGAAATCGACCGCGAAGACCGGTATCCCGGCGATCTCGTGGACCGCGCCGCCGAGCATGGTTTCAATGCGCTCATCGTGCCCACGCGGTACGGGGGCGCGGGCGCCAGCTTCCACCGCGTGGTTTCGTTCTTCGAAGAGGTGGGGGCGTACAGCGCGGCGGTGGGCATCTCGCTGAATTCGAACTTCCAGGCGCAGAACGCCATCCTGCGCTCGGGTGCGGAATCGTTGCGCCAGCGTTACCTGCCGCAGTTCGCCAAGGGGCTCAAGGCGTCCTACGCGCTCACCGAGCGCAACCACGGCAGCGACATCCGCACGCTGGACACCCAGGCCGTGCGGGATGCCGAAGGCTGGCAGTTGAACGGGCAAAAGTCCTTCATCACCTCCGGCACCGGGGCCGACCTGTTCATCATCCTGGCGCAGACCGACGAGGGCCTGGGCGTGTTCGCCGTGCCGCGTGACGCCGAGGGTGTCAGCACCTACGTCAGCGATCGCAGCGAGACCTTCGGCCTGCGCAACGGGCCGCACGTGGAACTCGTGCTGAAGGACGTGCGCGTCCCGCACGACCACCTGATCGGCGAGGTAGGCAAGGGCCTGAAGGTGGTGGTCGGCAACCTGAACTATTCACGCACGCTCAATGCGGCCATGGCCATCGGCCTGTCGCGCATGGCCTTCGAGGAGTCGCTGGCCTACGTGCGCCAGCGCCAGGCGTTCGGGCAGCACGTCTACGACTTCCAGGGCATCCAGTGGTACTTCGCCGAATCGGTGGCCCAGATCGACGCCGCGCGCTTGCTGCTGTACGCGGCCGCCGATGCGATCGACGCGCAGCAGGACATCGACCGCCATTCGAGCGAGGCCAAGTTCATGTGCTGCACCGTGGCCAACGCGGTGACGGCCAAGGCCATCCAGGTCTGCGGCGCCTACGGGACGATGGTGAATTCGCCTTTCAACCGCTATTGGCGCGATGCCAAGACCTTCGAGATCGGCGGCGGCTCGATGGAAGTGCTCAAGAACAACATCGGGCGCTATCTGGGACGCCTGGATCTGGGCGAGATCGCGCCTTCGCCCGTGGCCTGATTTGCCTGCCTGCTCATTTTTCATCCGACAAAACACCATGTTCAGCAACCGCAACCTCTCGCATCTCATCACCAGCGCCTTGAAGCGTTCCCCCCACGCGCTGTATGGCACCGACGCCGCTTCCAAGCCGCTGTTCGAAGCCGTGGAACTGGCCCGCAACCTGGCCCGGCAACTGGCCCATGCGGGCCTGGTGCGCGGCTCCACGGTCGCCTTCATCGGCATCACCAGCGAGCACTACCTGATCCTGTGGATGGCCTGCCAACTGATGGGCGTGCGCACCGCGCTCATCAACCCGCACTATCCGCAGGAGTTGCTGCGCGACATGCTGGAAGACCTGAAGCCCGATGCTGTCGCTACCTTCGACGACACCTATGCCGCGCCCGCCAGCGCCGCCTGGGGCGCATTGGATGCACGCCAGGCCTGGGCTGGACACATCGCTCTGACCCTGCTCAAGCCCGCATCCGGCGTGGCTGACGAAGGCGACGCCGCCGAGTGGGGCGCACATTGCGCGGGCGGCGACATCGCCAGCTGGATGCACACCTCCGGCACCTCGGGCCGTCCGAAGTTCTGCGCCCAAAGCCACACCTACTTCATCCGCCTGGGCCGCTTCATCGCCGACAACATGGGCTATACGTGGCGCGACGTGGTCTATGCCCCCATGCCCATGTTCCACATCAACCCGCTGGGCTACGGCGTGGTGGCGGGCCTGACGGCAGGGGCCAGCACGCTGGGCACGGCGCGGTTTTCCGCCGCCGGCTTCTGGGATACGGTCAAGCGCATCGGCGCGACCTCGGCCGTGCTGCACGGCACGCCGCTCAAGCTGTTGCTGCAACAGACCAGCACCGAAGACAGCAATGGCCATAGCCTGCGCAGCGTGTTCTTTGCGGGTGAAGAATTTCTGCGCAAATTCAACGTGCCCGTGGGTATCACGCTGTATGGCTCGACCGAAGCGGGTGGCCTGTGCCACATCTGGCAACTGCGCCCCGGTGATGCCGAGCCCGCCAGGGAAGGCCCCACGCAGTACGCGGGCCGCGTGCGCTTCGACATGGACTGCAAGCTGTCCGACGAGGGCGAAATCCTGGTGAAGCAGCTGTCCGAGCACACCATGTTCTCCGGCTACCTGCGCGACGGCGTGATCGACCCGTCGGTGGATGGGGAAGGATGGTTCCACACCGGCGACCGGGGCCGCATGGACCAGTACGGCAACTTGGTCTTCATCGAACGCCTGAGCGAAGCCATCCGCGTGAACGGCGAATACGTGCCCATCGACTATGTGGAACGCCAACTGGAAGTGGAGGCGGGCCTGACCGAGTTCGCCCTCTGGAGCCGCCCCGACGACGTGAGCGGTCAGCGCCCCGTGCTGTACGTGACCGACAAGAACCTGGACGTGGCGCGCACCGCGGCAGTCATCAAGGCGCTGCCCGGAATCATGCGGCCCGTGGAACTGCTGTGGATCGAGGCCCTGCCGCGCGACACCGGCGTCAACAAGGTACAGCGCCGCCGCCTGCCGGACCAGGCGGTGCTGAAGCGCCACGCGCTGTGAAGGAGAGCCGAGCCATGAAGATCCACTCCACCTGCCTCACTCCGCCCGCCACCTTCCAGCCCGCGAACTTTGACGTGTCGCGCCTGGCCTGCGATACCCATGCCCACGTGGTCTCGCCCGACGAATCGGCCTACCCGCTGGTCGCCAACCGCAGCTACACGCCCGTGCCGGCGCCCGAGGCGGACTACCTCGCCATGCTGGACAAGACCGGCATGGACCGTGGCGTGCTGGTGCAGATCAGCGTCTACGGCACGGACAACCGCTACATGCTCGAAGTGCTGCGCCGCCATCCCGACCGCCTGCGCGGCATCGGCGTGGTGGCTCCCGACGTATCCGAGCGCTCACTGCGCGACATGCATGAAGCGGGCGTGCGCGGCCTGCGCCTGAACGTGCTCTACGGCGGTGGGGTCGGGCTGGACGCGGCGGACACCCTGGCCGCCAAGATCAAGGACATGGGCTGGCACTTGCAACTGCTGCTCGATGCGCGCCAGTTGCCAGGGATGATGCCGCGCCTGCAAAAGCTGCCGGTGCCCATCGTCGTCGACCACATGGGCCACATGCCCGTGGCGGAAGGGCTGCAAAGCCCCGGCTTCCAGGCGCTGGCGCATTTGCTGCGTGAAGGCTGGTGGGCCAAGCTCTCGGGCGCATACCGCATCAGCGAAATGCCTGACTACGCCGACGTCACGCCCTGGGCGCAGGCGCTGGTCGAAGCCGCGCCCGACCGCCTGGTGTGGGGCAGCGACTGGCCCCACGTCGCCGTCAACCCCATGCCCGACGCGGGGCAACTGCGCAACCTCCTCGCCACCTGGGTGCCCGATGCGGCCGCGCGCAAGAAAATCCTGGTGGACAACCCCGCGCGCCTCTACGACTTTGCCAAGACCGAAGGAGCCGTGCTGTGACCGCATTCCTCCAATACGAGCAGCGCGGCCATGTTGTCACGCTCACCATGTCGCAGCCCGAGCAGCGCAACCCGCTGACGGGCAACACGGCGGTCGAGGAGTTCCTCGCCGCCATCGACCGGATCAGCGCCGATCGCAGCGTGCGCGCCGTCATCCTCACTGGCGAGGGACCCGCCTTCAGCGCGGGCGGCGACATCCGAAGGATGAAAGAGCAGGCATTCGGCGACGTGGACGGTATGCGCATCCGCGAGGACTACCGCCAGGGCATACAGCGGCTGCCGCTGGCGCTGTTCCATCTGGAAGTGCCGGTGATTGCCGCCGTCAACGGCCCGGCCATCGGCGCGGGGTTGGACCTGGCCTGCATGTGCGACTTGCGCATTGCGTCGGAAAAAGCGCGCTTCGCCGAGAGCTTCGTGAAGATGGGCATCGTGCCTGGCGATGGCGGGGCCTGGCTGCTGCCGCGGGTGATCGGCCTGTCGCGAGCGGCGGAGCTGTCTTTCACCGGCCGCCTGATCGACGCCGCCACGGCGCTGCAGTGGAACTTGGTGTCGCAGGTGGTGCCGCACGAGGAACTGCTGGCCGCTGCCAACCGGCTGGCCGACGAAATCGCCGCCAACCCACCCCAAGTCACCCGCATGACCAAGCGCCTGCTGCGCGAAGGCATGAGCACCAGCCTCGCGTCGCTGCTCGAGCTCTCCGCCGCCCATCAGGCCCTGGCCCACATGACGGCTGACCACCGCGAGGCGGTATCGGCCTTTCTGGAAAAGCGCCAGCCCACCTTCGGCGGCTGATGGCGCAAGCGAGGCAAAGCATGAGCCAAACCTACAACGTCGCGCGCTTCGATTTCTGGATCGACCCCGCCTACGAGCGCATCCTGGCCGCCGAGCCTTCCATTGCGTCGCATACCGTGGCCCGGGTGGGCGCGGACGAAGCGCTCTGGCAGACGCTGGCCAACGCGCACGTTCTGCAGACGACGGGCGCACGTGACGAACTGCCACCGCAGTTGATCGCTAATGCCGCGCTGCTGGCGCGCAGCCCGAACCTGCTGGCGGTTTCCGCCAATGGCTCGGGCTGCGACACCATCGACATCGAGGCCTGCACCAAGGCCGGTGTGATGGTGCTGAACCAGGCCGGCGGCAACGCCGATTCGGTGGCCGAGATGGCGCTGGGGCTGATGCTTGCGGTACTGCGCCGCATCGCAGAGTCGGATCGCCGCCTGCGCAGCGCCGAACGCGGCTTCAGCCGCGAAGACCTGATGGGGCGCGAACTGCGCGGCCGCACGCTGGGGCTGGTGGGCATGAGCGCCATCGGGGCCCGCACCGCCGCGCTGGGCCGTGCCTTCGGTATGCGCGTGCTGGGTTTCGACCCGGGGCTGGACGCGCAGGAAATGGCACGGCGTGGAGCTGAGTCCGTGGGCTTTGACGAACTGATTCGCCAGTCCGATATCGTTTCCCTGCATTGCCCGCTCAACCGGCATACACAGGGCATGATGAACGCGGAGCGCTTCGCCGCGATGAAGCCGGGCGCCATCTTCGTCACTACCGCGCGCAGCGGTATCCACGACGAGGCCGCGTTGGCCCAGGCTCTCGCCTGCGGCCACTTGGCGGGCGCGGGGCTGGATGTGTGGACCCAGGAGCCTCCACCCCCGACACATCCGCTGTTGGCCCTGCCGAACGTGGTCGCCACTTACCACACCGCCGGCGTGACGCAGGAAGCGCGGCGCACCAACGCTGAGCTGGCGGCCACGCAGATCGTGCAATTGCTCGCCACCGGGCAGCGGCCCGAGCGGCTGGTCAATCCGGAAGTATGGCCGCGTGCCAGCGAGCGCCTGGCGGCGCTGGGCTTGCGGGCCGAGACGCTGGCGGGGGTACTTCCATGACGAACCCGTCCAAAGATCGGCGCAGCTTCCTGCGCCGGGCGGTCACCATCGTTCCCGTATCCACCCTGGCGGCTGGCGCGACGGTCACGCAAGTGGCCTGCTCGGATCAGCAATCCGCGCCTGCCGCGAAGGATCCGGCCAAAAGCTACACCCCCACGTTCTTCACCCAGGACGAATGGGCCTTCATCCACAAGGCCGTGGCCCTGCTGATTCCCAACGACGACATGGGCCCCGGCGCGGTTGAAGCAGGTGTGCCGGAGTTCATTGACCGGCAAATGGAAACCCCCTACGGCCACGGCAAGCTCTGGTACATGCAAGGGCCGTTCCGCCCCGAGTCGCCGCCCGAGCTGGGCTACCAGACCAACATGGCGCCGCGCGACATCTACCGCCACGGCATGGCCGCCTGCGATGCCTGGTGCAAACAGCAGCACGGCGGCAAAGGCTTCGCCGCGCTGGACGATGACACCCGGCTGCAGGTGCTCAAGGACATGGAAGCTGGCAAAGCCAAGTTCGAGAACATGTCCGCCAAGCTGTTCTTCTCCACCCTGCTGGCCAACACCAAGGAAGGCTTCTTCGCCGACCCCATGTACGGCGGCAACAAGGGCATGACGGGATGGAAGCAGATCGGCTTTCCCGGTGCGCGGGCCGACTTCATGGACTGGATCGACCAGCCCAACAAACCCTATCCCTATGGGCCTGTGTCCATCCAGGGCGACAAGGCATAAGCCATGGCCATCAAGAAACCCAAAGTTGACGTCGTGGTCGTGGGCCTGGGCTGGACCGGCGCGCTCATCGCGCAGGAACTGACCGAAGAGGGCCTGCAAGTGCTCGCGCTGGAACGCGGCCCGATGCAGGACACCCCTACCGATGCCAACTACCCCAAGGTGATCGACGAACTTGCCTATTCGGTGCGCGGCAAGCTGTACCAGGACTTGTCCGGCGAAACCGTGACCGTGCGCCACGCCATCGGCGAGGAAGCCCAGCCTTTCCGCCAGCACGGCGCCTGGCTGCTGGGCAATGGTGTGGGCGGTGCAGGCTTTCACTGGAACGGTATGCACTACCGCAACCTGCCCGAAGAACTGGAGATGCGCTCGCACCACGAGCAGAAGTACGGCAAGAAGACCATCCCCGAGGGCATGACGCTGCAGGATCATGGCGTCACTTACGAGGAGCTGGAGCCCTTCTTCACCCAGTTCGAGGAGGTGTGCGGCACTTCCGGCACCGCCGGCAACATCCAGGGCAGGCCGGTGGAGGGAGGCAACCCCTTCGAGGGCTGGCGCTCCAAGGCCTATCCCACGCCGGCTCTCAAGTACACCTACGGCGGCTCGCTGGTGGAAAAGGCCGCGCGCGAAGTGGGTTGGCACCCGGCCCCGCTGCCCGCGGACAACTGCTCCGAGCCCTACACCAACCGCTACGGCGTGCGCATGGGGCCCTGCAACTACTGTGGCTTCTGCGAAAACTACGGCTGCTACATGTATTCCAAGGCATCGCCGCAGACCACCATCCTGCCGGTGCTGATGAAGAAGCCCAACTTTGAGTTGCGCGCCAAATCCCATGTGCTGAAAGTGCTGCTCGACGGCAGTGGCAGGAAAGCCACCGGCGTGCTGTACGTGGACGCCCAAGGCAACGAGGTGGAACAGCCCGCCGAGATGGTCATGCTCACGGCCTACCAGATGCACAACGTGCGCCTGCTGTTGCTGTCGGGCATCGGCAAGCCCTACGACCCCGTGAAAAACGAAGGCGTGGTCGGCAAGAACCTGGCCTACCAGGTGATCGGTTCGGTCAACGTGCAGTTGCCGAAGAACACCTATTTGAACCGCTTCGTTGGCGGCGGTGCCGTGGGCGTGTCCATGGACGACTACAACGCAGACCAGTTCGACCACAGCGGCCTGGGCTTCATCGGTGGGGCCGTGGTGCGCGCCGTGACCTACGGTGGCCGCCCCATCAAGCAGACCCCGCACGTGCCCGGCACGCCCAATTGGGGCAAGGGCTGGAAGGCCGCCGCGCAGGATGCCTACAACCGCGTGCTGGGCATCGGCCTGTCGGGATCGGTCATGCCGTACCGCGACACCTACCTCGACCTCGATCCGACGTACAAGGACAAGTACGGTATGCCGCTGCTGCGCTGGACCTTCGACTGGCACGACAACGAGCACGACATGATCGACTACGTGGCCAAAAAGACCGAGGCCATCGGCCATGCCATGGGGGCGGAGAAAGTCTGGTCTTCCTACCGCAAGAAGGGCGCGCATTTCGACGTGCGGCCCTACCAAAGCACGCACACCACCGGCGGCGCCATCATGGGCACCAACCCGAAGAACAGCGTGGTGAACAAGTACCTCCAGTGCTGGGACGTGCCCAATGTGTTCGTCCACGGTGCCAGCGCTTTCCCGTGGAACATGGGCTACAACCCGACCGGCCTGGTGGGCGCGCTGACGCTGCATTCGGCCCATGCCATGCGCACCATCTACCTGAAGAACCCTGGCCCCATGGTGCAGGCTTGACAGCAGAGGAGTGCGAAGCATGAAGCTATTCACGAGCACCCTCGGCCTGATGGCGCTGGCGGCGTCGGCCATGGCGGCGGAGCAGGGCGCACTGTCGTCCAAAGACCCGCAGGTTCTGCGCGGTGCGTACCTGGCCCGCGCGGGCGACTGCATCGCCTGCCACACGGCCCCTGGCGGCAAGCCCTTTGCGGGCGGCCTGCCCATGAAGACGCCGCTGGGCACGGTCTACTCGACCAACATCACGCCTGACCCCAAAACCGGAATCGGCGGCTATAGCTTCGAGGATTTCGACAAGGCCGTGCGCCACGGGGTGGGAAAGGAAAGCGCAAGCCTCTATCCGGCCATGCCCTATACGTCCTACGCCTACGTCAAGACAGCGGACGTGAAGGCCCTGTACGCCTACTTCATGCAAGGCGTGCAGCCGGTGGCGCAGGCCAACAAGGCGGTGGACATTCCGTGGCCGCTGTCCATGCGCTGGCCGCTGGGTCTTTGGCGTGGCATGTTCGCGCCGTCGGTCACCACGGATGAAACACCTGTCCCCGACGGAGACAAGATCGCACTGGGCCGCTACCTGGTCACCGGGCTGGGCCATTGCAGCACTTGCCACACGCCGCGCGGCGCGGCCATGCAGGAAAAGGCCAGCGACGACAAGGGCGCTGACTTCCTGTCTGGCGCGGTGATCGATGGCTGGCTGGCGCGCAACCTGCGCAGTGACCCTGCCGACGGACTGGGGCAGTGGAGCGAGCAGGACATCGTGACCCTGCTCAAGACCGGCCGCACCGATCGCGCCGCCACCTTTGGCTCCATGGCCGAGGTGGTGGAGCACAGCACCCAACACCTGACCGACAAGGATTTGAGCGCCATTGCCGCCTATCTGAAAACCTTGCCTGCAGCCCAACCCGGCAAGGCCGCGCTGGCCTATGACAACAAGGCCGCCAAGGACATGTTCAACGGCACGGCCAAGAGCAGCGGCGCGATCGAGTTCCTCAACAACTGCGCGGCCTGCCACCGCACCAGTGGCAAGGGCTACGCAGGCGTGTTCCCGGCGCTGGCGCAGAACGCATCGGTCAATGCCCAGGACCCTGCCTCGGTGATCCGCATCGTGCTCCAGGGCGCCACTGTTCCCGGCACCGTGGCAGCGCCTGCCAGTTTCACCATGCCGGGCTTTGCCGACCGCATGACGGACAAGGAAGTGGCGGACGTGGTGAGTTTTGTGCGTGGCAGCTGGGGCAACCAGGCGCCTTCTGTTTCGGCGCAGGACGTGGCGAAGGTCCGCAAGGGCCATGTATTGCCCATGGCGCCTGCGCGCTGAAACCGCATGAACCTGTAGCGCAAGGAGACCAGCGACCAGCCTGCCACGCCAAGAAAAATGCGGCGTTTTGAGAATGACAAAAGGAGACAATTCATGACTGCTTCGACGGTGGCCGGTCTGGCCAATCCATCCCCCTCTGATGGGGCGCCCTCCCACAAGGCGAGCCTGAAGGCCATCTTCGTGGCTTGCTCGGGCAATGTGGTCGAGTGGTTCGACTTCTTCGCCTATGCGTTCACGGCGCTGTATTTCGCGCCGGCTTTCTTTCCCTCCGGCGATCCGACTTCGCAGTTGATGAACACCGCGGGCATCTTCGCGGTCGGATTCTTCATGCGGCCGGTGGGCGGGTGGCTGTTCGGCCGCATCGCGGACCGCAAAGGCCGGAAGACTTCGATGGTTCTCTCGGTGTACATGATGTGCTTCGGCTCGTTCATGATCGCCGTGCTGCCAACCTACGCGCAGATCGGCGGGTGGGCCTCCGCGCTCCTGCTGGTGGCTCGCCTGATTCAGGGCTTGTCGGTAGGCGGTGAGTACGGCACCAGTGCGACCTATCTCAGCGAAGTCGCCGAGCCTGGACGCCGGGGCTACTACGGCTCCTTCCACTACGCGACGATCATCGCCGGCCAGTTGCTGGCCGTGCTCGTCGTCGCCGTGCTGCAGATGCTGCTGAGTCTGGAGGAGCTTCGCCAGTGGGGCTGGCGGGTGCCGTTCGCTATTGGCGCCTTCGGCGCGGTTATGGCGATGGTCGTGCGCCGCGGTATGCACGAAACCGGTTCCGCATCGCACCGATCGCACCCTCTGTGCGGCACGGTGCGGGGCCTGCTGCAATACCCGCGCCAGTTGCTGATTGTGCTAGGCCTGACGGCGGGCGGCTCTTTGCTGTTCTACACGACCACTTCTTACATGCAGAAGTACATGGTCAACACCGCGCACATCGATCCGAAGACGGCCAGCACCGTGATGACCGGCGCGCTCTTCGTCTTCATGTGCGTGCAGCCGTTGTTCGGCATGTTGTCCGACCGTATCGGCCGCCGTGCGCAAATGATTGCTTTCAGCGTGTTCTTTATCGTGGGCACGCTGCCGCTGATGACGGCCATCGGCACGACCACGGATTCCTGGACGGCGTTCGGGCTGGTGCTGGCGGGCTTGCTGGGCATGAGCCTGTACACCTCCATCAGCGGGCTGCTCAAAGCAGAGCTGTTTCCCGCAGGCGTGCGTGCCATGGGCGTGGGCCTGCCCTATGCGATCGCCAATGCGACTTTTGGTGGGACGGCGGAGTACGTCGCGTTGTGGCTCAAGGCACATGGCGTCGAGTCCATCTTCTTCTGGTACGTGAGCGCCATGAGCGTCGTGCTTCTGATCTGTTCACTGAGTTTGCCGCGCGCCGGGGCGGCGACACGGCTGGACGACCAGGGATAGCCAACACGGCAATTGCGTGGCGCTTTTATGGCATGAGAAATCACATTTGCTGATGACAAAGGAGATGGAATGAGAAAATTTGCAGGTATTCTGGCGCTTGCCAGCTTGACGCTGTGGGGTCAGGCGGCCTTTGCGGCATGGCCCGGCGACAAGCCTATCGAATTGGTGGTGGGCTTTGCACCCGGTGGCGGCACCGACAACATGGCACGGCTGCTGGCCCGCTTCGTGGAAAAGCGGCTGGGGAACGGGGCCAAGATCGTGGTGGTCAACAAGCCCGGTTCGGCCGGCGAATTGGCCGCTACTTACGTGCAGCGGGCCAAGCCGGATGGCTACACCCTCGGCATCGTCAACGTGCCAGGCTATGTCTTCCTGCCGATGTACCGGAAAACTGCCTACCAGCCCGAGAACATCCGCTTGTTGGCTCGCGTCGTGGACGATCCCGCCATGCTGGTGGCGAACAAGGAAGCGGGCAAGCCCTTGACGATGAAGGCGCTGGTCGAGGCGGCGAAGAAAGCGCCGGATGGCTTTTCCGTCGGCCATGCCGGAGAGGGCACCACTGGCCATCTTGGCTTGCTCGAACTGGGCCGCCAGACAGGCATCAAGCTCAATTCCATTCCATTCAAGGGCGCGAGCGAAGCCAAGACAGCGTTACTGGGTGGCCATGTGGACTACGTGGCGATCACCACGGGCGAAGCGCTCGATGTATCCCAGCCAGGCTCCAAGCTCACAGGCGTGGCCGTGTGGTCCGGCAAGCGCGCGGCCAACCAGGTGCCGACGGCAGCGGAGCAGGGCTACGACCTGCGCATCTCGTCCGAGCGCGGCGTCGCCGCGCCGCGCGCCCTGCCGGACAGCGTTGCCCGCTCTCTGGAAGAAGCCATTGCGCAGGCGCTGAAAGACCCCGCATTCGTGGAAGCCGCCAAGGCCGATGCGCCCGTGCTGGCCTTTTTGCCAGGCGCTGAATGGGAGCAGCACTTGCAGGAATTGCGCGTGCGCTTGAAGCCGCTTGTCGGCCTCATGGGCACAGCAAAGTGAAAGACCTGGGAGATACCCATGACGATCGATCGCCGGACTTTCGTGTTCCAGGGGGCGGCGGCCGCCGCCTTTGCCGCATAGCCGCTTGAAAAACCACTGGAGACAATTCATGCAGGATTCAACTGCGGCCGTTTCGGCCCTTGCAACCCCCATCGGTGAGGCTTCCCCTCGCAAGCCCCGCGTGTTGGCCATCCTCGTGGCCTGTTCGGGTAACGTGGTGGAGTGGTTCGACTTCTTCGCCTATGCCTATACGGCGCTGTACTTCGCATCGTCGTTCTTTCCATCGGGTGACACCACCTCGCAGTTGCTGAACACGGCGGGCATCTTTGCCGCCGGCTTCCTCATGCGGCCTATCGGTGGGTGGGTGTTCGGCCGGCTGGCGGACCGCCGAGGGCGCAAGGCCTCCATGCTGGTGTCCGTGCTGCTGATGTGCCTCGGTTCGCTCCTGATCGCAATGCTGCCCACCTACGACCAGATCGGCATCTGGGCGCCTGCGTTCCTGCTGCTGGCGCGGTTGCTGCAGGGGCTGTCGGTGGGCGGTGAATACGGCACCAGCGCTACCTACCTCAGCGAGGTGGCGACACCCGAGCGGCGCGGCTTCTACGGTTCGTTCCACTACGCCACCATCATCGCGGGGCAATTGCTGGCGATGCTGGTCATCGTGCTGCTGCAATGGGCCTTGTCCGATGCGCAGTTGAAAGCTTGGGGCTGGCGCATTCCCTTCGTGGTGGGGGCGTTGTGTGCGGTGGTGGCGCTGGTCGTGCGCCGTGGTATGCACGAAACCAGTTCCAAGGCGCATCGGGAAGAGCCCCTGGCCGGCACGGTGCGCGGCATGTTGCGGTACCGGCGCGAGGTGCTGATGGTGGTGGTCTTTTCGGGCGGCGGCTCGCTGCTGTTCTACACGACCACGTCGTACATGCAGAAGTTTCTGGTGAACAGCGCGCACATGGATACGCGGGTGGCCAGCGTGGTCATGACCTGTGCGCTGTTTATCACCATGTGCGTGCAGCCGCTGTTCGGCCTGCTGTCGGACCGGATCGGCCGACGCTGGCAGATGATTGCGTTCGGTGCGGTTTTCGTGCTCGGTACGGTACCGCTGATGACGGCGATCGGCGGTGTGCGCGACCCATGGACTGCATTCGGCCTGATCATGGTGCTGCTGTTCGGCATGAGCCTGTACATGTCCATCAGCGGGTTGCTCAAGGCGGAACTCTTCCCCGCCGGCGTGCGTGCATTGGGCGTTGGCCTGCCTTATGCGATAGGGAACGCCATCTTCGGCGGCTCGGCGGAATACGTCGCCTTGTCGCTGAAAGCGCATGGCATGGAATCCGTTTATTTTTGGTACGTCACCGCTGCGGCCGCGCTTATTCTTGCCTGCTCGTTCCTGCTGCGCCGGGCGCGGGAGGCCACGACGCTTGACGCCGATTGAGCACTCCTTATTTGCTCGACCTGCTGCGCCGCGAACTGCCCACTGCTACGGTCCGCGATGAGTATTTCCGCGAGATCGATCGCAAAGACACCTATCTGATGTTGAGTTTGGATGTTTGACTATGCTGGACCTCTCCCATAGCGGTACCCAACTGCTCGAAACGGCAGCCGGGCAGACCGAACTGATCGTCGATGTGCCGGCAGGCGCGCCCTGTGGCATGGCCCTCGTCGGCCATCCCCAGCCGCTGCTGGGTGGCCACGCGATGCACAAGCTGCCCCAGTTTCTGGCACGCGGCCTGTGCGATGCGGGCTGGCTGGTGGTGCGGCCCAACTTCCGCGGCGTGGGGCGCAGCAGCGGCACGCACGATGCGGGCCTGGGCGAGGCGGATGATGTGCTGGCCCTGCATGACCTCCTGCAAGGTGAACGCACCGGTCTGCGCATGACCTTGGTCGGCTTCTCCTTCGGCGCTTTCGTGATGGCACGCGTGGCCCGCGCGCTGGCCGACCGCAGCAGGCCCGCCTGGCGCGTTTGCCTGGCGGGCCTGCCCTTTGGCGAAGCCGGGGGGCGCCACTACGACACGCCCTCAGGCTTTGCAGACGCGCTGGTGGTGCATGGCGAGCAGGACGAGCGCGTGCCCCTGGCCGCCGTGCTCGACTGGGCGCGGCCCCAGGTACAGCCGGTGATGGTGGTGCCCGGGGCCGACCATTTCTTCACCGGCAAGCTGCATGTGCTGCGCGCGCTGGTGCTATCTCACCTGAAGCCTTGAGGGCTTTCCGAGAACGATCAAAAAAATGACGTGCACATGGTTGCTTCCTAATTGACCATCCTGGAATGCTGGGTCGAGGAATATTGATGTCAGCGTGAAATTTCTGCTCCTGCAACGCCGGATGGGCCGCAAGATCGTTGGAGGGTGCAGGTAGCTTGGAAAATATTTTCATCTGCCCCCAACCTTGCGATCAAAGGCCGTCCACGCGTCGACTTTACGATGTATCCCTTGACGGCTCCGCCCTGAAATGGTCGTCCGGGTTAGGCTCGAAGTGGGGCATCGGACTGAATCTGGCCTTGCGTCGCAGGAACCAGGCTTCGAAGGTACGGAAGCTTATTTCCGCCATCAGAATAGTGAGCGCTAATCCAAGCGTGACGTGACCAACCCATTTGGGCCAGCCCGTAAATTTCCAAATCAGATCGGATGCATGGAAGCAAAGCAGATGCATCAAATACATGCCATAGCTAATCATTCCGATGCGCGCGATCCATCTGGCGCGCAAGACATTGGCCAGCATGTGATCTTCTCGAAGTACGGCTGAAATTACGAGAGCTACGAGCAGCAAGAAAATCACGTATTCTTGAGAGATTCCACCCTTTGGCATATTGGCGACCAGCGCAATGACAGCCAGCACGATAGGGAAACTGATCCGATGTCCGAAGATCAATGCCATCGCGTTGAATCCTCTCCTTGAGTGCATGGTGATCGCAGCCAGCGCTCCGAGAATGATGCAAGGTGCAATGTTCCAGAGCAATTTCCCGAGGAACGAATTTTCGGGCATCAGGCCAAATAGCCTGCTTGATTGGGCCAGATAAGCGATGGTTAACACCGATGCAAGCGCTGTGGTTGTTGTACGCTTGCTTGTAAAGGCTACCAGCCAAGGAAACACGATATAGAACTGTTCCTCGGTGGCCAACGACCAAGCGAAGTAGAAGATCGTTCGCTCACCATTTTTATAGTCGACGAACCAGTTCGTCGTATAGGTCAGGAAGTAGGGGAGGTTCGATAAGAAAGCTTGGCCGGCCTGTGATCCACGTTCTATCACAAGCACCACTATGACATAGACAGTCAATATGGCGTAATAAAGCGGGAAGATGCGCAGAGATCGGCGAAGAAAGAAATTTCGGATCGAAATTTCGCCGTACCGATCTTTTTCCCGTATCAGTAATGTCGTGATGAGAAAGCCACTGATAGCAAAAAAAAGATGAACACCCAATTGGCCGCGCTTGAGTATCTCAACGACCTCGGGTCCTCCACTGTGGTGCCACATGACTGCGACAATGCTGAGGGCGCGCAAGCCATCCAGCGAGCCAAACCGCTGTTTAGCACGATAGGCTTCAAAGCTCGGTTTATCACGCATGAGGGCCAATCAAATGCAAGTGGAGGGTCTTCAATCGGATCAATCGCTATTCAAGATGCTCAACATAAGCAGCTGCTCAAAACAGCTTCATCGAAAACAAGTAAAAGCTGACGGGCAGGAATTGTAGCAAACTGCAAAAAATTGGAGGCAGATAACAACGCTTACCTGCGACTTGAGGAGATTTTCCGGTCATCGCAGCAGCACGCCTGACACCGTAAGAAGGAGGCGCAGCTGCTATCTAAATGTCGCAGCCTGGCTGATCATATGGCCGTTTGTGGAACAGATGAGGGTGTGCCTGATGCCAGTCTTTCATGGCCTGGGCAGGCGGTGCTCTATGCCCAGACCCTGGCACAGTTGGTCGAACTCGTGGTCTCTTGCACCACCGCGTGGGCCATGAAGAGCGGATAGCGCTTCGGGTCTATGCAGTCATCCGGGATGCGACACCTACACCCCAGGAAAAAAGCCCCTGATTCTTCCGCGGAATCAAGGGCTTGCGTGTCTCTGGAGCGGGTGAAGGGAATCGAATCGAGCACCCAACCCATTGATTTATAAAAGGATTTTCGGGATAGAAAACCCACTTTGGGCCACAAAATGTACCATTTCGCAGCCCTTGGTGGTGAGTCGCTTCTGTGCTTCGGCGAGATCCAGGCGCTGGAGCACCTGCTGGACACTCCCAACGGCGAAATCGGTCTTGCGCTGATGGACGAACGCTTGCCCAAGCGTGTACGCAGCAAGTCCGGCGTTGCATCGGGTGCCCTGTGATGACCGGCGTTGTCTATAGCCGCCAGCAGATTCAGATCCATATCGCAAACGCAGGCCTGCGTTCGGTGCTTGACATCCCCTGTTGGTAAGCTCTATTCATAGGCTCATTATTTCGCTATCATGGACAAAGATAAAAATATTTGTCTTGAATAGCGAACATGCCCCGCAAACCACCTGTTGTCTTTCCACAGGAGCAGCGCCTGCTCTCCGAGTTGGGGGAGCGGCTGCGCCTGGCCCGCAAGCGGCGCAAGCTGAGCAACGCGGTGGTGGCCCAGCGTGCGGGGGTTTCCAGAACCACCGTGTACAAGGTCGAGGCGGGTGATCCTGGCGCGACCCTGGGGGCCTATGTCCGAGTGCTGGCCGTGCTGGGCCTCGAAGGCGATCTCAATCTGCTGGCCGCCGATGATCGGATCGGGCGCAAGCTGCAGGATCTGGCGCTGGAGCCGTCACCCGATGCCAGGCGCCGAAAGGCCGACCCTTCGCCGGCCCAGAATCGCGAGGGGTCTGTATGAGCAAGCAGGACAACGCCCTGGAGGTCTGGCTGGACGATGACCTTGGCCCTTCATGCCTGGTTGGCACGCTGGCCCATGACCGTGGCCAGATCCGCTTCCACTACGAACGGGACTGGCTCAAGGACCCTCGTGCCTTCGCGCTGGACCCCGACCTCTCCCTGGACGAGCACCCCTTTTTTCCGAAGCCGGAACTGGGCAACTTCGGGATCTTCCTGGATTCGTCGCCGGACCGCTGGGGCCAAACGCTCATGAAGCGCCGCGAGGCGCTGCAAGCCAAGGACGAGAAGCGGCCAACCCGCACGCTCTACGCCTGGGACTTCCTCATCGGCGTACAGGACCAGACCCGCCAGGGCGCATTGCGCTTTCGCCGGCCAGGTACGGAAACATTCCTCGGTGATGAGAAGATGGCGGCACCGCCAGTGACGACCTTGCGCGAACTGGAAGCGGTGGCCTATCAGCTCAGCAACCGGCGCATCGACGACCTCGATGCCCTGCGCAGGTGGCTGGCGGTGCTCGTCGCGCCGGGCGCCTCGCTGGGCGGGGCCAGGCCGAAGGCCAATTTCACGGAAGTCGACGGATCGCTCTGGATCGCCAAGTTTCCCGCCCGTGATGATGACCGGGACGTTGGGGCCTGGGAGTACGCGGTTCACCAACTGGCCCAGAAAGCAGGCGTGGATGTACCGCCCGCGAGGCTAGTCAGGCTGGGCAACGACTTCCACACCTTTTGCGCGCAGCGGTTCGATCGCGCACATGGCGCGAGGCGCTTCTATGCCTCGGCGATGACACTACTGCGCAAGACGCAGAGCGAGGGCACGAGCTACCTGGAACTGGCCCAGTTCATCCGGGCCCAAGGCGATGCGGAGCATGCAGACGCGGACCTAGCACAACTGTTCCGCCGCGTGGCATTCAACGTCGCGGTCGGCAATCGGGACGATCACCTGCGCAACCATGGCTTCGTGCTGGGCGAGACAGGGTGGCGCCTCGCGCCAGCGTTTGATGTCAACCCGAACATTGACAAGGCGGAGCATGTCCTGAACATCGACGATGTCGACAGCCGGCCGAGCCTGGAGACGGTTCTCGGCACGGCGGCGTTCTACGGGCTTGGTGACGGCCCTGCTCGGCAGGTGGTGGAGGAAGTGGCGGCAGCGGTCGATGGCTGGCACGACGCGGCGCGCAGGGCTGGCATCTCAGGCGCTGACATTGACCTGACGGCGGGGGCTTTCTCGGCTCATGTGGAGTTTCGTGCGCAGTAGGGTGGGCGGATGCAAGCACTGTGCTGCCCGCGGAGGCGGAGAAGCCGCTTTCACATCTGCGAATCCTGCCTCTCATGCCGTAGATGGGAGACGAGGGGACTCACGGATAGCACCGAGATTGATTAGATCTTGCTCTGAACTTCACCCAAGAGGGGGAAATTCTCGGCGCCAGAGAATCAAAACCTCCGGATGGAGGGACTGTTTCGTAAGCGTCCGGCCAAGTCATCTTGAATCCGGCGCCAGAGCCTAGGATGCTCATGTCCACTAACAACTTGGTGGACACGTGCACACTAACGAATCCCAATCCTTAGGCGGCCGCCGCCGTCGCCGCGCCCACAGCGACGAGTTCAAGGCTGATGCCATTGCGGCGGCTGCGCGTCCGAACGTATCGATGGCCTCGCTGGCCCTGTCTCTCGGGATCAACGCTAACCTGCTGCGTTGCTGGGTGCGAGAAGCAGAAGTGTCTTCAGGCCAGCTTGTCTGCGGTCCAGCCGCGCAGCCTGAGTCAGGCGCCGAACCGGTGGTCAAGCCCCCTGCATTCGTGCCGGTGCAACTGCCCATAGCTGTTGAACCCGCTGGCGAGATCCATCTGGAGATCCGGCGTGGTGCGATGACCGTCGCCGTCACCTGGCCTGTAGGGCTTGCCGCCGAGTGCGGTGCCTGGCTACGGGAGGTACTGCGGTGATTTGTGTTGACGCCGTCTGGTTGGCGGTCGATCCGCTGGACATGCGCGCCGGTACGGAGGCCGCGCTGGGCCGAGTGGTCAAGGTCTTCGGCGAAGCCCATCCCCACCATGCCTACCTGTTTGCCAACCGTCGGGCCAACCGCATGAAGGTCCTGGTACACGATGGGATTGGTGTCTGGCTGGCCGCCAGGCGCTTGAACGCCGGCAAGTTCGTCTGGCCTGGAGGCATCACAGGAACGCTGTCTCTGACGCAGCAGCAGTTCGACGCCCTGGTGTTGGGTCTGCCCTGGCAGCGCCTGGGGGAGGCCGGAGTCATTCGGGTTCTATAGCGCCGCACAAGTGGCGCTTGTGCCGATGGCTGGCACACAGGGCTTCGTGCACGATCATGGCCTGTGATCGCCCCGCAGCAACTCGATTCCTTGGATCCGCAGACCCACCAGGCCGTGCTGGCGCTGATGGCCGAGCTGTCGGCCAAGGAAGAACTGCTGCGGCACAGCCAGGCCGAGGCCCGTGAACGCCGGGAGCAGCTCGATCGCGCACAGCGCGACGCTGCCTTCAAACAGGCACTGATCGACAAGCTCACGCACGAGATGGCAGTGCTCAAGCGCCAGAAGTTCGCCGCCACCAGCGAGAAGTTCACCTCGAGCCTGAACGCCGGGCAGAAGAGCCTGCTGGACGAGGCTCTGGATGCCGATATGGCCGAGGTGGAAGGGGAGATCGAGCGTGCCCTGAACGAACAACAGGTTCAGGATAGGACGGAGCGCAGGAGGCCCAAGCGCCAGGCGCTGCCACCGAACCTTCCCCGTCGAGAAGTGCAGCACGAGCCCGAGAGCACTGTATGTGGCTGCGGCTGCCAGATGAGGCGTATCGGACAGGATGTGTCGGAGAAGCTGGACTATGTGCCCGGCATGTTCAGCGTCGAGCGTCATATCCGTGGCAAATGGGTCTGTGCGCAGTGCCAGACCCTGGTGCAAGCGCCGGTGCCGGCACACATCATCGACAAAGGCATCCCCACCACAGGCCTGTTGGCCCAGGTGCTGGTAGCCAAGTTCCTCGATCACCTCCCGCTGTACCGGCAAGAGCATATCTTCGAGCGCGCAGGCATGGCGATCGCGCGCTCGACCCTGGCTGGGTGGGTGAGTGCGGTGCCCAGTTGCAGCCTCTGGTGGACGCGCTATCGGCCCAACTGCTGCAGCACGCCGTCCTGCACGCTGACGAGACACCGGTGCCGGTGCTCAAGCCTGGCAACCAAAAGACCCACAAGGCCTATATCTGGAGCTTCTGCACGACTACGTACAGCCCGATCCGTGCGGTGGTGTTCAAGTTCTCCCCGACCCGGGCCGGGGAGAATGTGCGGGCGTTCCTGCGCCTGGATACCGACACGCCATGGGCGGGCACGCTCGTCACCGACGGCTACTCAGGCTACAACGCCACCATTGAGCGCGGGGTGACGGCAGCGAACTGTGTGGCGCACGCCAGGCGCAAATTCCACGAGCTGTGGATCAACCATGGCAGCCAAGTTGGAGAGCAGGCCCTGCGATACTTCCAGATCCTCTTCAGGATTGAAGAGGAGATCCGCGACATGGCTGCCGAGGCGCGACGGCGGGTGCGCAAGCGCAAGTCACAACGCATAGCAGCAGCACTGCACAAGTGGCTTGTTCTGCAGCGGCACTTGGTTCCCCCCGGATCGGCAACTGCCAGGGCGATTGACTACAGTCTCAAACGCTGGTCAGCGCTGACGCGCTTCATCGACGACGGCAATGTGCCGATCTCGAACAACTGGGTTGAGAACCAGATCCGGCCGATTGCCCTCGGTCGATCGAACTGGCTGTTCGCCGGCAGCCTGCGCGCTGGTCAGCGCGCGGCCGCGGTGATGAGTCTGCTGCACTCAGCCCGCATCAATGGGCACGATCCGTACGCATACCTCAAGGACATTCTGGAGCGGCTTCCGACACACCCAGCCAGCCAGGTTGATGAACTACTACCTCACCATTGGCGCCCCACCGCGTAAACAGTCTTCGTCGTCAAGATGGGATCGCCGTACGCATACACTGTTTCAGCCAGCATGTTGCTTGTTGATCTGCCATGAACCGGCGCAGATGTGCCGTCCGCGATCCTGATCGAGCTGGATCACGATTCCACGCCTTCTGTGATCGGCAACTTGCTGGCTCGGTTGACGACTCACGCTATCACCCAAGATCGCCCGCTTGTCTGCTGGTCTGGCCGTCCGCTTCAGGCTGATTGCCGACGTTCCGCGGAGAAAATCCGACGGCGGCTCTGCGCCCAAACCGGCCGCTGACGGAAGAGGCCACTTCGAGCATTGGACGAGACTGGATTGAGCGCGTACCGTGCCATTGCAACGCGGTACGACAAGACCACATGCAATTTCCTCGGCTCCATTCATCTGGCTCACCCGTGCGCGAGGCGACGTCGGTGGTGGTGTAGCCGTGAAGAACCTAGCCCATAGTGCTTCCTTCCATTGAGGGGAAAAGAATGCACCATCAAAACCCTGGGATCAAACACCTAGCAGCTTGTCTACTTATGGGCTTTCAAGCTGCTGGCTACCAACTGCCTGCAGCAGGATTTTCTGGCGCAGGAAGAGCAAGGGTGGTCGGCGGTGCAGCAAGTGTTGCCTTGACTGCGGCCGCCTCTGCGGCTCGCTGAGTTTGCATCTGGGCGACCCTCTCTCTTAAGGTTGCGACAACTGCAAGGGCATCGGGCGATTGCTCCGCTAGGTTCTGCATGAGGGCCAGTGTGGCTTCGATTTTCCGAGGACTGACGTAGGTAACTACCTTGCACATCAACTCGTAGGCACTCTTGCGGGACGCCGGCGCAAACTTTCGCGACAGGCGCAGGAGATTGATGCCGTCCATGGCGCATATCGAGATGGTTTCGGGTCCTTTGGTGCTCCCTGGGACCGGCGATATGCGGCCTATCTCGTCAAAACGCAGATGGTGATCCCACTCGTCGAGGTGTGGGTGAAGAATCTTGTAGTTGGCAGACGAGCTGGGAATGGTCAGAGGCCGCTCGGTGTCATCGGACAGCACTGACTTCGCAGACTTGTGCGTGTTGCAGATCACGCAAGCTACCGCAATGTTCTCCGGGTGGAACATGAACTCTGGAAAACCAGATTTGTCCAGGATATGCTCCGCATCAAAGACCCGGGCGTTCGGTTGGAGCTCCATGCTGCAGTAGCAGCACCGGTTCGCCTGGTGCCAGAAATAGTACTCTTTGACTTCCGCCCTGAACTTGTCGACGAGGTGTCGGTGCTGATACTCGGTATCAGACCACAGGTGGTGATTTTGTGCGCCGTCGGTCTTGAGCGTGCCGTGCTCCACGTCGTCAATCGTAGTCAGCTGAGTCAGGCGAGCTGCTTTATCTCTGAACGTCATCGTGCTTACCCAATGTGCTGACGCACACCACTGGTAGGCGGGGGGGTATCCGGTGTGTTTATCAGCCGTATCGCGTCTCTGACAAGCCGAGCTGTTTTCTCATCCTTCTCGTCCCGATATATCTGGCCGAGTTGGTCAAGCTTAGCGAGGGCCTCAGACTTTTCACGCCAGCTACCCGTCTCTCCCTTAAGAACCGCCTGGAAGATTTCGTTTGAGACGTGTGTGCTGCCAGCAATTGGGGTTTGGAACACGTCAACGAGAGCCTGTTCAACCGACAAGGGGGTGTCCGAAAAGATGGGCAATGGGTGAGCGGAGTTCCGTGTCCCGTCCCCCATCTGCACCACGTCTGCGCCATGGAGTACGGCTTGTTGGACCACCAACGGCGAATGGGTCGCAACGATGATGTGGGCATCCTGCACCGATTGGGCGATTCTGAATAGCGCATCCACATACTTCAGTTGCCACTCTGGGTGGAGACTCAGCTCTGGTTCGTCCAGCAAGGCGAGGCAGCCGGGAGTTATGGAAGTGGCGAGGCCGAAGATGGCGCACAGCATTTGCTGCTGACCGGAACTGGTTTTGGCAACATCTATCGACTCAACCTCGCTGGCCCGAAGTTCGCACGATGTGAGATTCAGGAGGTCAAGGCGACGCAAGAGCGCAAAGGCCTGTATGACGTGGAAGTCCCGTCGCACATTCTGAAGTGAGATGGGAAGGCTGTAGGTCTTAGCGCGTGGGTCGTGGTGTTCCCGGATGACATCGATGGAGTGGCGCAGCACACCAAGGAACTCGTCGCCTTTGCCGGAGTTCAGTTCGCGGAGAATCCGAGCGTCGCTTGGACGGAGCTTGCCTTGGCTCTGCATGCCCTGCAGGTGCGACTCTATAAAGCGAGCGGGGTCATTTTTCTCAAATGCATTCTTGAACCCCATTTTCAACCTGTACCCGAGACTGAATCGGGTCTGAAAGCCAAGCTCGTACAGCACGGAGAAAAGAATCTCGACCGATTCTGTCTTCTCGCTCAGCCTGAAAAGTGCCTCTTCCAGAACCTTGCGCGATAGGCTAGCGCCGACACTTCGAGAAGACCTGTGCAGGCCAGCACAGACATACTTGCTCTGCTCAACATCTTCCTGGGTGTACCTTGTTGTGAGCGAGATGATGTCGGCCTTGGGTGCCTCGAAGCGTGAAAAGGGACTGAATGTCTGAACAACGACCTTGTCCGGCGTGCCGTTGGCATGGACCACAGGCCATAGGTTGCGCTGGTTGGGGCGGCTCTGCTCGGGCGTGGTTGCGTACTGCAGGAGAACCTCCAGTAGCTCCGTTTTTCCGCAGCCGTTCGGCCCAGTGATGACGTCGACATAATTGCCGCTACCGGTGCGTTTGCGCCCCAAAGTGACGTCCAGCCGCTGGCTGATGACCTGTTGAACTTGCATTCCTCTCTCCACCTAATCGCGGCCTGACCTGCGATGCCTTTTAATTGCTGTTCTTAGCGTGAGTTATTTTGCTCTCGACGCGCATTTCTATCTGCTGCACGTCTAGTGGCCCTTTATATGGGCGCCCCAACCTTCCCAACGTATTTTGAGGGGAGTCAACAAACCGGAACGGAACAGGAAACTCCCACTCTGTGTGTCCGGAGAGCCTCATTTCTGTTTTGAGGCGCAGGATGTCGAGTTCGTCCGCTTGTTTGCGCCAGTCCTTGAGTTCTGCGTCCGACATTGTGGACAAATCCATGTGCATGAAATCTCGGGACGCCGTGCCTTCGGAAAAATGGCTCGCGGGCGACTGATGAGGCAGACCTAATCGCGCCCACCCTCGATCACTTGCAGCACTGGCCGTCGCGGGCGGCTCTGCGCCTGCGCATCACCTACCAGCGCGGTCAGCGCTAAGCCGAAGACCAACTCGTCGAGTTCGTTGACGTGTACGGCAAGCTGATCGGCAATATCGGCGCGCGTCATGCCGTCCTCCCGCAGCGCGGCGAACACCTTTTGGAAGACCTGGGACGTCTCCCGGGGCACGCTATTTGGCTCTGACTTCTGATAGCCACGTTGCGCCATCTCGATGCACAGCGATCTGTAGTGCCACTCGTTGACAAGCTTCAGATCTTTCAGCCTGTAGGCAAGCGCTGCGACAGAGACTGTCCAGAACACCTTGTGTGAGACCAGTTGGTCTACGGTGGCCATAGCAGGCGCGTTGGCCAGAACGCTTCCTTCCGGCATGAGAAACGCCGATGCGAACTCGTTGGCCTGGCGCTCAGCGTCCTTGACCTTCGGGCCAGCGTGACGATGAAGGATCAAGTGCCCAAGTTCATGAGCGGCATCGAAGCGGCTGCGTTCACAGGACTTCATCGTGTTGAGGAACACGAACGGCGTAGATGCATGCCACATGGAGTAGGCGTCCACGTGGGCAGTGTCCAGCGACAGCGAGAACACTCGCACGCCACGCGCTTCCAGCAGATGCACCATGTTCTTGATCGGCAACTCGCCGAGACCCCAGATTCGGCGCAGTGCAGCTGCAGCCGCAGCAGGGCTGGACTCGTGGCTGAGGTCAGGCAACTGCGCCGCCGGCAACTCGAAGCGCCGCTCTATCCACTCGTTCAGCATGAGCGCGACCGCGCCAGCGCCTAGCGCTGCGTCCCGCTGGCCGGCGGTCATCTTCGACATGGACCGGAAGCTGACTACGTCGGGCGTCACCTCCTGTACGTCCGATCCAACAAAAAACTGCACCGGGAAGTGCAGTTGGTCCGCTAGCGCGAGGAGCCGTTCTCTTTCAGGCTTGTACTCTCCGCTCTCGTACGCGGTAACCGCCCGCACATCTGCGCCGATTAGCTCTGCCAACTTCCTCTTTGTGAGCCCTCGACGTCGACGAGCAAGGCCTAGGCGGTTCGGGTTGAACTCTGCACCGTAGCTCATGCCTTCCGCCGAACCGCAACGTCGATGTCAGGCTGGACAGGGGGCGTGATCACCACCTGTTCGCCATCGAGCGGCTGAGCTCGCAAGATGATCCGTTCCTGCCATACGGAAACGCGGCCGTCGCTACCGACGTCCAGCGGCAACGACAGCTCCGCACGCAACTCGTTCTTCGCGTGGTGTGCCAGCAAGATCCAGGTCGTCACCTTCTCGTCTTCGTCTTGAAGGGGCACGGGCAGTTCCATGCCCGGCAGGTAGAGCTGCAAGCTCCGGTTGATCTCGATGGCGCCTGCGGTGTTTGGTCCCTTTGAAGAGGTCGTAGCAGGCTCAGCATGCGGAATGCCAGTTGCCTCATTGCCGGTGGAGACGATGATCGAGATCGAGCCGTCGGGGCTCACGGTCTTAGGCGAGTTCTGGTCGTTGAAGCGCGTCCAGCCCTCCGGCTTCAGCACGTCACGCAGCGTACGAACAGCTTCGCTCCATGCCGCGATGGGCGGGAACAGCGGGGGGTGGTTCTCGGTGCAGTTGGACTTGGCGATGTAGCCAGCCATGACCGCGCGCAGCAACGCCGCTTCGCTTAAGCCGAGTTGCTGCAGGCGTGAGAGGACGGAGGTAGGTTCAGCGTGCAGGATCGCGGTCATCGTGGCTTCCGGAAGTTTAGCTACCTGAAATTCTACCGCGATTGCGTATGAAAAACAGGAAGTTTGACTTCAGAATTTCTAAATATTTGCGAGGGCTGAGCGACCGCTTGGTGCCATGCTGGAGTACTGCTCTGGGTGGCGAGCTGTCGCTCGCGCTGGGGCGCGGGGCGCCTGCAACCGCTGCGGAGCCGCCTTCCGGTAAGCCCGCTTCAGACTGTAAGCGGCCGGTCGCGCACCCCATGCCGAAAGACCTCTTCGGCCGGAACTAGACATCGATCGTGGGGCAATTACCGTCGAAGACCCATCAACCACAGAGGCCATCGGCACTGACACGGAGACCGGCGCGATCCATCTGAGCATCGTTGCCCATTTGCCTTGGGATCGACGTGCACTACTAGCGCTTGAGAAAAACCAGGCATCAGATCCAGAGTTCCTCTCCCGCCGGGCCAAGATGCGGCGATATGATTTAGTTGCACGATGCAAGGAGGACGCTCGACATGGCTTGCTCAAGAGGCGCGGCTTCGCCTGACGCTCATACACAACGGCGACTTTTCGCCGCTTCCGCTGGCTACTGTCAGAACCCAGCTTGCACCAGCGAGTTGTTCATCGACGTGGCTGGCGCCTCCTACCATGTCGCGGAGATGGCGCACGTGTTTGCAGCCAGTGACGACGGGCCGAGAGCTAGACCAGACCTCACTCCAGAGGAACGCGGTGCCTTCGAGAACCTTATCGTGCTTTGCGCGAACTGCCATACAGCTGTCGACAAGACACCCGAAGCCTTCCCAGACAACATGATGTTCGCCTGGAAGCGGGAGCACGCGAACAAGCTGCAAGCGGTGTTCGCAGCAGTGAAGGTCAGTGATAGAGCCAGCGCTCGGCGCATGATTGGACCGCTCTTGGCTGAGAACCATGCGATCTTCGAACGGTACGGCCCTCACATCGAAGCCGCCAAGAACCCAGAGAGCGGCTCTGCTGAGCAGTGGAAGCGGAAGATGCTCACCCGCATCCTCCCCAATAGCAGACGAATGCTCGCGGTCATAGACGCCAATCGCGAGCTGCTCCAGGAAGACGAGCAGAGAACGGTCGAGTTGTTCCGGCAGCATGTAGACGACCTAGAAGCGTTCCACATTGAAGACAGCCGAGAAGATGCCTCACGATTCCCAACTGACTTCTCTAGAGTCCTTGAGGGCTGACCGATGAGCAACAACGTAGTCGACTGGGTAGCGGACAAACTCGCGGAGAAGGAGAAGCTTGAGATCGTTCATCGGATGCCGGACGGAATCTTGATCGTCAAAGGCCAGGACGACTACGAGTTCGCCATTGCCGTCCTTGGGGCGCGGAATGTGATCCGGCTAGCGGACGTAGCTTCGCTCTTCGAAGGTGCGACCAAGCCGCAATTTGTTGTAAATGTGCCGTCTGCAACTTTCTGGAGCGGCGCCGCTATCGACTTCATACATCATGCCCCGGCAGCGTTCGGAACGCTGGGCGACGTATCTCGTGCCGCTTCGACCGGCGACGTGCCGAGCTATCGGGACAAGAACATGGGATTTTTTATCAGTGCGATGAGGCAACACTCCAACGTGTCCAGCGTTTCCTACGTCTTTGACAGGGCGTTCAAGGCCGAGCGCAAAACTGGTCCCAGTTTGATTGTCGCGGTTGTCGATGCCTACAACCTAAGCGCCGAGGACGTGCGCAACGCGAGGGACCGCTTTGGAGACTTTGATATCGTTGTTAAGTCTTCAAGTCACGGCTCGATCACTCACCAGGCCGAAGAGGCTGCCCAATCAATGAATGTTGAGGCTTTGACCTTCGGCGAGTTGATGAGACGACTAGCAAAGTGATTCGCGACCGAACTGTGATCGGACTTCGCAACCTCGCGGCGTCTCTCGGCGTGACAGCCGAAGGTAGTAAATGGTACCTCTTCGGCTCAGTCGATCGAGACGAAGCGGATGCGCGTGACATTGATTTGCTCATTCTTTGCATGGGTCATAGCCAAGCGGATGCGCTTAGGAAGGCAATCGACCCCGACTACCTCGAACTACCGCTTCATCTCGCCTTTATGACATTTGAAGAAGAGTCAGAAGTGGCTGCGGTCCGAATGCAAAAAGGCCGAGCCATCTTTCCATAAATGTATTCACCATCGAGTCAGGGGTTGGTTGCAGGAATCGCATCTGACGTGGTGATAGTCTCTTAGACTCAGTTCTGTACGACCACAAGAGGGGCCTGAAGGCCTTTTGGAGGAGAGGACATGTACCTCCGGAAGTTGACCGCGAAGAACTTTCGCTCGTTCGATCAAATCGAAATCCCTTTGAACGAAGATCTGACAGTTTTTGTGGGTGAGAACAACGGAGGCAAGAGCAACGCCATCGACGCGATGCGGCTACTGACGCTCCCTCTGAGTGGTCGTCGTGAGCTGTATTGCGAGTCGACTGACGTCCGGTTCGGCAGTGCACGTCCTGAGTTTGAGCTCGAAGCCCGCTTCTGCGACCTTAGTCCTGGCCAGGGTGGTCGGCTACTGAGTGCGGTCGTCGACCACTCCATGTCGGCGTGCACCTTTGGTTTGCAGTACGACGCTTCGAGCGGGCGCCAGCCAGTTCGCCCTCGATTGTGGGCCGGCCCGTACAAGGAGGCGCCTGAACCTGGCGCACACGACACGATCCGGCACGTCTACTTGCCTCCGCTGCGTGATGCGAAGCGGGCCCTTGCCTCGGGCAATCCGACCCGGATCCATGCGCTTCTCAACCACTTCTTGGGCGACCGGAGAGCTGAGGACGTGGCAGCCGAGCTTCGGCGGGCGACCTCCTCCGAAATCCTGGCCCGGGTTGGAAGCGCCGTAGATGGCAATTTAGAGGCGCTGACGGGCGGAGTGCGGAGGCAGGGTAGCTCGTTGGGATTCGCTAACGACGAGAACTTGATCGACATCGCGCGGGACCTGCGGTTCAAGCTGGCGGACCACGGAGTCGAACCGGAAGATCTGCGGTATTCGGGTCACGGCTACGCCAATCTCCTGTTCATGGCGACGATCGCTATCGAGCTGGAGCGCTCGAATGACGTCGACCTCACCCTGTTCTTGGTCGAGGAGCCAGAGGCACACCTTCACCCGCAGCTTCAGGCTGCTGTGCTTGGGTTCCTCGAAGACCAGGCCGAGAAGTCCAGGACGCGGAGGGTTGAAGCCGATGCACCTGCTGGTCAGGTGCAGGTGGTCGTCGCGACCCATTCGCCCAATCTCTCCGCCTGGGTGGAGAACAAAAGGATCGTCGTCTTCCGCACGACGGCTGTGATTGACGAAGTAGATGCGGCAGAGACCCCCGACGTGCTAGCCGAGGATGCCGCGGCGGAGCAGATGCCAACGCCTGCACCCGCTACCGCTGCATCGTCTGTTGAGGGAGCGTCAATGGCGCCGGGGGGGCTTAACGCCACGCCTGCTGTGGCCGTGCCCGTGATCCCGGTGGCCGCCGGCCCGGGGAGGCCTAACCAATCAGAGACCAAGGTTGCGAAGGCGGTATCCGAGGCAATAGCCGCTCCGCCGGCAACTTCGGTGGCGGCGGAGGCCAAAATCCCAGCCTTGCATCGTCGCGCGACACGCTGTGTGCCGCTTGGCGAGCTTGCTCTTGACGACTTAGCGCGGAGAAAGGTCGACCGTTATCTGGACGTCACGAAGTCGGCGCTGCTCTTTGGTGGCCGTGTCATCTTGGTCGAAGGTATTGCAGAGGCGTTTCTTCTTCCCGTCGTCGCGAAAAAGTTCGTCCTGAAAGGCCAGGTCGAGAAGCTTCGGCTTTTCCGCTCCGCAGTCTTCGTCCCGATTGAAGGCGTGGACTTCATGCCCTATGCCCAGCTGCTGCTCACGCATCACAAGGGCGCTCGAATAGCGGACCGAGTGGTCGCGATCACGGACGGTGACGGGTGGGGCCTGACGGGCGGCGCGCCTAGTCCTGGCGCAAAGAGGAAGACTGACCTCGACGCTTTCGCGGCTGAGCAAGATGCCGGTAGCCTGCTGCATGTGTCTGTGAACGAATTTTCGCTAGAGTCTGAACTCGTGCTCGCTGGCAACGAGACGTTGCTGAAGGCTGCCTACCTGAAAGCGCACCCCAGGTCAGAATCCAATTGGAACTCCGCTATTGCGAATGCTGACCGTGAGGCCAAAGCGCTCGCCATTCAGAATCTGTTCGGCAACACCGCCAAGGGTGACTTTGCGCAGACTCTGGCCGAGTCGCTAAGAATGGCGACAGACTTCCACGTGCCAACGTATCTACGCACCGCCATCGAGGCGTTGGTCCAATGACCTGGCCCTTTCAGCCGACAGCTGAGCAGACGAGAGTCATCACATTCGACGGCCCGCGTTTGTCACGGCGTGCCCTGGTGCAGGGAAGACACGTGTGCTGATCGAGCGCGCGCGCCACCTTCTTGGGGGAGCGGGCTGGAAGCGCGGCATCGCGTTCCTGTCATTCACCGAAGTTGCAGTGTCCGAGTTGGAAGTCCGCCTACGTAAAGAAGGGCTCATGCCTTCCCCGACCATGCCTCACTTTATTGGAACCTTCGACAGCTTTCTGTGGCGGGTTCTTGTTGCGCCGTTTGGCATACCCGGTTCCCAGGCCAAGCCTAGACTCATCCCAGACTTGGAGTCTCGGGCGGTTCAGCCGTTTCCGAAGGCCAGACCGATCCCATTGAAGTGCTTCGACCGAGTGACCGGGCAACCAATCGCCGACGCTTTATCTGAGCTGAACATAGACACCGTGCCACAAGCGCACGTAACTGCAGCAAAGTCGATGCGAGCGCGCTTCAAGGCACGCGGTGAGCTTGACTACCAGGATGCACGACTGGTGGCACGTGAGCGACTCAAGGCGCTGAAGGCAGACTCGCCGCTGACCAAGGCCCTGGTGGCTCGGTTCGGGGAGATCATTGTCGACGAAGCTCAGGACTGCAATCCAGACGACCTTCGCATCATTGAATGGTTCCGTGGCACGGGCATTCCTGTGAAGGTCATCTGCGACCCCCATCAGTCGATCTACGGATTTCGAGGGGGGGTGTCCGCAGAACTCGACGCCTTCGCTGAGACATTCGAAGCATCAAGTCGCCTCTCTCTGACTGGCAACTTCCGCTCCAGCCGGAACATCGTGAGTGCAGTCTCACGCCTGAGGAGGCCCGAGGTAGGCCGAACCTATGACGAAGCTCTCGGCGAGCATCGCGCTGAGCCTTCGCCGGTCTACTTGCTCGCCTACAAGGGCAATAGCGTTCCACTAAGCGTCGGCGACCACTTCAGCAAGTTGGTCGCCGAGCTCAAGGTATCAGCGCAAGACTGTCCTGTGGTCGCGGCAACCCGCCTCAGCGCCTCGCGCGCAGTGGGGCTCCCGACAACGCCTCAGGTCATCTCGTCTGTCGATTGGCAGCCGCCATTGGTGACCTGCATTCGTCGTTCGAGCTCGGCGGGCGGCAGGAAGCGCTTGAGGAATTGCACCGTGTAGTGCTGACGATAGGGAACCATCTGGGCCGAAAGACCTATCGCCAACACATGGACGCCCACGGTGACAAGCATCAGGCTTGGCGTCCCGAGATGCTCAGGCTTGGACAACAGCTTCGCTACGACGCCGAGAAGCACAAGGATATGGACGGCTGGCTGGAGCAAGCTCGACACGTTCTCAAAGCCAAACTGCCTGTCGGCAGTGACAAGTCGATCAAGCAGGTTCTGGAGCGCAATAGCCTGCTGGCGGAGGCACTGTTGCCACACCCGACGCACGGCCACTCAGCTCGAACTATTCACTCAGTCAAGGGAGCCGAGTTTCCCGCAGTGTGCGTGGTGCTTTCCCCAAATAGGGCAAAGCGCACGATCGAGCATCTTGAGACTGGGACGCTTCCGGCGATGGCTGAAGAGCTCCGCAAGGTCTACGTCGGTGCGTCGCGTGCCCAGCGCTTGCTGGCTATCGCCACACCACACACCCAGGTCAAGAAGCTGGCGGAGCTCCTGACTGACCCCACCAACACCGCAGGGTTGACCGTCGTCAATCTTTAATTCGGTCACGGAGGCGCGTAGACGCCATGCTCGCGGCCCTGGGGCGCGAACGTGCGCGGTTATCAACGCTTTAGCGCACCCATCGCCGGGAAGCCGACAGCCGCGAGCGGCTCCATATGGCGGAGACCTGACGCCCGGTGCGGATGCGGCGACAGGCAGCAATCGCTGCCCAGCTGCCGTTCATGGCACCAAGTAGGTCTGCTGCATCCTGACCCTCTATCGGGTTGCTTCGACCATGCTGTGAATACTTCGGGCAATGGATTTCCTCGGCCTCCTTGGTGGGAGAAATGACTGCCGCAGCGCAGGCTATCTCGAAGTAGGGCGTATGTACCCTTGCTCCGGATGCTGCTTGATTGTGATCGCGTAGCCAAGGCGTCTCCGGTAGTCCTTGGAGGTGCACGATCAGATGCCGGCTTGCAACCTCTACCGCACCCAGTGCCAGCAAGTCCAGCCGGTTCGCCCAGTCCTGCATCATCACGCGTCGCTGCTCCACATACTGCGCATGGTTGTAGGCGGCTCTGATGCGATTCGGGTCTGCATGTGACAGCTGAGCATCTACCCATGCCTTGGGATAGCCGATCTCGTTCAAGGCTGTCGACATCGTTGCACGCAGCCCATGCCCAGTCAGCCGTCCGTCGAAGCCCATGCGTTTCAGGGCGAAGTTGACGGTGTTCTCGCTCATGCGATCCGTCAGCCGCAGCGCGCCTGGGAACAGATATTTTTGAGCAGGCTTGAAGTCATTCAGCAACTGCTTGACGATCTCCTGCGCGTGGCTCGACAAGGGCACGATGTAGGGCGGTATGTCATTCACACGCTTGCGCTGTTTACGAGTCAACATCATGCGCTGTTTGAGTGACGCTGCAGGGATGATCCATAGCCCTCGCTCCAGATCGAACTGGGCCGGTGTGGCCAGCCGGAGCTCTCCTGTGCGAACTCCAGTGAGCAGTAGCAGGCGAATGGCCAACTGCGTTACCTCTCTTCCCTGGTAGGTGCGCAAGATCCGCAAGAACGAAGGTATTTCCTCCATTCGCAAAAACGGGTTGTGCCGAACCGGCGGCAAGGGGACCGCGACTACGTGCAGATCCCGTGCAGGGTTGTTCTCCATGTCCGGCACGATCACCATGGCATATCCGAACAACTGCCGGAACCAGGTGCGGACCTTCTCGGCCACCGACAACGAGCCGCGCTTTTCGATCCGCCCGACCACTTCCAGCAGGTGATGCCGCGTGATCTCGTGGATGGCCATTCGCCGCAGTGGTGGGATGACGTCCTTCTTGAACACTCGCCGGATCTGCGCCAGCGTGCTCTGTCGTCCTTCCTCCAGGGCAAGCGCTCGGTAGGCCAGCCACCTTTCGTACACCGCGATGAAGGTGTGATCACCTGCCAGCCGAGCGGCCTGCTGCTTCTGTTTGCGCGCGATTCTCGGGTTGACGCCCTTAGCAATCAGCGTTCGCGCTTCGTCTCGCATGGCCCGGGCATCGCGCAAGCCCAGTTCGGGGTACATGCCCAGAGACATCCGCGACTGCTTTCCCAGCCAGTGGTAGCGGAAGTGCCACGCCTTGCTGCCCTTGGGCGAGATGAAGAGCGACAGGCCATCGTAGTCGCCCAGGGTGTAGTTCTTGCCCGTTGCCTTCGCGTTGCGGACCTGCAGATCGGTGAGCGCCATGCTCCAACTCCAAACTCCCAGATTAGATGGGACCGGAGCCGTGGCTGCTTCAGCGCCGACCTTCAGGTCGCATCAATGCGGTGAGCCGGATATCGCATTGTTGGCCCGAAAAATGTACTTGACTGGGTAAGCTGTGGGCAGATTTCCTGGATGCGGGCAGAGATCCACCGACCAGAAATTCCCTTTTGGATCAAGGATTTGAGCACTCAGTGGACGTCAGTGGCCGTCCTTGGCTTTCCTTGGAATGAGCGGGTGAAGGGAATCGAACCCTCGTATGAAGTCGGGTAAGGAACGCACCTCGCGGTGCGTCCCTCCCCTAAGAACCGGACTTGCAAGTTTCCCCGCATCCGGCTCAAGCAGCCTGAAGTCACCCGCCGTTTCCGGCAATGGTAACCGCTGCAAAGTGTTCGGAGTCTTCGTTGTACCCCTGACTTACTCGGTGGCGTGAAGCTGCCGGTGGCAATTCGGATGGAGCAGTGAAAGGTTGCTCATCTGGTCCGTCCCGCCTTCGGTCCGCTTGATGACGTGATGGATGTGCCACCCCGTCTCCTTCGTAATCTTCTGGCCGCAGATCGGACACAGTCCACCCTGCCAGTGCCACAGCCACGCCAACTTCCGGCGACCGTTCAACGCCGACATCATCTGCCGCGCAAGTCGCGCGTCAAAGTAGCCTTCGTTTGCCGGGTCATAAGGATTCCGTGCACTGTCAACCTGTATGTGGACCTTCTTGTGGAAGCTCACCAGCGTCAACAGTGCCTTGTCCTTGTCCGCAAAGCGCCAATCCCGACCCTTGATACGCCGGAAGTACCGAGCCTTGATCCACCGACGTCCCTTGTTAGGGTGTCGGCGACATGCCCAGCGCCACAACGCCTGCCAGATCTGATGATCGGTCTTTGTGAACGTGCGCCTCGCCATCTGGGTTTGGTGATAGTTCGCCCACCCCCGTATGACCGGGTTCAGTTTATCTATCACGTCTTCCTGTCTGGCTGTGCGCATCTCCCGCAGTGTTCCGCGAATCTTCTCCAAGAAGCTTTTGACGTTCTTCTTGGCTGGCTTGACAGTCACCATGCGACCTTGCCTACAGACCTTCCATCCAAGGAAGTCGAACCCGTCGTCCACATGCGTGATCAACGTTTTCTTCTCCGAGAGTTCCAAGCCACGTTTGCGCATGAACTCCTGCACAAGTGGCTTCACCCTTTGTTCCAGCAATTCTTTCGATGTGCCGGTGATGATGAAGTCGTCGGCGTACCGCACGTAGTTGACCTTGGCGGCTCTTGCCTCGCGCACCGTGCGGAACAAGCCCGCTAGTTCGCTCTGCAATCCATCCAGTGCCAAGTTCGCTAGCACAGGCGAGATGATCCCGCCCTGCGGTGTTCCGCTCTCTGTCGGAAAGAGGGTGTTGCCCTCGAAGTATCCGGCTTTCAGCCACTTTCGCAGCACGCCTTTGTCCATGGGGACATTGGCCAATAGCCAATCATGACTGATGTTGTCGAAACATCCTTTGATGTCGCCCTCCAACACCCATTGGGGCGAGTGCTTTCTCCCGAGTGCGTTGTGCACCTGGGCGATCGCGTCTGCCGTTGAGCGTCCACGGCGGAAGCCGTAGGAGAACTTGTCGCCGGTCGTTTCGGCTGTGGGGTCGAGCGCCAGCAGGTGCAGCGCTTGCATGGCCCTATCGCGCATGGTTGGGATACCCAGGGGGCGTCGATCACCATTCGCTTTCGGGATGTAGACCCGTCTCATCGGCTTCGGCTTGTATCCCTGATGGTTCAGAGAGCCGAGCGCCTGCCACTTATCGTCCGGAGTACTCCATGTTTGCCGGTCGATCCCCGGAGTCTTTCGACCCTGGTTCTCAGTTACCCGTTTGACCGCCAGCGCCTTCGCGCTATTGGATCGGGTGAGTAGTCTCTGCAATCGCTTGACATTGCGCCAATCGCCTGCCTTTGCTGCTTTCACGATTCGTGCCTGCAACCTTCCGACCACCTGATGCACGTCCTGCCACGGTATCCCGTGCCAGTGTCCCCAGTTGGTGAAGGCAACATCGCAATCGCTTGCGTCCATATCAGCCTCCGTTGAAGTGGAGCGGGCGAGGGGAATCGAACCCCCGTCTAAAGTTTGGGAAACTTTTGCTCTGCCATTGAGCTACGCCCGCCCGATCCCCGAAGGATGGACTACCCCCGAAGGGGTAGCTTTCCCCTTCGGGCTGGTTGGAGCAGACCTGTCTCGTGACAGGCCACCACGCGGAAGTCAGCGCCCTTTCGGGCCGGGGCAATCGTTGCATCCCCTATCCAGACCATTACAGCCCGGCTTTCGCTTGCTCCGCGATCCTCTACCCACAACGGTTGCGCTCGATTTTACAACCGAACTTGTCGCATCCTGAGATGCGACTCCACTGTGGGCTTACCCTGTTCCGTGCAACAAGCACGAGTCAGGAGGACCCCGCCTTTCTGCCGGTGATCGTCTTGTCAGCGTGCCTCCACCAAGCAGGGAGACATCCGATCACGTACCTTTTGGTCAGAGCCTCGCTGCCGAAGCAGCTAGTCGACGTAGGCTCTTTCTTGCTTGACGACATTTATCAGCGGTTCACTTGACGTTGGTCCTTTGACTCAGCCTAGCGCCTCAACCGGATTCGACTTCCGATATCACGCGAGCACCCTCACGGGCACAGGCGTACCCGTTGGGGTGGCTACATTGTCAGTGCGCTTGGCACGAGGTCGTCACCGACCCCGCACTGCACCTAGGCTACTGGCGGCTGAACGCCAGGTTGCATACACGCTCCCGCGTGGGCAACAACTCATCACACGGCTTGCACCGCGTTAACAACCCCGAGTGGGGGCAAGGCGCTTGCGCACCTGTTCTCCTACCCTGCTTGTGGCAGGGTTTTCAGGCCCGGAGGCCATTTCTCAAGACCCGAAGGTCATCACTCTAGGGCTTTTGTTCTCCACACTTGATCGATGCCTACGCATCAGCGGTGTGGCCGGTCTAGCTGACCGGACGCGACTCTCAGGTCGCACGCTTGGGAAGCTGCCGTTCTACCATTGAACTACACCCGCAGAACCCGTGATTATAGGAGGGAAGGACGCGTCTCAGAACTCCGCGTGTAGCCGCGCCGTGTACACATTGACCGGCCCTCGGTCCGCGTTATACGCCGGGTTGCGCACGTGCTGCCAGCCCAGGCTGATGGCGCTGTCCACGCCGTGGATCTTGGGCAGGCCGATGCGGTAGTAGGTCTCGAAGATCTGTTCGGGGGCGTAGTGGGGGAGTTGTCCGTCGCCCACGAAGAAGCCCATGCCGCCCAGGGCCAGGTATTCCTGGTGCACCTTGGAGATGCCGTTGCGCGCGTAGGCCAGGCCCCAGGCGTCGTTGGCGCAGCCCCAGAGTTTGCCGTCGAGGGTGATGCCGGCGGAGAGCGCCTGGTCGATCTCGGCGAAGGCGTAGACCTCGGTGCGGCCGTCGTTGCGCGACCAGCGGGCGAACATGCCGATCTCGGGCGTGATCATCTGCTCCAGCGACAGGCCCCAGCCCGTCTTGTTGTGCAGGGTGCGGGTGTCGTCCATGGTGGGCGCGGTGTGGTTCTGAATGCCCCAGTTGATCGCGTCCTGGAAGGTGCCCATCACCGCGCGGTTGCGGAACACGAGCGCGCGCACGGCGCCGGGCTGGCCGCCCAGGGTGTGGCGGTGCTCCACTTCGATCTGGTCGCCGTAGTGGCGGAAGATGGCGGGGTCGAGTTGGAGGCCGTTGGACTCGCGCGGCATCGCGAAGCGGCCCGCGCGCAGCGTCCAGTCGTCATGGGTGTATTCCAGCGCCGCGCCCCAGGAGTAGCCGCGCGCGTCCGCCGCGAAGTCCCAGGCGCCGTGGGTCAGGAACGACCAGTTCATGAACTGGGTGCGTCCGTCGTGCGCCTGGCTGTTGTTGTCGAAGATGTCCGACGCGGCGAAGTTGCCCGCCGTGAGCACCAGGCGGCGCTTGTCCTGCCAGCCCGCAAGCTGGTTGGCGTCGGCCTCGACGGCTTCGGCGCCGCCGCCCAGGTTCCAGGTGTGGCGCAGGAACAGGCGCGCGCGGTAGATCGTGGGGCTGGAGCCCGCGGTCTTCTGCAGTTCGGAGTTGGGCAGGCCGGCCATCCCCACCAGGTGCGACATGGCCACGCCCTGCACCAGTTCGGGGTTGAAGTAGACCTCGGTGTTCGGCCCCAGGCGCTTGCCCAGGAACAGGGTGGAGGTGAACGAGTAGCTCTTTTCCTTGTCGGGCGACAGGCTCATGGGCCCGCTGTACGGGGCAGGGAAGGCGGGCTTGGTCTGCCAGATGTAGGTGGCCTGCCCGTGCACGCTCCAGTCCTCGGGCTGCGGGGGGGCGGCGGTTTCCGCCTGCGCCCAGGCGGCGCCCGTGAAGGCGGCGAGCAGCAGGGCGGGCAAGGGGGCGAGGGCGAGGCGGGGCATAAGGGTTTTTTCTGATTGCCAGGGGCGGCGGTAGTGTAGATGCGCCATATGACAGAACGGTGATGCCGTGGCGTGCGTTACACATGCCAAACCTATAATGTTCGGTTGGCCTGAACGCGCCCCGAACCCCTCGCACGACACCATGAGCACACCCACTTTTTCCGTCGCAGACATCCGCAAGAGCTTTCTGGACTTCTATGCCGCCAAGGGGCACACCGTGGTGCCGTCCAGCCCCCTGGTGCCGGGCAACGACCCGACGCTGATGTTCACCAACTCGGGCATGGTGCAGTTCAAGGATGTGTTCCTGGGCACCGACAAGCGCAGCTACGTGCGCGCGGCCTCGGTGCAGGCCTGCCTGCGCGCGGGCGGCAAGCACAACGACCTGGAGAACGTGGGCTACACCGCGCGCCACCACACCTTCTTCGAGATGCTGGGCAACTGGAGCTTCGGCGACTACTTCAAGCGCGAGTCCATCGAGTGGGGCTGGGAGCTGCTGACCCAGGTGTTCAAGCTGCCGTCCGAGCGCCTGCTGGCCACCGTCTACCACGAGGACGACGAGGCCTACGAGATCTGGAATAAGGTGATCGGCCTGCCGCCTGAGCGCATCATCCGCATCGGCGACAACAAGGGCGGCAAGTACAAGAGCGACAACTTCTGGATGATGGCTGACACCGGCCCCTGCGGCCCGTGCTCCGAAATCTTCTACGACCACGGCCCGCACATTCCCGGCGGCCCCCCGGGCAGCCCCGACGAGGACGGCGACCGCTTCATCGAGATCTGGAACCACGTGTTCATGCAGTTCGACATGAAGGAAGACGGCAGTGTGGTCAGGCTGCCCGCGCCCTGCGTGGACACCGGCATGGGCCTGGAGCGCCTGGCCGCCATCCTGCAGCACGTGCACAGCAACTACGAGATCGACCTGTTCGACGCGCTCATCAAGGCCGCCGCGCGCGAGACGCACACGAGCGATCTCGCCAACCCCTCGCTCAAGGTGATCGCCGACCACATCCGCGCCACTTCGTTCCTGGTGAGCGACGGCGTGATTCCGTCCAACGAAGGGCGCGGCTACGTGCAGCGCCGCATCGTGCGCCGCGCCATCCGCCATGGCTACAAGCTGGGCCAGAAGACGCCGTTCTTCCACAAGCTGGTCAAGGACCTGGTGCAGCAGATGGGCGACGCCTACCCCAAGCTGCGCGAGCAGGAGCAGCGCATCACCGACGTGCTCAAGGCCGAGGAAGAGCGCTTTTTCGAGACCCTGGCCAACGGCATGGAAATCCTCGACGCAGCCCTCGCTGGCGACGCCAAGACCCTGCCCGGCGACGTGGCCTTCAAGCTGCACGACACCTATGGATTCCCGCTCGACCTGTCGGCGGACGTGTGCCGCGAGCGCGGCGTGTCCGTGGACGAGGCCGGCTTCGCCGCCGCCATGGAAAAGCAGAAGGCCCAGGCCCGCGCCGCGGGCAAGTTCAAGATGGATCGCGCTCTCGAATACGCGGGTGACGCCAACCGCTTCACAGGCTACGAGCACCTGGCCGAGACTGCAAAAATCGTAGCTATCTACGCAGACGGGACGCCGGCTACAACGCTGAAACAAGGTGAAAGCGGCGTGATCGTGCTCGACAACACCCCGTTCTATGCCGAAAGCGGCGGGCAGGTGGGCGACCAGGGCGCCATCACCAGCGGCGCGGCGCGCTTCGCCGTGGCCGACACGCTCAAGATCAAGGCCGACGTGTACGGCCACCACGGCACGCTCGAAGCCGGCACGCTCAGCGTGGGCGACACGGTGCAAGCCCAGGTCGATACCGAACTGCGCGCCGCCACCATGCGCAACCATTCGGTCACCCATCTGATGCACAAGGCCCTGCGCGAAGTGCTGGGTGACCATGTGCAGCAGAAGGGCAGCCTGGTGAACGCCGACCGCACGCGCTTCGACTTCGCGCACGGCGCGCCCGTGACGGATGCGCAGGTGCGCGAGATCGAGCGCCGCGTGAACGCCGAAATCCTCGCCAACACCGCCACCGGCGCGCGCGTGATGGACATCGAAAGCGCCCAAAAGACCGGCGCGATGATGCTGTTCGGTGAAAAGTACGGCGACACCGTGCGCGTGCTCGACATCGGCACCAGCCGCGAACTGTGCGGCGGTACGCACGTGGCGCGCACGGGCGACATCGGCCTGTTCAAGATCGTGGGCGAGGGCGGCGTGGCCGCGGGCGTGCGCCGCGTGGAGGCGGTGACGGGTGCGAACGCGCTGGCCTACCTGCAGCAGCTTGAAAACCAGGTCAACGAAGCCGCGGGCGCGCTCAAGGCCCCGGCGGCGGAACTCACCGCCCGCATCGGCGGCGCGCTGGACCAGATCAAGGCGCTGGAAAAGGAACTCGCCGCGCTCAAAGGCAAGCTCGCCTCCAGCCAGGGCGACGAACTCGCGGGCCAGGCCATTGATGTGAAGGGCCTGAAAGTACTTGCCGCCCGGCTCGAAGGCGCGGACGCCAAGCAGCTGCGCGAGACGATGGACAAGCTCAAGGACAAGCTCAAGACCGCCGCCATCGTGCTGGCCGCCGTCGATGGCGACAAGGTGCAGCTGGCCGCGGGCGTGACCGCCGACAGCGTGGGTAAGGTCAAGGCGGGCGAACTCGTCAACTTCGTCGCCCAGCAGGTGGGCGGCAAGGGCGGCGGCAAGCCGGACATGGCCATGGCGGGCGGCACGAACGCGGCGGCGCTGCCGCAGGCGCTGGCGTCCGTGCAGGGCTGGGTGGCTGGGAAGGTTTAAAGCAAAAACAGCCGCCAGCGCTTATGGGACAAGCGCTGGCAGCTATTAAATCAGAAGCAATCAGGCGGCCACGCCAGCGCGCAGCGTCTGGGCCGCCGCCACCATGTTCGCCAGGGCCGGAATCACCTCGGGCCACTGGCGCGTCTTCAGCCCGCAGTCGGGGTTGACCCACAGGCGCTCGGCGGGCACGCGCTCGGCGGCCTTCCGCATCAGTTCCACGATGTGCGCCTGCGTCGGGATGTTGGGCGAGTGGATGTCGTACACCCCGGGGCCGATCTCGTTCGGGTACTGGAAGTGCTCGAAGGCGTCGAGCAGTTCCATGTCCGAACGTGAGGTCTCGATGGTGATCACGTCCGCGTCCATGTCCGCGATGGACGCGATGATGTCGTTGAACTCCGAGTAGCACATGTGGGTGTGGATTTGCGTCTCGTCGCGCACGCCGTTGGCGGTGATACGGAAGCTCTCCACGGCCCAGTCCAGGTACTGCTTCCACTGTGCCTTGCGCAGCGGCAGGCCCTCGCGCAGCGCGGCCTCGTCGATCTGGATGACGCGCACGCCGGCTTTTTCCAGGTCGAGCACTTCCTCGCGGATGGCGAGCGCGAGCTGCTTGCACGATACCGAGCGCGGCTGGTCGTCGCGCACGAAGGACCAATTCAGGATGGTGACCGGGCCGGTCAACATGCCCTTCATGGGCTTGGGCGTCAGCGACTGCGCGTAGGTGATCCACTCCACCGTCATCGGGCGCGGGCGGCGGATGTCGCCGAACAGGATGGGCGGCTTCACGCAGCGCGAGCCGTAGCTCTGCACCCAGCCGAACTGGCTGAACGCATAGCCTTCAAGCTGTTCGCCGAAGTATTCGACCATGTCGTTGCGCTCGGCCTCGCCGTGCACCAGCACGTCCAGGCCCAGGGCTTCCTGCTCGCGCACGCTGCGCTCGATCTCTTTCTTCATCGCCGCCTGGTAGCCGGCCAGGTCGAGGCGGCCCGCCTTGAACTCGCTGCGTGCGTGGCGGATTTCGGCGGTCTGCGGGAACGAGCCGATGGTCGTCGTCGGGTAGGCGGGCAGCTTCAGCAGCGCCGCCTGCCGGGGCTGGCGCTGGGCGTAAGGGCTTTCGCGCAGGCCCAGGTGCACGTCGATGCGGGCCACGGCCTGCTGCACCTGGGGGTTGTGCACGCGCGGCGAGGCGCGGCGCGCGGCCAGCGCGGCCTGGTGGGCGGCCAGTTCCGCCGCCACGGCGGCGCGGCCTTCGCGCAGGGCGCGGCCCAGCAGTTGCAGTTCGCCGAGCTTCTGCAGCGCGAAGGCGAGCCAGGACTTCACATCCGCATCCAGCTTCTGCTCCTGTGCCAGGTCCACGGGCACGTGCAGTAGCGAGCACGACGGCGCGATCCACAGGCGCTCGCCCAGGCGCGCGGCCAGCGGCTCCAGCCAGTCGAGCACGGCGTTCAGGTCGGTCTTCCAGATGTTGCGGCCATTGATGACGCCCAGCGACAGCACCTTGTGCGCGGGCAGCAGGTTGATCAGGGGCAGCACGCCGTCGCGGTCGTTCACGGCATCGACGTGCAGGCCCGCCACGGGCAGGTGGGCGGCGAGGTAGGCGTTCTCCTGCAACGGGCCGAAGTAGGTCGCCAGCAGCAGCTTGACCTTGCAGGCCTTGAGGTGGTGGTAGGCGGTGTTGAAGGCGTGCTGCCAATCGTTGCCTGGAGTGGCGTCAAGCTCGGTGACCAGGATGGGCTCGTCGATCTGCACCCACTCCACGCCTTGTGCGGCCAGGGTGGCCAGCAGTTCGGCGTAGACGGGCAGCAGGCGCGGCAGCAGGGCCAGCTTGTCGGAGCCGTCCTTGGCCTTGCCGATGGCCAGGTAGGTGACCGGGCCGATGATGACGGGCTTGGCCTGCACGCCTTGCGCCTTCGCCTCGGCCAGCTGCGCGAGCAGGCGCGAGGCGTCGAGCTGGAATTCGGTGGCTGCCGTGAATTCGGGGACGATGTAGTGGTAGTTGGTGTCGAACCACTTGGTCATCTCGCCCGCCGCCACGCCGCCGCAGCAGTGGTCATGCGCGGCGGAACGGCCACGGGCCACGCGGAAGTAGTTGTCCAGCGCATCGCCGTGGAAGCCTTGCACGCGCTCGGGCAGGTTGCCCAGGGTGAAGCTCATGTCCAGCACCTGGTCGTAGAACGAGAAATCGCCCACGGGCACGTAGTCCAGGCCCTGCTGGTCTTGCCAATGCCGCTGGCGCAGCTGCGCGCCCAGGGCCTGAAGCTGTTCGCGCGAGGATTCGTCCCTCCAGTAGGACTCCAACGCGAATTTCAGTTCGCGCCGGGCGCCGATGCGGGGAAAGCCAAGGTTGTGGAGGGTGGTCATGTGCCGTTCTCGGAAGATCAGAAAAGCGCGATGGTAGGCAGCATGGTTGATGAAGTAAAATGGTCTTATTTCACGTATCAATGAATTTTCATCATGATTGAGCGCATCCACCTCGCCGTCGTGCAACAGGTTGAAAAGCAGGGCTCGCTCACGGCGGCGGCCGATGTGCTCTGCGTCACCCAGTCGGCGCTGAGCCACAGCATGAAGAAGCTGGAACAGCAGCTGGGCACGGATATCTGGCTGCGCGAAGGCCGCAGCCTGCGGCTGACGCAGGCGGGCCAGTACCTGCTGGCCGTGGCCCAGCGCGTGCTGCCGCAGCTCGACCTGGCCGAGCAGCGCCTGCGCCAGTTCGCACAGGGCGAGCGCGGCACCTTGCGCATCGGCATGGAGTGCCACCCGTGCTACCAGTGGCTGCTGAAAGTCGTCTCGCCGTATCTCGCCGCGTGGCCCGACGTGGATGTGGACGTGAAGCAGAAATTCCAGTTCGGCGGCATCGGCGCGCTGTTCGGCTACGAGATCGACCTGCTGGTCACGCCCGACCCGCTGTTCAAGCCGGGCCTGCACTTCGAGCCGGTGTTCGACTATGAGCAGGTGCTGGTCGTGGCGCGCGGCCACGCGCTCGCGCGGGCGCCTTACGTCAAGCCGCGCCAGTTGGTGCAGGAAGTGCTCATCACCTACCCCGTGGCCACCGACCGGCTCGACATCTACAGCCAGTTCCTGCTGCCCGCGGGCGTCGCGCCCCGGCGGCACAAGACCATCGAGACCACGGACATCATGCTGCAGATGGTGGAAAGCGGGCGCGGCGTGGCGGCACTGCCGCGCTGGCTGGCCGAGGACTACGCCGCGCGCATGGCGGTGGTGCCCGTGCGGCTGGGCCCCAAAGGCATCGCCAAGCAGATCCATCTGGGGATGCGCGAGGCCGACCGGGACACCGGCTACCTGGGCGCCTTCGTCGAGCTGGCCCGCCGCACCGGCGCCGCCGCTGTCACAGCGGGGCGAGGGGCCACGTCTGAGCCTGCATGACCGACGACGCCACATCCGTATTCCACCGCCTGCGCCCGCGCCTGCAGGGCATCGCCTACCGTATGCTGGGCTCGCTGGCCGATGCCGAGGACGTGGTGCAGGACGTGTGGCTGCGCTGGCACGCGGCGGACGTGGCGGCGCTGGCCAGCGCCGAGGCCTGGCTGGTGACCGTGACCACGCGCCTGGCCATCGACCGCCTGCGCGGCGCCCGGGCCGAGCGCGGGCGCTACGTGGGCTTCTGGCTGCCCGAGCCGTGGCTGGAACTGGACGAGCGCCCGCCCGCACCGCATGAAGACGCCCCGGCCACGCCCGAGCAGGTGCTGGAGCGGGCCGACGATATTTCCGTGGCCTTCCTGTGCCTGCTGGAGCGGCTGGGCCCGCAGGCGCGCGCGGCCTTCCTGCTGCGCGAGGTGTTCGACGCCGACTACGCCGAGGTCGCCCGGGCGCTGGGCAAGAGCGAGGCCGCGTGCCGCCAGATCGTCTCGCGCGCCAAGGCGCGGATCCGCACGGGCCGCCCGCTCCGGCAGGTGCCGCAGGGCGCGCATTACCGCTGCTGGAAGGTTTTGCCGAGGCCGCGCGCACGGGCGACTTCGCCGCGCTGCAGGCCCTGCTGGCCGAGGACGCGGAACTCGTCAGCGACGGCGGCGGCGTGGTGCCCAGCTTCGACAAGGTGCTGGGCGGCGCGGCGCGCATCGCCCAGCTCTACTACGCGGTCTGGCGCCGCAGCGAGCGCGGCGACGCCGTGCAGCGGCTGGAGCTGGCGCGGCTCAACGGCCAGTGGGGACTGCTGCGCTTCATCGACGGCCGGCTCGAATCCGCGCAGAGCATGGAGACCGATGGCGGGCGCATCGTGCGCATCTTCACGCAGCGCAATCCGGCCAAGCTGCGCGGCCTGGCCGCCGCCTGGGCCGCGCGCCAGGCGTCACAAAAAGACGGGCCGCCGCGTCTTGGGTGATGAAGACTCTGTTTCAGCCACCCCGGAAAGGAAGCCCCCATGCGGCAACAAGCACGTTTGAACTACGTTCAACTGGCCCCCACGCTGTTCGAGAAATACCGCGAATTCAGCGACGCCACCAAGCACAGCGGCCTGGAGACCGCGCTGCTCGACCTGGTGGTGCTGCGCGCCTCGCAGCTCAACGGCTGCGCGTTCTGCGTGGACATGCACGTCAAGGAAGCCACGATCCACGGTGAGCGGGCGCTGCGCCTGCACCACGTGGCGCTGTGGCGCGAGTCGCCGCTGTTCTCGCCGCGCGAGCGCGCCGCGCTGGCCTGGACGGAGCTGCTGACCCAGTTGCCCCCGCACGGCGTGCCGGACGCCGACTTCGCCGCCGTGCGCGAGCAGTTCAGCGAGGCGGAAGTCGCGGCCCTGAGCTTCGCCATCGTCGGCATCAACGGCTGGAACCGCCTGTCCATCGGCTTCGCGGCGGTGCCGGGGTCGCTGGATGCGCTGTATGGCCTGGACAAGGCCGGGCTTCAGGTATAGCGCTTCTCCAGCGCATCCCACTGCGGCTTGTTCACCAGCCGCTGGCGTTCGGCGAAGGTGGCGACGAGGCCGCTGGATTCCTGCACCGCTTTCTCGTCGCGCAGCACGGTGAGCGCCTTTTGCATCCCCGCCACCGCGCCCTGCAGCGCGGCGTTGGCGTAGAGCACCAGCCCGTAACCCATTTCGCCAAGCCGGCCGGCGTCGAAGATCGGCGTTTTGCCGCCGATCACCATGTTCATGAGCTGCGGCTTGGCGAGGCGCCGGGGCAGGGCGCGCACTTCCTCGGCCTGGGTCACGGCTTCGACGAACAGGATGTCGGCCCCGGCTTCGGCGAAGCGCTGCGCGCGCTCCACGGCACGGCGCGCTTCGGCCAGGGCCTTGAGCTGTTGCCTGGTGTCCATTTCAATCCAGGGTGATGTTGGCTTTTTTGATGACGGGGCCCCACTTGGCGCGCTCCTGCGCGATGAACTGGGCGTACTGCGCGGGCGTGCCGCCCACCACGATGCCGCCGCTGCCTTCGATCATGTCGCGCAGCCCGGGGGTCTTGAGCGCGTCGTTCACGGCGCGGTTGAGCTGGGCGACGACGGCGTCGGGCGTGCTCGCCGGGGCGATCATGCCGAGCCAGTTATAGGACTCGAAGCCCTTGACGCCCGCTTCGTCGAGCGTGGGCACGTTGGGCAGGACCTTGACGCGCTGCCTGGCTGAAACGGCCAGCGCGCTGACCTTGCCGGCCTTGATCGACGGCAGGGCCGAGTAGCCCATTTCGAACATGAACGACAGGTGCCCGCCCATGAGGTCGGCGGCCGCGGGCGCGCCGCCCCGGTAGGGCACGTGGGACATTTCCGTCTGGGTCTGGAAGGCCAGCAGTTCGCCCGACAGGTGGTGCGCGCCGCCCACGCCCGAGGAGCCGTAGGTGAGCTTGCCGGGGTTGGCGCGCGCGTAGTCCACCAGTTCCTTCACCGTCTTGAACGGCTGCCCGGGCCCGACGGTGAGGAACAGCGGCGCCTGCTCGATGAGGATGATGGGCTTGAACGCGGTGGCCGCGTCGTAGGGCATCTTCTTCATCAGCATGGGGTTGGTGACCAGCGGGCCGGGCGAGCCGAAGCCGAAGGTGTGGCCGTCGGTGGCCTTGGCGATGGCGTCGGTGCCGGTCACGCCGCCCGCGCCGCCCTTGTTGTCCACGACGACGGGCTGGCCCAGCGCATTGCCCAGGGCCTCGGCGACCTTGCGCGCGCGGGTATCGACGAAGCCGCCCGCCGCGTAGGGCACGATGAGCTTGACGGGCTTGTCGGGCCAGGTTGGCTGGGCAAAGGCGGGAGCCAGGGGCGCGAGCGCGGCGCTGGCGAGCAGGGTGCGGCGGTGCATGGCGGTCTCCTTTTACTATCGAAAAAATAGCTGCCAGCGCTTGATGCATAAGCGCTGGAGGCCGATTTCATTCAAAACCATCACTGCGCCGGGTCGCGCAATTCCCAGCGGATCGCGTCGATGGCGGCGAGCAGTTCGGGGCTCAGCGGCGTGCCCCAGGCGTCCAGGTCTTCGTCCAACTGCGCGAGCGAGGTCACGCCGATGATGGTGCTGGCCACGCGCCAGTTGCGGTAGCAGAAGGCCAGCGCCAGTTGGGTGGGCGAGAGGCTGTGGTCGCGCGCCAGCTGGTTGTAGCGCCGCGCGGCGGCCAGCGCCTCGGGCCGGCCCCAGCGCTGCTTGCGCACCGACTCGTAGCGGGTGATGCGCGCGTCCTGCGGCGCGCCGGGGTCGGTGGGCGCGTGCTGGTCGAACTTGCCCGTGAGCAGGCCGAACGCCAGAGGCGAATAGGCGAGCAGCGAGACATCCAGCCGGTGGCAGGTCTCGTCCAGCGCGTTCTCCCAGCTGCGGTTGACCAGGCAGTACGGGTTCTGCACCGTGGCCACGCGCGGCAGGCCGTGCTGCTCGGCCAGGCGCACGAATTCGTGCACGCCGTAGGGCGTTTCGTTCGACAGGCCCACGTGGCGCACCTTGCCCGCCTGCACCAGTTTGCCCAGCGCTTCGAGTTGTTCATGGAGGGACGTGGTGCTGGATTCCTTGGCCGGGTCGTAGTACAGGCTGCCGAACGCGGGCACGTGGCGCTCGGGCCAGTGGATCTGGTACAGGTCGATCACGTCCGTCCGCAGGCGGCGCAGACTGGCTTCGCACGACGCGGCGATGTCCGCCGCCGTCATGCCTTTGCCCTCGCGCACCCAGGGCATTCCGCGCGAGGGGCCGGCCACCTTGGTCGCCAGCACCACCTGCTGGCGCGCGCCGGGGCGGGCCTGGAACCAGCGGCCGATGATGGCCTCGGTCGCGCCATACGTCTCGGCGCGCGCGGGCACGGCGTACATCTCGGCGGTGTCGAGGAAGTTCACGCCGCGCGCAAGCGCCCGGTCGAGGATGGCGTGGGCGGCGGCTTCCTGCACCTGCTCGCCGAAGGTCATGGTGCCCAGGCAGATGGGGGATACGCGCAGGCCGCTGCGGCCCAGGGGGATGAGAGGAAGGGTCATGCGGGCGAGTGTACGGATTCGCACACGCGCCCGCTGGCCCCATCACCGCGACCGCAGGTTGCCCTTCTCGTCCGCGATCACCACTTCCACGCGGCGGTTCAGCGCGCGGCCCTCGGGCGTGGCGTTGCTGGCCACGGGGTACGCCTTGCCGTAGCCGCGCGTGGTGATGCGCGAGGGGTCTACGCCGCGCACCACCAGCGCCTGCTGCACGGCCTGGGCGCGGCGCTCGGACAGGGCCTGGTTGGTGGCGTCCGAGCCCACCGAGTCGGTATGGCCTTCGATGATGAGCTTGCGGTCGGGGTACTGCTTCAGGAAGTCGGCCAGCTGGTCCAGCCGCTGGCCCGCCGTGGGCAGCAGGTTGGCCTTGCCGAACTCGAACAGCACGTCGCCCAGCGTGACGAGCAGGCCGCGCTCGGTCTGCTGCGCCTGCAGTTCCTTCAGGCGCGCCTCCAGCGCGGCGGCGCGGGCGTTGGCCTGGGCGGCGTCGCCGCGCGCGGCCTGCAGTTCGCGGGTGCGGGCGTCCAGGCGCAGGCGGTTGGCCTCGGCGTTGGCGTCCTTCAGCTTGTCATCGGCGTTGCGGGCGCGGGTCAGCGCCACGGCGGTTTCGGCGCGCTGGCGGGCCACGTAGGCCAGGCTGTCGGCCTCGGCGCCGTCGGCGTTCTTGCTCCAGGCCTGGTCGGCGCGGGCCAGGGTGTCAGTGGCCTCCTTCAGTTCCAGCGGGGCGCGGCGGGCCACGTCGGGGTTGGCGGCGGCGTTGTTGACGACGGTGCGGGCGGCCCCCAGGCTGGCGGGCGGCTCGCGCGTGGCGCAGGCGGACAGGGCCAGGGCGGCCGCGAGGGCAAGGGCCGTATGAATATGGCGGTGGGTCATGGCGTGGTCTCCCTTCTTCATGGCTTGGCCGTGCTGTTGCGCTGCATTTCGTCGCCCAGGGTGCGCACCGTGCCTTGCAGTTCGGCCAGGGCCTTTTCGCTGCGGGCGGCCTGGGTCTTGGCCTCGGCCAGGCGGGCGTCGGCCTGGGCCTGTTCGGCCAGGTGGCGGGCGTCGTCGTAGTCCTTGGCGTCCATGGCGCGTTGGGCGCGCGCGAGCTTGTCGCGGGCCGATTGCAGTTCCACGGGCGCGGCGGCGGCGGCGTCGGGCTCGGTGGTCACGCGGTCCACCGTGGTCTTGGCCACGGCCATCTGCTCGCGCGGCGCGGGCGTGCTGGAACAGGCGGCCAGCGTGAACGCCAGCGCCAGGGCGGCCCAGCCCGCGGGCCGGGAGGAGGGGTGCGGATGCTGCATGGAAAGGCTCCTTTCTTGTTGTCCGTGAAGGGTGCGCGAAGGCACGCAATCATTTTTTGCAAGCCCACGGGCGCCCGCGCGTCGGCCATGCGGCGGCAATCCTGTCGGCTCCGTCCGACGGCGGTGTCAGCCAATCTCCATAATCCGCCCCATGTACCAGCCCCGAAGACTCAGCCGCTCCGAAACCGTGAACATCCGCGCCATCGGCTACCACGTATCGCTCTGGGGCGAGGCCCGGCCCGGCGTGGCCCCGCTCGTCCTGCTGCATGGGTGGATGGACGTGGGCGCGTCGTACCAGTTCGTGGTCGATGCCTTCGCGGCGGATCGTTTCGTCATCGCCCCTGACTGGCGCGGCTTCGGCCAGACACTGTTGCCCGCGCCGTGCGACAGCTACCACTTCGCCGACTACCTGGGCGACCTCGACCAGCTGCTGGACCACTACGCTCCCGGGCAGCCGGTGGATCTGGTGGGCCACAGCATGGGCGGCAACATCGCCATGATGTACGCGGGCGCGCGGCCCGGGCGCATCCGCCGCCTGGTCAACCTCGAAGGCTTTGGCCTGCCCGCCACGCGCCCCGGCCAGGCGCCGCAGCGCTATGCCCAATGGATGGACGAAATCCGCGCCGTGGCGCGCGGCGAGATGGCCTTGCAGACCTACGACGGCCCCGAGGCCGTGGCCCGTCGCCTGGCCCGGAACAACCCGCGCCTGCCCGCCGACAAGGCCGCATGGCTGGCGCGCCACTGGGCCCGCCCCGACGCCCAGGGCCGCTGGGCCATCGCGGGCGACGCCGCCCACAAGACCGTGAGCGCCCAGCTGTACCGCGTGGACGAGGCGCTGGCGCTCTACGAAGCCATCACCGCCCCCGTGCTCGCCGTGGAGGCCAGCGGGGACAGCCTGAGCGGCTGGTGGAAGGGCGCGTACACCTTGCAGGAATACCACCAGCGCCTGGCCCGCGTGCCCGACGTGCGCACGGCGGTGGTGCAGGACGCGGGCCACATGCTGCACCACGACCAGCCCGAGGCGGTGGCGCGGCTGATCGAAGCATTTATTGAATGAAATTTGAATGAAATCGGCCTCCAGCGCTTATGCATGAAGCGCTGATAGCTATCAATTTAGAAGCAAATGGCAAAGAAAGACAAGGCCCACGTCAGCGAAACCCCCGCCACCCAGATGCTGCGCGCCGCCGGGGTGGAGTTCACCGAGCACCCCTACGACTACGTGGAGCACGGCGGCTCCGCCGAGTCGGCGCGGCAACTGGGGCTGGATGAGCACGTGGTCGTCAAGACGCTGGTGATGCAGGACCAGGACGCCAGGCCGCTCATCGTGCTGATGCACGGCGACCGCAAGGTGTCCACCAAGAACCTCGCGCGGCAGATCGGCGCCAAGAGCGTGGAGCCCTGCAAGCCCGAGGTGGCCAACCGGCACAGCGGCTACCTGGTGGGCGGCACCTCGCCGTTCGGCACGCGCAAGGCCATGCCGGTGTTCATCGAGGAAAGCATCCTCGCGCTGCCGCGCATCGCCATCAACGGTGGGCGGCGCGGGTATCTGGTGCAGATCGCGCCGCAGGTGTGCGTGCAGCTGCTGGGCGCGCGGCCGGTGCAATGCGCGCTGGCAGAATAGGCGCCCCCTCGTTACCGTTTGCTCTCACGCCCGTGCTCAATTCCGCCCTTGCCACCATCGCCGCCTATCTGCTGGGCTCGCTCTCGTTCGCCGTGATCGTGAGCCGCGTGATGGGCCTGTCCGACCCGCGCACCTACGGCAGCAAGAACCCCGGGGCCACCAACGTGCTGCGCTCCGGCTCCAAGCCCGCCGCCGTCGCCACCCTGGTGCTGGACGCCGTGAAGGGCTGGCTGCCCGTGGCCCTGGTGCTGTGGTACGGCAAGCCCTACGGCCTGGAAGGGGGCACGGCGGCGCTGGTGGGCCTGGCGGCCTTCCTGGGCCACCTGTGGCCGGTGTTCTTCCGCTTCGTGGGCGGCAAGGGCGTGGCCACGGCGCTGGGCGTGCTGCTGGGCTTCAGCCCCTGGCTGGGGCTGGCCACGGCGGCCACGTGGCTCATCATTGCGGTGTTCTTCCGCTATTCGTCGCTGGCCTCGCTGGTGGCGGCGGCGTTCGCGCTGGTCTATTACCTGATGGCCAGCGGCGTGCTCTGGGTGGCGGAGCCGCGCATCGCGCTGGCCATCGGCGCCATGGCCGTGCTGCTGGCCTGGCGGCACCGCGAAAACATCCAGCGCCTGATCGCGGGCACCGAGTCCAGGATCGGCAGCAAGGCTAAGGGCAACGCTGAATAAGTCCTGCGCTGCAGCGCGCCCTGGATTGGGAGGGGCTGCAAGGCGCAAAGCGCAGCCATAGCCGCAGCTATGGCGAGCATTTGCAACGCCGCAGACCGCCCAAGCCAGGGATGCGATGCACGCAAGGGCTTGTTCAGCGTTGCCCTAAATAGCCATCCGCGCCGCGTAGCGCCCCAGGCGCACCATCACGCGGTGGTCCAGGTCCACCGCCACGCTGGCCCGCGCCAGGGCGGACTGGATGCGCGGCAAGCCTTCTTCCGTGCGGTGCAGGCGCGGCTCGCGCCGGTGCGCGCCCGTGGCGTCCAGGATGCTGGCCACCAGCGGGTGGTTGGCCCGGGCGCCGCGCCGCAGCACCACGGCGGTGTCGCCGCTGGACAGCCGCACGAAGGTGCCGGGCGGGCACAGGCCCACGCTGCGCACCAGCGCGAAGCCGACCTCGTCGCGCGGGTCGCCCACGATGGCCCGCACCGAATCGGTGGCGCTGCGCCCCGCGCGCGTGGTGCGCGGGCTGATCATGGCCGCGTAGCGGTCGATCGTGCCCAGGATGCGCGTGAGGCGGTCCACCGGCGACAGCTGCGCCAGCGCCGCGCGCGAGCCCACCGTGGCGTGGTGCCGGCCCACGAGGTCGAGCCAGAGCGCGTCCTGCACGAACAGCCGGGTCAGCAGCGCCTGCCCTTCCTGCGGGTGGTTGTGGATGGCCTGCTGCTGCGCGCCGCTGGGGCGCTCGCGCTGCTGGGCCAATTGGTCTTGCAGCCGCGTCATGCCGATGTTCATGGTGAGCGCGGCGCGCACCAGGCTGTCGCGCTCGGGCGGCGGCAGCTCCAGTTCGCGCGCCAGGATGTGGCACAGCGTGCCGCACACCAGCGCGTGCGATGCGCTGTAGCCCACGGTGGACGTGGACGCGAGCTGGAACATCAAATACAGCGCCGCGTCGCTGTCGTGCGCCACCAGGTCCTGCAGCCACTGGTCCAGCTGGCGCACCTTGGCGCTGAAGTCCTGCACCAGCAAGGGCTGCGCCAGCAGCAGGGACAGCGCCGCTTCCAGGTCGGCCCACAGGCCGAGCAGGTCCTCGTAGGGGTTGTCGGCGGTGGTCGCGGCGGCGGCGGCCATCAGCGCTTTTCGAGCACCATGCGGTCGCCCGTGCGGTTCATGGCGAACTCGGCCAGAAAGCTGTTGCCCAACAGCACGTAGGGCATGGCCTGGGGCGTGACCACCGCGTCCACGCCGAAGACCTGCACGTCGCCGATGCGCACCGAGTCGAGCCGCAGCCGCCAGCCCTGGGCCATGCCGTTGGCCGTGCCGATGCGCACCGGCTGGCCGCTGGCGTAGGGCAGGCCCATGCGCTCGGCGTCGGCGCGGCTGATGGCGATGGTGCTGGCCCCCGTGTCCACCATGTACTGTATGGGCCGGCCATTGATGCTGCCGCTGCCCATGAAGTGGCCCCGGCTGTCGGCCGCCAGCACCACGCTGCGGCCCGTGGCGCCGGCGCGCCCGCCGCCCACGCTCACGGGCGACTCGCCCAGGCGCAGGGTGCTGCGCTGCGCGCCGATCTGCACCACGGCCTCGTCGCCGCCCACCGACACCACGCGCACGCCCTGCGCCGCCTCGCCCGCCGCCAGCGCGCGCGGCGCGCCGCCGTCAATCACGAGCAGGGCCTTGCTGCCCAGAATGCCGCTCAGCGCCACGGCCTGGGCGCAAGCCAGGGCAGGGCAGAGCAGCAGGGCCGCGGCCAGGGCCTTCACATTCAGTCGCGGAAGTTGTCGAAGGACAGGGGCACGTCAGCAATCTCCTTGCGGATCAGCGCCATGGCGGCCTGCAGATCGTCGCGCTTGGCGCCCGTCACGCGCACCTTTTCTTCCTGGATGGCGGCCTGCACCTTGAGCTTGCTTTCCTTCAGCAGCTTCTGGATCTTCTTGCCCAGCTCGCTCTCGATGCCGTTCTTCACCTTCACGACCTGCTTGAGCTTGTCGCCGCCGATCTTCTGGGCCTTTTGCACGTCCAGGAAGCGCACGTCCACGTTGCGCTTGGTGAGCTTGTTGCGCAGCAGGTCTTCCACCTGGGTGAGCTGGAAATCCGCGTCGCCGAACAGCGTGATCTCCTTGTCCTTCAACTCCACGGCGGCCGAGGTGCCCTTGAAGTCGAAGCGCGTGCCAATCTCCTTGGCGGCGTTTTCTACGGCGTTTTTCACTTCCACGAAGTTGGCTTCGCACACGGTGTCGAAAGAGGGCATGGCGTATTAGGGGAATGAGACAATTCCAGGGATGTTAGTCGAGAAAAATGCCCCCCTGCAGCAGTGCAACACCTTCGGCATCGTGGCGCGCGCCCACACCCTGGTGCGCGTGCGCGCGGTGCAGGACGTGCGGGATGTGCTGGCCGACGCGCAACTGGCGCGCCAGCCCCTGTTCGTGCTGGGCGGCGGCAGCAACATCGTGCTCACGGGCGACGTGAAGCCCGTGGTGCTGAAGATGGAAATCAAGGGCCTGCGCCTGTTCGCGGAGACCGACAGGGACTGGATCGTCGAAGCGGGCGCGGGCGAGGTCTGGCACGACGTGGTGGCCTGGACGCTGGACAGCGGCTACCCCGGCCTCGAAAACCTGGCGCTGATTCCCGGCACCGTGGGCGCGGCCCCGGTGCAGAACATCGGCGCGTATGGCGTGGAGCTGCAGGACCGCTTCCACTCGCTTTCCGCCATCGACCTGGCCACGGGCCACACGTTCGAGCTGAACGCCGCGCAATGCGCGTTCGGCTACCGCGATTCGGTGTTCAAGCACACCGCGCCGCAGGGCAGTCCGGGCATGGGCCTGGCGGGCCGCGCCGCCATCACCCACGTGCGTTTTGCCCTGCCCAAGGCATGGAAGCCCGAACTGGGCTATCTCGACCTGGAAAGAAAACGCCAGGAAACCGGCATCGCCCAGCCCAGCGCGCGGCAGATTTTCGACTGGGTGTGCAGCATCCGCCGCGCCAAGCTGCCCGACCCCGCCGTGGTGGGCAACGCGGGCAGCTTTTTCAAGAACCCCACGGTCACGCCCGAGCAGTGCCAGGACATCATCGCGCGCGAGCCAAAAATAGTGCACTACCCCATGCCCGACGGCACCGTGAAGCTGGCCGCGGGCTGGCTCATCGACGCCTGCGGCTGGAAGGGCAAGAGCGTGGGCAAGGCCGGCGTGTACGAAAAGCAGGCGCTGGTGCTGGTCAACCGGGGCCGGGGCGCGGACAGCGTGACGGGCGGCGAGGTCATGACGCTGGCCCGCGCCATCCAGACCAGCGTGTATGAGCGCTTCGGCATCCGGCTGGAGCCGGAGCCGGTGGTGGTGTAGGAAAACCGGCTTTGCACGTTGTTTTCCTGGACCCAGGCGTGCGAAAAAACTTGTAACTCTTCTGCAAAATCGAATAGGCTAGCGAAAATTTTGTAACGCCAGCGGCTGCCGGTAACTGTGCGGCTGCTCTATAGCGGGAGGGTTTTTGCATGGGCCATCTGAAAATTTCCCTGCGCCTTTCCATCGCCTTCGGGGTGATGGTGGTGCTGATCGTGGCGCTGGGCGCCGTCGTCATGGCGCGCGGCGCGCACCAGCAGGAGCTGCTGAAGGACATCACGGAGCGCCGCATTCCCATCATGCGGGCGCTGAACGACGTTGGCGAGCAGGTCAACTTCCAGGCCCGCGCCGTGCGCAACATGGCGCTTTTCACCCGTGAAGAGGACATCCGCAAGGAGAGCGAGCGCATCGCGCCGTCGGCCGCCATCATCGACGAACGCTTCAAGGCACTGAACGGGCTGATCACCTCTGCCAAGGGCAAGGAGAGCATGGCGCACATGGATCAGCAGCGCACGGCGTTCCGCGCGCTGGTCCATCAGTATTCCGGCCTCGTGACGCAGGGGCAGCGCGACGAGGCGCTCAAGCTGCTGGTGGAAAAATTGCGCCCTGCGCAGCTGGACTACATGGCCGTGATCCGCGACCAGGCCGGTTTCCAGGCCGAGCTGGCGAACGCCTCCGAAAAAGCCGCTGACGAAGGCAATCACGCCATGCGCCGCGACATCGGGCTCGCCGTCGGCGTGGCGGTGCTGATCGCGGTGGCACTGGGCATCGGCATCACGCGCTCCATCATCCGCCCGCTGGCGCAGGCGGTCGACGCGGCGGACCGCGTGGCTGGCGGCGACCTGAGCCACGAGGTCACGTCGCAGGCGCGTGACGAAACCGGCCATCTGCTGCGCACCTTGGAGCGTATGCAGCACAGCCTGGTCGCCACGGTGAGCGCCGTGCGCCGCAACGCCGAAAGCGTGGCCACGGCCAGCGCGCAGATCGCTTCGGGCAACAACGACCTGTCGGCGCGCACCGAGGAACAGGCCAGCGCGCTGGAGCAGACGGCGGCCAGCATGGAAGAACTGGGCTCCACCGTGCGCCAGAACGCCGACAACGCGCGGCAGGCCAACCAGCTGGCCCTGAGCGCCAGCACCGTGGCCCAGCAGGGCGGGGACGTCGTGGCCCAGGTGGTGGACACCATGCGCGGCATCAACGACAGCAGCAAGAAAATCGCCGACATCATCAGCGTGATCGACGGCATCGCCTTCCAGACCAACATCCTGGCGCTGAACGCGGCGGTGGAAGCGGCGCGTGCGGGCGAACAAGGCCGGGGCTTTGCCGTGGTGGCGGGCGAAGTGCGCAGCCTGGCGCAGCGCAGCGCCGAAGCGGCCAAGGAAATCAAGGGACTGATCACCGCCAGCGTGGAGCGCGTGGAGCAAGGCACGCAACTGGTGGACAAGGCAGGAGAGACCATGACCGAAGTGGTGTCCAGCATCCGCCGGGTGACGGACATCATGGGCGAGATCAGCGCCGCCAGCAGCGAGCAAAGCCAGGGCGTGGCCCAGGTGGGCGAAGCCGTGACACAGATGGACCAGGCCACGCAACAGAACGCTGCGCTGGTCGAGGAAAGCGCGGCTGCCGCCGACAGCCTCAAGGGCCAGGCGCAGGAACTGGTGCAGGCCGTGGCCGTGTTCAAGCTCTCGCAGCAGCAGCCGGAGGCCAGGGTGGCTGCGGCACCCATGCCGGTTGCGGCCCCCGCCCGGCTTGCGCCGGAGGCCCCGCGCCGAACCGCCGCTGCTGCGGCGCCTTTGCCCAAGCCCAAGCCTGTGGCGGCACCCGCGCCGCGCCTGGTGGCCAAGGCGCCCGTGCTCCGCAGCGCCCCTGCGGGAGGTGATTGGGAGAGCTTTTAGGCCAAACCGCCCTTGTCCAGCAAGCGCAGGCAGCTCCTTTTTTAGTAGCGTGCACTGCTCCGGGATAATCGCGCCGCTATGAGCGGCAACACACTTGACCCTTTTATCGGTGGATAACGGCCATGACCCGATATTTCCTGCCGCGCAATGCCGCGCCAGAGGCCGTTGATCTCGAAGCGTCCGACCGCACCCAGCTTGCCCGGTTCATTCCGGAGGGTGGCGGGGTTCGGGCTGAACTCGTGTCGTTCGATTTCACGCGGTTCATGCAGCGCGTCAGAAACGAGCGGCACACCCGCCACATGCGCCGCAAGACTATCGACGGGCTGCTCAGGAATGTGATGAAGATCGATCGCGGCGACTGGGTGGAGGTCGATCAGGCGCGGTACGAGGCCATGCACGACAGGCTGATGGAGAAGGCGAAGTGGATGCAGTCCCGCAAGAAACGCCGATTCATCATCTCTGAATCGTCCGAGGACGACGACAAGCCGCGTCTTCCGTGAATCCGGGATTACAAGCCAAAAGTGGCTCTGGCGCTTGGCAGCCGTGCGCTAGCAGCTATCAAACTAGGAGTGCCGGGGCCGCGTGAAGACCGCCAGCGCGAAGCACAGCGCCAGCGTGGGCAGCGCCGCCCCCAGCGCCGGGGCCACCTGGGGCAGCAGGTGGTAGCAGGCGATGCCCGCCAGCCAGATCAATGTGGCGCTCCAGTGCACGCTGCCCGCGCTGGCCAACAGCTGCTGCGCATTCGCGCCGAAGGCCAGGCGGCCCAGGATGACGCCGAACAGCGGCACGAACACCGAGCTGAGCAGCAGCAGGAACGGCTCCAGGCTGTGCATGGGCAGCACCAGCGCGAAGGCGGTGCAGGCCACGGCGATGGCGAGGCCCCAGCGGCGCACGCTCCAAGTGGGCAGCAGGCTGTGGGCCGAGACGGAGCCGGAATATGCGTCGCCATAGGCGTTATCCACCTCGTCGATGAGGATGAGCGACAGCGCGATCAGGCCGCCCTGGGCCAGCAGCAGGGCGGTCACCAGGTCTTCGCTGGGCAGCACCAGCGCGACGAGCACGCCCAGCGCGTAGCACCACAGGTTGGCGACGGCGTAGCCCAGCCAGGTGCCGCGCAGCGCGGCGCCGCCGTTCTTGCCGTGGCGCGCGTAGTCGGCCACCAGCGGCAGCCACGAGATCGGCATGGCGATGACCAGATCGAGCGCGGGCAGCACGCCCATGCCGCCTTCGCCGGGGCGGTTCCAGAGGGCCGCAATGCCCTGGGCCTGAGCAAGCGCCAGGAACTGCCACGACAGCCACAGCAGCGAGAGGATGACCAGCGGCAGCGCGATGCGCGCGATGAGCTGGCGCACCAGCCGCACCATGCTGCCGCTGATGAGCGCGACCACGACCGCGCCCCAGAGCAGGGTGGCGGCGATCGGTGCATAGGCGGCGGCATCGATCAGCCCCGCCTGCCGGGCCAGCGCCACGGTGGCGTCGCGCATCACCACCAGTTCGAACGCGCCCCAGCCCAGCAGCTGCACGATGTTGAGCACGATGGGCAGGCCCGCGAAGCGGCGGCCATACACGGCGTGCATGAGGCCCGCGCTGGCCAGGCCGCTGTCGCAGCCTATTTTGGCCACCCAGCCCAGCAGGCCCGCGCCGATGAAGGAGCCGGCCACGATGGCGGCCAGCGCCTCCCGCGCGCCCAGCGCGGGCATGAGATACGCGCCCACCTGCATGACCAGCAACCCCACGCCCAGGCTGAACCAGAGCGAGGCATGGTCGCGCCAGCCGAAGGCGCGGCTGTGTGCGGCGACGGGGGCCAGGGCTTCGTTGGCGGTAGTGGTGATGGTGTTCATGTCAGTTGTTCATAGCGCACAGCCAGTAAAACCGGCGCGGCCCAAGTCGGCGGGCGGCCAGCCAGGGCCGCCCCGCAGCAAAGGCCGTCGTCCCCCTGGAGGGGGATGGAGCGAAGCGACATAGGGGGTGTTTCACTTCACGCCGAGGCGTTCGTGCAGCAGTTTGGAGGTGGTGGTGTATTGCAGCGGCACGGGCGCGCCCGCGAGCCGTTCGGCGGCGGCGAAGGCGGCCAGCGTGGCCTCGTGGAAGCCGCAGAGGATGAGTCTGCGCTTGCCCGGGTAGGTGTTGATGTCGCCCACGGCGTAGATGCCGGGCTCGCTGGTCTCGAAGGTGGCGGGGTTGACCACAAGCTGTTTCTTGTCCAGCGCCAGGCCCCAGTCGGCGATCGGGCCCAGGCGGGGGGAGATACCCAGGCAGACGATGAGTTGTTGCAGCGGCAGGCGCTGCGCTGTGCCCTCGGGCGTGAGCAGTTGCAGGGCTGCCAATTGGTCGCCGTGCGTTTCCTGCCCCGTGATCTGTGCGGCGATGATCTGGATGCGGCCTGCGTCGCGGGCTACAGCCAAGGCGGCGAGCGGTTCGGGCTCGGCCTGGAAGGCGTCGCGGCGGTGCAGCAGGGTGACGCTCGCGGCGCCAGCATCCACGCAGGCCAGCGCGGCGGCCACGGCGGCATCGTCACCGCCATGCACGACCACGTTCTGGTCTGCCGCCAGCGCGGGGGTGACCTGGGGGTGGTAGTGCAGCTGGCGGCCCAGGTGCGCTTCAAGGCCTTCGACTTTGAGGGCGCGCGGCACGAAGGCACCTACGCCCGCAGCGATGAAGACGGCACGGGCTCGCAAGGGCTGGCCGGAGTCCAGGCCCACGGCAAAGCCATCCGCCGTGCGCGCGAGGCTTTCCACGCGCCGGCCCAGGTGCAGCGTGGGCCGGAAGGGCGCGATCTGCTGTTCCAGCTGCGCGACCAGCGACCGACCCGTGCAGTACGGCAGGCCGGGAATGTCGTAGATGGGTTTGTCGCCGTACAGCTCGACGCACTGGCCGCCCAGGTGGGGCAGCGCGTCGATCAGGTGCGCGCGGATGCCGTGCAGGCCGAGTTGGAAGACCTGGAACAGGCCCGCCGGGCCTGCGCCAATGACGACAACATCCGCAATGGCATCCACGGCCGGCTTAGCGGATCAGTTCGTTGACCTTGCCCGGCTTGCCGTTCCACTCATCGGCGTCGGGGGGGGCGGGCTTGCGCTTGGTGATGCTCTTCCAGCCGTCCGCGAAGGCCAGATCGGCGTTGAGCTTGATGAAGGCGATCTGGTCGGCTGGCAGGTCTTCCTCGGCGAAGATGGCGTTGGCCGGGCATTCGGGGATGCAGACCGCGCAGTCGATGCATTCATCGGGGTCGATGACGAGCATGTTCGGGCCTTCGCGGAAGCAGTCCACGGGGCACACGTCCACGCAGTCGGTGTACTTGCACTTGATGCAGTTTTCGGAAACGACGTGAGTCATGAAAGTTGTTGTGTGTAGCGGGGCAAACCCACGATTTTAGGCGTTTACCAGCACCGCCCCCGCCGTCTTGTGGCTGGCGGTATCGACCAGGATGAGCGAGCCGAGCACGCGCGCGCGCTCGAACGGGGCGGCGGGCAGGGGCTCCTGCAGCACCAGTTCGACGTGGCCGATGGCGTTGGGCGCGAGTTCGGTGGCGTCGTCTTCCTCGGCCAGGGTGTGGATGTTGAGGTGGTGCACCACGCGGCGCACCTTGGCCTTGACCCAGCGGTGGCCGTGCAGCGCCCAGTACACGCGGCCCGCGACCAGGGGCTCGTCGTCCATCCAGGCCACGGTGGCGCGCAGTTCGCGCTGGCCGGGCCAGGGGCTTTGGGCGGCGGGGGTGTCGAAGTCGTCGTCGGACGTTTCCACCGCCACGGGCGCGGCCAGGATCCAGTCGCCGCGCGAGACGTCCACCTCGCGGTCGAGCACGATGCCGGCGCTCTGGCCCGCGGGCACGTCGGTGGGGCGGCGGGCGTGGTCCAGCACCTGGGCCACCTTGGCCTGCTGGCCGCTCGGGAAGACCTGCACGGCGGCGCCGGGCGCGAAGGTGCCCGCGGCCACGCGGCCCCAGAACACGCGGCGGCCCTGGGTGGTGTCGGACGAGGACGAGAATTTTTCCACCCACTGCACGGGGAAGGCCAGCGGCAGCGCCGTGTCGGCGGGCGTGTTGGGCAGCAGTTCCAGGATTTGCAGCAGGCTCCTGCCTTCATAGCCGCACCAGCCGGGGTGCGGATCCACCACGTTCCAGCCCTTGAGGGCGGAGACGGGCACCGTGGCGTGAACGGTGATGCCAGCCTCCTCGGCAAAGGCCAGCAGTTGCGCGCGGATATGCCGGAAGGCGAGCGCCGGGTCTTCCACCGCGTCGAGCTTGTTGATGGCGAACACCAGCGTGTGCACGCGCAGCAGGTGCGCCAGCAGGCTGTGGCGGCGGGTCTGCGGCAGCAGGGTCAGCGCGGGGTTCTTCCAGTCGAGCTTGGTGGCGTCGACCAGCACCACGGCGGCGTCGGCCTGCGAGGCGGCGGTGACCATGTTGCGCGTGTACTGCTCGTGGCCCGGCGCGTCGCCGATGATGAACTTGCGCGCCTCGGTGGCGAAGTAGCGGTAGGCCACGTCGATGGTGATGCCCTGTTCGCGCTCGGCGCTGAGGCCGTCGGTGAGCAGCGCGAGGTCGGTTTCGCCCGCGCGCTGCACGCCCGCGAGGTGGTCTTGCAGCACGGCGCGGCTGTCCACGAGCAGGCGGCCGATCAGGGTGCTCTTGCCGTCGTCCACGCTGCCGCAGGTGATGAAGTGCAGCGCGGATTCATGGTCGGAATGGCCTGTAGCGCTGGTGGGCTGTGCGCTGGCAGCTATCAAATCAGTAGTCATCAGAAGTAGCCATCTTTCTTGCGCTTTTCCATCGAGGCGTCGCTGGTCTTGTCGTCCATGCGCGTCGCGCCGCGTTCGCTGACCTCGGCGGCCAGGGTTTCGATCACGATGTCGCCGGCCGTGGCGGCCAGGCTGGGCACGGGGCAGGTGCAGGTGATGTCGCCCACGGTGCGGAAGCGCACGTCGCGGGTCACGACCTCTTCGCTCTCGCGCGGCGGGGTGAGTTCGGTCACGGGCACCAGCAGGCCCTTGCGTTCCACCACCTGGCGCGGGTGCGTGTAGTAGAGCGAGGGCAGGCCGATTTGCTCGCGCTCGATGTACTGCCACACGTCCAGTTCGGTCCAGTTGCTGATCGGGAACACGCGGAAGTGCTCGCCGGGGGCGATGCGGGTGTTGAACAGCGTCCACAGTTCGGGGCGCTGGGCCTTGGGCTGCCATTGGCCGAAGCTGTCGCGGTGGCTGAAGATGCGCTCCTTGGCGCGGGCCTTTTCCTCGTCGCGGCGCGCGCCGCCGATCAGCGCGTCGAAGCGGAATTCCTCGATGGCTTCGAGCAGGGTGACGGACTGGTGCACGTTGCGCGATTCGCCGGGGTGCGACAGGCGCACGGTGCCGCGCGCCATCGAATCTTCCACGCTGCGCACGATGAGCTCGGCGCCCAGTTCCTTGGCGCGGAAGTCGCGGAAGGCGGTCACTTCGGGGAAGTTGTGGCCGGTGTCGATCATCAGCAGCGGGTAGGGAATGCGGCCCGCGCCAAACGCCTTTTCAGCGCACTTGAGCATGACCAGCGAGTCCTTGCCGCCCGAGAACAGCAGGGCGGGGCGCTCGAAGGCGGCGGCGACTTCGCGCAGGATGAAGATGGTTTCTTCTTCGAGGGCGTCGAGGTGCAGGTTGCTGAGGCGGCTCAGCGTGGAGGTTTCTACACGGGCGTTCATTGGATCGTTCTCATTCGGTTATTCATAGCGCAACGCATGAGACTGGCACGGCCCAGGCCAGCGGACGGCCAGCAAGGGCCGCCCCGCAGCAAAGGCCGTCGTCCCCCTTGAGGGGGATGGAGCGAAGCGACATAGGGGGTGTTCATTTCAATGCGCCAGGTGCAGGCCGCACTCGCGGTTGTCTTCGCCCTTGGTCGGGTCCACGTAGTCGAAGTTGTTGGGCAGGCCGTGCTTTGTGCAGTATTCGTACAGGTCCTTGGACGACCAGTGCAGCAGCGGCGCGACCTTGATGAGCCCGTCGGGGTTGATGCTCACGGGCTCCATCTGCGCGCGCACGGCGCTGTCGGTGGCGCGCAGCGCGGTGAACCAGACCTTGGGCGCGGTCTCGCGCAGCGCGCGGGCGAAGGGCTCCAGCTTCACTTCCTCGGTGAACGCGGCGTGGCGCGGGTCGTCGAGCGCGGGCGTCGGGCCGTCCACGGCTTCGCGGTGCGCGCGCGAGCGCAGGGGCAGGTAGATGCGCAGGTTCAGCTTCAGCAGCTTCGTCACCTCGTCGGCGTAGCGGTAGGTGGCCTCGGTGTTGTAGCCGTTGTCCATCCAGACCACGGGCACATCGGGCTGGACCTGGGTGACCAGGTGCAGGATGACGGCCTCGAACGGGCGGAAGTTGGTGGTGACGATGGAGGGCTGGTTCAGGCCCAGCGCCCACTTGACGAGGCCGGGCGCGTCGCGGCCCAGGTCGGCGTTGATTTGCGTGAGGTTCATGCGGCCTCCCGCGCGAAGTGCGGACGCGGCTCCAGCACGTCGCCCTGGTAGAAGGCGCTGTAGCGGTCGAACTGGCGCTGCGCCGCGTCGGCGTTCACGCCGGGGGCCAGCACGGCGCTGCTGAAGCCGCTGCGGTGCATGTGCACCAGCAGGTCGATCAGCACGTCGCCCGTGGCGCGGATGTCGCCCGCGAACCGGTAGCGGCGGCGCAGCAGCAGCGCCTGGCTGTAGGCGCGGCCATCGGTGAACTTGGGGAACTGCAGCTCGATGCGCTGCACGCCTTCGAGCGCGCCCTCGGCCACCAGCGCGGCCAGGTCGGCGTCGTTGGCGATTTGCAGGGTTTTTTCGGTGTCAGCGCTGGTGGGTTCTGCGCTGGCAGCTATTATTTTCATAGTCATTTTCAAGCGGTGCGGTCTTATTCGGCCAGGGCGGTTTCGGTGGCCTTGGGGTGGCGCGCGCCGTTGGCGGCGGCCTTGAACGGGTCGTGGCCCACGCGGCGCAGGGTGTCGATGAAGTGCTCCTGCGCGCTGGTGCGCAGCTCGCGGTAGGTGGTGAGCAGGGCCTCGATCACGTCGGGCACCTCGGCCGCGCTAAACGAGGGGCCGACCACCTTGCCGCCGATGGCGGGGCCCGACAGGCGCGTGCCGTCCGCGCCGCCCAGCGTGATCTGGTACCACTCCTTGCCGTCCTTGTCCACGCCCAGGATGCCGATGTGGCCGCTGTGGTGGTGGCCGCAGCTGTTGATGCAGCCGCTCATGTGCAGGTCGATGGGGCCGAGGTCGAACAGCTCGTCCAGGTCCTGGTAGCGCTCGGTCAGCGCCGCGGCGATGGGCAGCGAGCGCGCGTTGGCCAGCGAGCAGAAGTCGCCGCCGGGGCAGGCGATCATGTCGGACAGCAGGCCGATGTTGGGCTGCGCCAAGCCCAGGGCGCGCGCGGCTTCGTAGAGCGCGGGCAGGTCGGACTCGAACACCCAGGGCAGCATCAGGTTCTGCTCGTGCGTCAGGCGCGCCTCGCCCGCGCTGAACTGCTCGGCCAGCTGGGCCAGGGCTTCGAGCGTGGCGGCGTCGGCGTCGCCCGGGGCGAAGCCCACGCGCTTGAACGACAGCGTCACGGTCTTCAGGCCCGGCTGCTGATGTCCGCGCACGTTCTGCGCCAGCCAGCGCTGGTACAGCTGGCCCTGCGGATCGACCTTGGAGGGCAGGTTGGCGGGCTGGAGCGCGGGCACCACGAAGTTGGCGGACACGCGGTCCAGCTCGGCCTGGGTGATGGTGTGGGGCGCGCCGTCCTGCTCGACGATGGCCTTGTACTCGGCCTCCACCGCGTCGATGAAGCCCTGGCCTTCGCTCTTGACCAGGATCTTGATGCGCGCCTTCCACTTGTTGTCGCGGCGGCCATAGCTGTTGTAGGTGCGGATGATGGCTTCGAGGTAGTTCAGCAGTTGGTTCCAGGGCAGGAACTCGCGCACCGTGCTGCCGATGACGGGCGTGCGGCCCATGCCGCCGCCCACCTTGACGGTGAAGCCCACTTCGCCCGCCGCGTTCTTCTGCGCCTGCAGGCCGATGTCGTACCAGCCGATGGCGGCGCGGTCTTCCTCGGCGCCGTTGAAGGCGATCTTGAACTTGCGCGGCAGGAAGGTGAACTCGGGGTGCAGCGAGCTCCACTGGCGCGTGATCTCGGCGAACGGGCGCGTGTCGACGATGCTGTCCTCGGCGATGCCTTCCCAGGCGTCGCAGGTGATGTTGCGGATGTCGTTGCCGCTGGTCTGGATGCCATGCATGTGCACGCTGGCCAGCAGGTCCATCACGTCGGCGGCCTGGGTGATCGGAATCCAGTTGAACTGCACGTTGGTGCGCGTGGTGAAGTGGCCGTAGCCGTAGCGCAGCGGCGGCGCGGCCAGCGTCAGGCCGGGCTGGGCGGCCTGCAGTTCATCCTGCGTGGCCTGGGCCTGCGCGAGCAGTTCGGGCGTGGGCTTGTCGTAGTCGCGGGCGATGCGCGCCAACATGCGCAGCTGCGTGCTGCTGATCTCGCCATAGGGCACGGCGATGCGCGCCATGGGCGCGTAGCGCTGGATGTACCAGCCGTTCTGCAGGCGCAGCGGCAGCAGTTGCTCGTCGGTCAGTTCGCCGCGCTGCCAGCGTTCCAGCTGGTCGCGGAACTGCTGGGCACGCAGCTTGACGAATTGTTGGTCGAATTCTGTGTATTGGTACATGTGGGGAAGAGACTCAGAGCAAAACCAGTTTGGTGCCCGCCCAGGCGAGCAGTACGGAGAGCGCGGAGCGGATCAGCCGCTCCGGCGTGCGCGTGACAAGGCGCGAACCGATCCAGATGCCGGGCAGCGAGCCCGCGAGCAGCTGGGCCAGCAGCGGCCAGTCGACGGAACCGAGGGAGGCGTGGCCCAGCCCGGCCACCAGCGTGAGGGGCACGGCGTAGGCGATGTCCGCCGCGATGATGCGCGGCAGCGGCAGCAGCGGGAACACCAGCAGCAGCACCGACACGCCGATCGCGCCCGCGCCCACCGAGGTGAAGGTGACCATGGTGCCGATCACCGCGCCCAGCAGCACGGGCAGGCTCCAGTGGCGGGCCTGGAAGGCCTTGTCGGCGTCCGCGCCCGTGGGTTCGGCGCGGCGCGAGGCATTCTTGGAGAACACCAGCACCTTGTACGCCGTGGCCGCCGCCGTCAGCAGCAGGGCCACGCCTAGCGTGGTGGTCATGAGGTGCTGCACGCGGGCGCTGTCCGGCCCCAGGCGCTGCAGCACCCACAGCGCGATCAGCGCGGCGGGGATGCTGCCCGCGCACAACTGCGCCACCACGCGCCACGGCACCAGCCGCTGGCGCGCCAGGCTCACCGTGCCGCCCAGCTTGGTGAAGGCCGCGAACAGCAGATCGGTGCCCACGGCCAGGTACGGCTTGATGCCGAAGAAGAAAATCAGCACCGGCGTCATCAGCGAGCCGCCGCCCACGCCGGTCAAACCGACGATCAGCCCTACGCCAAAGCCCGCGAAAACGAACGCAAATTCCTGCATGGCCGCGACTGTAGGCGAGGGTGCATATAAAACAAACGATTCTTTTGTGCTTCTCTTATGCTGAATGGATCATAAGCAACGATCTGCAAACATGCTTTGCGCGGCGTTCACAGCGCGGCCAAAGACACCGCCCATCATTCCCACATCGCCAGGAGGTGCCGCCATGAACAACCGAGCCTTGATTCTTTCCATCGCCGCCGCGTGCGGCGCCGCCGCCAGCGCGCCGGCCCTGGCGGCGGAATACGGCCGCGTGCTGACCCGCACCGCCGTCTACGAGCGCGTGGCCGTGCCCGAGCAGGAATGCAGCAGCCAGCCCATGGCCGTGCAGCAGGCTCCCACGGGCGGCGGCGCGGCGCTGGGCGCGGTGGCGGGCGGCGTGCTGGGCAACACCATCGGCCACGGGGCCGGGCGCGCGGCGGCCACGGCCATCGGCGCCGTCACGGGCGCGGTGGTGGGCAACAACGTGGAGGCCGCCACCACCCCACCCGTGGTGGTCAACGGCCAGCAGTGCCAGACCGTCACGCGCTACGACAACCGCCTGGTCGGCTACGACGTGGTCTACGAATACAACGGCCAGCGCTACACCACGCGCGTGCCGCGCGACCCCGGCAGCCGCATCGCGGTGAACGTGGGCGTCTCGGCGGTGGATGAAATGCCGCCGCCCGGCGCCATGCCGCCCCCGCCGCCGGATGGCGGCCCGGTCACCTACGGCGGTACCGCCACGGTGGAAGGGGCCTACGCGCCGGCGCCCGTCTATGCGCCCGCGCCGGTCTATGCGGCCCCGGCGTACCCGGCTTATTACGCGGCCCCGGCCTATGTGGCCCCGGTGTCCGTGGGCATCGGCCTGGGCTTTTGGGGTGGCGGCGGCTGGGGCCACCGGCACTGGCGTTGATGGCTGATTCGAACCTGGTTTGAGCGAGCGCAGGGAGGGGCGGCGGCATGGCGAGCGCCACGGTATTCACGCAGGTGCGGTTCTGGGCGCTGGTGGTGTTCTCGGTGGTGCTGCCCTGCGCGGTGTACGTGGCGCTGCTCTACCGGCGCTCCATCTCGCGCGCGGCGGTGCTGTTCTTCGGGCTGGTGCTGGTGTTCATCGCGGGGGTGGACGTGTACCTGCTGCAGGGCCTGGCCACGGCGGCGAAGGAAACGCCCTCGCTCGCCGACAACGTGGTCTTCGTCTCGGAGCTTTCCACGGCGCTGTACCTGCTGCCCGCGCTGATCGGCGGCATCGGCGTCAACATCGTGTCGCACGTGCTGATCCGGCACCTGTTCGACGCGGAAAAGAAGTTCGAGAGTTCACGCCCCCAGCGCTGACCGCAGCGCCTGCTGCGACGCGGGCGGCAGCACCCCCAGCCGCACGTGGCCCGGCAGGCCGAAGGAGGCGCAGTCGCGCAGCTTGATGCCCCGGGCGCGCAGCGCGGCGAGCGGCACCTCCACACGCAGCCGGGCCGTGAAGAAATTGGCCAGGCTGCCGGGCAGCACGGCCCAGCCCAGTTCCTCGCACAGCGCGATTTGCGCGGCCTTCCAGGCGCGCAGCGTGGCGCGCGATTCGGCCAGCCAGGCTTGGGTGGCGGGCCGCGTCCAGCTGTCGAGCAGGGCCACACCGTCGGCCCCCAGCGGCCAGGACGGGGCCAGCGCGTGCAGGTCGGCCAGCGTGGCGGGTGTGGCCTGGGCCGGGGCGATGGCGTAGGCGGCGCGTACGCCGGTCAGGCCCAGGGCCTTGTTGGGCGACCAGAGCTGCCAGGCGTCGGCGGGCAGCGGCGCGGGTTCGCCCTCCAGCCGCAGCGGGGCATAGGCGCAATCGACGACGCGGATGCCCCGCGCGCCCTGGCGCAGACTGGCATCCGCCGCGCCTAGCGGGCTCGACGGCTCGCAGGCCCAGTGCAGCGCGGGCTCGTCTGCACAGGGCGGCTCCAGACCCCATGCCCGTGCCGCCCGCGCATAGTCGCCGTAGCCATGCCGGGGCAGGGCCACGTGGCGCAGGCCGCTGCGCGCGGCGTGGGCGGTGATGCGCTGGATGAACTCGCTGCCGCTGGCGGCCACCACCACGCGCTGTACGTCCACCCCGTGCCATGCGCCCAGCCGCGCGCGCAGCGCGGTGTAGGCCGGGTCGGGATAGAAGGGCCATTCGGCCTGCCGCAGCGCGGCCAGCGCGGTGGGGCAGGGGCCGCAGGCATTGGCGTTGGTGGAGAAGTCGTGCGGCGGCACGCCAAGCGCATCGGGGCCGCCGTGGGTGGTTTCAAGCATGGTTTGCTATTGTAAGAATAGCTGCCAGCGCAAGTGGAATAAGGGCCAGAACGGCTTTTGATGCCAAACGGATGGCCCGTGGCGTATCCGCCGCCTCCACGTCCCGCCCCGGCGCGTTTAGCACATAGACGCCCGGCTTGGAAAGCCGTACCCCCAGCGCCAGGGCCATGGCGGCCATGGGCCAGCCGCTGTTGGGCGACGGCGTGGCGCGCGCTTGCCGCGCCAGCGCGCGCGGCGGCACACCCGACACCAGGGCCAGCAGGGCGGCCGTGAGGCGCGCGGGCAGCCATGACAGCACGTCGTCCGCCCGCGCCGCCCACTTGCCCGCCCACTGCCAGTAGCGCCCGCCGCGCATGTCCGGGTAGCCCCACATGGCGTCGGCGGTGTTGGCCAAGCGGTACAGCGCCGCGCCGGGCAGCCCCAGCAGCGCGAACCAGAACAGCGGCGCGACCACCGAATCGCACAGGTTCTCGGCCAGCGACTCGATGGCCGACTCGCGCACCTGCACGGCGCCGAGCGGCTCCACGTCGCGGCTCACCAGCCAGGCCAGCCGCGCGCGCCCGGCGGCCAGCGACTGGCTTAAAGCGGCCTCCACCGCCGCGACCTCGTCACGCAACATGCGCCAGGCGAACAGCGGCTTGAGTAGCAGCGCCAGCACGGCCGCCGCCACCGGCCACGGCAGGGCCAGCGCGGCGCGCTGCAGCAGCGCGGAAACTATCAAAACAATAGCTGCCAGCGCACACCACGCAAGCGCTGCAAGCCAAAAACGCTTGAAATCCCGCCCCGTGGGCGCCGGGGGCGCGATGCGCGCGCCGCACCAGCCCAGCGCGCGGCCCATCCACACCACGGGGTGCCAGCGCGCGGGCGGTTCGCCGCAGCGCCAGTCGATGAGCAGCGCCAGGGGCAAGGCAACGGTAAGAGACACAACGGTAAGAGACAATTCGGGCATGAGCGATTCGACAGAGAATAACGAAACCCCCGATACCGCATCCCCCTTGCCCAACGGCTGGCTGGATGTGACTTCCATGGACATGGACGCCCAGGGCGTGGCCCGCAAGCCCGACGGCAAGGTGGTCTTCATCGACGGCGCGCTGCCCACCGAATGGGTCAGCGCCAACACCCACCGCAAGAAGAACAACTGGGAGCAGGCCAGCTTGGTGGCCATCCACCGCGAATCCAGCCAGCGCGTGCGCCCCGGCTGCCCGCACTTCGGCCTGCACGCGGGCGCCTGCGGCGGCTGCAAGATGCAGCACCTGCACGTGGGCGCCCAGGTGGCCGTGAAGCAGCGCGTGCTGGAGGACAACCTCTGGCACCTGGGCAAAGTCAAGGCCGAGACCATCCTGCGCCCCATCGAAGGCCCGGCCTGGGGCTACCGCTACCGCGCGCGCCTGTCGGTGCGCTACGTGCCCAAGAAGGACAAGGTGCTGGTCGGCTTTCACGAGCGCAAGAGCCGCTACATCGCCGACATGGAGACCTGCAAGATCCTGCCGCCGCACGTGGACGCCCTGCTCATGCCGCTGCGCGCCCTCATCGGCCGCATGGCCGCGCGCGACACCTGCCCGCAGATCGAGCTGGCCTGCGGCGACACGGTGACCGCGCTGGTGCTGCGCCACCTCGAACCCCTGGCCGACGGCGACCTCGCCCACCTGCGCGCCTTCGCCGCCGAGCACGGCGTGCAATGGTGGCTGCAGCCCAAGGGGCCGGACACGGTGCACCTGCTCGACCAGGGCGGCGAACCGTTGAGCTACGGCCTGCCGGACTTCGGCATCACCATGCCCTTCAAGCCCACCGACTTCACCCAGGTCAACCCGCACATCAACCGCGTGCTGGTCACGCGCGCGCTGCGGCTGCTCGATGCGCAAAAGCACGAGCGCGTGATCGACTGGTTCTGCGGCCTGGGCAACTTCACCCTGCCCATCGCCACCCAGGCGCGCGAGGTGCTCGGCATCGAGGGCAGCGAGGCGCTGGTGGCCCGCTCGCGCGAGAATTATGAGAAAAACCAGGCTCCGGCCCAGAAGGGACAAGCGCTGGCAGCTACTACTTTCGTAGCGCGCAACCTGTTCGAGATGACGCCCGACATGCTCGTGGCCGACGGCCAGGCCGACAAATGGCTGGTGGACCCGCCGCGCGAAGGGGCGTTTGCCCTGTCCAAGGCGCTGGCGGACATCCACCAGGCCCGTATCGGCGCGGAAGACGCGCCGCCGCTGCCCGCCAACGCCCAAGGCTGGCAGCCGCCGAAGCGCATCGTCTACGTGAGCTGCAACCCCGCCACCCTGGCGCGCGACGCGGGCCTGCTGGTGCACCAGGCGGGCTACCGCTGCGTGGCGGCGGGGGTGGTCAACATGTTCCCGCACACCGCGCACGTCGAGAGCATGGCGGTGTTCGAACGGGCTTAGGCTGTGTTTTTAGATTTGATGGTTGTTAACTAACAAACAGATATTCCTTTGGTTTCTAAGATCGTGCTCCCAGAATGCCTGCAAAGGAATGAAGAGCATGACCGCTACCCCCATCACCACCGTCATCGTCCCCGGCTGGCGCGACTCCGGCCCCGGCCACTGGCAGAGCCTGTGGGCCGAGCAACTGCCCGGCGCGGTGCGGGTGGTGCAGGACGACTGGATCACCCCCACGCGCGCCGCCTGGGTGGCCGCGCTGGAGCGCACGGTGCTCGCCGCGCCGCACCCGGTGGTGATCGCGGCGCACAGCCTGGGCTGCATCGCCACCACGCACATGGGGCCCGAAGCCGCGGCGCGGGTGCGGGGCGCGCTGCTGGTGGCCCCCGCGGACCCGGAGCGCCGGGGCGTGCTGAGCGACTTCGCCCCCGTGCCCTACCACGCGCTGCCGTACCGCAGCATCCTGGTGGCCAGCAGCAACGACCCGTTCTGCCCCATCCGGCTGGCCGGGGCCTATGCGCGCGCCTGGGGCAGCGAGTTCGTGCGGATGCAGAACGCGGGGCACATCAACATCGCCTCGGGGCATGGCGACTGGCCGCTGGGGCTGGCGCTGCTGGAGTCGCTGGCGCGGAACCTTGTCTGGGGCGCGGAGCGTGAAGCCGCCTAAATGCCTAATTTGCATTAATTAACAAAAATATATTGGTTTGAGTTTTAAGGGCTGGCCCGCACAATCGCCGGTTCTTTGGACTCCACCTCCCGACATCCATGACCAAGATTAAGACCCTCAAGGCGCTTTTCGCCGCCGTGGCCCTGGCGACCGGCGCATCGGCTTTCGCGCAGAACCAGTTGCTGAACGTTTCCTACGACGTGGCGCGCGAGTTCTACAAGGACTACAACGCGGCCTTCGTTGCCCACTACAAGAAGACCACGGGCAAGGACGTGAAGATCGACCAGAGCCACGCCGGCTCCAGCGCCCAGGCGCGCGCGGTGAACGACGGGCTGGACGCCGACGTGGTCACCTTCAACACCACGACCGACGTGCAGTTCCTGGCCGACAACGGCGTGGTGGCCAAGGACTGGGCCAAGAAATTCCCCAACGACGCCTCGCCCACCACCTCGACCATGCTGTTCCTGGTGCGCAACGGCAACCCCAAGCACATCAAGGACTGGGACGACCTGCTGCGCCCCGACGTGAAGACGATCGTGGTCAACCCCAAGACCGGCGGCAATGGCCGCTACGCCTACCTGGCCGCCTGGGGCTACGTGCGCGAGAAGGGCGGCACCGATGCGCAGGCCGCCGAGTTCGTCGGCAAGCTCTACAAGAACGTGCCCGTGCTGGGCAAGGGCGGGCGCGATGCGACCAGCATCTTCCTGCAGCGCAACATCGGCGACGTGCTGATCACGTTCGAGTCCGAAGTGGTGTCGGTGGACCGCGAATTCGGCGCGGGCAAGGTCGATGCGGTCTACCCCTCGGTCAGTATCGTGGCCGAGAACCCGGTGGCGATCGTGGAGCGCACCGTGGCCAAGAAGGGCACGGCGCAGCTCGCCAAGGCGTATCTGGACTATCTGTATTCGGACGAGGCGCAGGAAATCGCCGCCAAGCACGCTATCCGTCCGCGCTCGGAGGCGGTGCTCAAGCGCCATGCCGACGAGTTCAAGCCCATCAAGCAGTTCACCGTGGCCAAGTATTTCGGCTCGCTGACCGAGGCGCAGAAGGTGCACTTCAACGACGGCGGCCAGTTCGACAAGCTCTACACGCCCGGCGCGAAGTAAATCCATGAGCGGAGGGAGTACAAAAAAGGTCCTGCCAGGCTTCGGCCTGACGCTGGGCTACACGGTGTTCTATTTGAGCGTGATCGTGCTGGTGCCGATCTCGGCGCTGCTGCTCAAGACGCTGGCGCTCACGCTGCCCCAGTTCTGGGACGCGGTGACCGCGCCGCGCGTGCTGGCCTCGTACCGGCTGACCTTCGGCGCATCGCTGATCGCGGCGCTGGTCAACCTGGTGTTCGGCCTGCTGATCGCCTGGGTGCTGGTGCGCTACCAGTTCCCGGGCAAGAAGATCGTGGACGCGCTGGTGGACCTGCCGTTTGCGCTGCCCACCGCCGTCGCGGGCATCTCGCTGACCGCGCTGCTCGCGGGCAACGGCTGGGTGGGGCAGTACCTGGAGCCGCTGGGCATCCAGCTCGCCTTCAAGCCCGCAGGCGTGGTGATCGCGCTGATTTTCATCGGCCTGCCGTTCGTGGTGCGCACGGTGCAGCCGGTGCTCGAGGATTCCGAGAAGGAGCTTGAAGAGGCCGCCACCAGCCTGGGTGCGACGCGCTGGCAGATCTTCACCAAGGTCATCCTGCCCTCGATCACGCCCGCGCTGCTCACCGGCTTCGCCATGGCGTTCGCGCGCGCGGTGGGCGAGTACGGCTCGGTCATCTTCATCGCGGGCAACATGCCCATGGTGTCGGAGATCACGCCGCTCATCATCATCGGCAAGCTGGAGCAGTACGACTACGCGGGCGCCACGGCGGTGGCCGTGGTCATGCTGGTGATCTCGTTCACGCTGCTGCTCATCATCAACGCACTGCAAGCCTGGCAACGACGTCATGCGGGGGCGCCGGCATGAACACGCGCACCATTCGCAGAGCCCAGGCGGGCACCACCGAGGCCACCTGGGTCAAGTGGACGCTGATCGGCGTCGCGCTGGCCTTCCTGTTGCTGTTCCTGGTGCTGCCGCTGGCGGCGGTGTTCACCGAGGCGCTGCGCAAGGGCGTCGACGCCTATTTCGCGGGCCTGGCCGAGCCCGATGCGTGGTCGGCCATCCGGCTGACGGTGATCACGGCGCTGATAGCAGTGCCGCTGAACCTCGTCTTCGGCGTGGCGGCGGCCTGGGCCATCGCCAAGTTCGAGTTCCGGGGCAAGGCGTTTTTGACTACGCTGGTGGATCTGCCGTTCTCCGTCTCGCCCGTGGTGGCGGGGCTGATGTATGTGCTGGTGTTCGGCGCCAACGGCTGGTTCGGCCCCTGGCTGGCCGAGCACAATGTGAAGATCATCTTCGCCGTGCCCGGCATCGTGCTGGCGACTGTGTTCGTCACCTTCCCGTTCATCGCGCGCGAGCTGATTCCGCTGATGCAGGCGCAGGGCAACGACGAGGAGCAGGCCGCCATCGTGCTGGGCGCGAGCGGCTGGCAGACCTTCTGGCACGTCACGCTGCCCAACATCAAGTGGGGGCTGCTGTACGGCGTCATCCTGTGCAACGCGCGCGCCATGGGCGAGTTCGGCGCGGTGTCGGTGGTCTCGGGCCACATCCGGGGGCAGACCAACACCATTCCGCTGCACGTGGAGATTCTCTACAACGAGTACCAGTCGGTCGCGGCGTTCGCGGCGGCGTCGCTGCTGGCCTTGCTGGCGCTGGTCACGCTGGTCATCAAGTCGATCGCGGAGTGGAAGGCCGAGCAACTGGCCAAGGCGGCCGCCGATATGCCACCTGAGCGTCCGAATGTGGCTCAAAAAGGCCCGCAGCCCGCACCCGCCGTGCGCTAACAGCTACCAAAAAATGAGCATTGAAATCCGCAACATCAGCAAGCAGTTCGGCGACTTCCAGGCGCTGCGCGACGTGAGCCTGCACATCGACTCGGGCGAACTCATCGCGCTGCTCGGCCCCAGCGGCTGCGGCAAGACCACGCTGCTGCGCATCATCGCGGGGCTGGAAACGCCGGACACCGGCAGCATCCACTTCAGCGGCGAGGACACCACCGACGTGCACGTGCGCGAGCGCGGCGTGGGCTTCGTGTTCCAGCACTACGCGCTGTTCCGCCACATGACGGTGTTCGAGAACGTGGCCTTCGGCCTGCGCGTGAAGCCGCGCGGCGAGCGCCCGTCCGACGCCGCCATCCGCACCAAGGTGATGGACCTGCTCAAGCTGGTGCAGCTCGACTGGCTGGCCGAGCGCTACCCCTCGCAGCTGTCGGGCGGCCAGCGCCAGCGCATCGCCCTGGCGCGCGCGCTGGCCGTGGAGCCCAAGGTGCTGCTGCTCGACGAGCCCTTCGGCGCGCTCGACGCCAAGGTGCGCAAGGAACTGCGCCGCTGGCTGCGCCGCCTGCACGACGAACTGCACGTGACCAGCATCTTCGTGACCCACGACCAGGAAGAGGCGCTGGAGGTGGCCGACCGCGTGGTCGTCATCAACCAGGGCAGGGTCGAGCAGAGCGGCTCGCCGCAGGAGGTGTGGGACCAGCCCGCGAGCCCCTTCGTCTACGGCTTCCTGGGCGACGTGAACCTGTTTCACGGCCGCGCGCACGAGGGGCTGGTGCACGTGGAGGGCATGGAGATCGCCTCGCCCGAACACGCCAGCGCGCAGAACGCCAACGCCTTCGCCTACGTGCGCCCGCACGACCTGGACGTGGAGCGTTATGCGGGCGGGGCGGGGCAGCAGCAGGGCATCGTGGCCCGGCTGTCGCGCGCCATCGTGGTCGGCCCGATCGCGCGGCTGGAACTTATCCCCGAGGCCCAGGCACAAAGCGCGGACAATGCCGAGTCCGTGATCGAGGCGCAAATCCCCGCGCAGCAGTTCAAGGACATGGCTTTCCAAGAGGGCGAAACGCTGGTGGTCACGCCGCGCCGCGCCCGCGTCTTTTTAGATCAAGCCGCTGGGATTTGACCCCCCCTGAGCCGCTTCGCGGCTTCCCCCCAGGGGGACGACGGCCTTTGCTGCGGGGCGGCCCTTGCCGGCCGTCTGCTGGCTTAGGCCGCGCCAGTTTCATGGGCCAATCCCTGGGCAACTGTTATTGAAATTAGGAAAAAGGAATGAATTGGTTGACTGCGGCCCCGCGCCGCACGCTCGCGCTTCTCTGCGCCGCCTGCATCGCCATGCTGGGCTTTGGCCTGTACCTGCAATACGGCGTGGGGCTGGAGCCTTGCCCCATGTGCATCGTGCAGCGCTACGCTCTCATTTTGGTAGCTTTTTGCGCAGGCCTGGCAAGCGCCAGAGGCCAAAAAGGCTGGTGGATGGGCTGGAGCGCCGTTGCGCTGGGTTTTGCGGGCTTCGGCGCCTTCGTCGCGGCGCGGCAAAGCTGGCTGCAGTGGTATCCGCCCGAGTTCGCCACCTGCGGGCGCGACTTCTACGGAATGATCGAGAACTATCCGATCAGCCGCGCCATTCCCATGATCTTCCGCGGCTCGGGCGATTGCACGGCGGTGGACTGGACCTTCCTGGGCGGCTCCATCGCCAACTGGTCGTTCGTCTGCTTCATGGCGATTGCGCTGGTGGTGCTGGCGCTGCTGGCGCGCGGCGGCAAGCGCTGACGGCGGGGCGAAGGCTGCGGTTGCTGGGTAAATACACTTAGTAACCTATAAACGCAAATCTGATACTGTTGCTTCCATCCTGTTTCAGGGAGAAGCAGGGAGTAATCATCAGAAAGCAGCCATGCCATCCATCCGCAACCTCAAGATCGCCACCCGCCTGGGGCTGGCGTTCGGTCTCGTTCTCCTGATTCTCGTGCTGTGCGTGGGCCTGGGCTACTGGCGCCTGCAGGAACTGGCCACCACGGCGCGCGCCCTGGGCACCTACGAGAACGAAAAGCTCCAGCTGGCCGTGACCTGGCGCCAGACCATCGACCTGAACTGGGTGCGCACCAAGGCCGCGCTGCTCGACAGCGACACCAGCCGCATCCCCATGTGGGATGCCGAGATGGCCAAGACCTCGGAAGTCACCGTGGCCGCGCGCAAGCGTATGCACGAACTGGTGCCGTCCGCCGAAGGCAAGGCCCTGCTGGCCAAGATCGACCAGGCGCGCGAGGCCTACCGCACGCCGCGCGCCGCCATCCTCAAGCGCAAGGCGGCGGGCGAGGACGTGGCGGCGGCGCTCGACCAGCAGCTGAGGCCGCTGTCCGAGGCCTACCTCGACGCCATCGCCCAGCTTGAAAAGCGCCAGCACGCCATCTACGACCAGGCGCTGGAGGCCGCCGAGCAGAGCGCGGCCCTGGGCCGCACCCTGCTGATCGCGGGCGGCCTGATCGCGGTGGTGGTGGGGGCGGTGTTTGCGCTCCTGTTGGCGCGCTCCATCGTGCGGCCCATCGCGGCGGCCGTGGACAGCGCGCAGCACATCGCCCAGGGCGACCTGTCGCACCCCATCGCGGCCGACGGGCGCGACGAAGCCGCGCAACTGCTGCAGGCCCTGGCGGCCATGCAAGGCAACCTGCTGCAGATCGTGGGCCGGGTGCGCACGGGGTCGGAATCCGTATCCACGGCCAGCGCCGAGATCGCGCAGGGCAACCAGGACCTGAGCGCGCGCACCGAAAGCCAGGCCAGCGCACTGGAGCAAACGGCGGCCAGCATGGAAGAACTGGGCTCCACCGTGCGCCAGAACGCCGACAACGCGCGGCAGGCCAACCAGCTGGCCCTGAGCGCCAGCACCGTGGCCCAGCAGGGCGGCGATGTCGTGGCCCAAGTGGTAGACACCATGCGCGGCATCAACGACAGCAGCCGCCAGATCGCGGACATCATCGGCGTGATCGACGGCATCGCCTTCCAGACCAACATTCTGGCGCTGAACGCGGCGGTGGAAGCGGCCAGGGCCGGAGAACAAGGCCGGGGCTTTGCCGTGGTGGCGGGCGAAGTGCGCAGCCTGGCGCAGCGCAGCGCCGAGGCGGCCAAGGAAATCAAGGGCCTGATCACCGCCAGCGTGGAGCGCGTGGAACAAGGCACGCAACTGGTGGACAAGGCGGGCGAGACCATGACCGAGGTGGTCACGAGCATCCGCCGGGTGACGGACATCATGGGCGAGATCAGCGCCGCCAGCAGCGAGCAAAGCCAGGGCGTGGCCCAGGTGGGCGAAGCCGTGACGCAGATGGACCAGGCCACGCAGCAGAACGCCGCCCTGGTCGAGGAAATGGCCGCCGCGGCCAGCAGCCTGCGCTCCCAGGCGCAGGACCTGGTGCAGGCCGTGGCCGTCTTCCGGCTGGATGCGGGGGCCGCTGCCAGCAGCTACGCGCGGCCCGTGGCGGTGGCCCAGCCCCCGGCGCCGCGCCCGCTGGCGCCAGTGGCGGCCAAGCCCCGGGCCGGCGGCCTGTCGCGTCCCACGGCAGCGCTTGCCGCCAAGCCCAAGCCGGTAGCAGGCCCGGCGCCCGCACCCGCCGCAGGTTCGGCCCACGGCGAGGGCGACTGGGAAAGTTTCTGATTCAGCCGCCGAACACCGGGCCGCGCGTGCCCGGCTCCCAGACCGGGCAGATCTTCATCACCTCGGCGAACAGGGCCGAATCCACCCCGCGCCGCAGCCAGGCCTGCACCTGCGGCCAGGGTTGCGCGCGCCACCGGGCTTCGTCAATGCGCGCGTACTGGCGCACGAAGGGGAGCAGCGCCATGTCGGCCAGGCTGGGGCGCTGGCCGAACAGGCAGCCCGTGGCAGCCAGCTGCTCCTCCAGCCCGGCCAGCCAGGTGTGGGCGTCGGCCTGGGCCTGGCGGGCTGCTTCGGCCGTGTAGCGCTCGGGGTATTTGCAGCCATCCAGGGCGCGCTTGAAAAAGCCGTCATTGCGCTCCACCAGGGCCAGCATTTCGCCCAGCGTGCCCTGCGTCGGCGCCAGCCAGCCGCCGGGGTCGCTGGCGCGCAGCGCGTGCAGCATCACGTCCAGGCTCTGGTCGATCACGCGCCCGTCCTCCAGCACCAGCACGGGCACCGTGCCCTTGGGCGACGCCGCCAGCAGCGCCTGCGGCTTGTCGCGCAGCCTGATCTCGCGCAACTCGCAGGCCAGGCCCGCATGGGCCAGCGCCAGGCGCGCGCGGATGGCGTAGGGGCAGCGGCGGAACGAGTACAGAACCGGCAGGGGCATGACGGCCACAGGCTCTGGGCTGGCTACAGATGCTTCACCAGCACCTGGCTCTTGCGGTTCCAGTTGTATTTGCGCTTGCGCGCCTCGGGCAGCCAGTCCGGGTCCACGGGCGAGAAGCCGCGCTTCAAGAACCAGTGCATGGTGCGCGTGGTGAGCACGAAGATGCTCTTGAGCCCCAGCGCCCGCGCGCGCTGCTCCACGCGCTTGAGCAGCTTCTCCCCGTCGCCCGTGCCCTGGCTGTGCGGCGAGACGGTCACGGCGGCCATTTCGGCGGTGTGCGCCTCGGGGTAGGGGTAGAGCGCGGCGCAGCCGAAGATCACGCCGTCGTGCTCGATGATGGTGTAGGCGCTGATGTCGCGCTCGATCTCGTTGCGGTCGCGCTTGACCAGGGTGCCATCCTTCTCGAACGGCTCGATCAGCTGCAGGATGCCGCCCACGTCGTCCGCCGTGGCTTCGCGCAGTTCTTCGAGTTTTTCGTCGATGACCATGGTGCCGATGCCGTCGTGCATATACACCTCCAGCAGCAGCGCGCCGTCGGTGGCGAAGGGCAGGATGTGGCTGCGCTCCACGCCCGCCTTGCAGGCGCGCACGCAGTGCTGCAGGTAGTGGCCCACGTCGGTGGGCTGCTGCGGCGGCGGCAGGCGGGCGAGCAGCGCCTCGGCGTCGGCCAGGGGCAGTTCGGTGTCGATGGGGTTGTCGTCGCCCTCGGGCTGGTCGGGGTGGATGCGCACGCCCGGCACCTCGGTCAGGAAGATCAGCTTGTCGGCCTGCAGCTCCATGGCCAGGCGCGTGGCGACTTCTTCCATGCTGAGGTTGAACGCCTCGCCCGTGGGCGAGAAGCCGAAGGGCGACAGCAGCACCATCGCGCCCATCTCCAGCGTGCGCGTGATGCCCGCCACGTCCACCTTGCGCACCAGCCCGGTGTGCTGGAAGTCCACCCCGTCCACGATGCCCACGGGCCGCGCCGTGACGAAGTTGCCCGAGATGACGCGCACCGTCGCGCCCGCCATGGGCGTGTTGGGCAGGCCCTGGCTGAACGCGGCCTCGATCTCGTAGCGCAGCTGGCCCGCCGCCTCCTGCGCGCAGTCGAGCGCCACCGGGTCGGTGATGCGCAGCCCCTGCGAATAGCGCGCCGCGTGGCCCTTGGCCTGGAGCTGCTCGTTCACCTGCGGGCGGAAGCCGTGCACCAGCACGATCTTCACGCCCAGCGCCTGGATCAGCGCCAGGTCCTGCACGATGGCCGGCAGCTTGCCCGCCGCGATCGCCTCGCCCGTGAGGCCGACCACGAAGGTCTGGCTGCGGAACTTGTGGATGTACGGCGCCACCGAGCGGAACCACGGGACGAAGGTGAAGTTGAAGACGGTGGACATGGCGGCAAGGGCGGAGAAAGGGCGGGGCGGTGGTGCGGAGTGCGCGCAGTGTAGCGGCTGCGACTGCACGCCGCGTGGTCTGCGGTCAAAATGCCCGTCAGCGCTTGACTGGCAAGCGCTTGCAGCTATTGTTTTCGTAGTGTTGACGAACTGGAGATAGACATGGAACTGAAAGGCAAAGTCGCCGTGATCACCGGCGCCGCCAGCGGCATCGGCCGCGCCGCCGCATTGCGCTTCGCCGCCGAGGGCGCGGCGGGCGTGGTGGTGGCCGACCTGAACGAGGACGGCCTCAAGCCGGTGGCCGAGGCCGTGAACGGCCTGGCCGTGCGCTGCGACGTGAGCCGCGAGGAAGACATCCAGAACCTGGTCGCCCGCGCCCGCGAGCGCTATGGCCGCGTCGACGTCTATTTCTCGAACGCCGGCATCCTCACACTCGGCGGCATCGAGACGCCCGACGAAGCCTGGCAGAAGAACTGGAACATCCACGTGATGGCGCACGTGTGGGCCGCGCGCGCGGTGGCCGAGGCCATGGTGGCGCAGGAGGGCGGCGGCTACTTCCTCGTCACCGCCTCGGCGGCGGGCCTGCTGAACATCGTCGAGACGGCCAGCTACGGCGTGACCAAGCACGGCGCGGTCGCCTTCGCCGAATGGCTGTCGATCGCCTACGGGCGGCGCGGGCTGAAGGTGTCGTGCCTGTGCCCGCAGGCGGTCGTCACCGGCATGTACTCGGGCGACGGCGGCGGCTCGGCGGGCGTGGACGGCGCGCTGACCGTGGAGCAGGTGGCCGACGAGATCGTGGACGTGATGCGCAAGGAGTCGTTCCTGGTCCTGCCGCACAAGCGCGTGCTCGACTACATGCAGGCCAAGACCGCCAACTACGACCGCTGGCTGGGCGGGATGCAGAAGGTGTACGCGAAGCACCACGCGGGCGGCTGAACTGCCTGCGTGCGCGGCCAGACGCAAGGTTGCCCGTTGCGGCAGGGGGGCGGGTTCAGAGCAGCGCGTCGATATCGCTCGCTTCGTGCCGCTCCAGCAACGCCGGCTCTCCCCGCACGCGATTGACGATGCGCCCGCGCTGCACCGCCGGCCGCTGCGCGATCTCCTCGGCCCAGCGCTGCACGTGCTTGTATTCCTGCACCTGCAGGAAGGTGCCCGCCTCATAGAGCAGCCCCTTGGCCAGCGCGCCATACCAGGGCCAGGTGGCGATGTCGGCGATGGTGTAGTCGTCGCCGGCCAGGTAGCGGTGGTCGGTCAGGTGGCGGTCGAGCACGTCGAGCTGGCGCTTGACCTCCATCGCATAGCGGTCGATGGCGTACTCGATCTTGGCCGGAGCGTAGGCGTAGAAATGGCCGAAGCCGCCGCCGAGGAAGGGCGCCGAGCCCATCTGCCAGAACAGCCACGACAGGCACTCGGCGCGCGCCGGCTGCGTGGTCGGCAGCAGGGCGCCGAACTTCTCGGCCAGGTACTGCAGGATCGCACCCGACTCGAACACGCGCAGCGGCTGCGCCCCGCTGCGGTCCACCAGCGCTGGGATCTTGGAGTTCGGGTTCGCCGCCACGAAGCCGCTGCCGAACTGGTCGCCCTGGTCGATGCGGATCAGCCAGGCGTCGTATTCGGCGCCGGCATGGCCCAGCGCCAGCAGTTCCTCCAGCATCACCGTCACCTTCACGCCGTTGGGCGTGCCCAGCGAGTAGAGTTGCAGCGGATGGCGCCCCACCGGCAGTTCCTTGTCGTGCGTGGGGCCGGCGATCGGACGGTTGATCGCCGCGAAGCGGCCACCGTTCTCCTTGTTCCACGACCACACGGCGGGCGGGACATAGGCGGGCGAATCGGACATGCTTGAACCTCGGAGACTTGGACTAAAACGATGATTCTCTACGACTGCGCCACTGCCCCCAGCCCGCGCCGCGCGCGCATCCTGCTTGCCGAGAAGGGCATTGCGCACGAGACGGTTGCGATCGACCTGGTGCACGGCGAGCAGCTGGGCGAGGCCTACCGCCGGATCAACCCCCAATGCACCGTGCCCGCGCTGCGCACCGACGATGGCGACCTGTTCACCGACAACGCCGCCATCGCCGCCTACGTGGAGGCCCGTTATCCCGATCCACCGCTGCTGGGCGCCACGCCGGCGGAGAAGGCCGAGATCGCCAGCTGGAACTGGCGCGTCGAGTTCGAGGGCCTGATGGCGGTGGCCGAGGCACTGCGCAACGGCTCGCCCGCGATGGCCAACCGTGCGCTGCCCGGCCCGGTCGACTACGCGCAGATCCCCGAGCTGGCGCAGCGCGGCGTGGCGCGGCTGCGGCAGTTCTTCGCCACGCTGAACGAGCACCTGGCGCAGCGCGAGTTCGTCGCCGCCGGGCGCTTCAGCATCGCCGATATCACGGCTGTGGTGGCGGTGGACTTCGCGCGCGTGGTGCGTGTCAAGCCGGACGACGCGCATCCGCACCTGCTGCGCTGGCGCGCGGCGATGGGGGAACGCCCTGCGATGTCGCGTTAAGAGCGCAACACGCTCTGAGACAATCCCGGCGTGCCACTGTCCATCACTTTTCCCGCATCCCTCCCCGTATCCGCCCGGCGCGACGAGATCGCCGAAGCGCTGCAAAAGCACCAGGTCATCATCGTTTGCGGCGAAACCGGTTCCGGCAAGACCACGCAGCTACCCAAGATCGCGCTGGCCCTGGGCCGGGGCAAGTGCAATGCCCAGCCCGGCCAGAAAGGCCAGCTCATTGGCCACACCCAGCCGCGCCGCATCGCCGCGAGCAGCGTGGCCAAGCGCATTGCCGAGGAGCTGAAGACGCCGCTGGGCGAGGTGGTGGGCTACAAAGTGCGCTTCCAGGACCGGCTGAGCCGCGATGCGTCCGTCAAGCTGATGACCGACGGCATCCTGCTGGCCGAGACGCAGACCGACCCGCTGCTCAAGGCCTACGACACGCTCATCATCGACGAGGCGCACGAACGCTCGCTGAACATCGACTTCCTGCTGGGCTACATCCGGCAGATCCTGCCCCGGCGGCCCGATCTGAAGGTGGTCGTCACGTCCGCCACCATCGACGCGGAGCGGTTCGCCAAGCACTTTGAAAGCGCAAAAGGCCCCGCGCCCGTCATCATGGTGTCGGGCCGCACCTTTCCGGTGGAGCAGCGCTACCGTCCTTATGAAGAATCGCGCGACTACGGGCTGAACGAGGCCATCGCCGACGGCGTGGACGAGCTCTGGCAGGGCGGGGCGGGGGGCGACATCCTGGTCTTCCTGCCCGGCGAGCGCGAAATCCGCGAGGCCGCCGACCACCTGCGCAAGCATTTGAGCCACCAGCCCGTGCTGCGCAATGCCGAGGTGCTGCCGCTGTTCGCGCGCCTGTCGCAGGCCGAGCAGGACCGCATCTTCGACGGCCACACGGGCCGCCGCATCGTGCTGGCGACCAACGTGGCCGAGACTTCGCTCACGGTGCCGGGCATCCGATACGTGATCGACGCAGGCACGGCGCGCGTGAAGCGCTATTCATTTCGCAGCAAGGTGGAGCAGCTGCTGGTCGAGCCCATCAGCCAGGCGGCGGCCAACCAGCGCGCGGGCCGCTGCGGGCGCGTGGCGAACGGCATCTGCATCCGGCTGTACGACGAGGCCGATTTCAATGGCCGCGCGCGCTTCACCGACCCCGAAATCCTGCGCAGCTCGCTCGCGGGCGTGATCCTGCGCATGAAGTCGCTGCACCTGGGCGACGTGGCGCAGTTCCCGTTCATCGAGGCGCCCTCGGGCCGGGCGATCGCCGACGGCTACCAGCTGTTGAGCGAACTGGGCGCGGTGGACGACGCGAACGAACTCACGCCCATGGGCGTGGAGCTGTCCAAGCTGCCGCTGGACCCGCGCGTGGGCCGCATGATCCTGGAGGCGCGCGAGCGGCGCGCGCTGGCCGAGGTGCTGGTGATCGCCAGCGCCCTGAGCGTGCAGGACGTGCGCGACCGCCCGCTGGAGGCGCAGCAGCAGGCCGACCAGGCGCACGCCAAGTTCGACGATGAAAAGAGCGAGTTCAGCGGCTACCTCAAGCTCTGGAAGTGGATCAACGACGCGCGCGGCGGCGCGCCCAGCCTGCCGTCGGCGCGGATGCAAAAGCAGATGGCGGCGAAGAAGCCAACGTCGCAGGCCGTGCTGCCCGTGGCCCAGCGCGGCGCGGCGGCCCCCGCGCCCGCGCCGGACGCCGCGCCCACCCACAAGCTCAGCAACCGCCAGTACGAGCAGCTGCTGCGCCAGAACTTCATCAGCATCCGCCGCCTGCGCGAGTGGCGCGACATCCATACGCAACTGCTCACGGTGGTGACGGAGCACGGCTGGCGCGTGAACGCCGAGGCGGCGGGCTACGAGGCCATCCACCTCTCGATGCTCGCGGGCCTGCTGGGCAACATCGGCTGCAAGAGCGACGAGGAGGACTGGTACCTGGGCGCGCGCGGCATCAAGTTCTACAAGCACCCGGGCGCGCACCTGAACAAGAAGCCGGGCCGCTGGGTGGTGGCCGCCGAACTGGTCGAAACCACGCGCCTGTTCGGCCGGGGCATCGCCGCCATCGAGCCGCAGTGGCTGGAGCAGGTGGGCGCGCACCTGCTCAAGAAGCAGATGCTGGACCCGCACTGGGAGAAGAAAGCCGCCCAGGTCACCGCGCTGGAGCGCGCCACGCTGTACGGCATCGTCATCTACAACAACCGGCGCGTGGACTTCGGCAAGGTGGACCCGCACGCCGCGCGCGACGTGTTCCTGCGCCAGGCGCTGGTGGAGGGCGAGTGGGACACCCGGCTGCCCTTCCTCGCCGCGAACCAGAAGCTGATCGCCAAGGTGGAAGAGCTGGAGCACAAGTCGCGCCGCCAGGACGTGCTGGTGGACGATGAACTGATCTACGCCTTCTACGACCAGCAGGTGCCGCAGGACGTGTGCAGCGGCGCCACCTTCGAGCGCTGGTACAAGCAGGCCAACGACCCGAACCTGCTCAAGCTGACCCGCGACGAACTGATGCGCCACGAGGCCGCGGGCATCACCAGCAGCGCCTTTCCGCGCACGGTGCGGCTGGGCGGCGTGGACTGCGCCGCCAGCTACCTGCACGAGCCCGGCGACGCGCGCGACGGCATCACCGTCACCGTGCCGCTGTTCGTGCTCAACCAGATCAGCGAGGAGCGCTGCGAATGGCTGGTGCCCGGCATGTTGCAGGGCAAGATCCAGGCATTGCTCAAGAGCCTGCCGCAGCGCCCGCGCAGCCGCTTCGTGCCCCTGCCCGAACACGCGGCGCGGCTGGCGGCCTTGCTGGAGGAACGCTTCGGCCAGGGCGGCCTGGTCGATATGCTGCTCAAGCAAGTGCGCGACGAAACCTCGCTCGACGTGAAGCGCGCCGACTTCAAGCTCGACATGCTCTCGCCCCACTTGTTCATGAACTTCCGCGTGACGGACGAGCATGGCCGCCAGCTGGGCCAGGGCCGCAACCTGGGCGCGCTGAAGGCCGAATGGGGGGCCAAGGCGCGCGGGGCGTTCCAGGCGCTTGCTTCATTAAAGATAGCTGCCAGCGCTCAGCCTGAGCCAGTTTCAGTATCAAAACCCGCTGAAACGAAGAAACAGCAAGCGCAAGCAGCTCCTAAAAAGAAGCAGCCCAGCGCTACACCGCCTGGACCTTCGGCGAACTGCCCGAGCTCATGGAGATCCAGAAGGGCGGCCAGACCCTGGTCGGCTTCCCGGCGCTGATCGACGGCGGCGACGCGGTGACCATCGAAGTCTTCGACGAGCCCGAGGCCGCCGCCGCCAAACACCGCGCCGGCCTGCGCCGCCTGTGCGCGCTGCACATCAAGGACGCGCTCAAGTACCTCGAAAAGAACATCCCCGACTTGCAGAAGATGGCCGTGGCCTACATGCCGCTGGGCACGCAGGAAGAACTGCGCGCCCAGATCATCGACGTGGCGCTGGACCGCGCCTTCCTGCAAGACCCGCTGCCCACGGATGAAGCCGCGTTCAAGCGCCGCGTGGAAGAGGGCCGGGGCCGCCTGACGCTGATCGCCAACGAGGTCGCGCGCCTGGCCGCCGCCATCCTGGCCGAATACGCCGCCGCCGCCCGCAAGATCAAGGACACCAAGAACGCCCCCGACGCCACGGCGGACGCGGCGCAGCAGCTGGCGCGCCTGGTGCCCAAGAACTTCATCGCCGCCGCGCCCTGGCCGCAGCTGGCGCACTTCGCCCGCTACCTCAAGGCCATCACCCTGCGCCTCGACAAAGTCCGCGCCGACCCGGCCCGCGACGCCCAGCGCATGGCCGAACTGCGTCCGCAGGAGCAGCGCTACTGGCGCCTGGTGGCCGAGCGCAAGGGCCAGGTCGATGCGCGCATGACCGAACTGCGCTGGCTGCTGGAGGAACTGCGCGTGAGCTTCTTCGCGCAGGAGCTGCGCACGCCCCAGCCGGTGAGCGTGAAGCGGCTGGACAAGGTGTGGGCGCAGCTGCAATCGTGAACCTTGCGGGCGACGGCGGCTCCATCACGTTGTTTGACGCAAGAACCGCTTCTGTTGTGATGACCTCTCGACTCGCCCCCTGCCTGCTGGCCCTGGCCCTTGCCGCCTGCGGCAGCAATCCCCCCGCGCCCACGGCGGCCAGCCCCGCCGCCACGCCGTCGGCCCCGCCGCTCAAGATCGGCCTCGCCCTGGGCGGCGGCGCGGCCAAGGGCTTCGCGCACATCGGCGTCATCAAGATGCTGGAGGCCAACGGCCTCGCGCCCGCCGTGGTGGCCGGCACCAGCGCGGGCAGCGTGGTGGGGGCGCTGTACGCCAGCGGCATGGACGCCTTTGAATTGCAGCAAAAGGCCGTGGCGCTGGACGAAAGCAAGATCCGCGACCTGCAACTGTCCTCCGGCGGGCTGGTGCTCGGCCAGAAGCTGGAGGACTACGTGAACGAGCAGGTGCGCCGCCAGCCGCTGGAGCGCCTGGCCAAGCCCTTCGTGGCCGTGGCCACGCGGCTGGAGGACGGCCAGCGCACCGTGTTCTCGCGCGGCAACACGGGGCAGGCGGTGCGCGCCTCCAGCAGCGTGCCGGGGGTGTTCCAGCCGGTGGCCATCGGCAAGTACCACTACGTGGACGGCGGCATCGTGAGCCCCGTGCCCGTGGATGCGGCGCGCGCGCTGGGGGCCGACGTGGTGGTGGCCGTGGACATCTCCAACAAGGCCCGGGGGAAATCGCCGGGCGACATGCTGGGCACGCTGGGCCAGTCCATCGCCATCATGGGCCAGAAGCTCGGGCAGGCCGAACTGGCGCGGGCCGACGTGGTGATCCGCCCCGAGGTGCTGGACATCGGCCCCGCCGACTTCAGCCAGCGCGCCGCCGCCATCGTGGAGGGCGAGAAAGCCGCCCTGGCCGCCATGCCGCGACTCCGCGAGCGCATCGCCCAGCTGCAAGCCGAGCGCGCCCAGGCCGCGCGGCAGGCGGCCGAGGCCCGGCACCAGGCCTGCCTGGACCAGCGCACGCGCCTGCAGAAGATCGCGGGCATGGCCGGGATGGACGATGCCTGCGCCGCGGTACCCTGAGAGCGTCGGCAAGCCTGATCTTGTAGTCCCTGTCTGGCACGCCCTGCAAAGCCTTTCCGACGCGGGGAACCCAAGCGCGGGGGCATCCTCAAAGGGTTCTCACTCCTCACTTACAAAGGAACCGACGCCATGAAGACCTGGACCCGCACCCTGCAAGCCGCCGCCATAGCCGCCACCCTGGCCTTTGGCGCGGCCCACGCCGCCGGCACGGACGCAGCTGCCGCCGCCGTCACCAACGCCTCCGCCACCGACGCGCCCGCCCCGGCGGAAGCGCCTGCCAAGAAGCCCGTTGCCAAGAAGAAGGCCGCCCCCGTGGTGCGCCACCACGACCGCAGCGGCCCCGGCGGCGAGCCGGCCGGGCTGAGGGCGTCCGACGCGGGCATCAGCACCGACTACACCCTCAACTCCGTGCAGCGCTGCGCCGTCTTCAAGACGCCCGAAGACCGCCGCGCCTGCCTGGACCGCGTGCAAAAGCCCACCTCCGTGCAAGGCAGCGTGGACGGCGGCGGCGAGCTGCGCGAGTACACCTACCAGGTGCAGGTGCCCCCGCCTGGCGCGGCGCCGGCCCCCGCGCGCATGGATGCGCCCCCGCCCCAGCCGCCCATGCCCGCGCCCATGAAGTAATCCACGCTTCCAAAAAAATAGCTGCCAGCGCTTGCCCCACAAGCGCTGGCAGCTTTTTTCATGCCTATTTCTCCAGCACGTACTCGCCGGGCGCGGCGCACAGCGGCTTGTATTTGCGGGAACCCGGCTTCTGCGGTGCAGGCACCAGTTCGCCCGAGCGCGCCTGCAGCCACTGCCGCCAGAGCGGCCACCAGCTGCCCTCGCGGCGCTCGCCTTCCATCTTTTTCGCCCAGGCCAGCGGGTCTTCTTCCGACGCGGGGCCGGTGAAGTAGAACGACTTGGCCGAGCCCGGCGGGTTGATCAGGCTTTGCAGGTGCCCCGCGTTGGCCAGCACGAAAGTGGCGTCCGCGCCGAACAGGCGCGCCGTGCCGTAGCAGCCCTTCCAGGGCGTGATGTGGTCGGTGATGCCCGCCGTCACGAAGGCATCCACCTTCACCTGGCCGATGTCGATGGGCACGCCGTCGATCACCAGGGTGCCGGGGTTCACGTAGGGGTTCTTGGCAAACATGTCCAGCAGGTCGCTGTGGTAGCGGGCGGTCAGGCGCGTGGTGTCGGCGTTCCAGGCCAGCACGTCGTAGGCCGGGGGCTTGTTGCCCAGCAGGTAGTTGTTGACCCAGTAGTTCCAGATCAGGTCGTTGGGCCGCAGCCAGGCGAACATGCTGGCCATTTCGCTGCCCTCGATCACGCCTTTCTTGTGCGAGTGGGCCTTGGCCTTGTCGATGACCGTGGGCGAGGTGAACAGGCCCAGGGTGGAGTCTTCCAGCGCCGCTTCGCAGTCGAGGATGCACACCGACCACGTGGTGTTGACGACTTTCTGCCGCCCCTTGCCCGCCGACCAGCCCAGGTACGCCGCCGCCGACATGCCGCCCGAGCAGCTGCCGAACAGGCTCGCATCCGGGCTGCCGGTGATCTCGCAGGCGGTGTTGACGGCGGTGTCTATGGCCATCACGTACTGCTCCAGGCCCCAGTCGCGCTGCTCCGCCGTGGGGTTGCGCCAGCTGATCATGAAGACCTGCACGCCGCTGTCGACCGCCCATTGCACCAGGCTCTTGCCCGGCCCCAGGTCCATGGCGTAGAACTTGTTGACCTGCGGCGGCGAGATCACCAGGGGCCGCGCGTGCACCTGCGGCGTGCTGGGCGTGTACTGGATCAGCTCGAACATGGCGTGCCGCAGCACCACCTGGCCGGGCGTGGTGGCCATGTTCCCGCCCACCTTGAAGGGCGTGGCGTCCACCTGCGAGGGCAGGCCGTGGTTGTGCTGGAGGTCGTGCAGCAGGTTCTTCGCGCCGTCGACCAGGTGCGCGCCGCCGGTTTCCACCAGCTTGCGCACGGCCACGGGGTTGCCCAGCAGCCAGTTGGACGGGGCCAGCGCATCGGTGACCAGCGAGGTGATGAAATGCGCCTGGCCTTTTTCGCGGCTGCCCGTCTCCGCGCCGTCGATGAAGTCCGCCAGGTGCCGGACGGCGGCGAGGTGGCCCTGCATCAGGCTTTTGTACAGGCGGTTGCTCTTCCAGGCGGCGTCGGCGAAGCGGCGGTCTTTGGGCTCCGGGGCCAGTTCGGACGTGCCCCGGAGGATGCGGCCGCATTCCTGCAGGTACTGTGCATAGCTGCCGACGGCGCGCTGGGGCGACGCGGCGGCGATCTGCCAGAAGGTCTTGGCCGCCTGGGCCAGGTCGTCGGCGCGGATGCCCAGCAGCGGGTTCAGGGCCAGGGTGTTGTCGGAGGCGCTCCCGAGGAGGTCCGTCAACGCGGCGGCGGGTTCGGCGGCGGTCTTGGTTTTTTTGCGGGTCGCCATGTGTGTCTCCATTGGCAAAGGTGGTCAGGGGCGGTCGAGAAACTCCCGTATCGCGGCGGCGGACTCCTGGAGGCGGGTCAGCAGGAACATGTGCCCGCAGTCCAGCACCTTCAGTTCGCTGTGCCGGATCAGCCGGTGCATCAGCTTCGCGTTCGCCAGCGGCACGAGGGGGTCGTCGCTGCCCGCCATGATGAGCGTGGGCTGTGGCAGCAGGGGCAGCCAGGGCAGGCTGGTCCAGCCCGCGATGGCCGCCAGCTGCATGACATAGCCCATGCGGGAGTGGTGCTCGCGGTCCTTGAAATGGCCGGCCAGCACGCCGGGGTTGGTGCGGCAGTCGCCGCCGTAGATGTCGCCCGCGATGGAGCGCGCATAGTCGCGGTCGGTGTAGCGGCGCGGGGTGGCCATCTTCAACAGCACCTCGGGCTTGCCGGGCACCATGAGCGCGCCGCCCGACGTGGCGCACAGGACGAGCCTGCGGCAGTGCCTGGACGCCGACAGCGCGAACTGCTGCGCCATAGCGCCGCCCCACGATACGCCCAGCACGTCCGCCTGCGCGTGCCCGTAGTGCTTGAGCAGCCGCCGCGCCACCCAGGCCACGTGCCAGGGCCGGTAGGGCAGCGGCGGCGGCGGCGAGCCGCCCACGCCGGGAATGTCGAAGGTGATGACTTCGCGCTCGGGCAGCGCCTCGGCCAACGGGGCCAGCAGTTCGATGCCGGCCCCGATGCCGTTGAACATCAGCAGGGGCGGGCGGCTGCCGTCGCCCGGCGTGCGCCCCGCGCGCAGCGGCAGGCCCCCGATGGTGACGTGTTCAAGGCTGAACACGGTCGCCTTACGCCACGTTGCGCAGTTCGCGGCGCAGGATCTTGCCCACGGTGGACTTGGGCAGCGCGTCCACGAAGCGGATGATGCGCGGCACCTTGTAGGCGGCCATTTCGGCGCGGCAGAAAGCGGTCAGCGCTTCCTCGGTGACGTCGGCGCCGGCCGCCTTGACGACGAACAGCTTGACGGCCTCGCCCGTCTTCGCGTCGGGCACGCCGATGCACGCGCATTCCGCCACGCCGGGGAAGGCGGTGACCGTGGCCTCCACCTCGTTCGGGTACACGTTGAAGCCCGAGACGATGATCATGTCCTTCTTGCGGTCCACGATCTTCAGGAAGCCCGCCTCGTCGAACACGCCCACGTCGCCGGTGCGGAAGTAGCCGTCGGGCGTGAAGGCCTTGGCGTTGGCTTCGGGCTGGTTCCAGTAGCCGCTCATCACCTGCGGGCCCTTCACGCAGATTTCGCCGGCCTCGCCGATGCCGACTTCCTGGTCGTTGTCGTCGAGCAGCTTCACGTCGGTGGACGGGAGGGGCAGGCCGGTGGTGCCGGTGAAGCGGTCCACGCTCATGGGGTTGGTGGAGACCACGGGCGATGTTTCCGACAGGCCGTAGCCTTCGCGGATGATGGAGCCGGTGATGGCCTGCCAGCGGTCGGACACCACGTCGATCACGGCCGCGCCGCCGCCGCTGGACAGGCGCAGGCGCGACCAGTCCACCTCGGCCAGGCGCGGGTTGGCCACCAGTCCGGCGTACAGCGTGTTCACGCCCGTGAACACGGTGGGGCGCGCGGCCTTGAGGATGTCGATGAAGCCGTCCATGTCGCGCGGGTTGGGCACCAGCCAGTTCTGGCCGCCGTTGGCGAAGTAGCTCAGGAAGTTCACCGTCAGCGCGTACACGTGGTACAGCGGGATGGCGGTGACGATCACCTCCTCGCCGACCCGGTTGGCGTCGGGCACGAACGCGCCGAACTGCAGGATGTTGGCGACGATGTTGCGGTGCGACAGCTGCGCGCCCTTCGACGGGCCGGTGGTGCCGCCCGTGTACTGCAGGAACAGCAGGTCGCTGCCTTGCACGTCGGCGGGGGTGTAGGGGAGCTTCTCGCCCTGCGCGATGGCGTCGGGCAGCGTGGTGGCGCCGGCCAGCGCCTCATGCACCGGGGGGCTGGGCACCACGGTGCCGCCGCAGTCGCCCAGGCTGGCGGTGACCACGGTCTTCACGGGGGTCTTGCCCATGACTTCGGCCAGCGTGGGGGTGGAGCCGTTGAACACCACCATGACCTCCACGCCCGCGTCGTTCAGCTGGTGCTCCAGCTCGCGCGGGGTGTACAGCGGGTTGACGTTGACCTGCACCGCGCCCAGCCGCGCCAGCGCGATGAATGTGATGGGGAAGGCCAGGACGTTGGGCAGCATGACCGCCACGCGGTCGCCCTTTTTCACGCCTGCCACGTTCTGCAGCCAGGCGGCGAAGGCGCGCGTCTGCCGGTCCACGTCGGCGTAGGTCAGCGTCTGGCCGAGGGCGTGGAACGCGGGCGACGCAGCGTAATCGCGCATGGCGCTTTCCAGCATCGCGGTGGCGGAGGGGTAGCGGTCGGGGTCGATCTCGGCGGGAGCGGAACCGTAGGATTTGAGCCAGTGTTTGTTTGCCATGGGGATCTCGTAGCAGGGAATAAGCAGGGAACGGGAAAGGGGGAACGGGCACGGAGTCTCGCACCAAGCAGGTGCCCCGGGCATTGGAGACAACCCCCATCCGTGTCGCGTTCTTTGTCGGTTTTTTGCTATTTCTTAGCGCGGGCCTCACGTTTTAATGCCGGCGGTCAGTTCCCTATTCCTACTCCAACATACGAGGCAAACCTGTGCAAACTTCCGTCTACGAACCCCGCAAGGCCTGGGGCATCGTCATCTGGCTCACGGCCCTGTCCACCATCAACTTCCTCGACAAGGTCGTGTTCGGCATGGTGGCCGTGCCGCTCATGCGCGATTTGCAGCTCACGCCGTCGCAGTACGGCCTGGCGGCGGGCAGCTTCTTCTGGCTGTTTTCCACCTCCGCCGCGCTGGTGGGCTTCGTGGGCAACCGCGTGCAGACGCGCTGGCTGCTGCTGGGCATGGCGATTCTGTGGGCGCTGGTGCAGTACCCCATGTCGCTCGTCTCCAGCCTGGGGGCGCTGATCGCGCTGCGCGTGATCCTGGGCGCGGGCGAGGCGCCGGGCGCCGGCGTCTGGGGGCACGCGCTGTACAAGTGGTTCCCGCACGAAAAGCGCAACCTGCCGCTGGCGGTGGTCAACCAGGGCTCGATCATCGGCATGGTGATCGCGGGGCTGGCGGTGCCCTTCATCAGCCGCAACTGGGGCTGGCGCACCAATTTCGAGGTGCTGGCGGTGGCCTCCGTCGTCTGGGGTGCGGGCTGGATGGTGTTTGGCCGCGAAGGCACGCTGCAGACCCAGCTCCCCGTCCGGCAGGGCCAGCAGGCGCCCGTCCAGCGCATTCCCTACGCCCGGCTGCTGCTGGACACGACCATCTTCACCGGCTTCTTCGCGGGCTTCTCGGCCTACTGGGGGCTGGCGCTGGGCCTGACCTGGCTGCCGTCCTACCTGGAAAAGGGGCTGGGCTTCAATGCGGTGCAGGCGGGCCACATGTTCTCCCTGGTGATGGTCTGCAGTATGCCCGTGGTGCTGACGGCCAGCGCCATCTCGCAGCGCATGTTGTCGCGCGGCGCCACGTCGCGCACGGCGCGGGTGCTGCTGGGCAACGGCTGCCTGGCGGTGGGCGGCCTGCTGTTCCTGTCCATGCCGATGCTGGCGGTGGCGCCCATGGCCAAGGTGACGGTGCTGGCGCTGGCGGCGGCGCTGCCGTCGGTGGTGTTCGCCGTCGGCCCCGCCATCACAGCCGAGATCGTGCCCGACACGCAGCGCAGCGCCCTCATGGGCATCAGCGTGGCCATCGCCACCAGTGCGGGGATGATCGCGCCCGTCGTCATGGGCAAGCTGCTGGAGGGCAGCATGAAGACCGCGCCCCAGCAGGGCTTCGAGCAGGGCTTTGCGATCTGCGGCGTGGTGATGCTGATCGGCGCGCTGGTGAGCACCCTGGGCGGCCATCCGGCGCGCTCCATTAAGCGCCTGTACGGCGGCTGACCGAAGGGGCGCCGTCGCTTAGGTGACGATTCCCCGGGCCATTCCCGATGGCGCCGCCGTAGGGGCCGCATAGTCTCGAAAAGTCAGCAACCCCCGAAGCAACCCATGCGCCCTCACTACGCCTTCTGGCCCAAGCGCCTTCCGCATTCCATCACCGTGCCCGCCACGTCGCTGTGGGACAACCTGGCCACCAGCGCGCGCCGCTACCCCGACAAGGCCGCGCTGGTCTTCTTTGGCCGCACCACCAGCTACCGCGAACTGACGGACGCCACCGAGCGGCTGGCCGCCAGGCTGGCCGCGCTGGGCGTGCAAAAGGGCGACCGCGTGCTGCTGTGTATGCAGAACTGCCCGCAGCTCGTGCTGGCGCATTTCGCCATCCTGCGCGCGAACGCGGTGGTGGTGCCGGTGAACCCCATGAACCGGGCCGAGGAGCTCAAGCACTACATCACCGACCCCGACGCCAAGGTCGCCATCACCACCGGCGACCTCGCGGACGAACTGGCCCGGGCCAGCGATGCGCTGGAACCCGGCCAGCGCCTGGCGCACCTGATCGTCACCCAGTTCACCGACGCCTTCGACGCCGCCCTGGACGGCCCCGAGGCGCCGCCCGAAGCCTGGCGCGCTTGGCTCACCACGCGCCACGCGCTGCCCACGCTGGCGGGCGGCCAGGTCCACGCCTGGACGGACGCCCTGGCCTGCGCCGACGCGCCGCCCGCGCACACCGTAGGCATCAACGACATGGCCGTGCTGCCCTACACCAGCGGCACCACGGGCCTGCCCAAGGGCTGTATGCACCCGCACCGCAGCCTGATGCACAACTCCGTGGCGGGCAGCCTGTGGGGCAACGGCCATTCCGAAGGCGTGGTGCTGACCGTGGTGCCCATGTTCCACATCACCGGCATGGTGAGCGTGATGCACTCGGCCATCTACGCGGGCAGCACGCTGCTCATCATGCCGCGCTGGGACCGCGACCTGGCCGGGCGGCTGATCTCGCGCTACAAGGTCACCACCTGGACCAACATCCCCACCATGGTCATCGACCTGCTGGGCAGCCCGCACTTCGCGGACTACGACCTGTCCAGCCTGCAGTACATCGGCGGCGGCGGCGCGGCCATGCCCCAGGCGGTGGCGCAGCGCCTGCTGGAGCAGTACGGCCTGCGCTACACCGAGGGCTACGGCCTGACCGAGACCGCCGCGCCCTCGCACTCCAACCCCGTGGACCACCCCAAGCAGCAGTGCCTGGGTATTCCCTTCATGAGCACCGAAGCGCGCGTGGTCGACCCCGAGACGCTGCAGGAAGTGCCCGTGGGCGAGCAGGGCGAAATCATCGTGCACGGCCCCGAGGTGTTCGACGGCTACTGGAAGCGGCCCGACGCCACGGCCGACGTGTTCATCGAGTTCGAGGGCAAGCGCTTCTTCCGCACGGGCGACCTGGGCCGCGTGGACGAAGAGGGCTACTTCTTCATGACCGACCGCCTGAAGCGCATGATCAACGCCAGCGGCTTCAAGGTCTGGCCCGCCGAGGTGGAGGCGCTGATGTTCCGCCACCCCGCCATCCAGGAGGCCTGCATCATCTCCGCCAAGGACAGCTACCGCGGCGAGACGGTGAAGGCCGTGGTGGTGCTGCGCGCCGGCCACAAGGACACGAAGGCCGAGGACATCATCGCCTGGTGCCGCGAGAACATGGCCGTGTACAAGGTGCCGCGCATCGTCGAGTTCGTCGACGCGCTGCCCAAGAGCGGCAGCGGCAAGGTCATGTGGCGCACGCTGCAGGAAGCCGAGAACCGCGAGGCTTGAAACAGGCACGGAGGATTCATGTCTACCTTTCGCACCCTTCTGTCCGGCTTCAGCTTCCTCGAAAGCCCGCGCTGGCACGACGGCAGGCTGTGGCTGTCCGACTTCTACACGCACTGCGTGCTCGCGGTGGATGCCGACGGCCGCGCGCAGACGGTGGCCGAAGTGCCGCAGCAGCCGTCCGGTCTGGGCTGGCTGCCGGACGGCCGGCTGCTCGTCGTCTCCATGCGCGACCGCCGCGTCCTGCGCCAGGAGCTTGACGGCCGGCTGGTGCTGCACGCCGACCTGCAGTCCATCGCGGGCGGCAACGCCAACGACATGGTGGTGGACGCCCAGGGCCGCGCCTACGTCGGCAACTTCGGCTTCGACCTGATGAACGGCGCCGACCTGCAGACCGCGCGCCTGGCCTGCGTGTCCCCGGACGGGCAGGTGAGCGTGGCGGCCGAGGGGCTGTACTTTCCCAACGGCTCCATGATCACGCCCGACGGCAAAACCCTGCTGGTGGGCGAAACGGCGGGCAACCGCATTTCCGCCTTCGCCATCGGCGCGGACGGCAGCCTCGGCCCGCGCCGCGACTGGGCCGTCTTCGGCCCGCTGCCCGAGGCCGCCGACCAGGCCAGCGTGTTCGGCAACATGAAAGTCGGCCCCGACGGAGCGGCGCTCGACGCAGAAGGCGCCGTCTGGCTGGCCGACGCCGTGGGCAAGCGCCTGCTGCGCGTGGCCGAGGGCGGCCGCATTCTGGACGAGATCTCCACCGGCGAGCAGGGCGTCTTCGCCTGCGCCCTGGGCGGCCCCGACCGCCGCACGCTCTACGCCTGCATCGCTCCGGACTCGATGGAGCACCTGCGCGCCCACACGCGCGAGGCGCAGCTCTGGGCGGTGGAAGTGGCCGTGCCGGGCGCCGGCCGGCCCTGACCGTTGCAGATGGAACAAGGCCCCGGCGCATCGCCGCGCCAGGGCCTTGAATGTTCGCGGGAGCCTGCGCGGCCCCGCGGCCGGGTTACTTCGTGGCGTCCTTGATGGCTTCCTTGGCGTCGCCGTAGTGCTTCTGGACGTTGCCCTCCACCTGCTTGGCCATGCCCTTGGCCTGCTGTTCCGGGCTGTTGATCACTTCGCCTGTCTTTTGCTGCACCTTGCCAGCCACTTCCTTCAGAGTCCCCTTGATTTGATCGCTGTTCATAGTGGTTCCTTCCGTTGGTGTCGTGCGAGGCGGGATGCCTGTGCACGGTTCCCAGGTTAAGCCCCGGGCCGGCGCGCCAGGGCGGGCGCATGTCCCCCATCGTCGTCAGCACAGGCCTACAGCGGAGGTTACGGAATGTGTGCTTCGGAGCGAGAATGGGCGCCGACACTCTGCAAGGGGCCTTCCATGAAAACACGGTGGATTGCGGCGGCCATCGCCGCCTGCGCCTTTCCCTGGGCCGCCAGCGCCCAGGCCCATTGGTCCTACCACGGCCCCACCGGCGCGGCGCAATGGGGCGACCTGGAGCCCGACTTCGCCACCTGCAAGCTGGGCAGGGAACAGTCGCCCATCGACATCACCCACGCGGCCAAGGCCGACCTGCCCGCCATCGGCTTCGGCTACGCGCGCAGCGCCGCCGAGGTGGTGAACAACGGCCACACCATCCAGGTCAACCTGGACAACGGCGGCACGGTGCAACTGGCTTCGGGCAGCTACCAGCTGGTGCAGTTCCACTTCCACGCGCCCAGCGAGGAAAAGGTCAACGGCAAGGCCCATGCGCTGGTGGCGCACCTGGTGCACCGCAACGGCGAAGGCAAGCTCGCCGTGGTGGCCGTGCTGTTCAAGCTGGGCAGGGCCAACCCCGCGCTGGCCCGGGTGTTCGCCGCCATGCCGCGCGAAGAGGGCGGGAAGGCGGCGCTGGATGGCGGCTTCAACGCGGCGGACCTGCTGCCCGCGGCCCGGGGCTATTACGCCTTCAACGGCTCGCTGACCACGCCGCCGTGCAGCGAGAACGTGGCCTGGCAGGTGCTGAAGACGCCGGTGGAAATGTCCAGGGCGCAACTGGCCGCCTTCCGCCAGCTTTACCCGATGAACGCCCGCCCCGTGCAGCCGCTGAACGGGCGCAGCGTGCAGGCCAGCCGGTAATCAGCGCCTGGCGAACACCAGGTCCCAGACTCCGTGGCCCAGGCGCAGGCCGCGGTTCTCGAACTTGGTGAGCGGGCGGTAGTCCGGCTTCGCCGCATAGCCGTCCGCCGTGTTGCGCAGCAGCGGCTCGGCGGACAGCACTTCCAGCATCTGCTCGGCGTAGGGCTGCCAGTCCGTCGCGCAGTGCAGGTAGCCGCCCGGGGCCAGCCGCGCGGCCAGCTTGGCGACGAGCGGCGGCTGGATCAGGCGGCGCTTGTTGTGCTTCTTCTTGTGCCAGGGGTCGGGGAAGAAGATGTGCACGCCCTGGAGGCAGCCCGGCGGCAGCATGTGGTCGATGACCTCGACCGCGTCGTGCTGCAGGATGCGGATGTTGGCCAGATCCTGCTCGCCGATGCGCTTGAGCAGCGCGCCCACGCCGGGCTCGTGCACCTCGCAGCACAGGAAGTTGTCATCGGGCCGCACGCGCGCGATGTGCGCCGTGGCCTCGCCCATGCCGAAGCCGATCTCGAGGATGAGCGGCGCGCTGCGGCCAAAGGCGGCGGGGGCATCGAGCGGCGCCGCGGCATAGGGCAGCAAAAAGCGCGGCCCCAGGTCGGCGAACGCCTTGGCCTGGGCCGTGGTGGTGCGGCCCGCGCGGCGCACGAAGCTCTTGATGGCCTTGGGGTAGGCCACGTTGTCGGGGGCGGAGTTCTGTTCGGTGGTCACGTTGTGGATTCGGGGTAAAGGTGCGCCCAGGCCTGCACCCAGGCGGCCAGCGCGTCGTTGGCGGAGCCTTCCTGGCGCGGCAGGCCCAGCGCGCCGGCGGCGGCGTTGAGCGCCCGCAACGGGTCGCCCACGTCCAGCGCCGGGGCGCCATGCTGCTTGGAGAGCTTTTCGCCATCGGCGGTGCGCACCAGCGGCATGTGCAGGTAGCGCGGCGTGGGCAGGCCCAGCGCGCGCTGCAGCAGGATCTGGCGGGGCGTATTGTCCGCCAGGTCTTCGCCGCGCACGACGTGGGTGATGCCTTGTTCCGCATCGTCCGCCACCACGGCGAGCTGGTAGGCCCAGAGACCGTCGGCGCGGCGCAGGATGAAGTCGCCCACGGTGCGCGCCACGCCCTGCTGCTGCGGGCCGAGCCTGCGGTCGGTCCAATGCACTATCGAAACAGGAGCTGCCAGCGCTTGACCTGTCTGGGCTGGAGGCCGATTTGGCTCAAATTCGGTGGTATTGAAGCGCCAGGCGCGCGCGGGCCGCCCCCGCAGGCCCGCGCGGCAGGTGCCGGGGTAGGGGCGCTCCACATGGCGTTCGTGCGCGAGGCCCTGGGCGGCCCAGGCGGCCTCGATCTCCTTGCGCGTGCAGGCGCAGGGGTAGGCCCAGCCGCTGGCCTGGAGCTGCGCCAGCGCCCCGGCATAGGCCGCGCCGCGCGTGGATTGCCAGAGCGGCGGTTCGTCCGCGTGCAGGCCGCAGGCGGCCAGTTGGCGCAGGATGGTGGCATCGGCGCCCGGCGGGCAGCGCGGCGCGTCCACGTCTTCGATGCGCACCAGCCAGCGCCCGCTGTGCGCGCGCGCATCCAGCCAACTGCCCAGCGCCGCCACCAGCGAGCCCGCGTGCAGCGGGCCTGTGGGGGAGGGCGCGAACCGGCCGATGTAAGAGCGTGTTTGCGGCCTTTTCATGGTGCCCGTTGCCCCGCAAAGGCAGTGGATGCAAGGCGCCCACCGCAAGCCGCACTGGTGTGCGGCGAGGATGGGCAACGCCGCAGACGCTGCCTTTGCGGGGCAACCCTTCGGGCAAGGCAGCAAACAGCCGCACTCGTTGTTGCGCACCTTGCCCAGGCAGAGAGCCTGGGCTGCGGCGCGCGCCTAGATTGCGGCTGTTTGCTGCCTTGCGGGCACCATGAAAAGGCCGCAAACACGCTCTATCAAGCCACGGCCAGGGCCAGTTCCAGCCCGGAGATGAACGCATCCTCCACGCGGTGGCCCAGGCACCAGTCGCCGCAGGCGCCCAGGCCCAGGGCGGCGTCCCACAGGTGGCTCTGGCCCAGCGGCGCGGCGGTTTTGGCGTGCGGCCAGCGGCGCACCTCGGCCCAGGCGGGTTCGGCGCGGATGCCGGTGAGTTCCGAGAAGGCGCGCCGCATTTTCTGCGCCACGCGCTGCGGGTCGTCGCGCAGGTGTTCTTGCGACCAGGCGGCGCTGGCCTGTACCGTCCAGCGCTCGATCTGGCCGCGCCCCGGCTTGGACGATTCGCGCGCCAGCCAGGCGATGCGGTGGTGCGTGCTGCGCGCGGCGTTCCACTGCGGGCCCAGGGTGGTCAGGCCGGGCTGGGCGGCCTGGGGGAAGGCGAGCATCAGCGTCCAGCACGGCGCGGTCTGCACGTTGGCGAGGGCTTTGTCGAATGCGTTGACGCCGGAGGCTTGCAGCAGCGCGCGCGCCTCGGGTGCGGGCTGGGCGAGCAGCACGGCGTCGAAGCCCGCGTGGCTGGTGTTGGCGGTGTGGCTTTCGCAGTCGAGCCGCCAGCGCTGGCCGGTGCGGCTCAGCCGCGTCGCGGCGGTGTGGGTATGCAGGCGGGTGATGGGCTCGGCCCAGGCGGCGGGCAGCGCGTGCATTCCCGGCAGGGCGACCCAGTGCGGGTCTTTGGGCGGCGGCGCGGCGCTGGCGGTGCGGCCCTCGGCGTCGAGCACGCGCACGGTGCTGGCGCTCCAGGGACGGCACAGGCCGGGCACGGTGGCGAGGGCGCGCTCGAAACGCGGGTCGCGCACCGTGAAGTACTGCGCGCCCGCGTCAAAGCCGCCAAAGGCCGAGTCCTGCGTTGCCATGCGGCCGCCGGGACGCGCCTCGCGCTCGAACACGGTGACCTCGTGCCCCGCTTGCAGCAGCGTGCGTGCAGCGGCCACGCCCGCCATGCCCGAGCCAACGATGGCAATGCGGCGCGGGGTGCGGGAAGCGGGTGCGGTCATACAGGGCCTTTCATTTCTAGAAGTGATGATTCTCAAGCAGCGCGCGGCGCGTGGCGGGGCTGGCGAGTTGGGTTATCCACCATTGCAAAGCCCGCCCCGGTTGTGCGTGGCTGGGGCCGCCCCAGGCGTAATACACGCGCGACACGCGCTCGGGCCGGGCCACGCGGCGCTGCACCAGGCGGCCCGCGGCAAGATAGGGGCGCACCATGGGTTCGGGCAGGAAGCCAAAGCCCAGGCCGCGCAGCTGGGCGGCTATTTTTGCCTGCATGGTGTCCACCGTGAGCACGCTCTGGCCCGTGAGCAGCCCTACGGTCATGCCGCTGCGCTGGCCCGAGTCGGCCACGGCCACGGCGCGGTGCTGCAGCAGTTGCGCGTCGGTCAGGGGTTCGGGCGTGCTGGCCAGCGGGTGGTGCGGGGCGACGACGAAGATGAAGGGGACTTCGCCCATCGCCTGCGCCTGCAGGCCGGGCTGGCCGTCTGCCGCGCCCACGCCGATGGCGAGGTCGGCACGGCCCGAGGTCAGCGCTTCGAGCGTGCCGCTCATGATGCCGTCGCGCAGCTTCAGCTGCGTGGGCGGGTTGAGGGCGTAGAACGCCTCGGCCAGTTCGAGCAGCGTGGTGCGCGAGACGATGCCGTCGGCGGCTACGGTGATCTGCGGCTCCCACCCCGTCGCCACGCGGCGCACGCGGTGGGCCACGGCGTCCAGGTCTTCGAGCAGGCGCGCGCCTTCGCGCAGCAGCTCGGCCCCGGCGGGCGTGGGGCGGGCCTGGCGCGTGCTGCGGTCGAACAGCAGCACGTCCAGCGCGTCTTCGATCTGGCGCACGCGGTAGGTCAGCGCGCTGGGCACCAGCCCCAGGCGGCGCGCGGCGGCGGCGAAGCTGCCCGCTTCGGCAATGGCCTGGAGCATGGCCAGGGCATCGGGGGTGAGGACGGCGCGGGGAGGCTGCGGGTTCAAGATTTTTGAATGATGCCATCAATGGCGCTGGGCCACGGCGCAGGAGGGCCGCCCTACAGTGAATGCAACGCTGAATCACCACTGAAAGGAGCCCCTCCGATGCTCACCGTTCGCAAGTCCGAAGACCGTGGCCATGCCGACCATGGCTGGCTCAAGTCGTACCACAGCTTCTCGTTCGCGGGCTACCACGACCCGCGCCACATGGGCTGGGGCAATCTGCGCGTGATCAACGAAGACCGCATCGCGCCCGGCACCGGCTTTGGCGCGCATGGGCACCGCGACATGGAAATCATCAGCTACGTGCTCTCGGGCGAACTGGCCCACAAGGACAGCATGGGCAACGTGCAAGGCATTCCGCCCGGCGACGTGCAGCGCATGAGCGCGGGCAGCGGCGTGGTGCACAGCGAGTTCAACCACGCGCAGGGCCAGACCACGCATTTCCTGCAGATCTGGCTCCTGCCCGACCGGCAGGGCATTGCGCCAAGCTACGAGCAAAAGCGCTTCACCGATGCCGAAAAGCGCGGCCAGCTGCGCCGCGTGGCCGCGCCCGACGGGGCCGAAGGCGCGGTCACCCTCCATGCCGATGCCACGCTGTACGCCGGGCTGTTCGACGGGGCCGAATCCGCGGAACTGCCCCTGGCCCCGGGCCGCAAGGGCTACGTGCACCTGGTGCGTGGCACGCTGTCGGTCAACGGCCAGCGCTTGCAGGGCGGCGATGCGGCGCTGCTGGAGGGCGAAAGCAGCGTGGTGCTGTCCGGCGGGCAGGACGCCGAAGTGCTCGTTTTCGACCTGGCCGCGTTACATTGAAGGGCAAGGAGACCCATGATGACCATTGAACTGCAACGTATTCCCGGCGCCCCCATGGCCCAGACGGTGCACATCCGCGGCCACGAACTCGTGGTCGACGGCACCGTGGAAGAGGGCGGCGGCGACGGCGGCCCCAACCCGCACGACCTGTACGACGCCGCCCTGGGCGCGTGCAAGGCGCTCACCGTGCTCTGGTACGCGCGCCGCAAGGGCCTGCCGGTGCAGGACGTGCGCACGGTGGTGGAGCGCGACGCCTCCGCCGAGCGCAGCGGCACCTACCGCCTGGCGGCCCGGCTGCAGGTCAGCGGTGACCTGACCGACGCGCAGATCGCCGAACTGGAGGCCGTGGCGCATAAATGCCCGGTGCACAAGCTCATGACCGCCGTGACGACCGAGGTCAGCACCTCGGTGGAACGCGCGGCGTGAGCATCGTCCCGCTCCAGGGCCACGCCAAGGACCTGGGCGGCGGCTTCACCGTGCGCCGCGTGCTGCCCGCGCCGGCGCGCCAGTCGGTGGGGCCGTTCCTGTTCTTCGACCATCTGGGCCCGGTGGCGGTGCACCCGCAGGACGAGCACGACGTGCGCCCGCACCCGCACATCGGCCTGGCGACGGTGACCTACCTGTTCGAGGGCGCGATCATGCACCGCGACAGCCTGGGCTCGCGGCAGCGGATCGAACCCGGCGCGATCAACTGGATGACGGCCGGGCGCGGCATCGTGCATTCCGAGCGCCGCCCCGAAGCCCTGGCCGGGCGCGACTACGTGAACCACGGCCTGCAGCTGTGGGCCGCGCTGCCGCGCGAGCACGAAGAGGCTGAGCCCGCCTTCGCGCACACGCCCGCCGAGGCCCTTCCCGAGATGCGCGTTCAGGGCGCCGTGGTGCGCGTGCTGATCGGGACGGCGTTCGGCCGGCAATCGCCCGTGGCCACGTACAGCCCCACGCTGTACCTCGACGTCCAACTGCCCGAGGGCGCCGCCATCGACCTGCCCGCGCTCGCGCCCGAAATGGCGGTCTATGCCGTGGATGCGGACCTGCGGGTCGCAGACGAGGCATTGCCCGCGCGCACCATGGGCGTGCTGCCCACAGGCCAGGGCGCGCAGGTGCGCGCCACCGCAGGCTCCGCGCGCTTCGTCGTGATCGGCGGCGCGCCGCTCGACGGGCCGCGCCATATGTGGTGGAACTTCGTCTCCAGCCGCAAGGAGCGCATCGTGCAGGCCGCGCGGGACTGGGAGAACCAGACCATGGGCCAGGTGCCGGGCGAGACGGAATGCATCCCGCTGCCCGAGCGGCGCTTCAAACCCTGATTTAGAAAAAATAGGCTGCCAGCCCTTGTGAGGTAAGCGCGAGCAGCTATTAAAAATGCAGCATCAACGCTGGGCGGGCATCACCTCCAGCCCCGTCTTTTCCACCACCGGTTTGGCGGCGGCGCTCTGGTAGAAGCGGATCAGCGCCTTCGCCCCCTCGGGGTTCTGCGCCTTGGCCGCAATGCCTGCCGAGAACACCGCGTAGCTCTGCACCGCATCGGGCAGGCGGCCCACGAAGGTGATGCCCGGAATCGGCAGCAGTTCGCTCACCTGCTGCATCCCCACTGCCGCATCGCCGCGCGCCACGATGGTGCCCACGCGGTCGCCCACCACCTTCTTGCTCTTGGGCAGCACCTGGGCTTCTATGCCCAGTTGCTTGAGCATTTTCGTTTCATAGAAAGTGCCGCTGGCGCTGGCCGAATAGGCAATCGACGGCGCATTGAGCAGCACCTGCTTGAAGGCGTCCACGGTGCCGATGTCCGGCACCGGTGCTCCGGCGCGCACCGCCAGTCCGATGGACGAGCGCACCAGGTCCACCTGGCTGCCCGGCACCACGTAGCCCTGGGCCGCGAGCTTGTCGAGCGCGCCGCGTTCCAGCACCACCACGTCGATGGCCTCGCCGCGCTCCAGCCGGTGCGGGATGGAGGTGGTGGACGCGCCCATCGACGAGCCGTAGGCCGACTCCACCTTGCCGCCCGTCTGCTGTTCGAAGACCGGAACCAACTGCTTGTGCGCCTCGGCAAAGCCGCCCGAGGTCACGAGCTTGATGGGCTGGGCCAGCGCAGGGTCCTGGGGCTTGCCGGGTGCGGCGCAGCCGGCAATGAGGGCGGCCGTGGCCAGCAGCAGAGCGCGGCGCGTCAGCAGGGCGGGGGTGGGCATGGGGCGCATTCGGAAGTCTCCTGGTGGTTGGAAGAGCGGATTGTGTGGTGCGGCGCCGACTATGGGCGGCGGAGCGCGATATCTGGCGATAATGTACGGACGTTACCGATGGTTGCGTCCATCGGCTTGATACATACGCATTCCGTGAATGTGAATACTTCCGTCCTCATCCCCATCGGCCAATTGCGCATTGGCATGTACATTCAGTTGGATGTGGGCTGGATGAACCATCCCTTTCCCACCAGCAGTTTCCGCATCGCGTCGGCAGAGCAGATTGCCACGCTGCGCACGCTGAACATCAGCCATGTCCGCCACATACTGTCCAAGAGCGACCCCCAGGTGGCCGGCGGCCTGCTGCGGGGCGATGGGGCGCGCGGCGAAGGCGGTGAAGACCATCCGGACGAAAGGCCCGTGGCGGCCGCTGCCGCCCAGCCCGAGCTGGAAGCGCAAAACCGGCAACTGGCCTTCTGCGATCGCCGCTTTGGCGAAATCACGCGCGGTTACCAGCAAGTGACCGAAGTGGTCGACGCCCAGCCGCAGGCGGCGCATGAAATCAGCCGCACGCTGGTGGATGCCTGCGTGGACGATCTGCTGGCGAGCGGCGACTCGGTCATCCGCCTGCTGTCGGAAGACGTGGGCGTGCGCAGCGCGCTGCATCCCGTCAACGTGATGGTGCTGAGCCTGCTGCTGGGCAAGGCGCTGGGCCTGCAATGCGCCGCGCTCAAAAGCCTGGGCCTGGCCGCCTTGCTGCACGACCTGGGCAAGCTGGCCCTGCCGCTCCAGGTGGCCGAGCCCTATGCGCACCTGACGGCCTCCGAGATGGAGCGGTACGAGAGCCACGTGGGTGAAACCGTCGCGCGGGCCGAGCGCATGAAGCTGCCCGTGGGGGTGGTGACTGCCATTGCGCAGCACCACGAGCGCGTGGACGGCACGGGCTTTCCGCTGCACCTGCTGGGCGAAGACCTGGGGACCTGGGGCCAGGTGGTGGGCCTGGTCAACCAGTACGACCGGCTGTGCAATCCCACGCACGGGGAAGGCGCGCTCACGCCGCACGAGGCGCTGTCCATCCTGTTCGCGCAGCACCGCACCAAGTTCGATACCGCCGTGCTCGGGGCCTTCATCCGCATGATGGGCGTGTATCCGCCGGGCTCCATCGTGCAGTTGGTGAACGACTGCTTCGCCATCGTGGTGTCGGTCAACATGGCGCGCCCGCTGCGCCCGCGCGTGGTGCTGCACGACCCGGCCACGCCCAAGGCGCAGGCGCTGATCGTGGACCTGGAAACCCGGCCCGAACTCGGCATACGCCGCAGCCTGCGCCCCGTGCAACTGCCACGCGAAGCGCTGGACTACCTGTCGCCACGCGAGCGCGTGTGCTACTTCTTCGAGCGTGCCGTGGATCTGGGCGCCGCGCAGGGAGCGGCTGCATGACGCTTTCGCTCCTGGCGCCGCAAGGCTGGCAAGCCGCGCTGGATGCGTTGTCCGAGGCCGTCTGGCTGGTGGACGAGGCGTCGCTCGCCATCCTGCTGGTCAACCGCGCCGCGGAGCAGCTCACCGGAGTGGCCGCGCAGGACATGCTGGGCCGCTCCATGCGGAGTCTGGCCGCCACGCCGCAAGACCTGGTGCTGTGGGGCGAGGAGGGCGCGGGCGCGCGCGACGGCTCGCAAACGCACACCCGCGTGCTGCGCAGCGACGGCGCCCTGGTGCCCGTGGAGCAGCGCGTGCACCGCCTGGCGCAGTCCGCCTCGCCCACGGGCGGCAGCGTGCTCGTGGTCACCATGGTGGACCGCCGCGAGCAGGAGGCGAGCGAGCGCGAACTCGAAACCCTGCTGTCCGAACTGCGCGCCACGCTCGACTCCGCGGCGGACGGCGTGCTGGTCTGCGGCATGGACGGCCAGCTGCGCGCTTTCAACCAGCGGCTGGCCACGCTCTGGAACATGCCGCGCGAGCTGCTCACGCGGCGCGACGACGAGGCCATCCGCCAGCACATGCTGGCCCAGGTGTCCGAGCCGCAGGCCTACACGGAGCGGCTGGCCGCCCTGGCGTTCGACCCGCGCATGGAGAGCACCGACATCCTCACCTTGCACTCGGGCGCGGTGATCGAGCGGCGCTCGGTGCCGCAGCTCGTGCGCGGCCTGCCCGTGGGGCGCGTGTACTCGTTCCGCGACCTCACGCTGCACTATGCGGCGCAGCGCCGCATCGAGGAACTGGCCTACAGCGACGTGCTCACCGGCCTGCCCAACCGGCTCATGCTCTCGCGCCGGGTGGACGGGGCCATCGAGGCCGCGCGCCGCAGCGGCACGGGCTTCGCGGTCATGTTCCTGGACCTGGACCGCTTCAAGATCATCAACGACTCGCTCGGCCACCCGTTCGGCGACCGCGTGCTCAAGCTCGTGGCCCAGCGCCTGCAGGACTGCCTGCGCCAGACCGACATGCTGTGCCGCCTGGGCGGGGACGAGTTCGTCATCTACCTGCATGGCTGCGACGCCGACGTGGCCGAGGCCGTGGCGCACCGCGTGCTCGAGTCCATGCTGCGCCCGTTGGTGCTGGACGGCATGGGCTTTTCGGTGGGGTGCAGCATCGGCATGGCGCTGTACCCGCAGGACGGGCAGACGCTGGACGAACTCATCAAGCAGGCCGACACCGCCATGTACCGCGTGAAGGAGCGCGGGCGGGGCAACTTCGGCTTCTATCAGCCGCAGATGAACGCGGGCCTGCTCTCGCGCGTGCAACTGGAGCACGCCATGCGCCAGGCCCTGGCCCACGACCGCATGGCGGTGCACTTCCAGCCCCTGGTGTGCATGACCACGGGCCGCATCACGGGCGCCGAGGCGCTGCTGCGCTGGCACGACCCGGAGTTCGGCGCGGTCGCGCCCGGCATGTTCATTCCGCTGGCCGAGGAGTCGGGCTACATCGTCACCCTGGGTGCGTGGGTGCTCGAACAGTCGGTGCGCGAGGCCGTGCGCTGGCTGCGCGAGGGGCGGCCCGTGCGCCTGTCGGTCAACGTTTCGGCGCTCGAATTCCGCCAGCCGGACTTCGTGCAGCGCGTCATGCAGGTGCTGGAAGCCGAAGGGCTGCCCTCGAAGCTGCTGGAGCTGGAACTGACCGAAACCATCCTGCTGCAAGACGCGCACGAAATGGAACTGCGCCTGCAAGCCCTGGCCGACCTGGGCGTGGGGCTGGTGATCGACGACTTCGGCACCGGCTATTCCAGCCTGGCCTACCTGAAGAAGCTGCCCATCCACAAGCTCAAGATCGACCAGTCCTTCGTGCGCGGCCTGCCCCATGACGAGGGCGACCGCGCCATCGTCGGCGCCATCGTCCACATGGGCCGCGCGCTGCGCATCGAGGTGGTGGCCGAGGGGGTGGAGACGGACGTGCAGCGCGCCGCGCTGGAGGAGCTGGACTGCCACCAGTACCAGGGCTTTCTGTGCGCGCCGGGCTTGCCGCCCCAGGACTTCCGTGAACTGCTGGCCCAGCGCGGAGTGCAGGGGGACGAGCCTTGCATCTAACGCCAATGTGACAAGGCTCCGGTCGGGGGTTGCTCTATGGTGCGAATGGTCAATATTCCACCCCGCCCGGCCATGACTGAAACCTCCCTCCAGCGCCTCGACCGTATTTTCCGGCTGCAGAAAGCCGCCTTCGCGCAGGACATGTTCCCCAGCGCCGAAGTGCGCACGGCCCGCATGGCGCGCATCGTGCCCATGCTCTACAAGTACCGAAGCAAGATCCACGAAGCGCTGGCGGCCGACTTCGGCAGCCATTCGCGCGAGGCGGCGGACCTGACCGAGATCCTCTCCATGGTCAAGCGCGTGGAATACAACAGCGCCCACGTGCGCGAGTGGATGCAACCCGTGCCCAAGGAGGTGGACGCCGTCGCGCAGGGCGCGTCGCAAGCCTGGGTGCAGTACAGCCCCAAGGGCGTGGCGTGCAACATGTCGTCGTGGAACTTCCCGTTCGACGTGGGCTTCGGCCCCGTCATCGACATGCTCGGCGCGGGCAACCGCGTCATCCTCAAGCCGTCGGACCTCACGCCGCACTGCGGCGCGCTGCAGCAGGAGATGGTGGCCGAGTTTTTTGCCGAGGAGGAACTGGCCGTCGTCCACGGCGACCTGGAACTGGCCAAATACTGCCCCACCTTGCCCTGGGACCACCTGGTCTTCACCGGCGGCACGGCGGTGGGCCGCGAGGTCGCCAAGGCCTGCGCCGCGAACCTGACGCCGGTCACCCTGGAGCTGGGCGGGCGCAACCCCACGATCGTCGGCATGGACAAGCTCACCGACGCGCAGACCATCCCCGTGATCGCGGGCATCAAGTCGGTCAAGCGCGGGCAGCTGTGCATCACGGTGGACCACGTGTACGTGCCGGAGGCGGGGCTGGACACCTTCGTCGGCGCGCTCGCCGAGCACATGCGCACCGCCTTCGCCCACGACAACGCGGCCGGCAGCGCCTGCGGCATCATCAGCCCGCGCCACGTGGCGCGGCTGGAGGCGCTGGTGGCCGAGGCCCGGGCGTCCGGCGCGCAGGTGATCCAGATCGGCGGCGCCATGGATGCCGGCGCGCGGGACATGCCCTTCTACCTCGTCGTCAACCCCGGCGACGACCTGGGCGTGGTGCGCGAGGAAATCTTCGGCCCCATCCTGCCCATCAAGACCTACCGCTCCACCGACGAGGTGATCGCGCGCATCAACGCGGGCGATGCGCCGCTGGGCATCTACGTGTTCTCCGACGACCCCGCGCTGCGCGAGGCCGTCGCCACGCGCACGCGCTCGGGCGGCGTGTGCTTCAACGTGGCGGTGATGCAGGGCGCGCTGGCCTCGATGGGCTTTGGCGGCGTGGGCGCCAGCGGCCAGGGCCGCCACCATGGCGAGGAGGGGTTCCGGGAATTCTCCAACCCGCGCGGCTTCTACGAGCGCCGGGAAGGCGGCCTGTTCGAGCTCACCACGCCGCCCTATGGCGATGCGGCGCGCCACCTGATCGACGGCATCGCCTACCCGCAGATCGCGGCGGCCCTGGGCCAGTGACCGCTCAGGCGGTCATGCCCTTCCAGAACATGTAGCCCGCCAGCCCCAGCAGCAGGCAGCCGAACACCCGCTTGAGCTGCCGGACGGGCAGCGAATGCGCCATCTTCGCGCCCAGCGGCGCGGTCAGCACGCTGCAGGCCGCCACGGCGGCCAGCCCCGGCAGCCACACGTAGCCCAGCGAATACGGCGGCAGGCCGGGCAGGTGCTGGCCGCCGATGACGTAGCCCGCCACGTTGGCGAGCGCGATCGGGAAGCCCAGCGCCGCGCTGGTCGCCACCGCGTTGTGGATGGGCACGTTGCACCAGGCCATGAAGGGCACGCTGATGAACGCGCCGCCCGCGCCCACCAGCCCCGACAGGAAGCCGATGGCGCCGCCCGCGCCCACCGTGCCGGCGGTGCCCGGCATCTGGCGCGACGGCGCGGGCTTGCTGTCCTTGAACAGCTTGAGCGCCGAAAAGCCCACGAACAGCCCGAAGAAGAGGGCGAGGTACTGCCCCTTGAGCAGCGCGAACACGCCCAGGCTGGCGAGCAGGCCACCGAGCACGATGCCGGGCGCCAGCCGCGCCACTAGGTCCCAGCGCACCGCGCCGCGCCGGTGGTGCGCGCGCACGCTGGAGATCGAGGTGAACAGGATGGTCGCCATCGACGTGGCGATCGCCATCTTCACCGCGAGTTCGGGCGTGACCATGCGGCCCAGGATGTAGGTGAAGAAGGGCACCAGCATCATGCCGCCGCCCACGCCGAGCAGGCCGGCCAGGAAGCCCGTCACCAGGCCCAGCCCGGCGAGTTCGGCCAGCAGCAGGGGATCGATCATGGAAGGGGAGGGGGAAGGAAGAAGGTGTCCGCGGATGCCACCGGACCGTCATCCTGAACCAGGGGTTCAGGTGGGCGAGGGCAGCCAAGCCTTGGGTTCATCTGACGCGAGACGATCACGCTGGCGGGGCAATGTACCAAGCCCTTGCTCGTAGAGCATTGGTTCAAGGAAATATAAAGCCCGGCAGCACCGCAGACAGGTGCGATTGTAGGGCTTTAACGGGTCAGAAAAGCTGGCCGTTGGCGCCCAGGGCCTGGTCCAGCCGCTCGATCAGCGCGTGAGCGCGTTCGTCCTGCGCCGGGTCTGCGGCGGGGGCGGCTTCGGCGGGCTCGGCAGGCGGCGCGTATTCCCGGTCGGCGATTTCGAAGGCCAGGTTCAGCGCCGCCAGCACGGCGATGCGCTCGCGCGCGCGCACCTTGCCCGCGTCGCGGATGCGGGTCATCTGCGTGTCCACGCGCTCCACGGCGGCAAGCAGGCGCGCTTCCTGGCCTTCGGGGCAGCCGAGGATGTAGCTCTGCTGCATGATCTGTACTTCGATCTGCTTCATTGGGGCGCGTCCTCGTGCACGGCGTTTTCGGGCAGGCGTTCGAGCAGGGCGTCGACGCGCGCGCGGGCGGCCGACAGGCGCGATCGCAGCGAATCGCGTTCCTGCGTGAGGGCGGCGATCTGCTCGTTCAGCAGGGTGTTGGCGTGGAGCAGTTCGCCGTGGCGCAGCAGCAAAAGCTCTACGCGCTCGGCGATCAGGTCAAGGGGTGTCGCATGGGGGGCCATAAGGAGCGCCATTGTAATTTCGACCCTCGTAATCAGACGTAAAATCCCCGGGTTGGTGCTCGCGTGCCTGGTTCACAGGCCGCAGTTCAACGGGAAGCAGGGAGGGGCTTTGCCACGCGACATCCCCAGCCTGCGCTGCCCCCGCAACGGTCAGCGAACGAGCCGCATCGGCTCTCCCTCCGCAATCAGCCACTGGACGCCTTGAACAAGCGCCTGGGAAGGCGCTGGAGGGCGCGTTCGCCAGCCCGGATACCGGCCAACGCGGTGGCTGTGCCTTGTGCCAGCCGTATTGCCCAATGCTGGCGGGAGGCTGGCGCGGGCGTTGTTGACTGTTTTTGCCCCATGAAGACCCTGAACCTGCGCCTTGCCGCGCTGTCCCTGGCTGCGCTCGCGGCCTGCTCCGCCCACGCCCAATCCACCGCCGCCCTGCCCGACATGGTGGTGACCGCCACGCGCACGCCGCAGCCGCTGACCGACGTGGTGGCCGACGTATCCGTGGTCGACCGCGACACCATCGAGCGCAGCGGCGCTACGGGCCTGGCCGACGTGCTCGCGCGCCTGCCGGGCGTGGAGATGGTGCGCAACGGCGGCCCGGGCGCGACGACCAGCGTGTTCGTGCGCGGCGCGGAGTCGCGCTTCACCGCCGTGTACATCGACGGCGTGCGCGTCGATTCGCAGAGCACGGGCGGCGCCTCGTGGCAGAACATTCCGCTGTCGATGATCGACCGCATCGAAGTGCTGCGCGGCCCCGCGAGCGCGATCTACGGCTCGGACGCGATCAGCGGCGTGGTGCAGATCTTCACCAAGAAGGGCGAGAAGGGCGTGGCCCCCTACGTCGGCGTGGGCGCGGGCACCTACGGCACCTACAAGGCCGAGGCCGGCGTGAGCGGCGCCACCGATACCGGGGCCGGCGCGGTGGACTATGCCGTGGGCATCGCCCGCGAGGTGAGCCAGGGCTTCAACGCCCGCCCCATCGCGGGCCAGAACCCCGACCGCGACGGCTACCGCTCCACGGCGCTGAGCGGGCGCCTGGGCCTGCAGATCAACCCCGCCAACCGCATCGAGGCCACGCTGACGGCCAACGACATGAACGCTGGCTACGACGACTTCGGCTACAGCCCGGCCAAGCCGGTGGACGACCGCGCCCTGGGCCGCCTGCGCGCTCTGGGCCTGAACTGGCAGTCGCAGTGGACCGAGCAGTACAAGACGCGCCTGTCCGTCACCGATTCGACCGACCGCTACGAAACCACGCCCTCGCCGTACCTGACCAGGACCCACCTGCGCGGCTACCTGTTCCAGAACGAATACCGCCTGGGCGCGCACCTGTTCACCGCCGCGCTGGAGCGCCGCGAAGACCAGTTGACCAATGACCCCATCGACCGCAGCCGCGCGCAGGACAGCCTGGCCCTGGGCTGGGGCTACCACGCCGGCCCGCACACGCTGCAGATCAATGCGCGCCACGATTCCGACAGCGAATTCGGCGGCAAGAGCACCGGCAGCGCGGCCTATGGCTACCACTTCACGCCCCAGTGGCGCGTGACGGGCTCGGTGGGCACCGCCTTCCGCGCGCCCACGCTGTACCAGCGCTTCAGCGCCTACGGGCAGGCCGGGCTGCAGCCCGAGGAGGGCCGCAATGCCGAAGTCGGCCTGCACTGGGCCGAGCAGGCCAGCAGCTTCTCGGTGGTGGCCTACCGCAACCGCGTGAAGAACCTCATCACCTATGGCGCGCCCGGCCCCTGCCCGTCGCCCTTCGGCTGCTACTACAACACGGCGCGCGCGCAGTACGAGGGCGTGACGGTGTCCGCCGCGCACCGCGTGGGCACGGTGAACCTGCGCGGGTCGCTGGACTTCCAGGACCCCAAGAACCTCGACAACGGCAAGCAGCTGGCCCGCCGCGCGCGCCGCCACGCCACCTTTGGCGCCGACACCACCGTGGCCGGCTGGACGCTGGGCGGCGAGGTGCAGGTGTCCGCCAGGCGCTACGACGACGCGGCCAACACCAAGGTGCTGGGCGGCTACACCCTGGCAAGCCTGTACGCCAGCACCCGCCTGGCGCGCGACTACACCCTGGTGGCGCGCGTGGACAACCTGGGCGACAAGAACTACCAACTGGCCAACGGCTACGCCACGGCGGGGCGCACGTTCTACGTCGGCCTGAAGTGGGCCCCGTCCAACTGATGATGCAGATAGCGCGCAGCGAACTGATTCTGGGCGGCCAGAAAAGCGGCAAGTCGCGCCGCGCCGAGGCGCTGGCCGCCGCGTGGCTGGCCGCGTCGCCCGCGCACCGCGCGCTGCTCATCGCCACGGGCCAGGCGCACGACGCCGAGATGCGCGAGCGCATCGCGCGCCACCGGCGCGAGCGCACGCCGGGCCTGGGCACCATCGAGGAGCCGCGCGACCTGGCCGGTGCCCTCCAGCGCCATGCGCGGGCGGATACGATCATCGTGGTGGACTGTCTCACGCTCTGGCTCACCAACCTGCTCATGCCGGTGGATTGTGAGCAAAATCCGCCTCCAGCCCAGGATACACGAGCGCTAGCAGCTACTCTTTTGGTAGCAATCGAACAATTCCCCGGCCCCGTCGTGCTGGTGGGCAACGAGATCGGCCTGGGCGTGATCCCGCTCGGGCGCGAGGTGCGCGCCTTCGTCGATGCCCTGGGCACGCTGAACCAGCAGGTGGCGGCCGCGTGCGAGCGCGTGACGCTCATGGCCGCCGGGCTGCCGCTGACCCTGAAGACCCCATGACACCTACCTCCGTGCGCCGCATCCTCCGGGTGCTGGCCCTTCTCGTTCTGCCGGGCCTGCTGCTGGCCGCAGGGGCGCGCGCCGAGCCCCTGCAGGTCACCGACGACCGGGGCCGCACGCTGCGCTTCGACGCGCCGCCGCAGCGCGTGGTGAGCCTGCTGCCCTCGCTGACCGAAAGCGTGTGCGAACTGCAGCGCTGCGACCGGCTGGTGGGGGTGGACCGCTACTCGAACTGGCCCGCCTCCGTGCGGCGGCTGCCCCAGGTGGGCGGCGGGCTGGACCCGAACATCGAGGCCGTCGTCGCCTTGCGGCCCGACGTGGTGCTGCTCTCCACCAGCAGCCGCGTGAGCGACCGGCTGGAGGCGCTGGGCCTGAAGGTCGTCGCGCTGGAGCCCAAGACCCATGCCGACGTGCGCCGCGTGCTCGGCGTGCTGGGCCAGCTGTTCGCCGTGCCGCCCGGCGAGGGCGCCGAGCGCGTGTGGCGCGTGATCGACGCCGCCGTGCAGGCGGCGGCCCAGTCGCTGCCGCCCAGGGCGCGCGGCGTGCGCGTGTTCTTCGAGGTCAACCGCGGCCCCTACGCGGCGGGCGCCACTTCGTTCATCGGCGAAACGCTGGCGCGCCTGGGCGCGCGCAACGTGGTGGACGCGGGCCTGGGGCCGTTCCCCCGGCTCAACCCCGAATACGTGGTGCGGGCGAACCCGGACCTGCTCATGGTCTCCAACCGCAGTATGCAGCGCGCCGCGCTCTATCCGGGCTGGCAGAACCTGGCGGCGGTGAAGGCCGGGCGCATATGCGAGTTCGGCGCCGACGATTCCGACGTGCTCGTGCGCCCCGGCCCGCGCATGGCCGAGGCCGCGCGCATCATGGCCCGCTGCCTGGCGGAGAAGTTTCCGTGAGCGGCCACGCCGCCGCGCCCCACCGGCGCGCCACGGCGCTGTGCGCCGCGCTGCTCGCCGCCAGCGCCCTGCTGCTGCTGGCGGGCGCCAGCGTGGGCAGCACCGGCTGGGGCAGCGTGCTGCACATGGGCAGCGACCCGCTCGCGCTGCAGATCGTGTGGGACATCCGCCTGCCGCGCACGCTGGGCGCCTGGCTGGCGGGCGCGCTGCTGGGGCTGGCGGGCGCGATTGCGCAGGGCCTGTTCCGCAATCCGCTGGCTGACCCGTACCTGCTGGGCAGCGCCTCGGGCGCGGCGCTGGGCGGGGCCGTCGCCATGGCGCTGCTGGGGGCGGGCGTGTCGCCCGCCGCGGCGGGCTGGCTGGTGCGCCTGGGCGTGGTGGGCATGGCCTTCGCGGGCGCGGCGGGGGCCGTGCTGCTCACGCTGATGCTGGCGGGCGGCGTGCAGCACACGCTGCGCCTGCTGCTGGCGGGCGTGATCGTGGGCGTGGTGCTGGGCGCGGCGCGCGACCTGATCCAGATCGCCAAGCCCAGCATCCTGGAGTCCATGCAGGTCTTCACCATGGGCAGCACGGCCTTCGTGGGCTGGCAGGCCTGCGCGCTCATGGGCGCGGGCTGGCTGCTGTGCGCGGTCGCGGCCTGGGCGCTGTCGCGCCTGCTCGACGCGCTGATGCTGGGCGAGGCCACCGCCGCCAGCCTGGGCCTGCCGCTCGCGCCCATGCGCGCGGGGCTGGTGCTGGCGCTGGCGCTGGCCACCGGGCTGGCCGTGGCGCACACGGGGCTCATCGCCTTCGTGGGGCTGGCGGCGCCGCACCTGGTGCGTTCCATCGCGCGCGCCACGCACCAGTGGCACGTGTGGCTCTCCAGCCTGATGGGCGCGGTGTTGCTGCTGGCGGCGGACGTGCTGGCGCGCTGGGTGATCGCGCCGCAGGAACTGCCCGTGGGCGTGCTGACGGCCGCCCTGGGCGGCAGCTACCTGCTGTGGCTCATGCACCGCCGCACGGCGGGGGGCGTTTCACTATGAAAAATATAGCTGCCAGCGCACGACTGGCAAGCGCCAGCATCGAAAAACGCCCCATATTGCACGACGTGGCGCTGGAGCTGCCCGCCGCGCGCCTGACCAGCGTGGTCGGCCCCAACGGCGCGGGCAAGTCCACCCTGCTCAAGGTGCTGGCGGGCCTGCTGCCCGTGGCGGGCGAGGTGCAGTTGCTGGGCCGCCCGCTCGCGCGCATACCGGCGCGCGAACGCGCGCGGCAGCTGGCGTGGCTGGGCCAGAACGAGGCGGTGGCGCAAGACCTGGCGAGCTACGACGTGGCCATGCTGGGCCGCCTGCCGCACCAGGCCTGGCTCGCCGGCCCCAGCGCCGCCGACCACGCCGCCGTGGAGCAGGCCCTGCGCGCCACCCAGGCGTGGGACTGGCGGCAGCGCCCGCTGGGCCGCCTGTCGGGCGGCGAGCGCCAGCGTGTGCTGCTGGCGCGCGCGCTGGCGCAGCAGGCCCGGGTGCTGCTGATGGACGAGCCGCTCGCCAACCTCGACCCGCCGCACCAGTCCGACTGGCTGCACACCGCGCGCGCGCTGGTGGCCGAGGGCCGCACCGTGGTCGCCGTGCTGCACGAACTGACCATCGCCCTGCAGGCCGACGACATGGTGGTGATGCAGCAGGGCCGTGTGGTACACCACGGCCCATGCCACGACCCGGCCACGCACGCCGCGCTGGCGCGGGTGTTCGACCACCGTGTGAGAGTCCGCGCCATCGACGGCCAATGGGTCGCCTTGCCGAAATAAAGGAGTATTGCCATGCAAATCGAAACCCCGCCCACCAAAGTCAGCTACAACGAGATGCCCCAGGTCGACCGCCGCGGCATCGTCATCGTCAACACCGGCGACGGCAAGGGCAAGAGCACGGCCGCCTTCGGCCTGGCCTTCCGCGCTCTGGGCCGGGGCAAGACCGTCAAGGTGTTCCAGTTCATGAAGGTGCCCACCGCCCGCTTCGGCGAGCATCGCCTGGCCGAGCGCGTGGGCTTGCCCGTGGAAGGGCTGGGCGACGGCTTCAGCTGGAAGAGCCGGGACCTCGAACACTCCGCCCAACTCGCGCGCGACGGCTGGCAGAAGGCCAGCGCGGCCATCCTCTCGGGCGAATACTTCCTCGTCGTGCTCGACGAAATCACCTACCCGCTGGTCTACGGCTGGCTGCCGCTGCAGGACGTGCTGGACACGCTGGCCAAGCGCCCCAAGGACGTGCACGTCTGCCTCACGGGCCGCCGCTGCCCGCAGGAAATCATCGACGTGGCCGACACGGTGACCGAGATGAAGATGATCAAGCACGCCTTCGAGCAGGGCATTCCGGCCCAGCGGGGCATCGAGGATTGAGCGGGGGCTGATTTTGTCTTCCGCGTGACAGGGCGGGCGCGGCGTTGGTTACATGCTGCTGCGTCCATTACTACACAGGAGACAAACTTCATGCCTGCTTTTTCACGCATCGCCTCTTCGCTGGCCCTGGTGGGCCTGTTGGCCGCTTGCGCCGCTTCCGGCCCGACCCGCCCGACGGCGTGGGCCGCGCCCGAGGTGCTGGTCAAGCCCTCGGCCTTCTCCGGCGTGCACGGCCTGGCCGTCGACAAGCAGGGCCGCCTGCTCGCCGGCACCGTGGCCGGCAGCCAGATGTGGGAGGTGAACCGCCAGACCGGCGAGGCGCGCGTGTTCATCGCCGCGCCCGAGGGCCAGTCGGACGACATCGCCATCGGCCCCAAGGGCGAAATGGCCTGGACCAGCTTCAACCAGGGCGTGCTGCGCTACCGCGAGAACGACAACGCGCCGATGCGCGTGCTGGCCAAGGGTCTGCCCGGCATCAACTCGGTGGACTTCGACAAGAAGACCGGCCAGCTCTACGCCTCGCAGGTCTTCGCGGGCGACGCGCTGTGGGAGATCGACCGCACGGGCCAGAAGGCCCCGCGCCTGATCAAGAAGGACATGGGCGGCTTCAACGGCTTCGAGGTCGGCCCCGACGGCTGGATCTACGGCCCGCTGTGGTTCAAGCACCAGGTGGTCAAGATCAACCCGGCCAACGGCGACATGAAGGTGATCGCCGACGGCTTCGAGATTCCCGCCGCCGCCAACCTGGACGGCAAGGGCAACCTGTGGGCGCTGGACACGCACGCGGGCGCGCTGGTGAAGATCGAGCTCGCCACCGGCAAGAAGACGCTGGCCACCAAGCTCAAGACCGGGCTGGACAACCTGGCCATCGCGCCCGAGGGCACGATCTACGTCTCCAACATGGCCGACAACTCGGTGCAGGCGTTCAACCCCGCCACGGGCGAACTGCGCACCCTGACCAGCGGCGCGGTGGCCCTGCCCACCGCGCTCAAGGCCGACGGCGACAAGCTCTGGGTGGCCGACGTGTTCGCCTTCCGCGAGGTGGACCTGAAGACCGGCCAGGTCAGCGACATCTTCCGCGCCTGGGGCGAGGGCGAACTCGAATACCCGCTGGGCGTGGGTATGTCCAAGACCCGCTTCGCGCTGGCCTCGTTCGCCACCAACTCGGTGCAGCTGGTGAACCGCGCCACGCGCAAGACCGAGGCCATGCTGCACCACTGGAAGGTGCCGCTCGACGCCATTCCGCTCGACGACGGCAGCGTGCTGGTGCTGGAACTGGGCACCGGCAGCATCGTGCGCGCCAGCGGCGACAAGTGGGCCGAGCGCAAGACCATCGTGAGCGGCCTGAAGGCGCCCGTGCAGATGGTCCTGGGCCGCGACGGGCAGGTCTACATCACCGAACTGGGCGGCAACCTGCTGCGCGTGCCCGCCGCGGGCGGCACGCCCACGACCGTGGCGCAGGGCATGAACCAGCCCGAGGGCCTGACCGAAACGCCCTGGGGCACCTTCATCGTGGCCGAGGTGGGGGCCAAGCGCCTGACGGAAATCAACCTGGCCGACGGCAGCCGCCGCGTGGTGGCCGACAAGCTGCCCATCGGCGCGCCCGCCGAGGCCGGCGGCCCGCCCGCCAACTCGCCCACCGGCGTGGCCGTGGGCGGCGACGGCAGCGTGTACTTCTCGTCCGACACCAACAACGGCATCTACCGCATCCGGCCCGGCAAGAGCTAAGCGGGCGCTGCGCGCGCACTGCCCAGGCTTGTCGCCTCGGCGCTGCGTGCCCCGTGGGCCGCGGGCGTATGCTCGGCGGCTCAAGGAGGTACCACATGCGCGTTCTTTCTCGTGGGTTCGCCCTGCTCCTGGCCCTGATGGGGCTGGGGCTTGCGGCGGGCGGGGCCTGGCTCGTGGGGCTGGGCGGCTCGCCTTATTACATCGTTGCCGGGCTGGCCCTGCTGTGGGGCGCCGTGCAGCTGTGGCGCCAGCGCGCCGCGGGCGCCTGGTGGGTGGCCGCGGTGGCGGTGCTCACGGTGCCGTGGGCGCTGTGGGAGGCGGGCCTGAACTTCTGGGCCCTGTTCCCGCGCCTGATGGCGCCGCTGGCGCTGGCGGCCATTGCGCTGTGGCTGGCCGCGTGCTGGGCGGGCAGTGGCCGGGGCGCGCTGCGCGGGGCGGGCAGCCTGTTCGGGCTGCTGTTCGTGGCGGGTTTCGCGCTGGCCTTCATGCCGCATGGCGTGGTGGCGCCCGACGCCTCCACGCCCTACCAGGCGCCCCAGGGCAGCAACCAGCCGGCGGACTGGAGCGCCTATGGCCGCACCACGGCGGGCCTGCGCGACGCGCCGTTCCAGCAGATCAACCGCGACAACGTCACCCAACTGAAGCTGGCCTGGACCTTCCGCACCGGCGACACCAAGCCCGGCGTGGACCAGAACACGCCGCTGCAGATCGGCGACACGGTGTACAGCTGCTCGCGCAACGACAAGATCAACGCGCTCGACGCCGACAGCGGCCAGCCGCGCTGGACTTTCGACCCCAAGGCCAAGTCGCCGTTCTGGCAGCGCTGCCGCGGGCTGGGCTACTACCGCGCGGCGGACGCCGCCACGCCCGCCACCGCGTCAGCCCCCGGCGCGTGCCAGGACCGCATCGTGCAGACCACCATCGACGCACGCCTGATCGAACTGGACGCCCACACCGGCAAGCCCTGCGAGGACTTCGGCAACAAGGGCGAGGTCTCGCTGGCGCAGAACATGGGCGATGTGAAGCCGGGCTTCTACTTCCAGACCTCGGCCCCGCTGGTGGCGCGCGACCTGATCGTGGTCGGCGGCTGGGTGGTGGACAACCAGATGCGCGGCGAGCCCTCGGGCGTGATCCGCGCCTTCAGCGCCAGGACGGGTGAACTCGCCTGGGCCTGGGACCTGGGCAACCCCGCCATCACCAAGCTGCCGCCCGAGGGCCAGAGCTACACGCGCGGCACGCCCAACATGTGGACCACCGCCGCCTACGACGACAAGCTGGGCCTGGTCTACGTGCCGCTGGGCAACGCCACGCCCGACTACTTCGGCCAGGGCCGCCCGGCCCATTCGGACGCCTACAACGCCACCCTGGTGGCGCTGGACGTGGCCACGGGCCGCGAGCGCTGGAAGTTCCAGACCGTGCACCACGACATCTGGGACTACGACCTGCCTTCGCAGCCCGCCCTGGTCGACCTGCCCGACGGCAAGGGCGGCAGCACTCCCGCCGTGCTGCAGACCACCAAGCGCGGCCAGATCTTCCTGCTCAACCGCGCCACCGGCCAGCCGCTGGCCGAAGTGGCCGAAAAGCCCGTGACGCAGGTGGGCGCGGTGCCCGAGGAAACGCTGTCGCCCACGCAGCCCTATTCGGTGGGGATGCCCACCATCGGCGCCGAGCGGCTGAGCGAGCAGCGCATGTGGGGCATGACCATGTTCGACCAGCTGCTGTGCCGCATCGACTTCCGCCAGCTGCGCTACGACGGCGACTTCACCCCTCCCGGCCTGCAGCGCTCCATCGAGCACCCCGGCAACGTGGGCGGCATGAACTGGGGCAGCGTGTCGGTGGACACCACCAACCAGCGCGTATTCATCAACGACATCCGCGTGCCCAGCGTGTTCCAGCTGGTGCCGCGCGCCGAGTTCGACGAGTTCAAGAAGAAATTCCCGCCCGTCAGCGACGGCCACGGCCCTTCGGCCCAGTTGGGCACGCCGTATGGCATGTACACCAACATCTGGTTCTCGCAGCTGGGCGTGCCCTGCGTGCAGCCGCCGTTCGGCACCCTCACGGCCATCGACCTGAACACGCGCAAGATCGCCTGGCAGGTGCCCGCCGGCACTGCCGAGCAGCTGGGCCCCATGGGCATCAAGATGGGCCTGCCCATGCCCATCGGTATGCCCACCTACGCGGGCACGCTGTCCACGGCGGGCGGGCTGGTGTTCTTCGCGGGCACGCAGGACTACTACCTGCGTGCCTACGACGCCCAGACCGGCAAGGAGCTGTGGAAGGCCCCGCTGCCCGTGGGCAGCAGCGCCACGCCCATGACCTACGTGTCGCCCAAGACGGGCAAGCAATACGTGCTGGTCTCGGCGGGCGGCGCGGTCTACTCCAAGAACATCGGCGACTACGTGCTGGCCTTCGCGCTGCCCTGATGGAGGCGCTGCTGTCCTGCCGCCTGCCCACGCCGCTGGGCGAGATGCTGGCGGTGGCGTCCGCCCGGGGCCTGTGCCTGCTCGAATTCGTGGGGCAGAAGGGCGTGGAGCGCGAAGTCGCCCAGGTCGAGGCCGCGCGCGGCGGCCCTGTACACGCGGGCGACAGCGCCCTGCTGCGGCAGACGGCGGCGGAACTGGCGGACTACTTCGCCGGCCAGCGGCAGGCGTTTGGCGTGCCGCTGGACCTGGTGGGCACGCCGTTCCAGCGGGACGCCTGGCACGCACTGCTCGCCATCCCCCACGGCCAGACGCGCAGCTACGCCGAACAGGCCCGTGCCATAGGCCGTCCCACCGCCACGCGCGCCGTGGCGGCGGCCAATGGGCAGAACAAGATCTCCATCATCGTGCCGTGCCACCGTGTGATCGGCAGCGACGGCAGCCTGACCGGCTTTGGCGGCGGGCTGGCGCGCAAGAAGGCCTTGCTGGCGCTGGAAGGCGGGAGCGCCCAGCGCGACTGGGTGAGCGATGGGCTGGGCTAAGCTCCCGCCCGTGAACTCTCCCGTCTTCTCGTCCCTGATTCCCGTCATCCTCTGCATCGGCATCGGCTTCCTGGCCGCGCGGGTGGGCTGGGTGCGGGCGGCGGCGATCAAGGACTTGTCCAACCTCGTGTTCCTGGTGCTCACGCCCGCGCTGCTGTTCCGCACCATGGGGGCGGTGCGGGTGCAGGATTTGAACTTTCGGCCCGTGGCGCTGTACTTCCTGGCGGCGGGGCTGGTGTTCGTGGTGACGATGGCACTGGTGGGTTTTTCCACCCGCTCGGCGGCGCGCGGGCTGGCCAACATGTTCAGCAACACCATCATGATCGGCGTGCCGCTGGTCGGCCTGGTCTATGGCAAGGAAGGGCTGGTGACGCTGTTCACGCTGATCTCGCTGCACGCGCTGATCCTGCTCACGGCCGCCACCATCGTGTTCGAACTGGCCGAGGCGCGCGAACTGCAGCGCGCGGGCCGCACCGAGCCGCGCCCGATGCTGCGCACGGTGGGGCAGGCGGTGCGCAACAGCGTGGTGCACCCGGTGCCGCTGCCCATTCTGGCGGGGCTGCTGTTCGCGCAGACGGGGCTGGCGCTGCCCGAGGTGGTGGACCGGTCGTTGCAGGTGCTCGGCCAGGCGCTGGGGCCCATGGCGCTGCTGCTGGTGGGGGTGACGCTGGCCTACACGCCCGTGGGCCGGCACTTGCGCGGGGCCTGGCGGATTGCCGTGGTGAAGAACGTGGCGCACCCGCTGCTGCTCGCGGGGCTGGCCTGGGCGCTGGGGCTGTCGGGCCAGCCGGTGGCGGTGATGCTGACGGCGGCCTCGCTGCCCGTGGGGGCCAATGTGTTCCTGTTCACCCAGCGCTATGGCGTGATGCAGGAGGAGGTGTCGGCCAGCATCGCCATTTCCACGGCACTGGCGTTGGTGACCGTGCCGCTGCTGCTGATCCTGGCGCAGCAGTTCGTATGACGGGATAAGCGTGTTTTTGGCCTCCAGCCCTTGTGCAGCAAGCGCTGGCAGCTATCAAAACAGTAGTCTCTACGGCGCCAGGCGCTCGCGCACCCAGTGGGCGCCGTCCAGCCGGTACTGCAGCCGGTCGTGCAGGCGGCTCTTGCGGCCCTGCCAGAACTCCCAGCGGTCGGGCACCAGCCGGTAGCCGCCCCAGTGCGGCGGGCGCGGGGGCTTGAGCAGGAACTGCGCGCCGTATTTGGCCGCGTTGGCCACGAGCACGCCGCGCCCCGCGATCACCTGGCTCTGCGGGCTGGCCCAGGCGCCGATGCGCGAGTCGAGCGGGCGGCTGTCGAAGTAGGCGTCGCTTTCCTCGGCGCTGGCCTTTTCCACGCGGCCCTCGATGCGCACCACGCGCTCCAACTCCACCCAGTGGAATTGCAGCGCCGCGAAGGGGTTGCCCGCGAGTTCGCGGCCCTTGCGGCTGTCGTAGTTGGTGTACCAGACAATGCCGCGCGCGTCGTAGCCCTTGATGAGCACGATGCGCGTGCTCGGGCGCAGGTCGCTGCCCACGGTGGCCAGCGTCATGGCGTTGGGGTCGTGCAGCTGCGCGGCAATGGCCTCGTTCAGCCACTGGCCGAACTGGGCGAGCGGGTCGGCGCGGGAGGCTTCTTCGCTGAGTTCGGCGCGCTCGTAGCTGGTGCGCAGGTCGGCGATGGAGGTCATCGCTTGATCACCGCGCAGGCCAGTCGCGCGCCCGAGTTGCCGGTGGGCTGGGTGGTGTAGTCGTCAGGGTCCTTGTGCACGATCAGGCCGCGGCCCACGATGTCCGCCGCGCCGCCGTCGCCCACGGTGAAGACGCGGGTTTCAAAGCTGACCCGGGCGACGCCGTTCGCGTCCGCGCGCAGGCTGGGCAGGTCGCCCGCATGGTGCGCGCCCTGGCCGAAGTGGCCGTGCGGCTGGCCGCTGGGGTTGAAGTGGCCGCCCGCGCTCATGCCGTCGCCGCTGGAGCAGTCGCCTTTTTCGTGGATGTGGAAGCCATGCTCGGTATTGGGCGCCAGGCCGCGCACTTCGCCGCTCACACGCACCACGTTGCCCGCCTGCACGAAGCGCACGCTGCCTGCGGCGGTGCTGCCGCGCGTGGGCTCCAACTGGGCCACGGCCGTGGGGTTGGCGGCGGTGGAGGCGCAGCCGGCCAGGACGAGCGCGGCGGCGCCCAGGGCGGCGAGGGGCAGGCGAAGAATGGTCATGCAGGAACTCCTTGAAGGTTGAGGGGAACGGGTTTCGTGGAGCGTTTGTTGTAGGCTCGAGTGTAGGGGGTCGTGCGCCGCTGGGCGGACAATCGCCACCTTTCAAAAGACCGGATAGCGAATGAGCACGAACCCTCCCGAAGACAACGCATCCCCCGACTGGGCCGCCTGGAGCCGCGAAGCCGTGGAGCGCATGGCCACGTGCAACGCCGAGTGGCCGCGCCAGTTCGGCCTGCAGGGCCAGCCCGCCTATCGCTGGGACCTGGACAGCGCCACCCTGGTCTTCCAGGGCCCGCTGCACGAGGTGGTGGCGACCGTGTGCCTGGTGGGCACCACCAGTGGCAGCGAGGGCAGCTTCGTGTGGAGCTGGGCCAACGAGGCCATTCCCCGGCAGCACGGCGAGGCCCTGCAGGCCGTGCACGACTTTGGCCGGGAGCATCGCCTGGCGCTGCTGACCACTCCGTGCATTCCGGGGGGCCGCCCGGAGGCCACGGAGTGCCTGTGCATCGCCGGCCGCCTGCAGCGCGCCGTGGGCACGTTCATCGACGAGCAGGGCGATGTGACGCTGTACTTCACCATCCTGCATTTGCAGGTGGCACTCGGAGAAGACGCGCTTGTGAACTGAGCCGGGTCAGGCGCGCGCGGCCGCGGCGGGGCGGGGCGGCACGGTGCGGCGCGCGGCGTAGTGCTGCTGTTCCGATACCGTGAGATAGCGCTTGCGCAGCACCACTTGCAGGCTGTCCACCGCACGGGGCGTGCGCATGACCGCCGCCATGTTGTTCCGGGCCGCGGGCTGGGTCATCAGCTGCTGACCCATGGCGGAAAGCGTCATGTTGGACTTGACCATGTCGAAACGCGCCCGGCCCCAGTTCAGGTACCAGAACCAGTCGGTGTAGTACAGCCAGCTGTTTTCGTTGAAGGCACGCACGTGGGTCGGGTCTTGCCAGGCGCCCAGCGACAGGTCGTAAGGGACGGAAATATGGAATTCACCGCCCGGCCGCAGCAGGGTGAGGGCGTTGGTCATGGCGCACACCAGGTCGGGGATGTGTTCCAGCACGTCGTTGGCGATGATGCGGTCGAACTGGTTCTCCGCCAGCGTCACGGTCCCGAAGCGCCCGCTGGGCAGCGCCTGCCCCCAGGGCACGGGCTGGCCGAAGTCCAGCACCAGATCCGGCTGCCAGTAGGGGTCTATGTCCATGTTCAGGGCGTCGGGCTGGTAGTCCTTGCCGCTGCCCAGGTGCAGCACTGCGGGCAAGCCCGTCACGGGCGCGGCCGGCGGGGGCAGGCCCAGGGCTGCCGCCAGCGTGTCCACTTGGCGGCGGGAGGAGAACACGGCATGGCCCTGGCGCGCCAGATGGCGGCGGCGCTGCTCGTCGCCCACCAGGGCCACGCAGGCATCGACGAGCCCCTCGTAGGGCACGTAGACCATGCCGTCGCGCAGGAATTCGTCTTCGGCGTCCATGACCGAGTCTTCGCACACCACGGCCTTGCCATTGGTCAGCAGGTAGGACACGCGGGCGATCTCGAACAGCTTGGCGGCGTAGAAGTGGACGTTCAGCACCACCTTGGCGCGCGCGATGACGGCGTCGCGGGCCTCTCCATACACGCCGAACAGGTGCTCGACTTTCAGGCCGCGTGCGCGCAGGGCATCGAGCACCTGCTGGCGCCGGGGGTTGAGGGAGCCGTAGAACAGCACGTCGATGTCTTCGACGGGCAGCGCCGGAACCTGCGCCAATTCGGGCACGTAGCCCAGGGGGATATGCGTTGCGCCGGTGTGGCCCTGGCTGGCCAGGAAGGCGACGTTGCTGCTGCTGTAGTCCCAGACCCGGTGCTGTTGCAGGCACTTCAGGTAGGCCTGGTTCTGGGGGTTCTGCCGCCAGAAGGGGTCCACCAGCTGCTCCAGGTTGTAGAGCACGGTGTGCGCCGGCAGGGGGAAGTTCTCGGGCAGCAAATGGGCGCCGAACACCAGCAGGGCATCGCAGGGCTCATTGAAGTTGCCGAAGCGGGCTTCTTTCCCCAGCGCGTTCAGCGCCAGCCGTATTCCCTCGGCCGCTTCCCAGAGCGCGCCGCTGTGCACGTAGCCGGCGGGTTGTACTAACGCAATGACCCAGCGCTGGGCTGGATGGGGTACCGTAGTCAAAGTATTCATGCTCTTGATTTTATAGAGTCGATCGCGCGGGATAGCCCGCTGTGGAGGGCTATGCCCCCTTCTTCTGCAGCATCTTGATCACGCTGGAAAAATCTTCTCCCCCATGTCCCGCCAGGCTGTGCGCCGCGTAGATCGACCGCGCCAGCCCGCCCAGCGGCGTGCTGGCCTTCACGGCGGTGGCGTTGTCCTGTGCGAGTCCCAGGTCCTTGAGCATCAGTTCCGTGCCGAACCCGCCCGCGTAGCCTTTGCTGGCGGGGGCGTTTTCGTGCACGCCGGGGCAGGGGTTGTATTTTTCGAGCGCCCAGTTGCCGCCCGAGCTGCGGCGCATGATTTCGCTCAGCACCTTGGGGTCGAGGCCGTTGGCCACGCCCAGGGTGATTGCCTCGCTGGTGCCGATCATCAGGATGCCCAGCAGCATGTTGTTGCAGATCTTGGCCGTCTGGCCCGCGCCCACGGGGCCGGCGTGGAAGAGGTTGGTGCCCATTTTTTCGAGCAGGGGGCGGGCGCGGTCCAGGTGCTCCGCGCTGCCGCCGACCATGAAGGTGAGCGTGCCCGCCACCGCGCCGCCCGTGCCGCCGGAGACGGGCGCGTCGATGAAGGAGATGCCCGCGGCCTCGGCGGCCTGGGCGACTTTCTGGCTGGTGGCGGCGGCGATGGTGGAGCTGTCGATGACCAGCGTGCCCCGGGCGATGTGGTTCAGCAGCCTGTGGGTGAGGTAGAGCGCCTCGACGTGCTGGCTCGCGGGCAGCATGGTGATGACGGCCTCGGCGCCCTGCACGGCGTCTTGCGCGCTGGCGGCGGTGGTGATGCCCTCGGCGCGCGCGCGGGCGAGGGCGTCCGCGCTCAGGTCGAACGCGGTGACGGCGTGGCCCGCCTTGTGCAGGTTCAGGGCCATGGGGCCGCCCATGTTGCCGAGGCCGATGAATGCGACTTTCATAGGTGTCTCCTTCAGTCTTCAAAAATGCTGCGGGGCTTTTTGCGCTTTTTGGGCGTGGCCTTGGCCAGCGGGTTGAACGCCAGCGCCGCGCCGATCCAGTATTCCCACTGCGCGCGGGTGGCGTAGCCGTTGGGCTCGATCCAGAAGTAGCCCTGCATCCCGCCGTCGGGCGAGAGTTCGCGGGTGTTTTGCATTTCCTGCACCTGCGCGTGCTCGCCGGGTGGCAGGCGCACCAGCAGCTCGTCGTTTTTGACACCCAGGCACATCTTGCCGTCCACCATGAAAACCAGGCAGCCGAACATGGTGCGTTCGTCCACGTCGTCACGGTGGGCGAGGGCGGCGCGCACCGCGTGGGTCAGGTGCAGGGTTTCGTCGGAGAGCGGCTTGGCGGGCATGTTGTGAATGAAATTGGCCCCTAGCGCTTATGCAGAAAGCGCTGGCAGCTATCAAAAATCTAGCGAATCACCTCCGGCGCATCGCCATCCAACATGCGCCGCCCAATGATGACGCGCATGATTTCGTTCGTGCCTTCGAGGATCTGGTGCACGCGCGCGTCGCGCAGCAGGCGCTCTAGCGGGTAGTCGCGCAGGTAGCCGTAGCCGCCGTGCAGTTGCAGGGCGTCGTTCACCACGTTGAAGCCCGCGTCGGTGGCAAAGCGCTTGGCCATGGCGCAGTAGGTACTGGCGTCGGGCGCGGCGGCGTCGAGCTTGGCTGCAGCCAGGCGCACCATCTGGCGGGCGGCGACCAGGTCCGTCGCCATGTCGGCTAGCTTGAATTGCAGCGCCTGGAAGCTCGCCAGCGTCTTGCCGAACTGTTTGCGCTCCTGCAGGTAGCGTTGTGCGTGCGTCAGCGCACCCTGTGCCGCGCCGACGGAGCAGGTGGCGATGTTGATGCGCCCGCCGTCCAGCCCTTTCATGGCGATTTTGAAGCCTTCGCCCTCGCGGCCCAGCAGGTGGCTGGCGGGCACGCGCACGCCGTCGAAGCTGATCTGGCGCGTGGGCTGGCTGTTCCAGCCCATTTTTTCTTCCTTCTTGCCGTAGTGGATGCCAGGCGCGTCGGCGGGCACGGCGAAGGCGCTGATGCCGCCCGCGCCGGCGTCGCCCGTTCGGGCCATGAGCACCAGCAGGTCGGTGCCGCCCGCGCCGCTGATGAAGGCTTTGCTGCCGGTGATGGCGTATTCGTCGCCGATGCGCTCGGCGCGGGTCTGGATGGAGGCGGCGTCGGAGCCGCTGCCGGGTTCGGTCAGGCAGTAGCTCGCCAGCTTTTCGCCCGTAGCCAGCAGCGGGCCCCATGCGCTGCGCACTGCGTCGGTGGCCCAGGTGCCCAGCATCCAGGTCGCCATGTTGTGGATGGTGAGGAAGGCGGTGGTCGATGGGTCCACCGCCGCCAGTTCCTCGAACACCAGCGTGGCGTCCAGCCGGGGCAGGGCGAGGCCGCCCGCGCTTTCGGGCGCGTACAGGCCGCAGAAGCCCAGTGCGCCCGCCTTGGCAATGGCTTCACGCGGGAAGATGCCCTCCGCGTCCCAGCGGGCGGCGTGGGGCGCGAACTCGGCTTGCGCGAACGCGCGCGCTGTCTGCGCGAAGGCGCGCTGTTCTCCGGTCAGTTCGAAGTCCATGTCATTTCCGTTGGACGGTAGGGGTTGCCATGGGTGCGTCTCCTGAATGCGTGCCGAGCGAGGGAATCTCAGGTACCAAGCATGGCGTGCGCCCAGGTGGGCAGGTTTCCCGCAGGCTGGATAACACCTGCCCCAGTGCGGATGGCGACCAGGCGCGGGCCGCCCGTGTCTGCTTCCGCTGCATCATAAAGATAGGCGACGTTGGCTTGGCGCACGGCCTGCGCCAGTAGCGCCATGGTGCGCGGGTAGCGCGCCAGGATGCGTGCAGCCGGCACGGGATGGCCGCCTTCGCGTACGCGCTGCGCAACCCGTGTCAGCAGACGCTGTGGGTCGTCCAGCGCCACGACATGCAGGGCGACGGTGTAGCCCTGGCCTTGGGCGCTTGCTATCAAATCCAGCTTGGAAGGATGCGAGAACACGGTCTCGCTTGCAAACGGCTGGCGGGCCTCCAGCAGTGCCGCCCGCCGTGCATCGGCCCAGGCGCGGGCGGCTTCGGAGCGCTGCTGCGGATCGGCAATGTGCCGCAGGTGATCACGTTCGTGCAGATCGGCATTCACGAATTCGAGCGGCGGCCCCAACAGGCCTTCGCGTACCAGGGCGCGGTAGAGCGTGGACTTGCCCGCGCCGTTGGGGCCGGCCAGCAGATGGAGCCAGAGCGGGGCGGACGCCGCTGCCGTCATGCAGCGCGGGCTTGGTTGTCCCGCACCACTTCGCGCACGCGCTCGGCCAGCGAGCCCTTGGCCTGTGCCGCCAGCAGCCGCGCGGTGAGCGCATCGACCGAAGCGGGTGCGGTGGCTTCATAGTGCTCGATGGCGGCACGGGCCTCCGGCACGCTCAGGCCCGTGTGCTCGACGATCTGGCCCAGCGTGGCCCAGTATTCGATCTGGCTGGCGACCGAGCGGCGCATGGGCTGCGCAGCCTGGCGTGCTTGTTCGACCAGGGTGCTGGGGAGTTTGACGGAGGCAAAGGCGGTGCTCATGGGCGCATTGTGCGCCTTTTTGCGCCATTCAGGGCAGCCGCACCTGCTTGACCTCGAACTCGGTCTTGGTCATGCCGCGCTCCAGCTTGCCTTCGAGTTCCACGGTGGTCTTGTCGTCGATGCCGCGCTGGGCCGGGAAGCGCTTGTCGCTGACTTCCACGCGCATCTGGCCGGTGCCGTCGTCGAAGCGGTAGTGCTTGCCGCCTTCGTGCGCGACGAGGCGGCCGCGCAGCACGGCGCGCTGGTCGTCCTTGCCGGTGGCGAGCAGGTCTTTCACCGTGGTGCGCGGCACGGCGCTGGGGCCGGTGTAGCCCTGTTGCAAGGCGGGCGGCTGGGTGGCCGGGGCCGCGCCGGGTTGGGCGGCGGGCTCCTGGGCGTAGGCGACGGCGGTGGCCCAGAGAATGGCCAGGGCAAAGGTGATGACGGCGGGACGGATGGTCATGGATCAGGCTCCTTCAATGGTTAGCGAGCCTGTATTGGACCGGGCGAAGATGAAGCAAATCTGAGCACCACCGACAGCCCCGCGCCCTCGATGCCGGGGCCGAACGAGAGCGTGGCCCCGTGCAGCTGCGCCACGCGCGCGACGATTGACAGGCCCAGCCCGCTGCCCTGCCGGCCCGTGCCCAGCACGCGGAAGAAGCGCTGCGTCAGGCGCTCCCTGTCGGCGTCCGAGACGCCCGGGCCGTCGTCGCGCACGGCGATTTCGATGGCCCCGTGCCGCCGCGCGGCCTCGATGCGCACCTGCCCGCCTTCGCGCCCGTAGCGGATGGCGTTGTCGATCAGGTTGCGCAGCGCGCTGAACAGCCAGTCGCGGTGGCCAGGCAGGGCGGGGACCTGGCAGTCCGTGGCGAGGTGGATGTGCCGCGCCGCGGCAGCCGGTGTGCAGGTGCGCACGGCGTCGTCGAACAGGGCGGGCAGGTCCACGTCGCTGGCGCTGCCCATGGCCACGGCGTCGGCGGATTCGGGGTCGAGCCGCGCCAGTTGCAGCAGGTTCTCGACCAGGGCGGTGTTGCGCGCCACGTCGTCGCGCAGGGGTTGCAGCTCCGCCGCCAGGGCCGGGTGGCTGCGCTGCAGCACCTGCAGGCGCGAGGCCAGCGCGGCCAGCGGCGTGCGCAGTTCGTGCGCGGCGTCGGCGGTGAAGCGGCGTTCGCCCTCCAGCGCCTGCGCCAGGCGCGTCAGCAGGCGGTTCAGCGCGGTAGTCACGGCGCGGATCTCGTGCGCGGGCTGGTCGCCAGCCACCGGCGTGAGGTCGGTGGGCGACTGGGCCGCCAGGCTCTCGGCCATGTGGGTGAGCGGCCGCACCAGCCGCCGCACCAGCCACCAGTTGGCCAGCGCCAGCAGCGCCCACAGCGCCGCCAGCGGCCAGGCCAGGGATTCGAGCGCGTCGAACACCAGTTCGCTGCGCTTGTCCCATTTCTGCCCGATCTGCACCGAAATGCCCTGCGCCTCGTTGCGCCGCAGGTACACGCGCCACCAGTCGCCGTGCACGTACACGTCGTGGAAGCGGCCGCTCTTGCCGCCGGGGTCGACGAAGGGCTGCCGGGGCGCGTCCTTGCCACGCAGGGCGACGGTGCCGTCCCGGGCGATGATCTGGTAGTTGAGCTTCATGCGCGGGCCGTGCTCGGTATCCACCTTGCCCATGGCCGCGCCCTCGCCCAGCGCCAGGGCGATCTGCGCGCCTTCCTTGAGCGTGTCGTCGAAGGCGTCGCTGACCTCCTTCCACGCGATGAAGAGCACGATGGCCGTGCTGACCAGCCCCACGAGCACGCTGCCGCCCACCGTGGTGGCGGTGAGGCGGCGGGCCAGGGAGTAGGTTTTCACTGCGGCGGTTCTGCCAGCCGGTAGCCCAGGCGGCGCTCGGTCTTGATCCAGGCCGCGCCGAGCTTGCGGCGCAGGTGGTAGATGTGGACTTCGATGGCGTTGCTCTCCACCTCGTCGCCCCAGCCGTACAGCGCTTCTTCCAGCTGCGGGCGCGACACCACGTTCCCCGGCCTGCGCAGCAGCGCGTGCAGCACCGTGAATTCGCGCGCCGTGAGCGCGAGCGGCGCGCCGTGCAGTTGGGCCAGCTTGGCCACCGGGTCGAGCGTGAGCGCGCCGCAGCGCAGTTCCTGCGTGGCGCGCGCGTCGTGCTTGCGCAGCGCGGCGCGGATGCGGGCGCTGAGTTCCTCGAGGTCGAAGGGCTTGACGAGGTAGTCGTCCGCGCCCAGGTCCAGCCCCTTGATGCGGTCGCGCAGCGCATCGCGCGCGGTGATCAGCAGCGTGGGCAGGGTGTCGTGCCGCGCGCGCAGGCGGCGCAGCAGGCTGTCGCCGTCCAGGCCGGGCAGGCCGCGGTCGAGCAGCAGGCACTGGTACTCGTGCGCGGCCAGCGCGGCCTCGGCATGGTCGCCGCGCGCCACGCGGTCGACGGTGTAGCCGTCCAGTTCCAGCCAGGCTTTGAGGGATTCACCCAGGGAGTCGTCGTCTTCGGCCAGCAAAATGCGCATGGGCGCGACTATACGGCGCGACATGAAGCGAGTCTGAAGCGAAGATGAAGCCGGTTAAGCTATCATTTCAAGAGCTGCCAGCGCTTGTCTGTCAAGCGCTGGAGGCCCATTTCATTCAAAACCCTGTTGGGAGCCCTTTCATGCTGAACAAACGCACCCTGCTGCAAACCACCCTCGCGCTGGCTCTGGGGTTGTCGGGTGGCGCCTTCGCCCAGACGCAGTCCATCAAGGTGGGCGTGACGGCGGGCCCGCACGCGCAGATCATGGAGCAGGTGAAGAAGGTGGCCGAGAAGAGCGGCCTGCGCATCCAGGTGGTGGAGTTCGGCGACTACGTGCAGCCCAACGCCGCCCTGGCCGCGGGCGACCTGGACGCCAACAGCTACCAGCACAAGCCCTACCTGGACGCGCAGGTCAAGGACCGGGGCTACAAGCTCGTGGTGGCGGGCACCACCGTCAACTTCCCCATCGGCATCTATTCCAAGAAGGTGAAGCAGCTGGCCGACCTGAAGGAGGGCGCGCGCTTCGGCATTCCCAACGACCCGACCAACGGGGGCCGCGTGCTGCTGCTGTTGCAGGACAAGGGCCTGATCCAACTCAAGGACGGCGCGGGCCTGAAAGCCACGCCGCTGGACGTGGCCAGCAACCCGAAGAAGCTCAAGTTCGTGGAGCTGGACGCCGCGCAGCTCGCCCGCTCGCTCGACGACCTGGACGCCGCCGCCGTCAACACCAACTTCGCCATGTCCGCAGGGCTGAACCCCGCCACCGACGCCATCGCCCAGGAAGGCGCGCACGGCCCCTACGCCAACATCATCGCCGTGCGCGAGGCCGACAAGGACAAGCCCTGGGTGGCGCAACTGCTCAAGGCATACCACTCCGACGAGATCCGCCGCTACATCCAGACGCAGTTCAAGGGCTCGGTGCTGCCGGCGTTCTGACCGGTTCATTCATTACCGGTTCATTCATTTTCAGGAGACAAGCCCCATGCAACCCGCCTTCCGCCCTCTGGCCGCTGCGCTGGCGCTGGCCTTTGCCGCAGCCCTGGCCCAGGCCGCCCCCGTGGCCAATGTGCACACGCTGGCGCAGCAGGAGCAGCAGCCGCTGCTCGACACCCTGCGCGACCTGGTGCAGATCGAATCCGGCAGCAAGGACGTGGCGGGCGTCAACCAGATCGCCGAGCGCATTGCCGCGCAACTCAAGAGCCTGGGCGGCAGCGTGCAGGTGATGCAGCCCGCCGACGTCCACCGGCTCGACGACACGCCCGACCAGGTCGGCCCCGCCGTGCAGGCCACCTTCCAGGGCACGGGCAGCGCCAAGATCCTGCTCATCGCCCACATGGATACGGTCTACCTCAAGGGCATGTTGAAGGACCAGCCCTTCCGCATCGACGGCGAAAAAGCCTACGGCCTGGGCATCGCCGACGACAAGCAGGGCGTGGCGCTGATCCTGCACACCGTGGCGCTGCTGCAGAAGCTGAAATTCAAGGATTACGGCACGCTCACCGTGCTCATCAACGGCGACGAGGAAATCAGCTCGCCCGCCTGGCGCAGCACCATCACGCGCGTGGCGGCCGGGCAGGACGCGGTGTTCTCGTTCGAGGGCGGCGGCCCGCAAGGCCAGCTGCGCCTGGCCACCAGCGGCATTGGCGCGGCCTACCTCACGGTGCGCGGCAAGGCGTCGCACGCCGGGGCCAAGCCCGAAGACGGGGTGAATGCGCTGTACGAACTGTCGCACCAGCTGCTGCAGATGAAAGACCTCTCGCAGCCCGAGCGGGGCCTGAAGCTCAACTGGACGGTGTCCAAGGCCGGCACCAACCGCAACGTGATTCCCGCCGAGGCCATGGCCCAGGCCGATGCGCGCGCGTTGCGCGTGGCGGACTTCGACGGTCTGGAAAAGACGCTGCAAGAGCGCGTGCGGAACAAGCTGCTGCCCGACGCCCAGGTGGCGGTGAAGTTCGAGGTGCGCCGCCCGCCGCTCGAAGCCAGCGACGCCTCGCGCCGCGTGGCCGCGCACGGCAAGGCCATCTACGAGGAACTGGGCCTGCCGCTCACCGTGGTCGACAAGGCCACGGGCGGCGGCACGGACGCGGCCTTCGCCGCGCTGCAAACCCAGGGCGCGGTGGTGGAGGGCATGGGCCTGTCAGGCTACGGCGCGCACTCCAACAACGCCGAATACGTGCACCTGAACACCATCGTGCCGCGCCTGTACCTGGCGGCGCGGATGGTGATGGACATCTCGGCGGGGAAGGTGAAGTGACGCCGCCGCCGGACTATTCGCAGGTGGATTTTCCGGTCTTGTGGTTGATGGCGCCGTTTTCGATCAGCAATTGGGCGACATCGTAAAAACCTTCCTCGCAAGCGCCGCTGAGAGGGCTTGCATTTTTGGGCTGGTACGACACCACGTTCAGGTCCGGCTTGAACTGCAGCACCCATTTCACGAAGTCGTAGCGCCCCAGCACGGCACCGACGAGCACCAGGGTTTCGCCGTCGTCCTCGCGCGCATTCCAATCGACCCCGTTGGGCCCGGTGCCCAGCTTGCCGTACAGGTATTGGATGACCTCGACATTGCCGCCCAGCACGGCCGCCTTGACCGCGTGATAAACGTCGCCAGTGTCCGTGGTGTGGAGATTGGCGCCTTGCTCCACCAGGTAGCGCACCATGTCCGGATAGCCGATGAAGGCGGCCCACCCCAGGGCCGTCTGGCCCAGTGCGCCCTGTGAGGCCGCTGCGCCCGGCGGCACCGAAGTATCCTTGGCCTCCAGGTTCTGGCCCTGCGCGACCATGGCCTTGACCTGCGCCAGGTTGCCCTGCTTGACGGCGTCGAACCAGGCCGCATCCGGGCCTTCCGAGGGCTTGCGGTAGAAAACGCGGCGGGCCAGCAGGTGGGGGTTCGCCAGGCTGTACATATCCTTGAAGCTCAGGCGGAACTTCGTGTAGTCCACCTGGGTCAGCGGATCCCGGCTCGCTCCGTCGGCCCCCCCGCAGGCCCCCACAACAATGCAAAGCGCTCCCGCTGCCGCAAGCATGGATAGTTTTTTGAACAGCATTTTTGCCTCTCGTCTTCCTGATGATGAATGGATGTCTGCGTATTTTCGCAAACTTTATGTAAAGCCCTATCGCAGCCCCTTCCACCATAGCGAATTGCTACGCGGTTGGCCCACCGTCATCACCTCGCCGATCTCGGGCGTGGCGAGCGTGATGCCGCGCTGCGCGCTCAGGTCGGCCAGCCGGTCCAGCGGCTCGCGCCAGGCGTGGAAGGCGAGCGCGAAGGTGCTGTTGTGCACGCTGTACAGCACCTGGCCGCGCAGGTCTTCGAAGGCCTGCACGGTTTCCTCGGGCTGCATGTGCACGGACGGCCACATGGCGTCGTAGGCGCCGTTTTCCATCAGCGCGACGTCGAAGGGGCCGAGCCTCTCGCCAATCTGCTTGAAGCCCGGGAAGTATCCCGAGTCCCCGCTGTAGTAGATGCGCTGGCCCCCGGCCTGCAGCACCCATGAGGCCCACAGGGTGCGGTCCCGGTCGTTGAGCCAGCGGCCCGAGAAGTGCTGCGACGGCGTGGCGGTGAGCCGCACGCCCGCGTGCTCCGCGTCCTGCCACCAGTCCAGCTCGGTGATGCGTTCGGGCGCCACGCCCATCTTGCGCAGCCGCGCGCCCACGGCCAGCGGCACGAAGTAGCGCTCCACCTTGCCCAGCAGGGCTTCGATGGTGGGCTGGTCCAGGTGGTCGTAGTGGTCGTGCGACAGCACCAGCCCGGTGATGGGCGGCAACTCGTCCAGCGCGATGGGCGGCGCGTGGAAGCGCTTGGGCCCCGCGAAGCTGAACGGCGACACGCGCTCGCCGAACACCGGGTCGATCAGCCAGTAGCCGCCCTGCAGCTTGAGGATGTGCGACGAGTGGCCCAGCCGCGCGATGTGGTTGGCATCGGCGGGCAAATCGTCCAGCTGCGCGCGGGTCAGCGGGCGCAGGGGAATAGGGTCTGCGGGCTCGGTGCCGGTCTTGTCGCCGAACAGAAAGCGCCACCAGATGCTCGCGCCGCCCTGGGTGGGTTTGGCATCGGGGTTGGGCGCGTTGCGGAAGCGCTGCTCCTGCTCGGCGTACTGCGGCGAAGCCTGGTAGCGCGCGAGATCGTCGGCGGACGGGCCGGAGGCGCAGCTGGCCACGGCGCAGGCCGACACCACCATCCAGCCGTTGCGCAGGCGTTTGAACGTCATGCTTCCGCTCCCTCTTCTTGTTCCAGCCCCATGAACCCGCCGCTCTGGTGCGCCCACAGTCGCGCGTAGATGCCGCCCTGCGCCAGCAGCTCGGCGTGCGTGCCTTGTTCAGCGATGCGGCCATGGTCGAGCACGATGAGCCGGTCCATCGCCGCGATGGTCGAGAGCCGGTGCGCGATGGCGATCACCGTCTTGCCGCGCATCAGCCCGTCCAGGCTGTGCTGGATGGCGGCCTCCACCTCGCTGTCGAGCGCGCTCGTGGCCTCATCCAGCAGCAGGATGGGGGCGTCTTTCAGCATCACGCGCGCGATCGCCACGCGCTGGCGCTGGCCGCCCGAGAGCTTCACGCCGCGCTCGCCCACCTGGGCGTCGTAGCCGGTGCGGCCATGCAGGTCGGTCAGGCTGGCGATGAACTCCGCCGCCTCGGCGCGCTCGGCGGCCTCGTGCAACTGCGCCTCGGTCGCGCCGGGGCGGCCGTAGAGGATGTTGTCGCGCATCGAGCGGTGCAGCAGCGACGTGTCCTGCGTCACCATGCCGATCGCGGCGCGCAGGCTGTCCTGCGTGACGTGCGCGATGTCCTGCCCGTCGATCAGGATGCGCCCGCCCTGTACGTCGTGGAAGCGCAGCAGCAGGTTCACCAGCGTGGACTTGCCCGCGCCCGAGCGGCCGATGAGGCCGATGCGCTCGCCGGGGCGGATGTTCAGGTTCAGCCCGTCGATGACCGGGTGCCCCGCGCGGTAGCCGAAGCGCAGATCCTCGAAGCGCACCTCGCCGCGCGTCACCTCCAGCGGCCGGGCGTCGGGCGCGTCCACCACGGCGCGGGGGCGGGTCAGGGTGTTGATGCCGTCCTGGATGGTGCCCACGCTCTCGAACAGCGCGGTCATCTCCCACATCACCCAGTGCGCGTGGCCCGACACGCGCAGCGCCATCGCCGTCACGGCGGCCACCGCGCCCACGCCCACCTCGCCGCGCGCCCACAGCCACAGCGCCATGCCGCCGGCGGCCAGCGTCATGGCCACGATCAGCACCTGGTTCACGATCTCGAACCAGCTCACCAGCCGCATCTGCGCGTAGCCGGTGTGCTTGAAGGCGTCCATGGCCGAGCGCGCGAACTCCGCCTCGCGCCGCGTGTGGGCGAAGAGCTTGACGGTGGCGATGTTGGTGTACGCATCGGTCACGCGCCCGGTCATCACCGAGCGCGCGTCGGCCTGCTGCTTGCCCACCTGGCCCAGGCGCGGCACGAAGTACCAGCAGGCCAGCGCGTAGCACGCCACCCAGGCCCCGAAGGGCAGCAGCAGCCGCGCGTCGAACCCCGCGGCCAGCAGCAGGATGGTGAGCAGGTACACGCCCATGCCCACCACCACGTCGCTGAGCGTGAAGATCATGTCGCGCACGGCCAGCGCGGTCTGCATGATCTTGGTGGTGATGCGGCCCGCGAACTCGTCAGCGTAGAAGGCCATGCTCTGGCCCAGCATCAGCCGGTGGAAGTTCCAGCGCAGCCGCAGCGGCAGGTTGATGGCCAGCGCCTGGTGCTTCACGCCCGTGGACGCGGCCAGCAGCACGATGCTGGCCACCATCAGCGCAGAGATCCACCACAGCACCGGGCCGCGCTCGGCCCACAGCGTGGCGGGCGTGGCCGTGCCGAGCCAGTCCACCACGCGGCCCAGCACGGCGAACAGCAGCGCCTCGTACACCGCCACGGCGGCGGACAGCGCGCCCATGGCCGCCACCCAGCCGCGCACGCCCTGCGTGCAGGCCCAGACGAAGGCCAGGAAGCCCTGGGGCGGCAGCGCGGGCTCGGCGGCGGGGTAGGGGGGGATGCGGTTTTCGAGGGTGCGGAAGAACATGGGGGGCGATGGTAGGCAGCCCTGGCTGGCCTTGGCTTGCGTGGTGGTATTGTGTTGCTATTTTAATGATAGCTGCCAGCGCTTGGTGGATGCTGGCTGGAGGCTGATTTGCTATAATTTTTGCATGAGCGGCAACACCCTAGGCACCCTTTTCGCAGTCACCAACTTCGGTGAATCCCACGGCCCGGCCATCGGCTGCGTGATCGACGGCTGCCCGCCCGGCATGGCGCTGGCCGAGGCGGACATCCAGTCCGAGCTCGACCGCCGCCGCCCCGGCACCAGCCGCCACGTCACCCAGCGCAACGAGGCCGACCAGGTCGAAATCCTGTCGGGCGTGTACGAGGGCAAGACCACCGGCACTCCCATCGCCCTGCTGATCCGCAACACCGACCAGCGCAGCAAGGACTACGCCAACATCAGCCAGAGCTTCCGCCCCGGCCACGCGGACTACGCCTACTGGCACAAGTACGGCACACGCGACCCGCGCGGCGGCGGGCGCTCGTCGGCGCGCCTCACTGCGCCCACCGTGGCCGCCGGCGCCGTGGCGCGCAAATGGCTGCGCGAAAAATTCGGCACCGGGTTCCGCGCCTGCATGTTGCAGATGGGCGACCTGCCCATCCCGTTCGAGAGCTGGGAGCACGTGCCGAACAACCCCTTCTACGCCCCGGTGGCCGACGTGCAGCCCTACGAGGACTACATGGACGCGCTGCGCAAGTCCGGCGACTCGTGCGGCGCGCTGCTGCGCGTGCAGGCCAGCGGCGTGCCCGTGGGCCTGGGCGAGCCGCTGTACGACAAGCTCGATGCCGACATCGCCCACGTGATGATGGGCCTGAACGCCGTCAAGGCCGTGGAGATCGGCGCGGGCTTCGACAGCGTGGCGCAGCGCGGCACCACGCACGGCGATTCGCTCTCGCCCCAGGGGTTCCGCGGCAACAACGCGGGCGGCATCCTGGGCGGCATCAGCACCGGGCAGGACATCGAGGTGCGCATCGCCATCAAGCCCACCAGCTCCATCATCAGCCCGCGCGAGTCGATCGACATCCACGGCAACAGCGTCGAGGTGGTCACCAAGGGCCGCCACGACCCCTGCGTGGGCATCCGCGCCGCGCCGATCGCCGAGGCGCTGCTGGCCATCGTGCTGATGGACCATGCGCTGCGGCACCGCGCGCAGTGCGGGGACGTGGTGGCGGCGGTGCCGCCCATTCCCGCTTCGTCGGCGTCGGCTTAACTCTTTAGAAACCGCTCGGCGGCCAGCGCCCGGGCGAGTTTGTCTTCCAGCGGCAGCGGCTCGCCATGCAGCCGCGCCGCGAGCAATTCCGCGCACAGCGGCGCGAGCGTGATGCCGCGCGTGCCCATGCCGGTGCTGGTCCACAGGCCCTGCGCCAGCGGGCCGACGATGGGCATACGGTCGGGCACGGTGCAGCGGATGCCGCTCCAGGCATATTGCGGTTGCAGTGCCGCAAGGCCCGGCAGCAGGGTGCGCAACTTGTCCATGTTGACGGCGTGGCCTGCGGCTTCTTCGGCGGGGGGTTTGGCGGCCTGGGTTTCACCGCGCTCGAAGGTGGAGCCCATCAGCCAGAAATAGCCATGCTCGTCGCGGGCGCGGGGGATGAAATTGCCGTGGCCGTTGACGGGGAAGGGCGGCGCGGCGCTGCCCCGTGCCCAACTGACCTGGCCGCGCAAGGGGCGCAGAGGAAGCTCGGGGCACAGATCCATGCTGCCTGCGCCGGTGGCAATCACCACCAGCGGCGCGGTGAGACCGGCCACGCGCCACAGGCCATCCGCCGCGCGCTCCACCTGCGCGGCATGAACGCCGCCGCGCCACTGGATGCCCGGCTGCGCCAGCAGCGCCGCCACCAGCCGCGCCGGGCGCAGCCATCCGCCGCTGGCGTGCCAGAGCGCGGGGGCATCGGTGGGCAAACCGGCCGCCGCCCGTTGCCCGGCAGAGGCGGGCGCGCTCCAGGCCGCATCCAGGCTGGGGGGCAGGCGGCGCTTCTTTTCCACGCAGTGCTCCAGCACGCCGCTGGGCGACCAGTCCACGCCTTCGGTGAGCAGGGCTTGCGCCCACTGGCGCGTGGTGTGAAGGCCCGCCCGCGTCAGGCGCGAGAGCGGGGCGTCGTCGGGGGAAACGTGGGGGGCGAACAGTCCGGCGGGCAGGCCGGATGCGCCTGCGGCGGGTTCAGCGGCGCGATCGATGACGGTAACCTGCCAGCCGCGCCGCGCCAGGCTGGCGGCGGCGCTGGCGCCTGCCAGGCCGCCGCCGATGACGATGCAATGAGAGGGGGTCAAGCAGCGCTGGGCGGCACGTAGCCTGCTGCGGCATCCGCGCCGCCGCCGAAGCATGGTTTTAGCGAAACCATTTTTTGCATCGCTCCACTGCGTTACGCGCTGGGCGGAACGTAGCCCGCCGCGGCGTCTGCGCCGCCGCCAAAAAAATGGTTTTCCATCTGCCGCGCCAGATACTGCCTTGCGCGCGCATCGGCTAGGTTCAGCCGGTTTTCATTCACCAGCATGGTCTGGTGCTTGAGCCAGGCGGCCCAGGCTTCCTTGCTGACGCTTTCATAGATGCGCTTGCCGAGTTCGCCCGGATAGGGCGGAAAGTCGAGGCCTTCGGCGTCTTTGCCGAGCTTGATGCAGTGAACGGTACGTGCCATGGGTAAGGATGTTTTGGTTATGAAGAACTGAAATCTTATTGGTTCCAGTTTTGATGGGTGGATTTCAGAATGCAGGGCATCGACCTTCTTGCTTTAGCGATAACCCTTATGAAAAACCGCCGCCACTTTATCAAGTTTCCCCTGGCCGCCGCGCTGGCCATGACCCTGGGCACCGCCCTGGCGCAAGGGCCGGTGCAGTTCCTGAACGTGTCGTATGACCCGACGCGCGAACTGTACGCCGAATACAACCAGGCTTTCGGCAAATACTGGAAGGCCAAGACGGGCCAGGACGTGCAGTTCAAGCAGTCGCACGGCGGCTCGGGCAAGCAGGCGCGTTCCATCATCGACGGCATCGACGCCGACGTGGCCACGCTGGCCCTGGGCGGCGACGTGGACGCGCTGGCCAAGCACGGCCTGCTGGCGGCGGACTGGCAAAAGCGCCTGCCGCACAACAGCGCGCCCTATACCTCGACCATCGTGTTCCTGGTGAAGAAGGGCAACCCCAAGGGCCTGAAGGACTGGGACGACCTCGTCAAGCCCGGCGTGCAGGTCATCACCCCCAACCCCAAGACCAGCGGCGGCGCGCGCTGGAACTACCTGGCCGCGTGGGAATACGCCAAGCGCAAGTACGGCGGCGATGCGGGGGCGCGCGACTACATCGGCAAGCTGTTCAAGAACGTGCCCGTGCTCGACACCGGCGCGCGCGGCTCCACCATCACCTTCGTGCAGCGCGGCGTGGGCGACGTGCTGCTGGCCTGGGAGAACGAGGCGTTCCTGGCGCTCAAGGAGTTCGGGCCGGACAAGTTCGAGATCGTGGTGCCGTCGCTCTCCATCCTGGCCGAGCCGAGCGTGGCCGTGGTGGACAAGGTGGTTGACAAGAAAGGCACGCGCGCCCTGGCCGAGGAGTACCTGAAGTACCTGTATTCCGACGAGGGCCAGGACATCGCGGGCAAGAATTTCTACCGGCCCACGTCCGACAAGGCGAAGGCCAAGTACGACAAGCAGTTCCCCAAGCTCACGCTGGTGACCATCGACGGCGCGTTCGGCGGCTGGACCAAGGCCGACAAGGACCACTTTGCCGACGGCGCGAGCTTCGACCAGATCTACACGAAGAGGTAAGCCATGTCCGTATTGCTGATTGCCGGAAGCCCCTCGGAACGCTCGCGCTCCGCCGCGCTGCTCGATGCCGTGCAACTGCGCCTCGCGGTGCATGGCGCGTCGCCCCAGCGGCTGCACATCCGCGACCTGAATCCGCAGGCGCTGTTGCTGGCCGACGTGGCGCACCGCAGCATCAGCCGCGCCGTCGACCAGGTGGCCGAGGCGCAGGTGCTGGTGGTCTCCACCCCGGTCTACAAGGCGGCGTACAGCGGCGTGCTCAAGGTGTTCCTGGACCTGTTGCCGCAGACGGCCCTCAAGGGCAAGACGGTGCTGCCCCTGGCGACCGGCGGCAGTCCGCACCACATGCTGGCGCTGGACTACGCGCTGCGGCCCGTGCTCCAGTCGCTGGGGGCGCAGCACATCCTGCCGGGCATCTATGCCACCGACGCGCAGGCCCCCATCACGCCCGAGGGCGCGTACCAGCTGGCTCCGGACATCGCGGCGCGCATCGACGAGGCGGTGCACTTCCTCGTCACCGAAACACTGAGCCCGCGCACCGTCCACTCACCCCGCTTCGCCGCTGTGCCCTTCGCGCAAGTGCGCTGTAGCGTCTAAGCCTTCCCCCATCACCCCATTTTTCTTCCCCGCCGCGCGCGGGGTGGGCGGGCTGTTGCCCATCGCATTCTCAAAGGCTTGACATTCATGACTGCTCTCATCACCCGCCGCAGCGCCCTGGCCGCCGCCTTGGCCGCTGCCGCCATGCCCCTCTGGGCGCAAAACCGCGTGCTGCGCATAGGCCACCAGAAGGGCTGGCTTTCCATCCTGAAAAAACGCGGCACGCTGGAAAAGCGCCTGGCCCCGCTGGGCTACGGCGTGACGTGGACGGAGTTCACCGCCGGCCCCGTGCAGCTGGAGGCGCTGAACGTCGGCTCCATCGACTTCGGCGACGTGGGCGAGGCACCGCCCATCTTCGCCCAGGCCGCCGGCGCGCCCTTCGTCTACGCCGGGGCCGCCGTGCCGCGCCCGCGCCTGGAGGCGGTGCTGGTGCCTGCCGATTCGCCCATCCGCGCCGTGGCCGACCTCAAGGGCAAGCGCGTGGCCTACAACAAGGGCTCGAACGTGCACTACTTCCTGGCCAAGCTGCTGGAGAAGAACGGACTGGCCTACAAGGACGTGCAATCGGTCTTCCTGGCCCCCGCCGACGCGCGCGCCGCGCTGGAAAAAGGCGCGGTCGATGCCTGGCTGATCTGGGACCCGTTCCTCTCCGCCGCGCAAAAGACGCTGAACGCCCGCGTGCTGGCCGACGCCACCGGCGTGGTCAACAACCGCGCCTTCTACTTCACCTCGCGCAACTTCGCCACCCACCATGCCGAGGCGCTGCGCATCGCGGTGGAGGAGGTCAACGCCGTGGACGCCTGGGTGGCGCGCAACCAGCCCGAAGCCGCCACGGAACTGGCCGGGGTGCTGGGGCTGGACAAGGCCGTGGTGCAGAGCTTCCTGGCCCATGCCGACTACGGCAGCGCGCCCATCACGCGCGAAATCCTGGCCGAGCAGCAGCGCATCGCCGACACCTTCCACGCCCTGGGCCTCATCCCCAAGAAGATCAACCTGCAGGACGCCGCGCCATGACCCCGCCGCTCACCCCCACCCGCCGCCGCGCCCTGCAGGTGCTGGGCGCCACCGCCTTCAGCTGGGCGCTGGCCGACCGCTTCGCCCAGGCGCAGCAGCCGCCCGTGGCGAATGCGCCCGCGCAGCTGCGCATCGGCTACCAGAAGTCCGCCGTCAACCTCGTCGTGCTCAAGCAGCAGGGCGTGCTGGAAAAGCGCTTTGCCGCCAGCCGGGTCGAATGGCTGGAATTCCCCGCCGGGCCGCAGCTGCTGGAGGCACTGTCCGCTGGCAGCCTGGACTTTGGCCTGACGGGCGACACGCCGCCCGTGTTCGCCCAGGCGGCGGGCAAGGAACTGCTCTACGTGGGCGCGGAGCCGCCCAAGCCCGACAGCTCGGCCATCCTGGTGCTGGAGGATGCGCCGCTGCGCACTCTGGCCGATCTGAAAGGCCGCCGCGTGGCGCTGCAAAAAGGCTCCAGCGCGCACTACCTGCTGGTGCGCGCGCTGGACAAGGCGCAACTGGCCTGGGCCGACATCCAGCCCGTGTACCTGGCCCCTGCCGACGCCCGCGCCGCGTTCGAGCGCAAGAGCGTGGATGCCTGGGCGATCTGGGACCCGTACTACGCCGCCACCGAGCTGGCGCTGAAGCCGCGTGCGCTCGCCACGGGGCGGGCGCTGACGGGCAACAACTCGTTCTACCTGGCCTCGCGCCCCTTCGCGCAAAAGCACCCGCAGACGGTGGCCGCGCTGTTTGAGTCGCTGACCCGCGCCGACCAGTTCGTGCAGGACGCCCGGGAGGACGCGGTGAAGCTCGTCGCCGGTTTCAGCGGGCTGGACGCCAAGGTGGTCAGCCTGTTCATCGAGCGCCGCCCGCGTTCGCCCGTGGCCCCGCTGGGCCAGGACACCGTGGCCGACCAGCAGCGCGTGGCCGATGCCTTTCACCGCCTGGGCCTGATCCCCAAGCGCGTGAACGTGGCCGACATCGTCTGGCAGCCCGTCTGAATTTCCACTTTGCCAAGAAAGCCTCTCATGAAAATCTTCTGGTTCATCCCCACCCACGGCGACAGCCGGTATCTCGGCACCGCCGAAGGCGGCCGCGCCATCAGCCACGACTACCTCAAGCAAGTCGCCCAGGCGGCCGACAGCCTCGGCTACGAAGGCGTGCTCATCCCCACGGGCCGCTCGTGCGAAGACCCGTGGGTGGTGGCCGCGAGCCTGCTGCCCGTCACGCAGCGCCTCAAATTCCTGGTGGCGGTGCGCCCCGGCCTGCACCAGCCCAGCCTGGCGGCGCGCATGGCGGCCACGTTCGACCGGCTCTCGGGCGGGCGGCTGCTGGTCAACCTGGTAACGGGCGGCGACCGCGCCGAGCTGGAGGGCGACGGCGTGTTCCTCGACCACGCGCAGCGCTACGAACAGTCGGCGGAGTTCATCCGCATCTGGCGCGAAATCCTGGCGCGCAGCCACGAGGGCAAGTCCTTTGATTTCGAGGGCGAACACCTCACGGTGAAGGGCGCCAAGCTGCTGTTCCCGCCCGTGCAGAACCCGTACCCGCCGGTGTATTTCGGCGGTTCGTCCGACGCGGCGCACGACCTGGCCGCCGAGCAGGCCGACGTGTACCTGAGCTGGGGCGAGCCGCCCGCCGAGGTGGCGAAAAAAGTGGCCGACGTGCGCGAGCGCGCCGCGCGCCATGGGCGGCAGTTGCGCTACGGCGTGCGCCTGCACGTGATCGTGCGCGAGACCGATGACGAAGCCTGGGCCGCCGCCGACCGCCTCATCAGCCGCCTGAGCGACGACACCGTCATCCAGGCCCAGGCCGCCTTCGCGCGCATGGACTCCGAGGGCCAGCGCCGCATGGCGGCCTTGCACCAGGGCGGCTCCAGACGCACCCGCGCCGACCTGGAGATCAGCCCCAACCTCTGGGCCGGCGTGGGCCTGGTGCGCGGCGGCGCGGGCACGGCCCTGGTGGGCAGCCCGCAGACCGTGGCCGAGCGGCTGCGCGAATACGCCGACCTGGGCGTGGAGACCTTCGTGCTCTCGGGTTACCCGCATCTGGAAGAAGCCTACCGGTTCGCCGAACTGGTCTTTCCGCTGCTGCCCGTGTCGGTGCGCGAGAAGCTGGCGGGCGGCAACCCCGGCGGGCCGTTCGGCGAAACCGTGGCCAATCTGTTCGTGCCGCGCGCGTCGCAGAGTTGAAAGGAAATGGCCATGACCGTTCGTGAACTCGACATCGGCAGCATTGCCGTCACGCCGCAGGAGCCCGGCGCGCTGGCGGGCCTGGCCCGCTTCGCCGCCAGCGTGGGCCAGCGCCTGCTGCCCTGGGCCGTGCCGCTGCTGCTCATTGCCGCGTGGCAGGCGGCCTCGTCGCAGGGCTGGCTCTCCACCCGGGTGCTACCCGCGCCCGCCAGCGTGGCCCAGGCCGCGTGGGCGCTGGCCGCGTCGGGCGAACTGTGGACGCATGTGAAGGTCAGCGCGGGCCGCGCGCTCACCGGGCTGGCGATCGGCGGCACGCTCGGGCTCGCGCTGGGCCTGCTCACCGGCTCGCTGCGCGTGGCCGAGACGCTGCTCGACTCCACCGTGCAGATGGTGCGCAACATCCCCGCGCTGGCGCTGATTCCGCTGGTCATCCTGTGGTTCGGCATCGGCGAAGGGGCCAAGCTGTTCCTGATCAGCGTGGCGGTGTTCTTCCCCATCTACCTCAACACCTTCCACGGCATCCGCAACGTGGACCCGGGGCTGATCGAAATGGGGCGCACCTACGGCCTCACGCGCTGGCAGCTGTACCGGCAGGTGGTCCTGCCGGGCGCGCTGTCGTCCATCCTGGTGGGGCTGCGCTTCGCGCTGGGGCTGATGTGGGTGATCCTCATCGTGGCGGAGACGATTTCGGCGCAGTCCGGCATCGGCTACCTGACCATGAACGCGCGCGAATTCCTGCAGACCGACGTGGTGCTGGTCGGCATCCTGCTCTACGCGCTGCTGGGCAAGCTCGGCGACGCGGCCGCCCGCGCGCTGGAGCGCTACTGGCTGCGCTGGCACCCCGGCTACCAGTAAAAAACTATCAATTCAGTAGCTGCTAGCGCTTGCTACATAAGGGCTGGAGGCCATTTTGACTACAAATTCATCACCAGAGGCCCAGGGCGGCCTGTACCTGCAGGTGCAAAGCCTGACGCAGCGCTACGGCGCGCGCACCGTGCTGCACAGCGCGCAACTCACGGTGTATCCGGGCGAGTTCGTCGCCATCGTGGGCCGCAGCGGCTGCGGCAAGAGCACGCTGCTACGCCTGGTGGCGGGGCTGGAGCCCGCGAGCGGCGGGCGCGTGCTGCACGACGGGCAGCCCGTGGCGGGCCTGTCCGGCCACACCCGCATCATGTTCCAGGAGGCGCGCCTGCTGCCCTGGCGGCGCGTGCTGCCCAACGTGCTGCTGGGCCTGCCCGAGAGCGGCCAGGAGCGCGCCCGCGCCCTGCTGACCCAGGTGGGCCTGGGCGACCGCACCGAGGAATGGCCCGCGCGCCTCTCCGGCGGCCAGCGCCAGCGCGTGGCCCTGGCCCGGGCGCTGGCGCACCAGCCGCGCCTGCTGCTGCTCGACGAACCGCTGGGCGCGCTCGATGCCCTGACCCGCATCGAGATGCACCGCCTGATCGAAGGCCTGTGGCAGCGCCACGGCTTCACCGCGCTGCTGGTCACGCACGACGTGCAGGAGGCCGTGGCCCTGGCCGACCGCGTGGTGCTGATCGAGGATGGCCGCATCGCACTCGACGAGCGCGTGGCGCTGCCCCGCCCGCGTTCGCACGGCGACCCGGCGTTCGCCGCGCTCGAAAACCGCATCCTCAACCGCGTGCTGCAAAAGCCCGACGCGGAAGAAAAAGCCGACCCGGGCTGGACGGGCGTCCCCGCCCACGGCCTGCGCTGGGCCATTTGATTGATTTGTGAACTACTCAACCTGAAAGGAAAAACCATGTCCATCCAAGCCATCAACGTGCGCAACCAGTTCAAAGGCAAGGTGCGCGAAATCATCCGCGGCGACGTCGTCTCCGAGGTCGATGTGGAGACGCCCTGGGGCATCGTCACTTCCGTCATCACCACCCGCTCGGTGGACGAACTGGCGTTGGCGGTGGGCTCCGACGTGGTGGCGCTCGTCAAGTCCACCGAGGTATCGATCGCAAAACTCTAAAGTTCGGGGCGTTTCTGCCGATGGAGTGAGCAAGCACCACCACACCCAAGAGCCGCACCATGCAAACCCTGGCAGAAACCCCCACCGAGGCCCCCGTGCCGCAGACGGCAGGCAGCGCGCCGGAGGGCAAGATCTTCCGAATGCCGCTGTACCGCCCCGGCACGCGCGTGCGCATGGCGGGCCGCAACGAAACGGTGAGCCACATCGTGGTGCGGCGCTACTTCCTCTCGGTCCACCTCGTGGGCCGCGAGGCGCCCGTGCGGCCCGACGAGATCGAACTCGCGTCCACGGTGTTCTCCACCGCGCGCAAGCCCGATCCGCTGCTGTATTAACCGGCGAAATTCCCCATGCTCTGCCCCAGCCGCACGGGCGTGGCAGGCCCCCATGCCGCATTGAAGCGCAGCGGCCCGGCGGGGAAAAGCAGCACTACGGTGGAGCCGAGCAGAAAGCGGCCCATCTCCTCGCCCTGGCGCAGCGTGACGTCTTTATCGGCATAGTCCCAGGCGCGCAGCTGCCCGGTACGCGGCGGGTTCACCTGCCCGTGCCACACGGTCGCCATGCTGCCCACGATGGTGGCGCCCACCAGCACCATCACGAAGGGCCCGGCGTCGGACTCGAACACGCACACCACGCGCTCATTGCGCGCGAACAGCCCCGGCACGCCGCGCGCCGTGGTCGGGTTGACGGAGAACAGCTCCCCCGGCACATACACCATGCGCGCAAGCCGCCCCGCGCAGGGCATGTGGATGCGGTGATAGTCGCGCGGGCTCAGGTAGATGGTGGCGAAATGGCCGTTCTCGAAGCGCTTCGCCAACGCGGCATCGCCGCCCAGCAGGGCCGTGGTGGAGTAGTGGTGGCCCTTGGCCTGGAAAATCTGGTCGCGCTCGATGGGGCCCAACTGGCTCACCGCGCCATCCACCGGGCAGATCAAATCCGCCGCCGCCAAAGGCCGGATGCCGGGCCGCAGAGCGCGCGTGAAGAACTCGTTGAACGTGGCATAGGCCGCGGGGTCGGGGTTGGCGGCTTCGGCCATGTCCACGCCGTAGCGGGCGATGAAGCGGCGAATCACCGCCGTCGTCCATGCTCCCCCGCGCGCATGGGCCAGGCGGCCCATCAGGGCGGTAAGGGCCTGCTTGGGCAGCAGGTACTGGGGGAGTACGGCAAGGCGGTCGTTCATGGGTCCGAAAAAAAGGGGTTAGGCCCTGCGGTCTAACCCCTGTTGATGATGGTCGGAGCGGCGGGATTCGAACTCGCGACCCTCTGCTCCCAAAGCAGATGCGCTACCAGGCTGCGCTACGCTCCGACGGCGCGGATTCTAACCCGCGCAAACTGTGCCGCTGCGCTACTTGCGCGAGGGGGTTGGGCCTGGGCCGCGGCCTGCCAGGTGGCGGAAGGTGATGCGGCCCTTGGTCAGGTCGTAGGGCGACATTTCGAGCGACACCTTGTCGCCCGCCAGAATGCGGATGTGGTGCTTGCGCATCTTGCCGCCGGTGTAGGCAATCAGCTGGTGCCCGTTGTCCAGCGTTACGCGGAAGCGCGAGTCAGGCAGGACTTCCGTGACGGAGCCTTGCATCTCAATCAGTTCTTCTTTAGCCATTTCGATCTTTTCCTGAACCGCGCATTGTAACGCGGACGGCATCAGAAGGTGATGCCGGCAGGATTTCCGGGCGCCGCGGGGGCTGGCGCGGGCGCGTGGCGGGGCGCCGCTGGAGCGGCGGGCGCCTCGGTGGCGGGCGCTTTTTCCACCACCGCCACCAGCGGCGTGGCGGGCGGGCGGCGGTAGCCGGGCGGCAGTTGCGACTGCTTGGGGTAGCCCGCCATGTCGAGGTATTGCGTCCACTCGGCGTCGGAAAAGCCCTGCAGCTGCTGGCCGCCGATGGTGGCGAAGGGCAGGCTGGCCACGCCGGCAATGCGCTGCAGCGCCGCGATGTCTTCGTTGCTGGTCACCGTGCGTTCGGTGAACGGAATGCCGCGCTGCGTGAGCAGGTTGCGCGCGCTGGCACAGGGCGCGCAGTCGTTGCCGGTGTAGAGCGTGACGGGGAAGCGCGCGGCCACCTGGCGCAGTTCGTAGGGCAGGGCGTCGTTGGCCGAACCGCCGCCGCTGGCGCGTGCGGGCGCGGCCTGCTGGGCCTGCGCCTCGGTCGGCGGGCGGTCGGAGAAAGTGACCTTACCGTCCGGCCCGACGATGCGGTAGATCGGCTGGGCCTGCGCGGCGCAGGCGGCGAGGGCGACGATGGACAGCAGGGCCGCGCGCATGGGCGTTTCCTTACTCCGCCATGCCCTGGTGGCGCAGCAGCGCGTCCAGGCTCGGTTCGCGGCCCCGGAAGGCTTTGAACGATTCCATCGCGGGGCGGCTGCCGCCCGCTTCGAGGATGGCTTCGCGGTAGCGGCGGCCCGTGGCGGGGTCGGGTGTACCGTCGGGGCGGGTGGTTTCCTCGAAGGCGGCGTAGGCGTCGGCGCTGAGCACCTCGGCCCACTTGTAGCTGTAGTAGCCCGCCGCGTAGCCGCCCGCGAAGATGTGGCTGAAGGTGTGGGCGGTGCGGCTGAAGGCGGGCGCGGGCAGCACGGCGACTTCCCGGCGCACGCTGGCGAGCAGGGGCATGACGTCCTGCGCCGGGTCGTGGTCGGTGTGCAGCAGCATGTCGAACAGCGCGAACTCGATCTGGCGCAGGGTGCCCATGCCGGACTGGAAGTTCTTGGCCGCGATCATCTTGTCGAACAGCGCACGCGGCAGCGGCTCGCCGGTGTCGACGTGGGCGGTCATGTGCCTGAGCACTTCCCATTCCCAGCAGAAGTTTTCCATGAACTGGCTGGGCAGCTCCACGGCGTCCCACTCCACGCCGCTGATGCCGGACACGTCGCGCTCGTTGACCTGCGTGAGCATGTGGTGCAGGCCGTGGCCGAATTCGTGGAACAGGGTGATCACGTCGTCGTGCGTGAGCAGCGGCGGCTTGCCCGCCGCGCCTTCGGCGAAGTTGCAGACCAGGTGGGCGACCGGGGTTTGCAGGCGACCGGTGTCGGGGCGCAGCCAGCGGGTGCGGGCATCGTCCATCCACGCGCCGCCGCGCTTGCCGGTGCGGGCGGGCTGGTCGAGGTAGAACTGGCCGACCAGTTGCCCATTGCGCTCGATGCGGTAGAACTCGACGGCGGGGTTCCACACCGGCGCGCTGTCGCGGCGGATGGCGACCTCGAACAGGGTCTCGATGATCTTGAACAGGCCCGCGAGCACCTTGGGCGCGGTGAAGTACTGCTTGACCTCCTGCTCGCTGAAGGCGTAGCGCGCTTCCTTGAGCTTTTCGCTGATGTAGGACCAGTCCCAGGGCTGCGGGTCGGGCAGGCCCAGCTGCTCGGCGGCGAAGGCGCGCAGGTCGGCCACGTCCTTTTCGGCGTAGGGCCGCGCGCGGCGGGCCAGGTCGCGCAGGAAGGCGACGACCTCGGCGGGCGACTTCGCCATCTTGGGCACGAGCGAGACTTCGCCGAAGTTGGCGTAGCCCAGCAGCCCGGCTTCTTCCTTGCGCAGGGCGAGGATGTCTCGGATGTTCTGCGTGTTGTCGAAGCGCTTGGCATCGCCCTCGGCCTGGTCGGACGCGCGCGTGGCGTAGGCGCGGTACAGGCGCTCGCGCAGCGCGCTGCTGGTGGCGAACTGCATCACCGGCAGGTAGCTGGGCATCTTGAGCGTGAGCTTGTAGCCGGGCTGGCCGTCGGCCTCGGCGGCGGCGCGGGCGGTGTGCAGCAGGTCGGCGGGCAGGCCGTCCACTTCGGACTCGGGTGCGTAGCAGGCGAATGCGTCGGTGGCGTCGAGCGCGTTTTCGCTGAATTTCTGGCTCAGCTCGGCCAGCTTTTCCTGGATGTGGGCGAAGCGCTCCTTGGCCGCGCCTTGCAGTTCCGCGCCCGACAGGACGAAGCCGCGCATGGCGTTGTGCAGCGCCTGGCGCTGCTCGGCGTTGAGCGTGGCGGGGTCGATCTGCTTGTACTTGGCGTACAGGCGCTCGTCGGAGGACAGGCGCGTCCAGAACTCGGTGACGCGGGGCAGGTCGGCGTTGTAGGCGGCGCGCAGCTCCGGGGTGTCGGCCACGCTGTTGAGGTGGCTCACGGCGCTCCAGGCGCGGCCCAGTTCCTCGGTGGCCACGTCCAGCGTTTTGGCGATGGCGTGCCAGTCGGCGGGGAAGTCGGGGGCGGTGACTTTTTCTTGCGCGGCCTGGGCGTTGGCGAGCAGCACGTCGACCGCGGGCGCCACGTCGGCGGGCGTGATGCGGTCGAACAGGGGCAGGTCGGTGAAGTCGAGGAGAGGATTGCTCATGCGGCGGTGCGTTCTGCTGCTTCCAGGGTGTTGACGAGGAGCATCGTAATGGTCATGGGCCCCACGCCTCCGGGCACCGGGGTGATGTGGCTGGCGACGGTTTTCACGCCGTCGAAATCCACGTCGCCGCAGAGCTTGCCTTCGCCGTTGCGGTTCATGCCCACGTCGAGCACGACCGCGCCGGGCTTGACCATGTCGGCGGTGAGCACGTTGCGCTTGCCCACCGCCGCCACGATCACGTCGGCCTGCAGGGTCTGCGCCTTGAGGTCGGGGGTGCGTGAGTGGCAGATGGTGACGGTGGCGTCCTTCTGCAAGAGCATCAGCGCCATGGGTTTGCCCACGATGTTGCTGCGGCCGATGATCACGGCGTGCTTTCCGCGCAGGTCGTAGCCGATGCTCTCCAGCATCTTCATGCAGCCGTGCGGCGTGCAGGGCCAGAAGCCGGGCAGGCCGGTCATGAGCGCGCCCGCGCTGGCGACGTGGAAGCCGTCCACGTCCTTGGCGGGCGCGATGGCTTCGATGACCTTTTGCGCGTCGATGTGCTTGGGCAGGGGCAGCTGGACGAGGATGCCGTGGATGGCCGGGTCGTTGTTCAGCGCCTCGACGCGCGCGAGCAGCGCGGCCTCGGTCAGGTCCGCCGGGTAGCGCTCCAGCACCGAGTGCAGGCCGCTGTCTTCGCAGGCCTTGACCTTGTTGCGCACGTAGACCTGGCTGGCCGGGTCGTCGCCCACCAGCACCACGGCCAGGCCGGGGGTGACGCCGCGCGCCTTCAGCGCGGCGGCGCGTTGCGCCACGTCGGCGCGCAGTTGGCGGGAGAGGGCGTTGCCGTCGATCAGTTGGGCGGTCATGGCGGGAGTTTGAATAAAAATGGCTTCCAGCGCTTATCCATCAAGCGCTGGAAGCTATCAAAATAGGAGTGCTGTGGTGCTCAGGCCTTGGCGGGCGTCTGGCCCAGCGCGATCTTGAGCAGATCGGCCACGGTGTTGGCGTTGAGCTTTTCCATGATGTTGGCGCGGTGCGCCTCCACGGTCTTGATGCTGATGCCCAGGTCGTCGGCGATCTGCTTGTTCAGGCGGCCGGCGACGATGCGCTCCAGCACCTGCGCCTCGCGGCCCGTGAGTTTGGACAGCAGCGCGTCGCGGCTCGCGGCCTGCTGGTGGCCCGCGAAGGCTTCGCGCGCGCGGTCGAGCATCTGTTCGACCAGGCCGAGCAGCTCGTCTTCGTTGAAGGGTTTCTGGATGAAGTCCAGCGCGCCCTTCTTCATGGTGTTGACGGCCATGGGCACGTCGCCGTGGCCGGTGATGAAGACGATGGGTAGGGGGGACTTGCGTTCGAGCAGGCGGTCCTGCAGTTCCAGCCCGGTCATGCCGCCCATGCGGATGTCCACCAGCAGGCAGGCGACTTCGCGCGCGTCGTAGCGCGAAAGGAAGGATTCGGCGGAATCGAAACAGCGCACCCGGTAGTCCTTGCCCTCCAGCAGCCATTGCAGGGAGTCACGGACGGCCTCGTCGTCGTCCACCACGTAAACAGTGCCTCGTTTCGGAATCAGGCTCATGCAGTTGTGTCCTCAGGATTGGGGGTCGTGTGCTACAGAATTCGTAGTGGCATCGGCAGGCTGCGCAAGCGGCAGCCAGAAGGAAAACCGGCAGCCAACGACCTCCGGGCCATTGTAGATGTTCTCCGCCTGCATCCGTCCCTGGTGCGACTCGACGATGCTGCGGCACAGGTTCAGGCCCATGCCCATGCCTTCGCTCTTGGTGGAGAAGAAGGCTTCGAACAGCCGTTCGAGCACCTCGGGCGCCAGGCCCTTGCCCGTGTCCTGCACGATGAATTCGACCACGTGGCGGTCTTCGATCTGCTTGGGCGCCACGCGCAGCTCCACGCTGCGGTAGGCGGCGGGGCGGCCCGCCTGCTGGATGGATTCGGCGCCGTTCTTCATCAGGTTGACCAGCACCTGCTCGATGAGGATGGTGTCGGCCATCACGGGCGGCAGGCGCGCGGCCACGTAGTGGGTCAGGCGCACGTGATGGCGGCGCAGTTCGATGTCGGCCAGCTCCACGGCCTCGCTGACCATCTGGGTCACGTCGGACAGCTGGCGGTTGGGCTCGCTGCGCTTCACGAAGGCGCGGATGCGCTGGATGATCTGCCCCGCGCGCTGGGCCTGGTGCGCGGTCTTGCGCAGCGCGGCGAGCAGGGCCTCCTCGGTGATCTGCTTGCCCTCGATGCGCGAGATCATGCCGCTGCAGTAGTTGCTGATGGCGGTGAGCGGCTGGTTCAGTTCGTGGGCCACGCTGGACGCCATTTCGCCCATGGTGACCAGGCGGCTCACCGACTGCGCGCGCTCGGCCTGGCGCTCGGCCTGTTCCTCGGCCAGGCGGCGCGGGGTGATGTCGGAGGCGATCACCATCTGCGCCAGCCGCCCGTCCACCCAGTTGAGGTAGCGCGAGCGCACTTCGAGCCACTTGCCGAGTTCGGACAGGTAGATCTCGGCATTCTCGGTACGCGCGCTGGTGATGGGGGCCGTGGGCAGGCCCATGAGGCCGTCTTCGTCGTCCATGCCGCTGGCCGCTTCGGTGGGCAGCACGCCGGCCTGCGCCACCAGCTGCAGGTGCCCCACGGTCTGCGAGCCGAACCACTGGCGGTAGAGCTTGTTGGCGAACAGCAATTCCTCGCTGCCCAGCGGGGCGACCGACACCGAGGCGTCCAGCGCCTCCAGCACGATGGTGAAGCGCTCATACGACGCCGAGAGCTGGTCGCGGATGCGGTTGGGCTCCGTGATGTCGGTCATCGAGGTCATCCAGCCCGTCTGCTGGCCGTGCGCGTCGATCAGCGGCGACACGTACAGCCGCGCGTCGAACACGGCGCCGTTGCGCCGCCGCACGCGCGCCTGGAAGCCGCTTTGCATCACCTTGCCCGAAAGCTCCTCGCGCAGCTTGGCGTGCAGCGATTCGTAGTCGGATTCGGGCCAGTAAGGGTAGGGCGGGGCCTGGCCCACGAGCTCGGCCTCGCTCCAGCCCGTCATCTGGCAGAACGCGGCGTTCACGTAGGTGATGCGGCCCTGCATGTCCAGCGCGCGCATCCCGGTGAGGATGGAGTTCTCCATCGCGCGGCGGAAGTTGGTCTCGGCGATCAGCGCCTCCTGCGTGCGCATACGGCGGCGCGTGTGCCGCCAGGTGGCGATCAGCAGCCACGCCGTCATGGCCGACAGGGTGACCACCAGCCAGAACAGCCCGCTGCCCACCACGCCCAGCGAGGTGCGGTAGGCCTGCGCGCGCAGCACCAGCCCGTTGCCCACGGGCGAGACCGGCACCTCATAGGCGTTGGTGTGCGCGCGCCACGGCGTCCATTGCGCGGGGTTGCGCGGCGCGAGCGGCGTGCCCGCCAGCAGGTGGCCGTGCGCGTCGCGCAGGGTGACGGCGTAGCGCGCCAGCACCTCGGTGGGCGTGCCGTAGCGCAGCAGGCTGTCGATGGAGTATTCGCCCAGCACCACGCCGGCGAACTCGCCCTGCGACGACAGCGGCACCTGCAGCTGCAGGAAGGGCGTGGATTCGCCCTGGGCCGCCAGCGGCTGCGCATACACGGGCTGGTGCAGGTCGCGCACCAGGTTGTAGGTGTCGGCCGCGCTGCCGTTCTGCAGCACCTCGCCCGCGACGTGCATCTGGCTGCCGGCCACCGTGGGCGCGGTCTGGCTCGCGCGCACGCGGCGGCGCTCGTCCACCCAGGTGATGGTCTGCAACTCGGGGTACTGGCTGATCAGCGCTTCCGCGCGGGCGGTGAATTCGGCGCGGTCCATCTCCTCGTTGGAAATGTCGCGCGCGATGCGCATCAACTGTTCCTGCCGCTCCAGCAGGCGCAGGCGCACGCGCTGCTGGGCGTACTCCACGTCGCGCTTGAGGGCCTCCTGCTCGCGGTCCAGCTCCTCCGCGCGCAAATACCAGAAGGCCGCCATGATCGCCGCCATGAACATGAGCACCGCCGCCAGCGGCGCGGCGGCCGCAAAACGATCCTGCCGGACGGGGGACAGGCTGCGCCACCAGCGCCAGAACAGCCCGCGCAAGCGCCTCAGCCCCAACCCCTGGGGTTTTACGGTTGTGGAATCCATGCCAGGAGTGTAGTGACGAATTGTTCGAGTGAATTTCAAATAGTGAAATTCAAAATCAGTATTTGAAATTTTAGAAAAGTATGCGAAACTCCGCTTCAACCCCCTAAACTGCAACCCGCTAACCTAAAGGAGACAAAGCATGGCTGCACAACATGGCGTCGGCACGGACGTCGATCAACAGGAAACCCGCGAGTGGCTGGACGCCCTGTCCGCCGTCATCGAGCGCGAAGGCCCCGAGCGCGCCCACGGGTTGCTCGAAGAACTGCTGGAGCACGCGCGCCAAAGCAGCATCGACCTGCCGTTCTCCGCCACCACCGGCTACGTGAACACCATCGAGCCCGAGCAGGAAGCCCATTGCCCCGGCAACATCGAGATCGAAAAGCGCCTGCGCGCCTACATGCGCTGGAACGCCATGGCCATGGTGGTGCGCGCCAACCGCCTGAATCCCGAGGATGGCGGCGACCTGGGCGGCCACATCGGCTCCTTTGCCTCCGTGGCCAGCATGTTCGGTGCCGGCTTCAACCATTTCTGGCACGCCGAGAGCGAGAACCACGGCGGTGACCTGCTCTACATCCAGGGCCATAGCTCCCCCGGCATCTACGCCCGCGCCTTCCTCGAAGGCCGCATCTCCGAGGCGCAACTCGACAGCTTCCGCCAGGAAGTGGACGGCAAGGGCCTGTCCAGCTACCCGCACCCCAAGCTCATGCCCGAGTTCTGGCAGTTCCCCACCGTCAGCATGGGCCTGGGCCCGCTGATGGCGATTTACCAGGCGCGCTTCCTCAAGTACCTGAACGCGCGCGGCATCGCCAATACCGAGAACCGCAAGGTCTGGGTGTTCTGCGGCGACGGCGAGATGGACGAGCCCGAATCGCTGGGCGCCATCGGCTTGGCCGCGCGTGAAAACCTCGACAACCTGGTCTTCGTCATCAACTGCAACCTGCAGCGCCTGGACGGTCCGGTGCGCGGCAACGGCAAGATCATCCAGGAGCTCGAAGGCGAATTCCGCGGCGCGGGCTGGAACGTCATCAAGCTGCTGTGGGGCAACGGCTGGGATCCGCTGCTGGCGCGCGACAAGAGCGGCAAGCTCAAGCAGCTGATGATGGAAACCATCGACGGCGACTACCAGACCTTCAAGGCCATGAACGGCGCGTACCTGCGCAAGAACTTCTTCGGCAAGTACCCCGAGACGCTCAAGCTCGTGGAGCACATGAGCGACGACGAACTGTTCGATCTGCGCCGTGGCGGCCACGAGCCGAGCAAGGTCTACGCCGCCTTCCACGCCGCCAACGAGCACAAGGGCCAGCCCACGCTGCTGCTGGTCAAGACCGTGAAGGGCTACGGCATGGGCAAGGCCGGCGAGGCGCGCAACAACGTGCACCAGACCAAGAAGCTGGCCGACGAGGACATCAAGTACATCCGCGACCGCTTCGGCATCCCGATCCCGGACAGCGAACTCGCCAAGGTGCCGTACTTCAAGCCGGCCGACGACACGCCGGAAATGAAGTACCTGCACGAGCGCCGCAAGGCCCTGGGCGGCTACCTGCCGCACCGCCGCACCAAGGCCGACGAGAGCTTCACCGTGCCCTCGCTCGACACCTTCAAGGCCGTGCTGGAGCCCACCGCCGAAGGCCGCGAGATCTCGACCACACAAGCCTACGTGCGCTTCCTGACGCAGCTGCTGCGCGACAAGGCCATCGGCCCGCGCACCGTGCCCATCCTGGTGGACGAGGCCCGCACCTTCGGCATGGAAGGCCTGTTCCGCCAGATCGGCATCTACAACCCCAAGGGCCAGCTCTACACCCCGGTCGACCGCGACCAGGTGATGTACTACAAGGAAGACAAGGCCGGCCAGATCCTGCAGGAAGGCATCAACGAAGCGGGCGGCATGGCGAGCTGGATCGCCGCGGCCACGTCGTACTCGACGAACAACCGCATCATGGTTCCGTTCTACGTGTACTACTCGATGTTCGGCTTCCAGCGCATCGGCGACCTGGCCTGGGCGGCGGGCGACATGCAGGCGCGCGGCTTCCTGCTGGGCGGCACCTCGGGCCGCACCACGCTGAACGGCGAGGGCCTGCAGCACGAAGACGGCCACAGCCACATCCTGGCGGGCACCATCCCTAACTGCGTGACCTACGACCCGACCTTCGCGCACGAAGTCGGCGTGATCATGCATGACGGCCTCAAGCGCATGGTCGAGCGCCAGGAAAACGTCTTCTACTACATCACCCTGCTGAACGAGAACTACGCCATGCCCGGCCTCACCGCCGGCACGGAAGAGCAGATCATCAAGGGCATGTACCTGTGCAAGCCCGGCGCCGACGGCGACAAGCGCGTGCAACTGCTGGGCTCCGGCACCATCCTGCGCGAAAGCCTGGAGGCGCAGAAGCTGCTGGCCGCCGACTGGGGCGTGCAGGCCGACGTGTGGAGCTGCCCGAGCTTCAACGAACTGACCCGCGACGGCCAGGACGTGGAACGCTGGAACCTGCTGCACCCGCTGGAAACGCCGCGCCAGTCCTTCGTGGAGCAGCAGCTCTCGAAGAGCACCGGCCCCGTGGTCGCCTCCACCGACTACATGAAGAACTACGCGGAACAGATCCGCCCCTTCATCCCGGCAGGCCGCTCGTACAAGGTGCTGGGCACCGACGGCTTCGGCCGCAGCGACTTCCGCAGCAAGCTGCGCGAGCACTTCGAGATCAACCGCCACTACATCACCGTGGCGGCCCTGAACGCGCTGGCGCAAGAGGGCAAGCTGGACAAGGCCAAGGTGGCCGAAGCCATCAAGAAGTACGGCATCAACACCGAAAAGGTGAACCCGCTCTACGCCTAAAAGAACCGGAGACACAAACATGGCATTGATTGACATCAAAGTGCCCGACATCGGCGATTTCGACGAAGTGGGCGTGATCGAGCTGCTGGTCAGCGTGGGCGACACGGTGAAGGTGGAGCAATCCCTCATCACCGTGGAGTCCGACAAGGCGTCGATGGAGATTCCGTCGAGCCACGCGGGCGTGATCAAGGAACTGAAGGTGGCCCTGGGCGCCAAGGTCAGCGAAGGCACGGTCATCGCCGTGCTGGAAGCGGCTGGCGCTGCTGAAGCCGCCGCGCCTGCTGCGGCTCCGGCACCTGCTGCCGCTGCCCCGGCTCCTGTGGCGGCGCCCGCACCCGCTGCGGCCCCCGCCGCCGCCGGCACTCTGGAAGTGCACGTGCCCGACATCGGCGACTTCAAGGACGTGGCTGTCATCGAACTGCTGGTGAAGGTGGGCGACACGGTGACCAAGGAGCAATCCCTGTTCACCGTGGAGTCCGACAAGGCGTCGATGGAAATCCCGTCGCCCGCCGCCGGCGTGGTGAAGGAACTCAAGATCAAGCTGGGCGACAAGGTCAACCAGGGCGACCTCGTGGCCGTGCTCGAAGGCGCGGGCGGCGCTGCCGCCCCGGCCCCGGCGGCTGCCGCTCCGGCGCCTGCCGCCGCTGCGCCCGCTCCGGCCCAGGCCGCCGCTGCCGCTCCTGCGGCGGCCACGGCATCCGCTCCGGCGCACAACCCGACGGTGGCGCCCACCGGCCAACTGCCCTACGCATCGCCCTCGGTGCGCAAGTTCGCCCGCGAACTCGGCGTGCCGCTGGAAGAGGTCAGGGGCTCCGGCAACAAGGGCCGCATCACCGCCGAAGACGTCCAGAGCTTCACCAAGCAGGTGATGAGCGGCGCGGTGCAGACCAAGGCGCAGGCCGCCAAGGCCCCGGCAGGTGGCGGCGGCTCCGGCGTGGGCCTCGACCTGCTGCCCTGGCCCAAGGTGGACTTCACCAAGTTCGGCCCGATCGAGCGCAAGGAACTGGGCCGCATCAAGAAGATCAGCGGCGCGAACCTGCTGCGCAACGCCATCATGATTCCGGCCGTCACCAACCATGACGACGCCGACATCACCGACCTCGAAGCCTTCCGCGTCTCCACCAACAAGGAGAACGAGAAGAGCGGCGTCAAGGTCACGATGCTCGCCTTCCTGATCAAGGCCAGCGTGGCCGCGCTCAAGAAGTTCCCCGAGTTCAACAGCTCGCTGGACGGCGACGCGCTGATCTACAAGCAGTATTACCACATCGGCTTCGCGGCCGACACGCCCAACGGCCTCGTCGTGCCCGTCATCAAGGACGCCGACAAGAAGGGCGTGCTGCAGATCAGCCAGGAAATGGGCGACCTCGCCAAGAAGGCGCGTGACGGCAAGCTCGGCCCCGCCGACATGTCCGGCGCCACCTTTACCATCTCCAGCCTGGGCGGCATCGGCGGGCGCTACTTCACGCCCATCATCAACGCGCCCGAAGTCGCCATCCTCGGCGTGTGCAAGAGCCAGACCGAACCCAAATGGGACGGCAAGGCCTTCCAGCCGCGCCTGATGCTGCCGCTGTCGCTCACCTGGGACCACCGCGTGATCGACGGGGCCGCCGCCGCGCGCTTCAACGCCTACCTCGGCCAGATCCTCGGCGACTTCCGCCGCGTGCTGCTGTGAAAGGAACCCTGACATGGCAGTGATCGACATCAAAGTGCCCGACATCGGCGACTTCTCCGAAGTGGCCGTGATCGAAGTGCTGGTCCAGCCCGGCGACACCATCAAGGTGGAGCAGAGCCTGGTCACCGTGGAGTCCGACAAAGCGTCGATGGAAATCCCGTCGAGCCACGCGGGCGTGGTCAAGGAACTGAAGGTCAAGCTGGGCGACAAGGTCAGCGAAGGCTCGGTGCTGATCGCGCTCGAAGTCTCGGGCGACGCGGCGGCCCCGGCTCCCGCTCCCGCGCCTGCTGCTCCGGCCCCCGCCGCCGCGGCGCCGGCTCCGGCAGCGCCTGCCCCCGTGGCAGCCAGCTTCGGCGGCAGCGCCGACGTGGAATGCGACGTGGTTGTCCTGGGCGGTGGCCCTGGCGGCTACTCCGCCGCCTTCCGCGCGGCCGACCTGGGCCTGAAAGTGGTCATCGTCGAGCGCTACGCCACCCTGGGCGGCGTGTGCCTAAACGTGGGCTGCATTCCGTCCAAGGCGCTGCTGCACGTGGCCGCCGTGATCGACGAAGTGGCCCACCTCGACAAGGTGGGCGTCAGCTTCGGCGCGCCCGCCGTCAACGTGGACACCCTGCGCGGCCACAAGGAAAAGGTCATCGGCAAACTGACCGGCGGCCTGGCCGCCATGGCCAAGATGCGCAAGGTGACCATCGTGCGCGGCGTGGGCAGCTTCGTCGGCGCCAACCACCTCGAAGTGGAGGAAACCACCGGCGCAGTCGGCCAGGAAAAGACCGGCGGCAAGAAGGTGGTGGCGTTCCAGCGCGCCATCATCGCGGCGGGTTCGCAGGCCGTGCGCCTGCCGTTCATGCCCGACGATCCGCGCGTCGTGGACTCCACCGGCGCCCTCGCGCTGACGGGTGTTCCGAAGCGCATGTTGATCCTGGGCGGCGGCATCATCGGCCTCGAAATGGGCACGGTGTACAGCACCCTGGGTGCGCGCCTCGACGTGGTCGAAATGCTGGACGGCCTGATGCAAGGCGCCGACCGTGATCTGGTCAAGGTCTGGCAGAAGATGAACGCCCACCGCTTCGACAACATCATGTTGAAGACCAAGACCGTGGGCGCGGAAGCCACGCCCGAGGGCATCAAGGTCAGCTTCGCCCCGGCGGAAGAGGGCGGCACGGCCCCCGAGCCGCAGACCTACGACCTCGTGCTGCAAGCCGTGGGCCGTACGCCCAACGGCAAGAAGATCGGCGCCGACAAGGCCGGCGTGGCGGTGACGGATCGCGGCTTCATCAACGTCGACATCCAGATGCGCACCAACGTGCCGCACATCTTCGCCATCGGCGACATCGTGGGCCAGCCTATGCTCGCCCACAAGGCGGTGCACGAGGCGCACGTGGCGGCGGAAGTCTGCGCCGGTGAACTCAAGGGCGACAAGGCGCTGGCATCCGCCGCGTTCAACGCCCGCGTGATCCCGAGCGTGGCCTACACCGACCCCGAAGTGGCTTGGGTGGGCCTGACCGAAGACCAGGCCAAGGCCCAGGGCATCAAGGTCAAGAAGGGCCTGTTCCCCTGGACGGCCTCGGGCCGCGCCATCGCCAATGGCCGCGACGAGGGCTACACCAAGCTGCTGTTCGACGACTCGCCGGAGGCCCACGGCCACGGCAAGATCCTCGGCGGCGGCATGGTCGGCACGCACGCGGGTGACATGATCGGCGAGGTGGCCCTGGCCATCGAAATGGGTGCGGACGCGGTGGACATCGGCAAGACCATCCACCCCCACCCCACGCTGGGCGAAAGCATCGGCATGGCGGCGGAGATCGCGCACGGCTCCTGCACGGACGTGCCGCCGCAGAAGAAGTAAAACGCTACTGAATACGTAGCTGGCCGCGCATGTCCTATATGGGCTGCGCGGCTTTTTCATTTTTGCAGCGCAGGAGCGGCGTTGATTTGATTACTACATTTTTGATAGCTGCTAGCGCTTGCTGCATAAGCGCTGGAGGCTGATTGGAGCAATAAACAGCATGGCCACCACCGAACTCCCGTTTTTGCAAGGCCACGCCCGCCTGGGGTTGGGTTCATGGAACCTGGGCCAGGGCCGCAGGGCCTGGGATGCCGAATTGCAGGCCCTAGTTACCGGCGTGGGCCTGGGGTTGACGTTGATCGACACCGCCGAGATGTACGGCGACGGTCTGTCGGAAGAATTGATTGGCGACGCGCTGCGCCGGATGCCTGCCCGGCCCTTTCTGGTCAGCAAGGTGCTGCCCCACAACGCCAGCCGCCGCGGCGTGCTGCGCGCCTGTGAGGCCAGCCGCCAGCGCCTGCGCGTGGACTGCATCGACCTGTACCTGCTGCACTGGCGTGGCTCCGTGCCCCTGGCCGAGACCGTGGCCGCGTTCGAGGAGTTGAAGGCCCAGGGCCAGATCAGGCACTGGGGCGTCTCCAACTTCGACACCGACGACATGCGGGAACTCTGGCGCGTGCCGCAGGGCCGCCACTGCGTGGTCAACCAGGTGCTCTACAACGTGCGCAGCCGGGGCATCGAGTTCGACCTGCTGCCCTGGTGCCGCGAGCACGGCGTGGGCGTGATGGCCTATTGCCCGCTGGGCCACCGCGAGCTGATCGATGACCCGCTGCTCGGAGAGATTGGCGACCGGCACGGCGTCTCGGCCGCCGCCGTGGCCCTGGCCTGGGCGCTGCGCCACGGCCATGTGGTGGCGATCCCCGAAAGCGGCAGCGCGGAGCACGTACGCGCCAATGCGGCGGCGCTGTCGCTGGTGCTGGATGCGCAGGATTGGGCGGCCATAGACGCCGTCTCGCCGCCGCCCCGGCGCAAGCAGCCGCTGGATATCCTGTAGCCAGAACCGTCTGTCGTCAGAACCCCGACGTCTCCCGCGCCAGCGCCAGCGCGTAGTTGTCGGTCATGCCGCCGATGAAGTCGAGCACTTCGAGGAAGGCGCGGTACTTGCCGCCGTCCGCGCGCGGCGGCCGGTCCAGCAGCTTCAGGATTCTCTTCTGCCGCTCGCTCAAGCCTTGCTGGCGGTACAGGCCATCGACGGCGGGAATGAACAGGTCCAGCAGATGGTGCAGGCAGGGGTAGGCCCCGATCTCCTGCTTGATCTTGCCGGGGTGGGTGTAGATGCGCTCGCGGGCCAGCGCCTTGGAGGCCTGCAGCGACACGGCGCAGCGGGCGCTGGAGTCCTGGAAGAAGTCCGGATGCCCGTAGGCGCCCGCCATGATCGCGCCGTGGTGCTTCATGAACTCCTGGCTCGCGTGGTCCACGCAGTCGCCGATGAATTTGCTGCGCAGCGTCGCGCAGCGCTGCCGGGGGTCGGTGACGTGGGGGCTCAGGCGGTATTCCTCGAACCGCGCCTCGAACTCGTCCGCCGAGAGGATGCCCATCTCCACCGCGTCCTCCAGGTCCAGCACCGAGTAGCAGATGTCATCCGCCGACTCCATCAGGTACGACAGCGGGTGCCGGCCCCAGCGGCGGCCTGGCTCCTGCTCCGGCAGGCCCAGTTCCTGCGCCACGGCCCGGAAGTAGGGCAGCTCGGACTGGTAGATGTTGAACTTGCCCTTGGGGCCGGATTGGTCTGAAGTCCACGGGTACTTCAGCAGGGCCCCGATGCTGGCGCAGGAGAGGCGCATACCGCCCAGGCCGGTGTACATCTCGGTCGTGCAGACGATGCGCAGCGCGTGGGCGTTGCCCTCGTAGGTCTGCAAATCCCGGGCCTCGGCGGCGGCCAGGCCCTCCAGGTAGCGCTGGTTGCCCGGGTGGGCGAACCATTCGCGCAGCGCGTCCTCCCCGGTGTGGCCGAAGGGCGGATTGCCGATGTCGTGCGCCAGGCAGGCCACCTGCACGATGGCCCCGATGTCGTAGGGCGTGAACGGCTCGGGCAGCTGGCGGGCCGCCTTCAGCGCTTCGCCCACCTTGATGCCGATGCTCCGGCCCACGGCGGCCACCTCGACGCTGTGCGTCAGCCGGTTGTGGATGTGGTCGTTCTGCGCCAGCGGGTGCACCTGCGTCTTGCGGCCCAGCCGGCGGAAGGCGCGCGAGAACACGACCCGGTCGTGGTCCTGCTGGTATTCGCTGCGGGTCTGGTGGCTTTGCTGGTTGGACGAGTGGTATTCCGCGATGGAGCCGTCCTCTATCTTGAACTTCTTGGTAGACAGCAGACGGTTCCATTCCATGCGGCTTCCTTGGGGCTGAGCGTGAAGGGGATTGTAGAAGCAGCGAAAACCTTGCCTTGCTTCATAATTGATAGCTGCCAGCGCTTGTCACATAAGCGCTGGAGGCCAAAAACATTGGAAATACATGCAAGCCCTGCTCGACACCATCGCCGCCATGCCGCTGCCCATCGACGCACAGCGCATCTTCCACGGCCGGGGCGGCCTGCACCCGGGCTGCGAGCCGTGGACGCTGGATGCTTATCCGCCCGTCTTCGTGCTGACCAGCTTCGCGCCCGCCACCGAGGCGCAGCTGGCCGCCATCGGCGATGCGCTGCGAGCGCGCTGGGCCGAATTGGCGCCGGGGCAGCCGCTCGCCTGGGTGTTCCAGCAGCGCGGCGCCGGCCACGCCGGCACGCGCCTGATGGCCGGCAGCGTGCCCGAGCCGCACGTCGTCACCGAAGCCGGCGCGCACTATCGGGTGCACGTGCTGCGCGGCCAGAACCACGGCCTGTTCCTCGACATGGCCGAGGGCCGCCGCTGGGTGCGCGAGCACGGCGCGCGCAAGGTGCTCAACCTGTTCGCCTACACCTGCGCCTTCTCGGTCGCGGCGCTGCAGGGCGGGGCGGCCCAGGTGGTCAATGTGGACATGGCGCGCGGCCCCCTCGCCACGGGACAGCAGAACCACCGGCTCAACGGGCTGGACGCGGGCGCCAGCTTCCTGGCGCACGACATCTTCAGTTCGTGGGGCAAGATCACGCGCGGCGGCCCGTACGACCTGGTGATCATGGACCCGCCCAGCTACCAGAAGGGCAGCTTCGTCGCCACCAAGGACTACGCGCGCCTCCTGCGCCGCCTGCCCGGCCTGCTGGCCCCGGGCGGCCATGCGTTGCTGTGCCTGAACGCGCCCGAACTGGGCATGGCGTTCCTGCAGGACCAGATGCGGGAACTGGCGCCGGAACTCGCCTTCGTGGAGCGCGTGGCCAACCCGGCGGTGTTCCAGGACGTGGACGCGGACCGGGCGCTGAAGGTGCTGGTCTATCGGCAGGAGTAGCGGCAGGGATGGCGACCTTATCATGCCCCGCATGTCTGCCTATACGATCTACCACAACCCGCAGTGCAGCACCTCGCGCCAGGTGCTGGCCATGCTGCGCGAACGCGGCATCGAGCCCACCGTCGTCGAATACCTGAAAACCCCGCCCGGCAAGGAACGCCTGCGCGAACTGGTGGCCGCGCTGGGCGGTGGGGTGCGCGGGCTGCTGCGCAAGAAAGCGCCGCCTTATGAAGAACTGGGCCTGGCCGACGCGAAGTGGAGCGACGAGCAACTGCTGGACTTCATGGTGCAGCACCCGGTGCTGATGGAACGGCCCGTGGTGGCAGGCCCGCTGGGCACGCGGCTGGGGCGCCCGAAGGAGGCGGTGCTGGAGATCCTGCCGCCTCCAGCGGGCTAAAGCAGGGCAAGAACCGCCTGCCACTCCGCGTCCGTCACCGGCGTGATGGACAGGCGGTTGCCGCGCTGCAGGATGCGCAGGCTGGCCAGCGAGGGGGCGGCGCGCAGCTCGGGCAGGCCCAGCAGCCGTGTCTTGCGCAGGGCCTGCACGTCCAGCAGCAGCCAGCGCGGGTTGCCGGGCGGCGATTTCGGGTCGTGGTAGGGCGATGCGGGGTCGAACTGCGTCGGGTCGGGCCGCGTGCCCGAGGCCACGCGCGCAATGCCCGCGATGCCCGGCTCCGGGCAGCTGGAGTGGTAGAACAGCACGCCGTCGCCCACCCGCATCTCGTCGCGCATGAAGTTGCGCGCCTGGTAGTTGCGCACGCCGGTCCAGGGCACGGTGGCGTGAGGGGCGGCGAGGGCGTCGTCGATCGAGCACTCGTCGGGCTCGGACTTCATGAGCCAATGGCGCGTCATGGCAATGGGGGCAGGGAGAGGTGCGCGGCTTGCACCACGCGCACGCAGTCGCGCAGGTGCTGCTCGCCCAGGTAGCGCAGCGTGGCATAGCCCAGCGCGGCGGAGGCGGCCTGGCCCGCGATGGGCACGTATTTGGCGGCCTGCTGGGCCGACAGGCGCATTCCCGCCGCCTGGGCCGCGCGCAGCACCAGTTCGCGCGTGATGAATTTGCCGATGAGCGCCGAGCCCACCAGCGCCACGGCCTTTTGCACCTGCTCGCGCTTGTGCGGGTCGAGCCGGTCGAGCTGCGCGGGCGTGAGCCCGAATTCGGCGTTGACTTGCGGCACCAGGCGCGTGAGCAGGGCGGCGTCCACCGCCCAGTCCAGCCCGGGCAGCGGCACGGCGCTGGCGGCGGCGGCCACCAGCGCGCGGCGGTGCAGCAGCTTTTGCGCGCGCTGCACGGCGGCGAGCAGACGCGGGTTGTCCGCCGCGAGCTGGCGGGCGGTGGGCTGCCCGAGCTTCCAACGCGGCGGACGCATGAAGCTCAATTGCTGGACTTCTTGATGAAGCCGTAGATGACCAGCAGCACGATGGCGCCGACTACCGAGGCGATCCAGCCCGCCGCCTCGCCCTGGCGGTACCAGCCCATGGCCACGCCCACGTAGCTGGCAAGGAAAGAGCCCGCCACGCCCAGGAGCGAGGTCATGATGAGGCCGAGCTTGTCGTCGCCGGGCTTGAGGGCGCGCGCGATCAGGCCCACGATCAGGCCCACGAGGAGGGTACCCAGAAGAGACAACATAAATACGAACTCCTTAAGAAATGAAACGATGGCCTGGACTGTACGTCCGCCGCCAGGGGGCCATTGTCGGACAGTGCCGCGTGGCCCGCGTAAAAAAGCCGCCGCATCTTTGCAGATGGGGCGGCGGCCAGGGCCTGTGGTTGCCGTGGGGTTATTTCTGCTCGGCCAGCGCCTGGGGCGTGACGCGGCGCGCACCGTCGAAGCGGCGCTGCCAGTAGCTGGTGTTCATGTCTTCCACGCGCACTTCGGCGCCGGTGCGGGGCGCGTGGATGAATTTGCCGTCGCCCGCGTAGATGCCCACGTGGCTGAAGGCGCGGCGCATGGTGTTGAAGAACACCAGGTCGCCGGGCTGCAGGTCTTTCTTGTCGATGGCTTCGGAGGCATGGGCCTGCTGCGATGCGTTGCGCGGCAGGATCAGGCCGACGGACTTTTCGTACATGGCGCGCACGAAGCCGCTGCAGTCGAAGCCGCTTTCGGCGCTGTTGCCGCCACGGCGGTAGGGCACGCCGAGAAAGCCCATGGCGGTGACGACCAGATCGGACGTGCGGCCCGCCACGTTGCTGCGCATTTCGTCAAGCTGCTGCAAAAGCACCGCCCGTTCGCTGAGAAAGCGGGTCAGGGTGTCGTCGGTAGGGGTGGCAGCGTCGGGGGCTGCGTAGGCGCTGGCGCAGCCAGCCAGTAGGAGAAGAGCTAACCATCTGGACATGGGGCGCGAAGATAGCACGGAACACCTTGGTGACAAACAGGTGAAAAGGTAACAGTCGAGCAGGTTGCTCTGGCTTTTATCCGCAATGCTTGGTGTAGGTGACAAAGCTGAAGGGCAGGCCGCTGGCGCTGGTGTGGCGGCTGCGGGCGCCTTCCACCCATTCGGGGCCCAGCGTGGGGGCGTGGGCGTCGCCCGCGTAGTCGCGCTCGATTTCGGTGGCTTCCACGCGCCGGGCCAGGGGCAGGGCCTGGGCGTAGATCTGCGCGCCGCCGATGACCCAGGCGGTAGCAGCGCCGGTTTGCTCTGCTATCGATAGCGCTTCGCGCAGGCTAGATGCGCGCTGTGTGCCATTTTGGCTCCAATCTGCCTGCCGCGTGACCACGATGTTCACGCGCCCTGGCAGCGGGCGGAAGCGCGCGGGCAGCGAATCCCAGGTCTTGCGGCCCATGATGACGGGGTGGCCGTGGGTAAGCTGCCTGAAATGCGCCAGGTCTTCCGGCAGGTGCCAGGGCATGGCGCCGTCCTTGCCGATGATGCCGTTGGCGGCGCGGGCGTAGATGAGGGCGATTTCCATCGGTTCAGACGGCCACGGGAGCCTTGATGGGCGGGGCCGGGTCGTAGCCCTCGACCTCGAAGTCTTCGTAGGCATAGTCGAAGATCGACGCCGGGCGGCGCTTGATCTTCAGCCTGGGGTAGGGACGGGGCGTGCGGGCCAGCTGGGTCCGCACCTGCTCGAAGTGGTTGTTGTAGATGTGGCAGTCGCCGCCCGTCCAGATGAAGTCGCCTACCTCTAGATCGCATTGCTGCGCGAGCATGTGGGTGAGCAGGGCGTAGCTGGCGATGTTGAAGGGCACGCCCAGGAAGATGTCGGCGCTGCGCTGGTAGAGCTGGCAGCTGAGGCGGCCCTCGGCCACGTAGAACTGGAAGAAGGTGTGGCAGGGCATGAGCGCCATCCGGTCCAGGTCGGCCACGTTCCAGGCGCTGACGATGATGCGGCGCGAGTCGGGGTTGCTTTTGAGCGTGTCCACCACCTGCTGGATCTGGTCGATGTGCCCGCCGCCGGGCGTGGGCCAGCTGCGCCATTGCACGCCGTACACCGGCCCCAGGTCGCCGTCATCGCGCGCCCATTCGTCCCAGATGGTCACGCCGCGCTCCTGCAGCCAGCGCACGTTGCCGTCGCCGCGCAGGAACCACAGCAGTTCCAGGATGATGCTCTTGAGGTGTACTTTCTTGGTGGTGACCAGCGGGAAGCCCTCGCGCAGGTCGAAGCGCATCTGGTGGCCGAACACGCTCCGGGTGCCGGTGCCGGTGCGGTCGCCCTTGGCCACGCCGTGCTCGAACACGTGGCGCATGAAATCTTCGTACTGGGAGCGGATGGGGTGGTGCATATCAATAGGAGCCAAAGAGCGTGTCGAGCGCGCTGACGATCTGGTCGGAATGCCTGCGCAGGCTCATGACGGGGTTGCGCAGTTCGGCGGCGGGAAAGGCGGCAATGGCGGGTGTATCCAGCACGACCTGGAGGCCGTCGATCTCGAAGCCGGGGTTGAGGTCGCGCATCGGTGTGCTGGCCAGTTGGGCGTCCCGCAGCGGCAGCACCACGCGGGTGCCGAGGCTGTGGATGTAGTCGTTTTGCACGTCCAGCAGAAAAGGCGTGAAGCGGCGCAACTCTGCGTCTGGGTGGCGGTAAACGTCGAACCGGGCCATTGCGTGTCAGAAGCTGCGGTACTTGGCCAGGGGCAGCCCTTCGCGGGCAATGCGCGCGTTGTAGGCGGCCACGGCCTCTTTGTTGTCTTCGTTCCACTTTTCCCAGTAGCGGCGCTCCACCTCCTGGGCGAGCAGGGTGTCCACCGTCTGCGACAGGTTCAGGCCCAGTTCGCGGGCCATTTCCAGCACTTTGGTGTTCAGCAAGAGGTTGGTGGCCTTCTTGGGCGCATTGGCAAATTGGAGCATGGCGGCCTCCTGGGGAATGCGCAGATTTTATGCGCAGAGCACCCGCCCAGGGTTCATGATGCCCAGCGGGTCCAGCGCCTGCTTCACCGCCCGCATCATGGAAACGGCGACGGGCGACTGGTACGTTTCCAGCTTGCCGGCCTTGAGCGCGCCGATGCCGTGCTCGGCGGAGAACGAGCCGCCGAACCGCGCCACGGCTTCGTAGACCAGGTGGTTGACGTGTTCTTCCTGCTCGCGCAGGAAGAGGGCCGGGTCGCCGTGCTCGGGCGCCTGCACGTTGTAGTGCAGGTTGCCGTCGCCCAGGTGGCCGAAGTTGACCAGGCGCACGCCGGGGATGGCGCGCGCGAGCAGCGCGTCGGTGTGCGCCACGAAGGCGGGGATGCGCGAGATCGGCACCGAGATGTCGTGCTTGATGTTCAGCCCCTCTTCGGCCTGCGCGAGCGGAATGCTCTCGCGGATGTGCCAGAGCCCCTGCGCCTGAGCGATGTTCTCGGCCACCACGGCGTCGCTGACGCAACCGGCACCCAGGGCGGCGACCAGCAGTGCCTCGAAGCGGGCGCGGGCGTGGTGTTCGGATTCGCTGTCGGAGTTCTCCAGCAGCACGCAATAGGGCACGTCGTCCTGCTCTACGAAGGGCACGCGCAGCTGCGGCATGTGCCGGTGCACCAGCGACAGGGCAAAACGCCCCATCACCTCGAAGCCCGTCAGCCCCGCGCCCAGGTGCTGGTGCGCCAGGGCCAGCAGCGCCACGGCCTGCTCCATCGACGGCACGGCGGCCCAGGCCGTCAATTGCGCGGCGGGCCGGGGGTAGAGCTTGAGCGTGGCGGCGGTGATGACGCCCAGCGTGCCCTCGCTGCCGATGAACAGGTCGCGCAGGTCGTAGCCGGTGTTGTCCTTGCGCAGCCCTTTGAGGCCGTGCCACACCTCGCCCTGGGGCGTGACCACTTCCAGCCCCAGGCAGAGTTCGCGCGCGTTGCCGTAGCGCAGCACCTGGGTTCCGCCCGCATTGGTGCCCAGGTTGCCGCCGATGGTGCAACTGCCTTCGGCGGCGAGCGAGAGCGGGAACAGCAGGCCCGCTTGCTCTGCCGCCGCCTGCACGTTCTGCAGGATGCAGCCGGCCTCGGCGGTCAGGGCGAGGTTGTCTTTGTCGATGGCGCGCACGGCGTTCAGGCGCGTGAGGTTGAGCACCACCTGCGTGCCCGTGCCGTCCGGCACCGAGCCCACGACCAGCCCGGTGTTGCCGCCCTGCGGCACGATGGCCGTGCGCGCGGCGGCGCAGGCGCGCACCACGGCGGCCACTTCATCGGTGCTGCCGGGACGCACCACGGCCAGCGCCTTGCCACGGGTGCGTCGGCGCCAGTCCTGCTCCCAGGGGGTGAGGTCGCCCTCGGTCAATACATGGGCGGGGCCGACGGTGTGGCGCAGGGTGTCAAGCAGGTTCATGGCGAGGGCGGGCGGATTTCAAGCGCAGCCGCACGTGCAGCGCGCAGGCGGTGAACAGCAGCAAGCACAGCACGACTTCGGCCAGCGCGAGCCAGCGGCCCGGCGCGGGGTCGCTCCAGGCGCGCACCACGCCTTCGGTGAAATACAGCCACACCACCAGGCTGACCCAGCGGTAGGTGTACATGCGGCGCTTGAGCAGGCCCGCGAGCGGAATGGCGAGCGGCAGCGCCTTCAGCGCCAGCCACGAGCCGCCGGGCCGCAGCGGCGCGAGCCACAGTTCCCACGCCACGCACAGCGCGATCAGCCCCAGCAGGCTGCCCACGGCCAGCCAGCGGGTGGCGGCCACATCGGTAGAGGGAGAGGGCGGATTCATCGGGGTGGCATCATAGGGCCATGCCTTTGACCTTACGGCAGCGCGCAAAGGCGCTGGTTGCCCAATTGCAGCGCTTTCCGTGGCGCACCACGGCCCAGACGCTGTACGCGCGCTTTCTCGAAGACAACCTGGCCCTGACGGCCAGCAGCCTGACCTACACCACCATCCTGGCGCTGGTGCCCTTCGCCACGGTGGCGCTGGCGGTGTTCACGGCGTTTCCCATTTTTGCCAAGGTGCAGGAGTCGCTCCAGCACTGGCTGATCGACAGCCTGGTGCCCGTGACCATTGCGGAGCAGGTGCTGGGCTACATCACCCAGTTCGCGGCCAAGGCCAGCCAGTTGGGGATCGTGGGCTTTTCGGGGCTGGTGGTGACGGCGCTGATGCTGATCCTGACCATCGACCGCACGCTCAACACCATTTGGCGCGTGCGGCGGCTGCGGCCCCTGGCGCAGCGCGTGCTCATCTACTGGGCGGCGATCACGCTGGGGCCGCTGCTGCTGGGCATGAGCCTGGCGCTCACGTCGTACGTGATGTCCGCCTCGCGCGGGCTGGTGGCGCAATTGCCGGGCGGCCTGCGCTTCGTGTTCGATTCGCTGGAGTTCTTCGTGCTGGCGACGGGCATGGCGAGCCTGTACCACTACGTGCCCAACACGCAGGTGAAGTGGAGCCACGCCTGGGCGGGCGGGCTGTTCGTGGCCGTGGTGATGGAAGGGGCCAAGAAGGTGCTGGCGCTGTACCTGGCGCAGGTGCCGACCTATTCGGCGGTCTACGGCGCCTTTGCCACGCTGCCCATTTTGCTGCTCTGGATTTATGTGGCCTGGGTCATCCTGCTGCTGGGCGCGGTCGTCGCGGCCTACCTGCCCAGCCTGCTCGCGGGGGTGGAACGGCCCCCCAGCCACCACCAGGGCTGGGCCTTTCAGCTGGCGGTGGAGGTGGTGCAGCAACTGCACCGCGCCCGCGCGCTGGCGGGCCGGGGGCTGCGGCTCGACCAACTGGCCCAGCGCCTGCGCGTGGATGCGGGGCAGATACAGCCCGTGCTCGAAACGCTGCTGGCGCTGGACTGGGTGGGCCAGCTTGCCGAACTGCCCCAGGGCCGCGCCGAGCCGCCCCCGCCGCGCTATGTGCTCCTGGCCGACCCGCAGACCACGCCGTTGGAGCCGCTGCTCGCGCGCCTGCTGCTGGAACATGCGCCCGCGCTGGATCCGTTGTGGGAGCAGGCGGGGCTGGCTGGCTTGCGATTGCAGGATTTGCTACCAAAAGAGTAGCTGCTAGCGCTTAATGTACCTGGGCTGGAGGCCGATTTCTATCTGAATCAGGCGGCGAGAAAGTCGCGCAGGGCGAACAGCGTCTCGTCCGGCGCCTCGCTCATCTGGTTGTGCCCCACGGGCAACTGCACCACCCGCACCGCCTTGCCCGCCGCACGCGCGGCGCCGATCAGGCTTTGCGCGGCCTTGGGCGTGGTCATCTGGTCCTGCGCGCCCAGCGCGAACAGCACCGGGCACTGGACGGCGGCCATGGCCCGCTCGCCGTTCGCATAGCCGTCGCAGGCCGCGAAGCCGCGGTGGAACAGATTGACCGCGCGGTTGCCGCGCAGCACGCGCCGCCCCAGCGCCAGCCCCGCGCCATAGACCCAGAAGCCCGCGCCCGACGGCGGCGCGAGCGTGCTGCGCGAGAACTGGTTGACCATGCGCAGCGCTTTCTCCGGCGCGTTCAGCGCCGATTCCAGCAGCGCGGGCGACACCTTCATCGGGTAGGCCGTGCCCACCAGCGCCAGGTGGCTCACGCGCGCGCCCAGCCGCGCGGCGGCCTCCAGCGCGATCAGCGAACCCCAGCTGTGCCCCACGAGCGCGGCCTTGTCCACGCCCACGGCGTCGAGCAGCGCGGCGATGAAGTCCGCCGCCTGCTCCACGCTGGCGGGCGCGTCGCCTGCGCTGCGGCAGTGGCCCGGCAGATCGACCGCGAGCACGTTCCAGCCGTGGTTTGCGAGGTAGCGGCTTTGCAGCGCCCAGACGCTGTGGTCGTTGAGCACGCCGTGAACCATCACCACCGTAGGCTTGGCCGCGTCGAACGCCTTGCCGCCGGTGTAGCAGTACGCGAGTGCGCCGTTGACTTCGATGAGCATCACGCACCTGCCTTTTCTGCCGCCTTCAGCGCGCGCTTGAGGTCGTCGATCAGGTCATCCGCATCCTCCAGCCCGATCGACAGCCGGATCGTGCCTTGGCTGATGCCGCCCGCGGCCAGCGCCTCGTCGCTCATGCGGAAGTGCGTGGTGCTGGCGGGGTGGATGACCAGCGAGCGGCAGTCGCCCACGTTGGCGAGGTGGCTGAACACCTTGAGCGCCTCGATGAATTGCTTGCCCTGCGCGCGGTTGCCCTTGAGGTCGAAGCTGAACACCGAGCCCGCGCCGCGCGGCAGCAGCTTCTGCGCGAGCGCGTGGCTGGGGTGCGATTCAAGCAGTGGATGGCCCACGCGCGCCACGAACGGGTGGCTGGCGAGAAACTGCACCACCTTCTCGGTGTTGCGCACGTGGCGCTCCATGCGCAGCGGCAGCGTCTCGATGCCCTGCAGGATCAGCCACGCCGTGTGCGGGCTCATGCACGCGCCGAAGTCGCGCAGGCCCTCGCGCCGAGCGCGCAGCAGGAAGGCGCCCACGCTGGATTCCTCGGTGAACACCATTCCGTGGAAGCCGTCGTAGGGCTGGGTCAGTTCAGGAAAGCGCACCGAGGCGTCCCAGTCGAAGCTGCCGCTATCGACCACCACGCCGCCTACCACGGTGCCGTGGCCCGAGAGGAACTTGGTGGCCGAGTGGTAGACCAGATCGGCCCCGTGCTCGAAGGGCTTGATGAGCCAGGGCGAGGTCAGGGTGGAGTCCACCAGCAGCGGCACGCCCGCCTCGTGCGCGATCTGCGCGATGGTGGGAATGTCCAGCACCTCCATGCCGGGGTTGCCCACGGTCTCGCCGAACAGCAGGCGGGTGTTGGGGCGGATGGCCGTGCGCCAGCCGTCGATGTCGCCGGGTTGGACGAAGGTCGTCTCGATGCCGAAGCGCCGCAACGTGTAGTGCAGCAGGTTCTGCGAGCCGCCGTAGAGGGCGGTGCTCGCCACGATGTGCGCGCCCGCGCCCATCAGCGTGGCGATGGACAGGTGCAGCGCGGCCTGCCCGCTGGCCACCGCGATCGCGCCCACACCGCCTTCGAGCGCGGCCACGCGCTGCTCCAGCACCGCGTTGGTGGGGTTGCTGATGCGGCTGTAGACGTGGCCGGGCCGCTCCAGGTTGAAGAGGGAAGCCGCGTGGTCGCTGGACTCGAACACGAACGAAGTCGTGAGGTGGATGGGCGTGGCGCGCGCGCCCGTGGCTGGGTCGGGCTGGCTGCCTGCGTGCAGGGCCAGGGTGTCGAAACCGGGGTCGGAATAACCGGGCATCCCTTTGTCTCCTGAGTTGACCAATGTGACGATATCGGCCGCGATTGTGGGCTATATTGACCGCAACACTGCAATACCGCCGGAGATCCCCGCACCATGAAAGTCAGCGACATCCTTCGCGTCAAGGGCAACACGCTCTACACCGTCACGCCCGACGAATCCCTGGCCGTGGCCGTGCAGGTCATGGCCGAGAAGGACATCGGCTCGCTCGTCGTCATGGAGCGCGGCAGCCTCGTCGGAATGCTCACCTTCCGCGAAGTCATCCAGGCGCTGGTGAAAAACGGCAACACCCTGGGCGACGTGCCGGTGAGCACCGCCATGGACGGCCAGCCCCTGATCTGCACGCCCGAGACCGAAATGGACGAAGTGCGCCGCATGATGCTGCACCAGCACGCGCGCTACATGCCGGTGATGGACCAGCGCGTGCTCATGGGCGTGATCAGCTTCTACGACGTGGCCAAGGCCGTGGTGGACAGCCAGAATTTCGAGAACCAGATGCTCAAGGCGTATATCCGCGACTGGCCGGCGGAGGGCGGCGCTACAGCCTGATCGTCGTCGGCAAGCGCGCTAGCCGCTCGGCGAATCACCGCATCACCAGCCCGCCGTCCACGAACAGCACCTGGCCCGTCATGAAGCCGCTCAGGTCCGAGGCCAGGAACAGTACCGGCCCGGCCACGTCCTCGGGGCTGGCCAGGCGCCTGAGTGGCGTGGCCGCCATCAGCGATTCGCGGAACGACTCCTTGGTGTTCTGCGTGCCTTGTGTGGGATAGACCAGGCCCGGCGCCACGCAGTTCACGCGTATGCCCATGGGGCCGAGTTCACTGGCCAGATTGCGGCTGAACCCCACCAGCGAGGCCTTGGCCGTGGTGTAGTCGTGGTAAGGCACGACCGGGTGCTCGACCAGGTTGGTGGCGATGTTGACGATGCTGCCGCGCGCGCGCTGGCGCATCTGCGGCAGCACCGCGCGGCAGACGTTGAAGGCCGCGCCCACGGCGCCGTCGAACTGGGCCTGGTAGTCGCTCCAGTCCAGCTCGCCAAAGCGGCTGCGGCGCTCGGGGTCGAAGGCATAGGGCCGGAAGGCGTTGTTGACCACGATGTCTATGGCGCCGGCCTCGCGGGCGATGCCGTCCACCATGGCTTGTACCGCGGGCTGCGAGCCCACGTCGGCCTGAACGGCCCAGGCATCGCCGCCTGTGTCCTTGCCGGCGGCCTGGCAGGCCGCCACCGTCTGCGTTGCTGCGGCGGCGTTGGACAGGTAGTTGACCGCCACCATCGCGCCCTCGCGCGCAAAGGCCGTGGCAATGGCCGCGCCTATGCCGCGGCCCGCGCCCGTAACCAGTACCACCTTGCCGCGCAGGTTCATGGCAGACGAGTGGGCCATATCAGGCTGCCGGCAGCAGGCTGGTGTTGACCACGTCCGACACCTTGATCTGGCGCTGCACCATGCCCAGTGCATGGTAGGCATCGGCGCCTTTTTGCAGCGCCACGAGGTCGAAGCTGCCCAGGGGCTTGCCGGCCTGCACGGGCTGGGCGGATGCATTGCGCAGGCGGACCACGTCAAGGTTGATGTCGCGCTGCGTGCCGTCGATGGCGTATTTGCCGGCCAGCGTGGCGGCTTCCTCGGGGTTGGCCATCATCCAGGCCGCGCTGTCGCGGTAGCCCTTGAGAAAGGCCTTCAGCAGATCCTTTTTCTCGCGCAGCACGTCTTCACGCACCACGAACATGTCGCTGGAGATGTTCAAGTGGTCGCGCACCTGCATCACGTTGACCTCGCCCATGCCCTTGCGCAGGCCCACGGCCAGGCCCGTGTCGGTGGCGGCCGTGGCATCGACCTGGCCCTGCATCAGCGGCGCGAAGTTGAGCAGGCCGGTGACGACGATGGTCACGTCCGACTCCTTGAGGCCGGCCTGGTGCAGCATGACCAGCAGGTTCTGGCGCGTGCCGCTGGAAAGGCTGTAGACGCCGATCTTCTTGCCCTTGAGGTCAGCGGGCTTGTGGATGCCGGCCGACTTGAGCGAGACCACGTTGAACACGTTCTGCGGATAGATGTCGTAGATGGCGACCAGCTTCTCGCCCTTGTCCAGCGCCATGAAGAAGGAGCCGGGGTCGGTGAAGGCCACGTCGGCCTGGCCGCTGAGCATGTTGCGGATGGCGTCGCCGCCGCCCGCGCCGGGCAGGTAGGCCAGTTCCACACCCTGGGCCTTGAAGAAGCCTTTGTCGGGCTCGGCGAGGATGTTGGTGATCTCGCTGATGGGCTTGCTCCAGCCCGCCAGGCGGATCTTGCCCTGGGCCGGGGCGGCCATGCCGGCGCCCGCCAGCGTCAGGCCGGTGATGCCGGCGCAGGCGCCGAGCAACTGGCGGCGGGAGAGAGTCGGAGTAGGGTGATGCATGGCAGGGTGGCGATCAAGGTTGAGGGATGGAAAAGGCGTGGGCGCGCAGCAGCCTGCGCTCGAACAGAAGGCAGGCCTGGTACAGCAGCAGGCCCATGGCGGCAATGAGCACCAGGGCCGCGAACATGAGGGTGGTGTCCATCATTCCCTGGGCGGCGATGACCACGGCGCCCAGGCCGCGGCTGGCGCCCATGAACTCGGCCACCACGGCGCCGACCAGGGCCAGTACCACGGCTACGCGCAGGCCTGCGAGGATGGCGGGTAGGCCGGTGGGCAATTTCAGCCGCAGCAGCGTCTGCAGCCGGGTCGCACCCAACATGCGGAACAGCTGTAGACGCTGGGCATCGACCTGGCGCAGGCCCGTGAGCGTGTTTTCCATCAGTGGGAAGAAGCAGATCAGCGCGGTGATCAGCACCGTAGGCAACATGCCAAAGCCAAACCACAGCACGAACAGCGGCGCCAGCGCCAGCTTGGGCACGACCTGGCTGACCACCACATAGGGCTTGAGCACGCGCTCCAGCAGCGCGGATTCGGCCAGCGCCATGCCGGCCAGCAAGCCCACCACGCTGCCTGCGGCCAGCCCCAGCAACAGGGCCTGCAGCGTGGCCCAGATGTGCGGCCAGAAGTAGCCCGAGGCCACGCCCGACCATAGCGACAGCGCAATGGCCGAGGGCGCGGGCAGCACCAGGGCCGACAGGCCCCACTGCCGCACCAGCAGTTCCCACAGGCCCAGCAAAATGACGAATAGCGCGGCGGCAACCCACCTTGCCTGGAATGGCGTAGGTGTCATGCGGGGCGCCTGTCCATGGCGGCACGCACGCGGGCGCAATAATCGTTGAAGGCCGCGCCGTGGCGCATGGCCTGGGTGCGCGGCGCGGGCAGATCGATCGTCCAGCTGTCCACGATGCGTCCGTTCTGCATGAGCGCGATGCGGTCGCCCAGGTAGACGGCCTCGTTGATGTCATGGGTGACGAAGAGCACCGTGGTGCCGTGCTCGCGGCAGGTGCGCAGCAGATCGTCCTGCAGCTCGGCGCGCGTGATGGCGTCCAGCGCGGCAAAGGGCTCGTCCAGCAGCAGCAGCGGCGGTTCCAGGATCAGGGCCCGCGCCAGCGCCACGCGGCTTTGCTGGCCGCCCGACAGCTGGCGCGGGTAGTGCCGTGCGTGGCTGGCCAGGCCCAACTGCTCCAGCAGCTGCAGCGCGTGTGCTTCGTCCTGGGGCGTGGGGCGGCGCTGCAGCGACACGGGCAGCAGCACGTTGCCCTGCGCACTGAGCCAGTCGAGCAGCGTGGGTGCCTGGAACATGAAACCCACCTGCGGCCCGGGCGCGGCCAGCTCGCCGCCGCGCAGCACGATATGACCCGACTGCGGCCTCAGCAGCCCCGCAGCCAGTTGCAGCAACGTGGTCTTGCCGCAGCCGCTGCGCCCCAGCAGGCAATGGAATTCGCCGGCCTGCATGTGCCAGTCCACGCCGTCCACCACGGGAGCGCGGCCTGGGTAGGTGAACACCACCTGCTGGATGTCGAGAAATGCCATGCCAGCTTCGTCCTGTCAGTCCGCGTAGCGGGCGAACGGCTGCGCCGCCAGTTCGGCCGACTGCTCGATCTCTGTCATGCGTACCAGATCGATCAGGCTGAAGCGCCCGTCGTGGTGCCAGCCCGCCTCGGGCATGCTCATGGAGCCTATCGCGCTGATGCGCGTGACACCGGCCGTGCCCAACAGGCCGGCCAGCCGGTACAGATCTTCGGGCGTGGCAGCGATGCCCGCAGTCTGCAGGTATTCGCGCTGCGCCGCGACCACGGGCACCACGGCATCGAGGCTGTCCACGCCGACCACGGCAATTGTGCGGTACAGCGCCGTCGGCCCAAGCGGCTGCAGGCTGTCGCTGTAGGCCACGCTCCAGGGCGCATCCACCGGCCCCAGCAACTGTTGGTCGCCGCCGGCCCATTCCACGGCCTGCTGCCATCGGGCCACGGCTGTGCCTTCTTCCAGCTCCAGCGGGCGGCGCGCAAAACGCCGCTGCAGATTGGCCAGCTCGGCTGCCAGGTAGTCGGCAAAGGCGCGCGGCGGCACGGGCGCGCCGCGCTCCACGTAGAAGACATGGGGCGAGTAGCAGCCTTGCTGGTCGTAGCGCATTACGTCCCAGGCCACGAGCCGGGCCACGGCGGGCGCCTTGAGCGTATCGAGCGCGGCTGCGCCGATCAGGCCGAAGCCCAGCTTGTGGCCATGCGGCAGAAAGCGCGTGGTCACGGGCAGGCGCTGGCGCAGCGCGTGCAGCGTCTGGTTGCCGCCATAGGCCAGCACCGTATCGGCCTGGGCATAGAGCGCGCCGGCTTCCTCGCCGCCCGCGCCGCTCCACCAGACCACGGCCAGGCAGTCGGCCAGCGGCGGATGGACCTCGGCCAGCAGCCGCGCGAACCAGCCCGCGAACAGCGGCTCGGCGCTGGCCAGTTTGCCAATATTGGGGGCCTTGACCAGCAGGCCGCAGACCAGGCTCCATAGCGACAGCGCGGGCACGTTGCCGGCCCAGCTGTGCACCAGCAGGTCGGGCCCGAAGGCGCGCACCGCGCCACCCTTGGGCGTGGGCTGGAAGCCGTCGAGCACGGCGGGGTTGGCAAAGTCCTCGGCCACGAAGCGGCGCAGCTGCGCGGCGCGGAAGGTCTTGAAGAACCCCGTCAGTCCCAGCCGCACCATGTCGGCGTCATAGCCGCTGACCACGGGCAGCCAGGTATCGGCCAGGCGGCGATACGGGTCATCGCGGTGCAGCAGCCGTGCGATGGCACGGTCGATGACGTCAATGATCTCGGTCACTGCCATGGTCCGCAGATGGCGGTTCGCGGCCTCGCGTACCCGGTTTGCCAGTGCCTGCATCTGCGCGGCTGCCAGCACGGGGACGGCGACTTCAAGCATCAGGCCATCACGCCCGAAGGGCAGAACCTGCCACTGCACCTCGTCCTCGCGCAAGCCCGGCAAATAGCCCGCAGTGAGCCGCTGGGTCGTCATGCGGCAGCGGCCTTCACAAACTCCTCGACGGCCAGCGAGCAGCCCTTGGCCGCAGCGCCTTCGGCACGGCCCAGCAACAGAAAGCCGCCGTCGGCCCACAGGCCCACGTCCTCCGTCAGGATGGTGGTGACCGCGTTGTAGTTGGCCAGGTCGCAGTGCACGAGAATGCCGCGCTCGCCGGGCGCCACGCTGCGGCCCGTGACGGGCTCGACCAGGCGCGAGCGTATCCAGTGCGGCCCCGACTTGACCGAGGGCAGCGTGGCGTTGCCGTCGTCGTAGAACTGCGTGCTCAGCTCGGTCATGCCGTACATGTTGATGCAGTGCGTGCGCGGCACGCCCAGCAGCTGCGTCAGGCTCGCATAGAACTCTTCCAGCGGCAGATCGCGCGACTGGCCCTTGTAGCCGCCCGTGTCCAGGATGCGGCTGCCCGCCGGCAGGCGAAAGCTGCGGCCCTGGGCGCGCAGCGCATCCATCACATGCACCAGGCTGAAGCTCGCGCCCAGCAGCGCGTAGGGCTGGCCTGTGCGCTCGGACGCTTCCAGCGCCGCGCACAGGCCGGGCAGGTCGAGGCCCTCGGATGTGAGGAAGTAGCGGCTGTCTTCCGTGCCGAATTCGGACTTGGCCAGCGCCAGGTAGTGCGCGAGCGACGAGTTGGGCATAGCGCGCTCGTCGGGAAAGAGAATGCCCATGGGCAGGCGCTGCACGCCGCGCATGAAACGCCGCGCGAAGTTGCGCGTCATCGACAGGTCGTAGACATCGAGCGCGGGATGGAAGTGGCGCCCGCGCGCAGACCGGCCCGTGGTGCCGCTGGTCATGAACACGCGCTCGGCGCTGGATGCCGGCTCGCTGCGCAGTTCCATGGCCTTGAAGGCGTCGATGGGCACGGCCGGGATGTCGCTCCAGGTCTTCACATTGCGCAGCGTGGCACCGCGCCGCTGGCAGAAGCTACGGAACGGCGCATTGGATTCGTACTGGTAGGTGAACAGCTTCAGCGCGAGTTGGTCGAACTGGTCGTCGGTGCAGCCATCCATCGCGATGAATGCAAGCAGGTCGGCGACCAGCGGGGCGGCCTTGGCCTTGTCCATGGAATTCCTTCGAGAGCTGGGACATGGTGCTCCGAAGGCCCCCGCCCGTGGCGCCGAAAAGGCGGCCACGCCGGGATGCAAGCTCTTCTTCCGCCGGAATGACCCGGTTCAAGTTCTCGGGTGTGGATCTCAGCGCTGGCGCGCACCCCGGAGCGGAGGGCTATCCTACCGCAGTTGCGTTGGCGGTGCGGCTTGCGCGGGCGCGCCGTTCAGCACTCCACCACATTGACGGCCAGCCCGCCCAGCGAAGTCTCCTTGTAGGTGGACTTCATGTCCTCGCCGGTCTGCTTCATGGTGCGGATCACGGTGTCCAGCGACACGTAGTGGTTGCCGTCGCCGCGCAGCGCCATGCGCGCGGCGTTGATGGCCTTGACGGCGCCCATCGCGTTGCGCTCCACGCAGGGGATTTGCACCAGGCCGCCCACCGGGTCGCAGGTCAGGCCCAGGTTGTGCTCCATGCCGATCTCGGCGGCGTTTTCCACCTGCTGGGGTGTGCCGCCCTGGGCGGCGGCCAGCGCGCCGGCGGCCATGGAGCAGGCCACGCCGACCTCGCCCTGGCAGCCCACTTCGGCGCCGGAGATGGAGGCGTTGGTCTTGTAGAGCATACCGATCGCACCCGCGGTGAGCAGGAAGTCGATCACACCCTGTTCGTTCGCGCCCGGCACGAAGCGCATGTAGTAATGCAGCACGGCGGGCACGATGCCTGCAGCGCCGTTGGTGGGCGCGGTGACCACGCGGCCGCCGGCGGCGTTTTCCTCGTTCACGGCCATGGCGAAGGCGTCCACCCAGTCCATGGCGGCGAGCGGGTCGGTCGGGCCTGTGCTGCCGGCGGTGAGCCGGCGGTAGAGCTCGGGCGCGCGGCGGCGCATGTGCAGGTCACCGGGCAGCGCCTCGGCGGCGTCCGGGTTGTCGATGCCGAAGCCGCGCCGGACGCAGCCTTGCATCACCTGCCAGATGTGCAGCAGCCCGGCGCGCACCTCGGGTTCGCTGCGCCAGGCGGTTTCATTGGTGAGCACCAGTTCCGCGATGGAGCGGCGCTGCCGCAGCGCGTGGGCCAGCAGCTCGTCGCCGCTGGCGAAAGGGTAGGGCACGGTGATTTCGTGGGCCGTGCCGGCGGGCGCTTGCGCACCGCCTTCGACCACGAAACCGCCGCCGACCGAGAAGTAGTACGTCTCGCGCAGCAGCGCGCCCTGGGCGTCGAATGCAGCGGCGCGCATGGCGTTGGGATGCTCGGGCATCGAACGTTCGCCGAGGAAGGCGATGTCCTGCCGCGGGTCGAAGGCGATGGGGTGCGTACCCAGCAGGGGCAGCCGCTTTTTCAGCCGCACGGCGGCCAGACGCGGGGCCACGGTAGTGGGGTCCACGGTGTCGGGCGCTTCGCCCAGCAGGCCCAGCAGCACGCCCAGGTCGGTGGCGTGGCCGCGCCCGGTAGCGCCCAGGGAGCCGAACAGCTGCACTTCCACGCGCGCCGTGCGCTCCAACAGCCCCTGGGTTTGCAGGGAGCGCGCGAACATCAGCCCGGCGCGCATGGGCCCCACGGTGTGCGAACTGGAGGGGCCGATGCCGACCTTGAAAATATCGAAAACAGAAAGCATTAGAGCGTGTTATGTACTTTTACGTGCCCGCGAAAGCCGGGGAAAGGCCCGGCAACTAGGCGCAGGGCGCGCAGCGGTATGGATACCGCAAGCGGCCTGCAACAACGTGGCCGGGCCTTTCCCCGGCTTTCCCTTCGGGTTGGCCCCGGAAGTGGGCGCTCGCAGCGTTGCAGCGCTTGCCAAGGCATGAGCCTTGGCGGCGCACTGCGCCTTGCGATCACCCGCTTCCGGGGCCAACGCGAGTACGTAAAAGTACATAACACGCTCTGGACGTTACGCCGGTAGCTGCTGTTTGACCAACTCCACCCAATAAGCCGCGCCCAGCGGCAGGATGTTGTCGTTGAAGTCGTAGTAGGGATTGTGCACGGGCGGGTTGTCGCGACCTTCTTCGCCCGCGCCGATGGCGATGTAGGCGCCGGGGCGCTTGAGCAGCATGAAGGCGAAGTCTTCCGAGCCCATGGCGGGCGGGACGTTGGTGTTGACCTTGTCTTCGCCCACCAGCTTGGCGGCGGCGGTGGCGGCGGCGGCGGTTTCTGCGGGCGTGTTGACCACGCCGGGGTAGCCGCGCATGTACTTCAGGGCCACCTGCGCGCCGTGCGTGGCGGCCACGCCGTCGCAGATCTGGTGCATGGCGGCCTCGGTCTTGTCCTGGACGGCGGCGTCCAGCGTGCGCACGGTGCCGCGCAGGGTCACGGTTTCGGGAATCACGTTCCAGGTGTCGCCACCGTGGATTTGCGTGACGCTGACCACCGCCGACTGCGTGGCCCCGGTGCGGCGGCTGACGATGGTCTGTAGCGCGTTGACGAGGTTGGCGGAGATGACCACCGGGTCGATGCCCGTCTCGGGCATGGCGCCGTGGCAGCCCTTGCCGGTGATGACGATCTCGAAGGTGTCGAGGTAGGCCGTCATGGTGCCGGTGCGGATGGCGAAGTGGCCGCGCGGCAGCTGCGGGAAGTTGTGCATCCCGTACACAGCGTCGGCCGGGAACAGCTCGAACAGGCCGTCGTTGACCATCACGCGGCCGCCGCCTTCGTTTTCTTCGGCGGGCTGGAAGATGAAGTGCACCGTGCCCTTGAACGGCTTGTGCCGCGCCAGGTGCGTGGCGGCGCCCAGCAGCATGGCGGTGTGGCCGTCGTGGCCGCAGCCGTGCATCTTGCCTTGGCAGGTGGAGATGTGGGGCTTGTTGCTGCCCAGTTCCTGCATGTTCAGCGCGTCCAGGTCGGCACGCAGCGCGATGCTCGGGCCGTCGCCGTTCACCAGCGTGCCGACCACGCCCGTGCCCGCCAGGCCCCGGTGCACGGGCAGGCCCAGCAGCTTCAGCGCCTGGGCCACCACGTTGGCGGTGCGGTGCTCCTCGAACGCGGTTTCGGGGTTGGCGTGGATGTCGCGGCGCCAGGCGATCATGCTCTGGCGGATGTCGTCGTCGATTTCAGGCTCGCGGTACATGATGCGGTCTTTCGGATGTGGGGTCTTAGTGGAAGAATTCTGCGATCAGCGTTGCGCCGATGAAGGTGCCCGCCGTGGCGGTGAGCGACACCACCACGATGCGCCAGCCCAGCCGCCGGAAGATGGGCAGGTCCTTGGCGACGGAGAAGCCCGCCAGCGTCAGCACTGGCGTGGTGAAGGCCAGGAAGTTGAGCTTGTCCGTCAGCGCCAGCACCGTGTCGCTGAAGGGCAACATGCCCGGGATGCCGATGACGGTAGCGATTACCGACAACACCAGCACCAGCGGCAGGCGCGGAAACAGGCGCTTGATGACCTCGACCAGCGCCACGATGGCCGTGACCACCAGCACGCCTTCGAGCGAGACCAGCATCGGCACCTTGTACGACAGGTGGTTGGCGATGACCACGCCGCCGATCATGATGAGCCAGGCCAGCGCCGTGTCGCTCCACGACAGGTTGTGCACGAGCAGGGCCTTGCCCATGTCGGGCGTGTCTTCCTGCACCGGCTGGCGGCCGCGCGCGGTCACCCGGCCCAGGATGGGTTCGAGCTTGCCGTACAGCCACGAGCACATCGGCAGCGACAGGAACAGTGTGAAGTAGAAGCCCACCACCGCGGTCAGCAGGTTGGACGCGGCGGCGATGGCCGTGACCTGCTTGACCATGTCCGGCTCCAGCTGCGCGGTGATGGCGCCCACGGCGGCGGCCATGAGGCTGCCCGAGCCCACGCCCGCGCCCATGGCCAGCGAACGCGGGTCGAAGATGTGCAAGCTGGTGATGAAGCCCGCGAGGATGGCGATGAACAGCGCGCCCAGCACGGTGCCCGTGATGTACTCGGCCAGCACGCCGCGCCCCTCGGGCGAGGCCATGCCGTACTTCTCGCTGATGATGACGATGTTGCCCTCGCGCCCGACCGAGAAGGTGGAGCCCACCGCCTCGCGCTTGATGCCCAGGATCAGCGCCAGCGGCAGTCCGAGCGCCAGCGTGCCCAGCGCGTGGCCGAACTCCTGGAAGAACAGCGCCCAGCCCGCCTGCTTGACCATGGGCAGCGCCGCGCCCACGGTGAGCGAGAGCTTCACGACGAACAGCAGCAGCGCCGCGTTGAGCAGCCCGCCCGCGAGCCCCTGCAGGCCCGTGTCGATGCGTGCGAAGGAGGGAATGTGGCGCTGCGCAATGCCCCACACGGCCGCCATCAGCAGTGCCCACAGCATGGGCAGCAGCACCACCTGGCCGGGGCCGACCTTGAATTTGGCGAAGCCGATCCAATCGGCGATGGCAATGATGACCAAGACCACCACCAGCAGTTTGAGTTTGCCGGTGGCTGATTGGGCAGGTGCGGCCTGCGCGAGCGATGCCGGGGTCGCGATTTCCATGGGGCTTATCTCCGATTGGTTTGGTTTTAGGGTCTGCCGCGTAGCTTCAGGGGCCTTGAAGCAGGCGTCAATGATCTGCAATCATGACGTGTGTTGCATTTCGTGCAACACTCGGGAAACCCTATGAAACCCATCATCGAAGAACGCCTGGATTCGCGCCGCCTGCGCTACTTCCTGCAAGTGCTGGAAAGCGGCTCGCTGCGCAGCGCGGCCGAGGCGCTGGACATGGACCCCTCGGCCGTCAGCCGCGCCATTGCCCTGCTCGAACAGCAGTGCGGCGCGCGGCTGCTGGAGCGGCGCGGACGGGGCGTGGCGCCCACCGAGGCCGGGGACCTGCTGGCCGCCTACCTGCGCCGCCAGCACAGCCAGCAGCAGCAATTGCTGGCCCAGCTCGACGGCCTGCACAAGCTGGAGCACGGCCACATCGACGTCGTGGCGGGCGAGGGCTTCGTGGACTGGCTCATGTTGCACAGCCTGCGCGCCTTCATGGCCGAGTACCCGGGCATCACGGTGGACCTGCAGGTGGGCAGCACCATCGATATCGTGCAGCGCATCGTGGACGACCACGCGCACATCGGTCTGGTCTTCCGCCCGCCCGCGGACGAGCGCCTGCGCTCGCACCATGCCCACCCGCAGCCCATCCAGACGCTGGTGCTGGACACGCACCCGCTCATCCGGCTGCGGCGGCCCCTGCTGCTGAGCGACCTGGTGCCGTACCCGGGCGCCCTGGTGCACCGGGGCTATGGCGTGCGCCAGCACATCGACGCGGCGGAGATCAGCGAAGGCGTGCGCCTGCAGCCCCGGCTGCGGACGAGTTCGTTCAACGCCGCGGTCCAGTTCGCCATGGCGGGCCTGGGCTACACGCTCTACACCCGCATGGCGCTGCCGCCGCACTACGACGACATGCCGCTGGCCGCGCTGCCCATGCAGAACCCGCTGCTCTCGGCGGGCGAGGTCCACGTGGTGTCGCGCCATGGCCGGCTGCTGTCGGACGCGGCGTCGGCGCTGCTGCGGCAGATCGTGAGCGACATGCGGGCAGTCAGCGACAGCCTAGGGTGTGCCATCAATTAATTCCCCCACGCGAAGGTCATGCGGGCGGTGCAGTGCTAGGCGCGGTGAGTGCCGTGTAGCTGTGCTACACAAGCGAGCCGCAACGACGCAATGCGCCGCCCGCATGACCTTCCCTTCGGGCTGGCCCCGCAATGCGGCGTCTGCTTTGTCGCGTGGCTTGCCAATAGCTACGGCTATTGGCCGCGCCACGCTTCGCGCATCCATCCGCATTGTGCGGGGCCAGCGCGTGGGGGAATTAATTGATGACACACCCTAAGCCGCGTGTCCTGAAATCACCGCAGGTGGCCGGAAACAACCTTTGCGCCGCTGGTGCGGTACAGCACGATGCCTCGCCTCATTTTGTAAGGAGATTTATGCAGAGCAACGCACCGCAAACCCTGTATGCCAAGGCCAATGGCATGGAACTGGCCTATGACTGCTTCGGTGACCCGTCCGCTCCGCCGCTGGTGCTGATCATGGGCCTGGGCACGCAGATGATCGCGTGGGACGAGTCGTTCTGCGCCCAGCTGGCGGCGCGCGGCTATTACGTCGTCCGCTTCGACAACCGCGACATCGGCCTGTCCACCAAGCTCCACCAGGCCAAGGTGCCGAACGTGACCCGGCTGATGGCGCTGTCCATGCTGGGCCTGACCCTGCTGCAGCGGGTACCTTACACGCTGGCCGACATGGCCAACGACACCGTGGGCCTAATGGATGCGCTGGGCATCGCGTCCGCCCACATCGTGGGCGCGTCCATGGGCGGGGCCATTGCGCAGGAAGTGGCGCTGCGCTACGGCGAGCGCGTGCGCACCATGACGTCCATCATGTCCACCAGCGGCGCGCGCGGCCTGCCGCCGCCTTCGCCCGAGGCCATGGCGGTGCTGACGTCGCCCACGCCCACCGACCGCGCGGGCTACATCGCGCGCTCCCAGCGCGCGGCCCGGGCGCTGCGCAACGGCCATTTCCCCGAAGAGGACGCGCTGGACGAGGCCCGCGCCATCCGCGCCTACGACCGCAGCGTGAACCCCGCGGGCTTCACGCGCCAGCTGGCGGCCATCATCGCCTCGGGCAGCCGCCGCGACCGGCTCAAGTCCCTGCGCACGCCCACGCTGGTGATCCACGGCGACGCCGATCCTCTGGTGCACATCGCCTGTGGCCGCGACGTGGCCCAGCACGTGCCGGGCGCGAAGATGGTGACGGTGCCGCGCATGGGGCACACCCTGCCGCGCTGGGCCTGGCCGCAGATCATCGACGCGATCGCGGCGCACGCAGTTTAAAGCAAAATCAGCCTCCAGCGCTTATGCAGCAAGCGCTGGCAGCTCTCTTTTTGATAGCTATGGCTAGACGCGGAATTCCTGCGGCGTCTTGCCTGTCCAGCGCACGAAGGCGTGGCGGAAGTTCGCCGCTTCGCTGTAGCCCAGGCGGTTGGCGATGTCCTCGGTGGTCATCTTCGTGCGGCGCAGGTAGTTCTCGGCCAGCGTGCGCCGCACGTCGGCCAGGACTTCGCGGTACGTGGTGCCCTGGGCCTCCAGCCTGCGCCGCAGCGTGCGCGGCTCCAGCTGCAGCTCGCGCGCCATGGCTTCCAGGTTCGGAAAGCGCCAGGGCATCTGCTCGAACAAGGCCTTGCGCACCGCCGCCGCCGTGCCGCCGCTCTGGGGCAGCTCTTCCAGGAACTGCTGGCACATCTGCCGCGCCATGGCGTGGGTGATGGGGTCGTGCAGCGCGGGCGACCGGTCCACCCAGGCCGGGTCGAAGCGCACTTCGCTGGTGGCCTGGCCGTAGCGAATGGCGCAGCCCAGTAGTTCGCTGCACAGGCCGGCGTCGGCAGGGCGGGGATAAGTTACCAGCACTTCGGTGAACTGGAACGCCTGGCCCCACAGGTCCTGCCCCAGGGTGAGGTGGGCCGCGTAGGAGAAGTCGAGCGCGAAGCGGTACAGCGCGTCCTGCGGGTCGGTGCAGAGCAGCGGCTCGTACCGGCAGGCCCCGGGTGCGCGCTCGGCGTCGTAGCGCATGTCGGCCAGCGGCCCGATCACGCGCACGTAGCGCGTGGAAAAGTCCAGCCATTCGGAGCACACGCGGCTGCTGAGCAGCGCGTAGCCGTACATGCCGTAGGAGGTGATGTGCATCCGCCTGCCGGCGCGCATGGCCAGGGCCGGATGGCGCGCCAAGCGCAGCGCGTTGCGGAAGACGATGGCGACCTGGTCGTAGGACACCTTGGTGTCCACCGAGCGCAGGTCAGGCTCTTGCAGCCCGCTGCCTTCGAGCGCCTGGTGCGCATCGACGCCGTCTTCCACCAGGGTGTCGACGACGGCGGCGATGCGTTGCGGGGAGTACACCCGCAGGGAAAAATCCGGAGGCGGCAGCATGGGTTGAGGATAACGGACGCCTCCGGGCGGTCGTGCCGTCAGGCAGCCGTTCCAGCGGTGCCGGTGGCGGGGAACCAGGGCTTCAGCAGCGCGGGCGCCGCGAAGGGCTTCCACTCGCCCTCGGGCTGCGCCAGGCGGTCGGCCAGCGCGTAGAACGTGGACGGGTTGCAGCCAATGCCCAGGTGGCTGGCGTACACGCGGATGTTCTCGGCATTGCCGTCCTCGGGCTGCTGGCTGACCTGCCAGGCGACGACGCCGTCGGTGCGGCTCCAGATCGAGGTGGAGGGCACGCTGTGCGTCTGCTCGGCGCGCGACCACTGCGTGGCGTCGTCGGCCTTGCGGCCACTCACGAACTCGTAGAGCTTCCAGGCATTGGTGGCGTGCGGGTGGCCGCCCAGGGGGCTGCCCAGCGTGATGATGCTGCGCACCGCGGCGGGCCGCTCGCGCGCCAGCATACGGGCGTACACGCCGCCCAGGCTCCAGCCGATCACGCTGATCTTGCGGCCGCTTTGGGCGTGTAGCTCATCCACCTGCCGCAGGATGCCCTCGACCACGCCGTCACGCGGACCGAAGTTGCGGCCCTGGCCCCAGCCGTGCACGTCGTAGCCGCGGCTTTGCAGGAAGGCGCGCAGCGGTACCGTGGACGTGTCGCTCGCCACCAGGCCGGGCAGTACCAGCACCGAATGGCCGTCGCCGCGCGGCGTGAATTGCAGCCACGGCCACGCCAGGGCGGTGAGCGCCGCTTCGGTGCCGGCGCGCAGTTCCAGGAACTGCAACAGGCGCGAGGGCGGGGCGATGGTTTGGGTAGCGCTAGTCATGCTTTATCTCCTTGTTTCAGGTACTTCGCTCGCAAAAAATTCAGGTAGTCGCGCGACTCGCCCACCACGTAGGGCGACAGCAGCGTCAGCGTGTAGTAGGCGGCCAGCGCCGCATCGCCGTAGGGCACGGAGCGCTGCGGCATCAGCCGCTTGAAGGAAAACCAGCAGGTAGTGGTGAAGACGATCTGCAGCGCCAGCATCTCCACCGCCTCGGCATCGGCCTCGATCACGCCGTGCCGCGCCAGTCCCATGCACAGCGTGCGGGCCGCGAGCAGCTGATGCGTGACCAGCGCGCGGGCGCGGGTCTCCAGCTCGGGGTTTTCGTTCAGCAGCACTTCGAGATCGCGCATCACAAAACGGTATTCGTCGATGGCTTCGAAGCTCAGATGCAGCGAGAGCCACAGGTCGTCCAGCGCCGTGGCCGACGCGGCGGCGTCGATGCAGGGCTCCAGCCGCTCCTCGAAGCGGCGGAACAGCCAGACCTCGATCTGGCGCTTGGATTTGAAGTGGTAGTGCAGGTTGCCGGGGCTGATGCCCAGCTCTGCCGCGATGCGGTGCGTGGAGACGGCAGGCAAGCCTTCGTCGTTGAAGAGCCGCAGCGCGGCTTCGAGGATGCGCTCACGGGTATCGCCTGCCACGTTGCAGCCATCATTCAGCGCCGGACGATGCCCGGCGGGCGCGCGGCTTCTGGGACGGCTGCTGCTGCGGCGCGGCCGCTTCCAGCACGGCCACGCGCCGCTCCAGCGCGGCGACCTGGGCACGCAGCTCGCCCAGCATCTGGATGATGCCCAGCCGCCCGAGCGTGCGCGCGGCGCGTTCGTCGAACAGGTCTTCGAAGGTGGGAATCTTGAAGAGCAGCTTGCCGGAGCGCTGGCGCGCGGCGTCCAGGTCGAGCAGCGCCTCGAACAGCGGGTTCGCTGCCGTGCAATCTGCCAGCGGCTTGGCTGCCGCGGCGGCCTTGCCGCGGCGCGGCGTCTTGACGGAGGGCTGGTCGGACATGGCGGAGCCGTATTAAGCGTTGGCCTGCTTCTTGGGCGCGACGTCGGACACGCCGTCGTTGGCGGCCTGGGTCTCGAAGCGCTGCGCGCCTTGCACCAGCAGGTTGGCCAGGGCCAGCGAAATCTGGGCCGACGGCAGGATGAACTGGCTCAGCAGCTGGGCCAGGTTGCCCTTGGTGGCGCTGTCGAACTGCGCGGCGGCGCTGGCGGTGCGCTCGATGCCGGAGCGCAGGCCCTTGGCGATGTTTTCGTTCAGCGCGGTCACGGCGGCGGCGCGGGCCTTGGCGCCGTTGATGAAGAGCTGGGCGCTTTGCTGCTGCGCCGAGATCAGCGAGCTCTTGAGCGACTCGGGCACCAGCGGCAGCTGCTGCGACTGCAGGCCGTTGGCCACGCGCTCGGCCATGCGTTCCACGCCGCTCTGGTAGGCGCGTGCATAGGTTTGCGCGGCCTGCTCGTGGCGGTTGACGATTTCGATGGCGACGGTGCTGAGGGAGGTGTTGGTGGTCATAAAAACAATCGGTTGAATGGTGGAAAAAGTTCGGTGGTTGACCGATGGCACGCATCGTCTCTCAATTCGTCTCGGCTTGTGAAGCCAGAAATGCGCGAAATCTAGTCTATTTGTACTAAAAAGGATTAGGGGTTGCCAGCATTCGTCCCCAACGTGACTGATGGGCGCCGCTCAGGCGCGAAAAGATGCCCGCTCCTTCAACTACATGACAGCGGGCCTGCATGTCCATCACCGTCTCCACCTTCCTCAAGACCGATCCCAAGGCCCCGCCTTCGCGCGAGCTGCTGCTGCTCGAACTGCGCGCCATCGGCGAGCTGGGCGCGTTTTTCTCGATGATTCCGTGGCTGCGCATGGCCCCGCGCGGCGACGGGCATCCCGTGCTGGTGCTGCCCGGCTTCACGGCGGGCGACATGTCCACCCGGCCCCTGCGCGCCTTCCTGGCCGACCGGGGCTATCGGGCGCACGGCTGGAAGCAGGGCCAGAACCTCGGCCCCCGGCCCGGCGTGGAGGAGGGCATGAACACGCGCCTGCGGGAACTGCACGACCGCTATGGCCGCAAGGTCAGCATCATCGGCTGGAGCCTGGGCGGCGTGTATGCGCGCGAACTGGCGCGCCGCACGCCGGAACTCGTGCGTTCGGTGATCACGCTGGGCAGCCCGTTCTCGGGCCAGCCGCGCGCCAGCAATGCGTGGCGGCTGTTCGAGGCCACCAGCGGCCGCACGGCGGAGAGCCTGGATCGCGCGACCATGAGAATGCCGCCGCCCGTGCCTTCCACCGCCATCTTCACCCGCAGCGACGGCATCGTGGCGTGGCAGGGCTGCCTGGAGCAGGCATCGCCCACCACGGAAAACATCGAGATCGAAGGCAGCCACAGCGGCCTGGGCCACAACCCGCTCGCGCTGTACGCGATCGCGGACCGGCTGGCGCAGCCCGAGGGCGCGTGGAAACCCTTCCACCGCGACGGTATGCGCAGCCTGGTGTACCCCGACCCGCAACGTCCGTGACAAGTTCGAGGGAATTCCCTATCGGGATTTGCACGAACCCCCGGCCTTGGCGTCCCCGAATCACCCCTACGCTGTCATTTCGCACCTTTGCGCAAGGTGCGCCGGCAAGGAAAGATCGCGCTTTTGACAAAAAACGGGGCAACCCGCATCAACACACCACAAAGGAGACACGAGCATGAGTGACCACCCCTGGATTGCTTCCTACCCCGCAGGCGTGCGCTGGGACGCCAAACTGGACCTCAAGCCCATGCCGCAGATGCTGCAGGACACGCTGGCCCAGTTCGGCGACCGGCCCGCCATCGACTTCATGGGCAAGAAGCTCAACTACAAAGAGTTCGGCGCCCTGGCGGCCCGCGTCGCCGCAGGCCTGCAGAAGCTGGGCGTGAAGCCGGGCGTGCACGTGGGCCTGTTCCTGCCCAACACCCCGCATTACCTGCTGGCCCTGTTCGGCGTGTGGATGGCGGGCGGCACGGCCGTGAACTATTCGCCGCTCGACGCCGCCAAGGTGCTGGAGCACAAGATCGAGGACAGCCAGACCGACTTCCTCATCACCATGAACATGAAGGCCCTGTATCCGCAGATGGCGGCCATGCTGGGCAAGACGCGGCTCAAGAAGCTCATCATCGGCAACCTGGCCGAAATGACCGCCAATCCCGAGCAGGTGGCCGCAGGGCAGAAGGCCAAGGGCGAGACGCTGGACATCCCCGCCGACGACCAGCACATGACCTTCGCGCAGCTGATCGACAACGACGGCAAGTACACCGCCTATCCCATCGACGACCCCAAGGAAGTGGTCGCCCTGCTGCAATACACCGGCGGCACCACCGGCCTGCCCAAGGGCGCGATGCTCACGCACGCCAACCTCAGCGCCGCCCTGGAGCAGGTGGTGACCACCCAGACCGGCGACGATTCCGTCTTCTCCATGGGAGAGGAAAAGCTGCTGGGCGTGCTGCCGCCGTTCCACATCTACGCCCTGACGGTGAACATGCTGCTGGCCGTGCGCATGGGCTCCGAGCTGATCCAGCACGTGCGCTTCGACCCCAAGGCCGCGCTCAAGGACATCAGCGAGAAGAAGGTCACCTCCTTCTGCGGCGTGCCCACCATGTTCACCGCCATCATCAACGACCCTGAGGCGGGCAACTACGACCTGCGCTCGCTGAAGATGTGCAACTCCGGCGGCGCTCCGCTGCCGGTGGAAGTGGGCGAGAAGTTCATGCAGGTCACCGGCGCCTGGCTGGCCGAAGGCTGGGGCATGACCGAAACCTCGCCCACCGGCACCTTCACTCCGCCGGGCAAGCGCAAGGCCGGTTCCTGCGGCATTCCGCATCCCAACGTCGTCATCAAGATGCTCGACCTGACCGACCCGACCAAGTACGTGCCGCGCGGTGAAAAGGGCGAGATGTGCATCAGCGGCCCCAACGTGATGAAGGGCTACTGGAAGAAGGAGCAGGCCACCGCCGAAAGCACCACTTTCGACGGCCTGTTCCGCACCGGCGACGTGGGCTACATGGACGAGGAAGGCTACGTCTTCATCGTCGACCGCACCAAGGACATGCTGCTGTGCAGCGGCTACAACGTCTATCCGCGCGTGCTCGAAGAAGCCATCTACCAGCACCCCTCGGTGCAGGAGGTGGCGGTGATCGGCATCCCCGACGAATACCGCGGCCAGTCGCCCAAGGCCTTCGTCACGCTCAAGGCCGGGGCCGAGCCGTTCACGCTGGAGCAGTTCCAGGCCTTCCTGAAGGACAAGCTGGGCAAGCACGAAATGGTGCATGCGCTGGAAATCCGCGCCGAACTGCCCAAGACGGCGGTGGGCAAGCTCTCCAAGAAAGACCTGGTGGACGAGGAAGCACGCAAGCGTGCCGCGGCCTGAACCCGTTTTAACGAATCATTCAAAGGAAAATTCCATGGATCATCTCAGCAGTGTCGACGCATCCTTCCTGCACTTCGAGACGCCCGAAACCCCCATGCACGTCGCCGGCCTCATGTTGCTGGAACTGCCCGAGGGCTACAAGGGCGACTTCTACGAAGACGTCAAGTCGATGATGGCCAAGCGTATGCATCTCTCGCCCATCTTCACGCGCAAGCTCGCGCCCATGCCGTTCGAGCTGGCCGAGCCGGTGTGGATCGACGATGACGATGTCGACATCGACTACCACGTGCGCAGCATCGTGCTGCGCCGCCCCGGCAGCATGGACCAGCTCCAGCGCCAGGTGGCGCGTCTGCATTCCAGCCTGATGGACCGCAGCCGCCCGCTGTGGGAGATCTTCGTGATCGAAGGGCTGGAAGACGGCAAGGTCGCCATCTACACCAAGACGCACCACAGCGGCATCGACGGCAAGGCCGGCGCCGAAATGGCCAAGGCGCTGTACGACGTCACGCCCATTCCGCGCGAAGTGCCTCCGCCCCGGCGCAAGACCATCGGCAAGAACGTCGGCTACCAGCTGGGCGTGACCGAACTGCTGCAGGCGGCCTTCAACAACTCCGCGCAACGTTATCGCCAGCTCGCCGAACTGCTGCCCGCAGCGGCCAAGGCGCTGAGCACGGCAGGCCGCGTGATGGCCAGCCAGGCCACCAAGAAGGGCGAGCGCCCCCTGCAGATCACCACCGCGCCCAAGACCATCTTCAACGACTCCATCACCAACCAGCGCTCGTACAGCGTGATGTCCCTGCCGTTCCACGAGCTCAAGGCGCTGGGCAAGCGCGTGGGCGGCACGGTGAACACCATCGTGATGGCCATGTGCAGCGATGCCCTGGAGCGCTTCCTGAGCGAGCGCGGCCAGTTGCCCAAGGAGGCGCTGATCGCCGCCGTGCCCGTGAGCCTGCGCGCCGAAGGCGACGACTCGATGAACAACCAGGTCTCCGCGGTGCGCGTGGATCTGGCCACGGACATCAAGGACATGGCCGAGCGCTTCAAGGCCATCCACGCCTCGTCCGAAGCGGCCAAGGCCGTGGTGCGCGAGCTCAAGCCCGTGCTGGGCGTGGACATGCCCCTGATGGGTTCGCCCTGGTTCATGACCAGCATGGCCTCGCTGTACGGCCGCTCCAACCTGGCGAGCCGCCTGCCGCCCATGGCCAACGTGCTGATCTCCAACGTGCCCGGCCCGAACATGACGCTGTACTGCGCCGGCGCGCGCATGGTCAGCTACTACCCGGTGTCCATCCCCTACCATGGCAGCGCGATCAACATCACGGTGCAGAGCTACGCGGGCACGCTGGACTTCGGCATCACCGCCTGCCGCCGCATCCTCTCGCAAGAGGAGTCGTACGAGCTGATGGGCTACCTGCGCGACGCGCTGCGCAAGATCGAGAAGCTGCCGAGCATCGCCGATGCCGCGCCGGCCGCCAAGGCGGAGAAGGCCGCGCCCAAGGCCGTGGCCGCCGAAGAGGCGCCCACTACCGCGGTCGCGGTCAAGCCGGCGGCCAAGAAGACGCGCGCGGCGGCCGGGGCCGCCAAGCGCCCGGCCCGCAAGCGCGCCGCCGAATAGTGGCCAAGGCGTGAGACCTGCTACGACATAACAAGGCAAACAAGGAGACAACCCTATGGCCCACCCCCTTCCCCAAAGCGGCCCTGCCGTTCAGTACGCGCCGGAGGACGAAGCGCTTTTTACCAAGGTGAGCTGGCGGCTGATGCCGCTTCTGATCACCTGCTACGTGATCGCGTTTCTGGACCGGGTGAACATCGGCTTTGCGCAGTTGCAGATGAAACAGACGCTGCCTTTCACCGATGCAGCCTATGCGCTGGGGGCGGGGGTGTTCTTCGTCGGCTACTTCCTGTGCGAAGTGCCCAGCAACCTGCTGCTGGAGAAGATCGGAGCGCGCAAGACGATGCTGCGCATCATGCTCCTGTGGGGCATCTGCGCCTCGGCCATGATGTACGTGTCGTCCACGACGATGTTCTACGTCCTGCGCTTCTTGCTGGGCGCGCTGGAGGCGGGGTTCTTCCCCGGCATCATCCTGTACCTGACCTACTGGTTCCCGGCGGCGCGGCGCGCCAAGATGATCGCGATGTTCATGACGGGTGCGACCATCGCCTACCTGCTTGCCGGCCCCATCTCGGGCGCGATCATGAAATACATGGACGGCTTCCTGGGCCACTATGGCTGGCAGTGGCTGTTCGTCACGCAGGGCCTGCCTGCTTCCTTCATGGGCATTGCTGCGTTCCTCTATCTGCAGGACAAGCCTGATGATGCCAAATGGCTCAGCGCCAGCGAAAAGACCCGGCTGAACCAGCTGATCGCCGAAGGCGCGCAGCAGGCGGGCGGCGGCGCGTCGCACGGTTCGTTCTGGGAGCTGTTCCGCGACGTCAAGGTCATGGTCATGTGTGGGGTGTATTTCCTGCAGATGGGCGCTACTTACATCATGGTGTTCTGGACGCCCACCCTCATCAAGGGCTGGGGTGTGAAGGATGTGTTCACCGTGGGCCTGCTGTCCGCCGTGGGCCCGCTGGCCGCGCTTTTCGGCATGTTGCTGATCGGACGCAGTTCCGACCGCAGCATGGAGCGTCGCCGCCACTTCATGTTCTGCTGCGTGCTGTGCGCGCTGGGTGCATTGGGCGCCGCTTTCACACAGGGCAACATCGTGGCCTCGCTGATCAGCCTGGCGGTGCTCACCGTCGGCCAGTCGTCTTCCACCCCGATCTTCTTCGCAGCGCTGTCTGACTATCTGCCCAAGAAGACGGCCGCAGGCGGCATTGCGCTTGTCAGCAGCCTGGGCAACCTGGGGCCTGCCGTGTTCCCGTCCATCGTGACATGGCTGGTGGCTCAGACCGGTGCACCCACCATGGGCCTGTACATGGTCGTTGCGCTGTGGCTGATGGCCGGCGTAATCCTGATGTCCGTGGTGCGTCCTGCCGCGCAGCCTATGCCCCTGCGGGCAGTTGCCGCCTGAGTGCCACGAGGCAGGGCACGAAACCTACAAATACCAAGATCGGAGACATTTTTATGAGCCACCCCATGCCTACCGCGCAGGGCCAGCCCGCCGTGGCGGCCAACCCTGCCGACGATGCGCTGTTTTCCAAGATCAGCTGGAAGCTGATGCCGCTGCTGATCCTGTGCTACATCGTCGCCTTCATCGACCGCATCAACATCGGCTTCGCGCAACTGCAGATGAAGCAGACGCTGAGCTTCAGCGCCGAAGCCTACGCGCTGGGCGCGGGTATTTTCTTCCTGGGCTACTTCCTCTTCGAAGTACCCAGCAACCTGATCCTGGAGAAAATCGGCGCGCGCAAGACGCTGCTGCGCATCATGTTCTGCTGGGGCATCTGCGCCTCCTGCATGATGTTCGTGAAGGGTACGACCGAGTTCTACATCCTGCGCTTCCTGCTCGGCGCATTCGAAGCCGGCTTCTTCCCCGGCATCATCCTGTACCTCACCTACTGGTACCCCGGCCTGCGGCGCGGGCGCATCATTTCGCTCTTCATGACCGCCACCGCCGTGGGCTACCTCATCGCGGGCCCGCTGTCCGGCGCCATCATGAAATACATGGACGGCCTGGGCGGCCACTACGGCTGGCAATGGCTGTTCGTGGTGCAGGGCCTGCCCGCCACCATCCTGGGCATCGCGGCCTTCTTCGTGCTGAAGGACAAGCCTGAAAACGCCCCCTGGCTCAGCGCCGAGGAAAAAACCCGGCTGCGCACCATCCTCGACGCCGATGCGGGCAACGCCCAGGCATCGCACGGCTCGCTCGGCGGGCTGTTCAAGGACCCCAAGGTCATGATCATGTCCCTGGTGTACTTCCTCACCCTGGGGGCCAACTACACCCTGGTGTTCCTGATGCCTTCGCTGATCAAGAGCTGGGGCGTGAACGACGTGTTCATGGTCGGCATCCTGTCCTCGGGCCCGGCCGTCGTCGGCGCCATCGGCATGGTGTTGATTGGGCGCAGCTCGGACAAACGCAAGGAGCGCCGGGGCCACTTCCTGCTGTGCCAGATTCTGGCTGCGGGCGGCCTGCTCATGGCGACCTGGTCTACTGGCAACCTCGCGCTGGCGATGGTCTTCCTCGCCATCATGGCCGTGGGGCAGTCGGCCAATTCGCCCGTCTTTTTCACGGCCGTGAGCGAATTCCTGCCGAAAAGCTCCGCCGCGGCCGGCATCGCGCTGATCAGTTGCTTGGGCAACCTCGGCCCCTCGGCCACGCCCTGGTTGCTGGCCAAGCTCACGGCGGCCACGGGCAGCCAGACCAGCAGCATGTACCTGGTGGCGGGGATGTGGATCGTGTCCGCCGTCATCCTGCTGGCAGTGGTCAAGCCTGTCGCACGCAGCGCACAGGCGCAGATGGCTCCGGCGTAACATCTACGGTTTTCCAGCGTCAGGAGACACACGATGAACGCCCCCGCTACCGACATCCGCTCCCTCGTATCCGCGGAGGAATGGCAACTGCGCGTCGATCTGGCCGCGTGCTACCGGCTGGTCGCCATGTACGGCTGGAGCGACCTGGTGTTCACCCACATCAGCGCGCGCATCCCCGGCCCGGAGCACCACTTCCTCATCAACCCCTACGGCATGTTGTTCGACGAGATCACCGCGTCCAGCCTGGTGAAGGTGGACATGGAGTGCAACAAGCTCATCGATTCGCCGTACCCGGTGAACCCCGCGGGCTTCACCATCCACAGCTGCATCCACGCCGCGCGCGAAGACGTGCAGTGCGTGCTGCACACCCATAGCCGCGCGGGCGTGGCGGTGAGCGCGCAGAAATGCGGCGTGCTGCCCATCAGCCAGCAGAGCACCTTCGTGCTCAGTTCGCTGTCGTACCACGACTACGAAGGCGTGGCGCTGCGCGAGGACGAGCAGCCGCGCCTGGTGGCCGACATGGGCACGAGCAACTTCCTGATGCTGCGCAACCATGGCCTGCTCACCGTGGGCAAGTCGGTGGCCGATGCCTTCATGAACATGTACACCTTCGAGAACACCTGCCGCATCCAGATCGACGCGCAAGCGGGCGGCGAACTGGTGACGGTGGACCCGCGTATCCTCGATGGCCTGTCCCAGGTGATGAAGACCGTCACCAAGGGCATGGGCGCTGATTTGGCTTGGCCGGCGCTGTTGCGCCGGCTCGACCGGGAGAACCCCGGTTACGATGCCTGACGTTTATCAACAACCCTTTTGAAGGAAATCCCTATGGCAACCAAGAAACCCGCCGCTTCCGCGGCCAATCCCCTGAACTTTGAAATGCCCACGATGGAAAGCCTGCAAAAGCTCGCCGAGCAATTCAAGCTGCCCGGCGTGGACGTGAACGCGCTGGTCGAATGGCAGCGCAAGGACCTGGAAGCCCTGGCCGAAGCCCAGCGCGAAGCCTATGAAGGTATGCAGGCCGTGGTGGCCAAGCGCGCCGAAATCCTGGCCGACACGCTGAGCCAGGTGCAGGCCGCCATGAAGGACATGACCGGCGCGGACGCTCTGGCCAAGTCGCAGGAAGCCGCCCAGCGCGGCGTGCAGCAGGCCGTGACCAACTTCCAGGAACTGTCGCAGCTGCAAGCCGAAGCCGGCTCCCGCGCCTGGAAGGTGGTGCAGGACCGTATGCAGGAAAACATGGGCAATCTGCAAAAGTTGTTGCAACCCAAGAAGTAATCCGCCCGCCGCTTGCGGCGTAGCAGAGGCCAGATGGAACGATCTGGCCTCTTTTTTTGGTCAAATCGGCCTCCAGCCCAATAGGAACAGGCGCTAGCAGCTATCAAATAGATAGTGATCGAAGCCGGTGTAGACTGCGCAGCTTTTTGTCCCACCCCCGGAACCCTATGGCGCAGCACACCGTGCGCACCCCTGGCCTGACGGGTTCGGCCCTCATCCGCCTGCTGGCCGACTGGGCCGCACCCGATGGCCATGCCTCCCCCCGAACGAGCTTTGCCGATGGCCTGAGCCAATGGACGGGCTGGACGCAGGCCATTGCGCTGTCCGCCGCGCTGGAAAAGCCGCTGGCCGCCACGGGCACGCCCGTTCGCTGCGAAGAGGAGCAGGGCGAGTGCGAGCGTGTGCGCACCGCGCTGGCCCAGTCCATCACCCGCGATGCCCAGGCTGCGGGCCGTTCGCCGCTGGAGGCGGGTCTGGGCTTCAGCCCCTACCGCCAGTGCTACCTGGCACGGCAGCAGGCGATGGACACGCAGATCGCCGCCCTGCGCGAGCGCGTGCGCGCGGCCCTTGCGGCCAGCACGCCCGAAGGCGCGCGGCTGGCGGCCGTGGATGCGGTCATGGCCCAGGCGCTGGCAGCGCAAGAGCGCCGCCTGCTCGGCAGCCTGCCCGCCTTGCTGGAGAAACGCTTTCGCGCCCAGTGCCCGGCGGGCGAGGGGGATGATCCCTTCCGCGACGACCTGCAAGCCCTGCTGCTGGCCGAACTGGAACTGAGATTGCAACCGGTCCAAGGGCTGCTCAAGGCCCTTGGCCACATGACTACGACTGCATGAACCGACTGTTTTTTGGAGCCGCTTTCATCGCCGGACTCGCCACCCTGGGCTGGATAGGCGCGGGCTACCTCGGCGCTCCGCTGGCGCTGGCCATCACGCTGCTGATCGCGGCTTTCTACCTGTGGGGCGCATGGGATCTGCTGCGCTTCGCCCGGGCCACCACGTCGTTGGCCAACGCCCTGGCGGCGTTGCAAACAACGCCTGACCGCCTGGACGACTGGCTCGCGCCGCTGCCCGCGCCGCTGCGCACCGCCGTCCGCCAGCGCATCGAGGGCGGGCGCACGGGCCTGCCGGGCCCCGTGCTCGCCCCGTACCTCAGCGGCCTGCTGGTGCTGCTGGGCATGTTGGGCACCTTCGCGGGCATGGTGGTCGCGCTGAACGGCACGGGCGCGGCGCTGGCCGGGGCGGACGGGCTGGCTGCCATCCGCGATGCGCTCTCCGCCCCCGTGCGCGGGCTGGGCCTGGCGTTCGGCACCTCGATTGCCGGGGTGGCCGCCTCCGCCATGCTCGGCCTGATGACGACGCTGTGCCGCCGCGACCGCATCCAGGCCGCGCAGCAGCTGGACGTGGCCATGGCGGCCACGCTGCGCCCCTTCTCCCGCCAGTACCAGCGCGAAGCCCAATGGCGGCTGGTGGAGCAGCAGGCCAGCCTGATGCCTGCCGTGGTCGAACGCATCCAGGACTGCATGGACGCGCTGGAGCGCCAGCAGCAGCGCTTCTATGGCGAAACCGCCACGGCCTACCAGGGCCTGGCCGCTTCGGTGGAAAAGACGCTGATCGCCAGCGCCACCGGCAGCGCGGAGCGCGCAGGCGCAGCCCTGCAACCGGCCATGACGGCCACCCTGGCGGGCCTGGCGGAGCAGGGCGCCCGCTTGCAGGACGCCCTGGCCCAACAGGTGCGCGAACAGCTTTCCGGGCTGGCGGCGCAGTTTGGCAACGCCACCAGCGCCGTCACCACGCAATGGACGAGCGCCCTGGCCGAGCACCAGCGCGTGAGCGACGGCACCGCCACCGCCCTGCAAGCCGCGCTGGCCCAGTTCACCCAAGGCTTCGAGCAGCGCACCGCCGCGCTGGCCGATGGCCTGACGGAGCGCCTGGCGGAGCAGTCCGAAGCGCTCTCCACCCGCTGGGGCGAAGCGCTGGCGCAGCAGGCCCGGGTGGGCGAACAGCTGGCCGACCGGCAGCAGCAGGCGCTGCAAGCCGCCACCCACAGCTTGGCGCAGCAGGCCGCCCAGTTTGGCGATGCCGCCACCTCCGTCAGCACGCAGTGGGGCCATGCACTGGCCGAGCACCAGCGTGTGAGCGACAGCACCGCCACCGCCTTGCAAGCCGCCCTGGCCCAGTTCACCCAAGGTTTTGAACAGCGCACCAGCGCGCTGGCCGACGGCCTCACGGCGCGCTTGGCAGAGCAGTCCGAAGCGCTCTCCACCCTTTGGCACGAGGCGCTGGCGCAGCAGGCGCAGACGGGCGAGCGGCTGGCCACCCAGCAGCACCAGGCCCTGCAAGCCGCCACCGACGGCCTGGCGCAACACGCCGCCGCTCTGCACGCCAGCGTGGGCGCGGCGCACACCCAGCAGCAGCAGCAATGGGCCGCGCAGGAAGAACAGCGCCTGGCCGTGTGGACGCAGGCCCTGCAAACCCACGCGGGCCAACTCCACGAACAATGGCAGGCCGCCGGCGCCCAGTCCGCCGCCCAACAGCGGCAGGCCGGCGAAGCCCTGGCGCTGGCTGCCAGCGGCATCGCCACCCACATGCAGGCCCAGGCCGAAGGCGTGGTGGCCGAGGTGCGCCAACTGGTGCAGGCCGCTTCGGAAGCCCCGCGCGCCGCCGCCGAGATGCTGGGCGAATTGCGCCAGAAGCTGGCCGACGGCATGGAGCGCGACAACGCCCTGCTGGAAGAGCGCGGCCGCATCCTGCAAGCCCTCTCCACGCTGGCCGATGGCGCGGGCGAAGCGGCCCACAGGCAGCACAGCGCCATCGACGCGCTGGTGCAGCAGTCCGCCGACCTGATGGAGTGCGCCACGGGCCGCTTTGCCGACGCGCTGGCCGCGCAGACCGCCCGCATCGACGGGGCCGCGGCCCAGGTCGCCAGCAGCGCGGTGGAGGTCGCCAGCCTGGGTGAAGCCTTTGGCGGCGCGGTGCAGCTTTTTGGCGAATCCAACGCGAACATGCTCGCGCAGCTGCAGCGCATCGAGGAGGCCCTGTCCAAATCCCTGGCGCGCAGCGACGAGCAGCTGGACTACTACGTGGCCCAGGCGCGCGAGGTGATCGAACTGAGCATCGCCGCGCAAAAGCACACCATCGACGAAATGCAGCGCCTGACCGAGCGCAGTGAGGCGGCGGCGTGACGGGCGAAGACCTCGTCGGCGACGGGCTGGCGGCGGAGCAGGGCGCACCCGTCTGGGCCGCGTTCGGCGACCTGATGGCGGGGGCGCTGGGCGCTTTCGCGCTCATCCTCGTCTGCGCACTGGGCCTGCAAATGGAACTGGCCGAGCGCCTGAAAACCGAGCAGCAGCAGCGCGCCGCCCAGGCCCAGCGCCTGACCAGCCTGGAGCAGGCCCTGGCCGGCCCCTTGGCGGCGGGCCGGGTCACGCTGGTTAATGGCCGCATCGGCATCAGCGGCAGCGTGCTGTTCGCCTTCAATTCCGATGAACTTCAGCCCGAGGGGCGGCAACTGCTCAAGAGCCTGGCCGGGCCGCTGGCGGGCTATCTGCGCGCGCGGGGAGAGATCCTCATGGTCAGCGGCTTCACCGACGACCGCCAGATGGTGCGCGGCAGCGCCAAGTCCGGCGAGCCGCGCTTTGCCGACAACTGGGAGCTGTCGGCCCAGCGCGCCCTGACGGTGACGCGGGCGCTGATCGAGGCGGGCATTCCCGCATCCAGCGTCTTCGCCGCCGCCTTCGGCTCCGAGCAGGCCGTGGCCTCCAATGCCAGCGCGGAAGGCCGCGCGCGCAACCGCCGCGTGGAGATGGCCCCCATGCCCCGGCCCACCCAGGGCGGGCAATGAGCGCACGGGCCGTCCGGCAGCTTTTTGCCGCCGCGCTGGCGCGCCGCGCCGAGGCGCATTCGGGCGCGGCGCGGGTGTTGCTGGATGCGCGGCTGGCCGCACTGGCCGAGGCGCCGGCGCTGGCAAATGGCCCTCAGCCCGGCCTTCCACAAGCCAGGCCGCGCGGGCCTTTGGGGCGGCTGGCCGATGAATTCGCCCCGCAAGGCCGGCCCCGTGAACTCCAGGCCCTGCAACGCTACCGTGGCACCTGGTCGCGCCTGTCGGCGGAGCAGCGCCTGCACCAGGCCCTGGCCCACGTGCCGCCGCAGGCCGGGCCGCTCAACTCGCACCACCTGGTGCACCGCGCCCTGCTGCTGATGCGCGAGACCTCGCCCGAATACCTCCAGCACTTCGTGGCGCAGGTGGATGCGCTGCTCTGGCTCGATCAGATGCTGGCCCCGGCGCTGCCCGCCAAGGCTTCCGCCAGAACGCTCAAGCGCGGCGGCGGCGCTCCCAAAGCGCGAACACCGCGACGGCCACCACCACCACGTTGACCAGCAGCGTGCCCACGCTCAGCCAGCCGGGGTGGCGCACCAGTTCCGCCGCCTCGAACGGCAGGTAGATGCCGCCGCTGACCGCCGCCAGCACCTCGGCCCAGGCCGCGCCGCGCAGCAGGCCGTAGGCTTCCACGAAGCGCAGCAGCGCATAGGCGGCGGCCCCCAGCGCCAGCAGGGTCAGGCGCGTGTCCTGCAGGTGCTGGGCGGCGGCGATGAAGATGCTCGGGTACTTGGCCGCCGGGTTCAGGTGCAGGTGCGCCACCAGATGGATGGCCAGTTGGTGCAGGTCGTGGCGCGCGAGCGCGAGCACGCCCGAGGCCACGGCCAGCACCAGCAGGCCCTTGAAGGCTTCGAACGCGGCGATGGTGCGCAGGGCGTGGCGGGTGGAATTCATGGTTTTTGGGCAAGGGTTACGCCGCCCGCCAGCCGCTCGCGCACGGCCCGGGCCATGCTGGCGGGCGCGTCGGCCAGCAGCGCGGGCCAGCGCGCCTGGGCCTGGGCGACAAGGTCGCGCAGCAGCGCGATGTGGCGCGGCACGCGCAGCAGGCCGGCGGACTGGAGCAGGGCGCGCAGATCGTCCCAGGTGAAGGCGCGCAGCGTGCGGTCGATGGCGCGGTTGATGGCGTACTGGGTCTCGGGCACGCCGTCGAAGAATGCCGCCACGCAGACGGGGTCGTAGAGCGGGGCAAGCTGGGGCGTGCGACCGTCATCAGGGTAGGTCAGCGCCCAGTTCTTGAGGTGTGCGTCCGTGTTGCCCATGAGGATGAAGGCCACCATGCGCGCCAGGAACTCGCGCACGTCCTGCACGGGCTGGCGGCTCAGGCGGTTGAGCACGCGCAGCATGGTGGCCCAGTCCTTGTGGATGCCCTTGCCGTACTTCTGGCGCGGGGCGTAGCCCAGCACCTGGTTGAACTCCTCCATGTGCACGCGCGCGCCGTTCGCCAGGTGGTCGAAGCGCTGCACGGCCAGGATGTCGTCGAACGGAACGTGGCCCGGCAGGTCGGCCTCGGCGCGCGTGATGACGCGGGCCTGGGCGCAGTGCAGGCCCAGCGCGCCGCACAGCTGGTAGCCCATGTATTCGTTGGCGACGAGGTCGGGGTGCGCCGTGGTCGGCAGCTTGAGGATGGCGCTGCCCGCCTGCCCGCGCCGGTGCACGGTGTAGCGGCGGCCGTCCTGCACGGCGCTGAACTTGGTGACCACGCCGGGCAGCGAGGCCGCGTCTTCCACGGGGAATTCGACGAAGCCGGGCTCCAGCACGTCCAGCCCCTGGGTGGTGTGCCACAGGCGCACCACGTCGGGCACGCCGTCCCGCGGCGGCACGGGTTCGACCTCGATCGCGCCCATGAGGTCGTGGCCCGCGGCGGCCAGCAGCTCGAATTCGTCGTCCTCGCCGCAGCCGCGCTCGTGCGCCAGGCGCGCGCGGTTGTGGCCTTCGGGCAGCAGGTTCTGGAAGTAGGCGGGCCAGCGCCCGTCGGTGCGCACCAGGCGCGCGTCGCGGCTCGCGGACAGGATCTGCCGCGTGGCGGCCTCGGTTTCGCCTTGGTAGCTGAGCGAGAGAGTGGGGCGCTTCGGGTCGTTGATGTAATCGTTGTCGAACGACACGCGCAGGATGTCGCCGTACTGCGACAGGTAGCCAATGCCCCGGCGCTGCCCCTGCTGGTGCAGGAACAGGCGCAGGTAGCGTATGGACGTAGAAATGGCGGTGGCCATCAGAGCCTTTCCACCACCGAGGGCGGTGCATCCACCCCTTCGGGCTGCGCCAGAAAGCGCCCGCCGGACTGGATGAACGCCTCCAGGCCCGGGCGCAGGCTGCTGGGCACGGCGATCAGGTCCAGCCCCAGCGTGCGCGCGAGTTCCTGCAGGGTGGACAGGCGCGGGTCGAGGCTGCCGCCCTCCAGCCGCTGCACGGTCATGCGCGCCAAGCCCGCGCGCTCGGCCAGTTCGGCCTGGGTGAGCCGGGCGGCTTTGCGGGCGAGGGCGAGGCTGGGAATGAGGTCGGTTGACATGATCGTTAATATACTCTTTTTATGAAAAATGAGTAGATTGATAATCAAATGAATGAGCTATGGTTTTCATAGCTGCCAGCGCTTGCTGCACCTGGCCTGGAGGCCAAAAAGGCTTGAAATCATGCCTCCAGCCAGCCCACGCGCCCCTGGCCGCCGTCGTTCACGCGCTGCACGAAGGCCGCCGCCGCGTCTTCGGGCAGGCGCAGGTGCAGCGCCACCAGCGTGGCGTGCTCCACCGCCAGCAGTTCCGCGCCCGCCGCGTCGATCTCGCGCCGCAGCAGCCCTTCGAGCGCGTAGGGCACCTGGCAGTGCAGCGTGGCCATGCGCTGGAGCGTGACCTTGGGCGCGGCGAGCAGCGCCTGGGCCACGCAGTCGGTGTAGGCGCGCACCAGCCCGCCCGCGCCGAGCTTGACGCCGCCGAAGTAGCGCACCACGGTGGCCAGCACGCCCTCCAGCCCCTGGTGGCGCAGCACGTCGAGCATGGGGCGGCCCGCGGTGCCGCTGGGCTCGCCGTCATCGACGGCGGCGGACTGCCCGCCCGCCAGCAGCGCCCAGCACACGTGCGCCGCGCCGGGGTGCTGCTTCCAGAGCGCATCGACCGCCGCCTGCGCGCTGGCGCGGTCGGGCATGGGCTGCACGCAGCCGATGAAGCGGCTTTTCTTGACGATCAGCTCGCTGTGCGCGGCGGCGGCCAGCGTCTGCGCCATCAGTGTCCGAGGTAGGCTTTGCGCACGTTCTCGTTCTTGAGCAGGTTGGCGCCCGTGTCTTCGAGCACCAGCCGCCCCGTCTCCAGCACATAGCCCCGGTCGGCGATCTGCAGCGCGCGGTTGGCGTTCTGCTCGACGAGGAACACCGTGACGCCCGCGGCGCGGATGGTCTGGATGATCTCGAAGATCTGCGCAATGATGAGCGGGGCCAGGCCCAGCGTGGGCTCGTCCAGCAGCAGCAGGCGCGGCTTGCTCATGAGGGCGCGGCCAATGGCCAGCATCTGCTGCTCGCCGCCGGACATGGTGCCCGCGCGCTGCGCGGCACGGTCGCGCAGGCGCGGGAAGAGCGTGAACACATGCTCCATGCCGGCCTGGATTTCGTCCTTGTTCTGGAAGAAGCCGCCCATCTGCAGGTTCTCGACCACGGTGAGCGCGGAGAACACGCGCCGCCCCTCGGGCGAGATGGCGATGCCCTTGCGCATGATGAGGTGCGAGGGCAGGCGGGTGATGTCCTCGCCCTCGAAGCGCACGGTGCCGCCGCTGGCGCGCGGGTTGCCGCACACGGTCATGATCAGCGAGGTCTTGCCCGCGCCGTTCGAGCCGATGAGCGAGACGATCTCGCCCTGGTTCACGTGCAGGCTCACGTGGTTGACGGCCTGGATGGCGCCGTAGTGGGTGCTGATGTCGTTGAGTTCGAGCATGGCCGGCATCACTCTTCTCCCAGGTAGGCTTTGATGACGCGCTCGTCGCTGCGGATGGCGGCGGGCTGGCCCAGGGCGATGGGGCGGCCATGCTCCATGACCAGGATGCGTTCGGAGACGCCCATCACCAAGCTCATGTCGTGCTCGATCAACAGCACGGCCACGCCGTACTCGTCGCGCAGGCGGCCGATCAGGCCTTGCAGGTCTTTCTTTTCCTGCGGGTTCAGGCCGGCGGCGGGTTCGTCGAGCATGAGCACGCGCGGGCCGGTGACCATGCAGCGCGCGATCTCCAGCCGGCGCTGGTGGCCGTAGGCGAGGTTGCCCGCCTCGCGGTTGGCGAACGCGCGCAGGCCCATGTAGTCCAGCCAGTGCAGGGCGTTCTGCAGCGCCTTGGCCTCGCTGTCGCGGTAGCCTCGGGTCTTGAACAGGCCGGTGAGCAGGTTGGTGGAGAGGTGCCGGTGCTGGGCGACGAGCAGGTTCTCCAGCGCCGTCATGCGCTTGAACAGGCGCACGTTCTGGAAGGTGCGCACCAGCCCGTGCTGGGCGACGGTGTGGCTGCCCAGGCCCGCGAGCTGCTGCCCCTGCAGCGCGACGCGGCCCGTGGTGGGGCTGTAGAAGCCGCTGATGCAGTTGAACACCGTGGTCTTGCCCGCGCCGTTGGGGCCGATGATGGCGAAGATCTCGCGCTCTTTCACGTCGAAGGCCACGCCGTCCACGGCCAGCAGGCCGCCAAAGCGCATGGACAGCGACTCGACTTGCAGGAAGGGGGCGCTCATTGCGGCACCTCCACCTGGTGGCGCTTCATGGGCAGCAGGCCCTGGGGCCGCCAGATCATCATCAAAATCATGACCAGGCCGAAGATCAACATGCGGTATTCGGCGAACTCGCGCGCCAGCTCGGGCAGCGCGGTGAGGAGGATGGCCGCGCAGATGACGCCCAGCTGCGAGCCCATGCCGCCCAGCACCACGATGGCGAGGATGAGCGCCGACTCGATGAAGGTGAACGACTCCGGGTTCACGATGCCCTGGCGCGCCGCGAAGAACGCGCCGCCGAAGCCCGCGAACATGGCCCCGAGGGTGAAGGCCGAGAGCTTGATCTTCATCGGGTTCAGGCCCAGCGATCGGCAGGCGATCTCGTCCTCGCGCAGCGCCTCCCAGGCGCGGCCGATGGGCATCCGGATGAGGCGGTTGCTGATCCACAGCGTGACCAGGGCGAGCGTCAGCGCCATCAGGTACAGGAAGATCACCATGTGCAGCGAGTTGAACTCCAGCCCGAAGAACTGGTGGAAGGTGGTGCCGCCCTCCACGCTGGGCGTGCGCGCCATTTCCAGGCCGAACACGCTGGGCTTGGGGATGCCGGAGATGCCGTCCGGCCCGCCCGTCCAGTCCGTCAGGTTGATGAGCAGCAGGCGGATGATTTCGCCGAAGCCCAGCGTGACGATGGCCAGGTAGTCGCCGCGCAGCCGCAGCACCGGGAAGCCGAGCACGAAGCCGAACAGCGCCGACGCCGCGCCCGCGAACGGCAGCGCCTGCCAGAAGCTCCAGCCCGCCCAGTGGTACAGCAGCGCGTAGGTGTACGCGCCCACGGCGTAGAAGCCGACGAAGCCCAGGTCCAGCAGGCCCGCGAAGCCCACCACCACGTTCAGGCCCAGGCCGAGCATCACGTAGATCATGGCCAGCGTGGCGATGTCCACCGCGTTGCGGCCCGCGAAGAAGGGCCAGCCCACGGCAATGACCAGCGCCGCCAGCAGCCACACGCCGCGCTGGCGCTGGGGGAGGGAGAAGGAGGGCAGGGTGAAACGGGGCGTGGCCTTGGCGAGCGCCGGGCGCAGCATCTGCACCACGAACACGGCCAGGCAGGCCCAGGCCACGGTGCTCCAGCGCTGCTCCAGGAAGATGCGCGAGCCCGCGCGCTCCAGGTGCAGCCCGAAGATGGGAATGACCACCAGCGCCGTGAGCACGGTGGCGAGCAGCGCGTGGCCCAGGTTCGCGCGCCAGCCGGGTGTGGGTTGAATGGCGGCGCTCATCAGACCTTCTCCACTTCCGGCTTGCCGAGCAGCCCCGTGGGGCGGAACAGCAGAATCAGCACCAGCAGGCCGAAGGCCACGATGTCCTTGTATTCCGACGAGATGTAGGCGGCGGCGAAGGTCTCCGCCACGCCCAGCAGCACGCCGCCCAGCATGGCGCCCGGAATGCTGCCGATGCCGCCCAGCACCGCCGCCGTGAACGCCTTCACGCCCACCAGGAAGCCGATGAACGGGTTGAGCTTGCCGACCGCCAGCGCGATCAACACCCCGCCCACGGCGGCCAGCACCGCGCCCAGCACGAAGGTGAAGGAGATGACGCGGTTGGTGTCGATGCCCAGCAGGTTGGCCATGTGCATGTCCTGCGCGCAGGCGCGCGACGCGCGGCCCATGCGCGAATGCTGGATGTAGAGCGTGAGCGCGATCATCAGCACCACGGCCACCACGATGATCAGCACGCGGGTGTAGGGCACGTAGATCTCGAACCCGCCCTCGGTGCCGAAGCGCAGCGCGCCCGGCAGCAGCGAGGGCACGGCCATGTCGCGCGCGCCCTGGCCCAGCGCCACCCAGTTCTGTAGGAAGATGGACATGCCGATGGCCGATATCAGCGCCACCAGCCGCGGGCTGCTGCGCAGCGGCTTGTACGCCACCTGCTCGACCACGAAGCCGTACACGCCCGTGATGAGCACGGCCACGAGCAGCATCAGGCCCACCACCACGAAGATGGGCAGCCCGCTCTGGGTGCCGATGGCCGCGAGGGTGACCAGGCCCGCGTAGGCCCCGATCATGTAAATCTCGCCGTGCGCGAAGTTGATCATGCCGATGATGCCGTACACCATCGTGTAGCCAATGGCGATCAGCGCGTAGATGGCGCCGAGCGACAGGCCGTTGAAAAGCTGTTGGATCAGCTGCGGTAGCAGGTCTGACATAAGAAGCCTCTCGGTAAAGAGAAACGGGAAACGGGAATGTGAAAAAGCCCCAGGGCCGTTCCCTCGTGGGGTCGGGCGCTGGGGCGGTTTGCCGTAAGGCGCTTACTTGGCGGCGGTCTTGCTACCGTCCTTGTGCCACTCGAACACCTGGAAGTCGAACGACTTCAGGTCGCCCTTCTTGTCCCAGGCGACGTTGCCCAGGGGCGTGTCGAACGTGGCCTTGTGCAGGTGGTCGGCCACCTTGGCGGGGTTATCGCCCACGGCCTTGATGCTGTCCAGGATGACCTGCGCGGCGGTGAAGGAGGTGATCTGGAACGCGCCCGAGGGGTCGCGCTTCTTGTCCTTGAACGCCTTCACGATGGCGGCGTTCTTGGGGTTGGACGCGAAGTCGGCGGGCAGCGTGACCAACATGCCTTCCACGGCGGGGCCGCCGATGGCGTTGATCTCGGGGTTGCCCACGCCTTCGGGGCCCATCATGCGCACCTTCAGGCCCTGCTCGGCCGCCTGGCGCAGCAGCAGGCCCATTTCGGGGTGGTAGCCGCCGTAGTACACGAAGTCCACGCCCGCGCTCTTGAGCTTGGTGATGACGGCGGAGTAGTCGCTGTCGCCGGCGTTGATGCCCTCGAACAGCGCCACGTTGATGCCGGCCTTCTTCAGGTCGTCGCGCACCGACGAGGCGATGCCCTGGCCGTACGACTGCTTGTCGTGCAGCACGGCGACCTTCTTGGGCTTGATCTTCTCGGCGATGAACTTGGCGGCGGCGGGGCCTTGCTGGTCGTCGCGGCCGATGGTGCGGAAGATGAAGTGGTAGTTCTTGCCTTCCGTCAGTGCGGGCGACGTGGCCGAGGGCGTCACCACCACCACGCCTTCGTTGTTGTAGACCGGCGCGGCGGCGATGGAAGCGCCCGAGCACACGGGGCCGACCACGTAGTGGATCTTGTCGTTCACCACGCGGTTGGCGGCCACGGGGCCCTGCTTGGGCTCGCAGGCGTCGTCCACCACCACCAGTTCCACCTTCTTGCCGCCGATGCCGCCCGCGGCATTGGCCAGTTCCACGGCGGTGTTCGCGCCTTCCTTCACCATGTCGCCGTACTGCGTGACGGGGCCGGTGGCGGGAATGACCAGGGCGATCTTGATCTGCGCGTGCACGCTGCCTGCGATCAGCGCGCCTGCCACGCCCAGCGCGGCCACCACAGTTTTCATGCGGAAAGGAGTGTTCATGAGCGTCTCCGTTCGTAACCAGAATGTTGAAAACCCGCGAGTCTAACGGTTCCCCACCCCTATGGGCGGCGTTGTAACCCCCAAGACCCACGGAATAAGGGGCAACCCTTAAACTATAGGGTTGCCTGCGCTTATCGCGGGTTTGCAGGTCCCGCCATGAACGCCCCCATCGACGTTTCCTTTTTTCACCGCGCCGCCAAGCCGCTGACCAGCTACCGCCCATACTGGGCCAAGCGCTTCGGCCCCGCGCCCTTCCTGCCCATGAGCCGGGCGGAGATGGACAGGCTCGGCTGGGACAGCTGCGACATCATCCTGGTGACGGGCGACGCCTACGTGGACCACCCCAGCTTCGGCATGGCCGTGATCGGCCGCGTGCTGGAGGCGCAGGGCTTCCGCGTGGGCATCATCGCGCAGCCCGACTGGCAGAGCGCCGAGGCGTTCAAGGCCCTGGGCCCGCCCAACCTGTTCTGGGGCGTGACGGCGGGCAACATGGATTCGATGATCAACCGCTACACGGCGGACCGCAAAATCCGCAGCGACGACGCCTACACCCCCGGCGACGTGGGCGGCAAGCGCCCCGACCGCGCCGCCATCGTCTACAGCCAGCGCTGCCGCGAGGCGTACAAGGATGTGCCCATCGTGCTCGGCGGCATCGAGGGCAGCCTGCGCCGCATCGCCCACTACGACTACTGGAGCGACAAGGTGCGCCGCTCCATCGTGGTGGACAGCAAGTGCGACATCCTGCTCTACGGCAACGCCGAGCGCGCGCTGGTCGAGGTGGCGCACCGCATCGCCGCGCGCGAGCCGGTCGAGCAGATCACCGACGTGCGCGGCACCGCCTTCGTGCGCCGCGCGTCGGAAACTTCGGAGGGGGTCTGGTACGAGATCGACTCCACCACCATCGACACGCCGGGCGAGGTGGAGCCGCACATCAACCCCTATATGACCACCAGCGAGCAGGCGCAGGCGCAAGGCCAGTCGTGCTCCAAGGACGAAGGCACTCCTGATTCGATAGCTGCCAGCGCACAGCCCATAAGCGCTGGGGGCCAAAAAGGCGCTGAAAAGCCGCTGACCTTCATCCCCAACCCCTCGCTGCGCGCCAAGTCCAAGCTGCCGCCGCGCGATCGCTCGGTCATCCGCCTGCCGAGCTACGAACAGGTCAAGAGCGACCCCATCCTCTACGCCCACGCCAACCGCGTGCTGCACCTGGAAACCAACCCCGGCAACGCCCGTGCGCTGGTGCAGGCGCACGGCGAGGGCGCCACGGCGCGCGACGTGTGGCTCAATCCGCCGCCCATCCCGCTGACCACGGCGGAGATGGACTACGTGTTCGGCCTGCCGTATGCGCGCAGCCCGCACCCGCGGTACGCCGACGAGCAGGGCAGCCACGAAGGCGCGACCAAGATCCCCGCGTGGGAGATGATCCGCACCTCGGTCAACATCATGCGCGGCTGCTTCGGCGGCTGCACCTTCTGCTCCATCACCGAGCACGAAGGGCGCATCATCCAGAGCCGTTCCGAAGATTCCATCATCCAGGAGCTGGAAGACATCCGCGACAAGGTCAAGGGCTTCACCGGCACCATCTCCGACCTGGGCGGCCCCACGGCCAACATGTACCGCCTGGGCTGCAAGAGCCCCGAGATCGAGGCCGCCTGCCGCAAGCCCAGCTGCGTCTACCCCGGCATCTGCCAGAACCTGCACACCGACCACGGCCCGCTCATCAAGATCTACCGCCGCGCGCGCAAGCTGCCCGGCATCAAGAAAATCCTGATCGGCTCCGGCCTGCGCTACGACCTGGCCGTGAAGTCGCCCGAGTACGTGAAGGAACTGGTGCAGCACCACGTGGGCGGCTACCTCAAGATCGCGCCCGAGCACACCGAGCAGGGCCCGCTGTCGAAGATGATGAAGCCCGGCATCGGCAGCTACGACCGCTTCAAGCAGCTGTTCGAGAAGTTCAGCGAAGAGGCGGGCAAGAAGCAGTACCTCATCCCGTACTTCATCGCCGCCCACCCCGGCACCAGCGACGAGGACATGATGAACCTGGCCCTGTGGCTCAAGCGGAACGGCTTCCGCGCCGACCAGGTGCAGACCTTCTACCCCAGCCCCATGGCCACCGCCACCGCCATGTACCACTCGGGCCGCAACCCGCTGACCCGCGTGCGCCGCCAGATGCGCGACGAGGGCGAGGAGCACGTGGACATCGTGCGCGGCGAAAAGCGCCGCCGCCTGCACAAGGCCTTCCTGCGCTACCACGACCCCAACAACTGGCCGCTGCTGCGCGAGGCGCTGAAAAGCATGGGCCGGGCCGACCTGATCGGCAACGGCAAGCACCACCTGATCCCGACCTTCCAGCCGCTGGTGGACGGCAGCTACCAGAGCGCGCGCAAGAAAAACAGCACGCAAGGCGGCGCCAAGGCCGGCAAGGCCGCCTATGCCGTCAACAAGGACGGCAAGCCCGTGGCGCTGCCGCCCCGGCGTGCGTCGCAGGAGCCCACGGGCGACGTGCGCTTCCGCACCGTGCAGCCCCAGCCGGGCCGCATCCTGACCCAGCACACCGGCCTGCCGCCGCGCGCAGGCACCACGCCACGCAAGCCGCGCTGAGCGCGGCGTTCCTGTCAGGCCTCGAGCGGCACCTGCCAGGCGTCGTAGCCGTAGACCCAGTCGGCATTGCCGCCCTGGCGCAGCCAGTTGTTGCCGCGCGAGCCGATCTGGATCTGGCTGGCCCGCTCCATGCGCATGCGCTCGTAGCGCGCGAGCGCGGCCGTCACCTGCTCGGCGCGGTCGATCGCGGCCAGGTTGCGCGCCAGCACCACGCCATCCTCGATGGCCATGCCCGCGCCCTGGGCCATGAAGGGCATCATCGGGTGGCAGGCGTCGCCCAGCAGCGTGAGCCGGCCTTGCGACCAGCGCGGCAGCGGGTCGCGCTCGTACAGCGCCGTCTTGAGCACGCTGTCGCAGGCATCGAGCAGCGCGCGCGCATCGGGGTGGAAGTCGGCGTAGAAGCCGCGCAGCTCCTCGACGCTGCCGGGCGTGGTCCAAGATTCCTCGTGCCACGAGTCCTGCGCCGTGGTGGCGAAGATGAAGGTGTCGCGCCCCTGGTTCAGCGGAAAGGTCACAATCTGGCTCTCGGGCGTGGGGCCCCACCACTTGGTGAAAGCGCCGATGTTGGGCACTTCGCGCACGCGCTCGGTCGGCACCACGGCGCGGAACGCGACCACGCCGGTGAAGCGCGGGCTCTCGGCGCCGAACATGGCGTTGCGCACCACGGAGTGGATACCGTCGCCGCCGATCAGCACGTCGAGGCCATCGACCCGGCTGCCGTCCGTGAATGCGATGGAGACGCCGCCCGCGCCGTCGGCGATGCTTTGCGCGCGCTTGGCGAACTGCACCCGCTCGGCGGGAAAGGCGTCGGACAGCGCGGCCAGCAGGTCAGCGCGGTGGATGGTGAGCTGGGGCGCACCGTACTTGCGCTCCGCCTCGTCGCCCATGACCAGGCGCGAGGTCTCCTCGCCGCTGTCCCAGGTGCGGCTGATGCGGTGCGTGGGCCGCGCGGCCGAGGCGCGCACATCGCGGGCGATGCCTTCGCCCAGACCGTCCAGCGCGCGCACGGCATTGGGCGTGAGGTTGATGTCGGCGCCCACGCGCAGGAACTGCTTGCTCTGCTCGAAGACCGTCACGTCGTGCCCGGCCTGGTGCAGGGCGTTGGCGGCCGCGAGGCCTCCGATGCCGGCGCCGACGACGCCGATTTTCAATGCGACCATGTACTGTGTGCTCCTTGTATCCGTCGGCCTCAGGCCGGGTGGTTGACGATGCGGCCCGGAGCGGTGGCACGGCGGTGTCTCCTTCGGGGTTCGCTAAGATCGGATTGTTCGGCAGCGGCGGCCTGCGCTCTACCGCCAAGAGGCCTGATTTGGGCACTATCCGTTCAGCCTGCGGACGGGCCTTGACCGATGGACACACTCAGCGAAGTTCTCGATATCTGCCGCTCCGAGCGCGCGGTGACGGCGCGTTTCGCGCTCAGCGCGCCCTGGGGCCTGCGCTCCGAAGGCGTCTCGGGCGCGATGATCCGCATGGCGCGCGGCGAGCCCTACTGGCTGCAGGTCGATGGCATGGAGCCCGTGCGCGTCGAGCCCGGCGACCTCGTCATGCTGCCCACCGGCGCGCCGCACACAGTGGCCTCCGACCTGGGCGTGGTGCCGGAGCCGTTCTCGCGCATGATCGCGCGGCATGCGCAGGGCCCCAAGGACGAGAACCCGCTGGTCTTCAGCCACGGCGGCGGCGGGTCGGGCACCGATATGTTTTCGGCGCTGGTCTGGTTTTCGGCCTACTGCCGGCACTCGGTGTTCCGCATCCTGCCGCCGCTGATCCACGTGCGCGAACACGACCTGCCGCTGGCCGACTGCCTGGCCATGACCATGCAGTCGCTGACCCTGGAGACGCTGGCGCGGCGCCCCGGTTGGCGCCTGTCGGCCGCGCGCATGGGGGAACTGCTGCTGGTCAACATCCTGCGCGAGCACCTGGCGCACGAAACCGCTGCTGGCGAAGGCTGGCTGCGCGGGCTGGGCGATCCGGCCATCGCCCGCGCCATCGTCGGCATGCACCGCGCGCCGCAGCGCGACTGGGGCGTGGAGTCGCTGGCCGCCGAGGCCGGCATGTCGCGCACGCGCTTCAGCACCCGCTTCAAGGAACTGGTGGGCGCGGCGCCCATCGCCTACCTGACCGCGCACCGCATGGCGCTCGCGGCCCAGCAGCTGGAGGCGGGCCTGCCGTCGAGCCGAGTCGCCGAAAGCGCGGGCTACGAGTCGCCCAAGGTGTTCGCGCGCGCCTTCCGCCGCTGGTGCGGGCTGACGCCCCGGGCCTACCTGGCCCGCGAGACCGCCCAGCAGGCGGGCTGGCAGCAACAGGCCCGCCAGATGGGAGAGCAAGGGCCGGGCTGAGGAGGGCGTGGCGGACACGACGCGCCCACCGGGCTCCGCGTTGCGGTGGGATGTGCTTGAATCCCATGGAATTACCCCGTCATCTGTCCATGAACTCCACCATCATCCCCGTGCTGCGCAGCTTCGACCAGGCCAAGGCCGAGCAGTTCTACTTCGGCTTCCTAGGCTTCGCGCAGGACTGGCAGCACCGCTTCGAGCCCGCGCTGCCGCTGTACCAGCAGATCAGCCGCGAGTGGCAGGGGCAGCGCTACGTGCTGCACCTGTCCGAACACCACGGCGATGCCTGTCCCGGCGCGCTGGTGCGGCTGGCCTGGCCGCAGCTGGAGCGTTTTCACCAGCAGCTGCTGGACCAGCGCTACGGCTTCGGCCGGCCTGGGCTGGAGACCATGCCCTGGGGCGCGCGCGAGGTGCGCGTGTACGACCCGTTCGGCAACCGGCTGGTGTTCTTCGAGGACGTCTGAGTCCCCGCTCAGCGCGGATGCTTCATCAGGTACTTGGCGATCGCGTCATACGCGGGCAGCGAGGTCGGGTCGATGCCCGCGTTGCCCGCGATGGGGTTGGACGCATAGCGCGCGATCACCATCTCGGCCTTCGGGTCCACGTAGATCACCTGGCCGTGGATGCCCATGGCCGCGAACGCGCCGTCGTCGTTGTGCGACACCCACCACATGCTGCGGTAGCTCCAGCCTGGCTTGGTGGCGTAGTGGGCCTTGGCGAAGGCCGCCTTGTCGCCGCCGCGGCGGATGTCCTCGATGGCGGCGCGGGGCACGATCTGCTGGCCGTTCCATTCGCCGCCGTTGCGCACCAGTTCGCCGAAGCGGGCCAGGTCGCGCAGGCCGGTGTTCAGGCCGCCGCCCGCGAACTCGGTGCCTTCGGCGTCCACGTACATGTAGGCGTCCTGCTCCATGCCCAGCTTGCTCCAGATGCGGGTGGAGAGCGCGTCGGCCACCGACTGGCCCGTCACGCGGCGGATGACCCAGCCCAGCACGTCGGTGTTCACCGTCTTGTAGGCGAAGTCGCCGCCGTGCTCGCCCTGCTTCTTCACGGTCTTGAGGAAGTCGTAGAAGCTCTGGGGCCCCTGGTAGCCCGGCGGGCGCGGCAGCAGGTCGCCGCTGCGCACGTGGGCCCAGATTTCGGCGTTGGGGTTGGTGTAGTCCTCGCTGTACTGGATGCCGGTGCGCATGTCCATCACGTCGCGCACGGTGGCGTCGGCGAAGCCGCTGTCCTTCAGTTCGGGCACATAGTGCGCCACGGTGGCCTTGTCGTCGAGCTTACCCTCGGCGATCAGCGACGCGGCGATCAGCCCGAAGAAGGACTTGGTGACCGACTGCGCGATGTGCTGGCCCTGGGGCGTGAAGACGCCGCTGTAGCGCTCGTACACCACGCGGCCCTTGTGCAGCACCACGACGCCGTCGGTGTAGTTGGCGTCATAGGCCTGGCCCCAGGTCATGGGCTTGTCCGAACCGATGGGGGTGAAGGTGACGGCGTCCAGGTCGTCGCGCTCGGCGCGCGGCAGCGGCGTGGGCGGCAGCACGCCGCGCGAGATGTTGGCCGAGGGGCCGAAGCGCCGCATGTTGGAGAAGGTCCAGCGGAACTGCGGAAAGCGGTAGCTGGTGCCGTCGTCCTTGCGGATCTGCTTGTCGCGCGGCGGGGGCGAGCCGACCATCCAGCCGAGCTTGGCTGGGTCGCTGTCTTGTGCGCTCAGGACGGGGGCGGGCTGCTGGGCCATGGCGGTGAGGGTGAACAAAAGCGCCGCGCCAGCGGCTGCGGAACGGGTAAAGCGAGGGAATCGCACTGTGTGTCTCCTGTTTTGTTTTGTAATGGAAGGAAGCACTGAACAAGGCGCGCCGTCGCGGGACTTGCTCAGCACTGCCTGAGGTTTACTGCAGCAAGGGCACGCCCGTCTTGCTCTGGATGAGGTCGAACGTCACGCCCGGCGCCGTTTCCACGAGCTTCAGGCCCTGCGGCGTCACGTCCATCACGCCCAGGTCGGTGATGATGCGGTCGACCACGCCCAGGCCCGTGAGGGGCAGCGTGCACTCGGGCAGGATCTTCATGTCCTCGCCGCCGTCTTTGCGCTTGGCGACGTGTTCCATGAGCACGATCACGCGCTTGACGCCCGCGACGAGGTCCATCGCGCCGCCCATGCCCTTGACCATCTTGCCGGGAATCATCCAGTTGGCGAGGTCGCCCTTGGCGCTGACCTGCATCGCGCCCAGGATGGACAGGTTGATCTTGCCGCCGCGGATCATGGCGAAGCTCTGGTCAGAGCCGAAGATGGACGAGCCCGGCAGCGTGGTCACCGTCTGCTTGCCGGCGTTGATCAGGTCGGGGTTGACCTGGTCTTCGGTCGGGAAGGGGCCGATGCCCAACATGCCGTTCTCCGACTGCAGCCAGACTTCCTTGTCGCCCGTGTGGTTGGCCACCAGCGTGGGGATGCCGATGCCGAGGTTCACGTAGAAACCGTCTTCCAACTCTTGCGCCGCGCGTGCGGCCATCTGATCTTGGGTCCAAGGCATGGTCAGGCTCCTTTTTTCTCGGTGATCGTGCGCTTCTCGATGCGCTTTTCAGGGTTGGCGTTGTGCACGATGCGGTGCACGTAGATGCCGGGCAGGTGGATGTCGTCGGGCGCGAGTTCGCCCACTTCCACGACCTTTTCCACCTCCACGATGCAGATCTTTCCCGCGGTGGCCGCGGCGGGGTTGAAGTTGCGCGCCGTGAGGTTGAAGCGCAGGTTGCCGCTCTTGTCGGCCACGTCGGCCTTGACCAGGGCCACGTCGGGCACCAGGGCGCGTTCCATCACGTAGGTTTCGCCGTCGAACTCGCGCAGTTCCTTGCCCTCGGCCACGATGGTGCCCACGCCGGTCTTGGTGAAGAAGGCCGGAATGCCCGCGCCGCCCGCGCGCAGCTTCTCGGCCAGGGTGCCCTGGGGCGTGAATTCGAGCTCCAGTTCACCCGCGAGGTACTGGCGCTCGAACTCCTTGTTCTCGCCCACGTAGCTGGCGATCATCTTCTTGATCTGGCGCGTCTCCAGCAGCTTGCCCAAGCCGAAGCCGTCGATGCCGCAGTTGTTGGAAACGCAGGTCAGGTCCTTCACGCCGCTGTCGCGCAGCGCGTCGATCAGCGCCTCGGGAATGCCGCAGATGCCGAAGCCGCCGATGGCCAACAGCTGGCCGTCCGCGACCACGCCCTGGAGCGCCTCGGCTGCGGATGGGTAGAGTTTTTTCACGGGTTATCTCCTGGGTGGATGGAAGGGGGATGGGGATGCGGTACGATACTACGTATCTTCATACGTAGTACCTCGTAATGGATATCGACTACCAGCTGGCCTTCGACCTTGCTCCCTTGGGCCTGGTGATTTCGCGCAACCGCGCCATGGTGGCCTGCAACCGCCAAGTGTGCGAGATGTTCGGCGCGTCGCGCGAAGTGCTGATCGGCCAGTCGTTCCAGATTCTGTACCCGACGGCCGACGAATACGAGCGCCAAGGCGCGCGCATGGCCCCCATTCTCAACGCCAAGGGCTACTACAGCGACGAGCGCATCATGAAGCGGGCGAATGGCGAGGTGTTCTGGTGCCACATTTCGGGCCGCGCGCTGAACCGCGAAGACCCGCACGCGGCGGGCATCTGGAGCTTCGAGGACCTGAGCGCGCAGCGCCCCGTGAAGGCCGAACTGACGGGCCGCGAGCGCGAGGTGGCGGCGCGGCTGCTGGAGGGCATGACCTCGAAGGAGATAGGCAAGGCGCTGGCCATCAGCCACCGCACGGTGGAGATCTACCGCGCGCGGCTCATGCGCAAGTACAACGCCAGCACCGCCGCCGACCTGGTGCACAAGCTGGTCACAGGATGACCAGCACGGCGGTCAGTGCATTTTGAGCCGCCCGGACGCGCGCTTTTGCAGCAGGCGCGCCATCTCCAGCACGATGGTCTTGCCCAGGCCCAGGATGGCGCGGTGGTGCATCAGGTGCAGCGAGATGTACATCCACTTCGCGATCAACCCCTCGACGAAGAAGTCGCGTCCGCTCAGCCCCCCCATGAGGTTGCCCACGCCCTTGTTGTCGCCCAGCGAGACCAGCGAGCCGAAATCGCGGTAGACGTAGGGCTGCTCCACGCGGCGCTCCTGCAGCGCGGCGGACAGCACGCCGGTCAGGTACTCGGCCTGCTGGTGCGCGGCCTGGGCGCGCGCGGGCACGGTCTTGCCGTCCGTCCAGGGGCAGGCCGCGCAGTCGCCCAGCGCGTAGATGCCGGGCTGCGTGGTTTCGAGCCGATCATTCACGATGAACTGGTTGATGCGGTTCACCTCCAGTCCCAGGCCCGCGTTCTCATTGGCCGCCTTGATGCCCGCGGCCCAGACGATCAGGTCGGCGGGGATCTCGCCCTCGGGCGTGACCAGCGCGCCGCGCTTCACCTCGGTCACGCGCGTGTTGACGCACACGCGCACCTGCTTGCGTTCCAGCGCCACGTGGGCCTGGGCCGAGATTTTTTCGGGCAGGCCGCCGAGGATGCGCGGCGCGCCTTCCACCAGCGTGATGTCGAGCCGGAAGCGCTGCTCGCTGCCCAGGCTGTCCAGCAGTTCGGTGTGCGCCTCGATCAGTTCCGCCGACAGCTCCACCCCCGTGGCCCCCGCGCCCACGATGGCCACGCCCAGCGTCTTGGCGGCGGAGAACGACGCCCGCGTGCAGGCATTCAGCCAGTCGGTGTGAAAGCGCTGCGCGTCGGCCACGTTCTCCAGCAGGTAGGCGTGCTCCATGCCCGGCGTGCCGAAGTCGTTGGAGCCGCTGCCTACGGCCAGCACCAGGTGGGTATAGCTCACGGCGCGCGCGGGCACCACGACCTCGCCCGCCTGGTCGCGCACCTCGCGCAGCGCGATGCTGCGCCGCTCGCCGTCCAGCGTGGCCAGTTCGCCCATGGCAAAGCTGAAATGGTTGCGCCGCGCCAGCACGCGGTAGGCCAGCCCCTCCTGGTGCACGTCCAGCGTGCCGGCGGCCACTTCATGCAGTGTGGGCTTCCAGATGTGGAACGACGCCTTGTCCACCAGCAGCACCTTGTCGCGGCCCTGCTTGCTGCCCAGTTGCCGCCCCAGCCGGGCGGCGAGTTCCAGGCCCCCGGCCCCGCCGCCGACGATCACGATGTCGTAATGCATGTCCCTGCTCCTTGGAGTTGTGCTGTGTGGGCGACAGTGTACGCAGTGGCCCACGCGGCAGCCATGCCGGAGGCGGTATATCTCCTATCAAGTGGGTGCTACGAAATTAATAGCTTCCAGCGCTTGATGGATAAGGGCTGGGCGGCGATTCCATGGGAATCCGCTCCGGCGGCGCAGTACCGCCAGCGAGAGAAGAGCGCCTCGGAGCGTGTTTACGCTCTCAGGAGTCGCTGCTGCCCTCATCCTCCACCTTGCGGCGGGGCGCGGGCGGCTTGCCCGCGAGCACGGAGGGCACGCCTTCGACCTTGTTGTCGCGCATGTAGGCGTCCATGTCCTTCCAGCCCGCGAACACGGAGGCCTTGGGGGCCTTGGGGTTGAGGGTGTAGCAGTCCTCCAGCCCGCGGATCGCGTAGCGGCAGGCGCCGCCAATGGCCTTGGCTTCGGCATCGCGCGCCAGGGCGCGCGGGTCCGGCCCCAGGCCGGGAATGCTGGAAAGATCGCAGCCCGCCAGCAGCGGGAGAACGGCGGCGGCCAGCAGCAGCGGGCGGAGGAGGGGGGCGTTGGGCGTCATGTTGTCTGCAATATCGGCAGATGGCGCGCAGGGTTGAGGGTTATTGGATGAAGTATCCCGCCACCAGCCATGTCCCGTCCTTGTCGCGCGCGGGCGTGATGGTCTCCACCGCCTTGGCCTTGTACTCGAACACGGTGTCGTAGAGGATGACCACGTACTCCCCGTCGGGCGCGCCGGGCATCTCGCGCATGAAGGTGGCGCTGCGCAGGATGCGCTGCCTGACAGCACCCAGCGGCTTGCGCACGGCCTGCATGGCCGATTCCCATTGCGCCTGCGGCACGATGGCGCGCAGCAGCGGGGCGCTGCCCGTCCAGGCGGCGGGGTAGCTGCCTGCGTCCGTCAGGCGCAGCCATTGTTCCGCCGCCTGTTCGGCCTGGCGGGTTTCACGCTGTTCTTGCTGGGCCAGGGCCGGGGCCGTGGCGGCTGCCAGTGCGGTGGTGAGAAGGAAGCTGCGGCGGCGCATGGTGGGTATGTGCGTGTAACCAAGGGTAAAGCAAAGCATACACGCAAACGCCGGTTGCTGCTCTGGGTACTTAACGGGCCAGCAATGCGTCCACCGCCTGGATGTCGTCTTGCGACAGCGTGCCTGCCGCCTGCCGCAGCCGCAGCGTGCCCAGCAGCACGTTGTAGCGCGCCTGGGCCAGGTCGCGCTTGGTCTGGTAGAGCTGGCTCTGGGCGTTGAGCACGTCGATGTTGATGCGCACGCCCACCTGGTAGCCCATCTGGTTGGCCTCCAGCGCGCTCTGGCTCGACGCCTCGGCGGCCTCGAGCGCCTTGACCTGGTTCTGCCCGGACTGCACGCCGAAAAACGCGGCGCGCGTGTTCTGCGCGGTGGTGCGGCGGGCGGATTCGAGATCGGCGCGGGCCTTGTCTTCGAGCGCCAGCGTTTCCTTCACGCGGTTCTGCACCGCGAAGCCCGCGAACAGCGGCACGTTCAGCGCCACGCCCACGCTGGTGACGGTGGTGCGCTGGTTCATGCGCGGCGCCAGCGGCGTGCCGTTGGGGTTGTGGTTCACGGCGTAGCCCGCCTGCAAGTCCACCGTGGGCAGGTGGCCGGCTTCGGCCTTCCTGGTTTCGAGCTGGGCGATGTCGAGCGCCACGGCGGCCTGGCGCACCAGCGGCTGCTGGTCTTGCGACAGGTTGACCCAGGCTCCCACGTCATTGGGCGCCAGGCCGGGCAACTGCACGGGCTGGGCCAGCGGCAGCGGCTGCGCGCCGGTGCGGCCCACGATCTGGTCGAGCGCCAGGCGTTTGACGTGCAGGTCGTTCTGCGCCGCGATCTCCTGCGCGCTGACGAGGTCGTGCCGCGCCTGGGCTTCGCGCGTGTCGGTGATGGTGGTGTTGCCCACGTCGAAATTGCGCTGCGCGGCCTTGAACTGCTCGCCCACGGCGGCTTTTTGCGCCTGCACGAAGGCGAGCGTGTCCTGCGCGGCCAGCACGTCGAAATAGGCCTGGCTCACGCGCACCAGCAGGTCCTGCCGGGCCGCGTCGAGCTGGGCCTGGGCCGCGTCCACGCCGCGCTGGCCCTGTTCGGAGGCGATGCGGTTGGCGGGCCGGTACAGGGGCTGCGAGGCGACCAGCGACACGTTCTGGTTGGGCGTGGTGAGGTTGAGCGCCGGGCGCGTCACCTCGTTGTGCGCCGACGAGACCCCGGCGGACAGCCCGGCGCTGGGCAGCAGCCCGGCGCGCGCCACGCCTGCGCGGCTGGTGGCAGCCTGAAGCTGGGCCTGGGCGGACTGCCAGGCGGCGTCGTAGCCGCGCGCTTCATCCACCAGGGCGGACAGGCTTTGCGCCTGCGCGCTGGCGGCCAGCAGCAGGGCTAGGGGGAGGATAGGGAGGAGGGGAGGAAAAAACCTGGGCAGGACCATACCAACCTTTCAGGAAAACCAGGGTGAACATGGAGGGGAACTCAGTACCGGGGTACGGCGCCGTCACGCTCTTGCGACCACGCATCGATCCCGCCCGTCACGTTGGCCAGCCGCGTGAAGCCGTGCTGCGCCAGGAAGTGCGCCACGCGCAGGCTGCGCATACCGTGGTGGCACAGGCAGGCGATGGGGCGGTCGGGGTCGAGTTCGGCCAGGCGCTCGGGCAGCGTCTGCATGGGGATGGCGAGCAGTTCGAAGCCATCGGCCCGCACGCTGGCGGTTCGCAGTTCCCAGGGTTCGCGCACGTCCAGCACCAGGGGTTCTCCGTGGGCGCGGGCCGCATCCAGCCAGGGGGCCAGTTCTGCGGGGCGGACGTGGTCGATCATGTTCGGTTTTCCTGAAAGGGGCGCGCTTCAGACGATTCAGAAGACGAAGCGCGAGGGCTCGGGGAAGTTCAGCAGGCGCGGAACCACGACGTCCCAGGGCTGGGTGGACTCGAAGCGGTCGCCCTCGCGGCGCACGAAGGTGGCGCGCATCATCGGGTCGGAGCCCACCACGACGGCCAGGCGGCCACCCTGGTTCAGCAGGGCGAGCAGGGTCTGCGGAAGGTCGGCCACCGAGCCGCTGAGCAAGATGACGTCGAACGTGCCGTCGGCGCCCTTGGAGCCGTCGGCATGGCGCACCTCGACGTTCTGCACGCCCGCACGCTGCAGGTTGCCGCGCGCCAGGTCGGCCATGGCGGGGTCGATGTCGAGCGTGACCACCTCCTTCGCCCGGTGGGCGAGCAGGGCGGCCATGTAGCCCGAGCCCGCGCCCACTTCCAGCACGCGGTCGGTGGGCTGCAGCTGCAGGTCCTGCAGCAGGCGCGCCTCCACGCGCGGGGCCAACATGCACTGGCCCTGGCGCATGGCGCCCTCGGCGTCGTCTTCCCGCAGCGGAATCTCCGTGTCCATGAAGGCCATGCCGCGGTAGGCGGCGGGCACGAAGTCTTCGCGGCGCACCACGGCCAGGGCGTCCAGCACGTCGGGGTCCAGCACGTCCCAGGGGCGGATCTGCTGTTCGATCATGTTGAAGCGGGCCTGCGCGACGGGATCGCTGGTGTTGGCGGACGTGTTCAAGGGCATGTTCATGGTGGGGTGCTCCGGCGGAGGGCTGTCAAGACAAACCCTGGATTTTATGGGGCGTTGCGGGTGCTGCGGAGTCGCCCAGGGGCGCGGTTTGCGACGGGCGCGCCAGCAGCCCCACCAGCAGGTTGTCCACCTGCATTTCTATGTACTGCTCGGGCGTCACGCTGCCGTCGTCCGCCACGCACATGCCCACCATCTGCCGCCACATCGACAGGAACATCAGCGGTGCCAGCACGAGGAAAACGGACCGCTGCGCGTCCAGCGCGCGGAACTCGCCGCTGTCCACCCCGCGCTGCAGGATGCGCCGGATCAGGTCGCGCCCCACGTCGGCCACCTCCTGGCGGTAGAAGTCGGCGATCTCGGGGAAATTGCCCGCCTCGCCCAGCACCATCTTGGTGATGCCCGCCGCCTGGGTCGAGCCCACGCGCTCCCACCAGGTGTGAAAGCAGTAGCGCAGCAGCTCGCTGGTGCTGCCCTCGAAGGTCTGCAGCTCCACCTGCCACTCGTCGAACCGGCCCGCGATGGCATGGCGCACCACGGCCTTGAACAGGTCGAGCTTGCTGGGGAAGTAGAGGAACAGCGTGCCCTTGGACACCCCCGCGCGCGCCGCCACCTCTTCCACCTTGGTGGCGGCAAACCCTTTTTCCACGAACAGGGCCAGCGCCGCGTCCAGCAACTCGCCGGGGCGGGCTTCCTTGCGGCGGGTGCGTTTGCTGGACGGGGCGGGGGATTCGGAGGGCATATGGTTAATGACTGACTGGTTAGTAATTTTAAGCAAGGCGGGGCGCGAGCGTCAACTCCACCCGCGCACAATGGCGGGCGAGCACACCAACAGGAAGGAATCCGACATGCAGCAGAACAACCCTCAGCGCGTGGCCCTGGTCACCGGCGCCTCCGCAGGCTTTGGCAAGGCCATCTGTACGCGCCTGGTGCGCGACGGCTACCAGGTGGTGGCCGCAGCGCGGCGCATGGACCGGCTCAAGGCGCTGCGCGACGAACTGGGCGCGGCGGTCTATCCGGTGCAGATGGACGTGTGCGACGCCGACGCCGTGGCGCGCACGCGCGAAGACGTGCTCGGTTCGCTGGGCCAGGTGGATCTGCTGGTGAACAACGCCGGGCTGGCGCTGGGGCTGGAGCCCGCGCACAAAGCGCGCTTTGACGAATGGCAGACCATGATCGACACCAACGTGACGGGCCTGGCGCGGGTGACCCATGCCTTTTTGCCGCACATGGTGGAGCGCGGGCGTGGCCACGTGGTCAACATAGGCTCGGTGGCGGCCCGTTATCCGTACCCTGGCGGCAATGCGTATGGCGGCACTAAAGCCTTCGTCGCCCAGTTCAGCCTGAACCTGCGGGCCGACCTGGCGGGCACGGGCGTGCGGGTGACCGACGTGCAGCCCGGGCTGTGCGGCGGCACGGAATTCTCGAACGTGCGCTTTCGTGGCGACGATGCCAAGGCCGCGTCGGTCTACCAGGGCGTGCAGCCGCTCACGCCCGAGGACATCGCCGAGACCGTGGCCTGGGTGGCCGGGCTGCCGCCGCACTTCAACGTGAACGCCATCGAGGTCATGCCGGTGGCGCAGTCGTTCGCGGGGATGACCATCACGCGCAATGGCTGAAGAGGTGTCTTCGCAATATGGTTGTATTATGCAACCATGTCTGCAGCAGTCTCTTCACCCATGGCAACCGCGTCTCTCATCGAGCAGATCAGGTCTGCCTCGCGCACCATGGTCCGTGAACTGGGGTTCATGGAGTCCACCCTGGCGGGAACCAGTTATTCACCGTCGGCTGTCCACGCCTTGCTGGAGATGGAAAACCAAGGCGCAATGACTTCGGCCCAGCTGGTCCAGGTCCTGGGCCTTGAAAAATCCTCCGTCAGCCGGATGGCCGGGAAGTTGATGGAAGCCGGGGAGATCATGGAAGGCCCCGATGCCCAGGATGGCCGTGCCAAGAAATTGGCATTGACCCCCAAGGGAAGAAGCACCGTTGCCGGCATCCATGCATACGGCGAGATGCAGGTGCGATCTGCGTTGGAACATCTGGACCCCGTTCAGCGGCAGGCCGTTGCGCAAGGTCTTTCGGCATACGCCCGGGCCCTGAAAAACTGCCGCCTGGGTGGGAGAGAGAAATCCGATCACGGTGTGACCATCGCCGCAGGCTATGTTCCTGGCATGGTGGGCCGGATTGTGGAAATGCACGCCACTTTCTACTCCCGCCATTCCAATTTTGGACAATTCTTCGAAAGCCGGGTTGCCAGCGGGTTGGCTGAATTCGCGGGCCGCCTGGACAAGGCCTGCAACAGCATCTGGACGGCTCAGCAGGGCGGGAGAGTGGTTGGCTCCGTCGCCATGGATGGCGAGGACTTGGGCAACAACCATGCGCATCTTCGCTGGTTCATCCTCGATGATGGTTGCCGCGGCGGTGGCATTGGCCGCAAATTGTTGGGCGAGGCCTTGGGTTTCGCGGACGGGCAAGGGTTCGCTGCCACCCAGCTGTGGACGTTCAAAGGGCTGGATACGGCAAGGCGGCTGTACGAGTCCTTTGGTTTCGAACTCGTGCATGAGGAGCCCGGCGAACAATGGGGCAGCAGGGTGACGGAGCAGCAATTCACGAGGGTGAATCCAGCCCTCTGAAGGCGCGAATCGCAGCAACTTAACGCAGCGGCATCCACTGCGCCACGCCTGCGCAAGCTGAAGCGGCGCGCGCGCTCGCCGAGGCCATGCGGGACGGCCTGTTCTTATCCCTGGGCGGCCAGGGCGCCTTCCCCGGGCGGCACGAGCAGCATCCACGGCTGCGTTCCCAAGGCTTTCGCCATGGCCTCGATATTGGACAGAGACACATTCCAGCGGGACCGCTCCACGGCGGACACATAGGTCCGGTCCAGCCCGCACTCCAGGGCCAGGGCTTCTTGCGACCAGCTTTTGCGGACCCTCAGCAATCGCACATTGAAGGCCAGCACCCCGCGGAGGTCGTCGGGGGCAGGAAGTGCCGTGGGCGGCTTGGGCTTGGCGGACATGCCACCAAGCTATTGATATGTTACATTTGCATCCACGGAGTTTGCTTCACGTATGAAATATGAATGAGGCCCAATTCTTCTGATAGAAAAATAGTATTGAATTTTTAAAAGTAATAGGCAAGGAGATGGCGTGAATTGGAATAATCTGCGAATTTCCACGCGGCTGGCCGCTGCGTTTTCCATTATGGTGCTGCTGCTGGTGATACTGGGGGGCGTGGCACTGGCCCGCGCGTCCACACAGAGCACGGCACTCGAAGAAATCACGCGCCGGCGCATTCCGATTGTCAAGGCATTGAACGCGGTGGCTGGCGGCGTGAATGAGCAGGTGATTCAGCTGCGCAACATGCTCGTGTTCAGCACGCAAGATATTCAAAAATCCGCGCGCGAGCATATCCAGAAAACACGGGCCGGCATTGGAGGCCAGATCGAAACCCTGGCCGGGCTCATTGTCTCCGAAGAGGGCAAAGCCTCCCTGCGGCAACTGGAGCAGCAGCGGGCGCAGTTCCTCAAGGTGGGCGACGGATTCATCGCATTGACAGACCAGGGAAAAATGGAGGAGGCCCGCGACATGCTCCAGCACCAGGTCCGGCCCATTCAGCTTGCATACCAGCAAGTCGTCGGGGAGATGCTGGCGCAGCAGGAGGATATGGCGCAAGCCTCCAACCAGCGGGCGGAAGTCGCCGCCCATGAATTGCTGCGGGACGTGCTGATCACGGCGGCCATTGCGATTGGCCTGGGTGTTTTCCTGGCGCTGGCGATCATTCGTTCCATCACCAGGCCCTTGGCCCAGGCCGTGGCCGTGGCGGACCGCGTGGCGGGCGGGGACCTTGGCGGCCACATCACGGTGCAGTCCAGGGACGAAACGGGCCTGCTGCTGGGCGCCCTGCAGCGGATGCAGCAAAGCCTGGTGGCGACCGTGAGCACGGTGCGCAGCAGCGCGAACAGCGTGGCGGCGGCCAGCGCGCAAATCGCCGCCGGCAATAACGACCTTTCGGCGCGCACCGAAGAACAGGCCAGCGCATTGGAACAGACCGCGGCTTCCATGGAGGAATTGAGTTCCACCGTCAAACACAATGCGGACAACGCACGCCAGGCCAATCAATTGGCCGTGAGCGCTTCCACCGTGGCCGTCCAGGGCGGCGAGGTGGTGGCGGAAGTCGTCCATACCATGAAAAGCATTAATGAAAGCAGCGGCAAAATCAACGAGATTATTGGCGTGATTGACAGCATTGCTTTCCAGACCAATATCCTGGCGCTCAATGCGGCGGTGGAAGCGGCCCGTGCCGGCGAACAAGGCCGTGGTTTTGCCGTGGTGGCCAGCGAAGTGCGTTCATTGGCGCAGCGCAGCGCCAATGCGGCCAAGGAAATCAAGCAACTCATTACCACCAGCGTGGAACGGGTGGAGCAGGGCACCCAGCTCGTGGACAAGGCCGGCCAGACCATGACGGAGGTCGTCTCCGCCATTCAGCGGGTCACCGACATCATGAGCGAGATCAGCGCGGCGAGCCAGGAGCAAAGTTCCGGCGTGTCGCAGGTGGGCGAAGCCGTGGTGCAGATGGACCAGACCACGCAAGGCAATGCCGCCCTGGTGGAAGAGATGGCCGCCGCCGCCACGAGCCTGAAGCAACAGGCCCAGTCGCTGGTGGCCACCGTGGCGGTGTTCAAGCTCTCCGGCGCTGAAGCGGAGCATTCGCCAGGCAGTCTCCCGCTGCTGGGGCTGGCCGCGGCCGCCGCATGAATCTCCTCCGCAGACAGGATTCCCACGGGCACTGACCGGGGCCGGCGGTTGCCCTGAAAGCATGGATACGACGATGACCATGAAACGTATTTCCATGGGGTACCGCTGGCCCATTGTTGGTTTATCGGTCTTGGTTTGCCTGATGGCGGCGGCGCTGCTGGGGTATGGATGGAGCGCCGCCCAAGCCAGGAGCGCCGCCAAGGATGCCAATTTCCACATCATCCAATGGGCATTGGATATTGCGGAGGAGCAGAGAAGCCTGATTTTCCAGCTGAGCTCCGGCACGCGCACGCCCTGTTCGGAGGAAGATATTGCCATTTTGCGGCACCAGATTTTCAAGGCCCGGTATGTAGGGGATGTTGCCAGGGTGGAGCAGGGCACGCTGAAATGCTCGGCCTTGTGGGGCCTGTGGAGCAAGCCGTATGTGCTGCCAGGCCACAGGAAAAACACCAAATCCGGCATAGCGCTGTGGAAAGACCTGCCGAATCCGGTGACCCCGGTTTTCCAGGTCGATATCGCGGCCAACGACAGCGTGGCGGTTTTTACGAACCCCGGTGCCTATGGCGATATCCAGGCGCATTTGGGCGAAGTGCGGGCCAGGATTTATGCGCGGGACGGAAAATACGTCTACAAGGAAATCGACACCACCGTGGCGCGCGGGTCGGCTCCGGATTTCCTCTCGGCGTTGTGGATTACGGGCATGGCAAAAAACTGCGCTCCCGCGAATGGCCCGGACATCTGCTCGGAATCCAGGGTGCGCGTCGATGGCCGGTTCCCCATGCTGATCGCCGGGCTGGCGGGCGCGGCACTGGGGGCAGCCATCGGCATGGCTTTGCTGCTGTGGTGGCGCGGCTCCTTTGGCCTACGGGCAAGCCTGCTGGAAGCATTGCAGCAGCGGAAAATCCGCATTGAATACCAGCCCCTGCGGGCCTTGGCGACGGGCCGGGTGATGGGCGCGGAAGCATTGGCCCGCTGGACGCATGGCGAGGCGGGGCCGATTTCCCCGGCCACGTTCATTCCGTGGGTGGAGTCGCTGGGACTGCAGCAGGCCTTTACGCGGTATGTCGTCCGCAGCGCGCTTGATGGGGTCCAGGAACTGTTGACCCGCGAGGCGGCTTTTTATTTGAGCATCAATATTTTTCCGGCCAATCTGGAGGACGACACATTTTTTGGCTTTCTGCTGGACAGCGTGAAGAGCCGGAAAATCGAGCCGTCCCGCATCGTTCTGGAAATCACGGAGTCCGTCGAGTTCGTGTCCAAAACCCCTGCGGAATTGTTCAAACGGTACCGTGACGCGGGCTTCCGGATTTTTCTGGATGATTTCGGGGTCGGCTACTCCAATCTCGGGAGCCTCATGCGCTGGAGCATCGATGGCGTGAAGCTGGACCGGTTGTTCGTCCAGTCCATCGGGGATTTTTCAGGCACCGTGCCGGTGCTGGACCAGGTGTTGGAAATGGCGAAGCAGCTGCATTTGCTGCTGGTGATCGAGGGCATCGAGACGCAGGACCAGGCCGATTTCATCTTGAAACGCGCCCCCCATGCCGTCGGCCAGGGGTGGCTGCTGGGGCGGCCCGGAGCGGCCAGCCAGCTGGAGATGGGTGTTGGCACCGCAGAGCCTGAGAGGGTAGACAGGATGTCAGGTGGTGGAAGGTTTGGCGCAGAATCTCTGCCGGTTCTGTGACAATCCGTCCAACCTCAGAAAGCGGCCACCATGGAAAAAGACCCGGAAAATCAACACGGTAGTCAACCCGAGACCCTCGTTCTGGGCGGTGGCTGCTTCTGGTGCACAGAATCCGTGTTCAAGGAAGTGCGCGGCGTGCTCGACGTGGAGTCGGGCTACAGCAACGGCCAGGCCACGCCGCCCACCTACGAGCAGGTGTGCACGGGCCGTACCGGCTGCGCCGAGGTGGTCAAGCTGGTGTACGACCCGGCGCAGGTCAGCACGCGCCAACTGCTGGAAATCTTCTTCGCCGTGCACGACCCCACGCAGCGCAACCGCCAGGGCAACGACGTGGGCACGCAGTACCGCAGCGGCATCTACTTCACCACGCCCGCGCAGGCCGAGGCGGCGCGCGCGCTGATCGCCGAGGCCACGCGGGACGGCCTGTTCGGCGGCCCCATTGTGACCGAGGTGGAGCCGCTGGCTCACTACTTCCCGGCCGAGGACTACCACCAGGACTTCTTCGAGCGCAACCCCACCCAGGGCTATTGCATGGCCGTGGCGGCGCCCAAGGTGGCCAAGTTCCGCAAGACCTTCCGCGACCTCGCCAAGGCGTGAGGTAGATCGGTCCATGTCCGCCCTGCGTTCCCGCTGTCTGGCCTGGCTGCTGTTCGCCGCCCTGGCGGGGTCGCAGTGGCTGGGGCTGGTGCACGGCGTGATGCACGCGCCGGAACTGGCCGGCGCCGCGCCCGGGGCGGTGCACGCGCCTGCCGCGCAGGCCGCGCCGGCGCACGCATGGCTGAACGATCTGTTCGCGGCCCACCACCGCGTGGGCGATTGCCGGCTGTATGACCATATGACCGGCAACGGCCCGCCGCCGCTCGCGCAGATCGATCTGCCGGTGGCGGGCGAGCCGGCCGTGCCGCCGCGCTGGGTGCAGCGCGCGTGGCTGGCGGCGGTGGTGCCGCTGTTCGAGGCACGGGCGCCGCCGACGCTGGGTTGAACCTTTCCTTTTCAAGCGAAAAGCCCGTGCGCGGGCGGCTCGGCGCGCGGCATGTCCCGCGCGGCGGGCCGCCGGGCGCGGGCGCCGTTCAATCCCCCTCACCCGTGTTTCATCCATGTCCTCTTCTTCTTTTCGCGTCCGCGCCGTGGCCGGCGCGGTGCTGGCGTTGAGCGCCGCATTGACCGCCGCGAGCGCCTCCGCCCAGTCGCAGGCAACCGCCCCCGCATCTTCTGAAAACGCCGCCACGCTGCCCGAAGTCACCATCACCGGCAACCCGCTGGGCGAGGCGCAGACCGTGGCGCCCGCCAGCGTGCTCAGCGGCCAGAACCTGCTGCTGCAGCGCGGCACCACCCTGGGCGAGACGCTGGAGCAGCAGCCCGGCGTGTCCAGCTCCTACTTCGGCCCCAACGTGGGCCGACCCTCCATCCGCGGGCTGGACGGCGACCGCATCCGCATCCTGCAGAACAGCGGCGCCAGCATCGACGCCTCGGCGCTCAGCTACGACCACAACACGCCCATCGACCCGCTGACGGTGGAGCGCATCGAGGTGCTGCGCGGCCCCGCCGCGCTGCTGTACGGCGGCAGCGCGCAGGGCGGGGTGGTGAACGTGATCGACAACCGCATCCCGCGCGCGCCGGTGGCCGGCGCCGAGGGCGGCGTCACAGGTCGCGCCGATGCGTCCTACGCCAGTGGCGCGCACGAGGGCAGCGGCTCGGCCCTGCTGGAGGGCGGCAACGACCGCTACGCGCTGCACGTCGATGCCTTCGACCGCAACGCCCGCGACACCGCCGTGCCCATCACGCTGGACTGCGCCAAGCCCGGCGCGGCGCCGCAGGCGCGGCGCATCTGCAACTCGGCCAACCATGCCCAGGGCGGCGCGGTGGGCGGCACGGCTTTCTTCGACCACGGCTACCTGGGCGCGTCGATCGCCAGCTACCGCAGCAACTACGGCACCGTGGCCGAGGACGACGTGACCATCGGTATGCGCTCCAACCGCTACGCGCTCGAAGGGCTGTGGCGCAACCCCGGCGGCGGCCTGATCGAAAGCATCAAGGGCCAGTTCAGCCACGGCGACTACCGCCACACCGAGTTCGAGGGCGGGGAGCCCGGCACTATCTTCAAGCACCGCGGCAACGACCTGCGGCTGGAGGCGCGCCACAGCCCCTTCGGCAACCTGCGCGGCGTGTGGGGCCTGCAGGCCGAGAACAGCGCCTTCTCGGCCCTGGGCGAGGAAGCCTTCGTGCCGCCCAGCAACACCCGCTCGCTGGCGCTGTTCGCGCACGAGGAACTGGCCACCCAATGGGGCAAGCTCACCTTCGGCGGGCGCGCCGAGCAGGTGCGCGTCAACTCGCTGGCCGATGCGCTGGACGAGCGCTTCACCACCGGCACGCGGCGCTTCAAGCCCGGCAGCGCGGCCCTGGGCGCGCTGGTCAACCTGTCCGCCGGCTGGCAGCTCACCGGCAACCTGAGCTACACCCAGCGCGCGCCCAAGGACTACGAACTGTTCGCCAACGGCCCGCACATGGCCACCGGCGCCTGGGAGCTGGGCGACCCCACGCTGGGGCTCGAAAAATCCACCAGCGCCGACCTGGGCGCCAAGTGGCAGGACGGGCCGAACCGTTTCGCCGTCACCGCTTTCGCCAGCCGCTACGCCAACTTCATCGGCCTGATGCAGACGGGACGCACGGTGGAAGACCTGCCCGAATTCGCCTACACCGGCGTCAAGGCCCGCTTCACGGGTCTGGAGACCAGCGGCACGGTGCGCCTGCTGGGCACGCGCGGCGCCCTCGGCAGCCCGCAGGCCGGCGGCGTGGCGGGCAACTCGGTGCTGGACCTGGACCTGCGTGCCGACATGGTGCGCGCCACCAACAGCACCACCGGCGAGCCGCTGCCGCTCATCGCCCCCGCGCGCCTGGGCGCGACCCTGCGCTGGGCCATGGGGCCGTGGGGCGCACGCCTGGGCTTCGACCACGCCATGGCGCAGAACCGCGTGCCCGAGGGCGACCGCGCCACCGGCGCCTACACGCTCTGGAACGCCGCGCTCACCTACCGCCAGAAGCTGGGCCGGGCCCAGTTGCAGTGGTACGCCCGCGTGGACAACCTGAGCAACCGGCTGGCCTACAGCGCCACCTCCATCCTGACGCAGACCGTGTTCCCCAACGCGCCCCTGCCGGGACGCAGCGTGCGCGTGGGCGTGCAGGTGCAGTTCTAAGGTTTTCCAAGCCTTTTAGGCCGCCAGCCCATGCGGGGCGTGCGCAAGCAGCTATCAAAAGCGGAGTGCGCCTCAGCCTTTGGGCAGTTCAAACACCAGGCACGTGGTCGTCGCGTGCGCGTACAGCGTGCCGTCCGGCCCGTAGAGCCGCGCCTCGGCGGTGGCGAGCTGGCGGCCGCAGTGCAGGACCTTGCCCTCGGCGCGCACGCGCGGCGTCTTGGCGAGCTGGATGGCGCGCACGATGTTCACGCCCAGCTCGGCGGTGGTGTAGCCGCGCCCCGCCGGCATCATGGACTGCACCGCGCAGCCCAGGGCCGAGTCGAGCAGCGTGGCGTACCAGCCGCCGTGGATGCCGCCCATGGGGTTGAGGTGCTGCGGCGCGGGCGTGCCCTGGAAGACGGCGCGGCCCTGTTCCGCCTCCAGCAGCATGAAGGACAGCGTCTGCGCGATGGGCGGGTAGGGCAGCTCGCCGCGCAGCATGGCCTGCAGGTTCTCCAGGCCGGTGCGGCCCGCCACCTGTTCGCGCCGGGCCACGCCGGCACCGGCGCGCTCCACGCGGGCCATCACTTCGCGCTCCTGCGCAAGCCATTGTTCAAGGTGGTTCTCGGCGGTCATCGGTGCTCCTGTTGGTTGCATATACAAAGGTTGCAGGTACACTAGATGGCATGAACACCGCTGTCAATCCCCAAGGTTGCACCCATTTCAAGCTGCGCCAGCTGGTGCGCCGCGTGGCGCGGCAGTACGACGCGCACATGGCGCGCTGCGGGCTCAAGACCACGCAGTATTCGCTGCTGTCGCACGTGGCCAAGCTCGGCCCCATCGCGCCCGGCGTGCTGGCGCGGGCCATGGGCATGGACGCCTCCACGCTCACGCGCAACCTCAAGCCGCTGGCGGCGGCGGGCTGGGTGGAGATGGCGGCGGGGGCCGATGCGCGCAGCCGCCTCGTGGCCATCACGGAGGCGGGCCGCGCCAAGCGGCAGGAGGCGCAGCGCCACTGGCGCGCGGCACAGCAGTCGCTGAACGACATGCTGGGCCTGGAGCGCGTGGCGGCGCTGCACGCCATGCTGGACGAGTGCATGGCGCTGCTGGGCGAAGACGAGACATGAAAACGCCCGCAGCGCTTATGGGGCAAGCGCTGCCAGCTATCAAAAGCGGAGTTAAGGGGCGGTTCAGGCCGGTTGCGCCTCGGGCAGCTTCCAGGCGCCGCTGAGCACCTCGGCGCGCGGCTGGTACAGGCGCACGATGTAGTTCCAGCCCGGCATGATGGGCAGGTGGTTGGCGGCATGGTCGGCGCTGCCGCCGAACTGGAGGGTGACGGTGCCGTCGCCGTCCTGTTTTGCCGTCAGGTTGTTGAGGGTGTAGACGCCTGCGGGGTTGGGCTCGAAGTAGCCCGCGGCGTTGTACACGCTCACGGACCAGAAGCCGTCCACGGGCACGTCCTTCAGCGTCAGGCGGTGCACGGTCTGGCCGTCGGCCAGCGCGGGGCTGAAGTTGCGGTAGATAGCCTCGCGCTCGGGCAGGCCGCCCCAGCCGTAAGCGGTGCCGATCAGGTGGCGGATGGGGTCGACCTCGTGGCGCGCGCCGAAGGTGCGGTCGAAGTTCTCCAGCGTGGCGCCCAGCGCCAGCACGGCGTTGCGCACCTTGTGGCGGCTGGTTTCGTCCCAGTCGGGCACCTCCATCCGGCCCGGGGCGTCCTGGCGGACCTGGATGGCATCCTGCAGCGCATGGGCCTGCCGCAGGTCGTCGGTGCTGCCCAGGTCGACGAAGGTGCGCACCACGGCGTAGGCATAGCGCGTGCCCATGCTGTCGCGGCTCAGGGTGTATGCGCCGGCGCCGTGGTGGATGGCGGTGGTGTAGTGGTCCTGGTTGAGGAGGTGCAGGGACAGGTAGCGCGCGCCGGCGTCGGGCAGGGTGATGGTGGCGGGGCCCGCGTCGAGGTCGAACACGGCGGAGGAGTACAGCGTGTCGCGGTTCATGCGGATGACGCGCTGGTGGTCCACGGGCGTGAGTTCGCGCAGGTGCCCGAAGCGGCCCAAGCCGGCGACCTGGGCGCGCTGGGCAAAGTAGTAGTCGGTCTCGGCGCGGGTGAAGTTCTCGACGGTGACAAGCGGCATGGAGTCTCCTGGTCAGTTTGGGGGCGATACTGGCAGGAAAGGCCGCGCGGCTCTGTCAATGCCTTGACAAAAGTGCGGCCAGTGCTGCGGCGGTGACTACTCGCCCCTGATGCCGGTTTGCTGGATGACTTTTCCCCAGCGCACTATTTCCTTGTCGATGAAGGCCGTGAACTCCGCCGGGCTGCTGCCCACGCTTTGCAGGCCCAGGCCTAGTAGTTTCTTTTTCACGCCCTCGTTGGCCAGGCTGACGCGTGTGGCGCTGGCCAACTTGTCGATGATGGGCTGGGGCGTGGCAGCGGGCGCCATCAGGCCGAACCAGCCGTAGCCAATCACGTTGGGGTAGCCCTGTTCGGCCATCGTGGGGGCAGAGGGGTAGATCGGCGACCGCTTCTCGGTGCCCACTGCCAATACGCGCAGCTTGCCGGCCTGGATGTGCGGCAGCGCTGTGGTAATGGCGGTCATGGTGGCGTCCACGCGGCCCGCGAGCAGTTCGGTGTAGGCCGTGGAGTCGCCGCGGAAGTGCACGTTCAGGCCCCGCACGCCGGCCTCGCGGAAGAACAGCTCGGCGGCCAGGTGGGGACCGGAGCCGCTGCCGGGCGAGGCGAAGGTCAGGCCATCCTTGTTGGACTTGCCGTAGGCCACCAGGTCGGCCGCGGTCTTGAAGGGCGAGCTGGCGTTGACGATCAGGAACACGGGCGCGGTGACCGCGAGGCTCACGGCCTTCAGGTCCTTGCGCGGGTCGTAGTCGAGCTTGCCATACAGGCTCTCCACTGTGGCGTAGGGGGCAGCGGCGTAGAGCAAGGTGTAGCCGTCCGGCGTGGCGTGGGCCACGGTGGAGTTGCCCAGGCGCGTGCCCGCGCCGGGCTTGTTCTCGATAATGAACTGCTGGCCCAGGCGGTGGCTCAGTTGCTCGGCCAGGATGCGCGCCGAGGTGTCGTTGGAGCCGCCCGCGCCGTAGGGCGAGATGATGCGCACGGTCTTGTCGGGCCAGTCCGCGGCCTGCGCGCGTATGCCAGGCAGGGCGGCGCAGGCCAGGGCAGCGGCGCGGACGATGAAGGTTCTTCTGTTTGTCATGGTTTTTGCCTTCTGGGGGGGGACCGCCTCAGTCCACGGCCTGGGCCTCGGGCGGCTGCCACTTGCCGTTCAGGATCTCGGCGTGCGGCAGGTACAGGCGCATCAGGTAGTTCCAGCCCGGCACGATGGGCAGGCAGTTGGGCACCTTGTCGTCGCAGTCGCCGAACTGCACGGTGACGCTGCCGTCCGCGGCCTTGGCGCTGCTCACGCTGTTGGCGACGTAGGCGTTGGCGGCGTTCTTCTCGTAGTAGCCCTGGGCGTTGTAGACGCTGACGGACCAGAAGCCGTCGATGGGCACGTCTTTCAAGGTTAGGCGGTGCACGGTCTTGCCGTCGTTGCGGGCTGGAGTGAAGTTGAGGTAGACAGCGTCTTTGTCGGGCAGGCCGCCCCAGCCGGCGGCGCTCCAGACCAGGCGCCGGATCGGATTGACGGCGCCCTCGGCGCCGAAGGCGGTGCGGGTGTCAGGCGTGGTGTTTGCCAACGTCACCAGGGCGTCGCGTACCTTCTTGCGGCTGGGCTCGTCCCAGTTGGGTACTTCGAACTTGCCGGGGGCGGCTTGCTTGATTTGCAGTGCGTCCTGCAGGACATGTACCTGCTTCAGGTCTTGAGGGTCGTTGCCGTCCACCAGGATGCGCACGATCACATAGGCATAGCGCGTGCCTACGTCTTGGCGGGTCAGCGTGAAGCTGCCGGGGGTGTAGACCACGCGGGTGGTGTAGTGGTCTTCGTTCAACACCTGGGCGGAGAGGTAGCGTTTGCCCGCATCGGGCATCACGATGGTGGCGGGGCTGGCATCCAGGTCGAGTACGGCCGACGCGTAGAGTGTGTCGCGGTTCATGCGGACCACGGCCTGGCGGTCGACGGGGGCCAACGTGCGGGTGGCGTGGAATTTGCCCAGGCCGGCCCGGGTGATCTGCCCGGCCATGTACCTGTCGGTTTCGGCGCGCACGAAGTTGTCGACCGTGACCAACTGGGCGGGCTGCTGTGCTGCGGCGAGCAGCGGCAGGACCAGGGCGGCCGCATAGGCAAGCCGGTGATAGGAATGCTTCATGGATGTCTCCTTCTTTGGTTTCAATGGACCTGTGCCACGGGCGGGTAGGCAAACGTGAAATCCAGGTGTACGGGGCGCGGCTGGTACAGGCGCAGTGTGAGGTAGAACGGCTCGCGCGGCGCGGGCAGCCAGTTGCTGGTGTCGGCGGGCTGCTCGTGCTGGATGGTGATGCGCAGGCTGCCATCGGCATCCCAGAGCAGGCCGGGCGTGCGGTCGCCGATTGAGTAGCGGGCGATGGGGTTCTCCACCAGCAGGCAGTCGGATTTGCGGTACAGGGTGAGCGACCAGAAGGCATCCACCTGCGGCCCTGCGCCGGGCGCGAAGCGCAGTTCGTAGCGGTGCGCGCCGTCCAGCGCCCGGCCTTGGTCATCAACCTCGGCCACGGGGTACATCGCCTCTTCGATGCCCAGCGCACCGATGAGGTTGCGCGCCACGCGGGCGCGCAGGGCGATCTGCTCGCCCCAGTGGGTGCGGATGGTGACGGGCACGCTCCAGCCGCCGCCCAGGTCGGAGGCCTGCGCGCTCTGGCGCAGTTCGCCGCACACCTGGGCCAGGGCCTGCTGCAGGGCGGCGTCGCCCGCCGCGGCCGTATCGCGCCACAGGGGCAGGGCGGTGGCGTCGTCCTGCGGCGCGGGGTTGCGCGCCCAGGCGAGGTCGACGATGGCGCGGTATTCGGCGGCCTGGGGAGTGTCGGTCTTGCGGCCGTTCATGGCGACGTCGATCCGGCGCGCGGCGGGCTGCAGGTCGCTGGCGCGCAGGATGGAAAACTGCGACTGCAGCGCGGCCACGCGGGCCAGGTCCTCGTCGGTGGGGTCGACCAGCACACGGCCGATGATCCACACGTCCTGGCCGGGCGCGGCGATCTCGACCATGCCCTCGGGCACCTGGCCCTGCCACTGCGGCCCATGCACGAACAGGCGCTGCGCACGGTTGCCCGTGGTGCGGCGGCCGGCGTAGGCGAAGGGGTTGGTCCACATGTCCAGGAAGCCCAGCGTCCAGTAGCGCGTGCCCATGTCGGGCGCTTCGATGACCAGCGGGCCGTCAGACAGGTCGAGCCAAGTGTTGATATAGACCGTGTCGTTGTTCGGCGAGACTACTTCGCGGTCGGAGGGCGTGAGCAGGCGCCTGGAGTGCGTGAAGGTGTTGGCCCAGCGCAGCATGGAGGCCGGGTCGTCGCCCGCGAAGCCGTGCTGCGGGTGCTTGCGCGGCGCGGTGGCGGCGCGCATGCGCATCATCTCGAACAGCGGCAGGGTGTGGACGACGGCCTGGTGGAGGGGATTGGAAGAGGTGGTCATGCGATGCGCTCCAGCGGGGGCAGGCGGTAGCTGCCGTTCAAGAAGGCGGGCTGCAGGTGGTACAGCCGCAGGATGAGGTAGAAGCCGCCCGGGGGCGCGGGCAGCCAGTTCTCCTGGGGGCCGGGCGGGGGCTGGTGCGAGACGTGCAGCGTCAGGCTGCCGTCGGCGTTGCACACCAGCGGGCTGCGGTTGCCCAGGGCGTGGCGGTGAATGGCGTTGGGCACGAGGTAGCGGTCTTCGCCGTACAGGGTGACGGACCAGAACGCGCCAGCAGGCACCTGGCCGCCGTCGGCGAAGTGCAGGCGGTACAGGCGCTCGCCGACCAGCAACTCGCCCTGGTCGTCGTAGTCGGTCACGGCGTAGATGGCCTCGTCGCCCGCGAGCGCGCCCAGGCCCTTCCAGGCGGTGGCGGCGCGCAGCATCAGGTCGTCGCCGTAGCGGCCCAGGCGGGTGGAGTAGCGCCACGGTGCCTTGGATGCCGCGCGGCCCGAGCCGTCGATCATCTGCATCGCCGCGTGGTAGGCGGCGCGCAGCCCTTCGAGCGTGGCGGGGCGCAGGTCGCCCAGGGCGCCGTCGGCGTTCAGCCGCAGGTGCGCGCCGCGCAGCAGGTCGAACACCCCGCGTTGGGATGGCGGCGGCGGGAAGTCGTGCAGCGCGCGGGCCAGGTTGGAGAGGAAGTCCAGCACCGGCTCCCCGCCGAACTGCCATTGCGTCACGCTGGGTGGCGGCGCTTCGGCGGCGGGCCCGGCGATGTGAAAGCCGGCCTGGAAGCCGCGCGCGGCCTCTTCGTCCGCGTCGCCGTCCACCAGCACGCGGCCCAGCACCCAGACCAGCGCCGTGGGGCTGTGCAGGGGCGTGGTGCCCGCGGGCGCGTCGGCATCGCTGCCGCCGGGGCCGATCAGCGCGAAGCGCTCGCCGTCCTGCGCCGTGTTGCGCGTGCCGATGTTGTGGAAGTTGTTGGTGTACATGTCCAACAGTTCCAGCACGAAGTAGCGCCCGGTCTGCGGCGGCACGGTGATGACCACCGGCCCCTGGCGCAGGTCGGCCCAGGCATTGCTGTAGAGAAGGTCGTTGGCGGGGGTGACGATGTCGCGGTCGCGGTCCGTCCAGCGCTCGCGGCTGTGGCCGAAGGTGTTGAAGGGCGCGCGTCCGTAGGCGGGCGCGCCCGGCATGGTCTGCACGTGGCAGGTGCGCACCGATTCGAGCAGCGGGTAGCCCGCGACGATGGCGGGCACGGCGGCGTGGGCGGTCCAGGCGGCCTGCGGGCTGTTGAAGTCCTGGGTCAGGAAAGTGGTCGTGCCCATGTCAGCCTACCTTTGCGCCGCTTTGTTGAACGAGGCGCGCCCAGGTGGCGATGTCGGCGTGCCATTCCTTGTCGAAGTCCGCGCGCGAGATGGGGTCGGGCTCCATACCCAGGTCCTTGATGCGTGCCTGCACTTCGGGCAGGTGCAGCACACGCTCGGTGGCCTGAGCGATCTTCTGCGCCTCGGTCTCGGGCATGCGCGCGGGACCGAACAGGGCGAACCAGCTTTCGGTGTCGAAGGCGATGCCGCTTTCCTTCAGCGTGGGGACCTGCGGCAGCGCCGACGAGCGCTTGCGCCCGGTATAGGCCAGCACCTTGATCTTGCCCGCGCGGATCTGCGGCAGCGCGCCCGCCACGTCCACCATGCCCACCTGGATCTGTCCGCCGATCAGGTCTTGCAGCAGTGGCGCCACGCCCTTGTAGGGCACGTGTTCCATCTTGATGCCGGTGAGCGAGCGGATGCTCTCGGCCGCCAGATGCCCGCCCGAGCCGTTGCCCCACGAGGCGTAGACCACCGGCTCGCCCGTGCGCTTGGCCAGCGCCACCATCTCAGACGCGTTGTTGGCGGAGTATTGGGGGTTGGCCACCAGCAGGTTGCCGCCGTGGGCGATGCGGGCCAGCGCAGTGAAGTCTTTTTCGGTGTTGTAGCGCAGCCCCTTGAACAGCGACGGGGCGATGGCCATGGTGGCGCTGATGCCCAGCAGCAGTGTGCGTCCGTCCGGTGCGGCGCGCGCCACCTGGGCCGCGCCGATGGTGCCGGTGGCGCCGGCCACGTTGTCCACGATCACTGTGGCGTTCAGTTCCTTGCCCAGGCCCTGGGCCAGCAGACGGCCCATCACGTCGGTGCCGCCGCCGGCGGGGAAGGGCACCACCAGCCGTATGGGCTGGTCCGATGCTGCGAAGCTGGCTTGCCATGGCGCGGCGGCCAGCAGGGCCGCGCCTGCAATCAGGCCGCGGCGCGTGGGGTTCATGTTGTTTGGCATGTTGCTTGTCTCCTTAGGTTTAAAAGCGCCTCACAAAATCTTGTTACCGTCCACTGCGTGGCCGTTGGTCTTGTTCGAAACGCAGAACGAAATTTCAGTGTCAATCAAGTTTTTATTTTTCATATGTCGATTGATTTTGACTGGCAATGTGCACGTGTGGGAAAAGATAAATTTCCAGGTACTCATCAATATATTCTGAAAGTGGCCTGCAGAAGTTGGCCATGAACTTCCAAACACCACCTATCCATATTTCTGCAGCGTCTTCGGGCAATGCCGAGACGCCGCCTTAATATTCTTGAATTCTGATTAAACTGACTGCGCCGTTGCAGATGCAGCAGCTGTGAGCAGTCCCGCACCCATAAAACAGCACTGCGCCGATTGATAAACGGATGCGGTTCAATAAAGGTTATTTGGGTTGAAGATGCTCAAGCACCCTGTTGGACATTTCCTGAACGGCTTTGAAAGCATAGCCATGCCGGCGCATTTCCCGCAACACGTGGATATCAATCGTTGTCGCCTGGGTGACGCCATCGTAAAAAGATCACGCACGCGGATCTGCCGGATTCTTGGAGTTCCCGCACCATGGTGAATTCAACACCAGTTCCAATATTTAAAACTCATTTGCAGAGTGCCTGGCGTTTTTCACTTTGATGAATCAAACATTGGTTCCATTATTTAAAATTCACCCCATGGATTCCTGGCGTTTCTGCACCGTGGTGAACTTCAGTGCACGGTGACAGGCAACGGCGCAGCACCAAGGCGATCAGGGTGCCTTGAAGCTCACCACAGCGTCAGCGGCGGCCACGCCATCGGCCGTCACCATCACGGGGTTGATTTCGAGGTTGTCCAGGCGCGGGCCCAGCGCGGCGGCCAGTTCGGCAAAGCGCAGCACCGTATCGACCAGCGCCTGCACGTCGCCCACGGGCTTGCCGCGCCAGCCGCCCAGCAGCTTGGCGATGCCCAGGTCGTCGAGGCAGGCCCGCACGCGGCCCGCCGTGGTGGGTGCGGTGAGCACGGCGGTGCGCGCGTGCAGCTCCACCGCCACGCCGCCCAGGCCGAGCACGATCACGGTGCCGAACACGGGGTCGTGGCGCGCGCCCAGCATCACCTCGGCCAGCGGATCGAGCTTGCGCGCGACCAGGATGCCTTCGCGCCGCGCCTGCGGGGCCAGGCGGGTGACGGAGGCGAGGATGGCGTCGTGCGCCTCGCGCACTTCCTGTTCGCTGCGCAGGCCCACGCGCACGCCGCCCACGTCGCTCTTGTGCAGCAGGTCGGCCGAGACGATCTTGAGCACCGCCTGCCCGCCCAGCGCCTGCCAGGCGGCCACGGCCTCGTCGGCCGAATGGGCCAGGCGGTGCGGCGCGGGCGGCACGCCGTGTTGGGCGAGAAAAGCGAGGGCATCGGCCTCGTTGAGCACGGCGGGCGCGGGCGCCAGCGGCGCGGGTTGGGCCACGGCTTCGGCGCGGTAGGCGGCCCAGCGCGCCTTGGCGGCCATGGTTTCGACGGCGTGCGTGGGCTCTTCATAGACCAGGCAACCCGTATCGAGCAGTTTGCTCCGCGTGGCGTCGTCGGTGATGCCGCTGACGGCCATGGGCATGTGTGGCGCGGCGGCGGTGGTCTCGCGCAGCATTCGGATGAGGGCGGGCGCCAGGACCTTGGAGGAGAGCCCGGCGGCCACGAAGATGGTCAGCGCGTCGTATTCGCCGCAGGCGGCGGCGCCCTGTGCGGCCATGCCGAACACGGGCAGGTCGGCGGTGAACTGGCCGGTGATGTCGACCGGATTGTCGGTGGCACAGAACGGAATGCGCGCGCGCAGTGCGTCGCCCACGGCGGCGGGTAGCGGGGGCAGGGCCAGGCCCTCGTCCGAGGCCGTGTCGGCCATCAGCGTGCCCACGCCGCCCGACACGGTGACGATGGCCAGCCGCCGTCCGGCGGGCAGCGGGCCCGTGGCGAAGGCTTCGCCCAGACGGAACATCTCGTCCACCGTGCGGGCGCGGATGGCGCCGGTGGCGTCGAACACGGCCTGGTAGACCGCGTCTTCGCCCGAGAGGCTGGCGGTGTGCGACATGGCGGCGCGCGCGCCCGCCTCGGTGCGGCCCACCTTGGTCACGATCACCGGTTTGCCCGCAGCGCGCGCCTTGGTCAGCGCGCGCTGCAAGCCTGTGCCGTCGCGCGCGCCTTCGATGTAGGCCAGGATGACACGTGTATCAGCATCGTCGGCTAGCCAGTCGATCACGTCGGCCACCGACACCGCGGCCTCGTTGCCCGTGGTCACCCAGTGGCTCACGCCCAAGCCGTGCTTACGCGCCAGCGAGAAGGCGTAGGCGCCGAACGCGCCGCTCTGGCTCACGATGGCAACGCTGCCGGTCTGCGGTACGCCGGCCAGCGGCGCGGGTGAGAAGGTGCCAAACACGCGCTGGCGTAGATTCATCACGCCCAGGCAGTTGGGGCCGAGCAGGGCCAGGCCACTGGCGCGAGCCTTTTCGGCCAGGCGGGCCTGCGTGGCGGCGCCTGCCTCGCCCATCTCGGCGAAGCCCGAGCTGAGCACCACGGCAGCGCGGGCCCGGCACGCGATCAACTGATCGATAACCGGCTCCACGCCCGCAGCGGGCACGGCGACGACCGCCATGTCCACCGACTCGGGCAGGTCGGCCACCGAGGCATAGGCCTTCAGGCCCTGCACCTCGGCCGCTCCGGGATTGACGGGGTAGATGGCGCCGGCATAACCCAGGGTCTGGAGCAGATGCACGGGCATACCGCCGACCTTCTGGGCGTTCTGCGATGCGCCGATGACGGCGATGCTGCGGGGAGAAAACAGGGGGGTGATGTTCATAGGTTTACGTCTCCAAAGGATCCGGGAATGGCCGTGCGTTCGATGGTGTGCACCAGTTCCACCAGCCGGGGGCCTACGTTGTCCACCAAATCTTTGGGGCGCATCCGCGTGAAAGGCACGGCGCAATTGAAAATCAGCGAGCGTGGGCCGTGCCGCAGGCGCGAGCACAGTCCCACGCCGAAGGCACCGTAGCCCGCGTCGCCCATGTTGGTGGCGAAGCCCAGGCGCGCCTGGTTGGCCAGCGATTCCTTGATGCCCGCAGTGCAGCGCGCCATTTCCTCGGGGCGCTGGGTGGTGATCTGCTGCAGCACGTCGCGGCGCGTGGCTTCGTCTTGCGCGTAGAGCCAGGCGCGGCCCATCGCCATCTCGGCGATGCTGCGCACCGTACCCTGGTCGGGCCGCGCCAGCGTGCCGCGCTGCCAGGCACAGGTTTCGACGAAGATCAGGTCCAGCCCCACGGCCACGCCGATGGACACGGCCCCGCGCACCTGGTTGGCCAGTGCCTGCATCGCGGGACGTGCCTGCGCGCGCAGTGCGATGGACGCGATGTAGGGATAGCCCAGCGCGACGGCGGCGGGGCCGATGTAGTAGCGGTCGGTACGCTCGTCGTGGTCCAGGTAGCCCAGCGCGAGCAGTGTGCGGCACAGGCGCGACACGGTGGGCCTGGGCATCCCCAGCAGCGCGGCTAGCTCGCTGTTGGCGTAGGGCCGGGGATCCTTGACGACAAAGGCTTGCAGTATCAACAGCCCCTTGGCCAGCGTGCCCGCGAAGTCAGGGTCTTGCGCGCGCAGTGCGGCTAAGTCAGATTGGTGCTGGAATGGGTGAACCATGCAGCGCACTGTAGTGAGGGTGCGCTGTTTTTGTGGAATGCAATTCCATTATTTGGAATTGCTATGCAGCTCGGCGCTTCGCGCGCGAGCCTGCAAGCCCCGCCGCTTCTGCCAATGCTTTTACAACGGCGCGGCCAGCGCCGCGGCGGTGACGAGCAGCACCTGGTCCTCGCCCGCGCTGGTGTCGAGCCAGAACACGGGCAGACGCGGGAACGCGGCCTCGAAGTGCGCGCGCTCGTTGCCGACTTCGAGCACCAGCACCGCGTCCTCGCTCATGCGCGTGCGCGCGTCAGCCAGCAGGCGGCGGATGAAGTCCATGCCGTCCGCGCCGCCCGCCAGGGCCAGTTCGGGCTCGGCGCGGTATTCCGGGGGCAGGGCGGCCATGCTCTGCGCGTTGACGTAGGGCGGGTTGCACAGGATCAGGTCCCACGGGCCGGGCAGGGCGGCCAGGCCGTCGGACTGCACCAGCTGCACGCGCTCCTGCAGGCCGTGCCTGTCGATGTTGATGCGCGCCACGGCCAGCGCGTCGGGGCTGATGTCCGCGCCCGTCACCCGCACGTCCGGCCAGGCCAGCGCGGCCAGCACGGCCAGGCTGCCGTTGCCGGTGCACAGGTCGAGCACGTGGCGGGTCTGGTCGCTGAGCCAGGCGTCGATGCCGCCGTCGGCCAGCAGTTCGGCGATGAAGCTGCGCGGCACGATGGCGCGTTCGTCCACGTAGAAGGGCACGCCCTGCAGCCAGGCCTCGCGCGTGAGGTAGGCGGCGGGCTTGCGCGTGGCGATGCGTGCTTCCAAAAGCGTAGCTGCCAGCGCTTGTTCTGCCTGGGTTACAGGCCGGTTTTGCAGGGAATCGAGGTCGCTGTCGAGCGGCAGGCCCAGGCGCCAGAGCACGAGCCATGCGGCCTCGTCGTGCGCGTTGGTGGTGCCGTGGCCGAAGGCGACGCCGGCCTGTTCGAGTTGCCGTGCGCTGTGCGCGATCAGTTCACCCAGCGTCATGCGGCGGCCCTGGCGTTCAGCAGTTCCAGCGTGCGGCGGTAGATGTTCTTCAGCGGCTCCACGTCGGCCAGTGCGACGTGTTCGTCGATCTTGTGGATGCTCGCGTTGGGCGGCCCGAGTTCGATGACCTGGGGGCAGATCTGCGCGATGAAGCGGCCGTCGCTGGTGCCGCCGGTAGTGGATAGTTCAGTCTCCCGCCCCGTTTCGGCGCGGATGGCGGCCTGCACCGCATCGACCAGGTCGCCCGGCGTGGTCAGGAAGGGCTGGCCGCCCAGCGTCCACGCCAGGTCGTAGTCGAGGCCGTGGCGGTCGAGCACGGCGTGCACGCGCTGCCGGAGGCCCTCGGCGGTGGATTCGGTGGAGAAACGGAAGTTGAAGTCGATGACCGCTTGCCCCGGAATCACGTTGGTCGCGCCCGTGCCGGCGTGGAGGTTGCTCATCTGCCAGCTGGTGGGCGGGAAGAAGGCGTTGCCCCGGTCCCATTCGATGGCCGCGAGTTCGGCCAGCGCGGGCACGGCCTGGTGGATGGGGTTGCGCGCCAGTTGCGGGTAGGCGATGTGGCCCTGCACGCCCTTGACGGTGAGCTTGCCCGAGAGCGTGCCGCGGCGGCCGTTCTTGATCATGTCGCCGGTGGCCTCGACCGAGGTGGGCTCGCCCACGATGCACCAGCTCAGCGCCTCGCCGCGCTCGCGCAGGCGTTCGACGACGATTTTGGTGCCGTCCACCGACGGGCCTTCCTCGTCGCTGGTCAGCAGGAAGGCGATGCCGATGGCGGGCTCGGGCGTGGCGGCCAAGAATTCCTCCACCGCCACGGCGAAGGCGGCGATGGAGGTCTTCATGTCGCTCGCGCCCCGGCCATAGAGCTTGCCGTCCCGGTGCGTGGGCGTGAAGGGGTCGCTGCTCCACTGTTCCAGCGGGCCGGTGGGCACCACGTCGGTGTGGCCCGCGAAGACTATGGTTTTGGTAGCTGCCAGCGCTTGTCCCGCCAGGGCTGGAGCGCGTTTTGACCACAAATTGTGCACGCGGAAGCTGTCGGGGCCGCTGTCCATGCGCTCGTTCGCGAAGCCCAGCGGGGCCAGGCGCTCGGCCAGCAGTTCGAGGCAGCCCGCGTCTTCGGGCGTGACGGAGGGGCGCGCGATCAGCGCTTCGGCCAGTTGCAGGGTGCGGGACATGGATGGATCAGTGGGGCTTTACGTCAAGCACGATTTCGGTGAACGAGGGTGCGTCGTCTTCCTCGGGCTGCGGGGCGGCTCGCGCGGCGGCGGTCTTGCTGGCGAGCGAGAAGTCGTTCTGCAGCCGCCACATCAGGTTGGTGGGCGAGTCGGCGTTGGCCAGCCCTTCCTTGCGGTCGATGAAGCCCGTCTGGATGAGCCGGGCCAGGCTTTCCTCGAAGGTCTGCGAGCCGTCGGCCATGGACTTTTCCATGGCCTCGCGCACGCCCGAGAAGTCGGCTTTCTCGATCAGGTCGGCGATCAGCTTGGTGTTGAGCATGACCTCGGCGGCGGGCAGCCGCTCGCCCGCGGGCGTGCGCACCAGGCGCTGCGAGACCACGGCTTTGAGCGCCGCCGCCAGGTCGCCCAGCAGGGTGGGGCGCACCTCGACGGGGTAGAACGACAGGATGCGGTTGAGCGCCTGGTAGCTGTTGTTGCTGTGCAGCGTGGCCAGGCACAGGTGGCCCGACTGGGCGTAGGCGATGGCGGCGGACATGGTCTCGCGGTCGCGGATTTCGCCGATCAGGATCACGTCCGGCGCTTGGCGCAGCGCGTTTTTCAGCGCCACTTGCAGCGACTGCGTGTCGCTGCCGATCTCGCGCTGGTTGACGATGGATTTCTTGTTCTTGAACTGGTACTCGATCGGGTCCTCGATGGTGAGGATGTGGCCCGTGAGCTTGGCGTTGCGGCTGTCGATCATCGACGCCAGCGTGGTGCTCTTGCCCGAGCCCGTGGCCCCCACCACCAGGATGAGGCCGCGCTTTTCGAGGATGAGGTCGCCCAGCACCGGCGGCAGGTTGAGCGACGACAGCTCGGGGATGTGCTGCGCGATGAAGCGCACCACCACCGCCAGGCTGCCGCGCTGGCGCATGGCGCTGACGCGGAAGCGCCCCACGCCCGTGAGGGGCAGTCCCATGTTGAGCTCGCCGGTTTCCTCGAGCTCCTCGATGCGCTCGGGCGGCACCACCTCGGCCAGCAGGTTCCGGGGCGCGTCGGGCGGCAGGATCTGGCTGTTGATGGGCACGCACTCGCCGTGGATCTTGAGCAGCGCGGGCGCGTTGGCCGAGAGGTACAGGTCGGAGGCGCGCTTCTCGGCCATCAGGCGCAGGATGCGCTCCATCGTGCTCATGCTCATGGCTGGTCCTCTCGACCCCGGGGGTCAGTCGCGCAGGAGATCGTTCAGGCTGGTCTTGGAGCGGGTCTGCGCGTCCACCGTCTTGACGATGATGGCGGCGTAGGTGCTGTAGTCCTGGCCGCCCTTGGTCTTCTTGGGCAGGTTGCCGCTGATGACCACGCTGCCCGCGGGCACGCGGCCGTAGAGGATTTCGCCCGTGTCGCGGTTGAAGATGGGCGTGCTCTGGCCGATGTACACGCCCATGCCCAGCACCGAGTTTTCCTCGATGACCACGCCTTCCACCACCTCGGAGCGCGCGCCGATGAAGCAGTTGTCCTCGATGATGGTGGGGCCGGCCTGCAGCGGCTCCAGCACGCCGCCAATGCCCACACCGCCCGACAGGTGCACGTTGGCGCCGATCTGCGCGCACGAGCCCACGGTGGCCCAGGTGTCCACCATGGTGCTTTCGCCCACGTAGGCGCCGATGTTCACGTAGCTGGGCATCAGGATGGCGCCCTTGGCGATGAAGCTGCCGCGCCGCGCCACGGCGGGGGGCACCACGCGCACGCCGGTGGCGGCCATTTGCTCCGCCGTGAAGCCGGAGAACTTGGTGGGCACCTTGTCGTAGAAGCCCAGGCCGCCGGCCTGCACGACCTCGTTGTCCTTCAGGCGGAAGGACAGCAGCACGGCCTTCTTGATCCACTGGTGCACCGTCCACTGGCCCACGCCTTCGCGCGTGGCCACGCGCAGGTGGCCGCTGTTCAGCGCGGCGATCACGTGCTCCACGGCGTCGGCCACTTCCTGAGGCGCGGCCTTGGGGGAGATGTTGGCGCGGTCTTCCCAGGCGGCGTCGATGATGTTCTGCAGTTGTTGGGTCATGTCGTCAGTTCTTGCTGGATTGGATGAATTGCACGATGCGTGCGGCGGCTTCGGCGCATTCCGCCGTCTCGGCCACCAGGGCCATGCGGATGCGCTGGGCGCCGGGGTTGAAGCCCTGGGCTTCGCGGGCGAGGTAGCTGCCCGGCAGCACCGTCACATTGTATTGAGCCAGCAGGGCGCGGGCGAAGCCGGCGTCGTCCAGCCCCAGGTGGCCGGGCACCTGGGCCCAGAGGTAGAAGCCCGCGTCGGGCAGGGCCACGTCCATCACGGCGGCGAGCAGGGGCGTGACCTCGGCGAACTTCTGGCGGTACAGCGCGCGGTTCTCCACCACGTGCTGCTCGTCGCCCCAGGCGGCGATGCTCGCGGCCTGCACGGCGGAGCCCATGGCGCTGCCGTGGTAGGTGCGGTAGAGCAAGAACTGCTTGACGATAGCCGCGTCGCCCGCCACGAAGCCGCTGCGCAGGCCCGGCACGTTGCTGCGCTTGGACAGACTGGTGAACATGACGAGGTTGCGGAAGTCGCTGCGGCCCAGCTTCGCGGCGGCTTCGAGGCCGCCGAGCGGCGGCTCGTCGCGGAAGTAGATTTCGCTGTAGCACTCGTCGGATGCGATCACGAAGCCGTAGCGGTCGCTCAGCGCGAACAGCTTGCGCCATTCCTCCAGCGGCATGACCGCGCCCGTGGGGTTGCCGGGCGAGCAGACGAACACCAGCTGCGTCTTTTGCCACACGGCCTCGGGCACGCTGTCCCAGTCCACCGCGAAGTTGCGCGCCGGGTCGCTGGGCGCGTAGTAGGGCGTGGCGCCCGCGAGCAGGGCCGCGCCTTCATAGATTTGGTAGAACGGGTTGGGGCAGACCACGGTGGCGCCGGGCTGCGTGGCGTCCACCACCACCTGGGCGAAGGCGAACAGCGCCTCGCGCGAGCCATTCACGGGCAGCACCTGCGTAGCGGCGTCCAGCGCCACGCCATAGCGGCGCCGCATCCAGTCCGCGCAGGCCTGGCGCAGCGCGGGGTCGCCCGCGGTGGCGGGGTAGCTGGCCAGGCCGCCCAGGTGGCTGCACAGCGCGTCCTTGATGAACTGCGGCGTGGCGTGGCGGGGTTCACCGATCCCCAGGCTGATGGGGCGGTGCGCGGCCGAGGGCGTGACCCCCGCGAAGAGTTGCCGCAACCGCTCGAACGGGTAGGGCTGTAGTTTGGAAAGCAGGGGGTTCATGGCCCGCAATTATGTGGGAAGGGGCCTGTTTTCCCGGGCGCGCTACCGGAACGCCAGCACCCCCAGCAGCGCGATGACCGCCAGCGCCAGCAGCGCGGCCACGGCCTGCCAGAACGCCACCGGATCGCGCTCGGCCAGGGGCGGCGCGCGGCGGCGCTGGAAGTCGGGGCCGGGCGACTGCAGGTCGTGCGCGAATTCCGCCACGGCCTGCTGCCGCCGCGCGGGCTGCGGGTGCAGGGCCTTGCGCAGCACGGCGTCGAGCCAGCCGGGCAGGTCGGGCCGGTGGTGGGTCAGCGGCACGTAGCGCAGGCGGCGCGGGTCGTCGCCAGGGCGCAGGCGCGCGGGCTGCAGGCCGTAGGGCAGGGCGCCGGCGAGCATCTCGTAGGCGATGGCGGCCAGCGCGAACAGGTCGGAGCGCGCATCGCCGCCTTGGCCGGTGAAGTATTCGGGCGCGGTGTACTGCAGCGTGCCTTCGATGGCGGTGGGCGGCCCGTCGCTCGCGGCGTGCAGGCCCGGCACGTGGGCGGAGGCCAGGTCGATGATGCGCGCCGTGCCCTGCGCGTCGATCACCACGTTGGCCGGGCGCAGGTCCTGGTGCAGCACCTCGCGCCGGTGCAGGGCCTGCAGGCCGCGCGCGACCTGCAGGACGATGGCGCGCACCTCGTGCAGCGCGGGGCGCGGGTGGTCCGCCATCCACTGCGCCAGGGTCTGGCCGGGCACGTATTCCAGCGCCGCGAACAGGTGGCCGCGCGGGCGCTGCGGGGCGCGGGCGCGCACCACGTGGGGGCTGTCGATGCGGCTGGCGACCCATTCGTCGAGCAGGAAGCGGTCGAGGAAGGCGGTGTCGTCGTGCGCGCCCGTGGCGGGGGTCTTGAGCGCCACGGCTTCGCCGCTGGCGTCGTCGAGGGCCAGGTGCACGTGGCTGCGCGCGCCCACGTGCAGCGCGCGCACGATGGTGTAGCCCTCGAAGGCCATGCGCGGCGCGAGCGGCGGCGGCAGGCGCAGGCCGCCGCGCGGCAGGCGGGCGGGCAGGCCCGTGTCGCGGGGCAGCGCGTCTATGCGCAGCAGTTGCACGGTGGCGTCGTCGTCGCTGCCGTGGGTGCGGGCGTGCTCGCACAGGGCGCGGGCGGCGGCGTCCAGGTCGTCGCCATGCGCGCCCAGCGCGGCGTGCACGGTGGCGGCGTCGAGGTGGCCGTGCGCGCCGTCGGTGGCGAGCAGGTAGAGGTCGCCCACCTCGGCGGGCCAGCAGCGCGCGTCGATCTCCACGTGCGCGTGCAGGCCCAGCGCGCGCGCCAGATACGACTGGCCCGCGCCCACGTGCAGGCGGTGGTCCTCGGTCAGCGGCTCCAGCGCCTGCGGGTGCACGCGGCAGATGCGCGCGTCGCCCACGTGCAGCAGGTGCAGGTCGCGCCCGTGCAGGATGAGGGCGCTGAAGGCGCAGACGTAGCCGCTGTCCTTGTCGAAGCGCGCCGGGCCGCGCTGGTTCTGCGCGTGCAGCCAGGCGTTGGTGGCGGCCAGCACCTGGTGCGCGGCGCGGCGCACGGGCCAGGCGTTGGGCGTGGCGTAGTAGTCCTCCAGGAAGCCGCGCACCGCCGCGCTGCTGGCCACCTGGCTCACGCGGCTGGAGCCGATGCCGTCGGCCACCGCCAGCGCGATGCCGCGCGCCGCGCGCGCGTGGCCGGTGGGCAGCATGGCGCCGTGGAAGTCCTGGTTCACGCCGCCCGGCTTGGCCAGCGAGTGCTGGCCCAGCGTGACCTGGGGGCACATGCCGGGACTCATGGCACGGCCTGCAACGCATGAAACCGGCGCGCCCCACGCCAGCAGACGCCGCGCAAGGGCCGCCCCGCCGCGCTGGCGGCGTCCCCCCTCCCGTAGCGCGCAGCGCGTAGAGAGAGGGGGGAAGCGGCGCAGCCGCTCAGGGGGGAGTTCATCCGATCACGCGCTTGGGTGCGGTCTTGTAGTGCGTGGTGTAGAGCGTGGCGCCCACGAAGGTCAGCCCGCCCACGAGGTTGCCGAGCACGGTGGGGATTTCGTTCCAGACCAGGTAGTCCATGAGGGTGAAGTTGCCGCCCAGCAGCAGGCCCGAGGGGAAGAGGAACATGTTGACGATCGAGTGCTCGAAGCCCATGTAGAAGAAGATGGTCACGGGCATCCACATGCCGATGGCCTTGCCCGAGACGGTGGTGGACATCATGGCCGCCACGACGCCGGTGGACACCATCCAGTTGCACATCACGCCGCGGATGAACAGGGTGAGCATCCCGGCCGCGCCGTGCGCGGCGTAGCCCACGGTGCGGCCTTCGCCGATGTGGCCGATCTTCTGGCCGATGGCGTTGGGCGCCTCCGAGAAGCCGAAGGTGAAGATGATGGCCATGAACACCGCCACCATCAGCGCGCCCGCGAAGTTGCCGCAGAACACCAGCCCCCAGTTGCGCAGCACCGCGCCCCAGGTGGCGCCGGGGCGCCTGTCGAACACGGCCAGCGGGGCCAGCGTGAACACGCCCGTGAGCAGGTCGAAGCCCAGCAGGTACAGCGTGATGAAGCCGAGCGGGAACAGCATCGCGCCCACCAGCGCGTTGCCGGTGTTGACCGTGATGCTGACCGCGAAGGCCGCGCCCAGCGCCAGGATGGCGCCGGCCATGAACGAGCGGATCAGCGTGTCGCGGGTGGACATGAGCAGCTTGGATTCGCCGGCATCGACCATCCTGGTGACGAATTCGGCGGGAGCGAGGTAGGCCATGGAAACTCTCCTGTGGAACGTGAGAAAACAAAAAGGCGCCCCTTCGGCACCACCGCTGCGACGCAGAGTGCCGAAGGGACGCCTTCATCCCTGAAAAAAACGGGGCCGTCTTCAGCCGCGTTGCCAGAAACGTATGCAGGTTCCGTGCCAAGGTGTTGCTATCGAAATGGGAGCTTACTGCGCTTGATAGGTAAGCGCTAGAGGCCTGAAAGGCTCATATTTCCCGGACCTGCGCAAACGCCAGGTCGGGCAGCGCCAGCGCGGCCTCGGCCACTTCCAGCAGGCGGCGGTTCTGGTTCATCGAGGCTTTCTGCAGCGCGCGGAAGGCCGCTTCCTCGGTGAGGCCCAGGCGCGCCATCAGCAGGCCCTTGGCGCGCTCGATCACCCGGCGCTCGGCCAGGGCGCGGCGCGCGGCCTGCAGTTCCGTTTCGGTGCGCGCGAGGCGCTCGGCCTGCGCCTGCAGCAGGCCGTGCAGCGCGGCGGTTTCGCCGCCGGGCACGCGCTGCGCGGCGGGCGGCGTCTCGCGCAAATGGCGCAGCAGGCCTTCGGAGTCCTGCAAGGCCTGTCGCGCCTGGGCGGCGTGGCGCGCGCATTCGGCGCGCAGGTGCCGCACCAGCGCGGCCTCGCACGCGGCGAGCGTGCCGATGCGCTCGCTGGTCGCGCCGAACCAGGCCTCGCTGGCGGCGGTGTCCAGCGCCGTGCCGGGGCGCGCGGTGCACAGCACGCGGCGCAGCCGCTCCAGCTGCGCCATGCCGGGGGCGAGCTGCAGGCCGTCCCACTCGGCGCGCAGCGCGGCGTCGGTGAAGTCGGCGAACACGCGCAGGCCGTGCTCCTGCGCGTCGATGAGGTGCGCGATGCGCTCCTGCGGCGCGGCCTCGCACCGGCCCGAGGCGAACATTTGCGCGCCCGCCGCGCGTTCCTGCCCCGCGGCCTCCTTGGCCTGCACCAGGTGCAGCAGCGCCACCAGCGGGCGCGAGACGCTGGGCACGCCGGGCAGCAGGCTGGCGTCGGCCAGGTGCGAGAGCAGCTGCACCATGCCCGCGATGCACTGGCCGTAGGCGGCGATGGCGTCCTGCGCACTGGTCTGGTGCGCTTCGATGGCGGCGCGCTGCGCGGGCAGCGCCTCCAGGCCCAGCAGCACCCAGGCCATGTGGCAGAGCAGGGGGGCGTCCACGCCGGCGTCCGAAGCCGGGGCGGTGCCGTGGCCGGAGGGCGGGTCGCCCTGCGCGGCGAGCAGCGCGGCCAGGCGTGCCAGCGCGGGCGCGCCCGTTGCGATGGCGGCCAGGCGCTCCGGCGCGAAGCGTTCGCCGCCCGAGGCCAGGTACACGCTGCTGGCGCCGCGCTCGTGCTGCAGCGCGTGGATGCATTCGCGCAGCGCATCGACCAGCGCGATGCGCGCGGCCAGGTGGTGCGCGGCCTCCATCTCCAGGCGCTTGGCGCGCAGCGCCAGGCCGGCGGCGGGGGAGGGGGCGCTCATCCGCAGGCGACGAGCACCCGCTCGCCCTCCAGGCGCACCGCGTGGGTGCGCACCGGCTGCGCGGGCGCTTCCAGGCATTCGCCGGTGGCCAGGTCGAAGTGCTGCTTGTACAGCGGCGAGGCGACGACGGTGCGCCCGCCCAGGCTGCCCACCAGCCCGCGCGCGAGCACGCTGGCGCCGGAGCGCGGGTCCACGTTGTCGATGGCGAAGAGCTGCCGCGCGCCGACCCGGAACACGGCCACGTGCCGGCCCGCCACGCGGGCGCAGACGCCCGTGTCGGGCAGGATGTCGTGCAGGTCGCAGACGGGGGTCCAGTCCATGGGGATACTCCTGTGCTCTTGTTTCAATAGCTGCCAGCGCTTGCTCAGCTTGCGCTGGAGGCCAATTCAGCTTGCAATTCCTGTGCCTGTGCCTGTGCCTGTGCCTGTGCCTGTGCAGGGCGCTTCTGGCCGCGCTCGGGCACGAAGACGATGTGCTCGTCGGGCGCGTCGCTGTTGACGAAGCTCTTGAAGCGCTGGCGCACGGCGGGCGTGGTCACGGCGGTTTTCCACTCGCACTGGTAGGTGTCCACCACGTGGCGCATCTGCGCCTCCAGTTCGGCGGCCAGGCCCAGGCTGTCGTCCACCACCACGTCCTTGAGGTAGCCGAGGCCACCTTCGAGCGATTCGCGCCAGGTGCTGGTGCGCTGCAGCCGGTCGGCGGTGCGCACGTAGAACATCAGGAAGCGGTCGATGAGCTGGATGAGGCGTTCCTTCGTCAGGTCGCTCGCCAGCAGTTCGGCGTGGCGCGGCTTCATGCCGCCGTTGCCGCAGACGTAGAGGTTCCAGCCGCGCTCGGTGGCGATCACGCCCACGTCCTTGCCCTGCGCCTCGGCGCATTCGCGCGTGCAGCCCGAGACGCCGAACTTGATCTTGTGCGGCGCGCGCAGGCCCTTGTAGCGGTTCTCCAGCTCCACGGCCAGGCCCACGGAATCCTGCACGCCGTAGCGGCACCAGGTGCTGCCCACGCAGCTTTTCACGGTGCGCAGGCTCTTGCCGTAGGCGTGGCCGCTCTCGAAGCCGGCGGCGATCAGTTCCTCCCAGATCAGCGGCAACTGCTCCAGCCGCGCGCCGAACATGTCCACGCGCGCGCCGCCGGTGATCTTGGTGTACAGGCCGTATTTCTTGGCGACCTGGCCCACGGCGATCAGGCCGTCGGGCGTGACCTCGCCGCCCGCCATGCGCGGCACGACGGAGTAGGTGCCGTCCTTCTGGATGTTGCCGAGGAAGTAGTCGTTGCTGTCCTGCAGCTTGGCCAGTTGCGGCCGCAGCACGAACTCGTTCCACACCGAGGCCAGCACGCTCGCGGCCACGGGCTTGCACACGTCGCAGCCCAGGCCCTGGCCGTGCTTGTGCAGCAGTTCGTCGAAGGTCTTGATCCGGCCCACGCGCACCAGGTGGTAGATTTCCTGGCGCGAATGCGGGAAGTGCTCGCACAGGTGGTTGTTCACCGCCATGCCGCGCTGGGCCATCTCGGCCTTCATCACCTGCGTGACCAGCGGCACGCAGCCGCCGCAGGTGGCGCCGGCCTTGGTGCACGCCTTGATGTCCGCGATGGTGCACGCGCCTTCGCCCACGGCGGCGCAGATGGCGGCCTTGCTCACGCCGTTGCACGAGCAGATCTGCGCCGTGTCGGGCAGCGCGTCCACGCCCAGGCCGGGGCGGGCCTTGCCGTCGCTGCTGGGCAGGATGAGGAATTCGGGGTCTTCGGGCAGCGCGATGCCGTTGAGCGCCATCTGCAGCAGCGTGCCGTACTCGTCGGCATTGCCCACCAGCACCGCGCCCAGCAGCTTCGTGCCGTCGGCGCTCACCACGATCTTCTTGTAGACCTCCTTGCGTTCGTCCACGTACTGGTAGTTGCGGCAGCCGGGCGCCTTGCCGTGCGCGTCGCCGATGCTGGCCACGTCCACGCCCATGAGCTTCAGCTTGGTGCTCATGTCCGCGCCCGCGAAGGCAGTCCGTGAGTCCCCCGCGATGTGCCGCGCCGCCACGCGCGCCATCTCGTAGCCGGGGGCGACCAGGCCGTAAAGCTGCTCGTTCCACGACGCGCATTCGCCGATCGCGTACACGCTGCGGTCGCTGGTGCGGCAATGGTCGTCGATGGCCGCGCCGCCGCGCGGCCCCACGGCCAGCGCGCACTGGCGGATCAGGTCGTCGCGCGGGCGGATGCCGGCGGAGAAGACGATCATGTCCGTCTCCAGGTGCGTGCCGTCGGCGAACACCATGCGGTGGCGCGCCGTGGCGCCGTCGGTGATCTCCACCGTGTTGCGGCCCGTGTGCACCTGCACGCCCAGCGCCTCGATCTTGCTGCGCAGCACGCGCCCGCCGCCTTCGTCCACCTGCACGGCCATCAGGCGCGGCGAGAACTCGACCACGTGCGTGGCCAGGCCCATGTCGCGCAGCGCCTTGGCGCATTCCAGGCCCAGCAGGCCGCCGCCCACCACCACGCCGCTTTTCGACTTGGCGCCCGCGGCCTGCATGGCCTCCAGGTCCTCGATGGTGCGGTAGGTGAAGCAGTAGGGCCGCTCGCGCCCCGGCACCGGCGGCACGAAGGGCACGGAGCCCGTGGCCAGCACCAGCTTGTCGTAGGGCAGCACCTCGCCGTCGGCGGTGGTCACGGTGTTGCGGCGCCGCTCCACGGCCACGGCGCGCGCGGCCAGGCGCAGCGAAAAGCCGGTCTGGCCGAAGAAGCCGGGCGGCACCAGCGACAGATCGTCCGCCGTCTTGCCCGCGAAGAATTCGGAGAGGTGCACCCGGTCGTAGGCGGGGCGGGGCTCCTCGCACAGCACCGTCACCTCCGCCTGGGGCAGCCCCAGCCCGTGGAGTTCTTCGAGAAACCTGTGGCCCACCATGCCGTGGCCGATCACGACGATCTTCATTGCAATCACCTGCTGTTGTGCGCGCGCCATCGTGGGGCGCCTGTTGGGAAACGCGGCGTGCCGGGTGCATAACCCTGGCCAGCCGGAGGTTCCGCCGTCTTCAGCGGATGCAGCCGTCCGCAGGCAACGCTACCTGCGGGACGCCAAAGACCAAGCAATCCGCGTGCCTGGGCGCTTGCACCAGGGTGGGGAAGCGGGCGCCCGGCTGCGGGAATACCCTGCGCAAGCCGCACGGTCTTTGCCGGGAGCGCGCGGCGGTTTCAAGCCAAAAAGGCCCGCAGCGCTTGCGGTACAAGCGCAAGCAGCTCACTTTTTGATAGTTGGCACGCAATTCGCTCCTGCCTCCGGGCCGCCGGGCGCATACCGCGCCGGGCCTTGCCTTGTATCCGCCGAAGGAGCTTTCCCCGCCATGACCCCATTCCGTACCCCCCGCCGCGCCTTCCTCCACGCGCTCGTGGCCGCCGCCGCGCTTGCCGCGGGCACGGCCGCGCACGCCGACACGCTCGCCCACATCCAGAAGGCGGGCGTGGTGCGCATCGCCATCCCGCAGGACTTTCCGCCGTTCGGCTCGCTGGGCACCGACCTCAAGCTGCAGGGCTACGACATCGACATGGCCCAGCTCGTCGGCAAAGCGCTGGGCGCCAAGGTGGAGCTGGTGCCCGTGACCAGCACCAACCGCATTCCGTTCCTGACCACGGGCAAGGTGGACGTGGTGATCTCCAGCCTGGGCAAGAGCGCCGAGCGCGCCAAGGTGATCGACTTCACCGATGCCTACGCGCCGTTCCCCAAGAGCGTCTACGGCCCCAAGGACGTGGCGGTCAAGAAGCCCGCCGACCTCGCGGGCAAGACCGTCGGCGTGACGCGCGGCTCCATCGAGGACCTGGCGCTCTCGAAGATCGCGCCCCCCACGGCCACCATCAAGCGGTATGAAGACAACAACGCCACCGCGCAGAGCTACCTCACGGGGCAGGTGCAACTCGTCACGCTGGGCAACATCGTCGCCAACGCGGTCAACGAGCGCACGCGGCTGCGCCAGCTCGACGCCAAGTTCCCCGTGGAGGAAACGCCGTGCTACATCGGTGTGGCGAAGGGCGAGGACGCGCTGCTCAAGAAGCTCGACGAGATCATCGCCAAGGCCAAGACCGACGGTTCGCTCAACGACATGTCGCAGCGCTGGATGAAGATGCCCTTGCCGGCAAAGATGTGAACGGGGTCTAGATGGCCTATGCGTTCGACTTCGCCGCCGTCTTCGACTACGGCGGAATGCTCGCCCAGGGCGCCGCGTTCACGCTGGGCCTGACGGCGGCGGGCAGCGTGCTGGGCGGCCTGATCGGCGTGGCCGGCGGCGTGGTGCGCGCCTGGCGCATCGCGCCGCTGCACTGGCTGTTCAAGGGCTACGTGGAGGTGATCCGCAACACGCCGTTCCTGGTGCAGCTCATGTTCGTGTTCTTCGGCCTGCCCTCGCTCGGCGTGCAGATCAACGAATGGCAGGCCAGCCTGCTGACCACCGTGGTCAACCTGGGCGCCTACATCACCGAGATCGTGCGCGCGGGCGTGCAGGAGACGCCGCGCGGGCAGATGGAGGCCGCGAGCGCGCTGGGCATGGGCCGCTGGGCGCAGTTCCGCCACGTGGTGCTGCGCCCGGCGCTGCAGCGCGTGTGGCCGGCGCTCAGCAGCCAGATCGTGATCGTGATGCTGGGCACCTCGGTCGTGTCGCAGATCGCGGCGCAGGATCTGACCTTCGCCGCCAACTTCATCCAGTCGCGCAACTTCCGCGCGTTCGAGACCTACGTCGTCGTCACGCTACTCTATTGCGCGCTCGCGCTGGTGCTGCGCTGGCTGCTGGGCCAGGCGGGCGCGCGATGGGTGTCGGGGCGCCGCCCCGCCAGGGTGGGGGCCGCCGCATGATCGCCGACATCCCGCTCTGGCCCATCCTCGCCAAGCTGGCCGAGGGGCTGCTCGCCACGCTGGCGCTCTCGCTCATCGCGTTCGCGCTGGGCGGCGTCGCGGGGCTTGCGGTGCTGTTCGCGCGCGTGGGGCGCAGCCCGCTCGCGCGGCGCATCGCGCGCACCTACATCCAGGCGTTCCAGAACACGCCGCTGCTGATGCAGATGTTCCTGGTGTTCTTCGGCGCGTCGATGGCGGGCTTCGACGTGTCGCCGTGGACGGCCGCCGCCGTGGGCCTCACGCTCTACACCAGCGCGTACCTCGCCGAGGTCTGGCGCGGCTGCGTGGAGGCCGTGCCGCGCGGGCAGTGGGAGGCGTCCGCCAGCCTCGCCATGGGCTACGTGCAGCAGATGCGCCACGTGGTACTGCCGCAGGCGCTGCGCCTGTCGATCGCGCCCACGGTGGGCTTCTCGGTGCAGATCGTCAAGGGCACGGCCGTGGCCTCGATCATCGGCTTCAACGAGCTGACCAAGCTCGGCTCCATGCTCGCCAACGCCACCTTCCAGCCCTTCCTCATTTACGCGCTGGTGGCCGCCGGCTACTTCCTGCTGTGCTGGCCGCTGTCGCTGTGCGCGTCCCATCTCGAAAAGAAACTCCATGCCTCTCGTTGACATCTGCGCCGTGCACAAGCACTACGGCCCCAACCACGTGCTCAAGGGCGTGGATCTGCGCGTCGAGAGCGGGCAGGTGGTCGCCATCATCGGCCGCAGCGGCTCGGGCAAGAGCACGCTGCTGCGCTCCATCAACGGGCTGGAATCCATCGACTCCGGCCAGATCGTGGTGGACGGCGCCACGCTGCAGGCCGAGCACGCCAGCCCGGCGCAGCTGCGCGCGCTGCGGCTCAAGGTGGGCATGGTGTTCCAGCAGTTCAACCTGTTCCCGCACCTCACGGCGGGCGAGAACGTGGCCCTGTCGCCCGTCGTGGTCAAGGGGATGAAGAAGCCCGAGGCCGCCGCCATCGCGCGCCAGATGCTCGCCAAGGTGGGGCTGGAAGGCAAGTACGACGCCTACCCGGACCAGCTCAGCGGCGGCCAGCAGCAGCGCGTGGCCATCGCCCGCGCGCTCGCCATGCAACCCAAGGTGCTGCTGTGCGACGAGATCACCTCCGCGCTCGACCCGGAACTCGTCAACGAGGTGCTGGCCGTCGTCAAGCAATTGGCCGCCGAAGGCATGACCTTGGTGATGGTGACGCACGAGATGCGCTTCGCGCGCGATGTGGGCGACCAGCTCGTGTTCATGCACCAGGGGCGCATCCACGAGCGCGGGCCGGCCAGGGAGCTGTTCGCCGATCCGCAGACGCCCGAGCTGGCGGCATTCATCGGCGCGGTGAACTGATCTAGGCGCCGCGGCGCTCGCGGGCGCGCGCCAGGGCGGCGGCGATCACGGAGGGCTTGGGGCCGGGCGCCGCGGCGGGCTGCACCGTGTCCTGCTGCGCCAGCCGCTGCCGCCGGGCCTGGTAGCGGGCCAGTGCCGCGTCGGCCTGGTCCTGCGACCAGGCCGCCCAGCCGGTGGCGCCGGCGCTGGCGTCGCGCAGCTGGATGCAATCGACCGGGCATACCGGAATGCACAGCTCGCAGCCCGTGCAGTGCGGCGCGATCACGGTGTGCATGTGCTTGTTCGCGCCCAAGATGGCGTCGGTGGGGCAGGCGTCCAGGCAGAGCGTGCAGCCGATGCACCAGGCCTCGTCGATCACGGCCCGCATTCGCGGGCCTTCCACGCCGTGGACGGGGTTGAGCGGCTGCACGGCGCGCCCGGTGATGGCCGCGAGCCGCGCCACGCCTTCGGCGCCGCCGGGCGGGCACTGGTTGATGGGAGCAGCCTCCTGCGCGATGGCCTCGGCGTAGGCCGCGCAGTCGGGGTAGCCGCAGCGCGTGCATTGCGTCTGCGGCAGGGCGGCGTTGATGCGGCCGATCAAGCCTTGCGCGTGCCGCGCGGGCGCGGCTGGGGGAACGTGGAGGCCGAGGTCACGCTGGGCTCGGCCACGGCGTCTTCCGCCTCCGCCGGGAGCATGGGCTCCTGCGCGGCCTGTGTGTGCGCCACGGCGGCGGTGGTCTGCGCAGCCGAGGCCAGCGCGGCGCGGTAAGCCTTTTCGTGCGACTGGATGAAGCCGGTCACCTGCGGGTAGACCACTTCGCGCCAGCGGCGGCCGCTGAAGATGCCGTAGTGGCCCGCGCCCTTGACTTCGAGGTGAAGCTGCTCGTTGCCCTGGATGCCGGTGCACAGGTCGTGCGCGGCGCGGGTCTGGCCCGAGCCGGAGATGTCGTCCAGCTCGCCTTCCACGGTGAGCAGGGCGGACTGGGTGATGTCCTGCGGGCGCACCCGTTCGATGACGCCGTCGGGGTTCTTCACGTCCCAGGTGCCGTGCACGAGGTTGAAGTCCTGGAACACGATCTTGATGGTTTCGAGGTAGTAGTCCGCGTCCATGTCGAGCACGGCGTTGTACTCGTCGTAGAACTTGCGGTGCGCCTCGGCGCTGGCGTCGTCGCCCTTGATCAGGTCCTTGAAGTAGTCGTAGTGGCTGTTGGCGTGGCGGTCGGGGTTCATGGCCACGAAGCCGGTGTGCTGCAGGAAGCCGGGGTACACGCGGCGGCCCGCGCCGGGGAAGTTCTGCGGCACGCGGTAGATCACGTTGTTCTCGAACCACTCGAAGCTGCGCTGCGTGGCGAGGTTGTTCACCGCCGTGGGCGACTTGCGCGCGTCGATCGGGCCACCCATCATGGTCATGGTCAGCGGCGTGGTCTCGCCCCGGCTGGCCATCAGCGATACGGCGGCCAGCACCGGCACGGTGGGCTGGCACACGCTCATCACGTGGCAGTTACCGTACTTTTCCTGCAGGGTGCGGATGAAGTCCTGCACGTAGTTGATGTAGTCGTCCAGGTGGAACTCGCCGTCGGCCAGCGGCACCAGGCGGGCGTTCTTCCAGTCGGTGATGTAGACCTTGTGGCCCCGCAGCATGGTGCGCACGGTGTCGCGCAGCAGCGTGGCGTAGTGGCCCGACAGCGGGGCCACGATCAGCACCACGGGCTGGCCCTTGAGCTTGCCCAGCGTGGCCGGGTCGTCGGAAAAGCGCTTGAAGCGGCGCAGGTCGCAGAAGGGCTTGCTGACCTCGACGCGCTCGTGGATGGCCACGTCCACGCCGTCCACGTCCACGGTGTCGATGCCGAAGGTGGGCTTTTCGTAGTCCTTGCCCAGGCGGTAGAGCAGGTCGAAGCCCGCCGACATGCGTTGCGCCATGGGCATGTAGCTGAACGGCGAAGTGGGGTTGCGGAACAGCTTGCCGGAGGCTTGGGCAAACTCGGCGAACGGCTCCATCAGCGAGCGCTGGGCTTCGTAGATCTGGTACAGCATGGGTGGGGTTCCGTGTTGTGGTGCTTTATGTTGCGCTGCAATATATCAGCGCAAATCCCGGGGTGTTGGCGTAAAACACCTACATCGAGTCACATTTGTGACTTTTCTACCACCGGGTTTTCCCGTAGCCACGCCTCGAACGCCTCGCGGGCCACCGGGCGCAGCGCGCTGCGAAACGCCTGGCGGTCGCTCAGGTACAGGCTGTGGCGCATGGCAGTGTACGGGTTGAAGCCGGTGTCCGGGTGGCTGGCCTCGAAGTGCTGCTTGTAACGCTTGACGGTGCCCACCGTCTCGCGCAGCAGCGTGTTGAAGCGCGCGCGGGTCATGCCGGGCGCGCCGGCCAGGATTTCGTCCACGAACGGCTCCACCTTGCGCGCTTCGAACTCGAAGTCCTTGAAGAAATGGTGCGCGATCTTCAGGAAGGTGAAGGCGTTGAGCTCGCTGCTGGCGGCCTGCGGCGGGAGTTCTGCGGTTTCGTCCGGGGCCTGCTGGAGTTCGGCGTCGGTCGCGTCGCGGATCTGGCGGAACTCGCGGTCGGCCAGCTCGAACAGCGCCGACAGCACGTTGATGCGGCGGCGTAGCGGCGCGGCGATGGCCTTCTTGTAGCGGATCTTGTGGTCCAGCACGCTCCAGGCGTCCTGGATGGTGGTGCGCACCTGCAGCTCGAAGGCCAGGCCGGCATACGGCGCGTGCTCGGGCAGGGCGCGCTGCGCGGCGTTCAGGCGCAGGTCCAAGTGCAGGCCCTTGTAGCCGAACGAGGCGTCGGTGCCTTCCAGCGCGGCGACCTTGTCGGTCACGTCGATTACGTCGAAATGGCTGCGCACCGCCTGGGCCAGGCGCTCCAGTTCGTCTTCGTACAGGCAGACCACGCGCACGCCGATCAGGTCGGTGATGCAGGCGCGGATGTCATAGGGCGTGCCGCTGGCCTCCAGCGCGGGGCGGTACTTGCGCGAGAATTTGCGCACGCATTCGTCGCGGTCTTTCACGCGGCCTTCGACCTTCGATGCCTCGATGAACCGCGCCCGCGCCACGATCTCCGTCAGCAGCGCCACGTAGCGCGCGCAGGCGCGCTCGAGCAGCGGCAGGTGCTGGTCGTAGAAGGCGTGGAACTGGGCCTCTTCGTGGTCGAAATCAAGCGATGCCATGGAAAGACAGAGGTAACAAGGTTGGTAACAAATTGTTTATAATGGCGATCATCCACCCAGTATCGCCCAGGCATCCGCATTCATGAACCATCGCCTCTCCCCCCGTTGGCGCACCGGGCTGCAGGCATTGCTGGCCGTGTTGCTTTCGGCGGCCATGCTGGGGCTGACTTTCCTGTCCTGGCATAGCGAAGACCGGGCCGCGCGCGAGCGCGAGCGCCAAAACTTCAATCTGGCGGTGGAGCAGATCACCAGCAGCCTCCGGGACCGCATGGCCACCTACGAGATCGTGCTGCGCGGCATCCAGGGCTACTTCGATGGCTCCGAGTACGTGAGCGCCGCAGAGTTCAGCGCCTACATGCGGGCGCTGAAACTCGAGGCAACGCACCCCGGGCTGGTCAGCGTGTCGCTGGTTGCGCACGTGCCCGCCCGTGAGCGGGCCACCCACGAAGCCCATATGCGCGCCAGCGGCCTGGCGGGCTACCGGGTGCACCCCATTGGCCGCCAGGGCGAGGCCTATGCTCCGCTGACGCACATCGAGCCCTGGAACGAGCGCCTGCGCCCCGTGCTGGGCTTCGACCTCAACACCATTCCCGCCGCGCGCGAGGCCATGGCGCGCAGCGCCGCCACGGGCCAGTCCGTGCTGAGCCGGGGCTATGTGCTGGCGCAGGACGAAGGTACGGCCCACGGCCAGGACCTGTCCCTGGTGCTCTATGTGCCGCTGTACACGAACGGCACGGGGCCGGCAGGCCTGCGCGGCTGGGCGAGCGTACCGTTCCGGGTGCAAGACATCGTGCACAGCCTGGCGCACGAGTTCGACCCGGACGTGGCCCTCTCCATCTACGACGGCCCCGATGCCGCCCCTGCGCAACGGCTGTTCTCCACGGACGCCGCGCTTGCGCCGGGCGCCGTGACGGCCATCCGCCGCCTGGACGTGGGGGGCCGCGCGTGGACGCTCGCCATGTGGCCCAAGGCCGCGTTCACGCAGCGCGTGGACCATCGCCGCAGCACCGTGGTGGCGGTGCTGGGCGTGGCGCTGAGCCTGGCCGTAGGCTGGTTTGCCTGGGGGCTGATGACCGCGCGCAACCGTGCCATGCGGCTGGCGGAGCGCATGACGCGGGAGCTGCGCGGCGCGCGCGACGAGCTGGAGAACACGCTCAGCGCCATTCCCGACCTGCTGTTCGAACTGTCGCGCGAAGGGCGGCTGCTGCGCCACCGCAGTACGCGCGAAGACCTCCTGCATTCCCCGCCCGAGGATTTCCTGGGCCGCCTGCTCTCTGAGGTGGTGCCGCCCGAAGCCGCGCGCGCCTACATGGGCGCCATCGAACATGCCGAACGCGACGGGAGCACGCGCGGCTGGCAATTCCCCCTGCGCGTGGCGGACGGCTCGACGCACTGGTTCGAACTGTCGGTCGCACGCAAGCAAGGCGAGCAGCCCGGCGGCGAAACCACCTTCATCGCCCTGTCGCGCGACATCACCGAGCGCAAGGAGGCCGAGTCGCGCACTCACCACCTGGCCTACTACGACGCGCTCACCGGCCTGCCCAACCGCCGCATGTTGGTCGAGCAGGCGCAACATGCGCTGGTCCATGCGCAGCGCAACGGGCGCATCGGGGCGCTGTTCTTCATCGACCTGGACCACTTCAAGCGCATCAACGACGCGCAGGGCCACGCGGCGGGCGACGCGCTGCTGGTGCAGGTGGCCCGCCGCCTGCAAGACCTGCTGCGCCCCGAAGACCTGGCCGGCCGCCTGGGCGGCGACGAATTCGTGGTGCTGGCGCAAGACCTGGGCACCGATCCGCACACCGCCCGGCGCGCCGCCGAATCCCTGGCCACGCGCCTGCGCGAAGCGCTGGACAGCCCCTACGCCCTGCAAGGCAGCCCCTACAGCAGCGCCGGCAGCATCGGCGCCACGCTGTTCCCGCGCGGCCAGACCGATGCGCAGGACCTGCTGCGCGAGGCCGACACCGCCATGTACCAGGCCAAGGCCGGCGGGCGCAACCGCACGGCGTTTTACGAGCCCGAAATGCAGCTGCGCGCGCAGCAGGAACTGAGCCTGGCGCAGGACCTGCAGCGCGCGTGGGATCTGGGCCAGTTCGCCGTCTACGCGCAGTCGCAGGTGGACGGGGCAGGGCGCATCGTCGGCGGCGAACTGCTGCTGCGCTGGTTCCACCCCGAGCGCGGCGTGGTGCCGCCGGAGCGCTTCATCCCGCTGGCGGAGGAGTCCGGCCTCATCCTGCGCCTGGGCGAATGGGTGCTGGAGCAGGCCTGCACCACGCTGGCCGCGCTGTCCGCCACGCACCCGGAGATCCGGCTGGCGGTCAACATGAGCCAGCGCCAGTTCCTGCAGGACGACTTCGTCGAAGGCATGGCCGCGCTGCTGGAGCGCACCGGCGCACCCGCCGAGCGCCTGGTGCTGGAGGTGACGGAAAGCCTGCTCATCGCCACCGCGGACGACACCGTGCGCCGCATGGCGCAACTGGTGAAGCTGGGCCTGCGCTTTGCGATCGACGACTTCGGCACCGGCTATTCGAGCTTTGCCTACCTCAAGCGCCTGCCGCTGTACGAACTCAAGATCGACAAGAGCTTCGTGAAAGACACGCCCGGCAGCCCGAGCGACACGGCCATCGTGCAGTCCATTCTGGCCGTCGCGCGCCATCTGGGCCTGGCCGTGGTGGCCGAAGGCGTGGAGACCGAGGCCCAGGCCGCCTTCCTGGCCGCCAACTACTGCCAGAGTATGCAGGGCCACCGGTTCGGCCGCCCCATGCCGCTGGCGCAATGGCTGCGCGAACTGCCGGGCGGCCAGGAGGATGCTACGGATTCAATAGCTGGTAGCGCTTGAGGAATAAGGGCTGGGGGCTGATTAGGCTCAAGGTTTGGTGCGGGCGATCTGCATCACTTCGCGCGCGGGCAGGGTCTTGAGCCGGTGATCGCTCCACACCTGCCGCCAGCGCCGCGCCCCCGGCAGGCCATTGCGCAGGCCCAGCATGTGGCGGGCAATGGCATACCAGTGCGTGCCATGCGCGCGCGCCTCGCGCTCCATGTAGTCCACCATGGCCTCCTCCACGCCCTCGCGCGTCAGGCCCCGGTCGGGCTCGCCATAGAACTGCGCATCCCAGCCCGCCAGCCACCAGGGGTTGTGGTACGCCTCGCGGCCCACCATCACGCCGTCGAGCACGGCCAACTGCTCCTGCACCGCCGCATCGGTCTGGAAGCCGCCGTTGACCGCGATGCACAGCTGCGGAAAGTCCTGCTTGAGCCGCGCCACCACGCCATAGCGCAGCGGCGGCACCTCACGGTTCTCCTTGGGCGACAGGCCCTCCAGCCACGCATTGCGCGCGTGCACAATGAACACGCGGCAGCCCGCCTCCGCCACCGTGCCGATGAAGTCGCGCACGAACGCATAGTCCTCGTCGCGGCCCAGGCCGATGCGGTGCTTGACCGTCACCGGCACGTCCACCGCGTCCCGCATCGCCTTCACCCCATCGGCCACCAACTGCGGCTCGTTCATCAGGCACGCGCCGAATGCGCCGCGCTGCACCCGCTCGCTCGGGCAACCGCAGTTCAGGTTGATCTCGTCATAGCCCCACTGCGCGCCCAGCCGCGCCGCGTGGGCCAGGTCCGCGGGCTCGCTGCCGCCCAACTGCAGCGCCACCGGGTGCTCGGCCTCGCCGAACCGCAGGTGCCGCGCCACGTCGCCATGGATCAGAGCGCCCGTGGTCACCATCTCCGTGTACAGCAGCGCGCGGCGCGAAAGCAGGCGATGCAGGTGGCGGCAATGGGTATCCGTCCAGTCCATCATCGGTGCAACGGACAGGCGCCAGGGGGTGAAGTCGAGAGCGGGGGCGGTCATGCGGAAAGCCAATGAAAAAAGCACCCTCGAAGGGGTGCTTTTGTCTGATCTGGCGGGGACATGGAGAGGATTTTAGAACCGCCGCCCAGCCTGACGCTACTACCGTTGCGCACTTTCAGCAAATCATTGATGAACTGGAGGAGTGGGATCGGTATCTGACGGAAAACGCTCCGGCCTACAAGGCGTCTCCGAACCGTCGGGAGCCGAAGCCATGAGCCTCGACCGTCCGCCTATCACCGGGGAATTTCGAGACGCCGCAGAGCACAACTCACGCCGCGTCGCCAGTCTCACGAAGGCCCCGCCGCCGTTCTCCCTGCGCCTGAGCGCGCAGGAAAAGGCCGAACTGCTGCGCCGGGCCGGAAACATGCCCCTTGGGGCCTATATCCGGTCATGCCTGCTGGACGGCTCGGAAAGCCTCCGCCGCGCCCGCAGACAACCGCTCAAGGACGAACAAGCTCTTGCCAAGGTTCTGGGCGAACTTGGCAAAGTCAAGCTGGCGAACAACCTGAACCAGTTGGCAAAGGCCGCCAATCTCGGCTCCCTGCCTATCGGCCCGGAAACGGAACAGGCCATTGTCGAAGCCTGTCAGGACGTGCGGCGGATGCGTGAATCCCTGATGGTTGCCTTGGGGCTGCGGTGGTGAACCATGATCCTCAAAGGCAGCCAGCGCAGCGGCGCGCGCCAGCTTGCCGCGCATCTGCTCAACGAACGGGACAACGAACACGTTGAAGTCCACGAACTGCGCGGCTTCGCCTCGGATGACCTTGCTTCCGCGTTCCGAGAGGCCGAGGCGGTCAGTCGGGGAACCCGCGCGAAGCAGTTTCTGTTCTCCCTGAGCCTCAGCCCGCCGCCCCGCGAACGGGTGAGCATGGAGCAATTCGAGCGGGCCATTGACGCCGCCGAGCGCAAGCTAGGCCTCACTGGCCAGCCCCGCGCCATCGTCTTCCATGAGAAGGAAGGCCGCCGCCACGCCCATGCGGTCTGGTCACGGATCGATGTGGAACAGATGAAGGCGATCAACCTCCCGCACTTCAAGCGCCGCTTGCAGGAGGTATCGCGGGAACTCTACCGGGAACACGGCTGGACGATGCCGCGCGGCTTCATCGCCAGCAAGGAGCGTGACCCTCGCAATTTCACCCGCGCCGAATGGGAACAGGCCAAGGCCGCCAAGCAAGACCCGAAGGCGCTGAAGGCGATGTTTCAGGAATGCTGGCAAGCCTCCAAATCCGCTCAAGACTACGCGCGCACGCTGGCCGAACGCGGCTATACGCTGGCCGCCGGAGACCGGCGGGCCGTGGTCGCTGTGGACTTTCGGGGACAGGTTTATGCCGTCGCCAAATGGACAGGCATCCGCACCAAGGACGTCCGGGCCAAGCTGGAACACCTGAAGGACTTGCCCAGCGTCGAACAGGTCAAGGACGCGAACGCCGCCCGCATGACCGAAGCCCTGCGCGGCTTCATTGCAGAAGCCGAGAAGGTACGGGACAAGCAAACCGCCGCCCTTGCGAAGGAGCGGGCGCAACTGGTGGAGAAACAGCGCAAGGAACGCGCCGCCCTCAGCGCCGGGCAGGAAAAACGCTGGGAACAGGAAACCCTCCAGCGGGCCAGCAGGCTCAACAAGGGAATACGCGGCCTGTGGGATCGCCTCACCGGGCAACACGCCCGGCAGACGAAGGAGAACGAACGCGAAGCGGAGGCCGCCCGGCACCGCGACAGGCGCGAGAAGGACGCGCAGATCGAGCGGCATCTACAAGAGCGCGAGAGCTTCCACATGCTGGCAAGGCAGCAGAAGGAAGCGCAGGCTCACGAAGTGGAAGAGCTTCACCGCGACATTGCGGCGTATCAGCAGCAGCCGGAACGCAGTCCTGCGAAGACGCCGAACCTGAAAGAACACTTCCGCGAGGCGTCCGCCGTACCCGTGCGCTCTGCCGACGCAGCACCGCAGCGGGAGCCAGATAGAGGCCCGAGCCGCGAACGATGACGACACCACGAAAGGCAACCATGCTCGAAAACATCTTGAACGACGCGATGGGGCGATACCTCGCCGCCTACAAGGACGCCCCTGCGAACTGGGACGGGCCAGACTGGTGGCAGCTATCGCCGAAGGAAGCGGAGGTGTTCGCCATCGACCCCGGACAATGGCCCGCACTCGTGGCCGTATGGCAGGTGTTCGAGTTCTTCTCGAAGCGTACCGATGGCTGGAACGACCAAGACATCGAGCACGACTATCCGGAAGTCGATGCAGTGGTACAGGCGGCGCGGCCTTCGAGTTCTCCGTGTCCTCAATCTTGACGCGCCTCATGCACGGGCAGCTCATTGACAATTCTTAGGCCCGAGTCTAATGTGGAGCGCACTTTGCATGGGTATTTAGGCGTAGTTGGCCTACCGCCCATTTACTTAAGATATTCATCTTCGATGCAGAGGTTTTGCTTCGGCGGGTGCAAAATATCGAATTTCAATTAGGACTTGGGTGTACATACTAAAGTAATAGGCGAAACTTTATTCACAGGTACCGATTGATTTTTTTCCGCCCAAAAAATTAATGGCCTTAGCTGTTCCAAGGCTGAATTCGCAGCCAATGCCGCTCCTCCAACTGCGAACGCGAATACCGCCGAACAACAAGCCGTATATTTTACAGCATAAATGCCGCTTCTGTAGACTTCATGATAGATTTCATGGTTTTTCCATTGTTTCATGGCGCACCCCTTTTATTTCTAAAGCATTTTTTACTTATAGCAAAATTTCCGTAAAATCAAGAAAATAAACCGATGAACAAAGAAAAAACACCCTCTCCAACAAATGAAAGCATCGGAATATTGCGTCCGGCGGGAATTTTTCTTCTCGCCACGACGGTAGCAGTTGTGGTTCTTGGGCTTATTACCAAAGAATTTTCATTTGTTTTAAACTTACTAATCGGCGCATTTTTTGGAATTTTGTGCGCGCTCTTTCAAATTTCAACGCAATACGAAAAACTGCGACTCACAGAGATTAGCGATTTTGGCGATAAGATAGAAAGCCTAAATAAAAATTTGTGCGACCAACTTAAACTTTCGAACGTCCTGACCTATCGAGGTTCGTACATCTCTCTGCTCCAGGAGCAAAACTCCGATCTGCTTGAGCTATCGCAAAAAGCGACGAAAATCAAGAATACCATGATTTTCTGCAATCCTCAGGACGCGGGAAAGCAGCGGGTTTTCAGCGATGTCGCCATCTCAAACAGAACCAAGTACATTCGAAATGCTTTGGACAAAAAGAGAAAAAATGGAATTCATTGGACAGACATTTACTCAAGAAATATTCTCCGACTCGCGAACCCAATGATTGAGCGTATAACAAATGAATGTAGAGGCAGCTATTCGGCCTGGGTAATTGAAAAAGACCATCCTGTTGTCAATTTGATTTTGTTCAAGTGCGATGATTTTTCCGAAGTTTGGTTCGGTTTCGGGTTGTTGGAGGAGATGGAAGACGGCCCGATATACTCGACCAGAGAACCCAATCTAGTTGCGTATTTTGATAAATATTTCGAAGAATTAAAGAAAAAAGCCAGAGAATGGGAAATTAATTCACCGGAACACATTCCTGGAGGCTGGGTGAGTGTTTCATATAACGCAGAAACTAAGATTTTGCTCGATATTGCGATTACTAGAATTTCTCCTTCAAATGATCGCGGAGACTACAACATCGAAGGGAACGTATATGAGCCTTCCCCGGGCGGCGGTGCGATACTAAAAAGGGAGTTTGAAACAATTTGGGCCAATCTTCTATACGAAGGAAAGGAGCCCGTAATTTATTTTAGCCATAGAGACAAATATCCTGAAATTTCAGAAAACCCAAGACAAAATCAGAATGACAGACGATGGGGATGTGGACGCTATCGATTTATATACTCGGGGGATTTTTCGGAGTACAAAGGCAGCGTTCAAGCGATGGGCGGTGAAACAAGGGAGCTCTTTGGGAGAAAATTGTCAGTCGAAAATTTTAATAAGATAAAGAAAACTTATGACTCTGGCTGTGTTGAATTAATTGAAGCTCTTTTGTCTAGCAAAGTGATATCAACCGAAAGGCCCGCCGAAGGCGTCAGCCCTTTTCGACCGAGCGCTCATTTCTCGTCTCGATTGCATTAATAAAAATTAAACGTTTTTTCTATAAGCTATTCATATCCGGCGCTTCCACAACTCAAGGCTGTCGGATATTTGGTTAGCACTACGGGAAGGGGCTCATGACAGAGCAAGAGCCAGGTTCAAGTCTTCGGGGTTCGCTTGCGCCAGCAAGCGAACCTTCGGCAGATCGGCGTAGCGATCTGCCGAGCGCGCCGGATGCCCTGCACCTGGACGAAGACCCGGACGCCGATCTGCACGACATTTCCACAATCCTCCTTGGTGCCAAGGCCATATCGGGCAAGGCTCTGACATCCGCAGGCCGGATGTCCGTGAGCGAAGAAGCCAAGCATCACGCGCTGCGTGACCAGCAGAAACAAGCCCGCGAACAGGCCAACCTCGCCCGCTGGAACACGCAGATGACCACGGTCGGCGGCGTCCAGATGACAAACGAACAAGCGCAACGCGCCCGCCAGAACATCATCGACAACGATGACGCCTATGCCGATTGGGCCGTGCGCAAGGGACTGATCAGCGAGGATCAGAAGGACGACTTCAAAGCCGGTGTCCGGCGCAAAAAGGAACTGGAAGACAAACGCGGTCGCGGGACGTTGACGACTGCGGAGGCTGCCGAAGAGGCTCGGTTCGATCAATCAGGCGTCGGCAAAGCGATTGATGCGGCCACGGCCCGTGATTACCAGCACCAAGGGGTTGCACCTTCCTCTGAAAGCAGTAGTCCGCGCTCCGATGCCGCGATGCGCGGTACGCTCTCCGTGCTTGATCGACCTGCACTGTTCCAGTCCGCACCGCCCGTGGGTACAGCCTTCCAGACTGCAAGTGCGGACACGCCAGAGAGAAAGGCCCCTGCACCGGTCGCGCCCACTATCAAATCGACAGGCCTTGATCTCTGATTGAGATTTATTTCAGTGCAGTCAAGCCATAGACCAGTGTTCTTGATCGCGATCCATAGATGGCGACGAGTGCTTGACGTCGCTCAATCTCCATAATCTATCCATTTCACCAACGATGTTAACCATTTATTTATCGCAGCCCTATATATTGGAAAATCACAATATAGGTTGCGGGGGAGATGGCAAACAGCGGGTCGTATCTTGAAAAAGAAATATGCCGAGCCGTCTCTGGGGAATGGGGAACGGTGGGATTGGTCGTCATGTCCGCAAAGACAGGACGCTTTCTGTTGACTCCGCGCTCCGGAGACGTTGTTGCAGCCGGTAAGTGGGGAACATTTAGCGGAGCGATTGAAGCGGGATCAAATGCTCGGCGCACCGCGACGGACAAATTATTTAAGATAACCGGCTATGAAGATCAATTGCGACTTGAAGAGCTATGTCACTTGCGGACGCCCGGCGCAATCATTCCTCATCAGACCTTTCTCGCCATCGTTGAAGACGAATTCAAACCATGGCAAAGCCATGAGGTAAAGGGTGCCCAATGGTTTAATTTCGGCGAGTGGCCGGAGCCATTGGATTTGGGGCTGCAATATATCTTATCGGACGAAGAATCATTGGAAACCATCATGGCCACCATGATGGCAGTAGAACAGCGGCGGGATCTCTTTTCCGGGCATCCGCCGGAAGAAAGAACGCTCTATCACTGTCTATATAAGTTGCCTGAAGGCGACGCCCTCCGTGCGAGCTGTCTGCGCTCGGAAAATGGACGGGAGGATCGCTTTCTCTATGCGACGCCATATTTATCAAAGGCGCTTGCCTTCGCATTTTCTTATCACAACAACAGCGATATCTGCTGTAACGGCCCAATATATGGAACGCCGGGAGAGTTTGCTATTATATGCAACCGAGAAAAAACGATGGCCGCGCCGCGCCCGGCAAAAATCTATGGATTTTCAAGTCACGGCTTTGAATCTCTTCAAGCAGGAGCGCGTCAGTACGTTTCGACGGCAGATGTTCCATTCAATAAAACCAAAGTAGTTTTTGAGACCGACAACGTTCAGGAGATCATGCGCAACGGCCTTCAAATCTTCTCCGTTGCGTGCACGCCTGAAGAGTTTTATGCCCCTGGCGGGCTCGATGAGCAGTACGCTTCAAGCCGATCAAATATTGAAATGTTACATGCTCTGCTGCAGAGCAAAGAGGCCATCTGGGAAAATAAGGAACAAAACATAGGGGTGAGCGATACTCTGGTCAATCGATTTAAAATGCTTGCCATGGCCCAGGTCTCCACTGTTTCGAAGCTCTCACTTGATCTTTAAGCAGGAATCCTTCTTCCTGAGTGACGCCGGTTGTGATCCGTCATTCCGCGTCCCCTGCACTCCAATTCGCATTTCATCGGGGTATCGATATCAAGGCTGGAGCCAAAACGCCATGCCGTCTCCATTGCACCTGCGGAGCTTTCTTTCGACACAACCCTGATCGTGGACACGCGCAAGACTTCGTCTGATTCCTCAAGCGCTATCTCTCCGGGCTGAAGGTCGAAATGCTTGTGAAGAAGGGATATGCCAAAACGCTTCTCGTACCCGTGTCGCAGCAACACTTCGCGCAATTCGTTGAGCACCGCATAGTCACGGTCGGAAATGGGATCAATCGTTTCGATGAATTCAAGACGTGACCATTGCACCGTCTCAAGGACAATATGGCCTTCGCTTCGCGTAGCTTGTGATGACATTGCAGATTCCTCATGTATTACGGGGAGTTGGGTGAATCTAGATAATCAGATATCAATACCGCGGACAGCTTTCCAGCACCTCAAGTATGTATCCAGTGCTGATGGTACCTGGCCTGTGATCCACACGCAAATCATGCACTCAAATGGCGCCCCGCGTCACCCCTTGAGGTTCCTGCGGTCATAGGGGCAGCGAGATGGCGGTCTTCGTTTTTAGCACCGTATGCTCCGCGCCGAGACGGAAGCGTGACCTCGCGGAGGGTATGACGTTACTTGAGAGCCGCCAGGCCGTATTCCGTGTATCGAACGTAAACCAAGGTCGTGTTGATGATCGTGGCTCCATCGGGCAGCGACAAATACTTGATATCGCCAATGATGCCCCGTGCGGGATCCTTCGGATTGTCATAGACACTACCGCTAATGTTGCCGGAAACGGTGGTCAAAGATGCCGCTGGCTTGTAGCGGCCATCTGTTCCCTTATCGACGCCGAGAGCTTGAAGAACTAAACGGTTGCCGTAGGCCTCGCCCTTGCCAACCATCACGTTGTACGCGCCGCAACTGGCACGGGGCATCTTGCCCTGCGCGGCCAGCTCGTCGCAGCGCTTGAGTGCATCGGCATCCGATGCCTTGAGCAATGCATCCGCTGGCGGCCCCGGCTTTCTGGCGTCGAACAGCCGGACATCCGCCATGCGGTTGTAGACGCATATCTGCCCGGCCCTATCCCCCAGCGGCTGGTCTGCCTTGAGGATGTAGCCGGTTTTCCGGTCGCCACTCATTGTGAAGATCATCCCGAACAGGCGCTTGTCCTGCGTAATCATCTGCGCCGAGGCCACCGAGTGCTGATCCTCGGCTTTGAGCTTGGCTGTCATGCCTTCCGGCGTGGCGCACTCGCCAATATCGGCGGCGTGGGCATGGAGGGCGATGAAGGGAATGATGGCAAGAAGGGCTTTACGCAGGAGCATGATGGGCGTTCCGAAAACGAACCCTTCTGAAACGGCGGCCCTGACTGCGCTGCATTGCTTATGAATTGCGGAAAAGATTGATTCCTCTCACGTCCTTGCGTAGAGTCCTCAAAGGTTCCGTTTCGGAACAGTGATTGCGGCTGTATGACCCTTGCTCTTGATGGTGGTGCCTGCCTGCGCGAAAGGCAGCACCATGAAGATCGGATACGCCCGCGTGTCAACGGAAGACCAGCATCTTGACTTGCAGCATGACGCGCTGCGCCGGGCCGGATGCGACCGTGTCTTTGAGGAGAAGAAGTCAGGGGCCACGAACCGCCGCCCAGCCCTCACGGCAACGCTGCGTACCCTGCGCGAGGGTGATGTGCTGACGGTGTGGAAGCTCGACCGGCTGGGCCGCTCGCTGCAAGACCTCATCAAGATCCTCGGCAAACTGGAAAAGCGCGGTATCGGCTTCTGCTCGATCTCCGACCAGATCGATACCACGACCCCGGCGGGCAAGCTGGTGTTTCACATCACCGGGGCGGTCGCGGAGTTCGAACGGGCGCTGATTTCAGAGCGGACGAAGGCCGGGATGCAGGCGGCACGGCGCAAGGGCAAGCAGCCCGGACGCCCGCCCGCACTCGATCCCTGTCAGGAGTTCCGTGCGCAGCGCATGGTGATCTGCGATGACATACCGATGGAAATCGTTGCGGCCACGCTCGGCGTTGGCAAAACGACAGTCTGGCGGGCGGTGCAGAAAATCCGGTCACAGGTGAGGCGAGCTAAGTGAACGGCCCGCATGGTTCACGGCCAGGTCTCATTGATCAAAGGAACGATGGTATTCATGGCCGTATCGAAATCGACCCCATCCCCGTAAACCATGGCCGAAGCAAAGCGGGCGTAACGCTCCCGTATCGCGGGGTCTGACTGAAGCGCCGCGCAAGCGTAGCGCGTTTCCCCGGCAATATCCGCCATATAGGCCGGATACTGGTTCGCAAATTCCTGTGCATCCGACACGGCAATGGCGCGTGCCAGTTCCACGAGCGCAGCCCGGTCAATATGCGAGCGAATGGCGTAGAGGTCATAGATATGCCGCACCAGATCAGGGTCAGGTGCGCGACTCAGGCCGCGCAATTCCATGGCCGTGCGCCGCGTCAGAGACACCAGTTTCTCGGCGGCGGTTTCGCTGACACTCACACAGGGCATGGCTGCCACCTCGGGCGCACGCCCGAATGCCTCTGCCACGAACGAAGACACGGGCATCTGCACGGCAGGCAGGCGCAGCCGCGAATGGGTCAACTCCACCTGAATCGTGGGCCGCAACGAAGATGCGGCAGCGCTATCCTGCGCATAGTGCAGGTTGTAGAGCGTGTATTGGTTTTCATCCCGCGAGCGCATATCTTGCGGCCCGACGCGGAAGCCTTCGGCCTGTAATGCTGCCAGCACGCGAGCGCGCAAGTCGCCCAGCAAACTGCGACGCTTGCTGCGACTGAGCGCCGTGGGATCAAGCGGAACGATCTTGAAATCCACATCCTCGGACATGCGCGCCACCAGTCGGTGCGCCCGCGCCAGACAGGTGCCGCCCGCAAAAACCAGTTGAAAGGGCGCGGCATCAATGGCACCGATCACGCGCAGCGCGCGCAGAACATGCCAGTCTTTCTGTACCAGTTCCAGTGCAGGTAATCCGAAATGAGCCTGTACATCCAGAAGCTCTGTGATTGAAGGCTCATCGTTCAAGGATCAACTCCACGGCCCCATCGCGCAGCTTGCGCGAGAAGCGCCCTTTAACTCTCAGCTTCGGATTCACGGGGATTTGAGTAGAACGCCCCTCGTTATAAGCGCGCTCTGCTTCGCTGGGTTCCCATCGCACGCCCAGTTTGGTGAGTGCGTCTCGCGCTGCGCCGGAAAATCCCCCCTTGTTGTAAAGCACGGGCTTGCCAGACAGCCGGGATTTGAACGCCCGGCCATACACGCCGTAGCCGAGCCGGATCAGTCCCCCGGCTTCTACCTCCTTGCTCAAGGCGCGCAACACCTGCCGCTCGCCGCCGAGGTCGGCGAACTCACGGGTCAGGAATACGTCATCGCTGCGTTCAGCAATGCGTTCTTCAATCTTGGCCTGTAGCGAATTGCGGCGAGGCATGGGGTTCTCCTTCCTTGTTTATAGTACGCAAAAACCTGACATTTATCAAGCAAAAACCTGACACTTGTGGCTAGGGTCTGGGGACGCGCATTCCCGCGCCAGCGGCCCGGATTCCTGCCTTTTGCGCCTTTGCTGCCGTTTCTGGCATGGGGCGCTTGTGCTGGCAAGCCGGGTTCCCCGGCTCCTTCTCTGGCGTTCCGGCCCCGGTGGGGGTGACTGACCCAAGCGCGCCCGATGCCCGTTCCGGCCTTCGCAAAGGCCGCGAAAGGCGCGGCCTCCGAACAGCCAAGGAGGCGACGATGAACACGCATATCCCCACGACCCAAGACCTGAACCGCATAGGCGTTAGCGAATTGCGCGTCATGTTTTGCAAGGCGGCGAGTCTTGCCGCGTCAGGACAGCGCCCGGAACATGAACGCGAAGCTGCCCGCCAGACTTGCGAAAACATCCGGCGCTGCCTTGCCGCGAAGGTGCCCCAGCCGTAAGGTCGGGTGCCTTCGCGCCAGCACGGCCCCGGCGGCTCATGCCCGCCGGGCCGTCACGCGCATCCAATCCGCGCAGGGTTGGCCGATGGGGTTCCGGGGAGCGCGGAAAGCTCGCCCGGTCGCAATCCAACCGCGACGAGGTTGGTCTGGGTGTCGGGGCAGGAACGCCCTGACTGGTAATGCAACGGCCAGACGTTGCGCTGATGCGGGTGAGGCTCGATGCCGAAGCCGCGCCACCGGCAGGGGGTATCCAACAGGGGGCGGCACGCCCACTTTGGCAAGATGGCCCGGACGTAGTACGGGCTTGGTTCTGGACGTAGTACAGAACACATCTTGCGGTTCGCGCCAGATCAACCCGGCACGCCCGGCTGTACTACGGCCCGCAGAGGCAGAAAACCGCCACGCGCCGCTACTCCCGGGGGACGACATCCAGGCTCCACTCCGCCAGCATTGCGCGTATCTCCGCCGGTACGTCGCTCTCATTGATGCGTCCGAACACCTCAAGAACCAGCTTCCCGGTCTCGACGGGACGGTGCGCAAGATGGAACGCTTCCCAATGCCTGTCGTTGATATAAATCACCTTCATCCGCTGCTCACGGAAATACATCCCCATCCATAGATAGGCCGCGTACCGAAACTCTGTTTCTCGACTTTCCGGATTTGGGAATTCATTGCTGGAACCGAACGGCGGCTTGGTGAGCGTCGGAAAACCTTTGCGCTGCACCGGCTTTTCAATTCTTTGCGGAAAAACAATTCCGCTGCCCCTCGGCGGGCTCATCGGATAGGGCGCGGCGCTGCGCAGGTAAATACAAATCTTTGAAAATGGATGATTGCTCACCGGCTCCACATGAATGACACTTTCCGGTGGTTTGGGCGGCGGGCCGTTGAAGTTGGTTAGAGCCCACCATCCGGCTATGAGCACATTCAGGTCTTCCACTTCGTCGGGAGGCGTCCCGATCGGGCCATGAAGGTCATACAAAGCTGAACCAATCCGGTGTAGCCGCGCATCGGCTCGCAAATAGTCCGCCGCTCTGGGAACAATGCTCTGAAAATGCTTCGTCTTCAGGAACGAAAGCACGGCCGTCCGCGTGACATGGCTTGCCGGTTCACGCTCATTAAACCAATCTTCCAAGGTTCTGCGATGAATAAGAAATGCGGACTCCGTGTATTTCTCTATTCGCTTTGAAAGTTCCGTTCCACCTCTAAGCCCTTGGCTATATAAATATTCCTTGACCAGTTGTATGGCAACTTTGGGGTCTATCCAGCCAGCCCCTTCATCTTCCTGACCCATGTATTGCCTCCGGTTTTTCTGATTCCAACTTTTTCCAGCGCCTCGTCTAGTGTCCGGGGTAGCGCAGATTTTTGCGCGACACGGAGATTAAACATGACACCGGATCAACAACCTACGGGGCTCTACAACGGCATTTCGACGCTCGGGAAGGTGGTCGCCTTGGCGGCTGCCATTCTCGGAACGCCGCTGCTGTACAACGCGACCAAGGGGCCGCTCTTTTCGTACTTCGTCAAGACATGGGGCCGGGACTGGGCTGACTTGCTCGTCCTGACGATGGGGGGCATCGAGGCCGCCGTGATTTACATCTCGGTCTCGCTGCTGTTCACGGCGGGCGTCATCTGGCTCATCACGACGCTGGCGATGCGCCGCTTCAGGGGGTGAACATGACGGCGTTTCACGAAGAATTCCGCTTCGGCAGCGCCCGCTGGGCGTTGCCGGATGCGGGGCTACGCGGCCCGTCCGGCCCCTTCCTTGGCTTCATGGGAGGCCGCCCATTGCGCCTCGGAGGCGATGCGCCCCTCATCACCTTCGGCGGCGCGGGGTCGGGCAAGCTGCGCGACGTTCTGGCGTACAACCTTTGCGGCGCTCGGAATCCCCGAGGCAGCTGGGATGCCCCGTGCCGCATGATCATCAACGACCCGCGCGGCGAACTGGCGGCCACCTCCATCGGCAACCAGATTCGCATGGGCAAGGCGGCGTACTGCATCAACCCTTGGGGGCTGCACGGACTGCCCCGGCACCGGGTCAACCCGTGGGACATCCTTCGTGCGGACTCGCCGACGTTCCACGCGGACACCAAACTGTTGCTCGCTAATTTGATTGCCTTGCCCACGCATAGCGATCAATTCTTCGGGCGACGCGGTCGAGAAGTTTCGGAGGTCATCGTAAGGACAAAGGTCGAGGGCTCCGAGCCGAGCCAGAGCCGAGACGCGATTAGCCTCCCTGTCTTCTGTGATCTGGTCAATATGCTGGAAAGCCCCTCCGGCTGGGAGGTTCTGAAGCAGCGGATGCTCTCCCGGCCAGACTCTGACATTCGGCGTCTGGCCGAGGAACTGGACGTCAAGCGCCGGGACGCGCCCAAAGAGTACAGCGGCATCATCGGCAGCATCTATGAAGCCATCCAGCCGCTGAGCGACCCGGCAGTCCGCGACACCTTGAGCGGGTCGGATTTCTCGCTCAAAACCCTGTGCGAGCAGGACTGCAACATCTATATCGTCATTCCTGCCGAATACCTGACCCTGCTGGCCCCGGTTCAGCGGGCCATCTTCGGTTCGGCCATCCTCTACAAGAACCGCCATCCGTCCGCGCCCGGCGTGCTGCTGGTCGTGGACGAGGCGGCGCAGCTTGGCAATTTCGAGGCGCTCTTGGGGGCCTACAGCTATGGGCGCGGGATGGGATTGCGCACCTGGTCGTTCTGGCAAGACCCGGGGCAGATCACCCGCAACTACGGCCCCGCAGCGCTCTCCGGCTTCATCGGCTCCAGCTAGTGCCGCCAGTTCTTCGGCGTGCGCGATCTGGAAACGGCGCGGCTGGTGTCGCACATGCTGGGCCAGCAGACGCTAAGCTATGACAACGAGCTTGAGCAGCACGCGGCACGGGCCGAGATGGGCCGAATCGTGCATGGCCTGCTCGGCGGGAGCGATCCCTTTCTTGCCGGAGTCGGGATGGCGCAGGCCGCGCAGGCCTCGCGGCATCGCACGAAGCAGCCGCGCGCGTTGATGACGCCGGATGAAGTGCTGGCCATGCCGGAGGACGAGCAAATCCTGTTCATCTCCGGCCTCGGCCTCGCGCCGATCCGGGCGAACAAACTCCCGTACTTCACGCGGCCCGAAATGGCGGGCGGTTATCTGCCCAACCCCTTCCATCCGCCGCACGATCGCGTCCTCATCGCCACGCGCTGGGGGCGGCGATGGGTGCGCGTCATCCGCGAAAGCGTCCCCGCCGCCCTCGCGCACTGGCCGCAATATCAGAGCGGCACATGGTCTTACGTCGCCGGATATCGGCCTGCGTGACGGGAGGGCACCATGCAATCAAAGAACATCGCGCCGAGCCGCCAAAGATCATTGATACGGGTTGCCCGTCCCGCCAGCGGCGCGGCTGCGCCGGATTTCGTCGGCCACCTCATCGATGAGGTCAAGGCGCTTGCGCCACTCGCCGAACCCGCTTTCCAGTTCCCGCAGGAAGTGCCAAGCCCAGAGAAATTCATCGTTCCCCTTTGGGTACTCCTCTGCAATCAAGGTCGTGATGGCACCGGCGAGTCCCCGCGCGACAGAGCGGATGGGCATCCCCTCCGCAAGCAGGGCGCGCGCCTCACCGAGAACATTGATCTCGGCCCGGTTGCCTTCGGGATCAAAAATCAGTTCCACCAGTGCAGGCGGAATCGTGCGGTCTGGATTGCTCATCGGACACCCTCCTTTTTCTTTGCATTCACAGTGGCATGGCGTGGGTTCGCCGTCCAGCAAAAAGCGGGAGGTCTGCCATGAGCGACAAGACAATTAAAACCGCGCTTTCGGACAAGTCCGGCGAACGCGAATTGGAGAAATTTCTGCTGCGCGACGAGGCTGCGCGTGAGCTGCGCAAGATGAGCGAAGAAAGCGCAAAGAGAATTCTCGAGCGCGAGTGCGAACAGCAAAAGCTGCGCGATGAAAAGATTCGCGCGGCCAAGGTGGATATCCTCGCGAAGCGGGCCACCCCGGAACTCAAACCCCCGTGGTGGCAGCGCGGCAAGACGCTCAAGGAATCCGATGTGCAGGCCGCCGCCGAACACCGTGTGGATTCACAGAACCTTGCGGAGATCAACGCGATGGTGCATGAGCAGCGCCAGCGCGAAGACGCTTTTCTTGCCCAGCAAAAAGAAGACCGTTTGCTGCGCGAAGCCGCCGAAGCGCGCGACCGCCAGCCCGCCGCGAAGTCGGTCGATGTGGGCCGCGACTTCGACCGCGCGAGGTGAAGGTTTTCGCCGCACGGCACAACAGATTCCACCGCGCCGCTGCATTCGTCTTTACGAGTTGTTAAGCGGGGTGGTCGCATTATGGGAATGTACACAGCCATTGGTTGTATTACGCAAATGGGGGAAGTCCGGATGAGCAACAAAGAACCATCCATCATCGATACGTCCGCCTACATGGACGATCTGGAAGCATTCGACATTTCCGAAGAAGAGAAGATTGCCTTTCTCGAAGCGCTGTGCTTCATCATGAAAACTTTCGTGGATATCGGTTGGGGTGTGGATTCCGTTCAGCGGATATTCCCGGCATTGTTTGAACGGGAAGAGGCGACATCCGGCCCTTTGCAGGCGGCCGGGTCGTTCAACGCCGAAGCCGCCATTGAAAATCAGGATCAAGAAAAGGGAGCCACATGATGGCCAAGCAACCAACCGCCAAGGAACAAGGCAAGAAAGCGCTGATCTACTGCCGTATTTCTTCGGTCAGCCAGACCGAAGGCGACGGCCTGAACTCTCAGGAGCATCGCTGCCGGGCCTATGCCGCCGCGCATGGGCTGGAAGCGGAAGCCGTGTTTCACGACAAGATGACGGGGAGCGGCGACTTCATGAGCCGCCCCGGCATGGTGAAGCTGCTGGCCTATCTCGATGAGCATTCCGAGAACGCTTACACGGTCATCTTTGACGATCTCAAGCGGTTCGCGCGTGACACCATGTTCCACCTGATGCTGCGACAGGAGCTTGCGACCTACGGCGCAAGCGTTGCATGTCTGAACTTCAAGTTTGAAGACACGCCGGAAGGCGAATTTGTCGAAACCGTGATGGCGGCCCAAGGCGCGTTGGAGCGCAAACAGAACCGTCGCCAGACCATGCAGAAAATGAAGTCGCGCATGGAGCGGGGCTTTTACTGCTTCTTTGCCCCGTTCGGCTATCGCTACGAAAAGGCGGAAGGGGGCGGCAAGATTCTTGTGCCTGACGGACGCCGCGCAGAGGTCGTGCGCGAAGCCTATGAAGGGCTTGCTTCGGGGCGCTTTCAGTCGCAGGGAGAAGTGAAGCGGTATCTGGAGGCGCAGCCGGAGTTTCCCAAGGCGACGGGCGGTTATGTTCGCTATGAGGAAGTGAAGCGCCTTCTGACGCGCCCGGTCTATGCGGGACTGGTCGAGGCTCCGACATGGGGCATCACGCTGCGCAAGGGCCAGCATGAGCCGATCATCAGCGTGGAAACGTGGCACCGCGTGCAGCAGCGCATGAGCGAACAGGCGCGAGTGCCAGCGCGCGCCGACCTCAATCAGGATTTTGTCTTGCGCGGTGCCGTGCATTGCACTTGCGGCACCCCGTTTACCGCCTGCTGGGCCAAGGGGCGAAGCGCCCGCTATGCCTACTATCACTGCCCCAAGCGCGGATGCGAACACTACGGCAAGTCGATCAAGCGCGAAGTCATGGAAGGGCAGTTTGTCGCGTACCTGCAAGCGTTGCAACCCGCTCCAAGGCTGGTCAGTCTGGCCCGCCGGATATTCGCGGACTTCTGGAACGATCAGGCGCAAGCAAGCGCGCTGCTCCTGCAAACGCTGAAGTCCGAAATCAAGAAGATCGAGGCGCAGATCGAAGGGCTGCTTGAACGGGTCGTGCAGGCAGAATCGCCGCTGGTGATGCAGGCTTTCGAGAAGCACATCAACAAGCTGTCAGAGGAAAAGCTGCTTCACGCCGAGAGAATCGCCAAGTGCGGGCGACCTGTGCGGGACTTCGAGGACTGCTTGAGCGCGGCGCTCGGATTCCTCGCAGACCCGTCGCGCCTGTGGGCCTCGGATCACTTCGAGGACAAGCGGGCGGTTCTGAAGCTGGTTTTCACGAAGCCGCTTTCCTACGTTCGAGGAAAAGGCTTCTTAGAACCAGAATTAGCCTTGCCATTCAAGGCCTTGGGCGATTTGTCGCCCAGTTCTGCAAATTGGCGGAGAGGGCGGGATTCGAACCCGCGGTGGGGATTAGCCCACACACGCTTTCCAGGCGTGCGACTTAAACCGCTCATCCACCTCTCCGGAAGCCTTCCATTATAGCAGGACTTTGCAGGCGCTTTGGGAAGTTTGGACGCATGGTCAGCCATGCGGCTGCATCAATTCGGATGCTCCTGTTTCAGGAGCTACTAGCGCACGCTAGCCAAGGGCTGGAGGCCGATTTGGCTTGAAACGAAGCCGCATATCAGGCGGCGATAGGCTGCCCCAGGCTGCGCAGCACGTCCCGCACCATCTGCGCCCGCGCCTGGGCTTCGGGCAGTTCGCGTTCGATGCGCAGCTTCTCGTTCCCGGCCAGCTTGATGTGCTTGTTTTTCTGGATCAGATGGATGATCGCCATCGGGTCCACGGGCGGCTGGGGCTTGAAGGTGATGTGGATCACGCCCGGCGCCGCGTCCACCTTCACCACGCCGTAGGGCTGGCTCAGCACACGCAGGCGGTGCACGTCGATCAGCGTCTGCGCCTGCGGCGGCAGTTTGCCGAAGCGGTCCACCAGTTCTTCGAGCAGGCGGTCGATCTGGTCGGGGTTCCTGGCGGTGGCGAGCTTTTTGTAGAACGACAGGCGCAGGTGCACGTCGCCGCAGTAGTCGTCGGGCAGCAGGGCGGGGGCGTGCAGGTTGATGTCGGTGGCGGCCTGCATGGGCGACAGCAGGTCGGGCTCCTTGCCCGCTTTCAGGGCGCTCACGGCCTCGGACAGCATCTCGTTGTAGAGCTGGAAGCCGATTTCCATCATGTTGCCGCTCTGGTTGTCGCCCAGCACCTCGCCCGCGCCGCGAATCTCCAGGTCGTGCATGGCCAGGTAGAAGCCGCTGCCCAGTTCCTCCATCTGCTGGATGGCGTCCAGGCGCTGCGCGGCCTGCTTGGTCAAGCCGTCCACGTCGGGCACCATCAGGTAGGCGTAGGCTTGGTGGTGGCTGCGGCCCACGCGCCCGCGCAGCTGGTGCAGCTGTGCCAGGCCGAACTTGTCGGCGCGGCTGATGACGATGGTGTTGGCGCTGGGCACGTCGATGCCGGTCTCGATGATGGTGGAGCACAGCAGCAGGTTGTAGCGCTGGGCCACGAAGTCGCGCATCACGCGCTCCAGTTCGCGTTCGGGCATCTGGCCGTGGGCGACGGCGATGCGCGCCTCGGGCAGGATTTCTTCGAGCTTCTGGCGGCGGTTCTCGATGGTCTCCACCTCGTTGTGCAGGAAGTAGACCTGCCCGCCGCGCTTCAGTTCGCGCAGCACGGCTTCGCGGATGACGCCCGTGCCCTCGTTGCGCACGAAGGTCTTGATGGCCAGGCGGCGCTGCGGCGCGGTGGCGATCACGCTCAGGTCGCGCAGCCCCTCCAGCGCCATGCCCAGCGTGCGCGGGATGGGGGTGGCCGTGAGCGTCAGCACGTCCACCTCGGCGCGCAGGGCCTTCATGGCCTCCTTGTGGCGCACGCCGAAGCGGTGTTCCTCGTCGATGATGAGCAGGCCCAGGTTCTGGAACTTCACGCTCTCGCTCAGCAGCTTGTGCGTGCCGACCACGATGTCCACCGTGCCGTCGGCCAGGCCCTTGGCGGCCGCGCTGATTTCCTTGGCGGAGCGGAAGCGGCTCATCTCGGCCACCTTCACGGGCCATTTGCTGAAGCGGTCCACCAGCGTCTGGTAATGCTGCTCGGCCAGCAGCGTGGTGGGCGCCAGGAAGGCGACCTGCTTGCCGCCCGTGACGGCGACGAAGGCGGCGCGCAGGGCCACCTCGGTCTTGCCGAAGCCCACGTCGCCGCAGACCAGGCGGTCCATGGGGCGGGGCGAGATCATGTCCTGCACCACGGCGTGGATGGCGGCCTTCTGGTCCGCCGTTTCCTCGAAGCCGAAATCGGTGGCGAAGACCTCGTAGTCGGCGGGCTGGAAGCGGAAGGCGTGCCCCTCGCGCGCGGCGCGGCGGGCGTAGATGTTGAGCAGTTCGGCGGCGGCGTCGCGCACCTGCTCGGCGGCGCGACGCTTGGCTTTTTCCCACTGGCCGCTGCCCAGCTTGTGCAGCGGGGCTTCGTCGGCGCTCACGCCGGTGTAGCGGCCGATCAGCTGCAGCTGGCTCACGGGCACGTAGAGCGTGGCCTTGTCGGCGTATTCCAGGTGCAGGAATTCTTGCAGCGCGGGCGTGCCGTCGGGGTTCTTCTGGCCCACGTCCATGTTGATGAGGCCCCGGTAGCGGCCGATACCGTGCGCGCTGTGCACCACGGGGTCGCCCACGTTCAGCTCCGACAGGTCCTTGATGAGCGCTTCCACGTCGCTCACCTGTTCCTGCTTCTTGCGGCGGCGCGTGGTGGGGCCGGCGGCGAAGAGTTCGGTCTCGGTGACGAAGTCCAGCGCCTGTTCGCTCCACGCAAAGCCGGTGGTCAGCGCGGCGGTGGCGATGCCGATCTTTTCCTCGGGCTGGCCCTCGAACTCGGCCAGCGAGTCGAAGGCGGGCGGGTTCAGGCCGCTGGCGCGCAGGAAGTCGAGCAGGCTTTCGCGCCGGCCCGCGCTTTCGGCCAGGATGAGCACGCGATGCGGCGTGGCGCGGATATGGGCCTGCAGGCGGGCCAGCGGGTCGTCCGCGCCGCGCACCACGGTCAGGGAGGGGAGGGCGGCGGCGAAGGCGTTGTGCTCCACGTCGGCCACCTCGCCGCGCAGCGCAAGCTGGGCGCATTCCTTGGCGCGCTGGTAGAACTGGTCGGCGGTGAGGAACAGCGACTCGGGCGGCAGCGCGGGCCGCTCGGGGTCGCCCTGGATCATGCGGAAGCGCTCGCGCGTGTCCTGCCAGAAGCGCTGGAACGCGGGCTCCAGGTCGCCGTGCAGCACCACGGTGGCGTCCTGCCCGAGGTAGTCGAACACGGTGGCCGTGTCGTCGAAGAACAGCGGCAGGTAGTACTCGATGCCCGCCGTGGCCACGCCGTTGCCCATGTCCTTGTAGATGCGGCTCTTGGTCGGGTCGCCTTCGAGCAGTTCGCGCCAGCGGCTGCGAAAGCGCGCGCGCGCCGCGTCGTCCATGGGGAATTCGCGGCCCGGCAGCAGGCGCACCTCGGGCACGGGGTAGAGGCTGCGCTGCGTGTCGGGGTCGAAGGTGCGGATGCTGTCGATCTCGTCGTCGAACAGGTCGATGCGGAACGGCTGCGGCGAGCCCATGGGGAACAGGTCGATCAGCCCGCCGCGCACCGCGTATTCGCCCGGGCTGACGACTTGCGACACATGCGCGTAGCCCGCCAGCGTGAGCTGGGCGCGCAGCCGGGCTTCGTCGAGCCGTTGCTTGACCTTGAAGTGGAAGGTGTAGCCCGCCATGAACGCGGGCGGCGCCAGGCGGTACAGCGCGGTGGTGGCGGGCACCAGCACCACGTCCGCGCCGTCCTTGGCGTCGCGCTGGTTGATGCGCCAGAGCGTGGCCAGGCGCTCGCTGATCAGGTCCTGGTGCGGCGAGAAGGTGTCGTAGGGCAGCGTTTCCCAGTCGGGGAACAGGGCGCAGCGCAGCGCGGGCGCGAAGAACGCCATCTCGGCCATCAGGCGCTGGGCGTCGCCCGCGTCGGCGGTGACAATGGCCGTGACGCGGCGGGCGGATTTTTCGCGCTCGGCCAGGCGGGCGAGCAAGAGGGCATCGGCGCTGCCCACGGGGCGGGGCAGGGCGAAGCGTTTTCCGGGGGAGAGTTTGGGCAGATCCATGAGCGGGGCAATTTTAGAATCCAGCCCATGACAGAACTTTCCACCGCCGCGCCCCGCTTCTGGGGCCTGGTGCCTTGCGCGGGCACCGGCACGCGTGCGGTCGCTTCGGGCGATCTGCCCAAGCAATACCACCTGGTGGCGGGCCAGCCGCTGGTGCTGCACACGCTCTACGCTTTTGCGGGTGTCGCACGGCTGGCGGGCACGCTGGTGGCCGTGGCTGCGGGCGATCATTTCCTGGACAGCTACCCGCACGCGGCCTATTTCACGGTGGAATGCGGCGGCCCCACGCGCGCGGCCACGGTGCTGGGCGGGCTGCGCGCGCTGCGGGAGCGCGGCGCGCACGAATCCGACTGGGTGCTGGTGCACGACGCGGCGCGCTGCCTCGTCACCGCCGAGTTGATCAACACGCTCATCGATGCCTGCGCCTTTGATGCCGTGGGCGGCCTGCTGGGCCACAAGCTGGCCGATACGCTCAAGACTGCCCTCAGCAGCCCCAGCGGCGACCGCGTGGCCGCCACGGTGGACCGCAGTGACAAATGGCTCGCGCAGACGCCGCAGATGTTCCGCCTGGGCGCCCTGGCCGGCGCGCTGGAACATGCAGGCCCTGCGGTGACCGACGAGGCCAGCGCCATGGAGGCCCTGGGCCTGCACCCGCGCCTGGTGCCGGGCGGCGCGCAGAACTTCAAGGTGACCTACCCGGACGACTTCGCGCTGGCCACCGCCGTGCTCATGCAGCGCCGGCACGGCGGCACGCTGGAGCGCTTTGGTGGCGTGCGCGGGCAGGGCACGGGCGACGTGCCGGGCAACCCCTTTTTCTAGGAACGATCGATGAATTTTCCGAACTTCCGGATCGGCGAAGGCTGGGATGTGCACGCCCTGGTGCCGGGCCGCCGCCTGGTGATCGGCGGCGTCGAGGTGCCGCACACCCTGGGCCTGCTGGGCCATTCCGACGCCGACGTGCTGCTGCACGCGATTACCGATGCGCTGCTGGGCGCGGCGGCGCTGGGCGACATCGGCACGCACTTCCCCGACACCGACGCGCGCTTTCGCGGTGCGGATTCCGCCGTGCTGCTGGCCGAGGCCGCGCGCCGCGTGCGTGAACAGGGCTGGGAGATCGCCAACGTGGACAGCACCGTGATCGCCCAGGCCCCGCGCCTGGCCGCGCACATTCCCGCCATGCGCGCCTGCGTCGCGCGAACGCTGGGGCTCGCGGAAAACCAGGTGAACGTGAAGGCCAAGACCGCCGAGCGCCTGGGGCCCGTGGGGCAGGGCGCGGCCATCGAGGCGCGCGCGGCGGCCTTGGTGTTCAGTCGTTGAACGCTTCGGGCGACTGCGGCGGCAGGTGCCGCTTGACCTGAGGGCGTTGCAGGCGCTGCTTGGTGCCCTTGCCCTTGGGCGGTTCGCTCGCGCGCTGCAATTGAATGTGCGCCACCAGCCCGCCCGAGGCCGAGTTGGCCAGCGCGAACACGCCGCCCATGCGCTGCACCGTCTTATCGACGATGGACAGGCCCAGCCCCGCGCCCGTGGCCGCCGTGCGCGCCGAGTCGCCGCGGTAGAAGGGCTTGGTCAGGTTGGCCAGCTGCTCGGGCGGCACGCCGGTGCCGTGGTCGCGCAGCTTGAGGTAGACCCAGTGTTCCTGGTCGGTGGCCTTGATGTCCACGTGGGTCACGTCGGTGTCGGGCGTCTTGCCGTAGCGGCGCGCGTTTTCGAGCAGGTTCGAGATCACGCGCGCCAGTTCCACCTCGTCGGCCATCACGTTCAGGTTGGGGGGCACATCCATGTGGATTTGCAGTTCGCTGTGGTTCTGCACCGCGTACATGCAGGACGAGGCCACGGCGTGCAGGTTCACGGGGGACAGGGCCACGTAGTCGGGCCGCGCGTAGTCGAGGAATTTGTCGATGGTGGCGTCGAGCTGCACGATGTCGGCCACCATGTGCTCGCGCGCCACGTCGTCGGCCACGCTCATCTCGGTTTCGAGCCTGAGGCGCGCCAGCGGCGTGCGCAGGTCGTGCGAGATGCCCGCGAGCATCACAGCGCGGTCTTGCTCCAGCTTGGCGAGTTTTTGCGCCATGCGGTTGAAGCCGATGTTGACCTCGCGGATCTCGCTGGTCACGGCCTCTTCGTCCAGTTGGCTCGCGGTGAAATCGCCCTCGCGCAACCGGTTGGCGGCGGAGGACAGTTGCTTCAGGGGCCGGTTGATGAGCCGCGCGATCAGCGCCGCGCCCATGAGCGAAAGCGCCCCGGCGGTGATCAGCCAGATCAGCCAGGTGGTGCCGCCCGCGGGGCTGAAGCGCGAGCGGTCCATCAGCAGCCAGTTCGGGTCGCCGTTGATGGTGAAGCCCACCCACAGGCCTTTTTCGCCGTTGACGTTGCTGGCCACGATGGTGCCGGGGCCTAGGCGTGCGGTGAGCTCCTCGGTCAGGCGCGTGCCCAGGGTGTTCTGTTCGAGCAATTCGTACTTGTCGCCCGGCTCGCGCGGCAGGATGCGCACGCCCTCCTGGTCGGCCATGGTCTTGATGAGCGACACGCGGGCGATGGCGTCGGCGTGCACCAGCGCCGCGCGGCTCAGGTTGACCAGGGAGGCGATCTGCTGCGCCGTGTGCAGCGCGCGCGGTTCGAATTCGAGCGCGCGCAGCGTCTGCAGCCACGCCAGGATGCTGCCCACCAGCAGCAGCGCGAGCAGGAAGAAGGTGCGCCAGAACAGGTTCAGCCTCATGCGGCTGGCTTTGTGCGCCTGGGCGCGGCGGGTGTATTCCAGCGGCGCGGGGCTGGTGGCGTCGGCTGGCGGCGCGTCGTGCACGGCGTTCATGTGTGGGGAGAAGTCCTGAAAACTGGCACTGAGCCAAGCCGGCAGACGCCGCGCAAGGGCCGCCCCGCCGCGCTGGCGGCGTCCCCCTTCCCGGCGATAGCCGAGAGAAGGGGGAAGGAGCGAAGCGACATAGGGGGATGCTCCTTAATTCGCCCCGTCCGGCACGAACACGTAGCCCACGCCCCACACCGTCTGGATGTAGCGCGGCGCGGCGGCGTCCACCTCGATGAGCTTGCGCAGGCGCGAGACCTGCACGTCCAGGCTGCGGTCGAACGGCTCGAACTCGCGCCCGCGCGCCAGCAGCGCCAGCTTTTCGCGCGACAGCGGCTGGCGCGGGTGGCGCACCAGGGCCTTGAGCATGGCGAATTCGCCCGTGGTCAGGGGCAGTTCCTCGCCGTTCTTCTGCAATGCGCGCGTGCCCAGGTCGAAGTTGAAGGGGCCGAAGGTGACCACCTCGTTGTCGCCCGAGGGCGCGCCGGGCGCCTCCTGCGGCGGGCGGCGGCGCAGCACGGCGTGGATGCGCGCCAGCAGTTCGCGCGGGTTGAAGGGCTTGCCCAGGTAGTCGTCTGCGCCCACCTCCAGGCCGACGATGCGGTCCACGTCCTCGCCCTTGGCGGTGAGCATGATGATGGGCGTGCGGTCGTTCGCGGCGCGCAGGCGGCGGCAGATGGACAGGCCGTCCTCGCCGGGCATCATCAGGTCGAGCACGATGAGGTCCACCGTCTCGCGCAGCAGGATACGGTTGAGCGCCTTGCCGTCTTCCGCGATCATCACCTCGAAGCCTTCCTGTGCGAGGTAGCGGCGCAGCAGGTCGCGGATGCGCGCATCGTCGTCCACCACCAGGATCTTGTCGGTGCGGTTGGTCGTAGCGGTCATGGTTCTTCCCCAGTCCTATTTGTAACAGAGCCGATTCTGACCAGCTTGCGCATGAAAGTTCGGGGTTGGCGCCTGGATTTTTATGTCTGTTACATATCTTGCGGCACTGTCCTGGCGGCTTGCAGGGGCTTCATGCGCCCGGGGCCGGGCAGCGGTTAAGGTGGCATCCGCATCGCGTGAAAGGGATTTATGAGAAATGCTTCCAAAATAATAGCTGCCAGCGCTTTACTGGCAACGGCTTTGAGCACATTTGCCCAAAATACGGGCACTGGCGCGCCGCAGAACGTGGTGCAGCTTTCCGCCTCCGGCACGGTGGACGTGCAGCAGGATTTGCTGGTGCTGACCCTGGGCACGAGCAAGGAGGGCGCGGACGCCGCCACCGTGCAGACCCAGCTCAAGCAGGCGCTGGACGCCGCCCTGGCCGAGGCCAAGCGCGCGGCCCAGCCGGGGCAGATGGACGTGCGCACCGGCCCCTTTGGCCTGTATCCGCGCTACGGCAAGGACGGCAAGATCAGCGCCTGGCAGGGCAGGGCGGAACTGGTGCTCGAAGGGCGCGACTTCGCGCGCATCACCGCCACGGCGGGCAAGGTGCAGAGCATGACCATCAGCCAGATCGGCTTTGGCCTGTCGCGCGAAGCGCGCGCCAAGGTGGAGGGAGAGGCGCAGGCCCAGGCCATCGATCAATTCAAGGCCCGCGCCCTCGAACTGGCCAAGGGCTTTGGCTTCAGCGGCTACACGCTGCGCGAGGTGGCGGTGAACAGCAATGAAATGGGTTCCGGCCCGCGCCCGCGCATGTTGGCGATGGAGGCCAAGGCCGCCTCGTATTCCGACGCGCCCGTGCCGGTGGAGGCAGGTAAGGCGCAGGTGGTGGTGAACGTCTCGGGCTCCGTCCAGATGAAGTAAGGGACTAGATTTTGGGCCAAATTGGCCTCCAGCCCAGTCCCATCAAGCGTTAGCAGCTATGAAAACGGTAGTGCCGCTTACTGCGCCGCCCAGCCGCCGTCCATGTTCCATGCCACACCGCGCACGTTGTTGGCGGCGGGCGAGCAGAAGAACACGGCCAGCTCGCCCAGTTCCTCGGGCGTGGTGAACTGCATCGAAGGCTCCTTCTCGCCCAGCAGCAGTTTCTTGGCGTCCTCGTTGGAAATGCCATGTTGCGCGGCCTTGGCGTCCACCTGCTTCTGCACCAGCGGCGTCAGCACCCAGCCGGGGCAGATGGCGTTGCAGGTCACGCCGGTGGGGGCCGTCTCCAGCGCCGTGACCTTGGTCAGGCCCACGATGCCGTGCTTGGCCGCCACGTAGGCCGCCTTCTGCGCCGAGGCCACCAGCCCGTGCACCGAGGCCACGTTGATGATGCGGCCCCAGTTGGCCGCCTTCATCGCGGGCAGCGCCAGGCGCGAGGTGTGGAAGGCGCTGCTGAGGTTGATGGCGATGATCGCGTCCCAGCGCTCGGCGGGGAAGTCTTCCACATTGGCCACGTGCTGGATGCCCGCGTTGTTCACCACGATGTCGAGGCGGCCGAACTGGGCCGCGCCCTGCTTCATCATGTCCTCGATCTCGGCGGGCTTGCCCATGTCCGCGCCGTGGTAGCCCACCTGCACGCCGCCCGCGGCCTGGCCGGCGGCCAGGATCTCGGCGCGCGGGCCGTCCACGTCGCCAAAGCCGTTCATGAGGATGTTCGCCCCCTGGCGCGCGAGCGCCTTGGCGATGCCCAGCCCGATGCCGCTGGTGGAGCCGGTGACGAGGGCGGTTTTGCCTTTGAGCATGTGAATTTCTCCGAGTGAATAATGGGAAGGAATAGCCGAGCCATTATTGAGTCATGTCCGCCCCTTCCGTCCCCTTGATCGAACCTACGCTGAACTACGTATTGCCGGGGGGCGCCGCATGAAAAGCATCGTGGCCCATACCGCGCCCGCGGACCCGCTGGGCACCAGCGTCTCCGCCGCCGCCGTCGTCCGCACCGAGGCCGAGTCGGTGTCGCCCCTGCTCGCCGCCACCGCCCACACGCTGCCCGAGCAGGTGAACGCGCTGGCCCGCGCGCGCGCCTTCGCCGAGCCGTTGATCGCGGGCGAAACCATGGAGACCGGCGAGAACACGCTGGAGCACGCCGACGCGGTCGCCGCCATCCTCAAGGGCGTGGGCGGCTCCGAGGCCATGCAGGCCGCCAGCTACCTGGTGCACGCCTGCATCCACCTGAACAAGCCTGAGGAAGTCATCGCCAAGGCCTTCGGCGAGAACTTCGCCACCCTGGCGGTCGAGACCACCAAGCTCATGCGCGTGCAGCAGCAGGCGCGCGAGGCCGAAACCACCAGCCAGCGCGTGGACGACGCGGCCGTGCAGACCGAGAACGTGCGCAAAATGCTCCTGGGCTTCTCGCGCGACCTGCGCGTGGTCATGCTGCGCCTGGCCTCGCGCCTGCAAACCCTGCGCTTCCACGCCGCGAGCAAGCGCCCCGTGCCGCCCAGCCTCGCGCGCGAGGCGCTGCACGTGTTCGCGCCGCTGGCCAACCGCCTGGGCGTCTGGCAGATGAAGTGGGAACTGGAAGACCTCGCCTTCCGCTTTCTGGAGCCCGACACCTACAAGCAGATCGCCCGCCTGCTCGACGAAAAGCGCACCGGGCGCGAGATCTACATGGCGCAGCTGCGCAGCCGGCTGGAGTCGGAACTGCGCGCGCGCAGCATCAGCGCCAGCGTGCAGGGGCGGCCCAAGCACATCTACAGCATCGTCAAGAAAATGCGCGGCAAGTCGCTGGACTTCGACCAGGTGTTCGACATCCGCGCGCTGCGCGTGATCGTGCCCACGGTCAAGGACTGCTACGCCGCGCTGTCGTGGGTGCACGAGCAGTTCGTTGCCATCGACGCCGAGTTCGACGACTACATCGCCAAGCCCAAGCCCAACGGCTACCAGTCGCTGCACACCGTGGTGCGCGACGAGGCGGGCCGCGCGATCGAAATCCAGATCCGCACCCAGGCCATGCACGACCATGCCGAACACGGCGTGGCCGCCCACTGGGCCTACAAAGAGGCGGGCGCCAAGGGCTACGCGGGCGTGTCCGCCACCGGCGAGTACGACGCAAAAATAGCCGCGCTGCGCCAACTGCTGGCCTGGGGCCGCGACCTGGCCGACACCAGCCACCTGGGCCTGTTCGACGACCGCATCTACGTGCTCACGCCCGACGCGGCCATCATCGAACTGACCCAGGGCGCCACGCCCGTGGACTTCGCCTACGCCGTGCACACAAACCTGGGCCACCGCTGCCGCGGCGCCAAGGTCGACGGCGTGATGGTGCCGCTCAACACGCCGCTGCAAAGCGGGCAGACGGTGGAAATCGTCACCGTCAAGGAAGGCCGCCCCTCGCGCGACTGGCTCAACCCCGAACTGGGCTACCTGGCGGGCCAGCGCGCACGCGCCAAGGTGCGCGCCTGGTTCAACGCCCAGGCCACGCACGAAACCACGGCGCGCGGGCGCGAGGCGGTCGAAAAGCTGCTCCAGCGCGAAGGCAAGACGGCCGTCAAGCTCGACGACCTGGCCGCGCAGCTCGGCTTCAAGACCGCCGACGCGCTGTTCGAGGTCGTGGGCAAGGACGAGTTCTCGCTGCGCAGCATCGAAACCCTGCTGCGCCCGCCCGAGCCCGCGGCGCCGGTCGAGGAACTGCTGTACCTCAAGAAAGCGCGCGCCGACGCCGCTCCCAAGGGCGGCGTGCTCGTGGTGGGCATTGACTCGCTGATGACCCAGCTCGCCAAATGCTGCCGCCCCGCGCCGCCCGACGACATCCGCGGCTTCGTCACGCGCGGCAAGGGCGTGAGCGTGCACCGCGCCGACTGCAGCAACTTCCGCGAAATGGCCGCGCGCAACGGCGAGCGCGTGATCGAAGTCGCCTGGGGCCGCCCCAAGGCGGAGGATGCGGCCGCCGCCGTCTACCCCGTGGACGTATCCGTCGAAGCCATCGACCGCCAGGGCCTGCTGCGCGACATCTCCGAAGTCTTCGCGCGCGAAAAGACCAACGTGATCGGCGTGCAGACCCAGTCCGTCAAGGGCATGGCCTGGATGACCTTCACCGTGGAGGTCGCGGACTCGGGCCGGCTGAACAAGGTGCTGTCCATCGTCGCCCAGGTCGCGGGCGTGCGCTCCGCGCGCAGGCGATGAAGCCGGTGGGCGCTGATTTTGCTGCTATACTCTTGTTTTCTCGAACAAACACACAGGCGCGTAGCTCAGCTGGTTAGAGCACCACCTTGACATGGTGGGGGTCGTTGGTTCGAGTCCAATCGCGCCTACCAAGTTTTCCCTCTGAAGAGCACCAGAATTCAGGTTTTCAGGGAACTCTTGGGGAACTTTTCGAGATTTCTGCTCTGATCAAGCCGCCTTATTTCGGGCGGCTTTTTCGTTTCTGAGCGCTGCTTCGAGCTTTGCTTTTTCCCGCCCCCTGTCGGCCCCGTCGATCCACTTCGCGTAGACGCTGAAGAGCATCTGGGCGTTCTTGTGGCCCATCTGCCGAGCGATGTAGGCTGGGTTCACTCCAGCCGCCAGGGCGTTCGCCGCGTAGGTGTGCCGTGTCTGGTAGGAGCGTCGGCGGCGGATACCCAGGCGGCGCAGCGCGGGCGTCCAGTAGTGCTCTCGCTGGGAGCGTTCGTCGTGCCAGGGCCTGTTCGTGACAGGATTCTCGAAAATGTGGCGGCCCAGGTCTCGGTCCTTCTCATCGGTCGCACCCACCGTCGTCCAAGGCTTCATCACTTCCAACGCGGCCAGTGCCCGGCCCACGAGATCGACGTCGCGGGCGTTGTAGGTCTTGAGAGGCTTGACCTCGCCAGCCGTGCGCGCTCGTTCTACGCGGATTGTTTCGTTCGCCCAGTCCACGTCGCCCCACCGCAGCTCGATCAGTTCCTCGGGCCGCATCCCCGTCATGAAGGCGAACTCGTAGTAGGCCGCGATGCGTGGGTCGTAGCGCTCGCGGAGGTCAGCCAAGATGCGCTCCATCTCGTCGGGCGCCAGCGGATCGGGCTGTGCCGCCTGGTGCTTGCTGTTTTCGACCCCCTCCATGGGGTCTTCGATCTTCAGCTCGCGCTTTGCCAGCGCGAAAACGCCGCGCAGCGGGATCAGGTAGTTGTTCAGCAGCTTCGCGGATTTCCAGGGATGTCCGCCCACCTTGGCCGAGATCACGGCGTGGGTGAGCTTCGTCATCGGCGTTTCCGCTCCGAGCAGCGACTGCCAGACTTTCAAAGCGCTCGTGTACTGGGAGAGCGTCCGCTTGGCCAGACGGCCCTTCGTCTCCAACCACAGGTCGCACCACTGCCCGAAGTTCTTTTCCACGGCAGTGGGCCCTATGCTGGCCGCCCTGGGGCTGTCCGGGAAATACTCGGCCAGCACGAAGGTGCCGAGCCGCAGCTTGTCCCGGATCTCGGCGGCCACGCGGTGGGCGTACTTCACGTTGGCAGCCGTGGGCGCGGCCGGCTTCCCGGCCACGGTCAGCGTTTCGCGGCATCGCTGCCCTTCGTGGACGAAGAACAGGCGAATGCTCTTCTCGCGGATTTCTACCCCGTTGCCTGAAGTACCCATGCCTCAATCCCCTTGGTGTCGATCCAGATGCGGCCATCGCGCCCGCGGCGCCACTCCTTGTTTTCTACCCAATGGCCACGTTCAATGCGCTTTTCGATGGCTGCGGGGGACAGGCCAGTCATGGCTGCGCAGAGCTTGATGGTGACGAAGCGTGCCGACTGCACGAACGCCTGGGAAGTGACTTCGGCTGTCATGCTTCTGTGTCTCCTGCGGTTTTGCGCTGCTCTTGTGGGAGGCAGAGGGCATTGCGCTCGGCCAGATACAGCGCTTCCGCCATCTCCAGCAGGCGCACAGGGTCGGGTAGGGTGCCGGGCTCGCCGCGGCGGCCAGCGATCTCCTGGCAGAACTGGACGACCAGCTCTTCCTGGCGCGGGCTCATGGCATCGAATGCGGGGCGCCACCCTTCGACCTTCAAGGTGGCCATCTCGTCACGGGCCTGGGCGAGCTCGACGGTCAGCACCTGTACCTTCGCGCGGGATTCGGCCAGGCGTTCGTAGGGGATCGGGTACTTGCCATCGCGCGACAGAACCGTGGGCACAGCATCGCCCGCGATCTTGAGGGTGTGCTGCTTGAGCTCCGAGTGGGCCTCGCCCAGGCGCTGGACCAGCTTGGTGTTGCGCTTGGCAGGCGTGCTCGCGATGGCCTTGAGGGCGCGGTGCAGAACTGGTGGAGCAGGGCGATGTGCTGCTCGTACCAGGCCGACAGGTCTACGACCTCGGGGATGGCGGACAGCACGGCATGAGCGTTGCCACCATGCTTCTGGGCTTCCTGCTGGAGCATGGCTGTCACCAAGCCGCCGGGTTGGGGGGTGATGGGCATCGTGTCAGGCATGGGGCAACTCCTCGCGGCCCTTGTCCAGGATGTCCTTGGCGAGGACAAGAATGGTGAGCCCGGCATCAAGCAGCAGATCGGGCTCATCGTCGGTGACAAGCGAGCCGACGGCGATGGCCTGGGAAAGCAAGTTGCTGGCAGTTTGGCAGTCAGTGGCGCCGGGAGCCTCATGGATGCGCGAGAGGATGCCGGTGGCTACTTCCACGATGGTCAGCACTGCCCGGGCGTGCTCATGGCCGGACGCTTCTGCGTGGGCGCGGATAACGGCTTCTGCTTCACCTGCGCGGCAGTAGGCAGTGGAGGCGAAGGTGTCCCTGCTCTGGGTCACCGCTGTGCCCGTGGCTGTCGGCTTGTCGATGGCGACTTGAGGACCAGCCAGCGTGTTCAAGATTGCCTCGGCCTCATTCAGACCAGCCGATTGCTTTGGCACATCCTTGTAGCCAGGCGCGCGGCGCGCTGCCTTGATCAATGCCATGCATTGTTGGAGGATGATCTTGAAGCCGGGAGGATCGTCTACTGCGAGCGCAATCTTCAGGTTATCGAGAATTTCGATGGCAACCATCAGCAGCAGGCCGGATTCGCTGGAGTCATCTGCCAAAAGGGTATGTTCCAGCGCTTTGTATGCGTCATAGAGCTGGTTGTCCACCTCTTCCAGCAATGGCGAGAGCTTGGCTGGCTGCTTCGGTGGTGCATCGGTGGCGGGGTGGGGCGGCTGGTTCTGCTGGGCGGCCTTCTTGATAGGCTTGGCCACCGCCTTCGGGCGGGTGGGGGCGGCAATGGCGCTCATGCTTCGCTCCCAGCCATCTTCTTGATCAAAATGGACTGCCGTGTGAGCATGTCAGAGAGCCCTTCGCTCATGCGGCATCCTTGCCAGTCTGCGTCGTTGATGGCGATGCGCTTTTCCTGAAGCACTGCATAAAAATCGCGATCCATCTCAGCGTTCAATTGGAGTGCGTTCAACACTCCTTTTGCCTTGATTACCCACTCGAGGAGCAGGTTTATGCGTTCGGCCTCGTCGGCAAACGCCTCCATATCGAACCTGGGAACAGGGCTGATCGGAACTGCTTTCTGGTCGCGGGACTGCATAGCTCCAGCAGAGGCCAGTTTTGCCATCAGAGAGGGGAGATCCAGCCCATCCAAGGCAACGCACACTGCTGACATCCGGTCGCGAAGAGGGAGCAGGGACGAAGCGACCGGGGCGGGAAGGGTCTCTACCTTGAATTCGACCAGCCTCGCCGCCGCAACCAGGCTGTCTCGAGCCCATAGCACTTCCCCGAGTGTGCGGGTTTGATCGCACCATCCAGGGCCGTCATCCTCTTGGCACAGCAGCGCCCCAATGCCTGCCTTGGCGTGGGACATCAGCCCTGCCGCGAGTCCCAGAGGGCCTGGTTTCCCAACGGGGTCTACCAATTCCGCCAGCGAGCCATAGATATCTTCCAGTGCTTGCCGAATGGGTTGCCGCCACGCAATGGGCTTCGCGAAGTGTTGGGGAGGAGTGGCCTGGGGGGCTGCATTTTTGCGAGCAGGGGCCTTGGTTGCGCGCACGGCTGAGCGCGTGATAATCGTGGTCATGGTTCGGGTTCCTTGTCAGAGGGGTTTCGGACTAAGAGACCACACGGTTGGCGCCGTGCGGATTTCGGACGTCGGGCTGGCAGTTGGCGCTGTCAGCCCGAAGTTTTTTGGATGGCGGTCGTGTCGGAATTGCTCCAAATTTCGTACATACGATTTGCTTGCCTTGATTTCTGATCGTATGTACAATTAACCCATGTTGATCGAGTTCGACCCCGCCAAGAACGAGAGGAACATCGCTGAGCGCGGACTGTCCTTCGACAGGGCGGCGGACTTCGATTTCAGCAGCGCCATCATTGAAGTGGATGGCCGTAAGGCCTACCCGGAGGTGCGCTACGTGGCCGCTGGCTATCTTGACCAGCGTCTGCATATGCTCTGCTTCACTCCCATCAACGGTGGCATCCGTGTGATCAGCTTTCGCAAGGCGAACAGCCGGGAGGTCAAGGCATATGAGCAAGCGCAAACCACTCATTGATGCGGACGGCGAAGTCCGTGAACTCACAGCCGAGGACTTGGCCAAGTTCCGCCCGGCCCATGAGGTACTGCCGTTGGCGTTGCAGGAGATGCTGGGCATCCGCAGGCGCGGACCGCAGAAGACGCCCACCAAAGTGCCCACTACGATTCGGCTGTCGCCAGAGGTCGTGGAGTACTTCCGCGGCACGGGCGATGGCTGGCAGTCGCGCATGGATGGCGTCCTGCGCGAGTACGTGGCGCAGCACTCTCGATGACGCGCAACCATGGTGAAAATCGCCATGGTTGCCATCACGCCACCTCCGACGCTTCAATGCGCGGCAGCGCGCGCACCTCATCCACCGTCAGCACATCCTCGGCCGGCATGGCCTGATCACACAGCTTGGCCAGGACCTTGAGAGCCTTGCGTTCCTCGCGCTTGGCGGCGCCGAGGGCCTTTGCTGCGGCATCTTCGCGTTGCCGCTCCGGCGTCAGCAGCGTGAACAGGGTCGACAAAGCCTTCACAGCTTCGGTCGCCAGGCGCTTCTCGCTCACTGCAGCGAGGCGCAGGCGTTGGGCGCTGCGCCAGCGCTTGGCGGCCACGGCGATGTCGATGAGTTGGCGGCTGTGCATCACGGGCCTCAGCGTGCCTGGTGCAGGTTGCCCAGGAAGTCTTCGAGTGCCTTGATGTTGCTCTTCGCGGAGTCCGCATTGGTGCGCAGGCGCTGGATGGTGACCTGGATTTCCAAGGGGGACATTGATGCCAGCGGCACTGTGCTGGGAACACCGTCGCGGATCACAGGGTAGACCTGCTGGTGGTGGCTGCCGTAGAGATCGGCACCTGGAACCGTCGGCTTCATGTGCTGGTTGATCTTGCCGGTGGCTACCGCCAGTCGGATGAGCGCGTCGTCCGCATCGCTATCCTCCTGGACGCTTTCGAGTCCGCTGCTCTCGTAGTGGAAGCTGACGCAGAGCGCTGCCTGGATGATTTCCAGTGCGACGTCTTGCGGCAGGGTCAGCAGATCAATGGCCATGAGCGGGCCGCTGCCGGTTTGGGTCGTGACGATGCTGTTGTGGTGGACGGCAGTTGCGGTGATGGTGGTGTGCATGTGAGCTCCAGTGGTTGAAAAGAGAAGGGAAGTTGGGGGAGGGGGATCAGAGGCGCTGGCGCGCGGCGTGCTCGACCTGGGCGCGGCGCTCGATGTGGCGCCGGCGGCGCGCGGTCCGGTGGTTGCGCCACAGCAGGCCGGCGGCCCAGTGCAGCGAGGTGAGCAGGCTGGCGCCGGAACGGCGGCGCATGGCGGCGAGGCGGAAGAGGGTGAGCAGCATCACAGCACCTTCCGCGCGATCTGCTGCAGCTGGCGCGGCGAGAGTTCCACGCGCTCCAGTGCTTCGAGGATGGAGTAATGCATCGCGTTGAGCGCGGCGGTGTCGTCGAGCACTAGTGCGACCATCAGGTTCTCGCCGGTACTCCACGCGGGCCAGCGGCTGAACGGCTTGCCGCGTGCCGTTGTCGCCATGAGCATGATGCGCTGCATGAGCTGCGAGTCGGCTCCGTCGAGAAGGCGCGCGATGTGCGTCTGAGGCGCTGCAGCGAGGCGAGCGGTGGGGGCCAAGGAGGTCACGCGCATTTCGCATCTCCTGCGAAGGCTGTCTGTGCCTGCAGAACCCCGTTCATGGCCCGGCGCGTGCGCACGGCATGGTCGCGGCCCATCGCGTGGGCCAGGGACATCAGGCCTGCTTCGAGTGCTTCGAGCGTCGGCAGGCCCAGCGGCTCCAGGGTAGTGATGTGGGCCGCGGGCTCCAGCGTGGCGGGCACGGCGGAATGGGTGCGGCCACTCTCGGCCTGAGCATCGCACCAGTCGGCCAGTGCGCGGGCGCGGTCTGCCCACTCCTGGGCCATGGTCGCTGCAGTGCGCAGGTGGAATGCGGCAGCAACCCAGCGCTCGCTGTCGAGCGCGTTCTTGGCCTGCGTGCAGCGGCGGTTGTACTGTTCAAGGGCCGCTTCGAGGAGGGCGGCGGGTTCGGTGGGTTGCATGGCGGTCAGTCATAGTCACTAATGGCTAGCCATTTTGGACTAAAAACTGGCCTTGTCAAGCCATAAATGGCTTATGAAAGGGGAATTGTCGAATGATGGGTAACGACTACGTTATCTGCGACAAAGGTCTGTACTTTGGCTATCACCGTGCCCAAGATTGCATCTTCCGTGGCAAGAGGGGCTACTCGATTCGGCCAGCTGGGATTGAGTTGCAGGAGCATCCACTGATCCCCTTCGGCGATGAGTTGGCGAAGTACGGCCTCCTCACCATTGGCAGGCCGCACCACAACCAGCGATTTGTGAGTGGGTTTGTCCTTCGTGTCAACGAAGATTCGATCCCCCTCTCGAAACGACAGTGGGCCGGATGGATCAAACATACCTAGGCCATGGACTATCAGTGCGTAGGCGTTGTTGCTGTGCGGCACCGGGCAAATCACCCATTCAGTGGGTTCTACCTTGCTTCCAGCAATCACTTGCTTCCAGGTGAGCATTGGGACTAGGCCTCTGGCAAGGCGGTCGGTGAATTGCGCGAGCTCATTCAGCGCATCTTGTTGTCCTTTCCTCATGTGCTGGTGTCTGCTCATGTGCTTCGCTGCAAATTCATCGGGTGGTAGGTACAGGTCACCTATCTCTACACCGAACGCTGTGGCGATGCTGTTCAGGGCTGAGGCTGATGGGTTGACATCTCCTCTGAGGATGCGTCCAACCGAACTTTGGGACAGTCCAGTTCGTTTGGCGACCTGCATCTGACTTTTGAGATCGTGCTGCCGATCCATCAGGAGATGTAGGTTTACCCCGAGGTTGGGGTCTACAGCAATTTTTGGTTTAGCCATGTTTGGATAGTGCCATCTATAGATAGCCATGTGCGGTTGATATAAAAGCCATAAATGGCTATGATGAGCAAGTTCCAGGAGAGCATGAGCCATGAGCAATACCGAATCCATCCTCGTTGCCGTGCGTCGGCAGCTTGGAGCAACTAAGGGCCGATGGGTTGCCGTCGCAGAACAGAGTGGGGTTCCGTACCACACGCTCGTGAAGATCGCCCAGGGCACAGTGACGGACCCGCGCGTAAGCACAGTGCAGCGACTTGTGGACCACTTTGCCCAACAACCGAAGCACGTTGCTGAAGGTTCTGGGAATGCCTGAGCTCATCGTCTCCCTCTCCACCATCCAGCGCCACGCCCAGGAGGCCGTCGCCGCTGGCCACTGCTCGCACACCGTATGCCCCTGGCCGCCCGAGTCCGCGGCGGCGCAGGCCTTCCACGACCAGTTCCGCGCCGCGCAGGTGCAGTCGCCCGCCGCGTGCGAGAACAAGGGGATTCCCCATGTCCACGGGTGAATCCACTGCGGTACTGGCCGCGCTGCGCGAGCTCGAGACTGGCTTCGGGCCAGCACCGACGAAGGAGTGGCGAGATGGCTGAGCTTGCCTGTACTTCAGCCGGGGTACAGCTCGGGCACGGACACTCGGAGTTCCAACTTGCAAGTCGGGCATTCGAGACCGGGAGCCTTGAGCCTGTTCTGGAGCACCGACTTGATCCCTTTGTCGAAGCAAGGCTGGCAGATGTAGTGCAGCGGCTCCGTGCTGCTTGGCTCGCTGGCCCCGCTCTCTTGTGGGGTGACATTTACCCGATACGCGAAGCGGCGGTTGCCGAGATCGACAAGCGAGTAACGACCACGCTCGCGCGCGGCTTCGTCCAATTTTCGCAGCTTCTCGCAGGCTTCGAAGTGCTCGCCCTGGAGCTGGAGAAGCGCGGCGTTGTGCGCGAGCAGTCCCTCCTGGGCCTTGAGAAGCTGCTCCATGAGCGCAGCTGTTTTTTCGTTGATGAGGGCTTGGTCGCGAGTAGCGGCGAGGCCCTTGGCGATGTCTCGCGCTGCGGAGATTGACGCTGTGATCGCTCCTACTGTTGTCCAGTCCATTCTGTCTGCCCCTCTCGGTGATGGCTGCCTGAGAACCACCATCGTAGCCCGGGAGAGGGCGGGCACCCCGCGCCATCACGGCGCAGTCCTGCGCCACCGCGGCATGTGCGTCGCCTCATCCGTCAGCGCAAGCACTGAGGCCTGGCAGCGCACCAGCAACTGGCCAGATCGCCACGTCAGTTCCAGGGTGGAGGTGCGCAGCACGCGAGTGCGTAGACCCGTGGCTGCGTCAATGCTCTGCGACAGCGCAGTGCGCGTGCTGCTGTGGAAGGGCGTCGGCGTGGCCGGGCCTGGGGTGGGGCGTGGTGTGTTCATGCCCTGCAGTCTCTTTTTTTTGCCCATCGCTGAGATGGCAACAGACCACAACACGCTATGTCATCTCTTGCCCCTTCCCAATTGACGCTCAATTTCGAACCGTCCTTGCCCGACCGATTCCCCACGCTGCGGGCCTACATCGCGCACCGCACGCCGCTGCTGGTGAAACACGCCAAGGTGATTGCGGCGGACATGGACATGAGCCCGTCCACGTTGAGCCGCAAGCTCAACCCATCCGACGGAGACACCCAGCGCTTCAACCTGGATGACCTGGAGGCGTACATCCAATCCACGGGCGAGGCTGGCGCGGTCATCGAGTACCTGGCCGCGAAGTACATGGACAGCGACGACGCGCGCAAGGCCCGCGCCCTGTCCAAAGTGGAGCGGCTTTCTCAAGAGCTGACCGCTGCGCTGGCGATGCTGAAGGGGTAGCTGCATGACCAAATTCGCCTACCAAGACGAGTACGAGGCAATTACCTGCGCCATCGGCGCCAGCGGCAAGCCATTCAAGCTGGTGGCCGCGCATGTGTTCCCCGACATGAAGCCGGCGAGTGCATATGCCCGCTTGAAAGCGTGCTGCAGCCCGACAGGTGACCAACGCTTGACCTTCGGGCAGGTGCTGAACCTGATGGCGTTCTGCGAGTGCTACGACCCGCTGTATCACGCCTGCGATGAGACCCTGCACGCGCGTCCTGAGCGCAAATCGCTGGAAGGCGAGGCGGTCAAGCTGATGGAAGCAATCAACCAGGCAGCCGACACCATGAACCGCGCCGTGCGCGCGATGGAGCAACTCAAGGCCCGCGGTGGCATCCGGGTGGTGGCATGACGACGCTGGACCAGTTCCGCGATCCAGTGGACGTCCGCTTGGTGCAGAAGCTGCCAAGTGCCGCCGCTGCTTTCGGTCTCGCATGTGCACATTCCGGTCTTGAAGACCGGGAAATCTACGGCGTGCTCGGCATTGATGCCGGGTACTTCTCGCGGATCAAGAGCGGGACTGCGACTCTGCAGGCGCAGCATGTGCGGGAATTCTGTCGGATCGTGGGTAATACCGCCTATCTGGAGTGGCTGGCGTGGCAGGTCGGCTGCACCTTGGTACTGGCCCAGACCGAGGCAGAGCGCCGCGCCGAGGAGGCGGAAGAGCGTGCCAAGGCTGCGGAGGCTGAAAACCGCCTGCTGCGGCAGTTGGTGCAGGGGAAGGTTGCGGCATGAGTGGTATTGAGCCTACCTGGGAGCGCCTTCGGGCCACCCACTGGATGGCGGCTGATAACGCCATGCTGCGGCTCGGCGTGTACCCCGCTGTGGACGGCATGGTGGCGCTGATGTTCCAGACCCCGGGTGCAGCGACGCCGAAGGTGCTTTCCGTGCACCCAAGCGATGTGCCTCTGCTGTGCAAGCAACTGGAGTGCGCCCAGGGCCATGCCGAACGTCAGCGTGAGATCAATGCCGAGGCCGCCGCTGCGCAAATGGCCTTCGACTTGCTGATGAAGGCGAAGGAGGCCGCAAGGTGACACCCAGCTCTGCCATCATGCCTTTGCTGCGTTCGCTGGCCATCAAGCCCGCAGGGCGCTACCGTGTCGCGCTGGCTCTCGCGGATCTGCATGACAGCCACGGCGGTGAGTTCAGCGCCACGATGGCGCAGATCGCCACGGCGGCAGGATTGTCGAAGGTGCAGGCTCGCAAGCATGTGCACGCCCTGATCGTCGAAGGGCTGCTGGCGATTGCTGGCAACGCCTTCGGTGGTGTGCCGGGTACCGGGCCTTCCTACATCTTCAACTGGGGTTTGCTGGAGCACTTGGCGGCCTGCACCCCTGATCTATTCGCCGAGGCGCGCGCCAAGATCACGGCGGAGCCGGATGACGCCTACCGTCTCACCGTCAATGGAGTCCAGTTCCTCGCCTGCCTGGTGGGCGCGCCTGGATCTCGTCGTGTGGTGTTTTGGCGCGTCGATGGAGAGCGCGCCAAGTATGGCGATGTGCCGCTCAACGTGCTGCTGCGCGACGCTCGCGTGCGGGGCGCCTGGCATTGTCACTTGCTGCCCAACGGTGATGCAGATGCTCCCTTTGAGCAGATGTTCCGACTGACTTCTCAGGAGGTTGAGCAACTTGCCACCTGGGCACAGAGCGCGGCGCTGGGCCGTGTAGAAAGTTTGGTAGCTGCATGAGTTTTGAAGCAATTGCCTGGGCCATGAAGCAACCTGTAGGCCGTTCGTCCGCCAAGTTTCTGCTGGTGGCGCTAGCCGACTGCGTGAACGATAAGAGCGAAGAGATGCTGTGCTTCCCGTCGATCACGCACTTGGAGGCGGCGACGGAGTTGGATCGCAAATCCGTGAAGGCGAACCTTCAGAAATTGCGCGAACTGGGGTTCATTGAGGACACAGGGCAGCGTCGTGGGCAAACGAGGCAGATTGTCGTGTACCTCTTAAAGGAGCCCAAAAACGGCCCCATTTCAGGTGAGGCAACGACCACCAAAGAGGCCCAATTTTCCCTAGAAAGGAGCCCAAATTTGGACCAGTCTCAAGACGATGAAAGGGGCCCAAATTTCCCTGATAAGGGGCCCAAATTTCCCACCAAAGAGGCCCAATTTTCCCTGGAAAGGGGCCCAAATTTGGACCACGGAACCAGTAAAGAACCAGTAACTAAACCAGTAATGGAACCAGTAAAGAAGAACACGCGCGAGAAATCACGCTTCGACGCCTTGGCTGTCCAACTGCCCGATTGGCTACCTGCTGATCTCTGGTCGACCTGGGTGAAAGACCGGGCGGACAGGAAGAAACCGATCACCGAAGCTGCTGCCGCACTCCAGTTTCGAAAGCTCGGAAAGCTGCGGGGTGAAGGGCACGACCCTCGCAAGCTCATCGAGCGCTCGATCGAACACGGCTGGCAGGGCTTCTTTGCCAACGACACCACGCTGGCGTCCGCAGGCTCGACGTTCGACCGCCCTAATCCGGGCGGCCATCGCCAGGCCAGTCGCCACAGCGGCTTTGAAAACCTCGACTACAGCGAAGGAGTGAACGCAGATGGAACGCTTGCTTGATGAACCGTTGAGCTCGCCGAGCCTGGATTCTGGCGAGCAGTCCGAAGCGTGCGTGCAGCACGGGAGCTACATCGCCAAGCCGATTTACCCTGGAGCCCAGCGTCTGACCGGCTGTCCTACTTGCGCCAAGCAAGCGGCCAAGCTGGCCGACGAACGGGAGGCGCAATGGCGAGCCGAGGAAGCGGCGATGGAGGCGCGCGCAACCGCGCAGAAGGCAGAGCGGATACGCGCACGCCGCCTGGAGATCAGCGGTCTTCAAGGCCGAATGCTGAGCTCCACCTTCGAGAATTTCCAGTGCACGACCAAAGCACAGACGGACGTGCTGGCGGAGTGCAGAAGCTTCGTCGAGAACCTGAACCCCGACGGCGGTGGTGGCCTATGGCTGCTCGGCTCTCCGGGCACAGGGAAGACCCACTTGGGCAGTGCCATGGTCTCGCACGTCATCAACGTGGCGCGCAAGCGCGCATGCATCCACAGCGCCCGGGAGATCGTGACCATGCTGCGCGCGAGCTGGGGCAAGAAGGCGGATCACGATCCGTGGGACGACCGCTGGATACCGCAGGCCACCGAAGAGATCGTCGAGTACCTGGGCAGCGCCGCACTTCTGGTGCTGGACGAGGTCGGCAACAGTTTCAACACCGATGCCGAGCGGGTTCAGCTTTTCGATGTCATCGACCTGCGCTACAAGCTCTGCCGCCCGACGGTGTTGATCTCTAATCTTTCGGCTCAGGATGCAAGACAGGTGTTGGGCGACCGCGCCTACGACCGATTGCGCGAAGGAGCGAAGGCATTGGCCTGCACTTGGCCCAGCGCCCGCAGCATCAACCGCGCGCCCCGGACCTGATCCAGCACCTCGAGGAAACCTACCTATGATCGAGTCGCCAGACGTGACCACTTTGCCGCCAGGAAATGAACGGCCGATGCCGGGTGAAAGACCCTCTTGGGCTAAGCCCACGGGCCGGATCATCTGGGACACCATGCTGGCGCTACGCGAGAACGGCCAGGCCATCAGCCGCCAGAGGATCATGGAATTGAGCGGCCTCACGTACACCAAGGTCGACGACCACGTCAGCCGCTGGATAGACAATGGCCGCCTGCGCCGTGTGGTCGACGGTGTGTACGAGTTGGTCGAGGCGATGCCGGAGCCCAGGGCCGTTTCCGTCACGGACCTGCACAACGGGCAGACGATGATCGAGTGTGGTGATCAGGTCGTCCACCTGTGGCCCGCTGAGGTCCGTGCGCTTGGCCTGCGCCTCGTGGGTAGCGCAATGCAGTTCGCACAGTTGCAGACGCAGCATGACATGGCTGCCTTGCTGGCAGAGGCCACGACCCGGAACCGAGCGCTTGCCGACCGTGTGCACGACCTGGAGCTGGAGCAGAAACTGGACAAGCAGGGCCAGGCGTTGCTCAAGACTCGCCGACGGGCGGGCAATGTTCCTGGAGGTGGGGTATGCCAGGGCGAATGAAGTGGGCGAGTTCGTTGCTGGCCATGGCTGCAAGCGCCCATGAGTATGAGCGGAGTTCACACGGCTTCATTCCAGGGCGCCAGCCTTTGGCTCATCCAAGCCAGTTTTCGACCTTCAGACCACGGATGCGGGTGAACTCGCGCATGTTGTCCGTCACCAGCGTCAGGCCCAGCGCGTAGGCGTGCGCGGCGATCAGCAGGTCGTTGCCCCCGATGGGCTGACCCGCTGCCTCCAGTTCTGCGCGGATGCCGCCGTATTCGGCATCAGCAGGAATGTCCAGCGGCAGCACGGGGATGGTTTCCAGCACACCCTCGACTTTGGCCAGCAGCTTGGGCGATCCTTTCTTGGCGCAGCCATAACGCAGCTCTGCCGCCACGATGATGCTGGTGCAAATCCCCTTGGCCCCTACCTCCTCGATGCGGCGCGCGGCCGAGCCGGACGGATTGCGGATGAGGTCACTGATGATGTTGGTGTCCAGCAGATACCCGCTCACAGAATGTCCTCCGGTTGGACGGGCGCATCCTCGATGGATGGGAACTGGTCTTCCGGCCCCAGCGGCGGCTCTTTGCGCCACTCGGCCAGCAGTTCGATGATATTGGTGGGGCGGGCCACGGGCTCGATGATGAGCTTGCTGCCTTCACGGTGGATCAGCACGCGATCTCCCGGTAGCTCGAACTCGACAGGAATCCGCACCGCCTGGCTGCGGTTGTTGCGGAACAACTTGGCCTCCTTAGGCCTGGAAGGTAGGGGTAGGGCAGGCATGGCACCTCCATTGGCATATGCAAAATTGTATATGTCAATGAGACGCTGATCAACGGCTGGAGTTCCTGACCTTTGGCGGTGGGGTTCATTGGGAAGCGTCGGTAGATGGGTGACTGGATGCGCGGCAGCCCCGGCTCTTTTTTGTGGAGTGCTCCCCCGTATAGGGTTTCCACATTTGCCACGTTCCCGGAACCATCCGGGGCGTGGACACCAACTCCAGTTCTTCTGCTTCCCGCCCGCCCGCAGGCGAGGCTCCTGCTTCCCGCTCCATCGACTGGGAGGCGATCAAGCACGCCTTCACGAACACCACCGAGTCCACCCGGGATATTGGCCGCGCCCATGGGGTCACGCACTCCGCCATCGGCAAGCGCGCCAGCAAGGAAGGGTGGACACGTCCGGAGAAGGAAAAGCCGGTATCCGCAAAGCTCGCGGCCCTGGAACCGCGGCAACAGCGCTTCGTGCAGGAGTACTTGGCCGACCTCAACGGCACTCAGGCCGCCATCCGGGCGGGGTATAGCCCGAACGCGGCCAACGAGTAGGCCAGCCGACTGATAGCAAACGCCAAGGTGCAGCAGGCCATCAAGGAAGGCCAGGAAAAGCTGCAGGCCAAGCTGGAGATGAACGCCGAGCGCGTGGTGCAGAAGCTGGCTCAGATCGCCACCGCCGATCCCCGCGAACTGGTGGAGGTGAAGGTGGGCTGCTGCCGTTGCTGTCATGGCGAGGGGCACAAGTACCAGCGCACCCTGCTGGAAATGGCCCATGACCGTGAGCGCTGGGCCGCGAAGGGCAAGCCGCCCGAAGAGTTCGATGAGCAGGGTGGGGTGGGCTTCAACCCGCTGCTGCCCCCACACGCGGAATGCCCGAACTGCGGCGGCGACGGCGAATCGCGCACCGTCCTGAAGGACACACGCCACCTGAGCCCGCGCGCCGCCGCGCTCTACGCCGGAGCCAAGCAGACCAAGTACGGTATCGAGATCCAGATGCACTCGCAGATGGAGGCGTGGGAGAAGCTGGCCAAGCACCTGGGCCTGTACGCCAAGGACAATTTCCAGCGCTCTGACCCGCTGTCGCTGCGCACCATGACCGATGCCGAGCGGGCTGTGCGTGTGCAAAACGTGCTGGAAGGCGATCCGGCGCTGGCCGAGGCCTTGGGCCGTATCCTGGGGGGCACCGCGCAATGAGTGCCATTCCATCGACTGCGGAGCTGATGCGCCGCATGAAAGAGCTGCCCGCCGACCTGCGTGCAAAGCTGGATGGCTTCCTGCACATGGTGTCCCCCGCTGCCTGGGTGCCGCAGGCGGGCCCGCAGTCCATGGCCTACCGCTCGCCAGCCGACATCGTGTTCTACGGCGGCAGCGCGGGCGGCGGCAAGACCGATCTGCTTCTCGGCCTGGCGCTCACCCAGCATGAGCACAGCATCATCTTCCGCCGCGAGGCCGTTCAGTTGGTGGGCATCGAGGAGCGGATGACCAAGATCCTGGGCAGCCGCGACGGCTACAACAGCCAGGATGGCATTTGGCGCCTGCCCGAGGGCCGCGTGATGGAGTTGGGCAGCGTGAAGGAGCCCGGCGACTGGAGCAAATACCAGGGCCGCGCGCACGACCTTAAGGGCTTCGATGAAATCTGCCACTTCACCGAGGGCCAGTTCCGCGCGCTGATCGGCTGGATGCGCACGGACAACCCCAACGTGCGCCAGCGCGTGGTGTGCGCGGGCAACCCTCCCACGGACGCCACGGGCGAGTGGGTGAAACGATACTGGGCGCCCTGGCTCGACCCGAACCACCCCAATCCGGCCAAGCCGGGCGAACTGCGCTGGTTCGTCACAAACGAGAAGGGCGAGGACCAGGAGGTGCCAGGCCCCGAGCCGGTCATGGTGGGCGACGACTTGGTGCAGCCCAAGAGCCGCACCTTCATTCCGTCGCGTGTGGATGACAACCTGTTCCTGATGGCCACGGGCTACAAGGCGCAGCTTCAGGCGCTGCCCGAGCCGTTGCGCTCGCAGATGCTCCGCGGCGACTTCAACGCGGGCGCATCCGACCCTGTGTGGCAGCTCATCCCCACCGAGTGGGTGAAGGCTGCCCAGGCGCGCTGGAAAGAGCGCGACCAGAAGGGGCCCATGACCGCTCTGGGTTTCGACCCTTCACGCGGCGGCCAAGACAAGTCCTCGGCGGCGCGCCGGCACGACAGCTGGTTCGACAGGCTGGTGACCGCGCCCGGCGTCGTCACCAAGGACGGCCCCACGGCTGCGGGGTTCGTAGCCCCTCTGGTGCGCGACGGCGCGCCCATCGCGGTGGACAGCATCGGTATCGGCTCCAGCGCCCTGGACTTCCTGGTGGGCCTGGGCCTGAACGTGCACCCCGTGGTGGGCTCCGAAGCCAGTAGCCTGATGGACAAGGCCGGGCAGCTCCATTTCCGCAACAAGCGCGCTGAGATGTACTGGCGCTTGCGCGAGGCGCTGGACCCGACAGCCCCTGATCCCATCGCGCTGCCGCCCGACACGGAGCTGCTGGGCGACCTCACGGCCCCCCGCTACAAGGTCGTGACCATGGGCAAGGGTGCAGCCATCCAGATCAGCAGCAAGGACGACATCCGCGAAGTGCTGGGTCGCAGCCCGGACAAGGGCGATTCCGTCGCAAACACCTTCGTCGCCGACCTTCCTCCCCCCAAAGCCAAACCCCGTGAGCCGAGCTGGCGCGACCGCCTGGGCGTTGGTCAGGGCGGCCATTGGGACCAATCCACGGCATGACCATGAACACGATTACCTCTCCCATCGTTACTCCAGGCGACGACGCCGCGCGCGAGAACTGGAACCGCTACGAGTACGGCAAGGTGCGCGGCCACCTGGACTACATGCCCCATGCCGCGCGCTGCGAGGACATGTACCTGGGCGGCGGGCGGCAGTGGACGCCGGAAGCCCGGGCCCAACTCGCTCAGGAGCGCAGGCCAGCCTACGAGTTCAACCAGATCAAGCCCTCGGTCAACTCGGCCATCGGCTACCAGATCCACAACCGCGTGGACATCGCCTTCAAGCCACGCGGCGGCGATGCCGACCTGGCTACGGCCACCATCCTGTCCAAGGTGGCGATGCAGGTGGCGGACCTGAGCAACCTGCACTGGCACGAGACCCAGGTCTTCAGCGATGGCCTGATTCAGCAACGCGGGTACTTCGAGCTCCGGATGAACTTCGACAGCAACATCCAGGGCGAGATCGCGGTGGACAACCGCGACCCGCTGGACGTGATTCCGGACCCGGACTCGAAGTCCTACGACCCCGACCAGTGGGGCGACGTGATCATCACGCGCTGGCTCACGCTGGATGAGATTGAGCAGCTCTACGGCAAGGCGGCGCGCAAGAAGGCCGAGGAGAGCAACGACGCGGGCGTGGACTTCGGCGACCTGGACGACGAGATGCCGCGCAACAAGTTCGCCGAGCGCAACCGCATGGGCTGGGTGGACGCCTGCGCCAGGAAGGAAGACGGCCTGGAGCGCTACCGCATCATCGATCGCCAGCGCTTCGTCTACGAGCTCACGCCGTGCATGGTCTGGCCCGCCTCGGGCGACGTACAGGTGGAGGCCACCATGGTGCTGGATGCGGTGGAGGACGCGCTGCGCCAGGGCGCCGTGCGGGCCAAGCGTATGCGCCGCCGCGTGAAGTGGACGGTCACGACCTTCACCGCCACGCTGCACGACACCTACAGCCCGTATGAGCACTACACCATCGTGCCGTACTTCGCCTACTTCCGCCGCGGCAAGACCGTGGGCATGGTGGATGACGCCATCGGCCCGCAGGAGGCGCTGAACAAGGCGGTGAGCCAGTACGTGCACATCGTGAACACGGCGGCCAACAGCGGCTGGGTCGTGGAAGAGGGCTCGTTGACCAACATGACGCTGGAACAGTTGCAGGCCAACGGCGCCAGGACGGGGCTGGTGGTGGAGTACAAGAAGGGCGCGCAGCCGCCGCAGAAGATCCAGCCCAACCAAGTTCCTTCCGGTATCGACCGCATCATCGACCGGGCGGACAAGGCGCTCAAGGACGTGACCGTGCCCGAGGCCATGCGCGGGCAGCAGGGCCCCGAGGTCTCTGGCATCGCCATCCAGGCCAAGCAGTTCGCCAGCCAGCAGCAATTGGCCGTGCCGCTGGACAACCTGGCCTACACGCGCCACCTGCTGGCCGTGCGCATCCTGAAGCTGATCCAGCGCTACTACGACAGCTACCGCGTGTTCCGCATCACCGAGACCGACCCGATGACGGGCAAGCAGACCGAGCAGCGCCTGGAGATCAACAAGTTCGACCCGGCCACGCGCAGCTACTACAACGACGTGACCGTGGGCACCTACGACGTGGTCATCACGGAGCAGCCCATGCAGGTCACGTTCCAGAACAGCCAGTTCCAGCAGGCGCTGGAGATGATGAAGGCGGGCGCGCCCATTCCGCCCTCCGTGCTGGTGCGCTACAGCAACCTCGCGGACAAGCAGGACATCCTGGCGTCGATGGAGAGCAGCAAGCCGCCTGCCGACCCGACGGTCGAGGCGCGCGTGCGCCTGCTCGATGCGCAGACCCGCAAGGCCGACGTGCAGGCCACGGACGTGCAGGTCAAGAGCCAGTACAGCGCGATCCAGACCGCCCAGGTCATCGCCCAGACACCGGAAACCGCCCCGCTGGCCGACGGCCTGCTGCGGTCGGCGGGAGCCGTGGATCACGACGCCGCGCCCATCGTGCCCCAGCCGCCTGCTGGCCTGCCGTCCGTGAACCTGCCCCACAACACCGACCCCATGACACCCGCCAGCCCGGCGCGTGGCCTGGATACCGGCATCGAAACCCAGCGCGCCGACGGCGTGCGCGCCCCTACCCAACCTTGAGGAGCACGACATGGCCAAGGCAACTGGCATCGCAATGGACAAGGACTGGCAGGCCGAGAGCGACATGCGCACGCTGGCCGAGGCCGAAGAAATCCGCAAGGACCCCAAGCGGCTGAAGGCCGCCCTGGCCAAAGCCAAGGAAAAGATCGCCGAGCTGCAGAAGCTGCAGCCGGTGGTGAAGAAGTAACCCCCGCAATCCACCGAAGGAAAAGCACCATGAACCCCTTGCTCAAGAACCTCCTGGCCCGCTACATGGCCCCCGCTGGCGACGATGGCGCGGATACGGGTGGCACCGGCGCCACGGACACGGATGTGGCCGTGCTGGACGACGACGATGCCTACATGGCCCGCACCGAGGAGGAGCGCCGCCGCCTGCGTGGTGACCACGCCACCGATACGCCGGATGCCGAGACGCTGGCCGCGCTGGTGGCATCCGGCGAGCAGGCTTCCGGCCAGGGCGCGGCGGCTACCGACCCGGAGGAGGGCGGAGAGAAGGGCGGCAGCGGCATCCCGCGTGCGCGCTTCAACGAAGTGAACGAGCGCAAGAAGGCGCTGGAGACCGAGGTCGAAGAACTGCGCGCCCAGCTCGCGGCGCGTGACGGCACTGCAGCGGCGCCTGCCACCCAGCAGGCGGCCCCGGCTGGCCAGGCCCTCAGCATCCAGGACGCCGAGGAGCAGTACGCCCAGCTCATGCTGGATGGCGACACCAAGGCCGCTGCGGCGCTGCGCCTGCAGATCAATGCCGCCATCCAAGACGCCGCCTTCGCACGGTTCAGCCAGGCCAGCGCGAGCGAGAAGGCGCAGGCCCACGCCGCGGCGACTGTCGAGCAACTGCTGGAGCAGTACCCCTGGCTGGAAAAGCCCGAGGGCGCACAGGCGCTGGAGCTGATCGAGGCCTCCGCGCTGCTGAAGATGGGCCGGGGCGTGCCGCGCCACCAGGCGATTTCCGAAGCCGTGCAGGCCATCGTGCCGCGCTTCGCCCCGGAAGGTACCCCGCATGGGGTTCGACAGGACGGGGGTGCATCTGGTGATATGCGGGTAGAGCGCGCCAACCGGCGCGGCGCCACGGACTCGCAACTGCAGCCCGCGGCGCTGCAGGCCGGCATGGGCAACCGCACCACGCCGACGCAGATCGACGCATCGAAGCTCAGCGACGAGGAGTACATGCAGCTCCCCGAGGCCGAGCGCAAGCGTCTGCGCGGCGACTGATGCGCGCTCCGGCCTGGCAAGGCTTCACCCACCTTGCCGAGGCCAGAACTCAACGGGTTGTCGCCCTGGGCGGGCGTTAAGCCGTCTGGCGCTCTTGGCCGCCGAAGCCATGTTCTCGCAGTTGGGCGGCGTCATGTCCCGAGAAGCAAACACACTTTTTGGAGCCAGACATGGAAACCAACTTCGCAGGGCTGACGCCCATTCAGAAAGTCAACTGGGCGCGCGAGACCTGGAGCGCCGCCCGCGACCAGATGTTCATCAAGAACTTCACGGGCAAGGGAAGCAACAACGTGATCCAGCGCATCACGGAGCTGTCCAAGACCGAGAAGGGCGATCAGTGCATCTTCCAGCTCGTGGCCGACCTGGTGGGCGACGGCGTGATCGGGGACAACGAGCGCGAGGGCAATGAAGAGGCCATGCAGTCGTACAGCCAGATCATCACCATCGACCAGATCAGCAACAGCGTGAAGGACAAGGGCAAGCTGGCCGACCAGCGTACTGTCATCAATTTCCGCGAGGAAGGCCGCGACAAGCTGTCCTTCTGGCTGGCCCAACGCTGCGACCAGCTCGCGTTCCTCACTATGTCCGGCATCAGTTATGCCTTCAAGAACAACGGCGCACCCCGCGTCGGCTCGCCGTTCCCGAACCTGAACTTTGCCGCTGACGTACGCGCGCCTTCTGCAAAGCGCTCGCTGATGTGGGACGGCACCTCGCTGCAGTTCTCCGCCACCGGCAGCATCACCAACGCCTTCGTGCCCAAGTACAGCATGATCGTGGACGCCATTGCCTACGCGAAGGAGCGCTACATCAAGCCGCTGATGAGCGGTGGCAAGCCGTACTACGTGATGTTCCTGGCACCGGGCACGCTGGCTGCGCTGAAGAAGGACCCCGACTATCAACGCGCCGTGGTGGCCGTGGCTACCAATTCCGGTACCGACTCGCCCTGGTTCACGGGCGCCACGGTGACGGTGGACGGTGCCGTGCTGCACGAGCACAACCTGGTCTACACGACCAAGGGCGCAGCAGCCGGCTCCAAATGGGGCAGCGGCGGTAACGTCAATGGCACCCGCACGCTGCTGTGCGGCGCGCAGGCGCTGGGCATGGCCGACCTCGGCCCCGGCGACTGGGTGGAGAAGCTGTTCCAGTACGACAGCCAGGTGGGCCTGAACATCGACAAGATGCTCGGTTTGCTGAAGCCCCAGTTCTATTCGATCTACGACCAGTCCGTGGAGGACTTCGGTCTGCTCACCATCGACCACTACATCCAGTAGTCGGCCCTGCATGCGGGGCCTGCGGGTCCCGCTCCTTCCTCCCCCTGTTGTTGAACGGAGCACACCATGCCCATCAAGAAAAACCCCTCGCGCCAGGAGCTGATCGTGGCGTATCTCGACATCGGCTTTGCCGACCCCACCGCCTATGGCACGGCGGAGAACGCCATCGAGCTGCCCGGCAATGCCGTGCTGGCCGGTGGCGACGTGACGGTGCTCACGCCCTGGAACAGCGCCACCACGGCCACGCTGAAGCTGGGCGATGCAGCCGATGACGACCGCTACACCGCCGCGCCCATCGACCTGAAGACCGCGGGCCGCACCGCGCTGACCATGACGGGCTATCGGCACACCGTATCCGAGTTCCTCAAGACGCTGATCGCGCAATCCGGTACCGCGGCCACGGCAGGCCTGGCCCGCGTCTGTGTGCAGTACTACGTGCTGGGCCGCTCGGAGTTCACCCAAGGCTGATCGTTTTTTCGTGGTTGGGCCATCGCGGCCCATTTGCCCGGCGGTCCTTGCGCTGCCGGGCTTTTCTCAAGGACACCATCATGACCAAGCGTTTCCGCTCCCCCACCGATACCCCGCTGCATGTGGCCCTGACTTCGGGCCACACCGCCATGATTCCGCCCGACGGCATCGAGTTGGACCCCATGTTCCACCGCGAGGCCATCGCGCGCGGCGCGGTGCTGACCGAGGGCGCCACAGCGGAGGACAACACCCAGGCCTTCAACCGCCAGATCGTGATCCGCGACACCATCGCGGCCATGGTCACGGGCAAGGAGAAGGACGATTTCACCGGTGATGGCAAGCCCAACCTCGTGAAGCTCAAGGCCAAGACCGGCTTCCAGGTCACGCGCGAGGAAGCTGATGCCGTCTTCGCCGAACTGACCCAGCAGGGGTAAGCGGCCATGCAGGTAGCGGACTTCATCAAGCGCTTCCGGGAATCCGTCGCAGACCAGCCGGATGGGCATTTCTGGTCGGACAAGGAGATCGTCGGCTACCTGAACGAGGCGGTGCAGGAGGCGTGCGAGCGGGCCAAGCTGATCGAGGACCGCTCCATGTCGCTCTCCCTGGTGGCCGGCCAGGACACCTACAACCTGCACACCAGCGTGTTCGAGATCAAGCGGCTGACCTTGCGCGGCCGGCCGCTTCACGAAACCAGCGTGGAAGCGCTGGACTGCGACTGGCCCGGCTGGGAGGGCCGCTCCGGCGTGCCGCGCGGCTTCATCTTCGAGCAGGCCAGCGGTGTGCAGCCGCCCAAGGTACGCCTGGTGCCCACGCTCGTGGCGGCTGAAGCCGCTGGCCTGACCGTCTACCGCGGCGCGCTGAATCCGCTGGTGGCCGCCGTCACCAGCGGTCAGCCGGAAATTCCCGAGCGCTTCCATGAGCGCCTGATGGACTGGGTGTTTCACCGCGCTTACCTCAAGCAGGACGCTGACACCTTCGACCCCAACAAGGGCGCCATCTCCTTGGCCCTGTTCGTGCAGGCCTTCGGTGAGCGGCCTGACGCCAACGTGCAGCGCAAGCAGCGCGACATCGCGCCGCCCCTGGTCCGCTCCAACTGGTAGCGCCACCCCTTCGAGAGCCTCACCATGCCCACGAAACACTCCGAATCCCGCCGCCGCATGATGGCCCTGGCCCATGGCGGCCATGTGCGCGGCCCGGGCTCCAGCACTTCCGACTCCATTCCCGCGCGCTTGTCCGATGGCGAGTTCGTGCTGCCAGCCGACACGGTGCGCAAGGTGGGCGTCCGCTCCCTGCGCGACCTGGTGGCCGCCACGCACAAGCCCAGCGGCAATCCGCCGCGGCGCGGGCATTTCGCGGACGGCGACATGCCGGGTGAGGAGGAGCGCAAGCGGCAGGCCAGCTTCGGCGATGCCGCTGTTGCGGCGCAGGACAGCACGGTCACCCAGGTTGGCGCACCCGCGGCACAACCATCGGCGACGCCTGCCGGCGGCCTACAAGGCGTGGCTGATCGGCTGGCGAATCCGTCCAATACCGCGAACGACTGGAATGCGGCGGACACGGCCAAAGCCGCCGCCCTGGGCGCTGGCGCTGCTGCATACGGCGCAGGCAAAGCACTGGCCCCGGTGGCAACTGGCCTGGGCTATGCCAGCGGCGGGCAGATGGCGGCAGACGTCGCAAAAAGCGCTGCGAGCGCCGTGAAGTCGGCGGATTTGCCTGGCGCTCCTGCGGGCAAGCTGGCGGGGTTGGGCGCCGTTGGGGCGCTGGCCTCGACGGCCTACGATGCATGGAACACCCCGACCGAGGACTACCGCAAGCGCTTCGGCATGGAAACCAGCGATCCCAGCCTGGGTGGCGATCTGGTGGCGCGCGGGCTGGGCGCGGCATCCGATCTTGGCAACGCCATGACGTTCGGCCTGGCCGACAAGCTGTTCAAGGACAAGCAGGAGCAGGCGGCGCAGCCCACGCCCGCATCGCCGCCTGGCTATGGGCAGTACAACCAGGGCCAGACCATGGGGCCGCCCGATCTGTCAAAGCTGCCCGCACCGGCCCCTGCGCCTGCCACTCAGGGACAGCAAACCAGTTACGGCCCTATCGGCGACCGCACCACGCTGACCAACGCGCAGGCGGCCACCATGAACCCAGCCGGGCGCGTCACCGCCACGCGCGGCGCCAACGGCACGATGGAGTTCAGCGGCGGTAACGTGAGCGGCCAGGTGTCGTACAACGACCCGAGCGGCAAGGCGCTGCCCGGCGGCGGCATCAACGGCAAGGGGTTCTCCGACTTCCAGGTGGCCCCGGCTGGTGCGAATGTGGCGCTGGGCCCGAATGGCAGCTACGCCTTCGACGCTGGCGCGCAGCCGCGCAACTCGGTCGCGGCGGCGGGAAGCGTGCCCGGCAGCGCTGCAGCGCCAGCACAGGCCCAGGGGGCGCAAGAGCCGCGCTCGCCCGTCGGCGACACCATTATCAACGGCTCGCCGCCACGCAATGGAGGCCAAGCCAGCGCCCAGGGCATGGACGCACGCTCCAGGCTGCTGTCCGTCGGTGATCCTGCAAGCACCCCAAGTAGCAGCCAGGCGCTGGCCCAGGCTGCGGGCATCAACTTCAATGCCGACTACCGGAAGGCCGCTCCCGGCCAATATGCCGGCGACGCGCTTGCGGCGCGCAGTGGCGCGGAGTCCCTGGGCCGCTTGATGGCATCGGGCCAGATCGCAGCGCCCCAGGCGGGCTTCTCCGGCGTCATCGGCACGTCGCCCAGCGGTCTCTGGAGCCGCACGCCCGAGGAGCAGCGCCGCGATGCCGAGGTGTCGGCCAGCAGCATCATGAACAACGGCGGCCCGTGGGACAAGCACAAGGGCATATCGCCTGCTCGGCAAGCGCTCCAGGCGCTCTACGCCCAAGACCTTGCCAATATCCGCGCCCAAGGCGAACTGCAGCAGGAAGGCCTGCGTCAGGCTGGCGGATTGCAGCGCGAAGGGATGCAGCAGTCCGGGGAGACGGCACGCACCCGCATGCGCACGGCGGTGGATCAGCAGCGCGTCGGCAACGACAGCGCACGCCTTGGCATGGAACAGACGGCGGCAGGATTCCAGAACCGCACCGCGCAGCGCATGGAGAACGCGCAAGTCGCCTATGAGAACGCGGACACGCCGGAGAAGCAGCGCAGCGCGCGCGACCGGCTATTTGCACTGGCCGGGAAGTCCCCCCACGAGGGCAGCAACCTGAGCCACAACTTCATGGCGCGCAAGATCCCTGTGCTTGACGAGAAGGGCCGGCCCACCGGGGCGGAGCAGCAAGAGATCGTCGATCTGCGTACCGGCCGGGCGTTGGGGCAGGGTGCCGCTACAGCTATGCCTACCTCGCAGAAAGAGATGGTGAAGGGGCAGGTGTACCAGACTGCGCGTGGGCCTGCGCGGTGGAACGGCACGAATTTCGATCCGATTTAAGGCTACTTTTTGGGGAACGCTTCTTCATAGCTGAAGGGGCGCGGCGGTTCGTCATACAGCCGCCTGCAAGCCATGCCGATCATGACCGCCGCCTGATTGCTCCGAGTGTCCCCAGCCTTCTTCGTGGTGCACTCGGCCCCGCTTTTGAAGCTGAATATGCCGCGCCCGGAGCCCTGCGGCACTGCCGGGATGCCGCCTGGGTTCTCGCTCAGGCAGAGCTGGAACACCGCTTGGGCCGCAACGTCGTTCGCGGCGCCGGGGGCTTTGTCCAGTACACAGGTCGCATAGTTCGCCGCCATCACAGGCGAGGCAGCCAAGGCAAGGAGTAGGGCGGTGAGACGGGGCATTGGGTCAATGTAGCAAAGCCTAGGTGGCTGGGTTGGCGGATGCGACAGTGTGTATGGACGGTTGCTCTGGAGCCTGCGCCGACCGAACCCCCTTCGGTAGATAGAACACCGGCAGCAATATGACGAGCAGCATTCCCACCAGCAAGACATACCCCATCACAGCCGCAATCCTGGCCAGGATTGCCCAGCCCTTCGGGCCGGCGTACTGCCCTGCTGCGCGCCAGATGCCTGTGTTCACCACGAAGAAGTAGGCTGTCCAGGCGATCACCAGCAGGATGCCCGATTCACTCCGCGGCACTACGACTGAGAGCGCGACGCTCCACAGGAGAATGCCGAGCACACCCCAGCCCCAGTACGTGCGAGCCAACCCGACTTTTCCTTCCCAGATCTGCTTGATGGCTTGCATGGTGCCCTTTCTATGTGGTTCTTTGTCTGGAAGCTGGAGCTCAGGCTCATTGAGCGTGGCGCGCTGGAAGAGATGGCAGAGCGGGTGAAGAAGTAGCTGTCGCAACCATGCGCGAATTCGCCCCGAAGGAGAGGAGGGGGTAGGGCTGTGGGTCGTGTACGGCTGTTACGCCTCTGTGCTACTCTAGTCAACCAGCAGGCAGCAAGAGGTTTGCAATGACCACAGCACAAATTGATGCTTTGCGCGAGGTGTTGAAAATCGCAGAAAAAGCCCGCGATCAAATGGGCGCGGGGGCGATTATGATTCTCCAGGGTTTGATCGAACAGAGAGAGAAGTTCGAGCATGACAAGAAGAGGATCGAAGATGACATCAAGCGCGGAGCACGGCTCTCCCGAGGAGGACTTCCTCGTTGATTTTCTGTACGCCGACCGGCCCAGGTTGGCAGTGTTTGCTGCACAGCTTTTTAATGATGGGCACCTGACCGGATTGAAGAGGAGCAGCCAAACTGGGGTTGATTCTCTCTTGAAAATTAAAGGCGGCGTGCCTGGTGTTGCTGGTGGAGAGTCATCCAGTACCGACAAGATCCAGGAATCCGTAGAACGTCAATTCGACGCGACTTGGGCCGCCCCATTGAACGTGCTGCGAGAGCTCAATGCACGCGGGCTCATCATTGATGGGGTTGATCGCGCAGCACTCGGGCAGATCGTTCTAGTGCGAGGCACTATCCAAGTCACGGATGTCCGTATGCTTCAAAAGCTTTGGCGACCTGTCGTGAAGGCTCAAGAGGCAAAGAACCTGGCCGAAGCTAAAACTGAATCTGAACGCAAAAAAATTCATCGGATGTCGAGAGATGAAACGAGCGCAGTTGACCTGATTGAGTTGCTGCCTCACGCCTTGCAGTTCCATATTCGCAATGACGAAGTCGCTTGTTGGGCCACCCTGGATCCAGATCAGATGACCATCAATCCCGCAGATTTGGCCTTTAAACACGGGCCGTCAATCCCGGGCGAGTGGCTTACACTGGGAGTGCTGGACGGGAAGCCGAGCTCTCCGCAGGAGGGATTCTTGGAGGCCGTGAAGCATGTGAATTCACCCATCCAACTGGGGATGGTGCAGGTTTTGAAAGGCTTACGGGAGGCGTTTGGGCGTGGAGAAGATGACTATGGCATTACGCCCCTGGTAATTTACCGCGCCGTGAACTAGTCCGCCCCGACTGACTGTGACCATGAAATAAAAAGCCCTCCTCGGAGGGCTTTTTTCTGGGGCTTAGTACACCCCGTACCGATAGCCAAAGTACAGCGCAGCCAGCACACCGATGATGGCGAGGATGGTCATTGCTCTTCCCATGATGGCTCCTTGTGGGGCTACTTGGTTGGGTTAGGTGCTGTGCACTGCAGAGGCTTATGGCAGAAATGGCGCACGGTCTGCGCTCAGGGCCGCATGTATCTCCATTGCATCAACCTCTGCATTGGCGCCCCTGAGATGCTTGGTGACCTTGCGGGCAAGCTCGAATGCACGCTGCTCGTCATGGTTTGTGCAGTGAAGAAGCCAATTAGCGATACGACTCTGGTGTTGGCTGCCATAGCCAAATAGAACCAGCGTGGTAGCGATTTCGCCTGTCAGGTCATCTGGCGTGTGCTGGCTTAGATCAACACTGTTGTATTGGCTTGGTGTCATGGTGCCCCTTCTACTCAAACTGTAGCAGCCTCACTCCTTGGGTTTCTTGGCGGGCGTGGAGGATTTTCTTACCGCCTTCTGCCACTGGAGCGGTAGGACTTGTTGCCGCTGCTGGTGTAGCGGTATTCCCCGCCGCGAGGCCCCACGTAAGGGTAGGCCGCACTCCCTCCGCCATAGCTATAGGCGCCATACGCCGGGCGGTAGGTGGAATTGTCGGCGGGGGGTGTGTAGGCAGGAATAGTGGGACTGGCGCTTGCAGAGGCCAATACAGGCGTTGGCGGGCTGTCCAGGCGCTCACGCTTTGCCATTTCCAAGGGTCTGGCCTGTACCACCACAGGCTTGGTCTGCGCGGGCACAGGCTGGGATGGCGGGCTGCAACTATCCGAATCACCCGGCACCATTACCATGCTGGTGCCAGCGCTAAAGCGCCGCGTCAGGGACTCATGCAGCGGGCCCGATAGATCTACGGGAGTCTCGGGGGATCGATAGATCATCGTGCCGCCTTTGTCGTAGACGCTGTAGCACGACGCTTGCGCCGTCGCGCCAGCCGACGTCAACAAGCCGAACAGGATGGAGGCTACCCCAGCCCTGGTTGAAGCGTCACCCATGCAGTTCTCCGTATGTCTTTTCTGCAATCATTGTAACTACATGATGCAATTGGAGGGGGCGATCCGGAACTGGCGTATTGCGCGATTGGCTCCCCGCATAGGGTTCGACTTCCTCCTCCTGTAGGGGAACAGTGGGGAGATGGCAAACGAGTCTTTCTCCTTCGAAGAGGCCTTCGGCCCTCCCCAGAAATCCCAGCCCGGCAGCTTCAGCTTCGAGGAAGCGCTGGGCCACCCGGTCCAGGCCAGTCCGGGTTTCATCCCCACGGTCAAGCGCACTGGCGGCCAGATGCTCACCACGGCGGCCACGTCGCTGGAGGACTTAACCGGCCCGAACGCTGTTACGCGCGCGGTGCACGACGCGGGGCAGGGCATCATCGACCGCAACCCGGCAGGTATCCGCAGTCTGCGCGACCTGTTGGACAGTCCCTGGTTGGCCGTGAAGGAATCGGTGGGCCAGTTCGCCCCGCAAATTGCGGCGGCAGCTGCAGGCGGCGCGGCTGGTGCCAAGGTCGGCTCGCTTGCCGGCCCGTGGGGCGCGGCAGCGGGCGGCGCGATCGGCAGCTTGGCCCCGATCTTCACCCAGGAATACGGCGGCATCCGCCAGGAGCAGAAGGAGTCTGGCCAGGAGGACAAGGCCCGCGCGCTGGCCGCTGCCATTCCCGCCACGGCGCTGGAGCGCATCGGCATGGGCAAGCCGCTCAACGTGCTCAAGGGCGTGCTCGGCGGCCCCGGCAACGTCCTCAAGGAAATCGGCAAGGGCGTGCTGAAGGAAGGCGCGACCGAAGGCGCCCAGAACGTCATCGAGCAGGTGGGGGCGTTCAAGGATCCGACCAAGGCCGAGAACCTGGAAGACACGGCACTGTCTGCGGCCATGGGCGGTATTGGCGGCGGCGTGGCCGGTGGTGTGACGGGGGCGGTGGATGGGATGCGCGACCGCGCCCGGCAGCGTGCGGACGCCCAAGCCCGTCAGGCGGCAGAGGTTGCGGCAGCCGATGCCCAGGCGAAGGCGGATGCGCAGTCCTCTTCTGACGCGGAATGGACTACTTCGCCTGGTGCGGCTGACCCAGCGACGGCAACGTCTTCCAACGGCTTCCCGAACGTGCGTACCTATGCACCGTTGATGGATGGTCTGAAGCCCGAATACCAAGACTACGCCCGTGAGCTGTTCGCCAACGCCACGAGCAACAGCGCCCCTCGGGAGCAGCGCGAGGCGGCGGCTAACGCGCTGCACGCCATGTTCTCGCCGCAGAAATGGGCGGACTACCAGGAGCTCGAGCGGAACATGGATGCCGCGAATCTCTTTACTTCCTCGCCCGGAGCCAAAGCGCCACCCAAAAAGGAAGAGGCTTCTGTCGATGAGCAGAGCAAGAAGGTGCCGCAGACGCCGGACTACGGCACATCGCTCGGCGTAGCGCCAGAGTTGAGTCTGGTGCCCAAGGAAGCGCCTTCCTCCGAGGCCCCAGCCTACGACACTTCTCCTGGTGCAGCAGCGCCGCGCGAGGGCGGCGTGGACTTCACGCGCGACGTGGATACCTCTGGCCTGTCTCTGGTCGATCCCGCTGAGGCCGAGCGCGCCCGCGCCGCCACCATCGACTATCAGCCGGGCGACACCACACCGCAGTGGGACACATCGCCAGGGGCCACAGCACAGCGCCAGCCCGGCCTGGACATGCCCACCCCCCAGTTCGACACCGGCAGTCTGGCACTGAACACCCGCACGCCCAGCCAGCGCATGGGCATCAACCCCACCGATGGCCCGCTGTCCAAGGCGGCGGCCACGGCTGTTGATTCCGCCGCCGAGCAGCAAGCCCAGGCCCTGAACGCCGCCGGCAGTGGTCTGCAAGAGCACCGCACTGGCGAACCGTTGCAACTGAACGTGGCCCACGCTTTGCGCAATCAGGCGCGTGCGGCGGGTATTGATGCGACGGTGGTTCCCCACGCCAGCGGCCGCGGCTATGACGTGGTGCCGCAGCTCCCGGCGCCAACTGCACAGGCTGCGCCACCCGTGGTGGCAGCCCCTGACGGCGCGCCCTTTGCCACGCGCGCTGCCGCGCAGGCCGAGCTGCAGCGCCAGCAACTGGATGGCTCGCATGAGGTGGCGGCTCCTGGCGGCGACGAATCCCTGGGGTTCGTGCTCAAGGAGAAGGGGAAGAAACCCGTTCCAGCACAATCGCTGCAAGCACAGGATGCTATTGAAACAGGAGCGCAACGAGCACCCAACTGGCGCACGAACGCCATGCAGGCCAACCGCGTGGCGCGCGTCCTGGGCCTGGACCCCAAGGGCAAGCGCCTGGCCCAAGTGGTGGCCGAGATCGACGCAGCGGACGCGCAGCGCGCGGGCGTGGCGCAGGACGGCGCAGACCTCTCTGCCGGCCAGATCGACCGCGAATGGAGCGCCTTCGCACCAGAGACCGGCACCTTGGGCGTGCCGCGCGCCGAGATGCCGCAGATCAAAGCCGAGCACCGCGGCGCGCTGGTGAACTTCCTCAAGGCCCGGGGCATCGACAGCCGCGCCGAAGAGGTGCCAGCGAACGACCTCAAGCCCACGCAGGCGGAGTTCTCGCAGGCCAAGGTGGACAAGGCGCGCGCATTCCAAGGTGGTGACCGCTCCATCCTGGTGTCGTCGGACGGCTACGTGGTGGACGGCCACCATCAGTGGCTGGCCAAGCGCGCCAACGGCGAGCCGGTGAAGGTGATCAAGCTGCAGGCCCCCATCCGGCAGGTGCTGGCCCAGGTCGCAGAGTTTCCCAGCACCACCGTGGCGGAAGGGGCGTCTCAGGCTCAACGGGCGCAGCCCGCATCGAAGGCGGCAGAGGGTAGCGGACGCCGCTATCAGGTGGTGGTGATCAACGAGCGCACGAACGAGAAGGAATACCTGTCGCACGGCGAGCCGATGACCCATGACCAAGCCATCCGGTTCAGCCAGCGGTTCGGCCCCTACAAGCACGCCCGCATCCAGTTGGAGAACGCAGAGCACGATGAGCGGCTGGGCTATGTGCCGCCGCCCGAGCCATCGAGCGAGCCGCAGGGCCTGACGCAGTCGCGCCCGCAGAAGAGGCCCGTGACGGTGACGCGCACCAGCCCAGGCGCCACGACCATCGTGCTCGACCCGTCGCCGAAGGCTGCGCGGCAGGAGCCCAGCACCACCGACCTCGCCGCCCTGCACGAAGCCAACGGCCCGTACCCGCCCAGCGCCGCCACGCGCCTGGGCGAAGGCCGCTGGCAGCCTGCGGTGAAGACGGGGCAGGGGACCGGGCGGCCCATCGAGGGTGCACCGAGCTTCGCGGATGCCGGCAGCGCCGCCGCCTGGGCGGGCTACGAGCAGGCCAAGGCGCGCGCGGGCGCAGACGTGGCGGCGTTGCAGCGGCTGCAGGAGGCCGTGGGCCAGCCTGTGTCGAGTACCACCCCATCCGCTCCTGAAAACAAAGCAGCCGAGGCAAGCACGGCAAAGGCTGCGCCACCTTCTGCACCTGATTCCGCCGTGGGCCAGAAGGCTCCCGAGCACCAGGGCCGCGAAGTCTCGCGCGAGATCGGCAAGTACAAGGAAGGCCTGAGCGAGTTCCGCGCCAACCAGGTGCGCGCGGAGCTGGCGCGCGAGAACCCCGGCGTGGTCTACACGGTGGAGGCTGACGACTCGCTCAAGAACGGATTCGCGGTGGTGGGCCGCGCGCCAGCACAGAAGGCAGGGCAAGCCGCTCGGCCGCAATCACATCCGAAAACGGAAACCGCCCAGAAACCCAGCGCTGGCGCGGCTCCCGCATCCACCCGCATCGAGGACTTCGGCGAAACGCTGCACGGCGCGCGCAAGATGCTCTACGCCGAGGCCTACGCCGACGGCATGGCCAAGGCCAAGGAACTGGACGCCAAGGCGCATCCGCTGTCCAAGACCTGGCCCGAGCCCGACTACGCCAAGCTGCTCGAGGGCGGCGCCGCGCCCAAGGACGTGGCCCTGGTGCGCGCGCTGCGCGACGCCGTGCCCACCAAGCCGCAGTCTTCCTGGAAGCTCAAGGGCTGGAGCCAGAAGATGGAAGCGCTGCGCGGCTTCGCCGAGGACATCCTGGCTGGCCGCACCGACGCCGCCACCGTCACGCGCGAGATGGAGCGCGCTGGCCTGGTGGACACCGCCAATCAGGCCGCCCTGTACGAGGCCGTGGGCCACGACCGCTCGCTCAAGGGCATCAGCCTGTCCCGGGGCCTGTACTCCATGTACGACGGCGTGCGCCACGACCCGCCGCGCATCCTCTGGACCGTGGCGCGCGCGGCCAAGGCCACGGCCTTCGGCAACTGGCCGCGCGAGCTCGCCAAGGGCAACACCCGCGAGGCCGCCATCGCCGCATTCCAGCGGCGCTCCGCCGAACTGCTGGCCGAAGAACAGGCGCCCGCGCGCGGCGCCAGCTTCGAGATCTACGGCAAGCGGGCCGGCGGCGCGCGCGAGTTCTACATCGGTAAGAAGATCGGGCGCACCGTGGCCGAACTCAAGACCGGGTTCACCGACCTCAAGGCCGCGCGCCAGTACCTGGCCGACCACCAGGCCGAACTGGAAGACCTGCTGGCCAAGCACAAGGCCGTGCCGCCCGTGCGCGGCGCCCAGAACGCCCCGCGCATCGGCCAGGACTACCGCAAGGGCGCCGACGTGACGCCCGGGCAGTTCCAGGAGGCCTTCGGCTTCCGCGGCGTGCAGTTCGGCAACTACGTCGAAGGCGCGCGCCGCCAGCAGGACCTGAACCAGGCCTACGACGCCCTGATGGACTTGGCCGGCGTGCTCAACCTGCCGCCCCGGGCGTTGTCGCTGGGCGGGCGGCTGGGCCTGGCCTTCGGCGCGCGCGGATCGGGCGGTGTTGATCCAGCGGCGGCCCACTATGAGCGCGGCGAGGTGGTCATCAACCTGACCAAGAAGCAGGGCGCTGGCAGCCTGGCGCACGAATGGTGGCACGCCCTGGACAACTACTTCTCGCGCCAGCGCGGCGACGGCGGCAGCTACATGACCGAGGACTCGCGCCGCGGTGAGGGTGTGCGCGAGGAAATGCGCGCGGCCTTCCGGGAGGTGAACTCGGCCATCAACCGCACCAGGATGCAGGAGCGCAGCCGCAAGCTGGACGACCGGCGCACCAAGGAATACTGGACCACCAAGCCGGAGATGTCGGCGCGCGCGTTCGAGAGCTACATCATCGCCAAGTTGCAGGACCAGAGCGCGGGCAACGACTACCTGGCCAATGTGGTGGGCGATGCGATGTTCGCGCTGGAAGGGGCCTATCCGTACCCGACGGCGGGCGAGCTGCCGCAGATTCGGGAAGCCTTCGATGCGTTCTTCCAGGCGGTGGAGACGCGGCGGGGGGAGGATGGGGCGGAAGTGCTCTACAGCACCAGCGGCGAGGCGTCGCCCGCGCGCGGCCTATCGGTGGAACAGGCCCAGCAGGCGGTGCAGCAAGCCCTTGCGGGGCTCGCCAGCCCGCCACCAATCGACATCGTGGGACGGAGCGAGGAGCTTGGGGTCGATGCGCCGGACGGCGTAATGGGGGCGGCGATACCAGGCGAGCGCCGGATCGTCATCGTGGCATCTGCTCACCGCAGTGCTGACGCTGTTGTCGAGACGCTTTTCCATGAGATGTTCCACCTGGGGCTGCGCAATGTGTTGCCCAGTTCGGATTATGTGCAGACGATGCTGGATCTGGCCAAGCGGGACGGCCGGGTGCAGGAGTATGCGAATCGCTGGAAGAAAGAAGCTCCCGATGCGCCCCAGCAATTGCAGGTTCTGCGCGATCGCGGCTACACCGGCAGCGCGCTGACAGCCCAGTACGAGGCTCTGGCCATCGAGGAGGGGCTGGCCGTGGTGGCCGAGGAGCTGCGCGCCCAGGAGCAGGCCGGCACCCGCCTGGGCCTGCGCGTGCGCACCATCGCCAACTGGCTGGCCGGCGTGGCCGAGCGCATAGGCATGCAGCGCCTGGCCGACGGAATCCGCAAGATGACCTACAACGAGGCCGAGCGTTTCGTGCTGCGGGCCATCGAACACGCCGGGCGCGCGCCGATGCAGCAGCGCGACACCCGCGCGGGCGACATGGCGCGCTTTCGCACGCAGGGCGACACCCCAGCCGCGCAGCGCATGGGCGACACGCTCAAGGCCATGACGGTCACCAACCTGCGTCAGCAGGCAGGCTTCAAGGCCGCAGACCTGCGTCCCCTGGGCCTACAGTTCCTGGGCCGCCGCCAGTTGGTGGACGTGTACGGCAACATGCTGCCCGAGCTGCGCGGCTACAGCGACCTGATGGCCCGCATGGACGCCGACAAGAACGAGGCCGGGGCGGGGGCCGACCAGTTGGCGCAGGACTGGGCCAAGCTGACCGACGAGCGCGCACTGGCCGAGCTGATGCACGATGCCACCCTGGCGCAGATGGACCCGGCCCGCGACTACGTCGACGGCGACAACCGGCTGAAGTACGGTGAACTGCGCCGCCGCTACGAGGCCCTGTCGCCTGCGGCGCGCGACGTGTACGCCCGGGCACGCGACACCCACCGCCAGCACATGCGCGATGTGCGCACGGCCATCAAGGAGCGCATCGAGCGCACGGAGATGGGCAGCGAGCGCCGCGCGGCCCTGCTCAAGCGCATGGACGACGAGTTCTTCGGCCACATCAAGGGCGTGTACTTCCCGCTGGCGCGCTTCGGCCAGTACGTGGTGGTGGTCAAGGGCGCCGACGGCAAGGTGGCGAACGTCAGCCGCGCCGAGACCATGGCCGAGGCCGACACCACGCGGCGCCAGCTCCTGGCCGCCTTCCCCCGCTGGCCAGGGCTACTCGGTGGGCAAGGTGCTCAAGGCCAAGGACTTCGTGGCCGAGCGCGACAGCGTGGGCCGCGGCTTCATGGAACAGCTCTACGGCGTGCTGGACAAGCAGGGCATGGATGCCAGGCAGCGCGCCGAGCTCGAAGACGCCCTGGGCCAGCTCTACCTGTCGTCGCTGCCGGATCTGTCCTGGGCCAAGCACGGCATCCACCGCAAGGGCACGCCCGGCTTCAGCCAGGACGCGCGCCGCGCCTTCGCGCAGAACGTCTTCCACGGCGCCAGCTACCTGGCCAAGCTGCGCTACGGCGACCAGCTCCAGGAGCAACTGGCCGAGATGCAGAAGCGCGTGGACGTGGGCGCCGCCGATGCCGCCTTCGACTCGGTGAAGGCCCAGCAGGTGGTCGACGAGATGGCCAAGCGCCACGACGCCGCCATGAACCCGAAGACCAATGCGCTGTCTACCGCACTCACCAGCCTGGGCTTCATGTTCCACCTGGGCCTGTCCCCGGCATCGGCCATGGTCAACCTGACCCAGACCGCCCTGGTGGCCTACCCGGTCATGGCCGCGCGCTGGGGATTCCAGAAGGCCGGCGCCGCGCTGCTCAAGGCCAGCCAGGAAGCCGCGCGCGGCAGGAACGACATCACCAGCGCCCTGAGCCAGGACGAGAAGGCCGCCTTCGACGAAGCCGTGCGCGCGGGCGTGGTGGACGTGACCATGGCCCACGACCTGGCCGGCATCGCCCAGGGCGAGGACAAGAACGTCGCCTACAAGCTGCGCCCGGTGATGCGCGCCGCCAGCTTCCTGTTCCACCACGCCGAGAAATTCAACCGCCAGGTCACGTTCGTGGCCGCCTACCGGCTCGCGCGCGAGACCGGCGCGGACAGCAAGGCCGCCTACCAGCAGGCCGTGCAGGCCACCTACGACGGCCACTTCGACTACAGCGCCAACAACCGCCCGCGCGTCATGCAAGGCAATGTCGCCCGCGTGCTGCTGCTATTCAAACAGTACGGCCAGAACATGGTCTATACCCTGGCGCGCAACGCCCAGCAGTCCCTGCGGGGCGCCACGCCCGAAGCACGCGCCGAAGCCCGCAAGGCGCTGGGCGGGCTGCTGGCCATGCACGCCATGGCCGCCGGTGTGCTGGGCCTGCCCATGGTGACCACGCTGCTGGCCGCCGCCTCGATGCTGGGCGGTGACGACGACGAACCCTGGGACGCCCAGGTGGCGCTGCAGAACCTGCTGGCCGACACCTTCGGCCAGAAGCCCGCCGAAGTCCTGGCCCACGGCCTCTCACGCCTCACGCCATGGGATATCTCCGGGCGCGTGGGCTTGGACAAGCTGATCTTCCCCGACGTGCAGGAAGGACTGGAAGGTCAGCGCCTGGCCGAATCCGCCATGACCGCCGCCCTGGGCCCGGTGGCCGGCATCGGCATCAACGTGCTCAAGGGCCTACAGGAGATGAGCGAGGGCCGCTACCAGCGCGGGCTAGAGACCATGGCGCCCAGCGTGCTGCGCGGCCCGCTCAAGGCGCTGCGCTACGAGACCGAGGGCGTCAAGGACAAGACCGGCATCGTGGTGCAGGACGAAGTGGACGCCGCGGCGCTGGGCGGCCAGGCCCTGGGCTTCTCGCCGTCGAGCGTGCGCAACGCCTACGAGGGCAAGTCCGCCATCGTGGGCCACGACCGCGCGCTGCAGGCGCGGCGCAGCACCCTGGTCGAGCAGTTCGCCATGGCGGCCATGGCCAGGGACGAGGAGGGCAAGGCCGAGGCGCGCGAGGCGATCCAGCGCTTCAACGAGAAGAACCCGGGGCGGCGCATCCTGCCCATGCAACTGGCGCAGAGCGTGCACCAGCGGGAGAAGCGCATTCGGGAGTCCAAGGAGGGCGTGTATCTGCCGGCCAAGCGCAGGGAGGCGGTGGAGCAGGGACGGTTTGCGGTGGCTTTCGGCCAGGAGCGGTCTTAACTGGCCACGCCGCCAAACGCCATTCAAGCCGACAGCGAGAAACTGTTGTATTGAGCTACGCTTCGCTGCATGACCTCAATCATCGTTGACCGGGAGGCAATTCATCCGCAATTCCCGACGCATCTGCACGGCCGGGAATTTTGGGAGCAACTCGGCCGAACGGTCGCTACGTTCGGTTTTCTCGAAGACACCCTAACGAAGGCGATTTTCGCATTCACCGCTACGAGGGAGTACACCGGGGAATACACCGTACTGGAGGGGAAAAAGGCGCTGGAAAAATGGCTCTCGATTCTCGAAAAGGCGATGACCGACACGCTGTACCCATTGGCTGAGGTCTATGGCAAGGTTGTCCGCGACCATCAAGATGCTGACTTTAAGAACGTCGGCGATCTCGTCGCTGACATCAAGGAGGCGGCAGAGATACGCAATGCTCTATGCCACGGCTTCTGGCAGGCACCCGAACCTTCCGGAAAGTCGCTGCTGAGCTACTTCAATAAGAGACTGGAGAAATTCGATACACCCATCGACATCGCCTGGCTCAAGCAAGTTCAGGATCACGTCGTTACGCTCAGTTGTCACGTCATCAGCTCAGTGACGGTGATGGGCTGGCAGTTTCCTGGAGGTGTCGGTCCTGGATCTCCGATCTGGACGAAGGATGATGCATGACTAAGAATGCATTCACTGCTGGGCTGGTAGCTCCCGACATCGGGCCAGGCAGGGTGGTCAAAGTCGACGCGAATTCTGGAGCTGCGCCAGAGCGCTTATCTCACGCCACACACCCATGCAGGGCGCGACATGATACGCCCCAAGCCCCAGGGAACTTCCCAGGGAACTTGATGGGGATTGCTGTCGGAAATGGCCGGTGTGCTCACTCTGTAGACCCGACAGCTTCAGACTGAAATTCCCTTCATAAGTGGTTCGAGTCCAATCGCGCCTACCAAATCTGGTAATGAAAAAAGGAGTTAGCTTAGCGGCTAACTCCTTTTTTCTTGGGCGCTCTACAGCCAAATCAGTGCCGGTGCGCCCCCGCATCGCCCGCAGGGCCTGCCATGACTGGCGCTTGCACAGCCAGCGTGCTGCGCTGGCCTTGCGCGTCTTCGAAGGTCAGCTTCAGAGGGATGCTCTGGCCCGCGGCCAGCGGCTGTTTCAGGTCCGTGAGCATCAGGTGGTAGCCGCCGGGCTTGAGCTCCACCATCTGGTGCGCGGGCAGCGCAAGGGCGGGGAGGGCGCGCATCCGCATCACGTCGCCTTCCATCTTCATCTCGTGCACCTCGGCCACGCCTGCGGCGGGGGTGCTGACGCCTACCAGCTTCAGCGGGCTGCCTGCGGCCAGCTTCATGAACGCGCCGGTGCCGCTTTGGCCCGGCACGGTGGCCCGCGCCCATGCGCCCGTGGCTTCTACCGGGGCGCTGCCGGGGGCCACCACCAGCAGGCGGGCCGCGGGGAAGTCACCTTTTGCGTCGTCCTGGGCTTTGGCGGGCAATTGCGCCCAGTCGGCGCTGCCTGTATCGCAGGTTTGCAGTACCTTGAAGTACAGCGGCCCGGCCTGGGCGGGCAGTTTGCCGCGCAGTACGAAGTCGCTTTTCTCCTTGCCGGGCAGGGCCTGGGCGGCGCTGTCGGCCGTCCAGCGCACGGCGCCGCTGCTGTTGGGGCTGCCGCTGCGGTCGATGTCGATCTTCCAGCCGGGGCGCGCGGGCACGTCCTGCAGCGTGAAGCCGCGCGGCAGGCGCACGGTGATGCCGGTGGTGGCCTGCGCGCCCTGGCAGGCGTGGCCGACGAGGAAGGCGGCCTCGTACACGCTGCCCGCCACGGCGGGGCCGGGCGGCAGGCTGACGTGGGCGAAGGCGGTGCCTGCCAGCAGGGCGCTGGCGGCGGCGAGGGTTTTCAGCGGGGTATTCATGGGGATGGCTCCTGTCAAAGATCCCATTTCAGCGATGCCGTGTAGGTGCGCTGCGGGTAGGGGTGGAAGTTCCAGTACTGGTAGTTGTTGGCGTTGTCGATGCCGAAGGCGGCGGACCACTGGCGATCGATCCGGTAGCGCACGCGCAGGTCCACGGTGAAGTATTTACTCGCGCCGAAGTAGGCGAAGGCGTTCACGTCGCTGTTGTCCAGGTTGGAGTATTGCCGCCCGCTGTAGCGCGCGGCCACGGTATAAGCCCAGCGGTCATCGGGTTGGTACGTGGCCCAGGCGGTGGCGCGCCAGCGGGGCACGCGGGGCTGCCATTGGCCCACGGCCTGGGGGTAGGCGGCGTCGGCCACGGTCATGGAGTGGGCGTAGGTCATGCTCGCGCCCAGGCCCAGGCCGCGCAGGAACACGTTGTCGCCGCTGTACGCCAGTTCGACGCCGGTGGTGCGCACCTTGTCCACGTTCTGCACGCGCGACACGGTGCTGCCGGGGATGAGCTGGCTGTACAGCGCGTCGCGCGTGGTCTCGTGGAACAGGGTGGCGCGGGCGAGGCCGTTGCCCGTGTCCTTTTCCACGCTGAGTTCGCCCGTCCAGGATTTTTCGGGTTGCAGGTTCGGGTCGTTGATGAAGGACAGCGCGCCGCCGCTGGTGGCGCCGTACAGCTCGCCCACGGTGGGAAAGCGTACCGCGCGGCCCACGGAGGCTTTCAGCACCGTGCTGGTGTCCCACTGGTAGGCCAGCGCGGCCTTGGGCGAGAAGTACGATTCATTGCGGCTGGCATAGCTTTGCTGGCTGGCGGCGGTGGCGGTATAGCCATTGCTGGCCCGCCAGTCTTCCCAGCGCAGGCCCAGCACGGCCTTCCACTGCGGGGCGAAGCGCCAGGCATCCTGCGCCCAGAGGCTGGTGGTGGCGGTGTTGCCGCCCACGTTGCTGACGAGGGACTGCGGATTGACCGCGCCGTTCGTCCAGTCGCCGATGACGTTGGCTTTGGCGATGGCGAGCTGGTAGCGGTCGTGGCCCAGCCCGAAGTCCACGATGTGCGCGCCCGCCATGCCGTCGGGCCGCCAGGTGCCCTTGGCGGCCAGGGTGCGCCAGCCGGTGCCGTTCTGGTCCTGCAGCGTGCCCGCGCCGCCGGTGGCGGCCAGGGGCAGGGCGACGGTGGGGGCGCGCTGCTGGTCCTTCACGTAGTCGAACAGGCTGGCGGCCAGTTCCCAGTCGAACCGGCCCTGCGTGCGGCTCTTGACCGAGAGGCCGTGCATCACGTGCGTCTGGTCGTCGTTGGTGAGCGGGAAGGCCGTGGGCGCCAGGGTGTAGGTGCGGCCCTGGATGTTGACGGGGCCGCTGTACACGGCCTGACCGCTGGCGTCCATCAGGTAGCTTTGCGAGCGGCCCTGGCCCGCGTTCTGCCACCAGCCCAGGGTGTAGACGGCGCGCACCGTGGGTGAGAAGTCATAAGCCAGCTTGAGCTTGGCCTGGTCCTGCACCGTGTGGTACTGGGTGCCCGCGCCGAGGATGTACCAGGGCTGGTTCAGCGTGTTCAGCCCCGGCACGGCGCCGGTGACCAGAGTGCCTGCGCTGCCTGCCATGCCCGAGGCCAGCGTGGCGGTGGTGAAGGTGAGCGGCTGGCCTTCGCTGTCGGTGCGGTTCACGCTCAGCCACCAGCTCCAGTCGCCCACCTTGCTGCCCAGGCTGGCGCCGGTCTGCCAGCCGTTGAAGGTCTGGCGCGGGCCGTACAGGCGATTGGGCTGCGACGAGTAGCCCGCGCTTACGTGGGCCTCGAACTTCGTGGGCATTCGCGTCACGTAGTCGACCACCGCACCCGCCGAGTTGCCGGGGTAGGCGGCGGAAAACGGACCGTACATCACGTCCACGCGCTCGATTTCCTCGGGCGACACCATGCCCCAGCGCGGCGCGTAGTTGCTGCCGTTGGCAATGCCGTTGCCCAGGTAGTTCGACAGCAGGATGCCGTCCGCATACACCGCCGAGCGCGCGCTGTTGCCCGTGCCCGAGGCGCGGGTAGACAGGATGGCGTGGTTGTAGTCGCCGATGTAGCGCTTGCGCACCAGCAGGCTGGGCAGGTACTTGAGCGCGTCTTCGCTGTCGGTGGCGTTGATGCGTGTCTCGACATCCTCGCGCGTCATGCCCTCGATGGTGGTGGGGATCTGCGTGGGCAGCGAGGTGGGCTGGCCGCCCGAGACGGTGACGACGCCCAGCGATTTCAGGCGCTCGGGGGCATCGTCGGCCCAGGCAGGGCAAGACAACCAGGGAACTGCCGCAGCGCCCAGCGCGCACGACAGCACGGTTTTTTTCATGGGAATATCCTCTGAATTGCAAGAAAAAACGGCTCCAGCGCTTATGCAGCAAGCGCTGGAGGCTATCAAATCAAGAGCAAATCAGAGAACGGGCGGCCCACGAGGCGGCAGCGGCGCGGCGGTGGCCGCCGCAATGCGCGCTGCGGGAATGGGCCGCAGCACATGGCCCAGGGGCTGCGGCTGCGAGAGTTGCGTGGACAAGGCCACCGGCGGCGGCGCGCCGGTCAGCGCGCACAGCGGGCAGTCGAGGTGGGAGGCGCCCAGTTCCTGCGCCCCGTCGGCGGTCTTGACGATGACCTTCACCGCCCCGGCGCTGGAGCACACCAGATCCATCACCTGCGGATGGATGACCGGCGAGGCAATGGCCGCCCCCAGCGACAGCGCGAACCACAGCAGCACGGCGCGGCCCAATTGGCCGATGGCGCGCAGATGGAAGCGGTGGAAGGCGGGCACGGGGTGCGATTATGCGGTCATCAATGCCCGCCGCCGGACCGCGCGACGCCCAGGGTCGGCCCCGCCACCTTGTTCTTGACCAGCAGCGCCAGCGCCGCGATCAGGCCCGGAATGCCGACGACCATGAACACCGTGGGCAATTGCAAATGGCGGCTCGCCAGCTCTGCCACCAGGAACGAGCCGGCAATCCCCCCGAAACGCCCAATGCCCAGCATCCACGCCACCCCGCTGGCGCGCCCCGCCGTGGGGTAGTACTCCGCCGCCAGCGCCTGCATGGACGACTGGGAGGCATTCATGATGAGCCCCGCCACGAACACCGCGGCCACCAGCGCGGGCACGCCCGCGCCCAGTGCCTGGCCGATCACCATCACCGCCACGCAGGTCAGCGCGTAGCCGCAGGCGATGATGACGTTGGCGTTGCCCCGGTCCATCAGCAGGCCGAAGAAGATGGCGCCAATGCCGCCGAGCTGGAACAGCGCCGCGATGACCGCCGCCTGGCTGGGCGGAATACCCGCCTCTTTGAACAGCACGGGCATCCAGTTGACCAGGCCGTAGACGATGACCAGGCCCATGAAGTAGGCCAGCCAGAGCATCAGCGTGCCGACGAGGAACTTGCCCGAGAACACCAGCCGCAGCCCCTGCGGGCCGGTATCGGCGCCGGCGGACGGGGCCGCTTCATCCAGCGTGAAGGCGGTGGCCTGCGGCGCTTGCCCGGTCACCCGCGCCAACGCCTTGCGGATGCGCTCCGCCGGGTAGCTGCGCGCCACCATGAAGCGCACGGATTCCGGCAGCACCGCGATCATCAGCACCGCCAGCACCAGCGGCACCACGCCGCCCAGGATCAGCAGGCTGCGCCAGCCGAAGTGCGGAATCATCCATGCCGCAAAGAAGCCGCCGAACGCCGAGCCCACCGGAAAGCCGCAGAACATGGCGTTGGTGATGAAAGAGCGCTTGCTGTCGGGGCAGTACTCGTTCATGAGCGTGACCGCATTGGGCATGGCCGCCCCCAGGCCCAGGCCGGTGACGAAGCGCCAGATCGACAGCTCGGTGAGGTTGGACGACAGCGCCGAGACGATGGACGCCACGCCCATCAGCACCACCGCCGCCGTCAGCACGCTCTTGCGGCCCAGCCGGTCGGCCAGCGGCCCGGCGCTCAAAGCGCCGAAGGCCAGGCCGAACAGCGCGGCGCTGAGCACGGGACCGAGGTGGGATTTTTCGAGACCCCACTCGCTGAGCAGTGAGGGCGCGATGAAGCCGATGGCGGCGGTGTCGAAGCCGTCGATCAGCACGATCAGGAAGCACAGGGCGAAGATCACCCACTGGAAGCCTGAGAACGGGTGTGCGTTCAGCAGGGTCTGGACGTTGACGGTGCCCGGGTTGGCGCCAGCGGGTTGGGGTGGCATGTTGTCTCCTGGTAATAAGCCTCAACGTCAGAGCATAAAGCCGTCGAAGCAGCGCGCCGGGGCGCTGACGAGCGGTAACCTCCAAGGCTCGCCCCAAGGTTTGCTTTTTCCGCCGTACTCCCATGACGCTGAACCCATCGCCCCGCCTGCCCGTGCTGTTCATCGGCCATGGCAGCCCCCTGAACGCCATCGAAGACAACGCCTGGCGGCGCACCTGGCAAGACCTGGGAGCCGAACTGCTGGCGCACGCGCGGCCCCGGCTCATCCTGTGCATATCGGCCCACTGGCTCACGCAAGGCGGCGCGTACCTGACCGGCATGGCGCAGCCGCGCACCATCCACGACTTCGGCGGCTTTCCGCGCGAGCTGTACGAGGTGCAATACCCCGCGCCCGGCGCGCCTGCGGTGGCGCAGGCCCTGGCCAAGGAACTGGGCCTGGGCGTGGACGCCACCGAATGGGGCCTGGACCACGGCGCCTGGGGCGTGCTGCAGCCGATGTTCCCCTCCGCCGACATCCCGGTGCTGCAGTTGAGCATGGACTACGCTCGCCCGCCCGCCGAGCATTTCGCCCTGGGCAGGAAGCTGCGCGGCCTGCGCGAACGCGGCGTGCTCATCGTGGGCAGCGGCAACGTGGTGCATAACCTGCGCGCCATGCGCCTGGGCACGGGCCTCAACGCGGCCTATGACTGGGCGCAGACGTTCGACCAGCAGGTGACGGAGCTGGTAAAGGCCGGACGGCTGGAGGAACTGGCCCGGTTCCAGCAGTGGGGCGACACGGCCCAACTGGCGCACCCCACCTATGAACACTTCCTGCCGCTGCTCTACGCGGCGGGCGCGGTGGAGCAGGGCGAGGAAGCGCGGTTCTTCAATACGGGGTTTCAGGCGGCGTCGATTTCGATGCGGTCGATGCTCTGGGGGACCTGAGAAGGTGTGAACGAACCCGACATGCCCGCTCATTCCACCAAAACACGCCTCTCGTCGTTGCAAATACTCGCCATAGCCCGAGCTATGGCTGCGCTTTGCGCCTAGATCAGCCGCGTTTTCGCAGCCTGCTCGGGCACGCCGGATTCATTCACACCTTCTGAGGCCGCGCCGCCGGCAGCCGCTGCAACGCTGACACCCGCGAGCCCAGCACCACGGCAGCCTGCAGGACGAAGCCCGCAAGCGCCACCAGGAGGCAGGCGGATTCGCCCCAGGCGGCCCCCACCAGCCCGCCCAGCGCGGCCCCCACGGGGCGCGCGCCGGCATTGGCGGTGAGGAACACGGCGGACACGCGGCCCAGCAAGGCGTCGGGGGTCATGCTCTGGCGCAGCGTGGCCGTCGTGATCGTCCACACCATCGGCCCCGCGCCCAGCAGAAAAAAGCACAGGCCAGCCAGCCAGGCACTTGGCACGGCCAGCGTCGCAACCAGGCTGGCGGCGGCCAACACGCCCGCCACCGGGCCGATCTGGATGGCCCGTCCCAGGGGCAGCCGGGCCACGATGGGTGCCGTTGCCAATGCGCCGGTCAACATGCCCACGCCATACAGGGCCAGCGTGGTGCCCACGGACGCCGCGTCCAGCCCGAGCCGGCGGACGGCGTAAGGCACATACGCGGCCTGCAGGAGAAACCACGAGAGATTGAAAATCACCCCGGTCGCCATGATGGGGCGCAGCAGCGCATCCCGCCAGACGAAGCGAGCGCCCTCGGCAACCTCGCGCAGCACATGCCGCCGCACTGTCGGCGCCGATGCCGCTGGCGCGGCCACGCGCAGCAGCAGGCCGATCGCGGCGGCCGACAGCAGCGTCGCCAAGACAAAGGCCGCCGAAGCACCGGCCCAGGAAACCAGCGCGCCCGCAACCGCCGGGCCGGCGGCGAAAGCGGCGCTGCGGGCCAGCTCCAGCCGGGCGTTGGCCTGCGCCAGCGACGCGCGTGGAACCAGCGACGTGACGAGGCCAGGCGCCGCAACGCTGAAGCCGACCGTGCCGACGGCTCCCAGGAACCCCAGGACGGCGAGCCCGCCGATGCCGAGGGACGACGACAGCCACGCCGCCAGCAGGGCCAGCAGCGACACGAGGCGCAGCCCTTCGCCCCACAGCATCAAGCGTCGCCGCGGCATCCGGTCGGCCAGAACGCCGAGCGGCAACGACAGCAGCAGGAACGGCAGCGTCTGCATGGCCGCCAGCAGGCCGATTTCACCCGCGCCAGCTCCCAGGGCCATCACCGCCACCAGGGGCGCCACGGCCAAGCTCAGCTGTTCAGCGAATTGCGCGGCCAGGTTTGACCAGGCCAGGCGGGGAAAGACACGGGGAAGCGGAAGGGGCGGGGGCATGGTCTGTGGAATGCGGGGTGAGATTTCCTGCGCATTCTTTTGCTCCCGCCTGGCGCCGTCTGGCTGATTTCGGACTTGTGTTCAGGCACCTACAGGCACGCGCCGCGCCAATGCGGCGCGGCCACCCGAAATACTGCGCAGGCGGCTGCGCTGACGGTGCCATGCGGAATATCAAGGGTTTTAGGCCTGTAGCGCCCGTGCGGCGTGCGCTGGCAGCTACATTTTCAGTAGCATCTCCTGGCTGTCAGCCAATGGCGATGATCGAATTCAGCCTATGCAGCCAATGACACGTTGGCCTGCACTTCATCCCAGGGCGCGGTCAGCTTCCGGCCTTCATGCACCTGCAGACCTGCGGATACGTGGGCCGGTGCGCCACCACGCTGATTTTTACAGCAACACCACGAAGGCAGAACTATATGCAAAAAGCATTGCTTTTTTCGGTTTTGACTCACGAGGAAGCTGCGAAACTGCATTAATGTAGCCTGCCAAAGATGGGTCGCTTATATTGATTGTCTCGCCGCTTGAGTGTTTGCGGTTGAAGCGTGTCTGGCGTCCAACTGTCGTATGGGTATTTGCATAAAACGCGCCTTCGGCATAGCTTGCGCACAGGTAGGTGGACGGGTTCATTGGTTTTATTTATTTTACCCAGGAGCATACGCCCTGGTTTATTAACACAAACCGCTATCTAAGGTCCAAATTTATGATCACTCGTCTGGAAAAACTAAAGGTGATTGCGTTATCGGCACTTTTTCTAACAGCCTGCGGCGGCGGTGGAACGGTTGATGGAACTGATTTAAGCCAGAAAGCCAAGAAGATTTCGCCACCAAGCCGATCTCCAGGCCGCCCCCCGGCTCACGCTCCATCGCCCGCCCCATCTCCGGCTCCCGCCCCTGCGGGACAGATGCAAATGCCATATGTCAATGCAGCTCTCATTCCTGCGGGATCACCTGGAAGTTCCATCGCACAGGTCAGCCCCACCACTGAGCAACCCGGCCCCAGTGATGGAACGGGAGCCTTTCGCACCTCCTGCGATTACAGTCATATGGCTTTCGATGATCCCATTCTTTATCCAGGGCAGCCCGGCGCCTCTCACCTTCATGCGTTCTTTGGGAATACGGGTACCAACGCGAACTCAACGGCGTCATCGATTGCTTCCACTGGTAATTCCACTTGCCGCGGCGGTATCGTGAATCGCACGGCCTATTGGGTTCCTGCGATGATCGATACAAAAAATGGCAGGCCCCTTCAGCCTAAATCTGCCCAGATTTATTACAAGACGGGCTACAGCGGTGTCGTTCCCAGCTCAGTACAGCCCATGCCTCAAGGCTTGCGAATGGTTGCGGGAGACGCGAAGAATGCTTCGCCCATGGGGAATTTCCTTTATCTTTGCCAGTCCGATACTGCGGATATTCCGGATCAGCACGGATTTGGTATTCCAAACTGCCCGGTAAATTCGGAAGTCTGGCAGCGAATTACTTTCCCGCAGTGCTGGGATGGCAAGAATCTTGATTCTCCGGATCACAAGAGTCATATGGCCTATGCCAGTCCTGACCAACCCGGTTGCCCTGCTTCTCATCCGGTGCCGCTGCCTGAGGTGACTTTCAACATCCTCTATCCGGTCACGGAGGCTAACTCTACGAAGCGTTGGCGCCTGTCGTCAGACAATTACAGCTCTTCTTTGCCTGGAGGTTATTCAGCGCACGGCGACTGGTTCAATGGTTGGCAACCGGACACCATGAAGGCTTTTGTCCAGAACTGTGACCAGCCGGCTTTGGATTGCCACTCTCATTTGCTGGGTGGCGGCCAGGAAATCTATTAATGGCTCCACTTGCCGCCCAAGGTATGCCTTGGGCGTTGCGACCAGGCAGGACGTTGTTGCATAAATCGCAACCCCGGCCGGGCGCAGGCGTCCTCGGCTTCTTGTGAAAGGTCGCCGGGGTCGAAGTAGAAGATGTCGTAGTCGCGGATGCCATCCGCCGGCGGCGCGCCCAGCGCGCAGGTTCCACATGGTCTGGAACATGCATCCGGCCACCAGCCAGGCATCGGGCAGGCCTAGCGCGGGCAGGCGTTCCAGGATGGTGCGGTTGGCAGGGTTGCGCAGTGCCTGGTTCACAAAAAGCCGGGCTGAATGGTGTTGCGGCATATCAACGCACCAGTAAAAAACGCCGTAGCAGCGATGTGCTACGGCGTTGCAGATGGGGCGAAACCCGTCTCAGGCCACCTTGGCGATCGACTCGCACACGTAGTCGATGTTCTTGCTGTTGAGCGCAGCCACGCACATGCGCCCCGTGTCCGTGCCGTACACGCCGAACTCATTGCGCAGGCGCACCATCTGGTCCTTGGACAGGCCCGAGTAGCTGAACATGCCGATCTGCTGGGTGATGAAACCCATGTCCTGCTGCACGCCCGCGGCCTTCAGGCCGTCCACCAGCTTCTGGCGCATGGCCTTGATGCGCACGCGCATTTCGCCCAGTTCCTTTTCCCACAGGGCGCGCAGTTCGGGGTTGTTCAGCACGGCGGCCACCACCGCGCCGCCGTGGATGGGCGGGTTGCTGTAGTTGGTGCGGATCATGATCTTGAGCTGGCTCAGCACGCGGCCGGCTTCTTCCTTGTTCTCGCACAGCACCGAGAGGGCGCCCACGCGCTCGCCGTACAGGCTGAAGCTCTTGCTGAACGAGGTGGACACGAAGAAGGTCAGGCCCGCGGCCACGAATTTGCCGATGACCGCGCCGTCCTCGGCGATGCCGTTGCCGAAGCCCTGGTAGGCCATGTCGAGGAAGGGCGTCAGGCCCCGGGCCTTGACGGCGGCGATCACTTGGTCCCACTGCGCGGGCGTGATGTCGTAGCCCGTGGGGTTGTGGCAGCAGGCGTGCAACACCACGATGGTGCCGGGCGCGGCGGCGTTCAGGTCGGCCAACATGCCGTCGAAGTTCACGCCGCGCTTGGCCGCGTCGTAGTAGGCATAGCTTTCGACCGTGAAGCCGGCGTTGGTGAACAGGGCGCGGTGGTTTTCCCAGCTCGGGTCGCTGATGAGCACCTTGGCGTTGGGGCTCAGGCGCTTCAAGAAGTCCGCGCCGATCTTCAGGCCGCCCGTGCCGCCGATGGCCTGCACCGTGGCCACGCGGCCCGACTGCACCGGCTCGGAGTCCGCGCCGAACACCAGGCTCTTGACCGCGTTGTCATACGCCACGATGCCGTCGATGGGCAGGTAGCCGCGCGCGGCGGGCTTTTCCATCATGGCCTTCTCGGCGGCCTGCACGCATTCGAGCAGGGGCAGCTTGCCGTTGTCGTCGAAATACACGCCCACGCCCAGGTTGACCTTTTTGGGGTTGGTGTCAGCGGCGAATTGCTCGTTCAGGCCCAGGATGGGGTCGCGGGGGGCCATTTCGACGGCGGAAAACAGAGACATGGGAAGTCCTAGGGGAAGAGGGTGGATGGAAAAACAGGTAGGCTTAGGGTCAAACCCCAAGTCTAACGGCCTATACCCCGAAGCCGTGCACACGCCCATGCAAGAAACCACCGCTACCGGCCAGTTCGTCGAGTTCCCCGATTCGCCGTTCCAACTGTTCCAGCCGTACCCCCCCAGCGGCGACCAGCCCGAGGCCATCGCCAAGCTGGTGGAGGGCGTGAACGACGGCGAGGCCTTCCAGACCCTGCTGGGCGTGACGGGCTCGGGCAAGACCTTCACCATGGCCAACGTCATCGCGCGGCTGGGCCGCCCGGCCATCGTGTTCGCGCCCAACAAGACGCTGGCCGCGCAGCTCTACAGCGAGTTCCGCGAGTTCTTCCCGAAGAACGCGGTCGAATACTTCGTCAGCTACTACGACTACTACCAGCCCGAAGCCTACGTGCCCCAGCGTGACCTGTTCATCGAAAAGGACAGCGCCATCAACGAGCACATCGAGCAGATGCGCCTGTCGTGCACCAAGAGCCTGATGGAGCGGCGCGACGTGGTCATCGTCGCCACCGTGTCGGCCATCTACGGCATCGGCGAGCCCGAGAGCTACCACCGCATGGTGATGACGCTGCGCACGGGCGACCGCATGAACCAGCGCGACGTGATCGCGCAGCTCATCCGGATGCAGTACCAGCGCAACGAGCAGGATTTCAGCCGGGGCAAATTCCGCGTGCGCGGCGACACCATCGACGTGTTCCCCGCCGAGCATTCGGAACTGGCCATCCGCATCGAACTGTTCGACGACGAGGTGGACAGCCTGCAGCTGTTCGACCCGCTCACGGGCCGCATCCAGCAGAAGATCCCGCGCTTCACCGTGTACCCGAGCAGCCACTACGTCACCCCGCGCGACAAGGTGCTGGCCGCCGTCGAGACCATCAAGCTCGAACTGGCCGAGCGCCTGAAGCAGCTGCTGGATGACGGCAAGCTCGTGGAAGCCCAGCGCCTGGAGCAGCGCACGCGCTTCGACCTGGAGATGCTCAGCGAAGTAGGGCACTGCAAGGGCATCGAGAACTACACGCGCCACCTGTCCGGCGCGGCACCCGGCGAGCCGCCCAGCACGCTGACGGACTACCTGCCCGGCGACGCCCTGATGTTCCTGGACGAAAGCCACCAGATGATGGGCCAGCTCTCCGCCATGTACAACGGCGACCGCGCGCGCAAGACCACGCTGGTGGAATATGGCTTCCGCCTGCCCTCGGCGCTGGACAACCGCCCGCTGAAGCTGGAGGAGTTCGAGCGTCGGATGCGGCAGGTGATCTTCGTCTCCGCCACCCCGGCGGACTACGAAAAGCAGCACTCCGGCCAGATCGTGGACCAGGTGGTGCGCCCCACGGGGCTGGTGGACCCCCTCGTCGAAGTGCGCCCCGCCACCCACCAGGTGGACGACGTGCTGCACGAAATCCGCCTGCGTGCCGACCGCCACGAGCGCGTGCTCATCACCACGCTCACCAAGCGCATGGCCGAGCAGCTGACCGACTACCTGACCGACAACGGCGTGAAGGTGCGCTACCTGCACTCCGACGTGGACACCGTCGAGCGCGTGGAAATCATCCGCGACCTGCGCCTGGGCGCGTTCGACGTGCTCGTGGGCATCAACCTGCTGCGCGAGGGGCTGGACATTCCCGAGGTGTCGCTCGTCGCCATCCTCGATGCGGACAAGGAAGGCTTCCTGCGCGCAGAGCGCAGCCTCATCCAGACCATAGGCCGGGCCGCGCGCAACCTGAACGGCACGGCCATCCTCTACGCCGACCGCATCACCGAGTCGATGAAAAAGGCCATCGGCGAGACCGAGCGCCGCCGCGCCCGGCAGATCGCCCACAACGAAGCCCACGGCATCCAGCCTCGCGCCATCGTCAAGCAGGTGAAAGACCTTATTGACGGCGTCTACAGCGAAAAAGCCGGCAAGGACGCCGCGCGCGCCGAGCAGGAGGCGCTACAGCGCGCGCGGGTGGAGGACATGTCGGAAAAAGACATTGCCAAGGAGATCAAGCGGCTGGAGAAGCAGATGCTGGAACACGCGCGCAACCTGGAGTTCGAGCAGGCTGCGCGGGTGCGGGACCAGTTGGCGCATCTCAAAGACCAGGCATTCGGGGCGCACGGGGGCGAGCGGTGAACTACGCCTTGCCCCGCAGCACCGCCGCTACCCCGCCCAGAATGGCGGCAGAGGCCAGCAACATGCGCGGCGTGACCGTCTCGCCCAGCAGCAGCACGCCGCCAAAGGCCGTGATCACCGGCACGCTGAGCTGCACGGCGGCGGCCCGGGTGGACGACAGGCCCGGCAGCGCCGCGTACCACAGGGCATAGCCCACGCCCGAGGTCAGCGCGCCCGAGGCGATGCCGCTCGCCCAGCCGGCCAGGCTGGCCCCATCCAGCGCGCTGTGCGGCGCCATCAGCCACAACCCCAGCGCCAACGGAACCGCCCGCATGAAGTTGCCCGCCGTGCCACGCAACGGGTCGCCCCCGCTGCGGCCGCGCAGCGAATACACCCCCCAGGCCACGCCCGCCAGCAGCATGAGCGCCGCGCTGGCCGGCGCGGGCGCCTCCAACCCCGGCAGCATCAGCGCCACCAGCCCGGCCAGGGCCAGGAGCAGGCCGGCCCATTGGGTGGCGCGCAGGCGTTCCCCCGCCCACAGCCCGTGTCCCAGCATCGTGACCTGCACCGCGCCGAACAGCAGCAGCGCCCCCGGCCCGGCGGCAAGCCCCACATAGGCGAAAGAAAAGGCCGCGGCATAGACGAACAACGCCAGCGCGCCGAGCCAATCCCCCGTGGGTGGCCGGTCTGCCGCGCGCACCCGCACAATCAGCCACAGCGTGGCAGCGCCGGACAGTATCCGCACGCCGGTGAACGCCGCCGGCCCGATGGACGTGTGGAGCAGTGCGTAGCGGCACAGCAACGAGTTGCCCGCAAAGGCCAGCAGGGCCAACAGCGTGAGCAGCGTCAATCTGCTCGAAAGGGTTGAAAGGGCGGTGGTCGGGGTCATCTTCCTCTCGAGGGTACGCGGGTACACGCCCGCGCGTGCCAGCGCAGGCACCACTTACCCGACAAAAACAATAGGGATTTCTGGTATACTTGTCCGAAATACTCAACAAAACAGCCCAAGAAGGGATCCGCGCCTGTCACCCAGGCCGGAGCAAGGGGCGGAGACGGTGCCGTGCGTACCCGTGTACCCCACAACCACGCCGGCGTTTGCCACCACATACAAGCTAAGGAGCTTGCGATGCGTCTCACTACCAAAGGCCGCTTTGCGGTCACCGCCATGATCGACCTGGCCCTGCGCCAGAACAACGGCCCCGTCACGCTGGCGGCCATCAGCCAGCGCCAGCAGATCTCGCTGTCGTACCTGGAGCAGCTGTTCGGCAAACTGCGCCGCAATGAATTGGTCGAATCCACCCGCGGCCCCGGGGGCGGCTACACGCTGGCGCGCAAGGCCAGCGACATCACGGTGGCCGACATCATCGTCTCGGTGGACGAACCCATTGACGCCACCCAATGCGGCGGCAAGGAAAACTGCCTGGGCGAAGCGGGCCGCTGCATGACGCACGACCTCTGGACGGCACTGAACCAGCGCATGGTCGAGTTCCTCGACTCCGTCACGCTGCAGAAGCTGGTGGACGAGCAACTCGCCAAGGGCGTGCAGATCGAGGACAAGCCCGTGGTGCGCCGTGCCATTTCCACCACGCCCGTGGTCAAGCCGATCCGCGTGAATGCGCCGAACTCGGTGTTCGCCCTGGGCAACGCCTTCGCCAAATCGTGATGAGCGCGGCCTGCGCCGCTTTTTCGATCGTTGAATAAAACAAAAGAGCCAGTCATGGACATGACCCCACATTTCCCCATCTACCTCGACTACGGCGCGACCACGCCCGTGGACCCGCGCGTGGTCGACGCCATGATTCCCTGGCTGCGCGAGCACTTCGGCAACGCGGCCTCGCGCAGCCACGCCTGGGGCTGGGAGGCCGAAGAGGCCATCGAAAAAGCGCGCGGCCACGTGGCCGACCTGATCGGCGCCGACCCGCGCGAAATCGTCTGGACCAGCGGCGCCACCGAATCCATCAACCTCGCCCTTAAGGGCGCGGCCCATTTCTACCAGGGCAAGGGCAAGCACCTCATCACGCTCAAGACCGAGCACAAGGCCGTGCTGGACACCATGCGCGAGCTGGAGCGCCAGGGTTTCGACGTGACCTACATGGACGTGAAGGAAGACGGCCTGCTCGACCTCGACGCCTTCAAGGCAGCCCTGCGCCCCGACACCATCCTGGTCAGCGTGCTGTTCGTGAACAACGAGATCGGCGTGATCCAGGACATCCCCGCCATCGGCGCGATCTGCCGCGAGAAGGGCATCCTGCTGCACGTCGATGCCGCGCAGGCCACGGGCCGGGTCGATATCGACATGAAGACCCTGCCCATCGACCTGATGAGCATGACCGCGCACAAGACCTACGGCCCCAAGGGCGTGGGCGCGCTGTACGTGCGCCGCAAGCCACGCGTGCGCATCGAGGCGCAAATCCACGGCGGCGGTCACGAGCGTGGTATGCGCTCGGGCACGCTGCCCACGCACCAGATCGTCGGCATGGGCGAGGCCTTCCGCATCATCAAGCTCGAAATGAACGAGGTGAACGCCAAGGCCCGCGCGCTGCAGCAGCGGCTGCTGAACGGCCTGAAGGACATCGAGCAGGTGTTCATCAACGGCAGCATGGAACACCGCGTGCCGCAGAACCTGAACATGAGCTTCAATTTCGTCGAAGGCGAGTCGCTGATCATGGGCATCAAGGGCCTGGCCGTCTCCAGCGGTTCCGCCTGCACCTCGGCCAGCCTGGAGCCCAGCTACGTGCTGCGCGCCCTGGGCCGCAGCGATGAACTGGCGCACAGCAGCCTGCGCATGACCATCGGCCGGTTCACGACTGAGGAAGAGATCGATTACGCCATCTCCACCATCCGGCACAACGTGGCCAAGCTGCGCGAACTGAGCCCGCTGTGGGAGATGTATAAGGATGGCGTGGACCTGAGCACCATCCAGTGGGCCGCGCACTGAGCGCCGCCCTCGTTAGTAAAGGAGGAATAGACCATGGCTTATTCAGACAAAGTGGTAGACCACTACGAAAACCCCCGCAACGTCGGCTCCTTTGAAAAGGGCGACGACACCGTCGGCACCGGCATGGTGGGCGCGCCCGCCTGCGGCGACGTGATGAAGCTGCAGATCAAGGTGAACCCCGACACCGGCGTGATCGAGGACGCGCGCTTCAAGACCTACGGCTGTGGCTCGGCCATCGCGTCGAGCTCGCTCGTGACCGAATGGGTCAAGGGCAAGACGCTGGACGAAGCCGCGCAGATCAAGAACAGCGCCATCGCCGAGGAACTGGCCCTGCCGCCTGTGAAGGTGCACTGCTCCATCCTGGCCGAAGACGCCATCAAGGCCGCCGTGAACGACTACAAGGCCAAGCACGGCGCCACCGTGGCTGATTCCGTGGCGGCCTGAGCCCATGTCCATCACATTGACCGAAGCCGCTGCCCGCCACGTGAACCGCTACCTCACGCGGCGCGGCAAGGGGCTGGGCGTGCGCCTCGGGGTCAAGACCACGGGCTGCTCGGGCCTGGCCTACAAGCTGGAGTATGTGGACGAAGCCGCGCCGGAAGACATCGTGTTCGAGAACCACGGCGTCAAGGTGCTCATCGACCCCAAGAGCCTGGCCTACATCGACGGCACCGAGCTCGACTTCGTGCGCGAAGGGCTGAACGAGGGCTTCCGGTTCAACAACCCCAACGAGCGCGACCGCTGCGGGTGCGGCGAGAGCTTCCGCGTCTGAGCGGCCCTGCGCCTTCTTGCAAAACCGCCCCGCTGGCGGTTTTTTCTTGTATGAACCTCCAATCCGACGACTTTGAACTCTTTGGCCTGCCGCGCCGCTTCGCGCAGGAGCGCGCGCAGATCGACGCGCGCTGGAAAGAGTTGCAGCGCGAGGCCCACCCTGACCGCTTCGCCTCCCAAGGCGCCGCCGCGCAGCGCGTGGCCATGCAATGGTCGGTGCGCATCAACGAGGCCTACCAGCGCCTCAAGGACCCGCTCAAGCGAGCCGCCTACCTGTGCGAACTGAATGGCGCGCCCATCCGCGCCGAGGACAACACCGCCATGCCGCCCGCATTCCTGATACAGCAGATGGAATGGCGCGAGGCGTTGGACGAAGCGGACGGCGAAGCCGCGTTCAATGCCCTGCAAACCGAAGTGGACGCAGCCCGCGCCCGCGCCTTGTCCGCGCTCGACTGGCTCATCGACGAAAAGGGCGATTACGCCCAAGCCTCACAGCAGGTCAGAGCCCTTATGTTCATTGCGCGATTTGCCCAGAGCATCGACCAGCGCCGCGAGCAGCCAGGACAATAACGCCCCTCACGACAGATACAGACCCATGGCGCTTTTGCAGATTTCCGAACCCGGCCAGTCGCCCGACCCGCACCAGCGGCGCATCGCGGTGGGCATAGACCTGGGCACCACGCACTCCCTGGTGGCCGCAGTGCGCAATGGCGTGGCCGAATGCCTGCCCGACGACCAAGGCCGCGTGCTGCTGCCGTCCGTCGTGCGCTACCTCGAAGGCAACGGCCGCCAGATCGGCCACGACGCCGTGGCCCACCAGGCGCAGGATGCGCGCAACACCATCGCCTCGGTCAAGCGCTTCATGGGCCGGGGACTGGCCGACGTGGCCGGGGCCGACAAGCTGCCCTATGAACTGCAAGGGCAGGGCGGCATGGTGAACATCGCCACCGCAGGCGGCGTGAAATCGCCCGTGGAGGTAAGCGCCGAAATACTGGCCACGCTGCGCTACCGCGCCGAGGACACCTTCAACGACGACCTGTACGGCGCCGTCATCACCGTGCCCGCGTACTTCGACGACGCTCAGCGCCAGGCCACCAAGGACGCGGCGCAATTGGCGGGCCTGAAGCTGCTGCGCCTCATCAACGAGCCCACCGCCGCTGCCATCGCCTACGGCCTGGACAACGCCAGCGAAGGCGTCTACGCCGTGTACGACCTGGGCGGGGGCACGTTCGACATCTCCATCCTGCGGCTGACGCAAGGCGTGTTCGAGGTGATGGCCACCGGCGGCGACTCGGCCCTGGGCGGCGACGACTACGACGCCGCGCTGGCCGACTGGGTGCTCGGCCAGCTGGGCCTGTCGGCGCAGACGCCCGAAGACAAGGCCGCCGTGCGCCTGGCCGCCCGCGCCTGCAAGGAGGCGCTTTCTGCTACTGAAATGGTAGCTTTCAGCGCTCAACTGGCGGGCGCTACAGCCCGATTTGATGTGAAAAGTGCGGATTTCGAGACCGCCACCGCCGCGCTCACCCAGCGCACCCTGGCCGCCGTGCGCCGCACGCTGCGCGACGCGCAGTTGGCACCTGCCGACGTGCAGGGCGTGGTCATGGTTGGCGGCTCCACCCGTATGCCCCAGGTGCGGCGCGCCGTGGGCGAGTTCTTTGGCCGCGCACCGCTCACCAACCTCAATCCCGACGAGGTCGTGGTCCTGGGCGCGGCCATCCAGGCCAACCAGTTGGCGGGCAACAATGCGGCGGGCGACCTGCTGCTGCTCGACGTGATTCCGCTTTCGCTCGGCATCGAAACCATGGGCGGCCTGGTCGAGCGCATCGTGGCGCGCAACGAGACCATCCCCACCGCCCGCGCGCAGGACTTCACCACCTACCAGGACGGCCAGACCGCCCTGGCCCTGCACGTGGTGCAGGGCGAGCGCGACCTCGTGGCCGACTGCCGCAGCCTGGCCCGCTTCGAGTTGCGCGGCATTCCGCCCATGGCGGCGGGCGCGGCGCGCATCCGCGTCACCTTCACCGTCGATGCGGACGGCCTGCTCTCCGTCAGCGCGCAGGAGCAGACCAGCGGCGTGGAGGCGCGTATCGACGTGAAGCCGTCCTACGGCCTGTCCGACGAACAGATCGCCCGTATGTTGCAAGAGGGCTTTGCCACGGCGCAGGAAGACATGCAGGCCCGTGCCGTGGTCGAAGCGCGTGTGGACGCAGACCGTATGCTGCTCGCCACGCAAAGCGCGCTCGATGCCGACGGCGACCTCCTCACCGCCGACGAGCGGGCCGCCATCGACGTGCTGATGGCCCAATTGCGCACCGCCAAAGACGCGCCAGACGCCACCACCATCGAAGCCGCCACCGAAGCCCTGGCCCACGGCACCGAGCCCTTCGCCGCCCGGCGCATGAACCGCGGCATCCGCGAGGCGCTCGCGGGCAAGAACGTGCAATCCCTCTAAGAACAACGACTCCCCATGCCCGTCATCAAAATCCTGCCCCACGCCGAATACTGCCCCGATGGCGCTGAAATCACGGCCCCCGCCGGCACCTCCATCTGCGAGGCGCTGCTCGAAAACAAGATCAATATCGAACATGCCTGCGACATGAGCTGCGCCTGCACCACCTGCCACGTCATCGTGCGCGAGGGCGGCGCGTCGCTCAACGAAGCCGAGGAAGAAGAAGAAGACCTGCTCGACCGCGCCTGGGGCCTCACGCCGCAATCTCGCCTGTCGTGCCAGGCCATCCTGGCGCAGCAGGATTTGACGGTGGAGATCCCCAAATACTCCATCAACCACGCGAAAGAGAACCACTGATGTGGGGGCACATATGACTCGCCAAGTCGTCTTCGACACCGAAACCACCGGCCTGTCGCCCGAAAACGGCGACCGCATCATCGAAATCGGCTGCGTGGAACTGGTGAACCGCAAGCACACCGGCCGCCACCTGCACCTGTACCTCAACCCCGAGCGCGACAGCCATGAAGACGCGCTGCGCGTGCACGGCCTGACGACCGAATTCCTCAGCGACAAACCCAAGTTCGCCGAAGTGGTGGACGAGGTGCTGGATTTCATGCGCGGCGCCGAAGTCATCATCCACAACGCGCCGTTCGACATCGGCTTCTTCAACAGCGAATTGCAGCGCACCGGCCACCCGCCGTTTGCCGAGCACATCAACGGCGTGATCGACACCCTGGTCATGGCCAAGGAGATGTTCCCCGGCAAGCGCAACTCGCTCGACGCGCTGTGCACCCGCCTGGAGGTGGACAACTCGGGCCGCACGCTGCACGGTGCCCTGCTGGACGCGCAACTGCTGGCCGACGTCTACATCAACCTCACGCGCGGCCAGGAAGCGCTGCTGGTGGCCGAGGAAGAGGGCGGCAGCGCGCACGCCCCTATTGCCGCCGCGCAGCGCATCGACCTCAGCGGCATCGCACTGCCCGTGCTGCGTGCCAACGACCAGGAGCGTGCCGCCCACGAAGACTTGCTCACCCAACTCGACAAAGCCAGCGGCGGCAAAACAATCTGGCGGACTTTCGAGAGTGCTGGAAAACCTGTGCCATAATAGAAGGCTGCCGCAAACACTGCGGCAACGGGTGATTAGCTCAGCGGTAGAGCACTGCCTTCACACGGCAGGGGTCACATGTTCGATCCATGTATCACCCACCAGTTTTTCTGAATAAAACCAAGTAATTGCGTTTGTTGGGAAGGCTGATGGATGCCGAGGTACGGAAACTTAGGGTTTGCCGTAGGCCGTCAGTGTGTTTTCTGCCGGGTCGTTAACTCAGCGGTAGAGTGCCACCTTCACACGGTGGAAGCCAGTGGTTCGATCCCACTACGACCCACCATATTGCGAACCCGGCTTAGGCCGGGTTTGTCTTTTCAGAGATCGATCATCTTGGTGCCCATGATCGGCAAGATCCGCCTCAGCAAGTGACGATGTGCGTTATGGCCTGAGGGGCCAAGTGCAAGATCCTGGTTGAGTGTTGGCCAGCGATGTTTTGCGATGAGAGGCCGGTCCCGTTGACCTGATAGGGCCGTTGCACTTCGGCGCCAAGGACACTGTCATTTTATGCCGTCGATTGCGGCACCGTGAACACCATGTTGGCCGCCCCGCGGAATTGCCCCTTGGGCACAAGGAAGCGCAGCGTCGCCTGGTCGCCGACCACCTCGCCCACGTTGCCACTGGCAACTGCGCTGCGCGCCACCATCACGCCATAGTGGTTGCTGGCCGGCTTGGTGGCGGTGAAGTGGTTGGCCGTCACGCTCATGAACACCCCGGCGCATAGGCTGACTGTGTCGCTGAAGCTGTTGCCCTGCAGCACCACGGTGTGGAACAGGCCGTCGAACTTTTGCGCGGCCAACTGTTTGAGCATCGCCTCGCCCAGGCCCAGGCGCGTCAGCTGGTTGTGCGCCAGCACCAACTGGCCGCGGCCCGTGGGGACCTGGAATTCACCATTGGCCGCCTTCACCAGGGCGGCGACCGCCCCCGCGACCGCCGCATTCGGAGGCGGCATGCCGTAGAAGGCGAGGTCGCCGCCGATCAGGTTGTGCGCGATCTCGCACAGGCCTATGGCGTTCTGCACTACCACCGAGGCCAGGGGCGCGGGGGCCACCTCGCACTGGTGCATGCGCAGCTCGTCCGTGCCGTCCACGACGATCCAGGGCCAGGACGCATCCTGCTTGCCGTCGATGCGCAGGCCGTGCAGGCCCAGCGCCCGGTTGTTCTTCAACTCCAGCAGGGCCTTGGGCTCCATGGCCAGTTGCAGGTCGCGCAGCTCCAGCGCGGTGAATTCAGCCAGCGTCAGCGGCCCGCGCACGGCGACCACGGCGGTGGGCCCGCAGCCGTGCAGCGACAGCCGCATCTGGTCGCCGGCGACGGAGAGGCCGTCGAGCACGTGCCGGCCCGGCAGGAAGCAGATACACAGGTGGCCGCCGTACTCCTTGAGCAGCTGCTGCAGCAGGTCGGAGTCCAGCTGCGGGAAGTCGCCGCCCTTGCCGATGGTGATCTCGCAGCCGCCGCCCGCCTGCGCCGGCGCCTGGACCGTGGCGGCGAACACCAGGGTCTGCTGCGGCACCGGCGTGCCGCCGCTGGCCAGCAGGTGGGCGCGCACGCGCTGCTGCGCATCGGCGCCGAGCTGCCAGGGGCATTCGGCCTGGCCCAGCGCGTCGGTGACGGCTTCGGCTGTGGCGGCGGCCGGGCTGCCCACGGCGCCGCCTCCGGCCTCCACCGTGAAGCGCACGCGGCTGCCCGCCACCGGCAGCGCGCCGCGCGCCACGCGCACGCGCAGCGGCTCGGCCAGCGCGGCGCCGGGCGCGGCCTGCTGGCCGTCGCCGCCCACGTACAGCAGCTGCGTCAGCTGCGTGAGCGGCGGGAACCATTCGCGGCAGTCGGTGATGGCGCTCACCAGGCCGCCGGCGTCCACCGTCACCAGGCCCAGGCGCGCCCAGCCGTCGCGCACGCCGGCGGGGGGGCAGGGCAGGGGCGCGCCTTCTTCGTCCTGCGGCCACTCGACATCGGCGGTGGCGGTGCGCGCGGGTATCTGCCAGTAGTCGCCCACGCGGTAGGCGCCGCCAGGCGCGAAGCGCACCTGCACGCCGTCTTCCAGCGTGATCCAGCTGCCTTCCACCAGGGCCAGCGCGTTCTGGCCGGCCGCTGTGGGCCGCTGGTCCCAGCGCCGCAGCAGCGGGTGGCTGCCGGCATCCTGCCCCAGGCCGGTGGCGGGCACGCCGGCCAGCACCAGCTCCAGCGCATCGTCGCCGTCGTTCAGGTATTCGAACAGCTGGCCCGCGCGCTGCTGCAGTGTGGCCGCATCGTCCAGCAGCTCCACGCGGTCGTGCGGTGCCAGGTCCAAGTTGGCGTCGCGCCCGCGCGCGGCCACGCGCACGGTGGTGCGCTGGGCCACGCTGTCCACCGTCACGGACTGTACGGCGTAGGCCACCGATCCGTTCTCGCGCGACCACTTGAAGGTGGCGGTGCCGGCGGCATCCACGCTGTGGATCTCCACGCGGTAGAGCTGGTTCTCCAGCCGGCGGTAGCCGGCGCTGGCGGCGATGTCGCATACGCCTGCGGCGGCCAACTGGGGCTCGGCGCGCGCGGCCAGGCGCGCGCTGGCGGGGGCCGTGAGCTGGTCCCACCCGTCCGCCTGCGCGCCGCAGTGCCAGGGCGCATTGCCGCCCGGCAGCGCCAGGGCGCGCACCTGGGCGATCTGGCGCGCGCGCGTGGCCGTGTCCGGCCCGCCCAGGGCCACCTCGCGGATGACCGGGTCTTCGAGCGCGCTGATGTGCCGCTGCCAGGCGCGCAGGTAGATCAGGTGCGTGCCCGGCGCCAGCCGCGCGCTCGCGCCGCCATCGGGCTGGTTGGCCAGCGATGCGTCCTGTTCCCATACACAGTGCTGGCCCTGCACGTAGTAGCAGCCGGCGCCGATCAGCAAGCTGGCCGCGGGCAGGGCCGCGGGCGTGCCCGCGCCGCCGGCCTGCACGCGCCAGGCCTGGCCGCCGCCGACCAGCCAGGCATCGGTGCCGCCCGCCACCGACAGGCCCGCGAGGTGCGGGGCGCCGGCCACGGGCTGGGCCGCCCAGCTCGCGCCGCCGTTCGTCGTGGCCAGCAGCGTGCCGCCGTCGCCGGCCGCCCAGCCGGCGCTGGCATCGCGCATGCACAGCGCGCGCAGCCGGGCCTTGCTGCCGCTTGCGGCCGCGCTCCATGTGGCGCCGCCGTCGCTGCTGGCCAGCAGCGTGCCGCCGTCGCCCGCTGCGAGGGCCTGCGCGCCGTCGAGGACCACGGCGCGCAGCGTGGCCGTGGTGCCGCTGTCTACGCGCGTCCAGTTCTGGCCGCCGTCGGTGCTGCGCACGATGGCGCCGCCCTGGCCCACGGCCAGGCCGTTCTGCGCGCTGGTGAAAGCCACGGCATGCAGGCGCGGCACGCCGGTGGCGTGCGGTGTCCAGGTGGCGCCGCCGTCCACGGTGCGCAGCGCCAGGCCGCCGTCGCCCACGGCCCAGGCGTGCTGGGCGTCGAATGCGGCCGCGCCGCGCAGGGTCTGCGGCGTGCCGCCGTCCTGGGCCGTCCAGGCCGCGCCGGCGTTGACGGTGCGCAGGATGGTGCCGCCGTCGCCCACGGCCCAGCCGGTGCCGGCGCTGCGGGCCAGGGCGCGCAGGTGGCGCGTGCTGCCCGTGTCGGCCACGGTCCATGCGGCGCCGCCGTTGCTGCTGGTGAGCAGCACGCCGTCCTCGCCGGCGATCCAGATGCTGTTCGCGTCCTGCGCGTGCACGGCCAGGGCGCGCACTCCGGCCGAGAGCGCGAAGCCCGCGCCCTCGGCCGGGGCGCCGCTGGCGCCGATCACGTCCCGGGCCAGGTGCTCGTGGCGGTGGCGCGTGATGTCGCCCTGCTCGTTGAAGTCCGCATCGGTGAGCACGCGGCCCTGCTGCAGGCGCACCGCGGTGTAGTGCGCGCGCGGGTCGAAGGTCTCGCGGGAGAGATCGCCTTGCATGGTGTGGCTCCTTGCCTCGTCAATTGGCGTAGTGCACCCCGGCCGCGAGGCCCAGGCGCAGGTATTCGGCGAGCGCGTCGCGCAGGTTGGCCTCGCGCTGGGGCTGGCGCAGCCGCTCGTAGGCGCCCATCTCGGCGCCGCTCTCGGCGCCGGTGAGGATCTGCGGCGCGCAGCGCTGGTCGAGCTGGCCCAGCGCCGGGTCGCCATAGCGGCGCGCGGTGAACAGCGGCCGCACGGTGGCCTCGGCCTCGGCGCGCACGGCGGCTTCCTCGGCGCCCGCCGGCGGGGGCAGGCCGGCCGCCTGGGCTGCCGCGCGCAGGGCGGCGATGCGGGTGTCGCTCTCCAACTGCGGCTGGCAGCGGTAGCGGCGCGGCACCTGGGAGGCCGGCGGCACGTAGCAGAAGCGCACGCAGCCGCTCTGGCGCTGCTCGGCCGTGGCGGGCGCGTCGAAGATGCAGTCGCTGGCCGAGAGCGTGAGACCGTGCACGCCGCCGAAGAAGGTCGTGCGCTGCAGGTCCAGCGCGGCCTGGGGGGCCTGCAGGGCGGGCTGGGGCGGCATGCCTTCGTCCAGCAGGCCGACGATGCTGTCCGCCACGGCCACGCCAGCCACCGGGCCGGCGACGGCGATGGGCGCCGCCAGGCTGGAGAGCACGCGCAGCGCCAGGCGCGGGCTGTCGCCGCCCACCGTGACGTGGGTGCCGCCGGGCAGCACGGTGCAGTGCGCCAGCTCCACCTGCCCCAGCGGCCCGGAGATGTCCAGCGGCCCCTGCAGCAGCAGCCCGCTGAGGAACAGCGCGCCGGGGTTGGCGGAGCCGGCCGCGGCCGTGCCGGCCACCTGCAGCCGGCCCTGCCAGTGCGCGCGCACCTGCACCGCCTGGAAGCGCCCGGGCAGGCGCCCCAGGGTGCCCGGCAGCGCCCCCGGCACGGGAACGAGCGGCCATTGGCCCGAGACGACCAGCAGCCGCGAGCCCTCGGCGATGTCGATGGTCAGCGGCGCGGGGTCGTCCTCGGTGAGGCTGTCCATGAGCACGATCACGCCGGTGCGGCCCGGCGCCAGCGCGTTCCAGGCCGCCACCGCGTCGCGCAGCGAGGCGAACAGCGTGCCCGTGGTGCCCAGCGGCAGCAGGTGCGTCACGCCGACCTGCCACACGCCGGGGTCGAAGAAGCCGCCCGTGTCCGGGTCCGCCGCCGTGTCCTGGGACAGGCTGGCGCTGGCCGCGCGCAGCGCGTCGCCGCGGTCGTAGGGGCCGCCGCCGATGTCGTCCACGCTGCCGTGCGCGGCGTGCAGCCAGACCTGCTGCACGTCGAGCGGAGCCGCGAAGGCGATGCGCCCGCGCCGCACGTCCAGGGCCGCCGCGCGCGGCGTGGGGACGGCCTGCTCCACGGCGTCGGGAATCTCGCAGATCCACAGGCCCTCGCGTGCGACCTCCACCGGCTGGGCCTCGCCCGCCAGCTGGGCGAACACGCGCAGCACGGGCGCACTGGCGGTCATGAACACGGGCGCGGGGTCCGCGCTGCCGGCGCGCAGCCGCTCCAGCTCGGCATGCAGGGCCAGCGCGCGCAGCGGCGCGCTCGCGTGCTCCTCGCGCGCGGCCTGGGTCACGGCGCCGCCGGCCTCGGTGCGCGGGGTGTTGAACAGCGGCGCGTCCACGCCCGCGGGGTGCATGTGCCAGAAGCCCTGGGCGTTCCTGCGTGCGCTGATGAAGTCCGCCCCGGGCTCGCCCGGCGCGCCCTGGCCCAGCGGCTGCGCGCGCAGCCGCCACAGGAAGATGCCGACGTTGGGAATGTTGAAGCGGCCGCCGGCGCTGTCGGCGTTGCGCACCTCCAGCGTGTGCGCATACGTGTCGAACGCGCCGCCGGAGGCCTGGGCGAGTTCGGCGCGTGCCGCGTCGCGCACGCCGGCCGTGGCGGCCGGAGCGCGGCGCACGTGGTTCATGTGCTGCGTGGTCGCCAGGCGCTGGAAGAACTCCACGGCCGCCGCCGGCCAGCCGGTCACGTCGCGCGCGAGCTGCTCCAGCACCAAGGCCGTGCCCTTGCGGCGCCGGTAGGCCAGGGTGTTGGCCACCCAGGCGCGCGTGCTGACGCCGGCCGACGGCACGGGCCGGATCGGCCGCGCCCCGACGAGGTCGCCGATGTAGGGCACGGTCCATTCGTCGCAGGTCTCGATGAACCAGTTGTCGTACAGGCGCGCGGTGTCGGATTCGAGCGCCGTGAGTTCTTCCTCGATCACGGCCAGCAGGGCGCGCAGCGGCTGGCCCTGCCCGGCATCGCGCAGGCGGTGGATGGCGGGCAGCAGCTGGTACAGCCGTTCGGGGGTGAGCAGGCTCATGGCGCGGCCTCCAGCAGTTGCACGGCGGCGGGGTTGATCAGCAGCAGCTCGGCCGGCTGCATGGTGCCGTCCCAGCGCGCGCCGAAGGCCGGCAGCACCTGCTCGGCGGCATCGGCGCCGCCGTCCTCGCCGTAGGACTGCAGTACCTTCAGTTCCACGGCCACCACGCCCGGCACCTGGTGCAGCAGCGCCATCACGGCGGCGGCGGTGACGCTCTGGGCCAGGTCGCGGGCGTCGAAGCCGTAGGCCTGCCGCAGGCGTGCCTGGCCCTCGGCCAGCACGGCGTCGGCCTCGTAGCGCGGGTCGATCACCAGGCCGGCCGTGCAGCGGAAATAGCGCAGCAGCGCGGCCTGGAGCTCGAACTGCTGCGAGGCGTCGGACTGGCCGGCGATCGCCTGGTGCAGGTTGTCCAGCACCTGGGCATCGGGCAGGCCGCCGGTGGCGCCCGTGACCGTCACCAGCACGCGCGCGGCGCCGCCCACGGCGACCAGGTCCGCACGCGCCTTGCCGATGCCGGGAAAGGCGCGCGCGAAGTCCTGGTAGTCGGACAGCGACACCACGCGCTCGAAGGTGAGCAGCGTCAACGGCGCGTTGCGGCGCGCGTCTTCCAGCTTCTCCGGGTCCTGTGCGCCGCCGGCCGGCAGCGGGTTGTTCACGCCGCGCAGGCCCAGCGGCATGGCGCGCGGCATGGTCAGGGCGCCGGCCGCCACCTCGCCGTCCGCACCCAGGCCAGTGCGGTAGCTGGCGCGCACGTTCATCTGGCCCGTGGGCAGGCGCGCGCCCTGCCGGCCGTCGCCGAACAGCAGGGTCATGCGCGCATCGTCGTCGATGCGTGTGGCGAACACGTGTTCGTCGGGCCCCGCACCGTAGAGCGAGGGGCGCTCGCTCCACAGCAGGCCGTTGACGCGCAGCGCCAGCGTGCTTTGCGCGCCGCTGCTGCTGGCGGCCGACAGGTAGGTGGTGGGCGGGCGGCGCAGCGTGAACTGCTGGAAGGGCCGGGAGGCGTCGCCGTTGCCCAGCACCTCCTGCATGCTCTCGCCATGCGTGGCCGCGACCACGTTGGCGTGGATGCGCAGGCCTTCGCGCGCGTAGCTGAACTGCAGGCCCTTGTCGCCCTTGAGCACCAGCGTGCTGCGGCCGTTGGCGTGCACCACGTCGTCGAGCGTGGCGATCTCGGCGGCGTCCACGCCCGGTATGTCGCTGCGCGGGCCGACGAAGGCCAGAGGCTTGCCGCGCGCAAGGCCTAGCACCATGGCCGAGAGCTCGATGCGCAGGCTGCCCGCGGCCACCGGCGCGTCGATCGGCAGCTCGGCCAGCGGCTGGCGCCGGCTGGCCACGTGGGCCGTGGTGTCGCGAAACCTGAAGGCTTCAGTGGGGGGCGCAGGAAGGGGCTTGCCGTCGCTGCCGGCCATGCGCAATGCCATCGCACGGCCGGACAGGCCGTAGTCCGCGCGCGCCGTTTCGCGGGCGTCGTACAGGGCATAGGTGCGGGCCTCGACGCTGGGCGAGTCCAGCACCACCCAGCTGCCGGGGGCGAGTCCGGGCACCGGCCGCTCCAGGTAGGCGTGTTGGGGCGTCAGTACGGCGCCCTGCGAGTCGGTCCACACGCTGGGGTTGGTGCTGTCCCAGTTGGTCGGGTAGTAGGAGCCGGCCCCCTTGGTGTTGCTGGCCGGCAGGGAATTCCACTGCGGTGCGTTGTTGCCGAAAAAGCCCAGGCGCACGCCGAAGGTGAAGGCGCCGGCCTCGGGCGCGACCGGCTTGGCCGGCGGCTGCGTGCCGGCGGTGATCGCCTGCACCAGCTGGCTCGCGCTCCAGCCCTGGATGGAGATCATCGCCTGCAGCTCGCTTTCCTGCCAGGCATGGCCGCCGAAGGCGGTGGCGATGGCGCCGCTGGCGAAGGGCACGCTGTGGGGCTGCGCCTGGGCGTAGGGGCCGGACATGGCGTACATGACCGGTATCGACCACAGCAGCTGTGGCGGTGCCTGCGGCGCGACGGGGTCGGGCAGAGGTTCGAGCTCGATGCGCACGCGCTGCAGCGCCTTTTCCTCCTCGACCTCGCGCGCGCGCAGCACCAGGTGGCGCAGGGCGGCGCCCTTCTTGCCCACGAACAGCAGCAGCTCGCCGGCCTGGATGGCGTTGGCGTCCGCGCCCAGGTAGACGCGGGCGACTTCCAGGGCATCGACGGTGGCGTCCACCGGCAGGCCCGGGTCCAGCCGGTACAGGTCGCCGCTGGCGAGCGCCTGGTGCAGGCCGGCGGTTGCGCCGGGCAGGCTGCCCTGCGGCAGCAGCAGCGCCAGCCGCCGCACGCCGCCGGCGGTGTCGAGCAGCGCCAGGTCGGCGGGCCGCGTCAGGCGCGGGCGCAGCGCGTTCCATGCGGCGCGCGCCAGCAGGTCCTCGGAAGTCTCGAACACCTGTGGTAGCTTGCCCTGCGGCGGCACGCTCTGGATGGGGCTGCCGGCGGCGATGCTGCACACGCCGGGTGCGCCGGGCGCATCCTCCACGGTGAAGACCAGGTGCACGCCGGCGGCCACGCCGGGCCGCAGCTCGTAGCCCACCGCGCGGGCCAGTTCCAGCACCGAGTGGCGCTCGGTCGCGGTGCGCAGGAAGCCTTCGTTGACGATGCGCTCCTGGTAGAAGCCCAGCACGTCGGCCACGCAGGCGGCGGCATCCACCAGCGCCACTGACGGGTCGCTGGCCTCGCGCGTGGTCAGCGCCGCCAGCGGTCGCGGCGCGCCGGCTCCCAGCTCGGCCGCGCGCCACAGCGGCAGCCCGGCCAGCATGCGCCGGTAGAAGCCGGGCTGGGTGTCGATGCGCCAGGCCAGGGCAGGCAGGCCGGGGGCGTTGTATACGGCTTCGGGCGGCTGCGGGCCTTCGCAGCAGTGGCAGCCGGCCAGGGTGTCGTCGCTCATGGTGTGCCTCCCGTCGCGTGCACCTGGAATTCGATCCGGCCGTTCTCCGGCGCGTTGGGATCGTTGTCCAGCCGTGCGATCTCCAGGCGCGCCATGGCGATGCAGCCGGAATCGAGCTCGCCGGCGGGCGCACGGCCCAGGCGCTGGAAGCGCAGCGGCTCGACGTGCGACACGCCGGGCACGGCCATGGCGGCGGCGACCACGGCGCTCAGGTAGACGGGGTCGCCGAAGCTGAAGCGGTCGGGATGGAAGAACCCGCCGGTGCCGGTGCCGAATACCTGCAGCAGGCGCTGCGCGACGTCGGCAGCGAAGTAGCCGGGCCGGGCGCAGACATGCAGTGCGACGTCCAGCGCCACGTAGGCCGGCGCGTCGATCTCGACATCGTGGCCGGCCAGGCGGAAGCGGTCGATGAAGGCGCCGATGCTGTCCTCGAACGCCGGGTCCACGTCTTCGCCGCCGCGCCGGTCCACGGTGATGAACATGGTGTGCCAGCTGCCCGTCCAGCGCCGCGTGGCCACGGCGCGCTGCACGCGCGGGTCGCGCATGGCGACGGCGGCGTAGTCCTCGCGTGTGACGGCGCGCTCCTGGCGGCGAAAGGCCTGGGGCGCCTCCATGCGCGCGCGCGCCAGCGCCAGCGGGTCGGCGCCGCCGCTGGCGGCCAGGGGATTGCGCACGCGCGTGATGCCGTCGAAGCCGCACAGCACGTGGGCGATCGCATCGGCCCCCACGTTGCCGGCGCTGCCGTTGCCCTCGCGCATGCGCAGCGACAAGGTGTCGGGCGTGCCCGGGCTGCGACCGTTGATGCCGTCGCCGAAGCGCAGCAGCACGCTGCCGTCGTTTCCGGTCTCGACCACGAAGTCGGCGGCCTGCGTGCCGCTGCCCAGCAGGTCGCGCTGCGTCGTCCAGATGCGGCCGTCGCCGGCGACCTGCATGGCCTCGCGCGTGTCGGGCAGCTCGCGCCGCATGGCGGCCGCGGCCGGCGCGGCGGCATCGACCAGCGTCAACCGGCCGTAGGCGTCGCGCACCATGCCCTGCCGGGTGAGTGGCCGCGGGCCGGCATCGACCGGCCGCAGGCGCGGCACGCGCCCGCCGGGCACGGGGGCCAGCTTGAGGGGGCCGTCCGGGCTTAGTCCGTGGTCGGCCAGCGCCACGTTGGCGCAGGCGCCGGCCATGTCCTGCACCAGCGTGCCGCCGATCACCTTGGACAGGCACAGGTCGAATGGCACGGCATCGTCCGCGGCCCATTGCACCTCGACGATGGCCTGCTGCGTGACGGGGTCGCGCCGCGGCGCGGGCGTTGGCGCGCGGCTGGCATCGGCGGCGGGATCAACGCGGGTGAGCCGCACCACGTGGCGCTGCAGCGGGTCGGCGTCCTGCGGCAGGCCGTTGGCGGTGCCGGCGCGTGCCTCCAGCAGCAGCAGGTCGCCCGCGCGCAGGCGCAGGCGGCGCGCCTCGTCGTCGCACAGAAAGGCGCGCGTGGCGCCGCGCGGCAGGCAGCAGGCTTCGTCGCTCCAGGTGAAAAAGCGCAGGTCGTTGTGCGCGCTGTAGAGCGTGAGCGGTGTCAGCAGCTCGAACGGCTGGGCGCCGGCCGCGACGAGATCGCTCGCCTGCGCGCGCGAGGCCAGGCGCGGGCCCACGCCGCCTGCCCGGGTCAGCAGCAGCGTGCCGTCCAGGCCGGTGTCCGCATCGCAGGCGGCCAGTTGCTGGCCGTCGGCCTCGGGGGCGATCTCGAATGCAACCCAGGCGCGCGCGTTGCAGCCCTCGTGCACCGCGTAGTCCAGCAGGCGCGCATGGCGCTTGACCGAGATGCGCTGGCGCGCCGTGCCCAGGTAGGCCTCGGTGGCCACCGCGTCCTGGAAGTAGGCGATCTCGTCGGCGCGGTAGGCCAGGGCCTCGCCCAGTGTGACCAGCAGGTCGGCCGGGTTGCGTTCGCGCCAGTCGGGCATGAGCACCGACAGGCGATCCAGCACCAGGCGGCGGAAGCTCGCGTAGTCGCGCGCTAGGTAGTCGATGTCGGGCACCGGCGCGGCCTCGGGCGGGCAGGCGCTTGCCTGGCGGCAGTCGAAGTCGCTGGGGCAATCGACCTTGAAGCTGAACGCGATCTGCGCGAGCGCCGGGTCTATGCCCTCGGGCGGCACGTCGGAATCGGCAGAGGCCACCAGGCGCAGCGTGTATTGCGAGAAGTCGCCGCTGCCGTCCAGCTCCACCGCGAGCCGGTTGCCGCTGGCGGCCACGCCCAGGACGCGTGGATCGCGCACGCGCCGGCCGCCGCGCACCTCGACGTTGCCGGCCGCCAGCGGCGCGGCGGGCGCCTGGCCCAGGTCGTGCACGAAGTGCAGCACCAGACACGGCTCGCCGTGGATCACCTCCAGGTATTCGATGCCGTTGAACCAGCGCGGCGGCGCCTCCTGCGCGGCGGCGCGCACCGCGGCGATGCGGCGCGGGTTGCGGCAGAGGTATTGGTGGCTGCTCATGATGCGAGGCTCCTGGAAAACCGGGCCTCGCCGGCCCGCCGGGTCTCGAGCACGGTGTAGCGCACCGCCACCGTCAGCGTGGCGTCCTCGCTGCTGGCGGCGACCTCGTCGATGCGCAGCAGGTGCCCCAGCCACTGCTGCAGCGAGGCCTGCACCAGCGCCTGCACCGTCATGGCAAGCTCCGGGCTGTTGGGCGCGAACACGAGCTGCATCAAGCCGCAGCCGAAGTCGGGCCGGTTCACGCGCTCGCCGGGCACGGTGAACAGCAACTGCTCGATCAGCCCGTGCAGCCAGTCATCGCGCGGGCTTTCGGCCATGCGGCCGCGGCCGTCGGTGCGGTAGGGGAATGCGGCGTAGGTGTTCATGGCTCACATCCCCATGACGCGGGTTTGCGCGGAAACCGGCATGAGCGGCGTGCCGGTGGGCGTGCAGACGGACTGGCCGCTCATCAGCAGCACGGGCTGGCCGCCGGCGAACACGCGCGTGGCCCCGGTCATCCATTGCGCCGTGACGCAGGGCCCGTTGCCCTGCGGCGGCGAGAACGCGCAGCCGGCCACCAGCCACGGCGCGGCCTGCGTGGCCACGGGCTGGCCCGACACCAGCACGCGCGGCATGGGGGCGCTGGGCGTGGCTTGGCCGCCATGGGCGCACAGCACGGTGGCGCCGAGGTGGAGCAGGGGGCCGGCCATGGCGCGCTCCCTACATCACCGTCAACGCGCCGGCGTTGATGTTCACGGTGGGGCCGGTCATGATCAGCGAGGCGCCCTTGCCGTTCTGGATGTAGATGCCCGTGTCGTTCACGATCAGCGTGGCGCCGCTTGCGCTCTTGATCATGATCCCGCCCGTGGGGCCGGGCAGGTCGCTGATGGTCAGGCCGTTCTGCAGCGTGGTCTGCAGCGTGATGGCCTGCACGCCGGGCGGGGTGGCGCGCGCCAGTGCCGGCACCTCGGCGGCGCTGCCCCAGAAGCCGCCGACCCAGATGGGGTAGTCCGGGTCGCCCTGCTCGAACTCCACCCACACGCCCGAGCCGATCATGGGCGGGGCGAACATGCCGTTCTGTATGCCGGCCACGGGCACGCAGGGCATGGCCCACGTGGTGGGGATCACGCCGGCCACGTCGGGCACCTGCAGCTGCAGCCTGCCCATCTGCATGGGGTCGATGTTGTTGAGCACCATCGCGCGGTACTTGCCAAAGAACTTCTCGGGCATGTCGTTCCTCCTTCTCATTTCAGGCCGGCACGCTGGGCGTGATCGACACCAGGCCGTTGCGCGTGAGCTCGAAGCTCTGCTTGAACTCGCCGCGCTTGAGCGTGCTGGTCACGCTGCTCACGTAGTACAGGCCGTCGTAGGCCACGCCCGCGCCGCGCACGCCGACCAGGCCGCGCGCCTTCAGCGGGCGGCCGTAGCGCAGCACGTCCAGGCTGCCGCTGCCGCTTACGGCGTCCTGTGACTTCGCGGCCTCGGCCAGCCCGGTGGAGATGGCGCGCATGGGGCTCATCTTGGCCGTCTCTTTCAGCACCTTGAGATTGGCGATCGGCGTGGACAGCAGGCCCAGCGGCGGCTGCAGCGGGTTCAGGTTGGGGATCGGAATGGGGATGGGCGCGCGCGTGAGCTGGTTCTGGATCAACACCACGGGCAGCACGCCCTTGGTCGGGTCGAAGGAAAACGACAGCCGCTCCACATTGGTCAGCGCGTCCATGTCCAGGTTCAATGCGGGCTGTGGGACGCCGACCTTGATCTCGGGCCCGAAGTAGGCGACGTTGGTGCCCACGGCCGGGCCGGGCTCGACGTAGAACACGTAGCCCACCTCGCGCGCCAGCTGCTGGATGTAGGCCAGATCCGTGCCCTTTTGCGCGGGAATCTTGTCGATGGGGATCTGCACGTCGGGGAACAGCACCGGAATCACCATCGGTATCAGCCCGAACGGCGCGTACTTGGCGCACAGCAGGGCCACGCGGGCCTCCACCGGCACGGCCGGAAACGGCAGGCCGCTCCAGTCCTGCATGTCCATGGCCTTGGTGACGTCCTCGCCCGTCACCGTGAGCGTGCCCGCATGGCCACGGCCGCCGGGCTGCACCTCCACATGCGTCATCACGCCGTCGAAGAGCGGCTGGGCGCTGCCGTTCATGGTGACGATCAGCAGCACGCGCAACGGCGGCGTGGCCAGGCCGGTGTTGGTGCCGGCGGCCAGCAGGAAGATGGTGTTGAGCTCCGAACGCGCGGTGATGGTGAAGGTGAGCTGGAAGCCGCTGGCGCTGCCGGCCGCCGTGCGCACCTCCACGCTCTGCAGCGCATCCAGCACCACGCGCGGCACCGGCACCGGCACGATGGGGCCGACGAGCAGGGTGAGCTGTATGCCCTGGGCGAACATGTCATACCTCCGCCGGTGGCGGCACGCCCTCTGGCAGGGTGATGCGCAGCAGCGCGCCGGGCTCGGCCACCATGGCCTCGGGCAGCATGGCGCCGTTGGCGTCGGCCAGGCGCCACCACTGTTCGGCCACGCCCAGGTATTGCGCCGCCAACTGGTCGGCGCGCTGGCCGGCGGCCAGGGTCACGGTCTGCACGGTGGCGAAGTTCTCGGGCGGCGGCAGGAAGCGGCGCGTGACATAGGCCACGGTGCGGCCATTGGGCAGCCGGGCCTGCGCCGTGGGCAGGCCGTGGTAGCGGCTGTCGGGCGCGAATGCCGGCTGGGCCAGGCCGTTGGCCTGCAGGAAGGCGGCGATGGGGTCGGCCATGGTCAGATTCCCGTCACGCCCAGCGTGGAAAGCGAAGCCGGCTGCGCCTTGGCCGCCAACTGCTCGCGGTTTTGCAGATAGGTCATGAACAGCGCGCCGCCCTTGGAGGCATAGCCCAGGTCGTCCACGGTGAGAACGCGCAGGCTGAAGCTGGCCTTGGCCTGGATCGGGTTGAGCGCCGGGTCGAAGGCCTCTTCGGCCACCGAGAAGCTGGTGAGCTTCACCGGGATCACGCGGTTTGCGCCCCAGATCAGCAGCAGCAGCGGCGCCAGCATGGGCGCGATCTCCAGCGTGCCGGAGCTGGCCTGGCTGTTGACCTTGTTCAGCTGCGCGCTGGTGGGCTGTGACAGCGACTCCAGCAGCGCGATCTGCGGCGCCAGACCATAGGCCACGGTAGCGGCGTTCTGGTCGGGGAATTCGAGCTGGTCCGTGGCGTCCAGTTCGGCATCGAAGCTGATGGTCTCCACAGCCGGGCCCTTGAAGCGCGTGGGCTCGGCACGGTCGGCGCCGGCCTCGCCGCCCTCCTGCGCTTTCAGCTCGCGCTTGAGCGATTCGGCGTTGTACTGCAGCGCAATCACGTGCTGCACCTGGGCCGTGTCGGGGGCGACGAGCACCAGGCCGCCCTTGATGAGCTTGGGGGAGAAGGGGGTGGTGGTCATGGTTTCTGCCTCAGTTCCCAATTGCCTGCGCCACTGTCGGCGCTCGCACGGCCCCAGGATCCCAGGAGTTTTCCGTCGGCGCCTACAGTCCACCGGCCCCGACCACGGCCACCTGGCTCGATCCAAGTGAAAAGCACATGCGGCTGCACGATCTTGCTGGCGCCCTGAACATCGAAAACGAGTCGGCCGTACAACTGGCCCTCCACCGTGTCACCGCTGCTGCCGATGTAGCTGTAGTCGCCCTTGACGAAGAAGAGCTTGTCCGTTCTCAGTTTGAAGGAGACGAATGGCACCATCTTTCCGGCGTCGTCGTAATGACCACTGAACGCGCCGTCGACGCGGTTACGCCAGCTGGCGTTGTCGGCCTGGCTGACATGAGCGTCGAATAGGGTGTTCGGGTTGTCCGCTTGGGCCATCGGCACATCGACTAACAGGTTTGGCGCACGTCCGACGCCACCGCGGGAACTCGGAATGGATTGCCCCGCCTGCTGAACCACGCGCTCGACGAAGCTCGTGCAGTTTCTCTCGTACAGGTGGTATTTCGGCGCACCTTTGCACCAGGTCTGGGCGAACTGCAGCGCTTTCGTGTAGTCCGGCTGGGTCAGGCTGTAGCCGATGTGCATGTCCACGCACTTGTCATGACCGGTGTCTGGATGCACGGTGCAGCCGAAGTTTTCCAGTTTGAACACGTCGACCGTGCCGGCTTTAGTGGGGTAGTGACCGTAGGTGTAGCGGTCGCCGTTGGACTCGCTGAACTCGACGAAGGCGTGGCCGACGTCCCCGCCGCCGCTGATGTCGGTGCCTTTGGCCACGTCCAGATCCAGATGCGCCGTCAGTTTCCAACTGTTGGACGGCGTCGCGTTGACCGCAGTTTTGCCGTCGGGCAGCTCGCAGGCCGTTCCGCTGGCGCACGACCATTCCCCGCCGCAACTGGGGGCGGCATTGGGTGAGTTGCCGGCGGTGCCGTCCTTCTTGTCCTTCTTGCCGCCGCACTGCACCACGCGACCCGCCGCACCCGCCGCGTTCTGTTGAACCACGTGCGTGAGTTCGTGTGCCAGCAGGTGCCGGCCGGCGTTGGTGCCGGGCGCATACATGCCGTCGGCGAACGCGATGTGCGTGCCAACGGCCCAGGCATGGGCGCCGACGTCGCGCGCCGCGCGCGCGGCAGCGGCGTCGGCGTGCACTCGCACGCGTGAGAAGTCGTGGCCGAAGCGTTGTTCCATGTCCTCGCGCAGGGCAGGGGGGAGTGGGCGGCCGGTGGCGGCAAGCACGGCGGCCACGCTGTCCGGCGCACTCTGTGCCGAGGCGCTGGCTGGGCCCTCCTCCGAGGAGGGTTGTGCCAGCGTCGCGTTTGCGCGCCGGATCGCAGGCCGGCCGGCGTTGCCGCGCAACACCTGGTCAGCCACCCGGTCGGCCTCGTGTTCCAGCGGGTCGTGCGCGGCTCCGACCGCCAGCCGGGTCTGCAGGCCCAATGTCTTCTTGCGTTCACAGGCCGGGCAGCGGCCGGCGGTGCCAGTGCTGGCATTGGCGCCGCAGGCGCACTTGCGTTGCAGTGGTGCGGCGCGGGCGGTCATGGCCGGCCTCCGCCCGGGGGATTGGTGATGCGGCCGGCCACGGCGCGGCCCAGTGCCGTGGCGTCCGTGCCGGGTGCCAGCGTGAGCGGCGGGACGCGCCGCACGGCTGCGTTGCCTTGGGCCGCGAATGCGGCACCGGTATCGGCGGCCAGCAGGTGGCCCAGTTCTGCGCGCAGCGCTTGCACTATGCCGGCGGCGTCGCGCGGAGCCACGCCGCGCAGTACCAGACGGTCGATATGCAGCACGATGCGGGTCATGACGTGACTCCTGTGTCGGCGTGGGCGGCGTAGGGCGCAATCGTCAGCGTGACTGGCGCGCTCAGCGCCGTGCGTTGCCAGCGCAGCACGGGGTCTTGCACGTCCTCGCCGACCTGCGGCGCGTCTGGTGCGGGCGTGTCGCCATAGCCCACGCGCACCGTGACCGCATAGCTGCCCGGCGCGGGGGCAGCCTCGCGCACCGGGTTCCACAGTGTGCTGAGCCGGGCCGGCCAGGCTATGTGCACGTTGCGTTGCAGACAGTCACCACTGGCGAGAGCAACGCTGCGTGGTGGGAAGTAGCCGAAGGGCAGTGCGGCTGGCTGCAGCGCTGCGCGTGCATAAGACAGTTCGATGCGGCCGGGAGCCTCGTGCAGCGTCAGTGCGGGCTCATCCACGAGCCACAGCGTGGCGGCTCCCATGTTGCAGGCCTCGTAGGCAATCCGCCAGGCGCTGGGAGCCGCCTGGGTTTGCGCCTGGGTGATATGCACCTGGATGGCTGGGGGCTGTAGCGGGGTGGACATGGCGCGCCTCAGGGGATCTTGTCGCTGATCTTGTACTTGGTGCCATACGTCTTCTTGCGCCAGGCCTCGCACTTGGTCATGTAGGAAGACCATTGCACCGGCCCCGGCTTGCCCGTGCCGGCATTCTTGTCCTGGAAGAAGGATTCGCCGCAGAACGGATCCTTGACGCTGCCACGTGCCTCTATGCCATGTTCCGCGCGCAACTCGTTCTCGCGTGCCACGGTTTCCTGGTGGCCGCCCTCGCCGCGGGTGGCATTGGTGTCTTTAAGCTTGCGCTCGGCCAGCCATGCATGGCCGCAGAGCTCGTGGCCCAGCACCAGCCAGGGGTCTATGTTCAGCGCCTTGCCGCTGACCGTGGCCGCGCCCCAGAGCTTGTCGCTGTTGGGCGAAGGGGTCGTTATCGTATTGCCCGAGGTGTTGGGCCAGTCCGCATCATTGACCTCGATGTTGAAGCCGCTGGGAGAGTTCACCATGTCGCACAGGCAGCTGCAGCCGGTATATTCCTTGGCCTTGTCTATCGGAGCCGGCGCCGGCGGGCCTGCGGTGTCGGGCGACAGCCAGGGCGGGCAGAAGCCGGCCTTCAGGGCCACGGCGCCGCTGGTGCGGTTCACGCTGACGGCGCCGTCGGAGCAGAGTGTGCGCAGGTAGCCCTCTATGGTTACGGCGTTCGACTGCTTGAGCCCCTTTCCCGTTGGGTCGGGAATGGCCTTCTTCGCGTCGGTCACCGTGACCTTGCGCTGCAGTGCTGCAGCGCCGCTTTGCTGCAGTACATGGGTCAGCTCGTGGGCCAGCAGCCGCCAGCCGGCGGCGGTGCCGGGGTGGAAATACGGCGGGTCGAACACGATGCGCTCACCTACGGTGAAGGCCTGGGCCTGCACCGATTGCGCTGCCGCCGGATCGACGCGTACGCGCACGCGGCCAAAATCGTGGCCGAAACGCGGCTCGAAGAACTGTCGTGTGGCGGTGTCGAGCGGCTCCGCCGGGCCCTGCAGCGCCGCTTGGGCGGCCGCTGGTATGGCGTTCATGGCGCCGCCGTCGCCCGAGCGCTGTACGGTCTGCGGCAGGGGCGTGATGCGCGGCCGCACACCGGTGGATGCCCCGACCACCTGCTGTGCCACGCGTTCCGCCTCCTGCTCGAATGCGTCTTCGGCATCGCCCACGCGCAGCGTGCGTGTCTGCAGGCCCAGCATCTTCTTGCGCTCGCATGCGGGGCATTGGCTCTTCAGGCCCGGGGCTGCGCTGGCGCCGCAGGCGCATTTGCGCTGCAGTACTGGCTTGGGGGCGGCGTAGGCGGCGATCATGACCAACTCCTCAACTCCGCCTCGGAAAACGCCCGCTCGCGCTTGGCCCCTTCCATGCGGGCCGCCTGCAGCAGTTGCTGCATGCCAATGTCCGTACCGGCCTCGGCCGCCAGGAAGGCCGCCGCCAGGGCCATGTTGCGGATGCTGCCGCCAGTGGCGTCCAGCCGAGCCAGGCGCGTGAAGTCCACGTCGGCGGCCAGGGGCGCTGCCTGCGGGAACACGGCGCGCCAGATGCCCTCGCGCTGCGCCTGGTCGGGGAAGGGAAAGTGCACCGCGAAGCGCAGCCGGCGCTGGAACGCCGGGTCCAGTGCGGCCTTGTGGTTGCTGGTCAGGATGGCCAGGCCGCAGTACGCCTCCATGCGCTGCAGCAGGTAGCTGACTTCGATGTTGGCGTAGCGGTCGTGGCTGTCCTTGACCTCGGTGCGCTTGCCGAACAGCGCGTCGGCCTCGTCGAACAGCAGCAGCGCGCCGGCCTGCTCGGCGGCGTCGAATACGCGGCGCAGGTTCTTTTCGGTCTCGCCGATGTACTTGCTGACCACGGCCGACAGGTCCACGCGGACGAGGCTCAGGCCCAGCTCGCCGGCCATGACCTCGGCCGCCAGGGTCTTGCCCGTGCCGCTGTCGCCCCAGAACAGCGTGGCCAGGCCCAGGCCGCGCGCGCCCTGGCCGGCAAAGCCCCAGGTGTGGTGCACCGTCAGCCGGTGGCGCGCATGCGCCACGATCTGGCGCAGCAGTTGCTGCTGGGCGTCGGGCAGTACCAAGTCGGCCCAGCCGGCACGCGGCTCCATGGCCTGCGTCAGGGTCGGCAGCTCGGCATGGCGGGTGGCTTCTTCGCGTGCGATGCGGTGCAGCGCGGCTGCATCGCCGCAGGGGTTCCGTGCGTGCGCCTGCCGGGCGATCTCGGCGATGCGGCGCGCGCCCAGGCGGTACTGGCTTGCCAGCGTGTCCAGTGCCGGCGCGGCGATGGGTGAGTCCAATGCGTCGAGTGCGGCCAACCATAGCGCGCGGCGTTCGGGCGCCTCGGGCGGGTCCAGCCGCAGGCGGTGGCAGGGCAGGTCCGTCGCCGGCCATGTGCGCCCGGCCAGCATCACCAGGCCGGGCAGGCGCTGGGCCAGGCGCAGCGCCGCAGCCTGCTGTTCGGCGCCGATGCCGTCGCATTGCACCAGCAGGCCGGCGCCGAGCAGCGCTGCCTCGCGCCCCCAGAGCGCGGCGAATGCGGTTTGTTCGGCGGCATCGGCGGGCATGTCCAGGCCATCGAGCTGGTACAGCTCCGCGCCCAGGCCCCCGGCCAGCGCGCAAGCCAGATCGCGCTGGCCGGGGGCATCGTCGCCCTCTAGCACGATGGTCTGCGGCGCCGCCTGCCATTGGGCAAGCAACTGCTGCATACCGGCACTCTGGGCGGCGGACAGTGGCGGCGCATCGTCTGGCACCGGGTGCAGCAGGGCCTGCAGCCGGTGGTCCAGGCGGTTCAGGCCTGCCAGGTAGTGCAGCACGCGCTCGTCGATCTTCAGCCGTGCGTTGACCAGGCCGGCGCCTTCATCGGGCTCCAGCAGCCGCCAGCGGCGCAGCGGTGCGTCGGGTGAGAGGGCGCTCCAATGCGCGTCGGGCAGTACGGCCAGGGCGATGCCGAAGCTGGCCCAGGGCCGCTCTGCGGTGCTGGCCTGTGCGCACAGCGCGGCCAGGCGCGCGTCCATCTCCACGCCAGCGGCGAGCAGCAGGATGCTGCGCTCGAACGGGCTCAGCTGGAACAGCGCGGCCAGGGTGTCGATGGCCGCCGGCGCGGGCATGCGCGACCCGGCCAGGGCGATCTGCGCGTCGGCGGAGGCGGTGCCCTGCCGTGCCTCTTCGCCCAGCAGCGCGCGCAGCCGGGCAAACTCGGCCACCAGCAGCTGTTGGTTGGCCGAGCTCCAGTCGGTCACGCGGTCGGGGGCATTCATGTGATGGTCACCGTGATGTTCAGGAACCGGGGCGCATCGCCGGGCGAAAGGTCCATATCGACGATGGGGCTTTCGATGCCGTCCACGCGCAGGCGCGCGAGGTGGTTGCCGGGCACCGCGTCCGGGATGCGGAACTGCAGCGAGGTGGGTGTGGCGCCGGTGGCCAGCGGCGCCACCTCATTGCTGCCCAGCACCAGAGTGGCGTGCTGGCCGCTGCGCAACTCGGGCGTGAATTGCAGGGTGATGGTGGCCGAGCCGTCGCCGGCGCGCGCCACGGTCTGCGGCAGGTTGGTGATGCGCGGCGCCAGCGTCAGCGCCAGCCGGTTGCTGCTCATGCGCCTGGGCTGGTCGAGCACGTCGGGACGGGTGGTGTCCAGCGTGACGCGGTAGATGCCCACTGGCAGGGCCGCAGCCTGGCCCGCGAGCGAGAACGCTGCCGTGGCAGCGGCGGGCCGATCCGGCAGCTGCGCCGGCTCGGCAGCGATCTCCAGCGCCACCTGCCATCTGTCGCTCTCCAGCCGCACGCGGCGGTCCGCGCCGTCCAGTGCCTGACCGTGCAGCACGATGAGGTCGCCGATGCCGGCAACGATCTGGCCGGCGGGCGGGGCGGCGCGGGTCAGCAGAGGCATGTGCGCCTCCAGGCCGGGCTGCACCGAGATGCCGGTTTCGCGGCCCTGGGCGTCGCGCGGGCCGCGCGTGAGCACGGGCAGCGCGCTGCGCGCGGGCTGCTGTGCCTGGATCAGCACCACGGAGGCCGTGTAGGCGGCGCTGGGCCGCAGGTGGCTCTGGGTGGCGGTCCAGAACTTGGACAGCTCCTCGTTCGTTTGCACCACGGGCGTGATCTTGATCAGTTCCAGCTGCTCGGCCAGGCCCGAATCGGCAAGCGCGCGCAGCGCCGGCGGCAGCGCGTTGCCCACGGTGGGCGAGGGGACGAGGGCCGTGCGGATGGCGGCGCGCGTGAGCACCGGAGTCTCGTGCAGCAACTGCATGGCGTAGCCGAGCAGGATTTCGGCATGCAGGTCGGCGCCGCTGTAGGCCGACAGCAGATAGTGCAGGTCCAGCGCGAGCGGTGGATTCGACAGGCGCGTGCGGCCGCTGCCGTCGCGCCCCGGCAGTCCCTCGTTGCGCCAGCCTGGGTTGGGCGTGACCAGATACATGAACAGGTTGAGCTGCGAGGCCTCGGCCGCATTGGCCGCCACCACGCGGTCCGGCGCCTGCACGCTCACCGTGACGCTGGAGCCCAGCACGCTGCTGATGTCGTGGTTGATCAGCCCGTCGTTGAGCAGGTCGCGCAGCACGGCGGTCACGCCGGCAATGGCCAGGGCCGTGCTCATGATGGGTCCTTGCGCCGCGCGAGGTAGGCGTCCAGCGACAGCGGCTGCGTGCGTTCGCGCGCTGCGCGCTTGGGGGCTTGCGGCTGCGTGATGGCGGTGACTTCGATGCGGCCGATGTGCACGTGCACTTCAGCCGGCTCTGCCGGCGCTGGCGACGGTTGCCGCAGCGGCGTGAATGCAGGGAGGGGAATACCAGGATTCGTTGTCGCAGTGCGTGCGTGGGGCGCGGCGGGCGCGTTGCGTGCCTCGCCCACCACGGGTAGCAGCGGCGCCGGATCAGCCTGCGCTGCAGGGCTTTGAGATCGAGTCAATGGCACATGCCTCATGGCTGTGGGCGTGGGGTCGAGGCCGTTGGTGAGCGCCACGTCATCCAGTCCAGGTGATTTGGCAGAGGCGACGTCGATCCAGGTGGCGGTAACAGGTGTTTGCTCTGACCAGGGTGCGATGGGGGCTGGCGGTGCCTGCGCCGCCGCAGCCTGCTGCTGCGCATGCGCAGCCAGTGGCCATGCGCCGTGCGCAGGTTTGGTGGTGGTGGGCGCTACATGCTGCGGCGACATGGCGACACGGCCCTCACCGGCCTGCGCAGGATGTGGAACGATTACCGGTCTGAGTGGCTCGACGGCCTGCGTCTCCACGATGCCTGGCGCATTGGCGAATGGCAGGCGCGCATCGCTGCGTACCGTCCAGGCGCTGCCGGTGGCGCGTGCGGCCAGGCGCTGCAGCAGGCTGGTCATGATGCGCCCTCCACCAGGGCCAGGTAGTGCGCGCGCCGCGCTGGCGACAACGCCAGGATCTGCTTCTCGCTCCAGCCATAGCTGCTCGCGAGCCGGTGCACCTCCTGCAGCAATGCGCCTGCGCGCGCGGAAATTTCATCCCACAGCAGGGCGGCCGTGTCGAGCTGAACCATGTCCTCCTGGCCGCAGCCCACGCAGTTCAGGGTGAATGCCAGATCGGCCAGCGGGTCCAGCGCCTCCAGCGCCTCATCGACCTGCGCGCGCGTGGCCGCATCCATGGCGACTGGCTGGCCCGCAAGCATGCAGCGCGCCAGCAGCGCATCGGCCGCATCTTCGGGCGCCAGGTCGGCGACTGCGGCCAGGTCGCGCAGGCTGGGTGCGCGTATGCGCAGGCCGGCGATCTCGGCGACGTGCGCCGTGCCTCCGGTGGCTTCCTCGGGCGGCGCATCGCGCAGCAGCTCGGCCACGTCCAGCGCGAAGGCCAGCCGCTCGCCGCAGTGGCGGCAGTCGGCATGCGCGTCCATGCGCGGGCCGAAGTTGGCTGCGCGCAGGCGCAGCAGGCTTGCGCCTATGGCGCCCAGCGGCAGGTCGGCGATTGCGTCGGCAGGCCAGTCAGGGCGTGCGGCGGCCGCCAGCAGCACGGCGCGGTCCAGCGCGTGGCGCGGCGTGCCGCGCTCCCACAGCGACAGCAGCTCGGCGGCGTCCAGCACGCGCATGGCATGGCCCCCATGGTCACGCTGGTTCGGTGAAGCTGGGCTCCGCAGGTTCGCTGACTTCGTAGTCGCGCTCCCAGCCTTCGTTTTCGAGCTTGATGTGCTGGATGGCCACCGCATTGGCGTTGGCGTCCAGGTCCGGCAGGGCCTGGTATTCGGACACCCAGCAGCGGAACACCTTGTAGGCGATCGCGAGCTGGCCGGCCTCGTTGTAGACCTCGATGATGAGGTCCTTGCGGAAGTCCTTGAGCGAGACCTCGGCACCCAGGCCCGAACCGTAGTTCCAGACCTTGTTGGCCCATTTCTCGAATTCGGTGTCGTGGGTCACGCCGCGCTCCAGCGTGATCGCCTCGTACTTGGTGCGGCCGGGCGACTTGCGCGAGGACGACGGGTCGCCCCCTTCGCGGTGTTCCACGGGCTCGGTGCTGCGCTTCAAGGCGCCGACCTTGGAGGCGCCGGCCACGTACTTGCCGTCCCACTTGACGCGGAATTTGAAGTTCTTGTACGGGTCGAAGCGGGTGGCGTTGACGCTGAACTGTGCCATTTCGGTTCTCCTTCGTCAGGCCTGGATCTGGCCGGCCATCTGCTGGATCTTGATAACCACGAACTCGGCGGGCTTGAGCGGCGCGAAGCCGACGACCACGTTCAGCACGCCGAGGTTGATGTCGTTCTGCGTGGTGGTCTCGCCGTCGCACTTGACGAAGTAGGCCTCGCGCGGCGAGCGGCCCTGGAAGGCCCCTTGGCGGAACAGCCCTTGCAGGAACGCGCCGATGTTGAGCCGCACCTGCGCCCACAGGGGCTCGTCGTTGGGCTCGAACACCACCCACTGCGTGCCGCGGTACAGGCTTTCCTCCAGGAACAGCGCAAGGCGGCGGACCGGCACGTATTTGTACTCGTCGGCCTGTGCGTCCGAGCCCTTGAGCGTGCGCGCCCCCCAGGCCACGCGGCCGTAGGCGGGGAAGTTGCGCAGCGCGTTCACGCCCTTGGGGTTGATCTGCCCGTTCTCGAGATCGTTGAGCGGCGCGGCCAGGTCAAGCACGCCATTGAGCGTGGCATCCGTTCCTGCGGGCGCCTTCCATACACCGCGGCTGGCATCGGTGCGGGCGTATACGCCGGCCAGCGTGCCCGAGGGAGCCATGGCGCGCGGGCGCAGCTCGTCCAGCGGGTCCACCAGCCGCACGGCAGGAAAATACACCGCCGCATTGCGCGACTGCGTGACGCCGTTGGCCCAGGACGCGATGTTGGAGAGGTTCTTGCCCGAGGGCGCATCCACGATGTAGAACGCGCGGCGCTGTTCGCACAGGTCCACGGCCGCAGGAATCACGACCGCGGCCTGCGTGTCCGTCATGTCGTAGGTCTCGGGAATGCTGAGGAGGTTGAACAGATCGACGTCCTGCAGCGCGTAGATGCCGGTTTTGCCGCTATGGCTGCCGACGATTTCGTTGGCTCCTGCGCGCCCGCCGTCGGTACCCTTGGTGGGCGGCTCCATGTTGGCGGTGTCGGCAGGGCGGTGCTGGGCATTCCCCGTGAACTCGCGCCCCCCGTTGGCCCGGCCCAGGTGGATGCTGCCGGACAGCCCGCCCAGTGCGCCGCCCGTTATCACCACGCTCGACGACTCGCCGGTGGCGAGCGACGCGAGCTTGAGGCAGTCGGTGCCGGCGCTGCCGTCAGCCTGGGATTCGGAGGCCTTCAATACGGCCGCCAGTCCGGCCGTGCCTATGGCCGCATCGACGTCGGTGACCAGGCCCGCCATGTCGGTGGGCGCAGGCCCGGCCAGCGTCAGCCGGAATGGCGTGATGCCGTCGGCCACGCCGGCGATCACCAGGTCCGTGGCCGTGAGCGGGAAGGTGATGGCGGTGCTCACCGCGAAGCCCGCCTGGCTGAACGTGAGCCCGCCCTTGCGCCTGGCGGTGATGAGTGCCGACGCGTTGTTCACCACCGACTCCACGTAGCGCGGGGACGCGGAGTTCATGTCCAGATTGCGGTGCGTCTCCAGGGGCGCGAGCGTCACGCCGTCGGCCTGCACCTGCGAGACGACGATGTTGAACTGGCCATCGGGGTTGAGTGCGCCGGCGCGGCTGACGGTGATGCGCAGGTCGTTGCCCCACGCGCCGGGGCTTGCCGCGGTAACGTCCAGCACGGCGGCGGCAGCGTCGTCGTTCAGCGTCCACGCGGCCGATCCATAGCCCGTGGCCACGCGCACGATGATGGCCTGCGCGCCGCCGTTGGCGAAGAACTGCCGCACGCCGTACGAGACAGGGCTGTCCCTGTCGAGCCCACCGTAGCCCCGTTCGAAGTCGCTGAAACTGGTGATGGGTACCGCCTTGTCGGGGATGCCCTTGCGCGTGTAGCCTACGAACGCGGTGATCGACGTTGCGACCCCGGTCAGGGTACGTACACCGCTGGGCAATTCCTCTATGTAGACACCTGGATAACTCAGCACGCTGGGCATATATCCTCCGGTCGATCAATAACGGTCACGAATTGCGGGGCTCGTCCTGAAAATCTCTCTGTTGCTCGCTTTTCAAGTGGCGCGGGTTTGCTCTCTGTGATCGGCGCTGCGCCGACGGCTCGCTGCTGCCAAGGTCAATCGGCAATCGGTCGCTCAGCGATGAATTCGTACAGGTGCCAATTTGGGCTGTGCTACTGCAGAGCGGGCCGTAGCGTGGGCAAATAACTCGCTAGGACCCGTGTACCAGCACCTGAAGGCTTGCCAGTAAGGCAGTGACGGAGAGAAGGCCAAACCCTACTTACTGATACCGTTTAAATTATTCTGTAGTGGGATCTTGAAGAGCTCAATACTGAATCGAGATAATTTTCGTTTGCTCACAAATGAGGTCTGCCGTAACGGATGCCGTCCTGAAGTTGAGATATTCTCCTAAGAACGTGTTCAAAGTCTTCTGAGCAATAAGCCCAGGAAGGCCAGATGGACGAACTGCAAACTGGTGTTGAGTCAGCGCTCGCAGTTCTTCCATAGCCTGCGGTTCTTCTCCAACCACGCAAAGCTGCGCTCGACAATCCAGCGCTTGGGCATGACCTTGAAGGTGTGCAACTCGCTTCTCCTGGCGATCTGCACCGTCACATGTCCACCCAGGATGTCCCTGACACCCTGCGCGAACGGCTGGCCGACATAACCACTATCACACAGCAAGCTTTGCACCCAGCCCAAGGTGGGCTTGCAGCGCTTGAGCGCCTCCAATGCCCCTTTGCGATCCGTCATCTCGGCCGTGGTCACCGCCACCGCATGGGGCAGCCCTTGCGTATCCACCGCGATGTGGCGCTTGATACCCGAGACCTTCTTGCCTGCGTCATAGCCCTTCAAAGCCGCCGGATCCGCGTTCTTCACGCTCTGCGCGTCCACGATCAAGAACGCGCTGCAGGCGTTGCGCCCCAGTTTCTCGCAGGCCGCGCCAACCTGATTTTTTTTAAAGCCTGCTCCAGCAGACTGCCATCCTCGCGCGGCTCGCTCCAGATGGCCCGGTACGAATGCACCGTGCGCCACTTTGGATAGTCGCTGGGCAGCGCTCGCCACTGGCAGCCGGTGCGCAGCAGATACAGCACCGCGCAGAACACTTCGTACAGTTCTATCTTGCGCGGGGCTGTTTTCTTGCGTGAGCTTTCTAGCAACGCCTTGATGATCTCGAATTGTTCGCGGCTGATGTCGCTCGGGTACTTCTTTCTCACCCTGCGAGCTTCTCATATCGCCAGAGACTTTGAACACGTTCTCAGACGCAAGCAGAGCTATCCAGAGTAGAGGAGACGGTCAAGGCCGCTGCGCGGCAATGACCAATTTGAACTTCCAACCAAAATCCGACGGTTAGACCATAGGCAACGCGTTAAGCGGTGGCGACGGACAGTGCGATCAGCAGTTGTAAGACTCATGGGCTTTGACCTTGCGCTCAGTCATGGTCAAGACCCCAATACTTTACGACAGGCTGTGACTGTGCGCCATCCCCAATAGAAGGGATATGCAACGTGGAAGTACTCGACTAGGATAAAAAAACAGACCCACTGCCCCTAGGCGCTGGCTGAGGAGGAGATGACCATGCTGACTGATCTTCAGCTCGCGCAGATCATGCGCCACGCATCGCAGCGCCGCCGCGCCCAGTGCCTGGAGCCTCTCAACAATGCCATGGTGGCTAACCAGATTGACGCCAACCTGCGGCGAGCGGCTGCCTTTGTAGCCCAGTTGGGCCATGAGTCGGGGGAGTTGCAGTTCCTGGAGGAACTCTGGGGGCCGACGGCAGCTCAGCAGCGCTACGAACCTCCCAGCGATCTGGCGCGCAAACTCGGCAATACACAGCCGGGCGACGGGCGTCGCTTCAAGGGCCGCGGGCCGATTCAGATCACCGGTCGCGCCAACTATGCACGCTATGGCGAACTATTGGGACTGGACCTGGTTGGTCAGCCTGAACAAGCCGCTGACCCTGTAGTAGGTTTCCAGATTGCGGGCCTGTTCTGGGAACGCAATGGACTCAACGCGCTGGCCGATGCGGGCCAGTTTGACGAAATCACGCGGCGCATCAACGGAGGCCAGAATGGTGCCGATGACCGTCGGCGCCTCTATGCCTTGGTGCTCGAGGTCTTGCGCGGCAGCCTGCCCGACGCGGCTGCCGGCCCGGTGCAGGCAAATCGGCGCGGGGGCAAGGCAGGTGCTCAGCGCGCTGCACCCGCGATGGCTGCGCAGGTGTTGCCACGCGGCTGGGAGGCCATCACGGAGGCCGCGCCCGAGATGCCGACGGAGCAAAATGCAAGTGGCACGCATCGCCGTGGCCAGAAGAACACCGCGACCGGCAAAGGAGGGGCGGGCACGGCCCCTACGCGGCAGCTTGATGCCCGGCCGGATACCTTGGACTTTCGCGATCAGATGTATACCCCCACACTGATTGAAGTGCCCACACATGTATCACTGGGTGACTACCTTGAATGCAAGGTGCCGATCCTTGACCAAGGCGCCGAAGGGGCATGTACCGGCTATGGCCTAGCCACGGTGGCGCACTACCTGCTGCTGCGCCGGCGCGTGGTACCCGATGCAACGCCGATCAGTCCGCGCATGATGTACGACTTGGCCCGTCGCTATGACGAATGGCCGGGCGAGGACTATTCCGGCTCCAGCGCACGTGGAGCCATGAAAGGGTGGCACAAGCACGGTGTCTGCTCCGAATCGCTCTACCCCAGCGGCGTGGCCAGAGTGAGCAGGAAGGCCACCAAGTCCGTAGCCCAGGACTCCGCTGCTGACGGTGGCCTGAACGACGAGCGCGTAGTGGACGCGCTGCGTCGCCCGCTGGGGGCTTATTTCCGGGTCAACCACAAGATCTGGTGGCCATGCATTCAGCCATCGCCGAGGTGGGCGTTTTGTACGCGACTTGCACCGTCCATGAAGGATGGTCACACGTAGGTGCGGACGGCATGATCACGCAGTCATCCGCCATCCTGGGCGGACATGCCTTCGCCATCGTCGCCTACGACGAGCGCGGCTTCTGGATTCAGAACTCATGGGGTTCCGACTGGGGCCGTAACGGCTTCGGCCTACTGAGCTATGACGACTGGCTGGAGAATGGCACCGACGTGTGGGTCGCTCGCCTGGGCGCGCCCGTCACGCTGCGGCGGGCAGAATCCACTGCAGCCGTGCACGCTACCACGGCGGCGCAGTCTGCCAGCTATTCCTACGCCGACTTGCGGCCACACATCATCAGCGTAGGCAACAATGGCGTGCTCAAAGCCGGTGGCGATTATGGCAGCACGTCCGAGGAACTCCAGCGTGTTTTCGACGAGGATATTCCGCGCGTCACCAACGGCTGGGCGGTGCCGCGGATACTGCTTTACGCCCACGGCGGCCTGGTGAGCGAACAGGCCGCCGTGCAGCGGCTGGCCGAATACCGTCCGCTGCTATTGGGTGGTGAGGTCTATCCATTGGCCTTCATCTGGCGTTCGGACTACTGGACCACCATCACCAACATCCTGCGCGATGCCGTCAGCCGCCGCAAGCCTGAAGGGGCGCTGGATGCCGCCAAGGACTTCATGCTGGACCGCTTGGACGATGCGCTGGAGCCGCTGGCGCGCACGCTCACCGGCAAGTCCGCTTGGAGCGAGATGAAGCAAAATGCCCTGGCTGCCAGCGACAAGGGTGGAGCGGGCGAGCAAGTGGCCGACCTGCTGTTGGCCTTGCGTAAGCGCCTGCCCGCGCTAGAGGTGCACATGGTGGGCCACAGTGCCGGCTCCATCCTGCTGGCGCCACTGGTCAGCCTGCTGGGCGCGCGGGGCATCCCTGTCAAGAGTTGCACCTTGTGGGCACCCGCCTGCCGGGTAGAACTGTTCGACCAACATTACGCGCCCGCGCTGAAGGCAAAAAAGGTCGAGAAGATGGCCATCTTTGCCCTCACGGATAAGGCCGAACAGGATGACAACTGCGGCCACATCTACAACAAGTCACTGCTGTACCTGGTTTCCAACGCTTTCGAAGACCAGGCGCGCATCCCATTGTTTCGCGATGGCCGCCCCATCCTGGGCATGGAGCGTTTCATCGATCGGACGCTGATGCAGCAATTGGGCGTGGACTTGGTGCTGGCGCCCAATACCGAGCCGGATGACTCGCTTTGCGCCTCAAGCGCCACCCATCATGGGGACTTCGACGACGACCAACGCACCGTGATGGCCACTTTCCGCCGCATTGCACAGGCAGGTGCCAAGAAAATGGTTGTGAAGGGCGCTGCTGCGGCGAGGGCGCAGACAAGGTGCATCAAGGATGGCGAGCTGCCGAAGGTGGTGCCCACCTTCAACCGTTCGGAATCCTCTATGCGCGACCAGCGGCAGCTCATTGATCTCCGTACGAAGGCACTCTAGCAAAGTCCTCTAGGGCCACAAGACCAAGTGGATTTGCCGACGGCTAATGTCCTGACTGTCATAGTGAGCGTGATCGACGCGAAGCGTTCACCGCAAAGCACATCATGTATCACCCACTAAATAAAAACGGCCTGGATTTTTCCAGGCCGTTTTTATTTCTACTGCCACCCGAAGCGGCGCAAATAGAAGCGCTTCATGACCGTGGTCAGCGCCACGTACCCCGCCAGGATGGCCGCCAGCCAGGGCCAGTAGCCCAGTGGCAGGGCCTGCAGCTTGAAGTAGCCGGCCAGCGGCCCCATGGGCAGCAGCACGCCGATGGCCATGATCGCCAGCGTCATCAGCAGCAGCGCGGGCGCGGGGCGGCTTTCGATGAAGGGCAGCTTGGGCGTGCGGATCATGTGCACGATCAGCGTCTGCGTGAGCAGGCCCACGACGAACCAGCCGGACTGGAACAGGCTTTGCCGCGCCTCGGTGGTCGCGCCGAACACATACCACATCACGGCGAAGGTGGTGATGTCGAACACCGAACTCAGCGGGCCGAAGAACACCATGAAGCGGCCGATGTCCGCCGGGTTCCAGCGCAGCGGGGCGCGCACGAGTTCATCGTCCACGTGGTCGAACGGGATGGCGATCTGCGACACGTCGTACAGCAGGTTCTGCACCAGCAGCTGCAGCGGCAGCATGGGCAGGAACGGCAGGAAAGCGCTGGCCACTAGCACCGAGAACACGTTGCCGAAGTTGGAGCTGGCCGTCATGCGGATGTACTTGAGCATGTTGCAGAAGGTCTTGCGGCCTTCGATCACGCCTTCCTCCAGGACCATGAGGCTTTTTTCGAGCAGGATGATGTCGGCGGCCTCCTTGGCGATGTCCACCGCGCCGTCCACGCTGATGCCGATGTCGGCGGCGCGCAGGGCGGGTGCGTCGTTGATGCCGTCGCCCATGAAACCGACGATGTGCCCACGCCCGCGCAGGGCGCGCACGATGCGTTCCTTGTGCAGCGGCGAGAGCTTGGCGAAGACCTGGCGGCTTTCCACGGCCTGGGACAGCGCGGCGTCGTCCATGCGCTCCACCTCGCTGCCCAGCAGCACGCGGTCGGCGGGCAGGCCGACCTGGCGGCAGACTTCGGCGGTGACGAGTTCGTTGTCGCCAGTGAGCACTTTGACGGTCACGCCATGCTCGGTAAGGGCGCGCAGGGCCGGGGCGGTGGATTCCTTCGGCGGGTCGAGGAAGGCGATGTAGCCGATGAGGGTGAGTTCAGCCTCGTCGGCCACCGCGTAGGCGGTCTGGGACGCGGGCAGTTCCTTCATCGCCACGGCCACCACGCGCAGGCCTTCCTGGTTGAGGCCGCGCGTGACCTCCTGCACGCGCGCGAGCATGGCAGCGTCCAGCGGCTCGTCGTGGCCGGAGGCGGTGCGCACGCGGGTGCAGGCACCGAGGATTTCTTCCACCGCGCCCTTGCAGATCAGCTCGTGGTGGTCATCGCGTTCGGAGACGATCACCGACATGCGGCGGCGCTGGAAGTCGAACGGCACCTCGTCCACCTTGCGGTAGTTCTGCGCGAGCTTGAGCTCGGTCTGCAACTCCACGTGTTCCAGCACCGCGCGGTCGAGCAGGTTCTTCAGGCCGGTCTGGTAGTGGCTGTTGAGGTAGGCGAACTGCAGCACCTCTTCGCTGTTCTGGCCGAACACGTCGGTGTGGCGCTCCAGCACGATCTTGTCCTGCGTGAGCGTGCCGGTCTTGTCGGTGCACAGCACGTCCATCGCGCCGAAGTTCTGGATGGCGTCCAGCCGCTTGACGATGACCTTCTTGCGCGACAGCAGCACCGCGCCCTTGGCGAGCGTGCTGGTCACGATCATGGGCAGCATCTCGGGCGTGAGGCCCACGGCCACCGAGAGGGCGAACAGGAAGGCGTCGAGCCAGTTGCCCTTGGTGAAACCATTGACCAGCAGCACCAGCGGCACCATGACCAGCGCGAAGCGGATGAGCAGCCAGCTCACGCTGTTGACGCCGGCCTCGAACGCCGTGGGCTCGCGGCTGGTGGCGGTGACACGGGTGGCCAGCGTGCCGAAATACGAGCGGTTGCCCGTGGCGACGACCACGGCGCGGGCCGAGCCGGAGACCACGTTGGTGCCCATGAAGACGAGGTTGGCCGCCTCCAGCACGGCCACGCCGGCAGGGCAGGGGTCGGCGAACTTCTCCACGGGCAGCGATTCGCCCGTCATCGCGGCCTGGGCCACGAACAGGTCCTTGGCGACAAGGATGCGGCAGTCGGCGGGAATCATGTCGCCCGCCGAGAGCAGCACGATGTCGCCCGGCACCAGGTGGGCAATGGGCAGCTCCAGGCGCTGTTCCGCGCCGTCGGCGTTGCGCCGGGCCACGGTGGCGGTGTTGCTCACCAGGGCCTTGAGCCGCTCGGCGGCGCGGTTGGAGCGGCCTTCCTGCACGAAGCGCATCAGCGTGGAGAGCGCCACCATGCTGCTGATCACGATCGTGGCCTTCACGTCTTCGGTCAGGTACGACACCACGGCCAGCAGCGTGAGCAGCAGGTTGAACGGGTTTTTGTAGCAGTGCCACAGGTGCAGCCAGGCGGGCAGGGGTTTTTCGTGCTCGACCTCGTTGGGGCCGGTGGCGCGCAGCAGTGCTTCGGCTTCGGCCTCCGTCAGGCCCTGGTCGTGCGAACCCAGGCGGGCGAGCAGGGCGCGGGCATCCTCCTGGGCGGCGCGTTGCAGTTCATGCGATGCCAGCCGGGGAGGCGGGGCGTTGTCGCCGCCCTTGTGGATGAGGCTTTCCAGCAGCAGGCGGCGGCCAAAGAACCGCGTGGCGTGCCGCGTCTGCAGAAAGCGCGCAAAAAAAGCTTGCAGGAAATTCATGGCCGTGCTCCTGTGTTCGGCAGGATGCCCGGCATGGGCAGCGCGAACCGGCGCGCCGTGATGGGGGAGCGGTCAAGGGGCTGCGGCCAGCCCCGGGGTGCGGGCGCTAGGCAGCCATGAGCGCAGCGGCCATCACGGCGCGCCGACTTCGATGAGGGCTACTGGCACTGTCCACGCACAGGCTCCAGAGTTGAGACGGGCGGATTATTGCGCTGCAACAAAAGCGGCGCAACGCACACGATGGCCCTTTACCGGATCTTTTCATGGCTCGGAATTCTCGGGCGAGAACAAGTCCCAGGCCGCCACGAACAGCGCCGCGATCGCCGGGCCGATGACGAAGCCCGTGAGGCCGAACAGCGCCATGCCGCCCAGCGTGGAGATCAGCACCATGTAGTCGGGCAGCTTGGTGTCCTTGCCTACCAGCAGCGGCCGCAGGATGTTGTCCACCAGCCCGATCACGCAGATGCCGTAGGCAATCAGCACCACGCCCTGCCAGACCGCGCCCGTGGCCAGAAAGTACAGCGCCACGGGCATCCAGATCAGGCCCGAGCCCACGGCGGGCAGCAGCGAAAGAAAGGCCATGATCACGCCCCACAGCACCGGCCCCTGGATACCCAGAATCCAGAAGATCAGCCCGCCCAGCGCGCCCTGCGACGCCGCCACCACGATGTTGCCCTTGACCGTGGCGCGGATGACGATGGCAAATTTGCTCAGCAGTTCGCGCTTGTGAATTTCATCCAGCGGAATCGCCCGGCGGATGCGCGCGCCCAGCGCCATGCCGTCGCGCAGCAGGAAGAACAACAGGTACAGCATGATGCCGAAGCTCACCACGAACTGGAGCGTGTTCTGCCCGATGTTCAGCGCCTTGGTCGCCAGGAACTGGCTGGCCTGCACGGCGGTGGCCGAGAGCTTGGCCTGTATCTCGGCAAGCGACGCCAGGTGGAACTGGTGCAGCAGCCGCATCAGCCAATCGGGCAGGGCCCGGATGATCTGCTGGAAGTAGCCGCCGAAGCTCAACTGCCCCGAACGCACATGCTCGTAGACCTGCGCGGCCTCCTGCACCAGCGAGATGCCCAGCACGGCCACGGGCAGTATCACCAGCAGCAGGCACAGCGCCAGCGTGCACAGCGCCGCCAGCGTGTGCCTGCGGCCCATGCGCGCCAGCAGGCGGCGGTGCAGCGGCATGAACAGGATGGCCAGCACCACGGCCCAGAACACCGCGCCCATGAAGGGCCACAGGATGGCACCGAAGGCGGCGGTGACGGCGGCCAGCAGCACCAGAAAGGTGCGGTTATGTAACTTAGGGGAAGTCATAAGGTCGAACTTTACGCGAGCGACACCCCGCCCCAGGGTGGGGCGGGTGTTCGGTGGCACAATGGCGCCCGCAATCCACAGGCCCTTCCCGAGCCACAGTCGCATCCGCCAACCGGTACAGCCGTGTCGCGGAAGGTTCCCCAACCAGCTAATGTTCCCCCCAGGGGAACGGAGGTCAGCGAAGCATGAGCGAGACATCGTCCGTCTACCAAGCCTACCAGGGCAACACCTACCTCTTCGGCGGCAACGCGCCTTATGTCGAAGAGATGTACGAGAACTACCTCGCCAACCCCGGCAGCGTGCCGGACAACTGGCGCGACTATTTCGACGCACTCCAGCACGTGCCCGCCACCGACGGCAGCGATACGCGCGACGTTCCCCATCTGCCCGTCATCAACGCCTTTGCCGAGCGCGCCAAGCAGGGCGGCACGCAGGTGGTGGTGGCCCACGGGCCCGATTCGGACATGGGCCGCAAGCGCACGGCCACGCAGCAGCTGATCGCCGCGTACCGCAACGTGGGCGCGCGCTGGGCCGACCTGGACCCGCTCAAGCGCACCGACCGCCCCGCCATCCCCGAGCTGGAGCCGTCGTTCTACGGCTTCAGCGACGCCGACCAGGAAGCCGTGTTCAACACCAGCAACACCTTCTTCGGCAAGGAAACCATGCCGCTGCGCGAGCTGATCAACGCGCTGCGCGAGACCTACTGCGGCACCCTCGGCCCCGAGTACATGTACATGACCGACCAGGTGCAGAAGCGCTGGTGGCAGCAGAAGCTCGAAAGCATCCGCAGCAAGCCGAGCTTCGACGCCGAGCAGAAAAAGCGCATCCTCGACCGCCTCACGGCCGCCGAGGGCCTGGAGCGCTTCCTGCATACCAAGTACGTCGGCCAGAAGCGTTTCTCGCTCGAAGGCGGCGAGAGCTTTATCGCCGCGATGGATGAACTCATCCGCTCCGCCGGCGCCAAGGGCGTGCAGGAAATCGTGATCGGCATGGCCCACCGCGGCCGCCTAAACGTGCTGGTGAACACCCTGGGCAAGCTGCCTGGCATGTTGTTCGCCGAGTTCGACCACACCGCGCCCGAGGACCTGCCCGCGGGCGATGTGAAGTACCACCAGGGCTTCTCCAGCGACGTGTCCACCCCCGGCGGCCCGGTGCACCTGTCGCTCGCGTTCAACCCTTCGCACCTCGAAATCGTGAACCCCGTGGTCGAAGGCTCGGTGCGCTCGCGCATGGACCGCCGCGCCGACCCGCACGGCAAGCAGGTGCTGCCGGTGCTGGTGCACGGCGACGCGGCCTTCGCCGGCCAGGGCGTGAACCAGGAAACCCTGGCCCTGTCCGAAACCCGCGGCTACAGCACGGGCGGCACGGTGCACATCATCATCAATAACCAGATCGGCTTCACCACCAGCGACCCGCGCGACCTGCGCTCTACGCTGTACTGCACCGACCTGGTGAAAATGATCGAGGCCCCCGTGCTCCACGTGAACGGCGACGACCCCGAGGCCGTATGCCTGGCCACCCAGCTGGCGCTGGAGTTCCGCATGGAATTCTCCAAGGACGTGGTGGTGGACATCGTCTGCTTCCGCAAGCTGGGCCACAACGAGCAGGACACGCCCTCGCTCACCCAGCCGCTGATGTACAAGAAGATCGGCCAGCACCCCGGCACGCGCAAGCTCTATGCCGACCGGCTCGCCGCCCAGGGCCTGGGCGACACGCTGGGCGACGACATGGTCAAGTCCTACCGCGCCGCCCTGGACGAGGGCAGGCACACGATCGACCCGGTGCTGACCAACTTCAAGAGCAAGTACGCCGTGGACTGGAGCCCGTTCCTGGGCAAGACCTGGACCGATGCCGGCGACACCGCCATCCCGCTGACCGAATGGAAGCGCCTGGCCGAGAAGATCACCACCATCCCCGCGAGCGTGACGCCGCACATGCTGGTGAAGAAGGTGTACGACGACCGCGCCGCCATGGGCCGCGGCGAAATCAACGTGGACTGGGGCATGGGCGAGCACATGGCCTTCGCCTCGCTGGTCGCCTCGGGCTACCCGGTGCGCCTGTCGGGTGAAGATTCGGGCCGCGGCACCTTCACGCACCGCCACTCCGTCATCCATGACCAGAAGCGCGAGAAGTGGGACGAGGGCACCTACGTGCCGCTGCAGCACGCCGCCGACGGCCAGGCGCCGTTCACGGTGATCGACTCCATCCTGTCCGAAGAGGCCGTGCTGGCCTTCGAATACGGCTACGCCTCGAACGACCCCAACACCCTGGTGATCTGGGAAGCGCAGTTCGGCGACTTCGCCAACGGCGCGCAGGTGGTGATCGACCAGTTCATCGCCTCGGGCGAGGTGAAGTGGGGCCGCGTGAACGGCATCACGCTGATGCTGCCGCACGGCTACGAAGGCCAGGGCCCCGAGCACAGCTCGGCCCGCCTGGAGCGCTTCATGCAGCTGGCCGCCGACGCCAACATGCAGATCGTGCAGCCCACCACGGCCAGCCAGATCTTCCACGTGCTGCGCCGCCAGATGGTGCGTCCGCTGCGCAAGCCGCTGGTCATCATGACCCCGAAGTCGCTGCTGCGAAACAAGGACGCGACCTCGCCACTGTCCGAGTTCACCAAGGGCGGCTTCCAGACCGTGATTCCTGAGCAGGACGCCGCCGTGGTGAAGAACGCCGCCAAGGTCAAGCGCATCATCGCCTGCTCGGGCAAGGTCTACTACGACCTGGTGAAGAAGCGCACCGAGAAGGAAAGCAAGGACGTGGCCATCATCCGCGTCGAGCAGCTCTACCCCTTCCCGCACAAGGCCTTCGCCGCCGAGGTGAAGAAGTACGCCAACGCCGCCGACATCGTGTGGTGCCAGGACGAGCCGCAGAACCAGGGCGCCTGGTTCTTCGTGCAGCACTACATCCACGAAAACATGCACGAGGGCCAGAAGCTCGGCTACGCGGGCCGCGCCGCATCGGCATCGCCCGCCGCGGGCTACGCGCACCTGCACCAGGAGCAGCAGAAGCAACTGGTCGATGCCGCCTTCGGCAAGCTCAAGGGTTTTGTCCTGACCAAGTAAGGCAAACCACCCCTCCTACAGAACAAAACCCTCGTTTGAAAGAATCCCAAAATGGCTATCGTAGAAGTCAAGGTTCCCCAGCTGTCCGAATCCGTGGCCGAGGCCACCCTGCTGGAATGGAAGAAAAAGGTGGGCGAGGCCGTCGCCGCCGATGAAATACTCATCGAGATCGAAACCGACAAGGTCGTGCTCGAAGTGCCCGCGCCCGCCGCAGGCGTGCTGACCGAACTGGTGCAGGGCGACGGCGCGACCGTGGTGGCGGAACAGCTCATCGCCAAGATCGACACCGAAGCCGTGGCCGGCGCATCCGCCCCCGCGGCGGCCCCGGCGCCCGCCGCGCCTGCGGCGGCCGCACCCGCCGGCGCCGACAAGTCCGGCGTGGCGATGCCCGCCGCCGCCAAGCTCATGGCCGACAACAGCCTGGCCGCCGGCAGCGTGGCCGGCACGGGCAAGGACGGCCGCGTGACCAAGGGCGACGTGCTGGCGGCCGTGGCAAGTGGCGCGGCCAGCAGCGCCAAGCCCGCCGCCGCCGTCATCCCCACCGGCGTGCCCACCAAGGCGCTGCCGCAGGTCAGTTCCCCCGTGGCCCAGCCCGACCTGGGCAGCCGCCCCGAGCAGCGCGTGCCCATGAGCCGCCTGCGCGCCCGCATCGCCGAGCGCCTGCTGCAGTCGCAGGCCACCAACGCCATCCTGACCACGTTCAACGAAGTGAACATGGCCCCCATCATGGAACTGCGCAAGAAGTTCCAGGACGGCTTCACCAAGGAACACTGCACCAAGCTCGGCTTCATGTCCTTCTTCGTGAAGGCCGCCGTGCACGCGCTCAAGAAGTACCCGGTGCTGAACGCCTCGGTGGACGGCAACGACATCGTCTACCACGGCTACTTCGACATCGGCATCGCCGTCGGTTCGCCGCGCGGCCTGGTGGTGCCGATCCTGCGCAACGCCGACCAGATGAGCTTCGCCGACATCGAGAAGAAGATCGCCGAATTCGGCAAGAAGGCCGCCGAAGGCAAGCTGGGCATCGAGGAGATGACCGGCGGCACGTTCTCCATCAGCAACGGCGGCACCTTCGGCTCCATGCTGTCTACGCCCATCATCAACCCGCCGCAGTCGGCCATCCTGGGCGTGCACGCGACCAAGGACCGCGCCGTGGTGGAGAACGGCCAGATCGTCGTGCGCCCCATGAACTACCTCGCCATGAGCTACGACCACCGCATCATCGACGGCCGCGAAGCCGTGCTGGGCCTGGTGGCCATGAAGGACGCGCTGGAAGACCCCTCGCGCCTGCTGTTCGACATCTAAAGGGAACGCACCAGAATGGCTGACACCCAACAATTCGACGTCATCGTCATCGGCGCGGGCCCCGGCGGCTACGTGGCCGCCATCCGCGCCGCGCAACTGGGCTTCCAGGTGGCCTGCATCGACGAGTGGAAGAACGACAAGGACGGCCCCGCGCCCGGCGGCACCTGCACCAACGTGGGCTGCATCCCGTCCAAGGCGCTGCTGCAGTCCAGCGAGCACTTCGAGCACGCCAACCTGCACTTCGCCGACCACGGCATCACCGCCACCGGCGTGAAGATGGACGTGGCCAAGATGGTGGCCCGCAAGGACGCCGTGGTGAAGCAGAACAACGAGGGCATCCTCTACCTGTTCAAGAAGAACAAGGTCACGTTCTTCCACGGGCGCGGCTCGTTCGTGCGCGCCATCGACGGCGGCTACGAAATCCAGGTCGCGGGCAAGGCCGAGGCGCTGCTGCTGGGCCGCCACATCATCGTGGCCACCGGCTCCAACGCGCGCGCGCTGCCCGGCGCGGCGTTCGACGAGGAAAACATCCTCAGCAACGACGGCGCGCTGCGCATCGGCGCCGTGCCCAAGAAGCTGGGCCTGATCGGCTCCGGCGTCATCGGCCTGGAAATGGGCTCGGTCTGGCGCCGCCTGGGCGCTGAAGTCACCGTGCTCGAAGGGCTGCCCACCTTCCTGGGCGCGGTCGATGAGCAGATCGCCAAAGAAGCCAAGAAGGCCTTCGACAAGCAGGGCCTGAAGATCGAGCTCGGCGTGAAGGTCGGCGAGGTCAAGAACAGCAAGAAGGGCGTTTCGGTGGCCTACACCAACGCCAAGGGCGAAGCGCAGAAGCTCGACGTGGACAAGCTCATCGTCTCGATCGGCCGCGTGCCCAACACCACCGGCCTGAACGCCGAGGCGGTGGGCCTGCAGCTCGACGAGCGCGGCGCGATCGTGGTCGACGACGAATGCAAGACCAACCTCTTCGGCGTGTGGGCCGTGGGCGACGTGGTGCGCGGCCCCATGCTCGCGCACAAGGCCGAGGAAGAGGGCGTGGCCGTGGCCGAGCGCATCGCGGGCCAGCACGGGCACGTGAACTTCAACACCATTCCCTGGGTGATCTACACCAGCCCCGAGATCGCGTGGGTGGGCCGCACCGAGCAGCAGCTCAAGGCCGATGGCGTGAAGTACAAGGCCGGCACCTTCCCCTTCCTCGCCAACGGCCGCGCGCGCGCGCTGGGCGACACCACCGGCATGGTGAAGATGCTGGCCGACGCCGCCACGGACGAAATCCTGGGCGTGCACATCGTCGGCCCCATGGCGTCGGAACTGATCGCCGAAGCCGTGGTGGCGATGGAGTTCAAGGCCAGCAGCGAAGACATCGCGCGCATCTGCCATGCGCACCCCTCGCTGTCGGAATCGACCAAGGAAGCGGCCCTGGCCGTGGACAAGCGTACGCTGAACTTCTAAACGGCTTTTTAAGCCAAATCGGCCTCCAGCGTTTGTCCATCAAGCGCTGGCAGCTATCAAAGGGATAGTAAAATCAGCATGGCTGTCACCGTCAGACAGGCTTACGAGGCCGAACTGGCGCTCAAGGGCTTCCACAGCGACCCGGCGCAGCTGCGCGCCGTGGAAGCCCTGCAGCGCTGCGCCGACGAGTGGGCCGCGTACAAGACGCAGCGCTCCAACGCCTTCAAGAAGCTCATCCACCACCCGGACATCCCCAAGGGCGTGTACATGTACGGCGGGGTGGGGCGGGGCAAGAGCTTCCTCATGGACTGCTTCTTCAACGCCGTGCCGCTCAACCGCAAGGTGCGCCTGCACTTCCACGAATTCATGCGCGAGGTGCACCGCGAACTGGCCGGCCTGCAAGGCACGCAGAACCCGCTCGACGTGCTGGGCGCGCGCATCGCCAAGCGCTACAAGCTCATCTGCTTCGACGAATTCCACGTGGCGGACATCACCGACGCCATGATCCTGCACCGCCTGCTCGTGTCGCTGTTCGACAACGGCGTGGGCTTCGTCACCACCTCCAACTTCAAGCCCGACGACCTGTACCCCGGCGGCCTGCACCGCGACCGCATCCTGCCCGCGATCGACCTGCTCAACGCGCGCATGGAAGTCATCAACGTGGACAACGGCACCGACTACCGCCGCCGCACGCTCGAAAACGCGCAGCTCTACCACTGCCCGCTGGGCCCCGAGGCGGATGCCGCGATGGCGAAAACCTTCGACCAACTGGCCGAAGTGCGCGACGAAAGCCCGGTGCTGAACATCGAGTCGCGTGAGATCCACGCCCTGCGGCGCGCGGGCGGCGTGGTGTGGTTCGACTTCCGCGAGCTGTGCGGCGGGCCGCGCTCGCAGAACGACTACCTCGAAATCGCCAACCAGTTCCACACCGTGCTGCTGTCGAACGTGCCCGTGCTGCCGCCCAACATGGCCTCGCCCGCGCGGCGCTTCACGCTGCTGGTAGACGTGTTCTACGACCGGCGCGTGAAGCTCATCCTCAGCGCCGCCGTGCCGCCCGAGCAGCTGTACACCGAAGGGCCGCTGGCGCACGAATTCCCGCGCACCGTGTCGCGGCTGAACGAAATGCAGTCCAAGGAATTCCTGGCACTGGAGCGGCGCATCGTGGATACGGGGTTGACCTGATGAAAAAACTGACCCTGGCTCTGGCCCTGCTGGCCGCGTTGCCCGCCCTGGCCCAGACCCCTGAATCCACTCCCGCCGAAGCCGCCCAGGCCCAGCGCGAACGCGAGCGCGCCGAGGCCCGCGCGCAAATCCAGCAGGAGCGCGACGCCCTCACCCAGCGCAAGGCGGCCGACGAAAAAGCCTGCTACCAGCGCTTCGCCGTGCAAGACTGCCTGATCAAGGTACGCGCCGCGGCGCGCGACGAGCAGACCCAGCTGCGCCGGCGGGAATACGACCTGAACGACGCCGAGCGCCGCGACAAAGCCGCTGCCCGCCTGAAAGCAGTGGACGAAAACAAAAAAGCCGCGCAAGACAAGGCCGCCAACGCCGTGGTGCGCGAGCCGCAGCCCAGCCGCTCCGCCGCCGATCAGGCCCAGCGCGAGCAAGAGGCGCACGACCGCGCCGCCAGCCAGAAGTCCAATGCGCAACGCCGCGCCGCCGACAACGCCGAACGCGCCGCCTCGGCCCCCGCGCGCGAGGCCGAGGCCCGCGCGCGCTATGACGCCAAGCTCAAGGATGCGCAGAAACGCCGTGAACAGCGCCTTAAGCAGCAGGCCGAAGATGCCGCCGCGGGCAAAAAGCCCGCGGCCAGCCTGCCCGAACCAAAATAATATTACCGAGGGTCTGGAAAAAACCCGGATTAATGGGGGTGCGCTTTCTGGTTGCTTCGCCATTTATGCAGCAGGAAATGCATGAGCCACAAAAACCCCCATGCCGCCACGCCACAATATGTTGAAATCAGAAATTGAATAAGAAAAACGGAGCCTATTCCTTCAGTTCCTGGAAAGTCAACTTGCCTGATATTGCTTATACAATAGCGCCAGTCGCCGATAAAAGAGCGCCCGCTCCAAGGATATACGCCATTGCACGTTCGGCGCCGCCCCAATAAATGCTTCCTACGCGAGAAAAAAATATCAACTGAAAGAGGTAGCCGAGCCAATCACGTGTTGGCCCAAGATTTGGCAAAGTGTGCCATACGATGAGAAGGGCAACGTATAAAAATGCCCAAATCAAGAACTCCAGTGGTCGTGACGGGCGTTTCATGGCTTGAAGTGATCGATCACAAACGATCTACAGCAACGCTTCGATTTTCACGATCACCAGAGAGAGATTGTCCCCGCCGCCCTGGGCGCGGGTGCGGGCTTTGGCGATCAGCGTCTCGGTGGCCTCGCGCGGCGATAGCTCGGCCACGGTGGCGGCCAGTTCGCTGGGCGTGAAGTAGTGCCACACGCCGTCGCTGCAGGCCATGATGGTGTCGCCCGGCAGCACGCGCGGAATCAGGTGCAGCACGGCGGGCGGGTCGGCCTCGGCGCCCAGGCAGCCCACCAGCACGTTCGACTGGGGGTGGTTGTGCGCCTGTTCCTCCGTCAGATCACCCCGGTCCACCAGCGCCTGCACGTAGGAATGGTCGCGCGTGCGGTGTACCAGCCGCGCGCCCTGAAAGTGGTGGATGCGCGAGTCGCCCGCGTGCACCCAGTGGCAGTCGCCGCGCGGGTTGATGACAAAGGCCGCGACGGTGCTGTGCGGCTGCTGCTCGGCGGCGATGGCCGTCAGGCGGATGACCAGGTGCGCCTCGTGCACCAGGTTCTGCAGCAGGGTGGAGGCGTCGTCGCTCGCGGGCGAATAGCGCTCGAACAGCTGGCGCGCGGTGAGCATCACCTGGTCCGCCGCCTTGCGCCCGCCCGAGAGGCCGCCCATGCCGTCCGCCACCACGCCCAGCACGCAGCCGTGGTGGCGCGGGTGGGAGAGCAGCAGCACCTGGTCTTGCTGGTAATCGCGGTCGCCCTTGTGGATGCCGGTGGACGCAATCAGGCGAAAGGGTGTGCTCATGGCGGGCGGGCGAAGGAGTGGGCGCCGCGTATTATCCGCGCGCCGTGCCCGATTCCGCCCCCGACCTGATCGCCGCCACCGCACAGGCCTTTGCGCCCGGCGGGCCGCTGGCGCGCGCCGATGCGCAGTTCCGCGCCCGGCCGGGGCAAACCGAGATGGCCGAGGCCGTGGCGCGCACCATTGCCGCGGGCGGCGCGCTCGTGGTCGAAGCCGGGACGGGCGTGGGCAAGACCTTCGCCTACCTCGTGCCCGCCTTGCTCAGCGGCGAGCGCGTACTCATTTCCACCGCCACCAAGGCGTTGCAGGACCAGCTGTTCACGCGCGACCTGCCGCGCCTGCTCGCCACCCTGGGCGTGCCGCTGCGCGCGGCGCTGCTCAAGGGCCGCGCCAGCTATCTGTGCCAGCACCGGCTGGAGCGGGCGGGGCAGGGCGGCCTCCATGACCCACAGACGCTGCGCGCGCTGGCCCAGGTGCAGCGCTGGGCCGGCGCGACGGAAAGCGGTGACCTCGCCGAACTGCCCGCGCTCGACGAACGCTCGCCCGTGCTGCCCTTGGTGACCTCCACGCGCGAGAACTGCCTGGGTTCGGCCTGCACGCACTGGGCCGCCTGCCACGTGAACCGCGCGCGCCAGCGGGCCCTGGCCGCCGACGTGGTGGTGGTCAACCACCACCTGTTCTTCGCCGACCTGGCCGTGCGCGAATCGGGCATGGCCGAACTGCTGCCCTCGGTGCGCGTGGTGGTGTTCGACGAGGCGCACCAGCTCAACGCCACCGGCGTGCAGTTCCTGGGCGTGCAGGCGGGCACCGGCGCGCTGCTGGCCTATGCGCGCGACGTGCTGGCCGCCAGCATGGCAACCGTGCGCGGCATGGCGGACTGGCTGGTGCTGTGCGGCAACCTGGAACGCGCCGCGCGCGACCTGCGCCTGGCCGCCGGGCGCGCCCCGGGCCGCAGGGCCTGGAGGGGCGAGGTGCCTGACGGGGTGAATGCCGCCGCCTGGCGCCCGGCCATGCAGGGCGCGGCCCACGCCTGCCGCGAGGTGGTCGCCGCGCTGGACGCGGTGCGCGAAGCCGCGCCCGAACTCGCCCGCCTGCACGAGCGCGGCGCGGAGCTGATGCAGCGCATGGCCCGCTTCGCCGCCGCCAGCGCGCCCGAGGCCGTGCGTTGGCTGGATGCGGGGGCGCAGCTGCGCTTCGTCGAATCCCCGCTGGACATTGCCGACACCGTGCGCACCCGCCTGCTGGGCGAGGAGGGCAAGGCCTGGATCTTCACCTCCGCCACGCTGGGCGACGATGCGCGCCTGTCCTGGTTCACCGAACCGTGCGGCCTGGAGGATGCGGACATCCTGCGCGTGGACAGCCCGTTCGACTACGCGCATCAAGCCGCGCTCTACGTGCCGCGCGATCTGCCCGAGCCCGCGAGCCCGGAGCACAGCCCCGCCGTGGCCGCGCTGGCGGCCCGGGCCGCCCGGCGCCTGGGCGGGCGCACGCTGGTGCTGACCACCACGCTCAAGGCCCTGCACGCGATTGGCGAGGCGCTGCGCGCGCGGCTCGACGGCATCGACGTGCTGGTGCAGGGCCAGGCGCCCAAGCACCGGCTGCTGGAGCGCTTTCGCCAGGACGGCTGCGTGCTCGTCGCCTCCGCGAGTTTCTGGGAAGGGGTGGACGTGCCCGGCCACGCGCTGCAGCTGGTGGTGATCGACAAGCTGCCGTTCCCCCCGCCCGGCGACCCGCTGGTGGACGCCCGCACGCAGCGGCTCGAAGCCGCGGGCCGCAGCGCCTTCCGCGACCACGCCTTGCCCGAGGCCGCCGTGGCGCTCAAGCAGGGTGCGGGCCGCCTCATCCGCCATGAGTCCGACCAGGGGCTGCTGGTGGTCTGCGATCCGCGCCTCGCGCGCATGGGGTACGGCAAGCGGCTGCTGGCCGCGCTGCCGCCCATGCGGCGGCTGGCGTCGGCGCAGGCGTTCGACGCGGCGCTGGAGGACCTGGCCAGTGTTGCCTCCGCGTCAAGCGATGTGAACGGCGGGTAAAATCACTGCGCGCCCTGGGGACTTTCCGCAGGGCGTTTCGTTTCGGCAGGTGCTCGCCCCGGCGAGTGAAACGGGAACAAGGTCCCAAGCCTTGGCTGCCCCCGCAACGGTATGCAGGAAAACATCCCCCGCGAGCCTTCCGGCTCGCAGCCACTGGGCCGGCGCGCGCTTCGTTCTTGAATGCGCGCGCCGCCTGGGAAGGCGGGATGCGGGTTCGTCCACCGAACCGCCTGCGAGCCCGGAGACCGGCCCGCCGATTTTCAGGAGCGCCCCAGTGTTTTGGGGCGGGGCGCTCGCTTGCAACTGTCTGCGGGGTGCGGATGGCAGTCTTGGTGCCGGTACCGGTTTGCTCGGGTGCGGCCATCGCTTCAGGCAGTTGCTGTTTGGAGGGGTGGCTTTCATGCCTGGCCTTTATCTTTCTTCCTTTTCCCTGCGGCGCACGGCCTTGAGCCTGCTGCTGTGCCCGGCTGCCGTTCTGGCGCAGCAGACCCTGCCCGAGGTGGTGATCACCGAGAACCGCGACGCGCCGGCGCCGCTCGACACCGCGCGCCGCTCCGCCACGGCGTCGCACGTCGACGTGCCCACGCTCGACCTGCCCGCCAGCGTCAGCGGCGTGTCGGCAGCGCAGATCGACGAGCGCGCCGACCGGGGCGCGGTCGAGGCCGTCACGCGCACCGTGGGTCTGTCGGCGGCGGGCACGCCAGGCAACGGCGGTCTGTCGTTCGCGAGCCGGGGCTTCTACGGCGTCAGCTCGGTGGGCGTGGCCGAGGACGGCATCCTGCTGAATGTGGCCTCGGGCACCATCAACTACCCGTCGGACACCTGGGGCTACGAGCGCTTCGAGGTGCTGCGCGGCCCGGCTTCGCTGATGTACGGCAGCGGCACCATGGGCGCCACGGTCAACGCCATCCGCAAGCAGCCCAGCCGCGAACGCGAGACGGAGGTCATGCTCTCGGGTGGCAACCACGGCACGGGGCGCGTGGGCCTGGGCACCACCGGCGCGATCAGCGATACGCTGAGCTACCGCCTGGACGTCTATGGCACGCGCAACGGCAACGACCGGGGCTTTGACGACGCCAAGGCCGGCAAGCTGATGAGCACGCTGCGCTGGCAGCCGCGCAGCGACTTCACGCTGGACCTGAGCGCCGACATCAGCAACCAGGCGCCCTCGCGCTACTACGGCACGCCGGTGGTCAATGGCCGCCTGGCGCGCGAGCTGATCGGCATCGGCTACAACACCGAGGACAGCGACATCCACTACCGCGACCGCCGCTTCAAGGCCAAGGCCACCTGGCAGATCAACGACGCGCTGACCCTGCGCGACGAGCTCTACCACTTCGGCGCCGACCGGCACTGGAAGAACATCGAGGCGCTGAGCTACAACCCCTTGGCGGGTACGGTGGCGCGCTCGGACTACCTGGAGATCGGCCACGCGCTGCAGCAGAACGGCAACCGCCTGGCGCTGGACTGGAAGGGCGGCGGGCACCAGGTGGGGCTGGGCTGGGAGGCATCGCAGGCCAACTTCCGCAACACCAGCAATTCGCCGTACACGGGCACGTCCACGGTGTCGGCCTTCGACCCGGTGCCGGGCGTCTGGATCAGCCCCGACCCGTACCTGCCGCGCTTCGGCTCGACGCTGCAGCAGAACGCGCTGTACATCGAAGACGCCTGGAAGATCGACGACCAGTGGCTGCTGATGGCGGGCATCCGGCGCGACTGGTACAAGTTCTCGCGCCAGGACCTGGTCGCCAACACGGGCTTCGACAAGGATTTGGACGGCACCTCCTGGCGCCTGGGCCTGACGCGCAAGCTGACGGCGCAGTCCAGCGTCTACGCGCAGATGACCACCGGGCATGACCCCGTGACCAGCCTGCTGTCGCTCACCTCGTCCCAGACCGGCTTCACGCTCAGCAAGGGCCGCCAGCAGGAGATCGGCTTCAAGCAGCAGCTGGCCGATGGCCGCGGCGAATGGACGGCGGCGCTGTTCCACATCGCCAAGGACGACATCATCACGCGCGACCCGAACAATTCGGCGCTGTCCATCCAGGGCGGCAAGCAGTCATCGAGCGGGCTGGAACTGGCCGGCGCGTACAGCGTGAGCAAGGCATTCCGCCTGGAGGCCAACGCGGCCTACACCAAGGCCAAGTTCGACGAGTTGATCGAAGCCGGCGGCGCCAACCGCGCGGGCAACCGCCCGTCCAACGTGCCCAAGGTGACGGCCAACCTCTGGGGCCACTACCGCATGGGCGACTGGCGCGCGTCGCTGGGCCTGCGCTACGTGGGCAACCGCTTTGGCGACAACGCCAACAGCGCGGCCAAGCGCCTGCCGGGCTACACGGCGGTCGATGCGGTCGTGAGCTGGAACCTGAACCCCAAGACCACGCTGAGCCTGATCGGCCGCAACCTCACGAACCGCGTCTACGCCACCGCCGCCTACAACAGCCAGTGGATTCTGGGCCCCAGCCGCAGCGTGGAGCTGATGGCGCAGGTGCGTTTCTAAGCCATGCAGCGCGCCACGCTTGCGCTGCTGGCCGCGCTGGGCGCCGCGCCAGTCCTGGCGCGCGATGCCGCCCAGCCGGTGACGGTGAACGTCTGCGGCCAGCCGCAGACCTACACGCGCGTGCCGCAGCGCGCCATCACGCATGACGTGAACATCACCGAGATGTTCCTGTTTCTGGGCCTGGCGGACAAGCTGGCGGCCTATTCGGGCATGTACGCGACGAAGGAGGCCAGCCCGCAGCTGGCCTCCGTGCTGGCGCGCGTGCCCAGCCTGTCGCGCGAGATGAACCTGGAGAACATCGTCGCCGCGCGCGCCGATTTCGTGTTCGGCGGCTGGAGCTACGGCTTTCGCCCGGGCGGCGTCACGCCCGAGCTGCTGGCGCGCTATGGCATCCCCTCCTATGTGCTGACCGAGTCGTGCGTGCGCGTGCAAAAGCGCGAGCGCGTGGCGCTGGAAGATGCGTTCACCGACATGGACAACGTGGCGCGCATCTTTGGCGTGGAAAAGCAGGCCGCGCCGCGCATCCAGCGGCTGCGCGACGGCCTGGCCACGCTGCGCAAGGAAATGCGCGGCAACACGAACCAGCCCAAGGTGTTCGTCTTCGACAGCGGCGAGAAGAGCCCCACCACCGTGGGCCGCTACGGTATGCCGCAGGCCATGCTGGAAGCGGCGGGCGCGCGCAATATCTTCGACGACATCGCCAGCAACTGGCCCAAGGGCAATTGGGAAGACGTGGTGCTGCGCGACCCCGAGTGGATCGTCATCATCGACTACGGCAAGCCCAGCGCGCAGGGCAAGATCGACTTTCTGCTACAGAAACAAGAGCTACAGACGGTGAGCGCTATCCGCAACAAGCGCTTTTTCGTGATGACCTATGCCGAGGCCACGCCCGGCCCGCGCAATGTGGAGACGGCCCAGCGTCTGGCGGCTGCGCTGCATCCTGACCGGCGCATCACCGTCACGCCGGTGCATTTCGAGCCATGAAGACTTCGGCCTGGGCGCTGGCGCTGCTGATCCTGCTGGCGCTGGCCATATTGGCGGGCGTGACCTGGGGCTCGGCGCAGCTGGGCATGGGGCAGGTCTGGGCCGTCGTGCGCCAGCAGCTGTTGCAGTACGCGGGCCTGGCATCGGCGCTGCCCGACGGTGCGCAGCCGCACTACCAGATCGTCTGGATGATCCGCCTGCCCCGCGTGCTGATGGCCGCGCTGGTGGGCGCGGGGCTGGCCATCGTCGGCGTGGTGATGCAGGCCATGGTGCGCAACCCGCTGGCCGATCCGTACATGCTGGGCGTGTCCTCTGGCGCCTCGGTGGGGGCCGTGTCGGTGCTGGCCTGGGGCGTGCTGACGGGCGCGGGGCTGTACGCCATCGCGGCGGGCGCCTTCCTGGGCGCGCTGGTGGCCAGCGTGCTGGTCTATCTGCTGGCGCAGCAGCGCGGGCGCATTCCGTCGGCGCGGCTGATTCTGAGCGGCGTGGCCGTGGGCTATATGTGCACGGGGCTGACCAGCCTCATCATGCTCACCAGCGGCCAGCGCGACCTGGCCAACGCGCTGCTGGGCTGGATCATGGGCAACCTCGCGGGCACGCAGTGGTCCGCGCTGGGCCTGCCCGCCGCGCTGCTGCTGGCGGGCATGGCCTGGCTGCTGGCACAGGCGCGCCAGCTCAATGCGTTGCTGGCAGGCGACGAGACGGCGGCCACGCTGGGCGTGGCCGCCGAGCGGCTGCGGCGGCAATTGTTCGTCGTGGTGTCGCTGCTCACGGGCGTGATGGTGGCGGTCAGCGGCGCGATCGGCTTTGTCGGGCTGGTGATTCCGCATGTCACGCGCATGGTGGTGGGCACCGACCACCGGCGCGTGCTGCCGATCGCGGCGCTGATGGGCGCGGTGTTCCTGGTACTGGTCGACGGCGCGGCGCGTACCTGGTTCGCGCCGATGGAGATTCCCGTCGGCGTCTTCACCGCCTTCATCGGTGGGCCGTTCTTCATCGCCATGCTGTGGCGCGGCGCCGCGCGGGAGGATCGTTGATGCTGCGCGCGCAAGGACTCAGCTTTGCCGTGGGCGGCAAGACCATCGTGCGCGATGCCGCGCTGCACGTCGACGCGGGCGAGTGCGTGGGCCTGATCGGCCCCAACGGCTGCGGCAAATCGACGCTGCTGCGCATGTTGTACCGCGTGCTGCCGCCGCAGCGCGGGCAGGTGTGGTTCGAGGGGCAGGACATCTGGCGCATGGAGGCGCGCGCGTTCGCCCGGCAGGCCGCCGTGCTCGCCCAGGCCAGCGCACCGGCTTTTGACAGCACGGCGCGCGAGGCCGTGATGCTGGGCCGCCTGCCGCACCAGGGGCGCTTTGCCGCTGACAGCGCGCAGGACCGGCGCATCGTGGATGAGAGCCTGGAGCGCGTGGGCGCGGCCAGTCTGGCGCAGCAAAGCATGGCCACGCTCTCCGGCGGCGAGCGCCAGCGCGTGCTGCTGGCGCGGGCGCTGGCGCAGCAGCCGCGCCTGCTGTTCCTCGACGAGCCGACCAACCAACTCGACGTGCGCTACCAGCTGGAGCTGATGCGGCTGGTGCGCAGCCTTCGAGTCACCGTGCTCGTGGTGCTGCACGAGCTGAACATCGCCGCGCAGTTCTGCGACCGGCTGTACCTGATGCAGGCGGGCTCGCTGGTGGCCAGCGGCACACCGCGCGAGGTGCTCACGCCCGAGGCCATCCACGGCGTCTTCGGCGTGCGCGCCGCCGTGGATGACCACCCGGCCACCGGGCGGCCGCGCATCGCCTACTGGATCGACCATGACTGATGACCAACGGACTGCCATCGTGCTGCTAGGGCGCGGCGGCGTCGCCAAATCAACCACTGGCGAATTGACGGAACTGGCCGCGCAGCTTGCCCGGCAATGGCCAGGCGCACAGGTGCAGCCCGCGTTCGTCGACCGCTGGCAGCCCGACCTGCCTACGGCGCTGACCTTGTGCGCCGACGCGGGCGCGCAGACCATCGCCATCCTGCCGCTGATGCTGCCCGACGAGGCCGCGCTGCGCCGCTGGCTGCACAAGGTGGCGATGCGTTGGCGCGCCGCACGTGGCAAGGGCGGCGACGGCTGCCCCAGGCTGGTCTTCGCCGAGCCGCTGTCGCACACCGTGCCGCTGCCCGCGCTGCTGGCCGACGCAGCACGCCGCACGCTCGCCAGCCAGCCCGATGTGCCCACGCTGTTCGGTGATGACGACGACTGGCAGCACGACCCCAAGGGCTGGTCGAGCGTGCCCGAGCACACCCACCATGCGCTGTGGTGCACCGGCCCGCGCTGCGCGGCCATCGGCGCCGTGGCGCTGTGGCCCGTGCTTACGGGCGCCATCAACGACACGCCCGAACTCAAGAAGTGCGTGCGCCCTTTGCAGACCAGCTGCCAGTACCCGTGCAACCACGGGCCGCTGATGATCGTCTACCCCGAAGGCGTGTGGTACGGGCCGCTCGATGCCGACGGCATCCGTCAGGTGCTCACGCGCCACGTGCTGCACGGCGAGGTCGATGCCGAACTGCGCGTGCATGGGCCACAGCAGATACCGCAAAAAGAATAGCTGCTTGCGCACGTTATATAAGGATTTCAGCTAGAAAACCATCTGAAATCCTTGTAAATCAAGCGCTAGCAGCTATCAAATTTCAACCAACAGAGAACCTTCCATGCAAACCACCAAGATCCCCGCCACCATCGTCACCGGCTTCCTGGGCAGCGGCAAGACCACGCTGATGCGCCACATCCTCGAACAGGCCAGGGGCCTGCGCGTGGCCGTCATCGTCAACGAATTCGGCGAGTTGGGCATCGACGGCGAAATCCTCAAGACCTGCGCCATCGGCTGCAAGGAGGAGGGCGGCGCCGACGCGCCCGAGGGCCAGATCTACGAGCTGGCCAACGGCTGCATGTGCTGCACCGTGCAGGAGGAGTTCTTCCCCGTGATGAAGGCGCTGGCCGAGCGCCGCGACGCCATCGACGTGCTGCTGATCGAAACCAGCGGCTTGGCCCTGCCCAAGCCGCTGGTGCAGGCCTTCCAGTGGCCCGAGATCGCCAGCGTCTTCACGGTGGATTCCGTGGTCACCGTGGTCGATACGCCCGCCGCCGCCGCAGGCCAGTTCGCGCACGACCCGCACGCCGTCGATGAACAGCGCCAGGCCGACCCCAACCTCGACCACGAGGCCAGCCTGCACGAGCTGTTCGAGGACCAGCTTTCCGCCGCCGATCTCGTCGTGCTGTCCAAGGCCGACTTGGTCAGCTCGGAAGAACTGGCCCAGGTGCGCGCGCTGGTGGCCGAGGAAGTGCCCGCCGAGGTCAAGATGGTCGAAGCCGTGCAAGGCAGCGTGCCGCTGGCCGTGCTGCTGGGCCAGCAGCGCGCGGCCGAGGCGCATATCGACGCGCGCCACTCCAACCACGACCACGACGAAGACCACGACCACGACGCCTTCGACTCGCTGTTCATCGACCTGGGCGCCGTGGACAAGGAGCGCCTGATGCAGGCGCTGCAAGACATCGTGCAGAAACATGCCGTGCTGCGCGTCAAGGGCTTCGCCGCGCTGCCGGGCAAGAAGATGCGCCTGCTGGTGCAGGGCGTGGGCCGGCGCTTCGACGCCTACTTCGACCGCGCCTGGAAGGACGGCGAACCGCAGGCCACGCGGCTGGTGTTCATCGGCAAGGACCTTGATGCGGCGGTGCTGCAAGCGGCGCTGGCCCCGGCGGTGGTCTGAAGCGCCTGTCAGACATAGGGCGTGCCCGCCAGCGCGGCGTTCAGGCCCACAGCGCCCTTGTCCACGATGGCCAGGAAGGCCGCCTGCGCCTGGCGGGCATCCTGGCTGCGGCGAAAGACCCGGTGCCCCTCGATGAAGGCCGCGGCCCAGCACGCCAGCAGCAGGTCGCCCGCCAGGCAGGCATCGGGGTCGCCGCTCTCGCGCCCCGCGCATTCGGCCAGCGCCTCGGCCACGGTGCGCGCCAGTTCGTCGCGTATCGCCCTGGCGCGCGCCTTGAGGGTTTCGCTGGCCTCCACCGCTGCGGCAAAGCTCTGGCTGCGCGCGGAAAACTCCACGGCCGGACTGCGCTGCGCCACCAGGTCATGGGCCAGCAGGCGCAGCGCCTGCAGCGGCGCGACGCCGGGCGCGCGCTGGCGCAAGGCCGCGCGCAGCATTGCGTGGCCTTCCTCGTCGCGGTCGAAGAACATGTCCTCCTTGCGCAGGAAGTGGTTGAACACCGTCATCCGCCCCACGTCGGCCGCCGCCGCGATCTCGTCCACCGTCACCTGGTCGAACCCGCGTTCGATGAACAGGCGCGTGGCGGCGTTGGAGATGGCCTGCCGGGTGGCAAGGCGCTTGCGGGTGCGGCGGTCGTCGGGCTGGGGCATGGGTTTCCTTGAAACGCTGAATTTTGTACTGAGTATATAATTTGACTCGATATTCAATTGAAGCGGAGCGGCCTTGCGCGCCATCCTGCCAGCACCTGCGTGAACCAGCCCCTTGTCGTCATCTTCGCCGCCGTCGCACTCGATGCCGCGGGCATCGGCCTGATCTTTCCCATCCTCCCGCGGCTGCTGCAGGAAGTGGCGCACACCCCGGATGTCGCGCCCTACATCGGCATCATGACGGCGCTGTACGCGGTCATGCAGTTCCTGTTCGCGCCGCTGCTGGGCGCCTTGAGCGACAACTTCGGCAGGCGCCCCGTGCTGCTCGCCTCGCTGGCCGGGGCGGCGGTCAACTACGCCATCATGGCGTGCGCGCCGCAGCTGTGGATGCTGATGCTGGGCCGCGCAATCGCGGGCCTGACCAGCGCCAACATGGCCGTGGCCAGCGCCTACATCACCGACATCTCGCCCGAGGACCAGCGCGCGCCGCTTTGGCCTGTTCAACGCCATGTTCGGCGCGGGCTTCATCGTCGGCCCGATGCTGGGCGGGGTGCTGGGCGACCACGGACTGCGGCTGCCCTTCATCGCCGCGGCCGCGCTCAACGTGGGCAACCTGCTGCTGGCCTGGCGCGTGCTGCCCGAGTCGCGCACTCCCACCCGCCGCCCGCTGGAAATGGCCGCGCTCAACCCGCTGCGGCCCCTGCGCTGGGTGGGCTCCATGCGGGGGCTCGCGCCCATCGTCCTCGTGTTCTTCATCCTCGCCACCACCGGCGAGGCCTATGGCAGCTGCTGGGCGCTGTGGGGAAGCGACGCCTTTCATTGGAACGGCCTGTGGATCGGCCTTTCGCTGGGCGCCTTCGGCGTTTGCCAGACGCTGGTGCAAGCGCTGCTGCCCGGTCCGGCGGCGCGCATCCTGGGCGAGCGTGGGGCCGTTCTTACCGGCATGGCCTGCGCCTGCGCCGCGCTGGTCGCCATGGCCTTCGCGCGCCAGGGCTGGATGGTCTTTGCCGCCATGCCCCTGTTCGCGCTGGGCGGCATCGGCGCGCCGGCGCTGCAGGCCCTGGTCACGCGGCAGGTGGACGCGGCGCGCCAGGGCCAGCTTCAGGGCGTGCTGGCGTCGGCCGTCAGCCTGGCGTCCATCATCGGGCCGCTCGCGTTTTCGTCGTTTTACTTCGCCGTGCAAAAGCAGTGGCCCGGCGCGGTCTGGCTGTCGGTCGTGGCCGTGTATGCGGTGGCGTTCCCGCTGGTGCTGATCGGCACGCGCTCCGCGCGTGGAGCGCAGCCCGCAGGGGCTTGAGGGATAATCGCGCCAGTTATCGATCAAATTTACAGAAAAAATGATCGATAAAACGGAGTCTTATCGATCATGCCCTGGATTTGGCAACTCACGGACTGGCCCGGCTTCCGCTGGCAAAACGGCCTGCTGGAGCCGGCGGAGCGGCGCTTTGCCGAAGGCGTGGCCGTCACCGTGGGCAGCCTGCGCCACCTGGCAGCGCAGGAGCGCGAGGGCCTGGCCATTGCGCTGCTGGAGCGCGATGCGCTGGGCACCTCGGCCATCGAGGGCGAGGTGCTGGACCGCGACAGCGTGCAGTCGTCGCTGCGCAAGCACCTGGGGCTGGCCGCCGCCGATCTGCCGCTGGCACGCGGCAGGCCCCGCGAATACGGCCTGGCCGAGATGATGGCCGACCTGTACCGCGCGCCCGATGCCGCGCTGACCCACGAGCGCCTGTTCGCCTGGCACCACATGCTCATGCACGGCAGGCGCGATCTGGGCCAGGTCGGCGGCTACCGGCGGCACGCCTCGCCCATGCAGATCGTCTCGGGCCAGATCGGCGACGAGCGCGTGCACTACGAGGCGCCGCCCTCGGCGCGCGTGCCTGCCGAAATGGATGCATTTCTCGGATGGTTCGCCCGCACGGCGCCGGGCGCCGCCGATGCGCTGCCCGCCATCACGCGCGCCGCCGTGGCGCACCTGTGGTTCGAGTGCATACACCCGTTCGAGGACGGCAATGGCCGCATCGGCCGCGCCATCGCCGAAATGGCGCTGGCGCAGGCCACCAGCACGCCCCGCTTCACGGGCATGTCAGCCGTGCTGCACCGCCACCGCAAAAGCTATTACGAACAACTCAAGCGCCACAGCGTGCGGCTCGACATCGATGGCTGGCTGCAATGGTTTGCCGATCGGGCGCTGGAGGCCCAGGCCGAGGCCGACGGCCTCGTGCGCTTCCTGGTGGACAAGTCCGCCTTGATGGCACGGCTGTCCGGGCAGCTCAACGCGCGCCAGGAAAAAGCCCTGCTGCGCATGTTCCGCGAAGGCCCGCAAGGCTTTGCCGGCGGCCTGAGCGCCGGCAACTATGCCGCCATCACCGGCGCGCCCCCGGCCACGGCCACGCGCGACCTGGCCGATCTGACGGCCAAGGGCGCGCTGCGCAAGACGGGCGAGCGAAAATCGACACGGTATTGGCTGGCCATTGCGGAGCAAGCCGATATTTGACCAAAACAGCCTGTAGCCCTTATCCATCAAGCGCTAGCAGCTATTATTTTTGAACCATGCACCTGCTCAGCACCCGCCCCGGCGGCTTTGTCGAAGACGACAGCATCATCACCCGGCTCGACCAGACGCCCGCCGAGATGGTGGTGCTCAGTTCCGCCGACACCACGCTGTCGCTGCTGGCCGATGCCTACCGGCTGTGGCAGCAGGCCGAGCCCGATGCGCCCGCGCTGCGGCTGGCGAACCTGCTGCATCTGCGCCAGAGCGCGTCGCTCGACCTGTACATCGACGAGGTGCTGCAGCACGCCAAACTGGTCATCGTCGATCACCTCGGTGCCGAGTCGGCTTGGCCCTACGGCATAGAGCAGCTGCGCAAGCTTGCGCAGCAGCGGGGGCAGAAGCTCGCCATGTTCTCGGGCGACAGCCAGGAGGATGCCGAGTTGCTGGCCAAGGGCACGCTGGCGCCCGAGCAGAGCCGTGCGCTGTGGCAGTACCTGCGCGCCGGCGGCCTGGGCAATGCGCGCGAATTCCTGCGCATGGGCGCGGCCTGGGGACTGGGGCGGGCCATGGAAGGTGCGCCGGTGCGCGTGCTGCCGTCCGTGGCCGTGCATGTGCCGCTGGCCTGGACCGGCGATGCGCCGCGGCACATTCCGGGCATGGACGACTTGCAGGCGCGTTGGAAGCCCGGCGCGCCCGTGGTGATACTGGTGTTCTACCGCTCGCACCTGCTGGCCGCCAATACCGATGCGTTCGACGCCATGGCCGGGGCGCTGTTGGCCGAGGGCCTGAACCCGCTGCCGTTGGCGCTTGAATCGCTCAAGGACCCGCTGTGCCTGGAGACGCTGCGCGCGCTGTGCGCAGCGCACGAGGTGCAACTCATCCTCAACACCACGGCATTCGCGGCGCTGGGCGAGCACGCACGCGGCGGTGGCGACACCGACGCGCTGGCGGGCGACGTGCCCGTGCTCCAGGTGATCGCCAGCGGCGCCAACCGCGACGACTGGCTGGCCGACGCCCAGGGCTTGCGCCCGCGTGACATCGCCATGCAGGTGGTGCTGCCCGAGATGGATGGCCGCATCATGACGCGCGCCATGAGCTTCAAAGGCCTGGCGCACCGTTGCGACCTCACGCAGACCGACGTGGTGGCCTACCAGGCCGAGCCCGACCGCGTGGCGTGGATTGCAGAACTGGCGCGGCGCTGGTGCGTGCTGCGCAGCAAGCCCGCCGCCGATAAGCGCACCGCACTGGTGCTGGCCAACTACCCGGGCAGCGAGGCGCGCATGGGCAGCGGGGTAGGGCTGGATACGCCCGAATCCGTGATCGCGCTGCTCGCACAACTGGAGCGCGACGGCTGGAGCCTGGGCGATGCGGCAGAGCGCCCCGCCAGTGGCCAGGCGCTGATGGAGCGCTTGCAGCAGGGCATTGCCAATGACCCCGCCAAATGGCCACTGCGCCGTGCGCGGCAGGGCTATGCGCTGCACGCCTATCGCGATCGCCTGGCGCAATTGCCCGAGGGCATGGCCGATGCGATCACCGCCCAGTGGGGCACACCCGAGCAGGATCCCATGCTGCGCGACGGCTGGTTCATGGTCGCCGGGCTGCAACTGGGCAACGTCTTCGTCGGCATACAGCCCGCACGCTCCCTCGACGGCCGCAACGACTACGCCCAGTACCACGACGCCGAACTGGTGCCGCCGCACCACTACCTGGCCTTCTATTTCTGGCTGCGCGACAGCTTCGCGGTGGATGCCATCGTGCATGTGGGCAAGCACGGCAACCTCGAATGGCTGCCGGGCAAGAGCCTGGCGCTGTCGCAGCAGTGCTGGCCCGACGCCATCCTGGGGCCGCTGCCCCATGTCTATCCGTTCATCGTCAACGACCCCGGCGAGGGCGCGCAGGCCAAGCGCCGCAGCCAGGCGGTCATCATCGACCACCTGATGCCGCCGCTCACCCGCGCCGAAAACCACGGCCCCATGCAGGAGCTGGAGCGGCTGGTGGACGAGTATTACGACGCGCTGCTCGTCGACCAGCGCCGCGCGGGTCTGCTGCGTCGCCAGATACTGGACTGCGCGAAAGGCCAGGATTTGCTGAGTGAACTGGGCGTGGACGCCGCGCAGGACGAGCAGATACTGGAGCGCATCGACGCCTATCTGTGCGAACTCAAGGAAACCCAGATTCGCGACGGCCTGCACATTTTTGGCCATTCGCCCGAGGGCAGTCTGCGCGACTCCACGCTGCTGGCGCTGGCGCGCTACCCGGCGGCGGGCGAGCAGGGCCTGCTGAATGCGCTGGCGGCCGACCTGCTGCCCGGCTGCGACTGGAACCCGCTGGACATGGACGCGGCCGCTGCCTGGGCCGGGCCGCGCCCGCAGGTGCTGGCCGAGCTTGACCCCGGCCCCTGGCGCCATGGCGGCGACACGCGCGAGCGGCTGGAGCGGCTGGCTTTGCAAGTGCTGGCTCAGCCCGAAATCGCCCAGGACTGGCCGCAGACCCAGCAGGCCCTGCACCGCATCCACGCGCAGATCGCCCCCGCGCTCGACGCCTGCGGCAGCGAGGAACTACGCCAGTTCTCGCGCGCGCTGCAAGGCCGCTTCGTGCCGCCGGGCCCTAGCGGCTCGCCCTCGCGCGGGCGCTGCGACACCTTGCCCACGGGGCGCAATTTCTACACCGTGGACACCCGCGCCATCCCCACGCAGACCGCCTGGGCGCTGGGCCAGCAGGCCAGCGAGCGGCTGATCGCGCGCTATCTGCAAGAGCACGGCGAATACCCGGCGGCCATCGGCATCTCCGTCTGGGGCACGGCCACCATGCGCACGGGCGGCGACGACATCGCGCAGGCCTTCGCGCTGATAGGAGTACGCCCCAAGTGGGCACCAGGCAGCCAGCGTGTGGTGGACTTCGAGGTCATCCCGCGCGTGGGCTTGCACCGCCCGCGCGTGGATGTGACGCTGCGCATCAGCGGCTTCTTCCGCGACGCCTTCCCGGGTGTGGTGCAGATGTTCGACGCCGCCGTGCGCGCCGTGGCCGAACAAGACGAGGACGCCGAGGACAACCCCATCCGCGCCCGCGTGCTGCGCGATGCCGCCGCGTGGGTGGAGCAGGGCATGGACGGCGCCCAAGCCCATGAACAGGCGCTGTGGCGCGTGTTCGGCGCGCCAGCGGGCAGCTACGGCGCCAACATGCACGACCTGCTGCGCTCGGGCCAATGGAGCGACGCGGGCGACTTTGCGCGCCATTACCTGCACTGGGGCGCGTTCGCCTACGGCCGGCAGGCCGACGGCGTGCCCGCGCGCCAGGCGCTCGAACGCCGTATGCAGGCGCTCGACGTGGTGCTGCAAAACCAGGACAGCCGCGAGCACGACCTGCTCGACTCCAGCGAGTACTACCAGCACCAGGGCGGCATGGCCGCCGCCGTGCGCCACCTGGGCGGGGGCGACCCGGCCATCTACCACGGCGACCACGGCAACCCGCAGTCCGCCAAAGTGCGCTCGCTGGCCGAGGAAATCGGCCGCGTGGTGCGTGCCCGCGTCACCAACCCCAAATGGATCGCCGGCGCCATGCGCCATGGCTACAAGGGCGCGTTCGAGATGGCGGCCACGGTGGACTATCTGTTCGGCTTCGACGCGACCACGCAACTCGTCTCCGACACGCACTACGCGCTGGTCACGCAAGCCTATGTGCAGGACGATGCCGTGCGCCAGTTTCTGCGCGAGCAGAACCCCCAGGCGCTGAGCGACATCGTGAACCGGCTGCTCGAAGCCATCGACCGTGGCATGTGGGAGCAACCCGGCGATTTGCACGACGCGCTGCTCGCGCAAATGCTCGCGCAGGAAGAATTCATGGAAGGACGCGCACCGCAATGACCCCGACATTTCCTTTATCGGCTATCCAAGGGCAGCCGCAACTGGTGCAGGCGCTGCTGCTGGCCGCCATCGAGCCCGCGCTGGGCGGCGTGCTGATACAAGGCGCGCGCGGCACGGCCAAATCAACAGCGGCGCGCGCGCTGGCCGACGTGCTGGCGCCCGCGCCCTTCATCACGCTGCCGCTGGGCGCGTCCATCGAGCACGTGGTCGGCAGCCTCGACCTATCCAAGGCGCTGGCAAGCAGCGAGGTGGCTTTTGCGCCTGGCCTGCTGGCCAAGGCGCATGGCGGCGTGCTCTACGTCGATGAGATCAACCTGCTGCCCGACGCCATCGTCGATGTGCTGCTCGACGTGGCTGCATCGGGCGTGAACCGCGTGGAGCGCGACGGCATCTCGCACAGCCATGCGGCGCGCTTCGTGCTGATCGGCACCATGAATCCGGAGGAGGGCACGCTGCGCCCGCAACTGCTGGACCGGCTGGGCCTGTGCGTGCAGCTTGCGAATGCGCAGGATGCGCAGTTGCGCAGCGCCATCGTCAAGGCGCGGCTGCGCTTCGACCTTGACCCCGCAAGTTTCCTGCAAGCCCATGCCGTGCAGCAGGCCGACATCGCCGAGCGCTTGTGCCAGGCGCGTGCGCGCTGTGCCGATTCCAGTCAGTTGCCATGGAGCGATGCCGTGTATGAGGAAGTGGCACGCCAGTGCATCGCGGCGCATGTAGACGGACTGCGGGCCGACCTCGTGATGCTGCGCGCAGCGCGTGCGCTGGCGGCGTGGGAAGGCAGCGACACCATCACGGAACGCCATGTGGCCGAGGTCGCGCCGCTGGTGCTGCTGCACCGCGCCACCGAGGCTCCGCGCCAGGCTCCCGCTCCAGCGCCCGTACCGCCGCCCCCGGCGCCATCGCCATCCGACAACGCGGCCAGACCCAGCCAGGCGAATACGTCTGCCCAAGGCCTGGAACAGCCCCCCACCGACTGGGGCCAGCCCCAGCCCATGGCCAGCACGCCGGTGGCCGCGCAGCAGGCCGACGCATTGGCCCTGGCCGCCATGGAGGCCCTGGCCGCAAAAAAAGCCCGCGCCCCCGGCCCGCGGCACTGACGCCATCGGGCCGGGGGCAGGGCGCATCACCCACAACGGGTGTTGCACTGGCAAGCCATGCACAGCCATCAGCACGGCGCCAGACTCTCGATTGGCCCGCCACACTGCGCGCGCGCAGCGGCCAGCCGCTGGCGCCCGAGCACCTGCGCTGGCGCCAGCATCTGGGCCAGCCCCAGGCCTTGCACGTGTTCGCACTCGACTGCTCGGCCTCGATGCTGGAGAGCGGCGCCTTCGCCCAGGCCAAGGGCCTGCTGCTGCAATGGCTGCGGTGGGCCTATCTGCAACGTGCGCCCGTCGCGCTGCTGTGCTTTGGCGCGGGCCAGGTGCACTGGCGCCTGCCGCCGCGCCGCGCGCCACAGTGGAACACCGACCTGATCGAGCCGCTGCCCGGCGGCGGCGGCACGCCCCTGGCCCGCGCACTGCATACAGCTTGGGCGCTGCTGGCACAACGGCCCGAAGAAAGAAAAATCCTGTGGGTGCTCAGCGACTTCCGCAGCCCCGACGTGCTGGACCTGGCCCGCCAATCCACGCCGCAGCGCATTGCCCACGTGCTGGTCGATGGCGAAACTCCCGCGCATGGTGGCCAGCGTGCCTTTGGTGGGGCAGGGCGGTTGGCTGCCGCATGGCCCGGCGCTGTTCGGATCGGACTTTCTTGAGTGAAATAGGGCTACAGCGCTTATCGATAAAGCGCTAGCAGCTATCTTTTTGATACCGCAGCGTCTGGTTGCGACAGCTGCTGCAGACACTGCACGATCTGCCGTGCCGCCTCGTCGATGCGCGGTCCGGGCCGCACCAGCAGGTCGAAATCGGCGTTCGGAATGCGGCAGTAGCCGTTGTTGCGCAGCGCGGCGATGCGGTTCCAGCCCTGGCGTTCCGAGGGTGGCACGGGCATGTCGGCCATCGTGATGATCAGGTCGGGATTGGCACGCACCACGTATTCCGGACTGAGCTTGGGGTACATGGGCAGATCGCGCCCGGCGATATTCACCAGGCCCAGGCTGTGCAGCGTCTGGCCGATGAACGACGCCTCGCCAGCCGCCGCCATGCCGCTGTGCAGCTCGAAATACACCTTCTTGCCTTGCCATTGCGGTGGAACTTGGCGCCGCAGCGCGGCCAGCCGCTCGCTCGTCTGCTGCCACAGCCGCGTGCCCGCGCCGGGCCGGCCCAGCAAAACCGCCAGCATCTCCAACTCCTGCGCCATGTCGTCATAGGTCTGCGCATTCAGCGTCAGCACCTTGACGCCCAGGCTTTCCAGCCGGTCGTCCACCTTGTGGCCAGGCCGCGACAGCACGACGTCGGGCCGCAGCGCCACGATGCGCTCGATGTCGGGATCGCGCAGGCTACCCACCTTGGGGATGAAGGCCGTCTGCTGGGGCCAGACGGAAAAGCGGTCGACGCCCACAAGCGCATCGCAGCCCCCCAGGGCACAAATGGCTTCGGTGAAAGAAGGCTGCAGCGAAACGATGCGCTGTACGGGCTGCGCAAAGGCAATGGACTTGTGCCGCGCATCGACGAGCTGAAGTCCGGCCTGCGGCGCAGCCTGGGCAGGCGCAGCGGCCACGGAGATTGCAGAGGACAGTGCCAGGGCTTTGAGGTAGTCGCGCATGTTGGATGCCGATTATTGATGAGGCAGATGGGGGTGCATTGTGAGGCTTAGATGTTATTTTACATAATATACATCGTATCTATTTTATGAGACTTCTTTTCTAGGCTTTTTGGCACGGTGCAGCGCGTTTTCTATCGCCCCTTCGTTCGGGCTTTGCGATCTTGAGGGCAAGGGTTGCATCCTTGGCAATCTTTATTGAGATTGGGATACGCGACTGGTTCGGAAATGTCGATGCAGTAGTGCGCGGCTCGATCCCGCTGCGCAAAAAATCTGCCGATGACAGGAAAGAAAAAAGCACTTACCGCGTCACCGCCGTAAGTGCTTGATTCATTTGATTTTTTTGGTAGGACGTACAAGATTCGAACTTGTGACCAACGGATTAAAAGTCCGCTGCTCTACCAACTGAGCTAACGTCCCAACCTCTTGCTGCTCTATCTACAGCAAAGACTTAGATTATAGCAGCCTCAAACATCGCCACTTGCGATGTGATCAAGAATCCACCCTGCCGCACACTGACCAAAGGTGGCCGTGACCGACACCACAGAGCCATAGCCGTGGCAGTTCAGCGTGCCGTCGCCTGGCAGATCGCACGATGCGTCGGGCGGCGCCACCGCCTCGCGGCTGAAGACGCAGGGGGTGCCGATTTTGCGGCCTTCCTTGGGGGCGCCGTGGTGTTTGCGCAGTTGGTAGCGCAGTTGGGCCAACAAGGGGTCATGCGTGACGGCGGCGAGGTCGTCGATGTCCACCTTGTGCGCCAGACGCTTGCCTCCGGCAGCGCCTACGCTCACGAACAACTGCCGGTGAGCGCGAGCCCATTGGGCCATTGCGACCTTGGCGCGCACTTGGTCGCAAGCGTCTATCACGGCATGGACGGGGCCCGGCAGCAGCGCGGGCCAGTTGGCCGGCTCGACAAATTCCTCCACGCACTGCACGTCGCAGCCGGGATTGATTTGCGCGATGCGCTCGCGCATGGCCTGCACCTTGGCCTGGCCTACGGTGGAGGTGAGCGCGTGGATCTGGCGGTTGATGTTGGACTCGGCCACATGGTCGAGGTCGATCAGCGTCAAGCGCCCTACCCCGCTGCGGGCCAAAGCCTCGGCGGCCCAGGAGCCTACGCCGCCAATGCCCGCCACGGCCACGTGGGCGGCGCGGATGCGGCGTGCACCCTCTACGCCGTACAGGCGCTCCAGGCCGCCAAAGCGGCGCTGGAGGTCGGTGTCTTCTATCGGCAGGGCCGTCACTTCAGCCGGGCCAGCCGCTCTTTGGCGGCGTTGGCGGCTTCGGACTGCGGATAGGTTTTGACCAGATCATCGAGTGTCTTGCGCGCGGCGCGCGTGTCTTTCAGCTCGATCTGGCAGTTGGCGATGGACAAGGCGGCCTCGGGCGCGCGTGCGTGGTTGGGCACGGTGGAGAGCAGCGCTTTGAAGTTGTCGATGGCTTCCTTGTAGTTGCGCGTGGCGTACTGGGCGTTGCCCAGCCAGAAGCGCGCGGAAGGCACGTAACCGCTGCGCGGATACTGCTTGACGAAGGCGGCGAAAGCGGTGCCCGCATCGGCGAACTTGCCGGAACGGAAGGTGCCCAGCGCCGCTTCGAAGCTGCTCTTCTCCGCCGGGTCGGCCTGGAACTCCTGGCCGTCCACGGTGACCTTGACCGGCTCGAACTGGCGCAGGCGCTCGTCCACGCCCTGGGCAATGTCCTTCTGGCGGCGCTGCAGGTCGGCGGCATCGCGCGTGAGCTGCTCGTTCTGGCCGCGCAGCGTGGCCTGGTCCGTGCGCAGGCCTTCGATCTGGCCCTGCAGGTCGAGCAGGCTGCGGCGCAGTTGCGCGTTGTCGTCGCTCAGCCGCTGGTTGGACTGGGTGAGCGCGTCCACGCGCTGGCGCAATTCCAGGATGGCGCGGCGGGCGTCTTCGTCTTCAAACAAGGCAGCGTGGCCGCTGGTGGCGAAGACCAGCGCCAGCGCAGCCGCCGCGCCGGCCCGCAGCATGAAAGCAGAACGCACCACGCTCGGCATCAACGGTACGACAGTTCAACGCGGCGGTTTTGCGCGCGGGCATCTTCGGAGTCGCCCTGCACAGCGGGCTTTTCCTTGCCGAAGCTCACGGCTTCCATCTGGTTGTCAGGCACGCCCAGCAGGCCCAGTGCGCGGCGCACGGCCTCGGCGCGCTTCTGGCCCAGGGCCAGGTTGTATTCGCGGCCGCCGCGGTCGTCGGTGTGGCCTTCGAGCATGACCTTGCGGCCCGGCGCGGCCTTGATGAAGCGGGCGTGGGCGTCGAGCACCGACTGGAACTCAGGCTTGACGGTGTAGCTGTCGAAGTCGAAGTAGATGACGCGCGCCACGCCCTGCGGACCACCGTTGTCGCGGTCGGACTGGCCGACGTTCACGCCGGCCACGCCGCTCTGGGGAGCGTTACCCGAGTTGGCGCCTGCGGCGCTGGACATGGCGGACTTGTCTTCGACCGGCGCGTCGTTGAGCTTGACGCCCGAGCTGCAGCCTGCCATCAGGGCGGCGATGGTGACGGCCAGGGAGGCCTGTTGAATGGTGCGCTTGAATTTGTTCATGGGAATTCCTCCTGCAAGATTCCAGTTAAGAAGCGTAAATATCAAAAAGTTCATTGTTTCTGGAACGGGCCCCAGTCAGGCTCGCGGATGTCACCGCCCTGGCCTGCCAGGCGCGCCTTGATCTTCCCGTCCACCGTGGTGGTCATGAGGGCTTCACGGCCCCCTTGCTGGGTGGCGTAGACGATCAGGCGGCTATTGGGCGCGAAGCTGGGGCTTTCGTCCGCCGTGGTGTCGGTGATGGCGTTCACCGCGCCGGACTTCAAGTCCATCACGTGCAGCTTGAACGCGCCGCCCACGCGCGAGATGTAGGCCAGCCAGCGGCCATCGGGGCTCACGCTGGGCGAGATGTTGTAGTTGCCCGTGAAGGTCACGCGCTCGGCGCCGCCGCCCGACGCGCCGACCCGGTAGATCTGCGGCGCGCCGCCCCGGTCGCTCACGAAGTAGATGCGCCCGTCGCTGGCATACACGGGCTCGGTGTCGATGCCGCTGCTTTGCATCAGGCGGCGCGGCTCGCCGCCTTCGGCGCTGATGGTGTAGAGCTGCGAGCCGCCGTCGCGGCTGAGCGTGACGGCCAGGGTGCGGCCATCGGGCGCCCAGGCGGGCGCGCTGTTGGAGCCGCGGAAGTTGGCGATCAGGCGGCGCTTGCCGGTAGCCACGTCGTGCACGTAGACCACGGGCTTGCGCGACTCGAACGACACGTAGGCCAGTTGCACGCCGTTGGGCGCCCATGCGGGCGAGATGATGGGCTCGGGGCTGGCCAGCGCGGACTGGGCGTTTTCGCCGTCCGCATCGGCCACCCACAGGGTATAGCGCCCACCCGCCTTGGTGACGTAGGCAATGCGTGTGGAGAACACGCCACGCTCGCCCGTGAGTTTTTCGTACACGTAGTCGGCAATGCGGTGCGCCACCAGGCGCAGGTCGCCCTGGGTGACGGTGAAGCTCTGCCCGCCCAGGTCTTGGTTGCGCACCACGTCCCACAGGCGAAAGCGCACGTCGAAACGTCCGTCGCCCGTGCGCGTGATGCTGCCGGTGACGAGCGAGTCGGCACTTTTCTGGCGCCATTGCGACATGTCGGGGCGCGAGGTTTCGTCGAGCGGCACGCCTGATGCGTCCACCGAGCGAAACTGGCCGCTGCGCTCCAGATCGGCCTTGACGATCTGCGAGATCTTCTGCGGCGCGGCGTCTTCGCTTCGGAAGGGCGCGAGCGCAATGGGCAGCTGCGTCAGGCCCACGCCCGTCACCTCGACGCGGAACTGCGCGAGGGCAGGCAAGGCGGGAAGGGTGAGGAGCGCGCCCAATACCTGGCGGCGAAGGGGAAGCAGCGGCGCGGCTGCAGGGGAGGAGGAAGCGATGGAGAGTCGGTCTGTCTTCGTCATTGGTGCCATTGGAATCCCGGCGAATCCGTGATGTTACACAGAGACGGAAAATCCCTGTGACAAACTGTGCGCCTGCGGGGCAAAAAGTAGAATCCGCCCCTCATGCAAGCCACCTCCCCTCCCGCCACACCCCCCTCGCCCAGCCTGGGCGCGCGGCTGCGCCGCCTGTCTCCCTACTTCGGCGGCCACCGGCTGGCCTGGGCGCTGGCGGTGGCCGCCACGCTGGTGGGCGCGGTGACGGAGCCCTTGATTCCGGCGCTGCTCAAGCCCTTGCTGGACAACGGCTTCACCGAAGGCACGCTGAACCTGTGGATGGTGCCGATGGCGATCATCGGCGTGTTCATCGTGCGCGGACTGGCGCAATTCGTGGGCCAGTACGCATTGGCGCGCGTGGCGAACGAGGGCATGTTGCTATTGCGCCAGGCGCTGTTCGACCGGCTGCTGGGCGCGGAGATGGGGCTGTTCTCGCGCCAGTCGGCCAGCGCGCTGTCGAACACCGTGGTGTACGAGGTGCAGACCGGCGCCACGCTGATCGTGCAGGCGATGATGGGCATCTCGCGCGACGGCTTCACGCTCATCGCGCTGCTGGGCTACCTGCTGTACCTGAACTGGCAGCTCACGCTGATCGTGGCCGTGATGGTGCCGGGCGTGGCATGGATCATGAAGACGCTGTCACGGCGGCTGTACCGCATCACTAAAAGCAGCCAGGAGGCCACGGACGAGCTGGCCTACGTGGTGGAAGAGAACGTGCTCGCCCACCGTATGGTGCGCCTGCATGGGGCGCAAGCATTGCAGGCCGAGCGCTTCGGCCGCCTGAGCCAGAGCCTGCGCCGCCTGGCCATCAAGGCCACCATCGCCTCGGCGGCGATGACGCCGCTCACGCAGGTGCTGGCGGCGGGGGCGCTGTCCGCCGTGATCTGCGTGGCGCTGTGGCAAAGCCGGGGCGCGGGCGGGCACGCCGCGGGCCAGGTGACGGTGGGCGGGTTCGCGGCCTTCATCGCCGCCATGCTGATGCTGATTGCGCCGATCCGCCGCCTGGCGGACGTGGCCAACCCCCTCACGCGCGGCGTGGCGGCGCTGGAGCGCGGGCTGGCGCTCATCACCGATACGCGGGCGGAGACCGGGGGCGTGCAAGCACCCGCAGCCGTGCGCGGCGCCATCGAGCTGCGCGACGTGACCGTGGCCTTCCGCGACGACCAGCCCCCCGCGCTGGACCGCGTGAGCCTGACGGTGCACCCCGGCGAAGTGGTGGCGCTGGTAGGCCCCTCGGGCGCGGGCAAGACCACGCTGGTGAACCTGCTGCCGCGCTTCGTGCTGCCCAACTCGGGCGAGATTCTGCTGGACGGCTGCGCGCTGCAGGACTGGCAACTGGACGGCCTGCGCGCGCAGTTCGCCATGGTGAGCCAGGACGTGGTGATGTTCAACGACAGCATTGCCGCCAACGTGGCGCTGGGCGGCCAGGTGGACGAAGCCCGCGTACAGGCCTGCCTCGATGCCGCCAACCTCGCGGCCCACGTCGCCAGCCTGCCGCAAGGGATGCATACCGTGGTGGGCCACAACGCCACGCAGCTGTCGGGCGGGCAGCGCCAGCGGCTGGCGATCGCGCGCGCGCTGTACAAAAACGCGCCCATCCTCATCCTGGACGAAGCCACGTCGGCGCTGGACACCGAATCCGAGCGGCTGGTGCAAGAAGCGCTGAACCGCCTGATGAAGGGGCGCACCACGCTGGTGATTGCGCACCGGCTGTCCACCATCGAACATGCCGACCGCGTGGTGGTGATGGAGCGCGGACGCATTGCCGAGCAGGGCACGCACGCCCAACTGCTGGCGCAGGGCGGGCTGTATGCCCGCTTGCAGACGCGCAGTTCAAGCCACTGAGGTCACGAAGCCGGCTGCTGGGATGGCTGCGGCTTGGCGCGGCTGCGGATCAGTTCCGCCATCTGCTGCGCCAGGTCATCGCGGCTGGCGCGCTGGGCGAAGTCCGCCACCGTCAGGCCCAGCTGGTTCTTGATGGTCGGGTCGGCCCCCTCCTGAAGCAGCAGTTGGACGGCCTCGCGCGCGCCGTACTGCGCCGCCATCATCAGCGGCGTGCTGCCGTTGGGCGAGCCGGCGTCGATGTAGGCGTTGTGCTCCAGCAGCAGCGTGATCATGGCCAGAGCCGTGGGCGCGGTGCACGAGGCGGCGTAGTGCAGCGGCGTCCAGCCGGTCTTGTTCACGTCGGCGTCGCGGTCGATGAGCAGGCGCGCCGCGTCCAGATTGCCTTTGATGGCCGCGATCATGAGCGCGCTTTCGCCCTGGGCGTTGCGCTGCTCCACCTTGATGCCGCGCGCCTGCATCAGCGCCGCGAAGGCGTGCAGCGAGTCGAGCTGCAGGGCCAGCACCAGGCCGGGGCGGCCTTTTTCGTCCACGCTGTTGGGGTCGAAGCCGCGCGCGAGCAGGTCGTTGATGGCTGGCGCGTTGTCGCGGTGGATCGCCATGAAGAAGCTGTCGAGCGAGCCCGCGGTTGCGCAGCCCGTGCCCGCCAGGCCCAGCGCGGCGGTGATCAACATGCGCCGTTGCATCATGCGGTGACTCCGGCGAACAGGGTTTCGAAGTTGCGGCTGGTGGCCTCGGCCACGGCTTCCACGGCCATGCCGCGCACGCTGGCGATCTGCCGCGCGACGAAGGGCACGTAGGCCGGGGTGTTGGTCTTGCCGCGGTAGGGCACGGGGGCCAAGTAGGGGCTGTCGGTCTCGATCAGCATACGGTCCAGCGGCACGAAGGCGGCCACGTCGCGCAGTTCCTGCGCGCTCTTGAAGGTGACGATGCCCGAGAAGGAGATGTAGTAGCCCAGGTCGAGCGCAGCGCGCGCCACGGCCATGGATTCGGTGAAGCAGTGGAACACGCCGCCCGCCGCGCCCTCGCCTCCGTCCTCGCCCTCCTCGCGCAGGATGGCCAGCGTGTCATCCGACGCGCTGCGCGTGTGGATGACCAGCGGCTTGGCCACGGCGCGCGCGGCGCGGATGTGGGTGCGGAAGCGCTCGCGCTGCCATTCCAGGTCGGCGATGCTGCGGCCGCCCTTGCGGTCTTCCATGCCGTAGTAGTCGAGGCCGGTTTCGCCGATGGCCACCACGCGCGGCAGGCCGGCGCGCTCCACCAGGTCGTGCACCGAGGGCTCGGCCACGCCCTCGTTGTCGGGGTGCACGCCCACGGTGCACCAGAAGTTGCCGTGGGCCAGGGCGAGCGCGTGCACGTCGCCGAACTCCTCCATCGTGGTGCAGATGCACAGGGCGCGGTCTACCTGCGCGTCGTGCATGGCCTGGCGGATGGCGGGGAGCTGGCTGGCGAGCTCGGGAAAGTTGAGGTGGCAGTGGGAATCGACGAACACGGGATGGTGGCGGCAGCCTTGCGCTGCCGGGAAAGTCAGAGAGTTTGCGTGGGCCGTTCGGACGCCAGCGCCGTGCCCAGGATTTCTTCGATCTTGAGCTTGAGCTGGCGCGACTTGTCGTCCTTGGGGAACTGGATGCCCACGCCCTGCGTGCGGTTGCCCGCCGCGCGCGCGGGCGTGACCCAGGCCACGCGGCCCGCCACGGGGTAGCGCTGGGGGTCGTCGGGCAGGGTGATGAGCACGTAGACGTCGTCGCCCAGCCGGTAGTCACGCGTGGTGGGCACGAAGATGCCGCCTTCGGCGAACAGCGGGATGTAGGCGGCGTAGAGCGCAGCCTTCTCCTTGATGGCCAGCTGCATGACGCTGGGGCGCAGGGTGGTGCTGGGGCTGCTCATGGTGCTTTGGAGTGTAGAGCGTTGCGCGCCTGGGCGACAAGCGCTTCGAGCATCAGGCCGGTGTTGAACGGGTGTTCTGCGGTGCGCGCGGCGCGGGTCAGGGCCTGCGACCAGCGCGCCAGGGCGGGCAGCGCGGGCGCGGGCGGCAGGTCCGCCGGCGCGAAGTAGCGCGGCGCGGCGCCGGCGGCGGTGGCGAGCAGGTCGTGGCAGAGCTTTTGCAGTTGGACGATGGCCTGGGCGGGGGTGCGGTCGGCCAGCGCGGACACGTCGCCACGCGCCATGGCCTTGGGGAACAGCGCCCAGGCGGCGGGGGCGGCCCCCGCTTCGGCCAGGGCCAGCGCATCTTGCGGGCGGCCGCCGGCCATGTGTAGCTGGGCGGCGGCCACGTCGGCGGACATGCCCTGGGCCTGCAGCCAGGCGAGCGCTTCGGCCTCTTGCGGCCAGCGCATGGCGTGGCCCAGGCAGCGGCTGCGGATGGTGGGCAGCAACTGGTGCGCGGCCTCGGTGGCGAGCACGAAGCGGGTGTCACCGGGCGGCTCCTCCAGCGTTTTGAGCAGCGCATTGGCGGTGACGGGGTTCATCTGCTCCGCCGGGTAGACCAGCACGGCCTTGCCCCGCCCGCGCGCCGCGGTGCGCTGGGTGAATTCGACCGCGTCGCGCATGGCCTCGACGCGGATTTCGCGGCTGGGTTTGCGCTTTTTGTCGTCGATCTCGGCCTGGGCTTTTTCGGGCAGCGGCCAGCCGAAGGCGAGCGCCGTGGTTTCGGCCATCAGCACGCAAAGGTCGGCATGGGTGTGCACGCCGATCGCGTGGCAGCTGGCGCACTGGCCGCAGGCGCCCTGCCCGCCCGGGGCTTCGCACAGCCAGGCGCGCACCAGTTCCAGCGCCAGCGCGTACTGGCCCAGGCCCGAGGGGCCGTGCAGCAGCCAGGCGTGGCCGCGCTGGGCGAGCAGCGTGGCGCGCTGGGCGGCAATCCAGGGGGCGATGTCGCTCATAGCCAGCCCCTGCCGCTGACGGCGCGGTGGAGTTGCTGCCAAACCTGTTCGCGCTCCTGCGCGGAGTCGATGCGCGCAAAGCGCTGCGGCGCGGCGGCGGCGCGGGCGGCGTAGCCTGCGGACACGCGGCGGAAGAAGTCGTGCGGCTGGGCCTCGAAGCGGTCCGGCACGCGGGCGTGGGCGAGGCGCTGGGCGGCGATTTCCACGGGCAAGTCGAACCATACGGTCAAATCGGGTTCGAGCATCAAATGGGCATCCAGCCCAGTATCCGTCTGCGCCAGCCGCTCCAAAAGAGATAGCACCTGGATATCGAAGCCGCGCCCTGCCCCCTGGTAGGCAAAGGTGGCGTCGGTAAAGCGGTCGCAGAGCACGACCTCGCCGCGCGCCAGCGCCGGGGTAATTTTCTGCACCAGGTGGTCACGCCGGGCGGCGAAGACCAGCAGCGATTCGGTCAGCGCGTCCATGGCGTCGTGCAGCAGCAGTGCGCGCAGCTTTTCGGCCAGCGGCGTGCCGCCCGGCTCGCGCGTGAGGGTGACGGCGCGGCCTGCGGCGCGGAAGGCCTGGGCCAGCGCCTCGATGTGCGAGGACTTGCCCGCGCCGTCTATGCCCTCGAAGGTGATGAACAGGCCGCTGGTCATGGGGTGCTTTCAGAAGCTGCCGGGGCTTTGCCGCGCTGGTAGCGGTTGACGGCGCGGTTGTGCTCCTCCAGCGTGGCGCTGAAGTGGCTGGAGCCGTCGCCCCGGGCCACGAAGTACAGCGCCTGCGTGGCCTCGGGCTGCACCGCCGCCATCAGCGCGGCCTTGCCGGGCATGGCGATGGGCGTGGGCGGCAGGCCGGGGCGGGTGTAGGTGTTCCAGGGCGTGTCGGCCAGCAGGTCGCGGCGGCGCAGGTTGCCGTCGAATTTCTCGCCCAGGCCGTAGATGACGGTGGGGTCGGTCTGCAGCAACATGCCCGCGCGCAGGCGGTTGGTGAACACACCGGCGATCAGGGCGCGGTCCGCCGCGCGGCCCGTTTCCTTTTCGACGATGCTGGCGAGGATCAGCGCCTCGTCGGCGGATTTCAAAGGCGTGTCTGCGGCGTGCTGCGCCCAGGCTGCCGCCAGGCGGCGGTCCATGGCGGTCAGGGCGCGGCGCAGCAGGGCCAGTTCGCCGCTGCCCTTGGCGTAGGCGTAGGTGTCGGGGAAGAAACGGCCCTCGGGCAGCGTGCCCGCGCGGCCCAGTTGTTCCATCAGCGCGGCGTCGGTCAGCGGCGTGGCGTCGTGCTTGAGCGACTCTTCGCGCGCCAGCGCGGCGCGCAGTTGGCGCCAGTTCCAGCCTTCGACGATGGTCAGTGCGCGCAGGGTGGCTTCGCCGCGCGCCAGCATCAGCAGCAACCCGTAAGGCGTGGCGCCCGCGGTGATTTCATAGTTGCCCGCCTTGATGAGCCGGTCCTTGCCCGACACGCGGAACCAGGCATAGAGCAGCCGCGCATCGGTGCGCACGCCCGCCTTCACCACGTCGCGCGCCACGCCGCGCGGGGTGGTGCCGGGCTCGACTTCCAGTTCCAGCGTCTGCGCCCCGCCCAGATCCAGCGGCTGGTGCAACCACCAAGCCACGCCAGCGGCCGCGCCCGCCGCGATCAACAGCAACAAAACCAGCAAGCGACGCACAACCCTAGCGACCCCCATGAAAAGGAACCGGCCATGATAATTCAGCGATGACTCATCTCCTGAACGGTATTGCCCCCCTGCCCCACCTGGGCGTAATCCGCGTGCACGGCGAGGACGCCGCCGCCTTTTTGCACGGCCAATTGACGCAGGACTTCGCGCTGCTGGATCTGCAGCACGCCCGGCTCGCGGCCTTTTTGTCGGCCAAAGGGCGGATGCAGGCGAGTTTCATCGCCTTCAAGCGCAGCGCCGACGAGGTGCTGCTGGTCTGCAGCCGCGACCTGCTCGCGCCCACGCTCAAGCGCCTGAGCATGTTCGTGCTGCGCGCCAAGGCGAAGCTGACCGACGCCAGCGCCGACTTCACCCTGCTCGGGCTGGCCGGGGATGCTATCAATGGAATAGCTGCCAGCGCTCTACCTGCCTGGTCTAGCAGCCAATCAGGCCCTGCAACCGTCATTGCGCTGCCGCCTGCCGACGGCACGCCCCGCGCGCTGTGGGTGGCCCCCGTGGGCACGCCCGCGCCCGAAGGGGTGGCGCTGTCCGCCGACCTGTGGCTCTGGGGCGAGGTGAAGAGCGGCGTGGCCACGCTCTCGGCCCCGGTGGTGGATGCCTTTGTGCCGCAGATGCTCAATTACGAATCGGTGGGCGGCGTGAACTTCAAGAAAGGCTGCTACCCCGGCCAGGAGGTGGTGGCGCGCAGCCAGTTCCGCGGCACGCTCAAGCGGCGCGCCTACATCGCCCATGCGGATGCACCCATCGCCGTGGGGGCCGAGGTGTTCCGCGCCAGCGACGCGGAGCAACCCTGCGGCACCGTGGTGCAGGCCGCCGCCGCGCCTGACGGGGGCATGGACGCCATCGTGAGCCTGCAAATCGCGGCAGCGGGCGACGCGCTGTGCGTGGGCGATACGGCGCTGGCGCTGCTGCCCCTGCCCTACCCGCTGCTCGAAGACATCTGAGCCGCCAGTTCCACCACCCCGATGGCCTGCGCGCCGTGGCGCAGTGGAAAGCGCTCGGTGCCGGGGTACACCACCCAGCGCTGCTCGACCCCGAGGTCATCGCACGCCTGGCTGAAGCCGCGCGCGGCGGACGGAGCGCTGGAGCGCTTAACCTCGATGGCCGTCCGCGCGCGGCCGCCGCGTTCGATGAGCAGGTCGATCTCCGCGCCCTCGTGCGTGCGGTAGAACCAGAGGCGGTCGCCCGCAGGCAGGCGCTGGGCCAAGGTTTCCACCACCATGCCCTCGAAGCTGGCGCCCGCCACGGGGTGGCCCAGCACGTCGTCGAGCGTCTGCAGGCCCAGCAGGGCGTGCACCAGGCCGCTGTTGCGCACGTAGACCTTGGGCGACTTGACCAGCCGCTTGCCCATGTTGGCGGACCATGGGCTCAGGCGGCGGATGAGTTGCAGGTCGGCCAGCAGATCGACGTAGCGCGCCAGCGTGGGGGCACTGACGCCCAGGCTGGCCGCCAGTTGCGCCTGGTTGAGCAGGCCGCCCTGCTGGTGCGCCAGCATGGTCCAGAGCCGGCCCAGCGCCTCGGCGGGCATACGCGGCGCGAACATGGGCACGTCGCGTTCGAGGTAGGAGCGGATGAAATCCTGCCGCCACGCAAAGCTGCGCGCATCGCCATCGGCCAGCAGGCTGTCGGGAAAACCGCCCCGGCTCCACAGCGCGTCCAGCGGCAGCCGGGCCGCCGCGGCTTCGTCGGCGGCCACCGGCGCCATGTCGAGGTAGGCCACGCGCCCGGCCAGGCTTTCGCTGGATTGGCGCATCAGGTCGATGGCCGCCGAACCCAGCAGCAGGAAATGCCCATGGCGCTGGCCGGCAGCGCGGCGCTCGTCGATCAGGCCGCGCAGCACGGCAAAAATCTCGGGGGCGCGGTGGATTTCGTCGATGACCACCAGCTTGGGCGCCTGCAAGCGCAGGTAGGCTTCCGCATCATCGAGCCGCCTGCGGTCGGACGGCAGTTCCAGGTCGAGGTAGACGGCCCCCTGCGGCCAGGTGGCCGCGATCTGCCGGGCCAGCGTGGTCTTGCCCACCTGGCGCGGCCCGAGCAGCACCACGGCAGGCGCGGCATGGGTCAGCCGGTCAACGACGGTGGGGGCGATGGCGCGGGGGATGGAGGGAGTCATTATTCCTGAAAATCATACAGCACACTTTTGATTTTCAGGGATATTAATCTCATCCCTCTGCCATGCAGTCCAGAAGATTTGAAGCCGAATCAGCCTCCAGCCCTTATGTAGCAGGCGCTGGCAGCTATGCCAACGATAGCGCCATGCTGATGTGGGGCAGCCCCGCTTCTTCATACACCTCGCCCTGCGCGGCAAAGCCCAGCCGTTCGTAGAAGCGCCGGGCGCTGACCTGCGCGTGCAGGATGACGGTGTGGTCGCCGCGCGCGCGGGCGGCCTGCACCAGGGCCAGCAGCAGGTCGCGGCCCACGCCGCTGCCGCGCAACATGCGGTCCACGGCCATGCGGCCGATGCGGCCCACGCCGGGCTCCTGGCGCGTGAGGCGGCCCGTACCCACGCACTGGCCCAGCTGGTTGAGCACGATGGCGTGCAGGGCGGTGGCGTCGTATTCGTCGGCTTCGAGCTCGGCGGGGATGCCCTGCTCGTGCACGAACACCTCCATGCGCAGGCGCAGCGCGTCGCGGCCCAGGGTGTTCCAGTCGCCGGTGCGCACGGTGGTCACGCCCTGGCCCGCCTCATAGGCTTCGAACAGGCCGCGCAGCGCGGGCGGCACGGGGCGCGCGGTCTGCGTGGCGGGGTTGGCGAAGACGTAGACCAGTTCGGCGGACACGAGCAGCCGGTCGCCCGCGAAGATGCCCGATACGAACCGCATGGACGAGTTGCCCACCTGCGCGCAGCGCATCCCCACGTCGAGCCAGTCGTCCATGCGGGCGCTGGCGTGGTATTCGAGCGTGGCTTTCTTCAGGTAGACGTCGCCGTCCAGCCGGGCCATGCCGGACTCGTAGGGCATGGCCAGCACGCGCCAGTATTCGGCCATGGCCGTGTCGATGTAGGTGAGGTAGTGGCCGTTGAAGACGATTTTCTGCATGTCCACCTCGGCCCAGCGCACGCGCAGGCGGTGGATGCAGCGGAAGTCGGAGCGGCGGAGGGTGTCGGTCATTCAGTTTTTTCCAGGGCAAAGGCTTGGCGCAGCGCGCGCGCCGCGTCGGCGTGGGCTTGGCGCGCCTGGGGAATGGCGCGGCCCATCTTGATGAATTCGTGGGTGACGCCACGGTAGATTTCCAAGTCCACCGCCACGCCGGCGGCGCGCAGCAGGTCGGCGTACATCACGCCCTCGTCCACCAGCGGGTCGCATTCGGCCAGGCCGAACCAGGCGGGGGCCAGGCCTTCGGCGTCGGGCAGGAACAAGGGGGCGAAGCGCCAATCCTCGCGCTGCGCCCGGGTCACGTAGTGGCTGAAGAACCAGGTGATGGAGGCTTCTTCGAGCACGTAGCCGCGCGCGTAGGTGGCGTGCGAGGGGGTGTCCTGGTGCGCGGCGCAGCCGGGGTAGAACAGCAGTTGCAGGGCCAGCGGCAGCCCCGCGTCGCGGGCCTGGACGGCGCAGGCGGCGGAGAGCGTGCCGCCCGCGCTGTCGCCGCCCACGGCGATGCGCGCGGGGTCTGCGCCCAATTCCCGGGCATGGTGCGCCAGCCATTGCAGCGCGTCCCACGCATCGTCGTGCGCGATGGGGAAGGCGTGCTCGGGCGCGAGCCGGTAGTCCACCGACACGACCATGCAGCCCGCGAGCCGCGCGAGTTCGCGGCACAGCACGTCGTGCGTGGACACGCTGCCGATGGTGAAGCCGCCGCCGTGCAGGTACAGCAGCAGGGGCAGACCCTGGTCCGCGCCGGGCGCATACAGGCGCGCGGGCAGCGGGTGGCCGTCGCGCGCGGGGATGCGCAGGTCTTCCACGCGCGGCAGCGCGGCCTTGGGCACTTCGAGCACGCCCGCGCCGGCTTCGTAGGCGGCGCGGGCCTGGGCGGGCGGCAGCGTGTACAGCGGCGGGTGGCCCGCGCGCGCCATGCGGTCGATGACGCTGCGCATCTGGGGGGTGAGAGGAGCGGGTTTCAGGGTCACTTGAAATGTACGGTCACGGGTTGCGCGCCGGGCAGGCCGGCGTAGGTGGCGGTCACGCTCAGGCCCGGCTTGGGCGGGGTCAACGGCGAGAAGGAGCCCAGGCTGATCAGGTCGCCCGGCTGCATGGCCAGGCCCTCCTGCGCCAGCGCCTGGGCCAGCCAGACCACGGCATTGAGCGGGTGGCCGAGGATATCGCTGCCCTTGCCCTGGGCGATCTGCGCGCCCTGGCCGTCGGCCAGGGTGATGGTCATGGCCTGGAGCGCGTCGAGCATCGCATAGCGCTCAGCGCGCAACGCGGGCACGGCGATGGGCGCGCCCGCCACGCCAGCGCGTGCACCCACGTTGATCGCGCCCACGGCCGGGCCGTTGAGTTGCGGCGGGGCCTGCACCAGCAGGTCGGGCAGTTCGATGAACGGGATGATCTGGTCGATGGACTCCATCACCTCGGCGGGCGTGCGCGCCTGGTTGACGGCGGCGCTTTTCACCCGCACGAGCATGTCGGCCTCGTAGAGCGGGCGCGCGCCGAAGGCCGCATCCACCGTCGCGCCGCTTTGCAGCACCATGCCTTCGTACAGCTTGCCCCACACGGGCTTGTCGGTGCCGAAGCGCTTTTGCACCGCCGGGTTGGTCAGGCCCGCCTTGTAGCCCACCACCTTGCCCAGCCTCGCAGCCAGCAGCGCGTTGAACTTGGCGCGGGTGCAGGCGGCGTCGGCGTCCGTTTGCGCCTCGAGGTTGGCGGCGGGGGTCTTGGCGAAGTAGTGCGCGGCCAGGTCGGCCGCCTGCGCGTCGGTCAGGCAGGCGGCGTGGGCGCTTGTCACGCAAGTGATACCCGCGATCAGGGCGATGGTGGTCTGCTTGAAAGCTATGTCTGCCTCCGTCTTATAAAGGTGGCAGCGATCGTATCCTCTGACCCCGCACTTCATCATGGCCTTCATCAATTACGTCACCCAGATCCAGTTCGAATTCGGCGCCATCCGCCTGCTGCCGCAGGAGTGCGCGCGCGTGGGCATCACCAAACCCCTGATCGTCACCGACCAGGGCGTGAAGGCCGCGGGCGTGCTGCAAAAAGCGCTGGACGCGCTGCCCGGCCTGCCCGTGGCCGTGTTCGACCAGACGCCCTCCAACCCCACCGAGGCCGCCGTGCGCGCCGCCGTCGCAATCTACAAGGCGCAGGGCTGCGACGGGCTGATCGCCGTGGGCGGCGGCTCGGCCATCGATTGCGCCAAGGGCATCGCCATCGCGGCCACGCACGAGGGGCCGCTCACGCACTACGCCACCATCGAGGGCGGCTCGCCGCGCATCACCAGCGCCGCCGCGCCGCTGATCGCCGTGCCCACCACCAGCGGCACGGGCAGCGAGGTGGCGCGCGGCGCGATCATCATCGTGGACGACCACCGCAAGCTCGGCTTCCACTCGTGGAGCCTGGTGCCCAAGGCCGCCATCTGCGACCCCGAGCTCACGCTGGGCCTGCCGCCCCTGCTCACGGCCGCCACGGGCATGGACGCGATCGCGCACTGCATGGAAACCTTCATGTCCGCCGCGTTCAACCCGCCCGCCGACGGCATCGCGCTGGACGGGCTGGAGCGCGGCTGGGCCAGCATTGAAAAAGCCACGCGCGACGGCGGCGACCGCGACGCGCGCCTGGCCATGATGAGCGCGAGTATGCAGGGCGCCATGGCCTTCCAGAAAGGGCTGGGCTGCGTGCACTCGTTGAGCCACAGCCTGGGCGGAGTGAACCCGCGCCTGCACCACGGCACGCTCAACGCCATGTTCCTGCCCGCCGTGGTGCGCTTCAACGCCGAAGCCCCATCGGTCCAGAAGGAACGCCGCCTGGAGCGCATGGCGCACGCCATGGGCCTGGCCTCCGCCGGCGACATTCCCGACGCCATCCGCGACATGAACGCGCGCCTGGGTCTGCCCACGGGGCTGGCCGCGATGGGCGTGGAGCCCGCCTGGTTCGGCAAGATCATCGACGGCGCGCTGGCCGACCACTGCCACGGCACCAACCCGCGCATCGCGAGCCGGGACGACTACACGGCGATGCTGGAAACGTCGATGTAAGCGCGTATCGGAGCGCTCGCCATCCTGCCGAGCGCTCTTGACAGGGTTGAAATTTCGTCGTACCAGGCGCATAATGCCGTGGATGCACTGCTTCTTGCCCGCCTCTGCAGTGCTTGTCTGACAATACTTTGGCCGCTCCGGCCAGCATGTAGCCCCGCTTCGTGACCGAAGTGCATCGGCTGTCACTCCCAGCAGTACTGGCGCGCTTTCCGCAGATCCGTAACCTCCCTTCCCGGGTCTGCTCCACTCCAGCGGCGGTTGCCGTCAGGAACCTCCCCCTTTCCATCGATGGCTTGTGCCGCCCGCACACCATCCGCTCTCGAATGCCACAAAAACAAAACGCCGAGCGCGTTGGCAACTATGTTGTCACGCCGCTCACAAAGTCTGCCGAGCACGGCCTGTTTGCCGCGTCGGTTTCCATCCGACGCGGCATGTACGACCGCATCTTCCAATTCATCCCGTCCTTTGCCTGCGATATGCAGGCAGCGCAATATGCCCTGGCCGAAGGCCGCAACATGGTGTTGCGCAACCAGCTGGGTTAATTCTTTCCTCACCACCGCCCAAGGAGATCCGTGGCCAAAGAAGAACTGATTGAAATGCAAGGGAAAGTCGACGAAGTGCTTCCCGACACCCGCTACCGCGTGACCCTTGAAAACGGCCACCAGCTCATCGCCTACAGCGGCGGCAAGATGCGCAAGCACCGCATCCGGGTGCTCGCCGGGGACCGTGTGACATTGGAAATGTCCCCCTACGACCTCAACAAAGGGCGCATCACGTTCCGGCACATTGAAAACCGCTCCGGCGGCACCGGCATGGCGCAGCGCCGCCGCCACTGAACGCCAGCCCCTCTCACCTCCCTGGCCGCAACCGCCGTGGATGCGGTCCTTCACTCTCCAGAAAGATCATCATGAACAACAAGCTTTACGTGGGCAATCTCGCCTACTCCGTGACCAACGAATCCCTGACCCAGCTTTTCTCGCAATTCGGCTCGATCGTCAGCGCAAAGGTCATGACCGACCGCGACACCGGCCGCTCCAAAGGTTTCGGCTTTGTCGAAATGGACGATGAAATGCAGGCGAAGGCCGCTATCGACGGCACCCACGGAAAAATGCTCGACGGCCGTGGCCTGACCGTGAACGTCGCACGCCCGATGGAACCTCGGACCGGCTTCGGCGGCGGGGCCAATCGGGGCGGCTTTCGCGGTGGTAGCCGCTACTGAGCCTGCCTGCGCGAAAGTGCGCGCTGACGCCCGTCAGTGCGCCTGCGCGGACCAGTCGATCGGGTCCTGCTGCAGCACCATGTCGATGTCCAGCCCCAGCGCCAGCCCCACTTCGCCGGGGAAGGACACGGCCAGTTCCCTCTCGCCCAGCCCCGCCTCGCGCGCCCGCGCGTGCCAGCTGGCCAGGTGCAGCACGCCTGCCAGGGGTTCGTACACACCGTTGTCGAAGGGCGCGTGCAGGTGCTCCAACGCATCGGCCACCACTCCGGGCAGCTGCCAACGGCGCGCCAGGCCCGCGCTGACCTGGGAATAGCAAAAGCCCAGCTGGCGCAGTTCCTGCCGGGCACGGCGCGGGTCCAGCGGCGGGGTAGCGATGGCCTGTGCCTCTTCCGGCTCCGCCATGTGCATGGCCAGTGCGCCCAGCCCGTGCAGCAATCCCGCCGTGTAGGCCGCCTGGGTGTCGTGGCGCACCAGGCCCGCCAGCGAGCGCGCGAGCTTGGCCGTGTGCAGGCTGTAGCGCCAGAACGCGGGCAAATTCACCCCCGGCACCGAACGCGACGCCGCGCCCAGCGGGGCCTGCGCCACCAGGGCGCGCAGCTGCGGCGCGCCCAGCAGCGCCAGCGCCTCGGGAATGCCCACGATCTGCCCCGTGGCCTGGAAAGCGGCGGAGTTCGCCAGTTCCAGCAGCCGCGCGGCCAGCGCCGGGTCGGTGCCGAAAAGCTGGTTCACGCGCCGCAGGTCGGGCTCGGGTGCGGCCAGCGCGTTCATCAGCAGCGCCACGGTGCGCGGCAGGCAGGGCAAGGCCAGCGGGGCGGCGACCAAAGCATCGAGTTGCATGGGGCCGCTCTCTGTTGCCTATCGCTTCAGCTTGGCGAAAGCCGAGGCCATGGCGGACTGCGGCGCGGGGTCGTTGCGGCGCTGCGGCTGCGCATAGCCACGGCCTGCGCCCTCGAAGCGGTTGTCGCGCGGGCCGTCCCTGCGCGCCGGGGCGGCGTCGAGCTTCATGGTCAGGCTGATGCGGTTGCGCGCCACGTCCACCTCCAGCACCTTCACCTTCACGATGTCGCCGGTCTTGACCACCTCGCGCGCGTCGTTGACGAACTTGTGGCTCAGCTGGCTCACGTGCACCAGCCCGTCCTGGTGCACGCCCAGGTCCACGAACGCGCCGAACTGCGCCACGTTGCTCACGGTGCCTTCGAGCACCATGCCTTCCTTCAGGTCCTTGATGTCTTCCACGCCATCGTTGAAGCGCGCCACCTTGAAGTCGGGTCGCGGGTCGCGGCCCGGTTTTTCGAGTTCGCCCAGGATGTCCTTGACGGTGATGACGCCGAATTTCTCGTTGGCGAACAGTTCGGGCTTCAGCGTCTTGAGCATGTCGGCCCGGCCCATGAGCTCGGCCACGGGCTTGCCGGTCTTTTCGATGATCTGCTGCACCACGGGGTAGGTTTCGGGGTGCACGCCGGTCATGTCGAGCGGGTTGTCGCCGCCACGGATGCGCAAAAAGCCCGCGCTCTGCTCGAAGGTCTTGGCGCCCAGGCCGCTGACCTCCATGAGCTGCTTGCGGCTCTGGAAGCGGCCATTCGCGTCGCGCCAGCGCACCACGGCCTTGGCCACGCTGCCGGAAAGGCCCGACACGCGCGCCAGCAGCGGCGCGCTGGCGGTGTTCAGGTCCACGCCCACGGAGTTCACGCAGTCCTCGACCACGGCGTCCAGCTGGCGCGCGAGTTCGCTCTGGTTCACGTCGTGCTGGTATTGGCCCACGCCGATGCTCTTGGGGTCGATCTTGACCAGTTCGGCCAGCGGGTCTTGCAGGCGGCGCGCGATGCTGGCCGCGCCGCGCAGGCTCACGTCCACATCGGGCATTTCCTGCGATGCGTATTCGCTGGCGCTATACACCGACGCGCCCGCCTCGCTCACCACTACTTTTTCGATAGCTGCTTGCGCTTGTCCTGCCTGGGCTGCGGCGTGTTTTTGCATTAATTTGATGAGATCGGCGGCGAGCTTGTCGGTCTCGCGGCTGGCCGTGCCGTTGCCGATGGCGATGAGGTTCACGCCATGCTTCTCGCAGAGCTTGGCCAGGGTGAACAGCGAACCGTCCCAGTCGCGCTTGGGTTCATGCGGGTACACGGTGGACGTGTCCACCAGCTTGCCCGTGGCGTCCACCACGGCCACCTTCACGCCGGTGCGGATGCCGGGGTCCAGCCCCATCACCACGCGCGGGCCGGCGGGCGCGGCCAGCAGCAGGTCGCGCAGGTTGTCGCCGAAGACCTTGATGGCGACCTTCTCGGCATCTTCGCGCAGGCGCGAGAACAGGTCGCGTTCGGTGGACAGGCTGAGCTTCACGCGCCACGTCCAGGCCACGCATTTGCGGATCAGGTCGTCGGCCTTGCGCCCGGCGTGGCTCCAGCCCAGGTGCAGGGCGATCTTGCCTTCGGCCAGGCTGGGCTTGCCGGGTTCGGGCTTAGAACTGGGACTCGCCTCCGGCTCGGGCTGCACCAGCTTGGCTTCGAGGATTTCCAAAGCCCGGCCCCGGAACACGGCCAGCGCGCGGTGCGAGGGCACGCGACCGATGGGCTCGTCGTAGTCAAAGTAGTCGCGGAACTTGGCTACGTCGGCATGGTTTTCGTCCTTGCCATCCACCTTCTTGCTGCGCAGCAGGCCCTCGGCCCACAGCCATTCGCGCAAGGATTGCACCAGGGCCGCGTCCTCGGCCCAGCGCTCGGAGAGGATGTCGCGCACGCCGTCGAGCACGGCGGGCACGGTGGAGAAGTCCGCGCCCGGCTTGCCGTCGTCCAGCACCTCGGGAGGCTTGGTGAACGCGGCCGCCTCGGCGGCGGGGTCGAGCGTGGGGTCGGCGAACAGCTTGTCGGCCAGCGGCTCGATGCCGAATTCGCGGGCGATCTGGCCCTTGGTGCGGCGCTTCTGCTTGAAGGGCAGGTAGATGTCTTCCAGCTCCTGCTTCGTTGGAGCGGCGGCAATCGCGGCGCGCAGGGCATCGGTCAGCTTGCCCTGCTCGTCGATGGCTTTCAGCACGGCGGCGCGGCGGTCTTCCAGCTCGCGCAGGTAGGACAGGCGCGCCTCCAGTTCGCGCAACTGCACGTCGTCCAGCCCGCCCGTGACTTCCTTGCGGTAGCGCGCGATGAAAGGCACCGTGGCCCCGCCGTCGAGCAGCTCGACGGCGGCACGCACCTGCTGCTCCCCTACTTTGATTTCTGCGGCCAGTTGCCGAATGATCTGCTGCATGTGCTGCGAGGGCCCTGCCCCCTGAAAACGCGAAGCGCGGAAGTTTACAGTCCAGCCCATGCAGGATGATTTGTTCGGCGGCCCACCGCCCCCTCCCCCGCCAGAACCTGCACCCCGCAAGAGCGGCATGGGCATCGCGCCGGTGGAATACGACCCCGCCTTGCGCGCGCTGGCCGCCCGCCTGCCCCCACGGCTGCGCCTGGGCGGCTCGTCGTGGAGCTACCCCGGCTGGCAGGGCCTGGTGTGGGAAGGCGAACACTCCGAGGCCCAGTTGGCCAAAAACGGCCTGCCCGTCTACGCCCAGCACCCGTTGCTGCGCACGGTGAGCCTGGACCGCAGCTTCTACCGCCCGCTCAGCGCCAGCCAGTACGCGCGCTACGCGGCCCAGGTGCCCGACGACTTCCGCTTCGTGGTCAAGGCACCCAGCCTGGTCACCGACGCGCTGGTGCGCGCCGAGGACGGCAAGGGCCGCGCGCCCAACCCCGCCTTTCTCGACCCCGCGCTCGCCTTGCAGGAATTCGTGCAGCCCGCCATCGAGGGCCTGGGCCACAAGATCGGCGCGCTGGTGTTCCAGCTGAGCCCCCTGCCCTGGCAGATGCTCGACCGGCTGCCGCAGCAGTTGCAGCGGCTGCGCGACCTGCTGGGCAGCCTGCCGCCGCTGCCGCACGAGGGCGTGTATGCCGTGGAAGTGCGCGACCCCGAATGGATAGCCCCCGACCTCGCCCGCGTGCTGCGCGACACCCGCGCCACCTACTGCCTGGGCCTGCACGCCAAGCTACCGCCCATCGAAGACCAGTTGCCGCTGCTGCGTGCCTTGTGGCCCACGCCGCTGGTCTGCCGCTGGAACCTGAGCCCGGTGCACGGCCCCTACGGCTATGAGGACGCGGAGAAGCTCTACGCCCCCTACGACCGCATCCACCACCCCGCGCCGGAAACGCACGCCGTGCTCGCGCGCACCATCGCGGGCATCACCGGCGCGGGGCACAATGCCCTGGTCACCATCAGCAACCACGCCGAGGGTTGCGCGCCGCTCACGGTGCGCACCCTGGCCGAGCAGGTGGCGGCCCATTCGTAATATTCATAGGCACACCACGAGAGGAGAACCCACATGCGCACACAACCCCTATGGTTCCTGGCCCCCATCGCCGCAGCCGCCCTGCTGGCGGGCTGCGGCGGCGACAGCGACCTGATCGTCGACAACGACCCCAACAGCTGCACCATCAAGAGCACCAACGGCGGTTCGGTGGTCGTGGGCTCGGGCGTGAGCGGCGACCCGGCGGCGCCCGAGAAAGCCTCGGGCTACCGCCTGGGCCTCACCGCCAAGACCTCCAGCAAATACATGGTGGTGGCCAACACCCCGCTGGCCACCAAGGCCGGCTGCGACGTGCTCAAGGCCGGCGGCACCGCCGTGGACGCGGCCGTCGCCATGCAGGCCGTGCTGGGCCTGGTGGAGCCGCAGTCCAGCACCATCGCGGGCAGCGCATTCATGGTCTATTACGACGCCGCCAGCAAGAAGGTGGTGGCCTACGACGGCCGCGAAGCCGCGCCCGCCGCCGCCACCGGCTACTACCTGTCGCGCCAGGACCAGGGCGACGCCGGCTCGCCCGCACCCGTGCCGTCGGCGCGGCGCAGCGGCCGCTCCATCGGCGTGCCGGGCGTGCTGCGTATGCTCGACATGGCGCACAAGGAACACGGCAAGCTCGCCTGGAGCGGCCTGTTCGACTACGGCATCCAGCTGTCCTCCAACGGCTTCCAGATCCCGGGCCGCCTGAGCGACGCCATTGCCAGCAACGCCAGTAGCCTGGCGCTGGACGCCAACGCCATGGCCACCTACTTCCACGCCGACGGCACGCCCCGCGCCACCGGCGAGGTCATGACCAACCTGCCCTACGCCCGGACGCTGCGCGCCATAGCACTGCAGGGCGCGGACGCACTCTACACCGGCGACCTGGCCAAGGCCATCGTCGCCAAGGCCGGGCAGACCGTGGGTGACGACGCCGCCAAGACCCCCATCACCCCCAGCCTGATGACGGTGGACGACCTGGCCGCCTACCGCGCCAAGAAGCGCGACGCCGTCTGCACCACCTATAGGCAGTCGTACTACGTGTGCACCATGGCGCCGCCCTCGTCCGGCGGCATCGCCATCGCGCAGTCGCTGGGCATCCTGGGCCAGTTCAACCTCGCGCAGTACGCGCCCACCAACCCTTCCAACGAAGGCGGCGTGCCCACCGTGATGGGCGTGCACCTGGTGTCGGAGGCCGAGCGCCTGGCCTACGCCGACCGCGACAAATACGTGGCCGACACCGACTTCGTGCCGCTGCCCGCGCAGGGCCTGGCCTCGCTGCTGAACCCCGACTACCTCAAGCAGCGCGCCAGCCTCATCGACCCCGACAAGAGCATGGGCACGGCCCAGGCGGGCGACTTCGGCCCCGTGCCGCAGGGCGTGGACAAGACCGTGGAGCACGGCACCACCCACCTGTCGGTGGTGGACGCCTATGGCAACGTGGTGTCGATGACGACCACGGTGGAGTCGAGCATGGGCTCGTTCCACATGGTCGAGGGCTTTTTGCTGACCAACCAGCTCACCGACTTCTCCGCCACGCCCGTGGACACCAGCGGCCAGCCCGTCGCCAACCGCGTGGCCCCCGGCAAGCGCCCGCGCAGCACCATGGCGCCCACGCTGGTGTTCAACGGCAGCGCGCCCGGCGACTTCTTCATGGCCACCGGCTCGCCGGGCGGCGGCGCGATCATCCAGTACGTGATGAAGACCGTGGTGGGCGTGCTCGACTGGGGGCTGGACGCGCAGCAGGCCACGTCGCTGGTCAACTTCGGCGCGTCCAACAGCCCCACCACGGGCGTGGACGGCTCCAACACCACGCTGGACCTGACCGCGCTGGCCGACGGCCTCAAGGCCAAGGGGCACACCGTGTCCACCGCCGCCCAGTCCAGCGGCGTGGCGACCATCCTCCGCCTGAACAAGGGCGGCACGACGCAGCTGCAAGGCGGCGCCGACCCGCGCCGCGAAGGCATCGTGCTGGGCGACGGAGCCCTGTGACGCGGTGAACGCGCGGGCCATCGCCATGCGTGGCGGTGGCCCGCGCGCCAGAATTGCCAGTGCGGGGCTGGGCGGATCAGCGAACCAGCATCACCGGCACACTGCACTGCGCCAGCACCTTGGTGCTCACCGAGCCCATCACCAGCTTGCTCAGGGCGCCCACGCCGTGCGTGCCCATGACGATCAGGTCGTATTTGCCTTCTTCCGCGATCCTGGCGATGGTGTCGCCCGCATGGCCCGTCTTGGCCAGCGATTGCGCCCTCATGCCATGCCTGGCCAGGAACTTCATGACAGGGCTCAGGATTTTTTCGCACTCTTCGGCGTAGTACTGGTCCACCGCCGTCTTCCCGAGCGCCTTGCGTGCGCGGGGCGGGATCTCGGGACAGACGGTGAGCGCGGTGTACTCCACCAATGCGCTCATGGTGACTTCGTGTGTGACGAGATAAGCGAGCATCTTCTTGGTGTAAGCGCTTCCATCCACTGCGAGCAAGATCTTCATCAGCCATCTCCATGCTTGTAGGAACTCCCAGAGTACGGGACCGCAAAAATCAGCGCCTTGACTTGCGTCAACCTGGCGGCCATGTCTCGTCGTTTTAGACGACGGCGCGCGGCCCCAGGGTGACTACGATGGCCCGTCCGCCTTCCAGAGAGCCCGTTCATGCCCACCCGCCACCTCCCCGTCATCGTCGGCATCGGCGAAATCACGCACCGCACCAAAGACCTCGCCGCAGGGCTGGAGCCGCTGGCGCTGATGGAAAAAGCCCTGCGCGAGGCCGAGCGCGACGCCGGCGCCGCGCTGCTCCCGCAGGTCGATTCGCTCGACATCGTGTGCGAAATCTCCTGGCCCTACGCCGATGCGCCGGGCCTGCTCTCGCAGCGGCTGGGCATCGCGCCCCGGCGGCAGGTCTACGGCGTGATCGGCGGCGAGACGCCCGTGCAGATGATCCATGAAGCGGCCCTGCGCATCGCCCGGGGCGAGACGCAGGTGGCAGCCGTCGTGGGCGCGGAGGCGCAGTACACCGTGGTCAACGCGCAGAAGGCCGGGGTGGAGCTGGACTGGACGCCGCGCGACCCGCACCCCCAGATTGCGCGCGGCGCGGCCTTCCTCAACCCGCTGTGCGTCCAGCATGGCGTGACCTCCCCGCCCACCGTCTACCCCTTCTACGAAAACGCCTCGCAGGCCGCCTGGGGCATGACGCCGCGCGAGGCGCTGGCCGAATCGGGCGCGCTGTGGTCGCGCTACTCGCAGGTGGCGGCGGCCAACCCCTATTCCTGGAGCCACACGCCCTTCAGCGCCGAAGAGATCACCACGCCCACGCCCGGCAACCGCCTGATCGCCTGGCCCTATACCCTGCGCATGGTGGCCAACCCGCAGGTCAACCAGGGCGCCGCCGTGCTGCTGACCAGCGAGGCGCACGCGCTGGCCCTGGGTATTCCGCGCGAGCGGCTGGTCTACGTCTGGTCCGGCGCGGCCGCCCGGGAGCCGCGCCAGTACCTGGAGCGCGACCAGTACACCCATTCGCACGCGCAGAACGCCGTGCTGGAGGCCGTGCGCGCCCAGGCCGGCGGGCTGCAGGCCTTCGAACTGCTGGAGCTGTACAGCTGCTTCCCCATCGTGCCCAAGATGGCGCGGCGCACGCTGGGCCTGGCCGCCGACGCGCAGATGACCTCCACCGGCGGCCACAGCTTCTTCGGCGCGGCGCTGAACGACTACATGACCCACGCCGCCTGCGGCCTGGTGCGCGGCCTGCGCCAGCGCCCCGGCCAGCTGGCCCTGCTCTACGGCCAGGGCGAGTACGTGACCAAGCACCACGCCATCGTGCTCGCGGCCCGCCCGCCCGAGCACGACCAACTGACCGAGCACTACAGCGTGCAGGCCGAGGCCGACGCCCGGCGCGGCCCCGTGCCGCCGCTGGTGCTGGACTACGCGGGCGCGGCCACGCTGGAGACTTTCACCATCCTCTGCGCCCGCGACGGCGCGCCGCAGCACGGCGTGGTGATCGCGCGCACCCTCCAGGACGGACAGCAAGGCGGGCGGCTGATGGCGCGCGTGGACGCCACGGACACCGCCACCCTGGCCCGCCTGACCGACCTGGACGCCAGCCCCATCGGCCTGCCCGGCCAGGTCGCCAACGGCGCGGCGGACGGCCTGCTGCGCTGGACACTCGCCTAACCCCCCCGGAGACAAGCCCATGACCGAACCCGTCGTCCTGCTCGAACGCCTGCCCAACCACATCGCCCTGGTCACGCTGAACCGGCCCGATGCGCGCAACGCCATCAGCCCCGAAGTGGCCCAGGCGCTCGATGCCATCGTCGCCGAAACCGAGGCCGATCCGGACATCTGGGCCGTCGTGCTCGCCGCGTCGGGCGAAGGCGTGTTCTGCGCCGGAGCGGACCTGAAGGCCGTCGCCGCCGGGCGCGGCACCGAGCTGTTCACCGAGCGCAACGGCTTCGCGGGCTTCGTCTACGCCGAGCGCGGCAAGCCCTGGATCGCCGCCGTGCACGGCAAGGCGCTGGCGGGCGGGCTGGAGATCATGCTGGCCTGCGACATGGCCGTGGCCTCCGAGGAAGCCGAATTCGGCCTGCCCGAAGTGTCGCGCGGCATCATCGCCGCGGCGGGCGGCCTGTACCGCCTGCCGCGCGTGCTGCCGCGCCCGCTGGCGATCGAACTCGCCCTCACGGCAGACCCGATGAATGCCGCCGACGCCCTGCGCCACGGCCTGGTCAACCGCGTGGTGCCCACCGCCCAGGTGCGCGATGCGGCCCTCGCGCTGGCCGCCCGCGTCGTGCGCAACGCCCCGCTGGCCGTGCGCGAAAGCCTGCACGTGGCGCGGCAGACGCTGGACTATTCCGAGGCCGAGATGCGCACGCTGACGCAGCAGGCCCGCAACCGCATCACGGCCACCGAAGACGCCCGCGAAGGGCCGAGGGCGTTTGTGGAGAAGCGCCCGGCGCAGTGGAAGGGAATTTAAGCCAAATAAGCCTCCAGCGCTTATCCATCAAGCGCTGGCAGCTATCAAAACAGGAGTCACGGCACAGGCGCGCGCAGTGGCAGCGTCGCCACCATGCGGCCCGGGCCGACCGAGATGCCTTGGCTGTTCTCGGACCACAGTTCGAACTCCACGAACCCCGCCCCACCCTCGCGCCACTTGCGCGCCACCCGCCCCTTCACCACCACCGTGTCGCCCACGGTGTTGAAGCTGCGCATCCGAAAGCCCGACAGCCGCCGGATGACGCCCGCCAGGCCGATGTAGCCGCGCAGCGTGCGCTCCCACATGCCTTGCAGCAGAAAGTTGTTGGCGTACATGTCGGGCGCGCCGGTGGAGCGCGCGTATTCACCGTTGTGGTGGATGGCGTTGAAGTCGCGGTTGGCGCCGGCGGCCATCACCAGGCGGTATACGGTGAGGGGGAAGGCGATGCTTTCCAGCGCCTCGCCTTCGGTCACGTCTTCCCAGCAGCGTTGCGTGGTCATGGCTTGGAGTGCGGGTTGTAGCGGAAGAAGGTGGACTGCGTGCGCGCCACCACCTCCTCGCGCTGGTTGATGAAGTCCGTCTCCCAGGTGATGAAGGCGCCCCGGCCCACGCTGGTTTCCTTCGGATTGCAGCCCAGCAGGCGCGCCCCGCGCCGCCGCAACCGGTCTCCGGCCACCACGGGCAGCAGGTAGTCGTAGGCGACGTCGGTGGCGAAAAAACCGGTGGTGGGCGGCTCCAGCCCGGTCTTGACCCCGCCCAGCGCCCCGGCGGCCGGCTGGGCATTGCGCTCGGCGCTAGTGAACAGCGTTTCACCCGGCCGCCACATGGGCGGCAGCGTGAACGTGGGCAGGGCCGAGGTGGGCAGCAGCACGTCCGCATGGCCCTGGGCGCGCGCGGCCTCGGGGTCGTAGTGCAGCGCGCAGTCGAACTCCAGCGGCTCCAGCCAGCGGCGGATGGCGCCGCGCTCGACCACGTCGGCGGTGAATTCGCGGGGCCAGGGGTCGAAGTCGCGGCCCACGGCGGCCACCATAGGCTGCCAGGCGGCTTGCCAGTCTTCTACGGAGCTTGTCATGGCGACACCGTCATGCGAAGGCCGCTTTCCAAGGCGAATGGCATCGCCGGTTCAAATGCCCAGTTAAATGCCCAGTTCACGGTTGACCTCGTCGGTGTCTCCGCCCACGGCGGGCGCGTGGCGCAATTCCGGCGTGTCCCAGGCCGCGAAGCGCACCGGCTGGCCCACCTCGACGTAGGCGCCCTCGGTGGGGTGCTCGCGCTGCCTGAGCAGGCCCGAGGCGAGCAGTTGCGGGTCGGTCAGCAGGTCGCCGATCTCGTTCACCTGGATGGCCGGAACGTTCGCTTTCTTGAGGATCTCCAGCCACTCCGCCGTCGTGCGCTCGGGCATGATGGATTCGGCCACGGCATACATCTGGCTGCCGTTGGCGCTGCGCTTGGCCGAGGTGTCGAAGCGCTCGTCCCGCAGCACCTCGGGGTGGCCCGACACCTCGAAGAAGCGCACCCAGCGGTCTTCCACATACGGCGCGATGGAGATGTAGCCGTCCTTCGTGCGCAGCGGCTGGCGCAGGGGGTCGAGCTGGCGCGGGTAGCCCCACTGGCCCGTGGGCGGCACGAAGGTGGCGTTGCACAGGTGCTCCAGCAGGTTGAAGCTGGCGATGGACTCGAACATCGGCACCTCCACGTGCTGGCCCTCGCCCGTCTTCAGGCGGTGGATGACGGCCGCCAGCGTGGCGTACACGGCGTGCAGGCCCGACACCTTGTCGGCGAACAGCATGGGCACGTAGCGCGGCTTGGGGTTGCCGTCCACGCGCGGCAGCAGGCTGGCCGCGCCAGAAGCAGCCTGGATGATGTCGTCATACGCCTGCAGGCCCGCATACGGCCCGCCTTCGGCGAAGCCGGTGCAGTGCACGTAGACGATGTCGGGGCGGATCTTGCGCACCGACTCGTAGTCCAGGCCGATGCGCTGGATGGCGTCGCTGCGGATGTTGTGGACGAAGACGTCGCAGGTGGCCAGCAGCTTGTGCATGGCGGCGCGGCCCGCGTCGCCCTTCACGTCCCACACCACGGAGCGCTTGCCCCGGTTCAGGCGCATGTAGGTCGGCCCCATGCCGGGCGTCTTGGGGGGAATGCCGATCTGGCGCGCCGTGTCGCCGGTCCTGGGCTCGATCTTGACCACGTCGGCCCCCAGGTCGGCCAGCACCTGCGTGGCGTAGGGGCCGAAGACCACGGTGCTCATGTCGGCGATGCGGATGCCCTGCAGGGCGGGGGCGGCTTTGGGGCTCATGCTTGTCTCCTTGAATCGGAAAAGGATGCCGCCAACCCGCCCGCGCCTCCATCGTCGGAAGCGACGAGCCGGGCAACGACTTCAGGAAATCACGCCCAGCCGCCGCGCCATCGCCACCGCCTGCGTGCGGCTTTCGGCGCAGATCTTGTGGTTGATGCTGCGCAGGTGGGTGCGCACGGTGCTGTCGGAGATCAGCAGCTTTTCGGCGATCGCGCCGTTGGAATAGCCTTCGGCCAGCAGTTGCAGCACGCTGATTTCCTTGGGGGTCAGCGGCTCCAGCAGCTGCGGCAGGGGTTCGGCCTGGGCGTCGGCGGGCTCCTCGAACGGGCCGCAGGCCTGCACCAGCCGCAGCACGTAGTCGGCCAGCACCGGATCGCGCTGCGCGCCGCCGCCCACTTCCAGCGTGCGCCAGAAGCGTTGCAGCAGCGGGCCGACGTGCGTTCCGCCTTCGTCGAGCAGCAGGCGCGCGTAGCCTTCGGCACAGGCCGCCTTGAGCACCGGCCCCAGCGTGGCCAGGGCCGCCGCGGGCGCGCCCGCGCGCTGGTGCGCCAGGGCGCACAGGAAGCGCAGCTTCATCGCCCGGCGCAGCCGCCCTTCCCCTTCGGCCAGGTCGGCGGCCACGTTCAGGCGCGCCACGGCGGCCAGCGCGTCGCCCGCCAGCGCCTCCCAGCGCAGCTGCGCGAGTTCGAGGTAGTCCAGGTCGTTGCCGATCAGGCGCAGGCGGCCCACGCGCGCCCACAGGCCCGCGTCTGCGGCGCGGGCCATCTCGTCCCGGGCGGCGTGGGCGCGGCCTTGCAGCAGCAGCAGGCGCGCGCGCTCCAGCTTGGCGCCGGCCACCATGCGCTCCAGGCGGCGCTCGTGGCCCAGGTATTCGAGCCGGGTCAGCAGTTCGAAGGCCTCGTCCACATCGCCGCGCGCGAAGGCGATGCGCGAGAGCATGGCGCAGCCCAGGGTGACGTGGTCGGCCAGCAGCACGTCGCGCGCCAGCGGCACGTAGACCTGGAGCAGCTGCGCGGCCTGCTTGAGGTCGTTGGCCTCGTACACCACGGCGGCGTACATCACGCCCGCCCAGGCGTTGCCGCCGGTGTAGCTGTAGGAGCCGGAGTCGCTGCCCAAGGCGATGCGCAGGCGCGCCGTGGCTTCGCGCAGGCGGCCCTCCTGCAGATCGACGATGGCCTCCACGGTTTCGGAGTACATGCGGTTGAACATGCTGCCCTGCTCGCCCTGGGCGCTGCGCGCGGTTTCGAGCAGGCGGCGCGCCTCCCCGCGCCGGCCCATCACGGCCAGCACGTTGGCCATGGCGTTGGCCAGCACCATGTCGGCGAAAACCTCGCCCGTGGGCCACCGCGCCAGCGCCGCCTGCCCGGCCTCGAAGGCTTCGTCGAGGCGGTCCATCATGGCCAGCAGCGAGGGCTCCAGCGCCTGCACGTGCGCGCGCACGGCCGGGTCGTCGGCATCGCGCAGGCCGCTTTCGCGCAGCCGTTCCATCGCCTCCCACGGCCCGCGCGTGAAGTTCAGCGCCCAGATGCGGATGGCCTGCAGCGGCAGGTGGCCGTGCAGCGCGCCGTCGGGCAAGGCGTCGAACCAGCGCGTGAGCAGGCGCATACGCCCCTGGGCCAGCAGCGGCGGCGCATGTTCGGCCAGCCACTGCAGCACCAGGGCGGTGTGGCCGCCCGCGATCGCGTGGTCGATGGCGGGCACGGGACGCGCCTGGGCCAGGTACCACCGGGCGGCGGCCAGGTGCAGGCGGGGCAGTTCTTCGGGCGCTTCGCGTTCCAGCTGCGCCTTCATGAAGCCGGCGATCAGGCTGTGGTAGCGCCAGGTGCAGCCCTCGCTTTCCATGGGGGCGATCAGGCTGGCGGCCTCCAGCTGCTGCAGCATGGCCTCGCAGTCCGCGCCGGGCAGCAGCGCGGCGCACAGCGAGGGGCTCAGATAGCGCAGGATGCTGGTGTGCAGCAGAAAGCGCCGCACGGGTTCGCTCTGGCGGGCCAGCACGTCGTCGGCCAGGTAGTCGGCCACGGCGCGACTGCTGCCGGAGAACTGCGCCACGAAGTCCGCCGGGCTCGCGCCGCGCTCCAGCGCGGCCGAGGCCAGCCACAGCGCCGCCGGCCAGCCCTCGGTCTTGCGGTGCAGGCGCCGCACCTCGTCCACCGCCAGGGGCACGGCGCGCGCGGCGTGGAAGAACTGCCCGGTCTCCGCCTCCGAAAAGCGCAGCGCCTCCGCGTCCACCTCCAGCATCTGCCCGCGCGCGTGCAGGCGGCCCAGCTTGAGGTCGGGCGCGTTGCGCGAGCCGATCACCAGTTGCCCGCCTCCTGGCTGATGTGGCAGATGGTCGATGAGCTGGCGCACCCAGGCAATGGCTGCAGGCTCCTGCAGCGCCTCGAAGTCGTCCAGGAAGAAGGCGAAGGGCTCGGGATGCTGCGCCAGGCTGTCCGTGACTTGCAGCGCCAGTTCGCCCACGGTACGGGGCACGGGCTGCTCGTCGGCCCGCAGGCCCTCGCCCTGGCCCACGATGGCTTGCAGCGCCATGTCCACGCCGGCGATCAGGCGGGCCGGGTCGTTGTCGGCGCTGTCCAGCGTCAGCCAGGCGGTGGCCACGCCCGCCGCCTCCAGCCGGGCGCGGTGCTGCAGCATGACCGTGGTTTTGCCAAAGCCCGCCGCGGCGCGCACGATGACCACGCGGGCCGTTGCGGCGGCGCGCAGCCGGTCCGCCACCGCCTGCCGGATGACCTGGGCCGCCGGGGCGGCGGGCGGGTGGAACTTGACACGGGGCAGGCGGCTGGGCAGAGGCTGCGGCGGGTTCATGGGGTAGGCATGGTAAAGGCAACGCCTCGCCTGTTCCCGCGATGTGGCGCGCTCTGGTTTGGGATGGGCTGCAAGGCGCAAAGCGCAGCCATAGCCGTAGCTATGGCGAGCATTTGCAACGCCGCAGACCGCCCAAAGCAGAGATGCGCCGCACGCGAGGGACGGGCGAGACGTTGCCTAACCCCTGCATGGGGATGCTCACCCGCTGCGCACCTGCCTGAACGGAATGTCGCGGTCGACCTCGATCTCCTTGGGCAGGCCGAGCACGCGCTCGCCGATGATGTTGCGCTGGATCTGGTCGGTGCCCCCGCCGATGGAGGTGAAGTAGGCGTTGAAGGCCAGGAAATTGGCGTCGTCGGCGAAGGGGTGCTCCGGGCCGAAGAGCATGGCCTGCGCGCCGACGATGGCGGTGCGCACGCGCGCCTCTTCGTGCAGGATGCGCGACATCGCCAGCTTGCCCAGCGACATGATGGGCGAGGAGGTGCCTTGCTCCAGGCTGGCCTTGGCCCGCGCGTTGTTGAGCGCATTGAGCCGGCGCAGCGCCAGCACGCCCGCCATGTCCTGCCGCAGGGCCGGGTCGGCCAGCCGCCCGTATTGCCGCGCCAGCGCGACGAGGTCGTCCGACACGGTGGAATGCCGCGCGCTGCGCGGACGGTCGCCCATGGTGGAGCGCTCGTAGGCCAGCGCCGTCTGCAGCACGCGCCAGCCATTGTTCAGCCCGCCCATGATGTGGGACGCCGGGACGCGCGCATCGGTGATGAAGACTTCGTTGAAGTGCGACTCATCCGTGATCTGCCGCAGCGGCCGCACTTCCACGCCGGGCTGTTTCATCGGAAAAAAGAAGAAGGTCAGTCCCTTGTGCTTGGGCACGTCCCAGTCGGTGCGCGCCAGCAACATGCCGTAGTCGGCATGGGCGGCGCCGGAGGTCCAGACCTTCTGGCCGTTGATGACGTAGTCGTCGCCATCGCGTTCGGCCCTGGTGCGCACGCCGGCCAGGTCCGAGCCCGCGGCGGGCTCGCTGTAGAGCAGGCACTGGATGATCTCGCGTCTCAGCAGGCCGGGAATCATCCGCCGCTTCAGCTCCTCCGTTCCGAAGGCCAGCATCGTGTTGGCGGCCAGGTTGCTGCGGCACTGGCGGGCACCGGGCGCGCCGACACGGGCGAACTCTTCCGCGATGAGGTCGCCCTGCTCTTCCGCGAGGCCCCGGCCGGACCACGCCTCGGGCCAGGTCGGCACGGCCCATAGCGCCTCGACGACCCGGGCGTGCCACGCCTTGCTGGCGGCGGAGGGCTTCCATCGGTCCTGGTCCGGCGGCAGGGTGCCGTCCCAGTTCGCGGCCAGCCATGCGCGCACTTCGGCGCGCAGTTCATCGTCGGTGGGCGGGTTGGATGCGGTGTCTGCCATGGGTCAGGCTCCGAGTTGTACGAGATAGCGTTCGCGGTGGAGGCTGGGCGCGCCGAAAAGCTGCGCATGGCTGCGTGCCCGGCGCAGGTAGAGGTGCGCCGGATGCTCCCAGGTGAAGGCAATGCCGCCGTGCATCTGGATGGCGGCGGCGGCGACCTTGACGTAGGACTCGGCGCAGGCGAATGCCGCCAGGCTGACGGCGGCTTCGGCCTGGCCGGACTGTTCCGCCCACTGTTCCGCGGCATCCCGGGCCGCCGACGTGCTCGACTCGACCTCGATCAGCAGATCGGCGGCCATGTGCTTGAGCGCCTGGAACCCGCCGATGGCGCGGCCGAACTGGATGCGCATCTTGGCGTAGTCGATGGTCATGTCGAAGATGCGCCGCGCGCCGCCGGCCTGCTCGCCCGCCAGGGCGATGAGCGCGACGTCGAGCGCGCTTTGGACCGCCGGCCATCCGGCCCCGGCGATCGGCCGGGCCGGGGTGTTGGCGAACGCCAGCCGCGCCAGGCGCAGCGTCATGTCGAAGCTGGGCAGCGCCTCGCGCGCCAGGCCTGCGGCATCGGCGGCCACCTCGAACACGCCCACGCCGCCCGCCGTTTTCGCGGCGACCAGGATGACGTCGGCGATCTGGCCATGTGTGACATAGGACGCCACGCCATTGAGCGCCACCTGGCCATCGGCGCCCGCCGTGGCCTCGACCGCCACGCTCTCGGGCGTCCAGGTGCCGGCATCGCCGGTCAGCGCCGCCGTGGCGATCGTGGTGCCCGCGACGATGCCGGGCAGCAGGCGCTGCCGCGCGTCCTCGTCGCCGCTGGCGGCCAGCAGGCTGGCGGCGAGCACGCCGCTGGAAATGAGCGGCGAGCACAGCAGCGCCGCCCCCGTGCCTTCCATCACCAGTTCGAGTTCCACCGGCCCCAGCCCGGTCCCGCCATATGCGGGGTCGATCAGCAGGCCGACGATGCCCTGCTCGGCCAGCTGCTTCCACAAGACCGGGTCGTAGCCCTGCGCGGTTTCCATCGTGGAGCGGACGGCTGTCTCCGAACTCTTGTCCTTCAACAGGCTGTTGACCGCGTCGCAGATCGCGGTTCTTTCTTCGACTGAACTCAGCGCCATGGCGTCACTTTCTTGTTGCTTGGGTTCCGAGGTTCATTGCTTGTCCCACTGCCGCTCGTCCAGGCCCAGCGAGCGGCCCACGATCTCTTTCATGATCTCGCTGGTGCCCGCGTAGATGCGCGCCACGCGGGCGTCGCGGTACATGCGGCTGATGCGGTATTCGTCCATGTAGCCCGCGCCGCCGTGCAGTTGCAGGCACTCGTCCACCACGCGTCCCTCGAGTTCGGAGGTGAGCCACTTCGCGCCCGCCGCCGTGGGAACGTCGAGCTGGCCCGCGTTGTGCCGCATCACCAACTGGTCGATCCAGGTCTGCTGGCAGTCCAGCTGCACGCGCAACTCGGCCATCTTGAAGCGGCTGTTCTGGAAGGTGCCGATGGGCCGGCCGAAGGCGCGGCGCTCCTTGATGAAGTCCAGCGTCAGGTCGAACGCGACCTGGGCATGGCCGATGGACTGGCAGGCGGCGATCAGCCGCTCCTCGGCCAGCCCTTCGGTCAGGTAGGCAAAGCCCTTGCCGGGGTCGCCGAGCACGTGGCTGTCGGGCACGAACACGTCGCGGAAGAAAAGCTCCGCCGTGTCCTGCGCGTCCAGCCCGAGCTTGGCGAGCCTGCGCCCGCGCTCGAAGCCGTCCATGCCGCGCTCCACCACGAACAGGCCCAGGCTGCGCCTGCCCTCCTGGTGACCGTCTCGCACAGGGCGCGCGACGACGATGACGGCGTCCGCGTTGATGCCGTTGGAGATGAAGGTCTTGCTGCCGTTGATGCGCCAGCCGCCCTCGACCCGGTCGGCGCGCGTCTGGATGCCCGCCAGGTCCGAGCCCGTGCCCGGCTCCGTCATGGCGATGGCGAGGATGGTCTTGCCCGCCGCCGCCGGGCGCAGCCAGCGCTGTTTCTGCGCCTCGGTGCCCAGGCGGCCGATGTAGGGGGCCACCAGGCGCGAATGCAGCGTGAGGTACACGCCCATGTCGCCATGGCGCACCAGTTCTTCGTAGAGGATCTGCTCGTAGCGGAAGTCCTTCACGCCCGCGCCGCCGTGGGTCTCGTCGGCCCACATCAGCAGCAGGCCTTGCGCGCCCGCCGCCTCGAATACGGAACGGTCGACACACCCGGCTTCACGCCAGCGGTCGACATGGGGCGCGATTTCACGCTGCACGAAGCGGCGTGCGCCTTCGCGGAACTGGTCGTGCTCGTTTTCAAAGATCGAGCGCCTGCTCTGAACCATCTGGCTTCCTCGTGTTGCTGCCTGGGCCGCAACACGGCCCTGTCGCATCTTGCACGAACCGCCTTGGCGGCTGAATCGTCGCTTTCGACGAGAGGGTTTTGCATGGGCGGATCGGACCGCCGATCGTCCGAATCGACGATTCCGGCGGCCCGCATCTGCGCATACCGTGCGGTGCCGCGCTTCTTCCATTACCCCTCTGCAGGAACACCCCATGGAATACACCGACCAACACCGCCAGATCAGCGAGACGGTCATCCGCTTCGTCAAGAACGAGATCAACCCGCACGTCGCCGAGTGGGAGCGGGCCCAGGCCTTTCCGGCGCACGAGGTCTTCAAGAAGCTGGGCGACCTCGGCCTGCTGGGCATCAAGTACGAGGAGAAGTACGGCGGGCTTGCGCTCGACTTCACCTACTCGCTGGCGATGGCCGAGGCGCTGGGCGAGTGCGACTGCGGCGGCGTGCCGCTGGCGATCGGCGTGCAGACCGACATGTGCACGCCCGCGTTGGCCCGCTTTGGCAGCGACGAGCTGAAGGAGCAGTACCTCGCCCCGGCCATCGCCGGCGAGATGGTCGGCTGCATCGGCGTCAGCGAGCCGGGCGCCGGTTCGGACGTGGCCTCGCTGAAGACGCGCGCCGAGGCGTCCGGCGGAGACTATGTGATCAACGGCACCAAGATGTGGATCACCAACGGCCTGCAGGCCGACTGGTGCTGCCTGCTCGCCAACACCTCGGACGGCCCGGTGCACCGCAACAAGAGCCTGATCGTCGTGCCGATGGACGCCGCTGGCATCTCGAAGCAGAAGATCGACAAGATGGGTATGCACGCCTCCGACACGGCGCAACTGTTCTTCGACAACGTGCGGGTGCCGCGGCGCAACCTGATCGGCGAAGAGGGCAAGGGTTTCACCTACCAGATGCTCCAGTTCCAGGAAGAGCGGATCTGGGGGGCCTCGCGCAATCTCCGCATCCTGGACCGTGTGATCGACGCGACCATCGACTACACCCGCCAGCGCCGGGTGTTCGGGCAGTCGCTGCTGGACAACCAGGTCGTGCACTTCCGCCTGGCCGAACTGCGCACCGAGGTCGAGGCCCTGCGCTCGCTCACCTACCGGGCGGTGGACGAATACAGCGCCGGCAAGGACGTGACCCGGCTGGCCTCGATGGCGAAGCTCAAGGCCGGGCGGCTGGTGCGCGAGGTCTGCGACGCCTGCCTGCAGTACTGGGGCGGCATGGGCTTCACGAGCGACAACCTGGTGTCGCAGTTCTACCGCGACGGCCGCCTGAGCTCGATCGGCGGCGGCGCCGACGAGATCATGCTGACCGTCATCTGCAAGACCGAGGACACCCTGCCCGGCAAGAAGGGCCGTTGAGCCCCCGCCCCCCCTAAAGGAGACAACATGCAAGCCCTGACCCTCAAATGGAATGCCGTGCTTCGCACCAGCGCCCTGATCGCGGTGGCCGCGACGGCCTTCGCGGCCCAGGCCCAGACCTACCCGAGCAAGCCGGTCACGCTGATCGTGCCCTTCCCGCCCGGCGGCGCCAGCGACACGCAGTTCCGGGCGCTGGCCACCGTGGTGGCGAAAGACCTGAAGCAACCGTTCGTCGTCGTCAACCAGCCCGGCGCGGCCGGCACGATGGCGCCGGCCAACATGGCGCGCAGCGCAGCGCCCGACGGCTACACGATCTCGGTCGTCTTCTCCTCGTTGTTCCGCCTGCCGCACGTCCAGAAGGTCACCTACGACCCCACCAAGGACTTCACCTACATCGCCGGCATCTCGAAGTTCGTCTACGGTCTGGTCGTGGCGGCGGACTCGCCGTACAAGACCGCTCAGGACCTGGTCGCGGCGGCCAAGGCGAAACCCGGCGAGATCAACGTCGGCGCCATCAGCACGGGCAGTTCGGGCCACGTCGCGCTGATGCGCTGGGCCAGCGCGGCGGGCTTCCAGCCGAACTACATCCCGTTCAAGGGCTCGGCCGAGGTCATGCAGGCCGTCCTCGGCCACCATGTGGACGCGATGACCGAGGCCAGCTGGGGCCCCATGGTGCAGCAGGGCAAGTTCCGCGCGCTGGCCGTGTTCGAGGACCGGCGCGTGAAGCAATTCCCCGAGGTTCCGACCGCGAAGGAACTGGGCTGGAACGTGGTCGCGAACGCCGTGGTCGGCCTGGCGGGCCCCAAGGGCATGGACCCCGCCGTGACCAGAACGCTGCAGAACGCCTTCCACCGGGCCACCGCCGACCCCGCCTTCCTCAAGACGCTGGAGGTGGCCGGCCAATCGGTGGCCTACCTGGACAGCGCCGCGTACACGAAGCTGGCCAACGATCTGTATGCCCAGGAGAAACGCAACATCGACGACCTGAAGGCTGCCGGCGTGCAGCTGGCGAACTGAGGCGCGGGACAACAGTTTGGAGGTATCTCTCATGAACCATCACTCTCCAGAACTTTCCCCGCAGCGGATCCGCCGCCTCGCCCTGGGCGACATGCTCCAGCGGTCGGCGCGCCGCTTCGGCGCGCGCACGGCGCTGATCGACGGCGACCGGCAACTGTCGTACCAGGCGCTGAACGACGCGGCCAACCGCCTCGCGCACCACCTGCTGGGCCTCGGCCTGGCGCCGCAAGACCGCGTCGGGATGCTGTGCGCCAACTCGATCGAGATGGTGGTGGCGATCTTCGGCATCCACAAGGCGGGCCTGACCTGGGTGCCGATCAACCATTCGCTCACGGCCGACGCGATCGACTACATCGCCGGGCACTGCGAAATCCGGCACATGGTCATGGATGCGGCTTTCCACGCCAAGCCCGAACTGCGCGCCATGCTGGCCGCCCGTGGCGTGGAGGCGCTGCTGACCGTGCCGCCGGGCCAGGCGCCGGCGGCCGGCGTGCCCACGCTGGCGCAGGTGGTCGCGGCCGGACCGGGCGAGCCGCCGGCGGTCGAGATCGCCCCTGGCCAACTCGCGCTCATCATGTACACCAGCGGGACCACCGGAAAGCAGAAGGGCGTGATGCACTCACACGAGTCGGTGCTGTCGGCGCTGGGCAGCAACGCGGTCGAAAGCGGCTTCCGGGTCGGCCAGGAGGTCTGCAGCGGCCTGCTGCCGCTGTTCCACATCGGCGGCTACTCGAACCTGCTGACCGCCCTGTACACCGGCGGCGCCACGGTGCTGCAGCGCGGCTTCGACGCCGGCGCGCTGCTCGACGCCATCGAGCGGCACCGGATCACGGTAGTGGTCGGCCTGCCGATGATGTACGCCGCGATGTACGAGCATCCGTCGCGCCCAGCGCGTGACCTGTCGAGCCTGCGCATGTGCCGCTACGCCATGGCGCCCATGCCCAGGACGCTGCTGCTGAAGCTGCTCGACGGGTTCTGCCCGGATTTCACCCTGGCCTCCGGGCAGACCGAGGTCTTCCCCTCGGCCACGATCTTCGAGACGCACCAGCAGCGCCAACGCTTCGGGGCCTACTGGGGCGTGGGCACGCTGGTCAACGACGTCGCGGTGATGGCGGAGGACGGCCGCCTGCTGGGCCCCGGCGAGGTCGGCGAAATCGTGTTCCGCGGCCCCAACGTGATGCTGGGCTACTACAAGGACCCTGAAGCCACCGCCGCGGTGCAACGCTTCGGCTGGCACCACACGGGCGACCTGGGCACGTGGGACGGCGACGGGCAGCTGCTGTTTCTCGACCGGCTGAAGGACATGATCAAGTCGGGCGGCGAGAACGTGCCCTCCATCAAGGTCGAGGAGGTGCTCCTGCGCCATCCGGCGGTGCTCAACGCGGCAGTGGTCGGGCTGCCGCACGTCCGCTGGGGCGAGGCGATCACGGCGTTCGTGATCCTCAGGCCGGGCGCCGAGGCCGCGAAGGACGATCTGGTCGCGCACTGCAAAGCCCATCTGGCGGGCTTCGAGACGCCCAAGGACGTCGTCGTGCTCGAATCCATGCCGATGACCTCTACCGGCAAGCTGCAAAAAGTGGAGTTGCGGCGCCTGTACCAGGACCACTACCCATAACCCTTCATGCGGCGGGTGCGGCCCAGCGCCGCAGCACGGTCGCGGCGTCTTCTCTCGCCGCAGGCGCTGCGGGCGCGGTGCGGCTGAAGCGCGGCGCGGGCGCGGGCTGCACCACGCCGTCCACGGTCATGAAGGTGCCGCGCGCCACGTTGTGCGGGTGCGCGGGCGCCTCGTCCCAGTCGAGCACGGGGGCCACGCAGGCGTCGGTGCCTTCCAGCAGCGCGCACCACTCGTCGCGCGTGCGGGTGCGGAACAGGTCGGCCAGGCGCAGCCTGAGCAGGGGCCAGCGGCTCTTGTCCATCTGCGCGTCGAAGGCCGGGTCGCCGGCGATGCCACAGCGCTCACGCAGCAGCGCGTAGAACTGGGGTTCTATCGCGCCCACGGACAGGAACTTGCCGTCCGCGCAGGCGTAGGTGTCGTAGAAGTGCGCGCCGCCGTCCAGCAGGTTCACGCCGCGCTCGTTGCTCCACTGCCCCGCCGCCTTGAAGCCGTACATCATGGCCGAGAGCAGGGCCGCGCCGTCGGTCATGGCGGCATCGACCACCTGGCCGCGCCCGGACCGTTTCGCCTCGTGCAGCGCGGCCAGCACGCCGAAGGCCAGCAGCATGGCGCCGCCGCCGAAGTCGCCCACGTAGTTGAGCGGCGGCACGGGCGCCTCGCCATAGCGGCCGATGGCGTGCAGCGCGCCGGTGATGGCGATGTAGTTGATGTCGTGCCCCGCCGCGTGGGCCAGCGGCCCGTGCTGGCCCCAGCCCGTCATGCGGCCATAGACCAGGCGCGGGTTGCGCGCGTGGCATTCGGCGGGGCCCAGGCCCAGGCGCTCCATCACGCCGGGACGGAAGCCCTCGATCAGCACGTCGGCGTGGGCGATGGCCTCCAGCGCCTGCGCCGCGCCCTCGGGCGAACGCAGGTCCAGTTGCAGGATGCTGCGGCCCCGGGTGAGGACGTCGGTCGTGTCCGGGCGCGTGCCGACGCGCTCGATGCGCACCACCTCCGCGCCCATGTCGGCCAGCAACATGCCGCAGAACGGCGCGGGGCCGAGGCCCGCCATTTCAACGACGCGCAAGTCCTGTAGCGGGCCCGGCATTCAAGCCTCCGCGCCGTAGGTGACCTGGGCGCGCAGCGGCGCGAAGCCCCTGGCCAGGGCGCCACGCCACGCGGTCAGGGGGTAGAGCAGCGGATTCAAGGCAGGCGCCAGGGCCGGCAGCGGCAGCAGGCGCTGCGTGGTCACGGCGCGCCAGTTTTCCTGGCGCTCGCCGAGCATCAGGCCCATCAGCATCAGGTCGCGGCCCGGGGCGGATTGCACGCCGGGCGACTGCAGGGTGAGTTCTGTCGTCCTGTCCACCGCATAACCCGGGCCGTGCAGCGCCTGCTTGAGCGCATGGCCCACGCGGTTGAGCGCGTCGCGCGCGGAGCGCAGCACGCCGTTGAAGTTGAAGAAGCCATGGAACTGGCCCGCGTAGTGCAGCAGGTCCACCGGTACGCCCGCCGCGCGCAGCTGGGCGGCGTAGGCCAGTCCGTCGTCGCGGATGGGGTCGAAGCCCGCCGACACCATCACCACCGGCGGCAGCCCTTGCAGCACGGGGTTGAGGGCGGGTGAAATCCAGGGGTCGTCCACCGCCGGGTTCTTCTCGGCCAGGATGGCTTCGATGGCGTCGATGCCCTCCGAGGTCAGCAGATAGCCGCTGGCGTTTTCCTCCTTCGACGGGAAGTGGTCGCGCAGGTTGGTGGCCGGGTAGACCAGCACCTGCAGCTTCAGCCCCTCGCCGCCCTGCTGGGTGTAGCGCTGCGACACCGCCGCCGAGAGGTTGCCGCCCGCGGAGTCGCCGCCGATGGCCAGCCGCGTGCCGTCGATGCCCACGGTGTGGCCGTTGGCCGCCACCCACTGCAGGGCCGCCAGGCAGTCCTCGCGGCCCGCGTACAGGTCGTGTTCGGGCGCCAGGCGGTAGCGCACGGCGATCACCACGGCGTCGCTGGCGTGCGCCAGGTGGCGGCAGATGGCGTCCGCCGTGCCCAGGCCGCCCACCATGAAGGCGCCGCCGTGGACCCACAGGAACGCGGGCAGCGGGCCGTTCTTCAGCGCGGGGCGGTAGACCTGCAGGGTGATCTCGCCGCCCGGCCCCGGAATGCGCAGCGTGGACACGCGCACGGACAGATCGCTCTGCCCGAACAGGCGCGCGGAGATGTGCCACGTCATGCGCTGGTGCACCAGGTTGGCGTGCGACAGGGGCCGGCGCGTGCCCATGTTGAGGAAGCGCAGCAGGGCCTTGGATTCGGGGTCGAGTTGATCGGCGCGCAGGCACTGGGGCTGGCCCGGAGGGAGTGTGGGGGAAGGCTTCGTCATGGTGGCAGGCAAGTTAACACACCGGCCCGCCCCGCCCCACTCGTCGAAAACGACGATACCCAGGCCGGCGCACACTTCCTAGACTTCCGCAAACCCAAAAAGGAGACATCCGTGGCCCCCTATCCTTTCCCGCTGCTCATCAAGCAGTTGCTGTTCACCCCCATCGCCCAGCAGTCGCGCAAGGAAATCGTCTACCGCGACCAATTGCGCCTGAGCTACCCGCAGCTGATCGAGCGCATCGCGCGGCTGGGCAGCGCGCTGACCCGGCTGGGCGTGCGGCATGGCGACACCGTGGCCGTGCTGGACTGGGACACCCACCGCTACCTGGAAGCCTATTTCGCCGTGCCCATGCTCGGGGCCACGCTGATGAAGACCAACGTGCGCCTATCGCCCGAGCAGGTCGCGTACACGGTCGACCACTCCGAGGCGGAAACCGTGCTGCTGAACGCCGAGTTCCTGCCGCTGATCCAGGAGATCCGCGCGCAGCTGCCGCGCGTCAAGCGCTTCATCTGCCTGACCGACGATGGCGCCGTGCCCGCCGGCTTCGACTGGGCGGGCGAGTACGAAAGCCTGCTGGCCGCCGCCGACCCACGGCACGAATTCCCCGACTTCGACGAGAACACCCGCGCCACCCTGTTCTACACCACGGGCACCACCGGCAACCCCAAGGGCGTGTACTTCAGCCACCGCCAGCTGGTGCTGCACAGCTTCATGGCCATGGCCCTGATGGGGCAGGCCGCCGCGAACGGCCGCTTCACGCGCAACGACGTGTACATGCCGCTCACGCCCATGTTCCACGCCCACGCCTGGGGCTACCCCTACATCGCCACGCTGTGCGGCTGGAAGCAGGTCTACCCGGGCCGCTACGAGCCCAGCCTGCTAGTGAACCTGGCGCGCAAGGAAGGCGCCACCTTCTCGCACTGCGTGCCCACCATCCTGCACATGGTGCTGTCCGCGCCCGAGGCGCAGGGCGCCGACTTCGGCGGCTGGAAGGTGCTGATCGGCGGCAGCGCCCTGTCGCGCGGCCTGTGCGAGCAGGCGCTGGCGCGCAACATCGACGTGTACTGCGGCTACGGCATGTCCGAATCCTGCCCGCTGCTCACGCTGGCGCAGGTCAAGACCGACCTGCTCGACGGCATCGGCGACCCCGCCGCCCGGCGCGAGCGCGAGATCGACCTGCGCACCGCCGCCGGTATGCCCGGCCTGATGGTGCACGTGCGCGTGGTGGACGACGACATGAACGACGTGCCCGTGGACGGCCATTCCAGCGGCGAGGTGGTGGCGCGCGCCCCCTTCCTCACCCAGGGCTACCTCAAGAACCCCGAGGCCAGCGCCGCGCTGTGGGCCGGAGGCTGGATGCACACGGGCGACATCGGCCGCTTCGACGAGGACGGCTACCTGCACCTGGTGGACCGCGCCAAGGACGTGATCAAGAGCGGCGGCGAGTGGATTTCGTCGATCGACCTCGAAAGCGCGATCAGCCAGCACGCCAGCGTGAGCGAGGTGGCCGTGATCGGCGTGGCCGACGCCAAATGGGGCGAACGCCCGCTGGCGCTGATCGTCGCCAAGGCCGGCGCACCCGCCGACCCCGAGGCGATACGCCAGCACCTGCGCGTGCTGGCCGATGCGGGCGCGGTCTCCAGATTCGCCATCCCCGAGCGCATCCAGTTCGTGGACGCCATCGAGAAAACCAGTGTCGGCAAACTCGACAAGAAGCGGCTGCGCCAGCGCTATGGCACAGCGGCCTGAAAATCAAAAATCATAGCTGCCAGCGCTTGATGGATAAGCGCTGGAGCCCATTTTGACCACAAAGGAAACTCCATGAAACTCGACTCCACCATCGCCGCCGTCATCACCGGGGGCGCGTCCGGCCTGGGCGCGGCCACGGCCCGCAGGCTCGCCGGCCACGGCGCCCGGGTGGCGCTGTTCGACCTCAACGCCGAACTGGGCGAAGCGCTGGCCCGAGAACTGGGCGGCGTGTACTGCCCGGTGGACGTGACCTCCGAAGAGCAGGTGGACGCCGCCTTCGCCCGGGCGCGCGCCGCCCACGGCCAGGAGCGCGTGCTGGTCAACTGCGCGGGCGTCGGCCCCGCCATCAAGACCGCCAGCCGCGACAAGGCCACGGGCGAAATCCGCCACCACCCGCTGGCGGGCTTCGAGCGCACCATCCAGGTCAACCTGATCGGCACCTTCCGCTGCATCGCCAAGGCGGCCGCCGGCATGATGACGCTCGAACCGCTGGCCGACGGCGACCGCGGCGCCATCGTCAACACCGCCTCCGTCGCCGCGCAGGACGGGCAGATGGGCCAGGCCGCCTACAGCGCCTCCAAGGCCGGCATCGCGGGCATGACGCTGCCCATCGCGCGCGACCTGATGGGCGAGGCCATCCGCGTCAACACCATCCTGCCCGGCATCTTCGGCACCCCGCTGTTGCACAGCCTGCCCGACAACGTCAAGGCCGCGCTGGCCGCCTCGGTGCCCTTCCCCAAGCGCCTGGGCAACCCGGACGAATACGCGCACATGGCCGAGACGCTGATCACCAACGGCTACATGAACGGCGAGTGCGTGCGCATCGACGGCGCCATCCGCATGGCGCCGCGCTGATCAGGCATCTCATCAGGCTGCCACGCAGACCTGCTTCTGCTCGCCCAGCCCCGTCGCTCCCAGCCGCATCACGTCGCCCGGCTTCAGGTACACCGGCGCGGGCTTCTGCCCCATGCCCACGCCCGCGGGCGTGCCGGTCAGCACGATGTCGCCGGGCTCCAGCGTCATGAACTGGCTGATGTACGACAGCACCTGGGGCACGTTGAAGATGAAATTGCGCGTGTTGCCGTTCTGCAGGCGCTGGCCGTTCACTTCGAGCCAGAGGTCGATGGCGTGCGGGTCGGGCACCTCGTCGGCGGTGGCGAGCCAGGGACCGATCGGGGCGAAGGTGTCGCAGCCCTTGCCCTTGTCCCAGGTGCCGCCGCGCTCGATCTGGTAGGCGCGCTCGGAAACGTCGTTCGCCAGCACGTAGCCCGCCACGTGGCCCAGCGCGTCGGCCTCGGCCACGTAAGACATGCGCTGGCCGATGACGACGCCCAGTTCCACCTCCCAGTCCGTCTTGGCGGAGCCGCGCGGAATGCGCACGTCGTCATCCGGCCCGTTGATCGAGGTGGTGGCCTTGAAGAACAGGATGGGCTCGGCGGGTGGCTTCATGCCCGCTTCATGGGCATGGTCGACGTAATTCAGGCCGACGCAGACGACCTTGCCCACGCCGCCCACGGGGCAGCCCAGGCGCGGCTGGCCTTCGACGGCGGGCAGTCGGGCCAGGTCGATGGCGGCCAGGGCGGCGAGCGTGCGCGGCGCGATTTGCGCGGGGCCGACGTCGGGCAGCAGCATGGACAGGTCGCGCAGCGTGCCTTGCGCGTCGATCGCTCCCGCGCGTTCTGCGCCAGGCTGTCCATAGCGGACGAGTTTCATGGTGTGGCTCCTGGTGTGGTGGGTTGTGGGGCGCAGTGTAGTAACCCGATAACACCCACGCTGCTGCTGGCGCGACAAGAATGGGCCCTTCCCACCCCCCTTTGAAGGAGACGAGCATGGCTGGCAAGAAGATTCTGATGATCTGCGGCGATTACTGCGAAGACTACGAAACCATGGTGCCCTTCCAGGCGCTGCTGGCCGTGGGCCATACGGTGCACGCGGTGTGCCCGGACAAGGTGGCGGGCGATGCCATCAAGACGGCCATCCACGATTTCGAGGGCGCGCAGACCTATAGCGAGAAGCCCGGCCACAACTTCACGCTGAACGCCACATTCAAGGACGTGAACCCCGAGCAATACGATGCGCTGGTCGTGCCCGGCGGGCGCGGCCCCGAATACCTGCGCACCTATCCGGCGGTATTGGCCGCGGTGCGCCATTTCTTCGATGCGAACAAGCCCGTGGCCGCGATCTGCCATGGCGCGCAGTTGCTGGCGGGCGCGGGCGTGCTCAAGGGCCGCACCTGCTCGGCCTACCCCGCTTGCCGCGCCGAGGTGGAATTGGCGGGCGGCGCCTATGCCGACATCGCGGTGGACCAGGCGCATACGGACGGCAACCTCGTTTCCGCCCCCGCATGGCCGGCGCATCCGGCGTGGATCGCGCAGTTCCTCGCGGTGCTGGGCACGCGCATCACCCACTGAGTGGAAGCCCCCTGCCCTGGCGGCGGCACAATCCGGCTCCAGGAGGCAAGAGCTATGTGCGAGGTGTTCATCAGCGCCGATCCGCATCTGTACGAAAGCCGGGCGCGTTCGGTGCGGCTGCATGGCGTGGCGACCAGCATCCGGCTGGAAAACCTGTTCTGGCAGGTGCTCGAGGAAATCGCCGCGCGCGACGGCATGACGGTGCCGCAACTGTGCGCGCGCCTGCACGACGAACTGGTGGCCGAGCGCGGCGGCGTGGAGAACTTCGCCTCCTTCCTGCGCGTGTGCTGCGGGCGCTACATGGCCTTGCAGTTGTCAGGCGGCATTCCGCCGCGCGTGCCCATCCACAGCCTGGATGCGCGGCGCGTGCTGGCAACCGAACCGCTGGCCTGGGCCGCCGCCAGATAGGCCACCGCGTGCAAGATGGGCGGCACAGTTGTATCATATGTCTTATATAAGACTTGAGCATGACTGAAGACCAGCCGACCTCTCCGCCCGCCCTGGCGCACACCGGGCACGACCGCCCCCGCCCGCAAAGCCCGTCCGATCTGTTCTGGTCCTTCACCTGGCTGGCCTTGCAGGGCTTTGGCGGCGTGCTGGCCGTGGTGCAGCGCGAGCTGGTCGAAAAGAAAAAGTGGCTCACGCCCGAGGAATTCCTGGAGGACTGGGCCGTGGCGCAGGTGATGCCCGGCCCCAACGTGATCAACCTGTCGCTGATGCTGGGCGACCGCCACTTCGGCTGGCGCGGCGCGCTGGCGGGCGCGGCAGGCATGTTGGCCCTGCCGCTGGTGGTGGTGCTGGCGCTGGCCATCCTGTACGCGCACTTCGCGGGCAATCCGCAGGTGGCGGGGGCGCTGCGGGGCATGGGGGCCGTGGCGGGCGGGCTGATCGCGGCCACCGGGGTCAAGCTGCTCACGCCCATGCGCAAGCACCCGCTGGGCATCCGGGTCTGCCTGGGGCTCGCGGCGCTGGTGTTCGTGCTCGTGGTCGCGGTGCAATGGCCGCTGGGCTGGGTCCTGCTGGCGGTGGGCCTGCCCGCCTGCATCTGGACGGGGAGGACGATGGCATGAGCATCACCCTGCAATGGCACGACTGGCTGGGCCTGCTGGGCCAGTACATGCTGCTGTCGCTGCTGTCGATCAGCGGCGCCATCACCACCGTGCCCGACATGCACCGCTATCTGGTGGACGACAGGCACTGGCTCACGGCGGCGCAGTTCAACTCCTCCATCGCCATCGCCCAGGCCGCGCCGGGGCCCAACCTGCTCTTCGTGGGCCTGATGGGCTGGAACGTGGGCCTCAACGCCAGCGGCGGCATCGGCGCGGGCCCGCACGCCTGGCTGATGGGCCTGTTCGGCCTGCTGGTGACCATGGTGGGCATCATCGTGCCCAGCAGCACCCTCACCTACCTGGCCACGCGCTGGGCTTACAAGAACAAGGAGCTGCGCGCGGTGCGCGCCTTCAAGCAGGGGCTGGCCCCCGTGGTGGTGGGCCTGCTGGTGGCCACGGGCTGCATCCTGGCCAACGGCAACCAGTCGCCGGAGCACCCGGCCTGGCACGTGTGGCTGATCGCGGCGGTGGCGGGCTTCATCATCTGGCGCACGCGCCTGCACCTGCTGTGGCTGCTGGGCGCGGGGGCGCTGCTGGGCGTAGTGGGTTTCGTCTAGCCCTGGCGCTGGCGCAGCGCTTCGTACAGGCACACCGCGCTGGCGACGGAGACGTTCAGGCTTTCCACCGCGCCCTGCATGGGGATCTTCACCAACTCGTCGCAGGTCTTGCGCGTGAGCTGGCGCATACCGGGGCCTTCGGCGCCCAGCACCAGGGCCACGGGGCCTTGCAGGTCGACCTGGTAGAGCGTCTTGTCCGCGTCGCCGCTGGTGCCGATGACCCAGATGTTGCGCTCCTTCAACTCGCCCAGCGTGCGCGCGAGGTTGGTCACCATGAAGTACGGCACCGTCTCCGCCGCGCCGCTGGCCACCTTGGCCACGGTGGCGCTGATGCCCGCCGCGTGGTCCTTGGGCGCGATCACGGCGTGCGCGCCCGCGCCGTCGGCCACGCGCAGGCAGGCACCGAGGTTGTGCGGGTCGGTCACGCCGTCGAGCACCAGCAGCAGCGGGTTCTTCACGCCGTCGGCTTCGAGCTGGTCGAGCAGATCGTCGAGCGACTGCGTTTGCGCCAGCGCCTGCACGCGCGCGGCCACGCCCTGGTGGCCGTGGCTGCCGGCCAGCTTGGCCAGGCGCAGGCCGTCGGCTTCGATCAGGCGCACGCCGGCTTCCTTGGCGCGCTCGATGAACTGCCGCATCCGCGCGTCGCGGCGCGTGGGCTCGTAGTAGATCTCGATGATGGACTGCGGCGCGGTCTTCAGGCGCACGCCCACGGCGTGGAAGCCGAAGAGGACTTTGGGGGACGAGGACATCGGGCGATTATCCCACTACTCTTTTCATAGCTGCTTGCGCTTGTTCCGTAAGCGCTGGAGGCCGATTTGGCTTGGAATCTGCCACGCGCCCGGCCTCGATGGTGATGCAGCGCTCGCACCGCGCGGCGATGGCCCGGTCGTGCGTGACGAGCACCAGCGTCGTGCCCTGCTCGCGGTTCAGGTCGAACATCAGCCGCATGATGGTTTCGCCGGTGGCGAAGTCCAGGCTGCCCGTGGGCTCGTCGGCCAGCAGCACGGCGGGCTGCACCACGAAGGCGCGCGCCAGCGCCACGCGCTGCTGCTCGCCGCCCGACAGCAGCTTGGGGTAGTGCGCAAGGCGCTGGCCCAGGCCCACGCGCTCCAGCATGGCGGCGGCACGCTGGCGCGCGTCGCGCTGGCCCGCAAGCTCCAGCGGCAGCATCACGTTCTCCAGCGCCGTGAGGTTGCCCATCAGCTGGAAGCTCTGGAACACGAAGCCCACTTTTTGCGCCCGCAGCGCGGCGCGGCCATCCTCGTCGAGCGCGAACAGGTCCTGCCCCGCGATGCGCACCGTGCCGCGCGTGGGCGTATCGAGCCCCGCGATGATGGACAGCAGCGTGCTCTTGCCCGAGCCCGACGCGCCCACGATGGCCGCCGTTTCGCGGGGCGCGAGGCCGAAGGCGATATCCCGCAGAATGTCGAGCGTGCCGGTGGAGTCCGTCACCGACTTGGATACGTGATCGACCTCGATCAGGGGCTGAACTGACATGAATGACCTGTGTGCTGTGATGCGGCGTGACTTTATCCTGAGCCTGGCGGCCTTTGGCGGCCTGGGGGCTTGGGCCGCCGCCGCGCCCCAGACCATCCTGGTGCTGGGCGATTCGATGAGCGCCGAATACGGCCTGGCGCGCGGCACGGGCTGGGTGGCGCTGCTCGAAAAGCGCCTGGCGCAGCAAAAAATCAACGCCCCGGTCGTCAACGCCAGCGTGAGCGGCGACACCACCGCCGGGGGCCGCGCCCGCCTGGCCGCCCTGCTCTCCACCCACCGGCCCGCCGTGGTCGTGCTGGAACTCGGCGGCAACGACGCGCTGCGCGGCCTGCCCTTGCAAAGCACCGAGGACAACCTGAAGTGGATGGCCCAGGCCGCGCAGGACGCGGGCGCGCGCGCGCTCATCGTCGGAATGCAGGTGCCGCCCAACTATGGCGCGGGCTACACACAGCGCTTCGCGGCGGTGTTCAGGTCGGTGGCCCAGGCGCGCAAGACGGCGCTGGTGCCTTTCCTGCTGGCCGGCATTGCCGATGCGCCCGACCCCACGGCCCTGTTCCAGGCCGACCGCATCCACCCGCGCGCCGAAGCCCAGCCACGCATGTTGGACAACGTGTGGCCGGAGTTGCGCAAGCTGCTCAGGTAAAAGCCGCCGCCAGCGCCTGCGCCAGGTCGCGCCGCAGGTCTTCCACGTCTTCCAGCCCCACCGAAAAGCGCACCACCGTGCCGGGGCGCAGGTGGGGCGTGGCGCAGGCGCGCATCGCCGGCAGGTCGTAGGGCACCACCAGGCTCATCGGCCCGCCCCAGCTGTAGCCGAGCCTGAACAGGCGCAGGCTGTCGCAGAAGCGGTCCACCTGCGCTTGTGCATGGCGCGCGTCGAAAACCACGCTGAACAGGCCCGCTGCCGCGTCGGCCTGGCCGCACAGCGCCTGCCAGTGTTCATGGCCCGGCGAACCGGCCAGCGCGGGGTGCAGCACCTGCGCCACGGCACCCTGCTCGCCCATCCAGCGCGCCAGTTCGCGCGCCGCCGCATCGTGCGCGCGGTAGCGCAGGCCGATGCTGGGCAGCGCTCGCAGCACGGCCTCCACGTCGTTCGCGCCCACGCCCAGGCCCAGGCGCATGTGGGTGAGCTTGAGCTTCAGGTGCAGCGGCAGGTCGCGCGTGACGATGCTGCCCATGAGCACGTCGCCCCCGCCGCTCGGGTATTTGGTGAGCGCGTGGGCGGAGACGTCCACGCCCAGGCTGCCGCCGTCGCCCAGCAGGTCGAACGGCTGGAAGGCCAGGCCCGCGCCCCAGGTATTGTCCAGCGCCGTGGTCACGCCGCGTTCGCGGCAGATGCGCACCAATGCGTGCAGATCAGGGAATTCAAGCGTGACGGAGCCCGCCGCCTCCAGCCACACCAGCCGCGTGGCGGGCGTGATCTTGGCGGCCAGGTCGGCGGGGTCCATCGCGTCGTAGTAGCGGTGGCTGATGCCGTAGTGCTTGAGTTCCACCTCGGCCAGCGCCTTGTTGGGGCCGTAGGCGTTGTCGGGAATCAGCACCTCGTCGCCCGTGCGCAGCAGCGCCAGCGCCACGGTGGCGATGGCCGCCAGGCCGCTGGGCACCAGCAGGCATTGCAGGCCGCCTTCGAGCGTGGCGAGCCGTTCTTCGAGCTGGTAGGTGGTGGGGGTGCCGTGCAGGCCGTAGGTGTAGCCGCTCTTGTCCTTCCATTCGCGCGAACGCATCGCGGCGACGTTTTCGAAGATGACGGTGGAGGCCTTGAAAACGCCCGGCTGCGGCGCCGCGAAGCCGGGCGGGGGAACGTAGTCGTGGTGAACGAGGCGGGTGGTCAGGTCGCGGTCATGGGTCATGCCGCGATGGTAGCCAGTCAGCCCACGGTGAGCAGGTTGTTCACCGAGTTCACGCCCTTCACGCCCTTGGCGATGTCGGCGGCGCGCTGCTTGGCCTGGTCGGTGGGGGCCGGGCCGCTGAGCGTGACCACGCCGGCCTGCGTGTCCACCTTGATCTTGAGCGCACTCAGGTCCGGGTCCTTGGCCAGGCCCGCCGTCACCTGGGCGCTGATGGCCGCGTCGCCCGCGGTGGCCAGGGCCGAGCCAGCGGCCTGCTTGGCGGCGTCGCCCGCGTCCTTGGCCATGGCGTCGGCCTTGGCGGCGGCTTCTTCGACCTTGGGCTTGGCGGCGTCGATGGCGTCCTGCGCCTTGCGCTGCGCGTCGGCGGCGGCCTGCTCGGTCTTGGCCACGGCGGCGTCGAGCTGCTGGCCCGCGGTCTGCTCCTGGGGCTTCTTGTCGCAGGCGGCCAGGCCGAAAGCCAGTGCGCTGATGGCCAGCAGGCCGGTGATACGGTGTTGGGCGTTCTTCATGCGGTGCTCCTTCCTTGGGGGTTGCAATGTCCGCACTCTAGGCAGGGCGCCCAGCCCGCGCCGTAGGACGGAACCGCACGGCTGTGACAGCCCCCGGCCTTTGCCGGCGACCACAATACGGCCAATGAACATTGCCGCCCTCGCCCGCTGGTTCCCCTTCCTGGCCTGGCCCCGGCCCACCCTCGCCCTGATGCAGGGCGAGTTCTGGGCGGGCATGACGGTGGGGCTGATGCTCGTGCCCCAGGGCGTGGCCTACGCGGCGCTGGCGGGTATGCCGCTCATCACGGGCATCTATGCGTCGCTGGTGCCGGCCCTGGTGGCGGTGCTGTGGAGCTCGTCCACACGGCTGGGCGTGGGGCCCACGGCGCTGTCCAGCCTGCTGATCGGCGCGTCGCTCACCGGGCTGGCGGAGCCGGGCAGCGCGCAGTGGGTGGCGCTGGCGGCGTGGATGGCGATTCTGTCGGGCCTGCTCCAGCTCGTCCTGGGCGGGGCGCATTTCGGCTGGCTGCTGAACCTGGTGACCTCGCCCGTGCTCAACGGCTTCACGCAGGCGGCGGCGTGGCTCATCCTGGCGTCGCAGTTGCCCGCGCTGCTGGGTTTGCGCACTACCTGGCACGCGGTGCTGGCCGACCCGTCGCTCTACCACTTCGACTTCACGGCGGCGGCGTTCGGCCTGGGCGGGCTGGCGCTGCTATTGGCGGCCAAGCGGCTGCGGCCCACCTTTCCCTCGGCGCTGGTGGTGGTGGCCGTGGCGGGCGCCATCAGCTGGGCCATGGGGTATGCCGACAAGGGCGGCGCCGTGGTCGGCACGCTGCCCGCGGGCCTGCCCTCGCCGTACTGGCCCGGCTGGCTGTCGTGGGACGAGTTCGGCAGCCTGCTTTTGCCCGTGCTGGTGATCACGCTGGTGAGCTTTCTCGAAACCGCGTCGAGCGCCAAGGTGGACCATGCGCGCAGCGGCACGCGCTGGAACGAGAACCAGGACCTGATCGCCCACGGCATGGCCAAGATCAGCTCGGGCCTGTGCGGCGCGTTCGCCACCAGCGCGTCGTTCTCGCGCTCGGCCATCAACCTGTATGCGGGCGCCAAGAGCGGCTGGGCCACACTGTTCGCCATCCTGCTGGTGCTGGCCGTGCTGCTGTGGCTCACGCCCGCGCTGTACCACGTGCCGCATTCGGTGCTGGCGGCGGTGGTGGTGATGGCGGTGTTCAGCCTCATCAAGCCCGCGACCATGCTGCGGCTGTGGAAGGTGTCGCGCGTGGAATGCGTGATCGGCCTGGTCACCTTCGCCCTCACGCTGGCGACCGCGCCGCGCATGTACTGGGGCGTGCTCGCGGGGCTGGTGATGAACCTGAGCCACTTCCTGTACCAGCGCCTGCACCCGCGCATCATCGAGGTCGGCCTGCACCCCGACGGCAGCCTGCGCGACCGGCACCTGTGGCAGCTGCCGCCGCTGGCGCCCGGTCTGTTCGCGCTGCGCATGGACGCGGAGCTGGACTTCGCCTCCGCCGCCGCGCTGGAGCGCCACGTGGCCGAGCACCTGGCCGCCCACCCCGAGACGCGCGAGCTCTGCCTGTTTGCCCTGCCCATCAACCGCATCGACGTGACGGGCGTGGAGATGTTCGCGCGCCTGCGCGCCCTGGTCGGGGAGCGCGGCGGCACGCTGCACATCAGCGGCCTGAAGCTGCCCGTGGAGCAGGTGCTGGCGCGCGCCGACGCGCTGGCCCCCCGGCCCGACCTGGCCATGTACCGCACGGACGCCGAAGCACTCGCCGCACTGCAAAAAGAGGCCAAGGCAGGCGGGTGAAGACTGCTAAACTCCCCCGCCATACTGCCTGTTGCCATTTGTGTCTTCCAACCCCGCGGCCTACCAACACGTCTACCTGCGCGACCTGCGGCTCGCCACGGCGCACGCCTTGGTCATGCAGTCGGGCGACGTTGCATCCGTGCCGCACGGTTCGCCCACGGATTACCTGCAAGGCCTGATCGACGGGCTGTGCGAGCTCTCGCTCAAGGACCCGCTCACGGGCCTGGCCAACCGCCGCCACTTCCGCACCGTGCTGGAGCGCGAAATCGACCGCGTGACGCGCTCGGGCGAAGCCGCGCTGCTGCTGATGCTGGACATCGACTGTTTCAAGGCCGTGAACGACACCCACGGCCACCACGCGGGCGACCTGGTGCTGCAATCGGTGGCGCGCACGCTCAGCGGCTGCGTGCGGCCCATGGACACCGTGGCGCGCTATGGCGGCGAGGAATTCGCCGTGGTGCTGCCCGCCTGCCAGGCCGCCTTCGGGCAGGTGGTGGCCGAGCGTATGCGCCTCGCGATCGAGGCTATGCCCGTGCGCATTTCACCCACCCAGGAACTGGCCGTGACGGTGAGCGTGGGCGGCGCCTTCGCGCTGCAATGGGTGCGCAGCACCACTCAACTTTGGACGGAGCGCGCCGATCATCAGCTCTACCGCGCCAAGGTAGGCGGGCGCAACCGTGTCAGCATCGAAGAGCAGCCCGACAGCACCGTGAGCGCCGAGGAAAAGAGTATGTTGTTCGCCCCCCTGTTCACGCCATCCACCTGGGGCGACTTGCCCCCGCTGGAGCCCCCGGCAGCGTCCACTGAAAGCTAGTTTGACATGAGCGACGCGCCGTCTTCCTCTCCCACGCCCCTCATTCCGTCGCAGACGGAAGGTGGAGCCCGCATCATCGCCGTCACCAGCGGCAAGGGCGGCGTGGGCAAAACCTTCGTCTCGGCCAACCTGGCGGCCGCGCTCACGCGCCACGGGCTCAAGGTGCTGGTGCTCGACGCCGACCTGGGCCTGGCCAACCTGGACGTGGTGCTGAACCTGCACCCCAAGGTCACGCTGCACGACGTGTTCACGGGCCGCTCGTCGCTCGACAACGCGGTCATCAGCGTGCCGGGCGGCTTCGACGTGCTGCTCGCGGGCTCCGGCATGGTCGAGTACTCGCGCCTCACGCCCGTGGTGCGCAACGAATTCATCAACGTGCTGCAGACCCTGGCCCCGCGCTACGACGTGGTGCTGCTGGACACCGGCGCGGGCATCTCGGACGTGGTGCTGTTCTCCGTCTCGCTCGCCTCCGAGGTGCTGGTCGTGGCCACGCCCGAGCCCACTTCGCTGACCGACGCCTATGCCGCCATCAAGGTGCTGGCCTCGCAGCAGAAGCGCCAGCACGTGCGCATGGTGGTCAACCAGGCCGCGCGGCCCGGCGACGGCCGCGCCATCACGAGCCAGCTCCAGCAGGTGCTGGACCGCTTCGTCACCACCGAGTCGGGCCGCCCCATGCGCCTGCTGCACATGGGCGACATTCCCGCCGACCCGGCGGTGCGCGAGGCCGTCATGCGCCGTCAGCTCATCATGCTGAGCACGCCCGGCTGCCCCGCCGCGCTGGCCGTGGCGCAGCTGGCGAACAAAGTCCAGGCGACCTTGCTGGGCAACCACTGACGATGGCCGGGGCCGTCCTCAACATCTCCTGCTACCTGTTCACGCCACTGCCCGACGCACCGGCGCTGCGCGATGCGCTGCACGCGCGCGCGGCGGCCCTGGGGCTCAAGGGCACCATCCTGCTGGCGGAAGAAGGCATCAACATGTTCCTGGCCGGGCCTGCCGAAGCGGTGCGCGGCTTCGTGCACGCGCTGCGCGAGGACGAGCGCTTTGCGGCCTTGACCCCGAAGGAAAGCTGGTCGGGCGCCGTGCCCTTCCGCAAGCTGCTGGTCAAGGTGAAGCGCGAAATCATCCGCATGGACCACCCCGCCATCCGACCCGCGCAGGGCCGCGCGCCCTCGGTCAGCCCCGCCGTGCTGCGCCGCTGGCTCGACCAGGGCCACGACGACGCGGGCCGCCCCGTGGTCACGCTGGACACGCGCAACGCCTTCGAGGTGGATGCGGGCGCGTTCGACGGCGCCATCGACTGGCGCATCGGCAAATTCACCGAATTCCCCCCGGCCCTGGCCGCGCACAAGGCCGAACTGGCGGGCAAGACCGTGGTGAGCTACTGCACCGGCGGCATCCGCTGCGAAAAAGCCGCCATCCTGATGCGCGAGCAGGGGGTGGAGCACGTCTACCAGCTCGAAGGCGGCATTCTCAAATACTTCGAGGAGACCGACGGCGCGCACTACCACGGCGGGTGTTTCGTGTTCGACGGGCGCGAAGTGCTGGAAAGCGATTTATCCGCTACTAAAAAATGAGCTGCCAGCGCTTGATGCATAAGCGCGGAGGGCACTTTTTATGATTTAAACCTTCAATAGGGCCTGCGCCACTGGCGCGTAGTGTTCAGCCCCCGCTTTTACCCGGCAGCGGCAGTTCGGACGCCTCGTAAAGGGCCAGGCCCGGCGGCTGCTCCGCGAGTTCGACCAGTGCCTTGGAGAAAGCCCGCGTCGCCGGCACCTTGAAGTGCGCCCACAGCGCCGCCTGGTCCGCCCACTGCTCGACGAAGACCAGGCGCCGGGGGTTCTCGGTGTCCTGGTGCACCGCGTGCGCGATGCAGCCCGGCTCGGTTCGCGAGCGTGCGACATGCTCCTGGCTGAGCGCCAGGGCCTCGGCCATGCGGCCCTCCCGTGCAACGACATCTCCAAAGACGAGGATCATTTGTAGTCTCCTGTGCGCCATAGCGGCGCCTGCATTGTGCAGCACGGCCCGCCATGCAGGTGGCCCGTCCCGGAGTTACGCGCCATCCAGAGTCCGAGGCTCCACCACCACCTGCGCCACCGGCGCATACCCGTGGTTCAGCGGCCCATGCCCGCGCCCCGTGCGCACCGCCGCGCCCGCGCGTATCGCGCCCAGGATGTAGGCGCGCGCCTTCCGCACCGCCTCGGGCAGGGCATGGCCCAGCGCCAGGTGCGCGGCGATGGCGGACGAGAGCGTGCAGCCCGTGCCGTGCCCGTTGTGCGTGGCGATGCGTTCGGACTCCAGCCGCTGGAGCGTGGCGCCCGTGCCGTTCCGCAGCGCCAGCACGTCCACCACCCAGTCGCCCGGCAGGTGCCCGCCCTTGAGCACGGCCGCGCGCGCGCCCAGGCCCAGCAGCGCTTGCGCCGCCGCGTCGAGCGCCTCCGCGCCCTCGATGGCGTGGCCCAGCAGCAGCGCGGCCTCGTCGAGGTTGGGCGTGATGACCTCGGCCAGCGGGAACAGTTCGCCCACCAGCGCGGCCACCGTGTCGGGCACGATAAGGCGGTCGCCGCTGGTGGCGACCATCACCGGGTCCAGCACCACGTGCGGCAGCGCGTGGGTGCGGATGGCGTCGGCCACCACGCGCACCACCTCGGGCATGGCGAGCATTCCGATCTTCACGGCGTCCACGCCGATGTCTTCCACCACCGCGTCGATCTGCGCGCGCAGCATCTCGGGTGGAATGCCATGGATGCCGCGCACGCCCTGCGTGTTCTGCGCGGTGATGGCGGTGATGGCCGTCATGCCGTAGCAGCCCAGCGCGCTGAAGGTCTTGAGGTCGGCCTGGATGCCCGCGCCGCCGCCGCTGTCGGAGCCCGCGATGGAGAGCACGCGCGCGTAGCGGGGTGCAAGGGTGGAAGGTTGGAGAGTCATGCAAAAAATTATGGTGCAGGTTGTGTTGTAATTTCCGCCGGACGAAACAGGGGTGCCCCTCCCGGGCTGAGATCAGACCCTGAACACCCGATCCAGGTCATGCTGGCGTGGGGAGTTTCACCCGCCTGGCGTCCCTTTTTCCATTCACGAGACGCCATGCTCCCCCCTCAATCCCACATCGCCCTCCTCGGCGCAGGCCTCATGGGCCGCCTGCTGGCCGTGGCGCTGGCCGAGCGGGGCCACCGCGTCGAGGTCTTCGAGGCGGCGGGCCCCGAGGCCGACGGCGCCGCCGCGCGCGTGGCCGCCGCCATGCTCGCGCCGCTGGCCGAATCGGCGGTGACCGAGCCCGGCGTGGTGCGCATGGGCCAGCACGCCCTCGCACGCTGGCCCGAGCTGATCGCCGGCCTACCCGCGCCCGTGTTCTTCCAGCAGACGGGCACGCTGATCGTCTGGCACCGGCAGGACGCCGCCGAGGCCCAGCGCCTGCGCGGGCAATTGGAGCGCACACAAGAACGCATCCCCAATCTGCCGCATCTGCAAGCGCTTGCGGGTTCCGAACTGGCCCAGGCCGAACCGGCGCTGGCCGGGCGCTTCCACCAGGGCCTGCTGCTGCCGGGCGAGGGCCAATTGGACAACCGCCAACTGCTCGCCGCGCTCTTGCAGGCCATGGAGCGGCGCGGCGTGCAAGTCCATTGGCACACGCCGCGCGAAACCACCCAGTTCAGCGACGGCGACTGGGTCATCGACTGCCGCGGCCTGGGCGCGCGCGCGCAGTGGAATGCCCTGCGCGGCGTGCGCGGCGAGGTGGTGCGCGTGCACGCGCCCGAGGTGACTTTGCAGCGCCCCACGCGCCTCGTGCACCCGCGCTACCCGCTCTACATCGCGCCCAAGCAAGACCACCTGTTCGTGATCGGCGCGACCGAGATCGAATCCGACGACCGCTCGCCCGCCAGCGTGCGCTCGGCGCTGGAACTGCTCTCCGCCGCCTATGCCGTGCACAGCGGCTTTGCCGAAGGCCGCATCGTCGAGATCGCCACGCAGCTGCGCCCCACCCTGCCCGACAACCTGCCCGCCATCCGCCGCAGCGCGCCGCGCCGGCTCGCAATCAACGGCCTGTACCGCCACGGCTTCATGATCGCGCCCGCGCTGCTCGACGTGGCGCTGCAACTGCTGGCCACGGGCCAATCGGCGCTGGCGCCCCGCTTTGACCTCCGCATCGAATGAACGTCACCATCAACCAGCAACCCACCGACCTGCCCGAGCCCGCCACCGTGCAGGACGCGCTGGCCGCCATCGCCGCGCGCCCGCCGTTTGCCGTGGCGGTGAACACGCAGTTCGTTCCCCGCACGCAATACGCCACGCACGCGCTGCAAGCGGGCGACCGCGTGGAAGTGATTTCGCCCGTCACGGGCGGCTAAGACCATGACAACCGATACCCTCGTCCTCTACGGCCAGACCTTTGAAAGCCGCCTGCTGCTCGGCACAGCGCGCTACCCCTCGCCCGCCGTGCTCGAAGCTTCTGTGCAACGCGCCCGCCCCGCCATGCTCACCGCCTCGCTGCGCCGCCAGGGCAGCAACGCGGCGGAGACCGGCGCAGCCTTCTGGGACCTGCTGCGCCGCCTGAACGTGCCCGTGCTGCCCAACACCGCCGGCTGCCACAGCCTGCAGGAAGCCATCGCCACCGCGCAGATGGCGCGCGAGGTGTTCGACACGCCCTGGATCAAGCTCGAACTGATCGGCGACGACTACACGCTGCAGCCAGACACGCTGAACCTCGTCGAGGCCGCGTCCACGCTCATCAAGGACGGCTTCCAGGTGCTGCCCTACTGCACCGAAGACCTGGTGCTGTGCCAGCGCCTCGTGGACGTGGGCTGCCAGGCCGTCATGCCCTGGGCCGCGCCCATCGGCACGGGCCGGGGCCCGGTCAACCCCTACGCGCTGCAGACGCTGCGCGAACGCCTGTCCGTGCCGCTGATCGTGGACGCGGGCCTGGGCCGCCCCTCGCACGCCTGCCAGGTCATGGAATGGGGCTACGACGGCGTGCTGCTGAACACCGCCGTGGCGCTGGCGCACGACCCGGTGGCAATGGCCGGCGCGTTCGCCGATGCGGTCGGCGCGGGCCGCGCCGCATGGCACGCGGGCGCAATGGCCGCGCAGGATTCCGCCCAGCCCAGCACGCCCGTGCTCGGCACACCGTTCTGGCACCACGAATGACCAACCCCATCCTCACGCACCACGGCGCGGCCTTCGCGGGCCACGAAGCGCAGCCCCTGCCCACCCCCACGCAGGACGGCGAGGCCTACCGCACCGCCCTGCAAGCTGCGAGCGCGCTGGGCTTCATCGCCATCGACGCCGAATGCATCGCTAGAGGCTGGCAGCGCCAGACCGAGCGCATGGGCCGCTTCGACCCGGCCTGCTGGCCCGATGATCCGCGCGATTTCGGCATCCAGGGCCGGCAGGGCAACGCCTTTCCGCCCTGCCCCGATGCCCTGGGCCTGTACGCCGTGCTGCCCGACGCCGCCTGGGTCGGCCGCATGGCGCGCGCGGGCGTGCCCACGGTGCAGTTGCGCTTCAAGAGCGACGACCGCGCTGCCATCACACGCGAAGTGCGGGCCGCCGTGGAAGCCGTGCGGGGCACGAACGCGCGCCTGTTCATCAACGACCATTGGCGCGAAGCCATCGCCGCCAGCGCCTACGGCGCGCATCTCGGCCAGGAAGACCTGGACGCATTGCGGCCTGACGAACTCGCCACGCTGCGCGCCTCCGGCCTGCGCCTGGGCGTGAGCACGCACGGCTACGCCGAAATGCTGCGCGCCGACGCGGTCGGCCCGAGCTACGTAGCGCTGGGCGCGGTGTTCCCGACCACGCTCAAGAAGATGGCCACCGCGCCCCAGGGCGTGGCGCGGCTCGCGGCCTATGCGCGGCTGATGCGGGGCTACCCGCTGGTGGCGATCGGCGGCATTGCGGCGGAGCAGTTCGCACAGATCCGGGCCACGGGCGTGGGCTCCATCGCCGTGGTGCGGGCGCTGGTGCAGGCCAGCGACCCGGAGCAGGCCGCCGCCGACCTCATGCGCCGCATGGGCTAGCCTTTGGTGGTGGGCGACTCCAACTCAAAACGCCATTCCTGCTTGCCCGCGTCAAAACCCGCGGGCTGAGCGCCGCCGGTGAGCGGAGCGGGCGCGGACAAGTCCAGATCCAGCATCGCCGCCCCAGGCGCGCCTGCCGGCGCGGGCGCGGCGGACGCCAGGCCGCCCATCAGCGAATCCAGCGAGCGCGCCGTGAGCAGACCGGGGTTCGTGCTTCCCGCCTGGCCGCCCCAGTCTTCTTCATGGCGCTCGATGTCCGCCACGCTGATCTCGGCAGGCGGCGCATAGGGCGTGGTGCGCTCGCGGGGCGGCGGCGCGCCGCGCTCGCTGGCCGGCGTGGTCTGGGCAATGGCCAGCAGCATCAGCAAGTCGTCGTAGGCGGCAGGGTCGAACGGCGGTGCGCCGGGCGGCTGGCCTTCGTGCAGGAACATGGCGTTCTCGAGCAGCGGCAATACGGCGGGCGACGTCCACTGCGCCTCGATCTCGGCCAGCATGTCCACGTAGTGCTCCAGCCCCTTGCCCTGCTCCCGGAAATGCGCGAAATCAGGGAGCGTCGCGTTGAAGTGGCGCAGGAAACTCGCACGCAGCGCATTGAAGTCCTGCGCGCGGCCCAGCTGGTGGTACAGGCGCAGCAGTTCCAGATAGGCGGTGGGCGAGTTCGCGCCCTTGTCGGCAATATGGTCCTTCAGCACCGAGATGGCCTGGTCATGCTCGCCCACCGAAATGAAGAATTCAGCCCGCTCGACGATGTCGAACAATTCCTCGGGGTGGACGATCTGCGTGGAGCGCGCGGACGCCACTGCGGGCACGGGCACGGGCTTTGCCACGGAACCCGGCACGCTCTCCAGCCACACGTCATCGGGGTGCGGCATCAACGGCGCGTGGGCCGACCCCGATGCATCCGGCACATCGTCTTCCACCGGCACCATGATGGCGGAATCGGCCCAGTCGGGCGCAGCCGCCGCGCGCCGCTTCCTACGCCAGATCAGCGCAGCCAGTCCCAGCGCCAAGGCGGCGGCCAGCCCGTAGGCCAGGGTGCCGGGGAAACCGTCATCCTCCGGCGCTGGCGTGGGCTGCAAAGCGGGCGTGGGCATGGGCTTTGGCGCAGCCGGTGGTTGCGGCTGCGGGCTGAGCGCTGCCACGGATTGGGATGCGGCTTGCACCGGCATTACCGCAGGCACCTCGGCAGGCGGTGCAACCGTTGGAGGAGCTTGGGGCGCACGCACGGGCTCCGCCACCGGTGCCTGCCCGACAGGCGCCGCCGTGTGCATGTGCCTAGGGCGCTCCGGGAGCTTCGCCGCTGGTCTGGGGGCCGCCTTGCGCGGCGCCGGCGCTGCGGCAGGCGGCGCCTCCGTCTGCTGCGGAGGCGTTGGGATCGCCACAGCCACGTTCTGCGCAGGCGGAGCGGGCCGGGCCGCGGGCGCCGCGAACGCGCTGGCCGCCGGCAAGTCCGAAGACAGGCGCGCCACGTCGACCGGCACGGGCCCCGCCGCGCCTTCGGGCGGCTGCGCCAGGAAGGTGTAGATGCGCGACACCGGCCCCGTGCATCCCGCCGTGATCCGCGCCGTGAGCACCGGATCGTCCGCGCGCACGAAGGCCTGCACGCGCACGCTCGGCGGCCGCCCCGCGATGGACGGCAGCGGCACGACGCGCACCCGGGACGGGTCGATGGGCGCATCGCCCGACACCAGCCGCGCCGCGATGCACGACGAAGCCAGGCTCGCCCCGGCATCGGGCACCACGTCGAACGACAGGTCGATGGGCGCGCCCAGCACCACCGTACCCCGGCCCGCGCCCAGCGTCAGGGCCTGGGCGCTCAGGCACAGAACGGACGCGGCAGCGAATGTTACGGTGCGTAATTTCATCTTGACTCCATTCTGCGTTTCCAGACACGCACGTGACAACCCTGACGCGGCGCGCCCGTCCCTCACGCGACAATGCGCCGGTCATTCAGTCACGCATCCGACAGGCCATGGACGACCCGATTCTTAACATTGAAGAACGTGAGGCGATCAATTCCGGTCGCTGGTTCTCAACCCTTTCCCCTTCTCTCCGGCACGACATTCTCCGATGCGCCTACGTCAAACGCTTCAAGGACAGCACGCTGATCTGCGCACGCGGCGAGCCGCCCGAGGAGTGGACGGCCTGCGCCAAGGGCGCGGTGCGCGTGAGCTCCACGTCCATCTCGGGCAAGCAGATCACGCTGGACTACGTGGAGCCCGGCATCTGGTTCGGCGACGTGGCGATCCTGGACGGCGACAAGCGCACGCACGACTGCTATGCACACGGCGAGACCACGCTGCTGTGCATCTCCAAGGCCGATTTCAAGAAAATCCTGGCCCTGCACACCGAGTTCGCCGAAGCCATGTTGCGCCTGCACGCGCGGCGCATCCGCCTGCTCTACGGGCTGGTGGAAGACCTCAACACCCTGCCCCTGCGCGCGCGCCTGGCCAAGCAGCTGCTGCACCTGGTGCGCAGCTACGGTATGCCCAGCCTCTCGCACGGGGGCGAGGTGCGCATCGGCCTGCAACTGGCGCAGGAAGAACTGGCGCAACTCCTGGGCGCGTCGCGCCAGCGCGTGAACCAGGAACTCAAGACCATGGAGCGCGAGGAAGCCATCCGCATCGAACAAGGCGGCCTGGTGGTGCGCAACCGCGAGGCGCTGATGCGCATCGCCGAAGCCGACAACTGATTTTCTGATTTCTTTCGTACCCCCTGCATGAGCAATTTCGATCACTTCATGGGCACCCGCCCTGTTTCCGAACAACACGCTTTCGACATCGCCGCACTCTCCGCATGGCTGGCGCAGCACCTGCCGGGCTTTGAAGGCCCGCTCACGGTGGAGATGTTCAAGGGCGGCCAGTCCAACCCCACCTACAAGCTCGTCACGCCGGGCCGCAGCTACGTGATGCGCGCCAAGCCCGGCCCCGTGGCCAAGCTGCTGCCCTCGGCCCACGCGATCGAGCGCGAATTCAAGGTCATGCGCGGCCTGGCCGGCACCGACGTGCCCGTGCCGGCCATGTACTGCCTGTGCGAGGACGAGTCGGTCATCGGCCGCGCCTTCTACGTGATGGAATTCATGCAGGGCCGCGTGCTGTGGGACCAGTCGCTGCCCGGCATGACCAACGCCGAGCGCGCCGCCCACTACGACGAGCTCAACCGCGTGATGTCGGCCTTGCACACGGTCGATTTCGCCGCGCGCGGCCTGGCCGACTACGGCAAGCCCGGCAACTACTTCGAGCGCCAGATCGGCCGCTGGGGCAAGCAGTACAAGGCCTCCGCCGACAGCGCGGGCGAGCTCTCGCAGCCCATTCCCGAGATGGAGCGCCTGATCGACTGGCTGCCCGCCCACATGCCCGCCAGCGCGCGCGACGAGAGCAAGGTCTCCATCGTGCACGGCGACTACCGCCTCGACAACGTGATGTTCCACGCCACCGAGCCGCGCATCATCGCCGTGCTCGACTGGGAACTGTCCACGCTCGGCCACCCGCTGGCCGACTTCAGCTACCACTGCATGGCCTGGCACATGCCGCCCAGCACGGGCCGCGGCGTCGGCGGCGTGGACGTGGCCGCGCTGGGCATCCCCACCGAGGCCGAATACATCCGCCGCTACTGCGAGCGCACCCGCATCGCCACGCCCGAGGCGCTGGCGCCGGACTGGAACTTCTACCTGGCCTACAACCTGTTCCGCATGGCGGCCATCCTGCAAGGCATCGCCAAGCGGGTCGAGGCCGGCACCGCCTCCAGCGCGCAGGCCGTCGCATCCGCCAAGGGCGCGCGCCCCATGGCGGAAATGGCCTGGTCTTTCGCCCAACGCGCATGAACAACCCCACACAAGACTGAGTTACCAACGGAGAGACCACATGGACTTTGACTACTCGCCCAAAACCAAGGAACTGCAAGCTCGACTGCTCAAGTTCATGGAAGACCACATCTATCCCGCCGAGGCCGAGTACGCCGCCGAGATGGATGCCAAGACCAAGGCGGGCAACCGCTGGACCCCGCTCGAAACCATCGAGAAGCTCAAGCCCAAGGCCCAGGCCGCCGGCCTGTGGAACCTGTTCCTGCCCGTGGACAGCGCCGCCGCCTCCGGCTACGACGGCGCGGGCCTCACAAACCAGGAATACGCCCCCCTGGCCGAGATCATGGGCCGCGTGCCATGGTCGAGCGAGGTGTTCAACTGCTCCGCGCCCGACACCGGCAACATGGAAACCATCGCCCGCTACGGCAGCGATGAGAACAAGGCGCGCTGGCTCAAGCCCCTGCTCGAAGGCAAGATCCGCTCCGCCTTCGCGATGACCGAGCCCGAAGTGGCCTCGTCCGACGCCACCAACATCTGCACCCGCATCGAGCGCCAGGGAGACGAGTACGTCATCAACGGCCACAAGTGGTGGATTTCCGGCGCCGGCGACCCGCGCTGCTCCGTCTTCATCACCATGGGCAAGACCGACCCCGACGCGCCCAAGCACTCGCAGCAGAGCATGATCCTGGTGCCCGCCGACGCCAAGGGCATCCGCATCGTGCGCCCGCTCAACGTCATGGGCTACGACGACGCGCCGCACGGCCACATGGAGATGTACTTCGAGAACGTGCGCGTGCCCGCCGGCAACATCCTGCTGGGCGAAGGCCGCGGCTTCGAGATCGCCCAGGGCCGCCTCGGCCCCGGCCGCATCCACCACTGTATGCGCCTGATCGGCCTGGCCGAGCGCGCGCTCGAACTCATGTGCAAGCGCGCCTCCAGCCGCACGGCCTTCGGCAAGACCGTGGCCCAGCAGACCGTGACGCAGGAGCGCATCGCCGAAGCGCGCTGCAAGATCGACATGGCCCGCCTGCTCACGCTCAAGGCCGCCTGGCTGATGGACGTGGCCGGCAACAAGGTGGCCCGCACCGACATCGCCATGATCAAGGTCGTGGCCCCCAGCATGGCCTGCCAGGTCATCGACTGGGCCATGCAGGTGCACGGCGGCGGCGGCATGTGCGACGACTTCCCGCTCGCCAGCGCCTACGCCCACGCGCGCACGCTGCGCTTCGCGGACGGCCCGGACGAAGTGCACCGCAACGCCATTGCCAAGTGGGAGCTGGGCAAGTACGGCAGCTACGGCCGTAACGCTGAAGTGCCGGTGACGCGCGGCGGCTGAGCACAATTGCTACCAAAATAAGAGCTTCCAGCGCTTGTCCATCAAGCGCTGGAAGCTCTTTTTATTGGTAACTCAGGATGGACCGTCACCCCGGAACTGGTTGGGCGACTTGCCCGTCCAGCGCTTGAACGCATGGTTGAAGCCCACCGCATCGCTGAAACCCAGCGCCAGCGCGATGTCGTTCACGCTCATGCGGGTGGTTGTCAGGTAGTCGATGGCCAGCGCCTTGCGCACGCTGGTCAGCAGCTTGCTGTACGAGGTGGACTCCGCCGCCAGCTTGCGGCCCAGCGTGCGTGCCGTCATGCCCAGGCGCTCGGCGATCTGCACGGTGTCCGGGAACCTGCCCGGCGCGCGCGTCAGCTCCTGGAACACCCGGCGCGTGATGCCGACCTGCCAATCGAATTCCTCCAACATGCGCGCGCACTGGGCCGACACCTGGGCCGCCGTCATGGGGTTGGCCAGCTGGGGCGGGCGCTTCAGCCATGCCGCCGGGTAGCACAGCGTGTTGCGCGGCTGGCCAAAGGCCAGCGGGCATTCCAGCGCGTCCGCGATCGCCGCGCCATGGGGCGGCTGCGGGTAGGCGAACGTGGCGCGCGCGGGCACGCACCACGAGCCCATGACGTCCTTGGTGATGCGCACGTGCAGCGCGAACTGCTTTTCGAGCAGGAACTGGTACAGCGCTTCGTCCACATCGGGCAACGCGATGTATTCGTACGTGGGCAGCAGCCATGTGACCATGCCGTCCTGCACTGTGTAGTGGAGGCTGAACAGCCCGTTGTTGGCCAGCGCATGGTGCTTGACGCCCAGGTCGCACGCCTGCTCGCAGGTCTCGGCGCACAGCATGGCGTAGCCATACATGCCGTAGCTGGACGCGCCCAGGCGGCGCCCGATCTCCACCCCCAGCGCCGGCGAGCCATGCAGCCGCACCAGGTTGCGCGATGCCGTCAGGAACTGGAGCGATGACGTCAGCACGAACGGATCGGCAATGGCCCGCGCATCCAGCCCCACGCCCTCCAGCACCGCAGCCGCCTCCAGCCCTGCTTGTGCGGCAACCTCGATCAAGACTGCCAGCTTGACCGGCGAGAAGCGCTTTTCATGCAAAGCCGCCAGCTGGGCTATGCCTGCCTGGCGCGGCCCAGGTGGGTTGGAGGACGGCCCAATGTCCGAAGCAATCAATTTCCTGGCGGGTTGGATCATTTGCAAGACATCCATTTCGCTCGATAGTCAAACAGTTGACCACAAGCGGAATGAGCAGCTTGCGGTGCACGGCGCCACGCCGCATATTTTCGAGCTCGAAGAAGAAGCCACGACGGGCGCATACAGCCTTTGCCACCCACAGGAGACACTTGAATGAAAGAGACAGTACACCGCCGCCATGTGCTGGGCGTAGCTACAGCAGGCTTGGCCGCTGCGGCCACCACGGCCTGCGCCACCAGCGCCCCCTCGGCGGCACCCGGCGCGGGCCACCCAATCATCGCCAACAAGGTTTTCGTCGGCTCGGACGGCACCTGCTTCCAGTTGCGCACGGTGGGCCAGGGCGACCTGGTGGTGATCCACCCCAGCCTGGCGCGCGGCGCCGCCGACTTCGACGACATCGCGCGGGCAATCGCCGCGGCGGGCTTCCAGGTGGTGAGCTTCGATCCGCGCGGCGTGGGGGCCACGCGGGACACGGGCGCGCTGATGGCCCGCACGCCGCCGGTGACGCTGGAAGACCTGGCCCGCGACGTGATGGAGATCGTGCGGGCCCACGGCGGGCGGGCGCATCTGATCGGGCACGACTACGGCAACCGCGTCATGCGCATGGTGGCGGTCCTGGCGCCGGAGATGGCGCGCTCCGTCACGCTGTGGGGCGCGGGCTCGGGCGCGCCGCCGGCCCGGGCGATCGAGATATTGACCATCGTGATCGACAACAAGAGGCCGTTCCAGGAGTTTCGCGCGGCGCTGGCAGAGGGCTTTTTCGCGCCGGGCAATGACCCCTCCGTCTGGTACACCGGGTGGTACCCCGTGGCCGGCGCCCTGCAGGTCAAGGCATCGGAACACACGCCCGCCGCGCGCTACCAGGGGGGCGGCAACGCGCCGCTGCTCATCGTGCAGGCCGGGCAGGACACCATCGCCCCGCCCGACCGGTCCGAGAAACTGCAGGCCGCCATCGGCCCCCGTGCCCAGCGCGTCGTGATCGACAAGGCCGGGCACTGCCTCGTCGCGGAGCAGCCGGACGCCGTGGCCAAGGCGACGGTGCAGTTCCTGCGCCAGCACTGACCTGACTATCTGCAGGAGACACAACCATGCACAAATCGCTCATCGCAGCGGCGCTCGCCTGCGCCGCGCTGCCCAGCCTGGCGGAGCAGCCCGGACACTACGCACAGGGCCAGGCCCTGTACGCCGACATCCAGCAGTACGAGAAATTCGGCGTCCACCGCTTCGGCACGCCCGGGCAGAACGCCGCGCTCGACTGGATGGGCCGGCGCCTGAAGGCCGCCGGATTCGCCATCGAGGAACAGCGCTTCACCCTGGCGCGCCAGTACTTCCTCGACCAGGCCACGCTGTCGGCCAGCGGCAGGACGCTGAGCGTGGTGCCGCAGTGGTGGCTGCCCGACGGCGCGGCCCGCTTCGCGCTCACCGCGCCCATCGCCGGCGAAGGCGATGCCACGGGCAAGTTCATCCGCCTGAAGATTCCCTACGACCAGGGCGCCTACCTGGGCCCGAAGCAGAAGGCCGCCATCAGCGAGGCCATGCGGCGCCACCCCGCCGCCGTGCTGCTCACCATCGACCACCCGAGCGGCGAAATCTTCACCTACAACGTGGCCCAGGACGACGCGCCGTGGCCCGTGCCCGTCATCCTGGTCGCGCCCAAGGACGAGGCGGCGCTGGCCGTGGCCGAGGTGCGGGGCGAGGCCGTCTCGCTGTCGGTGTCGGGCCGCTACGCCCGCAACGTCGAGGGCCGCAACCTCATCGGGCGGCTGGACCGGGGCAAGGCGCGCACGCTGGTGGTGTCCACGCCCGAGAGCAGCTGGTTCACCAGTTCGTGCGAGCGCGGGCCGGGCATCGCGGCCTTTCTGGCCACGGCGCGCATGGCGGCCCGGTCGCTCAAGGACGTGAACCTCGTGTTCGTCGCCACCACCGGGCACGAGGTGGGGCATGGCGGCATGGAATATTTCATCAAGGACAAGGCCCCGAAGCCGCAGGAGGTGGCGCTGTGGCTGCACTACGGCGCATCGCTGGCCTGCCGCGGGCCGGGCAACGCGCCGGACAACGGCGCGACGCGCTTCCTGGCCTATTCGGCGAGCATGAAGCCCTATGCGGAACCCGCCTTCCAGCACGTGACCGCGCACCGGCTGGTGGGCGACAAGGCCAACGTGGGCGAGTTGCGCGACATCGTGGGCGCGGGCTACCCGAACGTGCTCGGCATGGCGGGCCTGCACCCCTTGTTCCACACACCCGTCGACAATGCGCGCATGACCAGCCCGGCCCTGCTGGAGCCGGTCGTCAACGCCTTTTTGCAGACCGTGCAGGCCGTGCACGACGGCCACCAATAACCCAGGAGCGTCCCCCATGCACATCGATCTTTCGGGCAAGACCGCCCTCGTCACCGGCTCCACCCAGGGCATCGGGCTGGCCGCCGCCCGGGGGCTGGCCGCCAGCGGCGCGGCGGTCATCGCCAATGGCCGCACGCAGCCGTCGGTGGACCAGGCCATCGCCGCCGTGCGCGCCGCCGCGCCCGGGGCAAGCGTGAGCGGCTTCGCGGCCGACCTGGGCACGGCCGAGGGCTGCGCCGCGCTGGCGGCGGCGCACCCGGCGGTGGACGTGCTGGTCAACAACCTGGGCATCTACGGCCCGCAGGATTTCTTCGACACGCCCGACGAGGTCTGGCAGCGCTTTTTCGACGTGAACGTCCTGTCGGGCGTGCGCCTGTCCCGCGCCTACCTGCCGGGCATGGTGGAGCGGGGCTGGGGCCGCGTGGTGTTCGTGTCGTCGGAGTCGGGCCTCAACATTCCGCCCGACATGGTGCACTACGGCATGAGCAAGACCGCGCAGATCTCGATCGCGCGCGGCCTGGCCAAGCGCGTGGCGGGCACGGGCGTGACGGTGAACTCCGTGCTGCCCGGCCCCACGCTGTCCGATGGCCTGGGCAAGGCGCTGGACGCGGCGGCCCGCAAGACCGGCAAGTCGCTGGACGCCTTGAGCGCATCGCTCATGAAGCGCCGCCCCACGTCCATCCTGGGCCGCCTGGCCAGCGTGGACGAGGTGGCGGCGATGATCGTCTACGCCTGCTCGCCGCAGGCCTCGGCCACCACCGGCGCGTCACTGCGCGTCGAGGGCGGGATCGTGGACAGCCTCTGATTACTGGTTACTGATTACTGGTGGCCCCAGTAGATCAGCGCGTCGCGCCCTTCCACGGATAGCGAAACCTGCGCGCCCACGGGCAGCAGCACCTTGGTCTCCACATGGCCGAACGGCAGGTTGGTGAGCACGGGGGCCTTGATCTGCGTGCGCAGCCAGTCGATCACGCTTTGCAGCTTGAAGCCCTTGTCGTGCGGGGCCAGTTTGTACTGGGTGAACTGGCCGAGCACCACGGCCTTCTGCCGGGCCAGCACGCCCGCGTGCAGCAGCTGGGTCAACATGCGCTCCACGCGGTAGGGGTGCTCGCTGATGTCTTCCACGAACAGGATGCCGCCCTTCACCTTGGGGAAGTACGGCGTGCCGACCAGCGAGGTGAGCACCGCGAGGTTGCCGCCCCAGAGCGGCGCGGACTTCACGTAGACATCGGGCACGGCGGGCGTGCCGTCGTCGCGCGGCTTTTCCTTGTCCATGCGCCAGCCCGCGCCCTCGCCGTGGCCGGTGAGCAGGTCATCGAAGCAGGCGGCCATGATGTCGTCGGGCTCGCCCGCCACGCCCCAGTCGACTTCGAGCGACGGGCCGGCCCAGGTGGTCGCGCCCGTCTCGGCCAGCACCGCGTTCTGGAAGGCCGTGAAGTCGCTCATACCGACGAAGCGCGTGCCGCGTTCGATGGCCTTGGCGACCTTCTTGTACTGGATGCCCGGCAGGATGCGCGTGAAGCCGTAGGCGGCGCGCGAGATCATCGCCACGTCGGCCCCGCTGGCGGCGGCGCGGTGGATGGCGGCCAGGCGCGTGGCATCGTCGCCCGCGAAGCGCGTGTGGGTGGCGAGCGCGTCGGCGTCCACCTCCACCTCGTGCCCCAGCGCCTTCAGCCGCGCGATACCGCGCTTGAACGCGGCCTTGTCGCGCACGGCGCTGGCGGGGGAATAGATGTAGATGTGCTTCGGGCCGTGGTCGTGGCCGCAGTGGTCATGGTCATGCATAGCGGGCGAAGTATTCCATAGCGCGTTCGGCGGAGGCGGCGCTGGTGTCGGGCACGGTGAATGCGGGCGCGCGGTCGTCCTGGGCAAAGCGGGCAAAGGCGCGCGGCCCGGCGCGGTGGCCCGCGTCGGGAAACGGCGCGGCATCGTCCTGCGCGCTTTCCAGCACGCGCAGCAACGGCGCATCCAATGACGGCAGCACCGCGCCCGGCTGGGCCACCAGCACCACGTTGCGCAGGCCCAGGCGTTGCACGCAATCGGTCAGCACCTGCTGGTGCCACGCCAGCGTGTGCGCGGCGTCTTTCTTGGGCTTGTCGCTGCGGCCAAAGCCGATGAGATCAGGCGCGACCACACGGTGGCCTGCCTGCGTGAACACGGCCAGCATGGGCCGCCAGGCCTGGCTCCACGCGGGGCTGGCGTGCAGGCATAGCCACGTCAGCGGCGCATCACGCGGGCCTCCGTCCAGATAGTGCAGCCGCAGTCCGTCGAACATCAAATACTGGCCCGCGGGGCTGGCAAACCGCGCCTCGGGCGTGCGCAGCGCGTCTTCGCGCAGCGGCTCGGCCTGTTCGCGCCGGGCGCGGCGGCGGTCGCTGAAAAAGCCCTGCAGCAGCGCGGCGCACTCCTCGGCCAGCACCCCGCCCTGCACCGCCGTGTGGTGGTTCAGGCGCGGCTCGGCGAACAGGTCGAGCACCGAGCCGGCCACGCCCGTCTTCGCGTCCGCCGCGCCGAACACCACGCGCGCCAGCCGCGCATGGAGCATGGCGCCGCTGCACATGGCGCAGGGCTCCAGCGTGACGTAGAGCGTGCAGCCGTCGAGCCGGTAGTTGCCCAGGCGCCGCGCCGCCGCGCGCAACGCCGCGATCTCGGCATGGGCCGTGGGGTCGTGGTCTGCGATGGGCGCGTTGCGCCCGGTGGCGATCACCTCGCCACCGCGCACCACCACGGCCCCCACGGGCACTTCGCCCTCGGCGGCGGCGGCGCGCGCCTGGGCCAGGGCTTCGCGCATCCAGGTGGCGTCGTCGGGTTCACTCATTTTTCGATAGCTGCTTGCGCTTTTCTGGTAAGCGTTAGAGGCACTTTTCACCAATATTCGCAATGAAGGGGTGCAGGGCAGGAATGTAGCCGCGCTGGGATAATCACGCCCTTATGTCTTTGCTCCCCCACCAACTCGAACTGCTCTCCCCCGCGCGCGATGCCGACATCGGCATAGCGGCCGTGAACCACGGCGCCGACGCCGTCTACATCGGCGGCCCGGCCTTCGGCGCGCGCGCCACGGCGGGCAACGAGCTGCGCGATCTGGAGCGGCTGATCGCCCACGCGCACCGCTTCGGCAGCCGCATCTTCGTCACGCTCAACACCATCCTGCGTGATGACGAGTTGGAAGCCGCACGCCGCATGGCCTGGCAGGTGTACGAGGCGGGGGCGGACGCGCTCATCATCCAGGACATGGGCCTGCTCGAAATCGACCTGCCGCCCATCCAGTTGCACGCCAGCACGCAGACCGACATCCGCACACCCGAGAAGGCGCGCTTCCTGCAGGACGCCGGCCTGTCGCAGATCGTGATCGCGCGCGAGCTGGATTTGCAGCAGATCGCCGCCGTGCGCGCCGCCACCGACCCGGCCCGCACCACCATCGAATTCTTCGTGCACGGCGCGCTGTGCGTGGCCTATTCGGGCCAGTGCTTCATCAGCCACGCGCACACGGGCCGCAGCGCCAACCGGGGCGACTGCAACCAGGCCTGCCGCCTGCCCTACGAGGTGCTGGACGGGCAAGGCCGCATCATCGCGCACGAAAAGCACGTGCTCTCGATGAAGGACAACAACCAGTCCGACAACCTGCGCGCCCTCATCGCGGCGGGCGTGCGCAGCTTCAAGATCGAGGGGCGCTACAAGGACATGGGCTACGTGAAGAACATCACGGCCCACTACCGCAAGCTGCTCGACGAGATCATCGAGGAAGGCGAGTTCACGCGCTCCTCGTCGGGCCGCACCACCTTCACCTTCACGCCCGACCCCGACCAGAACTTCAACCGCGAGTTCACCGACTACTTCGTCAATGGCCGCCAGGACGATATCGGCGCGTTCGACACGCCCAAGACGCCGGGCCGCGCGATCGGCTGGGTCACCCAGATCGGCGACAAGTGGTTCGAGCTGGAGACCAGCGACCGCGCCACCGTGCTGCACAACGGCGACGGGCTGTGCTACTACGACCTGCAAAAGGAACTGGTGGGCGTGCACATCAACCGCGCCGAGAGCATGAAAAACGGCCCGAGTCAGGCAATCTGGCGCGTGTTCCCCAAGGACGCGATCGCGGGCTTCAAGGACTTGCGCAAAGGGCTGGAAATCAACCGCAACCGCGACATGGACTGGGTGCGCACGCTCGACAAGAAATCGAGCGACCGGCGCATCGGCCTGTGGGCGCAGTTCGCTGAAACGCCAGACGGCTTCGCGCTCACGCTGACCGACGAGGACGGCTTCATCGGCCACGCCGCCATCACGCAAGCGCACCAGAGCGCCACCGACGCCGCCCGGGCCGATGCCACGCTGCGCGAGCAGCTGGGCCGCTTTGGCGCGACGATTTTTGAAGTCCACGACATCGCGCTGCAACTCACCCAGCCCTGGTTCGTGCCCGCCTCCGCGCTCAACCAGCTGCGCCGCGACGCGGTGGCCGCGCTGGAACAGGCGCGCGCCCAGGGCTTCGTCCGCCTGCCGCGCGCCACGCCCGTCGAGCCGCCCGCGCCCTTCCCCGAAGACACGCTGACCTACCTCGCCAACGTGTTCAACCACAAGGCGCACGACTTCTACGCCAAGCATGGCGTGAAGGTGATCGACGCGGCCTACGAGTCGAAGGAAGAAGAAGGCGAAGTCAGCCTGATGATCACCAAGCACTGCGTGCGCTTCTCGATGAGCCTGTGCCCCAAGCAGGCCAAGGGCGTGATCGGCGTGAAGGGCACCATCAAGGCCGAGCCGCTGCAACTGATCAACGGCAAGGAGAAGCTCACGCTGCGCTTCGACTGCAAGCCCTGCGAGATGCACGTGGTGGGGCGCATGAAGAAGTCGGTGATGAACCAGCACCGCAAGGACATGCGCGAATTCCCGATGCAGTTCTACCGCACGCGCCCGCAGGCACAGCGGGATTGATGGTCAAAATGGCCTCCAGCGCTTATCCATCAAGCGCTAGCAGCTCCTGATTACATAGCAAGTGCCACGCCGCAAAGCCCCCAGCAAGGAAGACTCCGCGCTGCTGCCGCCCTTCGCGCAGTTGCCGGACGCTGCCATCCACGTGCCCGGCACGCCCGAGGCTTTCGCCGCCGCGCGCGCCGCGCTGCTGGCCGCGCCGGTGCTGGGCTTCGACACCGAAAGCCGCCCGCTCTTCAACGCCGGGCAGGACGACACCGGCCCGCACCTCGTGCAGTTCGCCACGCCCGCCGCCGCCTGGCTGCTGCAGCTGCACCACCCCGAGGCGCTGGAGATCGCCCGCGCCGTGCTCGCCTCGCCGCGCATCCGCAAGGTGGGCTTCGGGCTGGACAACGACCGCCACAGCCTGCCGCGCCGCCTGGGCGTGGAGCTGGAGCAGCTGGTGGACCTGGACCGCGTGTTCGGCCGCCACGGGTACGGCCGCAACACCGGCGTGCGCGCCGCCGTGGCGCTGGTGCTGGGGCAGAACTTCCGCAAGTCCAAGAAGACCAGCACCTCCAACTGGGCCGTGCGGCGGCTTTCGCCGGGGCAAGTCCGCTACGCGGCCAACGATGCCCATGCGCCCGCCGTGCTGTACCAGGCGCTGCCCGCGTGGGAAGCCCGCATAAGCTCATAGCCAAAGCACCGGCGGGCCTGGCCCACAATGCGCGTCTCATCCACCACCCGAGGAAGACACCGATGCGCATCGAAACCCTGGCCGTCCACGCCGCCTACTCGCCCGACCCGACCACCAAGTCCGTGGCCGTGCCCATCTACCAGACCGTGGCCTACGCCTTCGACAGCGCGCAACACGGGGCCGACCTGTTCGACCTCAAGGTGCCGGGCAATATCTACACGCGCATCATGAACCCGACCAACGACGTGCTCGAAAAGCGCGTCGCGGCGCTCGAAGGCGGCATCGGCGCCGTGGCCGTGGCCTCGGGTATGGCGGCTGTCACCTACGCCATCCAGGCCATCGCCGAGGCGGGCGACAACATCGTCAGCGCCAGCACGCTCTACGGCGGCACCTACAACCTGTTCGCGCACACCTTCCCGCAGCAGGGCATCACGGTGCGCTTCGCCGACCCGCGCGACCCGGCGAGCTTCGCCAAGCTCATCGACGAACGCACCAAGGCCGTGTTCTGCGAATCCATCGGCAACCCGCTGGGCAACGTGACCGACATCCAGGCCCTGGCCGACGTGGCCCACGCGCACGGCGTGCCGCTGATCGTGGACAACACCGTGCCCAGCCCCTACCTGCTGCGCCCCTTCGAGCACGGCGCCGACATCGTGGTGCACGCGCTCACCAAGTATCTGGGCGGCCACGGCAACAGCATCGGCGGCGCCATCGTGGACAGCGGCAAATTCCCGTGGGCCGAGCACAAGGCCCGCTTCAAGCGCCTGAACGAGCCCGACGTGAGCTACCACGGCGTGGTCTACACCGAGGCCCTGGGCCCCGCCGCGTACATCGGCCGCGTGCGCGTGGTGCCGCTGCGCAACATGGGCGCGGCGCTGGCGCCGCACAGCGCCTTCCTGATCCTGCAAGGCATCGAGACGCTGCCGCTGCGCATGGACCGCATCTGCGAGAACTCGCAAAAGATCGCCGAAACGCTGCAACGGCACCCCAAGGTCGAATGGGTGCGCTACGCGGGCCTGCCCGACCACCCCGACCACGCGCTGGTGCAGCGCCAGTCGGGTGGCAAGGCATCGGGCATCCTGTCGTTCAGCCTGAAAGCCACCGACGGCGACGCGCGCGCCGCCGGTGCGCGCTTCCTCGACGCGCTGAAGCTCTTCACGCGCCTGGTGAACATCGGCGACGCCAAGTCTCTGGCCACGCACCCGGCCTCGACCACGCACCGCCAGCTGGACGCCGGCGAACTCGCCAAGGCGGGGGTCAGCGAGGGCATGGTGCGCCTGTCCATCGGCATCGAGCACATCGACGACCTGCTCGAAGACCTCGCGCAGGCGCTGGCCGCGGTTTGACCTGCGACAACAATTCGAGGCAAAAAACCCCGCGCGCCACGGGGCGCGCGGCTTTTTTCCAGTAGCATCGGCCCCTGCATTCGCTGGTGAACAACTTACGAAGGAACCAATCCCTATGGCAACTGCAACCAAAACTGCGGCTCCCGCGAAAAAACGCGCGCCCAGCGCCGCCTTCATGAAGCCGCTGACGCCCAGCCCCGCGCTGGCCGCCGTGGTGGGCGCTACGCCGCTGCCGCGCACCGAGGTCATCAGCAAACTGTGGGTCTACATCAAGGCCCACAACCTGCAAGACCAGGCCAACAAGCGCATGATCAACGCGGACGCCAAGCTCAAAGAAGTGTTCGGCAAGTCCCAGGTGTCCATGTTCGAAATGGCGGGCCTGATCGGCAAGCACGTGAGCTGAGCCCCCTCTCCACCCCGCACCCCAAGCCGGCGCCCGCCGGCTTTTTCTTTTTCTCCTATGGACAGCCCCGTCACGCCCCCCTCGCCCAGCCACTCCTTCCGCAACGCCGTGCTGGCCATGGGCGTGGGGGGCTTCAGCATCGGCACGGGCGAGTTCGTCATCATGGGCCTGCTGCCCGATGCCGCCCGGGACCTGGGCATTTCCATCCCCGCCGCCGGCCACCTGATCAGCGCCTATGCCCTGGGCGTGGTGATCGGCGCGCCGGTGCTGGCCGTGCTCGGCGCGCGCATGGGGCGCCGCACGCTGCTGATGGCGCTGATGCTGTTCTACGCCATGGGCAATTTCGCCAGCGCCGTCGCGCCGGGCTACGCGGCCATGGTGCTGATGCGCTGGCTCAGCGGCCTGCCGCACGGCACCTACTTCGGCGTGGCGGCGCTGGTGGCCGCGCAGCTTGCGCCCGCCGGCCGGCGCGCGCAGGCCGTGGGCTACGTCATGCTGGGCCTGACGGTCGCCACGCTGGTGGGCGTGCCGCTGGCCGCCTGGCTGGGCCAGTGGCTGGGCTGGCGGGCCGCCTTCGCGCTGGTGGGCGCCATTGCCCTGCTGTGCGTGGGCCTGGTGTGGCGCTGGCTGCCCGATCTGCCGGCGCAGGCCGGCGCCAGCCCGTGGCGCGAGCTGGGCGCGCTGCGCCGCAAGCAGGTATGGCTCACGCTGGGCATCGCGGCCATCGGCTTCGGCGGCATGTTCTCGGTGTTCAGCTACATCAAGCCCACGCTCATGAACCTGGCGGGCCTGCCCGAGCCAGGGGTTCCCTTCGTGCTGGCGCTGTTCGGCCTCGGCATGGTCGGCGGTAACCTGGCCGGCGCGCGGCTGGCGGACAAGGCGCTCATGCCCACCATCGGCGGCCTGCTGGCGTGGTCGGGCGCCGTGCTGGTGCTGTTCTGCTTCACGGCCCACCACCTGTGGCTGGGCGCGTTCAACGTGCTGCTGGTGGGCACGGCGGTCGCCCTGGGGCCGGCCTTGCAGATACGGCTGATGGACGTGGCGGGCGACGCCCAGGCCCTGGCCGCCGCCCTCAACCATTCGGCCTTCAACCTGGCCAACGCGCTGGGCGCGTGGCTGGGCGGCGTCACCATCTCGATGGGGCTGGGCTGGGCATCCACCGGCTGGGTCGGCATGTTGCTGGCGCTGGGCGGGCTGGTGATCTTCGGCATCGCGTGGGCCGACATGCGGCGCCAGCGCGCGGACGCCGCATAGGCACCCTGCCCCTCCGGATGCGCCGCGCCACAGGTGAACGCGCGCGGCACGCCCCTGCCCGCACCCCGCTTTACGGCATCTGACAACCAGGCGACAGAGTCTCGATGTTTCTGTTGCGTGAAAACAAAGTTGAAATTGATAATGAATCTCATTATCGATATCATTTTCTTTGCACCACGTAACAGGCCGGGCGTTCGGATGCCGGGCCTCGGTGGTGCATTTCTTGTCCGTTCCATTCACTTGCTCACATGACATCAAAAACCACATACATCACCAGTCGTAAGCATCCGGTGAATTTCGTCGCCGCCGCAGCCGTTGCCGCGCTGGGCGTGTCGGTCCACGCGCAAACGGCGCCTCCTGCCTCCGCGACTCCCACCCTCAAGGAAGTCACGATCAGGGATACGCCCGACACGGCCTTCACCCCCACGCAGCAGCTGTCCTCGCCCAAGTTCACCCAGCCGCTGGTGGACACGCCCCAGACCATCTCCGTCATCAAGGAAGAGGCGATGAAGCAGCAGGCCGCCACCACGCTGACCGAGGCGCTGCGCGCCGTGCCCGGCGCCGGCGCCTTCTACGCGGGCGAAAACGGCAGCACCAGCACGGGCGACGCGATCTACATGCGCGGCTTCGACACCTCCAGCAGCATCTTCGTGGACGGCGTGCGCGACGTTGGCACCTATTCGCGCGACATGTTCAACATCGACTCGGTCGAGGTCTTCAAAGGCCCCGCCAGCACCGACTTCGGGCGCACCGCGCCCACCGGCGCGATCAACCTCGTGACCAAGCAGCCCAGCCGCGTGGACAGTTTCGATGCCTCGCTGGGCGCGGGCAGCGGCAACTTCAAGCGCGCCACCGTGGACTGGAACAAGTCCCTGACGGGCATGGAAGGCGCGGCCTTCCGCCTCAACGCCGTGGGGCAGGACGCGGGCGTCGCGGGCCGCGACGGCATCAAGAACGACCGTGGCGCGATCGCGCCCTCGTTCGCCTTCGGCCTGGGCACCGACACGCGCACCTTCGTGGACCTGCTGCACGTCAAGCAAAGCAACGTGCCCGACGGCGGCGTGCTCACCATGGGCCTGCCGGGCTATAGCTCGCCCGACCCGGCCAACCGCCCCTTCCTGGCCAACGCGGCGCGCGTGAACCCGAGCAATTTCTACGGCACCGCGTCCGACCACGACGACGTGACCGCCGACATGGCCACGCTGATCGTGGAGCACGACTTCGCGCCCGGCACCACGCTGCGCAACACCACGCGCTGGGGCCAGATCCAGGAGAACTACCTGCTGTCGTCCTTCATGGCGGCGGGCAGCGGCACGAGCCAGATCCTCACGCCCAACCCGGCCGACCCGTCCACCTGGACCATTCCGCGCAACATCAACACCAAGGACCAGGTCAACCGCATCCTGACCAACCAGACCAACCTGAAGACCCGCTTCTCCTCCGGCTCCATCCAGCACGACGTGAGCGCGGGCCTGGAACTGGCCCACGAGGAACAGAGCAACTACGGCCTGGCCACCACCGGCACCGTGCCGCGCGCCAACGTTTATTACCCGGACTCCAGCGTGTCGCTGCCCGCCTACACGCGCAACGGCGCGGACAGCAAGGGCTCGACCGACACCGTGGCGCTGTACGCCTTCGACGCGCTCAAGCTCAACGAGCAGTGGCAGGTGAACACGGGCCTGCGCTGGGACCACTACAAGACCAAGTACAACGCCATGGCCGTCTGCGCCGCCGGCTCCGCCACCCAGCCCTGCGGCGCGAGCCCCGTCGGCACGGTGCTGCCCACCACGTCCGACGGCCTGAGCGCATCGGGCAACCTGGTGAGCTGGAAGATCGGCGCGCTGTACAAGCCCGCGCCCAACGGCAGCGTGTACGTGAACTACGCGCTGGGCCAGCAGCCGCCGGGCGGCAGCAACTTCACGCTGTCCGCCGCGAACAACAACGCCAACAACCCCAACATGGACCCGCAAAAGGCCAAGACGGCGGAAATCGGCACCAAGTGGGAGCTGCTGGACAAGCGTGTGCTGCTGACCGGCGCGCTGTACCGCACCCAGGTCACGAACGAGATCATCACCAACTCCGACGGCACCGTGACCCAGACCGGCAAGAAGGTCGTGCAGGGCGTGGAGCTGGGCGTGACGGGCCAGATCACCCCCGCCTGGGGCGTGATGGCGGGCTACACCGTGCAGGACACCAAGGTGGACACCGGCCCCAGCGTGACGGCGGACGGCTCCAGCGCCCTGACCTACACGCCCAAGAACGCCTTCTCGCTGTGGACCAGCTACCAGTTCTCCAACGGCCTCACGCTGGGCGGCGGCGCGCGCTACTCGGGCGGCCTCAAGCGCGGCACCGACGGCGCCGTGGGCACGCCCAACTACACCGAGGCCTACTGGGTCTTCGACGCCATGGCCAGCTACCGCGTGAACAAGAACGTGGACATCCAGCTCAACCTGTTCAACCTGTTCGACAAGGAGTACGTGGCGGCCATCAACAAGAGCGGCTACCGCTACTTCCCCGGCGTCCCGCGCTCGGTGCGCCTGACGGCCAACTTCCACTTCTGACCCGGCGACGGGACGAGGCCCTGCCAGGCGGCAGGGCCTTTTTTCTATCATTCCCCACCATGCTGCTGCACATTCCCAACATCCTCACGCGCGAGCAGGTGGCCGCCATGCGCGCCGCCATCGACGCCGCCGACTGGGTGGACGGCCGCGCCACCGTGGGCCGCCAGGGCGCGCAGGTCAAGCGCAACCGGCAACTGCCCGAGGACGCGCCCGTGGCGCTGGAGCAGGGGCGAATCATCCAGCAGGCGCTGGCGAGCAGCGACCTGTTCTTCCGCGCCGCGCTGCCCGCGCGCACCATGCCGCCGCTGTTCAACCGCTACGCGGGCGGCGAGACCTACGGCCTGCACGTGGACGGCGCGGCCCGGCGCGTGCCCGGCTCGCCGCAGTGGCTGCGCACCGACGTGTCGAGCACCCTGTTCCTGTGCGACCCCGAGGACTACGACGGCGGCGAGCTGGAGGTGGTGGACACCTACGGCACGCACGAAGTCAAGCTGCCCGCGGGCGATCTGATCCTCTACCCCTCCACCAGCCTGCACCGCGTGCAGCCCGTCACGCGCGGCGAGCGCGTGTGCGCCTTCTTCTGGACGCAGAGCCTGGTGCGCGACGACGCCCGGCGCGCCCTGCTGTTCGAGATGGACCAGGCCCTGGAACGCCTGCGCGCCCAGTTGGGTGAAACCGCCGAGACCGTGGCCCTCACCGGCCACTACCACAACCTGCTGCGCATGTGGAGCGAGCCCTGAGAGCCTGTTCTGAAGGCGCACGCCCCTGTTTCCCGTAGGTAAATATCCCTGCAAATGAGACATATTCTTATTTGCCGTTCTTACAATCCAGCCTTTCCCCTGCCCGCGCCGGCCCGCACGCCGCATGAAACCCTCCGCTTCCGCCTCTCCCCAACGCGCCTGGTGGCTCAAGACCCTGCATGAATGGCACTGGGTCAGCTCCGCCCTGTGCCTGATCGGCATGGTGCTGTTCGCGGTCACGGGGTTCACGCTCAACCACGCGGGCCAGATCGAGGCCAAGCCCCATGTCACCACGCGCCAGGGCGCGCTGCCCGCGCCGCTGCTGCAGGCGCTGCAACAGGCGCGCGGCCAGCCCGGCCTGCCGCCCGCCGTGCAGGACTGGGCGCGCGACACGCTGGCCGCCGACACGCGCCACCGCGCCGTGGAATGGAGCGACGACGAAGCCTACGTGCCCCTGCCCCGCCCCGGCGGCGACGCCTGGCTGCGCATCGGCCTGCAGGACGGGCAGGCCGAGTACGAGGACACCGACCGCGGCTGGATTTCCTACTTCAACGACCTGCACAAGGGCCGCAACACCGGCGCGGCCTGGCGCTGGTTCATCGACATCTTCGCCGGCGCCTGCCTGGTGTTCAGCCTCACCGGCCTGCTCATCCTGCAGCTGCACGCGGGCCGCCGCCCCATGACCTGGCCCATGGTGGGCCTGGGGCTGCTGCTGCCCGCGCTGCTGGCGCTCCTGCTCATCCACTAAGCCACTCCAAGGAGGAAACCATGACGACCACCACCCTCTCCCGCTTCACCGTCGCCCTGGGCGCGGTCGTGGGCCTGCCCGCCGTGGCGGGCGGGCTGAACGTGAACGTGGAAGTGCCGCGCCTGGACGTGGCCGAGTACCACCGCCCCTACGTCGCCATGTGGCTGGAGAAGGCCGACGGCAGCGTGGCCGCCACCCTCTCCGTCTGGTACGACGTGAAGAAGCGCGACGCCGAGGGCACCAAGTGGCTCAAGGACCTGCGCCAATGGTGGCGCCGCACGGGCCGCGAGCTGAGCCTGCCCATCGACGGCGTGACCCAGCCCACCAAGCCCGCGGGCAAGCACGCCCTGAACTTCGCCGAAGGCACCAGCCCGCTGCCCCAGCTGGCCCCCGGCCAGTACAAGCTGCAGGTGGAGGCCGCGCGCGAAGTGGGTGGGCGTGAGCTGGTGAGCATCCCCTTCGAATGGCCGCCCAAGCCCGGCGCCGCCCTGGCCGCCCAGGGCAAGAACGAGCTGGGCGCCGTCACGCTCGAACTCAAGCCCTGAGATTCCACCCGCTTTCCATCCAAGGAGATCCCGATGTTTTCTGCAACCCGTATCGCCGCCGCCCTGGCCCTGGCCTGCGCCGCCGTGGGCGCACAGGCCCACAGCGTGTGGATGAAGCCGTCCAGCACCGTGCTGTCCAAGTCCGAATGGGTGACGGTGGACGCCGCCGTGTCCAACGACATGTTCTTCTTCAACCACTTCCCGCTGGCGCTGGACAAGCTGGTCATCACCGCGCCCGACGGCAGCACCGTCGCGCCGCAGAACACGCTCAAGGGCGCGCTGCGCAGCGTCTTCGACCTCAAGCCCGACCAGCCCGGCACCTACCAGCTGACCATCGCCAACACCGGCGCCTTCGGCAGCTACCAGGACGCCGCGGGCCAGAAGAAGCGCCTGCGCGGCCCCTCGGTCGCCGAAGTGGCCAAGCAGATTCCCGCCGACGCCAAGGACGTGCAGGTGGTGGAGAACGTCAGCCGCATCGAGACCTTCGTCACCATGGGCAAGCCCTCGGCGCTGCGCGCCAGCGGCAAGGGCCTGGAACTGCTGGCCGTCACCCACCCCAACGACCTGGTCGCCGGCGAGGAGGCCACCTTCGCCTTCCAGGTGGACGGCCAGCCCGCCGCCGGCGTGGAAGTGGTGCTGGTGCGCGACGGCAGGCGCTACCGCGACGCGGTGGACGAAATCAAGCTCAAGACCGACGCCCAGGGCCGCGTCAAGATCAAGTTCCCGGGCGCCGGCATGTACTGGCTCGACGCCGACATGAAGGACGGCAAGACCTCCAACCCCATCGCCAAGGAACGCCACCTGGGCTACGTGGCCACGCTGGAAGTGCTGCCCTGACGCGGATTCATGGCCCAATCGGCCCCCAGCGCTTACGGGATAAGCGCAAGCAGCTATCAAAACGGGAGTGAACCGCCGCGCCTGCGCTACGGCGCGCTCGCGTGGCGGCAGCCTGCGGCGGCGGCCCGCGCCTCGTTCGCGGCCGATGCCTGGCAGCCCGCCGCCCCGCACGCGCGGCAGGACGGCAGCCTGCAAAGCCTGGGCGGCGCCACCATGGGCACCACCTGGTCGCTGCGGCTGGTCAACCCCGGCTACCTGCCGCTGGAGCCCGTGCGCGCGCTGGTGCAGGAGACGCTGGACGCCGTCATCGCCCAGATGAGCAACTGGGAGCCCGACTCCGCCCTGGGCCGCTACAACGCCGCCGCGCCCGGCACCTGGCACACGCTGCCGCCCGAATTCGCCGCCGTGCTCGACGCCGCCCTGCACTGGGCGCGCGCCTGCGGCGGCGCGTGGGACCCGACCGTGGGCGCGCTGGTGTCGCTGTGGGGCTTCGGCCCGCGCCCCGACCCGCACGCGCCCCACGCCCCGCTTGGCGGCCAGCCGCCCGAGCCCGCCGCCATCGCCGCCGCGCTGCGCCGGTGCGGCCACCAGCGCCTGCAATGGCAGCCCGCCACCCGCCGCCTGCTGCAGCCCGGCGGCCTGCAACTCGACTTGAGCGGCATCGCCAAAGGCTTCGCCGTGGACTGGGCCGCCCAGCGCCTGCAACAGGCGGGCTGGGAACACGCGCTGCTGGAGATCGGCGGCGAACTGCGCGCCTGGGGCCAACGCCCCGGCGGCCAGCCCTGGCGCGTGGCCGTGGCGGGCGCGGCCGGAGGCGAGACACTGGCCGTGCCCCTGGCCGACGGCGCGCTGGCCTCCTCGGGCGACCACTGGCACGCCTTCGAGCACGGCGGGCGGCGCTACTCGCACACGCTGGACCCGCGCACCGGCCAGCCCGTGGCGCACGCGCTCACCAGCGTCACCGTGCACCACGCCGAATGCGTGCACGCCGACGCGCTCGCCACCGTGCTCACCGTGCTCGGGCCGCAGGCGGGCTGGAGCTTCGCGCTGGAGCAAGACATAGCCGCCGCCTTCCACTCCCACCCCGACGCCGCGCACCCACAGGGCCGGCGCCGCTGCACGCCCGCGTGGGAGCAGCGCTTCGTGCACTCAAAAAAGTGAGCTGCCAGCGCTTACCAAATCAGCATTTCCCCATGTTTTCTACCTGAAACCCCTACAGGACCAGCGCAAGCAGCTATCTTTTTTGGTATGGACTGGATCATCACCCCCGCGCGCGCCAGCGCCGCCGCCGCCCTGCTCGCCAGCTACGCCCTGCTGTGCGGCGGCATCGCCTGGCAGCGCGCGCGCCTGCGCCAGGCCGGGCGGCGCGAACAGCAGGACCTGCAGACCGGCGGCCCCGCCGTGCTCGTGGCCTACGCCAGCCAGACCGGCCAGGCCGAGGCCCTGGCGCACGCCACCGCGCACGTGCTGCACACGGGCGGCTGCGCCGTGCGCCTGCTGCCGGTGCAGTCCGTCACCCTGGCCGAGCTGCAGGCCCACCCGCGCAGCCTGTGGCTGCTGTCCACCACCGGCGAGGGCGACGCGCCCGACCACGCCCTGCCCTTCGTGCGCGGCCTGCTGTCCCGCGCCGCGCCGCTGGCGGGCCACCAGGGCCGCGTGCTCGCGCTGGGCGACAGCGCCTACGCGCAGTTCTGCGCCTTCGGCCTGCGCGTGCAGCACTGGCTGCAGGCCCAGGGCGCGAAGGCCGACGCCGTGTGCATGGACAACGGCGACGCCGCCGCCCTGCACGACTGGCAGACCGGCGTGGCCGAGCTGCTGCACGCGCTCACCGGCCAGGCCGCCGCCGGCTGGCGCGCGCCCGACGCGCCCCGGCCCTGGACGCTGCGCCGCCGCACCCACCTCAACCCCGGCAGCCAGGGCGGCCCCGTCTACCTGCTCGAATGGGTGCCCGAATCCGGCCCGCTGCCCGCGTGGGAATCCGGCGACCTCGCCGCGCTGACCGTGCCCGCCGACCCCGGGCGCCCGCGCGACTACTCCATCGCCTCCATCCCGCAGGACGGCAGCCTGCACCTGCTGGTGCGCCAGAGCCAGCGCGCCGACGGCACGCCCGGCGCCGCCTCGGGCTGGCTGTGCCAGGGCATGGCGGTGGGCGGCAGCCTGCCGCTGTCACTGCGCGCGCACAGCGGCTTCCGCCTGGGCGACAACGCCGCGCGCCCGCTGGTGCTCATCGGCAACGGCACGGGCCTCGCGGGCCTGGCCAGCCACATCCGCGCGCGCGCGGCGCAGGGGCGCGGCGACCAGTGGCTGCTCTTCGGCGAACGCAGCCCCGATCACGACGCGCTGCTGGACCCTCAGCTGCGGCAATGGCTGGCCCAGGGCCAGCTCGCGCGGCTGGACCGCGCCTGGTCGCGCCCCGGCACCGGACAGGCCGGGCAGCCCGGCTACGTGCAGCACCTGCTGGCCCGCGAGGCCGCCGCCCTGCGCGACTGGGTGGCGCGCGGCGCGGCGCTCTATGTGTGCGGCAGCCAGCAGGGCATGGCCCAGGGCGTGGACACCGCGCTGCGCCAGGCCCTGGGCAACGCCCAGGTCGATGCGCTGGCGGCCGAGGGCCGCTACCGCCGCGACGTGTACTGAATGCGGCCTGTCCAATAAAAATTGCAAATGCGATAAATTCGCATTTATAATCAGCCCATCGTATCAACAGCCAGCCATACGGCCTGCCGCCATGATCGTCTGTGTTTGCCGCCAGGTTTCGGACCGTGAGATTGCCCGCCACGCACGTGCAGGCATGAACTTTGACGAAATCCAGTTCGAGCTTGGCGTGGCCACCCAATGCGGATGCTGCGAAAGCTGCGCCCGCGACGTGGTGTCCCAATGCCATGCAGCCAGCCCGGTGCAGCAGACGGTCCAGCTTGCCAAATCCATCCTGGAAAGCAAAGCATGGAATTGCTCTCAACCCTTGCTGGCAGCCTGATCCTGGTCGTCGGTTCGGCCTGGTGGATCTTCCGTAAGTAACACGCTTTCAAGCAACCTTTTTCGCGGGCGCGGGTCTATGAATGGACCTGCTGCTTGCCGCTGCCATGTCTTCTTCTGATCGTTTTGCCCCGGCGTCGCCGGGCCTCAGCCGCAACGCCATCATTGCGGGCTCCGTGGTGCTGCTGCACGTCGCGGGCCTGTGGGCGCTGCAATCCGGCCTGCTGCGCAAGGCGGCGGAAATCGTGGTGCCCGCCGAGGTGCTGGCCGAGTTCCTGAAACCGCCCGCGCCCGAGGTGGCCCCACCGCCGCCCCCTCCCCCGCCGCCCAAGCCGCAGCCGCGCCAGCCCGTGGTGCACAAGACCCCCATGCCCGTGGCCAAGCCCGACCCCACGCCCGCGCCCAACGCGCCCGCCGCCGTGGCCGAGCCCGTGCCGGTGGCCGAAGCGCCGGTCGCGCCTCCGGCCCCGCCCGCGCCGCCCGCCCCCCCGGCCCCGCCGCGGATCGAACTGCCGTCGAGCAACGCCGCCTACCTCAACAACCCCAAGCCCACCTACCCTGCCATCAGCAAGCGTCTGGGCGAGCAGGGCAAGGTGGTGCTGCGCGTGTTCATCACCGCCGAGGGCGTGCCGCAGAAGCTCGAAATCAAGCAGTCCAGCGGCTACGAGCGCCTGGACCAGCAGGCCGTCGCCGCCGTGGAGCGCTGGCGCTTCGTGCCCGGCAAGCGCAACGGCGTGCCCGAAGCCATGTGGAACATCGTTCCGATCAATTTCGTTCTCGAATAGTTTTTTCAGGAGTTTTTTCGATGGATACCCAACTCGGCCTCGCCAGCGTCTGGAACCAAGGCGATTTCGTCACCCGCGCGGTGGCGCTCATCCTGCTCGCCATGTCGCTCGCCTCGTGGATCGTCATGCTCATCAAGGCGCTGGACATCGTGAAGTTCAAGAAGCAGGCCCGCGTGGCGCAGGACTTCTGGCACAGCGAGGACTTCGCGGCCGGCCTGGAAAAGCTGGGCAACGACCCCGCCAACCCCTTCCGCCACCTGGCGCTGGAAGGCCGCGAGGCCACGGCCCACCACCGCAACACCAAGGCGCACCTGCACGACTCACTGGACGTGAGCGACTGGGTCACGCGCTGCCTGCGCAACTGCATCGACGAATTCACCGCGCGCCTGCAGTCGGGCCTGGCCGTGCTGGCCTCGGTGGGCTCGACCGCGCCGTTCATCGGCCTGTTCGGCACCGTCTGGGGCATCTACCACGCGCTGGAGGCCATCGGCGCCTCGGGCCAGTCCACCATCGACAAGGTGGCCGGCCCGATCGGCGAGGCGCTGATCATGACCGCGCTGGGCCTGGCCGTCGCCATTCCCGCCGTGCTGGGCTACAACGCGCTGGTGCGCGGCAACAAGTCCATCCTGAACCGCCTGAACAGCTTCGCCCACGACCTGCACGCCTACTTCGTGACCGGCGCGCGCGTTTCCGCCACGGGCGACAACAAGGTGCTGCCCCTGAAGAAAGGCGCGTAAACCATGGCCTTCGGAACCCAAGACGAAGCCGATGACGTGATGAACGAGATCAACATGACGCCCCTGGTGGACGTCATGCTGGTGCTGCTCATCATCTTCATCATCACCGTGCCCGTAATGAAGCACTCGGTCAACGTGGACCTGCCCCGGGCCACCAACCAGCCCGAGGAAACCAAGCCCGAGACCGTGCGCCTGAGCGTGGACGCCGACGGCAAGTACCACTGGAACGAGTCCGATATCAGCGACGCGGACCTGACGCCGCGCCTCGAAGCCATGGCCGCCCAGAATCCGCAGCCCGACCTGCACATCCGCGGCGACAAGGACGTGCGCTACGAGCGCGTGGCCCAGGCCATGGCCGCCGCGCAGCGCGCGGGGGTGCGCAAGATCGGCTTCGTCACCGACCCGTCCCATTGAAAATGATAGCTTCCAGCGCTTGACTGGCGGGCGCTGGAGGCCGAAAAGACCCTCAATTCAAAGCATCTCGTCCGGCGCCAGCGGCCCCAGGACGTTCATCAGCAGCCGCAGGCCCAGGCTGGCATCGGGCTCGCTGTCGGCATCACCAAAATCCGCGCCGGGCGGCGCGCGCCACCGCAGCCGGCCTTCGGGCGTCAGCACCACCTGCCAGGCGCCGTGGTTCACGGCCTCCTCCACCACCGCCGTCGCCTGCTGCGCTAGCACGCGGCTGCGCACGATCAGCGCCACCTCGGTGTTCTGCAGCTTGGAGCGCCAGTCGAGGTTCATCGAGCCGATGCTGAGCACGCGGCCATCGACGATCACGAGCTTCGAATGCAGGCTGGCCTGCGAGCCGCCCGGGCTGGAGCCGAACAGGGTACGGTTCAGCCGGGCGCCTTGCTGCGCGCGCATCTCGTACAGCGCCACGCCCTGGCGGATCAGCGCCTCGCGGTGGCGCGCGTAGCCCACGTGCGCCAGCGGCGCGTCGTTGGAAGCCAGCGAGTTGGTCAGCACGCGCACCCGCACGCCGCGCCGCACCAGGTCGGCGAACACCTGCTGCATCTGCGCGCCCGGCACGAAATAGGGCGAGACGATGAGCGCGTCGCGCCGCGCCAGCCGCAGTAGCGACAACATGCCGTCCACCACGGTGTCTTCGGTGTGCTCGTCGTTCAGCTCGGGCACCAGCTTGGCGGGCGCGTCCGCCAGCAGCGCCGCGGGCGCCCAGGTCAGCGGCAGGCGGGCCAGGTCCAGCGGCGGCGGCAGCGGCGCGGGGGCGTCCGGCGCGGCGGGCTGCGTGGCGGCGCGCAGCGTGCGCAGTTCGTCCGGGCTGACGAGCGAGGCCACCGGGTAGGCCAGCGGGTTGTTCCAGTAGCGGTCGAAGCTGGCCGACATGGCCTGCACCACCGGGCCCACGGCCACCACGTCCATGTCGACGAAGTTGCTGCCGTCGGCGGTACCGAAGTAGGCGTCGCCCAGGTTGCGCCCGCCGGTGATGCCCCAGGCGTTGTCGGCGATGTAGAGCTTGTTGTGCATCCGGTGCTGGATGCGCTGGAAGTCGTGCAGCGAGCCCAGCGTGCGCAGCACGCCGGCCCCGCGCGCGCCGGGCAGCGGGTTGAACATGCGCATCTCCACGCCGGGCAGGAAGGCCATGCCCATGACCAGCGCGTTCTGCCCGGTACTGTTGAAGTCGTCCAGCAGGATGCGCACGCGCACGCCGCGCGCCGCCGCCGCGCGCACCTCGCGCAGCAGCGCGCGCGTGCTGGCGTCGGCGTGGATGGCGTAGTACTGGATGTCCAGCGTGCGGCGGGCCTGCTGCGTCAGCGCCAGCCGGCTGGCGTAGGCCCGGTCGGGCGAAGCGGCCAGGGCAAAGCCCGATTCGCCGCCGCGCGCGCCCGCCGGGCGGCGGCTGGCGGCCAGCTGGCCCAGGGCGGTGGCCGTGGCCTCCGGCGCGGCCAGCGCGTTGGAGACGGGGCGTTCGACATCGCGTGGAAGGCTGCCGCAGCCCGCCAGCGGCAGCATGATCAGCGGAAGAAGGTGTTGGAGCCAGCGCATGGGGAAACCATGATACGCAGCAAAAATTTACACGGCGGGTCTTGTTTTTCAAATGATAATGGTTATCATTAGCGAATCGAGAAATTCACCAAGGACTTCCCTACATGCACGCCGCCACCCTGCCCGCCCACGCCTTCTCCTCGCCGGCCCTGCACGGCCAGCCGGAGCAGCCGCTGCCGCTGGCCGACCTGCCGGCGGGCGCGATGGACAGCAGCGAACTGCTCAAGGGCCAGAAGGCCGTGACCATCGTGCACAACGGGGCCCTCTACCGCTTGCAGGCCACCAAGCTCGGCAAGCTCATCCTGACCAAATAGGTTTCATCGTGGGGCGACTCCCGGCTGCTGCAGATCACTGCGGGCCCAAGGGTCGTATTCGGCCAGCCAAAGGGTTCATTCCCTGGTAGCCAGGCTTTTTTTTCATCCCCAATCAGCAGCGAAAACAGCGGCCAGCGCTTGTCCACCAAGCGCTGGCCGCTCTCATTTTTGAAGCTCGGCCGGCATGTGCTGGCGCGGGAACAGGCCGACGCGCAGGCCCACCAGGCCCAGCAGGGCATCGTCCCGCCCTGCCCCCGGCGGCAGCGTGCGCAGGTGGGCGAGCGAGGCCTCCAGCGCCGTTTTCAGCGCCTGGGGCGCGGGCAGCGGCCGGCCCGCGCGCTCGCAGGCGCGGTAGTGGGCGGCAATGTCCGCCAGCAGCCGGTTCAGGCCGTCGCGGTCGGCTTCTTCGGGCAAATCGTCGCCCGCGCGGCGCAGGTTGAGGGTGTTCAGGCCCATGCGCACTCCGTCGAGCATGTCCACGCCCGCGGCGTCGCTGCCTTCGGGCAGCGCGGCCAGGCGCGGCGCCAGCAGGCCGAGCAGGTCGAGCATCCGGACCATGAAGCGCCCGCCGCGGTCCTGGCGGTCGCGGCCCTCCGCCGCCTCGGCGATGGTGCGCCAGCCCTGGCGGATCAGGCGCCGCGCGCTCCATTCGGCGCCCACCGAGCGGAACAGCCGCGTCATCAGCAGCGCGAACAACATGCCGACCACGCTGGCCACCGAGGAGTTGACGTAGCGCTCGAAGTCCGCCCCCGCGGCGTGGTTCTGCACCGACATGAGCGAAGCCAGGTTGGTGATCAGGATCATGCCCGGCAGGAACAGCTGGGGCCGGGAGGCCATCAGCCCGATCAGCAGGAAGGCGGGCGCGATGACCAGCATCAGCGGCACCAGGTCGTGCAGCATCGGGATGATGCCGAACAGGTAGACGCCCGCGGCCACGATGGAGATCACGGCCCAGGTCATGAACGTGACAATGCCGGGCGCGGGGTCGTCCTGCGCGGCGAAGAACGCGGCGGCCACGGCGGCCATCATGGCGCCCGTCACGCCGTCGGACCAGCCGACGGCAATCCACAGCAGGCAGTAGCTGAACAGGGTGGCGCCCGCGGCCAGCGACGAGAACAGCCACATGCTCCAGTCGATGTGGCGGTTCTCGATGCCCACCAGCCGGCGCAGGTCGATGCCGAAGGCCGGCGCGGGCGGCGGCGTGCCGTCGCGGATGGACTGCTGCAGGTGGCGGCTGTCGTACCACAGCTCGGCCAGCTCCTTCAGGCGCAGCAGCAGGCTGGTGCGCAGCAGGCCGGCGCCGTCGTCGCCCAGCGTGGGGCGCAGGGCCTCGACGCGCTGGCGGAAGCGCTCCAGCGCCCCCAGCGGCGGGGGCGCATCCTCGCCGATGGCGGCGCGCAGGTCTTCGAGCAGGCGCGTGAGTTCGGGGTTCTGCGTGGCGCGCTCGCCCAGGTTGAAAAGGCGGTCTTCGATGGAGGCCAGCACCGGCATCATGCCCAGCAGGCGCGAGCGCAGCTCCAACAGCCAGACGTCCAGCTCGCCGTGGCGCGGGTCGTCGCGCTTGGCGAAGGGAATCACCAGGTCAAGCTGCGAGAGGTCTTTCGCCAGGCGGCGGCGCAGCTCGCCGGTGTTGCTGCCGAGCGCCAGCACCTGCGTGCACCAGGTCTTGGCGTCGCCCATCAGCCCCTGCACGCGCTGCTCGATCATGGACTTGATCGAGGCCGGGAAGACCAGCGCCCCGACCACGACCGCGCACAGGCTGCCCAGGATAATTTCCTCGGAGCGCGCCAGCGCCACGCTGAAGATCGCGTCCGGCTGCTGCACCATCGGAAAGCCGACGAACATGGCCGTGTAGCCCGCCAGCATGAACACGTAGGACGACGGCCCCCGATGCAGCAGCGCCACGGCCATGCAGCCAGTGAGCCACAGCGACATCACCAGGCTGAGCAGCACCGGCGACTGCGACAGCCCCGGCACGATGGCCACCACGGCCACGCACGCGATCAGCGTGCCGAGGATGCGGTACAGGCCGCGCGAGTTGGTGCCGCCCATCACGGGCTGCAGCACGACGTAGGCCGTGGTCATGGCCCAGTAGGGCCGTGGCAGGTCGGCCGCCAGCGCGATGTACAGCGCGATCATGGAGGCCAGGAAGGATTTGGCGGAGTGCATCCACGCTTGCCGGTCCAGCAGCAGCACGATGGGGGCTCCTTCAGGGCTGCGCGGGGGCGCTGGCGGCCTGCGCCTGCCAGCCGCCGCCCAAGGCGAGGAACAGGCGGATCTGGTCTTGCGACACCTGCGCCTCGGCGCTGGCCAGGCTGGCCTCGGCGGCCGCCAGGGTGCGCTGCGCGTCCAGGCTGGAGAGGTACGAGACACGGCCTGCCTGGTGGATGCGGCGCGTGTCCGCCGCGGCGGTGTCCGCGTGCCCGCGCGCCTCGCGCAGCGCGGCGACGCGGCGCAGGTCCTCGGCGTAGCGGTCGAGCACGGTCTGGGTCTCGCGCAGCGCCTCCAGCACCACGTGGTCGAACTCGGCCAGCGCCGCCTGGGCGCCCGCCCGGGTGAGTTCCACCCGCGCCTGCGCCCCGCCGTTGGGAATCGACCACGAGATCAGGGGGCCGATCGACCACTGCTGGGTGACGGGCTTGCCAAAGTCCTCCAACATGCCGTTCGCGCCGATCGACGCGCCCAGCGTGATGTCCGGGTACAGCGCGGCCGTGGCGACGCCGATCTCGGCGGTCGCGGCGGCCAGTTCGCGCTCGGCGCGGCGCACGTCGGGGCGGCGGCGCAGCAGCGCGGCGCCATCGCCCACGGGGATGGGCTGCTTCAGCTCCGGCGCGTCCTCGCACGCCAGGGCCTCGGGCGGGACCTGGTCGGGCGTGCGCCCGAGCAGCGCGGCCAGCTCGTAGCCCGCGGCCTGCCTGCGCGCCGCGAGCGGCGGCAGCGCGGCTTGCAGCGTGGCGGCCTGCGCATCGGCGCGCGCCACGGCCACGGGCGAGCCCCGGCCCGCCGCCTGCAGCCGCGCTATGACGTCGCGGCTGCGCTGCTGCAGTTCCAGCGAATGGCGCGCCACGGCCAGCTCGTGGTTGCCATGGCAGATTTCGACATAGGCGCCCACCACCTGCGCGGCGATGCTGATGCGCGCCAGATCGCCCGCGGCCTGCACCGCCTGGGCCTGGTCGTGCGCGGCCTCGGCGGCGCGGCGGAGCTTGCCGAACAGGTCCAGCTGGTAGGAAGCGGAAATGCCCCCGCTGGCGAAATTGAACACCGGCAGCGGCTCGGGCTGCAGCAGCGACTGGGCGGAAACGCGGCTGCGCCCGACCGCGGCCTCCACCCCGACCGCCGGATGGCTGGCGGCGCCGACCTGGGCGTAGCGCGCCTGCGCCTGGGTCAGGCGCGCGGCGGCGACCTTCAGCTCGGCATTGGCCTGCAGGGCCTGCTCGACCAGCGCGTTGAGCTTCGGATCGTCGTACAGCTCCCACCAGCGGCCTTCGACGGCGGCCTGCGCCGGATCGACGGCCGCAGAGCGGTGCGCGTCCAGCGCCACGGGGCGCTGCGCCACCTGGGCGAAGGCCGAGTCCTTCGGCAACTCGTAGTCCGGGCCCACGGTCGTGCACGCGACCAGCGGCGCCAGCAGCAGGCACAGGCCCGCGGCACGCATACGGCGGCGCTTCATGATGCCTTGCCCTGCTGCGGCTGTTGCTGCTGTTGCTGCTGTTGCTGCTGCGGCTCGGCGTTCTTGCGCGCCTGGCCGCTGCCGGCCACGGTGACGGTGACGCTGCGGCCCACGATCAGGTGCACGCCGGCCGGCACGTCGTCCAGGCTGATGCGCACCGGCAGGCGCTGCGCCAGCCGCACCCAGTCGAACGCGGGGTTGACGTTGGGCAGCAGGCTGGAGCCCTGAGTGCGGTAGCGGTCCTCGATGCCCGCCGCGATGCTTTGCACGTGGCCGTGCAGCACGCCGCTCTCGCCCATGATCTGGATGTCGACCGGCGCGCCTTCCTGGATGCCGTGCAGGCGGGTTTCCTCGAAGTAGCCGTCGATGCGGAACGACTGGGTGTCCAGCACCGCCAGCACCGGCTTGCTGGCGCTCACGTAGTCGCCCACGCGCACGATGCGGTCGCCCACGCGGCCATCGACCGGGCTGCGCACGGTGGTGCGGTCCAAGTTCAGCTGCGCCCGCTCCACCTCGGCCTGCGCGGTGGCGATGCCGGCCTGGGCGGCGGCCACGTTGGCCTGGGCGGCCGCCACGCTGGCCTGGGCGGCGGTGACGGCGGCCTGCGCCTTGTCCAGGCTGGAGCGCCGGGTTTCGGCCTCCTCGGTGGCCACCAGGTCCTTCAGCTCGCGGTCGCGCTGCGCCTCGCGCTGCAGCTGGCTGCGCGCGGCCTGGCTCTGCAGCAGCAGCGCGCGGTTCTGCGCCAGCGCGGCCTGCCCCTGCGCCACGCCGGCCTGGCTGCGCGCCAGCGCGGCCTGCGCCTCTTTCAGGGCGATCTTGTAACGCTCGGGGTCCACCACGAACAGCACGTCGCCCCGGCGCACCTGCGCGTTGTCGCGCGCGCGCACCTCCAGCACCGGGCCGGACACGTCGGGCGCCACCTGCACCACGTCGGCGCTGACGTGCGCGTCGCGCGTCCAGGGGTCGAGCATGTAGTACTGCCACAGGTGGCGCAGCACCACGAGGGCGGCGATGACGATCAGTACCGTCGGTACGATCTGGGTGATCTTGCGAACGATGGGATTCATGACAGCAGGGTGCGCATCAGCGCGAACAAAACGCCCAGCACCACGATGTACAGGGCGAAATCGAACAAGGGCGGGTGCCAGATGTGGCGGTACGCGCCCGCCTTCAGGAGCAATTGGCGCAGGCCGACGAGCACGAGGAAGGCCACCAGCATCAGGGCCATCAGCGTGGGAATGAAGACGCCGTAAAGGCTGAACTCTCCGTACATGGCTAGGGGCTTTCTGGGGCTTTCTGGGCGCCTGCCGCGACGCAGGCCAGCGACTGCGCCTCCAGCGTGCGCAGGACCCGGGTCGCGGTGGCCACGTCTTCCGGCGGGACGTCGCGCAGCGCCTGGGCGCGCAGCGCGGTCAGCGTGGTTTCCATCTTCTCGGCCAGGGCCTGGCCCGCGGGCAGCAGTTCGACGGCCTTGGTGCGGCGGTTGCCGGGCACGTCGCAGCGCCGGAGCAGGCCGGCCGACTCGCCCTGGTCCAGCACGCGCACCAGCGCCGCCGGGTTGATGCCGATCTCCATGGCCAGCGCCCGCTGGTTGGCGGCAGGCCCCATGCGGGACGCCAGCACGATGACCAGGGCCAGCGACATGGGCAGCCGGTCATCCGTCAGCGCGGCGCCCACGGCCTGCACCCATGCTCTTCTGGCGGGCTGGATGGCGATGGTGAAATCGAAGAGGGTACGGTCAACCTCGGACATGGCGGATCGCGGGGATTCAATTGACTAAGCAATTATTGCTTTTTGAATTATATCTACAGTAGCCTCGGGATGCATGGCACGCCCCATTCAGCGCCATTTTTGCAACAAAAAACCGGCTTCGGGAGCCGGTTCTTGCAAGTGCGGGGCGTGCGGAGAATCAGAGGCCGATGGCGGCGATGCCCGCGCGCGCGATCTGCGCGTCCTCGTTGGACTTCACGCCGCTCACGCCCACGGCGCCCAGGCACTGGCCGTCCTTGAGAATGGGCACGCCGCCTTCGAGCATCCCTTCCAGCGTGGGGGCCGACAGGAACGAGGTGCGCCCGCCGTTGATCATGTCTTCATAGCCCTTGCTCTCGCGGCGGCCCAGCGCGGCGGTGCGCGCCTTGGCGGGCGCGATGTGCGCGGAAATGGGCGCCGCGCCGTCCAGGCGCTGCAGCCACAGCAGGTGGCCGCCGTCGTCCACGATGGCGATGGTCACGATCCAGCCGTTCTGCTGCGCTTCGGCCTCGGCGGCGGCGGCGATCTTCTTGATGTCGGCGAGTTCAAGCTCGGGCGTGGTCTTCATAGGTCACAAGTGTGGTAGGTAGAAACCCTGAATTTTACCGCTTTTGTGTGCCGCGCACTGTCGCAGAAGGCTCCCGCCCAAACTGCCGCCGCCCGTCGGGGTATTGCCAAACGGACAAACCGCCCCACCTAGAATGCATTGGCCTGCGCCGTGCAGGCCAACCTTGGAAAGACACTGAAATGAGTACAGACGTCACCACGCTGGGCACTGCGGGTTACGCCGTATCCCAGGCGCAGCGCCAGAAGGTGCTGCGCAATACCTACTGGCTGCTGGCCCTGAGCCTGCTGCCCACCGTGCTGGGCGCCTGGCTGGGCGTGGCCACGGGCATCACCCAGTCGCTGCACGGCGGGCTGGGCATGATCGTGTTCCTGGGCGGCGCGTTCGGGTTCATGTTCGCCATCGAGAAGACCAAGAACTCCGCCGCCGGCGTGGGCGTGCTGCTCGGGTTCACGTTCTTCATGGGCCTGATGCTCTCGCGCATGATCGGCGTGGTGCTGGGCTTCAAGAACGGCACCGACCTGATCATGACCGCGTTCGCGGGCACGGCGGGCGTGTTCCTGGTGATGGCCACGCTGGCCTCCACCCTCAAGCGCGACCTGTCGGGCCTGGGCAAGTGGCTGTTCGTGGGCGCGATGGTGCTGCTGGTGGGCGGCATCATCAACGTGTTCGTGGGCTCGTCGGCGGGCATGATGGCCCTGTCGGTGGCGGCCATCGGCATCTTCAGCGCCTACATGCTGTACGACCTCAAGCAGATCGTGGACGGCGGCGAGACCAACTACATCAGCGCCACGCTGGCGCTGTACCTGGACCTGTTCAACGTGTTCCAGAGCCTGCTGGCGCTGCTGGGCATCATGGGCGGCGAGCGCGACTGACCGTCGCCCGACCATCCGCCATTTACCGCCAAATCAGCCTCCAGCGCTTATGCAGCAAGCGCTGGAAGCTATGAATTCAATAGCTTGCAGACCAGCTAGCCACGGCGTTGCCCCAGGGCGTGGATTGGAATAGCGTTACCCTTGCGGCCTCGCGCAACTCCCTTTTCCCCGCCAGTGCATTCTCCTTCCACCGCCCGCCGCCGGGCCTTCGTCGCCGCCGCAGCGGCGCTCCCATTTTCCGCCCTGCTTCCCCGCCCTGCCCGCGCGGCCACGGAATTGAAGCTGGGCTACCCGCTACCGCTCAACTCCCAGTTCGGTGCCGCCGCCACGGCCTTTGCCGCCGAATTGGCGCGGCTGACCGATGGCCGGTTCGCCATCCAGCAGTTCCCCGGCAGCGCCCTGGGCGGCGAGCGCGAGATGATCGAAGGCGTGCAGTTGGGCAGCCAGGACCTGGCCCTGGTGTCCACCGGCGCCCTCGGCAACTTTGTGCCGCAGGTCTCGATTTTTGATCTGCCGTTCCTGTTCCGGAACTACGCGCACGCCCATGCGGTGCTGGACGGCCCCATCGGCGCGGAGGTGCTCCAGCGCTTCCCCGCGCGCGGCCTGGTCGCGCTGGCCTGGGGCGAAGGGGGCTTTCGCCACATCACCAACACCCGGCGCCCCATCGTCCAGCCGCAGGACCTGCACGGCCTGAAGATCCGCACGCAAGAAAACCCGATCCACATCGCGGCGTTCAAGGGGCTGGGCGCCAGCCCCACGCCGATCAACTGGCCCGAGACCTTCATGGCCCTGCAGCAGCGCACGGTGGACGGGCAGGACAACCCGATCTCGGTGATCGAGGCGTCCAAGCTGTACCAGGTGCAGCAGTACCTGTCGCTGACCGAGCACCTGTACTCGCCCGCGCTGTTCCTGGTGTCGCCCGCGCTGTTCGGCAAACTGCCCAAGGCCGACCAGGAGGCGTTCCGCGCGGCGGCGCGGGCAGGCGCCGCCGCCATGCGCAAGCGCGTGGCGGCGGACGAGCAATCGGGCGTGCGCAGCCTGCGGCAGCACGGCATGGCGGTGGTCGAGCACGTGGACAAGGCGCCGTTCATCGCCGCGCTCCAGCCCACCTACAAGACGTTCAACCAGCAGTTCGGTGCGCAAGCCATCGAACGCATCCGACAAGTCAGCTAATGCGTTACTCCATCTTTTCCGTCCAGGACCACCACCCCGCTTTCCACCGCACGGTGGCCCAGTTGTATGAACAGGTGATCGGCGAGGCCCGGTTGGCCGAGTCGCTGGGCTACGACACGTTTTTCGTGGCCGAGCACCATTTCCACGAATGCGGCTCGGTGCCTAACCCCGCCGTGTTCCTGGCCGCGCTGGCGCGCGAGACGACCCGCATCCGCCTGGGCGTGGCGGTGTCCAACATCACCATCCACAACCCGCTGACCGTGGCCGAGGACTATGCGATGGTGGACATGCTCTCCGGCGGCCGGCTCACGCTGGGCGTGGGCTCGGGCTATCTGCGCCATGAATTCGAGGGCCACCGCATCAGCCCCGAGGAAAAGCGCGAGCGCTTCGACGAAAACCTGCAGGTGCTGCTGCAGGCGCTGTCGGGCGAGCCCGTGCACTTCCAGGGCAAGTACAACGACCTGCCCGGCGTGGCGCTGAACGTGCGGCCGCTGCAGCAGCCCGGGCTGCCCATCCACGTCGCCATCCAGCGCCGCGAAGCGGCCTACCACGTGGGCCGCCAGGGCCGCAACATCTTCTCGCTGCCGTATTCGTGCCTGACCTCGGCCGAGGAAATCCGTGGGCTGATCGAGGACTACCGCAAGGGCTACCGCGAATCCGGCGCGCCGGGGCGCGGCGAAGCCGTGCTGGCCTTCCACTGCCACGTGGCCGAGTCCGACGCGCAGGCCAAGGTGAATGCGGAAGAGGCGTTCAACCTGTACCTGGACACGCGCCTGTTCTACGACACGCGCCGCACCTACGACACCGTGGTGAACGCCGGGCTGGGCATGTTCGGCGCGCCCGAGACGGTCACGAACCAATTGGTGGCGCTGCACGAGATGGGCATCGACCACGTCATGTTCCTGCAGAACTTCGGCGTGCTCGGTTCCGCGCTGGTGCATGACTCCATGCGGCGCATCGCCACCGAGGTCATGCCCGAGGTTCACCGCAGGATCGGCAAGGCCCTCAGCGTCAGCTGACTCTCGAATTGCCGTAGCGCGCCCGTCACCGGGTCGGTGAACTCCAGCCGCCGCGCCAGCAGTTGCAGCGGGTTGGAGTAGTCGCCCTCGGGCGGGTCGTTCACCTCGGGGTAGAACGCATCGCCCATCAGCGGCAGGCCCAGCGCGGCCATGTGCACGCGCAACTGGTGGCGCTTGCCGGTGATGGGCTCCAGCCGGTAGCGCGCCCAGGGGGCGGCCACTTCGATCAGTTCCATGCGCGTGCGGGCGTTGGGCTCGCCGGGCACTTCGTGCATACGGAAGAACTGCGGGCTTTCCTCCAGGCGGCTGGCGTGCTCGCGCGGAAAGGGCACGCCGGGCCGCCAGGGCGCGATCGCCTCGTACACCTTGCGCACCGTGCGCTCGCGGAACAGCGCCTGGTAGCGCCCGCGCGTGGCGCGCCGCACCGAGAACAGCACCAGGCCCGCCGTATCGCGGTCGATGCGGTGGATGGGCGACAGCTCCTGCAGCCCCAGCCGGCGCTTGAGCCGCACCAGCAGCGTGTGCTGCAGATACGGTCCCGTGGGCACCACGGGCAGGAAGTGCGGCTTGTCGGCCACGAGCAGGTGCTCGTCCTGGTAGAGCACGGTCTCCTCGAACGGAATCGTGGCCTCGTGCGCCAGTTCGCGGTAGTAGTACAGGCGGATGCCGGGCGCAAAAGGCCGTTCGGGCGTGACGGGCACGCCGAATTCGTCCAACACCTCGCCCAGGGCCATGCGGCGCAGCCAGTCGGCGCGCGCCACGGCGGGCAGGCGCCGCGCGAGAAAGTCGGCCATGCTGCCCTGCCCCTGGGACGGTAGCACCACGCAACTCGGGTTCACGCCGTGGCGCATGGGCAGGACGCGGGGGTCGTGGGGGTTGTGCATGGGGCGCCGATTATGGCGATGCCTCCCCGTCCCTGTAGGACGAGGGCGGCAATCCCCCGCCATTCGGCCCTGTGCGGCGCGGTACGCACTAGCATGGTCCGCAATGCAGAACAAGAATCCTTCCACCCCCGTCCGCCGGCGCCGCTGGCTGCGCTGGGTGGCCGCCCTGCCCCTCACGGCCTGCGTGCTGCTGGCGCTCGCGGGGGTGGGCATCGCCCACTTCGACTGGAACCGCCTGCGCCCGCGCATCAACGCCGAGGTCAGCGAGGCCACGGGCCGCCGCTTCGCCATCGACGGCGACCTCTCGGTGCAATGGCACTGGCCGCAGCCGCTCGAAGCTGGCTGGCGGCGCTGGGTGCCGGGCGTGACGGTGAGCGCCGAAAAGCTGGTGATGGACAACCCGCCCGGCTTCGGCACCGCGCGCGCCGACATGGCCACGCTGGGCCGCGCCAGCGCCACGCTGCGCCTGCTGCCGCTGCTGTCGCACCAGATCGCCATCGACACCGTGGCGCTGGATGCGCCCGACGTCGCCCTCGTCCGCCAGGCCGATGGTAAGGCCAACTGGCAATTCGATCTGCCGAAAAAAGACGCCTCCGATGGCGGCGCCTCCACCCCCTGGAGCTTCAACCTGAACCAGCTCGTGCTGCGCCAGGGCCAGATCGCCCTCGCCGACGCCAAGCAGAACCTCGACGTCAAGGCGCAGATCGACACCCTGCCCGGCGACGCCCGCTACGGCCTGCGCTTCACCCTCAGCGGCCGCTACGCCAAGGCCAAGGTCGAAGGCAGCGGCAAGGCGGGCTCGGTGCTCACGCTGGGCAACAACGGCGGCAAGGGCGACTATCCGCTGCAATTCAAGGCGCGCGCGGGCGGCGTAGCCGCCGAGGTCGAGGGCACACTGGCCAACCCCGCCGCGCTCTCGGGCCTGGACGTGCGCCTGGCCCTGCGCGCGGACAGCATGGCCGACCTGTACGGCCTGACCGGCATCGTGCTGCCCAACACCCCGCCGTTCCAGACCACGGGCCGCCTGGTAGGCAGCCTGCAGCCGAAGCAGGCCGTGTGGGACTACCGCGACTTCCGTGGCAGCGTGGGGCAAAGCGACCTGAGCGGGCATATCACCTACACCTCCGGCGAGCCGCGCCCCAAGCTGACGGGCACCATGGCCTCGCGCCAACTGCGCCTGGCCGACCTGGGCCCGCTGCTCGGGGCCGACGAGCGCGAAGGCCCCAAGGCCGCGCGCCCCGGCAAGGTGCTGCCCGACGCCCCCTTCGCCACCGACCGCTGGAATGCCATGGACATGGACCTGCGCTTCACCGGCCAGAAGATCGTGCGCCAGAGCAGCCTGCCGATCGAGAACGTGAGCGTGCACGCCAAGCTCGACGACGCGCAGCTCACGCTCGACCCGCTGGTCTTCGGCGTGGCGCAAGGCCAATTCAGCTCGCAGGTGCGGCTCGACGCACGCGGCGGCGGGCCGCTGCGCGCGCAGGTGCGCGGCTCGGTGCAGGCGCTCAAGCTGTCGGCGCTGTTCCCCAAGGTGGAACTGATGCAAAAGAGCCTGGGCCGGCTGGACGGCGCCGTGGCACTGCAGGCCCAGGGCAACTCCGTCGCCAAGCTCGCGGCCACCAGCACGGGCGAGGCCAAGCTCTACGTGCGCGATGGCGTGCTGAGCGCGCAGATGCTCGACCTGGCCTCGCTCAACCTGGGCAGCGTGGTGGTGAGCAAACTGTTCGGCGCGGACAAGGAGGTGCACCTGCGCTGCGCCGTGGCCGACTTCAGCGTGCAGAACGGCCTGGCCCAGGCGCGCACCGTGAAGCTGAGCACCGACGAGGCCATCGTCGAGGCCACCGGCCAGATCGACCTGGCGAATGAAAAGATCGACCTGCGCATCAAGCCCGAGTCGCTGCAATGGAAGTTCTTCTCACTGCGCACGCCGCTGTATGTGCGCGGCACTTTCGCCGACCCGAAGGCGGGGCTGGAAACCGGCCCGCTGCTGCTGCGCGCGGGCGCCGCCGTGGCCGCCGTGGCGGCCGCCCCGGCGGCGCTGGTGCTGGTGCCGCTCACCGTGCCGGCGGCGGCGGACGACGCGGACTGCGCGCCGCTGCTGGCGCAGGCCAAGGCGCCGGCGCGCGCGGGCACGGGCGCGGCCAAGGCACGGCGCTGAGTCTCCGGTACGTATTTGGAGTGTTTTTGGCCTCCAGCGCTTGACTGGAAAGCACTAGCAGCTCACTTTTCAATAGCAACCGTACCCGGCCAAGCGGCCAACTCTTGCGCCAGATCAAGCCCCGGCCACGGGCTCCGTCCCACACTGGGCCTCCGTTCATACGCATTGCCTGGAGGTTTTCCATGTACCAACACATCCTCGTTCCCGTCGATGGCAGTTCCACGTCCAACAAGGGCCTGGACCAGGCCATCGCCCTGGCCAAGCTCACCGGCGGCAGGCTGCGGCTGGTCCACGTCATCGACGAACTGTCGCTCGCGCTGTCCATGGGCGTCTACGCGGGCGCCAGCGCCGGCTGGCAGGGCGAGCTGCGCGGCGATGCGCTCAAGCTGCTGGAGGCCGCGCGCGCCCGGGCCGTGGAACAGGGCGTGGCCGCCGACACCGTGCTGCTGGACACCTACCAGGGCAAGGTGCACGAGCAGGTGCTGGCCGAGGTGGACCGGTCGCACAGTGACCTGATCGTGCTGGGCACCCATGGCCGGCGCGGCCTGAACCGCTGGCTGCTGGGCAGCAGCGCGGAGCAAATCCTGCGCATGGCGCAGATTCCGGTGCTGCTCATCCGCGCGCCGGAAGAAGCCCAGGCGGAATCCGAGCGCTTCACCCTCCCCACGGGCACGGTCGCCAGCCAGTAGCAACCCATAGCAGCTAGCGAAAATCCCGGCTCCCCTCCAGCGCCGCCGACAGGCGGCCCAGCAGCGGCGTGAGGTCCTTGCAGCGCTGGAGCACCAGGTGCCGCACGGCCCCCTGCCCCGGTTCGGCCACGCTTTGCCACAGCCCTTCCACCGCCAGCAGGCGCGCGCGCAGCAGCGCATCGCACCAGCGTTCGATCAGCGCGGGCCACACGATGACGTTGACAGGGCCGGTTTCGTCTTCGAGGGTGATGAACATCGTGCCCTTGGCCGTGCCGGGCCGCTGGCGCGCGGTGACGATGCCGCAGGCGCGCACGCGCTGGCCGTGGGGCGCGGCCAGCAGTTGCACGGCGGTCTGCAGCCGCCAGCGCTGCAGGCGCGGGCGCAGCAGCGCGAGCGGATGGCGGCGCAGGGTGAGGCCGGTGGCCGCGTAGTCGAACAGGATTTCCTCGCCCTCGGGCGCGGCGGGCAGGGCCAGCGGCGCTTCGTGCACCGGCGCCGTGGCGAGCAGCGCCGGGGCGCGCAGCTGGGCGGCGGCGTCCCACATCTGCTGGCGGCGGTGGCCGGACAGCGAGCGCAGCGCATCGGCGGCGGCCAGGGCGTGCAGATCCGATCTGTCGAGCCCCGCGCGCAAGGCCAGGTCCTGCGTGCTCGCGAACGCCGCCAGCGCCCGCGCCGCCTCCAGGCGCCGGGCCGCCGCCGCGCCCAGGCCGCCGACCAGGCACAGCCCGAGCCGCACGGCGCCGGGGCCTTCGAGCGTGCATTCCCAGCCGCTCGCCGCCACGTCGATGGGCAGCACGCGCACGCCGTGGCGGCGCGCGTCCTGCACGAGCTGCGAAGGTGTGTAGAAGCCCATCGGCTGCGAATTGAGCAGCGCGGCCAGAAAACACGCGGGCTCGTGCCGCTTGAACCAGGCGCTGGCATAGGCCAGCAGCGCGAAGCTGTGCGCGTGGCTTTCGGGGAAGCCGTATTCGCCAAAGCCCAGCATCTGCGCAAAGATGCGTTCGGCGAAGCCGCGCGCGTAGCCGTTGGCCACCATGCCTTCGATGAGCCGCTCCTGAAAGCGGTGCACGCCGCCCGAGCGCTTCCACGCGGCCATGGAGCGGCGCAGCGCATCGGCCTCGCTGGCGGAAAAGCGCGCGGCGATCATGGCGATCTGCATCACCTGCTCCTGGAAGATGGGCACGCCCAGCGTGCGCGCCAGGGCCTCGGCCAGTTCGGGCTTTTCCAGCGGCAGCGGCTGGCCGCGCCGCGCGCGCTCGCGCGCCTGCAGGTAGGGGTGCACCATGCCGCCCTGGATGGGGCCGGGGCGCACGATGGCCACCTCCACCACCAGGTCGTAGAGCGTGCGGGGGCGCAGGCGCGGCAACATGCTCATCTGCGCGCGGCTTTCGATCTGGAACAGGCCCACGGTGTCGGCGGCGCAGACCATGTCGTAGGTGGCGGGGTCTTCGCGCGGGATGTCAGCCAGGCCCCAACGCTCGCCGCGCAGCGCGGCGCGCAGGTCGAGGCAGCGGCGCAGCGCGGTCAACATGCCCAGGGCGAGCACGTCCACCTTCATCAGGCCCATCGCGTCCAGGTCGTCCTTGTCCCACTGGATCACGCTGCGGCCCGCCATGCTGGCGGGCTCCACAGGGACGAGGCGCGTGAGCTTGCCTTCGGTGAGTACGAAGCCGCCCACGTGCTGGCTCAGGTGGCGCGGACACCCCTTGAGCTGGGCGGCCAGCTCCAGCCACAGCGCGGCCGTATGGGCATCGAGGGGCGCGCCCACGTCGCGGGCCAAGGCCTGCAGGCGGTCGGCCGCGAAGGTGTCGTCGAACCAGTGGTGGTCCTTGGCGAATGCATCCACCAGCGCGGGCGCCACACCCAGGGCCTTGCCCACGTCGCGCAGCGCGCTGCGCGTGCGGTAGGTGATGACCACGGCGGCGATGGCGGCGCGCTCGCGGCCGTATTTGGCGTAGATGTACTGGATGACCTCCTCGCGCCGCTCGTGCTCGAAGTCCACGTCGATGTCGGGCGGCTCGCGCCGCTCGCGGCTGATGAAGCGCTCGAACAGCAGGTGCGACGCCTCGGGGCTCACCGCCGTGATGCCCAGGCAATAGCACACCACCGAGTTGGCCGCCGAGCCGCGCCCCTGGCACAGGATGCCCTGGCTGCGCGCGTAGCGCACGATGTCGTGCACGGTGAGGAAGTACATCTCGTATGCGCAGTCGGCGATGAGCCGCAGCTCCGATGCGATGCGCTCGGCCACTGCCTGCGGCACGCCCAGCGGATAGCGGCCGCGCGCGCCGTCCCAGGCGAACCAGGCCAGGGCCTGGCGCGGCGTCATGCCGGGGGGCACGGTTTCGAGCGGGTAGCGGTAGCGGATTTCATCGAGGCTGAAGGTGCAGCGCGCCGCCACGGCCAGCGTGGCCTGCAGCAGGTCCGGCGGGTAGATGCCCGCGAGCCGCACGCGCTGGCGCAGGTGGCGCTCGGCATTGGCCTGCAGCGCAAAGCCGCAATCGGCCACGCGGCGGCCCAGGCGCACGGCGGTCATCACGTCGTACAGCGGCTTGCGCGAGCGGCTGTGCATACACACGCCGCCCGCCGCCACCAGCGGCAGGCCCAGGTGCGCGCCCACGCGCCGCAGCAGGTCGAGCCACAGCGCGTCGCCTGGGGCAAGGTGCAACTCCACCGCCAACCAGAATTGGAAGCCAAATTGGCCTTCAGCCCTTGCCAGTAGAGCGCTGGCAGCTATGAAATCGGAAGCATCACAGTGCGCGCGGTCCAGCGCCACCAGCACCTCGCAGCCGCGCAGCAGGCTGAAGTCGGAGCGCTCATCCACTCGGTAGCCGCCCTTGGGCGCATGGCGGCGCGCGGCGGAGATGAATTCGCACAAGTCGCCCCAGCCCGCCGCATCGCGGGCCAGCGCCACGATGCGCAGGTGCCCCCACGCGAACTCGCTGCCCGCCAGCAGCCGCAGGCCGCACGCCTGGGCCGCCTGGTGCGCGCGCACCACGCCCGCCACCGAGCATTCGTCGGTCAGCGCGAGCGCGGCGTAGCCCAGGCGGTGGGCGCGCTCCACCAGCTCGTGCGGGTGCGATGCGCCACGCTGGAAGCTGAAATTGGACAGGCAATGCAACTCCGCATAGCCAGGCAACAGGGCCGGGTCAGCCATAGACGCCCTGCAGGAACCAGCGCTCTCCTTGCGTGGAGCGCTCGCGGAACACCCACACCGTGCCCGCCACGGCGTTGTGAGCCACGAAATAGTCGCGCCGCGCGAGGCCCGTTTCTGCATCTGCACCAGGAGCTCCAGGGGGCTCCCACCAGCCCGTCTCCAGCCGCTGCGGCCCGGCCAGCAGGCGCAGCGGGCCATGCCAGCACGGGCGCCCACCCCGCACCGCCAGCGGCCTGGGCGGGCGCACCAGCCATGCGGGGTAGAGCGCGGCATCGGGCGCAGGGGTGGCGGCGGGTGGCGCGGCCGGGCCGCCGGCAGCGGCGCGCCACTGCACCATGCGCTCGGGCCGGTGGTCGGCCAGCAACTGCGGAACCAGCACCTGCCCCGCCCCCAGGCGGGCCGAGAGGCGCTCGACGAACTGGCCCCAGGGTTCGCCCTGCCCGCCGTGCCCTTGGGGCGCCAGCACGCCGGAGTCTTCGCGCCAGGGCGCCGTCTCCAGCGCGCGCAGCGTGGCACGGTCCACGGGCGCCGCCAGTTGCCGGTGCGCCAGGTGCTCCGCCAGCAGCCGGTGCAGGTGGGCCATGTCCTGCAAGGGCTCGGCGGTGCGCACGGCCAGGGTGTCGCCAGGGGGCAGCTCCACGCCGTCAATGCGGCGCAGGGCGTAGCGCCAGCCCAGCTCCAGCGCCAGCACGCCCTGGTGGCGCGCTTGCAGCCAGCGGCGCAGCGCGGCCAGCAGCGGCTGCGCGGGGTGCAGCAGGCCATCGGCGGTGTCGGCCAGCGCAGGCAATTCAACGGAGGTTTCAAAGCGCTCGGGGCAGGTCAGCCAGGGCAGCGGGTGCGGCGCATCGCCCCAGGCCTGGTCCAGCGCGCGCAGCGGCTGCGCCCCCAGCCGCCGCGCCAGCCCCGCGCGCGGCAGGGCGCGCACGTCGCCCCAGGTGCGGCAGCCCATGCGCGCCAGGCTCGCCGCGTGGGGGCGCAACGCCGTCAGCGTGTGCAGCGGCAAGCCCTGGGGCACATGGCGCGGCGGCGGGCGCCCCGCCTGCGCGAGCCGCAGCAAGGCCAGGGCCTGCAGCACCGTGGGGGCCTGGGCATGGACGGCGCCCGCCGCTTCCTGCCGCACCAATGCCAGCAGGCGCGAACGGCCGCCCCACAGCCGCTCGGTGGCGGACACCTCCAGCAGCAAGGCCTCGTCCAGCCGCGCCACGCGCGGCGTGAAGCGCAGCGCCCACCAGTGCGCGTCCGCCGCGTCAGCGGGCGGCCACGGCCAGGCGATCCAATGTTCCATGGCGAAACTCCTGGGCGGGCGACACGGCGGACATCGCGGCGCGCCGCTGCGCCTGCGCCGCCAGTGCCATCGCCAGCCGACCGCCAGCGGGCAACCCGATGGGCTCCAGCACCGCCGGCCCTTGGCGCTTGAGCACCTGCACGGTCAGCCCGTCCGCACCGCCGTACACCGCAAGGCGCAGCGGCGCGGGAGTGGCAGCCACAGCCCCCGGTGGCACAAAACCCCACAACAAAGCCCCCTGCCGCGCCGCCGCCAGGTGCAGCCGGCGCAACACGTCGGGCCGCACGCGCGGCGGCAGCCAGACCAGCACCGCCAGCACGTCACGGCAACGCAACGCCTGCTCGGCCACCCAGGCGGCCTGCGCGCCGGCTGGCCGCATCCAGCACAGCCGGTCGACCGGCAAACCCGCCGCTTGCAAGGCGGGCGCGAACGGCTCGTGCGGCGGCGCGACCACCGCCATCCACCCGGCCCGCTGCGCGGCCCTGCGCACCAACGCGGGCAGCACCAACGGCCACTCCAGCCGCGCCTCGGGCGGCGTCACCACCTCGCACAACGCCCCCATGGGCCAGCCGCCGCCCGGCAGACAAGCATCCAGCGCCGCATGGCCCGAGGACACCGCCTGCGCCACGGCCAATTGGTCCGCGCGCCAGACATTTGGTGTCCGCCACTTTGGCTGGCGGGCACTTTGCGGGGGTGGGAAAGAGATGGGGGATGCGCTCATGAATACTGATTAAATATACAGTATTCATGCGGGCGCACAAAACAAAACGCGCTAGGCTTTTGACAGCGCTAGCGCGTTTTTTGATCTGGGGTGGCTGATGGGACTCGAACCGATACGGGCACCCCAATCAGGGGAACGAAGGGGGGCTTACCTCTGAGGAGCGAATTTTCGTACCCCGCGATTCCCTGCCAACTCCCCTGAAAACTCCCCTACCCCAGTCTGCCCAGGAAGCCGCAGAGGCGCACTTCGGCGCGGACGACGATCCCATCCTCGCCGCCAGTTCTCCTGAGGCCTGGGCAGGCAACCCCGATTACTCGGGCAGGTACTGGATGCTGGTGGACATCGATCTGGCCAAGGTGCGCTCCAAGGCTGTGCGCCTGAATATCAGCCTGCCGGAGAACCTGCTGCAGCGCATTGATTCGGCCGCCAAGGGCCGGGGACAGTCTCGCTCCACGTTCTGGCAACGGCCGCGGAGCACGAGATGGCCGGGACGGCATAGACGGCCCTACCCCTTCCTCTCCTTCGGCGCAAACTCGCGCATGGTGTCGGTTGCCGCCGACTCCATGACCGACAAGGCGTCATGCAGGCCGTTCCAGCCTTCGTCGTCCAGGCCAAGCCTGCCCATGAGCGGGTAGATGGCCTCCCACCGCAGGCCCGTGGGAACGCCGCCCATGGCCGGGAACACCCACTTCGTGCCCGCGCGCTGGAACACGCTGAACGCCTGTTCGTTGTCGGGCCACACTTCGATGGCTTCGGTTTCGTAGTCTTCGAGCTCGAAGCCTTCGGAGCGGGCTTCGGCTTCGGTGATGGGCGGCTCGAACAGCGCGCGGGCCAGCGCCTTCAGTTTCCCAGGCGGCCTTGGTAGATGGCGCGGTTGTAGGCCGCGATGATGGTTTCCAGGGAGCCGGGCAGTTCGTCCTCCAGGTCGATCAGGGTGCCCGCGTTGAGCGGCTGTTCCGCCGGCCACGAGACCGCGAAGTGCAGCACGGCGGCGGCATCGCGGGCCGCGGCCTCCTTGGACATGGCCGCTTCGCCGCGCGTGTCCAGCAGGGCCAGCGCTTTGTCGATGAAGGGGGTGGCCGTGTCTTCGTCGTCGGGCGTTTTGACCGACTGCAGGATGGCGCGTTGACGCTCGTCGCGGATGGCTGCCCATTGGCTCTTGCGCATGGTTTTGGCGCGGATGGCGAATTCGAGGGTTTCGCCGTCGAGCTTTTCGAGGGTGATGGGGAGGTCGAACTCAGCCGGTTGCGCGCCCAGGAGTTGGATGCTGGCGGCGGGGATGGACTTTTGCTTGTCGGTCTTGCTCATTTGAGTCTTTCGCGGGAGGTGCAGAAGATGCCCGTGCCCGACCCTGCCGCCTCCCGCGAGAGAAGCGAACAGGGCCGAGTCGGTGCTGGGGATACCCTTGCGGGCGGAATCAGGCGGCGTAGCGCGTGCTGACGTTTTGGGCGTTGAACGTGCCCTTGACGGTCACGGCCTGGCCTTCGGTCAGGGTTTCTTCTTCGTTGAAGGAGACCTTCGCCGGGATCAGCGACACAGCGCCAGTCTTGGCGCGGCGGCGCACCACGGTGTCGGCGTTGGTGTCCGACAGCATCTTGAGCGCCGTGTAGGCAGGCGTGCCGATCATGTCGGCGTCCATGTCGAACGTGCGCTGCACGGCGTTGAAGCCGTCGTTGAGCACGATTTCCACGTCGCTCTCGATGAACTTCACGTTCACGGTCTTGGCGTCGCCACCGCTGGAGCTGTGGTTCATGGTGCGGTCCAGGTCCACCCAGGTGCTGACCTTGCGGACAGAGCCGACGCCGCCACCAGGGGTGAACAGCTCCGTGTTGCTGGTGTCGATGCCTTCCAGGACGAAGCTATCGGTGGTCTGGCTCTTCACGCGCGCCGCACGGAAGTTCAGGCGGCCCCAGCCGCTGTAGATCAGCAGGATGTCGCCAACGCTGTAGCCGTGGGCGGTGCTGGAGCAGGCTGCCTCGGCAGCGTTGGTGATGGCGGTGATGGTTTTCGCGGCTGCGAGGACGGTGGCGACAGAATGGATCGTGCCGTTGGGGGTGCGTGCCATGGTGGGCCTCTTTCAGGATTGAAAAATTCGCCTGAAGGCGGTTCAGAAACGAAAAAACCGCCCGAAGGCGGTTTGCTGGGGCCGGTCTGCACCGGTTGGATCAGTGCATCAGAAGCGTTCGCCCCAGATGCTGAAGGACTGCATCGCGCCTTTCACCTGGTCGGTTTCCTGGCTGCTCTGGTTTTCGATGAAGGAGTCCATGGGCTCTTCCATCGGCGTGGCGGTGAATTTGGCCTCGGTCATCTCGCACAGGGCCTCTTGGATGGCCTGCAACATGCCGAAGGCCTGTTGCTTGGTGTCGGCCCATACGTTGACCTGGATGGCCGCGTTGCGGATGTCGGGCGCGGTGTTTTCAGACCAGCGGAAGGCCTTTCCGCCAATGTGTTGCCAGGTCACATAGGGGCGCTGCGTGCCGAAGTCCGCCGTGAGGGTGAACACCCTGGGGCACTGTGCCAGCAGACGGGTATGGAGTTCGTATTCAAGCGCCATAGTAGAAAAGTGCCTCGATTTGGTTGAGCAGTTCTTTCTGCATGGCGGCTTCGGCCTCCGGGACGGCGGCTTGGGCGCGGCGGATGAATGCGAACCCCGGGCGCTGAATGGGCTGCGGCAGCGGTGATTTCTTGTCCGTGTGCCACCGGCCGTCCTTGAAATACGCCTTGTAGCGCTGCACCCAGCCCCATTCCAGCAGGCGGCCATGCGGGGCCTTGATGACGTTCCACGAAACCCGGTAGTAGGCGGACTTTCCTTCTGTCGATGCTTCGGGCATGTATGCCTGGTAGATCGCCCGGTTCAGGTTCCCGGAGACGCGACCCATGCCGGCCACGTTCATCTTCACGCGCTCGTAAATCACTTGCGCGCCGGCCTGGGCCACGGGGCGAATGGCGTCTTTCACGCCCTCGCCCAGTTGCTCCAGGTAGTCGGCAATGCCGTCGATACCCGCCGTGTCAACGTAGAAGCTGACGGACTTGGGACCGGTGCGGTGCACCCTTCGGCTGCTGCCTCCATTGCATCCGTTGGCCATCTCAGGTCACCTGTTCGCAAACGAGATCGACGTGCTCGCGCCGCACTTCATCGGGGAGCACGGCGCGCACCAGGTACACGGTGGTGCCGTGCAGCACGCGCATTCCGGCCAGCAGGTCGGTGCGGTAGCGCACGCGGACAGAAGCCTTCACCACGGAGGTCTGGGCATCGGCCTTGATGCTGGCCATGCCGCTCTGGTGCAGGATGCGGGCCCACACCTTGGCGACCTCTTCCCATGCGTCAGGAAGGGGCTCGCCCCACGAGTTAGTGGCCGCGCCCTTCTGCTGGATGGTGACGCGCTTGTTGAGCTTGCCTGCCTGCATCAGAAGCCCCCTGCGGTGTTGATGTAGGGCCGCAGCAGCCACTGAGCCCCCATGGGAACCTCGATGGTCTGCGCGTTGACCGTGGCTTCGCGGTTGGCGTACAGGTGCCCGACGATGAGCAGCGCAGCCGAGTTGATCACCTCGTCCAGGACGATGCCGGTCGTGTCCGTGGGCGGAATTTCCCCGTCGGCCTGGTAGACCTTCCGGAAGATCGCCCCCTCGATGACCAGGTACGCGGCGGCGATCCACGCGGCGATCAGGGTGTCCTCGTCGTCGCCATCCACCCGAAGGTGGAGCTTGGCGCGCGCGAGGTCGATCTTCACGGAGTCGGCCATGGGCTACTCGAACTGGTGGACGGGGGTGCCGAGAGTGCGCGCGTAGGCAACCGCATCGGGGTGCGGATCGACGCTGCCGTGGTGGGCCTGGGCGATAGCCACCGACAGACCTTCGATCACCTCGTCGGGCTGATAGCGGGTGTCGCCGATGGTGACGGCCGCGAGGACGCGCACGTCGCAGCGTTCGGTTTGCTCAGTGGATTGTGCTTTTGCCATTTCGGCTCCTTGGAGTACGGCCCCAGCCGCAGCCGGGGCCTGGGTTCATCAGGTGGCGGAGTTGGCGTAGTACTTGATCGCGCCGCCGTTATCCACCATGTTCCCGCCCGAGCGCATGAAGGCGACGAAGCCGACCTGGCCGTTCAGCGTGAACGCGGAATCGGTCATGCGGAACACGGTCAGGTCCATCACGTCGCGAATCTTGTATTTCGACATCTGGCCGAACAGGATCGACTTGGCGTTCGCGGCCATGGTGGCCATGTGCTGGTTGATGCTGATCGTGCGGCCCAGCAAGCGGTCAGGAGCGCCGCCCGGGTTGCCCTGCTCGTAGCCAGGCACGAAGATCGGACGCCCTTGGGTGTCCTTGATCTTGCGCACGACCTTCAGGGTGTCGTCGTGGAACATGAACGAGGCACCATTGCGATAGGCGGGGTCCACGGAGTGCTCCAGGTCCACCAGGTCGTCGTAGGTGACGCTGGTGGTTTGCCCGGTGGTGCCGGTCTTGCCGACGGTCGATGCGACCACGATGCCGCGCGGCTGGCCCGTGCCAGTGCCCACGGTGAAGTGGCGATTGGTGATGCAGCCGATGCGCAGCGCGAGCAGCGTCTTGATGTAGGTCTCCAGATCGAACATGGAGTCCTGCACCAGTTCGAAGGGCAGCGCGATCTTCTTGGACGAGTACTTGTACACATCCATGGCGGCCTGGCCGAACGTGGTTTCGCCCGCAGTCACGGCCGCGTTCTGGCCCACGATCTCGCCCTCTTCCGAGGTGGCATCGGTCGTGGGGAACAGCATCTGCGCACCAGTGGCGGTTTGGAACACGTCCGCTACGGGCCGCACGCCGCCGATGAACTTCATCGCCTCGATCAGCGCACGGTTGTACTCGGTGGCCACCGTATAGCCACCCTCGGAACCGGTCGTCGTGGACATGGCCGCGCGGATGTCGGGGTTCAAGTGGGCGTTCATGGCCTGGCGTTGTTCGGGCGACAGCGCAGACAGCCCGCCCTGCAGCATGGCGCGCAGTGCGAGCGCTTCGTCGGTACGGCCACCGCCGGCGCGGATGGCCGCATTCAGCGCCGCCTCATGCTCGGCGTGTTCGTCGCCCGCGATCTGGTTCAGGCGGTTCTCGCGGGCGATTTCGGCGTCGATGGCTTCAATCTCGTTGAGGACCACATCCAGGGCCGATGCATCGGCGGCGGGCATACGCTGGTCAGCGGGGGTTTTGGCGTTCAGTTCAGCCGCGGCGCGCGCCTTGGCTTCGCGCTGGGCGCGCAGTTGGACGAGTTTGCTCATGGTGAGCCTTTCAAAGGTTGTGACCGCTCGCGCAGGTCGTAGGGACGTAAAAAAGCCGCCCGGAGGCGGCCGTTCTCAGTTGCGCGAGGCGCGTTACTGATGGGCAAGGCGGGCCAGCGTGTGCAAGCGTTGCTGCTGGCGGGCGCGGTGATCGTCGGAGGCAAAAACCACGGCGGGCTGCCTGGTGGAAGACCTGACCCGCGGCAGTGCCGACAGGCCAAGCCTGGAACTGATGGATGGGCTGGCCAGACTCGACGGCGCGCCGGGCACGGTCAAGGATCAGGGAGCGGGAGACGATGGGCTCCATGCGTCAGGCCTCCGCTTTGGCCGGCTGGGGCTGGGCGGGTTCGAGGTCGTTCGGAATCGGGATGCCATGCCGCATGCACGCTGCGAGCACGCGATCCTCAATGCGCCGCGAGAGAGGGTCGGGCCACTGGCTCACGGCCTGGTAAGAAATGCCTACTGCCTTGGCAGCGGAAGGGATGTCCCCGCCCAAGAGTTGAATGGCTTCGCTGCGCTTCATACGCGCATTGAATCATGATTCAAACAAAAAGGCAACCATGGTTCACTCTCTACTCGACAGACTTAAAGCATGATTGACTACGCCGCAAGGCTGAATGCCGCCCTGAAGCACGCCGAGATGGATGTGACGGCGCTAGCCAAAGCGCTTGACATCACCTACCAGGGCGTGAAGCGGGTTGTTGATGGCAAATCAAAAGCCTTCAGCGCAACGAACCATGAGCGGGCAGCTGCTCTGCTTGGCGTCTCGTCCCTTTGGCTTGCCACTGGCGAAGGGGCGATGAAAGGCGACAGCGATGCAACGAACACCGTACTACCCCAAGGCAACGTCAGCACAGGCCCAGACCTGCGCAGCAAGGTTCCACTGATCTCATGGGTTCGCGCAAGAGAGTGGTGCGAAGCATCTGACCCATTTCAACCCAGCGATGCAGAGCGATGGTTGGATTGCCCCGTCAGCCACAGCAACGGTACTTTTGCCCTGCGCGTGCGCGGCGACTCCATGACCGCCCCCAGCGGGGCCGGCCGCACCTACCCTGAAGGCTGCATCATCTTCGTAGACCCTGAACGCCTCGCGCCCGTCAATGGCGATCGTGTAGTTGCTTGCTTGGAGGGCTCGCACGAAGTGACGTTCAAGGTCTACAAGAACGAAGATGGTCGGCAGTGGCTCATGCCCCTCAACCCCCAGCATGAGCCTATCCGAGAGCCTTTTCGAGTATTGGGAACAGTGCTCGGGAAATGGGAAGACGGGTAATGCAAGCGCCGACCAGCGGCAGGGTAGCGGATCGCCAAGCGGAACCATCCACACACTTTGAGGTACTTGGCAAGGTGCTGACCGCTTGGCGCAGTGAGCAGTTTTAGGAACTACTAGCGCCAAGCCATTGGCGCACCTAAAATGCAACCTTCGCTTACACAATACACCATGCAGAAACCTCTCTTCATAGCCGCAGTCTTGGCTCTTACCGCCTGCACACCCTACACCTCCAGCGGTCTGCTGGGCGGCTTCTCGGAAACTCGCCGCGCCGATGACGTGTACGTCGTGCGCTTCCAGGGCAACGGCTTCACCAGCCAGGATTCTGTAGACGACATGGTGTTTTTGCGCGCAGCCGAGCTGACGCTGGAGAAGGGCTACACCCACTTCGCCATCATTTCCGAGAAGTCGGGCGCTGACCACGCATTCATTCCGACCGCTTCACAGAGCTACACCACCGGTACTGTCAACCAGTGGGGAGGCTTCCAAGCTCGAACCACAACCACTGGTGGTACGCCATTAATGATTCGCTATCCCAAGGCATCCTTAACCATCGGCATGTCGCGCGAGCCCGTGGTGATGGGACAGAAGCTGATTGATGCTCAATCCGTCGTTGATGACCTGGGCAAGAAGGTTAAGTAGCAGTCCCTGAGCTTGGAAGAATTCTCAATAGGAGACCCCATGAAAACCATCATCGCCCTAATCCTCGCTGCCTTCGCCCACTCTGGCGGCACTGACAGCCAAGGCTGCCATGTCGACCACCGTACCGGCGTTCGCCATTGCCATTGATGTAATGCATGAAACCCCACCTCACCATCCTCACCGCCGCTGCCGCCCTCGCCTGCTCTCCCGCCTTCGCCAAGGGCGGCAGCCGCACCAACTACGGCGGCGGCATCGGAGAAGGTTAAGCGGCTGAGATTTTTAGGAGAGAGGGATGAAGACTATTGCCGCTTTGCTCTTGGCAGCATGTGCACCCGTTGCGCTCGCAGCGACGATCTACACCACTTCCGCAGACGGGACCCAACTCGCGACCATCGATTCTGTTACGGGAGCGGGTACGACCATCGGTTCGTTTGGACTGTCGAGTTGCTTTTCCCTGGCCTTTGACACCAATGGAACGATGTATGTGGCGTGTGGCAGCAACCTGTATACCGGCGACCCAGCCTCTGGAGCATTGACCTTGGTGGGCCCTGTAGCCTCCAACGTCTTCTACGGCATGGAATTCGACTCGTCCGGCCAACTATGGAGCGTGGGCAACAACACTCTGTACAGGATAAACAAGGCCACTGGCGCCGCCACTTTGGCCGGAACCATGGCCGGTGTATCCAACACGATGGACATTGCCTTTGCCCCAGGCGGCGTTCTATACCTTGTCGATGGCAGTTCCAACTTGTTCACCGTGAACACAGCCACGGCCACCGCCACCCTGGTAGGTTCCATGGGGACGGGCATTATGGGCCTGATGGCGGACCCAGCGGGCGCGCTTTATGCCATCTCCTACACCAGCCCAGGCAGTCTCTTTCGAGTGAACACCGCCACCGCGGCTCTTACGCCAGTGGGCTCCGATACCGGCCTTTCACTCCCACACGGGGGATCATTCGGCATCGCAGCAGTTCCGTCGGTCATAACTCCAGTTGGCATCCCCACCTTGACTCAATGGGCCTTGATCGGGCTGTCGTCCATCCTAGCCATGCTGGGCATCTCGAGGATGCGGCGGTGCTAGCGCCGATCCGGTGCGGCCTGTAGGTGGACAAGGGCCTACGCCACCATGGGAGTGGCGCAAGCAATCGTCAGTTATTAAAAATGCCGGCGTGCCATAAGGCCACAGATTTGGAGATTTTTTTGACAAAAAATAAATTCCCTGAGCAACTTGGCTTATTTAAAGGCGAGCTCCAGCCAATTGGGAAACCAGATGATGCCGTGAGAATAAACAGTGGGGACAGCAGCTATGTGGTATACGTTGATGAGAGCGGTGACCATGGAATGCAAAAACTAGATGCCAATTATCCAGTCTTCGTCTTGGCCTTCTGCGTATTCCACAAGAAATACTATTCAGAAAATGTAGTGCCGGCACTACAAAAATTCAAGTTTCGACATTTCGGGCACGACCAAGTAGTGCTCCATGAGCACGAGATCAGAAAAGAAAAAGGCGCATTCAATTTCTTTAGAAGCAAAGATCATCAACAAGCATTTATTGGTGATCTGAATGCAATAATTTCCGAATCAAATTTCGTGCTTCTAAGTTGTGTCATTGACAAGTACAAGCTTCAGAAGACGGCAACATCACCCGCTAACTTGTACCATTTGGCTCTGGGCTTCTGCATGGATAGTCTCGTTGATTTTTTGCGAGAAAAGCAACAGGAGGATTTGACAACTCATGTAATTGTCGAGTGCAGAGGAGCAAAAGAAGATAAAGATTTGGAGCTTGAATTTCGCCGTATATGCGATGGAGCGAACAAGTTCGGCTGCAAGCTCCCTCTAAGTATTGTTTTTGGCGACAAGCGAACGAACTCTCACGGCCTTCAGCTTGCCGATCTAGTTGCTCGCCCAATAGGGATACATCACATCCGTCCCGAGCAACCGAACCGAGCCTTTGACGTACTCAAAGGCAAATTTTTTAGCAAAAATGGCCGCAAAGGAGCCGGTACAGGCTTTGAAAGCTGGGGGCTCAAAGTGCATCCATGAGGCCCAGAAAAGCGAAAGGCCTCGATGAACCCACCGAGGCCTAGCGCCGACCGGGAACCCCCAATCCACTTGTGCCAATGATACTTAGGCGAGCCTGATAGGTCAACAAGTTAAGTTCAAAAAACGCCTTCGAAAGTGATGTTTTCCAGCAACCTGCATGGATGTACAGCTATCTTTTTCATAGTGGAACACAAGGGATGTAGAGGTGTGCACACGTATGCACGCCTACCTTACAGACGTCCACGCCCTTCGTGAGCCCGCCCCGAGCGGGCTTTTTCATGCGAGCATGAGACCCATGATCTACACCCTCCGCATCACCAAGATCGAGCCTGGCAACCACCTGACCTACTTCCTTCTCACGTACCTCTACACCCTGCCCCAGCAGGTGGAGCTTGCACGGGCGCGACGAGGGTAGACACAGTCGCGCACCACCTTCCATCTCAACTCCTTCCAGCCCGCTCCTGCAGCGGGCTTTTTTTCGTCTGTGCTCTGGCTGGTATGAGAGAGGTGTAGCAAAATTCACCATAAATGAATCATAGTTGGCGTAGTGATTGAATTATGATTCAATTCACCCCATCGCAGCACACAACCGCGACACACCCCAGGCCCGGCGGCACGGGGCCTAAGCAGCAGGCGTGTGTGGATTGAAACAACGATGGAGTGAAAGATGCAAGCCACTACCGCCCAGCAGGGCACCAACAGCCAGGCCGCCCTGCCCCACGCGCCGCAAGGAACCCTGGCCCGCTCGGAATACGCGGCCTTCTACCTGTGCTCGGCTACCAGGCTGAGTAAGTCTGCAGAGCAGTTGGACACGCTGCATACCAAGCTCCGTGGCCGCCGCGCTGAAGGCAATGGGATACGAGGTGCGGTCTGGGACGGTTACTGGTTCGTCAACGAAAAGGCCAACGACCGTATCGCCAGCCTGAGCAAACACGGCGGGCTGCTGCACTACGGCTGCCCGGCAGCGCTAGAGGCCGCCAAGGCCATTGAAGCAGCGCGTGATGCAGCCCTGCTCGCAAAGGTGGCCGCATGAACACGATCACCACCCTCTTCCGCCTCGCCGCCATGCGCCGCCGCGCGCTGGCGCAGGCCCCGTCGCTTCTGTGCGGTGGGCCGCCGGCCTGCTCTGGCGCAGCCACCAGACCACGCGCCGCCGACGCCACCTGGAGTGCCGCGCCCAGATCGAGCACGCCGCGCAGCAACACAACTGATTCGCACATCAATCAATCCACTACGAATGGATTGCCAGCGGATTCCTTCCACCACGACACTGAGCCCATGCAGCACAATCGCCAACTCATCGACATCGCCGTGGCCGCCAAGCGCTGGCGTGAGGCCCAGCGCCTGCGCCTCGCTGCAGTGAGCGAGAAGCGCTTGGCGACCGAAGCTGTGAAGGCTTTGTCGACCCTCTTCACGCTGCTGACGCCGGAGCGGCAACGCGAAGATGCCGCAGCAAAGGCCCTCGGCGCCGCCAAGCGCGAGGAGCGCAAGGCTCTCAAGGTCCTGGCCAAGCTGTGTGATCAGGCCATGCCGGCCGAGGATGTGCTGACGGTGGACGAGGTGCGCGCGCTGCCGCGCATTGAAGCTACGGAGGTGGTGCGGTGACGGGCATGGCGATTCCCACCATGGTTGCACGTCATCGAGAGTGCTGCGCCACGTACTCCCGCAGGACACCATCCATGCGCGACTGCCAGCCATCGCCCGTGCCGCGGAAGTACTCCACGACCTCCGAGCTATACCGAACCGACAGCAGCACCTTGGGAGACTCCGACTTTGGTCGACCTCCGCGCTTGACCGTCGCGCGCGCCAACATGCCATCCGTCAGCTCCGGCAGTTCGTCGTACTCGGATGCGCCCACCTGGTGGGCATCCACCCTCGCCAGATCAGAGCCCAAGGAACGGGCCGATGCGTCGTCAGACATGCGCGGGCTCGTACCGCTGAATGCGGCCCAGTACCGCAGCCATCGTATCGCGGGCCACGGCCAGGTCGTAGTCGGACTGCAGGTTGATCCAGCTTTGTGCATCGGTGCCGAAGAAGGCAGCCAGGCGCAAGGCCGTATCGGCGGTAATGCTGCGCATCCCCTTCACGATCTCGTTGATGCGGCGGGGCGGCACGTCAATGGCCTTGGCCAGGGCGTACTGGCTCAACCTCATCGGGGCCAGCCATTCCTCCATCAAGATTTCGCCGGGGTGCGGCCACTTGACTTCACGGGTCATGTCGAACTCCTTTCAGTGGTAATCCACGATCTCAACCTGGGCGGCATTGCCATCGAGCCAGACGAAGCACACGCGCCACTGGTCGTTGATGCGGATGCTGTACTGCCCCTTGCGATTGCCCTGCAAAGCCTCCAGCCGATTGCCAGGCGGAACACGCAGGAAGTCCAAGGCGGTCGCCGCATTCAACTGCACCAGCTTGCGCATCGCCACGGCCTCGATGTTGGAGAACCGTGCAACGCGCTTGCCCAGCATCATTGCCTGGGTGTCCGCGCACTTGAAATCGGTGATCATGGGCGAATGATAACGAAAGTCGTTAATAACGTCAACCGTTATCAATCTGTGGAGGTTTTTCCCTTACTGGGGGCAAACCGGCGCGGCGCCGGTTTTAAGGGGGTGGCGTCTGGCGACCCCCTTGTAAGTGAGTGGCACAGCGCTACTCCTTGGGCTTCTTGGTGGGCTTAGGCGGTGCGCACTGATAGGCAAGTAGACAAGGCGCGCCGGATGTCGTGCATGTTGTAGGCCGTCATGGCAACTACAAAAATCAGGAACACCGCCGTCCCTGTGGGGTTGAGTGACCCCGTGGCAGCGCGGACTAGGCCGTCGATGAAGGACGCGAGCGTCATGGGGATCATCGAAAGAGCCAAAGTGAAGGTGAGGCCGGCGACGTAGTAGCGCATGGTATGCCTTTCTGATGAGTGGAGGGAGCTACTTGGTGGGTTTCGTGGAGGGATCAGGAGGAGCGCCCTGCACCACACTACTGCCGCCGAAGCGAACAGGCTGCAAGCTTTTAGTCTGCAAGTCAACAACCCGGCTTGCAAGCTTTTCGATCTCTTCGCTGGATAGCACAGCGGTCAGCGGCATTTCGCTCACGATGCGGCTGTAGTAACTCTTGCGCTCCTCGTTGGTGCCATCAATGCGAGGGCCTTCCAGTCGTTTAACTAGATCGGCCTTTGACATCTTGAGCACAGCGTCTTTCCCGCCCAAGGCAGAGATGCGGTTCTTCAGAAGCATCAGCTCTTGGAGCAGAAGCGATTTGAATACCGCAGCTCGATCAGCCGGGTCTTTAAGACCCAGTGAAATGCCTACTGCTTCTTCGCCAGCTTCTCCTTCTTGATGCCGCTCTGCGCGGTCTGCAAGCTGGTTGAAGTGGCTCTGCAGCATGTGCACGACCTCAGCGTTCAGTGTCCTGCTGTTGGCCGACGAAGCCTCTTCAATGCGCGCCTTCAGTTCGGCGGGCAGTCTGATCTTCATCTGAGGGTCATCGCGGCTCATGTAGCGATGATAAACCACAGTGGTTTATTCGGGTATTGCACTAAGTGAACCACCGTGGTTTAATTCAATTATGAACCACGGTGGTTCAACTTGAAGGAGCAACACATGACCCTAGGACGCGGATCGCCAGCAGCCCAGGGGCGGCTGCCGGACGATTTGAAAGCATGGCTGCAACACGAGGCGATTGACAACCGCCGCAGCCTCAACAGCGAAATCTTGGTGCGCCTGGAGCAATCCCGCGCGCAGCAACTCGCTCAGCACCCCCAAGGAGCCCAGGTATGACCAGCGCCCTCCTCTTCTTTCGCCTCGCCGCCATGCGCCACCGCGCTGACGCCAGCCTGGTCACCTCGCTGTACTGGGCTGCCGACCTGCTGTGGCGCAGTCACCAGACCGCGCGCCACCGACGCCAACTGGAGCACCGCGCCCAAGTCAAGCACACCCCACGGCAACACAACTGATTCGCATATCAATCAATCCACTACGAACGGATTGCCTGCGGATTCCTTTCACCAAGACACTGAGCCCATGCAGCACAACCGCCAACTCATCGACATCGCCGTGGCCGCCAAGCGCTGGCGCGAGGCCCAGCGCTGTCACAGTCGCCCCGAAAGACTAAGGCCGACATATGTCGGCCTTAGAAAACAAGCTCGCATCAGCGCAAATAGTGTCCTGGTTCCTCAAGACTTTCATTCAGCCAAACGAGACACTGCCGTCATGGAAGTCAAGCTCATAGGCGCCGAGACCGGCGGCCAACTCATCAAGCAGTTCGTGTACCTGCGCCAGTGCGCGCGCCGGCTGCTGAATGCTCAGAACATGGAGCGCGGCAAGCCGCTCAACTGGTGCCAGCAGATGGCTTTTATGTACAAGCAGCAGACCAGCCCAATGTCCGATCGCATCGTTCACGAAGGCGCCAACGAGTTCTTCAACGGCGCATTCGGCGAATACCGCGAGCGCCCGCTGATGGAGCAGCTGGCGGGGAGGGCTGTGTGATGCGCGCTACCGCAATTGTTGTTCTAGCTCTTTCACCTGCTTGCCCAGCGCATCAAGGTGATAGGCCTCTTCCTCGTACTCACGCGAAGCTGCTTCGATTGCCTCGAACTTGGCGTTCTCGCGCACTAGGCGATCCACGCGGTCGCGTAGCTGGTTCACACGCATGCGCTCTGTCGCATACAGGGCGCGCTGAGAGTCCAGCCGCTGCTGAAGAAGCGCCTTCTCAAATTTTGATGTTTGGTCTTGCTCGCTGGAGCGCAGGGATTGCTCCAGTCTTCCAACGATCTCCGCATTCAGGCTCTTGGAAGTCCGGTAGGCGGCATTGCTCAAGCTGCGATGCAGATCCTTCGGGATGCGCAGCGTGATTCGGGTGTAGCGGTCTTCATCGTCCATGCACGAATTTTCCACCAAAACAGTGTCACAACCTATTGACACCAAAACAGTGTCAAACTCAATCCATTAAAGACACCAAAACAGTGTCTATCCGAGGAAGCCTCATGAACCAGCAGAAGGTGCAGTACGAGCGCATCACCTTGCGGATACCGCAGGCGTTGCACGACAAGGCCAAGGCGAAAGCTCAGGCCCAGCACATCAGCCTCAACAGCTTCATCGTCCGTGCCATCGAACGCGCAGCAGCGCAGAAAGGACAGCAGCAGTGAGTACCGAAACCAGCCCCATCCATTGGGAGTGCTACCAAAGCGAGGCCGCCCGGGTGGTGGATCTGCGCACCCTGCCCGAGCAGGTCAAGGTCAAGATCATCCAGGCCGCGCTGAACGTGGGCTTCCGCGTGAACAACGGCGAATATGAAGGAGTTCAGGAAGGATCCGAAGAGGCGGATGCGCTCCACGATCTGGCCACAAGCGTGGAAGCCGTGCGCGCCCACATGCACCCCGTCAACCTGATGCCCTGCCCCTGAGAAAGTCCCCACCATGAGCGACATCGTGAAGACCACCACCATGCCGGTGAGCATGGACAGCAAGGAGATTGCCTCCCTGCTGGAGAAGGAGCACAGCAACGTCCTGCGCGACACACGCGTAATGCTGATCGGCCTGTATGGCGACGACTACCTCAGCATGCACATGCCCCCGAACTATGCAGGCGGGCGCAATGCCTTCATCCAGGCCAATGCCGACGCCATCTTCCGGGCCGTGTTTGAAGATGATTCAGTTCTGAATCATCAGCAGCGACAAGGCTTTACGTGGAAGCGCGACGCCCGCGGCTACCTGACCAAGATCAGCCTGGACAAGAGCCACACCATGACGCTCGTGTCCGGCTACGACGTGAAGCTGCGCAAGCGCATCGTGGATCGTCTGCAGGTGCTGGAGGAAGCTGCAGCGCCAAAGGCCATCGCCTACTCGGTCGGCCAGCATGACACCTTGACGGTTGCCCAGCAAGATGAACTGCGCGGCGTTCTCCATGACGGCGCGGAACGGCTGCCCATGGCCCAGCGCGGTGCATTCCTGCAGAAGGGCTGGAGCAAGCTCAAGGCGCACTTCAAGGTGTCCTACCGCGAGATCCCGCGCCGCGAGTTCACCGAAGCCCTGTCCATCGCTGCGCGCCATGTCAACGAGCACGCTACGCCGGCAGCGCTGCCGGTACCGCAGGCGGACCCGCTGCACCGCGCCCTGGACAGCATGCACCTCATGGCTGAGTCGATGGCGGACCTGGCTGCGGCGGTGGCCCACCTGAGCCGGGGATCGCCGCCCCAGCTTGAAAAAGGTGAAGGGCTGAACGGCGGCAACCGTCAGCCCTTCGGCGAGGCCCACGCGGTGGCAACCGCAAAAGCCTCTGTGATCCAGAACCAGTAGCAAGGAACCCGAATCATGAACGCGATTATCGCGCGCCCGGCCGCGGGCGCAACCAAGGCCCCTGCACGCCCCAAGGCGGCTCCCGCACCTGCGCCCAAGCCGACCGAATCGGCGGCGCCCAGCACCGCCATTAGCGACGACGAGAAAACCGTTGCAGCGGCAGCCGCCGCACAGTTGCAGAGCATCTACGACGCCCACTGGAAAGACCTCGGCGTATACCCATCGAGCTTGCTGCTCATGGCGATTCGCGGCCTGGGGACTATTCAAACCTGCCAAGGCGAGGTGGATCGGGGCGACGTATTCCACCAGGCCGCTGCAGAGCCGTCAGCGGCGCGCTAGCTATCACCCGTGCCGCGCAGCCCGAGAGCGCTATTGTTGGCCCAATGGAGGCCGTCATGCAGCTTCTCGAATCTGCAGACATCAGCTACAGCTTTGTGCAAGAGCCGTGCGAGGCGCTGGCAACGGGCATCCGCGCCGGCGCCAAGCCCTACCGCGACCAGCCGCAACCGCCAATTCGGCGCGTAGAGGGGGGGCAGGCCGTAGCCCTGGCCACCAGACACCAGACCAACACCGCCTTGTGCTGGAGGTGATCGCCTGCCGCATGGGCACGCTGAATGACTTGCTGATGATGCTGGCACAGAAGCCAGGAATGGATTGGGAGGCCGGTGTACTCATCAACACCGCGCAGTACGCCGCCGAAGCCGTGGGCGCGATGGCCGATGACGCAGTGGGCGGTGTTGTGACAGGCGACATGCACCACTGGCTCTATGGCCCCAACTTCGCCGACGCCGGGAAGCAAGGGAGCGCAGCATGAACGCCGTCGTTACCCCCACCCGCCCGAATGCCCAGGCCAAGCCCGCCAAGAAGCCCGCGCAGCAGAAGCAACAGCCCCAGCGCACCGATGACGAAGCCGCCTTCATGGAGGGCAAAGCCCTTGCCGCTCTCATGGCGCAGGAAGGCAAGCTGCGCGAGCCCTGCGCCGGGGCCGATCTGAACGCAAGCTACCGCGAGCAGGGCCAAGGACAGGACAACTTCACGCTGCCGTTTCTCCAACTGCTGCAGCGCGAGCCTCACTTGTTGCCCGGCTTTTCGGCGGCGATGTCTTCGATGCTGGCCCAGGCCGATTTCTCCGGCGGCATCGTGGAGTCCACTGCGGACATCAGCTACTCGGCGTGCACCGTATGCCGCGCGTTGGCGGAGTACGAGGAGTTCAACGCCTACACGGAACTGCCGCTGGACCAGCAGATCGCTTACTTCGGGTTGGAGGACTTCATAACGGTGCCGCCCACCGGTGAAAGCCGTGAGACTCGCCCCGCCACCGAGAAGGCGGCCGATCTGCCTCACGCCAAATGGGCCATCGACACCCTGGCCACCGCCGAGACGAAGATCGACCAGGCCGAGGAGGTGCTGTACAGCCACGCGCAGTACGCCAACAGTAGCGCTATGTGGGGCCTGCTGCGGCTGGTGAGAACGCTGAAGTCAGATCTCGCCGCCTGCAATCAAGCCCCGGACATTGGCGATCCCCTGACGGGGCCTCTGCAAGACCTGCAGGGCGACATTGACAGTGTGCTCGGGGTGATTGCTATCGTGAACGAAGAGCTGGACGACATCATCCTTCATGCCGTGATGTCATTGCTGAAGCTCGCCGAGAACATCCTCGAGAAGGCCTGCGATGCAGAGTTCTCCAGGCGCACGGATGGTGGTACCGCATGAAGCAATCCGACCTGAACCACCTGCGCTTCCTGAAAGACTGGGTGTTCCGCGACAACGCTGAGAAGAAACTGGCCGCGCTGGAAGGTCTGCGCCCCAAGGTGCGGGCTTTGCTGGAGCAACACCAAAGTGCAGGAGGCGCAAAAGCATGACGGCAATGGCAGAAGCAGCAACGCCGGTGTTCCCGGCGCCCGATCGCTTCGTCACCATCCGGGTGTACTCGGCAATCAGTGGCTTCACCGAAAAGGCCATCCGCCGAAAAATCGAAGACGGCGTGTGGATCGAGAAGCGCGAGTGGATTCGCGCCCCGGACGGTCACATCTTCATCGACCGCGAAGGAGTCCAACGATGGCTGACACGCGGGGTATAGAGATCCGCGAAACCAGCATCCGGCTGTCCTTCGCTTTCGAGGGCCGGCGGGTGCGCCGCACGCTGATGGTGGACGGCAAGGCCATGTCCCCTACCCCGGCCAACGTGAAGTACGCCCACCGGCTGCTGGCCGAGATCCGGATGTGCATTCGCGCCGGCACATTCAGCCTGACCGAATACTTCCCGGACGCCGGCACGGTGGCGCGCGGCGGCACGGTCAGCCACCAGCTCGACCATTGGCTGTCCGTGCAGAACATCGAATCGTCCACCCGGGCCGGCTACGAGAGCGCCATCAAGTTCTGGAAGCCCCAACTGGGCGACAAAGCCATGGCGGCGCTGCGCCATTCGGACGTGCTCAAGGCCCTGGTCACCCGGCCGGACTTGAGCGGCAAGACAGTGAACAACTACGCCTCCGTCCTGCGATCGTCGATGGAGCTGGCAGTGCTGGACCGGCTGCTGCGCGAGAACCCCGTGGCGGGAATCGAGAACGCCAAGCGGCAAAAAGACCCACCCGACCCTTTTGATCGCGAGGAGGTGGAAAAGATCGTTGCCTATGTCCAAGAGCACTACGACCCTGCCGTAGCCAACATGGTCGAATTCCGGTTCTTCACGGGGGTTCGCACCAGCGAGATGGTGGGCCTGCGGTGGTCCTCCATCGACTGGAACAAGGGCCAGATGCTGGTGCACGAAGCCGTGGTGCGCGGCGAACGCAAGCAAACCAAGACCAACAAATCCCGCCTAGTGACGCTGAACAGCCGGGCCCTGGCCGCGCTGAAGCAGCACCGCGCCGCACTTCCCCGCCACAACGTGCTCTTGCTGGCTGGCAGCAAGGAGGCCCCGCCGCCGGCCGCACCATCCGCAGACGACGGCACAGTCTGGCTCGACCCCAGATACGGCACGCCCTGGGTAGACGAGCGCGCCTTCCGCCGCTCGTTCTGGACGCCAGCGTTGAAGGCCCTGGGAATCCGCTACCGCCCGCCCAACAACGCGCGGCATACATTCGCCACGATGCTCTTGATGGCCGGTGCCACGCCGGCCTATGCCGCCAAGCAGATGGGGCACTCGGTGGAGATGTTCCTGTCGGTCTATTCCAAGTGGCTGGACGATGGCCACGGGGATTTGGAGCAGGCTAAGTTGGAGCGCTTCATCAGCCCAAACTCCCCTGGAACTCCCCCGGCGCGCAACAGAACCAGCGCCAAAAAGTAAAAAACCCTTGCAAGCCAACAACTTGCAAGGGTTCTGATCTGGGGTGGCTGATGGGACTCGAACCCACGACGACAGGAATCACAATCCTGGACTCTACCAACTGAGCTACAGCCACCGTAGAGCCTCAGATTATAGCCCGAAACTTCGGGCTATTCTGGTTTATTGCGCGGATGCCGATGGACGCGGCACCTTGATCTGGACTTTGAAGCGTTCCTTGAGCAGGTCGTAGTACGCCATGCCCTCGGCCACGCCCAGCAGTTGCTGGAATTGCTGCTTTTGCGCGCTGGCCATCTGGGCCTCGGGCGTGGCGCGCGGCAGCACGCTGTTCAGCTTGATGATGGCGTAGCCTTGCGCGCCCAGGTCCACGCCTGTCCAGGTGGGCAGGTTGTCGGTGCTGGCGTGCAGGGCGGCGTCGAGCACGGGGCCCGGCAGGTTTTGCGGCTGGTCGCGCGAGATGGTGGCGGCAGGGCTCAGGCCGGTGGCGCTGGCGGGGGCGGCCTTCCATGCGGCGAGCTTGGCGGCGCCGTCGGCGCGGGCGAGTTCCGCGGCCTTGTCGGCGACGTACTGTTCACGCACCTTGGCCTTGACTTCGTCGTATGGCAGGGTGCGCGCGGGCTGGTACTGGGCGATGCGGCCCGCGGCCATGAGGCTGGGGCCGATTTCGATGGCTTCGGTGTTGCGCTTTTTCTCGATGGCATCCGACGAGAACAGCGCCTCCAGGAAGCGGGCGTTGGCCAGCGGGCCCTTGGCGCCGGGGGCCGGAGTGCGGGTGACGTGTTCCGCCGTCTGGATCTTGAGCTTGAGCTTGTCGGCCGTGGGTTGCAGGCTGTCGGACTGCTCGTACACGCCGTTCGAGAAGTTCTCGGCCACCTCGGCAAACTTGCGCTGGGCCTGTTGCTGCTGCAGTTCGGCGGTGAGCTTGGCGCGCGCGTCCTCGAAGCTGGGCACGGGCGGTTGCTTCACGTCGGTCAACTGGATGATGTGGTAGCCGAAGTCGGACTCGACCAGATCGCTGATGTCGCCCTTCTTCATGCCGAACACGGCGTCTTCGAAGGGCTTGACCATGGCGCCGCGGCCGAAGAAGCCCAGATCGCCGCCGCTGGGCGCGGAGCCGACGTCCTGCGAATTTTTCTTGGCGACGTCGGCGAAGCTGGCGGGGTTCTTGCGCACCTGGGCCAGCAGCTCCTCGGCATGGGCCTTGGCCTTGGCGCGGTCGGCGGCGGGCATGTCCTTGGGCGCGTTGATGAGGATGTGGCTGGCGCGGCGTTCTTCCTTGCCGGCCAGGCGGTCTTTGTTTTCGTTGTAATAGGTGCGCAGATCGTCGTCGCTCACGCTGATGCCGGAGCGCACGGCGTCGAGGTCGAGCACCAGGTATTGCACGGTGGCTTCCTCGGGCTGCTGGAAGCTCGCGGTGTGCGTCTTGTAGAAGGCTTGCAGTTCGTCGTCCGTGGGCGTGACCTTGGCGGTGAAGTCCTGCGGATTGAAGCGCGCGACCTGGATGTCGCGGCGCTGGTAGAGCGCGTCCATGGCCTGCTTGAACTGCGCGTCGGTGCTGAACGCGGACTGCGCCACGCCGCCGAGCACCTGGTTGATGGAGAGGTCGCGGCGCACGCTGGCCTCGAAGCCTTCGGGCGTGAGGCCCTGGGTGGCGACGAGGGCTTTGTAGGCGGCGGCGTCCAGAGTGCCGTCGGGGCGCTTGAGCGCGGCGATGGCGGGGATTTGCTGGAGCGCGCCGGCCAGGCGCGCGTCGCTGGCGATGAGGTGCATTTTCTGCGCGGCGGCGGCGAGCACGCGCTCGCGCACCATTTTGTCCAGCGTGGCGTAGCGCGACGCGGGCGAGTCGAGCAGCTTGGCATCGACGTTGGGCGACTGGGCGCGGATGCGGTCCATCTCCGTGCGATGCGTGTTGTCCCAGTCCGCCTGCGTGATGTCGTGGCCATCCACGCTGGCAACGGCGGGGCTCTTCTCGGAGAAGTAGTTGTGGTCCACGCCCATGAGAATGAACGAGGGGATGGTCAACAAGAACAGCAAGGCCATAAGGAGCTTGTTGTGCTTGCGGATGGACTCAAACATGGCGGATATCTTTCCGGATCAACAAAAGAAAAGGCGAACTTGCGTTCGCCTTTGCTCGGAGGTGGTGGGTGCTAACGGGCTCGAACCGCTGACCTACGCCTTGTAAGGGCGCCGCTCTACCAACTGAGCTAAGCACCCCTCCTTGATGGTCAGTTCAGGGCGTCTTTCAGGGCCTTGCCCGGACGGAACTTGGGCACCTTGGCGGCCTTGATTTTAATGGTGGCGCCAGTGCGGGGGTTGCGGCCCGTGCGGGCGGCGCGCTTGCCCACGGCGAAAGTGCCAAAACCGACGAGCGACACCGTACCGCCCTTTTTCAGGGTTTTCTTGACTGCTTCGATCGTGGACTCCAGTGCCCGCGCGGCTGCCGCCTTGGAAATGTCGGCATTGTTTGCAATGTGCTCGATCAATTCGGTTTTGTTCACAAGTTGCCTCTCAGATGGATGTGTTGATGGACTGCTGCGGCAGCGCTCTCGTCCACTAGCAGGAAGTCGGAAGTGAGGGATTCTAGTCGCATTTGGCAAGGCCTCATGCGGGTTTGCGCAGGGGTGTTGTCACTTCACACGGGCGCGGATTTCGGGTAGCGCCTTGCGCAGGTAGTACACCATGGACCACACGGTGAGCACGGCGGCGATCCAGATCAGCACGATGCCCCAGGCGCCGGTGTCGATGCGGTCGAACAGGCGTCCATCGTAGAGCAGGAATGGAATGGCCACCATCTGCGCCGTGGTCTTGAGCTTGCCGATCATGTGCACGGCCACGCTTTTGCTCGCGCCGATCTGCGCCATCCATTCGCGCAGCGCGCTGATGGCGATTTCGCGGCCGATGATGATGAGGGCGACGAACACGTCGGTGCGCCCCAGGTGCACCAGCACCAGCAGCGAGGCGCAGACGAGGAATTTGTCGGCCACCGGGTCGAGGAAGGCGCCGAAGGACGAGGTCTGGTTGAGCTTGCGCGCCAGGAAGCCGTCGAGCCAGTCGGTGGCCGCGAAGACGATGAACATCAGCGTGGCGACGAGGTTGCGCGTGGCGGGCTCGAAGGGCGCGTAGAACACCCCGACGATCAACGGGATCGCGACGATGCGCGTCCAGGTCATCAGGGTGGGGATGGTGAAGAACATGGCGGCGATTATCTCAGCGCGCGGTAGATGGCCTCGGCCAGTTCGTGCGAGATGCCGTCCACCGTGGCCAGGTCCTGCACGCTGGCGTCGGCCACGCCGCGCACGCCGCCGAAGCGCTGCAGCAGGCGCGCGCGCTTTTTGGGGCCCACGCCGGGAATGTCTTCGAGCCGGCTCGACCCGGTGCGGACCTTGGCGCGGGCGGCGCGCATTCCGGTGATGGCGAAGCGGTGCGCTTCGTCGCGGATCTGGGCGACGAGCATGAGCGCGGCGGAATCCTTGCCCAGATAGACTTTCTCGCGCCCGTCGGCGAAGACGAGTTCTTCCAGACCGACCTTGCGGCCCTCGCCTTTCTCGACGCCCACGATGCGCGCGAGGTCGAGGCCGAGTTCGGTGAACACCTCGCGCGCCATGGCGACCTGGCCCTTGCCGCCGTCGACCAGCACCAGGTCGGGCAGCTTGATCTTGGCTTCGCCGCCGCCGGCCTCGCGCTGCGCCTCGGCCACGGGGGTGTAGCGGCGCGTGAGCACCTGGCGCATGGCGGCGTAGTCGTCGCCGCCGGTGATGCCGGCGATCTTGAAGCGGCGGTATTCGCTGCTTTGCATCTTGTGGTGGTGGAAGACCACGCACGACGCCTGCGTGGATTCGCCCGCCGTGTGCGAGATGTCGAAGCATTCGATGGTGAGGGCGTCGAGGTCGTCGGCGTCGAGCTGCAGCGCCTCGGCCAGGGCGCGGGTGCGGGCCTGTTGCGAGCCTTCTTCCGCCAGCAGGCGGGCGAGTTGCAGGGCGGCGTTGTTCTGCGCCATGTCGAGCCAGGCGCGGCGCTGTTCGCGCGGCTGGTGCACGGCGGTCACGCGCAGGCCCGCCTGTTCCGACAGGGCTTCGAGCAGCGCCTTGTCCACGGGCTCGCTGGCGACCAGCACGGGCGGCACGGGCACGCCGATGTAGTGCTGGGCGATGAAGGCGGCGAGCACCTGCTGTTCGACGGGCGCTTCGTCGCCTTCGCTTTCAGGCGCGTAGATGGCGGCGGCGTCCTGCACGTGGATGGGGAAGTAGGGCCGGTCGCCCAGGTGCCGCCCGCCGCGCACCATGGCCAGGTTGACGCAGGCGCGGCCGCCCTGCACGCGCACGGCGAGGATGTCCACGTCCTTGTCGTCCAGGGTCTCGATCGCCTGCTGGTGCAGCACGCGCGACAGGGCCTGGATCTGGTTGCGCAGTTCGGCGGCCTGCTCGAATTCGAGCCTGTCGGCGTGGGCCATCATGCGCGCCTCCAGCGTTTGCAGCAGTTCCTGCGTTTCGCCGCGCAGCAGGGCTTCGGCGTGGTGCACGTCCACGGCGTAGGCTTCGGGCGAGACCAAGTCCACGCAGGGGCCGGAGCAGCGCTTGATCTGGTACAGCAGGCAGGGCCGGGTGCGGTTGGCGAACACGGTGTCTTCGCAGGTGCGCAGGCGGAAGACCTTTTGCAGCAGTTGCATGGTTTCCTTCACCGCCCAGCCGCTCGGGTAGGGGCCGAAGTAGCGGTGGCGCTTGTCGATGGCGCCACGGTAATAGGCCATGCGGGGGAAGCGCTGGCCCGCCTGCTCGCCCGTGCCGTCCTTGGGCGCAACGCCGGTGATTTTCAGGAACGGGTAGCTCTTGTCGTCGCGAAAGAGGATGTTGTAGCGCGGGTTCTGCGACTTGATGAGGTTGTTTTCGAGCAGCAGAGCCTCGGCCTCGGAGCGCACCACCGTGGTCTCCAGCCGCGCGATCTGCCCCACCATGTGGCCGATGCGCGTGCCGCCGTGCTGCTTGGTGAAGTAGCTGGACACGCGCTTTTTGAGGTTGCGCGCCTTGCCCACGTAGAGCAGCGCGCCGGCGGCGTCGAAGTAGCGGTAGACGCCGGGCAGCGGCGGCAGCGCGGCGACCTGGGCGAGCAGGTCTTCGGGGTGCGCTGCCGTCACTGAATGACGCCCTTGCCGCGCAGCAGCGCGATCTGCGCCGCAGTCAGCCCCGCCTCGGCCAACACGGCGTCGGTGTCGTCGCCCAGGTGCGGGGCGCTGGTGCGCAGGGTGCCGGGGGTGGCGGAGAGCTTGGGCACCACGCCGGGCACGGTGACGTGGTAGCCGTCGCGCGTGGCCTGGGTCAGCAGCATGTCGCGCGCCTGGTAGTGCGGGTCTTCGGCGATGTCCTGCGCGGTGTAGACCTTGCCGGCGGGCACGCGGGCGGCGCTCAGCACGTCGAGCACGGCCCGCACGTCGCGGGCGGCGGTCCAGGCGCCGATGGCGCCGTCGATCTCGGCCACGCGGGCCACGCGGCCGGTGTTGCCCGCGAGGTCGGGGGCGTCGGCCAGGTCCTGGCGGCCAATCGCGGTCATCAGGCGCTTGAAGATGCTGTCGCCGTTGCCCGCCACCAGCACCCAGCCGTCCTGGCAGGGGTAGGCGTTGCTGGGGGCGATGCCCGGCAGCGCGCTGCCCGCGGGCTCGCGCACCACGCCGAAGGCGCTGTATTCGGGGATCAGGCTTTCCATGCAGTTGAACACCGCCTCGTGCAGCGCCACGTCGATCACCTGGCCGGGGCCGCCATGCACCTTGTGGTGGTACAGCGCCATCATCACGCCGATGGTGCCATGCAGCGCGGCCAGCGTGTCGCCGATCGAGACGCCCACGCGCACCGGCACGCGGCCCGGCTCGGCGCTCAGGTGGCGCAGGCCGCCCATCGCCTCGCCGACCACGCCGAAGCCCGGCAGGTCGCGGTACGGGCCGGTCTGGCCATAGCCCGAGATGCGCAGGATGACCAGGCCGGGGTTGAGCGCGTGCAGCTCGGCGGGCGACATGCCCCAGCCTTCGAGCGTGCCGGGGCGGAAGTTCTCGACCAGCACGTCGGCCTCGGCGATCAGCCGGCGCGCAAGGTCCTGGCCTTCCGGGGCGCGCAGGTCCAGCGCCACCGATTTTTTATTGCGCGACTGCACCTGCCACCAGACCGAGGTGCCCTCCTTCATCAGCCGCCAGGTGCGCAGCGGGTCGCCGGTGCCGGGCGCTTCGATCTTGATGACCTCGGCCCCGAACTCGCCCAGGGTCTTGCCGCAGAACGGGCCTGCGATGAGCTGGCCCATTTCGATCACGCGCACGCCGGAGAGGGCGGCTGGAGTGGTAATTGCTGTCATGGCACGTATCCTAGGCCCATGCGATTCGATCTGTTCTGCCAGGTGATCGACAACTTTGGCGATGTGGGCGTGTGCTGGCGGCTGGCCGCCGACCTGGCCGCGCGCGGGCACGCGGTGCGGCTGTGGGTGGACGACGCCAGCGCGCTGGCCTGGATGGCTCCGCAAGGCGCGCCGGGCGTGGAGGTGCGGCCCTGGCCCACGCAGGCGCCTCACGATGGCCCTGGCGACGTGGTGATCGAAGCCTTCGGCTGCGATATTGCTCCTGATTTCGTAGCTGCTTGCGCTGATGCGGCAAGCGCTGGAGGCCAAAAACCCTTATGGCTCAATCTGGAGTACCTGTCCGCCGAAAGCTACGTGGAGCGCTGCCACCGCCTGCCCTCGCCCGTGATGAGCGGGCCGGGCCAGGGGCTGACCAAGTGGTTTTTCTACCCCGGTTTCACGGAAAAAACGGGCGGGCTGCTGCGCGAGCCTGATCTGCCGGCGCGCCAGGCCGCCTTCGACCGCGCCGCGTGGCGGGCACAGCGCGGCATCCAGGGCCTGGCGGTATCGCTGTTCTGCTACGAGCCCCCTGCCCTGCCCGCGCTGCTGGGCCAGTTGAACGGGCACCTGCTGGTAACGCCAGGGCGCGCCACGGCAGCCGTCCAGCATGAAATCGGCCTCCAGCCCTTATACATCAAGCGCAAGCAGCTATCAATTTCATACCTCGAACCCTGCCCCCAGCCCCGGTTCGACGAACTGCTCTGGGCCGCCGACTTCAACTGTGTGCGCGGCGAAGACTCCCTGGTGCGCGCCCTGTGGGCCGGGCAGCCCTTCGTCTGGCACATCTACCCGCAGCACGACGATGCGCACCACGCCAAGCTGCACGCCTTCCTGGACTGGCTGCAAGCGCCCGCGCCGGTGCGGCAATTTCATCTGGCGTGGAACGGCATCGGCGACGCCGCCCTGCCCCCGCTGGCCGCCCCGCTGCTGGCGCAATGGCGCGAATGCGTGCAATCCGCCCGCGCCCGGCTGCTGGCGCAGGACGACCTGGTGACCCAGCTTTTGGCCTTCATCGCCGAAAAAGCTAGAATGCCGGGTTCTGCGCCAACCGCAACCAACCCGTACACACCATGAAAATCGCTCAAGAAATCCGCGCCGGCAACGTCATCATGCACGACAAGAAGCCGATGGTCGTCCTGAAGACCGAATACGCCCGCGGCGGCCGCGGCGCTGCCACCGTGCGCATGAAGCTCAAGGGCCTGATCGGCAACTTCGGCACCGAAATCGTGTTCAAGGCCGACGACAAGATCGACAACGTCATCCTCGACAAGAAGGAGTGCACCTACTCCTACTTCGCCGACCCGATGTACGTGTGCATGGACGCCGAGTACAACCAGTACGAGGTGGAAGGCGAGAACATGGGCGACGCGCTGAACTACCTGGAAGACGGCATGGCCGTGGAAGTGGTGTTCTACGACGGCAAGGCCATCTCCGTCGAACTGCCCACCACCGTCGAGCGCGAAATCACCTGGACCGAGCCCGCCGTGAAGGGCGACACGTCCGGCAAGGTGCTCAAGCCCGCCAAAATCGCCACCGGCTTCGAAGTGGCCGTGCCCCTGTTCGTGGGCCAGGGCGACAAGATCGAAATCGACACCCGCACGGGCGAGTACCGCAAGCGCGTCTAAGCGCCGCGCAGGCTCCTTCTGCCCAAACCCCCGGTGCCGCAAGCGCCGGGGGTTTTTGTTTTACCCGGGCTTAATTGACAATTCATATTTACCCCGGGTAATATTTAACCCATGACGCAATACACCATCTTCCAAGGCCCGCGCCGCGTGCAGCAAGGCGAGCGCGCCGCCGTGCTGCGCTACCTGCAGCAGCACGAGGCCGATGCCGCTCCCTCCCTCTGGGTGTTCGACGACCAGACCGGCCAGCGGCTGGACCTGGACTGGCGCGGCGAACTGGCCGCGGCCGAAGCCCCGCCGCCCGAGCCGCCCGCCCGCTCCGTGGGCCGCCCCCGGCTCGGCGTGATCGCGCGCGAGGTGACGCTGCTGCCGCGCCACTGGGACTGGCTCGCCCGGCAAAGCGGCGGCGCGTCCGCCACGCTGCGCCGCCTGATCGACGACGCGCGCAACGCCAACGCCGCGCAAGACGCCGTGCGCGCCGCCACCGAGGCCGCCTACCGCTTCATGAGCGAAATGGCGGGCGACCTGCCGCACTTCGAGGACGCCAGCCGCGCCCTGTTCGCGCGCGAGCACGCGGCCTTCGACCAACACACGCAAGGCTGGCCCGAAGACGTGCGGGCCTATCTGCACCATCTGGCTTCCCCCCTATGGCAATGACCTCTTCTCCACCGCCGCTGTGGCGCGTGTTCCTGCGTTTTCTCGGCCCGATGATCCTGGCCAACATCCTGCAATCGCTGTCGGGCTCCCTCAACGCCGTGTTCCTCGGCCACATGCTGGGCGTGCAGGCGCTGGCGGCGGTGGCGGCCTTCTTCCCGGTGCTGTTCCTGCTGATCGCCTTCATGATCGGCCTGGGCGCGGGCGCGTCCGTGCCCATCGGGCAAGCCTGGGGCGCGCGCCAGCCAGACAAGGTGCGCGCCATCGCGGGCACGGCGCTGGCCGTGGGGCTGCTGTTCGGCGCGGCGGTCGCGCTGTTCGGCGGCCTGTTCGCCGCGCCCGCCATGCGCCTGCTGGGCACGCCGCCCGACGTGCTGGAGACCGCCGCCGCCTACGCCCGCGTGGTGCTGCTGGGTATGCCGGGGCTGTGCGTGTTCCTGCTCGCCACCTCCATGCTGCGCGGCGTGGGCGACACGGTGTCGCCGATGTGGTCGCTGGCGCTGTCCACGGGCGTGGGGCTGGTCGTCACGCCGGCGCTGATCGCGGGCTGGTGGGGCCTGCCCCGGCTGGGCGTGATGAGCGCGGGCGTGTCGACGATCCTGGGCTTCACCCTCGCGTTGCTGTGGCTGGGCTGGCGGCTGCGGCGCATTGGCAGCCCGCTGGCGCCGGGCCGCGCGCTGTGGCGCGCGGTGCGCATCGACCCGGCCCTGCTGCGCGCCATCCTGCACGTGGGCGTACCCACCGGGGTGGTGATGGTGGCGACGTCGCTGGGCGCGCTGGTGGTGGTGTCGTTGGTCAACGGCTTCGGCTCCAGCGCCACGGCGGCCTATGGGGCGGTGAACCAGATCGTGGGCTTCGCGCAGTTCCCGGCCATCTCGGTGGCGATCACGGCATCCATCCTGGGGGCGCAGGCCATCGGCGCGGGCAAGGCGGACCGCCTGGGCGCCATCACGGCCACGGCCATCCGCATGAATCTGGCCATCGGCACGGCGCTGGCCCTGGCCGGCACGGTGTTCGCGCGGCCGCTGCTGGGCCTGTTCATCGCGGATGCGCAGGTGATCGAAACGGCCGTGCACCTGCTGTACATCGTGCTGTGGAGCGGGCTGGTCTTCGGCTGCTTCGTGGTGCTGTCGTCGGTGATGCGCGCGAGCGGCGACGTGTTCGTGCCCACGTTCATCATCATCGGCGTGCTGGCGGTGCTGGAGCTGCCGATGGCCTGGCTGCTCAGCCGCCATTTCGGGCTGACCGGCGTGTGGATGGCGTTTCCGCTGTCCTACGCTCTCACGCTGGCGCTGCAGGCCACCTACTACCACCGGGTGTGGAAGGGCAAGCCCATCCGGCGCATGGTGTAAAAGGCCCCCTTCATCTTTGCCACACGCCCATGCCCGATCTCAAAGACTACCGCGTCCCCGCCTCCGGCCCCTTCGATCTGCGCAAGGCCGACCCCGCCGCCACGCCTTTCGCCAGCGGCGACAAAAAGAGCCAGGAAGCCGAACTGCTGGAACTGAACCTGGCCCTGGCCAAGCTGCAACGCGCCCTGCAGGCCGAGGCGAAGCGCGCCGTGCTGCTGGTGCTGCAAGGCACCGACACCAGCGGCAAGGACGGCACGGTGCGCGGCGTGTTCGCCCGCACCAGCCCGCTGGGCGTGCGCGTGGCCGCCTTCAAGGGCCCCACTAAGGAAGAACTGGCGCACGACTACCTGTGGCGCTGCCACGCCGTGACCCCGGCGCGCGGCGAGATCGGCATCTGGAACCGCAGCCACTACGAGGACGTGCTGGTGCCCGTGGTCAACGGCTGGATCGACGCCGACACCACGCGCCAGCGCTATGCGCAGATCAACGACTTCGAGCGCCTGCTGACCGAGAACGGCACCACCATCGTCAAGTGCATGTTGCACATCAGCAAGGACGAGCAGCGCAAGCGCCTGCAGGACCGCATCGACACGCCCGAAAAGCGCTGGAAGTTCGACATGACCGACCTGGACGTGCGCAAGCGCTGGGACGATTACCAGCACGCCTACGAAGACCTGCTGAACGCCACCTCCACCTCGCACGCGCCGTGGCACGTGATTCCGGCGGACGACAAGGTGCACCGCAACCTGATGGTCAACCGCCTGCTGAACCAGGTGCTGCAAGACATGAACCCGCAGTACCCGGTGGACCAGCCCGAACTCAAGGGCTTGAAGGTCGAATAAGACCTTTTCAAGCCAAAGCAGCCGCCAGCGCTTACTGGTCAAGCGCTGGCAGCTATTTTTTCTATAGCAACCGCAATCAGACCGGCAGCGCGACCAGGTCGTGCCCCTGCGTGCCCACGATGCGCGCGCGGGTGAAATCGCCCACCTTGAACTGCTTGCTCGCCTTCTCGGGCGGCAGCAGGTGCACCACGCCGTCGATCTCGGGCGCGTCGGCGAAGCTGCGGCCCCGCCCGCCCTTGCGGCCCAGGGCGGGGGCGTGGTCCACCAGCACCTGCATGGTCGCGCCCACGCGGCTTTTCAGCTTGGCGGTGGAGACTTCCTCCGCCACGGCCATGAAACGCGCGCGGCGCTCCTCGCGCACCTCGGGCGGCAACATGCCGGGCAGTTCGTTGGCCACGGCGCCGTTCACATCGCTGTAGGCAAAACAGCCCGCGCGGTCGATCCGCGCCTCGCGCACGAAGTCGAGCAGGTGCTGGAACTCTTCCTCCGTTTCGCCCGGAAAGCCCGCGATGAAGGTGGAGCGGATGACGATCTCGGGGCAGGCCGCGCGCCAGCGCTGGATGCGCTCCAGGTTCTTCTCGCCGTTCGCGGGGCGCTTCATGCGCTTGAGCACGTCGGGGTGGCTGTGCTGGAACGGCACGTCGAGGTAGGGCAGCACCAGCCCCTGCGCCATCAGCGGAATCACCTCGTCCACGCTGGGGTACGGGTACACGTAGTGCAGGCGCACCCAGGCGCCGTAGGGCTTGGCGATTTCGCCCAGGGTCTGCACCAGTTCCAGCATCCGCGTCTTGACGGGCTTGCCGTCCCAGAAGCCGGTGCGGTACTTCACGTCCACGCCGTAGGCGGAAGTGTCCTGGCTGATGACCAGCAGTTCCTTCACGCCGCCCTCGAACAGCGCATGGGCCTCTTTCAGCACGTCGCCCACGGGGCGCGAGACGAGGTCGCCGCGCATCGACGGGATGATGCAGAAGGTGCAGCGGTGGTTGCAGCCCTCGCTGATCTTCAGGTAGGCATAGTGGCGCGGCGTGAGCTTGATGCCCGCCTCGCCGAACGCGCCGGGCACCAGGTCGAGAAACGGGTCGTGCGGCTTGGGCAGATGGGTGTGGACGGCCTCCATCACCTCCTGCGTGGCGTGCGGGCCGGTCACGGCGAGCACGCTGGGGTGCACGTCCTTCACCAGGTTGCCGCCGCCCTCGCCCGCGCGCGCGCCCAGGCAGCCGGTGACGATGACCTTGCCGTTCTCGGCCAGCGCCTCGCCGATGGTGTCCAGGCTCTCCTTCACCGCGTCGTCGATGAAGCCGCAGGTGTTGACGATGACCAGGTCCGCGCCCTGGAAGGTCTTGGAGGTGGCGTAGCCCTCGGCGGAAAGCTGCGTGAGGATGAGTTCGGAGTCGGTCAGCGCCTTCGGGCATCCGAGGGATACAAAGCCGACCTTGGGGGTTTTCGTGGGGGAGAGTGCTTCGCTCATATCCCCCGTATTGTCCCAGTTCTAGCGCTTGAGCCCCAAAGCGCCCAGCACCTGGTCGGTCTGCTTCTGCATCTGGTCCTGCATCTGCGTGAACATCTTCTTCGACTGTTCGAGGTAGCTGTCCACCAGGGGCGACTGCGGGTTCAGCACCCGCGCCCATAGTTCGGGCGTCATCATCCCCTGGGACTGTTCGGCGATCTTCTTCTGCAGTTCGGTGAACGCCTGGATGTTCTTCTCCAGGTACGTGCCCATGAAGCCTTGCATCGCGTGGCCGTAGAAGCGGATGATGTTGGACAGCACCTGCTCGGTGAACAGCGGCGCGCCGCCCGCCTCCTCTTCCAGAATGATCTGCAGCAGGATGCTGCGCGTGAGGTCTTCGCCCGTCTTCGCGTCGCGCACCACGATGGGGGCGTGCGCCATCACCAATTGCTTGACCTCGGTCAGCGTGATGTAGGTGGAGGTGGCGGTGTCGTACAGGCGGCGGTTGGGATATTTCTTGATCACCCGCTGACCAGGCCGGGAGGCGATAGCGGTCTTCTTCTCTGGCAAGGGCTGGCTCCGTTGGTGGCTCTATTGCAGTGCAGCAGATTTTAGGCAATGGGCTGGGGGCGCCCGGCGCAGGTTAACCCTGAGAACCTGTTCTCCCCCGGCCCCGCGCGTCTACCATGCTCGAACAAACCCACAACAACCCAGGAGACCCACGATGCAAAGCCCCCCCGCACTGCCCCGCAGCAACCGCCGCCGCTGGCTCCAAGCCGCCGGCGCCGGCACGGCGCTGGCCAGCCCCGCGCTGCGCGCACTGGCCGCGGCCGGCGCGCCGCAGCACGTCACCCTGCCGTTCGACAACGGTACGCGCGAGCTGGCGGCCTTTCCGCAGAAGCGCCCGCTGATCCTGCAGACCAACCGCCCGCCGCAACTGGAGACGCCGTTCGAGGTCTTCAACGACGGCCTGATCACGCCCAACGACGCCTTTTTCGTGCGCTACCACTGGAGCGGCATTCCCACCGACATCAAGCCCGAGGAGTTCCGCCTGAAGATCGGCGGCCTGGTGGAGACGCCGCTGGATCTGTCGCTGGCCGACCTCAAGGCCCTGGGCGAGCCCGTGAGCGTGGTCGCCGTGCACCAGTGCTCGGGCAACAGCCGGGGCTTTTTCACGCCGCGCGCCAACGGCGGGCAACTGGGCAACGGCGCCATGGGCAACGCGAAGTGGACGGGCGTGCCGCTCAAGCGCGTGCTCGAAAAGGCCGGCCTGAAGCCCGGCGCGGTGCAGGTCAGCTTCAACGGCATGGACAAGCCGCCCATCGACGGCGGCCCGGACTTCGTGAAGGCGCTGGACATCGACCACGCCCTGGACGGCGAAGTCCTGCTCGCCTGGGCCATGAACGGCCAGGACCTGCCCATGCTCAACGGCTACCCGCTGCGCCTGGTGGTGCCGGGCTACTACGGCACCTACTGGGTCAAGCACGTGAACGGCATCCAGGTGCTGGACAAGGTGTTCGACGGCTTCTGGATGAGCACGGCCTACCGCATTCCGGCCAACGCCTGCGCCTGCACGCCCGCAGGCAAGGGACCGGCCAAGACGGTGCCGATCGGCCGCTTCAACGTGCGCTCCTTCATCACCAGCCAGAAGGACGGCGACCGGCTCAAGGCCGGCAAGGAGGTGGTGCTGCGCGGCATCGCCTTCGACGGCGGCCAGGGCATCGCGGAGGTCAGCGTCTCGTCCGACGGCGGCCAGACCTGGCACGCCGCGCAGCTGGGCGAGGAAGTCAGCCGCTACTCGTTCCGCGAATGGAAGGCGCGCTTCACGCCGCCCAGAAAAGGCGACTACGCGCTCAAGGTGCGCGCCGTGAACCGCGCGGGCCAGGGCCAGCCGATGGAGGCGCTGTGGAACCCCGCGGGCTACATGCGCAACGTGGTGGAAACCGTGCGCGTCACGGCGGTATGAGAGGAGCCCGGGCCATGAAAAAACTCGCCACCACGCTGCTGCTGGGCCTGGCATGTGCCGCCAGCGTCCACGCGCTCGAAATCGACCTGCCCCAGGAAACCGCCGTCTACAAGGAAAGCGCCCTGCCCGGCTACCAGCTCGCCATGACCAACTGCCTGATGTGCCATTCGGCCCAGTACGTGCAGTACCAGCCGCGCACCTCGCCGCGCAGCTACTGGGAAGCCACGGTGAAGAAGATGAAGACGCCCTTCGGCGCGCCCTTCCCCGAAGCGGACATCGCCCCCATCGTGGACTACCTGAGCAAGACCTACGGCGCCGAAGCGCCCCGGTGAAGGCGCTTCAGGCGTCCGGCACGATGGATTCGGCGTAGTCGTACAGCGCGCCCAGGATGTCCTGGGCGCGCTCGTCGTCCTCGGCTCGCTCCATGAGCGTGTCGATGCGGTCGAACAGCGCCTGCGCTGTCAGCGCACCGCCCTCGCCTTCGAGCAGGCAGGCGGCGCGGTGGGCCTGCCAGCGCTCCTGCTCTTCATTCGATAGCGTGGCAGGGAAGTTGCGCGCGCGATAGCGGAAGAAAAGCTCTTCCAGCCGCGCGTCGTCGAAGCCCGTGCGGGCGCGGGCCAGCTGCGCGCCGTCCATCTGGCGCAGGTCGTTGAGTTTGCGGCGGTCCGCATTGCCGACGAAGCCGCCGTACAGGTCCTGCTCCACATCGGGCGCGGGCTCGGCGGGGCGGGCGAACACGTCGGCCCAGACGGCGCTCATGTCGGGCAGCGCGCGCGCCGCTTCGGCATGGCGCGCGGCCTGCGCGAGGTCGATGCCCCAGCGCGCGGCCATTTCGGGCCGCAGCGTGTTCAGGTTGCCCACCACCATGGGCGACTTGTTGAGGTGCACCGACTTGACGGGCAGCCGCGCCACGCCTTCGGGCAGATCGGCGGTGCGCGTGAACAGGCGCAGGCGGATGTCGTCGGCCTTGAGCGTGGCAAGCCCGGCGGGGTCATGGGCCAGGTCCCAGGCCAGCAGTTCGTTCTTGTTCGTGGGGTGGCTGGCCAGCGGCCACATCACGGCCAGGCAGCCGCGTTCGGCGGGGAACATGCCCGAGACGTGCAGGAAAGGCCGCGCCGCCGCCGCCGCCGCCGTGGCGGGCAGGCGCAGCTCGGCGGCCACGCGGTCCTTCTTGTGCAGCGACAAGGCGAAGTCGAACAGCCTGGGGTTGCGCTCGCGCAGCAGGCGCGCCAGGGCGATGGTGGCGCGCACGTCGGACAGCGCGTCGTGCGCGGCCTCGTGCGCCAGGCCGTTGGCCTTGGACAGGTGTTCGAGCTTGAAGCTCGGCGAGCCGTCTTCCTTCTTCGGCCACACGATGCCCTCGGGCCGCAGCGCGTAGGCCATGCGCACCACGTCCAGCAGGTCCCAGCGCCCGCACTGGTTCTGCCATTCGCGCGCATAGGGGTCGATGAGGTTGCGCCAGAACATGAAGCGCGTGATCTCGTCGTCGAAGCGGATGGTGTTGTAGCCCACGCCGATGGTGCCGGGCCGGGCCAGTTCGGCCTCGATGCGCTGGGCGAATGTGTGCTCGGGCACGCCGCGCTCCAGGCACAGCTGGGGCGTGATGCCGGTGATCAGGCAGGACTCGGGGTCGGGCAGGTAGTCGGGCGCGGGCTGGCAGTAGAGCATGAGCGGCTCGCCGATCTCGTTGAGCTCGGCATCGGTGCGGATGCCGGCGAACTGCGCGGGCCGGTCGCGGCGCGTGACGGCGCCGAAGGTTTCGTAGTCGTGCCAGAAAAAGGTGTGCATGGTCCGGAGTATGCCGGGTGGCGGGCAGGCACCTCGGCCCGGTGCAAGGGATGCGGGGTTGCACCTTGACAACATTAATAAGAATTATTCTCAATGTAATGCTAAGCTACAAATTCACTTCCGGCGCCCTCCGCCTGCAACCTTTGGCAAGGACCTTTTCCCCATGCATCCCCCTACCCGCTTCCCTTTGCGCGCCGTTGCGTTCGCCGCCGCCGCGCTGGCCGGCCTTCCCCTGGGGGCGCAGACGCTGCCCCAGGTCGACGTGCAGGCCGGCCTCGAACATGGCTCGCAATACGCGCCCGCCGAGTCCACCACGGCGGCCAAGATCGACGCGCCGCTGCGCGACATTCCCCAGTCGGTGCAGATCGTCACCCAGGAGGTGATGCGCGACCAGGCCGCCCACAGCGTGACGGACGTGATGAAGACCATCCCCTCCGTCGGCCTCGCCACCGGCGACGGCCAGCGCGACGCGCTGGTCATCCGCGGCTTCACCGCGCTGTACGACATCCTGCTCGACGGCGTGCGCGACGATTCGCAGTACTTCCGCGACCTCTACAACATCGAGCGCGTCGAGGTCGTCAAGGGGCCGGCCGCGGCGCTGTACGGCCGGGGCTCCTCGGGCGGGCTGGTCAACCTGATCACGAAGAAGCCGACCTTCACCAACAGCGGCGAGATCGGTGTGACCACCGGCAGCTACGGCCTCAAGCGCGGCGACTTCTCGCTGAACCGCAAGCTGTCGGACACGCTGGCCCTGCACATCGACGGCGCGCTGGAGGACTCGGGCAGCTACCGCCCCAACGGCTACCTGCGCGGCAAATACTTTTCGCCCAGCGTGATGTGGAAGGACGGCAACCAGAGCCTGCTGCTGCAGTTCAACCACCAGGAGCAGAACCGCTCCATCGACTTCGGCGTGCCGGGCTACAAAGGCCGGCCCGTGGATGTCGCCACCAATGCGTATTACGGCGCGCTGAACGCCTACGCGATGGACCACACCAATTCGCGGATGGACACCACCACCGCGCAGTACAAGGCCGACTTCGGCGACGGCTGGAAATTCACCGACACGCTGCGCTACTACGAATACACGCTGGACCGCCGCCACACCCGCGTCGGCTCGGTGAACGACACGGCGGCGGTGCCGCTGGCGCTGATCTCGCGCGGCTCGGTGCAGCGCTACGAACACGGCTGGTTCAACCAGAGCGAGATCAGCCGCGACGTGACCTGGGGCGGCCTGCGGCACAAGCTGCTGGCGGGCGTCGAGATCGGCGAGCAAAGGCGCTACCAGGAGATCACCAACGCCGCGACCAACAAGGCCGGCTACTCCTTCAGCACCCCGCTGTTCGCGCCGGTGCCGACCGACCTGCCGTACTACGTGCCGCTGGCGCAGGCCTCGGGCCCCGCCGTGGGCATGACCTCCAACCCCACGCGCAGCCTCTACGCACAGGCGCTGTCCACCTGGTCGCCCACCATCAAGACCCTGGCGGGCCTGCGCTACGACAGCTTCGGCCAGAAGTACGACGACCGGCTGCCCGCCAACGCCGACCTGGCGCGCACCGACAAGAACGTCTCGCCCCGCGTCGGCCTGGTGTGGCAGCCCACCTCGACGCAGAGCTACTACGCCTCGTTCACCAAGTCCTACCAGCCCTCGGGCGAGGCCGGCCCGCTGGCCACCAACAACGCCGACCTGAAGCCCGAGCAGACCGTGAACCTGGAGATCGGCTCGAAGACCGACCTGTTCGACGGCGCCGCGTCCTTCACCGCCGCGCTCTACCAGCTCACGCGCCGCGACGTGAAGTACACCGACCCCATCCTCAACAAGCTGGTCAACGTGGGCGAACAGCGCTCGCGCGGCCTGGAACTGACCTTCGCGGGCCAGGTGCGCCCGGGCTGGCAGGTGATCGTGGGCTATTCCTACCTCAACGCCGTCGTCACCAAGGGCGTGGGCACCGTCACCGCACCCTTCACCTCGGCGGTCCCCACGCCGCTGCAGGGCAAGACACTGGCGCTGGCGCCGCGCCACACCTTCAGCCTGTGGACGCTCAAGTCCATCGACGCGGTGCTGCCCGGCGTGCAGGTCGGCGCCGGCATCGTCAGCCGCAGCGCGAGCTTCGCCAACGTGGACAACGCCGTGGTCATGCCGGGCTTCGCCACGGTGGACCTCGCGGCCTACTGGCGCCCGTCGCCCAAGGGCTGGAGCGCCTCCATCAACCTCAAGAACGTGTTCGACCGGCGCTACTACATCTCGGCGAACAACGACGTGGGCATCCTGCCCGGCGCGCCGCGCACGCTGGAGGTGTCGGCGCGGTACGCGTTCTGATGCGGTTCGGGCCTCACTGCGCCAGCAGTTGCCGCAGCAGCTCCGCCGTGGGGTAGCCGTCCGCCACCGCGCCCACGCTCTGCTGGTACTGCCGCAGCCCGGCGCGCGTGGCGGGGCCGGCCACGCCGTCGGGCTGGCCCGCCGCGAAGCCGCGCTGGTTCAGCGCCGCCTGCAGGTCGCGCACCTGGGCGCGTGACAGCGGCTCCAGGTCGCGCGGCCAGGGCGCCGCCACGCCGGGGCCGCCCGCGATCTGGCGGCTGAGCAGGCCCACGGCCAGCGCGTAGTTGGTCGAGTTGTTGTAGCGCAGCAGGGCGCGGAAGTTGCGCCCCACCATGAAGGCCGGGCCGCGCGCGCCTGCGGGAGTAAGGATGGAAGCGCCGACGATCGTGGGCAGCTCCGCCCCATTCACGCCGCGCACGCCGTCCACGGCCCAGACGGTGCTGTCGCGGCGCACGGTCAACTCGGCGCGGGCATAGTCGAAGCCGGGCGGCAACTGCACCTCCACACCCCAGGGCTCGTCACTCTGCCAGCCCGAATGCCGGAGGAAGTTGGCGGTGGACGCCGCCACGTCCGGCACGCTGCCCCAGATGTCGCGGCGGCCATCGCCATCGGCATCGACCGCGTAGGCCAGGTACACCGAGGGCAGGAACTGCGTGTGGCCCATGGCCCCGGCCCACGAACCCACCATGCGTTCCGGCGCGATGTCACCCTGGTCGGCGATGCGCAGCGCGGCCAGCAGCTCGCCGCGCGCCCAGTCGCGCCGGCGGCCTTCATAGCCCAACGTGGCGAGTGCGTCCACGGTGCGGAAGTCGCCGAAGTTCTGGCCGTAGTTGCTCTCCATGCCCCAGACGGCGGTGACCACCTCGGAGGGCACGCCATAGCGCGCGGCGGCGGCCTCCAGCGGGGCCTGGTATTCGGCGCGCTGGGCCTGGCCCTGGGCGATGCGCTGGGCGGAGACGGCGGCATCCAGGTAGGCCCAGGGCGTGCGCGTGAACTCGGGCTGGGCGCGGTCCAGCTCGATCACACGCGGCAGGTATTCGGCCTGGCCCAGCGTCTGCTGCACCGTGGCGGGGCGGATGCCCGCGGCGATGGCGTCGCGCGAGACCTCGGCAATCCAGGCGGCGAAGCCTGCTTGCTCCGCATCCGTGGAAGGAGGAGCGGCGGGCGCGGGCGTGGCGGGCACGGAAGGCGTGGGTGCGGGCGGCGTGGGCGCCTGCGCGGGCTGCGGCGTGCTGGCACAGCCCGCGATGAGCGCCAGGGCCGCGCCAGCCAGGGAAATGCGTGCGTACTTCATGCCTGCATTGTCCCGGCAACCATGCGGCCCGGCACGCCATGACCCCCGGTACGTAACAATTTAGAGCGAAATCCGCCGCCAGCGCACAGCCAGCAAGCGCAAGCAGCTATAAATTCAGAAGCAAAACGGGAAGAAGCGCTTCACCCGTTGGCGGCGCGCACCGCGTCCGCGTGCAGCGCCTTGTTGAGCTGGTCGACGATCTCGGCCCACAGCGCATCTTCCTTGAGCTGCTCGGTCAGGAATTGCCGCTGCCCCACGCTCCAGAAAGGCGCATCGGCCAGCGCCACGTCCGCCGCCAGCTGGTGGGTCTGGATGAACCGGGCAATGGCCTGATCGCTCGCATCCAGGCCCAGTTGCTCGAACAGGTTCGACATGGTCGGTTCGGTGGTGTTCATGGTTTTCTCCTAGGGATGAAAAAAGCCAGCCACCGCAATGATGGCTGGCTTTGCGCGCGAAGCCAAGGCGGCGGCGTGTGCGTGCCGTCAGTCCGCCGTGGCCTCTTCGGGCTCGGCAGGCTCGGACTTGGCCGGGCGGTCCTTCTTGGGCAGCGCCTGGATGTCGAGCAGCACCTCGCCCTTGTCGTCCAGATCGACCGTGAGGCGCCCGCCATCGGTCAGGCGGCCGAACAGCAGTTCGTCGGCCAGCGCGCGGCGGATGGTGTCCTGGATCAGGCGCTGCATCGGGCGCGCGCCCATGAGCGGATCGAACCCCTTCTTGGCCAGGTGCTTGCGCAGGTCGTCGGTGAAGGTGACCTCCACCTTCTTCTCGGCCAGCTGGGTTTCGAGCTGCAGCAGGAACTTGTCCACCACGCGCAGGATGATCTGCTCATCGAGCGCCTTGAAGCTCACGGTCGCGTCCAGGCGGTTGCGGAACTCGGGCGTGAACAGGCGCTTGATGTCGGCCATCTCGTCGCCCGCCTGGCGCGGGTTGGTGAAGCCGATGGTGGCCTTGTTCATGGTCTCGGCGCCCGCGTTCGTCGTCATGATGATGATGACGTTGCGGAAGTCGGCCTTGCGCCCGTTGTTGTCCGTCAGCGTGCCGTGGTCCATCACCTGCAGCAGCACGTTGAAGATGTCCGGGTGCGCCTTCTCGATCTCGTCGAGCAGCAGCACGGCGTGCGGCTTCTTGGTGATGGCCTCGGTCAGCAGGCCGCCCTGGTCGAAGCCCACGTAGCCGGGGGGCGCGCCGATCAGGCGGCTCACGGCGTGGCGCTCCATGTACTCGGACATGTCGAAGCGGATCAGCTCGATGCCCATGATGTAGGCGAGCTGCTTGGCCGCTTCGGTCTTGCCCACGCCCGTGGGACCGCTGAACAGGAAGGAGCCGATCGGCTTGTCGCCCTTGCCCAGGCCAGAGCGCGCCATCTTGACGGCGCTGGCGAGCACTTCGAGCGCCTTGTCCTGCCCGAACACCACGCTCTTGAGGTCGCGCTCCAGCGTCTGCAGCTTGCTGCGGTCGTCGTTGCTGACGTTGGCGGGCGGAATGCGGGCGATCTTCGCCACGATTTCTTCCACCTCGGTCTTGCCGATGGTCTTCTTGCGCTTGCCCGCGGGCAGGATGCGCTGCGCCGCGCCGGCTTCGTCGATCACGTCGATGGCCTTGTCGGGCAGATGGCGGTCGTTGATGTACTTGGCGCTCAGTTCCGCGGCCGCTTGCAGGGCGGCGGCGGCGTACTTCACGCCGTGGTGCTCCTCGAAGCGCGACTTCAAGCCCTTGAGGATTTCGATCGTCTCGGGCACGCTGGGCTCCACCACGTCCACCTTCTGGAAGCGGCGGGACAGTGCGGCGTCTTTCTCGAAGATGCCCCGGTATTCCGTGAACGTGGTCGCGCCGATGCACTTGAGCTGGCCGCTGGACAGCGCGGGCTTGAGCAGGTTGCTCGCGTCCAGCGTGCCGCCCGAGGCCGCACCCGCGCCGATCAGCGTGTGGATCTCGTCGATGAACAGGATGGCGTTGGGCTTGTCCTTGAGGCTCTTGAGCACGCCCTTCAGGCGCTGCTCGAAGTCGCCCCGGTACTTGGTGCCCGCGAGCAGCGCGCCCATGTCGAGCGAATACACCGTGGCCTCGGCCAGGATTTCCGGCACGTCGTTCTGCGTGATGCGCCAGGCCAGGCCCTCGGCGATCGCGGTCTTGCCCACGCCGGCCTCGCCGACCAGCAGCGGGTTGTTCTTGCGGCGGCGGCACAGGATCTGGATGGTGCGCTCCACCTCGTACTGGCGGCCGATCAGCGGGTCGATCTTGCCGTCCTTGGCCGCCTGGTTGAGGTTCTGCGTGTATTGCTCCAGCGGCGAGGCTTTTTCGCTGCGCTCGCCGCCGCCGTTGCCTTCCTCGCTCTCGGCGGGGTTCTCGGCCTTGGCGGGCTCGGGCGGCTCGCCCTTCTTGATGCCGTGGGCGATGTAGTTGACCACGTCCAGGCGCGTCACGCCCTGCTGGTGCAGGTAGTACACGGCGTGCGAGTCCTTCTCGCCGAAGATGGCGACGAGCACGTTCGCGCCCGTGACTTCCTTCTTGCCGTTGCCGGTGGACTGCACGTGCATGATGGCGCGCTGGATGACGCGCTGGAAGCCCAGCGTGGGCTGGGTGTCCACCTCGTCGGTGCCGGCCACCTGGGGCGTGTTGTCCTTGATGAAATTGGTGAGGGAGGCGCGCAGGTCGTCGATGTTGGCGGCGCAGGCGCGCAGCACCTCGGCGGCGCTGGGGTTATCGAGCAGCGCGAGCAGCAGGTGTTCCACGGTGATGAACTCGTGGCGCTGCTGGCGGGCCTCTACGAAGGCCATGTGCAAGCTGACTTCCAGTTCTTGGGCGATCATGATGAGAACTCCTTTGGGCTTGCTTGGGAAAATGGGGGAATTGGTGCGTTATTCAACAGGCTCGCTCACGCATTGCAGCGGATGGCCGGCCTTGTTGGCCGCATCCATCACCTGATCGACCTTGGTGGCGGCCACGTCGCGCGAGTACACGCCGCACACGCCTTTGCCGTCGAGGTGGATCTTGAGCATGATCTGCGTGGCGGTTTCGCGGTCCTTGCCGAAGAATTCCTGCAACACGACCACGACGAACTCCATCGGCGTGTAGTCGTCGTTGAGCATGACCACCTGGTACATCTGCGGCGGCTGCACGCGCTGGGTGCGCCGCTCCAGCACAACGGAGCCGCCGTCGTCAGCGGGCCGCTGCCGGGGGGCTGCCGGGGGTTTGGTGGGAGGTTGGGTTGCCATGATGAAATTCATTCTAGCGAGCGCTTGCAAAGCCCGCCCAGGGAGAAGTGGCGGCGCGGGGGCCTATTTCAAGCTCAGTCGTAAATCACCGCCGCCGTGCCGCTGCCCGCCTGGGCCACCCAGGCCGCCAGCGCGGCATCGGACGGGAAAAAGCGGCTTTCTTCGCCCAAATCCAGCTCCGCCAGCGCCGCGCCCCGCTCGGACTCGCAGCGCACCCCCAGCCGCACGCGCAGGCCATGCCACAGGTCGCCATGCTCGGTGGCCTCGCGCTGGGCCGGAAACTCTTGCAGCAGCCGCGCCACGTCGGGCGCCTTGCCGCCCACGCTGATCTGCAGGTAGCGCCCGAACTTGCAGCGCGCAGCGGCCAGCCCCCAGAGCTGCTGCACCTTCACACGCAGGCCGCCGCTGAAGTGGTCGAGCTGCAGGCGGCCGCTGACGACGACGAATTCGTCCTCCTGCAGCAGGTCCTTGTGGGCGTTGATGAGCGCCTCGTCCGCCGACGCCTCGATGGCGCGCGACTTGTCGTCCAGCTTGAACAGCGCGAGCTTGCCGCGCTGGCCGTTGATGACCCGGAAGTCGCTGATGATGCCCGCGAGCAGCTGCGGCTCGCGGCTGTCCTTGAGCTCGTCGATGCGCGTGCGCACGAAGCGGCGCACCTCGCCCTCCACCTCGTCGAACAAATGGCCCGAAAGGTAGAAGCCGACGGCGGTCTTCTCCTGCGTGAGCCGTTCCTTCACGCCCCAGGGCAGGGTTTCGACCAGGTCGGGCTCCTGCGTGCTGGAGCCGTGCGCGTCCTCGCCCATCATGTCGAACAGGCCGCCCTGGTTGGCGTTGGCGATTTGCGCGCTGGCGAAGTCGAAGGCGCGGTCGATGGACGCGGCGAGCGCGGCGCGGTTGATGTGCAGGGCGTCGAACGCGCCGGCCTTGATCAACGCCTCGACGGTGCGCTTGTTGATGCGCTGGCGGTCCACGCGCACACAGAAGTCGAACAGGCTCTTGAAAGGCCCCTTTTCATGCCCGCGCGGCCCCACGCCCTGGCCGTTGCGCGCGGCGATGATGGCCTCGATGGCCTGCTGCCCCGTGCCCTTGACGGCCCCCAGGCCATAGCGGATGACCTTGTCCGTCACGGGCTCGAAACGGTACATGCCCCGGTTCACGTCGGGCGGCTCGAACGACAGGCCCATTTTCTGCGCGTCCTCGAACAGCACCTTGAGCTTGTCGGTGTCGTCCATTTCCACGGTCATGTTGGCGCAGAAGAACTCGGCCGTGTAGTGCACCTTGAGCCAGCCCGTGTGGTAGGCCAGCAGCGAGTAGGCGGCGGCGTGCGACTTGTTGAAGCCGTAGCCCGCGAACTTCTCCATCAGGTCGAACACCTCGTCGGCCTTGGCCTGGTCGATGCCGTGGGTCTGGAGGGCGCCGGCGCGGAACTTCTCGCGGTGCTCGGCCATTTCCTCGGCTTTTTTCTTGCCCATGGCGCGGCGCAGCAGGTCGGCGCCGCCCAGGCTGTAGCCGCCCAGGATCTGCGCGGTCTGCATCACCTGCTCCTGGTAGACCATGATGCCGTAGGTCTCGCTGAGCATCTCGGCCACGGCGGGGTGCGGGTACTCCACAGCCTCCTTGCCGTGCTTGCGGTTCACGAAGCTCGGAATCAGGTCCATCGGCCCCGGGCGGTACAGCGCGTTCAGGGCGATCAGGTCCTCCAGCCGGCTCGGTTTGGCCTCGCGCAACATGCCCTGCATACCGCGGCTTTCAAACTGGAACACGGCTTCGGTCTTGCCTTCGGAGAACAGCCGGTAGGTCGCCGCGTCGTCGAGCGGAATGTTCTCGAACGCGAAGTTTTCCTGGCCCTTGTGGCGCTTCTGGATGAATTCGCGCGCGATCTCCAGGATGGTGAGCGTGGCCAGGCCCAGGAAGTCGAACTTGACCAGGCCGATGGCCTCCACGTCGTCCTTGTCGTACTGGCTCACCGCCGATTCGCTGCCGGGCTGCTGGTACAGCGGGCAGAAGTCGGTGAGCTTGCCCGGCGCGATCAGCACGCCGCCCGCGTGCATCCCGATGTTGCGCGTCATGCCTTCGAGCTTCTGCGCCATCTCGATGACGGTCTTGACGTCTTCTTCCTTGCGCACGCGCTCGTAGAGCATGGGCTCCAGCTCCAGCGCGTAGTTGTTCTTGTCGCCCTCTTTCTTGGGCTCGGGCGGGTAGGCCAGGGTGTAGGTCTGGCCGGGCTTGGCGGGCACCAGCTTGGAGATGCCGTCGCAGAAGGTGTAGCTCATGTCCATCACGCGGCCCACGTCGCGGATGGCGGCCTTGGCGGCCATGGTGCCGAAGGTGGCGATCTGGCTCACGGCGTCCTTGCCGTATTTGCCCTTCACGTAGTCGATCACGCGGTCGCGGTTGCTCTGGCAGAAGTCGATGTCGAAGTCGGGCATGGACACCCGCTCGGGGTTCAGGAAGCGCTCGAACAGCAGGTTGTACTGCAGCGGGTCCAGGTCGGTGATCTTGAGCGCATAGGCCACGAGCGAGCCCGCGCCCGAGCCCCGGCCCGGCCCCACGGGGCAGCCGTTCTGCTTGGCCCACTGGATGAAATCGCCCACGATGAGGAAGTAGCCCGGAAAGCCCATCTTCAGGATGGTGCCCAGCTCGAACTCCAGCCGCTCCTCATAGCGCGGGCGCTGCTTTTCGCGCTCCGCCGCGTCGGGGAAGAGGTGCAGCAGCCGCTCCTTCAGCCCCTCGTGCGATGCATAGCGGAAATACTCGTCCATCGGCATCCCGTTGGGCGTGGGAAAGTCCGGCAGCTGCGGTTTGCCCAGCACCAGCGTGAGGTTGCAGCGGCGGGCGATCTCCACCGTGTTCTCGATAGCCGATGGCAGGTCGGCGAACAGCGCCTGCATCTGCGCGCCGGTCTTGAAATGCTGTTCGCGCGTGAAGCGGCGCACGCGGCGCTGGTTGGCGAGGATTTCGCCCTCGGCAATGCACACGCGGGCCTCGTGGGCTTCGTAGTCGTCCTCGGTCATGAACTGCACCGGGTGCGTGGCCACCACGGGCAGCTGCAGGCGCGCGGCCAGGGGCACGGCGGCGGCCACGTGGGCTTCGTCGTCGGAGCGGGCCGCGCGCTGCACTTCGATGTAGAAGCGGTGCGGGAACAGCCCCGCGAGCTTCAGCGCCAGCGTGGCCGCGCCCGCCTCGTCGCCGCGCAGCAGCGCCTGCCCCACGGGCCCGGCCTGCGCGCCGGACAGGACGATCAGCCCCTCGTTCAGCTCCTCCAGCCAGGCCCAGGTGCAGACGGCCAGGTTCTTGACCACGTTGCGCGTCCAGGCGCGGGCCAGCAGTTCGCACAGGTTCAGGTAGCCCTGCTTGTTCTGCACCAGCAGCAACATGCGCGTGGGAGCGCCGCCTGTCCCGCCCGCGGGGTCTTCCAGGTAAATCTCGGCCCCCAGCACGGGCTTGACGCCCTTGCCCCGGCTTTCCTTGTAGAACTTGATCGCGCCGAACAGATTGTTCAGATCGGTGATCGCCATCGCGGGCTGGCCGTCGGCGGCGGCGGCCGTGGCCAATTCGTCGATGCGCGTGGTGCCATCGACCACGGAAAACTCGGTGTGCAGACGCAGGTGGACAAACATAGCCCGCCATTGTCGGTCAGTACAATGCCCCTTTGCCCTGACCTAGACAGAACACATGCTGCGTCGCGCCCCCCTGCCCCTTCTTGCTCTTGCGGCCCTGCTGATCGCGGGCTGCTCCAGCACCAACGAGGACAAGACCGCTGGCTGGTCTACCGACAAGATCTACTCCGAAGCCCAGGACGAGCTCAAGGGCGGCAGCTACGACAAGGCCGTGCCCCTGTACGAGAAGCTCGAAGGCCGCGCCGCTGGCACCCCCATGGCCCAGCAGGCCCAGCTCGACAAGGCCTACGCCCAGTACAAGGCTGGCGACAAGGCCCAGGCCATCGCCACGCTGGACCGCTTCCTGAAGCTGCACCCCGCCAGCCCGGCGGCGGACTACGCGCTGTACCTCAAGGGCCTGGTCAACTTCAACGACAACCTGGGCCTGTTCTCGTGGCTGTCGCGCCAGGACCTGTCCGAGCGCGACCAGAAGGCCGCCAAGGACTCCTACGAGTCCTTCCGCGAACTGACCACGCGCTTCCCTGATTCCAAGTACGCCAAGGATGCATCGCAGCGCATGACGTACATCGTCAACTCGCTCGCGCAGTACGAAGTGCACGTGGCCCGCTACTACTACGAGCGCGGCGCCTACGTGGCCGCCATCAACCGTGCGCAGCAGGCGATCAAGGACTACGACGGCGTGCCCGCGACCGAAGAGGCGCTGTACCTCCTCATCCGCTCCTACGACGCCCTGGGCATGACCCAGTTGCGCGACGACGCCGAGCGCGTGATGGCCGCCTCCTACCCGCAAAGCACCTATCTCAAGAATGGCGGCCCCCAGCGCACCAACAAGCCCTGGTGGAAACTCTGGTGAAAAGAGCCCAGGCCATGCGATTCCTTCACACCATGCTGCGCGTGGGCAATCTTCAGCGCTCGGTCGACTTCTACACCCAGGTGCTGGGCATGACCTTGCTGCGCACGTCGGAAAACCCCGAGTACAAATACTCGCTGGCCTTCCTGGGCTTCGACGGCGGCAACCCCGGCCAGGCCGAGATCGAACTGACCTACAACTGGGGCGTGGAAAGCTACGACCTGGGCTCCGCCTACGGCCACATCGCCCTGGGCGTGCCGGACGCCTACGCGGCTTGCGAAAAGATCAAGGCCGCGGGCGGCAACGTGACGCGCGAGGCCGGGCCGGTGAAAGGCGGCACGACGGTGATCGCGTTCGTGACCGACCCGGATGGCTACAAGATCGAATTGATACAAGCAAAATCAACGGCTTACGAAGACAGCCGCCATTCAGCCGCCAAAAACACCGATCCGCTGCGCAGCGCGTAGCAACTTAAAACAAAAAGCCTGCGCAAGCAGGCTTTTTGTTGCTTGGGTGGCGGTGCCTTACTCCACCGCGCGGACAACCTAGTGCCGCTCGCGCCTTCGGACTTCTACCGAACGCATCTGCTTGAACTACATCAGCAGTTGCTTGGCAGCCCGATCACACGCACCCATCCGACCGGCACGAGCATCCGGCTCAATGGTGAAGATCAGTATTTCTTGCATGAACACCATGCCCCTCCGGCTTTGGGCACCGTCAGCCTTCGCGCTGTGCGCCACCACAGTGCACCTGGCGAGTTTGAGTCATGTGTCCCTGGTGGGGGGCGAATCGATTCAAACTACTCGCGTGTAATGTGACTTGGCTAGCCTTTTCTCATCTACCTATTTCTGAATAGAAAACTCCAGTTACCATTTAAGTGGATCTGGTTATATTTGGCATCGTTCACCACCTGATATACCCATTTCGCGCGCCCCTTGTTACATGGGGTCATTACAAGCCAATACGCCCTTGTCCATGACAACGCTCTCCGCCTCCCTGGATGCACCGCTGCAGGACATGCGGCGCCGTGCGGACCCCTTGGGGGACCACACCATCGCGAAGATCCTGGGCGACTGGCCCCAGCAAGGCTGGCCCGGCGACGGGGCCCCGCAGTGGAAGCGCATCGCCGAGGTGAACCGGCTGCTGCGCCAATGGACGGACAACGCCAGCCTCTCGCATTGGCAGGCCCCCACCACCGTGCTCGGGGAAGAAGCCGCCCAAGCCCTGACCGATTACGTGCGCCAGGCCCAGGCCCTGCCGCCGTGGGCCGACTTGCAGAAGATCCAGCGCGCCGAGAGGCTGTTCATGGAGCACGGCGCGCTCTCGTGCATCCTGCTGTTCTGCTCCAGCCTGCCCGAATGCTACGTACTGCCCGATTTGGCCGACGTGCTGCACACGGCCGGCCAGCTCGAACAGCACACCGAGTACCGCATCCGCTCCACCGCAGCGATGATCTTCCCGGTCATGATGCGCGGCGGCATGGAGGCGCCGGACGGCGCGGGCATCGCGCAGACCCTCAAGGTGCGGCTCATCCATTCGACCATCCGCAACCTCATCCTGCGCGGCGCGCCGCCGGAAACCCTACAGGCCCAGCAGAGGGAGCTATCTCCGCTGGCCCTGTCCGCCGCTCAGCCCACGCTCTACCAGGCGTTGTTCGCGCGCGGCTGGGACACGTCCGAATGCGGCCTGCCCTGCAACCAGGAAGAGCAGGCCTACACCTTGCTCACGTTCAGCTACGTGTTCCTGCGCAGCCTGCGGCGCCTGGGTATCGGCCTGCCGCAGGCCGACGAAGAGGCCTACCTGCACGCCTGGAATGTGGTGGGCCATGTGCTTGGCATCGAGCGCGGCCTGATGGCCGACACCATGGACCAGGCCGCCGGCCTGTTCGCACGTATGCAGGCGCGGGGCCGCTCGGAATCCGTCACGCCCGACCCGCGCCCGGACTTGGCGGCTGCGCTCATGCAGACCATGGCGCAGTCCATCCCGTGGCCCGTGGTCAAGCCGATTCCGGTGCCATTCACGCGCTACCTGTGCGGCCGCGCGACGGCGCGCGACCTGGGCCTCGGCCAGCAGGTGCCGCTGGCCTCGACCGCGCTGTTCTGGACCGTGCTGCTGCTGGCCCGCGGCATCGATACCGTGGCGCGCTGGGTATTCCCGCACTTCTCCCTCTCGCGTATGCTCACGCGGATACTCGGCTACCGCTTCATCAGCCAAGTCCTTATGAGCCAGACGCGCCCGCTGCAGTTGCCCGAGGGCCTGCTCCACCAGGTGGATTCCATGGTCAACGGCTGGAGCTACGACCCCGAGGCCCCCGCCTGGGTCAACTGGCTCGAAGACCGGATGACCACGCGCGGCAGTTGGATCCAGGGCCTGGCGCGGGCCCGGACCAGCGCTCGGCCGTGAAACCACTGCCTGCCCCGCCGATGACTTCATGGCGCCGCATCCTTCCCGCACTCGCTCAGCTATGGCGCGCGGTGCTGCCCTGGCTGCTGGCGCTGGGCTTGCAGGCCGGTGCGCAAGCGCAGGCACAGGCGTTGCTGCTGCAGCCCGGCGGCAAAGCGCTCAATGCATGGCCTGCTATCACGCTCCAGGCCGATGACACCCTCGAACGCGGCGTGCAGGACATCCTGGGCCGGCTCGGGCAGTTCGAGGCCCCTCGGAACCTCAACGGATCGCTCGGCGTGCACGACCGGGAGGCGATGTGGCTGCGCCTCCCCCTGGAGGTGGCCGGCACACCGGACAGCCCCTGGGTCGTCGTCATCGGCTACAGCTCCCTGCCAGAAGTGGATATCTATCTCACGCGCGAAGGCCAGGTGCTGCAACAGACCCTGCTGGGTTTTCAGCGCCCGCCCAGCAAGGTGGCCCTGTCGGGCCGCACGCCTGCGATGCTGCTGAACCTGCAAGCGGGCCAACGCTACGACGTGCTGATCCGCGTCCACACTCTGGGGCCGATGATTCTTCCCATCACCGTGAGCGAGATGCCCCATGCGCTGCACATGGCCTTGAGCGAGCAGATGCTGCAGGGCCTGCTCAACGGGCTGGCGTTCTGCCTGCTGGTCTACAGCCTGGTCCAGTGGGCCAGCCAGCGCGAGCGGCTGTTTGCCTACTACGCGCTGGTTGTCGCCGGCAGTGCGGGCTTCTCGCTCCAGTTCTTCGGCATCGGCGCGCAGTTCCTCTGGCCGGGCAATGTGTGGATGGCAGCCCACGCCGCCATCGCGATGGGGCTGATGGCCCTGGCGGGGTCTTTCCTGTTCCTGGGCTACGCCCTGCTGGGGCCTGGCACGGCAGGCTGGTACCAGCGCGTCATGCAGGCTGGAGCGGCCGTCACCGCGCTCGTCTGCGTGGCTTTCGTCCTCGACCTGCTCACGACCCGCGGCGCCACGGTCTTCATGAGCCTCGTAGGCCCGCTGCCTTCGGTCCTCAGCATCCCCGCAGGTCTGCAGCGCGTGCGTGCGAAAGACCCGGTGGGTACCACCCTGCTGTTCGCATGGCTGGCCTACGGCATCGCGGCGGGCGTGATGGTGGGACTGGTACAAGGCTGGGTACCCGCGAACTTCTGGACGATGCACTCCTTCCAGACCGGCGCGACCATCGACATGCTGCTGTTCATGCGTGTGCTGGGCCTGCGCAGCCGGGCGCAGCAACTCGCGGCGCTCGATGCGCACCGCGAGCGCGACACGCTGCACTCGCTCGCACACACCGACCCGCTCACAGGCTTGCCCAACCGGCGCGGCCTGCACGTGGCGCTGGCCGACAGCCTGCTGCGCAGCACACCCCAGCACCTTGTCGCGGTCTATATGCTCGACCTCGATGGCTTCAAGCCCGTCAATGACCAGCATGGCCACGACGTGGGCGACGAACTGCTGATCGCCGTCACGCGGCGCCTGCAGGGCCAGGTGCGCGAATCCGACGTGGTGGCCCGCCTGGGCGGCGACGAGTTCGTGGTCATGGCCTGTCACCTGGACTATCCCGAGCAGGCCCATGACCTGGGCATGAAGCTGCTCGACGCATTCCGCTCGCCCTTCGCACTGGGTGATCTGCAGATCCGCGTGGGCCTGACCATCGGCTACGCCATCGCGCCCTACGACAGCAGCGATGCCATGGACCTGCTCAAACTCGCAGACGCCGCCATGTACAGCGGCAAACAGGCCGGCAAGTTCTGCCTACGGCGCAATACGGGCGGCCTCGCGCTGGCGTCCGCTTGAGATCCTCGATCTCTCTCCTTGCAAGCGCAGGCAGCGCTATCTCGATTGGCAATAAAAAAATCCCAAGTGAATCAATCACTTGGGATTATGTGCTGGCGGAGTGGACGGGACTCGAACCCGCGACCCCCGGCGTGACAGGCCGGTATTCTAACCAACTGAACTACCACTCCGCGTCGGTGCTGCTTTCGTGCATCTTGCGATACCCAAGTGCAGCAAAACTTGGCGACCCTACGGGGATTCGAACCCCGGTACTCACCGTGAAAGGGTGATGTCCTAGGCCTCTAGACGATAGGGTCACAACCTAAGAACCGATTGCCCGTTTCCGGGCCATCTTGGTGGAGGTAAGCAGGATCGAACTGCTGACCTCTTGCATGCCATGCAAGCGCTCTCCCAGCTGAGCTATACCCCCAAGGGAATCTGGCGGAGTGGACGGGACTCGAACCCGCGACCCCCGGCGTGACAGGCCGGTATTCTAACCAACTGAACTACCACTCCTGGCAGGAAGCGTTACCAGCCCTGTGCGAGCTGCAAGTGCCTCAAACTTGGCGACCCTACGGGGATTCGAACCCCGGTACTCACCGTGAAAGGGTGATGTCCTAGGCCTCTAGACGATAGGGTCAAAACCTAAAACGATTCAGATTGGTGGAGGTAAGCAGGATCGAACTGCTGACCTCTTGCATGCCATGCAAGCGCTCTCCCAGCTGAGCTATACCCCCACTCGATAACCACATATTGTCGTCATCATCTGAGCCTCAAATTATAGCCAGATTTTCATGCCTTTCGCAATCTCGCTATAACTTTTTCGCGCCCGGCCAATTCCAGCACCGCATCGACGGACGGCGTGTGCGCCGTGCCCACGACGAGCACGCGCACGGGCATGGCCAGCTGCGGCATCTTGAGGCCGTGGGCCGTCAGCACCTGCTTGAAGGCGGCGGAGATGGCGGCCTTGTCCCAGGCACAAACGGCCAGTTGTTCGGCCAGCGCGGCGATCGCGGGCCGCACGGCTTGAGTGACGTGCTGGGCGAGCTCGGCTTCCGCGGGCCGCACGTCGCCGTAGAACACGCCGGCCCAGTCGGCCAGCGCCACCAGGGTTTCGCAGCGGTCCTTGAACAGCGCGCAAATGCGCGGCAGGCGGCCATCGGCCAGGTCTTGCGCGGCGATGCCGCGCGCCGTGAGCAACGGCGCGACCAGCGCGGCGAGCGCATCGTCAGCCATGGCCTTGAGGTGCTGGGCGTTGACCCAGCGCAGCTTGGCCTCGTCGAACTGCGCCGCGCTGCGGCCCAGGTGATCGAGGTTGAACCATTGCAGGAACTGCGCGCGGCTGAAGATTTCGTCGTCGCCATGGCTCCAGCCCAGGCGGGCCAGGTAGTTGACCATGGCGTCGGGCAGGTAGCCCTCGTCGCGGTACTGGGTGACGGGCTTGGCGCCGTTGCGCTTGCTCATCTTCTCGCCCTGCTCATTGAGCACGGTGGGCAGGTGGGCGTACACGGGCGGCTCCTGGCCCAGCGCGCGGAAGATGTTGATCTGGCGCGGGGTGTTGTTGACGTGGTCGTCGCCGCGGATCACGTGGGTGATGCGCATGTCGATGTCGTCCACCACCACGCAGAAGTTGTAGGTGGGCGTGCCGTCGGGCCGCGCGATGACGAGGTCGTCGAGCTCGTCGTTGCTGATCTCGATACGGCCTTTGACCTTGTCGTCCCACGCGACCACCCCGCCCTGCGGGTTCTTGAAGCGCAGCACGGGCTGCACGCCCGCGGGGATGGGCGGCAGCGTCTTGCCGGGCTCGGGCCGCCAGGTGCCGTCGTAGCGCGGCTTCTGCTTGGCGGCCATCTGGCGTTCACGCAGGGCGTCGAGTTCCTCCACGCTCATGTAGCAGGGGTAGACGTGGCCCGCCGCCTGCAGTTGCGCCAGCACTTCCTTGTAGCGCTCCATGCGCTGCATCTGGTAGAACGGGCCTTCATCGTGGTCGAGGCCCAGCCATGCCATGCCTTCGATGATCACGTCCACCGCCGCCTGGGTGGAGCGCTCCAGGTCGGTGTCCTCTATGCGCAGGATGAAGTCGCCGCCGTTGGCGCGCGCGAAGGCCCAGGGGTACAGCGCCGAGCGGATGTTGCCCAGGTGGATGAAGCCCGTGGGAGACGGGGCGAAACGGGTGCGTACTTTGGTCATGGCTTATTTCACAAGCGGGTCAGGCCGCGCAGCAGGTCGTCCTGGATGTCCTCGGGGTGCTCCAGGCCCACGGCGAGGCGCACCACGCCCTGGCTGATGCCCGCGGCCTGGCGCTGCGCCTCGGTCAGGCGGCCGTGCGAGGTGGTGGCCGGGTGGCTGATGATGGTCTTGGTGTCGCCCAGGTTGGTGGCCAGCGAGAGCAGCTGGCAGCTGTCGAGCACGTGGAACGCCTTGGCGCGCGCGGCCTCTGGCGTGTCGCCCGCGAGTTCGAAGGACAGCACGCCGCCACCCAGGCCGTTCTGCTGGCGCATGGCCAGCGCGTGCTGCGGGTGCGACGGCAGGCCGGGGTAGAACACGCGCGCCACCTGGGGCTGGGCTTCCAGCCATCGGGCCAGCGCCAGGGTGTTGTCGCAGTGCGCCTTCATGCGCACGGCCAGGGTTTCCATGCCCTTGAGCACCACCCAGGCGTTGAAGGGCGAGAGCACCATGCCGGCCGTGCGCACCACGGGCGCGAACTTGACGGTGATGAGTTCCTTGCTGCCGCACAGCGCGCCCGCCATCACGCGGCCCTGCCCGTCCAGGTACTTGGTGCCGGAGTGCATGACGATGTCCGCGCCCAGCGCCAGGGGCTTTTGCAGCAGGGGCGTGGCGAAGGCGTTGTCCACCGCCAGCAAGGCACCGGCCTGGTGGGCGATATCGGCCAAGGCGGCGATGTCGCAGACTTCGGTGAGCGGGTTGGTGGGCGTCTCGGCGAACAGCAGCTTCGTATGGGGGCGCACGGCGGCGCGCCATTCGTCCAGGTCGGTCTGCGAGCAGAAGGTGGTCTCCAGGCCGAACTTGCCGAATTCCTTGGCGAACAGGTTGAGCGTGGAGCCGAACATGGAGCGCGACAGGATGACGTGGTCGCCCGCCTTGAGCAGGCCCATGATCATCATGAGGATGGCGCCCATGCCGCTGGCCGCGCCGATGGCGGCCTCGGCCCCTTCGAGCGCGGCCAGGCGCTGCTCGAAGCTGGTGACGGTGGGGTTGGACGTGCGCGCGTAGGTGTAGCCCTCGCCGCTCGCGAAGCGCTCCGCCGACGTGGCGGCGTCGGGCTGCACGAAGCCGGTGGTGAGGTACATCGTTTCCGAGTTCTCGCCGTACTGGCTGGGCGGCAGGGCCGTGCGGATGGCGAGCGTCTCGGGACGCAGTCCGGGGGGAAGAGCTTTGGTCATGGGTTGTGCTTTCTAGGCAACCTGGGCATTGGGCAGGGTCAGGCGCGAAGCGTCGGCGTCGCCCTCTTCCACGCCCACGCGGCCTGCGTTCATGCGTTCGATGTCGGCGGCGGTGATGTCGCCCGCCACGTACACGCCGTCGAAGCACGAGGCGTCGAAGCCGTCGATCCGCGGGTTGAGCGCGCCCACGGCTTTTTTCATGGCGTCCACGTCCTGGTAGATCAGCGCGTCGCAGCCGATGATCTGTCGGATTTCCTCCACCGTGCGGCCATGCGCGACGAGTTCACTGCTGGTGGGCATGTCGATGCCGTAGACGTTGGGGTAGCGCACGGGCGGCGCGGCGCTGGCCAGGTAGACCTTGCGAGCGCCCGCGTCGCGCGCCATCTGCACGATTTCGCGGCTGGTGGTGCCGCGCACAATGGAGTCGTCCACCAGCAGCACGTTGCGGCCCTTGAATTCGCTGGTGATGACGTTGAGCTTCTGGCGCACCGACTTCTTGCGCACGCCCTGCCCCGGCATGATGAAGGTGCGGCCCACGTAGCGGTTCTTGACGAAGCCCTCGCGGTACGGCAGGCCCAGCAGGTGCGCCAACTGCGTAGCGCTGGGACGGCTGGATTCAGGGATGGGGATGACCGCGTCGATCTCGCTGGGCGGCACGGTGGAGACCACGCGCTTGGCCAGCGTTTCGCCCAGGTTCAGGCGCGCCTGGTAGACGGACATGCCGTCCAGTTCGGAATCGGGCCGCGCCAGGTAGACGAACTCGAAGATGCAGGGCGTGAGTCGCGGGTTGTCGGCGCACTGGCGGGCATGGACGGCGCCGTCCTGCGTGACGAACACGGCCTCGCCGGGCGCGATGTCGCGCTCGAACTGGTGGCCCGTGCCTTCCAGCGCCACCGATTCGCTGCCCACCATCACCGTGCCGTCCGCGCCCCGGCCCATGCACAGCGGGCGGATGCCGTGGGGGTCGCGGAAGGCCAGCAGCCCATGCCCGGCGATGAGCGCGATCACGGCATACGAACCCTTCACGCGGCGGTGGACGGCGCGCACGGCGGTGAACACGTCGTCCACCTGCAACGGCACGCCGCGCGTGGCGTGCTCCAGTTCGTGCGCCAGCACATTGAGCAGCACCTCGGAGTCGCTCTCGGTGTTGGTGTGGCGGTGGTCGGTGGAGAACAGTTCGGCGCGCAGCGCCTGGGCATTGGTGAGATTGCCGTTGTGCACCATGACGATGCCGAACGGCGCGTTCACATAGAAGGGCTGCGCCTCTTCTTCGCTGTAGGCGTTGCCCGCCGTGGGGTAGCGCACCTGGCCCAGGCCCACCGTGCCCGGCAGCGCGCGCATGTTGCGCGTGCGGAACACGTCGCGCACCATGCCCTTGGCCTTGTGCATGAAGAACTTGCGCCCCTGCTGGGTGACGATGCCCGCGGCGTCCTGGCCCCGGTGCTGGAGCAGCAGCAGCGCGTCATAGATCAGCTGATTCACGGGCGCCGTACTGACGGCGCCGACGATTCCACACATGGTTCTGTTCCTGTAAGAGCGTGTTATGCAGGCAGATGTTTGCCCAATTCTTCCGGCAGCGCGGGGCGCAGGGTTTTCAGCGCCTCCGACAACAGGGGCGCGACGCGCGACTCCTGCCACCACGGGGCCTCGTGCACGGGCGTCCACTGCGCCACCAAAACCACCACCAGCATCAAGACCAGCCCGCGCACCAGGCCAAACAGCGCGCCCAGGGCGCGGTCGGCGGGCCGCAGGCCCACGGCCTCGATGAGCTTCTTGGCCACCCAGGCCACGAAGCCGCAGGCGAACACGGCCAGCACGAACACGACGATGAAGCCCGCCGCGTGGCGGATGCCACCGCTGGAGCCGCCCATGGGCAGCCAGTTGCCCATGTCCGCCGCGAACCACTGGGCGATGAAAAAGGCCGCGATCCAGCCCAGCACGGACAGCACTTCAAACACCAGGCCGCGCCAGGCCCCGATGAGGAACGAAGCCAGCAGCGCGGCCGCGAAAATCCAGTCCAGCGGGGCCATCAAAGGGGAATGACCACGGCAGGCAGCGACAGCCCCTTGATGCGCGCCGCGGCTTTGTCGGCGTCAGCCCGGCTGTTGAAGGGCCCTACGCGCACGCGGGTCCGGGCGCCGTCCTTGGTGTTCACCGTCTGGGCCGAGGCGCTGAGGCCCGCTCCCGAGAGCTTGCCGCGCACTTCGGCGGCCTTGTCGGCGTCGGCGAACGCGCCGACCTGCACGATGAAGCGCTGGCCGGACTTGTCCTGCGGCTTGTCTTGTGGTTTGTCGGGCTTGGCGGCGGGCGCGGAGTCGCCGCGGCCTTCGAGCAGCGCACGGGCGCGGGCGGCGTCGTCATCGCTGGCGCGCTGCGGCTTGGGCGCGGGTTTCGGCTCGGGCTTTGCCTCGGGCTTCGGTTCCGGCTTGTGCTCGGGCTTGGGCTTGGGCGGCTCGGGCTTGTGCTCCGGCTTGACGGCGGGCTTTGCCTCGGGTTTGGGCTCCGGTTTCGGTTCCGGCTTGATCAGCTGCGGCACCGGGATGGGCGGCATGGCGGATGCGGCGGGCGCGGGCTTGGCGGCGGGGCTTGCCGGGGGGTGCTTGTCGGCAGCGTCGGCCACGACTTCCTCGCCGTCGGACAGCCCGCCCGCCACGCCGGTGGCGGCAGGCGCGGCCGCCTGCGCAGGCTTGGGCGCGGGCAGCGCGTTGGCCTGGTTCTTGTCCGGAATTTCGATGGGAATGTTGACGGGCACCGGGCGCGGCTGCGTGTCGAACAGCATGGGAAAACCCACCACCCCCAGCAGCACCAGCACCGCCGCGCCGATCAGGCGGTGGCGCGCGCGGCGGCGCATGGCTTCGATGCTCTCGGCCTGGGACTGGGCCTGCGTGCGCGAGCGCTTGGCGGGCTTGTCGTCCTGCTCCTTGTTGCCAGACCAGGGAAACTTGAAAAATGCCATGTGGTGACTACGGTTGGGGGTTGTCCAGATGCTTGGCCTGGAGCCGGGGCGTGCCATTTTTCAGCACGCCGCCCACCGTGTAGAACGAGCCAAAGACCACGATTCTATCAGCCGGGTCCGCCGCCAGAACCGCCGCTTGCAGGGCCTGTTCGGGGTCGGCGTGCAGGCTGGTGGCGACCTGTCTGCGGCCTCCGGCGGCGATTTGCAGGGCGTTCCATTTCTGCTGCAAGGTCGCGGCGGACGCGGCGCGCGGCGTGGGCAGGTCGGTGAAGTACCAGCGGTCGACCAGCGGGCCGACCTTGGCCAGCATGGGGGCCAGGTCTTTGTCGGCCATGGCGCCGAACACCGCGTGGGTGGTGGGGAAGTAGCCCATCGCGTCCAGGTTGGCCGTGAGCGCGGCCACCGAGTGCGGGTTGTGCGCCACGTCCAGCACCAGCGTGGGCTGGCCGGGCACGATCTGGAAGCGGCCTGGCAGCTCCACCAGCCCCAGGCCGGCGCGCACGGCCTGGGCAGTGACGGGCAGGCGCTCGCGCAGCGCCTCCAGCGCGGCCAGCGCGCCCGAGGCATTGAGGAGTTGGTTGGCTCCGCGCAGCGCCGGGTAGGCCAGCCCGGCGTAGCGGCGGCCCCGCCCGGCCCAGGCCCATTGCTGCTTGTCGCCCGAGAAGTTGAAGTCTTCGCCAAAGCGCCAGAGGTCTGCGCCGATTTCGAGCGCGTGGTCTATCACGCTTTGCGGCGCCATCGGGTCGCCCGCGATCACGGGGCGGCCCGTGCGCATGATGCCGGCCTTCTCGCGGCCGATGCTTTCGCGGTCGGGGCCGAGGAACTCGGTGTGGTCGATGTCGATGCTGGTGATGACGGCGCAGTCGGCGTCGATGACGTTGGTGGCGTCGAGCCGCCCGCCCAGGCCCACCTCGAGGATGGCGACGTCCAGTTTGGATTGGCTCATCAGCCGCAGGATGGCGAGCGTGGTGAACTCGAAGTAGGTGAGCGCAACTTCAGAGCCATTTTGGCACCTGGCGCTTTCCACATCAGCGCAAGCAGCTATCAATTCAGGAGCTTTGACGATCTCGCCGTGGATACGGCAGCGCTCCTCGAAGTGCACCAGGTGCGGCGACGTGTACACCCCCGTGCGGTAGCCCGCCTGCAGGGCCACGGCTTCGAGCATGGCGCAGGTGGAGCCCTTGCCGTTGGTGCCCGCCACCGTGATCACGGGGCAGTCGAAGGCCAGGCCCATGCGCCGCGCCACCTCGCGCACGCGGTCCAGGCCCATGTCGATGTTCTTGGGGTGCAGGCGCTCGCAGTGGGCCAGCCAGTCTTGCAGGGTGTCGTAGGTCATACAGGGGCGAAATTATGATGCGGGCATGACCATCATTCTTTACGGCATTCCCAACTGCGACACCGTGAAAAAGGCCCGTGCCTGGCTGGCCGGGCGCGGCGTGGACTACCAGTTCCACGATTTCAAGAAGCAAGGCGTGCCTGCCGACCGCCTGCCCGGCTGGATGGCCGCCGTGGGCTGGGACAAGCTCGTGAACCGCCAGGGCACTACCTGGCGCAAGCTGGATGCCGCCGCGCAGGCCGCCGTGACGGACGCCGCCAGCGCCGCCGCGCTGATGCAGACGCAGCCCAGCGTCATCAAGCGGCCCGTGGTCGAATGGGCGGGCGGCGCTGTCACCGTGGGGTTCGATGCCGAACGGTGGGCCACGCTTGCATAGCCTTTCGAGGAGCTTCGCCATGAAGAAATTCCTGCTGCCCATTGCACTGGCCACCGCCGCCCTGGCGCAGGCGGACGAGCCAGGCCGCGCGCACCCCGCCCAGCCGAACCAGACGGGCAAGCTCTATTCCACCCGCCAGCGCGAGGCCCCCGGCCAGCCCGGCGTGGTGCAGACCACGCCCGTGCGGCCCGTGGTGATAGCGCCGCCACCGCCGCCCCCCATCCTGCTCGACTACCGGCAACGCCCGTCCTCCCGCCGCTGACAGGCCGCCTGGCAACCTAGAATCGCGGGTTTCGTCCTTCTCGCAAACCCCTCCATGACTACCGCAAAAATCGACGGCGTTTCCGTCACCACCCAGGCCAGCGTGTACTTCGACGGCAAGTGCGTGAGCCACGGCATCACCTTTCCCGACGGCACCAAGAAGTCCGTGGGCGTCATCCTGCCCGCCACCCTCACCTTCAACACCGGCGCGCCCGAGATCATGGAATGCCTGGCCGGCGGCTGCGAATACAAGCTCGCGGGCTCCGACACCTGGGTGAAAAGCGGCCCGGGCGACAAGTTCAGCATCCCCGGCAACTCGAAGTTCGACATCCGCGTGACCGAGGCCTATCACTACATCTGCCACTTCGGCTGATCGGCGACACACCATGGCAACCATCCTGCAAACCATCCCCGCCGGCCAGAAGGTCGGCATCGCCTTCTCCGGCGGCCTCGATACCAGCGCGGCGCTGCGCTGGATGAAGAACAAGGGCGCCCTGCCCTACGCCTACACCGCCAACCTGGGCCAGCCCGACGAGGACGACTACGACGCCATCCCGCGCAAGGCGATGGAATACGGCGCCGAAAAGGCCCGCCTGATCGACTGCCGCACGCAACTGGCCAACGAAGGCATCGCCGCCATCCAGGCCGGCGCGTTCCACATCTCCACAGGCGGCATCACCTACTTCAACACCACGCCGCTGGGCCGCGCCGTCACGGGCACCATGCTGGTCGCCGCGATGAAAGAGGACGACGTCAACATCTGGGGCGACGGCAGCACCTTCAAGGGCAACGACATCGAGCGCTTCTACCGCTACGGCCTGCTGACCAACCCCGCGCTGAAGATCTACAAGCCCTGGCTGGACCAGACCTTCATCGACGAACTGGGCGGCCGCGCCGAAATGTCCGCCTTCCTGAACAAGGAAGGCTTCGGCTACAAGATGAGCGCCGAAAAGGCCTACAGCACCGACAGCAACATGCTCGGCGCGACGCACGAGGCCAAGGACCTGGAGTTCCTGAACAGCGGCATTCGCATCGTCAACCCCATCATGGGCGTGGCGTTCTGGAAGCCCGAGGTCGAGGTCAAAGCCGAGGAAGTCTCCGTCACCTTCGAGGAAGGCCGTCCGGTCGCCCTGAACGGCCAGCGCATCGAAGACCCGGTGGCACTGTTCCTCGAAGCCAACCGCATCGGCGGCCGCCACGGCCTGGGCATGAGCGACCAGATCGAGAACCGCATCATCGAGGCCAAGAGCCGCGGCATCTACGAAGCCCCCGGCATGGCGCTGCTGCACATCGCCTACGAGCGCCTGGTGACCGGCATCCACAACGAGGACACCATCGAGCAGTACCGCGTGAACGGCCTGAAGCTGGGCCGCCTGCTGTACCAGGGCCGCTGGTTCGACCCCCAGGCCATCATGCTGCGCGAAACCGCCCAGCGCTGGGTGGCCCGCGCCATCACCGGCACCGTGACGCTGGAACTGCGCCGGGGCAACGACTACTCGCTGCTGAACACCGAAAGCCCCAACCTGACCTACGCGCCCGAGCGCCTGTCGATGGAAAAGGTGGAAGACGCGCCGTTCTCGCCGCTGGACCGCATCGGGCAGCTGACCATGCGCAACCTGGACATCTCGGACACGCGCGGCAAGCTCGGCGTGTACTCGCAGGCCGGGCTGCTGTCGCTCGGAGGCGACGCGGCGCTGGCGCAGATCAAGGGCTGAATTTCAAGCCAAATGGGCCGCTAGCGCTTATGGGGTAAGCGCTGGCAGCTATCAAAAATGGAGTGGGGCTTGCCTTGGTGCAAGCCCACCTCCGCCAAAGCCCCAGGCGTGCACGGTCACGCGGCCCCTTTATCGGATACCTGTGCTTGCAGGGTGCGGCCATAAGAGTCGTCAAAGCGCACGATGTCGTCTTCCCCCAGGTAGCTGCCGGACTGGACTTCGATGATTTCCAGCGGCACTTTGCCGGGATTGGTCAGGCGATGGGTACGGCCCAGGGGGATGAAGGTGGATTCGTTTTCGGCTAGCAGAAAGATTTTTTCGCCGTTGGTGACTTGAGCGGTGCCCTTGACGACGATCCAGTGCTCCGCCCGGTGGTGGTGCATTTGCAGGCTGAGCGTGGCGCCGGGGTTGACCACGATGCGCTTGACCTGGAAGCGCTCACCGCTGTCGATGCTGTCGTACCAGCCCCAGGGGCGATGTACCTTGCGGTGGGTGACGGCCAGGGGGCGCTTCTGGGTTTTCAGCTCGGCCACGATTTTCTTGACGTCTTGCGTTTTGCGCTTGTCGGCGACCAGGATGGCGTCGGGGGTTTCGACGACGACCAGGTTATCCACGCCTACCGTGGCGACCAGGCGGGTGTCGGAAAACAGCAGGCTGTCGCGGGTATCCATGGCCAGGGTCTGGCCGGTGCGGGCGTTGCCTTGGGCGTCACGCGGCAGCACGTCCCATAAGGCGTCCCAGGCACCCAGGTCGGACCAGCCGGCGTCCAGCGGCACCACGCAGGCGGGGATGCCCAGCGTGTCGTTGCCGGGCAGGTGTTCCATGACGGCGTAGTCGATGGAGTCGGCCGGGCAGTTGGCAAAGGTTTCGCCGTGGGGACGGGTGAAGTCCAGGTCCTGGCTGCTTTTTTCGATGGCTTCCTGGCAGGCGCGCAGCATGTTCGGCTGTAGCGCCGCCATGGCTTTGAGCCACTGGCTGGCCTGCACCATGAACAGGCCGCTGTTCCACAGGTAATTGCCGCTGCCCACATAGGCCTGGGCCAGTTCCAGGCTGGGTTTTTCGGCAAAGCTCTTTATGGCGAAGGCAGTGCCGCCCTCCCCTATCGGCTGGGCTTTCTGGATGTAGCCGTAGCCGGTTTCAGGCCGGTCGGCGACGATGCCGAAGGTGACCATGGCACCGTCCTTGGCAAGCTGCCAGGCGGTTTCAACGGCGGCGTGCAGCGGTGCAAGCTGCGTGATGACGTGGTCCGCAGGCATGGCCAGCAAGATGGCTTGCGGGTCGGCCACCAGGGCGGCCAGGGTCAGCGCGGGAGCGGTGTTGCGCCCGCACGGCTCCAGAATCAGCCGGGCGCCTTTCACCCCTGCGTCTTGCAGTTGCTGTGCGGCCAGAAAGCGGTGCTCCTGGTTGCAGACCACGATGGGGGCAGCCCGGGGCACGTGCGCTGCCACGCCTTCCAGGCGACGTGCCGTGTCTTGCAGCATGGACACGCCATTGCCCTGGAGCACCAGGAATTGCTTGGGGTAGGCCTCGCGCGACAGCGGCCACAGCCGGGTGCCGGAGCCGCCGCAAAGAATCACGGGGAGCAAGGAGGGAGCGGTGGTCATGGAAAGAGGTTCCCTCGGGAGTGGTGTTGGACCGGGCGTCGATGTCTGCCTCCAGCGTGGCCAGCCGCTGGTTCAGCCGGCTATTTTAGTCAGCATGGACGGCGGTTCATACGGGCCATGGCTGCTGTCCACGTGACAGGGTCGTCAGCTTGCAGTCAGGGGGCTGCGTCTACCGTCGCTGAGTTTTTCCTTTCAGCGAGACAAGCCATGAGCGCCCCTGCCAATTCCAAATTCGCCACCGTGCTGCGCGTGACCAGCGGCAACTTCATGGAGATGTTCGACTTCTTCCTGTTCGGCTTCTACGCCACGCAGATCTCGAAGGCGTTCTTCCCCTCGGGCAACGAATTCGCCTCGCTGATGCTGACCTTCATGACCTTCGGGGCGGGCTTTCTGATGCGGCCCCTGGGCGCGATCTTCCTGGGCGCCTACGTGGACCGCGTGGGCCGCCGCCAGGGGCTGATCGTCACGCTGGCGCTGATGGCCGTGGGCACGCTGCTGATCGCCTGCGTGCCCAGCTACGCCACCATCGGCGCGCTGGCGCCGGTGCTGGTGCTGGCCGGGCGGCTGCTGCAGGGCTTTTCGGCCGGGGTCGAACTCGGCGGCGTGTCGGTCTACCTGGCGGAGATGGCCACGCCAGGCCACAAGGGCTTCTACGTCAGCTGGCAGTCGGGCAGCCAGCAGGTGGCGATCGTGGTGTCGGCGGCGCTGGGCTACTGGCTCAACGTCACCTTTTCGCACGAGCAGATCGCCGATTTCTACTGGCGCCTGCCCTTCTTCGTGGGTTGCATGATCGTGCCAGCGCTGTTCTACATCCGCAGTTCGCTGCAAGAGACCGAAGAGTTCATGGCGCGCAAGCACCGCCCCGACGCGCGCGAGATCTTCCAGTCCATGGTCGCCAACTGGGGCCTGGTGATCGCCGGGATGATGCTGGTGTCCATGACCACTGTGTCCTTCTACCTCATCACCGTGTACACGCCCACTTTCGGCAAGGCGGTGCTGCACCTGTCCACCACCGACGCGCTGGTCGTCACCCTGTGCGTGGCGGTGTCCAACTTCATCTGGCTGCCCATCATGGGCGCGGCATCCGACCGCGTGGGCCGCAAGCCCATCCTGATCGCCTTCACGGTGCTGACCCTCTTCACGGCCTACCCGGCGCTCAAGTGGCTGGTGGCCGCGCCCGGCTTTGGCCGCATGTTGGAGGTGGAACTGTGGCTGTCCTTCCTGTACGCCAGCTACAACGGCGCGATGGTGGTGGCGCTGACCGAGGTGATGCCCGCCAGCGTGCGCACCGCCGGTTTCTCGCTGGCCTACAGCCTGGCGACGGCGCTGTTCGGCGGTTTCACGCCCGCCATCGCCACCGGCCTGATCGGCATGACCGGCGACAAGGCCGCCCCCGGCCTGTGGATGAGCGCCGCCGCCGTGTGCGGGCTGATCGCCACGGTGATCCTGTACCGCCGTGACGCGGCCGGGCCGAAGGGATTGCGCCCCGCGATGTAAAAACAGGAGCGGCTGGCGCTTGCCAGGAGCCGGATTCAGTGGGTTTTCCATATGAACCTGGCTTCTGGCAAGCGCCAGCCGCTATCGTTTTTAAGTACTCCGTCAGCCCTTGAGCGACGAAAGCACCTCGTCCAGCATCTTCTTCGCGTCGCCGAACAGCATCCGGTTGTTCTCCTTGTAGAACAGCGGGTTGTCCACGCCCGCATAGCCCGAGGCCATGGAGCGCTTCATCACGATGCTGGTCTTGGCCTTCCACACCTCCAGCACCGGCATACCGGCGATGGGGCTGGCGGGGTCTTCGAGCGCGCTGGGGTTCACGATGTCGTTCGCGCCGATGACCATCGCCACGTCGGTATCGGGGAAGTCCTCGTTGATCTCGTCCATCTCCATCACGATGTCGTAAGGCACCTTGGCCTCGGCCAGCAGCACGTTCATGTGGCCCGGCATACGGCCCGCCACGGGGTGGATGGCGAAGCGCACCTCCACGCCCTTGGCGCGCAGGGTCTGCGTGATCTCGTTCACCGTGTGCTGCGCCTGGGCCACGGCCATGCCGTAGCCGGGCACGATGATGACGCTCTTGGCCTCGCGCAGCAGTTCGGCGGTTTCCTGGGCACTCACGGGCACCACTTCGCCCTGGGGCTCGGCGGCTGCACCAGCGCCGGCTGCCTTCTTGGGCGCGCCCGAGCCGAAGCCGCCCGCGATCACGCTGATGAAGTTGCGGTTCATCGCGTTGCACATGATGTAGCTCAGGATGGCGCCCGACGAGCCCACCAGCGCGCCGGTGACGATCAACAGGTCGTTGTTCAGCATGAAGCCCGTGGCGGCGGCGGCCCAGCCCGAGTAGCTGTTGAGCATGGATACCACCACCGGCATGTCGGCCCCGCCGATGGCCATGACCATGTGGATGCCGAACAGCAGCGCGATGGCGGTCATCACGATCAGCGCCGTCATGCCCGCGCCGGGTTCGTGCGCATTCAGGAACTCGCGGCCGAACCAGATCACCACCAGCAGCGCAACCAGGTTGAGCCAGTGGCGCGCGGGCAGCAGCAGCGGCTTGCCGCCGATGCGGCCGTTGAGCTTGCCGAAGGCGATCAGCGAGCCGCTGAAGGTGACCGCGCCGATCAGGATGCCGACGTAGATCTCCACCTCGTGGATGGCCTTCTCCGCGCCCGTGAACTGGATGGACGTATCGACGTAGCTGGCGAAGCCCACCAGGCAGGCCGCGAGGCCCACCAGGCTGTGCATGAGGGCGACCAGCTCGGGCATCTGCGTCATCTTCACGACCTTGGCCGCGAAGACGCCGATGCCGCCGCCGATCACCAGCGCGATGACGATCCAGGCGATGCCGCCGCCGCTGACGCGCGGGCCGAAGACGGTGGCCAGCACGGCGATGGCCATGCCGATCATGCCGAACACGTTGCCGCGGCGCGAGGTTTCGGGGTTGGACAGGCCGCCCAGGCTCAGGATGAACAGGATGGCGGCGCCCAGGTAGGCGACCGTAGCGAGACTTTGGGACATGGGTTTTTCTCCTCGTTCTTCTTGTTATTTGCGGAACATGGCCAACATGCGGCGCGTGACGGCAAAGCCGCCGAACATGTTCACGGCGGTGAGCACGATGGCGGCAAAGGCCAGCCAGCGGATCAGCTCGTCGGGCCGCCCGCCTCCCGATTCAGGCGGCGCGATCTGCACCAGCGCGCCGATGGCGATGATGCTGGAGATGGCGTTGGTGACGCTCATCAGCGGCGTGTGCAGCGCGGGCGTGACGTTCCACACCACCATGTAGCCGATGAAGCAGGCCAGCACGAACACGGTGAAGTGGCCCAGGAAGGCCGCGGGGGCGAATGCGCCGATGACGGCGAACAGCACGGCGGCGATGGCGAAGACGGTGACCAGGGTGCCGACGGCCATGGGCGCACCCGCGCCGTGTCCGTGGCCGGATTTCTTCTCCACCACGGGCGCGGCGGCCTTGGGCGCGGGCGCCGGGGCTTGCTTGAGCGGCGGTGCGGGCCAGGTGATGGCGCCGTCCTTGACGACCGTCAGGCCGCGGATGGCGTCGTCTTCCATATTGACGACCGCATGGCCGTCCTTGGCCTTGCACAGCTCTTCCGTCAGGCGCAGCAGGTTGGTCGCGTACAGCGTGGACGACTGCTTGGCCAGGCGCGAGGCCAGGTCGGTGTAGCCGATGATGGTCACGCCATGGCGCACCACGGCCTCGCCAGGCACGGTCAACTCGCAGTTGCCGCCCTGCTCCGCCGCCATGTCCACGATCACGCTGCCGGGCTTCATGCTCTGCACCATCTCGGCGGTGATGAGCTTCGGAGCGGGCTTGCCGGGAATCAGCGCTGTGGTGATGATGATGTCGGCGTCCTTGGCTTGGCTTGCGTACATCTGGCGCTGCGCGGCCTGGAAGCCCTCGCTCATCACCTTGGCGTAGCCGCCGCCGCCCGAGCCGTCTTCCTCGTAGTCCACCTTGACGAATTCGCCGCCCAGCGACTTGACCTGGTCGGCCACCTCGGCGCGCGTGTCGTTGGCGCGCACGATGGCGCCCAGGTTGGCCGCCGTGCCGATGGCCGCGAGGCCCGCCACGCCCGCGCCCGCGATGAACACCTTGGCCGGTGGCACCTTGCCCGCCGCCGTGATCTGGCCGTTGAAATAGCGGCCGAAGGCATTGGCCGCCTCGATGACGGCGCGGTAGCCAGAGACGCCCGCCGTGGACGTCAGCGCGTCCATTTTCTGCGCGCGGCTCAGCGTGCGCGGCAGGCAGTCGATGGCCAGCACGGTGGCGTTCTTCGCGGCAAGCTGCTGCATCAGCTCGGGGTTCTGCGCGGGCCAGATGAAGTCGATCAGCGTGCCGCCTTCGCGCATCAGCGCCACTTCGTCGGAACTCGGCGGGCGCACCTTGAACACGATGTCCGACGCGGCCCACAGCGTGGCGGCGTCGGGCAGCACCTCGGCCCCGGCGGCGCGGTAGGCGTCGTCGCTGAAGTTGGCGGCCTCGCCCGCGCCCGATTCGACGGCCACCTGGAAGCCCAGCTTGATGAGCTTCTCGACCACGTCGGGCACGGTGGCCACGCGCTTTTCGAGCGGGAAGATCTCCCGTGGCACGCCTATGCGCTGCGCGGGTGTGGTGGGGCTGGTTTCCATGGGTCTCTCCTCAAAGTTGGCAATCGTTGTGCAGGCGCAAGATTACACGGGCCGCGCATCATCGCGGCCCGAGGATTTCCTGGGCGTCGCTGGTGCGACGCAGTCAGGCCGTGGCGGGTTGCTGCAGGCGCATGGCGCGCACGATGGCCGCCAGCGCCACGCCGTAGGCCGGCAGGAAGAACAGCAGGCTGACGGCGAGCTTGATCACGTAGTCCACCACGGCGATCTCCACCCAGTGCGCGGCCATGAACGGGTCGGTGCTGCGCCAGAAGGCGATGGCGAAGAACGCCGCCGTGTCCAGCGCCTGGCCCAGGACGGACGCCGCCGCGGGCGCCAGCCACCACGCCTTGCTCCGCTGGCGGATGCGGTCGAACACCTGGATGTCGAGCAGCTGCCCGAACACATAGGCGGCGAAGCTCGCCAGCGCGATGCGGAACACGAAGCTGTTGAAATCGGCCAGGGCGCCCCAGCCGCTGAAATGCCCGTCGTGGAACAGCACGCCGACGACGTACGAGGCCACCAGCGCCGGCACCATGGCGCGCGTGATGACGCGGCGCGCGGGCGCCTTGCCGATGAGGCGCACCGTCAAATCGGTCGCCAGGAAGATGAACGGAAAACTGAACGCGCCCCAGGTGCTGTGGAAGCCAAACAAACTGATGGGCAGTTGCACCAGGTAGTTGCTGGCGATGACGATGGCGATGTGGAACGCGACGAGGGCGGGAAGAGACAGGGGCGAGCGCGCGGGCTGCATGACGGACATCCTTTTTGGTGAATGGGGGCGAGGGAACCCATGTCGGCGGGATTGCCGGGCGCCTATTGTAGGCACCGAGGCGACAGCGCCCATACGGCCACGGACATGGAATCCATAACACTTCCCATGCACAGGAGAGACACGACATGCAACTCGAACTGGTGGCCGAAGGCCTGCAATTCCCCGAAGGCCCCGTGGCGCTGGCCGACGGCTCGGTGCTGTTCACCGAAATCCGGCGCGGCACGCTCTCGCGCGTGCGCCCCGGCGGGCCGCGCGAAACGGTGGCCGATCTGGGCGGCGGCCCCAACGGCGCGGCCATCGGGCCGGACGGCGCGGTCTACGTGACCAACAACGGTGGCACATTCCACTGGGTCGAGAAAGACGGCCTGACCCTGCCCGGCCACTGCCCGCCCACGCACCAGGGCGGCAGCATCCAGCGCGTGGACCTGCGGACCGGCGAAGTGCGCACGCTGTACACCGAATGCAACGGCCAGCGCCTGGTCGGCCCCAACGACCTGGTGTTCGACCGCAGCGGCGGCTTCTGGTTCACCGACCACGGCGCGGGCACCTCCACCGGGCGCCGGTTCGGCGGCCTGTACTACGCTACGCCGGACGGCCAGCACATCACCTGCGCCGTGCCGCGCCTGCTCGCGCCCAACGGCGTGGGCCTGTCGCCCGACGAAAAGACGGTGTACGTGGCCGACACCCTGCTGGCGCGCCTGTGGGCCTTCGACGTGCAAGGCCCCGGCGTGGTGCGCACTGTTTCGCCTTTCGCGCCGGGCCGCTCGGTCGCCAACCTGCCGGGCGTGGTCTACCTGGACAGCCTGGCGGTGGAGGCCGGCGGCAAGGTCTGCGTGGCCACCATCGTGAACGGCGGCATCACCGTCTTCGACCCCACCATCGAAGCGAATGGTGCGACGGAACACGTGGCCGTGCCCGACCTGATGTGCACCAACATCTGCTTCGGCGGGGCGGATGGGTGCGATGCGTGGATCACCGCGTCGTCCACCGGCAAGCTCTACAAGGCCCGCTGGCCGCGCCCGGGGCTGCGCTTGAACTTCAACGCCTGAAAGCCCTCCAGCGCTTTTCCATCCAGCGCTGGCAGCTATCAATTCGGGAGTCCAGCACGGCGCGGGCGTCCGCGTTATGCTCCCCTGGTTATGAAATGGCTCATTCTTTTGCTCTTCATCGCCAGCACGGTGTACGTGCATGTGCGCGGACGGGTGCGGCACCCGTTCTGGCGGCAGGTGTCGGACCACTCCACGTTCCTGGCGCCCATGAACCTGTTCATGTACCTGTTCTCCAAGGTGCCGCACCAGCCATACCTGGACGTGGACCAGTTTCCCGAGATGCAGGCCATCCAGCAGCACTGGCCGCAAATCCGCGAAGAAGCGCTGCGGCTGCGCGAGGCGGGCAGCATCAAGGCGTCCAGCCAGCTGAACGACGTGGGCTTCAACTCGTTCTTCAAGAGCGGCTGGAAGCGCTTCTACCTGAAGTGGTACGACGACGCCCACCCCTCCGCCGCGCAGCTGTGCCCCGTGACCACGGCGCTGCTGCGTGACATTCCCACCATCAAGGCCGCGATGTTCGCCGAACTGCCGCCGGGCAGCCGGCTGGTGCGCCACCGCGACCCCTACGCGGGCTCGCTGCGCTACCACCTGGGCCTGCAGACGCCCAACGACGCGGGCTGCTACATCGAGGTGGACGGCCAGCGCTACCACTGGCGCGACGGCGAGGCCGTGGTGTTCGACGAGACCTACATCCACTACGCCGAGAACACCACGCAGAGCGACCGCGTCATCCTGTTCTGCGACATCGAGCGCCCGCTGCGCTACCGCTGGGCGCAGTCGGTGAACCGCTGGTTCGCCAAGCACCTGCTGGCCGCCGCCGCATCGCCCAACGAGGTGGGCGACCGCACCGGCGGGCTGAACCGCGCGTTCCACACCATCTACCAGATCCGCATCCAGGGCAAGCGGCTCAAGGCCTGGGACCGGCGCGTGTACTACGCCGTCAAGTGGATTTTGTTCGGCGGCATAGCCGCATGGATTTTTTGGCCCTGAACCCATGTCCGCCGACGCCAGCCTGATCGATTCGCGCACCGCCGCCTGGCGCCTGGCCACCACGCTGGGGCTGGTGGCGCTGGGCAACAGCAGCATGTACGTGGTGTCGGTGGTGCTGCCGGCGGTGCAGGCCGAGTTCGGCGTCAGCCGCGGCGCGGCCTCGCTGCCCTACACGCTGATGATGCTCAGCCTGGGCCTGGGCGGCATCCTTACCGGCCGCCTGGCGGATCGCCACGGCATTGCCCGCGTGCTCCAGATGGGCGCTGTGGCCGTGTGCGCGGGCTACCTGTGGGCGGCGGCGTCGGGCAGCGTGTGGAGCTTTGGCGCCGCGCACGCGCTGCTGGGCTTCCTGGGCGGGGCCGCCACCTTCGCGCCGCTGATGGCCGACACCACCCTGTGGTGGAACAAGCGGCGCGGCATCGCCGTGGCCATCTGCGCCAGCGGCAACTACGTGGCTGGCGCCCTGTGGCCGCCGCTGGCGCAGTGGGGCATCGGGCACTTCGGCTGGCGCCCCACCTACCTGGCGCTGGGCCTGGTCTGCGGCCTTGGCATGGCGTTGCTGGCCCTGCGGATGCGCCAGCGCCCGCCCGCGCAGCCCTCCACGCCCGCCACGGCGGCGCGCGCATCCGCCCACCCGTCCGACCGTCCCTTCGGCCTGGCCCCCGCGCACGCCCAGGCGCTGCTGTGCGTGGCCGGGGTGGCCTGCTGCGTGGCCATGGCCATGCCGCAAGTGCACATCGTGGCCTACTGCACCGACCTGGGCTACGGCGCGGCCCAGGGCGCGCGCATGTTGTCGGTGATGCTGCTGTGCGGCATCGTCAGCCGCCTGGTCTCGGGCCTGGTCTGCGACCGCATCGGCGGCATCCGCACGCTGCTGCTGCTGGGCTCCGCGCTGCAGGGCGTGGCGCTGCTGATGTTCATGCCCTTCGACGGGCTGGTGCCGCTGTACGCCGTCTCGGCCATGTTCGGGCTGTTCCAGGGCGGTATCGTGCCCTCGTACGCCATCATCGTGCGCGAGCATTTCACGCCCCGCGAGGCCGGCGCGCGCGTGGGTGCCGTCATCCTGGCCACCATGGCGGGCATGGCGCTGGGCGGCTGGATGTCGGGCTGGGTGTTCGACATGACGGGGAGCTACCGCGCCGCGTTCCTGAACGGCATCGGGTGGAACCTGCTCAACCTCGCCATTTCAAGCTGGCTGTTCCTGCGCACCCGCAAGGCGCGCGCGCAGCCCGCCGCTACGCTGCCGCCATCATTTTCCTAACCTGCAGGGCCGTGGCCTGCGCCGCGCCCCGGTGCTGGCGCGCGAAGGCCGTGGCGGCGTGGCGGGCCTGGATCAGCCGCTCCTTGTCCGCCGCCAGCGCGCAGGCGGCCTCCACGCCCTGCCCCATATCGGCCACGCGCTCGGCGGCGCCCGCCGCGCAGGCCAGTTCCGCCGCCTCGGCAAAGTTGAAGGTGTGCGGCCCCAGCACCACGGGGCAGCCGCAGGCCGCCGCCTCGATCAGGTTCTGCCCGCCCAGCGGGGCGAAGCTGCCGCCGAGCAGAGCCACGTCGGCCAGGCCGTAGTACAGCGGCATCTCACCCAGCGAGTCGCCCAGCCACACGTCGGCGGGCGCGGGTTCTTCGGCCCAGGCGCTGCGGCGCGCCACCTGCAGGCCTGCGGCGGTGAGCAGGCGCTCCACTTCGTCGAAGCGCTGCGGGTGGCGCGGCACGATCAACCACTGCACTCCTGAATTGATAGCTGCTTGCGCTTGTCCCTCCTGCGCTGGAGGCCGATTTTTCTTGTAAGCCTCCAGCCAGAGCGCTTCTTCGCCTTCGCGGCTGCTGGCGAACAGCACCACGGGCCGGGGCTGCTCCGCGCGCCAGGCGCGGCCATGCCCCAGCAGCACGGGGTCGGGCGACACGTCGAACTTCAGATTGCCGAACACGCCCTGCACGTTCGCGCCCAGCGCGCGCAGCCGTTCGGCATCCGCGTCGGTCTGCGCCCACACGGCCGACAGGCCCCTGTAGGCGGGCCGCGCCAGCCAGCCCAAACGCCGGGCTTTCTTCAGCGAGCGCGGGTTGAGCCGCGCATTGGCCAGCGTGAGCGGCACGCCCTGCGCTCGGCATTCGGCCACGAGGTTGGGCCAGACCTCGGTCTCCATCAGGATGCCGATGGCGGGCCGGAAGTGGTGCAGAAAGCGCCGCGCCGCGCCCGGCGTGTCCCAGGGCTGCCAGACCTGCACGTCGCCGGGCTGCAGGAGTTTTTCGCCCTCGGCCCGGCCCGTGGCGGTGCCGTGGGTGAGCAGCAGGCGCATTCCCGGCAGTTCACGGCGCAGCGCGGCCAGCAGGATGGCGGCGGCGCGGGTTTCGCCCAGCGACACGGCGTGCAGCCAGACGAAGCCCGCATCGGCCGGCTGGGTGTAGTGGCCGAAGCGCTCTTCCACGGCCTGGGCGTAGCCCGGCTCGGCGACGGCGCGGTGGCGCAGCTTGCGGCGCAGCAGCGGCTGCGCCGCCCAGGTCAGGGCGCTGTAGAGCCTGCGCATTCAGTGGGCGGCGCTGCCTACCTTGGCGTCGGGCTTCACGCGGTGCAGCAGCGCCAGCATCTCGGCCTCGATGCGGTGCAGCGCCTCGGGCGTGTGGCCCTCGAAGCGCAGCACCAGCACGGGCGTGGTGTTGCTCGCACGGATGAGGCCGAAGCCGTCGGGCCAGTCCACGCGCAGGCCATCGATGGTGCTGACCTGCGCGGGCGCGCTGAACGCCCCGGCGGCCAGCGCCTGCAGCTCGGCGGTCAGCCGGTGCGGCTCGCCCTCGGCGCAGGCCACGTTGAGCTCGGGCGTGCTGTGGCTGGTGGGCAGCGCGTTGAGCAGCGCGCTCGGGTCGGCGTGGCGGCTCACGATTTCGAGCAGGCGGCAGCCCGCGTAGGTGCCGTCGTCGAAGCCGTACCAGCGCTCCTTGAAGAAGATGTGGCCGCTCATCTCGCCGCCCAGGGGCGAATCGACCTCTTTCATGCGCGCCTTGATGAGCGAGTGGCCGGTCTTGTACATCAGCGGCTCGCCGCCCGCCTGCGCAATCGCCGGGGCCAGGCGCTGCGTGCACTTCACGTCGAACAGGATGGTGCCGCCCGGCGCGCGCGCGAGCACGTCCTGCGCGAACAGCATCATCTGCCGGTCGGGGAAGATGTTCTGCCCGTCCTTGGTGACGATGCCCAGCCGGTCGCCGTCGCCGTCGAAGGCCAGGCCCAGTTCGGCATCGGAGTCTTGCAGCGCCTGGATGAGGTCGCGCAGGTTCTCGGGCTTGCTCGGGTCGGGGTGGTGGTTGGGGAAGTTGCCGTCCACCTCGCTGAACAGTTCGACCACATCGCAGCCCAGCGCGCGGAAGATGCCGGGGGCCGATGCGCCCGCCACGCCGTTGCCGCAGTCCACCACGATCTTCATGGGGCGCGCGAGCTTCACGTCGCCCACGATGCGCGCCACGTAGTCGGGCAGCACGTCGGCTTGGCGCACTTTGCCGCCAGGGGCCAGTTGCCAGGACTCCTGCTCCATCGTGCGGCGCAGGGCCTGGATGTCCTCGCCGTAGATGGCCCGGCCCGCGAGCACCATCTTGAAGCCGTTGTAATCCTTGGGGTTGTGGCTGCCCGTGATCTGGATGCCGCTCTGGCACAGCGTGGCCGCCGCGAAGTACAGCATGGGCGTGGTGCACATGCCGATGTCGATGACCTCGACGCCGCTTTCCACCAGCCCCTGGATCAGCGCAGCGGACAGTTCGGGGCCGGACAAGCGCCCGTCGCGCCCCACGGCCACCACGCCCTGCCCCTGCGCGCGCGCCGCCGTGCCGAAGGCCCGGCCCAGGCCCAGGGCCACGCCGGCGTTCAGGGTGCTCGGCACGATGCCGCGGATGTCATAGGCCTTGAAGATCGAGGGCGAGAGCTGCACGGGAAGTTCCTGTCGTCAGGTGGAGGGGAAAGCCGGGCATTGTAGGCGGGCTCGCTTTTTTTCCAGGTTTGTCATACATTGCATGACATTCAATCATCAGGAGCCCGCCATGCGAGTCAACGCACGTTTTGAAGGCGATGCCGAGCAGCAGCTCAACTACCTGGCCGAGGTCACCGGCCTGGGCGTGAGCGAGGTGCTGCGCGCCAGCGTGCAGAGCTATTACGACCAGATGCGGGCGCGGCGCGGCGGCCTGGCGCACTTTGCGGCCTTCGTAGGCCAGGGGCGCAGTGGCCGCACCGACGTGGCCAGCAGCTACAAGGCCCGGCTGACCGAAGGCTGGGGCGCCAAGCACCAGGGGCAAAGCCCGGCACGCCCGCTGGCGGTGCATGAACCCGCGCCCCCGCCCTACCCCTCCAAAGGCCGCGAATGATCATTGCCGACGCCGGTTTCTTCTACGCCCTGGCCGACGCCAGCGACGCCTGGCATCGCCGCGCCCTGCGCGCGCTGCCCACCCAGAGCGAGGGCTGGATCACCACCTGGCCCGTGCTGACCGAGGCCACGCACCTGCTCACGCGCTGGATCGGCACCGATGCCGCGCAAGCCCTGCTGCGCGACGTGGCGGCGGGTGGCATCGCCGTCTGGCAATGGGCCGAGCCGCAGACCGAGCGGCTGGCGAACCTCATGGAGCGCTACGCCAGCCTGCCGATGGACCTGGCCGACGGCTCGCTGGTGCTGCTGGCCGAGCACCTGGGCCACGGCCGCATCCTGACCACCGACGAGCGCGACTTCGGGGCCTACCGCTTCAAGAGCCGTGAGCCGTTTCGCAACCTTCTGGCGGACGGCTGAACCGGCGGCTTCAGGCACATGTCCGAAAACGGCGAGTTCCAGCGCTCCGGCTGCCTATCATCGGCGGCATGGAAACAGAAGACGAAGCCCGCTACCTGGCGCTGAAGGCGCGCGATGCGCGCTTCGACGGGCGCTTTTTCACGGGCGTGACCTCCACCGGCATCTACTGCCGCCCCGTGTGCGCCGTGCGCACGCCGCGGCGCGAGAACTGCCGGTTCTTCACGCTCGCGGCGCAGGCCGAGCGCGCGGGCTTCCGGCCCTGCCTGCGCTGCCGGCCCGAATTGGCGCCCCAGGCGCTGGCCTGGTCGGTGCAGGACGCGGGCGCCATCCTGGTGCGCCAAGCGCTGCAGTTGCTCGACGCGCCCGAGGCCTGGAGCGGTGCCGAGGGCGCGCTCGTCGCCCAGCTGGCCGCGCGCCTGGGCGTGAGCGACCGGCACCTGCGCCGCCTGTTCGAGACGGCGCTGGGCCTGTCGCCGCTGCAGTACCTGCAAACGCGGCGGCTGCTCGCGGCCAAGCAGTTGCTGACGGACACGCGCCTGCCCATCACCCAGGTGGCGCTGGCCAGCGGCTTTGCGAGCGTGCGACGCTTCAACGCGGCATTCGCCGGGCACTACGGGCTCAACCCCACGCAGCTGCGCCGCGAAGGCGCGGCCGGCGCCGGGCCGCGCCCGGTGCGCCTGGGCTACCGGCCGCCGTACGACCAGGGCGCGCTGCTGGGCTTCTTCCAGGCGCGGCAGGTGGCGGGGGTGGAGGCCGTGGACGGAACGGCGCTGCGCCGCACGGTGCAGATCGGAGCGGCCTCGGGCTGGCTGGAGGCCGCCTTCGACGCCGACCGCCCGCAACTGCTGCTGAGCGTGAGCGACAGCCTGCTGCCGCTGCTGCCCCAGGCGATCGCCCGCGTGCGCGCCCTGCTCGACCTGGATGCCGACCCGGCCCCCATCGCCGCCGTGCTGCACACCGACTTCCCCGAGGGCGACGGCCTGCGCGTGCCCGGCTGCTGGGACGGCTTCGAGCTGGCCGTGCGCGCCGTGCTGGGCCAGCAGGTCACCGTGGCCGCCGCGCGCACGCTGGCGGGCCGCCTGGTGGAACGCTTCGGCGCACCCGTGGCCACGCCCTGGCCCGCGCTGCACCGGCTGTTCCCCACCGCCGCCACGCTCGCGCGGGCCGAGGGCGAGGCGCTGGGCCAATTGGGCATCGTGCGCCAGCGGCAGGCCGCCATCCAGGCGCTGGCGCGCGCCGTGGACGGCGGCCAGCTCGCCCTGCACCCCGGCAGCGACGTGGCCGCCACCACCGCCGCGCTGCGCGCGCTGCCCGGCATTGGCGACTGGACGGCGCAGTACATCGCCATGCGCGCGCTGCGCTGGCCCGATGCGTTTCCCAGCGGCGACGTGGCCCTGCAGAAAGCGCTGGGCGTGCAGGGCGCGCGCGCCGCGCTGGCGGCGTCCCAAGGCTGGCGGCCCTGGCGCAGCTACGCCGTCATCCGCGCCTGGTCGCTATTGGTTTGATAGCTGCCAGCGCTTTCCCCTCCTGGGCTGGAGGCCGATTTTTTTCAGAAACGAGGTGAGAACATGCAATTCCCCCGCGACACCGTGCAAAGCCGCACCATGACCGCCCTGGGCACCGTGCACCTGGCGGCGTCTTCGCAAGGGCTGGTGGGCCTGTGGTTCGACGGCCAGCGCCACCAGCCGCCGGAGCTCGCCACCTGGCCCGCCGACGACGGCCACCCCGTGCTGCGCGAGGCGGCGCGCCAGATCCGCGACTACCTGGACGGCGCGCGCGACGGGTTCGACCTCGTGTTCGACCTGTCGGGCGGCACGCCCTTCCAGCAGGCCGTCTGGCGCGCGCTGCTCGCCATTCCGCGCGGCGGCACCACCAGCTATGGCGCCATCGCGCGGCAGCTGGGCCGCCCCCATGCCGTGCGCGCCGTGGGCGCGGCCGTGGGCCGCAACCCGGTGAGCGTGGCCGTGCCCTGCCACCGCGTGCTGGGCAGCGGCGGCGCGCTCACCGGCTATGCGGGCGGGCTGGAGCGCAAGGCGGCGCTGCTGCGGCTGGAAGGGGCGCTGCCTCCAGGCGCGGGCCGGTAACTTCGCTTCGCAACCCCCTGGAGCATGGTATGTTGCGAGCCGTATCAGCCCGTGCCTCCATTGCCCATGCCCCCGCCGAACGAAGACGACCCACGCAACGCCAGGGAGTTGCGCTATGCGTTCATCTTCCAGATGCTGCCCGACATGGCGGGCATCTCCCGCCTTTCGGACGGCGCGCTGCTCGACGTGAACGCCGCGACCTGCGAAACGCTGCGCCTGCCGCGCGAGGCGATCATCGGCCGCACCACCCTCGAACTGGAGTGCTGGGCCGACCCCGATGAGCGCCAGCGCCTGTGCGAGGCGCTGCGGCGCGACCGGCAGGTGGTGCGGCTGCCCGTCATGGCGCAGCGCCGGGGCGCGGCGGGGCGGGAGGCCGTGCCCGGCTTCCTGTCGGCGCGCATCGCGCCCGTGGAGGGCGAGGACTGCGTGGTCTTCGTCTTCCACGACACGACCGCCGAGAACCGCAGCGCCACCGAGCTGCTCACGCTCAACGACCTGCTCCAGCACGCGGGCCAGCTGGCGCGCCTGGGCGCGTGGGAGCTGGTGCCGGGCCAGGGCCTGGTGTACTGGTCGGACCTGTGCTGCGAAATCCACGGCCTGGAGCCCAAGGCGCCGCTGCCCGCGAGCTACATCGACACCTACGTGGCCCCGGCCTGGCGCGCGCCCCTGCGGAAGAAGCTGCGCGACTGTATGCGCCAGCGCGCCGAGTGGACCATCGAGATGCAGGTCATCCACGCCAGCGGCCACCTGGTCTGGATGCGCACGCGCGGCGCGCCGGTGGTCGAGAACGGCCGCGTCGCGCGCATCCGCGGGGTGATCCAGGACATCGACGAATCGCGCCGCGCCGAAAAGCAGCTACGCCAGTCCGAAGAGCGCTTTTCGCGCATCTTCCAGCTCATCGACCAGCCGCTGGGCCTGTCGCACTGCCGCGACGGGCGCTACCTGATGGTCAACCCCGCGTGGGAGGCCATGATGGGCATCTCCAGCCAACAGGCCGTGGGCCGCACGGCGGTCGAAATGGGCATCCTGCACCGCGACACGCGCGCCACGCTGATCGCGGCGTGCGAGGCGAACGGCGGCGCGCTCACCAACTACGAGCTCACGCTCACCGCCGCCCACGGCCGCCAGCTCACCGCGCTGCAGTCCATGCGCCGGGTGGAGATGGACGGCGAGCCCTGCTGGCTGTTCACGGCCCACGACATCTCCGAGCGCAAGCGTGACGAAGAGCGCCTGCAGCGCATGGCGCTGACCGACGCGCTCACCGGCCTGCCCAACCGCATGGAACTGGCCCAGCGCCTGCAGGCCGCCATGCACGACGCGCGCGCCACCGGCACCCAGCTGGGCGTGGCCTACCTCGACCTGGACGGCTTCAAGCCCGTGAACGACCGCCTGGGCCACGAAGCCGGCGACCGCCTGCTGGTCGCCGTGGCCGCGCGCCTCACCGGCGCGCTGCGGCCCCGGGACTGCGTGGCCCGGCTGGGCGGGGACGAGTTCGTGATCCTGCTGCCCAGCCTGACCGTGCGCGAAGACTGCGAGCACCTGCTGCGCCAGGTCATGGCCAGCATTTCCGCCCCCTACCTGCAGGGCGACGAGCGCGCCACGCTCACCACCAGCATCGGCTACACCCTCTATCCCGAGGACGACGCCGACGCCGACACCCTGCTGCGCCATGCCGATCAGGCCATGTACCAGGCCAAGGAGGACGGACGCAACCGCTTCCACGGCTTCGACGCGCAGCTCGACCGCAGCGAGCGCGAACGCCGCGAACAAGGCCAGCGCATCCGCGCGGGGCTCGCCAACGGCGAATTCACGCTCTACCTGCAGCCCAAGGTCGACCTGCGCACCGGCGCCGTGGTGGGCGCGGAAGCCCTGGCGCGCTGGAACCACCCCGAGCGCGGGGTGCTCGCGCCCGGCGCGTTCCTGCCCGCGCTGAAAGGCACGGAGCTTGAAACCAGCTTCGGCCAATGGGTGTTCGAAGAGGCGCTGCGCAGCATCGAGGCGCTGCAGCGCCAGGGCCTGCACCTGCCGCTGTCCATCAACGTGGCCGCGCAGCACATCCAGCAGCCGGGCTTCGCGCGCTGGGTCATCGACTGCCTGATGCGCCACCCCGGCGTGGCCACCGAGCAGGTGGAGCTCGAAATCACCGAAAGCGCCGCCCTGTACGACGTGGCCCACGTGGCGCACGAGCTCGCGCAGCTGCGCGGCCTGGGCGTCTCGGTGGCGCTGGACGACTTCGGCACGGGCTACTCGTCGCTGACCTACCTGCGCCGCCTGCCCATGGACAAGATCAAGATCGACCAGAGCTTCGTGCACGGCATGATGCGCGACGCGGGCGACCGCGCCATCGTGCAGAGCGTGATCGGCCTGGCCCACTCGTTCAACTACCACGTCATCGCCGAAGGCGTGGAAACGCTGGAGCAAGGCTGGATGCTGCAGCAGATGGGCTGCCCCCTGGCCCAGGGCTACTGCATCGCGCGGCCCATGCCGCTGGCCGACTTCGCGCCCTGGGTGGCCCAGTGGCGTCTGCCCGCCGCCTGGCTGCCCACCGACTGGCAGGCCCGCCATTCCAGCGACCCGGGAAGCGGTGGCTACGCAGGCGCTTAAGTTTTCCCGTTGGTAACCGATAAAACAATATCGTTACATCCACAGGAAGTGCTCCCCATGCCATCCCGCCAATCCATCGCGCACCGCCTTGCGCTGGTGTTCTGCATCATCCTGGCGCTGTTCCTGGTCAGTTGCCTGTACGGCATCGTGCAGCTGCGCGGCGTCACGCGCGAGATGGGCGACATGCTCGCCCACGCGCTCGCCACCGAACGCCTGGCCAGCGACTGGTCGCGCAACATCAGCACCGGCTCCACGCGCACCGCCGCCATCGCCAAGAGCAACGACCCGTCGCTGGCCGAATATTTCGCGAAGTCGGCGGCGGATTCGAGCACGCGCTCCAGCGCGCTGCAGCAGGCGATCGAGAAGAAGCTCACGAGCGACGAGGACCGCGCCCTGTTCGCCAAGATCGGCGAGGTGCGCAAGGACTACCTCAGTTCGCGCGACGAGGTCAGCAAACTCAAGAAGGCCGGCGATGCCGAGGGCGCCAACCGCGCCTTCAGCCAGAAGTACGAACCCACCGTGGTCGCCTACCAGAACGTGATGGACCAGCTCGTCGCCCTGCAGCGCCAGAAGCTCGACCACGCGGGCGAGCGCGTGCGCGACGCGAGCCAGCGGGCCACGCTGCTGCTCGCGGCGCTGTGCGCGGGCTCGGTGCTGCTGGCCGCCGTGCTGGCCTGGCGGCTCACCGTGGGCATCACCCGCCCGCTGCGCGACGCGCGCGGCGTGGCCGAACGCATCGCGGACATGGACCTGACCGGCCAGGACGGCGCCGCCCACACCACCGCCACGCGCAACGACGAAACCGGCCAGCTGCTGCAATCGCTGGCCGCCATGCGCGGCGCGCTCGCAGGCGCCCTGGGCGAGGTGCGCAACGTGGCCGATTCCGTCTCCACCGCATCGAGCGAGATCGCCTCGGGCAACCAGGACCTGAGCCACCGCACCGAGCAGACCGCGAGCAGCCTGGAGCAGACCGCCAGCGCCATGGAGCAGCTCACCGCCACCATGCGCCAGAGCGCCGACGCGGCCTCCACGGCCAACCAGCTCGCGGGCTCGGCCATGGAAGTGGCTTCGCGCGGCGGCACGGTGGTGAACCAGGTGGTCAGCACCATGCGCGAGATCGACGACAGCAGCCGCAAGATCGCCGACATCATCGGCACCATCGACGGCATCGCGTTCCAGACCAACATCCTCGCGCTGAACGCCGCCGTGGAGGCCGCGCGCGCCGGTGAGCAAGGCCGGGGCTTTGCCGTGGTGGCCAGCGAGGTGCGCAACCTCGCCGGACGCAGCGCCGCGGCGGCCAAGGAGATCAAGGAGCTGATCGGCACCTCGGTGGACAAGGTGGCCACCGGCTCGCGCCTGGTGCAGGACGCGGGCGGCACCATGCAGGAGATCGTGACCAGCGTGCAGCGCGTGAGCGACATCATCGGCGAGATCACCAGCGCCTCGCGCGAGCAGTCGGGCGGCATCGCGCAGGTGAACGACGCCGTGACCCAGCTCGACCAGATGACGCAGCAGAACGCCGCCCTGGTCGAACAGAGCGCCGCCGCCGCGCACAGCCTGCGCGAACAGGCAGGGCGGCTGGCGGAAACGGTGGGGCGGTTCAGGCTGCAGAACGCGGGCGCGCCGCGCCTGCTATCGTCCTGATAGCTGCCAGCGCTTTCTGCATAAGCGCTGGAGCCCGATTTGGCTTGAAACCGATTACTTGATCAACGCCTGTATCGCCTTGAACTGCGGGTGCTCGGCGCTGCGCACCCACTCGAAGGCCACCATCTCGGTGGTCACCAGTTCCGCCCCCGCGCCCGCCAGCCGGTCGAACGCCGCGTCGCGGTTGCGCTCGGTGCGCGAGGCGCAGGCGTCGGTCACCACCACCACGTCGAACTCGTCCTCGATCAATTGCAGCGCCGTCTGCAGCAGGCACACATGGGCCTCCACGCCCGCGATGACGATGGTCGTACGCTCCGGCGCCGCCGGTTTCTGCAGATGCCGCGGCAGGCTGCGCGCATTGCCCTGCGGCTGCTTTGGCTGCGGGCGCAGCCATTCGCCCAGGCCCTCCTCCAGCGCACCGAACTCCATCTTGGCCAGCGTGTCGCGGCACAACGCGCGCAGCGCCGGGTCGTTGGGGCCCAGGCGCGACGGGTTCTGCTCCGTGCCCCACACGGGCACGCCCAGCAGCTGGGCCGCCTGCGCCAGGCGGCGCGCGTTGGCGAGCACGGCGGGGCCATCGTGCATGGCGGGCATCAGGCGTTCCTGGTAGTCCACCAGCACCAGTTGGGATTCTTCGGCGTCGAGCAGCATGGGCGTTCTTTCTGAAAACCAGGGATTGTGCTTCTTCTGCCCACGATGCCGAAGCGAGGCCCTGGCGCACATCAATTATTCGATGTACGATAATCCATGCTCACCGTCATCGAAACCGCCATGTTCCAGCGCTATGCCGATGGCGTGTGGGGAGACAATGAGCGCAATGCGTTCGTGGACTTCATCGCTGCCAACCCCGAGGCAGGCGATGTCATTCCAGGCGCGCTCCCACTACGCAAAGTGCGCTGGTCGCGCGATGGCATGGGCAAACGTGGCGGCGTGCGGGTAATTTACTTCACCACACTGGCCGACGGAACCATCAGTTTGCTGCTGGTGTACCCGAAGTCAAAGACCGAGAACCTTTCGCCCGCGTTCTTGCGCGAGTTGCGCAAACTGTTTTTGGAGTGAGGCCATGACCAAGCAAAAAGCCCCTGAAATGAGCCAGTTCGAGCAGGATCTGCTCGAGTCCGTTCGCCAGGCCCTGCGCGGCGAGGGCCGCGTAACTACGGGCGAAGAGATTGTCCGGCGCACGGCCGGCCGGCCTCGGCAGGATGTGCACAAGCAACCCGTGACGCTGCGCCTGGAGCCCGATGCGCTGGCTGCCTGGCGCGCCACGGGCAAAGGCTGGCAGACGCGCGCCGCGCAGGTGCTGGCCGATTGGGCCAAAACACACGCTTCGGCCTGAATCAATCCACCCGGATGTCCGACTTCGCCGCCACCGCCCGCATCTGCGGCAGTTCGCGCTCCACCTTCTCCTGCAGCGCCTTGCCCGGCCCCCAGGCGGGCGAGAGGCCCACGTCCACCAGTTTCTTGCGCAGCGCGGGGTCGGCCATCACGTCGGCCAGGGCTTTTTCGAGCTTGGCGCGCACCGGCGCGGACAGGCCCGCGGGCGCGAGGAAGGCGAACCAGGTGTCGGCCTGGAAGCCGGGGTAGCCGCTCTCCGCCACGGTGGGCACTTGCGGTAGCAGGGGCAGGCGCTCGCGGCCCAGCACGGCGATGGGGCGGATCTTGCCCGCCTTGATGAGCGGCGTGGTGGCCACCACCGTGTCCACCGCCAGCGGCACCTGCCCGCCCATCAGCGCGGTGAGGCTGGGCGAGCTGCCGTTGAAGGGCACGTGCATCATGCGCAGGCCGGTCGCGAGCTTGAGCATTTCGCCCGCGAAGTGGACGGACGAGCCGGTGCCGTAGGAGCCATAGGAGAGCTTGTCGGGCTGGGCCTTGGACAGGTCGATAACCTCCTTCAGCGTGTGGGCAGGCAGGCTGTTGCTGGCGACCAGCACCAGGCCCATATCGGCCACCAGGCCCAGCGGGGTGAAGCTGCGCAGCGGGTCGTAGGGCAGTTGCGCGCGGATGGCCGGGTTGTGCGTGAGCGTGCTGCTGGCGCCCAGGAACAGGGTGTAGCCGTCCGGCGGAGACTTGGCGACCAGGCCGCCCGCCACCACGGTGCCCGCGCCGGGGCGGTTTTCGACGATCACGGGCTGGCCGAGCTTGTCCGACAGGCCGGTGGCGAGCAGGCGGCCCAGGATGTCCGTCGCGCCGCCGGGCGCGAAGGGGACGACGATCTTGATGGGGTGCTCGGGATAGCTGTCGGCAAATGCCTTGGGGGCCAAAGCGATGCTGGCGAGGGTCAAGAGGAAGCGGGAACGGGTCAGCATGGGGTCTCTCCTTGAAATTCAGAGCAACGGGCTGCGCTGGCGCGCATAGCCGCTGGCCTGGTCGTAGGCATAGCCGATCTGCAGCACGGCCAGGTCGGACTGTGCGGGGCCGATGATCTGCAGGCCCGCGGGCCAGCCCTGCGGCCCGAAGCCCGCGGGAGCGGACAGCGCGGGCAGGCCCGCCATGGTGGGGGGGATGACGGTCTGCATCCAGCGGTGGTAGGTGTCCATGGCCTGCCCGCCCACCGTCTTGGGCCAATCCCACTCGACCGGGAACGGGAAGACCTGCGCGGCGGGCAGGATGAGGAAGTCATAACGCTCGAAGAGCTTGCGCAAGGTGTCGTACCACGCGCTGCGCACCTTGGCGGCGGCGTACACATCCATGGCCGACAGCGCCCTGCCCCGCTCCATTTCCCATAGCGCCTCGGGCTTGAGCAGCGCGCGCTGGGCGGGGTTTTCGTACAAGGCGGCGTTGGCCCCGGCGACGCTGAAGCTGCGCAGGTCGATCCAGGCGCGCCACAGGCTTTCCAGGTCGAACATGGGCGTGGCGTCTTCCACCGTGCAGCCCAGGCTCTCGAAATGCGCCAGCGCCGCGCGGCAGGTGTCGAGCACGCCCGGCTCGGTGGGCAAATGGCCGCCCAGGTCGCCCAGCCAGCCGATGCGCGCGCCCTTCCAGTCGCGTTCCAGTTCGGCGCCCCAGTCGCGCGGGCCTTCGCTGCGGCGCGTGAGCGGCAGGCGCGCGTCGAACCCGGCCATCACCGACAGCAGCAGCGCCAAATCCGGAATGTTGCGCGCCATGGGGCCGGCCACGCTGAACTGCTGGAAGAACACCTCCTCGCCCGGCCCGTGCGGCACGCAGCCCACCGAGGTGCGCAGGCCGTACACGTTGTTGAACGCGGCGGGGGTGCGCAGCGAGCCCATCATGTCCGACCCGTCCGCCACGGGCAGCATGTGCAGTGCCACGGCCACCGCCGCGCCGCCGCTGCTGCCGCCCGCGCTGCGCGCGGGGTCGAAGGCGTTGCGCGTGGCGCCGTACACGGGGTTGTAGGTGTGGCCGCCCAGGCCGAATTCGGGCGAATTGCTGCGCGCGACAAACAGGCAGCCCCCGGCACGCATCCGCTCGAACACCACGGCGTCGGCCTGCGACACCTGCCCCGCGAAGATGGGCGAGCCCTTGGTCGTCACCATGCCCTTGGCGGGCATGATGTCCTTGGGCGCCTGCGGAAAGCCGTGCAGCGGGCCGAGGCTTTCGCCGCGCGCCATGCGCTCGTCCAGGCCCTGCGCCTGGGCACGCAGTTCCGCGCGGTCCATGGGCGCGACCAGCGCGTTGACCACGGGGTTGAGCCGGTCGATCTGGGCCAGATAGGCCTCCAGCACCTCCACGCACGACACCTCGCGCGCATGGATGGCCCGCGACAGCGCGGTGGCGGTGAGTTCGACGATGTGTTGTGTCATAAGCCTCCGTCTCCTTGCTTTTGTTCAGCACCCAGGATAGCAGCGGCGACAATCGCCACCTGATGAAAACGAGCAGCATCGAACCCTTCTTCACCGCCCTCAAGGCCGCCAACCCGCAGCCCAACACCGAGCTGGAATACACCACCGTGTTCGAGCTACTGACCGCCGTGCTGCTCTCCGCCCAGGCCACGGACGTGGGCGTGAACAAGGCCACGCGCCGGCTCTTTCCGGTGGCGAACACGCCGCAGGCCATCCTGGACCTGGGGCAGGAGGGGCTGGAGGGCTACATCAGGACCATCGGCCTGTTCCGCAGCAAGGCCAAACATCTGATGGAAACCTGCCGCATCCTCGTGGAACGCCACGGCGGCCAGGTGCCGCGCACGCGCGAAGAGCTCGAAGCCCTGCCCGGCGTGGGCCGCAAGACCGCCAACGTGGTGCTGAACGTGGCCTTCGGCCAGCCGACGATGGCGGTGGACACGCATATCTTCCGCGTGGGCAACCGCACCGGGCTGGCGCCGGGCAAGACCCCGCTGGCGGTCGAGATGCAGCTGCTCAAGCGCGTGCCGCCCGCCTACGCGGTGGACTCGCACCACTGGCTCATCCTGCTGGGCCGCTACGTCTGCCAGGCGCGCAAGCCGCGCTGCTGGGAGTGCGTGGTTGCGCCGTGGTGCGATTACAAGCCCAAGACGGCGCGGCCTGGTTAACCTGCGCCAGCGAGGGCAGCAGGCTCCGCGTCATATCCCGCCGCTCGGCCCATCCAGCACGATGCGTCCAGCCGTCAAGGTGTTGACCGTGGCCGCGGGAATCTCCATCAGGATGCTGGCGCGCTCGGCGACCATGTGCGCCGTGAGGTGCAGCACCGGCCGGTCGTCCAGGTCGTGCATCAGGCGCACCAGCTTGAGCAAGGGGCCGCCCACCTCAGTCTGCAGCAGCGCGGCGCGCTGCGGCTCGGCCACCGTGGCGCTGATCTCCTGCACCACCCGGCCGAACTTCACGCCCTGGTCCATCAGGATTTCGTAGAGCGCGCGCTTCTTCAGCGCAGCCTCGGTGGCGCGCCGGCCGATGGCCACCGGCACCCAGGCATCGGTAAGCATGGCCGGCAGGCCGTCGCGGCTGGAGCGCACACGCAGGGCATGTACCGCCTTCTCGTCGGCAGGCAGTTCCAGAAGGCGCGCCACATCGGCCGGCGGCGCGGCCTGAACCACCTCCAGCACGCGCACCACCGTCTCGGTCGCGGTATTGCGCAGGCTGTCGATCACGCTGAGGCTGGGCGCGGGCCGCCAGGACGCGCCCGCGTCGCCGCGCACAAAGGTGCCACGGCCATGGCGCCGCTCCACGAGGCCCAGGGCGGCCAGGTCGCTCAGCGCACGGCGCACGGTGATGCGCGAAACGCCGAAGCGCTCGCAAAGCTGCTCCTCGCCCGGCAGCGCGCCGCCGGCGAACAACCCGCGCGAGATTTCGTCGCGCAGCACCAGAAAGATTTGCCGGTGCAGCGCCGTACCGCGCGCGCTGCTCATGGGGGTGTCCGCCGTTGCCGTGTTCATCGGCGCAAGCATAGCCTGTTGACTTGTTGTTATGTTGTGATATTCTCAATACAACTTGATCGACACCAATGACGGACACCATGAACCACCCCCACCCCGCTTCGCTTCTCCGGCAACTGCTGGCCGTGCCCGGCATGGTCATCGCCCCCGGCGCCTATGACTGCATCGGCGCACGGCTGATCGAACAGGCGGGCTTTCCGGCGGTCTACATGACCGGCGCCGGCACCTCGGCGGCGCGCGGCTTCCCCGACTTCGGGCTGCTGGACATGGGCGAGATGGTGGGCAACGCGGCCACCATGGCGCGCTCCATCTCGGTGCCGCTCATCGCCGATGCCGACACCGGCTACGGCAACGAACTGAACGTGACGCGCACCGTGCGCGAATACGAAGCGCGCGGCGTGGCCGCCATCCACATCGAGGACCAGGTCTCGCCCAAGCGCTGCGGCCACCTCGACGGCAAGGAAGTGGTCTCGCGCGAAGACTTTCTCTCGAAGATCCGCGCCGCGGTGGAGGCGCGCAGTACCAGGGACTTCGTCGTGATCGCGCGCACGGACGCGCGGGCGATGCTTTCGCTCGACGAAGCGGTATGGCGCGCCAACGCCGCGCTCGACGCGGGGGCCGACATGGCCTTCGTCGAGGCCACCCAGACCCTGGACGAAGTGGCCGCCGTGCCCCGGCAGGTCAAAGGTCCCTGCCTGCTCAACGTGGTGCCCGGCGGCCGCACGCCGATCTTCGACCTGCGGCAAGCGCAGGACATGGGCTACAGGCTGGCGATCCTGCCCGGCCTGATGCTCAAGGCCGCCATCGAGGCCGGCGACGCGGCGCTGGCCGAACTCCAGCGCAACCACCAGGTGCCGCCGGTGACCCAGAGCGTGGCCCAGACCTTCCGCCGCTTCGGCGCCGACGAATGGGATGCGCTGCGCACCCGCTTCAATGCGGGCGCCGCCATGGAGCAGAAGCAGTGACCGCGCGCACCCTCTTCGACAAGCTGTGGGACGCGCATGTGGTGCGCGACCTGGGCGACGGCTGGGCCCTGCTGCACATCGACCGCCACCTGCTGCACGACCTGTCGGGCCCGCCCGCGCTGGGCGAGGTGGCGGCACGCGGCCTGCCGCTGCACAACCCGGAGCTGGTGTTCGCCACGCCGGACCATGCCGTCTCCAGCCAGCCCGGCCGCGTGGCCACGACCTTCCCGCTGGGCGGCCGCCTGCACGCCGGGCTCAAGCAGCTCAGCCAGAAGATGCAGGTGCGCCTGTTCGACCTGGGCGAGCGCGGCCAGGGCATCGTGCATGTGATGGGGCCGGAACTGGGCATCGTGCTGCCCGGCCTGACCGTGATCTGCGGCGACAGCCACACCTGCACCAACGGCGGCCTGGGCGCCATGGCCTTCGGCGTGGGCTCCTCCGAAAGCACCCATGCGCTGGCCACGCAGACGCTGCGCCAGCAGAAGCCTCGGCAGATGCGGGTGCGCGTGCAGGGCCGGCTGCGCCCTGGCGTCGGTGCCAAGGACCTGGCGCTGCACATCATCGGCAAGCTCGGCGCCGCGGCGGGCGTGGCCCATGCGGTCGAGTTCTCCGGCCCCGCCATCGAGGCGATGGACGTCGAGGGCCGCCTGACGCTGTGCAACCTGTCGGTGGAACTGGGCGCGCGCTTCGGCCTGGTGGCGCCGGACGAGCGCACCTTCGACTACCTGCGGGGCCGCCCCTACGCGCCCCAGGGCGCCGGCTTCGACGCGGCCGTGGCGCAATGGCGCGAACTGCACAGCGACGAAGGCGCCAGCTTCGACCGCGAAGAGGTCATCGACGCCAGCGCCGTTCGCCCCACCATCACCTGGGGCACGAGCCCCGAACATGCCATCCCCATCGACGGATGCGTTCCCGACCCGCAGGACGCGGACAGCGATGCCCGGCGCGATGCCATCCGCGCCGCGCTGGACTACATGGGGCTCGAACCGGGACAGAAGATCGCCGGCACGCCCGTGGACTGGGTCTTCATCGGCTCCTGCGCCAACGCGCGCCTGTCGGACCTGCGCGCGGCCGCCGAGGTCGCGCGTGGCCGCAAGGTGGCGCCGGGCGTACATGCGTGGATCGTGCCCGGCTCCGAGAACGTGAAGCGCGAAGCCGAGGCCGAGGGCCTGCGCGCGGTGTTCGAGGCCGCCGGCTTCTCGTGGCGCGAGCCCGGCTGCAGCATGTGCGTCGCCGCCAACGGCGAGCAGGTGCCGCCGCAGCAGCGCTCGGTCTCGACCTCCAACCGCAACTTCGTCGGCCGCCAGGGCCCCGGCGCGCGCACCCACCTCGCCAGCCCGGCGATGGCCGCCGCCGCGGCCATCGCCGGCGTCCTCTGCGACATCGAACCGCTTCGGGATTGAACATGCAGCCCTTCATTTCCATCACCGGCGCCGCCGCACACCTGCCGCGCGCCAACGTCGACACCGACGTGATCGTGCGCATCGAGCGCCTCACCACGCTGGCGCGCGACCAGCTCGGCCCCTACGCGCTCGAAGCCCTGCGCTACCGCGAGGACGGCAGCGAAGAGCCCGGCTTCGTGTTCAACCTCCCGGCATTCCGCAACGCGCCGACCCTGCTGGCCGGCGAAAACTTCGGCTGCGGCTCCTCGCGCGAGGGCGCGGTGTGGGCGCTGATGGGCATGGGCATCCGCTGCGTGATCGCGCCCAGCTTCGGCGACATCTTCTTCAACAACTGCTTCCAGAACGGGATGCTGGCGCTTCGCCTGCCCGCGCCGAAGATCGCGGCGCTGGCCCAGGCCTGCGCGGACGGCTCGCCCCTCACCGTGGATTTGCAGGCCCGCACGCTCGCGCACCCGGCCGTCGGCACGCAGCCCTTCACCATCGACCCGCTGCGCCGCGAAGCCCTGCTGCTGGGGCTGGACGACATCGGCCTCACGCTGAAGGACGATGCGCTGATCCGCGCCTGGCAAGCCGCCGACCGGCAGCACCGCCCCTGGGCCTGGCCGGCATCGGCCACGGAGCCGCGCGCATGAGCCCGTGGCTGTTGCGGTGGATCGGCCTGCCGCTGCGCGGGCGGCGCGCCGGCGATGCCACGCTCGCGTGCAACGACCCGGTGCTGGCCGCCCTTCCGCAGACGCTGGCGCTGCGCAGCGACTCCTTCCTGCACGGCCAGGCGATGGGCCTGCGGCAGGCGGGCGCCGGCGTGGGCGGCAACCTGTCGCCCGAATTGCACTGGAACGCCCTGCCGGAAGGCGCCACGCACTGGGCCCTGCTGATCGAAGACCCGGACGTTCCGCTGCGCCACGCCTACGTGCACGGCATCGCCAGCGGCCCCGCCGCCGTCACCCGGCTCGCCGAAGGCGAACTCCAGGGCTATGCCGGCGCACGCCCCCTGCCGGGCCATGGCCCGCACCGCTACGTATTCCAGCTCTTCGCGCTGACGCAGCCGCCCGGCGCCGTGGCAACGCGCGAGCAGCTCATGCCCCTGCTGCTGCGCCATGCGGTGGCACGTGGCCGCCTGGACGGCCTGTTCCGCCGCGACTGGCTGCGCGCGCGGCCGATAGCGCCCTGACGCAAGCCCCCCTGAAGAAAGAACGCACATGACTATGGAGACCACACGAATGAACGCAGCAAACGACGCACGAACACAGGCAGCGCCTCCCATGGCAGCGGTGGTGCTCGCCGCCGCGGCGATGCTCGCCGGCCCCCCGGCCCACGCGCAGGCCACCTGGAAGCCCGACCACGCGGTATCGCTCGTGGTGCCCTACACGCCCGGCGGCGGCACCGACGCCACCGCCCGTGCCGTCGCGCGGCGCCTCGGCGAGTTGTGGGGCCAGCCGGTGGTGGTGGAGAACCTGCCCGGCGCCGACGGCCTGATCGGCACACGCCGGGTGATGGAGGCCAGGCCGGACGGCTACACGCTTTTGCTGCAGGTGCCGTCCATCGTGGTCACCAAGCATGTGCCGGGCCTGAAGGGCGTGGACCCGCTGGCGCGCCTGACGCCGGTGACGGCCGTGTCGGTCTCGCCCGCCGCCATCGTCGCCAGCGCCAAGCTGCCGGCCAGCACGCTCGGCGAGTTCATCCGCTACTGCAAGACCGCGAGCACGCCCTGCTCGCTGGCCAGCGGCGAGAGCCTGGCGCGCGTATCGGCCAAGCAACTGGCGGCCGAGGCCGGCATTCCGAACCTCATCGTCGTCAACTACAAGGGCACGGGCGCGATCGTCACGGACATGATCGCGAACAACGTGAACATGGCGTTCACCGGCATCACCGCCGCGCTGCCGCACTACAAGGCCGGCACGCTCAAGATCTTCGCCACACAGGGCAAGCAGCGCGCGGCCGTGCTGCCCGAGGTGCCCACCACCGCCGAAGCGGGCTACCCGCAATTCCAGTCGGTGACGTGGTATGGCCTGTTCGCCCCCCAAGGCACGCCGGCCCCAGTGAAGCAAGGCATCGTCACCGCGCTGCGCGACGCGGTGAAGGACCCCGAGGTCCGCAAGACCATCGCCGCCGCGGGCGCCGAACCCCTGGTGAACTCGCCCGCCGAGTTCGCCGCACAGGTCCGCGAGGACAGCGCGCGCATGGACGCGCTGGTGAAGCTGTACCCGCTCGACTGAAGGAAAACGAACGATGGAACAAGCACTCACCACCGCTTGCGGCGACGAGGACGAGCAGGCCGGCATCCGCTGCGTGCTGATGCGCGGCGGCACCAGCAAGGCCCTGTTCTTCCACGAGGCGGACGTACCGCCGCCCGGCCCGGCGCGCGACCGCGTCCTCAAGCGTGCCATGGGCACGCCCGACGTGCTGCAGATCGACGGCATGGGCGGCTCGCGCCTGGTCACGTCGAAGATCGCGATCATCCAAAAATCCGAACGCGCCGATGCCGACGTGGATTACACCTTCGCGCAGGCCGATGTGGAGCGCGACCTGATCGGCTATGACGCCAACTGCGGCAACATCTCCTCGGCCGTGGCGCCCTTCGCCATCGACGAGGGTCTGGTCACGGCGGTCGAACCCGTGACCACGGTGCGCATCCACAACACCAACACCGGCACGCTGCTGGTGTCGAAGGTGCAGGTGAGGAACGGCAAGGCGCGCGTGCGGGGCGACTGCGCCATCGCGGGCGTTCCGGGCACCGGCGCGGAGATCCTGATGGACTACACCGGCACGCTGGGCGCCAAGACCGGCAAGCTGCTGCCCACCGGCCAACCGCTGGACACGATCGTGCTGGAGGACGGCCGCCGCATCGACGTCTCGATCGTCGATGCCGCCACGCCCTGCGTGTTCATCGCCGCCGGCGCCCTGGGCCTGACGGGCAGCGAGCTGCCGCCGGCCATCAGCGCCGACCGCGCGCTGATCGAGACCCTCGGCGAAATCCAGTCCAAGGCGGGCGAACGCATCGGCCTCTACCGGCACTGGAAAGACGTGCACCTGCCGGGCCTGCCGCTGGCCGTGATGGTGGCGCCGCCGGCCGACTACGCCGATACGAACCGCGAGACCGTGAAGGCGGCCGACTGCGACCTGCGCGCGCGCCTCGTGTTCCTCGGCCAATGCCACGACAGCATGGCCGGCACCGGCTCGATGTGCACCGCCGCGGCTTCGCGTGTGCCCGGTACGCTGGTGCACGCCGCGGTGGGCGAACGCACCGGCACCGACACGGTGCGCATCGGCCACCCGCTGGGCGTCATGGCGGTGAAGGCCGTGGCCCGCGCCGGCGACACGCCGGCATCGACGCGCTTCGACGCACTGGGCCTGCAGCGCACCGCGCGCCGGCTGATGGCCGGCACGGTGTACGTGCCCCGCGAGGCGGCCTGAGCAAGCTCATTTTCAACAACGCAGAGACAGACATGCCCTCCATCCCTTCGCGCCGCCGCACCTGCGCGGCCCTGGCCGCCCTGGCACTGGCCGTGCCCGCCTTCGCGCAGACCGGCCTGCCCGCCAGGCCCGTGCGCATCGTCGTCGGCTACCCCGCCGGCCAGACCGTCGACATCGTCGCGCGCAACTTCGCCGCGGCGCTCGGCAAGGAGATCGGCCAGCCGGTCATCGTCGACAACCGTCCGGGCGCCAACGGCAGCCTGGGCGCGCAAGAGGTGAAGAAGAGCCCGCCCGACGGCACCACCCTCCTGCTGGGCACGCTGGGGCAGATGACCATCAACCCCACGCTGTACAAGAAGCTGCCCTACGACACGCTCAAGGACTTCGCGCCGATCGCGCAGGTCAGCAGCGGCGCCCTGCTGCTGGTGGCCACGCCGTCCTTCGGCCCCAACAACCTCAGGGAACTGATCGACTACGCCAAGGCCCGTCCCGGCGAGGTGGACTTCGCCTCCGGCGGCAACGGCATCACGGCCCATCTGGCGATGGTGGTGCTGGAACGCCAGGCGGGCCTGCAGCTCAACCACGTCCCCTACAAGGGCTCGCCGTCCGCCATCAACGACGTGATGGGCGGCCAGGTTCCGATCATGTTCGACGCGCTCGCCGCGACGCTGCCGCAGGTCAAGGCCGGCAAGCTCAAGCCGCTGGCCATCTCCAGCCCGAAGCGCAACCCGCAACTGCCCGATGTGCCGACGCTCGACGAGCAGGGGCTCAAGGGCTTCGACATCAGTTCCTGGGTCGGCTTCCTGGCGCCGGCCGGCACGCCGCCGGCCACGGTGAACGCGCTGCACGACGCCATCCAGCGGGCCTCGGCCAGCCCGGAAATCCGGGAATCCATACGCGCCACCGGCAGCGACCTCGCCATCACGACGCCGGCCGAATTCGGCCGCTTCCTGCAAAGCGAGATCCGCAAGTGGGGCCAGGCAGTCAAAGACGCCGGCGTGCAGGTGGACTGAAGAAGCCGGTTTCTCCCTCGGATTGGCCGCCCGCGGCGGCGAATTCCAACGGCCTGCCGATGCCCCCGCTCCGGGTATTCCATAGGCGGCAATCGCCCGAATTGTTTGCCGCTTGACAGAGCCTCGGCCCCCCCTGCGCATTCAATGGCCGGTCTTATTCCAAGGAGACCACCATGCACTACAACACGCTGTTCGCCGCCCTGGCCGCCGCCGCCCTGACCTTCGCGGGCGCCGCGATGGCGCAGGACAACACCCCTTTCGCCCCCCGCCCGATCACCGTCGTCGCGCCCACCCCGCCGGGGGGCGGCACCGACGTGCTGGCCCGGCTGTTCGCCGAGAAGCTGGGCAAGTCGCTCCACCAGACGGTGATCGTGGACAACCGCGCCGGGGCCAACGGCATCATCGGCACGGACTTCGTGGCCAAGAGCCCGCCGGACGGCACGCGCATCCTGTTCACCTACGCCGCGACCATCGTCATCAACCCCGCGCTGTACAAGAAGCTGCCCTACGACCCGCTGAAGGACCTGATCCCCGTGGCGCAGGTGGGCCGCGGCGGCAACCTGATGCTGGTGAAGAAAGATCTGCCCGTCAGCAACATCAAGGAATTCGTGGCCTACGCCAAGGCGAACCCCGGCAAGCTCAGCTACTGCTCCTGGGGCAATGGCTCGGGCGGGCACCTGACCATGGAGAACTTCAAGAAGCAGGCGGGCATCGACATGACCCACGTGCCCTACAAGGGCGCCGCGCCCTGCACGCAGGACCTGATGGGCGGCCAGGTGGATGCCTCGTTCGCCGACGCCGCCACCACCACCGAGGCCGTGAAGTCCGGCCGCGTCAAGGCCATGGCCTACAGCGGCGCCACGCGCCTGCCCGCGCTGCCCGACGTGCCCACGCTGAACGAGGCGGGCTACCCCTTCAAGAACTACACCTGGTACGGCGTCTTCCTGCCCGCCAAGACGCCGCCCGCGCTCGTCAAGCGGCTGAACGAGGCCATCAACAGCGCGCAGAAAGACCCCGCCGTGGTCAAGCGCCTGCATGAACTCAACCTCACGGACATCCCGCTGGTCACGCCCGAGCAGTTCGCGGCCACCGTGAAGCAGGACACGCAGGACTGGAGCGCCATGGTCAAGTCCGTCGGCGTCACCCTCGATTGAAGGAAGCGCGATGCCCTTGACCGAAGCCCAGGCCTATGCCATCGGCCTGGAGGCCTACACCTACGCCTACCCCATGGTGCTGATGGAGATGACGCGCCGCGTGCAGACCAGCGCAGGCCGGCCCGGCGCCATGCGCGCGCCCATGGGCCGCTTCGCCCACGTGCCCACCTACCCCGACGCCGGCTTCCGCGACGTGGTGCGGCCCAACGCCGACACGCTGTACTCCAACATCTGGTACGACGTGGGCCGCGAGCCGCTGCTGCTCACCCTGCCCGACACGGGCGAGCGCTACCACGTCATCCCGTTCATGGACATGTTCACCGACGTGTTCGCCACGCTGGGCACGCGCACCAACGGCAACGGCGGGGGCCGGTTCGCCGTGGTCGGCCCGCGCTGGACGGGCGAACTGCCGCCGGGCGTGCGCGCCATCGCGAGCCCCACCGAGGTGGGCTGGATCATCGGGCGCGTGCAGACCAACGGCGCCGCCGACTACCCCGCCGTGCACGCGATCCAGGCCGCCATGTCGGCGCAGCCGCTGTCGGGCGCGGCGCCCACGCCCCCGGCGGCGGACCCGGCGACCGACCTGCACACCCCGCCGCCCGAGCAGGTGGAGCGCATGGACGCCGCCACCTTCTTCGGCCTGTTCGCCGATCTGCTGCGGCACAACCCGCCCCACGCGGCGGACGTGCCCATGCTGCTGCGCCTGGAGCGCCTGGGCCTCGTCGCGGGCCGGCCCTTCGACCTGCGCCAGGCCGACGACGCCGTGCAGCGCGCCCTCACCCGCGCCAAGCCCGACGCGCACCAGCGCATCATCCGCCAGGGCGCCACCCTGCGCCAGGTGCGCAACGGCTGGATGATGCCCACGCGCATGAACGGCACCTTCGGCAACGACTACCTGCAGCGCGCCTTCACCGCCTGGTCGGGCCTGGGCGCGCTGCCGAACGACGAGGCCATCTACCCCCGCGCCATGGCCGACAGCGACGGCCAGCCGTTCACCGGCGAAGCGCGCTACGTGCTGCACTTCGACCAGGCCGACCTGCCGCCCGCCGACGCCTTCTGGTCCCTCACCATGTACGGCGCCGACCAGTTCTTCGTGGACAACCCCATCCACCGCTACGCCATCGGCGACCGCGACCCGCTGGCCTACAACGCCGACGGCTCGCTGGACCTGTACATCCAGCACGCCTCGCCCGGCGCGGACAAGGAAAGCAACTGGCTGCCCGCGCCCGCCGCGGGCCCGCTGTCCATGAGCCTGCGCCTGTACCTGCCGCGCGCCGAGGCGCTCGACGGGCGCTGGACGCCGCCCGCCATCCGCCGCCTGCCGGTTTCATAAGAGAAATTGGCCGCCAGCCCTTGTGGAACAAGTGCTGGCAGCTATGAAAAACATAACACCCGAAAGAAGCCCATGCCCATCACCGAAAGCGACGCCTACGCCATCGGCGTGGAGGCCTACACCTACGCCTACCCCCTGGTGCTGATGGAGTACACGCGCCGCGTGCGCACCAACGCGCTGGAGCCCAACCAGGTCACGCGGCGTGTGCCCATGAACCGCTTCGCGCACGCGCTGCGCTACGCCGACGCGAACGCGCGCGACATCGTGCGCCCCAACGCCGACACGCTGTACTCCAGCCTCTGGTACGACGTGGGCGCCGAGCCGCTGGTGTTCACCTTGCCCGACACGGGCGACCGCTACCACGTCGTGCCGTTCATGGACATGTTCACCGACGTGTTCGCCAGCCTGGGCACGCGCACCAACGGCAACGGCGGCGGCGTGTTCGCGCTGGTCGGCCCGCGCTGGCAGGGCACGCTGCCCGAGGGCATGGAGCGCATCCAGAGCCCCACGGATGTGGGCTACGTCGTGGGCCGCATCCAGACCAACGGGCCGGAGGACTACGCCTTCGTGCACCGGCTCCAGGCCGGGCTCACGGCGGTGCCGTTGTCCGGCTGGGGCAAGGCGGACTACACGCCCGCGCCGGGCCGCTTCGACCCGGCGCTCGACATGTCCCCGCCGCCCTTCCAGGTCGAGAAGCTGCCGCCCGCCGGCTTCTTCGCCACCTTTGCCGAACTCCTCAAGCGCAACCCGCCGCACACCGCCGACGTGGCCCTGGTGCTGCGGATGCGGCGCCTGGGGCTGGTGCCGGGGCAGAGCTTCGACCTGACCCAGGCCGACCCCGCCGTGCAGCGCGCCCTGGAGCGCGCCGCCGTGGACGCCTACCAGCGCCTGCGCGAGCGCCGACCGGGCCGGCAGCGCAACGGCTGGAACGTGCCCACGTCCATGATCGGCACCTACGGCAACGACTACCTCATGCGCGCCGCCGTGGCCTACGCCGGCCTGGGCGCGCTGCCGCCCGAAGAGGCCAGCTACCCCTTCAGCGCAGCGGACGGCGACGGCCAGCCCTACACCGGCGCGGCGCGCTACGTGCTGCACTTCGACCAGGCCGAACTGCCGCCCGCCGACGCCTTCTGGTCGCTCACCATGTACGGCGCGGACCAGTTCTTCACGCCCAACCCCATCGACCGCTACGCCATCGGCGACCGCGATGCGCTGGCCTACAACGCCGACGGTTCGCTGGACCTGTACATCCAGCACGCATCGCCCGGCGCGGACAAGGAAAGCAACTGGCTGCCCGCGCCCGCCGAAGGCCCGTTCACCATGAACCTGCGCCTGTACCTGCCGCGCGCCGAAGCATTGGACGGGCGCTGGGCGCCGCCCCCCGTTCAACGCAAGAATTGAGAACACCCCCCTATGTCGCTGCGCTCCATCCCCCCGCTCTCGCATTGCTGCGCAATGCGGGCAGGGGGACGCAGCCCTCGCTGCGGGGCGGCCCTTGCTCGGCTGCCCTGGCCTGGGGCGCGCCAGTTTCAAGCGTCGCGGGTAGTGCGCAGCGACATGGCTATGGATAACTGACCCGAAGGAGTTCCCTCATGGCACACGACAAAAAGCCCCCCATCGGCCACTACAGCACCAGCCCCGGCCAGGGCAGCCACCTGCCCTTCCCGGCGCCGCCCAGCGCCAGCGTGGCCGGGCGCAAGCTGTCCGAATCGAAGCACGTGCGCCGCAAGGCCGAGCCGCACCTCGCCGCCGACGCGCCCAACGTGCTCATCGTGATGCTGGACGACGCGGGCTTCGCGCACCCCGACACCTTCGGCGGCGAGATCCACACGCCCACGCTGACCCGGCTGGCGAAAAGCGGCATCACCTACAACGCCTTCCACAACTGCGGCGTGTGCTCGCCCACGCGCGCCTCGCTGCTCACGGGCCGCAACGCGCACCGCGTGGGCTACGGCCACATCTCCGAATACGCGACCGACTGGGACGGCTACGTCGGCATCATCCCCAAGAGCGCCGGCACCTTCGCCGAGGTGCTGAGCGCCTGGGGCTACAACACGGCGGCCTTCGGCAAGTGGCACAACACCCCGGCCAACCTGACCACGCAGATGGGCCCGTTCGACCGCTGGCCCACGGGCCACGGCTTCGACCATTTCTACGGCTTCCTGGGCGGCGAAAGCTCGCAGTACGAGCCGCGCCTGGTGCAGAACACCACCCTGCTCGAACCGCCGCGCGACGAGAACTACCACCTGAGCGAAGACATGGCCGACAAGGCCTGCGCCTGGCTGCGCCGCCACCGCGCCATCACGCCCGACAAGCCCTTCCTGATGTACTGGGCGCCCGGCGCGGTGCATGGCCCGCACCACGTCTTCAAGCCCTGGGCCGACAAGTACAAAGGCAAGTTCGACGAGGGCTGGGACGCCTACCGCGAGCGCGCCTTCGCACGCCAGAAGGCAATGGGCTGGATTCCGCAGGACGCCGACCTGACCGAGCGTGCCGAGTCCATGCCGGGCTGGGACGACATTCCCGAGGCCGAGCGCCCCTTCCAGAGCCGGCTGATGGAGGTGTTCGCGGGCTTCCTGGAGCACACCGACGCGCAGATCGGCAAGGTGATCGACGAGCTGGAGCGGCTGGAGCTGCGCGACAACACCATCGTCTTCTTCATCTTCAGCGACAACGGCGGCAGCGCCGAGGGCCAGAACGGCACCGTGGTCGAGCTGCTGGCGCAGAACCGCATCCCCACCAAGATATCCCAGCACCTGGAGCTGCTCGAAACCCTGGGCGGCCTGGACGCGCTGGGTGGCCACAAGACCGACAACATGTACCACGCGGGCTGGGCCTGGGCGGGCTCCACGCCGTTCCAGAGCACCAAGCTGATCGCCGCGCACTTCGGCGGCGTGCGCACGCCGATGGTGGTGTCGTGGCCCAAGGGCATCACGCCCGACGCCACGCCGCGCACCCAGTTCCACCACGTGAACGACATCGCGCCCACGCTGTACGACATCCTGGGCATCACCCCGCCCGTCGAACTCAACGGCGTGGAGCAGGATTCGCTCGACGGCATCTCGCTGGCCTACACCTTCGCGGACCCGCAGGCCCCGGACCGCAAGGGCACGCAGTACTTCGAGGTCGCGGGCAGCCGCATGGTGCACCACGAGGGCTGGACGGCGGGCGTGTTCGGCCCGCGCATTCCCTGGGTTCCGGGCGCCACGCCCGGGCTGGCGGACTGGGACCCGGACAAGGACGTGTGGGAGCTCTACCACGTCGAGCGCGACTACGCCCAGGCGCACGACCTGGCGCAGGCGCAGCCGGACAAGCTCGCGCAGATGAAGGAGATCTTCGCCGTGCAGGCGGGCATCAACCAGGTCTTCCCGCTGGGGGCGATCTACCAGCTGACGCTGAACCCGCGCGACCGCCTCGGCCCCACGCAGACCGCTTGGCGCTTCAGCAGCGACATCACGCGCATTCCGGAAAACTGCGCGCCCAACATCAAGACGCGCGACCACATCGCCACCGTGGACGCCACGCTGGGCGACGGCGCGAGCGGCGTGCTGTTCGCGCTCGGGGGCTACAACGGCGGCATCACCCTGTACCTGGACGGCGGCTACCTCGCCTACGAATACAACATGCTCGGCATGTACCGCTACAAGATGCGCTCGCCCGAACGCATCGCGGCGGGCCGCCACGCGCTCGAAATCGGGTTCACCATGAGCGACAGCCCGGCGCCCCAGCGGCCCGCGCGCGCCGTGCTGCGCGTCGATGGCAAAGAAGTGGCGGCGTGCGACATCGGCATCACCGTCACCGCGATCTTCTCGGCCTGCGAGACCTTCGACGTGGGCTGCGACCTGGGCTCGCCCGTGGCGGCGGAATACTTCGACCGCGCGCCGTTCCGCTTCGACGGGGAAATCCACGAAGTCTGGCTGCGCTACGTCTGAGTTTCAGGCCAAATCAGCCATCAGCCCAGGCGGAACGTGCGCTGGCAGCTATGAAAACCATAGCTCCACCACACCGCCCCGGGCCTCTCACTCCTCGCACGCGATGCGCAGCAGCGCGGGCACGTCCAGCAGCACAATCCTGCGGTAGCCGACGCTGTCCACCATGCCCTCCTGCTTGAGCTGCCCCAGCTCCTGGCTGACGGTCTGCCGCGACACGCCCAGCATGTGGGCCAGTTCCACCTGCGTGATCTGCAGTTCGGCCTGGGCGGCTTCCAGCGGCAGTTCGCCATAGCCGCTCGCCAGGTTGTACAGCATGGCGGCCACGCGGCAGCGCAGCGAGCCCAGCGCCTGGCCCTGGTGCGCCTGGGTGCTCAGGGAAAAGCGGCGCAGCGTGAGCCGGGCGATGCTGCGCCACAGCGCTGGCTCCGCATCAAGAATCTGCTCCATCACGGCGGCCGGAATGTGGACGATCGTGGAGTCCTCCCGCGCATACCCGTCGAACCGGAAAGGCAATTCGTCCATCAGCCGCACCAGCTGCGTGATCTGGCCGGCCCGCAGCAGGCCCAGCACGAATTTGTCGCCCTGGCTGTTGGTGGACGTGATCTCCACCGAGCCTGATACCACCAGGTAGATGTCCCGGGCCTGCATGTGCCGCCGCGCGAACTGCGCGTGGCGCGGGTAGTGCTGCGCGCGCGAGGCCTGGGCCAGCTCCCACAGGCGCCTGTCGGGCCATTCCTGGAACACCGGGCACAGGCGCAGCCACTGCGCGATCTGTTCCGTGGCGTCCTGCGGCGTGGTCAAAGGGTATTCCATGAGGTGGGGTGGGCCAATTGGTCGGCTGGCCGACCGACTCGGCGCAGCAAGGCCGACATCATAGTTTTCCGCTCCCTACCCCTCTTCCCCCAGGAGATATCCAGCCCATGACCGCACGCCCCCCGCTCACCGAAGCAGAGGCTTACGCCCTCGGCGTCGAGGCCTACACCTACGCCTACCCGATGGTGCTGATGGCGATCTCCCACCGCGTGGCGACCAATGTGGCCGCGCCGGACGGCACCCTCCAGCGCGCGCCGGTGAACCGCTTCGCGCACGCCGTGGCCTACAAGAACGCCACGCACCGCGACATCGTGCGCCCCAATGCCGACACGCTGTATTCGCGCGTGTGGTTCGACTTGGGGCCCGAGCCGCTGGTGCTCACGCTGCCCGACACGCAGGGGCGCTACCACGTGGTGCCCATCCACGACATGTGGACCGACGTGTTCGTCTCGCTCGGCACGCGCACCACCGGCAACGGCGGCGGCAGTTTCGCGCTGGTCGGCCCGCGCTGGCAGGGCACGCTGCCCGAGGGCGTGCGCCCCATCGTCTGCCCGACCGAGCAGGGCTGGATTCTCGGGCGCATCCAGACCAACGGCCCGGACGACTATGGCTTCGTGCACCGGCTCCAGGCGGAAATGACGATCGTGCCGCTGTCGGCCTGGGGCCGGCAGCCCCACGACCCGCCGCCGTCGCGGGTGGACGCCGCCCTCGACATGGCGCCGCCCGCAGAACAGGTGGCGCGGCTCAGCCCCGCCGCCTTCTTCGCGCTGTTCGCCGAAACGCTCAAGCACAACCCGCCGCACGCGGCGGACTACGCGGTCCTGCTGCGCATGGAGCGCCTCGGCCTGGTCGCGGGCCAGGGTTTCGACCTGGCAGCAGCCGACCCCGTGGTGCGGCAAGCCCTGGAGCGCGCCGCGCCCGACGCCTACCAGCGCATCCGCGAGCGCGTGCGCGGCTTCGGCGCGCCGCGCGACGGCTGGACCAGCTTCTCCACCCCCATCGGCGTCTACGGCAACGACTACCTGCTGCGCGCCTTCATCGCCTACGCCGGCCTGGGCGCGCTGCCCAACGAGGAGGCGATCTACCCCATGGCCGCCACCGACGCCGAGGGCCAGCCGCTGACGGGCGCCAGCCGCTACGTGCTGCATTTCAACAAGGACCAGCTTCCGCCCGCCGATGCGTTCTGGTCGCTGACGATGTACGGCGCGGACCAGTTCTTCGTGCCCAACCCCATCGACCGCTACGCCATCGGCGACCGCGACCCGCTGGCCTACAACGCCGACGGCTCGCTGGATCTGACCATCCAGAAGGATTCGCCCGGCAAGGAGCAGGAAGCCAACTGGCTGCCCGCGCCCGCCGGCCCCTTCAGCATGAACCTGCGCCTGTACCTGCCCCAGGCGCCCGCGCTCGACGGGCGCTGGATGCCGCCGGCCCTGCGGCGCCTGCCCTGAATTTCCCCAACCCCTGCACAGAGAGACAACTCCATGAAAAAACCACTCACCGAACAGGAAGCCTACGCCTTCGGCATCGAGGCCTACACCTACGCCTACCCCGCCGTGCTGATGGAGATGACGCGCCGCGTGCGCTCCAACTCCGTCGAGCCCAACACCCTCACGCGGCGCACCCCCATGAACCGTTTCGCGCACGCCGAGGCCTATGCCGGCGTGGACGCGCGCGACGTGGTGCGCCCCAATGCCGACACGCTGTACTCCAGCCTCTGGTACGACGTGGGCGCCGAGCCGCTGGTGTTCACCCTACCCGACACGGGCGACCGCTACCACGTGATTCCGTTCATGGACATGTGGACCGACGTGTTCGCCACGCTCGGCACGCGCACCACCGGCAACGGCGGCGGCGTGTTCGCGCTGGTCGGCCCGCGCTGGCAGGGCACGCTGCCCGAGGGCGTGCGCGCCATCGTCAGCCCGACCGACGTGGGCTACGTCATCGGGCGCATCCAGGCCAACGGCCCCGGCGACTACGCCAACGTGCACAAGATCCAGGCCGGCCTGAAGGCCGTGCCGCTGTCGGGCTGGGGCAAGCCCGACTACGTGCCCGCCCCTGGCCGCGTGGACCCGGCGATCGACATGGTCACGCCCGCGCCGGAGCAGACGGCAGAGCTGGACGCCGCCGCCTTCTTCGCCACCTTCGCCGAGGTGCTGAAGAAGAACCCGCCCAACGCCACCGACTACGCGGTGGTGCTGCGCATGGAACGCCTGGGCCTCGTGGCGGGCCAGAGCTTCGATCTGGCCCAGGCCGACCCGGTGGTGCAGCGCGCCCTGGAGCGCGCCGTGCCGGACGCCTACCAGCGCATCCAGAACCGCGTGCGCGGCTTCGGCGCGCTGATCGACGGCTGGCTCAGCACGGCCACCACCATCGGCACCTACGGCAACAACTACCTGCTGCGCGCCTACATCGCCTATGCCGGCCTGGGCGCGCTGCCCACCGAGGAGGCGCTCTATCCGATGTCGCCCGTCGATGGCGAAGGCAAGCCCTACACCGGCGCCAACCGCTACGTGATGCATTTCGACAAGGACCGCATTCCGCCCGCCGATGCGTTCTGGTCGCTGACCATGTACGGCGCGGACCAGTTCTTCGTGGACAACCCGATCAACCGCTACGCCATCGGCGACCGCGACGCGCTGGCGTTCAACGCCGACGGCTCGCTCGACCTCTACATCCAGCACGAGTCGCCCGGCAAGGACAAGGAGTCCAACTGGCTGCCCGCGCCCGCCGGCCCCTTCAGCGTGAACCTGCGCCTGTACATGCCCCGGGCATCGGCGCTGGAGGGCAGCTGGACGGCCCCGCCGATCCGGCGCCAGCCCTGAGAAGCTGTGAACGAACCCGCCATGCCCGCTCATTCCGCCAAAACACGCCCCCTCTGCGTTGCAAATGCTCGCCATAGCCCGAGCTATGGCTGCGCTTTGCGCCTTGATGGGCCGCGTTTTGGCGGCCTGCTCGGCCACGCCGGATTTATTCACACCTTCTGAGTTCCCCCCCGCCGGACCCCACGTGCAGTGGGGCCGGCTTCTTCCACCGTTGAACAGGAGACAACGCATGAACAAAAGACGGCGGCACTATGCCCTCGCCGCACTGGCCGGCCTGGCCCTCGCCCACACGGCCTGGGCCCAAGACACGGCCAGCTACCCGAACAAGCCCGTGACGCTGGTGGTGCCCACCACGCCCGGGGGCGGCACCGACATCGCCGCGCGCCTGTTCGCCGACGAACTGGGCAAGGCGATGAAGCAGAGCTTCGTCGTCGACAACCGCGCGGGCGCCAGCGCCATCATCGGCACGGACTTCGTGGCCAAGAGCCCGCCCGACGGCTACCGGCTGCTGTTCGGCTTCTCCGCGCCCATCGTGATGAACCCCGCGCTGTTCAAGAAGCTGCCCTACGACCCGATGAAGGACCTCGTGCCCGTCGCGCAGATCGGCCAGGGCGGCCTCGTGCTGCTGGCGCGCAAGGACTTGCCGGCCAACACGCTCAAGGAATTCATCGCCTACGCCAAGGCCCACTCCGGCCAGCTCAACTACTGCTCGTGGGGCGCCGGCTCGGGCGGCCAGTTGACCATGGAGAGCCTGAAGAAGCAGGCCGGCATCACCATGACGCACGTGCCGTACAAGGGCGCCAGCCCCTGCGCGCAGGACGTGACCGGCGGGCAGATCGACGCCGCCTTCATCGACGCCCTGGCCGCCCAGAAGGCCCTGCTGACGGGCCGCGTCAAGGCGCTGGCCTATTCCGGCGGCGAGCGCATTCCCTACATGCCCGATGTGCCGACGCTGACCGAGCTGGGCTACCCGTTCAAGAACTATTCCTGGTTCGGCGTCTTCGCCCCGGCCAAGACGCCGCCGGCCATCGTCAAGCGCCTGAACGATGAAATCAACCGGGCGCAGAAAGACCCCGCCGTGGTCAAGCGCCTCGAAGCGCTGGGCTTCACGGACTTGCCCAAGAAAACGCCCGAGCAGTTCAACGCCACCATCCAGCAGGACCTGCGGGACTGGACCGCGCTGATCAAGTCGGTGGGCGTCACGCTGGACTGAGCGCGGGGCCGCACCCCGCGCCGGTGCGCCGGCCATTCAAGCCCCATCGGGCTACAGCGCTTTCTGGATGAGCGCTGGCAGCTATGAATAAAAGAGCATCAGCAGCTTCGTAAAAACCATCACAACAGGAGACCCTCCATGCACACCCCCCCGAAAGCGGCCAGTCCGCAGGCCCCCGACAGCGCGGAAGACAAGGCGCTGTTCTCCAAGGTCAACTGGCACCTGCTGCCCTTGCTGATGGCCTGCTACGTCATCGCCTTCATCGACCGCATCAACATTGGCTTCGCGCAGCTGCAGATGAAGCAGACGCTGAGCTTCAGCGCCGAGGCCTACGCGCTGGGCGCGGGCATTTTCTTCATCGGCTACTTCCTGTGCGAAGTGCCGAGCAACCTGATGCTGGAGAAGATCGGCGCGCGCAAGACGCTGCTGCGCATCATGTTCTGCTGGGGCGTCGTCGCCTCGTCCCTGATGTTCGTGGAGACGCCCCTGCAGTTCTACGTGCTGCGCTTCCTGCTGGGGGTGTTCGAGGCCGGGTTCTTCCCCGGCGTCATCCTGTACCTGACCTTCTGGTACCCCTCGGCGCGCCGGGGCCGGGTGATCTCGGTCTTCATGACGGCCGCGTCGATCGGCTACCTGCTCGCCGGGCCCATGTCGGGCGCGATCATGAAGTACATGGACGGCGTGGGCGGCCACCACGGCTGGCAATGGCTGTTCGTGATGCAGGGCCTGCCCGCGTCCATCCTGGGCATCGTGGTCTTCTTCGTTCTGAAGGACAAGCCGGAGGACGCCCACTGGCTCACGCCGCAGGAGAAAGCCCTGCTGCGCCAGCACCTCGACAGTGACGCGCGGGTAGCCGAGACCGCCTCGCACGGATCGTTCTGGGCGATGGTGCGCGACCCGAAGGTGCTCACCATGGCCCTCATCTACTTCCTGACGCTCGGCGCCAACTTCACGATGACCTTCTCGTCGCCGCTGATCATCAAGGGCTGGGGCCTGTCCGACCTGTTCGTCGTCGGCATGTTGTCCACCATTCCGGCGATCTTCGGCGCCCTCAGCATGGTGGTGGTGGGCCGCAGCTCGGACAAGCGGCTGGAACGCCGCTGGCACTTCATGTTCTGCATGGTGCTCGGCTCCCTCGGCGTGGTGCTGGTCATGCTGACCCGCGACAACGCGGTGCTGGGCATGGTGGCACTCACGCTGATGGCGATCGGGTATTCGCCCAACGTGCCCATCCTGTTCACCGCCGTCAGCGAGTCCCTGCCCAAGAAATCGGCCGCCGGCGGCATCGCGCTGGTCAGCAGCCTGGGCAACCTCGGCCCCGCCGCCATGCCGGCCGTGGTCACGTGGCTCAACACGCACTCCGGCCATCCCTCGGCGGGCTTCTTCCTGGTAATCGCCTTGTGGCTGGTGGCGGGCATCACGCTCATGCTGGTCGTCCGGCCCGTGTCCCGCCGGGCCTGACCCGTCGCCCCCCTTCCCGCTTTCATCTCAGGAGACCCCCACCCATGACCCGCTCCCCCGCCCCCGCACTCACCGAAGACGAGGCTTATGCCATCGGCGTCGAGACCTACACCTACGCCCACCCGTTGGTGCTGATGGAACTGACCCGCCGCGTGGCCACCAACGTGGCCGAGCCCAACCCGAAGCGCGGCTACGCCCCGATGAACCGCTTCGCGCACGGCGACGCCTACGCCGACGCCAGCCACCGCGACGTGGTCCGCCCCAATGCCGACACGCTGTACTCCACCCTGTGGTTCGACGTGGGCTCCGAGCCGCTGGTGCTGACGCTGCCCGACACCGGCGACCGCTACCACGTGATTCCGCTCTACGACATGTGGACCGACATCTTCGCCACGCTGGGCACGCGCACCAACGGCAACGGCGGCGGCCACTTCGCGCTGGTCGGCCCGCGCTGGCAAGGCACGCTGCCCGAGGGCGTGCGCCGCATCGTCGCCCCGACCGAGGTCGGTTGGATCATCGGGCGCACCCAGACCAACGGCGCGAGCGACTACGCCAACGTGCACAAGCTCCAGGCGGGCATGACGGCCACGCCGCTGTCGGCCTGGGGCAAGCCCTACACGCCGCCGCCCGGGCGGGTGGACCCGTCGGTCGAGATGGTGTCGCCGCCCACCAAACTCGAAAAGCTCACGCCGGAGGAATTCTTCGCGCTGTTCGCCGAACTGCTGAAACGCAACCCGCCCCATGCGGCCGACTATCCGATGCTGCTGCGCCTGGAGCGCCTGGGCATCGTGCCCGGCCAGGGCTTCGCGCTGGCCGATGCGCCGCCCGCCGTGCAGCGCGCGCTGGCGCGCGCCGTGCCCGACGCCTACGCGCTCATGAAGGAGCGCGGCCCCTTCCTGCGCAGCGGCGGCGCGGGGCGGCGCAACGGCTGGAACATCTCGCGCGGCGCCTACGGCAGCTACGGCATCGAGTACATGACCCGCAGCTACGTCGCCTTCCGCGGGCTCGGCGCGCTGCCCGCGCAGGAGGCGACCTACCCCGCGCTGGAGACCGACTCCGAAGACCGCCCGCTGACGGGCGACGCGAAGTACGTCCTGCACTTCGACAAGGACCAGATCCCGCCGGCGAACGCCTTCTGGTCGCTGACCATGTACGGCCCCGACCTGTTCTTCGTCGACAACCCGATCAACCGCTACGCCATCGGCGACCGCGACCCGCTCGCGTTCAACGCCGACGGCTCGCTCGACCTGTACGTCCAGAAAGACTCGCCGGGCCGGGACAAGGAATCGAACTGGCTGCCCGCGCCCGCCGGCCGCTTCGACATGACGCTGCGCCTGTACTGGCCGCAGCCCCAGGCGCTGGACGGGCGCTGGATGCCGCCCGCGCTGCAGCGGCTCTGAGGCCTTGCTACGTTTAGCCACATTCCGGCATGTGGCTGACACAAGCACGCGCGCCCACGGGTGCAACATGGCGATACATAGCTATAAAAACCGGAAAGGCATCGCCATGTCCAGCACCCTTGCGCCCGGCGCCCCGGCGCACGACTACACCGCCGCCGAGAAGCGCCACAGCATCTTCGCCATCATGGCGGCGTCGTCGGGCAACCTCGTCGAGTGGTTCGACTTCTACGTCTACGCCTTCTCGGCGCTGTACTTCGCCCCGGCGTTCTTCCCCAAGTCCGACCCTACGGCGCAGCTGCTCAACACGGCGGGCGTGTTCGCGGCGGGGTTCCTGATGCGGCCCATCGGCGGCTGGCTGTTCGGGCGCATCGGCGACCGGCTGGGGCGCAAGACGTCCATGCTCATCTCCGTGACCATGATGTGCGCGGGCTCGCTGGTCATCGCCGCGCTGCCCACCTACGCGCGCATCGGCGCCTGGGCGCCGTTCCTGCTGCTGCTGTGCCGGCTGTTCCAGGGGCTGTCGGTGGGCGGCGAGTACGGCACCACGGCCACCTACATGAGCGAGGTGGCGCTGCGCGGACGGCGCGGGTTCCTGTCGTCGTTCCAGTACGTCACGCTGATCGGCGGGCAGCTGCTCGCGGTGCTGGTGATCGTGGCGCTGGAGTCGTTCCTGACCGAGGCCGAGCTCAAGGCCTGGGGCTGGCGCATTCCCTTCGTCTGCGGCGCCGTCGCCGCCGTGGTGGCGCTGCTGCTGCGCCGCACGCTGCACGAGACGCAGAGCGAAGCCTCGCGCGCCAGCCAGGACGCGGGCAGCGTGGCCAGCCTGCTGCGCGACCACAAGGCGGCCTTCTTCACCGTGCTGGGCTACACGGCGGGCGGCTCGCTGATCTTCTACACCTTCACCACCTACATGCAGAAGTACCTGGTGAACACCATGCACCTGCCCATCAAGACGGCCAGCTACGTGATGACGGGCGCGCTGTTCCTCTACATGTGTATGCAGCCCGTGTTCGGCGCGCTGTCCGACCGCATCGGGCGGCGCACCAACATGCTGCTGTTCGGCGGGCTGGGCACGCTGGCCACGGTGCCCATCCTGACCGCGCTGCAGCACACCACCAGCGTGGCGGCGGCGTTCGCGCTCATCGTGTTGGCGCTGGCGGTGGTGAGCTTCTACACCTCGGTCGCCGGCATCGTGAAGGCCGAGATGTTCCCGCCCGAAGTGCGCGCGCTGGGCGTGGGCCTGGCCTACGCCATCGCCAACGCGGTCTTCGGCGGCACGGCGGAATACGTGGCGCTGGGCCTCAAGTCCATGGGCCACGAATCGGCGTTCTTCTGGTACGTGACGGCGATGATGGCCGTGGCCTTCCTCGTCGCGCTGCGGCTGCCGCGGCAGGCGCGCTACCTGCACCACGAACGGTGATTGGGCATCTTTTCAGCCTCCAGCCCTTGTGCATCAAGCGCTGGCAGCTATGAAGATGGGAGCACCCTGCTCCTCACTCCACCGCGCCCGACACTCCTGCCGAGTCGAAGCTCGCCATCTCGCGCAGCAGGGCGCAGGCCGACACCAGCAGCGGCCAGGCCAGCGCCGCGCCGCTGCCCTCGCCCAGGCGCAGACCCAGGTCCAGCAGCGGCTCGGCGCCCATGGCCTCCAGCATCGCGGCGTGGCCGCGCTCGCCCGAGCGGTGGGCGAACACGCAGCGCTGCAGCACCATCGGCTGCAGGCGGCTGGCCACGAGCACGGCGGCGCTGGTGATGAAGCCGTCCACCACGATCACGCGGCGCTCTTGCGCGGCCTGCAGCACCGCGCCGACCAGCGTGGCGATCTCGAAGCCGCCCAGCGCCGCCAGCGCGGCCAGCGGCTCGGTGGCCTGGGGGTTGGCCGCCAGCGCCTCGCGCAGCACGGCGCATTTGCGCGCCACGCCCTGCGCGTCGAGCCCCGTGCCCGCGCCGGTGCACTCGGCGATGTCCAGGCCCGTAAGGCGCGACAGCAGCAGCGCGGCGGACGAGGTGTTGCCGATGCCCATCTCGCCCAGCAGCAGCGCGTTGCCCGGCAGGCCGCGCACCACCTCGGCGCCGTTCGCCACGGCCTGGCCGCACTGCTGCGGCGTCATCGCGGGGCCCTGGCTCGCGTCCTGCGTGCCGGGCGCCACCTTGCGCACCATCAGGCCGGGCCGGGGCATGAAGTCGTGGCGCACGCCGCAGTCCACCACGGTGAGGGCCAGGCCGTGCTGGCGCGCGAGCACGCTCACCGCCGCGCCGCCCGCGAGAAAGTTCTCGACCATCTGCCAGGTCACGTCGCTCGGGTAGGCCGACACGCCACGCGCCGCCAGCCCGTGGTCGGCGGCGCAGACCAGCAGGCGCGGCGCGCGCAGCGCGGGGTCCTCGCTGCCCAGGATCAGCCCCAGGCGCAGCGCCAGCGCCTCGATCCGGCCCAGGGCGCCCAGGGGCTTGGTCTTGCCGTCGATGCGCCGCTGCAGGCGCTGGGCCAACGCGGCATCATGCAGGTCGTCAATGTGTGGGAGCGTGAAAGGAGTCGTCATGGATCACAAGGTGCACTCAGCGGCACAACAGGGTTTTACGAAAGAGGCGCAAGCCTACGCGCGCGGCCGGCCCGAGTACCCGGCGGAACTCGCGGGCTGGCTCACCGGCGCGCTGGGCCTGGGCGCGGGGCGCCACGTGGCCGACGTGGGAGCGGGCACGGGCAAGTTCACCAGGCTGCTGGCCGCCACGGGCGCGCGGGTGACGGCGGTGGAGCCGGTGGACGCGATGCGCGCGCAGATCGCGGGCGCGAACGTCCAGGCCGTGGCGGGCACGGCCCAGGCCCTGCCGCTGGCGAACGGCGCGCTGGATGCGCTGGTCTGCGCCCAGGCCTTCCACTGGTTCGCCAGCAGCGCCGCGCTGGATGAATTCCACCGCGTGCTGCGCCCCGGCGGCCGGCTGGGCCTGGTGTGGAACGTGCGCGACGAGTCGGTGGACTGGGTGGCGCAGATCACGGCCCTGATCACGCCGTACGAGGGCGACGCGCCGCGCTTCTACAAGGGCGACTGGCGCAAGCCCTTCCCCCACCCCGGCTTCGGCCCGCTGGAGGAAACGCGCCTGCCGCACGAGCACGTGGGGCCGCCGCAGCAGGTCATCATCGACCGCTTCATGTCCGTGAGCTTCATCGCCGCGCTGCCCGACACCGAGCGCGCCCGGGTGCGCGAACAGATGCTGGCACTGATCGCCACCCACCCCGCGCTGCGCGGGCAGGAAGTGGTGCGCTTTCCGTACACCACGCTGGCGTTCAGCTGCACCCGGAACTAAGAACATCACTGAACCAGGCCTTCGAGCACGCCCGGCGCGAAGTGCGCGTCCAGGCTGTCGGCCAGGCCGTCGAACACGCTGTCCAGCGTGGGCGTCCCGGCGCCGAACAGGGCGTGCAGCACCGCGCCGCACTCGAACAGCCCGTGCAGGTACAGGCCCAGCACGTTGCCCGCCGCGTTGCGCCAGCCCAGGCCGGGCAAGGCTTCGATCAGCGGCTCCAACGCCGGGTGCTGCGCGGTCTGGCCGTGGTGGATTTCGTAGCCCGACACCTCCACGCCGGACAGGTCGGCCCACGCGCCGGGCAATTGCGCGAAGCGGGCGGTGGCGGGCCGCACGGTCTTTTCGCGCGCGAACGCCGTCACCAGCGGCAGCAGACCCAGGCCGGGCGCGTTGCCGTCCACGCCCTCCGTGTCGATCAGCGCCTCGCCCAGCATCTGCAGGCCGCCGCACACGCCCAGCACGCGGCCGCCGCGCCCGGCATGTCGGGCAATGGCCGCATCCAGCCCCTGCGCGCGCAGCCAGGCCAGGTCCGCCGCCGTGGCCTTGCTGCCGGGCAGCACGACCCAATCCGCGCCCGCCAGCTCCGCCGGGCTGCGCGCCCACACGAGGCGCAGGCCGGGCACGTTCTTGAGCGGCTGGAACTCGTCCAGGTTGCTGATGCGCGGGTAGGCCACCACGGCCACGGTGGTGTGCACCGCGCCCGCGCTGGCGCTGCGGTCGTCGAACACGCCGTCTTCCTCGGGCAGGCCGTGGCGCCACAGCATGGGAATGGTCGCCACGGTGGGAATGCCGGTGCGCTTGTGCAAATCCTCGGGCGCGGGCGAGAGCAGCGCCGCATCGCCCCGGAACTTGTTGAGCACGAAGCCTCGGATCAGCGCGCGCTCGTCCTCGGGCAGCAGCGCCCAGGTGCCGTACAGGTGGGCGAACGCGCCGCCGCGGTCGATGTCCGTGACCAGCAGGCAGCGCGCACCCGCATGGCGCGCCACGCGCATGTTGACCACGTCGCTCGCGTGCAGGTTGGTCTCGGCGGGCGAACCCGCGCCTTCGATCACCACCACGTCGTTTTCGGCGCGCAGGGCGTCCAGCGCGGCGGCGATCTGCGGCCAGACGCGCGCGCTGCGGCCGCGCCAGGGCAGCGCCGACAGTTCCGCGCTGACCTGGCCGAGCAGCACCACCTGGCTGCGCGTATCGGCCTCGGGCTTGAGCAGCAGCGGGTTCATGCGCACGTCGGGCACGGCGCGCGCGGCCAGGGCCTGGAAGTATTGGGCGCTGCCGATCTCGCCGTAGCCGCCCTCCGGCGTGGCCACCACGCGCGCGTTGTTGCTCATGTTCTGCGCCTTGAAGGCCGCCACCTTCAGCCCCCGGCGCGCGTACCAGCGGCACAGCGCCGTCGCGAGCCAGCTTTTACCCGCGCCGCTGGTGGTGCCCAGCACCATCACGCAGCGGGCCGGGCGGAAGGATTCGTTCAAAGCCATAAGCCCCGCATTGTCCCTTGTGAGACCAGCCGCCGCGCCCCCTTGCACCATGCTTTACCGGTTGCACACAAAGGAGACCCGACCCATGACCTCATCCCCCTTCCACCCCATGCACGCCGCCCTGCAATCGCAGGTTGACCGGGGCTTCCTGTCCGGCGTGTCCACCGCGCTGCTGCGCGGGCGCGAGGTGGTGGACCAGTTCGTCTGCGGCCATGCCGACATCGAGGCCAAGATTCCGCTGCGCGAAGACCACATCTTCCGCGCGTTCTCCAACACCAAGCTGTTCACCTCGGTGGCCGTGCTGCTGCTGATGGAAGATGGCAAGGTCTCCATGGACGACCCCATCGAGCGCCACCTGCCCGAACTCGGCAACCGCCAGGTGCTGCGCGCAGGCAGCAAGAGCATCGACGAGGTGGAGCCCGCGCAGCGCTCCATCACCGTGCGGCACCTGATGACGCACACCTCGGGCCTGGGCTACGGCGCGTTCGACCCCGGCACGGTGCTGTTCAACGCCTACACGGCGGCGGGCGTGCACGACCCGCGCCTGTCTCAGGCCGAATTCCTCACCAAGCTGTCCGCGCTGCCGCTGGGCTTCCAGCCCGGTACCCAATGGGAATATTCGCTGGCCACCGACGTGCTGGGCCGGCTGGTGGAAGTCCTCAGCGGCCTGAGCCTGGGCGACTTCTTCGCGCAGCGCATCTACCAGCCCCTGGGCCTGACCGACACCGGCTTCTGGGTGCCCGAGGACAAGCGCAGCCGCTTCGCCGCGCTGTACGGCGGCGTGGACTTCATGGACCCGCTCAAGCCCGGCCTCAAGCGCATGGATGACGCGCCCTTCCCCGGCGCGTACATGTTCCCCACGCTGCGCCAGTCGGGCGGCGGCGGGCTGGTCTCGACGCTGGGCGACACGGTCAAGCTGATCCAGTCCTTCATGCCCGGCGACGGGCCGCGCCTGCTCAAGCCCGAGACCATCGCGCTCATGGAGCAGAACCAGATCGCGCCCGTCCTGTACGTGAAGTTCACCACCGCGCCGCCCAACCCGGGCCGCGTGTTCGGCCTGGGCTCGTCGGTGCTGCACGTGCCCGGCGAATTCGACCCGGCCAACTCCACCGGCGAAATCAGCTGGGGCGGCCTGGCCGGCACGGTGTGGTGGTACAACCCGCGCCTGAACATCGCGGGCGTGCTGATGACGCAGCGCTACTTCGGCTACGGCAACCCGTACACCTACGAGTTCCGGCACCACGCCTACAACGCCCTCACGGCGTGATGTCCGGAAACAGCACGTCGGTATACCCGAAGCGCGTGAAGTCGCGCACACGCATCGGGTAGAGCTTGCCGAAGAGGTGGTCGCACTCGTGCTGCACCACCCGCGCGTGAAAGCCCTCGGCCTCGCGGTCGATCGGGTCGCCATAAGGGTCGAAGCCCTGGTAGCGGATGCGCGACCAGCGCGGCACCACGCCGCGCAGGCCGGGCACGGAAAGGCAGCCCTCCCAGTCCTCCTCTTCCTCCGGCCCCAGCGGCGTGATCACCGGGTTGCACAGCACCGTGGGTGGCACCAAGGGCCGGTCGGGGTAGCGCGGGTTGGGCAGGTTCGAGCCGAAGATCACCAACTGCAAATCCACCCCGATCTGCGGCGCGGCCAGCCCCGCCCCGTTCACGGCGCGCATGGTGTCGAACAGGTCGCGCACCAGCAGGTGCAACTCGTCGGTATCGAAAGCGGTCACGGGCTGGGCCACGCGCAGCAGGCGCGGGTCGCCCATCTTGAGGATGGAATGTACGGTCATAGGGGCAATTTTCTGTATATAATCTGAGGCTCTGTTCCTCAATAGCTCAGTCGGTAGAGCGCCGGACTGTTAATCCGTAGGTCCCTGGTTCGAGCCCAGGTTGAGGAGCCAGGTTTACAGCCCTTGCAATTGCACAAGGGCCTTTATTCTTACCGATCATTCCTCAATAGCTCAGTCGGTAGAGCGCCGGACTGTTAATCCGTAGGTCCCTGGTTCGAGCCCAGGTTGAGGAGCCACTCAAAGCCCGCCCTGTTCACGCAGTGCGGGTTTTTTCTTTGCAAGACCCTTTCAACTAGCGAGAATCAGCGCCGCGGGCGTGAACACGACCAAGGTGCAGCAGAGCGGGATCGCGCGGGCGCTCACTGCTGGAGCCGAAGTAAGCCGGCCTAGTAGCCTAGAGCGTTTTCCAGACCTCAAAATCAAAGAAAAGTCTTTAAAAAACAATAGTTTAGGAAAAATATGCGTTTGGCCACCTGGAACATCAATTGCAGCCTCACCGCATCCGATGGCATCCTGGCAAAGTATGAAAATCCTTTTCCTGACAACAGGTTATAGCATCTCCACGTCTCACGTAAGCTCACTAGACCGCGCCAACTACTGGTAGCTAGTCTGGTAGCTAGCCGCATCTTCTAGGTCTAGCTACCAGTGCATTAACGGCGTAAAGTGGCAACTTCATAGGCTTGGGCGATCCCTTGCCCCAGGCTAGGGGCGGGGCCATGGGCAAACGAATTCATTTACTCGACGACATCCAAATCAAGCATTGGATGAAACAAGGAACTCCGATCGCCAAGTCGGACGGCGACGGCTTGACGTTCACGCTGTCCGGGCCAGGAACAGCTACCTGGGTCCTGCGGTACAGCCTTCCGGGCGGCCGCCGCCGAGAACTGACGCTCGGCAACTATCCGGACGTATCTCTTGCGAAGGCCCGACAGCTCGCGCGCGAGGAGCGGGCAGCGATCGATCGAGGCGATGACCCCGCCAGTCGCAAGCAGATCGTGAAGATGGAGTCCAAGATGTCTTGGACGGTGCGTGCGCTGATCGCGGACTTCAAAGAGAAAAAGCTGGTGCCAGAGGAATTCGCGGATGTCACCATTTATTACCGCAAGTGGGACCTAGAGAACGTGATCCTTCCCAAGCTGGGCTCAATGCGTGTGGACAAGGTTACGCCTGCTCACATCGTGCATGTCATCGAGTCTGCGGAACGCACCTGGACAGTGACGAAGCGGATTCTGACAACCTGCACGAGGCTATTCGCATATGCGTGTGGCAAAAAGCTCATCTATTCGAACCCGGCCGTGGGCATCGACTTCACGTCCTTGATGGGCACGCGCCCACCGGTACGCAAGAGGGTCATGCTCTCAGAGGAAGAACTCTGCATCCTGCTCAAGGATATCGAGGACATTGGCATTGAGAACGCCCTCGCCTTTCGAATCCTGCTCGCCACCTGCGTGCGCTCTGTCGAGCTGTCGAAGGCTCGGTGGGAGCATGTCGACCTTGTCGCGGGAAACTGGTGGGTTCCTGATACGGTGGTCAAAACACGGACGGGCTTTCTTGTTCCCCTCACGCCCACGATCGTCGGCTGGTTCAAGGAGCTAAAGGAACTCGCTGGCGGCTCTGAATGGGTCCTTCCCTGCCGGGTTGAGCGTCGCCGACGGCGCTACGGCGGCGATATGCATGTCGGCAGCACCACATTGTGGGCCGCCATCCGACGGGCCTTCGTGCGTGGCGACATTGAGATTCGGCGCTTTTCTCCGCACGACACGCGCAGTACGGCGAAGGGGCACCTGCGCAACATGGGGTTCTCGCGGGAAATTTCAGAGATCGCCCTGAACCACGTGATCAAGGGAGTCGAGGGCATCTACGACGTCCGCGAGGAAATCCCGGAGCGTCGCGTGGCGCTTGAGCGTTGGGCCAACTTCATCGCGCATTGCGAAGAGACTGCGAACTCCGCCCCTGCCCCCTGGCTGCTTGATGGTGGGCAATCAGAGGAGGAGCATCCCTTCCTTGGCGAGAAATGGACGGAGTCCGCGAGCGCAACGGATGCTGCCCCCGCCAGCGCCTGACCCTGAATCGCCGGACGGACGAACCGGCGCTGGCGAGGAACGTGGGGGTACTCAGTGCCCGTGCTGCCCCGACGCAGTCCCTACCGCCCCTCAGGCAGCGGGATTTTCACGAGCTGCATCATGCCTTGTCTTCGTGATCAAGGATGTGGCAATGCATTTGGTGCAGTTTTTACAGCGCCAACCCAGGCTGCACGCCATTTTCAGGAGGAAATCATGCTCAGAATATCCGGCATCGTCCAGCTTATCCTGCAAGTTCTGCGGAATACATTACGTTAGGCATCGCAGACGCCGTCCATTGGCTGCGATCCTCAATTGAATGCACAACCCATTTTTGGATTCGCGTGGAGTGCGGGTTTTCACTAAGCGTCAACGGCTCCGCACACGCGACGATTATGCTTCAGACGCGCAGCCCCATGACCCGTCGGCGGCACGACCAATCAACATACTGGGAGGCAATTGTGCTTGACCTGCATGAAGCGGCTCAACTCGCAAGACAACGAATCACAGAACGGCTCGCCGCCGCCAGCAAAGGCGACAAAGGAGCACTGCCCTTGAGCGCCAAGATCATAGAGGAAGGCGCATCATTCAGAACTCATCTCATCGACTCACTTCGAAAATCTGGCGACGAGCGAACAGCGCCAAGTCCAGCTCCTGATTCCCTATTCTTAGCATTCCCCGAGAAGTTGTTGGGTAAGTGGCATCACCTTGCATATGGTGCTCAGCGCCACGGCAAGGAGGGCGGTACTTCGCCTTCGCAGTACATTCAAGCATGGCGAACATGGGATGCGCTCGGCACCGAAACAAAAGTCACGAACTTCTACTCCACGCAGACGAAGGCTGTTCTTCTGGCCCACGGCTTAGCCGCAATTGAGGACTCCATCCTTTTACTTGCAGACATTGGCCGATGCTCAAGAGCAGCGCGCGCAATTGGAGTTCCACTTAGAGTATTGCTTGCCGATGTTTCATGGATCAGTTACAACCGCTCTCTTCGAAGATTTGACTTGACTGATGCTCAGATCGAGGGCGGCCTCCGATCATGCCAAGCTATGCGCCAACGGCTTTACGAAGCAGTTGGGGCTGAACCTAAGGTCCATGCGATCGTTCCATTTCAGAAAAGGGGGGCGATAAGCGCGCAAAAGATTCAGACTATTGCGAATCACTATCTCCAGCTTGCCGCAATGCTCTGGGGAACGGAGAGAGTAAACACCGCGTCCCCACTGAATAACTCAGACGTCGCCGTCATTGGTCGGCCACTTCTGGCCTCTCTGCACCAAGATTCGACGCTAACGTTTTTGCGCAGCTTTCCGGGCGCACTACCGGCGCTTGAGAGCGCGCTCGAACACCATCTAAATGTTGTAAGAACAATTGCCCAAAGGTTCCGAATACTAAGTGTCGACACGTTTAGCTATTATTTTGCACAATACTATGCTCAGAACGAGTATAGAGGTTCTCACATCAAAGTTGCCCCGGTTTCCGAACGAGACTTCGATGAGCCGTATGATGAGCTGGATGAATCATTCCAGCTTTGGGGTGAAGGGCACGATCCTGATCCGGTCACTACCACAAATCGTAAATTGAAATCAAAGAGTCGTCGTCGAATGGCTGCAGTGTATCTGCCGCAGTATTCGATTGGCGACTTGAAGCTTCTCCCTTATTCTCCATTATCACTCTCTGCCGTGGAAGCTGCGGGAGGAAAGGTGTCTGCGGTAAGAGAGCGGGTGATACTTATCTCAGACTGTAGTCGAGAATCACAGCCCAAGATTGAGACGCTGCTACGTCAAACAAAAGATCGGTCAGGTGCTATTCAGCTAAATCGGCTGATTGCGGATGTCTTGTCCTTTCTCCAGACGGTTGCAATAGTTCGAGGAAAGGGAACCTTAGACGCCGCTTGGCGGCGTGCCGGTAGCGAGATGGAGCCGACTCTGGCTGCCTTGCACCCACTCTTGCCTCAAAGCTTTACCGTCGAGTGCGAGCCTCGAGCGCAGACGGGATCGCTGTGGTCCAGCTGGCTTGAAGGTGTCGAACGAAAGGCAATTGAGCACTATGTTCCGTGTCATCTCTTGCCATGTTTATTTACCGCCGAAGATTGGACCGATGAGCGAACTAAGGCTGCATCATATATTTGCTTGGCCGCGACTCGAGTGGCTAATGATCTTGCCACGTAGCGATGCCTACCCCATCTATAGGGATTCCCCGGTAAATCAACCGCCTTAGTATTCGTAGCTTTCGATACTCACCTTTGCTGTTTTCCCTTCAAGACCTGGGTTCGGATTTGATGCAGCGCCACAGAGAACAGACTGCACATCTACATGCGGCCTTGTTGCACTCGTGTTCGAGTGTGGGCTCAGATATCAACCGCTCAGCCGGGCTCCATTCATTCGCCGCCGTCGCCATGCATGGCGCGGCACAGGGTTAGTCGAGCTAATCTGCTGCCAGTCTGACCTGTGTGATGCATCTTCGAGCACACGGTGTCGGGGAAAACCTCGGCATCAACAGCAAGTTGCACGGATGCGACCTGGTCGGCCTCAAGGTCCGCGACATATGCCACGGCGACCAGGTGGCCCCACGCGCCATCGTCGTCCCCGCGCTTCGTTCAGTTCGAGATCACGCCAGCCGCTCGAGATACCGCGCAGGCGTGGATCAATCTCGCCGGGCTGAGGCTGGAAGATTTCCTGCTTCCCAGCCGGCCGCACGACTCGCCCCATCTCGGTATCCGTCAGTATGTCAGGATCCTTGGGCACTAGATCGACGAACTGGGGCTGGACCGCGCCGGCTACGGGACACACTCGATGCGAAGGACGAAGGCGATACTGATCTACCGGCGCACGAAGAATCTCCGCGCCGTACCGGTTCGAACGACCACTTCCGCGCTCAGCAACAGGCTCATGTCGACCCTACGCGGACGGTCGACCACTCACAACAGGGATATACCGCGAAGCGGTCTCTTAACGACAGAGTTCTGCAGTGTCGGGCAGCTGCTGGAACTGAAGATTAGTCTGCTTTGGCCGCAGCAGCTTTTTTTTTTGCGCTTCTCACGATTTTCGGTAAGTACTAAGCGGTACTTCAGGCCGTTATTGACGTGAAATGGCAGTTGAAAGTCGATCTGAATATGAGGGCTCGTGCATACGTACCCCCAGTTCACGCTGACCTTCTGCCCAATGATCGAATTGGCGAATAAAAATCTCAGAATCTCGTTGATTTCCCCATCGCTTGCTGTAGGCCGGATTGCTCTGTATTTCTCGATGAACTGAGCGCGCAAGAATATTTCGTACCCTATGTTTTGAATAGCCAACAAATAGGACTCAAATTCCGGATTCTGAGCCGCCCATTCATCAATCAGTTCATCATACATACTCGATGAGACGGTTCGCTCGGCAGCGTAAAGGTCTTTTGATGTGTACAGCTCACTTGCAACTGGTTTATGTATTTCGCGGACTTTATTGAGGTAAACGATCAGATCGCGCGGACGATAAAATGATCTCCGAAGCATATGCTTTAGCGGAGTTGCACCATGTCGAACAGTCTTCTTTTCAAATATCGATGCCGACCGTTCGGATAGATCAAGCTTCATCGCAGATGGTGCATATTTTTCAATTCGCTCCGTAATCATTTCATCGAGGGAATTGTAGTCCCATTTAATTTCTATCGCTCCATCTTGATAGACCTTGTTTTTGTCGTTAAACCGCAGCGTTTCATAGATGTCGGAGCGTAGAAATACAACTATCTTTAGGTTGCTAGAATACTCCGTTGAATGGTTTATATTCTGCGCGCACAAGATCAAATTGACAAGAATTTTTGAATACTCTTCTATTTCTCCGTGTAACCAATTTTCGTCAAGCTGATCGATTATCACAAACTGCTTGATATAGTGCGCATTACGACGATAAATTCCGTCGAAGTATTCAAGGAGTTGAAAGGCGTTTGCTCTAAGTTGCCTTTGGAGGTCTTCGTGTTGAGCCACGTCCTCAAACTCAACGCCGCCGAGTGTCAGGGACGCTTCATCAATCTCAGCGCCTGGGAGATTTAACGACTTCAAACGGAATATTTTGGACTTGACGATCTCAAGCAGGCCGGGGTCAGGTCGCCCAAACAATTTTTGTAGCAACGCCTTGGCCCTCTTGAGTTCAGCGTTCAACTGCCCCTGTTTCTCAATGGCCTCAATAAGCGAAGCCAAGCACTTAACAATGATCAAGTAACGCCAACTGCGTTGGTACGAGGAGATTTCTGATTCCATGGACTCCCGGTATAGCCGCTGAATGGGCCAAGGGTAGTCCTTGAAGCTTAGGGCGATGGCTTGATGTCCATCCAACTCCATCGACGTGGCTTGCCGGAAGTACTCATAAATTGCGGTTTTGCCAGTGCCCTTCCGACCGATAACCATCCATCGCCCACCCCGCAGGACTCGTTCAACGAGAGGGGTTTTCACGAAATACCGCATGAGATCACGATCACTCTCGGCGGAGACTTTGAACTCAGGTAGCCAGTCGATGATGTCGGGCATGTTGTGGTAGCGTAATGGTTACTGGGCGGGAACTATAGACGTAAGCGACGCCATCGGGCGGCCCAATGAATGAAATTAGCTTCTCCGGCCCAAGTTGGCCACCAAGCCGCAACCGACATCTGGGCGCCACGACTGGAAGTGCGACCTCTCATCGACTCGCTTGAAGGAGGAAGTCCATGGCCAGTAGGCCATTCAGCAGACCTTCGCCAATCCCCGCTCCTGACCGATCGGAGTCAACTGAGTAGACAGCCATTCAGACGCTCACGCTCCAAGATTGACTGTTCAGCATCGCTGGAATACGGGCAGGGCTCAGCGCACCAAGGATAGGCAGCGAGGCTGTGGGAACAAAAAAAGCCTGAAAAGTAGTCTGCAGTCACCATTGCTCCAGTCACACATCGCGAATGATGTCACCCGGCAAGATTGCTGAGCTGTGGCGGTGGCTAAAGGCAGACAAGTTGTTGTCGGGCGGCGAAAGTTATTACACATGCTGCTATTGCAGACCGCGCGCCCACCAACCTCACGTGTGGGCCCTTCGGCCAGATCGGGAGGCGGCAGGTCGTCCCGAGCGTCACGCCGCTAGGCTGGCGCACACGGGGTCCAGAGCGGTGCTTGGCCGCTCCTGACGGGCAAAAGCCCTGATCCCGGCGATGCAAGTCAATGAGAAGCATTTGCATTTGAGGTATGATTTGCTTCTTAAGGGCGCAAACGAGGTTTGCGCCCTCCACCCGTCAGTTTCATCGTGGGGCGACTCCGAGATCTCACCGATCTCCAAGGGTCGTTTTTCGCTAGCCACCGGCATGCCGGCCAGCCAAGCATTTTTTCCCGCGCTCGTCCGACGCCCTACCCTGCGGCAATATTCCATGGAGCATGTCGACAAACTCAAGCACACCGGCTTGAAAGCCACGCTGCCACGCTTGAGGGTGCTGGAGTTGTTCCAGCACAGCGAACAGCGGCATCTCGCGGCGGAAGATGTCTATCGACAGATGATGCAGCACGGCACCGATATCGGGCTCGCAACCATCTACCGTGTGCTCGCGCAACTCGAGCAGGCAGGGCTTCTTAAGAGGAGCCAGCTTGGGGTAAACAGGGCTGTGTATGAACTCAACGACGGGGAGCCGCAGCACGGGCACCTGGTGTCTCTGACAGATGGGCAGGTGCACGAGTTCTTTGATCCTCAGATCGAGCAGCGCCTGGCTGCCATCGCCCAGGACAAGGGCTACGACCTCGCCGATTACGTGATCACGGTGTTTGCCCGACCGTATGCGGCTGTGATGGAACCTGACACGCAGGGCGACTGAGCCGTGCTCAATGCCGCAGGGCACGCCGCGCTGACGTCGGCAACCCACTTCATGCCCCTCCCCAGTAAGTCAACCCCGCCTACGCCAAAGGGCTTGCCGGTTCGTTCGCCCGGATGCCTCGAATAAGCGATAGTCGAAGCGAGCCCCTTTTGAGCAATTGAAGAGGGACACAACGAACTCCTCGCGCTGCGTCGTATCTGACCTGTCTGTCCAGCCAAGGAGACAGAACCATGCCAACGATCCGCTTTTTGCTATGCACCCTGGTCATGATCTCACCGGTTGCGTGCACGTCCGTGCCGACGAGTACGGCCACCGAGGACTCGTCGGCAGCGGTCGACTTCCTGGCGCCGGACCAGTTCACGGACGTCGGCGGCAGCCGTCCGCCCTCGCCCCGCTCGCGCGACGCCTACCTCGCAAATCTGCGCAAATTCATGATTCAGGAGGCGCAGCGGCGGCTGCCTCCGGGCGAGCGAGTCGAAATTGTGGTCACCGATGTGGACATGGCTGGCGACTTCGAGCCATGGCGCCCGCACGCCGCAGACGTTCGCATCCTGCGCGACATCTACCCACCCCGCATCGCCTTGCGTTTCAGGCTGCTGGCCGCCGATGGCACCCTGCTCAAAGAGGGCGAGCGCAAACTGGTTGATCAAACCTACCTGATGACCTCCGTCACTGCACGCGGCGATACCGATCCATTGCGCTACGAGAAGGCGCTGCTGGGCGCATGGATGCAAAAGGAATTCGAAGGCAAGTAGTAGCGGAACCCGAACGCCTGCTCGCATGACTTTGGCCCACAGACAATGCGTCTAGGCAGGTGAAGCCCAAGGGCTCTCGCCCAGTTGCGTCCGTCACAGCGGCATTGATGGCCCCGTGTCTACAGTACGCCAGGACACTGCGCGACGAGCGCGCGGTGCCTGATGGTGGAGTGGCCCGGCACCGATCAGTATCGGGACAAGCTCAAGCCGTTCGCCACGCGAACAGGCATCGGCGCCGATCGATCTGACTGCCAGGAACCTGCTCTTTCCGGGGGCCCCGCCGTACCCGAGGCGTGCTACTGTTCGGCTACCGAGTGCCACTGGAGGGTAGGTCCATGTCAACGAACACCACGTCTGCGCGGACATCCGTACGCGTCGCGCTGAGCCTGCCGTTCGCCGTCGGGGAGGTGGCCGACTACCTCCTGCACCCCGAGGTCGTGCGTTACTGGCTCTGCGGCGACGCACAGTTGCGCGCCGAGGCCGGGTCGCGCGCCGTCCTGCCTCAGGCCACGGCCGACGGCTCGCATCGCATCAGCTTCGGAGCCCCCGTGACTGGACAGGTCGATTTCATCGCCTGGCCCGTGTCAGCCCCGCCTGCAGGCGGCAGCCGCAATGTCGTCACCTATGAACTCGGCGTGGCGCTCGGTGACAGCCCTGCCCAGACACACGTGAGATTTCGGCTCACATCTCGAACGAGCGTCAGTTGCCGCTTGCGCATCGAGCACAGCGGTTTGGCGACTGAACTGGAGCGGCACGCCAGCGTGAGGCTCTGGCAAGGGGCACTCGATCGCGTGGGCCGGCTGATGGCCCGGGCTCAGCGGGGATACCGCCACGAGCGGCAGGCCGTCATCCTCGTGCATGGCATCGGCGAGCAACGCCCAGGTCAGTTGCTCAGGCAGTTCGTCGCGAACATCTTCGACGAAGAAGCCGGTGAGCTTCACTTCGTCAAGCCGGATCAGCTCTCGTCGCTCTTTGAAATGCGGATGGCCACCGTACCTCGCAACGACGGATCGCGCCCGACCACGGACGTCTATGAGCTGTACTGGGCCCATCTCATCCGCGACACGCGCGCGTCGCAGGTTTATAGCTGGATGCTGCGGCTGGTGTTCTCGAGGGACACGAAGATTCCTGAATCACTCCTTCGACTCGTCTGGTGTCTCAGGGTCGCTCTGGTGGTGGCGCTCGGAGTTACCGCATGGCTGGTCAGCATCGATATCTCGGCATGGATCAAGGGACTGGGCATTGGTGTCCTTGCCGCCCTGCCCGCCGTCGGGAAGTTCGTCCTCGGTGCCTTGAGCGACCAGTACGTCATCGGCTATGCCGGCGATGCGGCCCGCTATCTTGAGCCGCGCCCTGACAACATTGCCCGCCGACAGGAGATTCGCGAGGCAGGCGCAAAGCTGCTCGACGCCCTGCACGACAAGGGCCGGTACTCGCGCATCGTCGTCTACGGTCACAGCCTGGGCAGTGTCATTGCCTACGACATCCTGAGCCACGCATGGGTACAGCGTTCGCGGCGCCGGGACAACGTCCCGCGCACCAGCAGCCGTGCTCTTCGGCGACTCGAGGCGCTGCTTAATCCCCGCAACCCGAAAGAGCCGACACCCCCCATCGAGCAGATCCAGGCCCTACAGAATGCCGCGTGGCAGGAATACCAGAAGAACGGATTCCAGTGGAAAGTCAGCGACTTCGTCACGGTGGGCTCTCCGTTGACGCACGCGACATGGCTGTTGAATCTCGACGCCCAGACCCAGTTCGAGGATCTGGTGCGAGAGCGCTCGTTCCCGACTTGCCCGCCGCAGGTGGAACTGGTAGCGAGCCCCGTGCCGGGCGAGAAACGACGGGTGTTTACCTTCACACACGCGTACTCGGATGCGGGCAACGCGCGATCAAAGCGCTCGGTGCAGGTTCCGCATCATGGAGGGCTCTTTGCGCTCACGCGCTGGACCAACTTGTATTTTCCCTATCGAGGTCTCTACGATGGCGACCCGATCGGCGGAGCGCTGGCGCCGCAGTTCGGCGAATGGGCCAAGGATGTCCAACTGCGCGAGACGAAGGGCTTTGCCCACGGCCGCTACACCGATAGGGCATTGGAGCCAGAGGCCGTCGCCCAGGTGCGGGCTGCCCTGAATCTGCCGCTGCAGCACTCTTTGTCCGACTATGCGCCAAAGGATCTGCACCCGACCGTGCTGAATTGAGTGCTGCCGGTGCGCCGACAAATCGCGCCGCTGTGGGCGCGAAACAGAAGAGTCGCAACTCGTGGCTACGGCCGGCAGCCTACGCAGTGTAGGTCCACGGGTCCCAGTCTGCCAAGAGTTGAGCGCCGGATAGGCTCACGCTCATTGAGCGCCGGCCGCCGGAAGAAGCCGCGCAAATGGTTCGCGGCGTGGGCCGCTCCAAATCCGGGCCACTTCCCATCGACTGGATGGCCCTGCGCTATGCGGCACAAGACTCCATGCAAGCTCAATCTGAAAGGTGGTGGGCAAGCAGTCCAGCCGTCTGTCGATGCACTGTGGCGTATTTGCCTTGTCCCAGTTCGGAACAGTTCAACCGCGGCAAATCTCTTTAAAATGAGACTAATTCTCATCCACCCTTGAGCCCTCCTCCCCCGGCCCTCGGGTTCAGGCAGGGTAATGTGGGCAACGCAGAGGTCGCGCTTCAGCAACAACATGTCGAAGTCCTGTATACCGATCACCATGGTTGGTTGCAGGGGTGGTTGCGCTATCGCCTGGGCAATGCGGCCGATGCCGCCGACCTCGCGCATGACACCTTCATGCGTGTGCTGGCGCGTCCCCGGATCTTTGACAGCGGCGGTGAAGCTCGGGCCTATCTGCGCACTATTGCCTCGGGCTTGTGCGTCGATCTGTGGCGCCACCGCGAAATCGAGCGCGCCTGGTTGGAGACCCTGGCCGCGCAGCCCGAATCGTATGCCCCTTCGGCCGAAGAGCAGGCAGCAGTGTTACAGGCACTGCACGAAATCGACGGCATGCTGCTCCATCTTCCCCCCAAGGCTGCTCGTGCATTCACCCTGGCGATGGCCTGCGGCATGACACACGAGGAAGTCGCGCGCGAACTCGGCGTGTCCTCGCGCATGGTCAGGCACTACATCACCCAGGCCATGCTCCACTGCATGCGCCTGGAAGCGCGCAACCTGCCTCAGACCGGCTCCGTGACCCCATGAGCGCTCCGCCCCTGGCCAATGCGTCTGCGCCCTCGCACGAGGCCATGGAACAGGCTGCCGAATGGTTCTCGCTGCTTCAATCTGGCTCAGCCACGGACGCTGACCGGGCACGCTGGCAACAGTGGCTGGCCGCCGCCGAAGACAGCCGTGCCGCCTGGGCCTTCGTGGAGCGGGTGAGCCAGCGCTTCCAGCCGCTGCAGGTCGATGCTGCACCCCGCCTGGCTGCCGATGCGCTGCAAATGGCCAACCGTCGACTTGCGCGGCGCCGCACCGTATTGGCCGTGGCCACAATAACCGGCGCCGGCGCCACGCTCGGCTGGCTCGTTTCACAGCACCGAGGGGCGGCGAACGCCCTCCTCGCTTGGAACGCGGACTACCGCACCGCCACCGGTGAGCGGCGCGAAGTGCGTCTTGCGGATGGCACCCAGGTGTGGCTTAGCAGCGCGAGTGCGTTCGATCAGGAATATGGCACCAGCCTCCGCCGTTTGTGCCTGCGCGCCGGCGAGATCTTCATCCAGACTGCGGCCGACCCAAGCCGTCCTTTCATCGTGGATACGGCCCACGGCCGCATGCGCGCCCTCGGCACCCGCTTCAACGTGCGCCTGGACGACGGAGGCGGCACTCAGCTTGCCGTCTATGAAGGCGCGGTCCAGGTCACCCTGGCAACGGGTGCTGACGCCACGATCATCCGCGCAGGTCAACAGGCGCGCTTTACCGCCGAACGTCTAGAGGCACCCGTCCCTGCCGATCCGGCACGCGAGGCGTGGTCTCGCGGCGTGTTGCTCGCGCAGGATGTCCCACTGGAGCAGGTCGTTGCCGAACTGTCTCGCTACCGCCGTGGCCACATGGCGGTGGCGCCGGAGGTCGCACAGTTGCCGGTGCTGGGAAATTACCCGCTAGACGACGTGGATGGAGCACTGGCCATGCTTCAACAGGCGCTCCCCCTGCGAATCCGTCGCCCGCTGCCCTGGTGGACCACCATTGAGGCGCACCCCAACTAGCGGCCCTTGGTTGTTACACATCTTTACGACACTCTGCACCAAAACCATTTCCGCATTGTTCGCCCTTATCCGGTTTGCGTGGTGAGGACGGACAAGTCGCCATGGCCGCCCCGTTCCTGAGAACGGGCAATGCGCCATGTAGCCACTGCTGCAAGCCCTTCCCAACGCGCACTACGTCGCCACTCGACGTAGATACGGCCGCTTGCAGCATCAGCCAGTTCCACCTTGAGGCATGACTTCGCCTGCTATCGCGCGGCAAGGTCGTGCGTCAGGATGTGGATGGTGGCGAGTCTCGATCCATCGCTTGATTCAATCAAACCGAGGAAGAGAGTCACTATGTCTCGTCGCCAGACGAATCGTCATTCCACCGCCCCGAACCCCGGGCACTTCACTGTGCGTCCCCTGGCGCTTGCAGCGCACCTGCTGACGGCAGGCGGCATCGCAGCAGTTGCCTGCTGGGCCGGCCCTGCATTGGCGCAACTGGCCGCGCCAGCATCGCAAAGCCAGGGAGCAAAGGAAACACGCACCTACAACATCCCCGCTGGCCCGTTGAACACGGTGCTGGTGCGCTTTCTCGCCGAATCCGGCGTGCTGCTGTCCGGCAGCACGGAACTCACTCAAGGGCGCAGTAGTCCCGGCATCCAAGGGCGCTTGACGCCGGACGCCGCACTGGATGCCTTACTGGCCGGTACCGGCCTCGAAGCCGTACCCAATCCGCAGGGCCGCTACATACTGCGGCGCGCTATGCCTCAGCAAGCAGGCACAGCCAACATAGGCGGGGATGCGGCGACATTGGCTACCGTGACGGTAATGGGAAGAGCCGCGCATCCAGGCGATCTGGCCGAGCCCTACGCGGGCGGACAGGTCGCACGTGGCGGGCAGTTGGGCATGCTGGGCAACAAGGACATCATGGACACACCGTTCAGCCAGACCAGCTATACGAGCCAGGTCATACAAGACCAGCAGGCGCGCAGTATCGCGGACGTGGCCGCCAATGATCCGTCTGTCAGACAGGCTTGGGTTAGCGGTAGTTATACGGACCAGTTCTATATCCGGGGATTCGCAGTTTCAGCCTCGGATATCGCAGTGGATGGGCTCTTTGGCATTGCGCCCTATCAGTACACCAACACGGACTGGGTCGATCGTGTTGAAATTCTGAAGGGACCCAATGCATTTCTGAATGGCATGTCTCCGTCTGGAAATGTGGGAGGGACGATCAATCTCATTCCCAAGCACGCAGAAGATAAACCCATTACCCAACTGACTGCATCCTACATGTCGCGAGGACAGGTCGGCACGCAGCTGGATGTCGGGCGTCGCTTCGGGGAGAGTGGGGAATGGGGCGTTCGATTCAATGGAACCTATAAGAATGGTGATACGAGCCGGGATCGGCAATCACAGGAGCTGGGGTCGGCCTTCGTTGGCCTTGACTACCGTGGCGGTCGGCTTCGTGCCTCGTTGGACGCGGGTTACCAGCATCAGGACTTCGACTCGCCAACACGCTTCACTTATATGGGGGCCGGGGTGGAAATACCGAAGGCTCCGAACGGCTCCAACAATTGGGAGCCTGACTGGACGTACATCAAGAGCAAGGACAAATTTGGACTCCTGCGGGCTGAATATGATCTCTCCGACAACTGGACAGCCTATACAAGCTTTGGCGCAAGGCACAATGATTTCAAAGGCGTATACGGACAATCGACCATCCTGAATTCTGCCGGAGACACAAGCGGTGCGTATTACACGCAGCCAACTTGGAACACGACCTACACTGGGCAACTCGGACTCCGTGGCCGCCTAAACACAGGAGCAATGGCCCACGAAATCAATTTCGGCTATTCCAGCCTAGATTCAGATTTCGGGAGCCTGTTTACGACGCTGCCAGGAACTTATAGGGATAACATATACAACCCAACTCATCTGTCGGTTGCCCCAGACCTCTCCAGCCTGAATTCTCATATTTACCGCACCACGCACCTTCGGCTCCAAAGCTATGCCTTTGCCGACACGATCTCAATTTTGAATAAACGGGTCCAGCTGACTTTGGGTGGAAGGTATCAGAAAGTCATCACAGAGAATTTCAACCAAAGTAACGGCGTACAGGCATCGGCCTATGACAAGCATGCCTTGACGCCGGCCGTGGGTCTGGTGGTCAAGCCGTGGGAAAACGTGTCCATCTACGCGAGCTACATTGAAGGCCTGCAACAGGGACCGACTGCGCCCGTCGGATCTACAAATGAAGGAGAGGTGTTCGCGCCGATCAAAAGCAAGCAGGCAGAAGCCGGCGTCAAGGTTGATTTCGGCACCACAGGGGCAACGCTGAGTGTTTTCCAGATCACTCAGCCAAGCGGGGTCACTGATCCCAACTCTCTGCACTTCTCGGTCAATGGCGAGCAGCGCAACCGTGGCGTAGAACTCAATGTATTTGGTGAACCGTACCGCGGTGTGCGCCTGCTGGGAGGTATTGCGCTTACGGATGCCAAGATGACGAAGACCGCAGGCGGCAGCCTTGACGGAAAGCATCCGATTGGAGTTCCACCGTTTCAGGCAAATTTGGGTGCTGAGTGGGACACGCCATTCCTCCGAGGCCTCACCCTTTCCAGTCGCCTTATCCATACGAATGGCAGCTATATCGACTCAACCAACACACGCGCCACGTCTGCATGGACGCGTGTTGACGTAGGGGCTCGATATATATTCAAGCGCTCCGAAGGTAAGAATGTAACGCTCCGCGCCAATATCGATAACGTATTCGGAAAAAATTACTGGAGCGCAACCCAATTCGGAATGGTGGAGCTTGGTGAGCCTCGCACTTATCGCCTGTCCGCTACTTTCGATTTTTGAAAATGCCAAGGTTGGTCATGCCATTACAAGTATGGAAAGCCATTCATCAATGGACAAGCCTGATTTGTACGGCGTTTCTGTTGCTCATTTGCCTGACCGGCCTGCCGCTGATCTTCAGTGAAGAGATCGATCATTGGCTGGATGGCGACCCTCCCTATGCTACGCTGCCTGCCGACACCCCGGCCGCCAGCCTGGATGGCATGGTGGCCGAAAGCCAGCGCCGCTACCCCGGGCAGATCATTACCTTTGCGTTTGTGGACGACGACGAGCCCAAGGTAGTGGTCGGCATGGCCCCTTCCTGGCAGTCTTTCCAAGATGAACCAACGCGCAATCACTTCCTGAAGTTTGATGCGCGCACGGCGCAATTGCTCAAGGAATCGGATCCGCCCGATCAGCGCCGCCTCACCTTCATGCAGATCATGCTCAAACTGCACCGCGATCTGTTCATGGATTTGCCGGGCGAACTGTTCCTGGGCCTGATGGGGTTGCTGTTCGTTGCGGCCATCGTCTCGGGTGTGGTGCTGTACGGCCCGTTCATGAAGAAGCTGGACTTTGGTACGGTGCGAGCTGATCGCCACAGGCGCCTGAGATGGCTGGATCTGCACAACCTGCTGGGTATCGTCATCCTGACTTGGGCGCTGGTGGTGGGCTTGACGGGGGTGCTCAACGAGTTGTCTACCCCGCTGTTCGCGCTGTGGAACCGCACCAACGTGCAAGGCATGCTTCGGCCCTGGCAGGACCGGGCGGTTCCTCGCCAGGCGGAGCTGGCGTCAGTGCAACGGGCTTTCGACACCGCAAGGAAGGCAGTGCCGGGCATGCGGGTGGTGAGCGTGACCTACCCCGGGCATCGCCTTGGGAGCCCGCATCACTACCTGGTCTGGGCCAAAGGCGAGACGCCGCTGACCAGCCGGCTGTTCAGCCCCTTGCTGATCGATGCCCGCACGAGCGAGCTGACGGCGGTGCTCCAGATGCCCTGGTACCTGCGTGCACTCGAAGTGTCGCGCCCTCTTCACTTCGGCGACTACGGCGGCCTGCCCTTGAAGGTCATCTGGGCAGTGCTGGATCTGATCACCATCGTGGTGCTGGGCAGCGGGCTGTACCTCTGGATCGCGAGACACAGGACACGTGCGAAGCGCGTGGCGAAGATCACAGGTATCGCAGAGGTCCGCTCATGAACGCCCACAGCAGTTTCACGCGGGTGTGGGTGGCTCCCTTGCTACTCGCAGTCTTGACGCTGTTCGGGCTACTGGCAGCACTGCTGGGTACGGGGACATGGCATGTGCTGTCGTGGCTGGCGCTGCTAGTGCCCATTACCGTGGGCCTGCGCTACAGCTTGTGGCCGAGAGAGCCTGGGTGGGATCAGAGGCAACCCTGATCCTGCTCGAGCTCCCAAGCGCAGTCTGGCGGCGTTTGGTCCGTGTTGGCTGTGCCGCTGTGACCAGCGCGCTCACTCGCCATCTGAACCGGCACGAGAATTTCATGCGCTGCGCCCGCAGAGCGGTCGCTGGGGGCAACTGCGGCAGAGATGCGGAGCTCCATTGGCCACCGGTTGGTCGACGCCGGCAAGCAGGTTCCTTCGCCGAGCGGCAAGACGCGCGACGCTGGATTCCGACAGGAGGCGAACGCGCCGACATGCGAGTTGGCGTCCGGAAGAATCCTGAATGAGCACGTAGCCGTATCCGGCCACCGGCTGCCCCAGGTCGCGAAGCAATGCGACCCGCTGCGCCGACAGCTCAATCACGTCAGACGGGTAGATCCTCGCATGCGAACGTGTCTTTAGCTCCAGCAGGACGAATACCCCGTCGCATCTGCGGTACACGCGATCCACCTTGGCCGAGATCACAATCGGTGTAGTTGCGTGGAACAGTCGCTCCGAGAACACCAGCTCTGCCGATCGCATTTCAGCAGGCAACCGCGTGCTTCCATCACCCCGTCGGGTCTTCCAGAGCCATCTCGCAAGCCAGGCAGCGGCAACAAGCAGGGCTATTGTTGCTTCAACCATCATGACGATCTCCCCAGTCGCGACTACGCCACCGGGCGTACCCAACAACGGGGCGGAGGGAAACCCGAACCAGCGTACACGCCCGCGGATGCAATGCCAGCCACTCGCAGACTGGCGGTGACGCCCGGTAGTACTGAAGAATCATCCAGCGCCCGAGCGCGGTTGCCCGCAACCGCCGGTCGCGATAGCTCCTGAGCAACTGGGTTTCGACCGCGTGGGATCCATAGACCAGGGTCGCTATGAAGCATCGGCCACGCCCGGCTTGCACTGCGTCCGCTTGTGCGTCGAATGCAGCGTGCAGTCGCAAGCCGCGTTCAATGGCCTCACGTTGCGCGACGGACAACTGCCGACCGTGGCGGTGTTCCAAGACCAACCTGCGCTCGCAGGCGCCCATGGCCGCCAGGTCCGATGCGCTGACACCGCTTCTCCCGCTTTCTTGTATCCGTCCACGCCTCATGGTGCCCCCTCCTCCCCCAGCGGCTCGCCGAAAACCACGTCGGTGACCGAGCCCGACCCGAACGCACCCTCGATCGCTCCGTTCGACAGCCCCGCGGCCCCGACCGCAGGAGCCTCCTTTACAGGCACCACAGGCGTTGTGACGGCGCGCAGCCCCTCGTGCGCGAGCAGACGCAAGCGGTTGACCCGCTTCACACCCTTGCTGAACCGGATCAGGTCGTCGTAGAGCGGCGGGTTGTCATCGCGTGACATCTCGAACAACAGCCGGATCGTTCCATCATTGCGGCTTTCCTCGCTCATCGCACGCCTCCGACATCGGCGCCACCCCGGCTGGCCATGTAGTTCATGCCCGCGATCTGGTAGCCCCGCACATTGGCGAACATTGCTTCCTTGAGCACCATCACCCGCTGCCGCGGGAAGGCCGCCTGAACGGCACCCTTGAAGAGATGGACTCCCCCACCCGCCATCACGATGTTGTGGAAGCCCGTGGCATCGCCGATCCAATGCAGCATGGACGAGACAGCCTGGCCCGCGATTTTCTCGACCAACGGCAGCATCCGCTCGAGGTCGTATGGCCGCTGGTAGATCGTGGGGCCCTTGCCAGCGCCCAGCGCCGCGTCAATGGCATCGAGATCCCTGTACTGGACGCCGAGGTCCAGCGTAATCTCCGACGCAAGCGCCTGCAGCACGTCAGCGACGCCGCGCGGCACGGAATGGCTGCGCTTTTGTACGAAGCGCACGCCCCGCGCGACTACCCAGTCGAAGGTCCGGTATCCCGGGTCGATGACGAGGCTTTGCTCCGCGGCGATCCTGTCCATCTTCCCGGCGACAGAGGCGAAATAGACCAGTGCTCCCTGCGGCTGTGCGACCGCTATCGCCTTGTGCACGACAACCCTGCGGCCACCTCCGACATCGTGCGTGCCCATCATGGCCCGCTCAAGCTTGCTCTTGCGCGCCACCAGCAGCGCCACCGGCAGGCCGACGACGAGCAGATGGATCTCCGGGACTTTCATCATGCGCAGGGCGCCCCTGAGCAACGCCATGTACTCGGGCGTCTCCGTGTAGCGGTCATGCATCTGGGATGGCCTGAAGGCATCGCCAGCGAGCGCGACGTCAGGCCCCACCTCGTAGAACAGACCGCCGATGGGGATGCACATCGTCGCCCGGCTTTCTATTGCGGGGACCTTGGCGGAATCTCGTGCACCGGGATAACAAAGCGAGGGAAAGCTGGCGCACCGGATCTCGGTGCCGCCCACCCCCGTGACGAACTTGGTATGGCCGAACCCAACATCGACGGCCCTGACCACTGGTTTCATACGACTCTCCTGAATACGGTTGCGGATCGGGCGCCATCGAAGGCGCCCACGCGGACTGCGCCCCGGCATCCCCGTGATCTCGACCGGGTGTGAATCCATCCCGAGTCAGGTCTCAGTTCCTCTCGTGCCGGCCCATCCAGGTCCGGCGCTGCGCATTCCGTCTCACCACGGTCTCACGGGAGTCGCGCTCATCAAGGGCGCGCTTTTGGGATGCGGCGGCGTTGGTGCTGTGGTTCAGTCCGGGAGTGGCACCTCGAAGAGTCCGGCGGTCACCCGGGGGTCCAGGGCCGCCAGATCCGGCCGCTCGCCGCCGTCCTCGACGTCAAGGGCTGGGCCCAGGTGATCCGGCGCTTGCTCAGCCGGGGCCGGCAGCTTCGGCAAAGCCGCAAGCAAGCCGTCATGGGCCAGCGTGCGCAGCCGCGCGACGCGCCTGCGCCCCTTCTTCAACTGCACGAGCGCGTCGAACAACTGGGGGTCGTCGCTGCGGCTCAACTCCAGCGTCACGCGGATGCGCAGGACTTGCGAGCCGGATGCGTCATCGCAGTCCATCATGGTCCCCGGCAGGCAGGCCCTGAGCCTTCAGGAGGTTGTCCCCGGCGATCAGGAAGCCCTTCACGTTGGCGAACATCGGTTCCTTGACCACATAGATCTTGTGGTTCGGAAACGCCGCCTTGACCGCGTCCTTGAACATGAACGCCCCGCCGCCGACGAGGATCACGTTCTGGATGCTGTAGTCCTCCGTGATCCATTCCATCATCGAGGAGACGGCACGGCGCGCGACCGCACGCGCGGTCGGCAGGATCGGCGTCAGGTCGTAGGGCTTCTGGTAGATCATCAGCGGCTTGCCGGTGCGCAAGGCCGCGTCGATGGCGGGCAAATCGCTGTAGGGCCGGCCGATGTCGCTGCTGATCTCCTGAGCGATCGTCTTGAGGATGTCGGACATGCCGCGGTTGACGGAGTTGCTCACTTTCAGCACCAGGCGCATGCCCCTCGACAGCAGCCAGTCAAAAGTGCGCGAACCCGGATCGATGATGAGGCTCTGCTCATGCTCGATGCTCTTTTGCTTGTGGTAGGCGGCTGTGTAGTAGACGAGCGCGCCCTGCGGCTGGGCCACGGCGACGGCCTTCCTCACCTCTACCGTCCTGCCGCCGCCGAGGTCGTGCACGCCCACCATGGCCTTCTCCAGGTAGGCCTTGCGGGCCTGGAAGGATGACACCGGCAGGCCCACCACGAGCAGGTCGATCGCGCTGAGCTTCATGTAGGCCATGGCACCGCGCGCCAGCGCCATGTACTCGGGCGTCTCGACGTACTGGTCGTGCAACTGCGTCGCCCGGAAGGTGTCGGCCGCGAGGTGGACCTCGGGCCCGACCTCGTAGAAGGTGCCGTCGATCGGGATGGCCACCGTCTTGCGGCGCTCGGCCGCCGGCCTGGTGCCTGGATCCTTGACGCTGGTGTAGGCCAGCGACGGGAAGGACGCGCACTTGATCTCCTGCTCCGTGTGCCCGACGACGAACTTCGTGTTACCGAAGCCGACGTCGATGGCCCTGACGATCTTGCTCATTGCAGGCTCCTTGCCATGGACGCAACCACTTGCAAGGGTCATTCAAGGTGCACTGGATGCGCAACGAGAAATCCGGGCGTTCGTGAGCGGATTTCGACGACAGGTCCTCGGTCCTGCCATTGGGGACGCAGGTCGGCGCCTGCACCGCGAGATGGCATCGGGGCGTCTTTGCCATCGGGCAGCGCGCAGTCCATCCAGCCCGGAAGCGATCAACGGCCTGCAGATATGTCAGCGCATTCGCCGAAACCTCAAGTTCGCTTTCCCCTGCAGGTGGTGCCCGCTTCCTGCCTACCGCTGAGAAGGCCGGGCGACGCGCCCCCCTAAAATCAGCCGGATTTTCTCGGATATGGGAAAATACTGTATAAAAAATCAGTATTCGATATGAACGCTCGTGCTGTCACCTTCCAGCGTGATTTTCGTCTCGCTCGAAGACGAAACCGGGGTGGTCCAGGTGATCGTGTGGAAGAGCGTACGTGAGCGCCAGCGCACGGCGCTGCTGCAATCGAGGCTATGGGCTGTCCAGGGGCGATGGCAGCATGAGGGCGATGTATGCAACGTGGTGGCAGCGCGGCTGGTAGACCTCACGCCGCTGCTCGGCCGCCTGGCCGAGGCGACGAACAAGAGCCGGGACTTCCATTGACACCGAGAACTCGTTTGGTACGAGCACGTGAGCGGCGAGCGGCTCGACGGGCACCTCGACGAAGATAGCCGTGGCGATCTCAGCACGAGCTGGCTATAGCGCGAGCTATTTCCTCCGCGCGAGTTTCATTTTTCTCGCGTCGGTAGTCCTCTCCGTAAAAACATCTTTCAAGCGATCCCAAAGATTTCCAGAGCGCCGCCTTTTCGGCAGGGGCTTTCACCATCTTCATGGCTCCGAGACATTCACCGACCATCCAAAGCTGCTGAATAAAATCATGGGTCCACGCGTAAAACCCAGAAAATTTAGCCACAGCCTCCTGCTCCGATATGACTCCATTGGCGATCGCGGCCTGCAGGTCATGCCAAAATGTGAGCCACATCGAAAGAATCATGTGTTCGTTTGGCGAGCTTTGATTAGCTATCGGCTCAAAGTGACTTCGCAGGCTAATGTGGTTCTGAAAAGGAACGGAATTTGCGCCTTGTTCATCTTGGAATGGAGCCTGAGCAAATAGGAACTGTCCGCCGGCGACGTCGCGCCTGTACCGCTCTCCCTCACTCCCTTCCCAACTGAGCCACTTGGTCGCGATGTCCCAGACAGGCACAATTATATTCACGTAATAATCCCGCGAATAAAAAAGCTTGGACATGTCGGACGCCGCTCTGGCTCGCTGCTCCTCCCGGCGGAAGCGTTCGATTTCCTCCGGCACAATCACTGAAGCGAACAACAATGCCGCAATCGAGGCGCATCCAAGCGCTAGCGCACCAATACCAGCTGCGTAGGAGCCGAAATTTCCCCAATCCGATGTTTCTATGGAAAGGTCGTCATGGAATTTCCAGAAATAGGCTGCGAACCCGATAAAAATTATCGCGACTCCAATAATCGCTAGCAAGCCGGCAAGCGCTGTCTTCCAAGATTTATTAGCCATAATCCAGTCTCGTGGAAAGCATGGTCGGTCGAAATTATCAGTGCAAGCCGCGAGTTACCCGCGAAGCAACAGTTCACGAGGCCAGCGTTGCGCACGGGCGCTGTACCGTCAGCAGACTGCCGTCGATGCAGCTACAACAGCATGGAGGCACACGCCATTATGCTGGCCGGGGCAATTTCGCAGTCAATGTGGAGAAGCCGAGATTTCCACTGGTCCGGGATCAAGCCCGCACAAGGCACGACGCGACCCCAGCCTCGTCAGGCGTGCCACGAATTCACACTACATCGCCGGCCGCACATCAGTCCTGCTCATCGGCAATCTCACGTCCCGCCAGAATGCCGTCCGCCCGGGCCCTCGCCTGCACAAGATCCGGCGCGACCGACATGCGCAGCCCGAAGGCAGCGGACAGTCCGAGCGCCTGTGCGCGCTTCAGGATCCGCTTGGCCCGGTCAGGCTCGACCACGGCGATGCCGCGGCACACCTGGGCGAGCCTGCGCTTGTTCGCCTTCAGCCACTGCATCTGGGCCTTCTGGTCCTCGTGTTCCGGGTGTTCGGCGCTGTCGATGAACACGAAGACGAAGGGCTGCCCGTTCTCCACCAGCGCTTCCATCTCAGCGATCCATTGGGGTGCGTAGCCCGCGGGCAGCGAACTTCCGCGGATGCTGACGACCGGGAACTCCGAGACGTCGTAGTGCTTGAAATCGCTAGGGTTCACCATCTGCTATTTCCTGGAAGGCGTGCGTTGACGCGGCTTGGGCTTCGCGTCCGGCTGCGGGGCCGCAATCAATCCCCAGACGTAGTCCAGCGCGATGTCGTCCTCCAAGGGCGGCGCGCCGGTCACGGCCAAGGCATCGTTTGTTTCGATGTCGCTGTGCAGGAAGTACTGGATCAGCCCTCCCCCGGTGACCATGAGCAGGCCGGGCGGCACGTCCTGGCGAATCAGGCCAGCGTCCTGGGCCGCCTTAAAATGCGGCACGAACAACTGGTTCAGCGACCGGGAACGCGCCTGGCGCTCTTCCTTGGGAGCGCCGAGCACGCGCCAGAGCTGGAAACGCAGCGCTTGCGGATGCTCGCGCCAATAGCGCATGTAGGCCGCCATCATCTGGCGAAGCCCTTGCGCCGTCCCCTTGAGCGCGGGATCGACCGACGCGCTGCCCATCTCGGCGAATTCCTCGGTGATGCGGTTGCCCACCAGATTCCACAGGGTTTCCTTGTCCTTGAAGTGGTGGTGGATCAGCCCCGGGGACACGCCGGCTTCCTTGGCGATCTCCCGGGTGGTAGCGCCATCGAAGCCAACTTTGGAGAACACGGCCAGCGCCGCCTCCACGATGCGGTCGCGCGCATCGACGGTGGTGTAGGCCTTGCGTAGTTCGGACATGGGGCTGTGCTCCTGAAATCGGTCGACCGCGCTCAACGCGCTGGTCGGATAGTCAATGCACTGATCATATTTCAGTGACGACTGGCCGCGCCCCGGGGCACCAGGTTCAGGAAGTAGGTGGCGGCCATGGCGAAGGCGACCACGATGCCGGCCTGGAAGGCCGACCACCCGATATGCTGGATCACCCCGGGCAGGACCATCAAGGCAGCAGTCCCCAGGAAGCGGCCCAGCCCGTAGAGCAGCGCGTAGTCCGTGGCCGCCTGGCCGCCGCCGGCCCATTCCAGGATCAGACTGCCCAGCACGACGTACAGCGCCGAGGCGCCTGCCGTGGTCAGCACGCTACCCACCATGGCGACGACAGGGCCCGTGAAAGCGAAGCCCAGCCATACAAGACCGGCGCTGAGCAAACACGCGGCGCACATGAGCACGGCCGCCGATCGCAAGGGCAGTTTGCGCACGAGCAGCCATCCCAGCGCACAGGCGGCGGCGTTGACCAGCGGCCCGACCGTGCCCAGCACGCTGCCGATGCGCTCCAGCGAGACGCCCATGTCCACCAGCAGCAGCCGGTTGAAGTTGAACAGCGCCAGCAGGGTGCACGCCAGCAGCGTCAGCCGGATGAGACGGTCGCGCATACGGCGCTCGCGCAGCAGCTTGCCCATGCGCGCCCGCTGCCGTGGCGCACCGCCGGTCAGCGCACGATCCGCGCCGATGAGCGCCAGAACGGGAAGAGTGGAGAGCGCCATCAGTGCGGCGATGAAGCCCATCGTCCCCTGCCATCCAAGGCGGGGGTACAGCGCGACCAGCACACCGCCGCCGAGCACCGATCCGAGCGAAATCCCGCCCATCTTGGCGGCGGCGGCCGCGGGACGCTGGGCCTCCGAGGCCATCTCGACGGTCAGTGCATCCAGAGCGACGTCCATGGTCGCCGCGGCCAGCGTGGCCACGATCCCCAGCGCCATCAGGACGCTCCAGCGGCCCGGCCCCGGCACAATGCACGACGCCGCGGCCAGGGCCAGCACCGCCAGCCCCTGCATCGGAATGATCCAGCCCGTGCGCCTGCCCAGCCACGGCCAGCGCCAGGAGTCGATCAGGGGCGCCCACAGGAAGGCGATGCCGAAGGGCAGGAAGAGCGCATAGACCCAGCGCATCGCGGGCAGCCCCATCCCCTGCGTGCGCAGCACGGGTGCCAGGCCGCCCTGCACGAAGCCGAGGATGGCGCCCAGCGAGATGTACGCCAGGGCCACCGCGAGCAGGACGGTGGTGGAGCGGGAGCCGCCCGGGGCTGTAACGCCCCCTTCATTCGCAGACTGCATGCCTCGGCACGTCGATCAAAACCGCATCGTCGCGCCCACCCCGACGATGCGCGGTTGCCCCACGCGCACCGAGCTCACGCCCGGCCCCCAGGCCTGCCCGGCGACGAGGTACTGCTTGTCCAGCAGATTCCAGGCGAAGCCATAGATCTCCCAGTTGCCCTGCTGCCATCCGAGCCGGAGATTGACGACGCCGTACCCCGGAAGGTCAAAGCTTTCCTTCACATCCGCCGCGCGCTTGCCGACGTATTGCCAGGCGAGCCCGGCCTTCAGCCTGCCTTGCGCGCTGCCAATGGTCATCGGCGTCTCGTACTGCAGGCCCAGCGAGGCGTTGAACCTCGGCATGTTCGGCACGCGATTGCCGGATTTCGCACCGGTCGAACTGCCGGAGGGAACGTCGACCAGCTCGGCATGCGTGTAGCCGACACCGGCCGTCAGTTTCAGGCCCGGGGTCAGGCTGGCGGCGGCCTCCAGTTCCATCCCCTTGCTCTTGTAGTCGAGCGAGGCGGAGCCGAAGAACAGCTGCGTCGGATTGAAGACGATCAGGTGCCCGTTCTTGACGTCGTTGTAGAAGACCGAGCCGTTCAGGCCCAGGCGCTTGTCCAGCCACAGCGTCTTGAACCCCGCTTCGTAGGTCCAGCTCGTCGAGGTGGGATACCGCGGCTCGTCCTTGCCGTAGACGCCGTTGACCTGCACCACGGGATACCCCGCACTCACGGCGCCACGCGAAACGGTGGCGTAGGTCATGGCCTCGGGCGTCCAGTCGTAGGACAGCCCGGCGCGGCCGGTCACGAAGTGGTCGGACAGGCTCTGGCTTTGACTGAAGTACGGCACGGTGGCCGGATTGCCGTTGCCGGTGAACAGGTAGTCCGCGTCCTTGCGCTCGTGCGTGTAGCGCAGGCCCAGGGTAGCCTTGAGCTTGTCCGTCAGCGCCAGCGTGCCTTCGCCGAAAGCCGCAATGCTGTCGGTGGCGATGCGGTTGTCCTGCGTGCCGTTCTGCGCCTGGAAGTTGAACGCCGCGGGCGATGCCACGGCCTGTGTGTCGTTGGTGAAGCGCGAGCGGAAGTAGTTGATGCCTGCCGTCCAGTTGAATACGCTGTCCTCCAATGAGGACAGCCGCAACTCCTGCTGGAACGTCTTCTCCCGGAAGTGGATGCCGACGTAGTCCGCATACGGCACGTCGAACCGAGCCGTCGGCTGCTTGGTCATCGCCGAGTAGATCAGTCCGTCGGTCAAGTCGAAGGGCTGGAACGAGTGGTCGTCCTGGAAGCTGGTCAGCGAGGTCAGGCGCGTGCGGTCGAATTCGTGCTCGACCTTCAGACTGGCGCCTGCGTCGCGCCAGCGGATGTTGCCGGCCGGATTGACCGCGCTTTGCGGGAACTGCGGGTTCTGCAGCCAGATGAACCGTGGCGCATTGGACTCGCGCCGGTCGTAGAAGCCTGTGAAAGTGACGGTGGTGCGGTCTCCGGGCAGCCACAGCAGCGATTCGCGCATGGCCCCGATCTGCACGCGGCCGTCGTTGCCGCCAGCGGCAATGTTGGGAACGGTGCCGTCGATGTTGGAGTAGCGCACCGCCAGGCGCGCGGCCAGCGTGTCCGACAGCGGCGTGTTCGCGACCAGTTCGCCCAGCCGGTGGCCGTGCGTGCCGGCCTCGGCGGTCGCCGAGAACTCGCGCTTGAAGGTGGGCACATTGGGGATGACGTCGATCGCGCCGGCCTGGGTGTTGCGGCCGAACAGCGTGCCCTGCGGGCCGCGCAGCACCTCCACGCGGTCGATGTCCAGCAGCGTCGGCGGCGCGCCGTAGACCGAGCGCGGCACCTCGCCCAGGTACATGACGGCCGAGGTGTCGTCCGAGGACAGCGGCGCGAACGAGCCGACGCCGCGGATGACGAACAGATTGCCGAACTGCCCGCCACTGTCGGCAAAGGAAATGTTCGGGGCCGAGCGCGCCAGCCCGGAATTGCTGTCGGAAGGCGCCGCTGCGGCCTCAGCCGCATGCTTGTCGATCACGGTCACGCTGATCGGCACGGACTGTGCGGATTCCTCGCGCTTGCGGGCGGTCACCGTGACGGCCGGAAGCTCGGAGGCAGAGGGCGGCGACACATCGCCCTGCGCTGGTGTGTCCTGAGCCCACACGGACGCGGCAGCGAGAAAAGATGCCATTGCCACGGCAAGCAGCGAGCGTCGATGCTGGACCGGCGCATGGTGGCGCCGTAGCTGGTTTCTGGTGCGCATGATTCCCCTTCGGATGAATGCGGGAACCCTGGCTGAGACCTCGCGCTTCGCGCCGAGGAATGGACGGGCTTGGGCTTATTCCGCGTTGGCTATTGGTCAGTCAGTTGGTTTATTAACCAATTGTTTAGTCATGATATTAATGATTTGCAACATCGCTTGTCAAGATGAACGCCCCTTCACCGACATTCCGAGCGACCCCGTGCCGCGGACGGGCACGCTCTGGGGCAAATGCTTCGCGCTGTTCATCGCAGACGCCTGGTTGGCATGTCCAGCGCAATAGGCCTGTCCGGCCTGACATTGCTGCTCGGCCGGGCTACGTTCAATGCCCATTTCGCAGGCATGCGGACGTTCGAAGTGAGCCTTGGCGTCTTCATGCCAGTCATCGTCAGCCTTCCGACCGAGCACGCGCGCGCCGCCAGCGATCAAACGCGTGCCGGCTGCCTTAGCGGGGCAGCACAAAGGTTCGGCATGGTGACTGGTCCGCCGTGGGGAGCTTGGAGCTACCGCATCCGTGCACCAAAGCCCTCCTGATTCACCGAAGCGCTGCTGTTCGCCCCCTCACGCCGTGTCTTCCGCCTCCCCGGGGATGACCCGCGGTGCGGGGCCGCGCGCCTCCTATGGCAGCGGCCTCCGCAAGACATAAGTTTTTTAGTATTGAACGATATGTATTCAGAATTTTCAGCTAATGACTTCTAAGCACAATGAGCGAACAGCTTTCGCATCGATGTGTGGTGTGGCGGGAAAAGGAGGAGACGATGGATTCGGTGTATGTCGTGGTCGCCGCGGGCGCCGTCGTGGCGGGGTTTGTCCAGGGCCTGTCCGGCTTTGCATTCGGCATGGTGGCCATGTCCTTCTGGGCGTGGGTGCTGGACCCCAGGCTCGCGGCGACACTCGCCGTGTTCGGGGCGCTGACGGGACAACTGCTCGCCGTCTTTTCCGTGCGCCGGGGATTCGATATCAAGCAGCTGCTGCCCTTTGTGCTGGGTGGCCTCGCCGGCATCCCGCTCGGGGTGCTATTGCTGCCCAAGCTGGACATGAACCTGTTCAAGGCCTTCCTCGGAACCCTGCTGGTGCTGTGGTGCCCCGTGATGCTCATGTCCAAGCGCCTCCCGCGCATCTCCTTTGGCGGACGCGTCGCGGATGGCATGGTCGGGCTGGCGGGCGGCGTCATGGGCGGGATCGGCGGCTTCACCGGAACGTTGCCCACGCTGTGGTGCACATTGCGCGGCTACGAGCGCGACGTACAGCGATCCATCATCCAGAACTTCAACCTCTCGATGCTCATGGTCACCATGGCCACCTACCTCGCATCGGGCATCGTCACGCGCGACATGCTGCCGATGTTCGCGATCGTGGCTCCCGCCATGTTGGTGCCGACGCTGCTGGGCACCCGCGTCTATATCGGGATCAGCGACGTCCGCTTCCGCCAGGTCGTGCTGAGCTTGCTTATCGCCTCCGGAGTGGCATTGCTTTCCTCCTCGCTGCCCAAGCTGCTTGCCTAGCGTGGCCGTGGCACACGGCGCGGGCGGCTCTCCTGGTCAGAAGCGCAACCGGTACCCCACAAGGGCTCGATGGGGATCCTGGCAACGGTCATGGCATTCACTGCGCGGCCCTCGATATCTCGATCGCTACCTGCTTGAGCGAGCGCGCGAGCAGATCCTGCTCCTCGTATTGCGCCCCGCCGATGCGCTGAAACAGCGTGATTGGCGGAAGCGTCCAGCCAAAGCGATGCCGTACCACGCCAACGCCGGCGATGCGCGCGAGCTCCTCCGCGACGTCCGCCGGTACGATGGACACTGCCTTCTCATTCGCCGCGACCAGCTCTCCTATCACCTTCGACGACAGACTCTCGACAAACGGCGGCGGTGGCGCCACTCCCGCGCGGAGGAAGAAGTCCGTGATCTGCTCGCGCATAGGTGTGTGGCGAGCGCCGAGCACCCAGTCCAGCTCGGTGAGTTCGGACCACTGCAGGGGCTTTCGGCTCAGGCGCACTGCCAGGCGCCTGTGGGCGATCAGTCTGGGCTCCTGCTGGTACAGCACCTCGTGTCGCAAACCGCGCATATCCAGGATCGCCGAGGTTCTGCCAACGACACAGTCCAGTTCGTGGATGCGCAGGCGCTCGAGCAGATGGTCGCTGGTGTCCTCGTGAAGGGACACCGTCATGCGGCGCCCCTCCGGCCGCGCCCGGTTGATCGCCTCCGCCAGCAGCCTGCCCGGCAGGAAGGGAATCACGCCCACATGCAGATGCGCGGCGCGCCCCTGGGACCGGGCCTCGAGATCCTGGGCCCAGTGGTCGATGTCGGAAAGCATGGTGCGTGCACGCGCCAGCACCAGCTGCCCCAGCGGCGTGGGCTCCATGCCGCGCGTGGAGCGCAGAAACAGTGCCCCTCCGAAGAGGCTCTCCAGTTCCGCCAGTAGCTGCGTCACCGCAGGCTGACTGGTCGCCAGATGATGCGCGACCCGGGTCAATGAGCGGTGTTCCTGAATCGCCAGCAGCACCAGCAGGTGCCGGAGCTTCAGCCGATTGAACATCCGCTGCGCGAGCGTTGATTCCGCCACGGACCTGGAACGCGGCGCTGCCATAGGCCTCCTCCATAAGTAATGCAAATCAATGATGCCGGAAAAGAAGGCATCTTCTTATGGAGCTTTCTTTCACGGGCCGCTGCCACAAAGATTCGTATCGGTTGGTGCACCCGGTCGATCTGTCCTCCTACCGCTCGACAACCCGGCGGCTTGCTTTCCAAGAGCATCGCGCACGAGGGCGCGAGAGACACTCCTCCCTTTTGAGCTTCGTCGCCCGCGAAGCCGCACCTGCACCGGTACTTGAAAGACACCTGAAGCATCCCGCCCGACAAAGCGTCTGTGCCGCACCGTTCTTCGAAGGTTCTTCAAATCGGCCTCTCGCTTCATGGCGTCTCACGCCGCCCCGCTCTGGGCCCCTCCAGATCGGACTCACAACCAGAGGCCTAAGCGCAGTTTGTCAACCCCCTCTCGCGCAGCCCCGAAAAAGGCGGATTCAAGACTTGGAGGCGCCTCGCAGCAAGGTGCGAACGCCACTCCGAAAGCCCCCGCAGACCTCTTGACGGAGCCTGGTGGCTGATGTCCACTGAGGGCTCCCGGAGGCTCCTTGCCCTCGCTCCCATCGGTGGAGCGCAAAAGGCGTTGCGGACGTTACCCGCCCTTCGTGTCCCGGCCCCGAGCCCGGACAGAGCCCCGCCACAGAGCGGCGCTCAGAGGAATCCCTTCGTAGTGAAAGCCTGCGACTTGCCAGCCCTTGCGGCTGGGCGTTCTCCAAGAACGCGTCGCGGTGCAGGTCAAACCGCTCGCCGGGCACCCGATGCCCAGGCACTGTTCCCGCCACCTTCCGAGCACGCGCAACGCGCGGCACACGGACGTGTATGCCCTGATCGGCTCCACGTGTGTCTCCGCTCGGACATCTGACGCTCTTCGGCTACGGTCAGGAGGGCGACCCAGCAGATGGGTGGCGCTACGAATCTAGCACTGATCCTGAAGACGTGCACCGGCCCGACCGGTGCGCGGCGCTCACGGACCTCCAAGGCCGTGAACCTCCAAGGTCATTGGCGCAAACCAACCTGTGTCTGGCGCGGAAACGCGCGCACAGGACCGGATCAACCCGTGTTCATTTTTAAGTACGACCGCGCCGCCGCGCTGCCGATGGCAGCCGTGCAGCGAAACCCTGGGTAGGTGCCGTGCGGCGTGGCCGCGCACGGCGCCCAACGCAACGGCCACCAACCAGGGCTGGCAAGCCAATCCGCCAGCTCCGGCAAGCAATGCCACCGGGATTGCCCTTTCGACACCAGACGGCACGCGCTCGGGACGCGGGCCGGCGCAACAGGAGAGACAAATGAATGCCGACACCCCATCGTCCGCCCGGCCCCGCAAGCGGTCCCGGCGCGCGACGAAGACCTCCCGCCGCCAGCCCGGGCGGCGCCACCGCGACTGGGCAGGCCTCAGTGCCGCCGACGTCCTGGCCCGCCATCCGCCCGGCCAGACGCCTCCCGAGGAAGTGCTGGAGATCCTGCTGGACCTGTTCAACGAGCAGCACACCGCCATCCTCAAGAGTGTGTCCCACAAGACGCGGCACGACCGTGCGGTGTTCCTGCGGCGCTTCCTGCGCGACCTGCAGGCCAAGGCGGGCTTCCCTACCACGCCCGACCCCCGCAACCTGGGCGGACGGCACATCCAGGCGATGGTGAACCTGTGGCGAGCGGATGGGCTCGCGGCTGCGACCATCCAGACCTACTTCAGCTTCCTGCGGGGGCTGGCGCAATGGATCGGCAAGCCGGGGCTGGTGCGCAAGCCCGATACCTATGGGCTGGACATGGCGCAGTACCAACGCCACGAGGTCGCCCAGCGCGACAAGAGCTGGTCCGGCGCGGGCATCGACATCGGGCCCCTGATCGAGCAGGTGTGCGCCTACGACCGCCACGTGGGGGCGGCGCTGCGGCTGATACGGGCGTTCGGCCTGCGCCGCAAGGAAGCCGTGATGATGCGGCCCCATGCCTGCGTGGTGCCTTTCTCGGCCACCCGGCTGCCGCAGGAGCGCCGGAAGGCCGAGACCTATCTCTGGGTGTGCCAGGGCAGCAAGGGCGGAAGGCCACGCTTCGTGGCCATCGCCACCGAGCAGCAGCGCCTGGCCCTGGCCTATGCGCAGTCCGTCGCCGGTGGTCCCGACGCCCACCTGAGCAACCCCAGGCGCGACCTCAAGCAGAACCTCAACCACTTCAGCTACGTCATGCGGCGCTTCGGGCTGTCCCTCAAGGAGCGCGGCGCGACCGGGCATGGCCTGCGGCACGAGGTCTTCGTGGAGATCTGGGTGGACGCCACGGGCACCCAGCCCCCGGTGCGGGGCGGCGCGCTACCGCCAAAGGACCTGCAGGAGGCCGCGCGGCAGGAGATCGCCGAATTGGCCGGCCACGCGCGCAAGCGCGCGGCTGGAGCCTACATCGGATCGGTACGGGCGCAGCGCCCCGCGCCCGCAGCCGCGCAGGACGGCCAGGCCGACAGCGGCGGCGCGGCCAACGACGACCTTGCGATGGCCCCCTCTGCCCCCACTGCCCCCACTGCCGTCAGGCAGCCCTGAAGGGATGCAAGATGGGAATTCGTCTTTCTGAAGGCCTGCGGCGCCCGCGGTTCCTCGGGGCGCCTGCCCAGTTGCCCCGGCAATACAAACGCCCCCGGCGTCCACACAGGACGGGCCGGGGGCGTGCCATGAAGGGGCGGCGGATGGCTCACGCCGTTGGCGATACCTCGAAGTCCTCGTCAGGATAGATCGACGCGCCGCGCGCCCTCACCTCGCCCATGGCGAGTTCGTCCTCGCTCACGCCGTAGCGCGAGAGTGCGGCGCAGCGGGCCAGGGTTTCGGTGGTCTCGCTGACCTTGCCGATGTCCACCGCGCCGCCGTTGCGGACCACGCGGACGCGCCAGTCTTTCATGCTCATGCCTCGTACTCCTGTTGTCCCTATGTCCCTGCCTGGGACGGTTGTCGCAGTGCTTGTGCCGGGCCGGCCCGCGCGCCCCTCGGGCGCGGAGCCGGCCAGGGGCGCAATCACGCGGCCTGGGCTTCCTCCGGCTGAGGGCCTGCGGCTGCGGTGTCTGCCTGCGTGTCGGCGTCGCCGTCCGGCGGATCCTGCGCGGCGTCCGCCTCCTGCGGCGCGTCGGACTGTGCGTCGCTCCCCGCCGCATCGCCCTCTGCCTCGTTCGGCTCGCCTTCCTCGCCGTCGCCTTCGTCGCCGCCAGGGCAAGCCTGCTCCCCCTGCGCCGCGTCGTCCGGAGATCGCAGCCGCAGCACGGTGGGCAACCACCCAGTGGCGGCAAGCGCCTGTTCGGCGCCTTTGGCCGCAGCGTCCTTCTTGAGCGCCTGCAGCGGGGCAGCGGCCTGGGCGCTGACCGCCTCGGTGACGACCTCGGCGATGCGGGCCTTGGACACGTGGTTGAAGTAGGACGCCGCCGTGGCCTTCCACCACTTGCCCATGTCCAGGCCCAGTGCCAGGGCGAGGCCATCGGTGCGCTGCTTCTTCGGCTCGGCGGGGTAGACGCCGCTGACGGTGACCGCGACGAGGAACGTGAACAAGCGCGAGATAGCCGCCGCATCCAAGGCGAGCACCCAGGGCAGCACCGCATCCACCTGCTGCGGCAACAGCGCCTGCCAATGCTTGCGCTCGGCGTCCAGTGCCTGCCATGCCGCGCACGCCTTGATGTCGTCGGCGTCCTGGTGCAGAACCTCATGGGTATCGGAAACGCTCAGCGTCAGGGGGTCGCCGCTGCTATACAGGTGCTGGTATCCACCGATCAGCAGCTTGGTCGCCAGCTGCGCGGTGGCCACCGCGACCGCCACGTCGGGACGGCCCAGCAGTTCGGCCTGGATGGCCGCCACACGGTGCGCAGTGAGGTTGCGTGTCAGCCGGTCGGAATGGACGGGCCGGGTCTTGGCGGCCGGCAAGGACACCAGTGCGGTACCGGCCTCGCCCGCTGCCCCGCCGCCATCGCGCGCGGCCTGGGCTGCCTGTGCCATGTCGGCGCGGTCGTCCGGGCGGATTAGGCCGTAGTGGACGGCGGGCGCGGCGTCGTGGCCCACGTACACCACGCAGCCCGCCTGGGCCATGAGTTCGGGCGGCCAGACAGCCAGCGCCTCGGTGATCGCCTCCATCTTGGCGTTCAGGTCTTCGCACTCGGCTTCCAGGCGGCGGTACTCTTCCTTGGCGGCGGTATCGTCGTCCTCCTGGTCGCAGATGTCTTCCATGCGCTGGGTGCGCTCGGCGACCTGCGCGTCCAGCTCGTCCAGCTCGGCGGCTTCCTCGGCGCTGGGCTCGCGCGCGGCCTTGCGCAACTCGCCGTGCTTGGCGTACTCGTCGCTGACGAAGCGCGCGCGGACATCCACCCACTTCCAGCCCTCCGCGCCCACCTGCTTGGCCTTGCGCTGCAGCTTGGCCACGGCAAGCTGGTCGAGCAGCATGGGATCGAGCAGATAGACCTTCTTGTCGTCGTCGCTGAACAGATCACGCCGCGTGGGACCGCCCGCCTTCTCGTAGGCCTTGACGGTGACGTAGCGGGCCACGGGGTTGCGGTCGGATTCGATCTCCCCCTGGGTGAGGATGCGGCGCAGATGGTCGGGATGGCGGTTCCACGAGTCGAGGCCAGCCCAGGCCTGTTCCTGGCGTTCGTGGTCGTCCACCGAGGCCAGCACCATGAGGCATTCGAGGTCGATCTTCTTCTCGCGGTATTGCGCCATCAGCTTGGGCGACACCGCCGCGAGCTTCATGCGGCGCTTGACCACCAGCGGCGTGACGCCGAATGCCGCCGCCACGTCTTCGACGGACTTGCCCATGCCGATGAGCTTGGCGAAGGCGATGAACTCGTCCGCCGGGTGCATGGGCACGTGGAAGGTGTTCTCCGCGAGGCTCGCCAGCAGCCCCCTGTCGGCGGGCACGATGAGCACGGGCACGGGGAAGTTCTCGGGCAGGTCGCCTGCGGCTACCAGCAGCCCGATGGCCTGCAGGCGGCGTCCGCCCGCGCAGACCTCGTGCAGGTTGCGCGGCCCCTTGATCACGATGAGGTTCTGCAGCACGCCGCACTCCTTGATGGAGGCGGCGAGTTCCGTCAGGCTCATCTGCGGCTTGCCTCCCGGCGCGGGGCTGGGCGTGCGGGCCTGGTAGTCGACGGAAAGGATCAGCTGGTTGAAGGGGATGTAGGTGCGCGGCGAGGCCTCGACGATGGCCTCGATTTCCGCTTTGGATATTTTCATTGGCACTCCTGTTGGTTGGATGCGGACGGCAGCGCGGCTGTCCGTGCACTCAGGTTCTCATCCAAACGCTGGCCCGCAACTGCGCGGAGCCGGCCTTGCCCGTGCCGCTGCGCTCCTCTCGCAGGAAGGCTTACGATCCCCTTCTAGAATTCAGGCTGCAACTCCAATGCAGCGGGGCGCCAGCCCCGCTTTCCCAACTCTCAAGAAGCAATCACATGGCAACTGCAAAGAAAGCCGCCCCGGCCACGAAGGCCGCTGCGGCACCGAAGGCCCAGAAGGCCCCCCCGGCATCCAAGGCTGCTACGCCCATCAAGCCCATCAAGGAAGTGCTTTCGAAGACTGCGCTGGTGAACCAGATTGCCGAGCAGGCGGGCGTGGAGGCCAAGACGGTCAAGGCGGTGCTGGTCGCGCTCGACGCGGCCATCCTCGGCTCGGTCAACAAGAAGGGCGTGGGTACGTTCACGCTGCCCGGCCTGCTCAAGCTCGATGTGGTGAAAGTGCCGGCCAAGCCCAAGCGCAAGGGCATCGATCCGTTCACCAAGGAAGAGCGCGTCTTCGCGGCCAAGCCCGCCTCGGTGAAGATCAAGGCGCGCGCGCTCAAGAAGCTCAAGGACGCAGCGCTGTAAGCGCGGCCACGGCGGCGTCCAGGGCTCTGGTCCGAATCCGGGTCCTAGTCCGAGTCCGCAATCGAGCGGTGGGCCGCTGCGATTCCTCACGACGAGGCGCTGCTGCAAGCAGCCAGCATGGCCCGCCCGGAGCGGCTGCCGCCCCAAGCTGCTGCAGGTGCTCGCGCAACTCGCGGCAGTCCTGGGGGAATCTCGTCGGGTTCTCTTTCCTGTCCTACTGGCCCCACCAGATGGACGCTTAGTCGCCGACACTGCCGTTGTAGCCTGTGTCCGCTCCGTTCTCTTCGAACTCGCGGCACAAGAGGCGCAGGGCCTCCCGGTGCGTCAGATGCCGGATGCAAACCAGTGCAGTGTTGCGGGATTCCACACCACCATGGTAGAGCGGCCCCTGATTCAGCGGGGTGACAGTAGTGGCGTTCATGCCACCAGCTTTATCCCGGACCGTGCTCCTTCAAGAGCGCACGTGCGGTTCCTGACCGATGCTCCTTCCGATCCTTTCCATCTGGAGGGCACAGCCAGCACCCAGCGGATGCCGCTGGGCGCCAGCGCAGCCCCGAGATGGAGTTCGGAAGCAGCCCGTTCCGGCCATTGGGAGCCGGGCCATAGCGTCTAGCCTGAACTCGTCGCGAGTGGCCTGCACAAAGAGCCGGGGTAAGCTACATGCACCGGGTTGTCCTCACCGCCGCCGAACCCCTAGACGCGAGGGGCTGCGAATAACCCCTTGGCTTCACGCTTCACAAAGACGACGCCCTCCCCCTGCTCACCGTACAGAATCCCGAGCGTCGATTCTCCTGCGCGTACCCACGCCGCAAATGCCCTGGTGATGGCGGAGCTACCTCGTGGGAAGGGATATCTGTTCCAACGACTTCTGAACTGGCTTCACCTCAGGCCGCCCTGGAGGCCGCGCAAAGCGCCGTTCCAGGCCCTGGTATCTGTGCGCGCTGGAGGTGTCACGGCCGCTGCACTTCGGTGACTACGGCGGGTTGCCGCTGAAGATCATCTGGGCACTGCTTGACCTTATCACCATCGTGGTGCTGGGCTGTGGGCTGTACCTGTGGATCGCGCGGCGCAGGCCCGTCCACGAGTACGGTGGGCAGCTTCAAGCAGGTGTGGGCGGTGCCGTTGCTGCTGGCGGCGCTGACGCTGTTCGGGCTGCTGGCGGCACTGCTGGGCACGGGGGTGTGGAAGCGATACGTGCTCGCTATTTATCCCGCGCCAACCGCAGCCCCGTCATTTGCCAACGCGCCGAGGCTGGAAAGAAGTTGCGGTAGCTGGCGCGCGCATGACCACTCGGCGTCAAGCACGAGCCGCCACGCAGCACGTACTGGTTGACCATGAACTTGCCGTTGTATTCGCCCACCGCGCCCTCAGCCACGCGAAACCCGGGGTACGGCGCATAGGACGATTGGGTCCACTCCCACACTTGGCCCAGGCCATCCCCCGTGAGTGGGGCTGGATGCAATGCCTCCCAACCCGGCAACCGCGCCATCGCATCTGCCCAGGCCACCTCCCATTCGGCTTCGGTCGGCAGCCTGGCGCCGGCCCAGCGTGCATAGGCATCGGCCTCGTAGTACGCCACATGCGCCACGGGCCGGTTGCCCTGGAGCGGCACCATGCCATGCAGGCTGAACTCCTGCCAGCCCGTGGCCGTGTACCGCCAATACCACGGATGCTCCAGTTGCTGCGCGCAGCACCAGTCCCAGCCCTCGGCCAGCCACCACTGCGGCTGGGCATAGCCGCCCGATTCGACGAACTTTAGAAATTCTGCATTGCTCACTGGCCGGCCCGCGATCTCGCAGCCCGGCAGGAACACCTGGTGCCGTGGCCGCTCGTTGTCAAAAGCAAAGCCATTGCCCGCATGGCCGATCGCCTGTAGCCCCGGCTCTACCAACAGCCAAGCCGGACCAGCGGACTGCACGGCTTCGTCCGATGCCTCTACTCCCTCCAACGGCTGGTAGGCCGGCCACAGCGGGTGGCAGGACAGCAGGTGCTTGATGTCTGTCAGCAATAGCTCCTGGTGCTGCTGTTCGTGCTGCAGGCCTAGTTCCACCAGCGCGGCCAGCGGCCCTGGCAGTTCGCGCGCCAGCAGCGCATGCATGCGCCCGTCGACTGCAGCGCGGTAGTCGCGCACCCGCGCCAGCGACGGCCGCGTGAGCAGCCCGCGCTGCGCGCGTGGATGGCGCTCGCCAACTTGCTGGTAATACGAGTTGAACAGCACGCGGAAGTCCGGGTCGAACGCAGGCTCCTGCCCCAGCACGAAGGTCTCGAAGAACCAGGTGGTGTGCGCCAGATGCCATTTGGCCGGGCTGGCATCGGGCATGGACTGCACGCAGGCATCCTCAGCCGACAGCGGATCGGCCAACCGCAGCGTGCGCCGGCGCACCGCGTCGTAACGTTGGCCCAGATCAGACATGGGCATGCACCAGAGCGAACCATTGCCGCTCATCGGTCCAAGACTCACAGGCACCGAAGCCGGCTTGAGCCAGCATGTCCTGAAAATGCGGCAGCGGGTATTTGTAGCTGTTCTCGGTGTGGATGGTTTCGCCGGCGGAAAAACGCCGCTCGCCCTCCGGCCAGGCCACAGTGAGTGCCCGGCGCGCGCGCAGGTGCATCTCGATGCGCGAATGCCCAGCGTTGAAGAACGCATGGTGCGCCCAGTCATCCTTGTTGAAATCGCTGCCTAGCAAGCTATTCACATGGCTGAGCACATTCAGGTTGAAGCACGCCGTCACGCCCTGGGCATCGTCGTAAGCGGGCTCCAGCCAATGCAGCGGCTTGGGCAGGTCGATGCCAATCAGCAGCCCGCCATCCGACCCCAGCAACCCGTGCATGCGCTGCAGCATGGCCAGCGCATCGGCCGGGTCGAAGTTGCCGATGGAGGAGCCGGGATAAAACAGCAAGCGCCCGCGGCGCGGCAGGTCGGGCGGCAACTTCAGCGGCCCGGTAATGTCAGCCTCCACCGCGCGCGCATCCAGTCCTGGAAACTCATCCGCCAGCTTACACACGGCCTGGCGCAGAAAATCCCCGGCGATGTCCACACCCACGAAATGGCGCGGCCGCAGGCTACGGCACAGCGCGCGCACCTTCTCGCAGTTGCCGGCGCCCAGTTCGATCAGTACCTCGCAGCCCTGCAGGGCCCACGCCATAGCTCGCTCCGCGTCGGCGAGGATCGCCATCTCGGTGCGCGTGGGGTAGTACTCGGGCAGCCGGGTGATCTGCTCGAACAGCGCGCAACCGCGCGCGTCGTACAGGTACTTGGGCGAGATGCGCGCCTGCGGCTGCAGCAAGCCTCGCCGTAGATCGGCTCGGGCAGCCTGCAGGGCCGGCGGCACCGGCGCGGCATCGTTAATGGAGCGAAACATGATGGAGCCCTCCAGCGCCGATGGCAAGCATACATACAAAGCCGAGCGCTCGAAATTATCCAAGTTGGTTGGAGCCTTCCATGCCCCTTTTAAGCTGCGAGCTCAGCGCGCGACGCTATACAACAGCGTACCGCCACCAAGCTGAGAAAGTATGAATAACCCTCCCAGCCCGGCGTGGACGCCACGAGAACCCATGCGCAGCCAACGGTATCAACGATGTGGCCAACAGTACCTGCAAACGCAGCGCTAACCCTGCGTATACCTCGGCATCTGCATCGACTGCAGCGCTCGCTGTGGCACCACTCCAATTACCCGATGGCTGTCGCATGCAGGACCGGATCCAACCGCCAGCTCTTCCATGGCTTGTGTTGCAAACTGCAGCGCGTATTCAGGAGACAGACTTGTACGCCCGCGTCATTACTTCACTTGCTTTAGGCATAGCTTGCATCCTTTGCTTTGTAGAGTTGCGGCCTCGAAAAGCACGAGGCACGGAACCACGGGCAAGCGATGTGCCGTGAGAGCGGCTCCAGGTACGTGATCGGCCATCTCCACGGGCCGGAGAATATTTCGGCAAAAATTGCCGAGCTATGGAAGATCCCCCGAACTCCCCAGGCACATAACATGCCCTGGCAAGAGGAACGACATCCCATCAGCATTTGCGAAGGGCCTGAGCATGTCAATGTCCATATCCATATCACCTGCCGCCAGAATTTCACAACCAAGAACTTCCGAACCTGGCACGCCAACGCATGCACCATGGGCATGGCGCGAGGAGCGCGCCACTTGTCCAAAGCAGCCGCACCACCATAGATGCTGCCAAGGCCGTGACGCAGGTAACCCTGCCTCTTGGCAATAGCAGCGCCATTTGCTGCAAGCTCTACATCCATCCCGAAACGTTGAGGCTCCTCCGGCATAAGGCGCATCGAGAGCGCTGATCCGTCGCTCAGGCCTAGAAAATGCTTAACCGCCAATGAGTGCGTCCTGTTCCAGTTGCTCACCTGGTCCCGCAAGATGATGGAGAACCTGCATGGCAATGGCACATGAAGAATCCGAATGCTTCCAGAAGAAAAATTTGTCAAATATATGGCTGAATCACATATATATGCAACATCCATTGCATACTGAAATAAATCAATAACACCCACCAACCACCATCAATCCACACACTAGTACGGATTGATGGTAATTTAACCTCAATGAAATCGAAGCGTGTAAATTTGGCGGCTTGGCAACAGCATCTGCTCAGCCTTTCCTTTGGTGCAGCAGCTCTGATTTTTTATATATTCCTGCAGCATTGGATAAAACCTCAGGATTTATTCTGGATCGCCATGCCGTCTATTGCTCTTGCCTCGGCCTTGGGAGGCATGCAATTGGGTTTGACCTTATTGCTGGCTGGTGCTTTGTCGATAAGTGTCGCCTCGCCAGCACAGGCATCTCCCGCTTCAGAATGGCACTCTCTTCTGCCCTTCCTGGGACAGGGAGTGATCTTGGTCGCCATGGGCAGCCTGCTCCATAGGTATCGGGCCCGGTCCTTGGTAGCGGAAGAGCGCCTCAGACTGTCTACAGAAGGAACCGAGATAGGAGTTTTCGAAATCGATTTGGTGAAGGAAACCGTTTATGCCTCCCCTGCCCTCATGGTCTTGGCCGGCATTCCCGCATCCCCGCAAGCCCTTCCTTTTTCGATCTGGCATCAATATTTACCGCCCGATCTGGTCCATGACAACCTTCGATTCCTTCAGATGAAAATGGCAGAAGGATTGACGAGCTATGAGCGTGAGGTTTCCATTATCCGTTCTGGGGGAGAAAGTCTGAATCTGTCCATATGCGTACTGATGAGACATGCCAGAGGGCGAGTAGTCCGCCTGCGTGGCACCTGCGTCAATGTCACAGAACGCAAGGCGGTTCATCAGCGCTTGATCCAGGTCCAGGACCGGTTGAGCCAACAGCTGAACGACCTTAGCCATCTCCATGAACTTAGCACCCAGCTTTTGGAGATACCGCAACTCGAATCCCAATTGAAAATGATCCTGAACACTCTGGCTTATTTCCATGGGGCACAACAAGGCTTGGTATCGCTGTACGACGCACACTCCAGTCGACTGGAGATCGGTGCAAGCTTGGGCATCAGCGCCGAAGCGCAGGCCCTGCTGGCTAAATCGGACACCAGCGCCTGCGCGACGGCCTGCCGCGAGCAGGCACGAGTGATCATCGAGGATACGACTCGCGACCTCCATCTAGCAGAGCGCCAGGAACTCGCGCACATGCTGGGTTGCCGCGCCGTTCACTGCACTCCGCTGACCAGTCCGCAGGGCGAGATGCTGGGCACCCTGACCATTCTCCTGAGCGAGCCCCGCCGCGCCACGCCCAGGGAATGCACCTTGGCCGACATCTGCGCACGCAAGGCTGTCCTATTCATAGAGAGAGCACGCACCCGCAAGGCATTGCAAGATTCGCAGGGCCGCTTTGAAGCCGTGCTGGAGGCATCTGGCGCGCCCTTTGTCATCCTTGAGCCGGTGAGCGAGAGCCAGGGGATCACCGATTTCCGCTGGACTTACGTCAATCATGCCGCCGCTCGGGCCCTGGGGCAGCAGCCGCGCGAACTGATGGGCTGCAATGTGCTCGGAACCCTCGCAGGACTATCGATGACCGGCCCCGAATTCAGCCATTGCATCAAGGCCATCGAGACCCAGCAGACCTGCGAATTCGACACCGCCAGCGGCAAGGGCCGAAAAACACGCTGGTTCCACTGCATCGCCTCACCGATCCATGGCAGTGTCGCCATCTGGTTCACCGACATTTCGGAACGCATCCGCAACGAGCAAAGACTGCGCCACAGTGATCTGCGCAAGGATGAATTCCTGGCAACCCTTGCTCATGAGCTCAGGAATCCCCTGGCCCCCATTCGCCAGGCGGCGGAGTTGCTGATGTCGCCCCAAGTCTCGGACGCGCAAAGGCGTTGGGCCAGCGAGGTAATCGACCGGCAGGTCAAACGCATGGCCCTGCTGCTAGATGATCTGCTTGACGTGCCGCGTATCAGCCGGGGCACGCTGAAGCTAAAGAAAACGCTCAACAACATCAACGACATTCTGGCCGCAGCCCTAGAGACAACACGCCCCAACATCGATGCCAAGAAGCACCGTTTATCGGTGCACGGCGGTCAGACGCCCATCGTGGTGCAGGCGGATGCGCTGCGGCTCGCCCAGGTTATCTCCAATTTGCTAAATAACGCCGCAAAATACACGGACCCCGGCGGCTCCATCAAGGTTGTCGTCTGCCACAAGGATGACGACGTGGTCATCGAGGTGCACGACGATGGCCTCGGCATTCCTCCCTCCGCCCTACCCGATATGTTTCGCATGTTCACCCAGTTACGGCACCCAGGGGACCGGACTGACGGAGGACTCGGTATCGGGTTGGCCTTGTCTAAAGGCCTTGTGGAGTTGCATGGAGGTTCTCTGACGGCGCACAGCGAAGGCTCTGGCCGAGGCAGCGTTTTCACGGTACGCCTTCCGCTGGGAACTGCCGACCAGCAGGCGACAGTACCTCGCCCGGCCATAGCCCCGGCGCCCGCCCCCTCCTCCGCAACGCATCGCTGCAAAGTTCTGATCGCTGATGACAACCGTGATGCGTTGGACACCCTCGCACTCCTGCTTACCATTGAAGGGCACGAAACACATCGCGCATATGACGGCGTCCAGGCCCTGGCTGTCTGGCATGAGATACAGCCCGATGCTTGCCTTCTGGACATTGGCATGCCGAAGCGCACGGGATACCAAGTCGCCCGTGAGATCCGTAGCCTGCCCGGAGGAGATGCTACGTTGCTCATCGCGGTGACTGGCTGGGGCCAAGCCCAGGACCGCCAGGCTTCGCTAGACGCGGGCTTCGACCATCACTTGACCAAACCCATAAATCCGGAACAGATCGCTGCGCTGCTTCAGGCCATTCACGAGCAGCGCACGCCGCCGCAGGTCGGCTCCGGCACCTGAGTTCAACCCGGAGCGTGCTGCGCTTATTCCCGAAAGATTGTCCTCCGAAGCTCCGGTTCCGATCCTGAGGTTCAAGGCCATGATCTAGCGGCGTGGTGCCATCGAACCAATGATCGGGCACATGAAGATGGACGGACGGCTGGAGCGCAATCCGCTCAAGGGAACTGCGAGCGATGCCAATCACACCATGATGGGCGGCGCCGGGCACAACATGCGCCGGTTCCTTGCCACGCTACGGCTTTATTGCGTCCGCTTCGCGCTGTCGACCCAGGCGCTCATCGCCGCAATGATCGCCGCTCTGCACAATCACCAACCTGCCTACGGCTGAAAACAGAATTGGCGGATCGGCCGGGGAACCTCGTCTTCTACTTGGTGATATCCCCGCCCACGGGCGGCTCATTGCGCCCTCCTTCGCCCTCCCAACGTTGCAAGTTGTGCGGCTTGTCCGCAGATCGATTGGCGGCACGTCGCCGGTGCACCGCAGCACAGCTGGAACAGCTTTTTGCCAGCAAGAATCCCAACGCGAAAACGGTCGCTATCGTGCGCACCCGGCCCAAACGCCCCAACCAGCCCGCCAAACTGTATGTGCTTGCAGAATCGATACGGCTCATGAACAACCTCCTTGTTGAAGGCATCCAGGGGCAAAAAATGCTCCCAGTAACCGACACATATCTACACATCGCTTCCGTTGGATCGGAGCCATGATCCGTCAATGCAACCATTTTTTGCAAAACAACTATAAAGGTCATGAAATGAATCATGTGTTGATCGTTGATGACGATACCGACTCAGCCACCACCATGCGGGAATTGGTAGGAGGCGATCGTTTTTCCGTAGCAGTCGCCCATACCCTGAGGGATGCGCGCAGGCAAATAGCAATGCAGCAGCCCGCCTTGGTGCTGCTTGATCTTCAGCTCCCCGATGGCAGCGGCATGGATCTGTTCTCCGAACCCCGCATCATGGATGAGTCCAAGATCGTCCTGGTGACGGGCCATGCCAGCCTGGACTCGTCCATCGAAGCCTTCCGGCGAGGCGCCCTCGACTACTTGGTCAAGCCCGTGGGCATTCATAGGCTGGAAGACATACTTGCTCGCTTCGCGATGCCGGCACACGACGCTCTCCCTCCGCCAATCCCAGCCGGCATACAGTGGCTCAAGGAGGGTAAATTCGGCCGCCTATGGGGCAGGTCGCCCGCCATGCAGCAAGTCTATGAGCAGATCAAGCGTGTGGCCGCTACCTCGATCACCGTGCTCATCACGGGTGAAAGCGGAACCGGAAAAGAACTCGTGGCCCAAACGCTCCACGAACTCAGTCCGCGGCGCTCCAAGCCCTTTCTGGCAGTCAACTGTGGCGCCATTTCCCCGAATCTCATCGAAAGCGAAATCTTCGGACACGAAAAAGGCAGTTTCACGGGAGCCGAACGCCAGCATCAGGGATTTTTTGAGCGCGCCGCCGGAGGAACGCTGTTCCTCGACGAGGTGACCGAGATGCCTCTGGAATTGCAGGTCAAGTTACTCCGGGTACTGGAGACAGGCCTCTTCATGCGAGTGGGCTCCACGCAGCCTCAGGAAACCCATGCTCGCATCATCGCCGCAACCAATCGATCTCCTTTCGATGCTGTAGCTGAGGGCAAGCTGCGAGAAGACCTGCTCTACCGCTTGAACGTCTTCCCCATCGAACTGCCCCCTTTGCGCGCAAGGCTGTCGGATGTTCCCCTGCTGGCGACTCACTTTCTCGAGGCTATATCGAAGGACGAGGGCCAGCCTAAACAGTTCAGCAGTGCGGCACTCCATCAGCTATCAGCGTACCACTGGCCAGGCAATGTGCGTGAACTCCGCAATGCGGTGCAGCGCGCTTATGTGATGGCGACCGACGAGGTGGTGACCGATGAGTGGCTTCCGCGAGCACAAGGCTCCTGGCCGGATGCCAATGACAGCCACCCTCTCATAGACCAGCCAGTACCCACCCTCGCTCCGGCCGCCGTATCAGCATCACCTGAACCCACACTGAGCCTTCCCATCGGACTGTCCATGGCGCAGGCTGAGCGGCAGCTCATCGAGGCGACGCTCAAGCAATGTCTCTATCAGAAGGAGCGCACGGCAGCCGTGCTGGGCATCAGCTTGAAAACCCTCTACAACCGCCTGAAAAGCTACGCCAACAGCGCGCCCGGAAAACCTGGCCAAGACGCCCCGTACTGAAACAAGAGTTCTGCCCATGGCGGGCTTCAGCGCAGCGCCTCAGCGGGCCGCGCTGTCAAAGACGTTGATCTAGTAGCGGTTGATCGCTCCAGTGCGATGGCCCGCAGATAACCCGCTACCAGTAGCGAAAACGCTTCGTCCCAGGTGGGAGCCGCACCGCTGCAGGCCACCACGATGCCGTCGAGCCAAATGCCTCCCCAGAGCATCTTTTCGCGCGGCGCAAGCCAATGCGGCTCCAATTCCACGGCCCACCGGCTGTCCATGCAGTGGCGCCAGCTCAGAAGGGCCTTGTCGCGCGCGAAAGCCGCATGGTCCGCATCCCACCGGCAGCGATCGCCAATGGAATGCTCGTGCATGAGGGCTTCCTCAAAGCGCGTGGAGCCACAGCGGGCAACGGGATTGAGTATGACGAGATGAAGAACCTTCCTCACACTCACGCCCGGGCACTGAAGGGTCTTCTCTATGCAAGGCAAAGCCAAGGACATTGCAGCACGGACGGTCTGGATATCGACGAAATAACTGCAGGGTTTCATGTCCGCCGCAGGGCAATTGGCGCTCCCAGCCAGAAAAACTGCGCCCTGGCACGCCGCTTACCTGCGCATCGCTTCCGTCTCATGCCCTGACACCCCCCTGCCAGGCAATGTAGAAAAAGCTGCAGCACGATTTTCCGAGTTTCACCGGGCATCCCATTTGCCGCCCGGGAGCGGCTATCACAACCAGGAGAGTCCATGCACCCCGCCAATCTTCATGCCTATGGTGTATTCAAGCCTGTTGGCCATATGGTCGTTTCCTTTCCCAGCGCCTCGCTGGCCAAAAACGGACACGCCGCCCTGAAAGCGCTGGGAATCGCGGAACAAGACATTCACCCCTACACCGACCGTGAAATGCTTGCTCAGATAGATGGCGACCTCGCGCGGGCCAGTCCCATGGCGGCCATTGGCCAGGAACTCAATCTCATCAAGGCCCATCGCGCGCTCGCCGTGCATGGCTACCACTGGCTGGTCGTGCGCGTGGACAGCGATTCCCAGGCACGCCAGGCAGCGGACGCATTGGGTGCGCAAGGAGCAGAGCGCGCCCAGCTCTATGGCCGGTTCATCATCGAAGACCTGATCCAGCATGCAGATGATCTGCCGCAGGTCAAAGACTCTCCCGACAGCGGCCTGGACGCGCAAACCCGCTCCGGTTTGGAAGAGGAACGTGCGCTTCTTCGGCCCGCATCAGCAATCCGCAGGCAGCAAGACCCCCATCGCTGAATCCGGCACGCCAATTGCCGCTATTGCCCACCATCAACTACGGAGAGCATTGCAATGAACTTTCTCATCTGGCTAGTGGTCGGCGGGCTGATTGGCTGGGTCGCGAGCTTGATTATGCGTACCGATGCAAAGCAGGGCCTTTTCCTCAATATTGTGGTCGGCATCGTAGGCGCCCTGCTCGGGGGCTGGCTCGTCACCCCGCTGTTGGGACGGCAGCCATCTGTCAACGAGGGTTTCTATAGTCCGATGTCGCTCCTGATTGCGTTGATCGGCGCCATTGTCCTGCTCGCCATCGTCAATCTCGTGCGACGCGGCTCTTCCCGCTAAACGCACCATCCCAAGGAGCCACCATGAACGACGACACTTCGAAGCACCCCATCCCGGAATCGCCCTTTCCTGCCACAAAGGATAACAACCATGAAAAAGCCAGTGCCTCGGACGCCAGCAAGCCTCCGGTAGTGGACCGCCTGGAGCACGCGGCGCAACAGACGGTCAAGCAATTGGCCGATAACGCCTCGACCCATATCAAGCAGGTCCAGCAAACCATCGCCAGAGCCAATGACGGCGTGCAACAGACGGCCCAAGCGTGGAAAACAGCAGGCGATGAATGGGTTGAATGCCTGCGCGTTACCGTGAGGGAAAACCCCCTGACAGCCGTAGCAACCGCCTTGGCTGCGGGCCTGCTCATCGGACGCCTAGGTCACCCGAACCGCTAAACCGCAACTGCCCATTCAAGGGCACCTCGAAACGAAAGACCGGGCAACCACCCAGTTGCCCGGTCTTCACATGCTTCAGACCTCTATGCCCTGCCTTGCCTTGTCCCGAAGCTCGCGGATCTGCAGGTGGTTGCGTTTGGCGCCTTCGTATTGCATTTGCACGATATTGCGTACATCGGCAGGCAGATCCTGCTCCAGCGCTTCGCGGTAGCGCTCAATAGCTGCGTCCTCGCCGCGCTCCGCTTCTTCGAGCATTTTGAGGTCGCTATAGCCGGCAAGCGTACCCTTGACGGCCACCCAGCCACGGTGAGCGGCGCCAGCCAACGTACCGCTGTCGGCCGAATCGCCCCCCATGCTGGCCACGACGCTCTGCAACTGCTGGGCAGCCGTCTTGCAATCTTCGGCCCGCACAAGAAAGATCTGCTTGAGGCTCGCAGTGCGCGCGTGCTCGGCGGTGCTTCTGAAGCCGAATTCGCCGTCCTTGCAGTTCTCGATCAGGTCGTTCAATGTGTCAATGACTTGCTTTTGATCCATGATGTGAATTCCCGGTTGAGTTGACGAGACCCTGCCCCTCGGGGGCGGGGTCGTCTTCCGGCATTTGGCGTGCCCGGAACCCGGCGGCAGGGATGCTCAAAGCAAAATTAGGCAAACAGCCCGCAAACGGGGCCTGCTCCCCAGCAATGCATACAGGCGCTATGAATGAGCCTGTATGTTTTGGCGCGCTTCAGGCAATAGCATCGATACCACTATGCAGTGGCCCGCCTCAAGATTCACCCACGCGCTGCCGCCAGCAGATTGGCACAGGCTATGGACCAAGCCCAAGTCCAATGCCGGGCAGGATTCAACGGGTATCCACGCGGCCATCGCCGCATAGGGCCCAATGACCGCCTCGTCAGACGATCTGGCTCTGGCCTTGAGGCGAATCTCGATGAGCCTTTCAGGCTGGGGGGGCAGCGGAGGCCCATCGCCCGCCTCCCATGGCCTCGGTGCAACAATAACCCGGCCTTCTCCGGGAAGAGCAGCCCGGATGCTGGACAGCACGCACAGCAGTGCCAACTCAAGCTCGCGGGGGTCAGCATGTACCCATAACGCCTCTTGCGCCACCATGATGTCCAATGCCATGCCCTTGCCCAATACCAGTCCCAGGGCAGTTCGGAGTTCAGGCAACCAGCATTGGAGCTCGATGGGCTGCGGCCTTGAGGGCTGCCGCGTACCCAGCCTTTGCAATCGTTGGCTAATGAAGCTCGCCGCATCCACGGCCCGCAGCATGGCCTTTATGGGCAACTGCAAACCCGGATCCTGTGCGCGGCGCTCGATGAGACATGCACTGTTGCTGATTACGCCCAGCCGGTTATTGAATTCATGCGTGAAACGGCCTATCAGCCAGCTGATGTCCATCATGTGCTCCCGCCCTCCCCCAGGCGTCTTCTGCCGCGATGAGAGAGGCGGCTCTTTCACACTCTCCCATGACGCCAACCCCTCGGCCCCGCCGCTGCTGGATGCGGCTCGAACCATGAGCCATCCGGCGCTCAGAAAAAGAATGGTGGCGGCCCCGATGACCCAAGGCAGGTCTCTCGAACATGCAAGATCCAATGCCGAGCAGGGCATCCATGTGATCCATGTCCAGTTCTGTCGAGATTTTTCAAAATAGGCATGATGAACCGCCCCTTGCGCATCGGGCAGAGTAAACCAACCGCTGGAGGAACCACCGACAGCTGCTTGAAGCTTCGCAATGCGTTCTGGAGAAAGGGCATCACGCAGATCGGGGGGATGCGTCAGGACTACGTTGCCCGCTTCATCCATCAAAACCCCCGCTCCATCCTGGGGAGAGAAGATCGCTAAATCTGTCAACGCCTTTCGCGCCGCAGTTTCCACGGATGCCTGCACCGCCAGGCTGCGATCCGTGGGCTGCTGCGAGGATGCATCGCCTGCCATCAATGCGCTCAACTCATGGTCGATCAATTGCACCAGTACCTGGGTCGTGAGGCGCGCACTACGCTGCTGCGCAACACGCTCTGACCGCTGAGTCCGAGCCAGCAGCCATCCGTAAGTTGCCAACACGAGCAAGAGCAGTACAAGGGCCAGGAGAACCAATCGCAGGCGCATGGACATGGAGATTCAAAGTCCTTCCCAAAGAGGGGGGTTGTTAGTCAACACAATGTATTCAATGGAGACGTGCCGTCAATGGCTACAGGGCCAAGAGCCGGCAGGCAGGGCTTGCCGCAAATCCTGCAAAAAACGGAAGTTCTTGCTGTCCACCGTCGCTTGACTGATTGCCCTGTGGGCGCCAAGGAAATGCGCCCCATCCAGCGCCCAGAGTATTCCTCCTCCGACTCATGGCTGGAGCCTCTCCCGAAATGTATCCATGCGAATCTTGTTCACTGCTTCGGCATATTCCTTGCTGATTCTGGAAGCCTGCAATTGGCGGGCTGCTTGTTCGCTGCCAAGGAGACGAAATGGGTTCGATGTATCTCAGCACCGATGCGCGCCAAACGCAGGCGCTTTCACCTCGCCTGCAAAGGGCTGTGCAATTGCTGCAGATGTCCTCCCTGGATTTCGCCGCCATGTTGCGTGGCAAGATCGACGATAACCCCTTCCTGGAAGAGGATGGCGAAACACCGCTTCCAACACCATCCGACCGGGCCCCAACCGACACGGACAGCGAGTCCCAGCCGGCCCCTGAGCTGGGTGATGATCGCGACATGTGGATGGCAGACAGGCCCTCCAGCAGCCGGCATGTGGCCGAGGAAGGTATTGGCGCCATGGAACTGGCCGCTTGCGACACCACCTTGGCGATGCACCTGCATGGACAGCTCAATGTCATGGCCCTGGCCGGGCGCGACCTGTGCATAGCGCGGGCTGTCGTGGAGTCCCTGGACGATGATGGCTACCTACGCATTCCACTGGAGGAGCTGATTGACCTTCAGCAGCTTTCCCCTCCGCCCGAGCCCGACGAACTCATGATTGCGCTGCGCCTGGTTCAATCCCTGGATCCTGCCGGCGTCGCGGCACGCAACGTAGGTGAATGCCTGCTGCTGCAATGCCCCTGTATCGAGGATGCAGACATCCGCTATCTTGCGCAGTGCATCGTGGAGCATCATCTGGAGTCGCTGGCTGCACGGAATTTGGTCCGGATTGGCAAAGCGCTCAACCAGCCCGTCGCACGTATCGAGCAGGTCATCGCCGCCATACGGCGCTTCAACCCCAGGCCGGGATGGACATGGGGCTCCTCGCATGTCGACTACATCGTTCCCGATGTCATCGTGCGCCGGGTTCGGGGCAACTGGCGCGCACAACTCAACCCGGCCGTGGTGCCGCGCGTACGCCTCAACAAAGTGTATGAAGAGCTATTCAAGCGGCACCGATGCAGCGAACATGCACAGCTCGGCGATCATTTGCAAGACGCGCGCTGGACCCTGCGCAACGTCGAACAGCGGTTTGCCACCATCCTTGATGTGGCTCAGGCCATCGTCGAGAAACAGCGCCTCTTTTTCGAGTTCGGAACGATGGCCATGAAGCCACTGGTTCTGCGCGAAATCGCTGAGGAGGTCGGCGTCCACGAATCCACGGTGTCTCGGGTCACGAACAACAAATACATGGCAACCCCTCTGGGGGTCTTCGAACTCAAGCATTTCTTCTCGCGCCCCATGCTCAGTGCCAGCGGAAAAGCCTGCTCTGCGACGGCGATTCGGGAATTGATCGGCGACATCATCTCAGCGGAGCCGCCGGCACGACCTCTGTCAGACAGCGAGATCACCCGCCAGCTGGCGGAACAGGGCCTGGTGGTTGCAAGGCGCACGGTGACCAAATACCGACAACTGCTGCGCATCGAGCCTGTTGAGAAACGCCGGCACCCTCTTTGAACCTACAACCGCTACACAATGCTGGTGCAGGACGACATGCTTTGACTTAGAGGTCATTTCGGCCTCCATCATCCGTCAGTGAAGCGCCGTATGCTATAAAATTACTAGCATTCGATCAGGTTCCCAGACAATCCACGCCACCGGGGAGCGTGTCCTCTGCGGCATGGACTCGGACTCAGCCACGGTGACCGTATCCGTTCTTACTTGTTTTCCTTGCCGGTGGAAGAAGCGCTTTCCTGCATACCGGAAGACGAGCCGGAGGTCTTGCCTGCAGCGCCGCGCTGACCGCGCCACTGGGAAAACTCATCGGCAAACTTCTTATAGCGGTCGCTACGCCAGGAACGGTAATCCTCATCCAAGGCCCGCACCTGCTCGTCACGCCACTGATGGTAGTCGGGGTCAAACTGATCTTCGCGCCGACCCCCTCCTCGGTGGCCTTGCTGTTGAGGGGAGCGGTCCGAGAAATCCTGACCATAGTCCCTGCCCCAATTCTGGGAGCCCCCGGGATAGCCACGTCCGCCGAAGCCCCCTTGGCCTGACCAATCCCTGTTGCCATACCGCTCCCATTGCGCACCGCCGCCCCCGCGCCACGGGCCCTGATGCTCGCCATAGCGGCCTTCCTGGCTCCCATAGAATTCACCGCCCTCGTAGTCTTGGCCATACTCGCGTTCGTAGCTGCCCGGGTATCTGCCTCCACCCTGCTGTCCCCCATGGTACGCGCCGGGATAGCCCCGGGAGCCACCCTCGCCGTGCCAGTCACCGTAGTTGCTGCCCGCAGACGTCCGGCGTCCCTCGCTAGATCTTTCACTGCCCTGGAAGTTTTCATCCATACCCTGTTGCGCCTGGCGGCTGGAGCCTTGACGTCCGCGTTCTTCATGCTGTGCCATTGCTGGATCCTTTCATAAGCGATTGACAGCAGGCTTCACAAGCAAAGCCTGCCCTCTTCTGGTGGCAAATGCCATTCCCAGTCAGAATCCAGTTCGGCTGAATGCCCGCCACTAGGGTATGGCCTACATGCATGTAAAAGCTTCTGCAATCCTTGCCGTGGCACAGCTTGAAATACAAGGGGCCTAGCAGCGTGATTGGCCAGCGTCCCTTCATCGATTGAATTCAGGCGTACCTTGCAGCACGTCCTGCGCAAATTACGCCGCAGCTTTTTTTGCGATGTCGCGCTCCATCGTCAACCTGGCCACCTGTGCTCTCAACCGAGCGATCTCCGCCTGTTCAGGCGTGATCACAGGTGCTGTTGCCTTGCCTGCAGGCGCCACAGCCAACTGGCCCTTGGCATCGGCCCTGACCCAGTCCGTCAGGCTCGCCTTGGGCATACCCGGCGTTGCAGCCAGACCGACGCAGCACGTCCGGCCTTAACCTGCACCGCCTTCTGGTTGAACTCCAGCGTGTACTTCGCTCTCGTTTGCTTCTCGTTCAATTCGTGCTCCTGTCCCGGCATTCTCCGGGCTGGGGTTATGCACTCCGGAAATTGGGGGCAACCTCAGACTTCCTCATAGCTCCATTCTCAAACGAAGGAGCCTCCTCTAAACCCGGGGCGATTCAGATTACGCGTGCAGCGGCTCACCGAAGGCTTCGCCGTAGCCAGGGAGCTCAACTGATCATTCGGTGCTACGCTGGCTTCTTCCATAAGGAGCCCGCGCATGACCAACGACGCATCACTACCAAGTTTGGGAGAGTTCATCGAGGGCAACCTGGAGCCGATCCTGCAAGAGTGGGAGGCCTTTGCCCACTCCTTAATGCCTCTCGCCCATCTAAACAAGAAGGCGCTGCGCGACCATGCAGGAGAGATGCTTCGCGCGGTGGTTGAAGACATGCGTGCACCGCAATCGGAACAGCAGCGTGCCGATAAGGCCAAGGGATTGCGCTCCAATAACATGCCACAGCTGACCCGTGCCGCTCAGTCGCACGCAGTCTCTCGATTTGAGGAGCAGTTCACGTTGAACCAGCTCGTGGCTGAGTTCCGATCCATCCGGGCGAGCGTACTCAAACAATGGGCCGTGGGCAAAGACGGGACCGATAAAGCGGTGGAAGAGTTGACTCGTTTCAACGAAGCCATTGACCAAGCACTTAACGCCTCAATCACGCGCTATGCAAGTAAGCTTGATGAATCCCGCACCATGATCATAGGTATCCTAGCCCATGATCTGCGCAACCCGTTGAACGCGCTGTCGCTTGGATTGCAGTACATCCTTCGCAGCGAGCCCACCGACGCCACCAGCACCAAAGTGGCAGCGATGGCGCTAAAAAACGTAGAGCGCATGGATGGCCTAGTTCGCGACCTGCTGGACTTCACGTTAGTGCGCCTCGGACCTGGATTGCCGGTGAAGACCGAGCCGACGAATCTGGCTCAAATTTGCGCCAGCACAATCGAGGAGGTAGAAGCATCATATCCAGGGCGCCGGTTGCGTTGCAAGATCATTGGACAAATGCATGGAGAGTGGGATCCCAAGCGGATATCGCAGATGCTCATAAACCTGCTCACCAACGCACTTCACCATGGCGACCCTAACGGCGAAGTTACCCTTACGTTGAAGAGCGATCAGACTGAGGTGCATCTCGAAGTTCATAACGAAGGGCCTGCAATTTCTGAAGCGCGACGAGAGACGCTCTTTCAGCCACTCGCGGACACGACACGGGATCGCGGCGATTTGTCCCATTCATCATCCCAGTCATCCGGTCTGGGGCTTGGCTTGTACATTGCCTATCAGATAGCAATGGCTCATGGTGGCAGCATCGAGGTGAGGTCAACCGACGCCGACGGTACAACTTTCATAGTTCGTATGCCTCGGCACTTCGCGAATTTGGCTGAATGAGATCCGTCTGTTGACGCCGACCGGAAATTGAGCCTATTTTTGAGGGAGTGCCGAAATAAAAGTGATCCAGGTGAACAACCTACTCTGCTGATTTTTTGAGCAGCGGCGAGTAAGGAGTGATCACCATGGACATGATTGGCAAGATCTGACGGCTGCACCGCAAGGGACAAGCTGTCGGAGCGCGAGATTGCGCGCAAGACGGGGTTGTCCCAACACGATGTCAAAGTGGCTGCGAGCGCCGATGGATGAGGTGCCAAAGTACCGCAGAGAGCCCCGACCCAGCAAGCTCAACCCGCTTGAGGTGGCGCTGCGGCCGGCACTGGCGGCCGATGCCAGGCGACCCAAGCACGAGAGGCGCACGGCGCGTGTGCTGCACACTGAGACCGAGGAATTACCTTCTGGTCATCTCGACCTCGAGCACATCGAACAACGTTGTGCGGGAGGCCGAAACTGCTTGGCGCAGGTGGATCGCCACGGTAACGTCCATGGGCGGTAGCAGCGAAAGCCTGCGAGTTCTGTGCGGAACGGCCATTACGGCCAGAATCCAGGAGGCTCCTATCTCTTGATGGAACACGTCCTGTGTGCACTGGTCGAAAACAGCCTGTCCCCGCCAGGGCTGTTGCAGGCTGGCCCAGAGAACTATCAGATTGCTCCAATACTACCCGTGACGGGTAGCACGATGCCCGTCACATAGCCCGACATCACTGCTGACGCCAGAAACACATAGGCAGGAGATAACTCTTCAGGTTGTGCTACCCGCTTCATATCGGTTTGCTCGCCGAACTTGGCGACCTCCTGCGCAGGCAAGTCCGCCGGATTCAAGGGCGTCCACACCGGCCCTGGCGCCACTGCATTCACACGAATACCGCGATCAATGAGATTCCGGGCCAGCGACTTGGTGAACGCATGGACGGCGCCCTTGGTCGCGGAGTAGTCAAGCAGATGAGCGCTGCCACGCAATCCCACCACCGAGCCCGTGTTGATAATGGCCGCGCCGCGGCCCAAATGGGGCGCCGCCGCACGGGCCATGCGAAAGTATCCGCCAACGTTCGTCTGCAGCGTCTCTTCCAGCCTCTCGTCGGTGATGTCCTCGAGCCCAGGTGCGTGCTCCTGGAATGCGGCGTTATTGACGAGTACGTCCAGGCTTCCGAACGCCTCCATCGTTGCACGGACGGCCTTTTCGCAGAAATCGCTGTCCTTGACATCTCCCTGCAGCAACAGGCATCGGCGACCTTCGCGCTCCACATAGGCGCAGGTATGCTCGGCGTCCTCCTGCGAACTGAGATAGACGATTGCGACATCCGCCCCCTCTCTGGCATACAGCACGGCGACCGCACGGCCAATGCCCGAATCGCCGCCCGTAATCAAAGCCACCTTACCCTGCAGCTTGCCACTGCCCTCGTAGTCGGGAGCCAGAAACCTGGGCGCGAGCTGCAATGCAGCCTCGCTGCCCGGCTTTTCTAGGTGCTGCGCAGGAACACTCGCCGGCTGGATGCGCTCTCCCGCCTGAACCGCCATCTTGCTTTTTCCTTCCGGCGAAGACTGCCGATCCTTGCGGTCTTGCTCTTTCTGAATGGCGCGCTGTCCATGCACAGTCTTCACGCCCCGGTTACTCCCTTTAGGGTGCTCTTGGCTCATGGTGCTCCTTTTCAGGGCCTTGCGGCCACCTCTTTCCAATTTTCAAATAATGCGTTGCAGCCCCCAGGGGCTGCAACGCAAAGGCCAGGGCCCGGCAAGCGCCTGGCCCTGGCGGTTCCATTTCACTGCTGGCGGTTCTGCTGGCTATGGCTGCCGCCCCCAGTGTGGGAACGTTGTCCCTCTTGTTGGCGTCCCTCCTTGTCCTGATCCCGCTTCGGCGTTTCAGCCTTCTGCTGCTCGTGGCTCGAAGAAGTATCGTCTTGCTTCTTCTGCTGAGTTTCGTTTCGATTCTGCTGCGTCATGATGACCTCCATGGAATAGAAACCGGCGAATCTACCGGCACACCTGGCAGGGCAAAATAAATGCCATGTCATGCTCTCATTAAGCCCATGGAATCTTTTGCCTCCTTGCTGAAAAAATTACCGAATTTTTTACACACCAGGGAACCTTCGCAAAGCACTCAAAAGCCCCAGGCCCTTGCAGGCACGTCGATTGCCCCTCTGAAGACTCCCATCCCGAGGATTTCACAGATTGGAGATTTAGCAGATATTGGAGGTTCAAATGACCAAACATCACATGCCAAAGGAAGTACCCCACTCAGCCGGAACCAACCGCTATGCGACAAAACGCACCCTCACCGTAGCATTCATCATCGTCGCTTTCTTGCTCATTGCCATCTGGACCCCCTGGTAAATTAAGCAATGAAACGCCAATCCCACATAGAAACCATAGGGACTTCTCCTACAAATTACCGCCATATTGGATTACACCAGCTTCCCCACCACGAGGTATACCCTCACTACTCCATCACAAAGGAATATCGCCATGAATATCCAAACCAAACTTCTCAGCGCATTTATAGCATCGACGTTTGCGGCTTCGAGCTTCGCATTGACGAGCGATGAAATCAAGGCCGAGAAAGCCAGTATTGAGTCGCAGTACAAATCTGCCATGGCCCGGTGCAAGACCATGAATGGCAATGCAAAGGATGTCTGCGAGAAGGAGGCCAAGGGCAATGAAAAGATCAACAAGGCTGATCTTGACGCTCGCGAAAAGCCTAATGACAGCACCCACTACAAGGCACGCTTGGCGCGCGCAGAGGCTGCATATGATGTCGCGAAGGAGCGTTGCGACGATCAGAGTGGCAATGCCAAGGACGTATGCAAGAAGGACGCCAATGCCGCCTATGTGAAGGCCAAGGAAGATGCAAAGGTCAACCGCGCCCAGGAAGCACCATCTGGATCGACGCCAGCGGAGAAGGCTGCAAACGTGTCCGAAGCTCGCAAGGATGCAGCCCAGGAAACTCGCGAAGCTCAGTACAAAGCAGCAAAGGAGCGATGTGACGCCCTGTCAGGCCCTGCAAAGGACACCTGCATCAATGATGCCAAGACCCGTTTTGCGCAATAACTGACAAGCAATAGCAATCCATCGAGGCTTGATGGCTTGCGCCGGGCAATGCTATTGCGATATCTGCTGGCAACCGGGCTGCCGCCGTGCGATATCCCATTGTTCCGTCAAGCTTCGATCGAGGAAAATTTTTCCATTCCCCACCCTTTTGCAATGAACTTATGCACAAGCAGAAGGACTCATTGGTCTTTGTGACTGACAGGCTAAAAGGATGGCGTCGCGTCGCCCGCGGTTGCGGTTTCATATATATAGATCAAAAAGGAAAGCGCATCTGCGATCCCGCTGCACTGGACCGCATACGCTTACTTGCCATTCCTCCTGCATATACCAATGTATGGATCTGCCCCCTGCACAAAGGCCATTTGCAGGCCACGGGTCGAGATGCGAAGGGTCGCAAGCAATATCGATACCATGCCGCGTGGAAAAAAGCACGGGACCAAGTGAAATTTGAGCGCCTGAAAACATTTGCTCTCATGCTTCCCGCCATTCGGCGCCGCGTACAATATGATCTCACCCGCAAAGGTACCACGCTCAAGGCAGTATTGGCAGCCATCGTGCGTATCCTTGACACCACAGCATTGCGCGTGGGTAATGATAAATACTCCAAGCACAATGACTCCTATGGGCTGACCACCTTGCGCGATCGGCATGCACAGATACAGGCAGATACGCTGAAATTGAAATTCAGGGGCAAGAGCGGTGTAACGCAACAAATTGAGATCACCAACCAACGCATTGCTCGTATTGCACGCCGCTGCCAAGAATTACCGGGGCAGCGTCTGTTTCAATACATAAATGATGAAGGCAAAGTACAACCGGTGCGATCCGAGCATGTCAATGCCTATCTCCATTCAATATGTAGTGGAGATTTCACAGCCAAGGATTTCCGCACATGGCACGCCAGCGTGCTAGCTTTAGAGTTGATTTTGCATTCCTGGCGAACAGAAAGCAAACAAGACTCCATCGAAACTACTGCATTGACGCTGCCCAATCTTGTGAATTTGGTGGCAACCAGCCTTGGCAACACTGGATCTGTTTGTCGCAAGTACTACATCCATCCCGCAGTATTGGCTCTTTGCGGGCAAAGCACTTCGCCGCCAAATTTCTTATTCACTCCTCGCAAAAAGTCAGGGCTTCATGTCTCGGAATGTGCTCTACTTCAACTCCTGTCGGCTCGAGACCAAGGTGCCACATTGATAAACAAGAACCAAGCCCAAACATCCAGCCGCCAAAGGCAGTGACATGGGAAGGACTCAGGGTATTGATTCAGACCCGATCTACCCATCCAAATCCTAGCAACGAAATATATATTCAATTATTTTGACTTAATTCATGATACCCAAGCACAATCACTTTTCCTAACAACAAGGAAAATCATGAAAAAACATTCAACCTTCACAAAAACCGCCAGAGCATTTGCCAAATTTACCGGACACCCGATATGTTTTGCAGCTGCATTATTGATTATTATCGCATGGGCTGTTTCCGGCCCCTTTTTTAAATTCAATGACACATGGCAGCTTGTTATTAATACAGGAACTACCATCGTTACGTTTCTGATGGTATTTCTAATTCAATCAACACAAAACAGCGATACCGAGGCCATGCAAATCAAATTGGATGAACTCATAAGGGCCATTGAGCCAGCGCGCAATCGGATGATGTCGCTGGAAGAATTGGAGGAAAGCGAACTAGATGAGTTGCGTCGCGAGTTTAATAAATTGGCCCAGAAAGCAAGGAGGGATATGCCAAAGAATTCCTAGGGGTTTGCAGGGAAATCTACTGTATTTCCCCAAAAATACCAATAGCATAGCCATCAGGCACTGCAAAACCATTATCCATCCATAGTTCGAGAATGGGGCAAAGAACTTGCCGCGAAACACCCCCGATTGCACAGGGGCCTCAGATCCAGATTTACCTGCAGATGAAGATGAGAACACTGCGAAAGCAGATGAATTCTGCATGCAAATCGCAAAGGATGGAATCTCCGAATGGCACCAGCGAGAGCATATCCATGGGCAGATGTGCTATATCGCATGCAATATGAATGACAAGCCTGTAACCTCTGCTGTGCCAAACAACGCAAGCAGGTTTGTAAGCCCTGTGGGCACAATATGATTATTTCCGAGGAGGCTCCATGAACAGAATCCGCCAACTCACCGCCCGTACCACCGACATGACTGATGGTGTTATGCATTCAGAAGTGCAACGGCCTACCAAGACGTGAAGCGGGGCCTGCCCGACACAGATGCCCGCGGCAAGGATAGCCGACCGCTCTCCTCGACTAAAAACCCAGCGTCCTGAACTTCAGGCAGGTAGTTCCTTTAGAGGAGACAGCTTCATCGGCGGCGAATGGTCCGGAGGATCAATGGGGTGCGGCTCAGTGGGTTTGGAGGGTGGTGGAGCGGGCTGGCCGCTGTCATTCGAAATGGACTGCGCCGCATGGCGAGGTAAGAGATTCATTACGAGGCCTCCTGCTTGCGCTTCGCGGCCGCATTGCGCTTGCGGGTAGCGGCAGCCTTTTTTGCTGAGGCGGAGCGTTCGGCGGCGGAACGCTGCGCTGAAGCGCGACCACCCAGTCGGCCGCCTTTGCGCGCGGACTCGGTCGTATCGGGCACGCCCCGGCCCGAGCCGGACAGGTTACCTCCGCCGGACTGCTTGTTGACGGTAGCCCAGGCGCGGGCTTCGGCCTCGTCGTGGCTCACGCCATGTTTTTCGTAACTCTCCTCAATATGTTGCGCCTGACGCTTTTGCTTGTCGGTATAGGCAGATTTGTCACCCCGTGGCATGTCATGACTCCTTTCAGCGCTGACCTATGCAGCGATGCAATCAAGAAATGTCCATGCTGCGCCACATAGGCCTCCTTGGCCTGTCAGAAAAGACGACATTGCCATGCAAGAGAGCAGCCTGCCTTGGAATCTCGTGCACTAAGAACCTGTCCACGATCTTAGATATCACCGTGAGAATGCTGGGGTGCGCACGAAGAAGTACCCCAGCGACACGAGTCGCGAGCAGTTCGAGATCATCCGGGCGATTCTGGAGAGTGGGCGCAAGAAGACCAAGCCGCGCACGGTCGATCTGTACGAAGTATGGTGCGCGGTGCTGTACCTGCTGCGCACGGGCTACCAGGGGCGCACGGTGCATTCGTACTGGGCCCACTGGAGTCAGCCCGATGATCAGGGTGTCAGCCTGCTGGAGCAGGCCTTAAAAAAATCTACAGGGACTTCCCACAAGGTCAAGTGCAGTGGCATGCCCCGGTGCCACTTCTGGAGCGGCCTCGGGAATTGCGCACTTATTTCCAGTTCGCAGCGATTACAGGGTTCAATGCCGTTTGGTAGTCGGCGGGCAAGGTAGTCTGGCCAGCCGCAGGTGGCGCAAAAGCCGCCATCGCGGAAACTAGAGCACCGACTTGACTATCCAGCAGCACTTTGCCATCAGAGGTCTTGAACTGTTCGACGTGATAGGCACTGCCTGAGTACCAATTGCTGATGGTGCTCTTGTCGGTGCTGCCAATGATGCTCACCTCAAGATCAGAACCTACTTGGCGGAACCATAGCTGGTTGGCAGCCACCCCTGCACCTACTGACAAAACATCAATATTGCCCGCCGTAGCGTCCACATCGATGATGCGATCCTGCCCATCGCCCCGGCCGAACAGGTAGGTGTCGTTACCCGCACCGTTGAAGTTGCCGTTCCAGGTGTCGTATATGCCTCCGGCCAGGATGTCATTGCCGGCACCACCGTCCAAGGTGTCATTGCCCGCACCACCTTGCAGCACGTCGGCTCCCGCATCGCCGTTGAGTGTGTCGTCACCGCCCTCGCCCATCAGCTGATCGTTACCGTTGCCGCCGTTGAGGATGTCGTCTCCGTCACGGCCATACAGGTTGTCGTTGCCGTCAGCGCCGCTGATGGTGTCGGCCGTGGCGTAGCCGATGATGGTGTCGTCACCAGCAGTGCCGGTGAGCATCTTGGCTTTGATGTCGGCCAGCTTCCATACGGTGGTGGGGGAGTCGGTGAAGCGAATCTCTTCGATCTGCCAGTTGTTCATGCCGCCGTTGCTGAAGTAGCCGTCGATGCGCACTTGGTCGGTGGTACCGTTGATCTTGAGGATCAGTAAATCGCCATCGCGCACCGCCTGCACGTCGGCCTCGGCCACTCCGGTCTTGAAGACAAGCTTGTCCAGGTTACCCACCGTGGCGTCGTCATCAAGGATGCGATCCTGCCCATCGCCCCGGCCGAACAGGTAGGTGTCGTTACCCGCACCGTTGAAGTTGCCGTTCCAGGTGTCGTATATGCCTCCGGCCAGGATGTCATTGCCGGCACCACCGTCCAAGGTGTCATTGCCCGCACCACCTTGCAGCACGTCGGCTCCCGCATCGCCGTTGAGTGTGTCGTCACCGCCCTCGCCCATCAGCTGATCGTTACCGTTGCCGCCGTTGAGGATGTCGTCTCCGTCACGGCCATACAGGTTGTCGTTGCCGTCAGCGCCGCTGATGGTGTCGGCCGTGGCGTAGCCGATGATGGTGTCGTCACCAGCAGTGCCGGTGAGCATCTTGGCTTTGATGTCGGCCAGCTTCCATACGGTGGTGGGGGAGTCGGTGAAGCGAATCTCTTCGATCTGCCAGTTGTTCATGCCGCCGTTGCTGAAGTAGCCGTCGATGCGCACTTGGTCGGTGGTACCGTTGATCTTGAGGATCAGTAAATCGCCATCGCGCACCGCCTGCACGTCGGCCTCGGCCACTCCGGTCTTGAAGACAAGCTTGTCCAGGTTACCCACCGTGGCGTCGTCATCAAGGATGCGATCCTGCCCATCGCCCCGGCCGAACAGGTAGGTGTCGTTACCCGCACCGTTGAAGTTGCCGTTCCAGGTGTCGTATATGCCTCCGGCCAGGATGTCATTGCCGGCACCACCGTCCAAGGTGTCATTGCCCGCACCACCTTGCAGCACGTCGGCTCCCGCATCGCCGTTGAGTGTGTCGTCACCGCCCTCGCCCATCAGCTGATCGTTACCGTTGCCGCCGTTGAGGATGTCGTCTCCGTCACGGCCATACAGGTTGTCGTTGCCGTCAGCGCCGCTGATGGTGTCGGCCGTGGCGTAGCCGATGATGGTGTCGTCACCAGCAGTGCCGGTGAGCATCTTGGCTTTGATGTCGGCCAGCTTCCATACGGTGGTGGGGGAGTCGGTGAAGCGAATCTCTTCGATCTGCCAGTTGTTCATGCCGCCGTTGCTGAAGTAGCCGTCGATGCGCACTTGGTCGGTGGTACCGTTGATCTTGAGGATCAGTAAATCGCCATCGCGCACCGCCTGCACGTCGGCCTCGGCCACTCCGGTCTTGAAGACAAGCTTGTCCAGGTTACCCACCGTGGCGTCGTCATCAAGGATGCGATCCTGCCCATCGCCCCGGCCGAACAGGTAGGTGTCGTTGCCCGCACCGTTGAAGTTGCCGTTCCAGGTGTCGTATATGCCTCCGGTCAAGATGTCGTTGCCAGCGCCACCGTCCAAGGTGTCATTGCCCGCACCACCTTGCAGCACGTCGGCTCCCGCATCGCCGTTGAGTGTGTCGTCACCACCCTCGCCCATCAGCTGATCGTTACCGTTGCCGCCGTTAAGCGTGTCGTCTCCGTCGCCTCCGTAGAGTGAGTCGTTACCGTTCCCTCCACTGACTACGTCGTCTCCGACTTCTCCGTACACGGTGTCATTACCGTCTTGGCCATCGAGGTTGTCGTTTCCATCGCGGCCATAAACTTGGTCGTCGCCTGCACCTGCCAAGAACGTGTCATTGGTCGCGCCATAACCAACCAAGTAGTCATTGCCCGAAGTTGCTTTCTGCACCTCCGTCTTCATGCGAGCCACATCCCAAGTACTGCCATCGGCGAATTTCAAGACTTCAATGGCGCCAGCACCAGCATCGAGACTGTCGAAATAGCTGTTGATCGTCAGCGTATCGGTCGAGTTGGCCAATATCTGCACCAAGTCACCCGAGGCGCTGCGTGTCAGCTTGACGTCAGCCTGAGATATGCCCGCGCCCAGCTCAACGACGTCTCGATTGCCAACAACGCTGTCAATGTCTCGAATGGTGTCCTGGCCAGAACCCTGGCCAAAGCGATAGGTGTCGTTACCCGCACCGTCGTAGTTACCGTTCCAGGTGTCGTATATACCTCCCGCCAGGATGTCGTTGCCTGCGCCGCCATCGATTAAATCATCACCAGCACCACCTTGGATCAGATCGTTGCCGTCGCCACCCTCCAGGCGGTCAACTCCGGCACCACCAAACAATGAGTCGTTGCCCGCACCACCCAAGATAACGTCATCGCCGTTTCCACCGTCAATCACATCGTTACCGGCCTTGCCAAGCAAAATATCGCTGCCATCGAAACTTTGAATATTGTCATCACCCGCGCTGCCAACAATCAAATCAGGCCGCGAGGTGCCAGTGAGACTATGTTCAGTGGATGCGGCGAGGCGGATTGTCCAGCTGCTCAACTCTTCTGTGAATGCACCCAGATCGGGAGCAGCGTCGAGTTGGGTGATGAGAAAATCGGTGGCATTCCAGTTCAGGTTTTTCAGGCGCATTTCACCTGCAGCGCTAAGAAATTCTACGAGATCAATAATACCATCGCGTGGACTCGCTGCAATCGCACTCTGGAAGCTATTTTCTAGTGACTGGAAATCAAGAACGACTTGCCCGTCTACCATTGCAATATCAAGCTTGCCAAAATAACCACTCAACCGGGTTTGCAGTAGCAATGACTCATAAATGTCCGTCTTGAATCGGTCATAGGCCAAGGAAATACTGGCAATTTGTTCAGCCGCCAAAGTGATGGTGAGGTTGCCTGAAGTAGCGTCCAAGGGCATGAATCGGGCTTGCCCATTGACACCGCCATAGGTGAAGCCCATGAAGCGCTCAACAATGCCAAGCTTACGCACGAAATCGTCGTAGCCTGCTGTACCTACTGCCATTCCGGTGAGATTGTAAGTCAGCTTGACGCCACTTTCAGCAAGGGCATCAGCCTGCACCTTGAGAGGCTTTAGATCTGCCGTATTGGCCCATTTTTCAATAAAATCATCAAGCTTGTCGATCTGCCCTTGGCGAGTGGTTTGTTGAATGTAGGTTTGTACCCAATTGCCCAGGTCAGTGGAGAGGCTGATCGCCTCGCTCAGATCGCGCACCCGACCGGAGCCGCGCAGGTCAGGCAAGGCCTTGGCTTGATCGGTCAGCGGAATGTGTTCGGTGAACTGCCTGTAAAAGCTGTTGACCAGCAGGTCGAGGTTGGCTGCTGCGTTGTTGGTTTCACCTGTTGCCCCCGTGCTGCCGTTGGAGCGGGTAAAAGTGCCCGCAGCAGTCTGCATATTGCCGTTGCCCAGATCGGTACGAATCGCTGTCGAGTTGACGCCGATCGAGACGATGTTGTTGGATGAGAGCGTGGTGAGTTCGTTGGCCTGACTGATGCCATCTTGATTCAGGTCACGCCAAATGCGCAGGTTGGCAAAGACGCTATCGGAAGCGTCGATCTTCCCGTCCTGGTTCGCGTCAACATCGTGCAATGCATCGAAGCCATCGGCAGCCAATTGCCCATTGCTCTTGCGGGTATCGACGCCAAAAAGCTCACGCCCCGAGTCGATCGTGCCGTTACCGTTGCCGTCTCGCACCAGCCAGCCATCATCAGGTTTGACCCAGCCGGTACCAGTCCGGACACCATCGGCATCGTGGTCAAACAAAATGACCGTTCCATCGCGTGTACTGGTGGTTTCAATGCCATCGCCATCTAGATCGAGCACCAAGGGATCGCGTCGGGGAGGCGTGGTACCACCTGCACCGGAACTGCCGCCGCCGCCGCCAGTTCCACCGCTTGCGCCACCGCCACCGCCAGACCCGCCAGACCCGCCAGACCCGCCAGACCCACCAGACCCACCAGACCCACCAGACCCACCAGACCCACCAGACCCACCGGCACCGCCGCCACCTGTCAAATCGTTGATTTTCCCAATTCCATCAAGGACCTTTTCCCCATAATCCGAAATGGTTTCGCGGTTTTTCCAGGCCCAAAGTGCGCCGCCTACAATGCCAGTAGCGGTAAGCGTCCAAGGTGCGGCCAAGCCCGTTAATACTCCAAATCCTGCAAGGGTTGACGCAGTCTTGCTTGAAACATCAGCAAAATCTTCGCCAGTAGCCGTCCCAGCTTCTATTTTCGCAGCAAGATCTGCAACACTCGCCACCCAAGAATTTTGCCCAGTTAAGAATGTTGCATAGGCTTGACCAAAGGGGCCGCCAACGTATTTTCCAATTTGTGATGCCACAAGTTGAATGGCCCCTGACACACCTTCGTAATTCTCTGTAGCCGTCTGTCCCATATGCCCTCTTGTTTAATAAAAAAAATAACCAAAAACCACCAACATCAAACCCATTATCATTAAAAACCTAGCAGCATTCGCGATTAGTATATTTATGCGAGCATACTTAACCTCTGGATTTAGGACAACGCTGTTCTGCCTTCGATTTTTGAACTCTTTGGCCAAAGATTTCTCTTTAGGAGAAATAAATAAATTTGATGTAAATGCAGCAATCGCCAGGCCAACTGCAAATATAAAAACACCTATTTTTACAATCATGCTTCCCCTTTCGCATTATTGTGGGTTTGTTTCAATTTTCCTCACGATCAATAATGTACTATTTTTCGTTCAATTTTTATAATTCCCACAGCATTTACAGCGCGCAATTGGCTGCCACAAGGCCTTTCGGCAATTTTGCGTTGCGCCCTGACCAAATCTTATGGCCATCCAGAATATCCAACGTCTCGGAGCGTTTGATTTTTGATGGAGTTATTTTTTGGCCCAACAATTACGAATACTCAGCGAAATTCGTTGACCCCATAGTCCAACACCTCCAGATACGCATTTATGCAAGTATTTTACAAAATACTCACAGCGATATATGATTGATAAGGACAAAGAGCACGCACGCCCATCGGATGCATTTATCAAATCGCCAAGTCGAAGAATTTCGCCGATTTTTAAATTATTTTGCCAATAAATTTATTCAACCATCTCTTTTCCAATTACACCTTGAGGGTGATGCAATAAAAATCAATAGGAGGCTACTCATTAGCATTGACCGAGCCTCAGATAAATTCCGCACGCCTAATCTCCTTCATTCTCGGAATCGCTCGTATTTTTCCATACCCATGGGAGCAGCAGCCGTCCTCAGCAGCTCCTCGTGAATGCCCAGCCTGCGCTCAAAGCGAATGCGCCACTTGCCGAAGCCAGCAAACCACGTATGGATTCTCTCCACCACTCAGCGGTGCTTGCTCAGGTACTCCTTTCCTGGCAATCCTATCCAATATGCCGTGGCTGCGCACATGCACTCGGCACGGTGCATAGTCATAACCTTTGCCCGCTGCCGCGTGTACAGATACTCTTGAACACTCTCATACAGCCAGTCATCTCACGGCTCCTTATGCCCTTCCCCTTGGCATTTCCACCAGCCAAAGCCTGAGCCTCGCCCTACTCCACTCCAACTGCGCTCGCGTCAATTCATACTGGGCTTGCTGCAAGGTGATCAGGCCTTGGTTGAGTTGCAACACATCAAGCGCGCCTTTTTCATACTGCCGCTGGACCGACTGCACGGCGGCCTGGGCTGCGCGGTATAGGTCTGCCGCCGCTTTCAGGTTGTTTAGGCTGGCGTGGGCTTCGGCATGTAGTTGCACCACTTCTTGCAAGGTTTGCTGTTCGGTGGCTTGCAATTCCACTAGCCGTTGCTCCATCAATGCCTGGGCGGCATTTGCCTTGTAGGTGTTGGCAAAGCCATCAAAGAGTGGGATGGCGAGGCTGATGCCCACCACATTTTCACGCGAATGCACGGCACTCAGGGCCATGTTGGGGCGGCCATTGCGGTAATGGCCCAGGCTCAAGTCCAACGTGGGCAGACCGTCAGCGCGGATGGCTTTCAGGCTGGCTTCGGCTGCTTGCAGTTGGGCACGAGCGGCCTCAACAGCGGGGTGATATTGGCGCGCGTGAGCGAGCCAGTCGTTCAGCGTTTGATTCAGCAGGCGCTGAGTGGTCAGAGAAAGCAGGGGCACGGCTGGATGAGGGACTGCCTTCTCGGTTGTTATTTCAGCCGTCGGGCTGAGTTGGCCGGTCACCTCCAGCGTGGATTCTGGCAGCAGCGAGCTTACTTCCAGTGCCGTGCCTGGCGGCAGCCCTACTTGGTAAATTAATTGCGCCAGCGCCTTGCGCAGATCGCCTTCGGCACGGCTTTGCTCCAACTGGATGCGTGCCTGGGCGGTGATGGCTTGCAAGATATCGCCCGCGCTGCCGGCGCCCGCTGCCTGCCTGCGCTTGACGGCTTGCAGGTTACGGCTGGCCAGGGGCTGGAGTTGGCGCTGAGTAGCCAGGCGCGCCTGGGCGGACTGCGCCTCGGCATAGATGTGCAGCACATCGGCCACGGCTTTGTGCAGGACAGCGTTCTGGCCACTCAGGGCAGCCCGTACCTGGGCCTGGGCAGCATCTACGCGGGCACTTCGAGCGCCAAAATCCCATAGACGCCAACTGAGTATGACGTTCTGGGCGGTGACCTGCGTTTGGCTGGCAGGTATGTCGGCGTCGGCGTAGCCGACGCGGCTGCGCTGGCGGGCAACGCTGGCATTGAGTTGCGGCCAATAGGCGCTTTGGGCCTGCCCCGCCTGAGCCGCTTGTTGGGCGATCTGGCTCCAACTGGCACGCAGTTGCGGATTATGGCAGACGGCCAATTGGACGGCAATGGGCAAATGAAGCACGGACGGTGTGGCGTGGCTGCTGGCTTGCAACGTTTGCAGTGCCCATTGGGGGTTGTCCGCGGAACTGGCGCTTGCGCGGGTAGCGCAGTCCAGATCGAGTGACTGCAGGCCATCAGCGTTGCCTGGATCGGCGGGCTCGCCAGGGCCGGACGATGCCAGCAGGTCGGGCGGCAGGTGCACCCTCAGGCTGCGGCCCAAGGCCTCGGGCTCGGTATGCAGCGGGCTCTGTGCCAGCGCTAGGCCGCACTCCATGAACAGTGCCCACAGCAAGACAAGAACGGGCTTAACGTTCACGCAGGGCCTCATGGGTGTGGCGCAGCAGCGGGCTGAGCACGTATTCAATGATGCGGCGGTCACCGGTCTTGATTTCAACGTTGACGGCCATGCCGGGGGTCACAGGGGTGGTTTTGCCGTCCACGTGGAGCGTGGTCTTATCCAGCAAGACCTTGACGGCGTAGATGAGGCCGCGTTTTTCGTCAGGGATGGCGTCTTGCGAGACATGAGTGACCTTGCCGGGCAAGGTACCGTACTTGGTGTACTCGAAGGTGGACACTTTGACTGCGACGTTCTGGCCCGAACGAACGAAGCCCTTGTCCTTGTTCTCGATGAAGGCCTCGACCTCCAGCGGGCCGCCACTAGGCACGATCTGCATGATGGGCTGAGCGGCCTGCACCACGCCACCCAGGGTGTGCACGGCGAGCTGCTGCACGGTGCCGTCCACGGGGGCCTTGAGGGTACGCAGCCGGCTGGTGCTGGCCGCGCGCAGCGCTTCTTGGGTGGAGGTGGAGGCAATGCGGCGGGCTTCGGCGATCTGGTCAAGCGCGGTACGCGAGATTTCGGTGGCCAGGGCATCGCGCTGGTTACGCGCTTCCTGCAACTGGGCTTGTAGATGCAACCGGGTGCGCTCCTTATCCATCCAGGCATCACGCGAAACATCGTTGGTGGCTGCCAGGGCTTTGTAGCTCGCAGCCTGCTCAACCGCCAGCGGCAAGGCAGTGCTGTAGTGCTGGATGTCGTCCGAGAGTTTCTTGCGCTTGGCGACGTAGTCCTGATACTGACCCTGCACATGCAGATAGGCGGCCTGCCAGCGGGTGGCGTCCAGGGTGGCACCGTATTCATGGTTCAGCGCCTGTAGCCTTGGCAAGGCAGGCGGCTTGCCAAGGCGCACCGCTTGCAGCAAGGCCTGGTTGCGCGCCAAGGTCAAGGCGGCTTCGTTCTTCTCGCCCAGGGCCTTGTCGCGCTCGGCGTCGAGCGCGCTGGTGTCGAGTTGCAGCAGCACGTCACCCGCCTTGACGGCCTGGCCATCGCGCACCTGGAGCGCGACTACGCTGCCGGTGTCCACTGCGGCAATGGTCTTGCTGCGCTCGCTGGGTATCAGCTTGCCGTCGGCGCTGACGACGATGTCCATGCGCCCCAGCATGGCCCAGGCGGTTGCGGCGATGACCATGAGCACGAGCAACCAAGCGATCCAGCGCAGGCTGCGGGATGGCGGGCTTTCCTGCACGGCCAGCACGGCGGGCAGGAATTCCGCTTCGTCGGCGCGCAAAGTCTGGGCCGGAAATGCACCGCGCTGGCGCCAGAACCAGGCAAAGGTGCGACCGTAGCGGCCGAGCAGTTCAGCACAGGCTTGGATGCGGTGCTTGAGACTCACGGTGCGCACCTCATCCAGTCAGGCCGTTTTGCAGCCGATGCAGATGGCTGTAGATGCCCCGAGGGTTGACCAGCAGTTGCTGATGGGTTCCCATCTCGGCAATCTGCCCGCGCTCCATCACGATGATGCGATTGGCTTCGCGCACGGCAGAGAGGCGGTGCGCAATGATGATGACGGTGCGGTTCTGGCAGATGCGGCGCATGTTGTCTTGGATGATTTTTTCGGACTCATAGTCGAGCGCGCTGGTGGCTTCGTCAAAAATGAGGATGCGCGGATCGCCGATGAGGGCACGCGCAATGGCGATGCGCTGGCGTTGGCCGCCCGACAGGCCCGTGCCATGCTCGCCAACGATGGTGTCGTAGCCTTCAGGAAGTTCGCAGATGAACTCGTGCGCTCCGGCAAGCTTGGCGGCCTGCACGATGGCCTCCAGGGGCAATGACGGGTTGGTCAGCGCGATGTTGTCGCGCACCGAGCGGTTGAATAGCACGTTTTCCTGCAACACCACGCCGATCTGGTGTCGCAGCGAGGCGGTATCGACGATAGCGATGTCCTGGCCGTCAATGAGCACTCGGCCACGGTCAGGCACATACAAGCGCTGAACCAGCTTGGTCAGCGTGCTCTTGCCGGAACCAGAGCGGCCCACGATGCCAACGACTTCTCCAGGGCTGATGCGCAATTGCAGCGAACGGATGACATCGGGTGCATCGGGGCGGTAACGGAACGAGATCTGGTCGAATTCGATGGCACCGGCCAGGCGGGGAATACGGGTCTTGCTGCCTTCAATCTCTGTGCGGGTATTCAGGATGTCGCCCAAGCGGCTCATGGAAATACCCACCTGCTGGAAATCGTTCCACAGCTGGGCCATGCGCAGAATAGGATTGGAGACCTGCCCTGCCAGCATGTTGAATGCAATCAATTGGCCGACCGTCAGTTCGCCATCGAGCACCAGTTGGGCTCCAAGCCACATGATGCCCAGGGTGACAAGCTTGCTGACCAATGTGACGGCGCTTCCCGCGACGGTTCCGACATTGGTGGCCGCCAGACCGGCGACAACATAGCTGGCAAGTTGCTTGTCCCAGCGCTGCTGCCAGCGTGGCTCCACGGCCATGGCTTTCACGGTATCAATACCGCTGATGGTTTCTACCAGGAAGGATTGGTTTTCTGCGCTGCGGTTGAATTTCTCGTTCAGACGAGCGCGCAGCACAGGGGTAAAGAGCACCGAGATCAGAATATAGACCGGTATGGAGCCCAGCACGATCAGCGTGAGTTGCGGGCTGTACCAGAGCAAAGCGGCCACGAAGACGAACGAAAACAGCAGGTCCAACACCAACGTCATGGCATTGCCGGTCAAGAAAGAACGGATATTTTCCAGTTCGCGGATGCGAGCCACGGAATCGCCGGTGCGGCGGCTGTGGAAGTAGCTCATAGGCAGGGCCATGAGGTGCCTGAACAGGCGCGCCCCTAGCTCTACATCGATCTTTGAGCTGGTGTGCGCGAAGACGTAGGTGCGGATGCCCGTAAGCAGCGCTTCGAACACGGTGGCGCACAGCAGGCCGATGGCGATAACGTGCAAAGTCTGCATGGCGTGGTTGACCAGCACCTTATCCATCACGATCTGAAAGAACATGGGCGTGACCAGCCCGATCAATTGCAGCACCAGCGAGAGCAGGAAGACTTCACCCAGTAGCCCACGGTACTTGATGACAGCAGGGATGAACCAAGTGAAGTCGAAGCGCACTATGTCACTGGCAAAATTGGCTTTGCTGGTGAGGTAGATGAGTTCGCCATCCCAGAGGGCCCGGAAACTGTCTAGCCCAAGAATCTGGGGTGGCTCGCCGGGACGCTGGATCAGGATCTTTGCGTTGCCAGGAGCGGTTTCGCTGCTTGGCAATACCGCGCCCTGGACACTCGCCAGATCGACCTTGGCGAGGATGAAAAAGCGCCCTTCCGTATCGATAGCAATGCAAGGCAGCGGCGCCTTGTCCAAACGCTCCAGTGGCTGCCGCACCCGCTTGGCGGTAAAGCCGATGGATTTGGCCGCATTGAGCAAGGTGATGGCATCGTATGGCTCGGTACCAAATTCGTGCCGTAGCTTGGCTGGATCGGCTTGCAGTCCATGGAACTGTGCCAACATCAATAGCGCCAGCAGACCTGTGTCAGGTGAAATAGATTCCCTCGTTATCGTCATCAATTTCTTCTATTTTTGTTACACACAAGCACTATTTCTTAGTAAAAGTATATTTTCATACAAATGAATACCGTCCTTAAACCTCCGCGCTCTGAATGGGCTCCGGCGTTGCCCAGCCGCAACGCAGCAAAGCCAGGATGCTCTGGGAAATACAGGTGTTGACGCCGACTGAGAACTGCGCTATTGGGGGGCGGCAGAGTTCTTGGACTACCTTTGGAGGTAGTTCATGTCTTCATGCGAAGACCGTATCCGAGAGGTCGAGCTCCACATCAAGCTGGGCAAGCGCACCGGGGCGACCATCCGCCAGTTGGGCTACCCGACGAAGAACTCCCTGAAAAGCTGGCATCGAGAGTACGAGCGATATTTGGATCCGTCGTCTGGCTACGTGCGATCGAAGCCGAAGTATTCGCAATCCCAAAAGGAGCAAGCGGTCGAGCACTATCTCGGGCACGGGTGCTGCATCGCAGCCACCATCAAGGCCCTGGGCTACCGGTACGAACCTGCCGTCGACTTGAAGGACAAGATCATCGTCCTGGCGCACCGCTCTCGCCGTTACGGCGCCGGCATGATCTACCTCAAGCTGCGCCAGGCCGGAGAAATGGTCAACCACAAACGGGTGGACCGCCTGTATGTCGAAGCTGGCTTGCAGGTAAGGAAACGCAAAGCGACAGGTGCCGACTGGCCCGAACCAGCACTGGAGCATGGATTTTGTCCACGACCAGTGCTCGACGGATGGGCGTTTCGAATCCTCACCGTGATCGATCAGTGGAGTCGCGAGAGTGTGTGCCTGGAGGCCAACTTTCGGCTGTCGGGACGGTGCGTTGCACAGGCCCTGGACCGCGCTGCGGCGCAGCGCGGCTGGCCCAAGGTGATCACCCTGGACAACGGGGCGGAATTCACTTCCAAGGCCCTGGACGAGTGGGCGTACAGGCGCGCCATCAAGCTGGACTACACGTGGCCTGGCAAACCCACTGACAATGGGCTGATCGAGTCGTTCAACGGGCGGCTGCGCGATGAGTTTCTGAACGTCAATGAGTTCGTTACCCTGCACGATGCCTGCGAGAAATTGAACGCTTGGCAGGACGATTACAACCACCATCGTCCGCACGGCTCGCTCAGGCCACCTCACTCATTGGCTTGGCGGCGTTTGAACCAAGCGCCCGGAATTGAAATCGTCGATGGCCTGACGGATTTCCGCCTCGCTGTTCATCACGAAGGGGCCATAGCCCACGATCGGCTCATCGATCGGCTCGCCGGTCAGGACAAGAATCGTGGCATCGCCATCGCCGTGAATGTGGACGGTATCGCCCTCGCGGCTCAGCAGCAGCATCTCCGCCTCACTGGCACCGTTCCTACCGTTCACGGTGACGTGGCCGCTGACCACGAACAGCATGGCGGTATGCCCTTGCGGCAAAGCGAGCGTCACGTCGGCATCACGGTTCAGCCGCACGTCCCAGACATTGATCGGGGTGAAGGTGTGCGCCGGCCCCTTCGCGCCCAGCAATTCGCCGGCGATCACCCGGGCAAGGCCAGCGCCGCCAGGCAATGCGACGCCGGGGATTTCGGCTGCGGTAATGCCCTGGTAGCCGGCCGGCCCCGTTTTGTCCTTTGCCGGCAAATTGACCCACAACTGAACCGAGCGCAGCGGCCCGCCCGCCCTGGCGAACGCGGGCGCATGGTATTCCTCATGGATGATCCCGCCGGCCGCGGTCATCCACTGGACATCGCCGGGGCCGATGATGCCCCCATGCCCGGTCGAATCACGGTGTTCGACCTGTCCTTCGTAAACGATGGTCACGGTCTCGAATCCGCGGTGCGGATGCTTGCCAACGCCGCGCCGCAATTGGGTGGGTGCGAAATCGTGCGGCCCGGCATAGTCGAGCAGCAGGAACGGGCTGACCTCCCCGCCGAAGCTGTTGTAGGAAAAGACGGAGCGCACCGGAAAGCCGTCACCGACCCAATGCGTGTTGGGATTGCCGTGGATTCCAAGGACTTTTTTCATTTCAAGTTTGAAGTTGGTTGAACTGCGAGCGGTATGTATTGATGATAGGAATTACCCCAATCGGGAAAAAGCCGCAAAAATACCTCCCAGCATCCCATTCATAGAACAATGGCGGCATGGAAGATCTCAACGACCTCGCGTACTTCGTCCAGGTTGCCGAACATGGCGGCTTTGCCGCCGCCGAGCGGGCCACGGGCATTCCCAAGTCCAAGCTCAGCCGCCGCGTCGCCGAACTGGAGGTCCGCCTGGGCGTGCGGCTGATCCAGCGCAGCACGCGGCGATTCGCAGTGACCGATATCGGTGAGCGCACGCTGCTTCATGCGCGCGCCATGCTGGCCGAAGCCGAGGCCGCGCTGGCTCTTTCCGCCGAGGAAACCGCCACGCCGCGCGGCACGGTCCGCCTCTCATGCCCGCCGGCGCTGCTGCAAAACGCGGTGGCCGACATGCTGGCGAAATTCCTGTGCGCCTGGCCCCAGGTCGTGGTTCGCGTCGAATCGACCAACCGTAATGTCGATCTCTGGCACGAAGGCATCGACGTGGCGCTGCGCGTGCGCTTTGCCGCGCCCGATGGCTCCATGCCTGCCGCGCACTCCGACGAAATCGTCAAGCCGCTGGCGCGCAGTTCGCACGTGCTGGTGGCCGCGCCCGAACTGCTGACCAGTACCGCTCCGCCAGCGACCCCCGCCGACCTGGCGCGCCTGCCCACGCTGGGTTTGGGCAACTCGACGGACGAAAGCTATTGGACGCTGATCGGCCCGGCCGGCGAGCACGCAGAAGTGCAGCACCGGCCGCGCCTGGTGGCCGACGACGTCGGTTCGCTGCTGTGCGCAGCGCTGGCGGGCGTGGGTTGCGCGCCGCTACCGCATATGCTGGTGCATTCGGCCCTGATTGAGCGCCAGCTGGTCGAACTGCTGCCCGGCTGGGCACCTCCCGCGGGCACCGTGCAGGCCGCCTTCGCTTCGCGCCGGGGTATGCGTCCGGCGGTGCGCCAGCTTCTGGATTTCCTGGCGGAGGAATTCGCGCAGTTGGCCAGCGAAGGTCGTTACCAGCCGATCGGTTGAGGTCTTCTTCTCATCTCGAAACCGACGGCGGAACGCCGGGACGTCGGTGCATCAACTTCGGGCTATCACCTCTACTACACGAGCCGCAGCCAGATGGCACCTGCCCTGGCGCTCGTCATCGAGGCGCTGCGATAACGCAACAACTAGGGTATGCCTGCGCTCTACCGCATGCCCGCAGGCAATGGCGACAGGCCATGCCCGCCTGCAGAACTTGAGCCTTCCTTGTCGCCTATGTCGATGGCGGCCATCTGGCGCTCGCCGGTATAGGAGCCCTGGACCTGGATGCGCGCGAAGCCCTCGTCCAGGGCCTGCATGTCCCGCGCGTCCAGCACCAGGTCGAGCGCGCCCAGGTTTTCATCCAGATGGGCCGCCTTGCCTGTGCCTGGGATCGGCACGATGAAGGGCTTTTGCGCCAGCAGCCACGCCAGCGCCACCTGCGCGGGTGTGGCGCCCTTGGGGCGGCCCACCTGCTGCAGCAAGTCCACCACCGGCCAGTTGGCACGCCGGGCCTCCACAGTGAAGCGCGGGAAGATGGCGCGCAGGTCGCCGTCGAGAAAGTGGGTTTCCGCTGCCACGCTGCCCGTGAGGTAGCCCATGCCCAGCGGGCTCCAGGGCACGAAGCCGATGCCCAGTTCCTCGCACACGGCCAGCACCTCGCGCTCGGGTTGGCGCGACCAGAAGGCGTAGTGGTTCTCCACCGCCGTCAGCGGCTGTACGGCGTGCGCGCGGCGGATGGTGGCCGCGCCCGCGCTGGACAGGCCGAAGTGCAGCACCTTGCCCGCCTGGATCAAGTCCTTGACCGCGCCGGCCACATCCTCGATGGGCACCTGCGGGTCTATGCGGTGCTGATAGAACAGGTCGATACGGTCGGTGCGCAGGCGGCGCAGCAGCTTGTCGCAGACCCGTTTGATGTGCTCGGGCCGGCTGTTCAGGCCGTTGACCTTGCCATCGTCGGCCACGTCGAAGCCGAACTTCGTACACAGCACCACGTCGTTGCGCACGGAAGCCAGCGCCTCGCCGATCAGTTCCTCGCTGCCTTCATACACCTCGGCCGTGTCGAAGAAGCGCACGCCTTTGTCATAGGCGTGGCGGATCACCTTGAGCGCGGCCGAGCGCTCGATGGGCGGGCCGTAGGCATGGGTCACGTTCATGGTGCCGAAGCCCAGGCCGGTGACTTCGAGGCTGCCCAGCTTGCGCCGGGGCAGGCCGTTGACGGTGCTTGATGGAGTGGTGTTCATAGAGGGATGTCCTTGCATGTTTCGCGCGTTGGCGCAGCCTGCAAGACCTGTTGCAGCGAGCACCACAAACGCGCCGCCTTGCAGCAGATGGCGGCGGCTTGGATGGGTGGCGGCCTCTGCATTCATGGGTGCGCGTTCAAGATGGCGGTAAGGCCAGATGCCGCGAACGCCACCTCGACTTCGGTGAATTCGTACTCGGCCATGCCGTGAATGCAGTACGGGTCGTTCCGACACATCGCCTTCGCCGTCGCCAGGTCGCCCCGCACGATGAGGACGCCACCCGTGCGCGGCACCTTGCGGCCGGATGCGGCCAGCGTGCCGACCGCCAGGCACTGTTCCAGCCACGCCACATGCGCAGCGCCGTGCATGTTCACCTGCTCCAGAGGAGCCTTGTAGGTGAGCGACACGACCACGATGGTGGGCGGATGATCCGGTTTGCTTTCCATGCAGTTGCGGGCAGCTTGCGCCCAGTTTGATTCAGTGCCGGAATGCTAGAGGCACGGGCCGTTTTGATTAATCCCACAATGCTGCAATCGGTCTTGAGCGGAATTCAACAATGTTGCCGGCTAACATCGACGTGCAGCCTACCCTGGTCGGCGCTTCGCCTTCTCCGTTTTGCGCAGCGGCTGTGGATACCGAAGTGCCTCCACGATCACGGCCAGCGCACCCGACGACTGCCTGCGGCTCGGGTAGTACAGGTGATAGCCCGTGTACGGCTGGCACCAATCGTCGAGGACTCGGACCAATCGGCGGTCGGCAATGTGCGCTGCCACCGCATCGTCCGGAACAAAGGCCAAGCCTTGTCCGGCCAGCGCGGCGCGCACGATGGGCGAGATGCCGTTGTAGATCCACTGCCCGGTCACGCGCACCTTGAGTTCGCGCTTGCCCTTCTGGAAATCCCAGGGAAGCAGCCCGCCGTGGGTGGGTAGGCGCAGGTTGATGCAGTTGTGCTCCGCCAGGTCGTGCGGGGTTCTGGGCTTGGTTCTGTTCTCGAAATACGTGGGGGAGCCAACGACGGCGATGCGCATGTCCGGCCCGATGCGCACCGCGATCATGTCCTTGGCCAGTTCATCGCCGAGCCGCACACCGGCGTCGTAGCGTTCGGCCACGATGTCCGAACGGTTGTAGTCCACGGTGACTTCCACCGTGATCCCGGGATAGTCCGGCAAGACCTGAGACAACTTGGGCCAGAGAATGGTATTGGCCGCGTGCTCGGCGGTAGTGATGCGCACGGTGCCCGCCGGCTGCTTGCGCTGCTCGGTGGCGGCTTGCAGTTCGGCGTCGATCGCCTCGAAGCGCGGCGCCGTGTTCTCGTACAGGCGCGCGCCGGCCTCCGTCACGGAGACGCTGCGCGTGGTCCGGGTCAGCAGGCGCAGGTCCATCCGGGCCTCCAGCGCCCGCACCGAATGGCTGAGCGCGGACGTCGATACCCCCAACTGCGCAGCGGCGCGCGTGAAGCTGCCTTCACGCGCCACGTGGATGAAGGCCAGCAGGTCGGAGTAGCCGTGGCGGGGCATTTGTGAATCCAGTTCAAATCCGTATGTCAATTATGCGGACTTATCAGCAAGGTATTCCATCACTACATTGACGAGTGACATGAAGAAAGCACCCGTCGATATCCGGCCCCAGGCATCTTCCCAACGCGCGATCTTGTCGGCGTCCGTGCTGCTGCCACTGGCCGCCAGCGGCGCGGCGGCGCTGGCATCCCCTACGGTGACGCCACGCGTCAGCGGCAAGACGCTGGTGGCGTACTTCTTCCACTCCGGCAACACCCGTGTGATCGCCGGCCAGATTCACCGTGCACGGAGTACGGATCTGTTCGAGATACAACCTGCACTGCCCTATCCAGACGACTATGAGCACACCGTCGCGCAGGCGATGCGCGAACGGGACAGCGGTTTCGAACCGGCGCTTCGGGCCAAGGTTGGAAACATGGCGGACTACGCGACCGTGTTCCTGGGCTTCCCGATCTGGGGAGAAACCGCGCCACCAGTCATCCGCTCGTTTCTCACCAACCATGACCTGGCGGGCAAGACCATGGTCCCCTTCGTTACCCACGGCGGCCATGGCCTGGGCAACAGCCTCGTCGTGGTTGCCGCACACGCATCCCGTGCGCTTCTACTCGATACGGGGCTGACGATGGAGGCGGATCAGGAGCGACGGACACTCAGCCGCGTCACGGACTGGCCCAGGCACGTTCCGTCGGCCAGTTGAACTCACCTGGAGCCAGTCATGAAAAAGCGTTCGCTGGGCCACAGCGGCCTTGAAGTTTCCGCGCTGGGCCTGGGCTGCATGGGCATGTCCGCTGGCTACTACGGCCCGCCGACGGACAGGCAGGCCATGATCGAGTTACTGCGGCAGGCCGTGCAATGGGGTGTGACCTTCTTCGACACCGCCGAGGTCTATGGCCCATTCGCCAACGAAGAACTGGTGGGCGAGGCGCTGTCTCCTTTCAAGGGCGAAGTGGCTATCGCCACCAAGTTCGGCTTCGACGTCGATCTGGCGACGGGCAAACGCCTGGGCGGGCTGAACAGCCGCCCGCAGCGCATTCGTGCCGTGGTCGAAGCCTCGCTCAAGCGCCTGCGGATCGATGCCATCGACCTGCTGTACCAGCACCGAGTGGATCCGGCCGTGCCGATCGAGGAGGTGGCCGGTACCGTTAAGGCGTTGATCGCGGAAGGCAAGGTCAGGCACTTCGGCCTTTCCGAAGCGGGCACGGAGACGATCCGGCGCGCGCACGCCGTGCAGCCGCTGGCGGCGGTGCAAAGCGAGTATTCGCTGTGGTGGCGCGAGCCTGAGAAGGAACTGCTACCCCTGCTGGGAGAACTGGGCATTGGCTTCGTGCCGTTCAGCCCGCTGGGCGTTGGCTTTCTGACGGGCAAGATCGATGCCTCCACGCCGTTCGAGAGCACGGACTTTCGCAGCAGCGTTCCGCGCTTCGCGCCGGAAGCGTTGAAGGTGAATCAGGCGCTGGTCGATCTGCTGCGCGAGGTCGCGTATCGACAGAACGCCACGCCGGCACAGATCGCGCTGGCCTGGCTGCTGGCGCGCGAGCCCTGGATCGTGCCGATTCCTGGCACCACGAAGCTCCATCGCCTGCTCGAGAACCTGGGTGCGTTGGACATTGAGTTGACGGCCGACGAAATGGTGCGGATCGATGATGCCGCCTCGCGGCTGGAACTCGTGGGCGCAAGATTGCCCGAGGCCGCGTTGCGGATGACTGGGCGCTGAGCGTTGTACGGCCATGTCATTCAGCGAGACGCTGTTCCGCCTCGAAGTACGAACTCTGATCATCTAGAGGCTGCGATATCGTACGAAGTCAATGTCCGGCTTGATCCGATATCGCATCAGGCTTGCTGCTCGATCTCATGGACGCAAGCAGCGCGGCGCTGCTCCTTGCGCTCGACATTGGCGGCCCAGCGCGACAGCCAGCGATCCACCATGTCTCCCGCAGCCCTGCGCACCGTCACCAGCTCCCAGCCCAGCCGTTGTGCCAGGCATCCACACACGGGCGCCGAATCCCTCCACTCGATCCGGCCCAGGTCGCTGTGGATTAGCGCACGTGGACCCACGTGCCCGATAGCGTCGAGGTGACAGCACACGCGGTAGGCGAGCGCCTGGCTGTCCTTGCCCCCGCTGACACCGACATAGACGGGCGCATGGGCCTCCAGCGCGGTATCGATCGCGGGATCGCGGGCGATGTCGAAGCGGGGCATGGCGCTGGAGCGAGGCAGGGCTGTCATGCCCCCAGCATCCCTGCCGTCGGCGGGCGGCGATTTCTTCCCGCACCTTCGGCGGCGTCAGCTTGTACTCCGCCATTCAGGGCCTCCCTTCGCAGCGGGCCAGCCGCGCGCGGAATCCGCTTCCAACAGGCTGCGCAGCGGCTGCAAAGTTCGCCTTTGCGGGTTCGCCCATCGCCGGAGTCCCGGCGCGTCCCGCTGGGACTCGCGGCAACTCGGAGCCGTGCACGGAAAAAAAGCGGGCTCCGAAGCGAAGCGCTCCGTGGCCTGCACCTCGCTGATGCTGTTGCGCTGGCATCGTGTCCTCCGTTGATGCAGCAGGCACGCCGCCTGCGAAGACCACTTTGCCGGCCGAAGGCGCCCCTTCAAGGGCAACGGAAGCACCGTGCATGGCCTGCCCCGCTTGCGGCCGCACCCGCTGGCACTATGCGCACGCGGGCATGGGCGCACCGCTCTACGCAACGCACACGCAGTCAGCGCCGTCTCCCAGGAACAGGCTCCAGTTCCTGGCCCGGACTTGGCGAATTCCTTGCCTTCCATTCACGCCAGCGCGCTGGCCGCCCCTGGCACCGTCGCCATGTCAGCAAGTCAAGTCCCTCCTGATCCGGCACCAGCGTACAGCCGCCGTCCGGCAGCATCCCCGCAACGCGACCTGTCCACCTGGTCGGGGCCCGCCTTTGTCCTTCGGTGTTGGCCGGTGATTGAGCACCGGTTGAGCCACCGGATCAGCGACGTGGCGCAAGCGGCTCGGTCCCCTGGGACGTGCGCCGGCAGCGCGAGTTGGCGAGAAGGCGCTCTTCGGTTGCGTTAGCCGAGGTATCGGGTGGGACATCGACACGTCGGGGATAATGCGATTCATTCCCATTCCGAAAATCGGGGCCGGTGTTGCTCTGTCGCCGCGTACGGCGGCCAGGGGAATGCTTTGTTTCCATTGAGCGATGGCCGATCCGTGCTCGAACGCTACTACCGCGAACTGCTGAACTTCTGCACCCGCATGGTCAAGGACCGCGATGCGGCGGCCGATGCCGTGCAGGAAAGCTACGCGCGCGTGCTGGCCATCCAGCAGTCCAACGTGCCCATCGCCGCGCCGCGCGCCCTCCTGTACCAGACCGCCCGCCACGTCATGGTGGACCAGCATCGCCGCGACCTGCGGCGCGGCCACGAGGATCTGCACGCCCTGGAGGAAGCCGAGCACCCGCCGCTCCCAGCGCACCTCCAGCCGGAAGCGCTGCTGGCCTCGGCCCAGGCCATCGAGGCCTACGTTGCCACCATCGAGGCCCTGCCGCCCCGGTGCCGCGAGGCATTCATCCTGCATGTGTTCGACGAGTTGACGCACGCGCAGATCGCCGAGCGCATGGGTGCTTCCGTCAGCATGGTCGAGAAGCACATCGCCCGTGGGCGCCTGGCGTGCCGCGCCTGCCAGCGCCGGCTCCTGGGCGAATCCCCGGCGAGGGAGGCCTCCAAGGGAACATGAAATTCTTTCGATGCAGGGGTGTGGGTTTTTCGGCGTCGTGCGACTACACCTATAAGAGCCCATGAATCAAGACGCCCGGCCCACCCACGATGCGGCGTCCGCACAGGACGAGGCGGACGCGCGCGAATTCGACGAATACGCGCGCACCCAGGACCCGGTGCTGCTGCAGGCGGCGCTGTGGGCCACCCGCCGCAGCGAAGGGCTCGAAGCCGACGCGGAAGCCGAATTCCAGGAGTGGCTGCGCGCCGACCCTCGGCACGGCGAAGCCTACGAGGAGATGGAAGAAAGCCTCGACCCCGTGCGCGAGCTTCCCGGCGACAAGATCCAGGCCCTGAAGGCAGGGCTGCCCCAGCCCGCCCCTGCCGACACGAAGGCGCCGCAAGCCATCCGCCCGCCCATATACCCCGCCAGGCCAGCCTCGCCGGGCCGCCGCGCCTGGCTGACCGGCATCGGCAGTTTCTTCCCCCAGGCTGCCACGGCCATGGCGGTGGTGGCGCTGGTCGGCGGTGGCTGGATGGGCTGGGACCACTACCGCAGCCAGCCCGTCTTCGCCAAGGACTACACCACGGAGCGCGGCCAGCGCCTGAACGTGGACCTGCCCGACGGCAGCAAGTTGGAGTTCGACGTTGCCACCCAGGCCCAGGTGCGCCTGTACCGCGACCGCCGCGAAGTTCGCCTGCTCGAAGGCCAGGCCATGTTCAGCGTGCACGCGGACCCGCAGCAGCCTTTCGACGTGCTGGCCGGTGCCGTGCGCGTCACCGTCGTGGGCACGAAATTCTCCGTCCGGCACACCGCCGCCGGCCTCGACGCCGGGCAGACCGTGGTGGCGGTCGAATCCGGCCATGTTCGCGTAGCGCGCATGACTTCGCCCGGTGAGGCGGCGGCCGGCGCCGCCGGTTTGGTCGAATTGACAGCTGGGCAGCGCGTCGCGGCGGATGCCGCTGGCCGGTTGCAGCCCGTCGCCAGCATTACCTCGGACAGCGTTGCGGACTGGCGCCGAGGACGTGTCAGCTTCAACGACATCCCCCTGGCCCAGGCCCTAGCGGAACTGGAGCGCTATGGGGATACCGGTCTGATCGTGCGCGACCCGGCCGTGGGCGCGCTGCGGCTGGGCGGCAGCTTCGACCTGCGGGAAATGCGCACCTTCGCCCAGGCGCTGCCCTCATTGCTGCCGGTGCGGCTGGAGTGGCACGGCGAACAGTTCGAGGTCGTTGCGCGGCCCTGAGCGCCGGCTTGAAAATTTTTTGCACCCGGACATGAGGGTTTACTGCCCTCGTGCGACTTCATTAGTAGTGATTCCTGTTTCTACGACTACTTTTGGAGATTGCATTCATGCGGCAACCGCGTTTCGCCCTCGCTCCCCTGGCCCTGGCGGCACTCCTGGCGGCTGGCGCCGTAGGCACGGCTCAGGCCCAGAGCGCCACGGCGCCCACATCTATCGCCATCGCGTCACAGCCACTGGGGCAGGCGCTCAATGAACTGTCGCGCCAGGCGGGGCTGCAGTTGCTGTTTCCGCCGGCGCTGGTGGCCGGCAAGATGGCTCCGGCCGTATCGGGGTCGCTGACACCGAATCAGGCCCTGGATCGTCTGTTGGCGGGCAGTGGGCTGACCGCAACTCGTGAGGGCAATGCGGTGGTCATAAAGGCCGTTGCCCCTGCAGGCAGCTCCACGACTCTACAAGAGGTGAAAGTGGTAGCGGATGCCGTGCGCTCAGAGCCCGCGCGTCTGAATCCGCCCACGATGGTGGGCTCGAAAACGCCGCTGGCGCAGCGGGAGATCGCGCAGTCCCTAAGCGTCGTCACCCAAGAACAGATTCAGGCCCAGAACCTGAACGACATGAATGACGCATTGCGCAAGACGCCCGGCATGGTGGTCACGCCCTACCGCAATGCGCGGGCGGATCTGTTTTCCCGTGGCTTCCCTGTCGATGCGATGCAACTCGATGGCGTGCCGCTGAGCCTCGCGATGACGGAAAACGGCTTGCTCGCGCCGGATCTGGCCATGTACGACCGCGTTGAGACCCTGCGCGGTCCGGCCGGGCTGTACAACGGTTTCGGCGGCCCTGGCGGCACGGTCAACCTTGTGCGCAAGCGCCCGCTCAACGACCTGGCCGCCACAGCCGAAATGCGCCTTGGCACGAACCATGAGATCCGCGCCATGGCCGACCTGTCCACTCCACTGAACCAGGACAAGACGGTGCGTGCACGCATCGTCGCATCTTCCGAGAGCACCCATCTCTATCAGGATTCGTCGTACAAGAGGCCCAGCCTGCTATACGGCGTCGTGGAGGCCGATCTCACGCCCGACACCAAGGTGGACATCGGCGCCAGCTACCAGCGCCTGTCCATGCGCAACATGGCCGAAGGCTACCCGGCATTCAAAGACTATCGGCTCATTTCCCACCCTTCGCGCGCTTTTTTGGGTGGCGCCAACGACTTCAACCACTACGAAGCCAGCTCGGCATTCTTTGACTTGGAGCACAAGCTCGGCGGGGATTGGCGCCTCAAGCTGAGTGGCACGCACCTGTACAACCGGGCCAACATGCAGTCCGACTTTCCGTGCTGCGGCGGGGTGGATCCGGTCACTGGAATCACGGCGTTCTCTCAAGGAAGCATCTCCAGCGGCCATAACACGCAGGATGTTCTGGATGCTTTCGTCGATGGCCCGTTCGATCTGGCCGGACGCCAGCACCACGTGACGCTGGGGATGAACTATCTGCGCTCCAACAACTACATCCGCAACGTCTATGGCAAGCTCACCACTGTCAACATCTTCGATCCCATCATTCCACCGCCATATGCAGGCGGCAGCCAGGTCAGCAACGCGCTGAACACTGTCACCACGCAGTACACCGCCTACGGCAATGCACGCTTCAAGCTGGCGGATCCGCTGACGCTGGTGCTGGGCGGCAATGCCATGTGGTGGAAGGCCAGCGTGACGCCGGTGGCCGACGAGAACCCGTTCGGCAACCCTGCTTCCAGCGACAAGGTCAACGCCCACATCACCCCGTATGGCGGCCTGCTCTATGACATCGACAAGACCTACACCGCCTACGCCAGCTACAGCTCCATCTACACCCCGCAGTCGGTGCGCGACAAAAACGGCCAGCTCATCAAGCCCATGAAGGGCGAGCAGTACGAGGTGGGCATCAAGGGGACGCATCTTGACGGCAAGCTGAACACGGGGCTGGCGCTGTTCCAGATCACCCAGGAAAACCGGGCGGTGGCCGATCCGCATGAAGATCCGTACTCGGGCATCTACCTAGCGCAGGGAAAGGCTCGCAGCCGCGGGCTGGAGGCCACGGTGTCCGGCCAAGTGCTTCCGGGATTGAACCTTTACGCTGGATATGCCTACACCCGTGTACGCAGTCTCGACTCCAGCGGCGATACCTCGGCGGGCCTTGGGGCACAAGTCTTCAGTGCCATTGCGCCAAAACACTCTCTCAAACTGTGGGCCGACTACCAGCTGCCGGGCCAATGGCGTCAATACAGCGTAGGGGCAGGCCTGAATGTCTCTAGCAGCTATTACTACGACGACGGCGTGGGACGCCTGACCCAGCACGGCTATGCGACAGCGGACCTCAAACTGCGATACGTCATCAACGATCACTTGGATGCTTCGCTCTATATCTCGAATCTCTTCAATCGCAGCTACTATGAAAGCGTGGGCTCCACCTGGAATCAGAACTTCCTGGGTTCTCGGCGCGCGGCCACGCTCACGTTGCGCTGGACCCTCTAATACGTGCTGCAATAGCTCCGCAACCGTGGAACGGACATTGCGACCATGAAGCATCTCAGAACCTGGGCCGCTATTCACAAATGGAGCAGCCTGGCCTGCACACTGTTTCTGCTCGTGATCTGCTTGACCGGCCTGCCGCTGATCTTCAGCGAAGAAATCGGCCACTGGCTTGACGACGATCCGCCCTACGCCACGCTGCCGACGGGAACGCCGACAGCCAGCCTGGACGGCATGGTGTCCGAGAGCCAGCGCCGCTATCCGGGGCAGATCGTCACTTTCATCTTCGTCGATGATGACGAGCCGCAAGTGGTGGTGGGCATGGCGCCATCCTGGCAGTCCTTCGAGGATGAGCCCCGGCGCAACCACACATTGAAGTTCGATGCGCGCACGGCTCAGTTGCTCAAGGAGTCCGATCCGCCCGAGCGCAGCCACATGCGCTTCATGCAGATCATGCTCAAGTTGCATTCGGATCTGTTTGCGGATTTGCCGGGCGAACTGTTCCTGGGCTTCATGGGGCTGCTGTTCGTGGTTGCGGTCGTCTCGGGTGTGGTGCTGTATGGCCCCTTCATGAAGAAGCTGGATTTCGGCACGGTGCGCACCGGCCGAGCCACCCGTTTGCGTTGGCTGGATTTGCACAACCTACTGGGCATCGTCACCCTGGCCTGGGCGCTGGTGGTGGGCGCCACTGGCGCCATGAATGAGCTGTCCACGCCGCTCTTTGCCCTGTGGCAGCGCACCGACGTGCAGGCCATGCTCGCGCCGTGGCGCGGCAAGCCGCTACCGCCGCAGACCGAGTGGGCGTCGTTGGATACCGCCTTTGCCTCCGCACGCCAGGCGCTACCGGGCATGACGGTGATCAGCACGGCTTTCCCCGGCTCGCCCTTCGGCAGCCCCCATCACTACCTGCTCTGGGCCAAGGGCGAGACGCCGCTGACCAGCCGGCTGTTCAGCCCCGTGCTGGTCGATGCCCGCACGGGCGAACTGACGGCCGTGGTGCGGATGCCCTGGTATCTGCGCGCGCTCGAAGTCTCCCGGCCCTTGCACTTCGGCGACTACGGCGGGCTGCCCCTGAAGATCATCTGGGCGCTGCTCGACCTCATCACCATCGTGGTGCTGGGCAGCGGGCTGTACCTGTGGCTGGCGCGGCGCAAGACGCACGCCGATCGCGTGGCGCAGATGGCGCGCATGGCGCAGGCCCGTCCATGAGCACGCATGGCAGTTTCAAGCGGGTGTGGGCGATGCCGCTGCTGCTGGCGGCGCTGACGCTGTTCGGCCTGCTGGCGGCGCTGTTGGGCACGGGGGTGTGGCATGGGCTGGCCTGGCGTTTGCGCTACAGCCTGTGGCCGCCCCAGGGCCTCGATGGCTGAGACATGCCCCCCGCAGCTCCGGAACCGGTGACGCGGGAGGTGGGCACGCTTTGCGGGCCGGACTGCTGGCCGCAGATCGCGCTCAGTCCGGCAAGTCCAGCGCCGCGACGAGCGCCTCTGTCATCGATTCATTGAGCGCGCGCGGCACCTCGAAGGTTTCGTGCAGGGTGTTAATCGCATGGAAGAGCCGGTGAAGCACGCGTCCCAGTTGTTCGGGCGCGCGCATCCGGTAGCCACCCGAGGCTCAACAGGATCATCAGGCGATCCCATCCAGCGAACGGGTCCGCCAATCCCGTGAGCCGCCTCAGGCACACCCATCGCCCGCCTCCGGGGATGGCCGGAGACCGGTGGAACCAACGAGCCGCGTGCGCCGCACGTGCTCACCGCGTAGTCGTCGATATGGCGCCGCACGCGCGCGGCATTCGCGACGCCGCGCCCCGCATCTCGGAACCCAGCGGCTGCCTCAGCTGATCCGCCGCCCCGGGCCGTCTCAGATTGCGCAGCTGTCGCGCCCAGCTCTCCGGTGTCCCGCTCCTGGGGTGGGTCTGCTCAGGCAATGCCGCGGCAGCGGCCTGAACCAGTGCTGCAACCTGGCCTCGGGCAATGTCCAGCGCGCACCGCATCTCGGCCTCGATGCTCGTCGCGGCGCATGCGGGCGCCGTGGTGTGCTCTACCCGCAGAACGTGGGCCAGATGGCGGGCGTATGTCGAAACGGCGCGCCAGTAACAAGCCATGGGCCCCTTGCGGCGACGCCACGCATTCTCTGCCTCGTCGTTGGCCTGCGCGCGCAGTTCCATGAGGAGCTGGCCCAGCGCAGCGCGCTCTGGCGCGCCCAGCGCCAGCAGGCCCTGGGCGGCCGGCAAGCGGAGCAAGGGATTGAGGTAGCCCATAGCGGTCACGTCCCTGACGGGTCGATGGCGCCCGGACCTGACAGCCGGCGCCTCTGAAGGGAAGGCGCTGCCGCCGTCCGCGGGCGGCAATCTCCGGCGAGCGCCTCGATGGCGGAGGATGGTGTGTTCATGCGGCCAGTCTGACTCTGGTATCGGCGCCATCAAGGGCGCGTCCTCGCCTGCCCGAACAGCCGGCCTGCCACATGACTTCGGAAGGCGGGCAAGGCCAAGGCTGCCGGTGCGGCGGGGGCACTGCTAGCATCAATCCCAGGCTAAGTCCCCTGCTTTCCTCCAGGAGCAGGTGGCACTCCGTCGCCACAGCGGAGCGTCTTGCCACCTCGGGCCGCGTGCATTGCGCCCCGGGGGGCTTCTTTGGCCGCGCCCCCGCACCGCGCTTCGCAGGCCTCCTGGCCCGACCAGTGACGCGAGGCTTTCGGGCGGCGTCGAGCCGGCAGACGCCCCGGCCGGGCGCCTGGCTCCATTGCTTCGAACGATCGAGCGCCTGGCACATAGGCACCCGGCAATCCCCGCTTGAACGCCGCAGCCCGGTCACCGAGGGCGGCACCGCACGAGCTTCAGCGGGTAAAATCTCACTCCCTCCTTGCCGCCGTCGGAGCGAGCTCGGGCCTCGTCCGCTACAGTGGCGCATGTCACCGAAGAGTCCGTTCAGCCGTATTGAGCGTCAACTCCAGTTGGAGGCCTCGTTCGGCCAGTTGGGAGCGAAGCTGACACTGGTCGCAGGGCAGGCCCAAGCCAATGTAGCAGCTCAACACGATTTCCCGCGCGGTCCCGCCAAGCAGTGCTACCGCAACGCTGCGCAATTGGCGATGGATTTCCCAGAGTTGACCTATGTCGAAGGCGTGGCGCAGGGCGGCTCGCTCCTGATCCCGCATGCTTGGTGTATCGACGAGGAAGGTCGAGTGGTCGAGGTGACCTGGCCTGACCCAGGCCATGCCTACTGGGGGGCCGCCTACGATACTGAGTTCCTGATCTTCTGGACGTTGAAGCAGAAGACCTGGGGCGTTCTTCAGGAAATGGTCCCAGCGGAGCTGTTTACCTATCTGCCGGAGCGCATATTCTTCGGGCTTGAGGGTGAAAAGCTCGCGCAAGTGAGGACGTTGTTCGCCGAGTCGCGCAAGACGCTCGACCTTACGGAGTGGGCCGACTTCTAGAGTTCGAGGCGGCCCGGAGGCACCCTACCGAGCCTGTAGAGGTCCTCACGCCCAGCGATGTGGGACCAGCTCAGCGCTTGGCAGCCGTCCAGCCGTACGGGAACAGGATGCGTTCCTGCCCTTGCTTGCGCAGTCCGGCGTAGTTGATGCGCAGGAGGTTGGGCGGCACCACCATTTGCTCGGAAAGCCGGGCCTCGAACTTGTCGATGGTCAGCCGCTCCAGTTCCGCCGGCTCTCCCGGTGCGGGCGCGTAGTCCTCGTCCTCCAGCCACAGAATGCTCTGGCCGCCGAAATGCACGGATTCCAGCACATGGTCTGCCGCGGCTTTCGTCGGCCGCGTTCGCACATCGACCACAACCTCGTGTCGCTTGCCCGGCACAGCGTAGAACCGCGCAGTCTCGGGCAAGAGGCATTCGGCGATGAAGTTGAAGCTCGGCAGCAGTTCTTTGTGCCGCTGCAGCGCGAACAGCGGGCCGAACTGTCGCAGCTTGAATCGCGGGCGCAACTGTGCCTGCGGATCGAAGAACACCTCGAACAGCATCCCGTCGAGCAGTGCCTTGCGCCTGTTCTCGTCGATATGCTGCGAACGCGATGCGAAATCGGCCACATAGGCCATCGCGGCGTTGGAGCCGCCGCACGCGGCCTGATACAGGTTCCGGCCCAGCACGAACAGCGCATCCGTTGAAGCCTTGTTGGCGACGTCCACCGTAAATTCCGCCACGGCGGGATTCTGCCGCGGCCAAGTGCAGCTCTTGAGCTCCCGGATGATGCCGTGCGAGCGTATGGCGTCATCGAGCACGAAAAGCCCGTCGCTCAGCGCCGTATCCGAATAGAGATCGATGCGCACGCCAAGACTCATCTTGAAGAAGAACTCGCCGGCGAGCGAGGTGTGCTCCCAGGAGATCTGCTTGCCGTTCGTGGCCGCGCTGAGCGTATTGCGCACGCGCTTGAACATGTTCTCGATGGAGCAGTCCGGCGTCGCAAGGTGCTGCAGAAGCGCTTCCGTATAGCTGCCGTTGCGACCTCTGCCATCACTGGCCGTCTGGCCCGGGGATGTCGCATAGGCGATCAATGTGCCGCGCGGCGCGTAGACGGGCGCCAGCCCCCGGGAGGCAGCGGAGCGCGTCCAGGCCCGCTCGAAGGGGTTATCGCGGCAGGCGTCCAGGATGATGATGCTGGTGGCGCAGGCAGATCTCTTCATCACGTCGATGACGCGGTTGAGCGCGAGCGAGGAATGCTTCGCGTCGGTCTCGTCGCCGGCATCGGTATCGACCGCGGCCAGATAGTTCTCGCCGTCGATCTGCATGCCATGGCCGGCGAAGAAGAAGAGGCCGACGTCGCTTTCCTGGAGCGCCTCCCGAAAGCGCTTGACCGCCCTGTCCATGCCGGCATTCGTGCAGTCCGTCTGCAGAATGGCGGTGAAGCCACAGGTCTCCAGCATGCTGGCCATGTCGTTGGCATCATTGACGGGATTGGCCAGGACGGTGACCGCCCTGTAGGCAGCGTTACCGATCACCAGGGCATGCAGGCGCCGGCTCATCCGGGCAATCCCTTCTCCCTACGCGGGCTTGCCGCAATGCTCTTCCGCCCCACGGCGCCATAGCGTTGGCAATCGATCCTCAGGCTCAGCATGGCCCCTCCTTCGTCATGCGCCTTCGCGCGTCAGTCAATGCATTCGCTGCCGTCGCCCGAGCCGGCCTTTCGCCGGCCGTCCCTGTCCCGCCCCAGGGTTGTGGCCGTGCATGGGCTCAGACCTCATGCAGCTTGAGTGCGCGCACCAGCGCCAGCAGGTCGCCGCGCCGGGGCTCCAGCGCCAGCGGCTCCTGCGCGAGTATTTCGAACGGCGGGTGGGACAGCCGCTGCCCGAAGAGCATCAGGCAGCGCGCGGCGTCATCGCGCTTGGAGCCGTAGCCGACAGCCTGCGCGTCAGTGCACTGCAGGTACGCTACCTGCGACCAGCTACGCGTCTGCGGATAGCAGGCGGGCAGGCTGTCGATGAGTTGCGCACGCGTGATGCCCAGGCGCGGCAGGAACGGCGTGTGCAAGCTCACGTAGCGCAGTGGTACGGGCAAGCGCAGCCGCACCAAGTGGAAATACTTCAGGGAAGCGACCTCGAACATGCCCGGCGGCGACAGCGAGACGTCGTGCAACACCGATTCCATATAAGCCGCCTCGGCCGTGCTGGCGACGTAGTAAGTGTGCACCGGTGTTCCATCCGCCGCGCGGATGGGCGCGAACCGCGTGTCGCCCCAGCCCTGGGCGAAGGTATCGGCCTTCGTCTCCGGGTGGCTGCGCGTGCAGTAGACGTGGTACCACTCGGACACGTCGCCGTGCCCAAGTTCTCGGACTTCGAAATCCTCGCGCGGCCGGGGGGCAGGCAGCATGCCGGGTGCCGCGACGCTCATGCGGTGTAGCTACCGCGGCGCTTGGTGGCAGCGCGCACCACAGCCTCGCCGCGGTCCAGAGCATCCTTGGGCGCCACCGGCGCTCCCTCGGCACCCGCGATCCAGGCGTTCGGGTAGTGGAACCACGCAGCGAGCACCCACGGATCGGCCACCTCGCCGAAGGCCTTGAGCACTTCCCGGATGACGGGCAGCGGTTCGTACATCGCGTCGAACTGGTAGCGCGCGAAGTATTCCCGCCCGCTGCGGCTCACGCCGAAGATGCGGCCGCGCCGTTTCCAGTCACTCGCCGGCTGGGACTTGCTCGCCGGTGGCGTGTCCTGCAGGGCGTTGAGCTGCTCGGCGCTGAGCCAGTCGCCCTCCGTGAAGACCTGCCGCAGGGTGCGCATGCGGGCCACGCGGTCCTCAAGCAGTTCGCTGCTCGGCTCCAGCAGGCCGGAGGCGAGTTCCGCAAGCTGATCCGCCCGGGCGATCACCTCGCCCTGGCGCGCATGCGCCAGCACCACGAGCGCCCTTTCCATCGCCCGGACCACAGACGACACGGCCGCCGGATCGATGTCCTCGGGCATGCTGACCGGAACGGACAGCCCGCCGCCCGCCGCGTCGACGCCGGGCTGATGGCGGAGCAATGGAGCGGGCATGAAGGCCTCCTTGTGAGCGATTATGCCGATATCATCTCATAAATTGGCAATATCGGCAATCTCCAGCAGCTGGCTGCGGCTATGCATTCCGGGGCAGGGTTCCGTTGCGCATGATCGGCGTGAATTGAATTGCCGTCCAAGCCGTCCGACGCGGCCAACTAGCTTGCGCAGGTCCCGCTGCCGCAGCGGATCCTTCATGGGCGTACCGATTCGCACGGGCGCTGCCCCGCGCATTCCATGAGCCGTACAGCCGCAGCTCACCACCTCGAAGGAGGACAGAACACTGCCTGCGCTGCACACCTCTGATTGCGTGGCCCGCTAGTTCCGTGCCCGTTCGGTGACGACGTATTGCAGGAACTCGCTCGGCTTGCCTTTGGCGACGATCCGGAATTGAACGCCAGCCGGCACCGTGGCGGTGCAGTAGTCCACGTTACCCATGTGCCTGGAAGTGCCAGCCTGGCCGCTGCACAGCGTCACACCTTGCCGGTTCTGCACTTCGAAGCCATTGATCGGTCCAGACGAGTTGATGGTGGCCAGCACCGTCTTGGCCGCCGCCCGCTCCAGTCTCGAAGGACCCAGGCCCACGAGTACGTCTGCACCACCTGGTTCGAACAGGACCGAGCGCACATCGCCCTGACGACGCCGCGCGGACGCCTGGTGTTCGAACTCTGGGACGACGGGGTTTTCGACGCCATCGATTCAGGCTATCTGAAGCCTCCACGCGTGCCGCGCCCGCGCGACCGCGACTGGCAGCCGGCTGCCGTGCAGTACGCAATCATCTGGGGCTGATCCCTCCGCCATGACGGACCTTGGGGCTGCCCCGCCACACCGAATCGACGGCACGCGTGCGCCGATTCCGGTGGCGGGCAGGCAGTCCCCGCGGCATCCGCCGCGGCCGCTGGCATCCTAAGGATGCTTGTCGGGCTACGGCCCATGCACGCCACGTGCATACCCGAAGCTCTCGGGCGTTGCGGTCGATACCCGCCTGGCGCAGCACACCGCTGCCGATTCTGCGGCCGCCGCTGCGCGGCCCTCTCCAGCCGGCACGCCCGGCTCCAGCCTCCACGCCCCTCTGCGGCGTGCCCCCTCCCTCGTTCCGCGGTCCGGTCCGCGTTGTCGTGCCCGCCCGCGGGTTGCGGCCCATTTCCATTCAGAAAGGCCTTGCCATGCCCAACATCACTGACACCTTGTGCGCCATCGAGCGCCGCGCCGAGCGCGCCCTTGTGCAAGAGCTGCGCCTGATGACGCAGGAGATCCTCGCGATGCGCACCCAGCTTTCGCTCGCGCACCGCGCCCAGGCCGATGGGCTGCTGCTCAAGCTGGACCACCTGCAGCGCTGCCAGCAGATCGATGCCGCCGCGGCCGCCGCGCACACGCCCGGCACCGCATCGGCGACGCAGGCGTGCGCCGTCGCGGCACAGAACTCTCCGACCCCGTCCCGGCCGAGCCACTACCTGGTTCATTTCTACAGCCACGACGTCGGAGAAATCGAACGGGTCGTGCTGACAGAGACCCTGCCCGCCGCCGCGCAGCTGGTGCGCCAGCACCTGTCCGAACAACCCAGGCCGGTCTGGCTCGTGACGCAGGACTCGCCCGACGGGGAACTGCGGTTCCTGAGCGGCGACGACATGGTGCTCGCCGGGATTCTGCCGTGCACCCCCAGCGCACCCGAGGTCCACGCTTTGGTCGAGGAAGCCTGCGCGGCGCTAGCCGCCGGCAATCTCTCCGTGCTGCGGCGTCTCTTCGTCAGCGGCAGGGAGGGCCGCCCGGCGCGCCTGGTCGCCTGACCACCTTCCATGCGGGCGCCGTGGCGCCCGCCACTGAACCACCCCGCGGGGCCCGCCCTGCAGGGGAATGGGCTCCGCCTTCATCGGAGGAATCCACCATGCACGTCACTTTGAGTGCAGAGCAGCAGCTGTACGTCATCCCGAGCGAGGACGGCGTCAGCTGCCTTGGCTTCGACAACGCCCGCGGCCACGCCAACCAGATCGCCCAACGGCTCGGCCGGCGAGAGCTGGCCTTCGCCGCCAGCGATCACGGCTCGCTGGCCGGCTACGCCAAGTACCAGGCCGCGATCGACGCTTGGGGCCGCTCGGAGCTGACCCAAGAGACCTATTTCGAGCCCGGCACCGACGCGAAGGCGGCCAGAGTGCTGGAGACCTGCCGCCGCGACGGCCGCAAGGTGCGGCTGATGCCCGGAGATCCTGGCACCGGAGCGTGCTGGCTGGAGGAATACGACGTCGTCGGCACCATCGGACGTTCCACCGGGTGCCTCAAGGTGCCCCTGCTGGTCGAAGAAGGCGCCGACGGCGGCGTGCCGATCCTCACGAGCAGCCTGCTGCGGATCGTCGCCTGGGACACCGGCAGAGATCTCTACCGCCACGCGGCCTTCCGCCTGCCGGCGCTGGAGATTCGCCGTGCCCCCGATCAGAGAAAGCGGCCCTGGGAAGTACTGCATGACGGCGCCCTGGCCGCCACCTTCCCCAATGTGGGACAGGCCGGCGCCTACGTCGCCTTCATGTGCGGCGAAACCGTGGAGCCGCGCATTTTTCAGTGACGTGCGCAGCCGCTGCCCCCTCGGCGCGACCGCGCCACTTTTTCCATTCCCAACGCCTCCGCCCCACGCGGGCGAGGGGCCAGGAGATACCCATGTCCGAAATCCCCTATGAGACCCTCAAGGATCGCGCCAAGCGCGCGCTGGACGCCAGGATCGCCCGTTGCGATCCCTGGCGCGGCGGCATCGGCTTCGACGACGGCACCGCGGCGCACATGCTGCTTCCCTACGCCCTGCTGGGCGACGAGGAGCGCGCCGCACTTATGGCGCCAGCCCGGACTTGCGCCGATGCGTCGCCGCTGGAACAACGCGCGCGCGCCCCGGCGCAGGCGGGCCAGACCGACGGATCCCAGTGGCTGATTCGCGTGCGCCGCACCGGCCATCGCGTCATCGACGGCTGGGACGTGCGCTGCGTCGCGCACCTGATCGCCCATCTGCCCAAGTGCGTGACGGTACGCCAGCGGCGCAGCGCCATCACCTGCCGCGACGACGCGCGCGGCGCGTGGATCGTGGCGTTCACGGACAACGCGCCGGCAAAGGAGCTCAGGCCATGAGCCGGCGCTCCCGACCCGCAGCGTCCACGCCTGACCTTGGCTGGCGCGACGACGGGCTGTTCACGATGTTCATTGCGAACACGAAGGCCGGCGAGGACGCCTGGCGCGTCCTCGCCGCGCACACGGAAGGCACCGGCAAGGTGCTCTCCCACCACGCACGCGACACCATCCGCCAGCTTCGCGCCGCCGGATACACGGTGGCCAAGCTCCCAGCCTCCCGCTCCCGCGGGCAGGACGACGACACGCTGCTCGCCGAGCTCCTGGGAACTGCGCAGCCGCCGCAGCCATAGTGGCGCCGCACCGCCGGCTTCGACCGCTCGTCGCCGCAGGCGCCAACGAATTACGGCATCCCGGCCAGGGATGCCGCTACAGCGAACCCGCCTTCCACGGCGGGTTCTTTCATGACCCCTTGGGGCGCTCTCGCCCCAAAAGGGGCGCGGGCGCCTCACTTCATCTGAGGAAACACCATGCAAGAAGCTTCAATGCAATCGGAAGGGCCCCCGCTCTCCGAGAACGAACGGATCGCGGCCAACCGCGCTGCGATCTTCGCCGCCCTCCTCGCCGAGCGGGTCGGGCGCGCCGTGGTCAGCTACACGGGCTTCGCCGACTCCGGCGGCCCGGAAGGCGTGCGCTTCGAGATGTCCGATGGCGCCACGCTGGATGAAGGGGCGGTGGCCCTGCAATACAGCGAGTCCAGCCGCTGGGTGGACGGTGCCTGGCAGAGCGCGATCAAGCAGGAGGATCGGCCGCTCCAAGACGCGGCCTCAGATCTGGCGATGGAACTGGTCGAGCAGCAATTCGGTGGCTGGGATGTCGGCGATGGCGCTGAGGGCGACGTCATCTTCGACGCGACGGACGGCAGCGTAACCATCGAGCACCGCGCCTATTTCACCGACTATGAGTACAACGAGGTCCGGCTATGAAAATCCATGTCTCGCTGGCCTGTTGGCCCGGCCTGAGCCACGAAGCGGCTGCGCAGATGCTGCGTGAACCGGTGGACGAGCCCCTGTTCGGGCAGCTGTCGGTCGAGCACGTCCAAGTCGTGCCGCAGTGTGTCGGTTGCCTGACCGAGGAGCGGGCCGATGTGCTGCGCGCGGCCTGCCCGGGCACGCAGCTTCGGCTGCACGCCAACGTGCACCTGCTGCCCGAGCGGCGGCTCGCCGATCTCAGCGGCTTCGATGCGCACGCCGACTGGTTCGCCCAGGCGGCACGCGTCAGCCAACGCCTGAACGCGCCCGCATACACGGCACACGCCGGCCGACGCTCGCAGGCCGGGCTGTCCGCCATGCTGGACCACGCGCGCCGCTGCGCCGACCTGTTCGGCTGCCCCGTTGGCGTAGAGGGCCACTATCCTTCGAGGGAAGACATCTGGCTGGTGTCGAGCTGGCAGGAATACCGGGCCGTCTTCGAGTCGGGCGTTCCCTATGCGCTCGATCTGTCGCATCTGTACATCCTGGCGACGCGCAGCGGCCGCCTCGAGATGTCTTTGGTGGCCGAGATGCTCGCCTGCGAGCGTTGCATCGAGGTCCACGTCAGCGCTAACGACGGCAGCGGTGACTGGCACCAGGTCTGCACCGAGCCGCCCTGGTGGCATCCGCTGCTGGGGCATGTGCACCCGCACGCGATGGTGTTCTCCGAGGGCAACCACCGCCGAACAAGGGGCGATCATGTCCATTGATGCCACGCAAGAAGGGCTGGCCTACCTGGCGCAGGCCGACGGAACGATGGCATTGAACAATGCGGGCGCCGATGCCCAGGCCCGCTACCGCGCGGCCCGTGCCGATCAGGACTGGCTCGAGCGCAGCCTGGCTGGCGCCTTGCTCGCGGGGCTGTTCCTGCAGCACCCGTGGCTGGATGCTGTCACGCTGACGTTCCAGGTCTCATCCGAGTATGACGACAGTGGCGGCTTCTACCGCAGCATCCTTCTCAAGGCTCGCATGGCCCGGCCCGTGCCAGGGCGGCTGCTGCCCGAGGAGGAATTTCCTGAGAGTGCATTCGACGCCGACTGCGCTGCGTGCCTCATCGAGGAGGTGCTGGAAGACTGTGAGTTCGACCTCCATACCGGCCTGGCCGACTACCCCGAGGGATATGACGAGCTCACGGTGTCGCTGGAACGCAGCCCCGTCACGGCACTGTTGCAAAGCAGCCCTGTCGACGGATCGTTGGCTTGCATTGCCTGGGGCCTGACACTGGCTTCATAGCCATCGCGCGACTGCAGGCCGCCGCACACCCGCGGCGGCCTTTTCTCGACTGGCGCGGCGAGCGCATTGCGCCCGCCGTGCTCTGCCTCTTCAGGCGGTGGACGCTGGTGCCCTTGGCCAGGCTGCATAGAGCTTCAGGACTCGTGCCAGTTCACGCAGCGCAGGCCAGCCACACGGGAGAACTCGCGCACGTTGCGCGTCACCAATGGCCCCTGGTGGCACAGCGCGGTCGCGGCAATCAACAAGTCATGCGGCCCGATGGGGGTGCCGGCAGCTTCGAGTTCTGCGCGGATGCGCGCGGCCTGCGACGCGCACTCGCTGTCGAACGACAAAACCTGCAGAGGCTGCAGTAATTGATCCAGCGCCGCCAGCCGAGGCGTGGCCGCTGCAGTCGGCAGGCGCATCAAGCCATAGCGCAACTCATACTCGACGATGGCAGGAACGCCGACCTCGGAAGGGGACAGGGCCTGCAGACGCGGCACCACCGCGGGATCTCCCCGGAAGTAGTAACTGATGGTGTTGCTGTCGAGGATCAGCATCAGAAGCCCAGACGCGGCGCGTCTGGCGGCGCAGTGGGTTGGTCCTCGCACAGCGGGAAGTCGGCGAACCGGCCCGCCAGATCCAAACATTGGCGCGGCCATTCTTGGGCGGCGTACTTGCGGATGATCTGCGCGACCCAACGGCTTTTGGAAACCCCATTGGCCTTGGCAGCCTGCTCCACCATCGCCTGGGTCGCGTCGTCTAGGTAAAGCGTAATTTGTGACACGGTGGGCACCTCCATCAGCGCGTATATGTGGAATTATACTTGCTCAAGTGTTCTCCAACCACACCTCGTCGCCTCGCCGATTTCAGCCGGGAGCGCAGCGAGCAGTTCTTGCTTGTTCGCCTTTGGTCCCGCCTGAACGGCCAGCTATCGCTCGAAGTACACCGTGAGCCGTGCACGCAGGCCCTCCAGATCCTGTTGGCCATGCAAACCATGCCGCTGGCGCCATTGCGAGCGTCTGAGGATGCTGTCGATGCGCCGCGAAGCGCCCTTTCCCGGCTGCACCAGACCGTAGCGCAGGTAGGTGCGGTACCCGGCGGTCCAGTCCCAATTGAAGCTCTCGCGGCTATCCAGCATGCGGTCGCACTCGAAGTCCAGAAAAGTCCAGGCAGCTTCTTCGTCGATGTTGCCCAGCCCTTCAATGTCCATCACTGTGCGCTGATTGCGCAGTGTCCGCAGGGCCGGGCCGCAGCTGTCCAAAAACTGCTCCCAGCGCGTATCCCGCAGGCCGGTGACCACGAGGTCGCACTCGATCTCGTCGTCCCAGTCATCGCCCACGCGCAGCAGGCCGTAGCGCGGCACCGGTGTCTTGGGAAACGGCAAAAGCGCAGGAGGCTTCCAGCGACGGCCGCGCTCCACCTCCTGCCAGATGCGCCACGCAGAGAAAGGTGGTGCCAGAGCATAGCCCGACCACGCTGCGTCCACTCCTATGAGCTGCGCAGCACTGACGATCTCTATGCCAAGTCGACAACATCACGCCTTGCCACAGTACGAACAGGTCCAGGACGTCGTGCGGCCGCGCGAGCCGAGTGCGCGCCGCAGTCCTCGACTGCCTCGGCCGGCATACCGAGTACCGCAGCCAGTTCGTGCCAGGCGGCGCGCCAGCCCCCTCGATGTCCGCGGCATGCAGCCCTTCGCGGAGTCGACGGGCTCACGCTACTTGGTCCGCGCAGGCTGGATTCCCGCTGCGCGCCAGAGGCCTGGATCGCGCTGCGCTACCCCGCATTCGCGAGGTGAGCTTTGGTCGGTCGCCCGCCCTTGGCGCCATTGCGCCTTGCCGCCTCGGCCTTGCGTTCGGAACGGACCCGCCCACGCGCGGCAGCTACGGCACGTCGCGCAATGTCAACGGGAATCAGGCGCGCCACCAGGCCGGGAATACTGACTGCGGCCGCCTCACCCTCTCCGAACACCAGGCCGTCACCGCCTGGCGTCACATAGGACTGCATCAGGGTCTCGCGCGGCAGGTCCTTCAGCACAGGAACTCCCTTCGGATCGATGCGCAGGGACAGTCCGTTGCTGTACACGACTTCCAGTACGCGGGCGTGCGCGATATAGCGCGCGGAGACAGCATGGGTCTCTTCCAAGGCCTGTCGGCCACGCGTCAAAGCTTCTTCGTAAGCGTCCCGGGTGATCTTAATCGCCATGTTCAGGCCTCCTTCAGCCATTCCAACGTTGTCGACGCGCCCCAGTGCACGCGCGCCTGGACACTCTGTCCTGGGATATAGATGCCGCTGCCCTTAACCACGGTGCCCTGGCCGACCGTGCCAGCGGGCAACAGCACAACGTCACTCTTGCCACGCCGTCCTATCGGTACGTTGTCGAGGCAGACGGTCTTCTGCATCTGCCACCAAGCCTCCCGGCAAGCCAGGCGGTTCTTAAATACTTGTCCGGCCAGCCGCCTGATCACGGTCCATGTCGGCGCGTTCTTCTTGGGCTTGATGTCCCACAGCGAGACGGCGTCCGTCACCATCGAGAACTCGATTCGTGCCGTCCAAGCGTCCGCACGGCACACCGCCGTGACATGCGGTGGACAATGGTCAAGAGGCCAGATACGCAGTTCGACGTTGCCGCTTTTCCAGAGCATGAAAACCCATGAAGTTAGGTTTATTGTACCCTTCTTCGCGGCTGTTAAGTTTGGCCCCTCGCACCAGGTCCGGCGGAGCCGATTGCCTATGACAACCTCCAGTCACCATCGCCGACGCCCAACAGTAGCGGCGCCCGGCGTTCCGGAACTGCCTCAGCCGCCCCTTTTGCGAGAAGCCAGGTCGACGACTTCAGGTCTAGCCAGCCGACGACGAAGCTCACGGTTGTCCATCAGCAAGACCTCATTGATCGACGCCAGCTTCGCCACCTTGGTCCGTAGGTCCCTCATCTCCGCCCGCAGTTCCTTGATCTTCTCCTTCGCGCCACGCAGCTGTCGATGCCTGTCATCGTCCTGAGCTTGACCAGAGCGACCGGAACGATTTCGAATTGCCCCGGCCATGTCTGGGTAGCTGGCTTGGAACTGGATGGCGGAGGTATGCATGGCGGATCCCGAAGCGTTTGCTTCAGGGTCCCACCGTCCCTCGCGTCTTCAAGTCACGCGCCGCGCCGCCGCGCCGGCCGGGCACCTCACCGGTGCGAGCCGGCCTCTCCGCGCGAGCGCTTCATGTCCTGGTAGCTCGCGTTGGCCTGCGGATCGTCCGCCGCGTAGACGACATCGGCCTAGCGGCGAACCTCCGGGCCCCTGCCGTCCAGGCCTGGCAAAGCAACCAGTTGCTCCAGCAGCGTGCTCTTGGCGGGCGCTGCCGCCATGAACGGGCGCAAGTACTTGTCAAGGGGCTGGTCCTGGGGCCTGATCAGCTCCTCCGTCAGCGCCCGCAGGTAGTCGGCCTTGTGCGTTGCCGGCCAGTCGATGGAAACGCCGGCGCGGTGGCACAGCTCTGAGTGGACCAAGAGCATTGTGCGACTATTGCAGTCGAGGAAAGGATGGCCCAGGCGAAGGCCCCATCACAGCGCCAGGACGCTCGCGCATCTTCTTGCGATCATTTCCCATGCCGAGGCCCCACTCCACGGCACGCTGGCAAAGCTCGGACGCCTCGAACTGCAGCCGTTCGCCCTTGCCAACCAGGCGTCCTACCCCGAGCTGGTGCCGGTCTTGCCCGGCCCAGGGATAGAACTCTGCGAAAAGGATGCGATGCACCTGCAGGAAGTGCGTGTAGCCGATGTGCCCCCGGACGCCGGCCAGGTAGCGCAACGCCTCCTCGATATTCGCCTCGAAGAACAGATGCTCCTGAACCTTGACCTCCTGGAGGTCCTTCAGTTGCTCAATGTTGCGCAGATAGCCCGCGCTTTCGAAGTCGCCGAACGGATCGAACACGTCCCACCTCCCGCATGTGGTTCGTCATCAAGCGCGCAGCCTGCCGGCCGTTGATGAGCTGTTTATTCTTCAGGGCGGCCAGCAGCTTGCCGGTGGCATCCAGCACCACGTCGTCGCCCGCGGTCCTGGTCACCGCCTCCGCATAGTCGTCGAGCCCGGTGCGCACGTGCGCGATACCGTGGGCGCGGGCGAACCGCTCGACGAACCGGCTCACGCCCCGGGTCGGCAACGCATCCAGATCCAGGGGGATGCCTTGCGGCGTTGCCGCGGACGTGGGCCGCTTCACGTAGCGCACAGGCGTTCCTCCGATATCAAGCTTGCGCGCGACGCGCTGCGTTCCGGGATCGACGAGCAGCACGGCATGGCCCTCTTCCCGCTCCAGCTTCACCATGCGCAGGGGGACGCCGAGTTTCTCGAACACCTCGCGCACGAGATGGACCGGATCCGCCAATGGCTGGCCCTTGCCCCGCTCGTCCGGCCGCGCCTTGGCGTACAAGCCTGCACCCAGCCGCACCAGCCGGCCTGAGTGCAGCAGCTGGCCGATGGCCTCGCTCAGGTGCGATGGGCTTGCAAGCTCCGCGAGTTCGCGACGCTGAACCACATTGCCGGAGCGCTTGCCCAGTGAGACCAGCAACTTGCTTTCCAGCTTCATCCGCACTCTCCAGATAGGCTACCTTGATCGATACAGAATTTTATCTTTTTTCTTTTCTGACAAGGCTTTAATTGATTTTCACATGCCGCTTTCCCGGCATCTTTTGCAAGCACTCACGAGACGTTGCTGCCGCGGGCCCGGCCAGGCAGGGAACGTCTACTCGGACGCGATACGCAGTACATCATCCGGGCGGGGCCGGATCGCCGATGACGACACGAAACGGCGGAAGCCCGCACAGCAGCATCTGGCCCCATCCTGTGCGGCCCAGGCGGGGGTCGAGCACTGTCACGGTTCCCTCGTCCTCGTCGGTACGCAGCAGGCGCCCCGTTGCCTGGGCCAGCCTGATCCCGACCTCGGGCACGCAGCGCTCGAGGAAGGACGAGCGCCCCTGCGCCTCGATCCACTCCCGGCGCGCCTGCTCAAGAGGGCTGTCGGGCACCGCGAAGGGCAGCTTCGCACAGATCACGTGGGTGCAGTACTCGCGTGGCAGGTCCACGCCCTCGGCCAGGCTCGCCAGCCCGAACAGCACGGACCGGCCACCAGCGTCGATGCGCGCGCGGTGGCGCTCGATGAGCTCCCGCCGGGAACACTGCCCCTGCATCAACACGCACGCCTGCCACTCCTGCGGCAGAGCCCCGTAGACCTCGCACATCTGCCGCGCGGATGCGAACAACACCAGCGCGCCGCGCTGGCTGGCCAGCAGTGCTGGAAGCCTCTGCACCACCTCCTTGCCGTGGGCGGCCGCATCGCGAGGATGCGCGCGCACGCCGGGGATGTGCAGCGTTGCCCGGCTGGCATAGTCGAATGGGGATGCGAGGGCCAGCCGTTCCAGGGAGCCGTAGTCCTGCAGCCCGGCATCCTCCACAAACATGTCGAAGCGCCCGCAGGCACGCAGCGTCGCCGAGGTGAGCACGGCGGCTCCGATCCTGTTCCAGAGGAGCTCGCGCAGCCGCGGACCGCCGCTGATCGGAGAGGCGCATACCTGGAAGTCGTCTTCTCCCGCCGCCCCGGCATGGCGCTCCACCCATCGCGCCACAGGCTGCGCATCGTCGCACCGCATCCAGGTCCAGGTGGTCACGAGCTGATCCAGCTTCGCGAAATAGCCTCCCAGCACGGCCAGATGGGGCTGTACCGCCAGGGCCTGGTCGCCGGCCCGCTCCATCAGCGCGGCGCGCAGCGCGGACAGTTCCTGGCTCATCTGCCGCGCGGCATCGAGCACCGCCATGCCGCACACGCTGATCTCCTCCGGCAACACACCTCCAACGAAGCGATACACGCGCTGCTGGCCGGTGAACTCGCAATGCCCGCCCACCGCGTCCAGCAGGCACTCCAGCGCGGTGCAGAGGCTTCCCGCGCACAGCTGAGGATCCGCCAAGCCACTGGCCGTGCGATCCAGGCGCAGCGCGCTGATGGCCGCCTGCGCGTCACGCGCCGCGCGGGCCACCCAGACGCTGGCGCTGCACAGGGAGTGGCGCGACGCGCAATGGCCCACGACCTTCGAAGGCAGGCTGTGGGCCTCGTCGAAGACCAAAAGTGCCTCACGCAGATCGGGCAAGGTGCTTCCAGGCTCCATGCCCGCTGCCGCCAATACCAGGTCGTGGTTGGCGATCACGAGGTCTGCATCCTTGGCGCTCTGCCGAGCGCGGTAGAACGGGCAGCGGCCATAGCTCGGGCAGCGGCTGCCCAGACAGCCCTGCCGATCGGTGGTGACCGCGGCCCACACCGGATCCGGGATAGTGTCCGGCCATGCGTCGCGATCCCCATCCCAGTGCTGGCCGTCGAAGGCCTGCGCCAGGGTGCGGAACCATCGCAGCGGCCGCACCTCGCCGATTGCCCCCGCCTCTACTGCAGGCGTAGCGGATGGTTGCTCGCTGCCCTCATCTTGCACCGCGTTACCGTGCGATGCGCCCTTGGGCTCCAGGTGGTTCTCGAGCCGGGCCGGACACAGGAAGCGCCGCCGGCCCTTCGCCACATGGCAAGCCACCTCGAACGGCAGGTGGCGCAGGAGCGCAGGCAGGTCCTTGTGCTGCAACTGCTCCTGCAGGGTCACGGTGGACGAGGACACGATGACCTTGCGTCCGCGCAGGTGCGCCAGTACCAGGGCCGGCAAGAGGTAGCCCACGGTCTTGCCGGTGCCGGTTCCCGCCTCGATCACAGCGAGGTGCGCGCCCAGTGCGCGCTCCTCCTCGCCAGCATCCACGCGCGACAGCGCATGCGCCACAGCAGCCATCATCTGCAGCTGCGGGCGCCGCGTGCGAAAGCCTGGCGAACCCTCGCGGATCGCATCCAGGCAGCGCTGCATCAGCTGTTTTTCTTCCAGGGTCAGCATCGACCCAGGATCCGCCCACTCAGGCGCCCGTCAACCCCGCAGGGGCGCGGTCAACGCGCGGGGACCGTCCACGCGCGCAACCCCTCCCTGGCCGATCGCGCGCGCCTCGCCCTTTCCGACGTGCATCCGCAGGCGGGACTGCGGTGCAGCCTCCGTCAACCCCGCTCGCCGTGCCCTTCGGCAGGCCGCTGGATCACCCGGCGCCGCTTGACGACGACGGTGGGTCCGCGCGGCGCCTACCCACCAGCCGCTGACGCCTGGCACTGCGCTGTCGACTGCGTGCGGGGGACGGCGATGCCGGCACACTGCAGCGCGGCCTCGACCTGTGCCGCATCCAGCGGCTGGACGATGTCGCCGTTGACGTTGACCTGCGCGTAGCGCCCGTCCGGCAGCCACGCCAGCGCTCCCGTCTCCAGGCCGCGCGCACTACGCCGAGCAGGCGCACATCCCGGCCTACGCGCGGCACAAAGTGGCGCTCGCCCAGCGGCAATACGCGCATCCCATATCAGCTGCCATCGTAGCGCCACCCATTTCCCAGGCCGCGCGTCCCGCGCCGCCTGCCCTTGCCACCAAAAGGTGTAGATTCAATTGCGGCCCACCCGGCCGCCCCGGACGAGGGCTCGCGACCAGAAAATGCTCAAGGAAACCTTGGAACGGATGGAGCGCACGCTGCCATTCCGGTCATTCTCCGATGACCAGCAACGCTGGGGCGCGGTCTCGGCCGAGTGCGCCGAGCGCATTGGGCCGATCGCGCAAGCACTGCTGGCCCAGGTTCCCAGTCCGGCGCTCACCCGCGTGCTGGCGCAGTCGACATGCGAGATCCTGTCAAGCCACCAGCCCAGGGTGGAGATGGCCGAATTCCGCATCCGCCCTTCGAGCGACTACTACGCCCATTGGCGCCGGCGGCCACCTCGCCCGGAGGACCCTCTGGGAACCGACGCCACGGGGCTGGCAATCACCCTGGCGCTGTGCCGCGGCTTCGCCACGACGGACCATGCCAATCCACCCTTCCTAGCGCTGGACTTCGAGGTCTGGGGCGCGCACGAGCGCGAGCGTTTCGCCGACCTGCTGCGCGACCACCGGTATTTGACCGACATGCTGGTCACGCGCTCGGGCGCGGCGCTGTTCACGTCCTGCGTTTTCCAGAACATCGTCGATGCCGACTACGTGTCGACCTTCGAGAAGCTACTGCTTTACTACGAGAACCGCACCGACCCCGAGAACCAGTTCGCCCTGCAGTGCAAATTCGGCGCCAAGTCCAACGAAGCGGACATCCTGCACGCGCTGTCGGTGGCGCTGGCGCTCTATGACGGCGCGCTGGGGTACTGCCTGCCGCTGGCACACCGCGAGCGGTTGCTCGACCATGTAGGCACCGCAGTTTCGCTCCATCGCGGCTGAAAGCACACCGCCGATCCCGTTGCGACCTCGTTGACGGCCTGTAGTGAGCGCGATGCTCTGGCGGCCACCCCGATCCTCGCCCTCCGGCGGCGTCTTCGGCGCGCCTGGCTCCACGCGATGCGCGCCGGTCGTTGCGACGACCGTGCACCCGCCCAATACTGGGCGGGCCCAGCGTGGATATCGCATCCACAACGTTCCGGAGATCGCGACGCGGCTCCGAATCCCAACCCTGCGTTGGCGTCGCGGTCGTCACCCGCCCAGGGACTTGTGCAGCCGCGTGCCAGGCATGCGGCACGTGATCACGGGCCGCCGCTGCACGTCTGCACCAGGCGCCACGAACTGACCCACTGTTCGGGGCGGTCGCTCCCGGTCCTGCCTGGGTGACCGAGCGGTGCAGCCGGTATCCCCGAGCAGACACGCAGCCCTCACTGCTCCGCGGCGACGAACCCTCTCCTGAGCAGCCGCCTTTGCCTGGCCTGCGGCCTGAGCGGAGGCGCTTCCCATGCCGGTGGCCCGACCCACGGCACCACTTCGGCTGTCACACCGCGCCCCGATCGGGCGCAGCGCACTCCCCAGCTTCCAGAAAGGACCTACCCATGTCTTCCAATGCCGCCACCCTGGCATCGATGGAGCGGCGCGCCCGCGGCGCGATCGTGCAATAACTGCGCTTGATGCGCGGCGAACTACAGGCCCTGCGGGGCACTCTGTCTGGCGACGAGCGCGACCAGGCCGATGCCTTGATGCTCAAGCTCGAACATCTCGAGGCTCAGCAGACCGTCGCGAACGTGTCGCTGTCCGCGGCACCCGTTTACCTGGCGCCGAAACTGCGGCTCGACGTCCCGACGCTTGACCGCCACGGCCTGATTCCGAAGCCACAGCCCGCCACCGGCGGCGTCGCCTCCGGGCACGCGCTCGCCGGCAGCTGAACCGCGGCCGCCGGCATCCATTGGGTGCCGCGACGGCTGATTCCATCCACCCTGCGCAGCGCTATGGCCCTGTGGCTGGCGGCGCTGCGCTTACTCGAAAAGGAGTTCTCCATGGACACCTCCCACCCCAAGAGCGCGCCATCCGATCCCCGGATCGCACCCCGAGACACGCCGCACCGGAATGCCAGCGCGGCGATCGGGCAGTTGGCCCGCCGGGTTGCCCGGCTGACGCGAACCGGCCTGGCCGCCCTGGATGCCGAGCTGCTGCAGGCGCTCGTCGATCTCGGCGACAAGGCACGCTTGATCGCGCAACTCGCGCCCGAGCACGACGCCTTACTGGGCATCCTTGAGGACCTGCACGGCTTCAACCATTTCGACCCGACGGGTACCGAATGCGACGACGCCTACCGAACCGCCAAGCTGCGCGCGCGCCGCGCAGCCACCGGCGCGCCGAGCGCGCTGTGGGTACCCCACTGAATGCGAGCTGCTCGAATCGTTGCTGGCCGCGCCCGGCGCGCCGGCGCTGGACCGGATGGTCCTCGATCTGGCCGAAGCCAGCGGCTACTTGGCCATGCTCGACGTGCCTTGGGACTACTGGCACCTGGGCCGGCACGCCGAGCAAGCGGCGTCGCTGGGCATGGATGACGCGCTGGTACGCCTGTTCTCGGCGGCCTGGCAGATCCAGCACTACGTGCTCGACACCACGGACGCCGCGCAGTCCGAGCTGGAGCGAAAGCGCATTCGCGCGGACCATCGCGCAGCGCAGGGACGGCCAGCCCTCCAGGAAAAGGAGGAGCGCTCATGACGCCCGCCCCCATCGAGTCCGCGGCGGACTATCTGCTGCTCGACGACACGCACATCGCGCCCAACGAGGCGGGCGAATGGATCAAGGCTGCCTATGAGGCCACCGTGAGCTCGTACCAGCGCCTGCGCCGCTGCTGGGCCGGCGCCTTCCTGGCCCAGTTGTTCGCGCGGCGGCCCTGGCTGGACGCCGCCCGGCTGACGTTGAGCGTGTCCTTCGAGTACGGGGACGACGGCAGCTATTTCCGCACGGGGTCCGTTGCAGCGTCACGGAAGTCCGGTTCGTCAAGAACTGCACGCCTCCCGAGGAGGGCTTTCCGGATGGAGAGGTCGATCCCGATGTTGCCGCGGCCAGCCTGGAGAGCGGTGTCGAGAATTATGAGCACGAGCTGTACGACGATCTGCGCGGCGGCCGGCACTCCAACCACGATCTGGTCCTGACGTTGCGGCGAGCCCCAATAGAGCCCTCGCTGCAGCCGCGCCCGCTCTCGGGCGCACTGGCCACCAAGGCCTGGGAGCTCGACAAACCGGCCTGAGGGTCCTCGCCCACCGGCCGGCAGGCTCTGCCGCGCGGGTGACCTTCCCCTGACATGGCGCAGGATTTCCCAGCTGCGCATCACGTCTTGCAGCCCCGGCGCCTTGCGCGCCGGGGCTGCTTGCATTGGAAGGCCCTGAATCCGCAAGAAGCACCAGCCTGCGCTGTGCCTCGCCGCTTCGATCCTCGAAAAAAAGGGCGCGCCAACGGACGCCACCATTCGTTGCCTGTCGCATTCTTGTCTCGTTGTGGCATCCCGCAGCACACAACGGTTGAAGAAGTCCCGCAACGAACGCAAACTATGAGTGACATGTGTGAGCAAGGGCCTGTATTCGCCAATAGCCAGCACCTGCAGCGGGGCCGAGCGGCCAAGCCTTGCTGCCCCCCTGGCCGATTGCGGAGAATGGCATGCGCCTGCTTGATCGAATGTCGAAAACTTCCTTGGGCGCTGCCGTCAATCAGTTGCGGCTCGGCGACGCCTGTGTGGCATTCGCCGATGGCGTGCTGGTGATCGAGTACGGCGGCCAAACGCACATCACGACCGAGGTGAAGGCCGAAGGCACCAGCATCGTGTTCTGCCGGGACCATGTGCTGATTGATCTCTGGGAGCGATTCGGCAGCTCGATCCAGCTCAGAGCCACTTCTGAGGAACTCGCGGCGGCGCAGGTCTATTTCAGGGCACATGGATTCGCGGTGTATGGCGCACCCGCCGCCAAGGCCGCGCAGGCGATCGGCAGTTGAGCGCGGCCGCCCTCCCCCTCGCTACCGTCACCGCTGCGCGCCTGGCTCTTGCGCACGTCATGTTGCGCCATGCACTGGAAGCCGCTCGCAGCCGAGGCGGCACGCTGGGGCTCGTCGAACTTCGGTGTGGAAATCAGGCGCCGAGCGCGTAAGGCAGCGATACCTCGCCGTATCCGTTCGCCCAGGGGGGTTGGATCAGGCCATGGTTGGCCAGCAACGAGACGACGGTCTGTTCGCTGACGTCGTAATACTCCGCAGCGTCCTCAATGCCCGACTCCGAGTAGTCCTCATCGAGAAACCCTTTCAGTTGATCGATGGGACACAGAAACTCGGCAGCGAATGCCCGCTGGAACTTCTGGCGCGACGTCGAGAGGTCGGTCGAAGTCAACCACTGCGGAGCACCCTGGGTCTGCACAAGGTCGGCGATGAAGCGCGACAGCTCGAAGCGGCGTGCCCAGGGATGCCGCTTACGCGGGAGGAACTTGAATCGGCCCGCCGTCTCAGGAACGCCGATCCCCGATTCGCGCCTGATCCGCGCCGAAGGAACCTCTGTCGCATCGGTACGTTCCAGACCCAGCAATTCCAGCAGTGTTTCGTCGCGAACCCGGCCTTCGCCGATACCAACCCGATCCCGCAGCATTCGTGCAGCCGCGACCGCACGCACCCACGGGGGCTCGCTTGCCGATTTCGGCCGTGCAAGATGCAGATCGGGCACGTCAGGTCGGCCAATCAGCCCCGGTTGCTCGCTCAACTCGCCCAGCGCGGCGAGCGACGGTCCTGAGCCGAACTTGCCGTAGAGCGGCGCGAGTTCCGTCAACGCACTTCCACCCATTGCCCGATCAAAGGCAAGCGCCTGTTCGATCAGTTTCTCGGGGCATTCATCGGGGTCATAGCCCAGCGCGGCTTCGATCTTGCGATAGCGCGTCGCCACGGGATCCTGACGGTCTGCCTGGACGAGTTCCCACAGCTGGGCCAGATCGGACCCATCCTGCCCTACCGCCGACAAGCGCCGAACGACGGCGTTGATGAACTCCTCCACACCAGACTGGAACTGCTCGAGCGGCACGCTCACCGCACACTCGGAGAGATAGCGCACTGACTGCTCTTGCGCGCTCCGTGGTGCCGTCGCCCACACCTGCATCGCTTCATTGTCCGAAGCGAACACGACGTAGGGCCAGACGTAGCCATGGTTCGCCGCCCCCATCTCATGCGCCATGCGCCAGTCGACCGCCGTGCGTTGGTAACGGTTCCCAATTCAAACGCCACCACGATGCGGCCAGCCACGACGCGAGCGGATAGGTCGACACGAGCACACTGTCGCGCAACGTCCTGGACCACAGGTCCTCGTTTCGCGTGACGACGGTGTCACCGGCCTGCAGCGTCAGGAAGGCCGAGGTTTCCCGAAGCTCCACGGGGCCGCTGCCCGTGGACTGCCATTCAGTCGTGAAACGCAGTCTAGACACCGGCCCCACCCTCCGCCCACCGTTCGGCAACCACGCTGCCAAAAGGATCGCTCTCAGGCATCGGATAGCCGTGGTACACGCCACTGTCTGCATTCCCCAGCTGTGCCTCCAGCGGCCAGCCGTGCGCCATCATCAACCAGATGCTGTCAGTAAACCTCATGGGGTTCGTCAGAGAATGGCCCGATAGGTCGACAGTGCCTTGACGGTCTGGACCAGGCCTTGCCGCAGCAATGCGTCGAGGTAGCGGTCCACATCCAGCGGCGGGCTCTCAACTGCGCCCGCTGCTTCTGCGCGGCCGATACGACCGCTGCCGCATCCAGGTCGAACAGGTTGTCCATGAACAGGTCGGGATGCTGCGCCTCGATGCCGAAGGGCGCGAGCGCTGCCTGCGGAAAATCCTTCTCGTTGAAGGTCACGATGACGCTGGCGCCGCAACGGATGGCCGCAGCCAGGACGTGGCGGTCGTCCGGGTCTGGCAGGTGCAATCCGGCAATGAGCGCTTCGTAGTCCGAGACCAGGCCATCCGGGATGGCCTGGTCCATCAATGCCGATGTGCGGTCAACCTGATCCGGGCGAAGGTCCGGCCGATTGATCAGCAGGTTGCGTTTCCATTCCTCGTGGATCTGCGTGCTCCAACGCGCCCGGAAGCGGCCAGAAAGACCCAACCACATGAGGAAGTCCCGCAACGGTGCCAGGTACAACACGCACGCGTCATAGACGGCCGTGAATGGCGATTGCCTCATTCGTAGCCCATGCCCAGTTCCTGAGCCTGCTTCGCCAATGCCGCCATGGCGTCTTCGCTGGCTTGGTCTCTCTGGGCCTTGAATTGCATCAAGTCTGCAAAGCGGACGCGCCGATGCTTGCCGGCCTTGTGGAAGGGAAGTGCACCCTCTTCGAGCAGCTTGACCAAGTGTGGCCGGGATACATTGAGCATGTCGGCGGCCTCCTGGGTCGTGAGCTCGGCATGCACTGGCACCACCTTGACGGCATTGCCTTCGGCGAGCTCCGCCAGGATGTCCACCAGCAGGCGCAGCGCGGACGTGGGCAACTCCACCCGATGGGCCTGATTCTTGTCGTCGAAGATCTGGATCTGCTGCGTTTCCAGGCGCGTGGCCAGGAAGGCGGCCAAGGCGCGCTGTCCTTCCAGGGCGGCCTGCACCTCACGCGCGACGGGCAGCGACACGTTGACAAGGGCGGCGGTGGACATGGGGGCTTCCTGCATCTGAAGAACAATGCAGGCGATCTTATTCGAAATAAACGAAAATGACCGCGGCGGCGGCAGGCTACAAGCGCTTCTGGCGCGGCGCTCCCAGCCGCCAGGAGTTCAGCCCTGCGCAGATCGCTGCCTTGCAGCGGCCGCACGATTGAGCATCTCCTTCGGCAATGCCCCCACGTCCTTGAGCCCACTCAGGTAACGATGCAGCAGGAGTGCCACGTAGGGGCTCGGAATCGCGCTTTGGTTGAAGAAGCATTCGAACAACACGTGGTGCTCGAACTCGCTGACTTCCGTGACCAAGTCGTAGCGCGCGTAGGAACCACGGTCGACTGCCCTGCGTGCCGCCAGGTCGTCGGACCCAGGACCGCGCCGCTGGTAGAAGAAGGCGGCAGATTTCACCTGTGGAAGGCAGAAGTCTCCCCTACCGCCCACCCTGCGGGTAACGGTAGCGGCTGGCGCGGTCCCAGCGCCGGTGCTTGCAATAGAGGGTGGGTAGCCGTTACCCACTTGTGTGTCGACGTCCCTGCGCCAGATCGCATAGCCGAACGGCGCACTACCATCGCCATCCTTGGCTGACGCGAGCATGGCGCCGAGGTCGATCGGCTGTGAGCTGCGGATGCCCTCGGCATCACCCTTGAGGGCCAGGCCATAGACAGCGAACAGGACATCGGCCAGAGCGCAATCGAGCCTCCGTCCGACGTTCTTGAGCCCTGCGAGGTCGGGCTCGCAGAGCACCATCGGCAGACGTCCCTCCACGGGCTCGCGCACCACCGTCCAGCGCTCGGATTGGCGCAACAGCGCATCCGCGTGCGGGTATCCGTAACCTTGGCTCGGATCCGCCTTGCCGCCATTGTCAAGTCCATTGATATCCATACGTGTTCCTTCGAAAATTTCTACGTTCCGTGTCCGTTCGGCACACAAATCGCTCCTGCGCACCGCCTGATGTCCGCGCCCGCCGCCGAGCGGAAAGTCCCGCGCTTGCGCATGCTCTGCACGGCGGCCGTTGTTCGAAAGCCAGGAGCGGACAGGGATGAGAGCATTTGGATTACCAGCCACCATTGCAGCGGCTTCGATAGGACTGCGAAACTACCCCTTCATGTAGGCGTGCGCGTTGCTTGGCGCGCCGCATCAGTCCTCCGCTTCCAACAGCCCCAGCAGCGAGGCGCGAACTGCCGCCGATGTCCGGTTGGACGCGCCGAGCTTGGTCGTAGCGCGCCGGGTGTGGAACTTCACGGTGTCGACCACCACCCCGAGGATTTCGGCAATCTCGGCCGTGGTCTTCCCGGTGGCCTGCCATCGCAGCACCTCCAGTTCCCGCGCGGTCAACGCCGACATGCGCAGCGGAGCAAGCTCCCGGCGCAGGACGTCGCTCAGTGTGAGGTGGGCCATGTTCGCCAGTCCCCGCAGCAGCAGTTCCTTCTCGCCCAGTTCGGCTTCCGACAGCGGCTCGCCACCGCGCACCACCGTCAACATGCCGCACGCACCATGGCTGTCGAGACTCGATTGCGCCCATCCCACCCGCAGTCCGGCTTCCCAGGCTTCCGACCACAGAGCAGGCGAACTGGCGAAGGCCTTGTCGTTCCAGACCAGCGGCGCGCGGCTGCGCAGCCCGTGGCGCACGGTGGGATCGGTCTTGATATACCCGGCCTCGGCGTAGCGCTGCTGCCATGCGGGGGGATAGCTGTTGAGCATGACCGTTCTCGGCTCTGCGGCGGGCAGCGGAAACCTCAACCCATAGGCACAGTATTCGAAGCCCAGCGCATGCACGACGGCTTCGAGCTTCTTGAACGAGTGGTCGACGTTCGCATCGGCCCCAAGGCTTGCGAAAGCCGACAGCTGCTCCATCCAGACCTGCATCGTGTGCGCTCCCTTCAGGCCCGAAGGATGACCCGCTGCGATGGTCCCGGGCTGTGGGCCACCCAGGCGACCCATACCTGGCTCGCATCACGCCGCCCCGCTGCACCGGAGGCCGCGACGGGCATCCCCACCAACCCGGAGGGGGCTGGTGCGAACGGGGCATACGCGGGTTGCAACATGGGCGAGCCTTCCTCTTCAAGCTGCGGCCGCCAAGTCGGCCCACTCCGGGCGATCCGCTGCCACCTCGGGCGTATGCTGCCGCCGCGGCCTGGCGCACTGGATAGCAAGCGCCCTGCCGCGCAGGTCCACGCCATGGCGATGCATGGCCTCGACCAGTTGCCGGTACAGTTCCGGCTCCTCCAGCACGATGCGCCGCCCGGTGTCAAGGCACAGGACCGAGACGGCCGGGGTGGCGCTGTCGTCCGGCGGGGTGATTCGAAAGAGGCTCTTGCGGTCCTTGTTCCATTCACGCAGCACGAGGTCCGCATGCTCCAGTTCATGCAGGACTCGGTACACCGTGCCTCCGCTGACTGGTGTGCCTCGCTGCAGCAATCGCCGAAACACATCTTCCGCGGCCAGGGCCTGATCATCGGCGGCGTGCAGCACTTGGAGTACCACGACTCGCGGGCGGGAAGGCCGCAGTTGCGCTTTCCGCAGCAGCTCGAGAAGGAAATCTTTGTTGTCCATGTGACGCTCCGATCAACGGGCCACGTCAAAACTCAAGGTGGCCGTGTGGCGCACATCCTCGTATTTCTTGCCTTCGAAGACGACGCTGCCGTTGTTCACCTTGGCCGTCACCTCCATCACATAGAGTCCCGGAAATGACGGTTCGAAACTCACCGTACCGTCCTTGCCCGGCAACAGCACGCGGCGCCATCCCGCGCTGGTATCGACATTGACCTGGCTGGCCACCACGGGCCGGCCCTTGAAGAACAGTTTGAAGGTGCTGCCCCCCGGCTCGGTCGGTACCAGTTCGAGATCGTTGACGGGCGTCGTGCTGTCGCGTCCGAGACGCGCCTGGAAATAGGTCAGCACTCCGTCGCCGCCGGCGCGCACGGCGGTCACCCGGACATCGCCGCTGGCCGGCGCCTGGGTGACCACACCCAGCTTGGCATCCATGGGTGAGGACTTTCCGTCCGGCAGCACCATCCTGGGGTCCGTGAGCGCCACTGTCTTGTCCGGCTTGCCCAGTTCGCCTGCATTCGCCGTCAACTCCGTGCCAGTGCGCTGCAGCCATACGTACTCGGCGTGTGCGGCCAGCGGCACCGTTGCCCCCAATATCGTGGCCATTGCGGCAAGTCCGAGTAATTTTGTTTTCATGCTATCTCCGTGGATTTCGGGTTGTGGCAATTACTGCGATCGACTGCTCGGCCGCCATTCCAAACTCTTTGGCGCCTTCATCTGTATGTCCGCCGAGCTCGTATAAACCGGACATGCTGACGTGCAACACAATGCAATCCGGAGCCCTCAGAAATGCCTCCGTCCGCTGCGCAGAACGTTTGTATGCAAACGCAGGCCGGACTTGAAGAACTGCAAATGAATATCACCACCCCTGCACCCGGCCGGGGGCGCAGTTGTGCAGGACGCAGAATCAGCGTGGCGGAGCGCTCTGCGGACTTGTCCATGCGGGTTCGGACAGTCAGAATGTCCCTATTTCCGGGCGCTCCTTAAGCGCCAGTGCCCTTCGCGAGCACATTCGGCATCATGCCGGTGCCGCGCCCGTTAAGCGCCTGCCCAGACGCTGACCATCCCCCTCCATCCCCGGGAACCACCGTTCCCGAAGCGGAATGCATGGTGCTTCCCGTTTCACCAAGGAATCACCATGCCCAATGCAATGCTGCAACTGGGCCCCGTGCCCTGCGAAGAATCTTGCGCCCAGGTCGGCCATCCCGACTACGCCGCGCGCTCCTCCATCGAGTGCAGGGTCTACCGCCGCATGCTCGCGCACGAGTGGCCGATCCCGCAGGAATGCCTCGACTCGGTAAGGATCTCCATCCGCTTCTCCCCCACGACTTTGGCTCTTACCGCGAGGTGTGTGTCGAATTCGATCCCCCACGGGCGACGGTGTGCGAGTACGCGTTCGGACTCGAGCACGCTTTACCCGCGCAGTGGGATGCCATCGCGAGGTACGAATTACCGTGGATGGACCGCCGCGCCCAATATCAGCGCGCGGTCGAGCACGGTGAGCTGTCGCGACAGGAAATACCCCCGGCCTACCTGGCCGTCGAGCCGCCGACGCTGCCCAGGGGCCGTACTCTTGCCGCGCTGCTGGCAGAATTTCCCCAATAGGCCGCCAAGGGGCCCATGGGCTGCGGTCGCCGCGCGTCCAACGCGGTGGCCGCTTCAGCCCCGGCACACCGCGCTCGGGCTAAAGTACTCGCCGGCACGGCTCCTCCGCCACTGCGAGCATGCGGCGCGACGGACGCCGCGCACATCACCGTCACGCCTTGTCGGCCCAGGTGGACGCGACCACGTAGAGGTCGCGCACGTAAGCATGAAGCAACCGGCCCACCGTCGAGCTGGGGGTCACGACGGAGCGGAAGAAACATTCGACAAGAATCCGGTCGTCGAACTCGTTGACCTCAAGCACCAGGTCGAAGAGGCCATAGTGGAAGCGCATCATGCCAAGCCGCAGCACCAGCGTATGCGCCAGCCGCTCCTCGCCTGCCCAGCGCCGGACATACCGGAACGCGATAGCAGGGTCGTCGGTGGCGCCTTGCGTCTCGGCGGCCGGCAGCGAAATCGCGTCACGCATCTCCGCCGGCATCGCGGCCCCGTCCCCCGCCCTTCCCGCCTCCTGCCGAGCCTGCCCATCCGGCCTGCCGCAGGAGGGCAGCACAGTGATTGACGTGTCCCTCCAGTCACCGAGCCTGTCCAGCACCAGGCCAAAGACCGCGAGCAGCATCTCTGCCAGCGAGCATTCACTGCGATCAGCCACCTGGCGCAGCTGGTGTAGCGTCATACCGCCGATCACCATGGGCACGCGGCCATCCAGCACCGGGGTATCGGGAGTCTCGCGGCTCATGACTGTGCCCGCGTGGCAGGCCTCCTGCAACAGACCGCCGGGCTTCGTATCGCGCTAGGCCTCCAGCAGCCGCGCAGCTTGCCGCGCCGAAGCCTCGCGAACCCGGTCGAGGCGGACTGGTGCAGGGCGTGTGGCATCTTGAGGTGGCATGCCTTAGCTCGACAGGGATCCTTGAACCTCGATCCAGCAGGCAAACAGCGGTTGGCCATTCACCACCACCGGCGGCGCCGCGCGGTGGGCAGCAAAGCCGCCTCGCCGCAAAAGGCGCTCCACGCCGATCGGCGACACGGTGATCAACCGGCTCACGCCGTTCGCTGCCGCCAGTCGCAGCACCTTGCCCATCAACGCGAGGGTGACCGGCGAGGAGAACTGGCACAGGGGGTGACTGCAGGCTTCCTCGAAGTCCACCGCGGCAAACCGCGAGAGCTCCCAGACATCGGACCTGCACGGCGGCTCGGCGCCACCCATCAATTGGGGAAAAACCTCGCCAAGCAGGTATGGCCGATCGGTCGGCAGCAGACGAGCTGTCCCTACGAGGCGACCATCCTCCTCGCGCGCCGCCATGTAGATGGTATCTGGGCGGTCGAACTGGTCGAGTTCGAAGCCCGCATGGCTCGGCAACTCCCAGCCCAGCGTCTCGATGAATACCCTATGCCGGTAGCGCGCAATGCGCTCGAATACTTCAGCCGACAGGGTTTCCGACGTTCCACCGATGATTTCCAAGGCGACCTCCAGCGATTAATGACACACCGCCATTCCATCGCCGAACCCTCGGAGCGAGTACTACCAAAGACTGGAGGTAACTTATATCGTGCACCCCGCGTGCATCTTCACTGCCATTGCCGGGATTGCATTCCGATTCGTATTCACGGCCGTTTAGATCCTCAGAATCGCCACCGCCCGGCCGCGCCACGAGTGCAGGCGGAATCGCAGAAGCGCGGGGGAAGATTCAGATAGTGCAGCGCGCCAGCGCGTATTCCGTGTCGTCGCGCCAGGGCAACGCATCGACCACCGTGCCAAGCACCACGAGATTGCGTTCCCAGTCGTAGTCGATGCCGCGGTGGTCCACCAGCATCACATTGCTTCTGGGCAGTCCCACGCGCACGAGCCCGATCAGGCCGTGTTCCCACGACAGGCGCCAGTCCCACCCGAGGCTCACGCGCGGCGAATTGCGGCTGGCCCATTCGCTGAAGCCGCAGACGGTCGTCGCCGCGCCGCATTGCACGCCGCTCCTGAGCACCTCGCGCTCGAGCCCCGACAGCAGATGCTCCAGACGCACACCCAGAATGGCGTCCAGCGACAGCCGGACAAAACCATCCTCCTTCGACAAGCGGGGCAACGGGGCACCCGCAAAACAGTCTTTCCAGATCATCTCAACCATGAGCCTTTGCTTAGCAAAACAAACGACGCGCGCACATTGCGGCGGTCAGTCTCTAGGATGGTCACGGGAGCGTCAAGCGATCCCGGATAGAGCCTGGCATCGCTGTATTGGTTTAGCCAAGCAGACCCATGGCGAGCGCGTGCACAGCCGCCGTCGCCTTGTTGGGGCAATTCAATTTGAGCGTCGCATTCCTTACGTGGAAATTAACGGTGTCGATGGTGATGGAGAGAATCTCCGCGATTTCACCGGCGGTCTTTCCGTCGATGGTCCACTTGAGCACCTCCGTCTCTCGCGGTGTGAGGTCCGCGCCCTGCTCTCCGTAGAGCTTGGGCTTGACAAGCCGGCCGAGCGCCATGTGCGCAATATTCGCCAGCCAGCACATCTTCATCTGCTTGTCCGCCAACTCCGTGGCGCTGATGGCCTCTGCCGGCCGGGACATGCTGAGCATGCTGCTGACGCCGTAGACATCCAGGCTGGACTGGCACCACCCGTGGCGCAGCCCCACCGACTGTGCTTCATCCCAGAGCTGCGCTGCCCCCGCGAACACCCGGTCGCTCCACACCAGCGGCGCTTGGCTGGTACGCCCATGCAGCACCGTCGGGTCGATACGCACGTAATTGGCCTCCTGGTAGCGCCGCTGCCAAGCCTCCGGGTAGTTGTTGATCAGCATGACCTTCGGAGTGGTCACGGGAAGCGGCACGCGCAGCCCGAACGCGCACCGTTCGAACCCGAGCGTCTGCGCTGCTAACGCGATCCGCGCGAACACCTCGGCCTCGCTGCTGCCCGGGCCGATGGCCCACATCAGCTCTTCCGCCCAGTTATACATTCTTCTGTCTCCCGCGGCTCCTTCCACGGCCTTCCGAGCAACTGACTGTCAGCCGCTCCAGAACAGATAATGGAATGAGTATTATTCATTCAGCGGACCAAAACCGCCCGCCGGAAGCCGGCGGCTTGAAACCGTAGTATGAATCTAGCACTGGCCGCAGCAGAACGGGGGACTTGATTCCGCGCAGTCCACTCCACTTTTAGGCAGTCGGGATAGCGCGCGGACTTGTGTAGCCAACTGCGCAATGGCGCGCGAGAACATTGCAGTCGCGGCGGCCGGCCCGATATTCGCCCGCTGCCGCTCCTTGGACCGCCCGACCGAACGAGCCTAACCCGCGGTCAGCGCGCTTCGTCGGTTTGGAGCAAGGCCAGCGCCCGCCTTAGCCCTTGGCGCTCATCGCCCTGACCCAGGCGTACGATGCGCGCGACGAGTTCTGCGTAGAGTTCCGAGTCCGGGTTTGCCAATACCCCGCAGGCAACTCCCGCTGAAGGCGCCGCACCCAGTGTCCGCCTGCTCGCGGGCCGAACTCCGAAGACGTCGATGGCACGGTCGCCCAGTTTCACCTCGCGCATGAGACTGCGCAGCGTCGCAATCGCGGCCAGCGCATAGATCTTGAGCGGATCTGACTCGTCCCAGTCATTGGGGTTGAGCGTGCGAGTCTGTGGCGGCGGGGGAGCCTCAATGGCCGCATACGCCTGACGACAGCGCTGCAGAAAGTTCTCCACCCGACGTGTGGTCGCCTCGGCATCCATTGCCTCGAGGCGCAGGCTTTCGCGCCACGCCGTACCGGGATCGTCGTCGACCACTGCTTCGGTTACGCCAGCCCGCGACTTTTCGGCCTTGTCGATCGATCTCGCTTGGACCCTGGCCTGCAGCCAGCGCGGCATGCCGCGCGCTGCCCGATGAGCGAGTGCCCTGCATTCCCACTCATACTGGTTCTTGCGCACGTGGTTTCGCGCTGCGTCGGCTACCGCCTGCGGCCCAAGAAACTCCAGGCTACGCTCGGCGCTCGCGTCCGCCTGCGGCACCACGCTGAGCAGCAGGTCCTTGCGGGGCGTCGTCAGCAGGTAGCGACAAAGCTCGCTGGAGCCATTCCACGGCTGATTCGGATAGCCGAAGCGGCGGAAAAGATAGGCAAACAAATGGCCGTACTCCAACTCGGCGCCCACGGTTCCAGCAAGCACGGCATTGGGCGCACGCGGCGGGGCGTACAGGGCGTCTCCCACATCGGAAAACGGCAGTGGCACATAGGCGCCAGCATCACCTGAAAGCGATGCCAATTGCATTCGAAAAGACATGGTTGCACCTCCACCCTCAGTCTGACCACGCTTGAGCGCGGCGCAACGCCTCGGAAAAAGGCAGAAGATGAGTACGCTATGCCGGCACCGCTAGAGGAAGTCTATGCGTTCCGCTTGCCTGCAAGACTCGCCCATGGCCGGCCCACGTGGGGTCATTCCAGGCAGGAGCCTCACGCGTTGTCTGCCGTCACCCCGTCCAATCCGTCAAGGCATCCCTGCCGCAACTTCGCGTCCAGTGGGCAGGCACCGCAGTAGCCCATGGCGGGCAGCAGGTGGTACAGACAACACTGCCGGTGAAGCGCAATCGTCGTAGGACCGGACTCCCGCAACACGCGAACCGTTTCCCGCTTCCCAAAGAGTGGGTTGGTGCGACATCCCGATTCAGCGGGCCAGTCTGCGCGACTCAGCAGCGCATCCATGTCGCTGGCAACACCCGGGTGGCCCGGTACCTGGCTGGCCGCGACCCGCAACAGATCCTCCAGGCGCCGTGCGGCATTCCCCCACAGGATCTTGCGCGGCACGCCGGAGACCGTATGCAACACCTCGAATACCGGGTCCAAATGCCCCCAGACCAGGCTGTCGTACCTGGCGTGCGCATCGCGCCCTTTCATGGGCTTGCCCAGCGCCGGAATGACGAACGCCGCCGGTAATCCGCTGTCAGCCAGCATCATGGCGATGGTGTCGTGCTGCAGCGGAAACTGATGGTGCAACAGCGTGGCAGCCGCAGCGACCGGTGGCAGCAGCGCGGCGAGATAGCCCATGGACCACATCGACGCGATCGGCCGGAGATCCTTCACGCCCCCATAACCTCGCCGCCGCGCGTGCTCCCGCAGGGCTGCAGTGAAAAGTTCGGGCTTCGCAAGCCAGTCGGAAAGCGCAACCGCCTGCGAAGGCGGCGGATCGGCGCAGATCAGGCTTTCGCCATACCCCGCCCAAGGCCCACGGAAGATAGGCTCCAGCAGCGGGATCAAATCACGCCCCCGGCGTCCGGAGAGCTCAAGGCCATGGCAAAGCAAAAGACGTCGTACATCTTTTGCAGGACGTTTGAGCCACCCGTTTGTTTGCGCAAGTGCGCTATTCCCGAGCCCGAGGCAGGGACACTCGCCCTGCGACCTCCGGTTCTGCGATCAGGCAGCCCGGTGTTCGGCTTTCGTTGCAGAGATACAGGCGCCAGTCACCTATTGGCCGAAGCGCGGTCCGCCATCACCCGTGAGTGAGCGCGCCGGCTCGGATGACCTCTGCGCACTGCCCAGTGCAGTATCCCGAAATCCCGAAGACGCCCACCTCTGGTCACAGTTCGCGATGCAGATTCCCGTGGCCGCTTCAATCAGGACGGATAATTGCACCCAGTGGGATGCAATCAGCCTCCGTGTACCGGCGGCGTGGAGCTCCACCAAGAAGGAGGTATGCGGATGAGCCTGCTCAGTGCACGCATTCAGGCCACCAATGAGAAGCTCGCGGAGCTCAAGGAAAAGCGCAAGGCCGCCCAGAAAGCGCAGCGGCAGACCGCCAAGGTCACCCGCGCCGACCGGGAGCGCAAGAAGCTGCTTGTTGGAGAGGCCGTGCTCGCGCGCGTCGCCCGTGGCGAGTGGGATGAGGACGACTTTCGGCGCATGATGGACGAGGCGCTTTCGCGGCCAATCGACCGCGCCCTCTTCGATCTGGATGCCGAGTCACCGGGCTGACGCTAGCCCAAGCAGCAGGCGCCTGACCCACGCGCATGCTTCGGATTCCTGGCGCAGTCGATGGACGCTGAGCCCCAGGATGTCCAGCCTGTTCGCGCCCTCCGTCAACGGATCGGTGCGGGTGGCGCTCTTTCTTGTTGCTTGAATTCCCCGATGCTTGCGCCGCATTATTCCGTGTTGAACCTTTTCGAATCCCAGCTGGGCTACCTGGCAAAGATCGCACGGACGTCTCACCACGGGCCCTTGCATGAGTGGGTCTGGCTCGCGCACCACCACGCGCTCACGCTCCAGCTCCTGGACGACGAAGGGGACTGCCTGGGTTTCGCGGAGGGCTGGTTGCGCCGCGATGACTCCAAAGCCGAGTTTCACTGGTCCGACGGAAGAATTGCCGTGCTCCGTGCCCTGGCGCCAGACGATCTGCCGCCGCCGGTACGCGGATTTCTGGAGTTGCACCTGAGCTGACGGGCGCTCATTCGCGCTGCGGCTTCGCACCCCGCGTCGAGTGACGGGAGGCAGCGTCAGCGCGCCGACGCCTTCCCTGCGGCCGCGGACGAGTATGGAGCAGGCAAAGCAGGCATCGGCTCATCGGTGCGCCACACCCAGGCTCCACCACCCGCCTGTACGGCCTTCTCCTTGACCGCCCGATCCTTGGATGACATGAAGGCGCTGAAGATGTGCAGCGCCAGCGGTTGCCCTCCCGTGTCCAGCAGCAGAGCGTTCGGAAAGCAGGCTGCGGTGCGCGCGTCGTAGCGAAGCGGCTTGATGAACCGGCGCCGCTGCTCGCAGAGAGCCTGCAACAAGGCTACCTCGTGCACCCCGTCGAGCGGGATCCATTGGTCGCTCGTCAGCATGAGGCTTGCGGCGTCCACCTCGTACGTGTGCTCCCGCCGCGCACGGATCAGAGCCGCGATCATCACGCGCACCCGGTGTCCGGTGTCGGCATGGCGCGCCTCCAGGAACGCGCCGAACGCGCGCTCGATGCGCTCCCAGGTCCGGGCCGCCACCAGCAGAGGCGCATCGGGTGCGTGCTTGATCCAGATCCTGCGCCCCAGCGCCGTCGCATCGCATGCCTTGAATTCACCCATCACGATGGCCAGTGGGCTTTGCCCGTCGCGCGGATGGAGCACGGCGAGCTTTTCGCGGCGCCGCCTCGCGGCCTCGGCATGGCCAGCCTCCGTGAACGGCACGGGCACGTAGAGGCGCTCGGCCAACGACAGGCCGCGGATGGTGATGCTGTCCGCGGCCTCCATGAGGTACTTGTGCAGGACTCCCTGGTTACGCTTGCCCTCCATGGCTGGCGACCAGCGATTGATCCCCGCGCGTTCGAACAGGAAATGCATCAGCGCGCGCAGGCTCATGCGCCTGCGCGCAACCTCCACCTCGGCAGGCTCCTGAGACTCTCCCCTGGGAACGGCATGCCCCGTCACCCGAGTCCAAGGGAAGTTGACGCGCAGCTCGAAGCTGCCGGGATTGGGCTCCAGCACGGCATCGCCCTCCAATTCCCCCAGCCCGGACTGCCGCGCATCGGGCTCATAGGAGGGGCAACTGGGATGGTGGCGCATACCGGAGCCAGGCATGCGCTTGAGCACGAACAGGCGATGTCGTGCCACGTACATCTCCACGCCGCCGGGCGTGCACACGCAGCGGGGACGGTCGGGCGCCTCGTAGGCTCGCGCCAGCGCCTCCTGCAACTGCGGGTCGCTCGCGTCGAACTCCACGCCCCCAATGGTGAATCGCTGGACTTCCATGAGTGGCTGAAATTGCTCGCTCCATGCTGGGCGCCAGCGGCGCTGGCGGCAAGCCGAAATGAGAGCAGTTTGGAGCGGAATTCGACGGCAGCTGAAGGGAGACTGGCGGGCATGACGCCACACTTGCCGCGCTGCGCGCCGCCTGTGCCCAATGAGGCGCGCGCGCATCGCAATCGTCCGGGCCTGCGCTCGGGAAAACGGCCTCGGCTATCCTTTGCGCAGAACATCACCTACGCGGGCTGAAGCGTTCCATGGAAGCAAGAGAACTGAAAGACGACGAGTTGGTCGCGCAGGCGCGCGAATGGAGGCGCAGGGCACTGCGCGGAGACAAGACCGCCCGGGGAATCGCGCACGAGCTGGAGCGCGAAGCGCGCCATCGCTTCGGCCTGCCAAAGAGCGACGTCCCCCTGCCGGAGATGGGGGCGCGCCGACTGGCCGAGTTGCCCCTTGCGCCCGAGAAGCGCTGGAAGTTCTGGTGACCCCCATCGAGGTGCCCGCGTACCCGCTGTTGAGGCCTGCGCCAGTCCCAGCAGCCTGCCGTCTCTCCGCCACCCCGAAATGCCTTCCGCCCTGCACCTTTCGGCTTCGACGTATAGGTCTCATTCGCGCCAAGCCTTGTGACACCCGCCGGACAGATCGATAGTGCAAGTGCTACCCGTGGGCATCGTGCTCACCCAGCCTTCATCGAGGCCTGTCTTCAGGCTGCTTGAAGTCCAGCCCTGGCTGGCGTCGCGATCGTTACTCGCCTCATAGCGGCCGTTGATCCGGCCAGACCATGCACATGGCCCTAGCTGCCGTCCAGCCGTCAGGCTGGACGTAGCCCCACGTCGCTCCTGCCCACAGCGGGAGCGCACACGCACGCCGGTGGAGGTGGCTTTGTCCATCTCCCGCCCGGCCACAGCGAGGCCCCATCCGCAAGGATTGCGGGCCTCTTCTTGCTGGCGCACCGTCAGGTGCTGTCGCTAAGCGCCTCGGCTGTGTCGAGGCATCCCAAACGGGGAACCTGTTTCCCCGTGGGGAGCGGTGTCCCCATTTTCAGATGGAGGACACCATGTTCACTGATGTGAAGAGAGCGTCGTACGCCGTTCGCGCGCCTGTGTGTGTGTTGTTGGGTGGATCCGGCTTGCGCGCCGCACACCCGCTGCGTAACAGCCGGATTCCCGCGCTGTTCAAGCCCTGGTCCGGCAACGAGGCACAAGCCTTCGCGCTGGTCCAGCCCGAGCCTGCTGTGGCGGCGGCCTGATCGCATGATCGACCGCTACCGCAAGCACATCGCCGCCACGGTCATCCAGCTTGCGAAGGAGGATCCTGGGCTGGTGAAAACCGTGATCGTCCAGTTGCGCAGGCTGGGAGAGATCGAAGTGGACGACTTGGCGTATCTCGAAAGGATCGCCAACCGATGGATCTCGATCGCGCAACAGGCCCGTTCGGGAGCGCGCCGCTGAGGTGTGCAGCCCCAGCCCCCTGCACAATCTGCGCTCGCGCCAGGCACTTCGCGATCCTCTCCTGCAGATCAGCACGTCCTGTAGACAGGTCTCGGCCCAACGGCCGAGCACCTGTTCTGTGCCCTGGATGGTTCGCGCTCCTCCGACGTCGATGCAGATGCGTCGGCTTTCCTTGATTTCGGGGGCGAGACCTGCATTGAAGGCCCGCGCAAGGCATGTTCTTGCACATGCGGGCCAGCGGTAGCCAGGCCGGGATCACACCCGTCCTGCTGCACCGTGAGCCCTGGCCCGCCGGCGACCAACGCCTGCGGCGGCCCTCCTCCTCCCCTGTTCCAACCCGCCATCGGAGGCATAGCCATGTCCCAAGAGAAGTCCCCTGCCCGCCGCAAGCTCGAGAGCGTCGAGAGGCAGGAAGAGAAAGTCTGGGTGGAGTTCTACCCCGAGGTGCGCCGCGATGCGACCCTCGCCGTGGAAATCCTCACGGAGCTCGAGCGCGATGATCCGCTGCGGCGCCGTCATCGCGGCCTGTACCTGTGCTGCCAGCGCACGATCCGGCTCCAGGAGAGCCGGGAAGCTCGCAACCGGCGCGTAGGTCGCGCCGTGCGCCGGCTTTTCAGCGCCGTGTTCATCGCCTTCCCGAAGTGGATCCGCGATGGACTGCAGCGAGGCCGCAGTCTGGCCGTGGAATGCCTTCCCGAAATGGAAGACACGCCGGCCGAAAAACAGGTCAAGCGCCTGCTGGAGAACGATGCCTACGTTCACGCCGAGAAATCGTTCAGAGAGCGCGCTCGCAAAGCCGCGGACAAGTCCGAGGCGCAGCAAGCGCCTGATGCTGCGGAAGACGCCGCCGCGACACGAAATGCAGCGCGCGGTTGACCCTGACCCGCTGAGTGCCGAACGCCCTGCCCCCCGCTACCGCGGTGGTGCAGCGGCGCATCGGATCACCTGACCTCGCCCCTCGCCGCTCCTCCCCCCCGGCACGCCGCTCACTTCTACCCCGCTCCCCCCGCCTTCCTGGCCGCAGCGCCCGCTCGCGCTACTTTGCGCGGCCCGCCCTTTCGGCCGCTACCATTACCTCGCGCGTTCTGCATGTCCTCGGCCTGCGTACCGTCCGCCACCCGCTCGAACTCCAGCAGGACGGAAGGCGGCAGGTTCAAGGTCTCTGCCAGCACGCAGATGTTGCGCAACGCGACGTTGCGAAGTCCCCGCTCGACTTCGCTGAGATAGCTTCTCGACAGACCACTGTCGTAGGCGAGCGTCTCCTGCGACACCCCTGCCTTGCGGCGCGTTGCCGCAAGGTGGCGCCCGAAGCTGACGAGGGGATCGTATTCAAGTTCCATAGCATTCCTTTGATTAGAACGCTATCGGATCACTTGGTATAAGGCCACTCTCTATAAACGTACTCGATATAAGATAACGCGCTATGAGTGACATTTTTTCGAGCAAAACGCGGCTACTACGTCACCAGTGGAAGACGGGCGAGGTCAGCCACAGCCAAGCACACCACCCGTCTCGAGCGCGTACAAGCGGCAGCCGAGTGTCGAGCGTGCACGGCGTTGCCCCGTGTCCCGGAACGGCACCGACGTGGACGCGGCGCTTGCGCGACGGCGCGCGCGAACCAGTATTTGGAACCCCGGTGGCGGAGTCGGGGCATGGCAGCCCGAGCGTACCCGCCTGCCTCGGCTGCTCAGCCCACGGGGTGCCCGCGGACGCAGCGGCCCAGGTGTTGATCAATCAGCCAGCACAGGAACCGGGCCTCGTACGACGAGCCACTGTAGTACCGCTTGCACTCGTCAGCGTAGGTCAGCAGGTCCGCTTCAGTACGAATTCCTTCGGGGTCGAAGTTGGTGATCTCGGCGAAGGTTTCGGCCTCGGGTCGAGTCAGGCGGATCTGGTTGCCGAAGCGGATCATGGGCAGGGTAATCGGGACAGCGACCCCGAGATCGTCGAACAGAATCGGGCGCTTGTACATGCGATTGATCCGGCGCGCTGCAAATCGCAGTGCAGCAGGACTGTAGCCACGATAGAGCGAGCCTGCGGTTGGAGCCGCTTCCTCTTCACACGCGTCAAGCCGGCGCGCGCACGGACCGTGGAACCAACCGCAGAGGTTGCAGCTTGTGCGAAATTCCACCAACCCCTCTTGATTAATTGGCGGCCGCCCAAACAAGCCCCGCGCCAATCCGTCATACCGATGCGCGCTACGCGTGCCTGAAGGTGTCAAATGAAGACCGAGCAGGATTCAGTGTTTGCGACCGCGATGGACTGGGTGTTTCTTCGCATCAGGCCGGGGCGGCTCCCGACGCCGCTTCCTGCAGAATTCGCAGCTTGGCTGGAAGAGAAGCCCGAGCACTTTCAGGCGTACCTGGATGCGGCGCGCCTGTGGCGCCTAACCGGTATGCTGCAACCGGGACTCGTCATTCCTTCGGATGACGACATGCTCGAGTGCCTGGCGCGGGAGCCCGCCACAGGGATTCGCAATGACTGAGGTTGCCCAGCCGACAGGTCCGGCTTCGCTGTCGCGCCTGCGGCCCGCTTCACCCTCGCGTTGGGAAGTATCCTGCAACCGTGGACTGTGTCGGCCGACACTCCGGACGTGCGGACGGAATGCGGCGCGATGGCCGGTACTGCGGCGCTTGCCTCCGTTCGCTAGGGCACGATCCCCCTGGAGCCGGTGCCTGCTTGGTCACGCGGTGCCGAAACGAGGCTCCTGCTCCCGCTGGCCCCGTTCGGTTTCCTCCACGATCGTCCCGCCCTGCATCCGCACTACGCGGTCCGCGAGATGGAAATATCGATCGTCGTGGGATATCACCACCAACAGATGGCCACGGCCTCGGAGTTCGGGCAGCAGCTCGGTGTAGAAAAGGTGGCGGAACGTCGGATCCTGGTCCGCAGCCCATTCGTCGAACACGAATACGGGCCGGCCCTCAAGGTAGGCATGCACCAGCGCGAGGCGCTTGCGCTGACCGGTGGACAGGTCCAGCGTGCTGAAGGCTCCCTCCTTCACGGCCACCTTGTGGGCGATTTCCAGGCGTTCCAGGTAGGGCAGCGCGCGCTCTGGCAGCGCCTTCGCCATGCCGCGCGCCTGCCCCGGCTCCAGTTCCTGGAACAGATAGAAATCCGAGAACACCGTTGTGAAGAGCTGCCGGTAGTCGTCCCGGGTCTGCGCGGTGACCACCTCGCCATCTAGAACGATCTCACCCTGCTGCGGCGCGTACAGGCCCAGCAGCAGCTTGATCAGTGTCGTCTTGCCGGATCCGTTGTCTCCGACGATGAACACCAGTTCGCCAGGCCGCAGGGTCAGGTCGATCGGCCCCAGGACGAATCCCTTGCCGCCCTCCTCTGCCGTGAACGCATAGCCCACGCGCCGGAGCTCGATCGCGCGGTCGAAACGCACGCCCGGAGTGTCGCGGTCCACATGAAGGTGAGGCTCGGGGTTGGCGAATCGCTCGGACAGATCTGCGATACGCAGGAAAGCGATCTTGGCGCGCCCGATGCCCGGCAGGACTCCGATTACCTGGTCCAGCGGCCCCTTCAGGAAGAGCAGCACCAGCACGAAGCCGCTGAGCGTCGCGGGCTCGACTGTTCGAAACGCCGCCCACCCGAGGATAGCGGCGATCAGCATGAAGAACAGGGCCGACCCAAGCGCCCGCCCGATCACGAAGGTGTTGATCGCCCGCGAGTTGACGCGCTGGATCGTCTCTACTGTGCCGGCGATCTGCTCGCCGAAGAGCCTGCTGCGGCGGGCGCGCTGCATACGCAGTTCCTTCGCGCCCTCGCTGATGTCCCGGTAGGCCTTGTGCAGCAGTTCCTCCTGCTCGCGCGCCTTGCGAAAGCCGAGGACCCCGCGCATCTGACAGTGGAACTGCACGGCCGATCCGGCCACCAGCATCACGATCAACAGGCCGAACAGCGGCGGCGAGAGCGCCGCGAGATACGCCAGACACCCGATAGAGATGGACAGGGAGATGAGCGTCCCGGCGAGCGCGAAGACGACATCGCTGACGCTGTCCACGTCTCCGGTGAGCACCGGCATTAGCCGGTGGGTGCGGTAGCGCTCGAGCACGTCGATCGGCGCAGCGAGGATCCTCTGGGCCAGGCTGGCGCGCACCTGCGAGACCAGCCGCTGCCCCACGACATTGGTGGAAATATCCGACGCAGCGCGTGCCACCAGCGAGAGGACGCACAGCCCGACGAAGGTCAGGAGCAGTCCCCCCGCGAGGCCTCCGGGCTGGTGCAACACCTTGTTGATCGTGGCCAGAAGCGACACCGTGGCGGCGCCAGCCGCAACCCCGGTCACGGCGGACAGGATGATCCACGGGAGGTAGGGCCGCAGCAGACGCACAACTTCAGGACCATATCGGGGTTCTTGACTCACGCTCAACTCCTGGAATGGGATTTCCAGACAGGACGTTTGAATCGCATGGATGTTTGGCGACTGGACCACGTCCGGCTCTGGCACCGAAGCCGCGCTCGGCGGAGGCGGCTGGCCCCACGCGGCGCGAGCATTTTCACCGGGCCGGCCAGAGCCACGCGCTCCGCCGGCCATGCGAGGCCAGCGGCGACCTTCAGCGATCCGATTCCATCAGCGACGAGACAGTCACGGACGACCGTGGCGCGCGCCAGCCGCCCCCCAACGCCTTGTAAAGAGCCACGGCCGCCTGCAGCCGTGCGAGCTTGATCCGGACGGCGCTATCCTGCGCCTCGTAGAGCGTACGTTGCGCATCCAGCAATGTCAGTAGCGTCTCGGCGCCCGCACGGTAACGGGACTCGGCCAGCCGCAGCGACTCCCGCGCCTGGGCCAGCACCTTCTGCTGAGCCCGTTGCCGCAGCTCCGTGCCGCTCACGGCGTTCAGCGCCGCCTCCACGTCGGCGAGCGCGGACACAATGGCTTTGCGGTACACCGCCAGCAGTTCGTCACGCTGCGCCGTCGCCTGGTCGCGGCCCGCTGCCAGCCGCCCATGGTTGAAGATCGGCGCCGTCAGGCCCGCGGCCACGCTGTAGTAGGGCTGCGAGAGCAGTCGGCTCAGCTGGCTGCTGCTCGCTCCGCCGAGCGCCGTGAGGGTGAGCGACGGCAACATGGCCGCACGCGCCACCGTCAGGTCTGCATCGGCGGCGGCGAGCTGCCGCTCGGCTCCAGCGACATCCGGGCGCCGCACCAGCAGTTCGGCGGGTAGCCCCGCATCCACCTGCGGGCTGTCCAGGCCGTCCAACGAGACGCCTACCACTTCGAAGCCCTGGGGCGGGCGCCCCAGAAGCGTGGCCAACGCAACGACGCTCGCACGCGCCTCCTGGTCGCGCTCGGCGACCGTCTGCCCGAGCTGGTAGACCAGGGTTTGCTGCTGGGCCACCGACAGGGCCGAGGCCGCGCCGCGCCGGAACTGGGCCTCCACCAGCGCGAGGAGACGTTCGCCCACGGCCAGATCCCGGCGGGCGATGCCGGCGCGCTCACGCGACGCGAGCGTCTGCAGATAGAGGGCCGCCACGTCGCTGGTCAGCGTGAGCAGAACGGCGTCGCGGGCATGGGCTGAAGCGACCAGGGTATCGAGAGCCGCCTGCCTGGCAGCATGGTTGGCCCCCCAGAGGTCAACCTCGTAGCTGGCAGCGAAGTACCCCTGGTGGGCTCGGCTCGTCGTGTCCCCGGAGCGGTCGCGTTGCGACGATACCGTCGCATTCACCTCGGGCAACAGCTTGGCGCCAGCGATTCGGGCAAGGGCATCCGCTTGCCGGACCTGAGCGACGGCGGCGGCCACATCGAAGCTGCCAACACGCGCAATCTCAATGAGGCCCGACAGCTCATGACTCCCAAAGGCGCGCCACCAGTCGCTCTCCACGGCGACCGCCGTTGGGGCTGCGCGCGTGTCCCAGCTTGCAGGCAGTTCCAGTCCCGCCTGTGTCCGAGCAATTGGCAGGCCGCATCCGGCCAGTAGCACCGTGGCAGCGATGGTCAACAGGGATTTGCGAAGTGCCACCCTCATTCCCCCATCAGTGCCACTACCGGATCGAGCTTGGACGCCTGCCGCGCCGGCATGAAGCCAAAAATGAGGCCGGTGGCCACCGCGCATCCGAAGGCCAGCAGGATGGCGCGGACGCTGACTATCACCGGCACGTCCCACCAGATCAGCGCCACGCCGATCAGCAGGCCGATCACCACCCCCGCAACGCCCCCCACCAACGACACCATCACCGCCTCGGTCAGGAACTGGCGCTGAATGTCGCGCTGCCTCGCACCCGTCGCCATCCGGATGCCGATCTCCCGTGTGCGCTCCTTCACCGCCATCAGCATGATGTTCATGATCCCGATTCCACCCACCACAAGTGAAATACTGGCAATCAACGCCACCAGCAGCGTCTGCTGCCGCAAGGTCTCGTTGTGCGCCCTTACCTCGGCGGCGCTGTTGACGACAAAGAAGTCTTCCATCCGACGGGCGCCTTTCAGCACCTCCGTGATGTCGGCCACGGTTTGGTCGATGCGATCGAGCCTGTCAACGAGCACTGAGATTGACGTCAGCGCCGTGGTACCCAGCACTCGGCGGCTGGCGGTATGGAATGGAAGCAGCGCGACGTCATCGTGGTCGGCATTTCCGCTGATAGTTCCCTTTTCCTCCATCTCACCGATCACTTGGAAAGGCACGTTGTTTACCAACACGTAGCGTCCCAGAAAATCCTCGGCGCCGAAGAGACGCTCTCGTGCCGTCTTTCCCAGCACCACCACAGGAGCAAGTTGACGGTCGTCGTCGTGGGAGAAGAACACGCCTTTGGAGTTCTTCCAACTCAATACCGAGGGGGCGTCCGCGGAGACTGCCCATATCTTGGTCGAATAGTCGGCCCCGCCCGCGCGGAGCATGGCCTGCCCTATCTGGAAAGGCATTGCGAAGCGCACATTGGGAACGCCCTGAACTAACCGCGCATCGGCCTCCGACAGTCGCCCAACGATCGTGCGCGCGCTTTGTCCATTTGCGTAGACATACAGCCGATGCGTTCCCCACAAGGCAAATCTTTCGAGGACCTTCTCGCTATTGCCTTGGCCAACCGCCATCAACACTATGACCGAGGCGACGCCAATGACGATGCCCAACAGCGTGAGCACCGTACGAAAGCGGCTGGCCCACAGGGTGCTCCACGCGCTGCTGAGGGCCTCCCTCACATCGGCCATCCAGGAGGCGCTAAGCGCCGCGCCCCGCGTCATGTGCGCCATGAAGTTCAGCGTGTCGAGCGAGGGGGCTGACTGCGGCGCAGACGTTCCGCGATCCTCCACGATGCACCCGTCGCTGATCCTCACCACGCGCCGTGCCTGCGCGGCCACTTGCGGATCGTGCGTGACAAGAACTATGGTGTGCCCTGCACCCGCCAAGTCCTTGAGCAACGCCATCACCTCGGCTCCGCTCTTGCTGTCCAATGCGCCAGTGGGCTCATCGGCCAGGATGACGTGGCCGCCATTCACCAGTGCGCGAGCGATGGAGACACGCTGTTGCTGCCCTCCTGAAAGCTGCCCAGGCCGATGGCCACTACGCCCTCCGAGCCCGAGTTGTTCCAGAAGTGCCTGGGCGCGGGCTTGCCGCTCTTCCAACGGTACACCGGCATACACCGCTGGTACCTGTACGTTGTGACTGGCGTCCAGCGTGCGGATGAGGTGGTAGCCCTGGAACACGAATCCGAACGCCTCCCGCCGCAACCAGGCCAGTTCGTCCGCCGTGAAATAGGAAATGTCCTGTCCCGCGAAGCGGTAGCTGCCTGAGCTTGGCCTGTCCAGGCAACCCAGGATGTGCATGAGGGTGGACTTTCCCGAGCCTGAGGCGCCCACCAGGGCAATGAATTCTCCCGCGTGGATAGTCAGGTCGACCCCGTGCAGTACTTCCACACTCGGCTCACCGTCCCGGCCACCATAGTGCTTGCGAATACCTGCCAGTTCAATCAGCGGAACGGGTTCACCGGAAACGGTCTCGCGGGCTACCATCGCAGTCTCCGCGAAGCCCTCTCACGCCGGAACGCCGTCACGATCCGATCACCTTCGGCCATGCCTCCCAGCACTTGGCCATACAGCCTGTCGCGCACGCCGATGTGCACTTCTCGCTCGCGAACCTCGTTGCCTTCGAGGACCCTTGCCGTAAAAACTCCCGCTTGGCCCGGTCGAGGGGTCAGCGCCGCCAGCGGCGCCACCACAGCGTCCTTCGCGGCGTCCGCCACGAAGAACACCTGCGCACTCATCTGCGGCATGAGAGCGCCATCTGCATTGTCGACATCGAACAATGCGGTATAGAGTACGACCATGCCCGCTGGCGCGGTGTTTTGACTGCCAGATGTAGCTGCTTGGGTGCCGATAGGCCGAGGCGGCGCCGGCAGCACCTGCTGCAGCGCACCTTCCCACCGGCGCGGGTCGCCGCCGCTGTCTTGTAGACCCAGAGTGGTGAAGTAGGCCGGCATGCCCCGGTGGATGCGCCCAATGTCCGCCTCTGAGACTTCGGTCCAGACGGTCATGCGCTTGAGGTCGGCGATACGCAGGATGGTGGGCGTCTGGTAGGTGGCATTCAGGGTCTGGCCTTCACGGGCGTCCAGCGTGACGACAGTGCCCGCCATCGGAGCGTAGATGCGCGTGAAGCCCAACGTCGCTTCGTTGCCCTTGAGCGTGGAGGCGGCGCCCTTGATCTGAGCCTTTAGGTTATCGGTGCGTGCTTGGGCAGCGCGCAGGTTGGCCTGCGCGGTCTGCACGTCTTCCTGACGTGTGGACCCGTCGGAAGCCATCTCCTGCTGGCGCAGGGCCTGCTGCTGGGCCAGATCCCGCAGGGCTTCCTGCTCAGCCAGTTGGGCGCGGAGGCTGGCCAGCGTGGCGCGGTTGGTGTCAACGGTGGCCTGCTGCACGGCGGGATCGATCTCCACGAGCAGGTCACCCTTGTTGACCACATCTCCGGGCTGCACCGCAATGCGCCTGATCTGCCCAGACACCTGCGCGCCCACGTCCACATAGCGCTGAGGCTGAAGCACACCCAGGGCAGTTACAGCGTTCTCGATATCGCCACGACCGATGAGAACGGTCTCAGCCCGCTCGACCGTGCGAAAGAAGCCCCACCATAGCGCCCCGCCGAGCAGAGTCGAGACGAACAACAACAATATCCATCGGCGAGTGCTCTGCAATTTCAGATCTCCGTCCCATGTCCGCTGAGCTGGCTACAGCCTGCCTGCCACACCGGATTCGTCCCACGATCAGGACGCTGCCAGCCTTGTACGGAAAGAACAAGGCAGCGCGCTGGCCAGGACCGCCCATATGAAACCTTTGCGTTTCTGATCACTCCCTGCGCTCTCCAAATAAAAACAGTTCTCAATTCTTGAACCGGGGCTTCGTTCCGCCTCCAATTGGTATGTCCATCGCACGGATGAAAGCCGGACAGGTTTGCGCGATATTTCTGATGAATTCGCGTCGTGCCCTAGCTGCGTCCTTTCACCCCTCATCGGGAAATTGCAGGGCATCGATATGTGAAGCCCCACCCGGCACGCCCTCACCGCAGCGGAAGTACAAGGCGCCGCGTCACATGGGTGGCGATCTCGTCCTCATGAAACGGGAAGCGCAGCCATTCCTGTCTCGTGAACCGCACCACCGGCTCGCCCCCCTCCCCACCTGACAGCGCCCGCTCGCGCTCCCCGTGCGCGAGTAAGGTGTATGGCTGAACGCCGTGCTCGTTGAAGAACACGATCTGCAGGTGGCTGGCGCCATGAAATACAGGTTCCGACCCGCTACTCCCAGGCTGATCGCACACGACCGTGAAATAGCCAGAGCTGCCGCATCCCCCGTAGAGAGACCAACGGCGTCCCTCGGCGCGCACAAACCGGCTGAGCCCTACAGGCGCATCCAATCCCAGGCCACGCTCCTCAAGCGACCGGGCAGCGTCGACCAGCGCCTTGCGCACCTGCTCCTCCGATGGCATCCGTATGCCGGGCGTGTTCATCGCATTCGCCGGATCGAAGGACTCGTCGAACAGCCGCTGCCCCTTGGCGTCGCTCAAACGGCCCCAGAACGCCTCCCACAACAAAGCCCCCCTGTCGCCAGACCCCGCACGGTTCGACCAGTTCGCAAGGACGTCACAGGCTTGGCGCAAGTCGAAGTTCTCTCCCGCTGCGCCGCTGGCCATCCCATGCTCGGGCGCGGCTTGGGGAACGCAAGCGACTTCGAGCAGGCGCGTCTTGTATTCGTCGGCAGAATACGCTCTGCCCTCCAGGACCGAAGACATCATCTGGCGTGCCAGGTCACGAGCCGAGGAAAACCGCCCGTGGAGCAGCGAATTCGCAAGGCGGTGGCCCTCGCGCCCCCGCAGCGAGAGCGCCTTTCGCTCGCCGCCTAGAACCGAATCAAGGCCTTCGAGCGGCTGGTTCGGGTTGGTCAGCCAATAGCTGTCGTTCATGTTTGCGACGTAGTCGTCGCGCAGCAGTTGAGGAAGCCGCTCCTGCGGCATGGCGCCCGCTTGAACCGGCGCAGCGCTGGAAGGCCATTCGCACGCGGTGCGACTGCCGTCCACCAAGGGTGTCCGTGCATCCACACGCGCAAACGGAACGGTCAGCGCTGACGCACACGCCTTGCGAAAGGCATCCGAGGTGTTCGGGACGGCGCCCACGTCCGCGAACCAGACACGTTGGTCGCCTTGGCCGATAGCGACGGTATTCACCCACGGGGTCGCCTCCTCCTGCCGCTGGATAGCCACGAATTCGTCCAACGATCTCGCCTGAGCCCAGCGAAGATAGTTGCGAAACAACCGGGTATTGCCCTCATTGATGTCGCGGATGGCGAGCGCCCGCGCCCTTCCCCAACCCAACGACGGATCGCGCGCGCCCAGGTCAACGATCGGCCCGTGGCGCGAGCGATAGAGCGTTCGCGCGACCTTTCTGATCGACCCGTCCCGCTCCCTCACCTCCACCACGATCGGCACGCGCTGCATCTGCTCGTAGCGGCCATCCATGCGGTATTGCGTTGGATCCTTCTCGTCCAAGGCCAACTCAAAGAGCCCGAAGCGCCGGGAAGTGGACACGGTGTGACTCCATGCCACGTGGTCGTTGAAGCCGATCAGTACAAAAGGCAACCCGAGAAATGTCGCGCCTGCGACGTCCAGCTTGCCCGGTATGGTCAGATGCAGCTGGTAAAAACGATCCGGGCCGGCCCAGTACCAATGGGGATTGCCGAAGAGCACTGCCCCATCGCCCGCAGTCGCGCGGCCGCCCAGTGCGATCGCGTTGCTACCAAGGCCATCCTGATCTCCAATAGATCGCGCCAGCCGATCCTCCAGTTCGCCCGGCTTGTCACGCGATCCCGTCAGGAACGCAGAGCCACGAGGATCACCGGGAGGGTGCGCGTTCGCTATCTCCTTGACGAATCGCGCGTAGCCACCTGCGACCGCGGCAGCAAACAAGCGCCGATAGACGTCCAGCGCCGTGATAGGCCGAACCCAAGGCTCGTGCAAGCACACGTGGGCAACCCTGGTGCCACGAGCCCGGCGAGCATGGGCGAGGTAGCGGTTGAACCCGCTGGCATACCCTGCGGCGAGATCTTCGAACTCATGGGGCTGCGCCTTGCGGTACTGGTATATGGTGCGTTCGTCTGCGATTCCACGGAAGAAGAAGTCCAACTCCAGATTGGAGGAACGGCCGAAGGTTGAGTCGGTCGCAGGCTTCGAGTCGGCGCCGTGGAACCGGGATCGCTCGCCCGAATAGGTCAGGAATCCATCGGCAAGAGTGCACAGCGCGTCTTCGGCCTGTGCATAACCGATGCCTTCCCCTAGCGCCGCCCAGGACCTGGCTCTTATATGTGGAATGTCATCCGCAGTGCGCCGAATCTCAACCACCTTGCCAGCACCCGCAGACGGATCGGGCTCCACGCCAGACGCTGCAGCCGCGCTCCCCGCGTACAGGCATGAAATCAGGACCATGGCCGCTCCGCGGCACTGTCGTGTCAACATCATCAGACTCACAGGCATCTCCGTGCGCGCAGTTGCCCTTGGACCACCATTGCTGATCCGAGGGCCGGTCTCGACATGACGTTTCACCTGCGCGCATGTTTGGCAAACCCGGCCGCTCCCACGAACTAGCACGGGGACGCGCAGCACCGCCGCACCAAACATGCGCGCAGGTGAAACGTCATGTCAGCCAGGGCCACCGAGTGGCGGCCTCACGCCTAGCGATTACCGGGAGAACCCTCGTGCGAAGATCCGCTCCGCTTAGGCCCATGAGTTCATCAGTCGGAGCCGCCGTTCCGATCCGCTTTGCGGGCCGCTGCAACGAACCGTGGGCAACACGACCTGCATCGGGCCGCCTTGGGGTGCCGCAGGTACCTGTAGAGGTAGGTGAAATCTCTGCGGGAGCGCAACGGCTTCGACGCTGGCTCCGGTATCAACGTAAATCCACCCACGGGCCGCCAGGTGAATATTGCCTTGCAGCCAGGTTGATTCGCTGCTTCGCAACGCGACGTTGCGTCGCGCGCCAGCGGCCCCTCGGGCGCGCCTCGATCGCCATAGCGCGTGGAGCTCTCAGTCGCGCGGCGCCCTGTCGGCTGCAAACGCCGTAGCGCGCCGCCAGCCACGCCGGCTGCGCGAAGGTGAGCCGCTCGCTGCAATCCCGCCGTTATCCCGCTTCAAGCATCTGAACCAAGGAGTCTTCGCATGCGCCACCACGAATTGATCGGAATTGGCTTCGGACCATCGAACATCGCGCTCGCCATTTCACTACGGGAACACCGGTCATACACTTCTCCTACGGAGATGCTGTTCATAGAAAAACAGCCTGCATTCGCCTGGCATCGCCACATGATGCTGGATCACGCTCATATGCAGATCTCTTTCCTGAAGGATCTGGCGACGCTGCGCAACCCCCAAAGCCGCTTCACGTTCATCAACTACCTATATGAACAGGGGCGCCTGCCGGACTTCATCAATCTCAAGAGCTTCTACCCAAGCCGCCGCGAGTTCAACGACTACCTCTGCTGGGCAGCGAGCCAGTTCGCCGACCATTGCGCGTACGGTGAAGAAGTGATGGAGGTACTGCCCCAGGAGGCCCCTGGGCCAATCGAACTCTTACGCGTGCGCTCACGCGATAGCTCAGGGCGGCTCCAGGAACGACTGACCCGCAACCTAGTGGTCAGCGTCGGCGGCGAACCCAGCATTCCGTCCTGCTTCCGAGGACTGCAAGGCGATTCCCGCGTGTTTCACTCCAATTCCTATCTGCAAGCCATTGCCAAGCACAGCCAGGCGCGGAGAATTGCGATAGTGGGTGGAGGCCAAAGCGCCGCGGAGATCTTCATCGATCTGCACCATCATCCGGCCGCCCCCAACGTGGATCTCATTCTGCGCGGCCGGGCGATTCGTCCTGCGGACGACAGTCCATTCGTGAACGAGGTCTTCAATACTGAATTCACCGACTACATGTTCCAGCAGCCTGCAGATGGCCGGGCGGCCCTCCTGAAGGAATTCCGGAACACGAACTACGCAGCTCCCGATCTGGAGCTCATTCAACAGATCTTCAAGGTGTTCTACGAGCAGAAGGTAACCGGACCAATCCGTCACCGCATGCTTTGCCGGCACGAGATCCGCTCCGCGCAGGCCCAGTCCCAGGACATCTCGCTGAGCCTCTTCGATCTCGACAGCCAGATTACCGCGGAGGCACAGTACGACCTGGTCATCTTGGCCACGGGCTACAACAGGACCAGCCACCGGCAACTGCTGGCGCCGCTCGCGCCTTATCTCAGCGATCTTGAGGTCGACCGTCACTACCGGATCTCAAGCACATCCGATTTCCATCCGCAAATATTTCTTCAGGGCGCCTGCGAATCCAGCCATGGGCTGAGCGACACGTTGCTCTCGGTCACCGCACTGAGGACCATGGAGATCGCCAGAGCGCTAGACCCGGCGCCTCATGGGCCCTCGAGTCGGGTCCATGACGCCGAAACGGCATTGCAGCCGAACTGAGCCATTGCGGGAACTAACCGCATGTCGAGGCAAGGCAAACGGAGGCCCCGAAGCCCAGACGCCGAACCGAGATACTTATCGCATGACGCAAGCCGCCTCGCGGCGACCGGCAGGTTTCGGCACGCCTTGTCCGACATCTCCTTGCGTCGTCGGCGAGTTAGCTGACTTGGGCCACATCGCTACCCCCCAACGCGCCACGCTCCTATGGATGAGGACATCGAAGAGCAGCTCATCCACCCGATCCCCACGCTGGTACCAAGACTTGGCCGTGTTCGCACACGCTAAAGCGTGCGCGACGCGCGGTTCGCGCTTGAATAAATCGCTGCAGAACGTTGCAGCATTGACACGTACCGCCGCAAAACGTTGCGTCCGCATGACGCAGAGAGTATTATTACGAATAATTCTTATTTGCGGTCGTGCTATCTGAGCGCACGCCCGTCAGGACGGGCCCGATGCACGAAAACTCTGCTTCGCTCAATGTCGAAACTCTTTACTTCGACCATCACAGATGGTTGAACGGTTGGTTGCGCAGAAGGCTCGGAGACTCGCACCGAGCAGCCGATTTGGCACAGGACGTCTTCATGCGCCTGCTCACGAAGCAGGAGACGTTCTTCCTTGCCGAACCGAGGGCGTTCCTGACGACTGTGGCGACGCGCGTTCTCGCCAACCACTGGCAACGCGAACAACTGGAGCAAGCCTACCTCGAAACCCTGCAATGCATCCCGGAGAGTTTGGCGCCGTCTCCCGAAGAGCGCGCCATCATTCTGGAGACGTTGCACGAGATCGACACACTGCTCAATGGCCTCCCGGTTCCTGTTAAGCGCGCGTTCCTGATGAGTCAATTGGAGGGGCTTACACAGCTCGAGATCGCTGAACAACTAAAGATTACTGAACGCACTGTCCGCCGCCATCTACTGCGGGCTGCCCAGCAGGTCTACTTCGCCGACGTCCGATAGCCACCATTTATGTCGCCCACGCTCCGCTCGGGAACGCTCGAGACCGCACCCGTTGCGGAAGAGTTGGCCATCCCGCCTCAGGTTGCCCGCGAAGCCGTTCAATGGCTCCTGGAGTTGCAGGCCGCCGATCTCGATCCAGCAGTACACGCCGAATGGGCGCGCTGGTTGGCGGCGGATGCAACGCACCAACGCGCCTGGAAACGCATTGAGGACGTAAACAAGCGGCTCGCTCGCGCATCGTCACCGTTTGCGATGGCGGTTGCCCATGCCAACCTGAAAAAAGAGGCCTCCAGTGACAGACGACGCGCGATCAAGGCCCTTGTGCTTCTCTTCTTCGGGGGAGGCATTGCATGGCAGGTAGAACAACGCACACCATGGCGCGAAATGATGGCGGATCTTCGCACCGGCGTCGGAGAACGCCGCAAAACGTCACTTGCGGATGGCACGGTGGTCGTCCTAAATACAGCCACTGCAGTCAACGTGCGATTCAGTGCCACAGAGCGTCGCCTGCAGCTTATTGCAGGTGAGATGTTCATCAAAACAGCGAACGACGAGACATCGCCGGGTCGCCCATTCATCGTAGAGACCCGGCAAGGCGAGGCTCTGCCGCTGGGCACGCAATTCTCTGTGCGCCAGCGCGAAAACTCGTCGAGTGTGGCTGTGTTCGATGGCGCCGTGGAAATCCGTCCGCGCAACGCCCGCAGCAATGGGCTTGTCCTGGCCGCAGGCCAAAAGGCAACGTTCAGCACTTTCGCTATAGCGGAGCCAACGGCCGCAGACAAAACGATCGATGCAGCTTGGACTCGCGGAAGCATCGTTGCGGTATCTATGCGGCTGGCCGAGTTGATCGAAGAACTTGGTCGCTATAGCGCTACGCCGCTCTCGTGCGATGCTTCGGTGGCGGGTCTGCGCATCTCCGGGTCGTACCCGACCGACAACATCGATGCCGCTCTACTGGCCGTGAGCAAAGTGCATTCACTGGAGATTCATACCATCAAGCGCTTCTGGGGATACCACGTGGTGCGCATCGTCCTGACCCGCTCATAGACACGGCGCGACTGGCGCACCGGTTTCAGGCGCGGAAAAAATTTGCACAAAGCTGTCCGGTTTTAGTGCTCTCGCTGGACAAGGTAGGTGAACACATTCGTCACCAACCGAAAGACCAAGGTCCAGCATGAGCCAGCACCCGGCGACACGCCGCCAACCTCCGCGCGCCCTTTCTCGCTCCATAATCGCCTGCGCCATCCGACAGCTCAGCGTGGTAGGCATCGCCGCTGGCGCGCTTATCGCCGTCGCTCCGACCTCGGCATTCGCCCAAGCAGAAGCGTCAAAGGCACATCGCTACAACATCCCTCCCGGGCCGCTGAACAGTACCTTGAGCCGCTTTGGCAGCGAAGCTGGAATTCTCCTGTCTTTCGATCCAAACACAACGGCAGGTATCCGAAGCAAAGGCCTCGTCGGCACCCACACTCCCGTATCGGCACTGAACGCGCTCCTTGCTGGCACCGGACTGGAAGCGATCCAACAGCGAGATGGGGCATATCTTCTCAGGAAGGCAGCCATTTCTCCCGAAGGCAGCGCAACGCTTGCCGAAGTGAAGGTCGTGGCACAAGCTGAACGCTCAGCGCAGACCGAAGGGTCCGACTCCTACGTGGCTAATGGGGCCAAGATTGGAAAGGAAGACACTAAATCTCTTCGTGAGATTCCGCAATCCGTATCTGTTGTCACGCATCGGCAGATCGAAGACCAAAACCTCACCACTGTTAGCGATGCGTTGGCCCAGGCGCCTGGCGTGTATTTAGGCACCATGGCCAACGACATGCCGGTATTTCAGTCGCGCGGGTACGGAATGGAAACCTCCTATGACGGAATCAGCGTATCCCAGGGTGCAGGAGGTGGCTTTGACCGGAGCGTATTAGAAGACCTGAGCTCGCTTGATCACATCGAGGTACTACGCGGTCCGGCCGCGCTGCTACGCGGCGGAAATGAATCGCCGGGCTTCGGCGGTATCGTCAACCTTGTCCGTAAAAAACCAAAAAAAGAGTTTTCTCTATCTGGCGAGCTTTCAGCAGGCTCGTGGAACAATTATAGCGGCTACGTTGACGTTACCGGCCCCTTAAACACCGCAGGCACGCTCCGTGGTCGAGCTGTCCTCTCTAAACACGATCAGAATTTCTTTTATAAGGACGCTCGTTCGGAAATAAATTCCTTCTATGGCGTTGTTGAAGCAGATCTGACACCCACCACTCTTCTGACATTGTTGGCGGACTATCAAGAGTTGGACAAACATGGAAAGCTGTCATTCATACCTCGCTATGGAGATACTAAACAACTGATTACCACAGATCGTTCCGCCAGCTTTGGAGAGCCATGGAGTGGAATAAACAGGAAAGCATTGAATACCGGTGCGACATTGCAACACACATTCGTGAACGATTGGAAATTTAAGGCAAATTTCAACTACCAGTCGGAAGACTATGATAATATAGCCCTTACTACTTCTGGATATGTTAAATCAGATAACACGGCGAACTTTAGCGCAATAGGATTTATTAAGAAAGTCCATTCTCGCGGATATGACATCAGCGTTGGCGGGCCCTTCGAATTTCTCGGTCGGAAGCACGAGGCTACTCTAGGCATCGATGGCAGTAGTTTTTCGGATCATGGTGACTCTCCATACGCTTCCTTTTCGAACAGGAATGTTTTCAATCCAAATATCAGCAATCCTTTCAGCAGCCTTATTCCCGACTATAACGCCTATATTTGGGATTTTACTCAGCGCTCAGCATATGCTTCAACGAGGTGGCAGCTGTCAGACTCGCTTAAACTAGTGCTCGGCGCTAGGTCACTGCTGAAAATGAAAACGCAAGTGACGGGCTACGCATCGAGCAACAATAGGGACATATCTGGAAAAACAACCCCTTACACTGGCATCATTTGGGACCTCAGCCCGAATGTCTCAGCCTATGCAAGCTATGGTCAGCAGTTTATTCCGCAAACTAAAATTTCGTATATGGGAGAACTATTGCCCCCTCAGATTGGATGGCAGAGCGAAATTGGCGTAAAAGGAGAATTTTTTGATAAACGCCTCACTGGTTCCGTGGCATTTTACCGGGTGCGGGATAAAAATCGTGCGATCCTTGACGACGACCATACCGGCTGTAACAATAGCAATGGCTACTGTTATGTAGCCGCAGGACTGGTTCAAAGCCAGGGGTTGGATACCGAAATTAGCGGCAGTCCGATCCAGGGACTTATGCTGACTGCAGGTTATACATATAATCAAAATAAATATCTGGACGATGCAACGACCTCAAACATTGGTCAACGATTCAATGGCGCGACGCCGCGACATTTGTTCAAGCTTTGGGGAGTGTATGAATTTCAGCATCGCGACTTTGAGGGCGTACTGAATGGCTGGAAAGTAGGTGCGGGAGTTATCGCTCAAAGCGAGATCTTCGTTAATAGCAGCATTCGGCAGGGTGGATATTCTGTGGTCAGCGCATTAATTGGCTACAATTTTAGTCCCAAGACGTCAGTCACTGTCAATATAAACAATGTATTTGACCGCCACTATCTTCAGACTTTGAGCTCGAACTATGGCAATTATTTTGGTGCACCTAGAAGTGTCCAAATGACTTTCCGCCATCAATTCTGACTACAAGCCGAATCTGCCCCGAGCAAGAGGCAGGTTCACTATGAATAGCCAAACCAAGTTCGTCTCAGCGCAGCACCCAACATGTTTCAGGTAAAGAATTCTGCCCGATGGTGGTTTCTCGTCCACAGTTGGCTCGCACTCCCTGTCTGGGTATTTCTTTTCTTTGTATGCTTGACCGGAAGTATCGCCACTGTCAGCCAGGAGATTATTTGGCTGGGCAAGCCTGAAGTGCGAGCCAATCCTCCTTCCGGGGATGCCCGTATGCTGAGCTATGGCGAAATTGTGGCTGCGATAGTGCGAGAGAACCCAGACGCGGTGGTTCGCAGCATTTCGCGTCCAGTGAAATCCATTTTTGCTTGGACTGTGGATACAAGTTATCCAGATATGCGTCGAGTGACGCAGTATGTCAATCCCTACACAGGGCATATCCAAGGCAGCGAACCCCACGGCCTCACTTTCAAACAGTTCATTTATGCGTTGCATGGCTGGCTATTAATTCCGTTCGGGGGCAGATACAATCTTGGCGCCATTGGCTACTACATGGTCTCACTGTTGTCGCTACCTTTACTCGGGTTGGTGATTTCGGGACTGGTTGTTTACAAGCGCTTTTGGCGTGGCTATCTACACCCGAAACTTCGTTTTGACCGTGGGTTCCGAGTGTTTCTTGGTGATTTGCATCGAATCGTTGGTATTTGGTCTGCTCCGTTCATCCTGATCATGGCTGTGACAGCGCTGTGGTTTTTGCTAGAAATGGCTCTCCATGATGTGGGGCTGGAATTGCCATCCACCGGGAGTGAAGTGCCGGTGCTCGTTCAGCGGGAAGACATTCCAGTCGTCGCCTCGGGCCGTGCACCTCCGCGCATCGGGTTTGATCAGGCAGCAGCAATCATGCGTGAATATTTTCCTGGGGTTGAACCAATGGTTCTTCGCATGGGCGAAAACGCCTTTGCACCGATCACAGTAATAGGACAGAGTGCGTCATGGCCCCTGCTCAATGAGTCAGCTCAGATCAATCCTTACACTGGCTTAGTGGAAGTTGCTCATCGGGTTACCGACCGCTCCAGCCTGGAACTTGTTACGCAGTCCATGCGACCGCTGCATACTGGCGACTTCGTCGGTCTGGGACTGAAAGTCACATATTTTTTCTTCGGCCTGCTGCTTACCACGATGGTCGGGTCAGGTTTACTGATTTGGACGAAGCGTACCGTAAATGCCACACGGCAGGTCGTTAGGGGAGCAGCCCTCGAAAGGGAGGACATTATTGGCGCGCCTTTGCCCGAAGCACTCGCGCCCCCAGGATCCAATAAGGGAGCCTCACCTAGACGCTGGTGGTGGAGATGGCGCTTTCACCTAAGTGCGGTAGTGCTGATAGTGCCGCTTACCATTGCTCCATTTTACCTCATTGGCCCACAGCGAGTTGACGCTAATCCCGGGCTAGGACAGCGCACTGTTGAGACGTTGCAAGTCGGCCCATGGACAGCCACGCTAGGCGAATGGAAGACGACATCGCCAATTATTCGTGACGGCGAATTCAAGAAGGAATTCGCTCTGTCTTTGTGCACTTCCTGCATGCAAGAGGTCAAGGCCGCCTACCTGCGCGTAGGAAAGCCGCGCGGCGATATCCGCACGTCCGGGGGCTTATTTTCCGGCTCTCCTTTTCGACAGTTTATTGCGGTACACATCCCTCATGATGTCCGCCCCGATGCACAGTTTTGGCTTACATTGGAGGGATGGGATGGCTCTGTGCATCGAGCTCCCATTCCGCTCGCCGAAGCATCGCCAGCCACGTTTCAATGGGCAAAGGGCAGGACCCAATAGTGCCACAGGCTATCAGGTTTCTGCTTGTCGCTCTGGTGCTAGCTACCTCCACTGCATGGGCCCATGGGCCGTTTGGTCATTGTGTACGCCTTACTTTGACAACGGTCCGCTGCACAGGCGGTTTCGACGAGAAAGCAATGCCGGGCGTCCGTATCGATATATTGGACGATGGAGACCGCATTCTTATACGTGGCAAACTTGATACCAGTGGCAGTTTCACATTCCGCAAGCCTGCTGGCGGCTTCTACGTATTGATCGATTTTGGGCCAGGTCTAACAGTGGAAATTGACGACCAAGAGATTAAATAGCGCCTAAGCCCGATCAACAGCGCGCACCAGCACGTTTGTGAACTAGCGCCGATCAGCGCCCCGAGGCCTCAACGGCGCGAGCCTCAATTCAAGCGGTCTTCGGTAGCACGCCGCTTGAGCACGGACAGTCCTCAGCGCGCAGCTATCATGGTCAAAGGGGCTAGAGAGGCGCGGACATTCTGCGCGTAGGCGAATTACGGTACATCGGTAACTTGCTCAAGGCTATGATCAATCGGCGAAGTGCGATCTCCCCTGAGATCCGCACACGAATGTGTCGGTGGGCCGCTGCCTGTTCGAGAGGCAGCTGAGCAAGGCGATTTATGTGGTAATACGCAAGCCGGTCGGCAATGAGCGTAGACGCTGTCAACGCTCATTGCACGCAAGAGAGCTTGATTGGCCGCCAGTGGTGCCTAGCACTGCGCACTCGCCATAACCAGCCTAAGCTTGAAAGCTGAGTTTTTCGGGTCGAGCTACTTAAGATCGCAAAGCGCTATCACGGCGCCATTAAGAAAATCGTCGCAGCCAATAATATCTTGATGGCTAGCATCAATATATTTGTTGCAATTCTGCTCGCCTCCAACTCTCAACAGAAATTTACTTATCGAGGAATGCGACCTGCCATTTGACCACCAGAAATTTGCATTTTCGCTCAATTCATCGAAGCGACCGCAATAATTCCGCATCAGCTCATTCAATCGCCTTCCCACAACAAACAGCCGGACTATTTCTGCAGCGGCCATCCCATTGTATATACCAACCGGGGCTTTTCCTTGGGATTTCATTATATTTTGAGTCCATAGTCGCAGGGGTTCCTCCAGCGTGTCTGGATCACCAATCGCGGCAGGAACAGAGATGTACGTATTTGGGGCGGCCAAAATACTCTTTACAAAATTAGCATAGCTAACGCGCCAGTCGTCTTCGTCGACATCCTTTTTCTCGTCAAGAAAATTTATAGAACAATCGACCACTCCGAGAAACGCAACCGCCTTCCCCCTTTTTTCCAAAGACTTTGCCACCAAAATAGATAACATTCCTCCATACGACCAACCCAGCAGAAAATATGGGCCTTCTGGTTGCATTTTCACAATAAAGTTCGTATATGCTTCAGCCATACTCTCCAGACTTTGTTCTCTATGCAAAGCATCCAGGAGCATAGGAGAAGATATTCCATATACCGAGCGAATACCGTTCAGTCTCCGGGCCAAAGGGAGATAGCCCAATGAAGTTCCCAAGCCGGAGTGGATGCAGAACAATGGGGGGATATGGTCCTGCTTGCTATTCATCAGTACCACGGAAGAAGATTTAGAGTTAACTCCCCACGCATAAAAAAGTGCTTTGATTGTGGGTCGACTCATTAAGGTAGCCAGATCCACATTTAGATTGAGCCCTTCATGCGCTCGCGCATGCGCAATAATTTTTAGCGCTAGTATTGAATTTCCGCCCAGCTCGAAGAAGTTGTCATTGCGACCCACGCGCTGCACGCCCAGCACTTCTGACCAGATCGCTGCCAGCGCCTCCTCCACCTCACCCACCGGCGCCTCGTAGCTCTCTCCACCTCCGAACTCCGGATCCGGCAGCGCCTTGCGGTCCACCTTGCCGTTCACGTTTAGCGGCAGCGCCTCCAGCACCACTATCGCGGCGGGCACCATGTAGTCGGGCAGGGCCCGTCCCAGGCGGGCCTTCAGCTCGGCAGAATCCACCTCCTGCCCGGCCTTGGCCGAGACGTACCCCACCAGCCTCGCACCCGCGGGGCCCTCTGCGGCAACCACCACCGCCTCCCTGACCTCGGGTTGCGCCAGCAGCTGTGCCTCCACCTCGCCCAGCTCGATGCGGAATCCCCGCACCTTCACCTGGTGGTCGATCCGCCCCAGGTACTCCAGCTGGCCATCGGCGTTCCAGCGCACCAGGTCCCCCGTGCGGTACAGCCGGCCTCCCGCTTCGTCGAACGGGTCCGCAACAAAGCGCTCCGCGCTCAGCCCGCCCCTTCGCAGGTAGCCTCGCGCCAGACCCTCGCCTCCGAGATACAGCTCTCCCGCCACCCCCGGCAGCACCTGGTTCAAGCCACCATCGAGCACATAGGTCTTGCATCCTGTGATCGGCCGGCCGATCGGCACCTGGCCGCTGCCGTCGTCTTGGCAGGTCCAGTGCGTGATGTGGATCGTCGCCTCCGTCGGGCCGTACAGGTTGTACAGCGCCGCCTGCGGCAGGCGCTTGGCAAAGGCCCTCAGCACTTCCAGCGGCAAGGCCTCACCGCCGCAACCAATGCGCCTCAGGCTGGCCGCCTGGGTCAGATCTCGCTGCTGCACCAGCGCCCCAAGCATGGAGGGTACGAAGTTCGTCGTCGTGATCCGGTGCTTCTCGATCAGCGCCATCACGCGCTCGAGGTCCCGATGATCGCCAGGCCCCGCCACTGCCAGCCTCGCCCCGACGCTCAGCGGCCAGAAGATCTCCCACACCGACACGTCGAAGCCGAACGGGGCCTTGTGCAGCACCGTCTCCGACGGCTCAAGCTCATAGGCCTCCTGCATCCAGCCCAGGCAGTTGAAGATGGCCGAGTGTCGAACCCCCACCCCCTTGGGCCGTCCTGTCGAGCCCGACGTGTAGATGACGTATGCCAGGTTCTGGCCGTGCACAGGCACCTGCGGATCGTGCCCGGGCTCTTCCGACAGGTCCGCCGTGTTCAGCTCCAGCACCCTCAGCGTGTCACCGCCCGGCACACGCCCCCTCACGTGGCTTTGCGTCAGCAGCAGCTCGATCCCGCTGTCACCCACCATGAAGCCCAGACGCTCCGCCGGGTACTCCGGGTCCAGCGGCACGTACGCGCCGCCAGCCTTCAGGATGCCCAGCAGCCCGACGATCATCTCGATCGAGCGCTCCACGGCGATCCCCACCCGGACCCCCGGGCCCACGCCCAGCCCGATCAGCCGGTGCGCGAGGCGGTTGGCCCTCAGGTTCAGCTCGCCGTAGCTCAGCTCTTCGTCGCCGAACACCAGCGCCACCGCGTCTGGCCGCTCGCGCACCTGACGCTCCACCAGCTCGTGCCCGGGCTTGGCGTGAGGGTACCGCTTCTCGTTCACGCCCCAGCGGATCAACTGTTGCCGCTCATCGTCGTTCAACAAATCGATGTTAGCCGCCACCTGCTGCGGTTTCTCCGCCAGCGCGTGCAATACCGTCGTGAAGTGGTCCAGCATCCGCTCGATCGTCGAGGCATCGAACAGCTCGGCCGCGTAGCTCACACTGAGCGACACTCTTCCCTGCTCGTCCTCGCTGCTGTTGAGCACCAGCTCGAACTGCGCCGCCTGCTCTCCCAGCCCATACCGCTGCAGCCGCAGGTCCGGCAGGCTGGCCAGCGCCTGGTAGTTCCTCCTCTGGTGGCTGTACATCACCTGGAACAGCGGGTTGACGCCCAGCAGCCGCTGCGGCTGCAGCGCATCGACCAGTTGCTCGAACGGCAGCTCCTGGTGCTCCTGCGCTCCCAGCGCCGCCGCCTTCGCCTGCTCCAGCACCTGCTCCAGGCTCATCTCCGGGCTCACTACCCCGCGCAGCACCTGCGTGTTCACGAAGAATCCGATCACCCCTTCGGTCTCCGGCCGGTTGCGGTTCGCGTTGGGCACGCCCACTCGGATGTCCTCCTGCCCCGTGTACCGGCTCAGCAGCACCTGCCAGCCCGCCAGCAGCACCATGAACAGCGTCGCGCCATGTGCTCGGCCCAGCTGCTGCAGCCCTTGCACCAACTGCTCGGGCAGCTCCACGCCGTGCCACGCCGACCGGTAGCGACCGTCGGCTCGCCGCGGCCTGTCCGTGGGCAGCTGCAGCACCGGCTGCTCCTCGCCCAGGTGGGCCTTCCAGTAGGCCAGCTGCCGATCCCGCTCCCCGGCCTCCATCCACTGGCGCTGCCATACCGCATAGTCCGCGTACTGGATCGGCAGCGGCTTGAGGTTCGCCTGCCGACCTTCCACCCCGGCCTTGTACAGCTCCACGAACTCGTCGACCAGCACCTGCATCGACCAGCCGTCCGAGACGATGTGGTGCATCACCACCACCAGCACGTGCTCGTGCTCGCCCAGCCCGATCAGGCCCACACGCAGCAGTGGCCCCTCCGCAAGATCGAACGGCATCGCACGAAGGCGCGTGGCTTCCTCTTGCAAGCGAACCTCCTGGCCCGATTCAAGGCTGCTGAGATCGATCATCTCAACGATGAATCCGGATTGCTCCAGGATCACCTGCTCGGACACTCCGTCAGCATCCGCCCTGAACACCGTGCGCAACGACTCGTGGCGCGCCACTATCGTGCTGAAGCTGCCCTTGACCGCCTCGACGTCCAGCTCGCCTTCGAGCCTCAGCCCTGCGGCAATGTGGTATGCCGTGCTCTCGCGGTCCAGCTCCCACAGGAACAGCTGCCGCGCCTGGGCATACGATGGTGCCAGCCCTCCAGCGCGCTGCTCCATGGATAGCGCCGGAATGACAATCGCTTCAGTGTCGGCATCAGAGGCTTCGATCAGTGCCTTGGCCACCAGCGCCAACCTCTGGTGCTCGAAGATCTGCCGCGGCGACAGCTCCAGCCCGCGCCGGCGCGCCCGCGCCACCACCTTCAGGCTCAGGATCGAGTCGCCCCCCAGCTCGAAGAAGCTGTCGTTGCGCCCGACCTTCTCCACGCCCAGCACCTCGGCCCATACAGCCGCCAGTGTCTCTTCCACTTCGCCCTGCGGCGCTTCATAGCTCTCGCCGCCTCCGAACTCTGGGTCCGGCAGCGCCTTGCGATCCACCTTGCCGTTGGCATTCAACGGCAGCGCCTCCAGCACCACGATCGCGGCAGGCACCATGTAGTCGGGCAAGGCCTTGCCCAGCCGATCGCGCAGGACATTGGCGTCGATGGCGGCCTGATCGACGTTCGCCGACACGTAGCCCACCAGCCGGGCGCCCTCTCCCTCCGGGCCGTCCTTGACCACCACCGCCGCTTCACGCACCTCGGGCTCTGCCAGCAGCCTCGCCTCGATCTCCTTGAGCTCCACGCGGTAGCCACGCACCTTCACCTGGTCGTCCATCCGCCCCAGGAATTCCAGGCTCCCATCGGCCAGCATCCTCACCCGGTCGCCCGTGCGGTACAGCCGCGCACCTTCCCCGAACACGTTCGCGATGAAGCGCTCGGCCGTCTGCGCCGCCCGCGCCTGGTACCCCCGCGCCACCTGCGCTCCGCCCAGGTACAGCTCCCCGGCCACGCCCTGCGGCACCAGGTTCAGCTCCCCGTCGAGCACGTAGGCTTCGCCGTTGCCCAGCGGCCGTCCCACCGGCAGCGTGCCAGCGCGCTCGCGGTCAGCCTCCTCGGCCTCCTGCGTCAGCACCCCCACCGTGGTCTCCGTCGGCCCGTAGTGGTTCAGCACCTTCAGCTCGGGCCTGAGCTGCTGGATCCGGTCCAGCAGCTGCCACTGGGTGGCTTCGCCACCCAGCACCAGCCGCCGGCGCGGCAGCACCTGCTCGGGCCTGGCCGCGCTCAGCAGTGCCTGCAGGTGGCTGGGCACGATCTTGAGCACGTCCACCTGGTGCTCGCTCATGTAGCCTGCGAACGCGTCGGGGTCGAACGCCAGCTGCGCATCCAGCAGGTGCAGCGTCCTGCCCGAGCACAGCGCCCCGTACAGCACCGTGTTCCCCAGGTCCGCCGCCACCGTCGAGACCATCGCCATGCTGCGAACGTCATCGCCCAGCTCCAGCCGGTCGAGCATCGCCTGCACGTAGTTGGCCAGCGCCCCGTGGCTGACCACCACGCCCTTGGGCTGGCCTGTCGAGCCTGAGGTGTAGATCACGTAGGCGGCCTGCTCAGGGCTGACCTGTATCGCTGGCAACTTCGCTGCTGATCCGACATCCTCACAGAGCTTCAGCTGCTGCACCGGTACGCCAGCGTCCCAGGCCAACTCCGCCGTACTCAGCACCAGCGCCGCTGCGCTGTCGCGCACCATGTAGGCCAAGCGTTCAGCCGGCAGCGCCGGATCCAGCGGCACGTACGCGCCGCCCGCCTTGAGCACCGCCAGCAGGCCCACCACGAACTCCACCGACCGTTCGACATGCAGCGCCACCCGGACCTCCGGTCTCACGCCGTGCTTGAGCAATTGATGCGCCACAAGATCGGAATGCCGATCCAGCTCGGCATGGCTCAACCGCACCTCGCCGCACATGAGCGCCACGCCCTTGCCCTTAGCGTGCCGCTTGATCTGGTTCAGCACCAGTCGGGCCGGTTCGAGCACAGGACCGCATCTCTGGGCCAACAGGTCTTGCAAACCCACAGCGCTCAGCAGATCCACATCTCGCAACTGAGCCGTGCCTTCGGCCAAGCCACGCACGACTCCAACGAGAGCGGCCTGCATCAATTCACATAGCCACGCCGGATCGATCGGCTCCATGCTGTTGCCCACCAGGCCGAACTGATCCCCCAAGTCATCTACCGCCAGCCAGAACGGATAGCTGTTGCGTGCGACACTACGCAACGACTGAATGCCTTCCCACCCATCGTCGGCTTGTACGGTGTTTTCGTCTTGCCGCCCGTATCTGTAGTTCAGCAGCGACGAGAACAGAGGCGTGCCCCCCGGAAGCCCGCTGCAGCGCTGCGCCAGCGCCAGGCTCGCGTGCTCATGGTGCAGCAGCCCCGTCAGCGCCGCATGTGTCTGCTTCAGACATTCCTTGACCGTCCGCGCTCCCAGCCTGATGCGCACCGGCAGCGTGTTGATGAACATCCCCAGCGCGCGCTCCGCCCCTTCCCCGCCCTGCATCCGGCCGAACAGCACCGTGCCGAACACCACGTCGTCGCGGCCCGTCGTCCTGGCCAGTAGCAGGGCCCAGGCCAGGTGGAATACGCTTGCCGCACTCACCCCGTGACGCTGCGCTTGCCTGCGGATGGCCTCACTCAGTTCCGGCTCCAGCAGCTTTCTCGTCGCCTTGACGTGCGTGCCATCGCCTTGCACTTCCTTAAGACCGAAGGGTGCTGTCAGCTCCTCCACATCCCCCAGCTGTTGACGGAAATACGCTTCGTGCTCGGCTTGGCTCACTCCCAGCTTCGCCTGCGCTACAAAGCTTCGGAACGGCACCGGATCGGGCAACTCCGACCTTCTGCCCAGCTGAATCAACTCGATCTCCTTAACTACCTGCTCCATCGTTGTGTGATCTGACACCAAGTGGTGGCCCGGCAGTTGAAGCAACCAGCGTTTCTGCGGTCCGTCATTCACAGCAATTGCATGGATCAGTGGCGCCTTCTGTACGTCGATACGGTAATGATCGGACTCAGCAATTTGGGCAAGGTGGTTCTGCGCGCTCGATGCTTCGCCGCCCTGAAGCTCCAGCCACTGCAACTCCAACGGCGCACTGCGGTACACCACCTGCACCGGCTCTGCCAACCCTTCCCACAGCACCGCCGTGCGCAGGATGTCGTGGCGTGCGATCACCTCGTTCAAGCTCTCGATGAACCTTTCCAGCCGCTCGCGGCTGTCGAAGCCCAGCGTACGGGATACGATGTAGGCATCCCCCTTCTCCTGCAGCAGGTGATGGAACAGGATTCCTTCCTGCAGCGGGGCCAGCGGATAGATGTCCTGGATGTTGGCCGCGCCGCCGGGCACCGCCTCCTCGATGCGCCTGATCTCTTCGTCGTTCAGTGCTACCAGCGTGAGCATTTGCGGCTCGATCCGCTCGCACCCCTCGGGGATCAGGTTCGGCGGCACCTCCACGTCCCGTCGCTGCCCCCCGTCGCTGATGGCACGGGCGAACTCGCCCAGCTTCGGCCGCTCGAACAGCGTTCGCACCTGGACGGCGAAGCCCTTTGCGCGCACGCGCTCCAGCAACCTGAGCGCCAGCAGCGAGTGGCCGCCCAGCTCGAAGAAGTTGTCATTGCGACCCACGCGCTGCACGCCCAGCACTTCTGACCAGATCGCTGCCAGCGCCTCCTCCACCTCACCCACCGGCGCCTCGTAGCTCTCTCCACCTCCGAACTCCGGATCCGGCAGCGCCTTGCGGTCCACCTTGCCGTTGGCATTCAGCGGCAGCGCTTCGAGTGGGATGATGGCACTGGGCACCATGTACTCAGGCAAGGCCTGTCCCAGGCGGGCCTTCAGCTCGGCAGAATCCACCTCCTGCCCGGCCTTGGCCGAGACGTACCCCACCAGCCTCGCACCCGCGGGGCCCTCTGCGGCAACCACCACCGCCTCCCTGACCTCGGGTTGCGCCAGCAGCTGTGCCTCCACCTCGCCCAGCTCGATGCGGAATCCCCGCACCTTCACCTGGTGGTCGATCCGCCCCAGGTACTCCAGCTGGCCATCGGCGTTCCAGCGCACCAGGTCCCCCGTGCGGTACAGCCGGCCTCCCGCCTCGTCGAACGGATCGGCCACGAAACGCTCCGCGCTCAGCCCGCCCCTTCGCAGGTAGCCTCGCGCCAGACCCTCGCCTCCGAGATACAGCTCTCCCGCCACCCCCGGCAGCACCTGGTTCAAGCCACCATCGAGCACATAGGTCTTGCATCCTGTGATCGGCCGGCCGATCGGCACCTGGCCGCTGCCGTCGTCTTGGCAGGTCCAGTGCGTGATGTGGATCGTCGCCTCCGTCGGGCCGTACAGGTTGTACAGCGCCGCCTGCGGCAGGCGCTTGGCAAAGGCCCTCAGCACTTCCAGCGGCAAGGCCTCACCGCCGCAACCAATGCGCCTCAGGCTGGCCGCCTGGGTCAGATCTCGCTGCTGCACCAGCGCCCCAAGCATGGAGGGTACGAAGTTCGTCGTCGTGATCCGGTGCTTCTCGATCAGCGCCATCACGCGCTCGAGGTCCCGATGATCGCCAGGCCCCGCCACTGCCAGCCTCGCCCCGACGCTCAGCGGCCAGAAGATCTCCCACACCGACACGTCGAAGCCGAACGGGGCCTTGTGCAGCACCGTCTCCGACGGCTCAAGCTCATAGGCCTCCTGCATCCAGCCCAGGCAGTTGAAGATGGCCGAGTGTCGAACCCCCACCCCCTTGGGCCGTCCTGTCGAGCCCGACGTGTAGATGACGTATGCCAGGTTCTGGCCGTGCACAGGCACCTGCGGATCGTGCCCGGGCTCTTCCGACAGGTCCGCCGTGTTCAGCTCCAGCACCCTCAGCGTGTCACCGCCCGGCACACGCCCCCTCACGTGGCTTTGCGTCAGCAGCAGCTCGATCCCGCTGTCACCCACCATGAAGCCCAGGCGCTCCGCCGGGTACTCCGGGTCCAGCGGCACGTACGCGCCGCCAGCCTTCAGGATGCCCAGCAGCCCGACGATCATCTCGATCGAGCGCTCCACGGCGATCCCCACTCGAACCTCCGGGCCCACGCCCAAGCTGATCAAGCGGTGCGCCAGGCGATTGGCCCGGGCATTGAGTTCCAGGTAGCTCAGCTGCTCGTCGCCGAACACCAGCGCCACGGCGTCCGGCCGCTCCCGAGCCCAACGTTCCACCAGCTCGTGCACTGGCTGTTGCACAGCCTTGTAGTTGCGCGCGTTTACTCCCCAACGTGCCAGTTGCTGCTGCTCCTCATCGCTGAGAAGCTCTACTTCTGCCGCCGCCTGCTGCGGTCTCTCCGCCAGCGCCTGCAGCACCGTCGTAAAGTGGCCCAGCATCCGCTCGATCGTCGAGGCATCGAACAGCTCGACCGCATAGGTCAGATCCACATTGACCCGTCCGTCCGCTGTTTCGCTGCTGTTGAGCACCAGCTCGAACTGCGCCGCCTGCTCTCCCAGCCCATACCGCTGCAGCCGCAGGCCCGGCAGGCTGGCCAGCGCCTGGTAGTTCCTCCTCTGGTGGCTGTACATCACCTGGAACAGCGGGTTGACGCCCAGCAGCCGCTGCGGCTGCAGCGCATCGACCAGTTGCTCGAACGGCAGCTCCTGGTGCTCCTGCGCTCCCAGCGCCGCCGCCTTCGCCTGCTCCAGCACCTGCTCCAGGCTCATCTCCGGGCTCACTACCCCGCGCAGCACCTGCGTGTTCACGAAGAATCCGATCACCCCTTCGGTCTCCGGCCGGTTGCGGTTCGCGTTGGGCACGCCCACTCGGATGTCCTCCTGCCCCGTGTACCGGCTCAGCAGCACCTGCCAGCCCGCCAGCAGCACCACGAACAGCGTCGCGCCATGTGCTCGGCCCAGCTGCTGCAGCCCTTGCACCAACTGCTCGGGCAGCTCCACGCCGTGCCACGCCGACCGGTAGCGACCGTCGGCTCGCCGCGGCCTGTCCGTGGGCAGCTGCAGCACCGGCTGCTCCTCGCCCAGGTGCGCCTTCCAGTAGGCCAGTTGCCGATCCCGCTCCCCGGCCTCCATCCACTGGCGCTGCCACACCGCATAGTCCGCGTATTGGATCGGCAGCTCGCGCAGCACCGCCTTCCGGCCTTCCACCTTGGCCCGGTACAGCTCCACGAACTCATCGACCAGCACCTGCATCGACCAGCCGTCCGAGACGATGTGGTGCATCACCACCACCAGCACGTGCTCGTGCTCGCCCAGCCCGATCAGGCCCACACGCAGCAGCGGGCCTGCGGACAGATCGAACGGCATCGCACGAAGGCGCTGCGCCTGCGCCTCCAGCTGCCCTTGGCGCTCGGCTTCGTCCAGCCCGGCCAGGTCCATCAGTTCCACAGCGAACCCGGGCTGCTCCAGGATCACCTGCTCGGACACTCCGTCAGCATCCGCCCTGAACACCGTGCGCAGCGACTCGTGACGCGCTACCAGCGCGTCGAAGCTACTCTTCAGCATCTCGATCTGCAACTGCCCTTTCAGTCTCATCGCTGCGGAGATGTGATACGCCGTGCTCTCGCGGTCCAGCTCCCACAGGAACAGCTGCCGCGCCTGGGCATACGATGGTGCCAGCCCTCCAGCGCGCTGCTCCATGGATAGCGCCGGAATGACAATCGCTTCAGTGCCGGCATCAGAGGCTTCGATCAGTGCCTTGGCCACCAGCGCCAACCTCTGGTGCTCGAAGATCTGCCGCGGCGACAGCTCCAGCCCGCGCCGGCGCGCCCGCGCCACCACCTTCAGGCTCAGGATCGAGTCGCCCCCCAGCTCGAAGAAGCTGTCGTTGCGCCCGACCTTCTCCACGCCCAGCACCTCGGCCCATACAGCCGCCAGTGTCTCTTCCACTTCGCCCTGCGGCGCTTCATAGCTCTCGCCGCCTCCGAACTCTGGGTCCGGCAGCGCCTTGCGATCCACCTTGCCGTTGGCATTCAACGGCAGCGCCTCCAGCACCACGATCGCGGCAGGCACCATGTAGTCGGGCAAGGCCTTGCCCAGCCGATCGCGCAGGACATTGGCGTCGATGGCGGCCTGATCGACGTTCGCCGACACGTAGCCCACCAGCCGGGCGCCCTCTCCCTCCGGGCCGTCCTTGACCACCACCGCCGCTTCACGCACCTCGGGCTCTGCCAGCAGCCTCGCCTCGATCTCCTTGAGCTCCACGCGGTAGCCACGCACCTTCACCTGGTCGTCCATCCGCCCCAGGAATTCCAGGCTCCCATCGGCCAGCATCCTCACCCGGTCGCCCGTGCGGTACAGCCGCGCACCTTCCCCGAACACGTTCGCGATGAAGCGCTCGGCCGTCTGCGCCGCCCGCGCCTGGTACCCCCGCGCCACCTGCGCTCCGCCCAGGTACAGCTCCCCGGCCACGCCCTGCGGCACCAGGTTCAGCTCCCCGTCGAGCACGTAGGCTTCGCCGTTGCCCAGCGGCCGTCCCACCGGCAGCGTGCCAGCGCGCTCGCGGTCAGCCTCCTCGGCCTCCTGCGTCAGCACCCCCACCGTGGTCTCCGTCGGCCCGTAGTGGTTCAGCACCTTCAGCTCGGGCCTGAGCTGCTGGATCCGGTCCAGCAGCTGCCACTGGGTGGCTTCGCCACCCAGCACCAGCCGCCGGCGCGGCAGCACCTGCTCGGGCCTGGCCGCGCTCAGCAGTGCCTGCAGGTGGCTGGGCACGATCTTGAGCACGTCCACCTGGTGCTCGCTCATGTAGCCTGCGAACGCGTCGGGGTCGAACGCCAGCTGCGCATCCAGCAGGTGCAGCGTCCTGCCCGAGCACAGCGCCCCGTACAGCACCGTGTTCCCCAGGTCCGCCGCCACCGTCGAGACCATCGCCATGCTGCGAACGTCATCGCCCAGCTCCAGCCGGTCGAGCATCGCCTGCACGTAGTTGGCCAGCGCCCCGTGGCTGACCACCACGCCCTTGGGCTGGCCTGTCGAGCCTGAGGTGTAGATCACGTAGGCGGCCTGCTCAGGGCTGACCTGTATCGCTGGCAACTTCGCTGCTGATCCGACATCCTCACAGAGCTTCAGCTGCTGCACCGGTACGCCCGCTTCCCAGGCCAACTCCGCCGTACTCAGCACCAGCGCCGCTGCGCTGTCGCGCACCATGTAGGCCAAGCGTTCAGCCGGCAGCGCCGGATCCAGCGGCACGTACGCGCCGCCCGCCTTGAGCACCGCCAGCAGGCCCACCACGAACTCCACCGACCGTTCGACATGCAGCGCCACCCGGACCTCCGGTCTCACGCCGTGCTTGAGCAATTGATGCGCCACAAGATCGGAATGCCGATCCAGCTCGGCATGGCTCAACCGCACCTCGCCGCACATGAGCGCCACGCCCTTGCCCTTAGCGTGCCGCTTGATCTGGTTCAGCACCGGCTTCACTGGCTCAAGTAGCTGATCACGGCCCTGTGTCAACAGCCTTCGCACATGTTCTTCGCTTATTAATTCAACATCTCTGGCCAGCAAGAGCGGCTGATCGGACAGACCTAAAATCACTTGAGCAAGCACCGCGTCCATCCGTTCGCACAACCACACCGGGTCGACCGGCTCCGCACTGTTACCCACGAGACCGAAAGCATCGCCCAAGTCGTCCACCGCGAGCCAGAACGGATAGCTGTTGCGTGCGGTACCACCCAGCGATCGAATCCCTTCCCACCCATCCCTGGTGTGCTTAGCATTGGCTTCCTGCTGACCATAACGGTAGTTCAGCAGCGATGAGAATAGAGGCGTTCCCCCCGGAAGCCCGCTGCAGCGCTGCGCCAGCGCCAGGCTCGCGTGCTCGTGGTGCAGCAGCCCCGTCAGCGCCTCATGTGTCCGCTTCAGACATTCCTTGACCGTCCGCGCTCCCAGCCTGATGCGCACCGGCAGCGTGTTGATGAACATCCCCAGCGCGCGCTCCGCCCCTTCCCCGCCCTGCATCCGGCCGAACAGCACCGTACCGAACACCACGTCGTCGCGGCCAGTCGTCCTGGCCAGCACCAAAGCCCATGCCAGATGGAACACGCTCGCCGCACTCACTCCATGGCGCTGCGCCTGCAGGCGAATTCCAGCGCTCAGTTCCGAGGGCAGTCTCCGTTTTGCTTCCTTGACACGCGTACCATTACCTTGCACGTCTACCAGCCCGAATGGCGCCGTCGGCTCCTCCACATCTCCCAGCTGTTGACGGAAGTACGCTTCATGCTCGAACTGGCTTACCCCCAGCCTCGCCTGCGCCACGAAGCCTCGGAATGACACCGGATCGGGCAACTCCGACCTTCGGCCCCGCTGCATCAGCTCGACTTCGTTGATCACCTGTTCCAGCGTCGTGTGGTCCATCACAAGATGGTGTGCTGGCAGTTGCAGCAACCAGCGATCCTTCGCCTCATCACGGACCGCGATCGCGTGAATCAATGGTGCCTTCTGCACATCAATACGGTAGTGACTGGCATCAGCAAGTGCAGCGAGTCGCTCTTGGATAGGCGGCGCTGCGTTGCCCGGGAGATCTAGCCACTGCACCACCAGCGGCGCGCTGCGGTACACCACCTGCACCGGCTCTGCCAACCCCTCCCACAGCACCGCCGTGCGCAGGATGTCGTGGCGTGCGATCACCTCGTTCAAGCTCTCGATGAACTTTTCCAGCCGCTCGCGGCTGTCGAAGCTCAGTTCGTGGCTGGTGATGTAGACGTCCCCCTTCTCCTGCAGCAGGTGATGGAACAGGATCCCCTCCTGCAGCGGGGCCAGCGGGTAGATGTCCTGGATGTTGGCCGCGCCGCCGGGCACCGCCTCCTCGATGCGCCTGATCTCTTCGTCGTTCAGTGCTACCAGCGTGAGCATTTGCGGCTCGATCCGCTCGCACCCCTCGGGGATCAGGTTCGGCGGCACCTCCACGTCCCGTCGCTGCCCCCCGTCGCTGATGGCACGGGCGAACTCGCCCAGCTTCGGCCGCTCGAACAGCGTTCGCACCTGGACGGCGAAGCCCTTTGCGCGCACGCGCTCCAGCAGCCTGAGCGCCAGCAGCGAGTGGCCGCCCAGTTCGAAGAAGTTGTCGTTGCGCCCGACCTTCTCCACGCCCAGCACCTCGGCCCACACCGCTGCCAGCGCCTCCTCCACCTCGCCCACTGGTGCCTCGTACGCATCTCCGCCCGTGAACTCGGGATCCGGCAGCGCCTTGCGGTCCACCTTGCCGTTCACGTTTAGCGGCAGCGCCTCCAGCACCACTATCGCGGCGGGCACCATGTAGTCGGGCAGGGCCCGTCCCAGGCGGGCCTTCAGCTCGGCAGAATCCACCTCCTGCCCGGCCTTGGCCGAGACGTACCCCACCAGCCTCGCACCCGCGGGGCCCTCTGCGGCAACCACCACCGCCTCCCTGACCTCGGGTTGCGCCAGCAGCTGTGCCTCCACCTCGCCCAGCTCGATGCGGAATCCCCGCACCTTCACCTGGTGGTCGATCCGCCCCAGGTACTCCAGCTGGCCATCGGCGTTCCAGCGCACCAGGTCCCCCGTGCGGTACAGCCGGCCTCCCGCTTCGTCGAACGGGTCCGCAACAAAGCGCTCCGCGCTCAGCCCGCCCCTTCGCAGGTAGCCTCGCGCCAGACCCTCGCCTCCGAGATACAGCTCTCCCGCCACCCCCGGCAGCACCTGGTTCAAGCCACCATCGAGCACATAGGTCTTGCATCCTGTGATCGGCCGGCCGATCGGCACCTGGCCGCTGCCGTCGTCTTGGCAGGTCCAGTGCGTGATGTGGATCGTCGCCTCCGTCGGGCCGTACAGGTTGTACAGCGCCGCCTGCGGCAGGCGCTTGGCAAAGGCCCTCAGCACTTCCAGCGGCAAGGCCTCACCGCCGCAACCAATGCGCCTCAGGCTGGCCGCCTGGGTCAGATCTCGCTGCTGCACCAGCGCCCCAAGCATGGAGGGTACGAAGTTCGTCGTCGTGATCCGGTGCTTCTCGATCAGCGCCATCACGCGCTCGAGGTCCCGATGATCGCCAGGCCCCGCCACTGCCAGCCTCGCCCCGACGCTCAGCGGCCAGAAGATCTCCCACACCGACACGTCGAAGCCGAACGGGGCCTTGTGCAGCACCGTCTCCGACGGCTCAAGCTCATAGGCCTCCTGCATCCAGCCCAGGCAGTTGAAGATGGCCGAGTGTCGAACCCCCACCCCCTTGGGCCGTCCTGTCGAGCCCGACGTGTAGATGACGTATGCCAGGTTCTGGCCGTGCACAGGCACCTGCGGATCGTGCCCGGGCTCTTCCGACAGGTCCGCCGTGTTCAGCTCCAGCACCCTCAGCGTGTCACCGCCCGGCACACGCCCCCTCACGTGGCTTTGCGTCAGCAGCAGCTCGATCCCGCTGTCACCCACCATGAAGCCCAGGCGCTCCGCCGGGTACTCCGGGTCCAGCGGCACGTACGCGCCGCCAGCCTTCAGGATGCCCAGCAGCCCGACGATCATCTCGATCGAGCGCTCCACGGCGATCCCCACTCGAACCTCCGGGCCCACGCCCAAGCTGATCAAGCGGTGCGCCAGGCGATTGGCCCGGGCATTGAGTTCCAGGTAGCTCAGCTGCTCGTCGCCGAACACCAGCGCCACGGCGTCCGGCCGCTCCCGAGCCCAACGTTCCACCAGCTCGTGCACTGGCTGTTGCACAGCCTTGTAGTTGCGCGCGTTTACTCCCCAACGTGCCAGTTGCTGCTGCTCCTCATCGCTGAGAAGCTCTACTTCTGCCGCCGCCTGCTGCGGTCTCTCCGCCAGCGCCTGCAGCACCGTCGTAAAGTGGCCCAGCATCCGCTCGATCGTCGAGGCATCGAACAGCTCGACCGCATAGGTCAGATCCACATTGACCCGTCCGTCCGCTGTTTCGCTGCTGTTGAGCACCAGCTCGAACTGCGCCGCCTGCTCTCCCAGCCCATACCGCTGCAGCCGCAGGCCCGGCAGGCTGGCCAGCGCCTGGTAGTTCCTCCTCTGGTGGCTGTACATCACCTGGAACAGCGGGTTGACGCCCAGCAGCCGCTGCGGCTGCAGCGCATCGACCAGTTGCTCGAACGGCAGCTCCTGGTGCTCCTGCGCTCCCAGCGCCGCCGCCTTCGCCTGCTCCAGCACCTGCTCCAGGCTCATCTCCGGGCTCACTACCCCGCGCAGCACCTGCGTGTTCACGAAGAATCCGATCACCCCTTCGGTCTCCGGCCGGTTGCGGTTCGCGTTGGGCACGCCCACTCGGATGTCCTCCTGCCCCGTGTACCGGCTCAGCAGCACCTGCCAGCCCGCCAGCAGCACCATGAACAGCGTCGCGCCATGTGCTCGGCCCAGCGCCTGCAGCCCTTGCACCAGCTCGGCCGGCAGATCGAGCCCATGGCTGGCGGCCCGGTAGCGCCCGTCGGGCCTCCTCGGCCTGTCCGTGGGCAGCTGCAGCACCGGCTGCTCCTCGCCCAGGTGCGCCTTCCAATAGGCCAGCTGCCGATCCCGCTCCCCGGCTTCCATCCACTGGCGCTGCCACACCGCGTAGTCCGCGTACTGGATCGGCAGCTCTCGCAGCACAGGAGCACGCCTTTCCACTCCGGCCTTGTACAGCTCCACGAACTCGTCGACCAGCACCTGCATCGACCAGCCGTCCGAGACGATGTGGTGCATCACCACCACCAGCACGTGCTCGCGTTCGCCCAGCCCGATCAGGCCCACACGCAGCAGCGGGCCTGCGGACAGATCGAACGGCATCGCACGAAGGCGCTGCGCCTGCGCCTCCAGCTGCCCTTGGCGCTCGGCTTCGTCCAGCCCGGCCAGGTCCATCAGTTCCACAGCGAACCCGGGCTGCTCCAGGATCACCTGCTCGGACACTCCGTCAGCATCCGCCCTGAACACCGTGCGCAGCGACTCGTGACGCGCCACTATCGTGCTGAAGCTGCCTTTGACCGCATCGACGTCCAGCTCGCCTTCGAGCCTCAGCCCTGCGGCAATGTGGTACGCCGTGCTCTCCCGGTCCAGCTCCCATAGGAACAGCTGCCGCGCCTGGGCATATGAAACAGAACATAGCTGCTGATCTGTCTCTTCACGCTTCAAGACAGGAAAATTTCCTGTAGTTAAACCCTCTGACCTAATTCGCTCATACACCAAGCGACGTTGCACCACGGTCAGACGAGAAAATTTCTCAGCAATCCGATAGATCGTTGCAGTCATTTGGCTTCCACCATGCTTTCAATGAAAGTATCAATCGATGAGAGCATGTCTGAAACCTCCGCCTCACCTCGCATTGCAGAAATCAGTTCTGCCTGCTCTTTCAGAGTTCTATTTTGAAAGACGCTTCGTACAGTTATCGTTCTTTGCATCAGTTGCTGAATGCGCGACACAATTTTCACTGCGGTCAAAGAATGACCGCCTAATTCGAACAAATCGTCGTGGCGGCCCACCCGCTCCACGCCCAGCACCTCGGCCCACACCGCCGCCAGCGTCTCTTCCACCTCGCCCTGCGGCGCTTCGTAGCTCTCGCCGCTTCCGAACTCCGGGTCCGGCAGCGCCTTGCGGTCCACCTTGCCGTTGGCGTTCAGCGGCAAGGCCTCTAGCAGCACGATCGCGCTCGGTACCATGTAGTCGGGCAAGGCCTGTCCCAGGCGGGCCTTCAACTCGGCAGGGTCAGCCTCTTGTCCAGCCTTGGCCGAGACGTACCCCACCAGCCTCGCACCCGCGGGGCCTTCGGCGGCCACCACCACCGCCTCCCTGACCTCGGGTTGCGCCAGCAGCTGTGCCTCCACCTCGCCCAGCTCGATGCGGAATCCCCGCACCTTCACCTGGTGGTCGATCCGCCCCAGGTACTCCAGCTGGCCATCGGCGTTCCAGCGCACCAGATCGCCTGTGCGGTACAGCCGACCGCCTTCACCCATCTCGTCGAACGGGTCCGCAACGAAGCGCTCCGCGCTCAGCCCGCCCCTTCGCAGGTAGCCTCGCGCCAGCCCCACACCGCCCAGGTACAGCTCGCCCGCCACGCCTCGAGGTGCGAGATTCATTTCACCGTCAAGCACATAAGCCGAGCGATCGCCAACCGTATGTCCCAGCGGGGCATACGCCCCTTCAAAGCTTGACTCGCTGCTGGCCTCCCAGACCATCGGAGTAATCACTGCCTCTGTCGGACCATAGGCATTGAACATCCGCTTTGGCCGCAGCCTGTCTCTTACCGCTTCGAAACCAGCTTTCTGCCATCCCTCGCCTCCGATGATGCAGGTGTGGATGTCCAGATCCGGCACCTCGGTGCCTTGCGTCAGTACATCTATGTAGCTCGGTGGCAGATCCAGCACTGTCACCCCGCGAGACCTAACCTCGGCAACCAGCCGATCACCACTCCAGACTTCCGGGGCCCTCAGAACAACCGCAGCGCCTGACAAGAGCGGCATCATCCACTGCTCACTTGCCGCATCGAAGCCAATCGAGGCAAACTGCAGTTCTCGATCGGTCAACCGCAAACCGTAGCGTGCTCCGATCGCCTGGCAATGCATCGATAGCGGAACATGCGCCACCTCAACACCCTTGGGTCTTCCTGTCGAGCCCGAGGTGTAGATGACGTATGCCAGGTTCTGGCCGTGCACAGGCACCTGCGGATCGTGCCCGGGCTCTTCCGACAGGTCCGCCGTGTTCAGCTCCAGCACCCTCAGCGTGTCACCGCCCGGCACACGCCCCCTCACGTGGCTTTGCGTCAGCAGCAGTTCGATCCCGCTGTCACCCACCATGAAGCCCAGGCGCTCCGCCGGGTACTCCGGGTCCAGCGGCACGTACGCGCCGCCAGCCTTCAGGATGCCCAGCAGCCCGACGATCATCTCGATCGAGCGCTCCACGGCGATCCCCACCCGGACCTCCGGGCCCACGCCCAGCCCGATCAGCCGGTGTGCGAGGCGGTTGGCCCTCACGTTCAACTCGCCGTAGCTCAGTTGCTCGTCGCCGAACACCAGCGCCACGACGTCTGGCCGCTCGCGCACCTGACGCTCCACCAGCTCGTGCACTGGCTTGGCGTGGGGATAGCGCTTCTCGTTCACGCCCCAGCGGATCAACTGTTGCCGCTCAACATCGTCCAGTACTTGCAGTTCGCAAGTAAGCCTAAGCATGTCTCCCTGCAGTGCATCGACCACCCGCTCCAGCGCCCGCTGCATCAACCGGCATACACGCTCAGCACTCTCCTTCTCGTCGATCTGCGCAACAAGATCGAAGCCGTCTCCAAAGTCGTCAATTGACACGTCAAATGGATAGTTCGTCCCTCCCTCTCCACCGAGGTTTTCGATGCCGTGCCACTCGTTGTTAGACATCCGACCGTCAGCCACTTCTGGACGCCCGTACCTATAGTTCAGCAGCGACGAAAACAGAGGCGTGCCCCCCGGAAGCCCGCTGCAGCGCTGCGCCAGCGCCAGGCTTGCGTGCTCGTGGCGCAGCAGCCCCGTCAGCGCCTCGTGCGTTTGCTTCAGGCACTCCTTGACCGTCCGCGCTCCCAGCCTGATGCGCACCGGCAGCGTGTTGATGAACATCCCCAGCGCGCGCTCCGCCCCTTCCCCGCCCTGCATCCGGCCGAACAGCACCGTGCCGAACACCACGTCGTCGCGGCCCGTCGTCCTGGCCAGCAGCAGGGCCCAGGCCAGGTGGAATACGCTTGCCGCACTCACCCTGTGCCGTCGCGCCTGCCGGCGAATATCCTCACTGAGCTCCGATGTCAGCCTCTGCCTCGCCTCTCTGACATGCGCACCATCTCCATGGACATCCAGCAATCCGAATGGCGCCGTCGGCTCCTCCACATCTCCCAGCTGTTGACGGAAGTACGCCTCGTGCTCGGCCTGGCTTACCCCCAGCCTCGCCTGCGCCACGAATCCGCGGAACGCCACTGGTTCGGCCAGTTCCACCGCCCGCTCTTGCTGGATCAGCTCGATTTCACGGATCACCTGCTCCATCGTTGTGTGATCCGAGACGAGGTGATGCGCAGGCAATTGCAGCAACCAGCGATCCTTCGCCTCATCACGGGCCGCGATCGCGTGAATCAATGGTGCCTTCTGCACATCAATACGGTAGTGACTGGCATCAGCAAGTGCAGCGAGTCGCTCTTGGATAGGCGGCGCTGCGTTGCCCGGGAGATCTAGCCACTGCACCACCAGCGGCGCACCGCGGTACACCACCTGCACCGGCTCTGCCAACCCTTCCCACAGCACCGCCGTGCGCAGGATGTCGTGGCGTGCGATCACCTCGTTCAAGCTCTCGATGAACCTTTCCAGCCGCTCGCGGCTGTCGAAGCCCAGCGTACGGGATACGATGTAGGCATCCCCCTTCTCCTGCAGCAGGTGATGGAACAGGATTCCTTCCTGCAGCGGGGCCAGCGGATAGATGTCCTGGATGTTGGCCGCGCCGCCGGGCACCGCCTCCTCGATGCGCCTGATCTCTTCGTCGTTCAGTGCTACCAGCGTGAGCATTTGCGGCTCGATCCGCTCGCACCCCTCGGGGATCAGGTTCGGCGGCACTGCAGCCTCTGTGTGCCGGTCCCGCGCAAGCGTCCTAGCAATCAACGTCAGGCTTTGATGCTCGAAGATCTGCCGCGGCGACAGCTCCAGCCCGCGCCGGCGCGCCCGCGCCACCACCTTCAGGCTCAGGATCGAATCTCCGCCCAGCTCGAAGAAGCTGTCGTTGCGCCCGACCTTCTCCACGCCCAGTACCTCGGCCCACACGGCCGCCAGCGTCTCTTCCACTTCGCCCACCGGTGCCTCGTATGCATCCGCGCCCGTGAACTCGGGATCCGGCAGCGCCTTGCGGTCCACCTTGCCGTTGGCATTCAACGGCAGCGCCTCCAGCACCACGATCGCGGCAGGCACCATGTAGTCGGGCAAGGCCTTGCCCAGCCGATCGCGCAGGACATTGGCGTCGATGGCGGCCTGATCGACGTTCGCCGACACGTAGCCCACCAGCCGGGCGCCCTCTCCCTCCGGGCCGTCCTTGACCACCACCGCCGCTTCACGCACCTCGGGCTCTGCCAGCAGCCTCGCCTCGATCTCCTTGAGCTCCACGCGGTAGCCACGCACCTTCACCTGGTCGTCCATCCGCCCCAGGAATTCCAGGCTCCCATCGGCCAGCATCCTCACCCGGTCGCCCGTGCGGTACAGCCGCGCACCTTCCCCGAACACGTTCGCGATGAAGCGCTCGGCCGTCTGCGCCGCCCGCGCCTGGTACCCCCGCGCCACCTGCGCTCCGCCCAGGTACAGCTCCCCGGCCACGCCCTGCGGCACCAGGTTCAGCTCCCCGTCGAGCACGTAGGCTTCGCCGTTGCCCAGCGGCCGTCCCACCGGCAGCGTGCCAGCGCGCTCGCGGTCAGCCTCCTCGGCCTCCTGCGTCAGCACCCCCACCGTGGTCTCCGTCGGCCCGTAGTGGTTCAGCACCTTCAGCTCGGGCCTGAGCTGCTGGATCCGGTCCAGCAGCTGCCACTGGGTGGCTTCGCCACCCAGCACCAGCCGCCGGCGCGGCAGCACCTGCTCGGGCCTGGCCGCGCTCAGCAGCGCCTGCAGGTGGCTGGGCACGATCTTGAGCATGTCCACCTGGTGCTCGCTCATGTAGACGCCGAACGCATCCGGGTCGAACGCCAGCTGCGCATCCAGCAGGTGCAGCGTCCTGCCCGAGCACAGCGCCCCGTACAGCACCGTGTTCCCCAGGTCCGCCGCCACCGTCGAGACCATCGCCATGCTGCGAACGTCATCGCCCAGCTCCAGCCGGTCGAGCATCGCCTGCACGTAGTTGGCCAGCGCCCCGTGGCTGACCACCACGCCCTTGGGCTGGCCTGTCGAGCCTGAGGTGTAGATCACGTAGGCGGCCTGCTCAGGGCTGACCTGTATCGCTGGCAACTTCGCTGCTGATCCGACATCCTCACAGAGCTTCAGCTGCTGCACCGGTACGCCAGCGTCCCAGGCCAACTCCGCCGTACTCAGCACCAGCGCCGCTGCGCTGTCGCGCACCATGTAGGCCAAGCGTTCAGCCGGCAGCGCCGGATCCAGCGGCACGTACGCGCCGCCCGCCTTGAGCACCGCCAGCAGGCCCACCACGAATTCCACCGACCGTTCGGCGCGCAGGGCTACCCGTACCTCCGGTCCCACGCCGCGCTTGAGCAATTGATGCGCCACAAGATCGGAATGCTGATCCAGCTCGGCATGGCTCAACCGCGCCTCGCCGCACACCAGTGCCATGCCCTTGCCCTTAGCGTGCCGCTTGATCTGACCCAGCACCAGCTTGGCCGGTTCGAGCACAGGACCGCGGCTCTCGGTGAGCAAGCCTTGGCACCGCTCTGGCCTTAGAAACTCGACATCTCTGACTGGCTGCGGAGACCACTCGGCCATCAGTATCAACACAGATGTAAAGTGTTCAAGCATTCGCTCAATGGTCTCCTTGTCGAATAATTCCTGCGCATAGATCAGCCCTGCACTAACCCGACCATCAGCCATCTCTCTTGTGTTTAGCATCAAATCGAATTGCGCAGATTGCTCCCCAAGTTCATAAGACTCAAGCTTCAGGTCCGGCAAGCTCGCGAGTGCCCTATAGTCCAATCGCTGATGGGTGAACCTCACCTGGAACAGCGGGTTGACGCCCAGCAGCCGCTGCGGCTGCAGCGCATCGACCAGTTGCTCGAACGGCAGCTCCTGGTGCTCCTGCGCTCCCAGCGCCGCCGCCTTCGCCTGCTCCAGCACCTGCTCCAGGCTCATCTCCGGGCTCACCACCCCGCGCAGCACCTGCGTGTTCACGAAGAATCCGATCACCCCTTCGGTCTCCGGCCGGTTGCGGTTCGCGTTGGGCACGCCCACTCGGATGTCCTCCTGCCCCGTGTACCGGCTCAGCAGCACCTGCCAGCCCGCCAGCAGCACCATGAACAGCGTCGCGCCATGTACTCGGCCCAGCTGCTGCAGCCCTTGCACCAACTGCTCGGGCAGCTCCACGCCGTGCCACGCCGACCGGTAGCGACCGTCGGCTCGCCGCGGCCTGTCCGTGGGCAGCTGCAGCACCGGCTGCTCCTCGCCCAGGTGCGCCTTCCAATAGGCCAGCTGCCGATCCCGCTCCCCGGCTTCCATCCACTGGCGCTGCCACACCGCGTAGTCCGCGTACTGGATCGGCAGCTCTCGCAGCACAGGAGCACGCCTTTCCACTCCGGCCTTGTACAGCTCCACGAACTCGTCGACCAGCACCTGCATCGACCAGCCGTCCGAGACGATGTGGTGCATCACCACCACCAGCACGTGCTCGCGTTCGCCAAGGCGGATCAGGCCTACCCTCAGCAGCGGCCCCTCCGCAAGGTCGAACGGCGTTGCACGAAGGCGCTGCGCCTGCGCCTCCAACTGCCCTTGGCGCTCGGCTTCGTCCAGCCCGGCCAGGTCCATCAGTTCCACAGCGAACCCGGGCTGCTCCAGGATTACCTGCTCGGACACTCCGTCAGCATCCGCCCTGAACACCGTGCGCAGCGACTCGTGGCGCGCCACTATCGTGCTGAAGCTGCCTTTGACCGCATCGACGTCCAGCTCGCCTTCGAGCCTCAGCCCTGCGGCAATGTGGTACGCCGTGCTCTCGCGGTCCAGCTCCCACAGGAACAGCTGCCGCGCCTGGGCATACGACAGCAGCATCCCACCAGAACGCTGCTCTTCTCCCAATACAGGGATGTGGACTGTTTCAGCACCGGATGCGTCGCTCAAGGCCCTGGCAATCGACGCCAACTGCTGGTGCTCGAAGATCTGCCGCGGCGACAGCTCCAGCCCGCGCCGGCGTGCCCTGGCCACCACCTTCAGGCTCAGGATCGAGTCGCCCCCCAGTTCGAAGAAACTGTCCTGGCGGCCCACCTGCTCCACGCCCAGCACCTCGGCCCACACCGCCGCCAGCGTCTCTTCCACCTCGCCCTGCGGCGCTTCGTAGCTCTCGCCGCTTCCGAACTCCGGGTCCGGCAGCGCCTTGCGGTCCACCTTGCCGTTGGCGTTCAGCGGCAAGGCCTCTAGCAGCACGATCGCGCTCGGTACCATGTAGTCGGGCAAGGCCTGTCCCAGGCGGGCCTTCAACTCGGCAGGGTCAGCCTCTTGTCCAGCCTTGGCCGAGACGTACCCCACCAGCCTCGCACCCGCGGGGCCTTCGGCGGCCACCACCACCGCCTCCCTGACCTCGGGTTGCGCCAGCAGCTGTGCCTCCACCTCGCCCAGCTCGATGCGGAATCCCCGCACCTTCACCTGGTGGTCGATCCGCCCCAGGTACTCCAGCTGGCCATCGGCGTTCCAGCGCACCAGGTCCCCTGTGCGGTACAGCCGGCCTCCCGCTCCGTCGAATGGGTCGGCTACAAAACGCTCGAACGTGAGTCCTGCGCGATGCAGATATCCGCGCGCCAGTCCGCCGCCACTTACATACAGTTCGCCCGCCACGCCCATCGGGGTGAGCTTTAGATTGCTGTCCAGCACCTTCATCCCGAGATCAGGAATATTGGTTCCCACTGGACTTCTGCCCGCATTCTCCGCATCTTGCTGACGGATCACCCGGTACGTCACGTGCACGGTCGTCTCCGTGATCCCGTACATGTTGACAAGCTGTGGCCGCTCATCACCCCAGCGATCCACCCAGGCCTTCAGCCGCGCGGGCTCGAGCGCCTCTCCACCAAAGATCACCACCCGGAGCGCGAGCTGATGCGTGTACGCCTGCGGCAAAGCAATCAGTTGACCGAACGCCGACGGCGTTTGGTTCAGGATCGTTACTTGCTGCTCGCTCAGCAGTTGGAAGAAATCCTCCGGCGCGCGACTCACCCAGAACGGCACCACCACCAGCTTGCCCCCGGTGCACAGCGCACCGAAGATCTCCCACACCGAGAAGTCGAAGGCATAGGAGTGGAATAGTGTCCAAACATCATCCGCTCCGAACTTGAACCATTCCTCGGTCGCCTTCAACAGTCGGCTTACATTGCGGTGGCTCAGTTGCGCCCCCTTGGGCCGTCCTGTCGAGCCCGACGTGTAGATGACGTATGCCAGGTTCTGGCCGTGCACAGGCACCTGCGGATCGTGCCCGGGCTCTTCCGACAGGTCCGCCGTGTTCAGCTCCAGCACCCTCAGCGTGTCACCGCCCGGCACACGCCCCCTCACGTGGCTTTGCGTCAGCAGCAGCTCGATCCCGCTGTCACCCACCATGAAGCCCAGGCGCTCCGCCGGGTACTCCGGGTCCAGCGGCACGTACGCGCCGCCAGCCTTCAGGATGCCCAGCAGCCCGACGATCATCTCGATCGAGCGCTCCACGGCGATCCCCACTCGAACCTCCGGGCCCACGCCCAAGCTGATCAAGCGGTGCGCCAGGCGATTGGCCCGGGCATTGAGTTCCAGGTAGCTCAGCTGCTCGTCGCCGAACACCAGCGCCACGGCGTCCGGCCGCTCCCGAGCCCAACGTTCCACCAGCTCGTGCACTGGCTGTTGCACAGCCTTGTAGTTGCGCGCGTTTACTCCCCAACGTGCCAGTTGCTGCTGCTCCTCATCGCTGAGAAGCTCTACTTCTGCCGCCGCCTGCTGCGGTCTCTCCGCCAGCGCCTGCAGCACCGTCGTAAAGTGGCCCAGCATCCGCTCGATCGTCGAGGCATCGAACAGCTCGACCGCATAGGTCAGATCCACATTGACCCGTCCGTCCGCTGTTTCGCTGCTGTTGAGCACCAGCTCGAACTGCGCCGCCTGCTCTCCCAGCCCATACCGCTGCAGCCGCAGGCCCGGCAGGCTGGCCAGCGCCTGGTAGTTCCTCCTCTGGTGGCTGTACATCACCTGGAACAGCGGGTTGACGCCCAGCAGCCGCTGCGGCTGCAGCGCATCGACCAGTTGCTCGAACGGCAGCTCCTGGTGCTCCTGCGCTCCCAGCGCCGCCGCCTTCGCCTGCTCCAGCACCTGCTCCAGGCTCATCTCCGGGCTCACTACCCCGCGCAGCACCTGCGTGTTCACGAAGAATCCGATCACCCCTTCGGTCTCCGGCCGGTTGCGGTTCGCGTTGGGCACGCCCACTCGGATGTCCTCCTGCCCCGTGTACCGGCTCAGCAGCACCTGCCAGCCCGCCAGCAGCACCATGAACAGCGTCGCGCCATGTGCTCGGCCCAGCTGCTGCAGCCCTTGCACCAACTGCTCGGGCAGCTCCACGCCGTGCCACGCCGACCGGTAGCGACCGTCGGCTCGCCGCGGCCTGTCCGTGGGCAGCTGCAGCACCGGCTGCTCCTCGCCCAGGTGGGCCTTCCAGTAGGCCAGCTGCCGATCCCGCTCCCCGGCCTCCATCCACTGGCGCTGCCATACCGCATAGTCCGCGTACTGGATCGGCAGCGGCTTGAGGTTCGCCTGCCGACCTTCCACCCCGGCCTTGTACAGCTCCACGAACTCGTCGACCAGCACCTGCATCGACCAGCCGTCCGAGACGATGTGGTGCATCACCACCACCAGCACGTGCTCGCGTTCGCCAAGGCGGATCAGGCCTACCCTTAGCAGCGGCCCCTCCGCAAGGTCGAACGGCGTTGCACGAAGGCGCCTGGCTTCCTCTTGCAAGCGAACCTCCTGATTGACCTGCAGCTCGCTCAGATCGATCACCTCAACCGCGAACCCCGGTTGCTCCAGGATCACCTGCTCCGACACTCCATCCGCGTCCGCCTTGAACACCGTGCGCAGCGACTCGTGACGCGCCACTATCGTGCTGAAGCTGCCTTTGACCGCATCGACGTCCAGCTCGCCTTCGAGCCTCAGCCCTGCGGCAATGTGGTACGCCGTGCTCTCCCGGTCCAGCTCCCACAGGAACAGCTGCCGCGCCTGGGCATACGATGGTGCCAGCCCTCCAGCGCGCTGCTCCATGGATAGCGCCGGAATGACAATCGCTTCAGTGCCGGCATCAGAGGCTTCGATCAGTGCCTTGGCCACCAGCGCCAACCTCTGGTGCTCGAAGATCTGCCGCGGCGACAGCTCCAGCCCGCGCCGGCGCGCCCGCGCCACCACCTTCAGGCTCAGGATCGAGTCGCCCCCCAGCTCGAAGAAGCTGTCGTTGCGCCCGACCTTCTCCACGCCCAGCACCTCGGCCCATACAGCCGCCAGTGTCTCTTCCACTTCGCCCTGCGGCGCTTCATAGCTCTCGCCGCCTCCGAACTCTGGGTCCGGCAGCGCCTTGCGGTCCACCTTGCCATTGGCATTTAGCGGCAGCGCCGCCAGCGTGACGATGGTGCTCGGCACCATGTACTCTGGCAGCACTCGGCCCAATCGGTCCTTCAGCTCAGCGATATCCACTTTCTGGCCGATCCTGGACGAGACATACCCCACGAGCCTCGCACCTGCGGGGCTTTCAGCGGCCACCACCGCCGCTTCGCGCACCTCGGGCTCTGCCAGCAGCCTCGCCTCGATCTCCTTGAGCTCCACGCGGTAGCCACGCACCTTCACCTGGTCGTCCATCCGCCCCAGGAATTCCAGGCTCCCATCGGCCAGCATCCTCACCCGGTCGCCCGTGCGGTACAGCCGCGCACCTTCCCCGAACACGTTCGCGATGAAGCGCTCGGCCGTCTGCGCCGCCCGCGCCTGGTACCCCCGCGCCACCTGCGCTCCGCCCAGGTACAGCTCCCCGGCCACGCCCTGCGGCACCAGGTTCAGCTCCCCGTCGAGCACGTAGGCTTCGCCGTTGCCCAGCGGCCGTCCCACCGGCAGCGTGCCAGCGCGCTCGCGGTCAGCCTCCTCGGCCTCCTGCGTCAGCACCCCCACCGTGGTCTCCGTCGGCCCGTAGTGGTTCAGCACCTTCAGCTCGGGCCTGAGCTGCTGGATCCGGTCCAGCAGCTGCCACTGGGTGGCTTCGCCACCCAGCACCAGCCGCCGGCGCGGCAGCACCTGCTCGGGCCTGGCCGCGCTCAGCAGCGCCTGCAGGTGGCTGGGCACGATCTTGAGCATGTCCACCTGGTGCTCGCTCATGTAGACGCCGAACGCATCCGGGTCGAACGCCAGCTGCGCATCCAGCAGGTGCAGCGTCCTGCCCGAGCACAGCGCCCCGTACAGCACCGTGTTCCCCAGGTCCGCCGCCACCGTCGAGACCATCGCCATGCTGCGAACGTCATCGCCCAGCTCCAGCCGGTCGAGCATCGCCTGCACGTAGTTGGCCAGCGCCCCGTGGCTGACCACCACGCCCTTGGGCTGGCCTGTCGAGCCTGAGGTGTAGATCACATACGCTGCCTGCCGCGGGTCGAGCTGAACCGACGGCAGCGCCGCCGGCGTGCCCTTCTCCTGGGTCAGTTCCAGTGGCAGCACCGGTACGCCCGCATCCCAGGCCAACTCCGTCGTGCTCAGCACCAGCGCCGCTGCGCTGTCGCGCACCATGTAGGCCAAGCGTTCAGCCGGCAGCGCCGGATCCAGCGGCACGTACGCGCCGCCTGCCTTGAGCACCGCCAGCAGGCCCACCACGAACTCCACCGACCGTTCGGCGCGCAGGGCTACCCGTACCTCCGGTCCCACGCCGCGCTTGAGCAATTGATGCGCCACAAGATCGGAATGCCGATCCAGCTCGACATGGCTCAGCTGCGCCTCGCCGCATACCAGTGCCACCGCTTTGCTCTTCGCATAACGATTGACTCGCTCTAACACCGAACTGGGGGGCTCAAATGCAGGACCGAGGCTATACCGCAATAGCTCATCGTGCTGATCGCTTGATAGCAACTCGATGGTTCCTACCAATCTCTGCGGCTGCTCGAACATCAACCTCAGCACCGATACAAAGTGCCCTAGCATTTGCTGGATCGACTTCTCGGCAAGCAGCTCGGCTGCATAGGTCAGATTCACGCTCACGCGTCCATCCGCGGTCTCGTCGCTGCTCAGCATCAGATCGAACTGCGTAGATGCCTCCCCCAGCCTGTAGGGTTCCAGCTTCATATCCAGCAAATTTGCCAACACCCGGTGATAGGTGCGCTCGTGAGTGAATCTCACCTGGAACAGCGGGTTGACGCCCAGCAGCCGCTGCGGCTGCAGCGCATCGACCAGTTGCTCGAACGGCAGCTCCTGGTGCTCCTGCGCTCCCAGCGCCGCCGCCTTCGCCTGCTCCAGCACCTGCTCCAGGCTCATCTCCGGGCTCACCACCCCGCGCAGCACCTGCGTGTTCACGAAGAATCCGATCACCCCTTCGGTCTCCGGCCGGTTGCGGTTCGCGTTGGGCACGCCCACTCGGATGTCCTCCTGCCCCGTGTACCGGCTCAGCAGCACCTGCCAGCCCGCCAGCAGCACCATGAACAGCGTCGCGCCATGTGCTCGGCCCAGCGCCTGCAGCCCTTGCACCAGCTCGGCCGGCAGATCGAGCCCATGGCTGGCGGCCCGGTAGCGCCCGTCGGGCCTCCTCGGCCTGTCCGTGGGCAGCTGCAGCACCGGCTGCTCCTCGCCCAGGTGCGCCTTCCAATAGGCCAGTTGCCGATCTCGCTCCCCGGCTTCCATCCACTGGCGCTGCCACACCGCGTAGTCCGCGTACTGGATCGGCAGCTCTCGCAGCACAGGAGCACGCCTTTCCACTCCGGCCTTGTACAGCTCCACGAACTCGTCGACCAGCACCTGCATCGACCAGCCGTCCGAGACGATGTGGTGCATCACCACCACCAGCACGTGCTCGCGTTCGCCAAGGCGGATCAGGCCTACCCTCAGCAGCGGCCCCTCCGCAAGGTCGAACGGCGTTGCACGAAGGCGCCTGGCTTCCTCTTGCAAGCGAACCTCCTGATTGACCTGCAGCTCGCTCAGATCGATCACCTCAACCGCGAACCCCGGTTGCTCCAGGATCACCTGCTCCGACACTCCATCCGCGTCCGCCTTGAACACCGTGCGCAGCGACTCGTGGCGCGCCACTATCGTGCTGAAGCTGCCCTTGACCGCCTCGACGTCCAGCTCGCCTTCGAGCCTCAGCCCCGCGGCAATGTGGTACGCCGTGCTCTCGCGGTCCAGCTCCCACAGGAACAGCTGCCGCGCCTGGGCAAAGGAAATTGGGTGCGCATTACCACGCACCGTGGAAACGATTGGAAGTCGTGAGAATCTATAGCCACGCTCACGAAGTAACTGAAGAAAACTTGCCTTTTTGTTCGCCGGGAGAGAAGAGAACTTTTTTGCGAGATCGAGTTTTTTATTATTCATTTATTTCTCCAGATTCAAAAGCGCAACACCCATCTCTTCAAGCTCATAGTCCTCTTCGTCTTTCATGGAGAGTAAGTTGACCTCCAATTTCTTGCTGATTTCCCGCAGTGTCGGACTATCAAAATAGACCTTTAGGGGAATTTCCACGGAATATCGCTCACGGACCTTCGCTTGAATGCGGATTGCTGAAAGAGAGTTACCTCCAATATCAAACAATGTCTGACTCCGGCCGACTCTTTCCACGCCCAGCACTTCCGACCAGATCGCCGCCAGCGTCTCCTCCACCTCGCCCACAGGCGCCTCGTAGCTCTCGCCACCTCCGAACTCCGGATCCGGCAGCGCCTTGCGGTCCACCTTGCCGTTGGCATTCAGCGGCAGCGCTTCGAGTGGGATGATGGCACTGGGCACCATGTACTCAGGCAAGGCCTGTCCCAGGCGGGCCTTCAGCTCGGCAGAATCCACCTCCTGTCCGGCCTTGGCCGAGACGTACCCCACCAGCCTCGCACCCGCGGGGCCCTCTGCGGCAACCACCACCGCCTCCCTGACCTCGGGTTGCGCCAGCAGCTGTGCCTCCACCTCGCCCAGCTCGATGCGGAATCCCCGCACCTTCACCTGGTGGTCGATCCGCCCCAGGTACTCCAGCTGGCCATCGGCGTTCCAGCGCACCAGGTCCCCCGTGCGGTACAGCCGGCCTCCTGCTTCGTCGAACGGGTCCGCCACAAAGCGCTCCGCGCTCAGCCCGCCCCTTCGCAGGTAGCCTCGCGCCAGGCCCTCGCCGCATACATATAACTCCCCTGGCACGCCCAATGACACAAGGCCCATATCACCATCGAGCACCTTCATGCCCAGGTCAGGGATACTCACACCCACGGGGCTCCTACGCGTGCCTTCGGTATCTGCACAGGTGATCGGCCGATAGGTTACATGCACGGTCGTCTCCGTGATCCCGTACATGTTGACAAGCTGTGGCCGCTCATCACCCCAGCGATCCACCCAGGCCTTCAGCCGCGCGGGCTCGAGCGCCTCTCCACCAAAGATCACCACCCGGAGCGCGAGCTGATGCGTGTACGCCTGCGGCAAAGCAATCAGTTGACCGAACGCCGACGGCGTTTGGTTCAGGATCGTTACTTGCTGCTCGCTCAGCAGTTGGAAGAAATCCTCCGGCGCGCGACTCACCCAGAACGGCACCACCACCAGCTTGCCCCCGGTGCACAGCGCACCGAAGATCTCCCACACCGAGAAGTCGAAGGCATAGGAGTGGAATAGTGTCCAAACATCATCCGCTCCGAACTTGAACCATTCCTCGGTCGCCTTCAACAGTCGGCTTACATTGCGGTGGCTCAGTTGCGCCCCCTTGGGCCGTCCTGTCGAGCCCGACGTGTAGATGACGTATGCCAGGTTCTGGCCGTGCACAGGCACCTGCGGATCGTGCCCGGGCTCTTCCGACAGGTCCGCCGTGTTCAGCTCCAGCACCCTCAGCGTGTCACCGCCCGGCACACGCCCCCTCACGTGGCTTTGCGTCAGCAGCAGCTCGATCCCGCTGTCACCCACCATGAAGCCCAGGCGCTCCGCCGGGTACTCCGGGTCCAGCGGCACGTACGCGCCGCCAGCCTTCAGGATGCCCAGCAGCCCGACGATCATCTCGATCGAGCGCTCCACGGCGATCCCCACTCGAACCTCCGGGCCCACGCCCAAGCTGATCAAGCGGTGCGCCAGGCGATTGGCCCGGGCATTGAGTTCCAGGTAGCTCAGCTGCTCGTCGCCGAACACCAGCGCCACGGCGTCCGGCCGCTCGCGCACCTGACGCTCCACCAGCTCGTGCACTGGCTTGGCGTGGGGATAGCGCTTCTCGTTCACGCCCCAGCGGATCAACTGTTGCCGCTCAACATCGTCCAGTACTTGCAGTTCGCAAGTAAGCCTAAGCATGTCTCCCTGCAGTGCATCGACCACCCGCTCCAGCGCCCGCTGCATCAACCGACATACACGCTCAGCACTCTCCTTCTCGTCGATCTGCGCAACAAGATCGAAGCCGTCTCCAAAGTCGTCAATTGATACTTCAAATGGATAATTTGTTCTCTCTCTGCTTTCCAGGGTCTCGACGCCCTCCCATGAAATATCTGTCCTCCAGTGCTTCAAGTTCTGCTGGCGACCATACCTATAGTTCAGCAGCGAAGAGAACAAAGGCGTGCCCCCCGGCAGCCCGCTGCAGCGCTGCGCCAGCGCCAGGCTCGCGTGCTCGTGGTGCAGCAGCCCCGTCAGCGCCTCGTGCGTTTGCTTCAGGCACTCCTCGACCGTCCGCGCTCCCAGCCTGACGCGCACCGGCAACGTGTTGATGAACATCCCCAGCGCGCGCTCCGCACCTTCGCCGCCCTGCATCCGGCCGAACAGCACCGTGCCGAACACCACGTCGTCGCGGCCCGTCGTCCTGGCCAGCAGCAGGGCCCAGGCCAGGTGGAACACGCTTGCCGCACTCACTCCATGGCGCTGCGCCTGCAGGCGAATTCCAGCGCTCAGTTCCGAGGGCAGCCTCTGTTTTGCTTCCTTGACACGCATACCATTGCCTTGCACGTCTACCAGCCCGAATGGCGCCGTCGGCTCCTCCACATCTCCTAGCTGTTGACGGAAGTACGCCTCGTGCTCGGCTTGGCTCATTCCAAGCTTCGCCTGCGCGACAAAGCCTCGGAATGCCACCGGCCGCGCCAACTCCTCCTGCTGGCCGCGGTGTATCAGTTCGATTTCCTTGATCACCTGCTCCAGCGTCGTGTGGTCCATCACAAGATGATGTGCTGGCAGTTGCAACAGCCATCGCTCATGTTCGGCGCCATGCGCAGCCACCGCGTGAATCAGTGGTGCCTGTCGAACATTGATTCGGTAGTGTCCGGCGCCGATCCACTCGGCAAGTCGCTCCTGTGCGTCCAACGTAGCGCTGTTCAGCACCGTCGGCCACTGCACCACCAGCGGCGCGCTGCGGTACACCACCTGCACCGGCTCTGCCAACCCCTCCCACAGCACCGCCGTGCGCAGGATGTCGTGGCGTGCGATCACCTCGTTCAAGCTCTCGATGAACTTTTCCAGCCGCTCGCGGCTGTCGAAGCTCAGTTCGTGGCTGGTGATGTAGACGTCCCCCTTCTCCTGCAGCAGGTGATGGAACAGGATCCCCTCCTGCAGCGGGGCCAGCGGGTAGATGTCCTGGATGTTGGCCGCGCCGCCGGGCACCGCCTCCTCGATGCGCCTGATCTCTTCGTCGTTCAGTGCTACCAGCGTGAGCATTTGCGGCTCGATCCGCTCGCACCCCTCGGGGATCAGGTTCGGCGGCACCTCCACGTCCCGTCGCTGCCCCCCGTCGCTGATGGCACGGGCGAACTCGCCCAGCTTCGGCCGCTCGAACAGCGTTCGCACCTGGACGGCGAAGCCCTTTGCGCGCACGCGCTCCAGCAGCCTGAGCGCCAGCAGCGAGTGGCCGCCCAGTTCGAAGAAGTTGTCGTTGCGCCCGACCTTCTCCACGCCCAGCACCTCGGCCCACACCGCTGCCAGCGCCTCCTCCACCTCGCCCACTGGTGCCTCGTACGCATCTCCGCCCGTGAACTCGGGATCCGGCAGCGCCTTGCGGTCCACCTTGCCGTTCACGTTTAGCGGCAGCGCCTCCAGCACCACTATCGCGGCGGGCACCATGTAGTCGGGCAGGGCCCGTCCCAGGCGGGCCTTCAGCTCGGCAGAATCCACCTCCTGCCCGGCCTTGGCCGAGACATACCCCACCAGCCTCGCACCCGCGGGGCCCTCTGCGGCAACCACCACCGCCTCCCTGATTTCGGGTTGCGCCAGCAGCTGCGCCTCCACCTCGCCCAGCTCGATGCGGAATCCCCGCACCTTCACCTGGTGGTCGATCCGCCCCAGGTACTCCAGCTGGCCATCGGCGTTCCAGCGCACCAGGTCCCCCGTGCGGTACAGCCGGCCTCCCGCCTCGTCGAACGGATCGGCCACGAAACGCTCCGCGCTCAGCCCGCCCCTTCGCAGGTAGCCTCGCGCCAGGCCCACACCGCCCAGGTACAGCTCGCCCGCCACCCCCTGGAGCGTCTGGTTCAGGCTGTCGTCGAGCACGTAGGTCTTGCATCCCGAGATCGGCGAGCCGATCGGCACCTGGCCGCTGCCGTCTTCCCGGCAGGTCCAGTGCGTGACGTCGATCGCCGCCTCCGTGGGCCCGTACAGGTTGTAGAGGGCCACGCCAGGCAGCTTCCTGAATACCTCGTTTTGTGCCTCCGCCGGCAGCGCCTCGCCGCTGCACACCACCCGCTTCAGGCTCGTGCACGCCTCCACGCCTTCGTGCGCCAGGAAGGCCTGCAGCATGGACGGCACGAAGTGCAGCGTCGTCACCCGATGGCGCTGGATCAGCGCAGCCAGGCGCTGCGGATCTCGGTGCGCAGCGGGCTCAGCCATCACCAGCCGGGCTCCTTGCATCAGCGGCCAGAAGAACTCCCACACCGACACGTCGAAGCTGAACGGGGTCTTTTGCAATACCGCGTCCGCCTCCGACAGCCCGTAGGCCTCCTGCATCCAGGCCAGCCGGTTGTGCAGCGAGACATGGCGGTTGGCGGCCGCCTTGGGTTGCCCGGTGGAGCCTGAGGTGTAGATGACGTATGCCAGGTTCTGGCCGTGCACCGCCACCTGCGGGTCGTGCACGGGCTCTGCCGACAGGTCCGCCGTGTCCAACTCCAGCACCTTCAGCGTGTCGCTGCTGGGAATGCGCTCGCGCACCCAGCTTTGCGTCAGCAGCAGTTCGATCCCGCTGTCGCCCACCATGAAGCCCAGGCGCTCCGCCGGGTACTCCGGGTCCAGCGGCACGTAGGCGCCGCCCGCCTTCAGGATGCCCAGCAGCCCGACGATCATCTCGATCGAGCGCTCCACCGCGATCCCCACCCGGACCTCCGGGCCCACACCCAGCCCGATCAGCCGGTGCGCCAGGCGGTTGGCCCTCAGGTTCAGCTCGCCGTAGCTTAGTTGTTCGTCGCCGAACACCAGCGCCACCGCGTCTGGCCGCTCGCGCACCTGACGCTCCACCAGCTCGTGCACTGGCCGCTCATCCGGATAGTTCCGATCATTCACGCCCCACTGGGCCAGTTGCTGCAGCTCATCGTCGTCCAATACTTGCTGTTCGCACGTCAGCCTAGCTATGTTTCTCTGCAATGCATCGACCACCCGCTCCAGCGCCCGCCGCATCAACCGACATACGCGCTCAGCACTCTCCTTCTCGTCGATTTGCACCACTTGCTCGAAGCCGTCTTCACCAAGATCGTTCACAGACAATCCGAATGGATAGTTCGTGCGTTCCTTTCCCGCCACTATCTGGGTGCCAACCCAAGCCGCATCTGCTGACCATGCAGTGGGGCTTTTCTCTTGCCGCCCGTATCTGTAGTTCAGCAGCGACGAGAACAGAGGCGTGCCCCCCGGAAGCCCGCTGCAGCGCTGCGCCAGCGCCAGGCTCGCGTGCTCATGGTGCAGCAGCCCCGTCAGCGCCGCATGTGTCTGCTTCAGACATTCCTTGACCGTCCGCGCTCCCAGCCTGATGCGCACCGGCAGCGTGTTGATGAACATCCCCAGCGCGCGCTCCGCCCCTTCCCCGCCCTGCATCCGGCCGAACAGCACCGTGCCGAACACCACGTCGTCGCGGCCCGTCGTCCTGGCCAGTAGCAGGGCCCAGGCCAGGTGGAATACGCTTGCCGCACTCACCCCGTGACGCTGCGCTTGCCTGCGGATGGCCTCACTCAGTTCCGGCTCCAGCAGCTTTCTCGTCGCCTTGACGTGCGTGCCATCGCCTTGCACTTCCTTAAGACCGAAGGGTGCTGTCAGCTCCTCCACATCCCCCAGCTGTTGACGGAAATACGCTTCGTGCTCGGCTTGGCTCACTCCCAGCTTCGCCTGCGCTACAAAGCTTCGGAACGGCACCGGATCGGGCAACTCCGACCTTCTGCCCAGCTGAATCAACTCGATCTCCTTAACTACCTGCTCCATCGTTGTGTGATCTGACACCAAGTGGTGGCCCGGCAGTTGAAGCAACCAGCGTTTCTGCGGTCCGTCATTCACAGCAATTGCATGGATCAGTGGCGCCTTCTGTACGTCGATACGGTAATGATCGGACTCAGCAATTTGGGCAAGGTGGTTCTGCGCGCTCGATGCTTCGCCGCCCTGAAGCTCCAGCCACTGCAACTCCAACGGCGCACTGCGGTACACCACCTGCACCGGCTCTGCCAACCCTTCCCACAGCACCGCCGTGCGCAGGATGTCGTGGCGTGCGATCACCTCGTTCAAGCTCTCGATGAACCTTTCCAGCCGCTCGCGGCTGTCGAAGCCCAGCGTACGGGATACGATGTAGGCATCCCCCTTCTCCTGCAGCAGGTGATGGAACAGGATTCCTTCCTGCAGCGGGGCCAGCGGATAGATGTCCTGGATGTTGGCCGCGCCGCCGGGCACCGCCTCCTCGATGCGCCTGATCTCTTCGTCGTTCAGTGCTACCAGCGTGAGCATTTGCGGCTCGATCCGCTCGCACCCCTCGGGGATCAGGTTCGGCGGCACCTCCACGTCCCGTCGCTGCCCCCCGTCGCTGATGGCACGGGCGAACTCGCCCAGCTTCGGCCGCTCGAACAGCGTTCGCACCTGGACGGCGAAGCCCTTTGCGCGCACGCGCTCCAGCAACCTGAGCGCCAGCAGCGAGTGGCCGCCCAGCTCGAAGAAGTTGTCATTGCGACCCACGCGCTGCACGCCCAGCACTTCTGACCAGATCGCTGCCAGCGCCTCCTCCACCTCACCCACCGGCGCCTCGTAGCTCTCTCCACCTCCGAACTCCGGATCCGGCAGCGCCTTGCGGTCCACCTTGCCGTTGGCATTCAGCGGCAGCGCTTCGAGTGGGATGATGGCACTGGGCACCATGTACTCAGGCAAGGCCTGTCCCAGGCGGGCCTTCAGCTCGGCAGAATCCACCTCCTGCCCGGCCTTGGCCGAGACGTACCCCACCAGCCTCGCACCCGCGGGGCCCTCTGCGGCAACCACCACCGCCTCCCTGACCTCGGGTTGCGCCAGCAGCTGTGCCTCCACCTCGCCCAGCTCGATGCGGAATCCCCGCACCTTCACCTGGTGGTCGATCCGCCCCAGGTACTCCAGCTGGCCATCGGCGTTCCAGCGCACCAGGTCCCCCGTGCGGTACAGCCGGCCTCCCGCCTCGTCGAACGGATCGGCCACGAAACGCTCCGCGCTCAGCCCGCCCCTTCGCAGGTAGCCTCGCGCCAGGCCCACACCGCCCAGGTACAGCTCGCCCGCCACCCCCTGGAGCGTCTGGTTCAGGCTGTCGTCGAGCACGTAGGTCTTGCATCCCGAGATCGGCGAGCCGATCGGCACCTGGCCGCTGCCGTCTTCCCGGCAGGTCCAGTGCGTGACGTCGATCGCCGCCTCCGTGGGCCCGTACAGGTTGTAGAGGGCCACGCCAGGCAGCTTCCTGAATACCTCGTTTTGTGCCTCCGCCGGCAGCGCCTCGCCGCTGCACACCACCCGCTTCAGGCTCGTGCACGCCTCCACGCCTTCGTGCGCCAGGAAGGCCTGCAGCATGGACGGCACGAAGTGCAGCGTCGTCACCCGATGGCGCTGGATCAGCGCAGCCAGGCGCTGCGGATCTCGGTGCGCAGCGGGCTCAGCCATCACCAGCCGGGCTCCTTGCATCAGCGGCCAGAAGAACTCCCACACCGACACGTCGAAGCTGAACGGGGTCTTTTGCAATACCGCGTCCGCCTCCGACAGCCCGTAGGCCTCCTGCATCCAGGCCAGCCGGTTGTGCAGCGAGACATGGCGGTTGGCGGCCGCCTTGGGTTGCCCGGTGGAGCCTGAGGTGTAGATGACGTATGCCAGGTTCTGGCCGTGCACCGCCACCTGCGGGTCGTGCACGGGCTCTGCCGACAGGTCCGCCGTGTCCAACTCCAGCACCTTCAGCGTGTCGCTGCTGGGAATGCGCTCGCGCACCCAGCTTTGCGTCAGCAGCAGTTCGATCCCGCTGTCGCCCACCATGAAGCCCAGGCGCTCCGCCGGGTACTCCGGGTCCAGCGGCACGTAGGCGCCGCCCGCCTTCAGGATGCCCAGCAGCCCGACGATCATCTCGATCGAGCGCTCCACCGCGATCCCCACCCGGACCTCCGGGCCCACACCCAGCCCGATCAGCCGGTGCGCCAGGCGGTTGGCCCTCAGGTTCAGCTCGCCGTAGCTTAGTTGTTCGTCGCCGAACACCAGCGCCATCGCACCAGGCGCGGCGTGGACTCGGCGCTCGATCAGTTCATCGACGGGGCACGCATCCAATCCGCTCGGCTGAGTCACTCCCCACTGGGTCAAACGGCGCCGATCTTCCTCGCCCAGCACCTCAAGCTCGCAGGCAAGCGACCCTGCTTGGGCGTTCAAAGCTTCGACGAGTGCGGCCAACGCGATCTGCATCAGCGCGCACACGCGCGGGGCACCCACCTGTTCCTTGACCTGGGCGGCTAGACTAAATCCAATGCTCCCCAAATCATCCACCGCCATCCAGAACGGGTAGTTCGTACTGGCGAGCCGCGCGTGCTCCTGAACGCCTTTCCATCCTGGCTCCTGAAAATCTGCGACTACGCCCAGCCCGTGACGAAAATTCAGGAGCGCTGAAAACAACGGAGTCCCCCCTGGCAACCCGCTGCAGCGCTGCGCTAGCGCCAGGCTCGCGTGCTCGTGATGCAGCAACCCCGTCAGCGCCTCGTGCGTCTGCTTCAGGCACGCCATGACAGTCCGCGCGCCCAGCCTGATGCGCACCGGCAACGTGTTGATGAACATCCCCAGCGCACGTTCCGAACCCTGGCCACCCTGCATCCGCCCAAACAGCACCGTGCCGAACACCACGTCATCGCGGCCCGTCGCCCTCGCAAGAACCAGCGCCCACGCCAGATGGAAAACGCTTGCCGCGCTCACCCCATGGCGCTGCGCTTGACGACGGATGCCTGCACTGAGTTCCGGTGTCAACCTCTGGCGCGCTTCGCTCACGCACGTGCCGTCCCCTTGGACATCCAGCATGCCGAACGGTGCCGTCGGCTCCTCCACATCGCCAAGCTGCTGACGGAAGTACGTCTCGTGCTCGGCCTGGCTCACCCCCAGCCTCGCCTGCGCCACGAATCCACGAAACGCGACCGGCTCGGCCAACTCTGCCCTCCGCCCCTGCCGAAGCAGATTGATCTCCTCGCTGACCAGCCTAATCGTTGTGTCATCACCGCACAGATGATGTCCAAGTAAATGCAAGAACCACCGCTGACTCGCTGAATCATGGAGTGCCTGCAGATGGAACATCGGTGCGTTTCTGACATCGATGCGACGGGATCCTGAGCCGATCCAAGTGGCCAGCCTTTCATCCAGGCTGACATCTTGAGGAGCGTCGTCGGTCGTCCACTGAACGCCCATCTGTGCGAATCGATGCACAACTTGTACCGGCTGGCGCAGCCCTTCCCACAACACCGCAGTACGCAGACAGTCATGGCGAGCGACAACTTCATTGAAGTGCTCGACGAATTGAATCAGCCCATCCCTACTATCGAAGCTCAGTATCCGAGACGCGACATAGGCGTCACCCTTCTCTTGCAACAGGTGATGGAATAGAACCCCCTCTTGCAGTGGCGCCAACGGGTAGATGTCCTGGATGTTCGCCGCGCCACCGGGCACTGCGGCCTCAATGCGGTGCAGTTCCTCTTCACTCAGCTCCACCAGCGTGAGCATCTGCGGCTCAATCCGCACACATCCCTGAGGGATAAGATTCGGTGGCACCTCAACGTCTGCGCGCTGCCCACTATTGACGATGGCTTGCACAAACTCACGCAGACGCGGCCGCTCAAACAGCGTGCGCACCTGTACAGCGAAGCCCTTCGTTCGCACACGTTCAAGCAGTTTGACCGCCAGCAGCGAGTGCCCTCCCAGCTCGAAGAAGCTGTCGTTGCGCCCGACCTTCTCCACGCCCAGTACCTCGGCCCACACGGCCACCAGCGCCTCCTCCACCTCGCCCACCGGTGCCTCGTATGCATCCGCGCCCGTGAACTCGGGATCCGGCAGCGCCTTGCGGTCCACCTTGCCGTTGGCATTCAACGGCAGCGCCTCCAGCACCACGATCGCGGCAGGCACCATGTAGTCGGGCAAGGCCTTGCCCAGCCGATCGCGCAGGACATTGGCGTCGATGGCGGCCTGATCGACGTTCGCCGACACGTAGCCCACCAGCCGGGCGCCCTCTCCCTCCGGGCCGTCCTTGACCACCACCGCCGCTTCACGCACCTCGGGCTCTGCCAGCAGCCTCGCCTCGATCTCCTTGAGCTCCACGCGGTAGCCACGCACCTTCACCTGGTCGTCCATCCGCCCCAGGAATTCCAGGCTCCCATCGGCCAGCATCCTCACCCGGTCGCCCGTGCGGTACAGCCGCGCACCTTCCCCGAACACGTTCGCGATGAAGCGCTCGGCCGTCTGCGCCGCCCGCGCCTGGTACCCCCGCGCCACCTGCGCTCCGCCCAGGTACAGCTCCCCGGCCACGCCCTGCGGCACCAGGTTCAGCTCCCCGTCGAGCACGTAGGCTTCGCCGTTGCCCAGCGGCCGTCCCACCGGCAGCGTGCCAGCGCGCTCGCGGTCAGCCTCCTCGGCCTCCTGCGTCAGCACCCCCACCGTGGTCTCCGTCGGCCCGTAGTGGTTCAGCACCTTCAGCTCGGGCCTGAGCTGCTGGATCCGGTCCAGCAGCTGCCACTGGGTGGCTTCGCCACCCAGCACCAGCCGCCGGCGCGGCAGCACCTGCTCGGGCCTGGCCGCGCTCAGCAGCGCCTGCAGGTGGCTGGGCACGATCTTGAGCATGTCCACCTGGTGCTCGCTCATGTAGACGCCGAACGCATCCGGGTCGAACGCCAGCTGCGCATCCAGCAGGTGCAGCGTCCTGCCCGAGCACAGCGCCCCGTACAGCACCGTGTTCCCCAGGTCCGCCGCCACCGTCGAGACCATCGCCATGCTGCGAACGTCATCGCCCAGCTCCAGCCGGTCGAGCATCGCCTGCACGTAGTTGGCCAGCGCCCCGTGGCTGACCACCACGCCCTTGGGCTGGCCTGTCGAGCCTGAGGTGTAGATCACATACGCTGCCTGCCGCGGGTCGAGCTGAACCGACGGCAGCGCCGCCGGCGTGCCCTTCTCCTGGGTCAGTTCCAGTGGCAGCACCGGTACGCCCGCATCCCAGGCCAACTCCGTCGTGCTCAGCACCAGCGCCGCTGCGCTGTCGCGCACCATGTAGGCCAAGCGTTCAGCCGGCAGCGCCGGATCCAGCGGCACGTACGCGCCGCCTGCCTTGAGCACCGCCAGCAGGCCCACCACGAATTCCACCGACCGTTCGGCGCGCAGGGCTACCCGTACCTCCGGTCCCACGCCGCGCTTGAGCAACTGATGCGCCAGACTGTTGGAGTGCCGATCCAGCTCGACATGGCTCAGCTGCGCCTCGCCGCACACCAGCGCCACGGCCTTGCTCTTCGCATAACGATTGATCTGGTCCAGCACCAGTTTGGTCGGTTCGAGCGCAGGACCGCGGCTCTTGACGTGCATTTCACGCTGATGCGACGTGTCCAATAGAGCAACTTCGTGCACCGCACGATCAGGATCCTCAATGAACTCGCGAAGCATCGCCAGATAGTGGCAAGCCATGCTCTCTACTATGGCGGCGTCAAAAACTCCCTGCGGATACCGAAACTTGGCATCGATCCGACCGTCTTCGTACTCTACTGTCTCGAAAGTAAGATCAAAACGAACTTCATACTCATCAACTTCGAGCCGTTCAACCTGGACACCGGGCCATTGCGAGAACGACCGATGATCGCGTCGCATATGGCTGAAGATTGTTTGGAAAAGGGGATTCGTACCCGAGACCCGGTCTGGGCGCAGCACCTCGACCAAGCGTTCGAATGGAAGGTCTTGGTTGGCTTGCGCATTGACCGCTGTATCCCGCACCGATTGCAGGAGTGACGTGAAGGTCGACGTCGGAGAAGTTGGAGTCGCCAACACTTGCATATTGACGAAAAATCCGACAACGCTTCTAGTCTCAATGCGAGTGCGGTTAGCAACGGGTACGCCCACCCGAATTTCTTCCTGCCCGGTATACCGGTGCATCAACGCTTTGAATACAGCCAGCAGCCCCATGAACAACGTGGCGCCATTCCGGCTCAAAATCGCCCTTAATCCATCGACCATATCCGGCGATATAGCAAAGCGGTGCTGCGCTGCTTGATATCTGCGAGACGGAAGGCGGGTTCGGCTCGTCGGCAATCTGAGGATCGATTGCTCATTTCCCAGTACACCAACCCACCAGGCCAACTGGCGCTCGCCCTCTGCATGTTCGAGCCAGCGCCGTTGCCAAACCGAAAAATCAATGTACCGAATAGGTAGCTCGGGCAACGCCGCCCGAATACCAGTGGTTTTTGCTCGGTATAGCAACGAAAGCTCGTCGAGCATCACCTGGATAGACCAGCCATCCGAGATGATGTGGTGCATAACCACCAGAAGCCGATGTAGCCCCGCCCGCATCTTGAGCAGTTCGACACGCAGCAATGGTCCCTGCCCTAAGTCAAAAGGCGCGGCAAACACACGCCGCATCTCTTCCTGAACTCTGAGCGGCTTCAATTCATCTGAGACCTCACATAGGTCAACGCAGGGAATCTCGATTTCCGTGCCGGCATGAATCACCTGATAAGGCTCCTGCCGCGAAGAGTCCATCTGGACCGTCGTTCTCAGAGCCTCATGCCTGTCGACAATTGTTCGGACACTCTCGCGGAGAGTCACGAGATCAAGCTCGCCAGATAGCTCGAAGGCTCCAATAAGGTGGTATGCAGAGCTTGTAGGATCCAGCTTCCAATGAAACCATAGCCGCTGCTGCGCAAAGGACAGAGGCGCTGTATCGATCGGTAGGCGGGCGATACTCTCATTCCCATGACCTGTCCCACCTCCTTTCAACCGCGCCTGCAGCAGTCGCAGCTGCTCGGAGCTAAGAGCGCTTCGGCGCAAGGCAAGGTGATGCGGCTTGGACATGGATACTCCCCTTAGACTGTTGTGGACTGCCGATCCGCGATGGATTCCGCCGATGGGGAGGCCTGGATTTCATCGATCAGCTTCGTTTCGACCAGTACCGCCAGAGCAGATACCGTTGGATCCTTGAACAGCGCTGCGGGATGGATCTCAACGCCGTAGCGTTGCCGGACTCGAGCGATGGACTGAATCGCGAGAAGCGAGTCCCCACCCAGCTCAAACAGGTTGTCTTCGATACCGATCGGCGCGATGCCCAGCAGTTCGCTCCAGATTTCCACCAACCCCGTTTCCAGATCACCCGAAGGCTGCACGAATGCGGTTCGAATTGCAGGTCGCGGACCCTTTGATCCCGTCTTCACGGCCTTGCGCATGAGCCGGTCTGCGAACTCGGTGGACTCCGCGCCATCAAACTGCTCGCTCAAGTCAACGGTCGATACGACAATCTGCCCTGGCTGCCGCGCGGAGATCAGCCGATCGAACACCTCGGCGCCTTGATCCGGACGAATACCGAACCCGTCCGGAAGGCTGTGCTTGGCAGCAATGCCGACGTCGCGCCAGGTATCCCAGTTGACCGAAATGATGGAACTCCCCTGCTCTCTAGACTTGCTCCATGCCAGCGCATCGAGGAAGCAGTTGGCCGCGCAATAGTCGGCTTGGCCATACGCGCCCACCACAGCGGTGAGCGACGAGCAAAGCACGATGAAGTCGGGCCTGTCATCGTCTACTGCATCCAGCACTGCCAAGGTCCCGGTGACTTTTGGCGCAAAGACAGTCTCGATATCCTGGCGCGCTCTGCCTTCGATCGCCCCTCCTCCCGGCAGGCCAGCGGCATGTATGACGCCATTGATCCGCCCGAACGCTTTATGAGCGCTTTCTACGACACGCCGGATCGCCGCCCGATCACTTACATCAGCCTGCTCGATCAGCACCTCGGAGCCCAGGGACTCGATTTCCTCGAGCTGCGAGAGCAGATGGCGTGCATCGTCAGTAGCCCGGGTCGCCTCAATACGGCCAGCCCACGCGTCGGCCGGGGGCGCGCCTCTGCGGCTAACTAGTACCAGCCGGGCTTTACAGCGCCGGGCAAGTTGCTTCGCCAGGACCAGGCCGATACCGCTCAGGCCGCCCGTGATGAGATACACCCCGCCGTCGCGCAGCCCGTGGCTCGTTGAGGTCTGCCTCGCTGCGGCCTCGTAGGTCTTGATCCATCGATAGGCGCCGCGGTACGCCACCATGGTCCTGCACGGCCCGCTGTGGCATTCCGCCGCAATAGCTCCCGCCAGTTGCTGCTCACAGGCCGCTCCAGGTATCGGCGGCTCGATATCGATCAACCGGCACTGGATCTGCGGGTACTCGAGGCCCATGACCCTGCATGGCCCGTAAACCAGTGCCTTGTACGGACAAAGCCTTTCCTGCCCGGTGACGTCAGCCATCTGATCCACCACCACGGTGAGAGAGAACTTCTTGGCGTCGCCGTTAGTGTGGTCGGCCAGCACCGGCGCGAGCGCCATCAGGCTGTGAAACCCACGACGCAGTACGTCGTCCGGGCCTCCGGAAGGCTCCCGCTCCTGCGCCTCGCCCAGGCACCAAAGGTGATACGCCGTGCGGACTGGTCCCTCCTCAGCAGTGATCGCCTCGATCAGCTGTGCGTGTTCGGCCCGAGAGTCTGGCGACAGGACATAGCGATCAGGCGACAGCCTCGCGAATGAACCACCCGGCTCGGCAACGATAACCTTCCGGCCGGCTGCGCGAAGCTTCTCAGAGAGGCGCTCCGCAAACCCGCCCGCATCCGCGTAGATGAGTGCGCATCCCACGTCGGTCGGCGGCGCTGGCTCGGCAGCGGCTTCAACGCGTTTCCACGAGGGCGCATAGAACCATTCGGACACTGGACGCGATGCGCGCCGAAGCGAGGTGCCGGGCGGCCGTGCGTCCGGCGACGGCTCGATCCAGTACCTCTGGTGATCAAACGGATAGGTGGGCAACGCAACCCGACGTGGAGTTGCTCCTCGTCTGGATGCCGTCCAGTCGATCTCGACACCGGCGCTCCACAGCTGCCCGACGGCATGCGTGAAGCGCTGGTCGTTGTACGTTTGCTGCTGAACATGCGCCTGGCTCGCCAGTATGGCCGCGGCGTCGCCCCGAAGAGGATGCTGTCGCGCCAGGCTCGCCAGGGACTCGCCCGGGCCCACTTCCAGCAGAACGCGTCCAGCAGAGGACAGCGCCTCGCGAATACCGTCGCCGAAACGTACGGCGCAGCGCAGATGCTGCGCCCAATACCTAGGACTCGTAGACTGCTCCGGCGTGATCAGCCTGCCTGTGACACAAGAGATGAATGGAATTCTCGGCTCGCGTCGAGGCACGGCGGCGACGATGCTCTCCAACTGCGCCATGACCGGCTCGGTCATCGCGGAGTGCGATGCAATGGAAACATGCAACCGGCGCGGAACGTGCATCGCCTCTCGAAGCGCCCGCTCGACAGCGGCCACTTTCTCCAGCGGCCCCGCAAACACGCAGTGGCTCTCCCCGTTGACGGCGGCGACATCGCACCCTTCGACCAGAAAGGGACGCAGCATCTCCTCCGGCAGCATGATGGACGTCATTGCTCCGGGAGCCAGCGTCTGCAGCAAGCGACCGCGCGCTGCGACGACGCGAAGCGCGTCCTCCAGAGAGAACACCCCTGCCAAGCAGGCCGCGACGTACTCCCCCAAGCTGTGCCCGAGCATGAGCGCGGGACGAACGCCCAGGGTCTCCCACAGGCGAGCCATCGCATAGCTCACCGTGAACAAGGCCGGTTGCGCGAGCGCGATCTGAGACAGCGCCTCGTTCGCTTCAGCTTCCAGCCCTTCCGGCGGAAACAGGTGCTCGCGCAGATCCAGCGCAGCATCTCGCATCAAGATGCCGCAGCAGCGTTCAACCTCCTCGCGAAACGCTGAATAGCGTGCGTACAACGCCACACCCATGTTCGCGTGCTGCGACCCTCCACCCGGGAACAGAAAAACCACCTCCGCGGCGGCTGTGGGCACGGGTATGGGTTCGATCTGCGCCAGGGCGCGCAGCGAATGCACCGCGTCGGTGGACTGACATACCGCCACCGCACCGCGGTAGCCGAGCGCACAGCGACCGTTCTGAAGGGTGTGTGCCACGTCCGCCAACGACGTTTCCGGAGAGCCAGCCAGATGTTCAGCCAGCCGCGCGGCGCTGGCGCGCAGTGCCTGGCTGCTCGCGGCGGAGACGGGCAGCACGTGCCATCCGTCCGAAGGCGTGTCCAGTGGCTCCGCCGGAGCCTCCTCCAGCACCACATGGACGTTCGTCCCCCCGATCCCGAAGGAGCTCACTCCTGCACGGCGCGGGACGCCCTCCGACGGCCAGGGCTTGGTCGTCGCGTTGACATAGAACGGGCTGGCCTCAAAATCGATCTTTGGATTCGGTTTCCGGAAATGCAAGCTGGCGGGCAGCGTCTGATGCTTGAGCGCAAACACCGTCTTGATCAGCCCAGCGACCCCGGCGGCGCAGTCGAGGTGTCCTACGTTGGTCTTGACGGATCCGATGGCGCAAAAGCCTCTGCGCTGCGTGCCGGCGCGAAAGGCCTGCGTGAGCGCCGCTACCTCGACCGGATCCCCCAAAGCCGTCCCCGTGCCATGCGTCTCGACGTACCCGATCGAGTCGGCGGGAATTCCGCTCAGCATATGGGCGGCCCGGATCACCGCAGCCTGCCCGCTCACGCTGGGCGCCGTGAATCCGATCTTGTCCGAGCCGTCATTGTTTGCCGCTGTTGCCTTGATGACGGCATGGATACAGTCGCCATCGCGCCGTGCGTCCTCCAGCCGCCTCAGCACCACAACCCCGGCCCCGCTGCCAAGCAGCGTACCTGCAGCATCCGCGTCGAATGCCCTGCAGTGTCCGTCTGGAGAGAAGATGGCGCCCGCCTGGTAGCGATAGCCGCCAGTCTGCAGAAGGTTGAGCGACACGCCACCGGCGATGGCCATGTCACAGTCGTTGGATAGCAGTGACTGCGATGCCAGGTGCACCGCCGTAAGCGAGGTTGAGCACGCCGTCTGGACCGTGACCGCGGGTCCACGCAGGTTGAGTTTGTAGGCAACGCGCGTACTGAGCGACTCTGCGGCGTTGCCACTGACCAGTCCAAGCAGATCGGCGATGTTCCCGCCCCCGCTGAGATCCACATGAGGAAGCAAGTGCTTCATCAGGTACACGCCGACCCCGGTCCCCGCAAACACTGCGGTGCTCCCGGCAAAGCGACGGGTGTCATAGCCGGCGTGCTCGAGCGCCGTCCATGCAACTTCGAGAAAGACGCGGTGCTGCGGGTCGAGCTGCTCGGCTTCGCGCGGCGCGTACCCGAAGAGCCCTGCATCGAACTGGTCGGCGCCGTCGAACGCGACACCCGCCTTGACGTAATCCGGGTCGGCCAGCACCTCCTCGGGAACGCCCATCTCGCGCAGTTGCTCGTCGCTGTAGGAGACCACGGATTCCACGCCATCCCGGATGTTCTTCCAGAATGTGTCAATGTCGGCGGCGCCCGGGAACCGTCCGGCCATGCCGATGACGGCGATCTCCAGACCATCTTCCTCCGGCTGGGCTATATGTGCTTTTTGCATCAGACCGTGCTCTCCCTTGATTGGCGGCGCCGCAACAGCGCGGCGCGCTGGCGCATGACTCTCTGTTCTTCCATCTCATCGGCGAGCCCCGGCGACGTCGCCCCGTCCTCGATGCGCTGGCACAGCGCGTGAATGCTCGGGTACTTGAAGAGATCGACCACGGTAATGCCGGCAGCCACACGCTCCTCCAGGATGCGGTGCACGCGGATGACCTGAAGCGAATTGCCCCCGAGATCGAAGAAGTTGTCGTGTAGGCCGACTTTCTCGACGCCGAGAATGTCCGCCCAGATCGCCGCCAGTGTCTCGGCCGTCCACCCCGTGGGGGCCTCGTACGGAAGGCGACTGGCGAATTCGGGTAACGGCAGCGCCTTGCGGTCTACCTTGCCGTTGGCGTTCAACGGCAGCGCCTCCAGCACCACGATCGCGGCAGGCACCATGTAGTCAGGCAAGGCCTGTCCCAGGCGGGCCTTCAGGTCGTCAGGGTCAACCTCCTGCCCGGCCTTGGCCGAGACGTACCCCACCAGCCTCGCACCCGCAGGGCCCTCGGTGGCCACCACCACCGCCTCCCTCACCTCGGGCTGCGCCAGCAGCTGTGCCTCCACCTCACCCAGCTCGATGCGGAATCCCCGCACCTTCACCTGGTGGTCGATCCGCCCCAGGTATTCCAGCTGGCCATCGGCGTTCCAGCGCACCAGATCGCCCGTGCGGTACAGCCGTCCGCCTTCACCCGTCTCGTCGAACGGGTCCGCAACGAAGCGCTCCGCGCTCAGCCCGCCTCTTCGCAGGTAGCCTCGCGCCAGGCCCTCGCCTCCGAGATACAGCTCTCCCGCCACCCCTGGCAGCACCTGGTTCAAGCCACCATCGAGCACGTAGGTCTTGCATCCTGTGATCGGCCGGCCGATCGGCACCTGGCTGCTGCCGTCGTCCCGGCAGGTCCAGTGCGTGACGTCGATTGCCGCCTCCGTGGGCCCGTACAGGTTGTAGAGGGCCACGCCAGGCAGCTTCCTGAAGACCTCGTTTTGTGCCTCCGCCGGCAGCGCCTCGCCGCTGCACACCACCCGCTTCAGGCTCGTGCACGCCTCCACGCCTTCGTGCGCCAGGAAGGCCTGCAGCATGGACGGCACGAAGTGCAGCGTCGTCACCCGATGGCGCTGGATCAGCGCAGCCAGGCGCTGCGGATCTCGGTGCGCACCGGGCTCAGCCATCACCAGCCGGGCTCCTTGCATCAGCGGCCAGAAGAACTCCCACACCGACACGTCGAAGCTGAACGGGGTTTTCTGCAGTACCGCGTCCGCCTCCGACAGCCCGTAGGCCTCCTGCATCCAGGCCAGCCGGTTGTGCAGCGAGACATGGCGGTTGGCGGCCGCCTTGGGTTGCCCGGTGGAGCCTGAGGTGTAGATGACGTATGCCAAGTTCTGGCCGTGCACCGCCACCTGCGGGTCGTGCACGGGCTCTTCCGACAGGTCCGCCGCGTCCAGCTCCAGCACCCTCAGCGTGTCACCGCCCGGCACGCGCCCCCTCACGTGGCTTTGCGTCAGCAGCAGCTCGATCCCGCTGTCGCCCACCATGAAGCCCAGGCGCTCCGCCGGGTACTCCGGGTCCAGCGGTACGTAGGCGCCGCCGGCCTTCAGGATGCCCAGCAGACCCACGATCATCTCGATCGAGCGCTCCACCGCGATCCCCACCCGGACCTCCGGGCCCACGCCCAGGCTGATCAACCGATGCGCCAGGCGGTTGGCCCTCAGGTTCAACTCGCCGTAGCTTAGTTGCTCGTCGCCGAGAATCAGCGCCATCGCCCCAGGCGCGGCGTGGACTCGGCGCTCGATCAGTTCATGGACGGGCTGCGCATCGCGGAGCCGATCCTCGTTGATGCTCCACCGTGCGAGCCGCAAGCGCTCAGTCTCGTCGGTCAACTCCAGGTCACCAATCGGCGACTGCGGCGTGTCCGCAAAGGTGCGCAGCACCGCCAGCAGATGCCCTGCCATGCGTTCGATCGTCGAGCGATCGAACAGGTCGCTGGCGTAGCGGAAGGCAAGCGTCAAGCCGTCTGGCTGCTCAAGCGCATCGACTGTCAACTCAAACTGCGCCGCGCCCTCTGACAGCGGATAGCGCACCACCGCGATGCCTGGGATCTGATCGAGCACTCGCAGATCCTGGTCAAGGTGGTTGAGCATGACCTGGAACAGCGGGGTGTGATGCAGGCTGCGCTCGGGCTTGAGGGCTTCGACCAATGCCTCGAAGGGAAGGTCCTGATGCGCTTGCACGCCGAGCAGTGCAGAGCGCGCGTGCAACAGCACCTCTTCGCAGGATACGCGCGGACGAAGCACGGCGCGCGTCACGAGCGTGTTGACGAATAGACCGACAACCGATTCGACCTCTACCCGTGTTCGGCTTGTCGCCGGTACGCCGATGCGGACGTCCTGCTGCCCGGTGTACCGATGCAGCAGCACCTGCAGCCCTGCAAGCAGGACCATGAACAGCGACGCACCGTGCCGCTCACCGACGCCGCGCAGGGCGCTGACCAGCGATTCCGGCAGCATGAGCTCGTATCGTTCGGCGCGATAGCCGCCGGCCAGCTTACGCGGCCTGTCCGTTGGCAGGGCGAGCACCGGATGCTCGTCGCCGAGTTCCTGTCTCCACCACGCAAGGTGCTCCTCGTGTCCGGCCGCCGCCGACTCCCGCTGCCAGGCCGCGAAGTCCGCGTACTGGACCGCCAGCGGCGCGAGGACCTGCCCCCGCGCACCCGCCCCGCCAACGCGCTCGCTCCACAGCGCGGCCATATCGTTCACCAGGATCTGCATCGAGACACCGTCGGAGACGATGTGGTGCATGACCACGGCAAGCACGTGATCGTCCGCCGCCAGACGCACGAGGCCGACCCGGACAAGAGGGCCCTGCTTCAGATCAAAGGGGCGCGCGCGAATTCGCTCCACTTCGTCTGCGGCGGCCTGCTCGCGCTCCCCGGGCGCGATGCCGGTGAGATCGGTAGCGTTCCAGTCGACCGCACCAGCGGCCAGAACGACCTGGCCCAAGCTACCGTCGTCGGTCTCCATGAACACAGTGCGCAGGGACTCGTGGCGCGCCACCAGGGCCGCGAATACCTCTTGCAGTTGAGCCTCGTCCACCTGTCCAGACAGCCGCAGACCGCCTCCGACATGGTAGGCGGAGCCGTGCGGGTCGAGTCGCCAGAGGAACCATTGGCGCTCCTGGGCGTGCGACAGGGGCAGCGGGCCTTGCCTGCGATCCATCGTGATCGGCGAGATATCACGCCCCGGGTTCCGGCCGCCCAGCGCGAGCAGCCGGCGGATCTCCTGGGCCAGCTCGCCAAGTCGAGGGTGATCGAACAGCGCACGCGGCGCCAATTCCACACCCCAACGCTGGCGCGCGCGAGCGACCATCTGCGCTGCCCCGAGCGAGTTTCCGCCGCTCGAAAAGAAATGCGTTCGGGAGTCGACACTCCCCAGCCCGCGGCCCAGAACCTCCTGCCAGATCTCGATGAGCTGCCGCTGCACGTCGTCCACCTCCCCCGAGGGCGGATCGGGGCCTTCGGCAGGCGCGGAGCCCGTGCGATGCACGAGTCTGCCCGCCTCGAAAATGGCGTATGCGTCGAGACTGCGGTCCTCGGTGCCGGTGCGGCACGCTCGCCGCTGAAGCTTGCCGCTCGACGTTTTCGGCAGGGCGCCGGGGTTGAGCAGGGCCACCACGGACAGCGGCTCCCCGCAGAGCTCGCTGACCGTCGCGTTGAGGGCTTCCACTATGGCTTCCGGCGGCACCACCTTTTGTGTGCTGCGCGCGACCTCTGCGGCCAAGCCGATTCCTTCGCCCCCGGCGCCTTCCACGGCGAAAGCCGCGACGCGCCCCTTGCGCACCAGATCAACTTCCGCTTCGACGGCGTGCTCGATATCCTGCGGGTACAGGTTCTGGCCTCGCACGATGATGAGGTCTTTCAGGCGCCCGGTGACGTACAGATCCCCCTCGCCGACGAAGCCGAGATCGCCGGTGCGAAGCCAGGTCTGCCCCTTGGCGAGCACGAACGCCTCCTTGGTCGCCCCGGCCTTGCCCCAGTAGCCGGGGGCAATGCTGGGCCCGCTCGTCCAGATCTCGCCGACGTGATTGGCTGGCACGTCGACTCCCGTCTCTGGATTCACGATGCGCACCGCATGCCCATCCGCAGGCGTGCCGCACGAGACCATCGCGGTCCCCGCGCTGGCGCGCACCGCCAAGCCGCGCGCCAGCGCCTCCGCGGAATACGCCTTGGACCTCAGGCCTTGATCGCGCGCACCGCTGGTGACGTAGAGCGTCGCCTCCGCCAAGCCATAGCAGGGAAGAATGGCCGCCCCGGAGAATCCCGCCGGCCGGAAACGCTCCACGAAGGATTCCAGGGTATCGCGACGCACGGGCTCCGCCCCAGAGTAGGCCACGCGCCAACTCGACAGATCCAGCTGTTCGGTCTGGGACTCGCTGATGCGCTCGACACACAGCCGGTAGGCGAAGTCAGGCCCGCCGCTGACGGTGGCGTGATGCCGCGCAATCGCCTCCAACCACCGGGCGGGCCGCTCAAGAAAGAACCGGGGAGTCAGCAAGGCTACCGGCCGGCCACGCAGCAGCGGCTGGAGCAGCCCGCCTATCAGGCCCATGTCGTGGTACAGAGGGAGCCATGAAACGAACACATCGTCATCGCGGATTGAGAAGCCCTCCTCGATGGCACGTTCATTGGCCATCAGGTTGCCGTGCGTCACCATGACGCCCTTGGGCGCGGACGTCGAGCCGGACGTGTACTGAAGGAAGGCGACGTCGGTGTCGGCGGGCGAGCGCGGGCTCCAACCGTCGGCGTCTTCGTCGCCGATGTCGTCCACCACGATCACACTGGCGCCCGCCAAAAGCTTTGCGACTTCTCCAAGTGGCGCGAGAATCGCGCGCGTCGTGAGAACGCAGCGCGCTTGCGAGTCGAGCGCAATGCCCAGCAGCCGGTTCAGATGTTGCGGGCGGGTCGATTCGGGCGGATAAGCGTTTACCGCTATCAACCCCGCGTACAAGCACGCAAGGAAGCCGACGACATACTGGTCGTCGTTGTCCAGCAGCAGCAGCGCGCGTTCGCCAACGGAGAAGGACCTCTGGAGCCGGGCCGCCAGCGCGCGCACGCGCAGGTCCAGCTCGGCATAGGTGATTGCGGTGTCCGACGGCCTCCCATCGCGCTCGTCCACCACGATCAATGCGGTGTCACGTGGGCGCTGCGCGGCAAGTCCGCACAGATGCGCAACGAAGTTCTGTGGGACGTCACCGAGACTGCGCTCGGACTCGCCATGGCGTGCTGATGCTGTGGCCATCGTCAATGCTCCTCAGTCGGCGCGAACTGCCGACGCATATAAACGAACGCGGAAAGCCGGCTGCGTGTCCGAGTGCTCGGACCACCGGAGGATTCAGAATGCGTCGAGATTGCCGTGCGGCCGCGCCATGGCAACCACAACCTTGCGGGGCCCCTTGAAGGGTGAGCGCGCATGGGCGACGAGCATGTTGTCGAGCATCAGCACGTCCCCCTCCTCCCACGGGAACATCACCGTCTCCGCATCGAGCACGCTCCGCACCTCCTCGAAGATCGCATCGCTGATGGTCGAGCCGTCGGCGAAGTAGGTGTTGCGTGGGACGTTCTCGATTCCGTATAGCTCCTCCAGCACCTCGCGCTCCTCGGCGCCGCGCGCGGAGATGTGGAAGAGGTGCGCCTGGTTGAACCAGACCTTCTCGCCGGTCACCGGATGCGTCTCGACCGCCTGACACAGCTGCGTGGTGCGCAGTTCGTCACCCGGCTTCCATTCGCAGCGGATCTTCGAGCGCGCGCAGTAGGCCTCGACTTCAGCCCGCTTGGTGGTGTTGAACACCTTCTGCCAAGGCACATCCATGTCCCCGAAGTTGCGCACATACAGAATGCCCGGTTCGAACATTTTCCGAATGCGTTCCGGCATCCGCCGGTACACCGCCCGGCTGTCAGCGATCGGCGTCTCGCCGCCCTCCTGGGCCGCCGTCACGCAATGGAACCAGATTCGCATCGCCCACTCCCGGGTGTATGCCTGTTCGTTGTGCAGGGGAATGCTCTGGTGCGCCGGGTACTCCGTGGAGGTGTAGATGCCCGCGCCGGACGAGGTCGACACCGCGGTACGAGGCGTCGAGGCAAAGTCGTAGCTCAGCAGTTCGTCCCCGAAGGAAGCGGCAAATGCGCGGAAGGCACCGACGTCCGGCACCCCGTATCCACGCAGCAGGACGCCTCCGGTCACGAGCAGGGCCTCTTCGACGTCGCGGCGCAGGTGGGCCGCGGCTTCCACCAGACCGAGGCCAGGCTGGGACGGCGTCATCAGGACCGGCAGATCCGAGCCGGCCGGCGCCTTGGTGCGCTCGAAGCGCGTCAGGGTTTCGTTCATGGTCACTCCTTCATGTTCCAAGCCAGTGCAGCCGCGTAGCGCTCCGGCGCGCGAAGCCGTACCGCGGTGAACCCGCGCCATTCGGGAACGGCGCAGTCGATGACGAGACCCCGCGGCCCCGCTGCGTGAACGCCAACGCACTGCAGGTGCTCCGCCACGCCCACTCCAATCGCCTTGAGAATCGCCTCCTTGCCGACCCAGCAGCGGTACAGGGCGTCCAGGCGGTCTCCCGCCTCCCGCACCTCGCCACACTCACGCTGGGTACAAGCCAACGCCAGCAGCGCATCCACATCGAGGCCGGGCGCGCACAACTCGATGTCGATGCCCACCTCGCCCACGACGCGCGGATCCGCCACAGCGATCAGCCCGTGCGCCCCAGCATGGGAGACGTTGACGCGCGGGGCCTTGGGCGCATCGACAAACGGCTTGCCGTGCGTTCCTCGCGCCAGCGGCACATCCGCAGGCCGGCAGCCCAGGCGGGGAGCCAGCACGCGCCGCAAGGCGGCCCTCGTCTGAGCGAGTCGCGCGCGGTCTTCCGCCTTGCGCTGGCGGCCCACCTTGCGGCGCTCCGCGTCGGTGAGGTCGTTCCAGACGGCTTGCCCGCCTTCACCCCAGACACGCCCCAGGTCGACGTCGACCCGGAACACCTCGATGAACGGAGGCACACCGTCACGCAAAGGCACGAGCCGCATTCGCGCCTCCCGCGACCGATTCGGCTAAGCGCCGCGCCAGCGCCTTGAGCACTGCCTGCTCGCTCTGCCGGATGAAGAAATGACCGCCGTCGAACCAATCGAGGGAGAACGAGCCACCCGCTTCGACCGCCCATGCCTCGATGCGCTCCTTCTCGATCTCGTCCTCCCGCCCCGCAAACACGTGCAATGGCATAGAAAGCGGATCGGCACCGGGATAGCTGAAGCTCTCGCAAACCCGGTAATCCGCGCCCAACACGCTCAGCGTGATGCTCATCAGCTCGGCGCTTGCGAACACCTCCTCGGGCGTGCCGCCTTGCTTGCGCAGGTCAGCCATCAAGGCCTCGTCGTCGTTCCGGCTGGCGAACCGCTCGGGATCGCGATGGGAAGGCGCAGGGCTGCCGGATGCCAGCAGCGCCGTCGGCAGGGCGCAGCCCTGTGCGCGGAGGTGCCGAGCCATTCCCCACGCGAGCAGCGAACCCATGCTGTGCCCAAAAATTGCGTAGCTTCCCCGCAGGGCTCGCGCCTGCTCCTTGCACAGCCGCTCCACCAAGGCCCCGAAGTCATTCTCGAAGGGCTCGCCCATGCGGGTTCCGCGCCCCGGGAGCTCCACCGGAACCACCTGGATCCAGCCTGGCAGCAGGCGCCGCCAGCGCAAGTACATGGTGGCACTCGCTCCCGCGCACGGCAGGCACAGCAAGGTGATGGCGCCCTGCATCCCGGTCAACCAGCGCTCGACGCTACAGGCTGCTTGCCCGCCATTTCAGCCGGCGCGGCCTGCTTCGCCTGCTCCTGCTCCGCCATCCATTCCCGCAGGGACTTCGGCCGCATATCCGTCCAGTTCTTGTCGACCCACTCGAGCACGGTCTTCTTGTCGCCCTTGATGCCTTCGACGACAGTCCAGCCACCCGGCACCTTCCTCCAGTGCGGCCAGATGGAGTACTGCTCCTCATGGTTGATGAGGACGATGAATGTTTCGTCTTCGCGGTCAAAGCAGCTGGTGGACATGCGTGTTCCTCGACGGTTGGTTGATGGGTAAAGGCGATAGGACCGCCCCAACTGGAGCGAACGATGGCCTTCAGGTGACATGACGTTTCGCCGATGCATTTGTTTGGCTCGCCTGTTAGGGCCGCGCACCGGCGAAGCCACCCGCTCGGCACCAGGGCGCGTCCATCTCGAGGCAGCTGAGTGAAAAGGGTGCCGGCGCCTGAGGCGCGGCCGGTCCGCACAAGCGCCGGGGCTCAGATCCGGCGGCGGGCGCGGCTCAGTCCGCGGCGCCTGCGGGCCAGGGAGCAGCGCTACGGCGCATGCAGGAACGTTGCGTGCCCACGCACGCAGCAGCGCGGCGGCGGATTGCACCAAGGAAATTCGTAAGAAGGCGCGACAAAGCCGCAGGCAAGAGCCTGGACTGGTTGCGCAATGCCCTGCCTCCGGGGCATCGTAGGATGGATGGCTCCGCGCGGCGCACTACCGCATCGCGGGCGCAGCTGGATTACCGCGGATCGGTGTCGTCAAGACCGGGAGTGGGAACGTCGTTGACGGGAGGCACGAAGCCCGTCAACAGCCACAGCTTGCAGGCCCGCGCATAGGCGGACCGATGGCTTGCGTCTGCTTCCAGCCAGAGGCGCAAGTCCCGGCGCGCATCGTCGTCAAAATCCCGGTGCTCATGCTCCCGCCGCACCCAGGCCCACGCCGTGTCCCAGGCGGCATCGCCATCAGCGTCTCGACGCGCCACGTCGGGGTGAGTTCCCGTGCGATCCTCTTTATCAGTCATCCTGGTTCGTTCAGCCGTGTCCGCGCCTACGCATGCGCAAGCCTCCGCGCATCGCTGCATGCCGCCATCGTGGACTTTCTGAGTACGCGGCACCCTGGGATCATACTGAACGAACCCCGAACTGAAGTTCGCATAAACACGCACGCACGGGCAGTGTTTGGGTTCGTCGCGCGGGTGGTGTCGAGTGATCAGCCACACCATGGCCACCGTCGCGCATCGCTTCATAGACACGGGCCAATGTCATCCAATGCTCGATTCTCGTAGCGGCGAACAATTCGCCGGCGCGTACATCGCCCAGCGCAGAGACAACAGATCGGCGCTGCCTGGAATGGCGGCGTTGACCACCGAAGCCTGGAAGGCCATCGCGACCCACAATTGGGTCGCTTTCTGGACGACCCGCGGAAACCCACCTTCCCTTACTGCCAGACCCGCAAGCCGACAGGCTCTCTATCGGCAGGACAGGATGATGCCAAGCCATGGATCGGCTGTAGTAGAGACATCGGCCGACTCGACCTTGCCGCGCATCTGGTGGTTCCTCCTAGAACGCCGACCCGGGGGTCGTAGTCACTGCGACGCTCACTCCAGCAGATGCCGGCACGCTCGTAAAGCCACGTCGGCCTCCTTGAGCATCTGGTTGACCACCGACGCTGAGCAGCCCAAGCGCTTTCCGATATCCCGCTGCGTCATCTCCCCAAGCCGGTACAACTCGAAGGCATGGCGCGTGCGCGGTGGCAAGGTGCTGAGCACACGATCGATCTGTTCCAGGGCCTGACGAAGTCCCAGCATTCGATCCGGTCCGGCATCCGTGGAGACCCCGATGGTTTCCGCGTCCGCGACGAAGATTCGGTAGGTGGCCTCGGTTCCGTGGCGCCTCTGGTAGTCCATCGCGAGATTGCGCACGGTCTGCGCACAATACCCCTCGGGTCTGGCGATGCCAGGCATCTCGGTAAGTTGGCTCAGCTTGACATAGGCATCCTGCAGCACTTCGTCGGCCAGGTCACCCCGGTTGACGATGCTCCTGGCAATCGCGCGGAGCCTGCCCCGCATCTGCATGAAGACGGCGATGAGATCGGCATTGGACGTATCACCTTGCATAGCGAACGCCCAGCCTTTTATGAGCAGGTGCGATCGCCATGGACAGCGGCTTCAGCCCCACGAAATTACCCAGGTACGACAAGCTGAAGCGGTGCGCCCGGCACGCCACACCTACCCAAATGAGTAGTTTTTCACTGCAATGGTCCGGTGGCATAGTTTGCATCCTCCAGTCGCGATAGATCATGCGCTCGATATGTGAATAGAAATCACTCCACTTATCGACATGCTAGCGCACTTGGATGTCCGTTGCCATCTCGACCCACGTTCCCGAATGCAACTGCCGCTTCGGAAATACACGCCAAGGCCACTTCAGTTGCGTGAAAGGCAACCATGCGCAGCACACCCCGGGGAGCGCAGTGCGGGTTGCGACCTCTCGGGGCCGCCCCTGCTACAACCACTCTGGCGGCGACGCGCGCATCGCTAGACAAGCCCGTCCATGAGTTCGTCCAGGCCCGGCCGCAGACGTGTCGGCGGGCGTAGCTCGCGCACACCGAGCAACTCCCCTATCTCGCGCTTGTCTGCCCCACGACGCAGGAGCCGATCTATCACGGTATAGCGCACTTTCAGCGCCGAAAGCCCTGGAATGCCGATCCGGCGGAAGATCTTGCGGTACGCGTAGTGGATCTCCTGGCATAAGGAGCGCGACCCGGACACGGAGGGGATGCTCTCGATCAGGAAGGCGCGTCCCTCCTGAGCGAGGAACAGCGGTGCTCCGGGGGCAAGTCCGCGGTACGCCGGATCCGCGGGCACGGACGCCGGCCTGCCGCGTTCGACTTGGCCACAGCGTGTTGCCAGGTAGTCGTCGATTGCATCACGCGCGGCCGCGCTGGAGAAATACAACGGCCGTGGCAAGCCATTCTCAGCGACACTGGCGCGCACCTGCGACCGGATCCTGACCGAGCCATCAGCATTGAGATAGTCCGCGACTTCCATGCGCGCCACCTCCAGTGGCCTCATGCCTGTGGCCAGCAGAATCCACACCATGGCCATGTCGCGCTCCGGCGTCGGCGTGCGCCGCCGCACGCGGCGTAAGGCATTCTGGATATCGTCGTCCGACAGCACCACGGGTCCGGCCACGCCAGGGCTGTCCTCGACCGGCACATAGCGTGCAAGCGCCGCTTCGATGGCTTCACGGTGCTCACGGAGCTTTCGCACGAACATGGCCCCGCTTTCGTTGAGGCCTTCGATCCCAACCTCGTGGAGCAGTCGAAGCACGAGCGCCTTCACGCGGCGCTCGACCGCGGTGCGCGTGAGACCTTGCTCCCGTCCCGCAGCCTCGTAGGTCAATCCGCCAAGGACCGCGAGCAACAACGTCGTGGAAAGTGCCAACCGTTCCGAATCCATATCGAGCCACCCGTCCAGCAGTCATCTGTGCTTGATGCTCCGGAATCGGACTCTTGCGCGCCAGCCCGAAATCCCCCCGAAATGACAGCGATTTCGCGGCCAGAGTGCTCGCCCTCGCGTACCAATTGTGTCAGTCCCAAAACCGCTGGATGGACAATTTTCAAAATGAAATGATTTTTATTTATTACACGTCATTTGTGGGTAACAAATAGCGGCTTTGAATACCGGTCCGTCCACGCTGCCGCACGCCGTCCACAGACGATGGCTCCCGTCGCGTCGACTTCACGGCCCGGCAGAGACCACGCCCCCCCTGGAACCGAGCGCGCGCCGCACCGAAATACCAGGGCATGAACTCTCCTCTTTTGCACCGCATTCGGCGACCGCTGCCCGAAGCACCAAACATTCGCACAGCTCATCCGTCATGTCTTGGACGCGGCGCCGTGCGCGCTCGCGCGTCCATTCGGGCGCAGGCCGGATCGGTGCATCTGCGCTGGCTGGCCTGCGCTGCTTCGTACCCTGATGACGGATCGCCGACCATGCCCATCCCAGCCAAGCTCGTCTACATCATGTCCCTGCGTAACGCAGCTGCGGACCGAGCAGGCCAGTTCATCCCATACGGTAGCGGCCAGCGCTACATGATGTCGCCGCTGGAGTTCCTTGTCGGCGCGCTGAACAACACGCCCCTGGGCGAGTCCTATTCGCTCGAGGCGGTGATCATCGACGACGATCCAGATTCCCCCGCCGACTGCCGCAAGGTGGAGGGCTATGGCTTTGTCCCGCATGCCCAAGGCGGGTGGATCTATCCGGCAAACCTCGTTGTGCAAGGCCGGCCGGTCGATCGACTGCTGTGCAGTGTGCCGTCCACTTATCGGCGCCTCGCCCTCAATGATCCCGCGCGGGTTGCCGGCAAGCGCGATTTCGAGCAACGCTTGCGGGCCAGGCTCGATGATGCCGAGGCCGATCTGGTCGTTCTTGACGGCCTGCTGGTGATCCTCAGCGACTTGGTACAGCCCCACAGCGCCTACTTCCGGCGCATCGTCAACATTCACCCGGGAATCACCCGTCTGGATTCTCCCTACGAGCGCCGCGGCGCCTACGCCACGCTCGACGCACTGCATGGCGCCCGGGGCGAGCGGGTCGTGAACTGGCAGACCATGGAGAAGGTACAACAAGCACCAGTGCTCAAGACTGGCGCGTCCTTCCACTACGTAGACCATGGTATCGATTCCGGGGAGGTGATCCTGGACGTGCTGGGCACCGACATCGCTCCCGAGGACACCATCCTCGAGCTGCGCTGGAACAACTTTCACAACAGCCTGTTCCCCGCGCTGCAGCAGGGACTGCAGCGCATGGCCGAACTGCGAACTCTTGAAGCTGCCGTGTCGTGATCACGTTTTACAACGAGGAGCATGTCCAGCACGAAGGCCGGTTCGAGATGTTCCGCGGCATGCTCGTGCCGTGCTACGAGGTCTCGGCGCGTGCGTTGCGGGTGGTCGATGAGCTGCGCAGCCGCAAGCTCGGCCCTATCGAATCCGCACCGATCCTTCCGGTGCCCATATCTAACCTGGTGCATTCGGAGCGGTATCTCGCCTTTCTGAAGTCCGCCTGGAGCGAGTGGGTCTCGCTTGACCCGGAGAACGGGCAGCGCGACATCCTTGGCTCCGTCTGGCCATCCCGTACGCTGCGCAGCGACATCGAGCCATCCAATTTCGCCGCACGCGTCGGCCTCTACTCCTTTGACGCGGGCACGCCGATGACAGCCGGCACCTGGCGCGCTACGCAGCACGGCGCGGCCTGCACGCTGGCCGCCACCGCCCAGGTGCTGACCGGGCAGCGCGCGGCCTTCGCGCTCACGCGACCGCCGGGGCACCATGCGGGCTGGGACTTCTTCGGCGGTTACTGCTTCATCAACAACGCCGCCATCGCGGCGCAGTCCTTGCGCGACGGCGGTGCGCGGCGTGTGGCCATCCTCGACATCGACTACCACCACGGCAACGGCACCCAGACCATCTTCTACGGGCGGCCCGACGTGTTCTATATCAGCATCCACGGCGACCCACGCACAGAGTACCCCTTCTTCCTCGGACATGCCGACGAAACGGGCGAGGGTGAGGGCCTGGGCCACAACCTCAACCTGCCCTTGCCCCGCGGCGCCGGATTCGCGCAGTGGCGCGAGGCGCTCGCCAGGGCGCTGGCATCGATCGCCAGCTCGCGCAGTGATGCGCTCGTCGTCTCGCTGGGCGCCGACACCTCCGAGGAAGACCCCATCTCGGGCTTCAAGCTCGCGCGCGGCGACTTCCTCGCCATCGGCAAGGCGCTCGCCCGCACGGGGCTGCCCACGGTCTTCGTGCTCGAGGGCGGCTACGCACTGGATGCGGTAGGACCGGCCGTGGCGAATGTGCTCGAAGCCTTCGAGCAGGATGCCTTGTAGGTAATCCCCTTCTGCACCACCATGCCAGGGCGTTCGACACTGGCCGCCCCAATCCCCTGCTGCTGCCCCCCCTCGAATCCCACGGCAGGCGGAGCCGAGGATCGACAGGCGCGTCATCGTAAAGAGCGGCACGGACGACCGCGACTGCGCTGCAGCCGAGCGACTGCACGCCTGGTGCGCTGCCAATCGGACAGTATGTGACCTCTGACGCAGTGCGCGCCATTCCCGGTAGCGCCAACCATATTCAGAGGTTTTATGGATGAAATAGACAGCTATGCTCTTTTATCAGTAGTTTTCTTCCACAAATAATGCACACTAGCTTTTTTCTCTAAAATACGTAGAATTCCTCTGATTGTTTCAACTTTTCCTCCATTTTAGGAATAAATATGGTGGATTTTTCGCTTGCTCTGCCTGATGAGGTTTGCTCCGAACTGGGCAAACGAACCCGCGCACGTCGGCTGATGCTGAACTTGTCGGTGCAAGAGCTCGCGCGTCGAGTCGGAATCTCGGACAAGACACTCAGCCAGTTCGAGCGTACTGGCCGGTGCACGCTGGAGACCTTCGTGCGCATCCTGGAATCGCTGAACGCACTGCCGGACCTGGCCACCGTACTCCTGACCCAGCCGCGCTCCATCGAGGACATGCGGCACAAGGCAGCCAGCAGCACCCGACAGCGGGCCTATACCAAGCACCGGAAGAGCGCCCCGTGAAGGAGTTGCGGGTCATTTACCACGGTCTGGGCGCACCTGTCGTCGTAGGCCTGCTTGCCGACGATGGCCAGGACGTTCTGTTCCAGTACACACCCCAGGCCCTGGAGCTGGGACTGGAACTGTCGCCGATCCGGCTGCCACTGCGCGCAGCTGCCTATCCCGATCGCCGCGCCGACTATGCCCGGCTGCACGACGTGCCGGGGCTGGTCTACGACTCGCTGCCGGACGGCTGGGGCTACCAGCTGATGCACCGCCGGATGAAGGCGCGCGGCATCGACCCCAACCGGGCTTCGACCCTGGACCGGCTGGCCTTCCTGGGCGACAACACGATGGGGGCGTTGACCTATGCACCGGCGCTGACCGATGTCCAGGATTCCCGCGACCTGACCCTGCTCGAGCTCGCGCAAGAGGTTCAGGCGGTCCTCACCGACGAGGGGCACCAGGTCTTGGCCGAACTCGCCCGTGCCGGCGGTTCACCCGGGGGCGCCCGCCCGAAAGCCCTGGTCCATTTCAACCCGGCCACCGGCCGGATGAGCACACAGGCGAAGCAGGTGCCGGGCGCCGAGGCCTGGATCGTCAAGTTCCCGGGCTCCGACGATGCGCCCGACTGCTGCGCGCTGGAAGAGCTCTATGCAAGAGTGGCGCGCCACTGCCTGCTTGGCATCACGCCAACGCGGTTCTTTGCGCTGCCCGGCGGACACACCGCATTCGCCACCGAGCGCTTCGACCGCAGAGGAGGCCAGCGCATCCACGTGCATTCCCTGGCGGGTCTGCTTCACGCCAACTTCCAGGAGCCGTCGGTCAGCTATGTGGATTTCTTCCGCGTGACGCGCCGCCTGACCCGGGATCAGCGGGAACTCAAGAAGGCTGTTCAGCGATGCGTCTACAACGTGCTCATGAACAACCGCGACGACCACGCCAAGAACCTTGCGTTCATTCTCGAACCTGATGGCAACTGGCGCCTGGCGCCCCCGTTCGACCTGACCTTCTGTCCTGGCTATCAAGGCGAGCACTTCATGGACGTGGCCGGCGAGGGGAAGGCGCCGACCCGGGGGCATGTGCTGCAGGCGGCACGGGAAGCAGGTCTGCCGCCCGCTGTCGCCGAAGCAGCCATCGACGAGGTCCTGTCGCTGGCCACGCCCAGCGTCCTGCTGGCCATGGCCCAAGACCTGCCCTTGCGGCCAAGCACCGTCGACACGGTCCAAGAGGCCATGCAGGAGCATCACGCACGGCTCGCGCGCTAGGCGTAGACGCAGCGGAGAACGCAAGACGCATCGGGACAATTGGTGGCCTTCTGCGGACTCCAGCCGGACGGATGCCTGGCAGACAGCGCTTGCCGCGGAAGGCCTTAGAACACGGCGATCATCGACGCCCGCAGGCCGCCTCGGGCGGTTCACGCGCCTTGCTCGGCGATCCATTGGCGTATGGCCTCTGCGCGCCACGCGGTCACGTTGGCCGAGAGCTTCACCGGCGCGGGAAAGCTGCCGTCGAGAACGCGGCGCCACAAGGTGGACTTGGAAAAGGGAACGAAAAGCAGCACCTGCGCCTGGCGCAGGAAGCCCGTTTCGGGCAGCACGGGAGCACGTTGGGGGTAAGTTTGCATGGTTCGACTCCGCACCGGCACACGCCGGTCGATGGCCGACCCACTCGTTCGCATGGGGCTTGAGGTCTGGATCACACCCACGCTAGAGACGCAACACTCGGACGCGCACCGCCGACGTCCCCTGGGCGGTGCGGGATGGAATGAACAAGGCGCGCGTGCACCACGCCGCGCTACTGCTGGCTGCAAGAAGGGATTCCCGGGCGGCGCGCGCAAGGCGGCGCTGGTGTCCGATCAGCGAGTGACCGGCGGCCTCATTCGGACGAACAGATGCCAGCGCATGTGCACGCTGGGCGAGGAATCAAGAAGCGACACCGCGTCCAGGCTGACAGGCGCTCGATGATGAAGGCAGGCTCCAGGGCTGGTCGGGTTCAGGAACCAGCTGTCCTTAGCCCTTGCGGCACGACATCCTCCTGGGCTACCCGAACGCTAGCGCACGGCAGATCGCTCGGCAATGACCTTGCGCCACGCCGCCACGTGTTGAGACCGAATGGCCCGCAGGGACGCTGGAATCGGCGTGCAGCGCTTCCCGCCGGCGCGGCCCCGTGGCGGTGCAGGCGGCGATGGCGAAGCTGGTCCGGGGACCGCGCGATTGATCGACTGCCCCGTGCACAGGCGTTCGCGTCGCCATCCGCCGCTCAAGGTAGACCGCAAGCGGCCGCGTGAAGAACGCCTGGACTGTTCTTGTGAAGCCCAGGCGGCGTTAGTAAAATTTCTCGCTGAATATTTTACTAGCGGCCAACGCTATTAAAGCCGCCTTAACCGTCAGCAACGGTCCCGTCGCAGATGACGCCGAGTTGGGGCGGGCCGCCTGACGGCCGACACGCGAGATGCGGCCCCGGACATCCGGCGTGCCGACGACTTGCAACGCCCAGCAGATCGCTACCATGTGCCATGCGCAGGTAACCGCAGGGCATCAGGGTGTCGAATGCTGCCACTCTTGGACACGGGCCTTATGTGGCCCACAAATTCGGCAAGTGGCGGAGTCTGCTGAGCGCTTGCTATTGGCCGTTCTCGCCTGATCACGCGCATACTGCAGAAGCCAGCAATCGACCCGAAGCCGCCGTTGGGCAACACTTTCCAAAAACTGCCGTTCATCCACTACCCGCTGGCTGGCAGTCCAGAACGTGCTTCTGAGTGCCCGGTCCCTTCTTGCTGGCAAGATATAGTTTGCCTAGTTGACGCCTGCCGGGTTTTGCAGCATTTTTATATCTGGATATTTAAACAGGCACCCCTTTGCAAACTCAAGCTGCAAGCCATTTTCAGGAGGAATCAGTGTCCAGAATATATTGCACGATCCAGTTTATCCCGCAGGTGTTGCGGGATACATCACGTTAGACAGCAGAACAACATGGCGCTTGAACTCGACGAATACCTCTGGCGGATGGTCAATGAGCATATGACGCAGGCTCGGCACCAGGAGACTTTGCGATCATCGATGACTACGCTACTCGTGACCCTCTCAGGTGCACTCGTCGCTCTGGTCACGTTCGACCGGCAACTGACCTATTCGGATCTTCCTGCCGCTTGCCTGCAGATCTTCTTAGAGCGTGTTTACGATCTCTTTCCCGACAATCCTTGTGTGAAGAGAAAGCAGTACCCAAGCGACATCAGTCGAGAGAAGTTTGCCGAGATCGAGCCGCTGCTGCGCAGCGTTCGGCGCAGCACCAAACCGATCAAGCAGGATCTGTACGAGGTGTTCTGTGCAGTGCTGTACCTGCTTCGCACGGGTTGTCAGTGGCGCTATCTGCCGCCGCAGTTCCCCAAGTGGCACAACGTCTATGCGTACTGGCGCAAGTGGAGCGAACCTGACCAGCACGGAGTGAGCGTGCTGGAGCAGGCTTTAAAAAAATCAGGTTGGCGCGGCCCGAGAGAGACTGGGGCGCAACGCTTGCAGCGCGTTCTTGATCGTGGACGCGCAGAGCGTGAAGAACACGGACACGGCAGGGTTTAAGGGCTATGACGCAGGCAAGAAAGTCTCGGGCATCAAGCGACACATCGCGGTGGACACCCAGGGGCTACCCCATGCAGTGGTGGTAACCACAGCCGAAGTGACTGATCGCAAAGGAGCGCTTGCGGCATTCAAGCGCTGCAAGCAGTCGTTGGGGCAGGTGCAAAGCGTGCTGACGGACAGCGGCTACACAGGCGAGCCCTTCGCGCAGGGCCTCAAGGACATCCTGGGTGAGCATGTGACGGTGCAGATTGCCAAGCGAAGCGAACTGCACGCCTTCAAGGTCATGCCCAAGCGCTGGATCGTCGAGCGCAGCTTTGCCTGGCTGGAGAAGAATCGCAGGCTGTGGAAGAACTGCGAGCGTTGGCTCAACACCAGCTTGCAGTTCGTCCACTTGGCGTTTCTGGCTCTGCTGCTCAGGAGATCGTAAACACGCTCTTAGGCGTGTTTGGCGTCTTGTTTTCGGCCAAGCATTACGAGCGGTTCAACTTCCACATCTCACGCGTACCTGCATTTCGCGCAGAGATTGAGAAGCGATTCACCGGAGTGGATTGGAAGGAACTTCGTGCGGCTGCCGACAAGTACCACGAGAAGAGCTTTCCGAAATTGGTCAAGTGGCCACGTCAGAACCAGCTATGGCTGGTCCTGCACTCCGTGAATAGTGTGGTGGGTTTAGTTCTTGCCTTGGCTATCGCGTGGCACTAAGGCTGCTGTCTAACGTGCCGATCACCTTCACGTAAGGCCTCTATGACCGCTCTTAGCAAAGTGAAAGATGGCTTCCTTGAGCACATAGGAGCCGCCTGCGCTGCAGCGGTTGTTACGTTGCTCGGATGGATCCTTTATCAGATTGTACCCGTACTAGTGCCAGCTATTGAGTCCGGCATATCGCTGCGCATAATTCTGGCCTTACTCCTACTATCCATAATTCTCAATATCGCGCTTGCTTTTATGTGTTGGCGCGTATCACGTCCCACTAAGCTAACACTCCGCTTCGGGATTCTCTGGGACAAGGAGAAGAACCCTCATTGCCCTGTTTGTAGAAATGCAGGCCTTAGGTTTGGCGTATACAACGAAAGACCTTCGTATTTCTGTAATCCATGCGCAAAGGTCTATAACATTGTAGATGCTGCGTGTAACTCGCTCAAGCCTGAAGAAGCACTTGCTCGTCTATAGGCCTAACAATTCATTCGAGCCGATGCCGCTTCGCGGCGCGGCTTAACTCCAGCGTTGAGCGTCCGCTTTCATACGCATCCACTGGCCGCTCCTGGCCGATTGGAGCCGACTGAGTGAACATGCCTTTCGGACGTTCACGTTCCACGTCGACTGTTCAAAACCTCTGGAATACGCAACTTATCCCCAATGCTGAGATAGCCATCGTAAGCATTCTGAAACTGCCACGGGATCACGTCGTGCCGCAGTGGTCTCACTCCAGCGTCATGAGCTGCCTATGCCTACTACGTCCATCCATTGCTCGCTCTCGGAATCACGCTGCCGGGGGCGTGGGGGTCCTCGGCGATTCCGGGTACAGAAGACCACTCGGCCTTCAACGCAGAAAATGCCAGCATCGCAATGCAGAAGGCGTCATCGATCTGCCCAGGCATGAACTGCCGACGCATTGCATGCAAGCGATCCTGCGCCGCGGGATGGCTCGGCGTGGCGTCCCACTGTGGATGACTCAACACCACGAGCGCAAAGCCAGCGAAATAAACCCCGAGGCGGCGCTTGCGCAGGACCAAGTCGGCCGGCGCGCCCGCACGGGCGCAATAGGCATCGACCTGCTGCAGGAGGAATTCGGTGGAACTGGTCGCAAGAGAGCTCCTCCTTCCAGGCGTCCTGCGGAGCGGCGTCCTGTGCACATGCCGCGCCTTCCTGCTGGTGCCGCAGGTAGCGCACCTCGTGCAGAATGGCCCAGCCCGCCGCAAACATCGCAAGTTCGGCGGCGGCGCGCGCTTCCGGCTCCGAATCAGGACTCGGCAAGTGCCCCGGCTCTGGCAGGCCTAGCAACGACACCGCTTTTGGATCGGGCACGTCGCGAATCTCGATGGCCAGTCGCAAGAGCGCCCTGAAGCGTCCGTGCCGCACAGCATTGCCATCCTCGACAAGCGTCGAATGGACCGCCGCATAGCTTTCCCAGGCGGCGAACGCACAGACCCACATCACGCGCAAGGCGCGGTGGTCGAAATGCACATAGCGATAGGCCCCGCCTGCGAGCGTCACCCCGCCTCCATCGGTCATCAGACAGAACTCCACCTGAAGTTCGTCCCACAGCGCCTGCAATTCATCTCTGCGCTCGGGTGCAATACCGAAAAGCAGGTTTCTCATGCCCCCTCGAACCATGGCGCGCCAGCGAAGTTCATTCCCGTCATTCGGCAGTCAGGCCAGCCCCGCCAGTTGCCCGACGAGTTGGCGGGGCGCATGTACGTGGACCTTTCCGATGGTCCCGAACTGCACCTCAATGTGCAGCATCTCGTGCGGGAACTGCACAACATCGCGGTCCCGTTGCCGCCTCTTGGACAGCGGCCGTTCTAGGCCTTGTGGAGCTTGCCATGGACCGACTGAACGCCGAGCGCATTGCAAGGGAACTGGAGTTCCCCCGGACTTCTTCGACCCGCCCGACCCACGTCCCGATCACTGGCCCGACAACCCCGAGTTGCGCCGGGCCGTGGACTGGTTCAAGAGCTTTATCCCGCCAGCGCAATGGGTGCAGTGCCGGGAACAGGCGGCTCGCCGGTTGTACTTGAGCGCGAAGGGCATCGGCGCTGGGGACAGCCGCTTCTTCGATGCCAAGGACGGCTTCGTCCTGGCCGAGGCCCTGCTGGACCACATCGGCAACTACGACTATGTCTTTGGCTCCAGGGTCGTTCCCATATTCCAAGCCATCGGACGCGACCTGGATCTGCTGCAGCAGGTCGATGGCCTCGCTCCGCACGTTCAGCGCATGGTCGACAAGGAACGCGGACAGCCCAACGGAGGCCTCTTCGAGCTACTGGTTGTCGCTTGCTACCAGCGTGCGGGCGCCAGCGTCGCCTTCGTCGAGGAACAGCCGGGCCAGGGTCAGACCCACGACATGGATGTCACGCTCCAAGGGCGCACCTGGGCCATCGAATGCAAGCGCATGGAGACAGGAGAGTACGGTGAGAGCGAGCGTCTCCAGATAGGACGGCTGTGGTCCGAGAGTTCTTCACATCTGGCGCGCGGTGAACACAACACCCTGTGCCAGGTCTGCTTCCAAGTGGAGCTCAAGACATTCCCGCAGAACTACCTCCCGGCCAAAGTCCTCGAGTGGCTGACGTCGGGCAAGAAGCCGTTGGCATGGGGAGACGCCACAGCGACTGGCAGTATCGCTGCGCTGGATCTGCGGCCGCTGCTGAAGGTGCTGTCCACGGACCTGGTGCTGGGCAGCAGCCACGGGATCCTGGAACTGCTCACGGGTCGCTACGTTCGCAACGCCCACTACCGGACCCTGCTGCGGACCAGACCTGGCGACAATCCGCGCTACGTCGATGAGTGCGATCCGGCCGTTGTCCTGAACTGGGAGAGCCTGAGCGAGGATACGCTGAACAGCAAGGCGCGCGACATACGCAAGAAGTTGTCGGAAGCGAACGCCCAGTTCGCCCGAAGGACGACCGAGCATCGTCCACATCGGATTCGAGGCCGTCGAGGGCGACAAGGTCGAGCGCCCGCGCCACGCCAAGATTCTCGCCACGGCACGCCAGTTCACCCCGGAGCGCCAAGCAGCTCGAATACGTCTACTGCCATTACTTCGTGCCGGAAATCCCACCACCAGCAGATCGATCGTCGGCACCTTCATCATGCGCAGCGCCCCGTGAACCAAGGCGAGGTACTCCGGGGTCTCGGTGTAGCGATCATGCATCTGCGAGGGCCGGAAGCCATCGCCGGCCAGCACGATTTCCGGACCGACTTCGTAGAACAGGCCATTAATCGGCACACACACCGTGGCACGGCGCTCAATTGCGGAGACCGTGGAAGAGTCCCGGGCAGTCGGATAGCAAACCGACGGGAAGCTGGCGCACCGGATGTCGGCATGGATCACCCCGGTGACGTACTTAGTTTGGCCGAATCCGATGTCGACGGCCCTGACCACTGGTTTCATGAACAACTCCTGTCCTGGTTGAGGCAACGAGCGGCGTGGTTCGCACGCCGCTCACCCGCGATGCATGTCGTCAGACGGCCCTCTCGCAGTCGGCAACGAATCCAGTGCGACTGCGGTCTCCGCCCGTCCCGCAGCGGCCCGTCGCGGCCCGCCGGAATGCGGCATTGCGCTGACGCCTGAGTATGTGGCCGAGCGGCTTGCCGTCTGGAGCGATCCCGAATGTGCCGAGACGCAGCGGTTCCGCAAGCTCTACGGTGATGCGCATTGGCAGCGCGTAAGCACGTGGTTCAAGCCAGTCGGGACGATGTCAGGAGCGCCTAAGCGGCGAGTGATCCAAACCCGCGGGTTGCCGCTTCGCGGGCGATCCGCCTCCGTCGCACATCGACGCGCAGTACTGCCTGCACCTTGTCAGCTTCTACCGCGCCATATTCCGATGAAGTCGCGGCTCCCGTTGAGCATCTGGCCGAAGCACAGATTGAAGTCTTGCTGGAGAAGGCCCCCGGGAGCGCGCGAACTTGAAGAAGCGAGCCTCGCGGTACCTACCGCTTGCAGGGTCGGTTGTCGGGCCTGGATCAAGCCAGCATGATGTCTCGCACATCCTTAAGCGAAGCAGCGAAGCTGGGACCCGCACCCGCAAGCACGTCGAGTTGTGTGAGCTCTCCGAAAGACAGGCCCGCCAAAGCTTCGATGGCCGCCAGCGGCCGTTGCTGATTCTCGAAGTCCCCGAAAACGAACGCCGGCTTCAGATCCGCGATCGCCTTGGCCTGCGAAGCGAGATAGCCAGTAGCCGTCAGCTGCTCGGTTTCATCGTGCAGGAAAGCGACCACCTTCCAGAAGCGCACCGGCACCTTCACCCCGTGAATTACCGGGTCCGAGCCGGCGAAGACGGGCCCGGTGAACACACTGACGCGCATGCTGTCGCGCTTGGTATTCGCCAGGATGTAGTCCTCGATTCCGCCCCACAGACCTGCATTGAAGCGCTGCACCTGCGGCGCAGCATTAGTGGCGTGGAACGTGTCCGCATCGGCGAGCTCCGCGATCGCCTTCGAGCCCCAGTCGGGGTCCTGCCTGCGGGTCATGTGGCCGCGGCTGAAATAGCCGTCCTTCTCGTTGCCGTAGACCTCCTTGAGGATCTGGTACTCCTGCGAAATGCGCGGATCAAACTTCCAGACGTCGCCCCGGGTGACGACTTTCGCCTTGGAGCCATCGATGTTGCAAGCGCTGAAGATCGGCATGCGCCGCGACTTGGAGACCGCCGTGGAAAAGTGGGTGTAGTCCAGCACATGGGTCTTGGCGCCCTTCCAGGTATGCATCGCCGCATCCTTCTTGGCTGCCGTGCTCAGCTTGGGCAGCGGCACCACGTAGTCCGGGCCGATGAAATCCGCCCGGTAGCCCTCCCTGTCCTCGTAGCTCTCGAGCGGATCGGGTGTCAGGCGCACGCGCTTCGCCTCCAGTTCCGGCAACGGCGTAAACCGGAAACGAGGCGTCGGTCTTTTGCTTTTTGTCATGGTGCTACTCCACGGGCGGCCGCGGTGCAGCCGTTACAACATCGTAACTGCTGGAAACGCCAAGTGCGTGACGCGAGGGCCTGCGCCGGGCGACTTTTGCGCCGCGCGGAGCCCAAAAAGCAAAAAGCCCGGGACTCGCCCGGGCCTGTGATCGCTTCGTCCAGCCAAACGCTACGCGGTGGCGGCCCTGACGCGCTTGTGAGGAGGCTTGACCGACAGGCTGCGCTCCGGCGAGAACGTCCAGTTCTTGCACTGCCGCACGGCGGAGGCGACTGCGGATTCCTCGCCCTCGACGAGAACAGTGCCGGGAATGCGATCCAGGATCTTCGTCGCTTTGAGCGCGGACACGAGCGAACTCTCCTCCTGGCTGGAGGGGTCGCTGGGGCCCTGGTAGACAACGACGTATCGGCTCATATCGCAACCATGCTACAGCAAAACGCCTGCCCCTTCAAAGGTGGCACCGAGTCCGAGGGGCTGGGCAGCCGTCAGAGCGAGCTTGACGATGGCATCGGAACGCTTCTGATCCCGGTTCATGCCCAGGATCTTGGGTTGGCGCGACAGCTGCCGCGCCAGGGCGCCGGTCAGGGCGGGACAAGCCATGGAGGTGCCGTCCATCACCGCATAGCCGCCCGGATAGGTCGATACCACGCCCACGCCGGGACCGGTCAGCTTGACCTCGCTGCCCACGTTGCTGAAGGCCGCGATGAAGTTCTTTGGATCCTTGCCGAACGGCTTGGCCACCTCCAGATCCTGCGCTGCCTTGGCGGGCCACGTGCCCTTGCGGCCAAAGGCGCTCACGCCCAGCACCTGGCTGTAACGGGCCGGGTAGTCGACGGGCGTCCGGTAGTCGTTGCCCGTGGCCGCCAGACACACCACACCCATGGCACGGGCGCGCTGGATCTCGCGCAGCACGTCCGGCACATCCAGATCACCGCCTAGCGACAGGTTGATCAGGTCGCAGCCGTCGTCGACCGCCTGGCGGATTCCCTTGGCGATGTTGAACGACAGGGCTTTCTCCTGCCCCTTGCCGAAGACGCGGTAGACGTGCAGATCGACCTCGGGCGCCACGCCACGCACGCCCTGCCCTGCCAGCCCGCGGCCGGCGATGATGCCCGCGACGTGGGTGCCGTGGCCGACCTCGTCGGCGAACGCAGTCGCCCTCTCTCCCTTGACGACGTTGCAGCCCTTCGAGATGCGCAGGTCCGGGTGCTTGCTGACGCCGGTGTCGACCACGGCCACCTTCACGCCTGCGCCTTCGCCGTCCCTACCCTCGAGTCCGAGCACGCCGCGCACATCCTGCGCTGCCAGGTCGATGGGGAGGCAAACCAGGGTCAGCCGGCCGGCCGACGGATCGACCTTCAAAGCGTAGGCGGGCCAGTAGCCAGAAGGCGCGAAGGCCTCCACTGATGCCAACTGCCTGGTGGAAGCGGGCAACATCAACTTGGTCAGCCCCTTGGCGTTGGTCTTGTTGCTCGCCCCGATCCGGTTCACCCGGTCGCTGAGCCCCACCACGTCGACGTCGGCCAGAGGGCGATTTGCCACCGCATCGACCACCAGTACTTCGAGGACCTGCTTGACGCCGGCGGACACACCCAGTGCCGTTGCGATGTGAAAGCGCCGCAGCCACAGCGGTTCCAACTCGACGACGGGCACCATGCGCAAGCCCGGCTCGGTTTGCAGCAGCTTGACGCGCTGTTCCTCCGTCATCGCCACCAGCGCAGTCTCGCTTGGCGCGACCTCGTCGACCAGCACTACGTTGTCCAGCCCCGGACGCACGGTAGAAAGCGATACGCTCGGCCTGGCACTCGCGCGGAAGTGCCGGCTGGCCGCCCGCATGAACGTCTCGCTGCCGCCAGGATTGGCCTGGTTCCACACGTTCACATTGGGAAGGATCACGAACAGGGAACGGTCCTGCTCCCGGGTTTTCTTTGCGGCCAACATGCGGGCTCCTCTGGTGCCATGGCGATGATTGTTGACTTCATCATAGGCATGCTGGAGCATGTCCCCCCATGTACAGCCAGTCGTCCTCCGGTTCAGCGCTTCAATCGGTTCTTGGCTTTTTCCAAGCCGCCGGTTCGCAAGTCTGAAGTGGGACCAGCGCGGCGGCCAGTTTATCGCCAACTTCGTCGCGGCCAAGAAGCGGGTCAACACGGCGCAGACCCAGGCGGGGCCTACCGCGCCCGTGGCGCTGAACACCGCAGGCTGTGCCACGGTCGATCCCACCACCGGCGGCATTCTGCCGGGCCCTTGCTTAACATGGCGGATTTGAAGGAACGCCATGGGCGCCGCACTCGAACCCTGCCCTCACTGCAAAGAAACAACCGCGATCGACTACGTGTTCTCGGGTCCCAGGGTTTCTTTGAGTGCAAGGCGTGCGGAACCCTTGGTGCCCGCGATGCGATGGCAGCAGATCCCCATGGCTTTGCGAACGCCGCACGTGTGGCGTGGAACCGGCGCGCGCACGTGCCAGGTGGGTGCCCCTTCTGCGGCAACGTCGACAACCTGCATGTCGAAGGCGAGGAAGGTGAGCGAATTCACTGCGGTGAATGCGATGCGATCTGGCCGAGCGATCCCGATGGGAAACTGATCTGGCAGTGAGGGGGAGCATTTCTCGCTGCCTTGCGGCGTCTTCGGCGTGATCGCCTGCGATGCATGCCCTGGGGCACCCGACAGGCCCGGGCGATGCCGCGCACCGGATTGCCACAGCGACAGCGGCCGCCTTCAGCGCAATGAGCATCTCGACATACGGAAGGTGATCGACCAGCGCAGCGCCTTCACGGGCGGCACGCTGTGCTGCCAGCCCCAGCGCGCGACCCCTGCCATCTGGTAGATCGAGCGCGGCGCGACTTCGAACTGCAGCACCTGCCGCCTGGCCGCGTCATCGGGCGGATAGGGCCTGAAGCGCAGCACCGCCTCGCTGCCAAGCGACACGCCTACGATGGTCTCGAAGTCGGGCACATCGCGGTGCCATCCCAGCGGCGTGCCCGGCGCGTACTCGGCCACCAGCACCTGCACCAGCCTCTCGGGATCGACGCCCAGCCAGCGCGCGACGCAGTCGCGCAGCGGCGCCAGCCGGTCATCCAGGGGCTGGCCCGGCCGCAGCACGTTGGCCTTGAAGTCGTACGAGCCGCCGAAGCTAACCACCCGGCGGCGCGCCAGGTACGCCTTGTACCGGGCCGCGTGCAGCGGCAGTGTGCGCACGACCTCCAGCAGCGCAGCCTCCTCCTGCACGCTGAGAAACCCGGTCTCGTAACGCAGGCCGGGAATGGCCACGGCCGCCTCGGTCTCAGCGAACAGCGCAGCCTGCGTCGCCCCTGCCGGCACCGCGCTGCCGAAGTCCCGACTTTCTCGCTCGACCTTTCCCACGGACAGCAACATTCGTTTGTGAGGCTGTATAAAATATCAGTATTCTAAGACTATGTCCGCCGTCCCCACCCTTCCCCTCGCCACGAACGAGCCCCAGGCGTCCACGCTGGAAGCCGTGCTTCCGGCCGGCACGCCCAGTCCGTGTGGCGCGGCAGCGCGCTGGGGCGGCCGGTGGTGGGTACGGTGCCCTCCGGGTGGGCTGCGCTGGACGCCGAACTGCCTGGCGGCGGATGGCCATGCCGCTCGGTCACCGAGATCCTGACCGCCCAGCCTGCCGTGCTGGAGTGGCGCTTGCTGGGACCGGGCCTGCGCCCCATGGTAGATGCGGGCGACCAGATCGTGGTCGTCGGCCCGCCCCTGCACCCTCACCTGCCGGGCCTGCAGCACCTGGGCCTGTCCGAGCGCCAGTTCGTGTAGATCCAGGCCGAGGCGCCGGCCGAGCGCCTCTGGGTGACCGAGCAGATCCTCAAGTCCAACGCGGCCGGCGCCATCGTCGCGTGGCTCCCCAAGGCCAGAAGCGAACAGCTGCGCCGCCTGCAGGTCTGTGCCCAGGCCTGCAAGGGGCTGGTGTTCCTCTGCCGGCCCGAGGCCGCGCGCCACGAAGCCGCGGCCGCGCCGCTGCGCGTCCATGCGGCAGCATACGAGGACTGGCAACTGGGCGTCCAGTTGCTCAAGCGCAAGGGTCCGCCCCATGATCACCCACTGCTGTTGCCGTCGGTGCCCGGCGGCCTGTCCGCGGTAATGACGCCCAGGCTGCGCCAGCCCAGCCGCCTGCACCTGTCTTCATCCCAGGAGGCCGCCCGCGATGCTGTGGTGCACGCTGCTGATACGGAACGAACCCGACGCACCGCAGCCTGAGTCTGATGACCGACTCCAGCCTGATAACGCGAGTTGCTGATCAATCAAGTCGGCTCGTGTCTGTGCCTCGGATTTAGACATGCCTAGCCTCCCTGGCGATGCGGACGCGTTGGCTACCTGCGGCCATTTCCTCGGTCTGGAACGCGGGCACATTGCCGCAAGTGTGATCGTCGCGAATGTCGAGGCTGAAAATACTTTTTCTAGTCTTCATTTCTCACCGACTTGATTGATGCGAAGCCACTTTGCTCCACGCCCCTTGCCGGTCGATTCGATCAGTCCCTCTGACTTCATCGCCCGCAATACCAGCCGTACCATGTCCCGGCTCACGCCCGGGCAAGCCTCTTCAATCTCGGAAATCGAGAACGGCAGGGTGCGCCCCAGAACTTCCGTCCGCACCCGGTCGCCTTTACTGCCACGGCCACGCTCGATGGTGCCGACACGCTCCTCGAACTCGCGGTATGCCCGTAGCAAGGCTCCCCAGAAGTAGTCGAGCCAGGGCTTTACGTCGTGCTGCCCCTGGTGCCAGCCCTGCGAGCTTGCTTCCAGCGTCTCGTAATAGCTTTCCTTGGTATCTTCGAAGATGCGTTCCAAGCTGATGTAGCGGCCCACGACATAGTCGAAGTGGTAGAGCAGCAGCAAGGTTAGCAGCCGCGACATGCGACCGTTGCCATCCGGGAAGGGGTGGATGCACAGGAAGTCGAGCATCGCCAGCGGCACCAGCACCAGAGGGTCTGCCAGGTGCTGATCCAGTGCAGTGGCGTAGCGCCCGGTCAGATCGGCCATGGCCATGGGTGTGAGGTGCGCAGCAACTGGCTGGAAGCGCAACCGCGACGTGCCATCGGGATGGCGTTCGATGATGTCGTTGTTGGTGGCTTTCCAGCGCCCGCCCGTCTGCGGCATGTAGCGGTACAGCAGGGTGTGCAGTTGCAGCACTACGCCTTCGCTGAAAGGCATGTGCGTGGCGGATTCGTGGATCAGCGCCAGGGCATCACGGTAGCCGGCGATCTCCTGTTCGGAGCGGCTCTTTGGCGTTGCGTTGCGGATGACCAGAGACTTCAACCGCGAGGGCGCTACGACAACACCTTCCAGCCGGTTGGATGACTCGGTGGACTCCACCACCGCGATCTGGCGCAGGCCCTTGAGGGCTTCGGGCGACTGCACGGCGTAGAGTTGCTGCTTGCCCTGGTACTCGCCCAATGTGCGCAACGTGGCAGCCTGGGTGCCGTCGAAACGCAGCGCGGCAAGGTACTCGGGTGTGAGCGAATGCATGGAAATGTAAGCCCAGGCTATCTAAATGGGGTAATAATAGCCGTTAAATGGGGTACTTTCTCTAAAAATGCCTCATTATCGGTGTTTGATTACCCCATTTCCTGAACATTGGACCGGTCGTGAGGGGCTGGCGTGGCTGACTGGGGAAGGAATGGGGCGACATCAATCCAAAAAACAGGGTAATTTAAAATAATTACCCTGTTTATTTTTATCGTTCACCCCATTTCCAGCGCCCAGCCTTGGGCAAAGGCAAATGGCAAGGGAATGGCACTCAAGGGACAACGGCCCTGTCCAGAACAGGAAAAGGCCGCCCTGTCGGTTCGTTCTGCAACACCCAGCCAACTCTTCCCTATGCCGTGCCGCTGCCCTCCGCCGCACCCAGATAGTCCGCCCAGTCCTGCAGCAGAGACCTTCTCTGATCCAGCAGCAGCGCCTTGTTGTAGGTGGCCCGCACCTTGTTGCTTTCCACGTGGGCAAGCTGCCGCTCAATCGCATCAGGCCTGTATCCGTTCTCATTGGCCCAGGTCGAAAAGGTCGTCCGCCAGCAATGCGGCGTCGTGCCTCGACCCAGATTCATGTCGCGCATCGCGTAGGTAAGCCGATTGGGCGTGGTGAAGCCCTTGCCGCTCCGGTGTGGGAACAGATAGCGTCCACCACCCGTGATGCACTGCAAGTCCTTCAGCACGGCAATGGCCTGCACAGACAACGGGCTGACATGGTCGCGCCGCGCTTTCATCTTCGCCGCAGGCCGACGCCACAGCGCATCCTCAAAGTCGAACTCGTCCCACTCGGCATCCGCCGCTTCCCCTGGACGGCAGGCGGTCAGCGCAATCAGCCGCAGGCACAACGAAGTTTCCGGATAGCCCCGGTAGCCGCGCAACTCCTGATAGAACTTCTGGATTTGCTCTCGCGTCATCGCCGCCTTGCTCTCGCTGAACGGCACGCGCAGCAGCCCACGCAGGCTGGGAATTGGGTTTGCCTCGACCAGCCCCCGCACCACCGCAAACTCAAAGATCGCCGAAAGGTCACCTTTGACGTGAATGGCCGCCCACGCACCATGTGCCTTGCATTCCTCCAGCAGCGGGCGGATCTGCTTCACGCCAATGTCGCTCATAGGCATCCCATCGAACTTGGGTGACAGGTACTTCCTGATGCGAGATTCTTTCGTGCGGTAGGAGCTGAGCGCGAAGACCGGTTTGATCTCCGCCAGGTATGCTTTCGCTACCTTGGCGAACGAGCTTTCTCGGGCACGCTTGCGTTCCTCCAACGCCTCCAGATTGCGCTGCTTGACCTGCTGCCTTTCATGGGCAGGGTGGATACCTTGTTTGACTAGGGCACGCGCTTTCTCGCGAGCAGCACGCGCCTCTGCAAGGCTTACTTGAGGAAAGCCGCCAATGGCAAAGAGGTTCTCCTTGCCTTGCAGGCGGTACTTCCACCGCCAGAGCTTGCCGCCGGTGGGCTTGACCAGCAGGAACAAGCCCCCACCGTCTGAAAGTTTCCAGTCTCGATCAGTCGATTTGGCCGACCTGACCTTGAGGTCGGTGAGTAGGTTTTCGGGCATCGTTGGACTCCACTGCGGGGAGATGTACCCCCACGGTTGAACACGAGTACCCCCAACACTACCCCCGAATTTTTCAGACCTCGATGAACAATAGGAACGCTCAGCAGACCGTATTGTTTACGCAACCCATTGATTTCAAACGGATCAATCCGTCCACCAAGCGCTACTGAGCGCCACCGAGATCCAGCAAAAATCGTCAGACGTGATCTATTTGATCGTCCCTGATCGGCTTCTGCGCTCCCGGGCGAGTCCTGCAATCGCCCGTAGACGTCTTTCGCCAGCAGCTTCACCGTCCCGTTGAACACCTTGCAATGCCGCAGGACGCGGTCGGCCGTGCTGCTGAGGTTCTCCAGGGCGACGGGCAGGCGATCACGAAGGGACAGGCCGATCGGTCCGGAACGCCCCCTCCCTTGCACAACCCGGCGCCGCATGCGGGCGCACCGCAAAAGCTCGCCCTGCGCGCGACAGACGCTCCGCGCTCCGTCCTCATGCCGCGGTGGTCCCTGCTTCGTCGGAAGAAACCGCCGGACCTGCGTCGCAGACGGACGCGCTTTCGTTCGGCGCAGCCTGCTCCGCGCCCCCACCGGCCGACGGTGCCTCTGGCGCGGAAGCAAGCACCAGGGCACGTCTGCGCACGCGTCGCACCTGCACGCCCTCGCCTCCTTCGAGTGCGGACCCTTCGGGATCGTCCATCCCCTGCTCCGAACCGGACGCTTCGCGCTCAGCGGGCTCCATGGGGTCCAGCACGGGCTGCGCCGGGGACTGCCGCCCGGGCGTGCGCTCACCACCTTCCTCCTCGCCCCGTTCCTCGCCAGCGTCCCCGCCGCGCACAACGATGGCTTCCCCATTGCCCGCCGCACCGTCAGCGTTCAACTTGGCCAGCAGCGGGTCCTGCGAGCGGCCCGGCCCTCCCCTCGAACCCTCCGCGCCTTCCGCGCGGGCACTTCGCCCGCCCGTGGCGCCGGCGGCCGCATGCTCCTCGTCCCGCGTCCCCAGCGCATTCATGCGCCGGCGCATGCCCGTGGCCTGCCGGCGCGCGAGCGTGGCGATGTTCTTGATCTGGCGCTTCAGGGCGGCGCGCTCGATGTCCAGGGCCTGGGTGGTGATCACCTCGTGGATCTCGAGGGTCTGCAACAGCGGCATGAGCTGGTCGAACTGGTTGAGCACCTCCAGGTAGCGCCGCCCGCTCGAGGACAGCACGCCGACGTCGATTTCCAGCGGCTGTGTGTCGTAGGTCGCGAAGCTGCTGATCCCATGGGACTTGAACAGCGCCTCGGCGCCATCGAGCGCCTGGTTGAGCTTGTTCTTGACCGCATCGATATCGGTGCGCAGCTCCACCTCGGCCGCCTCGATGTCCTGGTGGTCGATGCGCGTGCGGGCGATCACCGAGACAAAGTGCGCATTGAGCTGCAGCGTGTTGAACATGCGCACGAACAGCCGTTTGGCCTCGGCGCTCGTGAAGTGGGTGCGCAGCTTGAGGCTCGCGGCCTCCACCCGCCGGAAATCCGCCTTGGCCTCCTTGGCCAGGATCCTGGCATTGACCGCGCCCTGGTCGGTCTTCACGATCTGAATGTCTGCCATCGTCGCCTCCTGTGCGTCGACCACCGTGGTCACTGCCGACGATCTTCGGTGCCGTCGGTGCCGGCCGCCACCCGAAATCCCGCCGGACTTCGGCGCATTTCGACGACAGCCCGCGCGCGGCGAACGCGCTGCCTTGACCCACCGGCGCCGGCCCGATACGTTGAGGACTACGGCAGCTGGCCCGTGCGGATTTCCGGTGGCCCCCCCACCCGGAGCATCCCGACCGCGAGCCCTGGAGCGATCTCTGCGCGGCATCTCCCGCGCCTTTCAATCGGAACAAGCTTTCGAGGCAAGCGCCTGGCCTTGCGCCGAAAGCCCTTTCCGATCGGTAGCTGGCACACCGATCACGGCGGATCACCCGCCACCCCAAGCCAGTCCGGGTCCAAAGACCCACAAGCCTCGGCCGTCCGCGCCGGGAGTTCCTACCCCGAGGGGCGTCCGCCCCTGCGCCCGGGGTGGTCCGCCTCCTCACTTTCCAGGAGGCCGTCATGGCACCAAGCATTGCATCCCATCGCGCGCCGGTTCCGGTCGTCGCGGACCTCTTCGATCCGCCGCCGTGCACCGGCATGCCGGACAACAGCGGAGCCGCGCCGGAATGGACCGACGAGGAGATCGTCTTCCTCCATTGGCGCCTGCTTCAGGAAGTGCCGGACCTGGCCGTCCCGACCGTGCCGCTCGACAGCAAGCTCGCGACGCTGCGGTGGATCTTCACCGACGCGGACAAGGACCAGGAGCCCTTTTCCTTCGCGAGCTGCCTTCGGGTCGTCGGTTGCAGCCCGTTGTCGCCAATCGCGTACTGCGGGCTCGTGGACTGCGAGGTCATTCGGGACCACATCGCCTGTCACGTCAAGCGGTGGCTGTCGGAGACCCTTGAACGCTACCCGGCGTGGGTGAAGGACGCGCTCAAGCACGACCCCGAATGGTTCGAGGCCACGTTGGCCAAGAACCCTCAATGGATCAACGAGCAGATCAAGCGGAGCAACGAGCAGGACAGCCTGCTCGCGTGATTCGCCATCGGCCATCCGTATCCCACACGAGCCCCGGGCCAGAGCACTGGCGGGCTCGCCACATCCAGGAGACGCCATGTCGCGACTGCAAACCGCGCTATGCCTCGTCGCCGTGCTGGCCCTCTATGGCATCGCCGGCTATCTCGACGAGCACTCCGTGCCCGGGATCCACGCGCATCCCGACACACCTCAGACCCAGGGATGGGAAGCCGCGCGCCGGCGGCGCACGGCTGCAGGTCCATCCGCATTTCCCACCCCGGGGCGCCTCCAGGCGCCCGAACAGGAGGTTTCACCATGAACAAGGAGCTACGCCGGGCCACTTCCGGATCGCTGGTGCCGGTGAGAGACACGCAGGACATCGACTTCCGGATCAAGGAGAGCGAGCTCGTCACCGGCATCGCCGGCCGCACCTTCGTGGTCTTTGGGTCGCCGGTCGAGTCCTATCGCATTGAACTGCGCCCCTGTGGCTATCTGGTCGACCCGCTCGACGGCCACGGCTGCAGAACAGGCGCGCACTACGTAAGCGCCGCCGAGTGGGCTGGCCACAGCCTGGCCCGCGCGCTGCGCGTGGGCCTGGTCTTCACCTTCGAGGCCGGTCTCTGACACACGACCTGCCGGTACCGCGGTAGCGCGCAGCCGGCCACCAGGCCGTCGGCGCAACCGAAGCCAGGCAGCGCTCCGCCGCTGCCCCCATTTCAACCGTCCGCAAGGGGTGGAGCGCCCCGCGGGCGCCGCCCGAGCGGATGCATTCATCTGGAGCAAGCCATGCATTCCGACGAGAGAACCCGAGCGAGCGGCATCGGCCGCCCGCCTCCCGCGACGCCCGTGAGGCACCCCGGCACCGGCGTGGAATCGCGCCTCCCACCCGTAGTGCCCGTTGATATGCCGCAGCCGAAGACGGCTGCGTGCAGCACGTGCGCAAGGCGAGGAGCCTGCCATGGACGAACATGACTACGAGCTGCGTGTCGAGGACGTGAAGGCCCGTGCCCATGGCCGCTGGGACGAGATCCTGCGCAACCTGGGCGTGGACGAACGCATCCTGCGGCGCAAGAACATGGCCTGCCCGCTGTGCGGCGGGACCGACAGGTTCCAGTACACGGACCGTTTCGGCGAGGGCAACTACCATTGCCGCAATCGCGACTGCGGCCCAGGCGGCGGCCTCAAGCTGCTGCAGGCAGTCAAGGGCTGGGACTTCGTCACCACGCTCCAGAAGGTCAGCGAATGCGTCGGCGGGCTTCCGGCCGTTCGTGCACAGCGCAATGCGCCCGTCTCCGACGAGCGCATGCGGCAGCTGGCCCGCAGGATCTGGGATGAGGCCATGCCGGTCACGCGCGGCGACGAGGTGGACCGCTATCTTTGCGGCCGCGGACTGGGCCTGGACGTCTATCCCGCTGCCCTGCGCTTTCACCCCCGCCTGGGCTACTACGAACGCGACGGCAGCGGCAAGTCCCGCAAGGTCGCCGAATACGCCGCCATGCTGGCGCGCATCGACGGCCCGGACGGCCAGCTGCTGTCGCTGCATCGGACCTATCTGCACAACGGCCGCAGGGCGAACCTGGCGGACGCGAAGAAGGTGCTTTCCTCGGGCATCAACGGCGGAGCGATCCGGTTGTTCGAGCCGACGGACACGCTCGCAGTGGGCGAAGGCATCGAGACATCGCTTGCGGTCCGCCTGCTGAAGAACCTGCCCGTCTGGGGGGGCTTGAGCGCCGGCAACCTGGAGAGGCTCTGGCTGCCGGACACCGTGCGGCACGTGCTGATCTTCGGCGACAACGACACCAATGCGGACTTCGACGGCCAGGCCAGCGCCTATGCGCTGGCCCGCCGTATCCGCAAGGAAGCCCGCCACGGCATCGAGCGCGAGGTCGAGGTCCACATCCCGCGCAAGCCGGGTGCGGACTGGGCCGACGTCTGGTGGAGCGTGGTGCGGAGCATGAAACGCTCCGCTTGAGGCGGCGCGGGCGGCGCCCGCGGTGACGATCACCGCGCGGCGCTTTCCCGCGCGGCGCGCGAGGGTTCGGCCGCAAGGCAGGACCCGCCTTTTCCCTGTCCTGCGCCTGCGGGCGAGGCCAGCGAAAAGGTTCTCTTGGGCTTCCCGCGGAGCATCGCTCCCCTGGTAGCTGCCACACCAGGCCGTGCAGCCTCTGCATGGCGAAGGCAGTCTTGCAAGTTCCGCGCGCCCCAGGGCGCGCATCGTCGGCAAGGCGCAAGCCCTGCCATTCACTACCCCGCGGGGACGCGCTCCCCGCTGGGGGAAGGCGCGCCCCCGCTTTGCATTTCCAACTGGAGATTCAAATGCGCAACGGACGAACCCTCGTGCAACTCGCTCAGGAGCTGGAACGCCAGCTCTCGACCAAGAAGGACCTCGTGCTCCATCCCTCGATGATGCGGCACGAGACCGATGACCGGCGCGACAGCAGCCTGATCATCGATCACCCCAATGGCGGCAGCTTCGTCGTCACCGAGCTCGCGCGGCGCCAGCTGGCCGCCAAGCTGAACATTCCCTATCCGTACTACGACCGCATGCGCAAGGAGCAGCCCAAGCTCCTTGATGAGAACGTCAACACGTGGCTGCAGAGCGGCGAGGGACACGCGATGGTGCGCACCCTCGATGGCCAGGCCCGCGCCGTGCTGTCCGACCGTTACCGCCGTCTGGACAACTACGACCTCGCGAACGCCGTCATCCCGATCCTGCAGGCGCTTCCGAACATGCGCTTCGAGTCGGTCGAACTGACCGACACGCGCATGTATCTGAAGGTGGTGGTGCCGCCCATGGCCTACACCATGGAGCCCGGCGACATCGTCCAGGCGGGCGTGGCGATCGCCAACTCCGAGGTGGGGCACGGCACCTTGTCGGTCCAGCAACTGCTGTACCGGGTCGAGTGCAGCAACGGGCTGATCGTCCCTGATCACACGCTGCGCAAGACCCACATCGGCCGCGCGCTCGGCCTGGAGGACAACAATGTCCAGGTCTACCAGGAGGAAACCCTGCAGGCGGACGATCGCGCCTTCTTCCTCAAGGTGCGCGACGTGGTCCAGGCCACCGTCACCGAGCACACCTTCAAGGAAGCGGCGCGCAAGATGCAACGGACCATGGGCATCAAGCTCACAGGGGATCCCGTCAAGAGCGTCGAAGTGCTCGCGAGCCGGTACGACCTCAACGAAGCAGAGCGGTCCGGCGTGCTGCGCCACCTGATCAACGGCGGGCAGTTGTCCGCCTACGGGCTCGTCAACGCGGTCACGCATTTCAGCCAGGAGATTCCGAACTACGACCGCGCGACCGAGTTCGAGGAAATCGGGGGCAAGATGATCGAGCAAAGCCCCAGGGAATGGGAAGGCATGGTCACGGCTGCTTGAGCCCTGGCAGGCCCACTACCTGAAGCACTGCCCCGCCCCCTTCCGGGAGGCGGGGCTTGTGCTCGCCGCGGATCGGCATCTATCCGACCGAGTGCGTGGCTGTGCCTCGCCAGAACCTGCGAACCTTCACCACGCCTTCGATCCGCCCCAGTACCTTGAGCCCGCGCTCGCGGCTTTCCGCCGCGTTCTTCACGACGGACTCGGGATAGCGCTTGTTGGCGCAGCTCAGAACGAGTCCCACGCCGACGCGGTACTCGAGCGCACGCACCAGCTCTGTGCCATCGCAGGTGATGAGGTAGTTCCCATTGCCACGAAACTCCGACACCTCGGTATCCACGAACATGGTGTCGCCATCGCCGATGTCCGGCTCCATCTCGTCGCCGCGCATCCTGCGCGCCCTGCACCCGTACATCTGGTGCCGAACCTCCCGCACCACATCCGACACCCAGTCACCGTCGTCCTTGGCCGGTGGCTGCGCCGCGTCAACGGCCTCCCGCAGCGAGCGCTTGTCGTCGACCAGCCCGAGCAGCCAGCCGGGATCGCTGTCCAGGCCCAGGCAGAGGCTCTTGAACGTGGCGAGGTCCGGCAATCCCGGCGACACGGGATCGATCCAGCGCCGCGCAGACTGGTATGTGCGGCTGGTCAGCGAAGCCAGGTAAGGCACCTGCTTGCCTCCTTCGCCCCGGCAGACATCGCGCAAGCGGTGGGTCAGGCGCGCGCTCAGCCCCATCGCCAATTCACGCCCCCTCTCGGTCGGAGAGGCCGCGTTCCAATCCGCGGTTGCCGATCCCGCCCGCGGCCGTTCACTCATCTTCGTTGCCTTGTTCATTCCAGTGCTCGCCGTGTCATGCCATCCCATTTGCCACGAATTCATGGCCGCTGAAGGGATGACCATTCGACGCCACCCCGAATCTGCGCCCATCGCGGGAAGTTCGGGGCGCGATCACCACCAATTGAGCAATTGCTCACAGGTGCGCCATACCATTGAGCATAAGCTAAAAGCACGAGCACACACTCGCGTTCCCCCTGCTTGCCACTGGCGTGATTGGCATTACGCCGGGTGGTGCGCACCACGTCAAGCCACCCTGCCCCAGGGCATACCGAGGAAGAGGTCCCCATGGTCGCGATCCACCTTACGGAGGTCCAGCTCTCCAACCTGACGCTGATGCTGACGATGCGCGACTGCATCGGCCGCGATCCGATCCTGGCGTGCTGCCTGTTCGGCCTGCGAGAACCCGACGCCCGCTATCTTGCATCCTTGTCGCCCACGCAGATCCTCGCCATCGTTTCCAATGTGGGCAACGAGACGCTGTTTTCACCGCGCAGCGACCTTTTCACGCTGCTGCAGTCGGCGCTGCCCCTGGCCGGGACGCTGTGCGCGGTCCATCCCCCTGAGCCGGTCAAGCCCGCCAACGCGCTGTGCGGTCCTGTGCTGTGAGCGCGAGATGCGTCCGGCGAACAAACTCCCCGGCGCTACCGTGCGTCCTTCCGAGCGCCAGCTCAAGCGCATAGCGCTCGTTCGGGAGTGCGCTCAGTTGGGTGCGCGCCAGCGCACCATCGAGATACTGACCGGACTCACAGCGCGGCAAGTCGCCGCCATGCTGGAAGCCGACCACTTCAAGGCACCGCGGGGCAGGCCGCCGAACACGCCGGAGTGGTACCACGGCGGCACGATGCTGGATCGTACGGAAGCCTCCGTCTTCGCAGCGATCTACCGCCGGCTGCGCGGCCTCGAGTTCGAACCGCTGCGTGCGCTGCTCGGTGCCTATCGCCACTACCGCAGCGTCTGCTGGCACGCGCCGCGGCTGAGCTTCGATCGCGCATTCGATCTGGCCAGGCATCTCGATGGGATCTGGAGCGCCGGGGCGGCCTGCTTCTCGCTGGCCACCTGCGCGGACTGCGGCAGCCAGTTCCTGGCCGACGCCGGGCCTGCGACGCGCTCCAGTCTCGATTGCCCCTTTTGCAAACTGCAGGCGCGCTACCGGCTTGATCCGCGCGTGCAAATGAGCTTTCCAACCTCCCCCCTGCCCGATCCAGCCTGCCTCCAATGGGCGCTTGCCCTCAAGGCGGGCCTGCGAGGACCGGGCCACTGAGCCTCCCAGCGGGACGCCTCACGCGCCTCGCCCGGATCGCGAACCAGGCCGCTGGCGCGGCGACGAACGCATCCCTCACGAAGGAGGCCCAGCCATGCTCACAAGCAGCCCCTTGCCGCGCAACGGCGCCACCGCTTCGGCCGGGCCGCCGGCGCCGCCGCCGCAAGCGCAGACGACCACAGCCGTCCCATTCAGCTATCCCTCGGTGGACCCGGGATTTCCGCCTCTCGGACTGGAGCAGTTGCTGGGCGCCCACGGCGAGTTGCTGGCCCGCATCAAGATCTGCTACGGAGCGGATCGGGAGACATTCGACCGGGACGTGCTGACGCTGGTGCGGCGCTATGCGGCATTCGTCCACCTGCTGCCCGCCACGCCGGCCAACTACTTCAACGAGCCAGGTGGCCTGCTGCGGCTGGGCCTGGAGACCGCCTTCTTCGCGCTGCAGGGCACAGACGCCCACATCTTCTCGGGACGCGCGTCGATCTCGACGCGAAGGCACCTCGAGCCGCGCTGGCGCCTGGCCACCTTCATCGCAGGCCTGTGCGCCGAGATCCACCGCACGCTCGGCCAGGTGATCGTGACCGACCACGACGGCAACGAGTGGCAGCCCTATCTGCAGGGCCTCCATCCGTGGCTGGCAGAGCGTGCGGTATCGCGCTACTACCTGAAGTGGCTGTCCAACACCGTGGACAGCCCCGGACTGGCGCTGTTCGCCCTGCCACTGATCGTGCCCGCGTCCACGCTGCAGCACCTCGCCCAAGGCAACACGGTGGTCGTTCCGCACATGATGGCCAGCCTGTCCGGCATGCCGCTGTATCGCGAGCACAACATCCTCGGCGAACTGGTGCGCCGTGCCGCCGCCCTGGTCATCGACCGTTTCCTGCAGGCCAGTGCCGACCGCTACGGCAAGCCACAGCTGGGCTCGCACCTCGAACGCTATCTGATCGACGCGCTGCGGCGCCTGGTCGCCACGCATCCCGCCTGGACACCCAACGCGGAGCGCTCCCGGGTCTGGTACGGGCCCGACGGCCTCTTCATCGTCTGGCCGAACGCCGCCGCGGATCTGCGCAAGCTGCTCGAGACGGACCAGTTGCCCGGTATCCCGAAGTCCCCGGAAACGATGCTGGAGATCCTGCTGGGCGCGGGCGTGTTCGAGGCTCGGACCGCCCAGCAGCCGCTGTGGAGCATCACGCCCCCGGGCGCCAAGGCGGCGCAGGAAGTCGTCAAGCTCGCCCAACCGGACATCGTGCTGGCAGGCATAGAACCGCGTCCCGAGGCTCTGGCCGACCCACTATCTTCGCCCCCCAGCGCCGAGAAGGCGCAAGCATCGCCGCCATCCGCATCGGGGTCCACGGCACCGGCACATCCGCCCGCAAAGGACGCCCCACCCACCGCAGGCCGCAACGGTATACCTGCATCGGATCCGCCAGCAATGGCACGGGAGCCACTCGCGCCAGCGCCGTGGCAGCTGGAACTGCCGGTCAGCGCAGGCGCCGCGCCGGCGCCCGCTCCGGCCCGGGCCGAGGCCGCCGCCGACCTCCTCGGCCCGGGCCACGGCGCGGATGACAGGACTGCGCAGGAGCCCACCCCGGAAGCCGCGCCTGCCGCGCCCGCGTTGACGCCACCACGTCTGAAGCTGGAGGCCCCCATGCGGCTCACATCCCGCGTGCGCGCCGCGCTCGCCGACATCGTGGAGGCGCTCAACGGTAACGGCGAGCCGCCCCTGGCGCGCGCGACGGCGCGAGGACTCGCGATCGCGCTGGTGGAGTTCGAGCGGCGGCACATCGAGCCGTCTGCAGCCCTTCGCGCATTGTTCGAAGCGCGCATGCTGGTCGTCGGCCCGCAAGGAAAGTCGCCCACGTCGAACCAGGACCTCAGCGGACAAACGTGCCTGACGCTGACCGTCGCGCCCTCCTTCCTGACGGGGCTGCCAGTGGCGGATGACGCCCGGTCGCAAGAGGGCTGACATGTTGTTGCGCCGCTACGAGATGCCCTGGCGCCGGGCGTATGAAGGCTATGCGAGCCTGATTTGGTATGCCGCCTTCGCATTCGTGCTGTACGACGCCGCCAAGGGAGTGCTTCCGCGGGCGCTGGCCCTGCCGATGGCTCTGCTCTGCCTGCTCGCGGGCGTGCGCCGCATGGCGCAGGCCCTGCGCATCCTGGTCGTGCGCGCCTCGCTGTCCGGCAGGGCGATGCAGGTGATCAGCGGCGCCCGGATCGACAGGCTTACAAGGAACGCGGATAGCGTCTACCTCGGACAGGGGTTCGAGTGGCTGCCCGTGCATTCGCAGCGCCTGTACGAGCTCGCCAAGATCGACTACCGCGACTACCTGGTGTCGCCGGCCCTGCTGAACCTGCTGGGCTACCAGGCCGATCCGCAACCGGACTCCGAGATCGGCCTGCCGTTCATCCACGGCGTCGAGCCCGTCGAGCACCCTCAGTACCGGCCACTGCAGAACTTCGAGGGCGGACTACTGCTCGTGGGCACAACCCAGGCGGGCAAGGGCGTGGCCCTCGCGACGCTCATCGTGCAGGCCGTGCGGCGCGGCGACGTGGTGATCGTCATCGACCCCAAGAACAGCCACCGGCTCAAGCGCATCGTCCGATGGGCCTGCGAGCGCTACCGCGAGCCCGACACCTTCCTCGAGTTCCATCCGGCCTTTCCCGACCGGGGCATCCGGATCGACTTCACCTTCAACTGGCAAAAGCCCACCGAGGTGGCTTCGCGCATCCAGGCGATCATGCCGCCGGACACTGCCGGGACCTTCAGTTCCTTCGGATGGGACGCCGTCAACGTGGTCGTCCAAGGTCTGGTCGAGCTCGAGGAGCGCCCCAACCTGCTCAAGCTGATGCGCTACATCGAAGGCGGCATCGAGCCCATCCTTCTGGCGTGCCTGCGGCGGCACTACGCCGCCGTCCTGGGGGCGGGCTGGCACGAGGTGCCGGAGATGAAGAAGCTCATGTCGGACGCCCAGCGCGGGCAGATGCGGCGTCCGTCGGAAGCCTCGACCAGCGAACTGCTCGCGCTCGTCTCGTACTACGAGCACCACCTCCCGGAAGCCCAGCGAACGAAGACGCTCGACGCGCAGGTGCGCACCTTCCGCCACGACCGGGAGCACTATCAGAAGATCACGGCCAACCTCCTGCCGATCCTGTCGATGCTGACGTCGGGCGACCTGGGGCGCACGCTCGCGCCCGACCCGTTCGACCCCGACGACAAGCGCCCGATCATGAACCTGGAGAAGATCGAGCAGGCCGGGCACGTGCTGTACATGTGCGTGGACTCACTGCCGGACCCGTCGGTCGCGTCCGCGATCGGCGCGCTCGCCCTGGCCGACCTGGCCGCGCGCGCCGGCATGCGATACAACCTCGGCGCCTACAAGCGCATCGCGCTGTTCGTCGATGAGGTCTCCAACGTAATCAACCTGCCCTTGATCGAGATCCTGAACAAGGGCGCCGAAGGCGGCATCTACTCGACATGCGCCATGCAGACGCTGGCCGACCTCGCCCGCCGCCTGGGCAGCGAGGATGCCGCGCGCATGGTGCTGGGCAACCTGAACAACCTGATCGCGCTGCGCACGAAGGACGGCCCGACCCAGGAGTTCGTCGTCGAGACCTTCGGGCGCACGTCCATCCATTCGCTGCGCGTGGGCTTGAGCCAGGGCGCGGACGCGCACCTTGGCGATTTTTCCTCGTCGTATTCGACGCAGATCACCGAGACCATGGAGGAGGCCGTGCCGGCCGACATCCTGGGCAAGTTGCCCAACCTGCACTACTTCGCATCGATCTCGGGTGGCCGCCGCGTCAAGGGGCGGTTCCAGATCATCGATTCGGACCGGCCTTAGCGCCCCGCGGCTGCCATCATGATCCGCATCGTTGCCGTCGCCTCGTTGACCGCGCTGCTCCTGCTGGTGCTGTACCTGCCTTCCGCTCATCCGCCCGAGCGCTTCATGCATCAGGTGCGCGAGGAGCACCAGCGTGCCACCGTGGTGTGGGGCCACGACACCAGCGATCGCATCCTCGATCGGATGCTGTCGATGCAGGCGCAGACGCTCTCGGTATCGCCGGTCCCCACGGCAACCAGCGCCCCGCCGGCCAAGCAGTTCAACCGGGCGGTGGGACGGGAGATGGCGCAGGTCAACCAGCGACTGTTCAACAGCCCCTATTTCCGCTCCATCGATGCCTTGCTGGCGCTCGCGACGTACCGGCTGGCGGCGTTGCTGGAGTGGCTGCCCAAATGTGCGATCCTCGCGCTCGCGCTGTTCGCCGACGCGTTCATGGAGCGCGCTATCAAGTCACATGAGTTCCGTCACCACGACCCGGAGATGTTCGCGCTCTATGCCAGCGTGGCGATCTTCCTTGTCTGTGCGAGCGTCGTCGCGCTGGTCTGGCCCTGGACGCCACACCCCGCCATCTGGGCTTGTGTTCCAGTCGGCCTGGCGCTGCTGCTGAGCCGCGCGCTCGCCCACTTCCACCGTCGGCCTTGACCCGGCACTACACCGTGCGGCGCGGCCGCACACGGTGCGCCCCAGCGCGACGCGGCATGTCCCGAGAAGGCCGCTTGGCAGAGTTCAGACAGCGAAAGAGGAAAGCTCCTTGGTCCCATCGGCCAACGCATCACGCAGCCAGCGCGGGCGCGGCCCGCGGCCCGACCAGCTGTTGCCGGCGCCATCGCTGTATTTGACGACTGGTGCCGCCTTGGCACCCTCCTTGGCAGATTTGCGCGGCGCGGATGCGGCACCGCCGCGCGCCTTGCGCCGACCAGCTCCGCCGGCCGCCGCGCTCACCCGCGGAAACTTCAGGTCTTCCGGCTTGATTCCGTAGATCTCGATCGCCTCGTTGATGCGGCCAATGACCTCGGCGATCTCCTTCTCGCGCAGGGCCTGCGCCTCCTTCTGCAGCGATTCGATCTGCTTGGTGATGTCGGCGTAGGTACGGCTTTCGCTCTTGGCCATGAAAAGTCTTCCTTCGGAAATTGCGATGTGCCAATGCTAACGGCTGGCGCGCCGGCGGCAAGCGGCCGACCCTGCCGTGAAATATCGAGCCGCCGAGGCTTGGGGAAGCTGTCGCCGAAATCCGCCTGAAATCGTCCGCATTCCGGGGCGACAGGGACGGCGTTCGCTCCTAATCTCGCCATACAGAGATATTCAACAGGACCATGCGTGGATACGTCGGGTCCTGCCCAGGAGATCGAGATGGAACCTGTCCCGTCGTCCCAATGCCATGGGCCCGCACATTTGGCGGCCTCGTCGCCGCCGCGCGCCGACGGCGTCATCGAGGCGCGGCTGTGGATCGAGGAATATGCCTGGCTGCACGGCATTCTCAAGAGCGAGTCCAACGTCTGCCCGACCTTCCGCTTCCCGGACCTGATCAGCGCCGCCGTGTCGCTCAGCCTCGCGCGGCCCGAGGGCCATGAGGCCATCTTCCGCTTCCTGGGCACCGAGCTGGTCCTGCGCCCGCCCGGCACGGCCCGCCGGCGCGAGTCGATGTGGCGTGCGCAGTATGAGCAACTGCGCGAGCTGCAGCGCTCGCCTGCAAACCGGCACCCCCATCCCAACTTCCAGCTCGATCAGTTGATGACGGCATGCGTCGCGCAGGCGCGCCGCATCGACGACAGCGGAACCCGTCTGCTGCACCAGGCGCGGCTGAACATGGCCGAGCGCGCGAGCAGCGCGCTGGCCCACGGCGAGCACGCCGAACGCTGAAGCAGCGCCATTGACCCTGACCGGCCGCTCCACGGGCAGCCGGCCCGACGACCCCGCCAGCCACTCTGGCCACCCGCACCTGACCTTGTCCGGCCCTGCCGGTCCTTGCACCGCGCCCCGCACCGGGCCGCGGATTGGCATCCATGGGACAAGTCATGCGACCACTTCCGTTCATCGCTGCACTTTTGTTGATTGCCGCATCGGGTACGGCCAGCGCCTGCTGGGACACCGCTGCGCAGCGCTACGGCGTCTCCGCCGAACTGCTTTACGCGGTGGCCCGCGTCGAGTCTGGGCTCAACCCCCGGGCAGTCAACAACGCGCACCGGAACCGCACCGGCACGCGGGACATCGGCCTGATGCAGATCAACAGCTCACATCTCCCAAAGCTGGCACGGCACGGGATCACGGAGGCGGATCTTTATGACCCCTGCACCAACATGCAGGTGGGCGCCTGGCTGCTCGCGGAATCCTTCGCTCGGCACGGCATCACATGGAACGCCGTGGGCGCCTACAACGCCGCCTGCTCGCAGCTCAAAGGCGAAGCCTGCGCGCGGGCGCGATCGGACTATGCGTGGAAAGTCTATCGCCGGCTTCCGCAAGCGCCTGCAGCCCCGACTGGCACGGCGGCTCCCGCACCTTCATCCACGGCCCGCGGGCCGGTCAGCCGCGGCGCGCCGCTCACGGCGACCGCCACCGCCCCGTCGACAGTCTCCATGCGGTCCCACGTACGGGTGTCCCCGGAGGCGGCACCATGAGACGCTACCTCTGGATCACAGCCTGTACAGGCGCCGCCATGCTCTCGGCGTGCACGGCGCTGCGGCAGCCGCCAGCGCCATCGGCGGCGCTGCACGCCGGCGCGCCATCCCGTCCCGGCCCGCTGCGGATTGCGCAAGCGGCCAGCGGCACCGGCTTCAAACCCCGCCGACCTGCAGTGTTCGTGCTGTGCCGAGACGACACGTGTCCCCGGGTCACACCCAAGACCCTGGCTCGGGCAGTACCTGCCGGCAATGGCGATGACACCCGGAGCCCTGACCCCGGCCAGGGCACCCTCCTTTCCTCCCCGCAGGTCGCATCGTCCACCGAGCGCGCTACCGTCCCCGCGGCCCGCAACGGAGACGCCGCGGCCACGCCACCGGAGTCCGTTCTTCCGAGCGGCCCGGACGCGCGCCCCCGCGCGGCCGAGCAGCCTTTGCCCAGCGATATTGCGCTGACCGTGCGCTTCCGATTCGGCGAGGCACGGCTGACCGATGCGGCCAAGGCGCTCCTGGACGCCGGCGCGCGCCAGGCCTCGGCCGCAGGACCGTACAGCAGGCTGCGCATTGTGGGCAGAACCGACAGCGTCGGCCCCAGGGCCGTCAACGATGCGCTCGCCATGGCCCGTGCCCGTGCGGTGCGCGACCACCTGCGCGGCCGTCTGGCCCACTGGCCCCCCGCCGTGGACATCGAGGCGGCCGGCGGGTGCTGCTACGCCGCCGGCAACGACAGCGCCGAGGGGCGCGACGCGAACCGGCGCGTGGAAGTCACCTTGTCCCCATCCGATCCGGAGGCGTCGCCATGAAGGCCTGCCCTCCTGCCTGCCCCAGCCACGCAATGCCGGCTTCCGTGCGGCCTCGCAGCGTCGTATCCCAAGAGCCCACGGGCTCCACCTTGCCGCGTGACACCGGCTTCACCCAAGGCAACCGCCTGCGGTCCGAGTGCTCCCGGCCCGCGCTCCCACAGATCTTTCCTTCATTCCCCAAGGAGTTCGCCATGAGTACTGCCGTCCTTTCCGCCTCGTCCCGTGCCGCCCGGCGTACGCCCGCGCGCAAGCTGATCGCCTTCTTGTGTCTGCTGGCGCTTGCGCTTGCCGGCCTGGCGCTCGCGTTCCCAAGCCACGCGCTCGACCTGGTGGCCTTCACTGGCATCACGGGACCGCTGACCAGCGCGCTGACCCAGATCGCCGAACTCGGCCCGGGGATCAAGGCCTTGGTCGGCTTCGTGGGCTTTGTGGTGGCGTTGATTTCCTTGTCTGCGCTGCGCAACTTCGGTCCCGTCCTCTTCTACGTCGGCCTGGCCATCTTCGCGGCCGTCGGGCTCGTGATCGCCGGAGCGATCATGGGTGCGGTCGTCTGAGCCCCCGGCGTATCGGCATTCCGGAGGCCCACATGCAAGCGGACACCTACATCCCCCGCCGGTTGGACGATCAGTGGAAGCTGGGCTTCTGGGATATCGACGTCGCGGCTCCCATCGTCCTCGCGTTCTTCATCGGCTACCTGTCCTCGAGCAAGGCGGCGTTCGCGGTCTGCATGGCCACCGGCATCGCGATCTCGCGCTGGATATCGCGCCTGAAGGCGGACAAGCATCCCGCGTTCGCCCTGCACTGGGCGTACTGGCACCTGCCGGCGAACCCTGCCACGTCACTGCGCGTGACGCCGCCGTCCCACATCCGCCGCATGGTCGGCTGAGCCGGAGCACCACCATGGACTTCGATCGACTCAGCGGCGACCTCAAGGAACTGCGGCGGCGCAACCGCAGCCTCGGCCTTGCCGTAGGTGCGCTGGCCGCAGGCGTGGTCCTCGCACTCGTCGTCATCCTCAACCTCCTGGGCACGGTGCGCACCGTGGTCGTGCCGCCGACGCTGAACAAGACCTTCTGGGTCACCAGCGACAAGGCGTCCAGCGAGTACCTTGAGCAGATGGGCAGCTTTGTCGCCTGGCTGATCCTGGACGTAGCGCCCAGCACGATCGACTGGAAGAAGGACATCCTGCTCGGCTACGTCGACCCGGCTCAGTACGGCGCGCTCAAGACACGCCAGGAAGTCGAGGCCGAGCGCCTCAAGCGCATCAACGCAGCCACAGCGTTCGCGCCGCAGCAATTGGTCGCCAGCGAGGACACCCAGTCCCTCGTGGTGCGTGGCCGCTTGCGCACCCTCGTCAACGGCTACGAGACCGCCAACGACCTCAAGGCCTACCGCATCGACTTCGGCCACGCCGGCGCTCGCATGCACGTCATCGGATTCAAGGAGGTGCCCTATGCGAAGTGACACCGTGCACGCGCCGCTGCGCCTGCCCGTTCCTCGCCAGGCCGTCGCCCGGCCGGTCCCGGCCAGGTACATCCAGTCATTGCAGCCCCCGCCGCACCCGCGCTGGAGCAGTCTGTCCCCGGCGGCGCGCCGGATCCTCCTCGTCACGGCCCTGTCGTTGGGATTGCAGGCACACGCGCTTCAACTCGTCGAAGCCAGCGACGGGGTGGCCGTCGAGGCCATCGTCTCCCTGAAGGAACCCACCCGCATCCGCATCGAAGGCACACCGATCACCGACGTGTTCGGCAACATCCATTCGAGCCACTGCGGCGGCGCTGCCCTGCCTTCATCCCCGGGGTCGCCGTCCGCAACGCCCGGTTTGGCCACACCCGCCGCCCTGTCGGCTCCGGCCATCAACCCCTCCGGCGACGTCATCGTCGAGTGCGATCGCGACAAGGGCGAGGTCTACATCCGCCCCGTTGGCGACGCGACCCGGCCGGTCAACCTCTTCGTGTCGTCGGCCAGCGCGACCTATACGTTGCTGCTGCGCCGCTCTGACACACCGGCGGACACCATCGTCATCCGCGACAGGACGCCGCGCGCAATGCGCCCTGCCAGTACCGACGAGGCACCGTCCGGCCCCGCACCCAACCATGTGCGCACGATGAAGGCGCTGCTGGTCGCGATGGCTTCGGACCGCGTGCCACCCGATGTGCGGGTCGAGGAGACCTCGCGCGCCATCCAGCTCTGGGCCGAAGCGCGCTTCACGCTGCTGCGCCTGTACGAGGGCCGCGGCCTGACGGGAGAGAAGTACACGCTGCAGAACGCCAGCACTGCGCCAATGGTGCTGGCCGAGCAGGAATTCGACCGACCCGACAGCCGGGCCGGCGGCGAGGTCGTCGGCGTGGCGGTCGAGCACCACAGCCTTCAGCCGGGCGACACGACCAGCGTCTACGTGATCCGGCGGGGAGGTGCACGATGAGCACGCCAGGCATTCCCCCGAGCGGCCGGGCGCCCGGCTATGCCGTGCGCGGCCTTCTGGATCGCCTCTCTCCCCGCCAGCGCCAATATGCCCTGCTGGGGGCCATCCTTGCCGGCGGTATCGGGCTGCTGTGGGTGATCTTCAGCTTCTCAGGATCCAGCAGCCCGGCGCACGGTGGCCGCACTGGCCAGGTCCAGCCAAGCGACGTCACCAACATCGGTGTACTGCCGCCCGGTGGGCAGGTCAACCCCGTCGACCAGTGGGTCGGCACAGCAGGTCGCAAGCTGGCGCAGTACGAGACCGAACGCGAGGAACAGGGCCGACTCAACAAGGAGCGTCAGGCCTTCGAAGGGCGGACGATGCAGCGCTTCGCCGAACTCGAGCAGCGACTGACCGCGGCACAGCAGGCCGCCACACCCGCGCCCGCCCCTGCGACCCCACCCCCTCCCGCGCGGCCCATCCCGGCGCCCCCCGCGGGCATGCCACCCGCGGCCAGCCTGCCACCGCCGCCTCCCTCGGCCGGAAAGGGAGCGATGCCCGCGGGGATGCCCAGCCTGATGCCACCCGCATCGCCCACCCCGGTGATATCCCGGGTGACGCTGGCGGATCACGCCCGCCCCGCCTCGGGGAGCTCCGGGGGCCAAGCGGTTCGGGACGGCGAGACCACCGCGCCCGCTGCAGTGCCCAAGACGGTCTCGACCTTCTTGCCGGTGAGCTTCACGCGCGGAATTCTGCTCGGCGGACTGGACGCGCCGACGGGCGGGCAGTCGCAGTCGAATCCGCACCCGGTGCTGATCCGCCTGTCGGACAACTCGGTGCTCCCTAACCAGTTCCGCGGGGAGTACCGCGAGTGCTTCGTGATCGCGGCCGGCTATGGCGACATCAGCAGCGAACGCGCCTACTTGCGCACCGAGAACCTGTCGTGCGTGCGGGCCGACGGCGCCACGCTCGAGGTGCGCATACAGGGCTCTGTGTACGGCGAGGACGGGAAGGTCGGCATGCGCGGGCGGCTCGTCACCAAGCAAGGACAAATGCTCGCGAACGCCATGCTGGCCGGCGCGCTCAGCGGCATCGGCCAAGGCCTTTCTACGGCCAATACGACCTACGCCACTTCGGCGCTGGGCACCGTCGCCAGTACCGACAGCAACGCCGACGCGTACCGCGCAGGGCTCGGCAGCGGCGCGGGCAAGGCGCTGGACCGTCTCGCCCAGTACTCCATCAAGCTGGCCGAGAACACCTTTCCGGTCATCGAGGTCGATGCCGGCCGGCAGATCGACGTGGTGATCACCCGCGGCGTGCGGATCGACGTGCCGATGACGGCCACGGCCGAGCGCACTGCCCGCCGCTCCCCTTCCCCTGAAACCCGCTATCTGGAGCCTACCGATGATGGCAACTACTGAAACCATGCGCGCGAGGCGCCCACGCCTCGCCGCCCTGCTCGCGCCTGCGGCCGTATGCGCCTCGCTGCTGGCCTCTGTGCCCGGCGCGCTCGCCGCGACGCCCGACGAGAGCCAACTGCTCGACGCGCTGCACAAGGCGCATCCCGGCACACAGTTCACCGAGGTGGTCCGCACCGAAGTCAAAGGTCTCTACGAAGTCTGGATGAGTGGGAACGTCGCCTACGTCACAGCCGCGAATCCGCGCTTCTTCGTGTTCGGGCGTCTCTTCGATACCGAGAATATGCGTGACGTTACAGGACCCAGGATCGCGCAACGCAGCGCCGACCAAGGCGGGCAGTTGCAGTCGGAGGCCCGGTCCGCGGCGTTGGTGTCGCTCGACCAACTGCCGCTGTCCGACGCGATCAAGACCGTGCGTGGCAAAGGACGCCGCAAAGTCACCGTCTTCAGCGACCCCAACTGCATCTTCTGCAAGCAGCTTGAGCCGGAGCTCGCGGGCATCGACGATGTCACGATCTACACCTTCCTGCTGCCGTTCCAGGGAGAGTCCCGCCCGATCGCCATCTGGTGCGCCTCCGACCGCGAGCGCGCCTGGCGCCAGTGGATGCTGCAGGCAGACACCAGCCAGCTCCAGCCGAACGCGAACTGCGCACACCCGATCGCGCGAAACCTGGACTTGGCGCGCCGCCTCGGGGTCCAGGGTACGCCCACCCTGTTCTGGGCGGACGGCACACGCACTGACGGCTACATCGGGCGCACGGCGCTGGAGGCGAAACTCTCTGAAGCCGCCAAAGTGGCCGCCGCCAAGCCCAATACCGAAGGCAGGCGGCCATGAACGCGAGAACGCTGCGCCTCGGCGCCCTCGCTTCTTTGCTGCCGCTGACCGCTTGCGTCAACATGTCCGGGCTCGGCGGCGGGTCGAAATACGCCTGCGCGGCACCCGAAGGCGTGGCATGCGACTCGGTATCGGGCACCTACGCCAATGCGCTGCACAAAAACCTGCCCAGCCAGCAGCCCTCGCGCGCAAAGCCAGGTGACCCACCGGCCGCCTCGTCAAGGGGATCCGTGCCAACAACAGCCGCCCCTTCTCGGCAGCCGCCCTCGTTCCCTTTGGACGGGATCTCCGGCAGCGGCGGCGCTCCCGGTCTGTCGCTGCGCTCCCAAGCAAGGGTGCTACGGCTCTGGACCAAGGCCTGGGAAGATGCCGATGGCGACCTCTGGGACCAGGGCTTCGTCTATGTGCAGGTCGACGCGGGCCGCTGGCAGATCGACCACGTGCGCCAGCGCATTCGCGATCAGTTCGCACCGCTGCGCCCGCCGCCCGCAGCGCCATCGAGCGGAGCGAACTCCACTTCCGAGCCGGCGATCTCGCCGTCCGCCATACCGGAGGCCGTCGACGGCGCGATGCAGCGGCCTGCATCCCTCAACCCCTTCCCCCTGCTCAGTCCGCCATCGTCGGGACTGGGCAGCAGGCCGCACTGAGGTCCGCCATGCGCATGCCCTCCATCGCCCCCCGAGACCGCGGCTTCCGCGCCGCGCCGCTGTTGCCTTTTGGAACGCCGCCGGACACCCCGGCCGAGCAGTTCGCGAGCTGGCTGCCCTACTCCGCCTACCTGGACGAAGAGAAGCTCTTCGTGAACCGCGACGGCATGGGCTTCATGCTGGAAGTGATGCCGCAGTCGGGCGCCGACGAGCGCATGTCCGAAGTGCTGGTGTCCCTCTACGCCAATTGCCCGCCGGACACCGGCCTGCAGTTCCACCTGTTCGCCTCGCCGCACATTCGCCAGCAGCTGCGCCAGTACACCAACCTGCGCGTCGAAGACGAGGATCAGGCGGAGAAGGCCCGCGAGTGGGGACGGCCCGTCCCGAACGAGAACCTGTTTCGCAAACTGGCCCACCAGCGGGTGAACCACCTGCTGCATGGCACCCAGGAATCGCTGACGGCGGGGTTCCACTACACGCTGCGGGACTTCCGGCTGATGCTGGGCGTGGCGTTTCCGGGGAATGCGGAGGATCTGAACCGGCGCGACGCGCTGCTGGCCCTGCGCGACTCCATGGCGGCCACGCTGCGCTCGGCCATGCTGCCCAACCGGGTCTGCGACGCGGCGGACCTGATCAACTGGTGCGCCCTCTTCACCAACCCCGACCGCATCGCGCATTCCGACGCCGAGGACCTTAACTTCGACGACGACCGCTGGCTGCACTACGACGACGGCCGCGAGATCCGCGACCAGGTGGTCGACTTCGACACCATCCAGGACCCGCACCCCTCGGGGATCACGCTCTGGAAGAAGACCAGCGCCGAGGTGCTGGAGGCGCGCTTCTATTCGATCAAGAGCTTTCCCGAGCGCTTCGCGCTGTGGCAGATGGGCTCGCTGATCGGCGATCTGATGCAGCCGGCGCTGCAGTACAGCGCCCCGTTCCTGATCACGCTGGGCGTGCACATCCTCGACCCGAACGCCACTAAGTCCATCATCACGGCCAACCACGTGCGGGCGACGCAGAACGCCAAATCCAAGATGGCCGACGTGATGCCGGACGTGCGCAAGAAGCTCGACGACTGGTCGGCCGCCGCCAACGCCATCGACACGGGCGGCAGCCTGGTCAGCCTATACCACCAGCTCGCCATCTTCACGCCGCCGGACAGGTCCGCCTCGGCGCACGAGGCCGCGAACGCCATCTGGCGCGCCAGGGGTTTCCAGCTCAACGCCGACGCCTACATGCACCGCCAGGCGCTGCTGGCCAGCCTGCCCATGACGCTGACGCCGAGGTTCCACAAGGACCTCGCCAAGATGCGCCGCGTCACGCGCAAGACCATGGCCAATGCCATCCACATGGCGCCGCTGATCGCCGAGTGGCGCGGCACGCGCACCCCGGCACTGGTCTTCGGTGGCCGCCGCGGCCAGATCATGACGCTGGATCTCTTCGACAACGACCTGGGCAACCCCAACTTCGCCATCATCGGCGCGCCCGGCTCCGGCAAGTCGGTGCTCATGAACGAGATGGCCTGGTCGTACCGCGCGATCGGCGCGAAGGTCTGGATGCTGGACCTGGGCCGCAGCTTCGAAAAGCTCTGCCGCAAGGCAAAGGGCACGCACATCGAATTCAGGCCCGACGTCGATATCTGCGTCAATCCGTTTACGCACATCACCGACATCAACGAAGACATCGATATGCTCGTTCCGGGCATATCGAAGATGTGCTCGATGCAGCACCGGCTGGAGGAGGTTCAGTACAAGGCCATTAGCGCCATGGTGCTCAAGCTGTGGCGAGAGCATGGCAACGATCTGAGCGTCACCCCACTGCGAGACGCCTTCAAGACAGGCTCGATTCCGGAGCTGGGCATCGTCAATGACCAGCGCATCAAGGATCTGGCCATCATGCTGAACCCCTATGCGCGCGGCGGCCAGTACGAGCGCTTCTTCGAAGGCCGCAACAACATCGACTTCACCAACGACTTTATTGTCGTGGAGAACGAGGAGCTCAAAAGGCGGCCCGACCTGCACGCGGTGGTGAACATCCTGCTGCTGCACCGGATCACCGGCGAGATGTACCTGACGCGCAACCGGCGCAAGGTGCTGTTCGTTGACGAGCTCAAGCAGCAGCTCGGCGACATCGGCGCGGATGACCCGGTCAAAGCGGCAGTGATCGAGGAAGCGGCCCGGCGCGCGCGCAAATACGGTGGGGCCTTGGGCACCGCAACGCAATCCGCTGACGACTACTACGGCTCCGCGCAGATGGAAGCCGCATTCAACTGCAGCGACTGGGTGTTCCTGTTGCGCCAGAAGCCCGAATCCATCGAGATGTTGGACCGCAAGGGGCGCCTGGCCATGGACGAGCCCAAAAAGCGGCTGCTCAATTCGCTGCGTACCGAAGCTGGGGCGTTCTCAGAGTTGTACATCTCCTCGCCGGTGGGTGAAGGCGTGGCGCGCAACATCCTCGATCCGGCCACGCACCTGCTGTTCTCCAACAAGCTCGAAGACAACGCGCCCATCGATACGCTGCGCGCCCAGGGCTTGTCGATCGACGAAGCCATCACGGAACTGCTGCGCCAGCGGGGGCACACGCTATGAGCCGGCCGCTGCTGCTCAACACGATCGTCTCGGCGCTGCTGGTCGCGCTCGGCATTACTGCCTATGACCGTTGGGTGCTGCGCCCTGCCCTGGTGGTCGGCGTAGTGGATCTGTCCGAGGTGTACCGCGCGAAAGAGGCCGAGTTCACCCGGCTGCTCACCAGCGGCGGTAGCGACGCCGAGCGCGACCAGGCGCTCGCGCTTGCCCGGCGCTTCTCGCAGCGCCTGCCTGCCGCCCTGGATGAGCTGCCGCTCGAGTGCGGCTGCCTCGTGGTGGTCAAGGGGGCAATCGCCGGGGCACCGGGCAGCCGCGACCTCACGCCGCTGCTGCGCAGCAAGGTGGAACAGCCATGACCGTGAAGCTCGTCCCTGAAAACCGCGTACCGCAGCCGGGATGGTGGCGCCGTCGCGCCCTGGCCTACATCGACTTCCTGCGGCACATGCGCCGCCGCTGGTACCTCTATCTGCCGGTGTTCGCGATCTGGGGCTTCGCCTACGTGCGCCTGTTCGTCGACCCGACGCCACGCATGCCCATCCTGGTCAACTGGACGCCGAGCCTTCCCTACCACCTGGCCTTGATGCGGTACCAGCGTTCGCAGGTGCATCGCGGCGACCTGATCGTCTTCGCGTTCGCGGGACAGGCCCAGGCGCACTACCGCGGCCTGCGCGGCCAACCCTTCTTCAAGCAGGTGCGAGGCGTCCCCGGTGACGTGGTCACAGTCGCCGAGCGCACGGTATTCGTCAATGGCGAGCCCGTGGGGCTGGCAAAGACGCATGCCTACGACGGCTATCCCCTCGCACCCATCGCGCCCATGGTGATCCCTGCCGGGCACTACTACGTCCAGGGTGTCGGCCCGCACAGCTTCGATTCGCGCTATGCCGAAAGCGGCCTGGTGCGCGCCGAGCAGGTGGTGGGCATCGTGATGCCGATCTTCTGAGGAGCCTGCCCATGCCCCGCCCTTCCGCCTTCAGCCCCTGTTCCGGCCTCGTCGCCCTGCTGGTCGCCCAGGTGCTGGCCTCGGCTACCGCGCTGGCCCAGACCAGCCCGGCTTTCGGCCCGCTGGGATTGCCGTCTGCCGCTTCGTCCGAGGACGACATGCCGCTTGAGGATTACCTGGGCCTGCTGCGCCAGATCGCCCCGGCCGCGGAACAGGGCGCACGGACCTATCTCGCTGCGGCGCAACTGCGCTGCCGCCGCGCGCCAACCACGGCCGAGCTGAGGCAGGCCATGGCAGACGGCGAAGGCCATCCGGCGCTTATGGGCCTGATTCGCGCCGCCCACCTGCAGGACAGGGCCGCGCGCGACCAGTGGGTCGCGCAGGTCCCCTGCCCTCAAGGGGCAGCAAGATGACGGTTGTCGTCCGCCTCGTGCTCGCCCTGCTGGCGATGTCCTGCGTGGCCGGGCGCGCCACCGACCTCGGAACCCTCGGACCGACCTACGAGATCGGCGAACCGCACCTGCTGCGCATGATCGAAGAGCGCCTGCGGGCCAAGGAGCGCTCGGGCGAGCTGGCCAGGATCGAGCAGGATGCGCGCGCGCGTGGCACCGAGGCAGTGCGCAGTCCGGCCCCCGTCGCCGGTGTGCGGACCACAGCCAAGCCACGCACCTTCTACTACGACCCGACCTACACCCTGGATCGCAACTTGCTCGGCGCCCAGGGCGAGCTGCTGTTCACCGCCGGCACCAAGGCCAACCCGCTGGACATCGTGTCCCTGTCGCGCCACCTGCTGTTCTTCGACGCGCGCGACGGCCGGCAGGTGCGCCGCGCGCGTGAGCTGCTGGCCCGCTACCCGGGCAAGGTCAAGCCAATCCTGACGGGCGGCTCCTACCTCGACCTCATGAAGTCCTGGCGCGTGCCCGTCTACTACGACCAACAGGGACTGCTCACGCGGCGCCTGGGCATCACGCAAGTGCCCGCCCTGGTCTCCCAGGAAGGCAGGCGGCTGCGTGTCGATGAGATGGAGGTGTCGCAATGATCCGATGGCTCCGCTCCCGGGCGCCCGCCTTGCTTACCTCGCTGTTGTTCGCCGTGACTACCTCGGCCGCCGCCGCGGGCGCGGCCACCTGCACCGGCAAGTTCCCGAACCCCATCACCGACATCTGCTGGAGCTGCATCCTGCCCCTGAGCATCGGCGGCGCCCGGATCGGCAACTTCGGCGACCAGGAGGACATCGACAACCCGTCGAGCCCGCTGTGCACCTGCGGCGTGAACCCGGTGATCGGGCTGACGGTCGGCTTCTGGGAGCCCGCGCGCCACGTCGAAGCCGTGCGCAAGCCCTTCTGCCTGACCTCGCTGGGCGGCATCGACCTCGATCCGGGCATCCCAGCGCCCGAGGCGGCCCGCTTCACCCGGCCCGAAGGCGATGGCGACGGCGGCAGCTTCTACCAGGCGCACTTCTACGTGAACCCGGTCGTCTACTACCTGGAGGCCGTCACGGATTTCCCGTGCCTGGAGAAAGGCTCGTTCGACCTGGCCTATCTCACCGAGGTCGATCCGCTGTGGGCCGACGACGAGCTCACCCTCATCATCAACCCTGACGCGACACTGTTCGCCAACCCGGTCGCGGTCGCCGCCTGCGCCGCCGACTGCGTGGCCGCCTCGGTGGGCTTCGGGCTGCGGGAGCTGTTCTGGTGCGCGGGCTGCCAGGGCGGCCTGTATCCCATGGACGGCCACGTGCCCAACCACATGGGCGGCGTGCGCACGGCGGCGCTGATGGCCCAGCGCCTGACGGCCAAGATGCACCGCGAGCTGATCGCCTGGGGCTGGCATGGCCAGGCCGGCCTGTGCGGGCCGTACTTCGAGCCGGTCATGGACAAGACCGCCTACAAGACCCAGCTCACCCACCCGATCCCCAACACCGCCAAGGAGGCCGGCAAGTGCTGCCAGCCCTTCGGCCGCACCACGGTGACCTGGGGTGCCGGCAAGGAGTACCCGGTGCGCGGCGAGGACTTCGCCTTCATCCTGTTCAGAAAGAGGAACTGCTGTGTGGGCTACTGACCTCTTCCTCCTCCGGCGGCGCATGCGCGCCCTGCTGGCGGCCGCGGCCGTCCTGCCGATGGCCTGGGCGGCCGCGGATCCGGCCGTCACCGAGGCCGACATCGAGCGTGCGCGCCGCGCTCAGCCCACGGTGACCGAGCAGGACATCGAGCAGGCGCGGCGCCAGCACAGCGTACAGGTCGATGTGCCTGCGAGCGCGCCCTCGTCCGCCGCGGCCTCGGTCGACGCGCTACCGCAGCCCGCGGCCCGCACGCCGATCGACCTGGAGGCGCTGGCGCGCGGCTATGCCTCGCAGGCCGACGCGATGGAAGCGGCCCAGGGCCTGGTGCAAGGACAGATCAAGGGCCCGGGCCTGTTCGTCTTCGTCAGCCTGTCGATGCCGCGGCCCACGCTGGAGCGCCTGGTGGACCAGGCCGCGCGCGCCCGCGCCTCGGTCATCCTGCGCGGCCTGACCCGGGGCTCGCTGCGCGAGACCGTGGCCCAGGTCCAACCCCTGATCGGCACGCGCCAGCTGGCGGTGCAGATCGACCCGCAGGCCTTCGACCGCTTCGCGATCGAGCGTGTGCCCAGCTTCGTGCTCGTGCGAGACGGCACGCGCCCGGAGTCCTGTGCCAGCGGCAGCTGCGCGCCGCCCGAGGCCTTTTTGCGCACGGCCGGCGACGTGAGCCTGGACTACGCGCTGGAGCACATGGTGCGCGCCGCGCCGGGTTTCCGCGCCGACGCCGCGGGCTTCCTGAAGCGGCTGAAGGAGTAGGACCGCCATGCACCCCGCACTGTCCCGCCTCCTGCGCCAGGCCGTGGTCTGGTTCACGCTGGCCTGCTTCGTCACGACGCAGACCGCCGCCCAGACCAGCCCCCATGACGAGGGCACCGCCGCCGGGCAGGCCGCCAACCCGGTGATCCGCGGCACGGTCAATGCCACCGACGCCGCAGCGGCGGTGCCCGGCTATACGACCTCTCCGCCCGAACAGCTCTACTACGGACAGCCCAACCTCTCCGGCCAGAGCAGCGCCCGACTGGCGGCCTGCGCGCTGACGCCCGACGATCCGGTGTGCCAGGCGCTGCTGGGCGCGCGGGCCTCGGCCAACACGCCGCGCGAGCCGGTCTCCCCCTATGACCCGGCCGTGCTGGATGCGCGGCGCATTGCCGCCAATCCGTCCACGCAACTGGAGGACATCGCCAGCTACTACGGCGGCTGCCAGGTCGACATGGTGGCGACACCGCCGACCGAGACCCGGGTGTGCCGCCAGTACAGCGGCGCGTCCGCCCAGTCCTGCTCGCGCACCCTGTCGGTGGACATCGAGCGCACCAGCAGCTGCGCGCCTGGGGAGTGGTTCGCCCAGGGTGTCTCGGGCGCCATCGGCCTGTCGGTGCAGTGCAAGCCGGACCAGCCCGCCTCGCGCCAGCGCATGCGCGTCACCAGCGCTGGCGTGCCGGTGGCTTTCTTCGACGTGGACATGAGCGCCACGTATGTGTTTCCCCGGCTGGTCGCCCAGATGGCGTTCGGCGCCGGGTACGGCGGCGCCAATGGGGTCTGGGTCGCCAACAACCGCTGCAACGGCGACGACTGCCGGCTCACCGGCTACCTCGCGCAGGAGCGCCGCCAGGTCTGCGAGGGCACCAGCAGCGATGCGAGTGACATGAGCTGCACCACCGAACGGCCCTTCCTGGAGGTCTACGGCGCCTGCCCCGCCGGCACACAGAGCGGCGACCGGATCGCCCACACGACCGGATCCGCCAGCGAAGCCGGGGACGTGCAGACCAGCTACCGCGAGGAGGGCCGCTGCTACGCACCCAGCAACAATCCCGCGGATGCGCCCGGCGAGGACACCACGCGCACCCTGTCAGGGCCGTACTGGCGGGTGGCCGGCGACCGCCCGGTGGTGGGGTTCCACCTGAATCCCCGGTATGGCTACATCCCGCAGATGACGTTGAGTTACCAGCGGCCGCACATGACGGTCACCGAGGCCAACCGGTGGGATGACCAGTGCCCCGCGCTCGAAGGGGACGGACGCTGCGCCGTCACCGGCGCGGCGCGCTGTGTCGACGGGCCCGCCACCCGGGTGATCAACGGGGCTTCGGTGACACGCGCCTGCTGGCGCTATGAGACGTCGCTGTCCTGCCAGTACGGGGCACCCGCGGACGAATGCGCGCCCCTGGCCTCCGCGGGCTGCACGCCCACCGGCACCACGTGCCGCCAGCTGAACCCTGCCACGGGGAGCTGCGAGATCACCGAGAACAGCTACGCCTGCCCGGTGCCGGCGGGCACGGCGGCCACGGCGAGCAACTGCCCGAAGGACGTCTTCTGCATCGCGGGCAGCTGCTTCAGCACCACCTACACCAACGACGCGGACTTCGCCCGTTCCATGTCCTTCCTGGAGGCGGGACGCGAAGCAGGCGTCTACCTTGACACCGACACCCTGCAGGTGTTCAAGGGCGAAGCCAACGGCTGCCGCGACCGCCTGCTGAAGAACTGCTGCTACGCGGACTCCGCAGGCAAGGGCATGAGCAACCAGAGCGTGTACGGCGTGGGTTCGCGGCTGGTCTACGACACGCTCATGAACGCGGGCAACCGCGAGTTCGTCTACCAGGGGCTGTCCGCGCTGCTGACCGGCGGCGGGTTCTCCGGCAGCTTCACGAGCTACGGAGTCACCGTCGCCGTCAACGGCGCAGCGCTGCCAGCGGGTTCCGCCGTGCTCTATTCCGGCGAAAGCATGGTGATCGCCTTCGATCCCTGGAGCCTGGTGATCGCGGTGGTCATCTACATCGTGATGTCGATGATGTCCTGCAACGAGGACGAGGGAAAACTGGCCATGCAGGAGGGCGCGAAGCTGTGCCACACGGTCGGCACCTATTGCTCGACCTGCCTGCGAATCCTGGGCAAATGCGTCTCCTGCACGGAGCACACGACCACGAAGTGCTGCTTCAACTCCGTGCTGGCGCGCATCATCAACGAGCAGGGGCGGCTGCAGATCGCGAAGTGGTGGGGCACTGCGGAGATGCCGGACTGTTCGGGATTCACGATCGCCCAGCTGCAATCGCTGGACTTCTCGCGCATGGACCTGACCGAGTTCTACGCCTCGATCGTTCCGACGCTGCCGAATCAGAGCGCCATCCAGAGCGGCAACGCGGCCCGGGCCGGCAACTGCTATTACGGCGAAGGGAGATGCCAGTGAAAGCCACCATGCACACCCGACACGCCCTCGGGTGTATCGCCCTACTCACACTCCTCACCGCGGGGACGCGGGCCGAAACGGTCCGCACGCCGGTACCCGACGCACGCCCCGTCCTGCTGGCGGCCCTCCAGGCCACGGACGGCACCGCGCACGGCGTGCTCACCGGGGAGATCGCGGACGCGATCACGAAGCGCTTCGAGGCCACGTCGCCCATCTACATCGACGTCTCGACCGAGAAGCGCTACCGCCAGCCCGGCTGCGCCCGACTCAAGGTACTGTTCTGGCAGGAAGGCGTGAAGCTGCCCGATGTCGCCGCCCCGCGTAGGCAGACGATCGAGTTCGGCATCAACTACTGCCTCGACGGCCTGCCGCCGAAGTCGCTGCGGTGAGGAAGCCATGGCAATCCTCGGACCCTCCTCCTTGCTTCTGCGGCTCATTGGTCTGGTGCTCGGGCTGCTCGCTGTCGCAGCCGTGGCACAGGAGACAGCAGTTGGAGCCGGGAATGACGAGCCGCAGCCCTACTGGACGGACGGCTGGCGCGGTTGGCATTTCTACGAAGACCCACCGCCCGAGATACGCGAAGCCGCCCCACGCCCCGCCACGAGCCCACCGCCCCGATCAACGGCATCCTCACCGAGGCCACCCGAACTCGTCGAATTCGAACGCCTGCAGAAAACCCTTGAGGATTTGCGCAACGTCGCGATCATGCGCCCGACCGAGGCGAACGTCCGCCGCTACATGGAGCTGGAGATGCGGGTGGTCAACCGTGCCTCCTACTTCGCCGACGTCGCGCAACGGGTGGCCTGGGCCACGCCGGCGCTCGATCCGACGCTGCAGGGCCGCCCGGTAAACGCGCAGGCGCTGGAGGTGTTCGAGCAGCAGCAGCGCACCGACCGCTCCGCGTCGGTGGCCACGCTGGGCCAGGACCACGTGCTCATTTTCTTCTTCCGCAGTGACTGCCCATACTGCCACGCGTTCGCACCCACGCTGCGGGCCTTCGAAGCGCGCCACGGCATCCAGGTGATGGCCGTGAGCGTGGACGGCGGCCCGATGCCCGGCTTCCCCCGTGCACGCCCCGACAATGGTATCGCCACGGCCTTGCGGGTAGCCCAGGTGCCTGCGGTGTTCCTCGCCCAGCCCGCCACCGGAAAGATCACCCCGATCGGCTCTGGCGTGCTCTCCGAATCGCAGCTGCTCGAACGCCTCGCCATCGTCTCTTCGCCCGAGGGCGAAGCCATGCTGCCCGGCGCCACCCATCACCTGGCTCTGCCCTAGGAGGCTTCCATGTCCCATCCCGCCCGATCCACCCCGGCCCGCAAGGCCATCGCACTGGCCGTCGCCGGGGCGGTGCTGTCCAGCACCGCCCCGGCGCGCGCCGACCTCAACAGCGAGGTCAATGAGATGTTCAACAACCTTGGCGCCATCGGCAACTACACGGCGCCAGGCGCCTTCCGCGGGCAGACCTATAACACCTACACCGGCGGAAGCTTGATGATGCGTTCGCCGAACCGGGTCTACCAGCTGGCGGCCATCCAATTCCCGTCCGCCAAGGCGGGGTGCGGCGGAATCGACGTCTTTGGCGGCAGCTTCAGCCACATCTCCGCGCAGGAGTTCAAACAGATGCTGCGCAACATTACGGCCGCACTCCCAGGGATCGCGTTCCAGCTCGCCCTCGAAGCGGTCTCGCCGCTGCTGGGCGGCCTGACGAAATGGGCCAAAGGGCTCGAGACGTGGATCAACAACGCCCGGATCAACTCCTGCGAGACCGCGAAGGCTATCGTCAGCACAGCCGCAGAGGCGGTGGGCTACAGCTCGCAGGAGACCTGCTCCGACCTGGCCATGGAGATGGGTCTGGAGAGCGATCGTGACGCGGCGCGCCGCCGGTGCTCGACCGACCGACCCAGCATCCTGTCGTCGGCCCGCTCCTCCGGCGATGCCAACGTGCGAAACAAGGCTCCGTTCGTAGGCAACCTGACCTGGAAGGCGCTGCAGTACACGGGTTCGTTCCTCGACGATGCGGGACGCGAGCTGATCATGAGCATGGTCGGCACCATCATCTACTACCCCGAGGAATCAGGACGCGACCCAGAGCCGATCGCCCCGACGCTTACCTCCATCAGCCAGTTGCTCTATGGCCAGGCCGCCGGATCTGGCGACAACGTCATCCAGCACCTGCTGCGATGCAACGACTACACGAATTGCGACGTGGTGTCGCTCAACACTGCCTACAGCCATGTGCCGTTCACCGCACGCGTCGAAGCCATGATGCGCTCGATCGCGGACAAAATCGCCACGCGCGCGCCGATTCCGAACAACTCTGCCGAGGTCGGCTTCGTGAACATGACCGCCGAGCCGGTCTACAAGATGCTCTCTGTCGGCACCAGCATCCCGGGCTCGGGCCTCGCCGACAGCCTGATCAGCCAATACCGGGACGTGATCGCTGCGGACTATGCCTATGTCTATCTCGAGCGCAACCTCCGCCTGGGCATGGCGGCGCTGGCGAAGGACTACACCCTGCAGCAAACGCAGCGCGAGCAGGCCAACCAGATCCGCCAGCGCGCGCAGGCCATCCTGACGCAGCTCAGCCAAGAAAAGAGCTTGCTGTACCAGAAGGTTGGCTCCTACCGCGCGGTCGCCAGCCACCTCGAGCAGCTGGAGCGGCAGCTGCGCTCCAGCATGCCGCAGCATGTCATGGACATGCTGGGCCAGCAGGCGGCCTATGTGACCCGGTAACGCCGAACAGGCGGCTGTGCCATGTGGGAAATCTACGCCTATCAAAACGCCGACAGCCTGTTCGGCATCTTCAATGCGACGGCAGCCGTCCATTCCTCGGGCGACTACGCCCAGGCCGTCGCCTTGGTAGCCTTCTGCGGCTTCGTGACGGCCCTCATCGCCTACGCTTTCGCTCCGGAGAAGCTCGAGGGGTGGAAGTGGCTCGCTTCTGTCATGCTCGTGTTCAGCATCCTGATCGTGCCGAAGGTGACCGTAGGGATCGTGGACAAGACCGGAGGGTCTGCCGTTAAGGTCGTGGACAACGTACCGTTCGGCGTGGCGCTGCTGGGAAGCATGACCAGCACGGTCGGACATACCATCACTGGCCTCTTCGAGACCGCATTCCAGCTGATCCCAGGGGTGGGGGCGCTACCCGCCGAACTGTCCTACCAGCAGAACGGGCTGATGTTCGGGAACCGGCTCGTGCGAGAGACCGGCAACGTGGTGTTCCAGGACCCGGCTTTCCGCACGGACCTCGTGAACTTCATCCACAACTGCACTACGTACGACCTGATCGACGGCACCCTCGATCCGTCGGCCTTCTCGACCTCGGAAAACGTCTGGGCGCTCATGGGCTCGCCCAACCCCGCGCGCTTCAGCACGGTCGCCAGCGCTGGCGGCAACGTGAGTGTCGATACCTGCCCGAACGTGTACCAAAGCCTCAACGGGCGGCTGCCCGCGCAGCTCCAACGTATTCAAGGTCGGCTGGCCTTCCAGCTAAATCCAACGCTTCCGGGCACCGCTGCCGCGGCTGCGATCGCTGGACAGATCCAGCAGGCCTACCTCAAGAACAGCATCGCCAATGCCTCTTCCACGGCAGCAGACATCATCCGGCAGAACGCGATGCTCAACGCGCTGGAGGACACGGGCAAGATCATCGGCCAGAAGGTCAATGACCCGGCCGCGATGGTGCTTGCGGTCGGTCGAGCCCAGGCCGTAGCCCAGATGAACGCCTCCTGGCTGAACTACGGCAAAGTGGCCGAACAGGCGCTGCCGGTATTCCGCAACGCCATCGAAGCACTGACCTACATCCTCTTCCCGCTGTTTGTGCTGCTCCTGTTGCTGACCAGCGGACGGGAGACGATGTTGGCCATCAAGGGCTACGTGTCGATCCTGATATGGATCCAGCTGTGGCCGCCCCTTTATGCCGTCCTGAACTACATGGCGTCCATCTACGCGGCCCACGACCTGGCCGCCGCGGCCGACCTAGGGACCGGCGCGAGAGCCCTGACGCTTCAGACCTCCTCGGTCATCTACTCGCGCGCCCTCTCCGGCGAAGCGATTGTGGGATATCTGGCGATGAGCGTCCCCTTCGTGGCATGGGCCGCGCTGAAGAGAATGGAGAACTTCGGCACAGCGCTGGTCGGTGGACTGTCGGGTTTACAGGCCTCCCTGAGTGGCGCGACTTCCGCGGCCACTCTGGGCAACACGTCCCTGGGCAACGTCACCATGGACCAGATGCAGCTCGCGCCCAACCGTACCTCGGGCTTCATGAGCAGCTTGCAAAACGACCTGAGCGGCAGCACCTTCTCGTCGAACGCGCTCACGGGCACGACGGCGGTCAGCCTGCTGCGCAACCAGGGCTTCGCGTCTCGAGTGGTCTCCATGCGGGTGTCCGAGCAGGACGTGCAGGATGCCAGCCGGCAGGTGGACGCTGCGCGCAGCGAGGCGGTAGTGGCCAGCAGCGAGCGCTCGGCCGTGCTGGCAGAGGCATTCTCCAAGGGCGTGGCCAGGCTTCACTCGTCCCGAGCCAGCAGCGGCTCGACATCCAGCAGCTTCGAGCAATTCGGCGAGACGCTCAATCGGCTGGATCAGATCAGCAAGAGCGTGGCGGACTCCACCGGCCTAACGCAGTCGCAGGTCGCGCGGATTGCGCTTGGAGCATCAGGACACTTAGTAGTCAATACTCCTCTCGCAAGACTCAGCGGTAACGCCGTTGCAGATAAGAATTACAGTTCAAACCTGACCGCAGCGGAGCAAAAGGCTCTTGCCTCAATGTCCAATGAACAAATCGCAGACTTCAAGCAGTTCGGCGATCGCGCATCGAGGGACCGGAGTTTCATGAGTATCGTTGCCAGTGATTCACGCGAAGCTCAGGATCTCTCAGCTCGTCTGGCCGCGACAACGGCCCGCTCGGAGCGAGCCGACGCCAGCCTTTCGGAACGTAGCGCCTTCGCGGAGCGCGTTTCGACGGCCTACGAACGAGGCGAAACTATCTCGATCGATATCGCCCAAGACCCCCACAACCTTGCCATGTTCACCCGCTACGCTGAGCAGTATGGTGGCAACAGTGCCTCGGCGCGCGTGCTCATGGAAGCGGAGCTGGCACGGCAATCTTTGCGACCAAACCGGGCATTCTCGGACGGAACCGCCGTGCCCACGGCTTTTGGCGAACTTCAAGCGCAGCATCGGCACAATTCCAGCGATTCGGCGCTGACCCCGGACCTCACGAGGCGCCACCTATCAAATCAACGAGAAGTGCGAGGGTTTGGAGAAACTGCGTCGTCGGTGTCGCCCGCGACCGACACACCCTCGTCACTGCGAAGAACGGTTCACCAGGAAGGCGAGCGCATCAGAACCAGCACGTCAGCTGACCGTGGCGAATTTGACCGCAAAGCGCAGATCACAAGGACACCAGACGGCACTCTCGCGTCCGAACGCTCGCTGATGATGCAGACCGGGAAGCAAGTCAAGGAGGATGCAGCTCCTCTCATCGACGATGCGAAGCAAGTGGTGAAGGATGCCTTGAAGAAGTAGAACCCGAAGACAAGTCAGATGTTCTTGTCGGCATCAAACATCCGTGTGCCATGCTCAGGTCGGGGTGGCTTCGTAAATGGCTGGTGTCCTTGGTCGCGCCAAAAGTTCACCGCGAGGTCCCGACCAGAGCTCCCTCCACCAGGAATCGGTTCAATTTCTTCCTCCGTTCGCCACTGTCGCGTCTTTAGGTCTCGCTTTCCGATCTGAGAAAGCGCGCCACCAATCGCCCCGCCGAATAGCGCACCAACGGCCATCATCACGATTCGTAGGCCCCAGTCGTCATTGCGAGCCGGCAGATACCCGACACCAATGCCCAGTAGCAGGAAAAGGAGGAAGATGACTTTTCGCATGGAACTACCCTCGGGCCATACTGCCACAGCCGCGCCAACCGTCAAGAATTCGACTTACTCAAAAGGGGAGCCCATGCGTGGCGTCGCCGGACTCGATTCGTCGGTGGTGATCAATAGTCGGCCGCATCGCCCTGGAGGCAACTGCAACCGACGCTTTTCAGATCCTCAACTTGGCGGCCGAGTTCTCGCGCACGTCCTCGTCGGCTTGGTAGGCCTCGTACTGCCGAAGCCATTCGTCCAGCCGCACGGACAGTTCCATTCTCTTGGCAAGACGAGACAGTCGGCGCTGATCCAGCGCTCCTAGATCCACATCAAAGGGCGGCCGCGTCAGCCGGCTGCGACTCAAAGCACCGAGGTAGATCCAGTCCAGCAGCGCCTTTTCCAAGGTGGTACGGGGATAGTCGAATCGCAGATCCCGGATGTCATCCAGCTTCCCAGCCCGCTCATCGACGAGATGCGCGGGCATGGCGAAAAGGCGAAACATGCCGGCGGCTGTCCGCCTATCGCCAACCTGCGGAGTGGGCCATCCGGCCTCGGTCGGGATGACGCAGGTGATGGTGTCTCCGAAATTGTTCGTGATGTGCCCTTGTTCCAGTACCCAGGCCAGACTGACCACGCTGCGGTGCCGCACCCAATGCGACGCCGCCGCCGGACTGACGTCGCGATGTCCAAGCCGGTTCATGTAGACGCCCTTGATGACTTCCTGCAGTTTGCCCAGATTGGCCATCTCTCCCACCCACCGACTGAAGGTGGCCGTCGATGGCGCATCCTCGCGTCCCGTGGTGACCAAGGTACGGAGCATGGCTGTCGTCAGGACAGACGGGCTGTCAGGGGACATCAGCAGACGCTCTGCATCGGCTTTCCAGGTCGTTTTCATGGAACTCACCCTCCACCGTCCATAGGACTGCGATCGGTGGCGTCGTGTCGTTGGCGCTCAAGAGCATCCTCACACCATTGCGCGACGCGCTCCGCCACGAGCAACGTGGCATCGAGCCAAGCGTCCTCGCTCAGGGCATCGCGCTCCGCGCTGGGAAGATAAGGCAACAGTTCCTGCTGGGCCAATGGATACGACAGCATCTCCAGCTTGCCTAGCGCCCGAGCGGCAAAGTCCCTGAGCAGATCGCCGTCCTGTCGGGCCAGCAAGCCTGTCGGGTCGACCCCTGCGTGGACCAGATCGCGCAGGTCGTAGAGATCACGGGGCGCATGGCGCTGTTCCGAAAGCGCGGCGGCGATCTTCATGACCGCCAGTGCTTCGTTGGTATAGGTCGTAACCCGAAACGGCGCCATCCCGTATCGCGGCGGCGGCGCAACTATCTCTGCGCGCAGGTTCGATCGATCGGGCGAGCCCCGCCCCGACACCTCTACGTCGAACCTGACGTCCGCCCCGCCGGCGAGCAGTCCTTGCAGCCTTGCACGAACGGTGGTCTTGGTATCTTTGGTGATCTCGGCCTTCGGCCCCCTGATGCCGGCGGTGGTGGCTGCTCTGACCAGGTTGTTCAACAACCCCTTTTTCAAGGCGTCCTGGCTCAGGCTGGGATCGCGATCGAAATAGATATCCTTGGTCAGCCGCATGCTTCCGAGCGCAGCCCGCATGGCCACCCCTCCTTTGAGGATGAGCCGATTCCCCTGCTGCCCGACGAGTTCACGCAACAGCCCGACTTGGCAGCGGTCAATCGCCTCTAGCCGAGAATCGAAGCCCTTTTCGGTCGGAGTGTAGAGCTTGGACATAGCATGTAAATATCACTTTTTGATATTTACATGCTATGTTGAACCTACCCTCCCGTCCAATTGATCGGCAACTGCCAGCCTGCGCCGGATGGCGTCCTAGAGTAAGCCGACGTCGATGCTCTGCCCTTGGGCCGAGGATGACTCATCAAGCTTGGCAACGATGATGCGGGGATCGGGCACGCACCCGTCCCCCTCGTTACGCGATCCATGCCAGGAGTTGGAGTTCCTGAGCGACACCGGCGAGGCCTCATATTGCGGCCTACACGCGCGCGCTTATGCGGTCGCTGGGCTTGCAGCCCATCAACACGCCCGTGTGCAGCCCGCAGAGCAATGGCGTGGGCAAGAGCATTGGAATACCTTCAAACGCGACTACGTGGCGCACATGGACCTGTCTGACGCACGGGCAGTGCTCGCGCTACTGCCGGCAGCCCTCGGGCACTTCAAGGAGATGCATCCGCGCTCGTCGCTGAAAGCGCCTTCACCTCGAGAGTTCAGGCGGCAGCAGGCCGCGGGGATTGACCAGGCGCGCTATTGCGGATAAGACGGGGCGAAAATGCAGGAGCAACATCACGCAGAGGAAAGGCAGTGGTTCAAGCAGGAGAAGCTGGTGATGGTGCAACAGAGCTATGAGCAACCGTCTTCCGAGTCGAGCACTGCGAAGTGCGCCTGCTACCCGAGCTCAGCCAACAGCCCAGGCAGTTCCCACACCGGCACGACGTCCACGCCATCCCTGAACGGAAAGCTCCGCGCCACCGGCGCGACGATCACGCTGCGCGTGGGGCGCAGGTCGTCCAGCGCCTGCCAGAAGCCTCGGTTGACGGTGGGCGCGGCGGAGAACTTGACTTCCAGCGCCAGGCTGCGCCGGCCGGCCTGGACCACGATGTCCACTTCCGCCCCCGCCGCCGTGCGGTAGAAGCTCATCTGCGCGCCTTCGGGCAGGTGGGCGGCCACCTGCTCGACCACGAAACCCTCCCATGAGGCGCCCACGATCGGGTGCCCCTGCAGGTCCGACAGGCTGGCGATGTTCAGCAGCGCGTGCAGCAGCCCGCTGTCGCGGATGTAGACCTTGGGCGACTTGACGAGCCGCTTGCCCACGTTGGGCAGGCAGGGTTCGAGCCGGCGCACCAGCATCGTTTCGACCAACAGGTCGAGGTAGCGCGCAGCGGTGTGGTGCGAGGCTCCGCCCAGCGACAGCGCCAGTTGCGAGGCGTTGAACATCTGCCCCTGCAGGTGGGCCAGCATGCGCCAGAAGCGGTGCAGCGCGTCGGCGGCCACGGCCACGCCCATCTGTGGCAGGTCGCGCTGCAGAAAGGTCTGGATGAAGTCCTGGCGCCACGCGTAGGCCAGTCGGTCACTGGGCGCCAGGTGCGCCAGCGGAAACCCGCCGCGCAGCCAGAGTGTCTGCAAGGTGGCTAGGTCGGCCGGCACCTCGCTGGCCAGCAGCGGCGTCAGTTCCAAGTAGCCGACGCGGCCGGCCAGCGACTCGGCGCGCTGGCGTAGCAGGGCGCCGCTGGCCGAGCCCAGCAGCAAAAAGCGCCCGGGCCGCCGGTCGGCGTCGATCTCCGGGCGCAGGTGCGCGAACAGGTCGGGCAGCATCTGCACCTCGTCCAGCACCACCAGCTTGTCGCGATGCTGGGCGAGAAAGAGCTCAGGTTCGGCCAGCTGCGCCCGATCGGACGGCCGCTCCAGGTCGAGCACCAGCGCCGGCGGACGCCGATCCGCGACGGCGCGGGCCAGCGTCGTCTTGCCCACCTGGCGCGGGCCCAGGAGCACGACGCCGGGGTAGAAGGCCAGCCGCTCGCGCAGGAGGGCGCTCAATTCGCGATCAATCATCCTTGCATTTTGGCAGTCTAAATGCCAATATACAAGGATCTACCTGAAACATGCGTTGAGCGGACGAGGAGCGGATCAGCCCCCTTTCTCTCCAATGGAACGCATCCCCATCTTTGAGCCGTTGCGGTCTGATGCCTCTGCGAGGTCGCCGCGCATGATTCCTAGGCTGTTCTTCACGGGGGAATCATCCCGGCCGCTGGGAGCATCGTAGCGATCAGCCTACAGCACCGACGCTCTGAACGCCGATCGGAGCGTACGCACCGTCGCCCTTGTGGAGCTGTCTACGTGGCGCGTCAGCATGGCAACCTTGGCCGGCGGGAGGGCAGGCAGCCTCAGGGCATCCCCCACCTCGACGAGTCCTGCCGGCGCAAGGCGCCGCGGAAGTGGCAATACGCCTATGCCCGCTGCCGCCGCAGAAATCGCAGTCGCCACCCCGCCCCCCTTGAACGCATCGACCCAGCTCACGTTCGAGCGCACCAATAGCTGGATGGCCAGGGCACGCACCCCGCAGGTTTCCACCACGGTAATCAATGGCAGGGGCTTCCCACCGAATTGCGTCTTCGTGCTTGCAAACCATCCGTAGGGGTCTTCAAAAAGCAGATCCCCGTCGCGCCGGGCGCCCTGTCGTATCACCGCCACGTCCAGGTCACCCTGCTCGAAGGCCTTGCGCACCCTGGTTGAAAAATCAACCCGCACCTTCAGCAGCAGGCCGGGATCGTGCGCATACACGCGGGCGATGATCTCGGGCAACTCCGGTCCCGCTACATGATCGCTGATGGCGATGTTCAGCTCACGGCCCGGCACTCTAACCATCTCCAACGCACTCTGCTGCGCCGCCAGCAGGTCCTGCGCAAGCGGCAGGAACGCCTCGCCCTCCGTGGACAGCCGAACGTGCCGGGGCGTCCGGTCAAGCAGGCGCTTGCCCATCATGGCCTCCAGCCGGCGAACCTTGAGGCTCACACCCGCCTGCGTCATGCCCAGCGCGTCGGAGGCGAGCGTGAAGCTGCGCAGCTCGGCCACCATTACGAAGGCCTCCACAGCGGCGAGATCGAGGTGCTGGCGCATACCGGACAACGAACGCATATCTCTGAAATAGCAGCCGCTGGCTTTATCCCGCAGGCGCGCACCGATAGATTGATTCCAAGGCATCGCGATGGATCGATGACGCGAAATTCCCATCCGCAGTGCCGTCAATCCGTACGCATTCGCCAAGGGAGCCCCAATGCAACAAGCCAGCATTACGGCCAAGTTCAAGCCCTATACCCGCCAGACGATTCGGCAGGCGCCGCAGTGGGAAGCCCTGTCGGGCGAACAGAGGCTGGCCATCGACATCGTGGCGCGGGTCCTCCCGTTTCGCGTCAACGCCTACGTGCTCGACCAGTTGATCGACTGGGGCAACGTTCCTGATGACCCCATGTACCGGCTGACCTTTCCCCACCGGGACATGTTGTTCGAGAACGAGTTCGCTGAATTGCATCGCATGGTCTCCAACGGTGAGCCCGAGGCCGCGATCGAACGGACGGTCCGATCGATCCGGATGCGGATGAATCCGCATCCGGCCGGGCAGATGACGCACAACATCCCCACGATGGACGGCATTCCGCTGCACGGCCTGCAGCACAAATACCGAGAAACCGTCCTGTTCTTTCCGAGCGCGGGGCAGACGTGCCATGCGTATTGCACGTTCTGCTTTCGATGGCCCCAGTTTGTGGGCATGGAGGAACTCAAGTTTGATGCCAAGGAATCGCAGGAGTTGGTCGGCTACCTGAAGCGCCACCCCGAAGTCACTGATGTTCTGATCACTGGCGGCGATCCGCTCATCATGAATACGCGCTCGCTGTCCGAATACCTGGAGCCGCTGCTGGTGCCCGAGCTGACGCATGTGCAGAACATCCGCATCGGCACCAAGTCCGTGGCCTACTGGCCCCAGCGCTTTGTCAGCGACAAGGACGCGGACGATCTGATGCGCCTGTTCGAAAAGGTCGTGGCCTCCGGCCGCAACCTGGCCGTGATGGGGCACTACAGCCATCCGCGGGAGCTGCAGCAGCCGATCGCGCAGCAGGCAGCCCGGCGGATCATCGGGGCGGGTGCCACGCTCAGGATGCAGTCGCCTGTCATCCGCCACGTCAATGAGGACCCTGCCGGCTGGTCCGAGCTCTGGACCACCGGCGTGCGGCTGGGCGCAACGCCGTACTACATGTTCGTTGAGCGCGATACGGGTCCCAGCGATTATTTCAAGCTGCCTCTCGTACGGGCCTACGAAATCTTCCAGCAGGCCTACCGCTCGGTCTCGGGACTCGCACGCACGGTGCGCGGGCCCTCGATGAGCGCCTTCCCGGGCAAGGTATTGATCGACGGCGTGGTCGAACTCGCGGGCGAGAAGGTGTTCGCGCTGCAGTTCCTGCAGGCCCGCAATCCGCTGTGGGTCAGGCGGCCGTTCTATGCGCAATACGACAGCCAGGCGAGTTGGCTCAACGAGCTGCGCCCCGCCTTCGGAAGGCGTCGCTTTTTCTTCGAGGAAGAAGACGGCGGCCACGCTGCAGATCACTTCGAGGACGCACCACGCATCCCGATCCACGCTGAAGTGCATTGAAACCACTGCCGCTGCGGGCCAGCGCCAGCAATGCGGCACCCCAGGAAGAGGTATCGACCATGCAGCAAGTACGTATGGCCATCATCGGCATGGGCCCGCGCGGCCTCATGGTGCTCGAGCGGGTGCTGGAGCATGCAAGCAGGTTGCCCGCGTCAGTGCATCTGCAGATCGACGTCTACGACGATGGCGTTGCAGGGGAAGGCAGCCACCGCTCGGTACAGCCCGAACACCTGCTCATCAACACGGTGGCCTCGCAGGTCACCATCTTCGCGCCCACAAGCCGGGCGGGCGGCACTGGCGGTATCTCTCTGGTCGAGTGGGCACATGAATCGGGCTACCGGCGCCATGGTGACCGTTTCTGGCGCCAAGCGCCTGAGGACGGCGAGCCGATCACCGAAGCCGATCACCTGCCACGCAGCCTGCTCGGCGAATACCTCCGCTGGGCCTGCCAGCGCATCGTCGGTATGCTGCCCCACCACGTGGCCATGATCCAGCACCGACAGCGGGTCACAGACCTGATTCCCTGCAATGATGCATATCGCGTGGTGTGCGCCGACGGACAGGATCTGCCGGCCGACTATGTCTTCCTCACCACAGGGCACGGACACCGCCAGCCCACCGCTGAGGACCGCTCCTTCTCCGAGTTCGTCGCGCGCTGCGAGTCCCGCAACGACTGCCTTTCCTACTTTCCCACACCCTATCCCATCGAGGCGCTGGACCGTATTCCGTCCGCCGCCACGGTCGCCATCCAGGGCCTGGGCCTGACCGCGCACGATGTCATCTCGGCGCTGACGTTGGGACGCGGCGGCCGTTACGTGCGGTCGGCGGGGGAGATGCGCTATGAACCCTCCGGCCAAGAGCCGCGCATGCTGCTGTTCTCGCGCAACTGCCTGCCCTTCGCGGCCCGTGGCATCAACCAGAAAGGCCTCACGGGCCGCCACCAGGCTCGCTTCTTCACCGCGGACGCCGTGGCCCGTTTGCGGCAAGCCACACTCGCCGCCACGGGCGATTCGCGCCTGGACTTTCAGGCCGACATCCTTCCGCTCGTCCTGAAGGAGATGGCATATGCGTACCGCTGTGTGGTGCAACGTGGCGAAGGTCGTGACGATTACCCAGTCGAGGGGTTCGAGCCGACGCCATATGAGCTGCAGGCCCTGGAGTTCATTCTCTGGCCGCTGAAGCGGCGCGCCTTCCCCTCCTTCGACAAATTCCACGCCTTCGTGCACGCGTGGATCGAACAGGACCTCCTCGAGGCGGCGAAGGGCAACCAGTCGAGTCCGGTGAAAGCCGCCACCGACGTGCTGCGCGACACGCGCGAAGCCCTGCGGGCTGCCGTGGAACATGGGGGGCTCACGCCCTACTCGCATCGCTTCTTCGTGCAGGACTTCAACGCGGCCACGAATCGCGTGGCCTTCGGCCCGCCGCGCCAGCGCAACGTCGAATACCTGGCGCTGTGGCGGGCGGGCCTGATCGATATCACCGGAGGTCCCGGTGCACAGGTGGCGGTGGATGATGGCCTGGCGCGCTTTCGGATCGAGGCGCCCTACCCCGAAGGCATGCAATGCAGTGAAGCCGACGTCCTCGTGGTCGCCCGACTGGACGCCTACTCGCCGCTGACGGATGCCTCGCCGCTTACAGCCCACCTGCTCAAGCGCGGCCTGATACGGCCCTTCCGCAACGGCAACTACCATCCCTGCGGCATCGACATCACCCCGTCGATGCACCCGATCGGTATCGATGGGGCCGCGCAAGAGAACATCTGGGTGCTCGGTTACCCGGCCGAGGGAGCCCACTTCTACACGCATGCGCTGCCACGGCCGCACATTGCATCGCGGCAGACCGAGGATGCGCAGCGCTGCATCCTGGAGATGTTCTCAACCATCTCTCGGCAGTCGACACATGGCAACAGTCCACCCCGGCCTGTCGCGGCGGGAGCCGCGCCATGAATTCTCTCTCCCCGTCCGTTCGAGCGCGCGGGTGCCCAAGGAGTTTGATCCGTGCCTGCGCCGCCGCCCGGTCCGGCTGAGACGCTCGGCGGAAAGCCGTCTCCCGCGCCACAGGCAGCCCGTCCCTCCTCTCGCCAGGTGCACGCGGTCTTCTGGGCGCTGGTACCCGTCATGCTGCTCGGAGCGGCGGATCAAGCGATCGTTGCCCCAGCGCTGGGCGTTATGGCCACAACGTTCAACAGCCGTGACGACATCGTCTGGGTGGTGACCGTCTATCTGCTGAGCGCCATCGCCGACACGCCGTTGGCCGGACGGCTGAGCGACATTCACGGACGCTGGAGCGTGGTGCTTGGTGCACTGGCACTGTTCCTGGCTGGAGGACTGCTGTGCGGATCGGCGCCCACCCTGGGATCGCTTCTCGTCGGGCGTGCGATCCAGGGCTTTGGTGGAGGCGCCCTCATCGCGCTGCCCAATGCCATCGTCGCCGACCTGCTGTCACCGCGTGAGCGCGGGCGCTACCAGGCCTACATCTCCGGCACCAATGCAATGGCTGGCCTCGCCAGTCCGCTGGTGGGAGCATTCCTTTCCAGCCACGGCAGCTGGCGTTGGATCTTCTGGCTGCAGATGCCGCTGGTCATGATTGCCGCAGCTGCTTGCTGGTGCACCCTCGGCGACCGATCCGCTGGCCCGCGGCGAGGCGGACTCGACCCGCTCGGCGTGGCCCTGATGTCTGCCGCGACCGCCTGCTTGCTGCTGGCGCTGTCCTGGGCCGGCCGTCGGATCGGCTGGACGCAGTTGCCCAATCGACGCCAATCTGGACGCAGTTCAGGAAGCCACGAAGGTCTGAGCGACGAGAAAGCGAGCATCGTCGCCGAGCAAGCGACGCTGAGCCAGCAGGCTGCCGGGGCCGCGCCCGTTCCCGCCGATCTGCAGGCGAAGATCGCCGACGCAGCGGCTCGACTGACCAAGGTCAGCGACGAGTTGACCGCCAACGCAATGAACGCCACATCACTCGATATGGAGTACGACCGCGCCTTGAGCGCGCTGGGTCTCAAGCGCGCCTAGCAAGGGCTACTTTTGAGTCAACGGCTGTGCGGCTGCGGCCGCTCCTTGAGATGACAGCCTGGGGAACGGAGCATCGAAGCCGCTGCTCTGCTGTACATACCAGGACCCACCGAACCCCCGGCGCTGGAGAATCTTCTCCAGTCCACGCAGGTCGACGATTTCGCAGCTAGTTTGCTCTGTTTTCGTGTTCGGACCGCGCACGAGTTCGCACTGGGCCCGGTTGATGAAGCAATAGGCGCCATAGCGCGCCACAGGCTCCGCGGCCGGATCCTTCTCCTGATAGCACACGCCAGTCGTTGGCAGCGCGTCGGGCGGAAACCAGACTTCGATGACACCAGGGGAATACGCCAAGCTGGGCGGCAGCTTCTTGATCTCCCATGCGCCCTTTGGTGCCAGCTGCTCGGCGCAAGGAACGGACTCGTCATCGGAGTATCGGATGGTAGTGCGGGTCGGCGCACGAGGCGCCGCACGGTTCGCGCGTCTGGCCGTGTCCCGCACGTCTTCGACGAGCGGGACCTTTGCGCCTAGGCTCTGCCACGGGGCTCGGTATCCTTGCACGGAATCTCGAAGCTCGGGTCCGAAGATTTGGACGTAGATCGTCTGTCCGGCACACACACCACTGCCGGACCTTGTCGCCGCCGCAGAGGCCGATGACGAGACGACGGTCGGCGTGGGCGATGAGGCGCCGGTCGAGACGGGTGCGGACGAGGGCGTGGACACGGGGTTCGACGCCGGGCTCGACGCCGGATAAGACACGGGTGGCGATGCCCCTGTCGAGGCGGGTGATGACACGGTCGACGACGCACCGGACGAGACGCCGGACTCAGCGGACGACGCACCGAGCGAGGCCCAATCAACGGCGCAACCTGCAGCTTTGAGTTCTGCCTCGGTGGCACCGGGCCATGAACAGGCACGACTCCCCCGTGGGCGAAGCAACGTCCCGAAACGAGGTAAAGCGGTGTCCAATAGCGTGTAAAGGTCCGGCGTGGGTATGGGAGTCGTCGGATTCAGGCAGTTCGCCGAGGCGTCGGTTCCGGCGTATGAACGAACCCAGTAGTGCGGCTCGCACCTGAACGCGCCAGGACTTGGGAGCATGACGCAGCTGTCCAGCGGCTGCTTTGTGACCACGCGATCGCATGAAGGGTGCTTCGGACTTTCCGAACTGCACAGCTCGACGGTGGTCTTGGCGATCTGCTGCATCAGCGAGCTCTGCCGGAAGGCGGTCTTGTTGCCGTCGTTGCAGACCTCCTCGTTAATGCGTGCGAGGTTGCTCGCCATCTTTCCGAGCGCGGCGTCATTGAGATGCGCGGCATCTGCTGCCGAGGCTCGTGGATCGGTAGGCGTCGGAGCAATCTTGCCGAAGTCGTCGGCGAGCTCCTTGAGCAGCGCCGGATCGATGTGACGATTGCTGCGCATCGCGTCGAGCTGCGTGTCCAATACCTGCCAGGCAGACGACGCCATCGTGGCCAGTGCTCCCAGGCTCAAGGACGCGGTCACCGCACCCGTGGCCGCGATCCGGGACGGAATGCGCTTCGGCTCGGCCTTGCTGCGCAAGCTGTCGTGAACTGGGGCGGAGATCGAACCATCGTCAGCTTGGAACCATACACTGGCGTGGCTCGTCAACTCGTTGAGGAACGAGGAGCGAAGGTGTCCGCCGAGCAGCGTTCCCAGCTGGAAATAGCTCTCCCACTGGGCTTCGCTGAAGAATTGGTCCGTGGTCGGCTCCTGCGGGAAGAGCCGGTTGTCGGCCTTGAAGTTCACGAGATCGACAGGTGCGCCGGCGCACATGTTGGGCTTGACGACGACGATGTAGCCCGTTGCACCGGTTCGGCGATAGTCGACGCGAGCTAGGCACAGACACGCATGGCCGTCTTCGGAAGCGAGATCATTGAGTGACCCGAAGGCGAGCGGCGGATTGCTCGGATCGGATGGGTTGCGTGCGGCCGGACGCAAGAACGTGATCTCCGCCTGTAGGTCGATACGGGCCTTGCGCACAAGGTTCTCCAGATCGCCGAAGGCGTATCGCGGATCAGCGCCGCAGTCGGCCAGCACGATCAACTCGCACTCTTCTCGCAGCAACGCGTAGGCCGCCGTGTTCTCGAAGTGTCCCCCATCCGAGAGATACCAATCGCGGCGCTCCGTCCCGGTGAAGCTGCCGCGCAACTCGCCGAGCAGTTGACCGTACTTGCCGATCATCGCCCCCGTGGGCTTACGGGCCGTCAGACCTTCGCTGTCCCACCAGTAGCCCAGGCGAATGCCTGCCATCGTCAGCAGCGCTGCAAGACCGGGACGAGTCGTGGCTCCGAGGCCAGGGGCGACAGCTGCACCCGAAATCGCGGTCCATGCGCCAAGCGTCAAGCCCCCGGACTGCCCCTCAAGCTGATACCACCGCTCTTGTCCGACGCAGACGTGGCAGCGGGGCCCGACGGTCATGGACAGGCCTTTGCGATCCGTGTTGAACAAGCCATGCTCCACGTCTTGCGTCTGGTTTATGCACACGTTCAAGAGGTGCACCGGACCGCCCTTCTCATAGGGTGCATAGGACGTCATGTTCAGATCGTCGCCGCCGGAAACCTCACGCACGGATTTGAAGTTGCCGCCAGTTGCGGCCATCGCCGGATACTGGCCGAGCGGTCCGCCTTGCGCGTCCCTAAAGCGATCGCGATTAGTAGCGCCGAGATAGCTGCGGACTAGGCGTGCCCGGTAGAAGGCAAAGAGGGAAGAACGGTTCAGGAAGCCTCGATTACCGCGCGAGATGAGCATGAAGATCAGTGGCAGAAGTTCGATGACGCCGAGCCACAGAAAGCTGATCGTCCAGCGCAGCCCGGACTGAGAGTCGAACAGCGGCAATGTGACGCTTCGATGCACAAGACTCATCCAGAACACGACCAGCGCCAACATCGCCCCGAGGCCGGCCAGATTCATCAACTCTGCGAGCAGCATTCTGGACAGCGGGGAGAGCCCACGCGGAAGGTCGCCGATCTGCGGCAGCAGCGCTCGCAACACGACGATCGTCAGTGCGATACCGCCGGCGGTCCCGGCAGGATTGCTCGAGGCGACGGCCAGTTGCCAGGCACACAGATCGGCCAGGCCCAGGACCGCGATCGCAAGTCCAATCTGCGCTGTCGCCGCGAGCGCGGCGGTCAGACGGTTGCGTGCAAGTTCCAGCGTGGCCGTTTGCACGGCCATGACCTTGGCGACCACGCTTCCGATGAACAGCGCGAGCAAGGAGCCTCCCACCACGATCAGCGAGAGGGTGACGGAGGAGACGCTCTGGCTCAGATCGCGCAGTGCATTGAAGACGTTCCACGCGATGCCCGACGCCACGGCGAGGCTGCACACGGCCACCACCCAGCGAAATCCTGGCAAGGCGGATCCCTCGTCCGGCAAACACCAGTACGCGGCGGCGACAACGCCGGAGGCGAACACCACCGGAGGCAGGAAGATCCACAGTGTTGGCCACTGGGCGAAAAGGACAACCATGCCCGGGGGCGATCCGACCGACCCGAGCACGGCCTCCCCCATTAGCCAGACGATGAGATCGAACCCAACCAGCAATCCGCCGAGCAGCAGACTGATGATCGCGATCTCGATATGGATGCCAAGCAGGTTGCGGCCGAAATTGGCGCAGGCGAACAGTGCGTCCTTCAGGCCATGGGGTATCAGATATCTGCCGTTGGCGCGCAGCCAGAACGCGAACCAGCGCTTGTCCGCTGTGGAGAGAGCCTCCTCAACCTGCCCGATGTTCGCGTTCTGGCAGAACTTGCCCAGCATGGAGCCGATGTATCCGCCGCCCGAGACCGTGGAGAGGATATCGAAGCGGTGCAGCACCCGGTTTTGCGCGAGCGCTTTGAGCAGCCCAAAGCAGAACGTGGCGCTGCGGATACCTCCGCCGGATAGCGCCAGCCCCCAGGTCCCGTCACTCGAGCGCTCGGCAAGCTCGCCACTCAGCGCGCGCCGGCGCTGCGCGACCATCGTCTTGATCGCACTTGGGGAAGCGGTTGCAGGTGCAGCGCCTGACGGCACCACCGCCGGCTTACCCGATCCGGAGATTGGTGTGATCCCGGACACGTTCGAGGACTTCTCCGTCGAGCCCGAACTTGCCTGTGGAGCCTGCTCCCGTGCATTCGTCATAAGTGTTCCTCCGGACCGGTGTGCACGTCGCTGCTTGCGATTTCTTCGTGGACTTGTGCCAACACTGGCCGCTCGGCTCAAGGTCGTGGACGCGTATTGCGCTAAGCCCCTCCGCTCCGCGCAGTTATCGAACGTTTTGGCTGGCAGGTCAACCCTCAAACTGACGAGATTCGCGCAAGCTTGCGTGCATCCAATGCGGAACATGGAGCCATCAGCGCCGTGGACGCCCACGTCTCGGCCCGCTCCCTCATCGACGATACTGATGCGCGACGCTCGCCAAGTACGCAGCGTTACGCTGACGACGCTCTCTGAGCACTCCGCGAGTGCCTCCGGCGTTGTTGCCGGAGGTTTCGCGATGCGGCGCTTCGCAGCTGGCAGGCCAAGCGCGGCATGCGCCTGCTGCGCGGCTCATCAATCGAGGGGACGAACTGGTGTCGTGGCCAGGCGATCCAGTGGTGCAGAGGATATGCGCCGCTTCGTCAGGGTTGATGGCGGGCGTTGCGCGCAACGTACGGCTCGAATTGGCACGCGAGGCGATCCACCGGTTCATAGCGCCAGGAAGAGCCTTTGCATGAGACCGACAAGCAATATTGCCAGTGCCCAATGAGCACCCACAGCGGGAACCCACGCTCGATCTAGCAGCGAGCATCTGAGACCCAAGTACCACGTTGCCAAGTCACTCGAGCAGGAACTACACAAGCAATCCCACGCAGACGAGCACCACCCACCCCAGTATCGATCTTGGAACCGCAGGGTAGTAGATGGCCAGCAGCGCACAGATCAGAAAGCCGGGAAATCCGAGGAAGAGCAAAATGTTTCGCGGCTTCATGGTTGCTAGCTCAGACTCGATGTGAAGGGCGTTCCTCGTCAGTGTCCCCAACTCTCTGGCGCATTCGTTGGATAGAAATCGGCAAGATGCCGATGGAGAAAGTCACGACGACAAGAACTGACAAGAACGCAACCCAGGAATTGAGCTCCATGCGCGAATGACCGACTTGGCCGTAAAAGCCAACGAACGCGCCAAGCGCCCAGCCGATCACAAGTGGGCGGTTAGCGTTCGCTTTTCAGACAAGGTCACCCTGAACATGTCGCTAGCCTACCCGAGAGCCGACGTTTGGCGCTGACTGCTTCTGGCTAATTCTGTTGAAAAACTCGGAAGTTCCCGAGCGCACTGCGCTGGCAGAAAAATCGACCTCTCAGATCGCCACAGGATCGACGATCTCACATGCGGGAAGGGGTAAGCCCCCCCCCCCGAAAACATTGCTCAAGGCGGAGGCAGGGAGTTTTTCAACAGAATAGGCCGGAATGAGCCCATCATTGGTGGCTGTTACCAACCCTTCAGCGACATCCTCTACCTTGATTTGGTCGCGCGGAGCGGTCGCTCATGCCGAGGGCCGTCAAAGGAATCACTTGAGGCCATCAAGACTTAGCTCCACGGGCGCCAAAGGGCCTGCATCAACGTCGAGGTCTGTCCGCACGGCGCTACTTCGCTACCATAGATACGACGCCGCAGGAGGAGCTACCCGAGAATGCGTCGGCGGCGCTATATTGTCGCAGGAGGGCAAGCCATGTCGCATGTTCGGTACGCCAGGAGATTCGTCGACCTGATGTCGCTAGCGGTGGGCATGATCCTCCTGTGCCTCCTGTTCGTCGGGTGCTGGCTGTTGCTTCAGGCCCGGGAGGACTCGCACCTGGGCCCCGGCGCAAACGCTTCGTCACCGAGCGCCATCGCTTCATCCTTGGGCAGCCCGGGCGCACGCTCGCCATCCGACTCGAGGGCGACGGAGCGGTTCGACATCGCCGATCTATCCCGATCGCGTCAGACGCTCACAATGCTTTGCGTCCTGCTGGCGGGCCTAGTCGGCGGATATCTTCAGTACATGCGCGAACGGTTCAGCGAGTTGGCCGCAGAACAACAGTCGCAGGGGAAGCGGGGTCGCTATGAGGGTGACATGGGCGGCGCGGGTGACGGCGATGGTGTCCGTGCGCTGTTGGCCTTCGCTTCTCAACTGCTCATGGGGCTGGGGGCCGCGAGCGTCTTGGGCCTCTTCATTCCGCTGGCGATCGCCAATCCGCCCGGCCTGTCGATCTACAACCCTTGGGGACTACTCATTCTCGGAGTCATTTCGGGCTACCTTTCGCGCAACATGTTCGGCGGCCTGCAGGCCAAATTCGAGCGACTCTTCGCCGAACTGCAACGCTCGGGACCCTTGGGCACCGTGGAGGTCACAAGCGCCGTCAAGCAAGGGGTGCTGGACGCGCTGGGTTCCCCCCAGCCCGTCAACTTCGATGGCGTCGTCAGCCTGGAAGTCCTCGACCGACACGCGCGAAGCTGCGTCCGATTGGTCGAAGGCGTCTCTTTCGTCGCGTTGACGCCGCACGAGTCGTACACGGCGCGCATTGTTTTCAGCCGCGAGGAGCGTTCGCATCCGGCGATCCCGAGCGGACTGACGAACGAACAGCGTATCAGGATCGACAGAGGCGTCGACACCCATCCCGTACCGTTTCAACTCCGGCTGGAGTTGGGCTTCCTGCCGGAGGTCGCCTCTCTCGAACGGTCGGTGGAGCTCGCGGCGCCGTCGCGCGAAAGCATCGAACAGTTCGACTTCGGGTTTACCGCGAGCAAGCCGAACGACGACACCAGTTCCGATCCGACTGACGTCGTCCTATTCGTGTATCAGAACTCGTTGTTCTGCGCGGCCATCAGCCTACCGGTCCGCTGGGAGTTACTCTCGTGACGAAAGAGGCGCGCACCGATGTGCTCGTGGCCCTTAAGCCATTGCCCAGCGCGCGTGCCCGGCTGCGCTTCACGTTGCTCGCGAGCGGCGCGACTAAGGAATTCGTCCTACACGACGTGCCACGGCGAATGGAAGCCATGAAGCGGGCGCTGCCCGCGCTGCTCACGCGCTTTCGAGTCGCAATCTCCCCCGAAGAGACGGTTCATCTGAACGCCAGGCACGAGGACGCCGCTCTACGCCGGCTTCACAGCCTCGCGTATGGCCTGCTCGATCTCTTGCTCGAGTGCGAGGACGGGGCGACGCGCCAAGTGGGGGAGACGCCCTCGCCGATAGACTTCGTCGCGGAACTGTCGCGGTTCCTCGCGCCGGTGATAGCCATCGCTCACAAGCGAAGAAGGGGACCGCCAGTCATTGAGCTCAGCGCGGAGGACCTCGAGCCGCTGGCCTGGTACCTGCCGCTCGAACTGTTCCCGATCGACTTGCGGGCAGAGTCCTTGCGCCTTGCACTCTCGAAGTTAGAGACCACGCACGAAAAGTTCCTCGGGTTCCTAGGCATGCAGGCCATCGTCGTGCGTCGTCGCCGCGCCGATCCGAAGGTCGAGCGTTCCCATACAGGTCGCACGCCGCTGGCGGTCGTCGCCTATCGCGGGTCCGATCCGCTGCCCGGTATAGAGAGCCAACTGGCATTCTTCGCCAGGCGAAAGAGTAGTTTTGAGTTCGACACCGACACCGTCTGGCCACGCGACGATGAGGTGGATGAGGACGACGCCGTCGATGAACTCGCCCGGCACATTTCCAGGACCCAGGCGGCGCGGCTGAACGGCAGCCCTCGGCCGGTACTACACTTCTGCTGCCACTACCTCACCGGAGACACAGGCCCGGAAATCGGCATCACGGACGATGTCTCGATCGGAATCACTGACCTGAGAGGAACGCTGGCATCGCCGCTCGTCGGTGTTCCGAAGTCGACTCACGTGGGCCGCCCGCTGGTCTTCGTCAACGCCTGCAGATCGGGCAGCCTGAGCCGCGGAGACGAGTCGCTCTTGCGCCTGCTCCTGCACCGCGGGTACTGCCATGTGCTTGTCGGCGAGACGTTGCTGCCCGACCGGGTTGCCGGCGAATTTGCCAAGCAGGTGTATGCCGGCGCACTTCGGGGTCAGCCTGTGGGCATGGCCGTGTGGCGCGCCCGACGCTATCTCCTGGAGAAATTCAACAACCCCGGCGGATTGCTGTACACCCTCTATGGCAGTCCTGACATACGCTTAGATTGAGGGAACCCTTACCGCCGCTACAACAACAGGAGATTCGCCATGGCCACCAAGAAAACGCCTGCCAACAAGAAGAAGAGCAACGACATCACCGTCGTGACCTACGGACCGGCGACAGCGCCGGTCGCCAGCAAGAAGAAGTTCGCCACCGCAGATGCGACTCTTGGCGGCAAGCTCGGCTGGTTCGAGCGACGCGCCCAAGTGTCACCCGAGACCCTGCAGACCAACCTCAAGTCGTTCCTCGAGTCAATGGAGACGGCCATGAAAGGGATACCCGGCGTTATGGCGGGCTATGCACTCGAGGAAATCGCTTTGACACTGGAGGTAGGCGCGAAAGGCGAAATCGGACTTCTCGGCACCGGCGGCGAGCTCTCCGGCAAAGGCAGCATCTCCCTGAAGCTCAAGCGCTCCGCATCCAACGCGGCCAAGGCGCCGGGCTGACGCGCCGCACCCGTCGAAAGAGGACCGCCGCGACTATCGCGGTCGCGACACTCGCCGTCCCGCTCTTACTGCTCGTCGGGTAAATGGCACTGATCGAAGGTCGTCCACCCCCTGGTGCTCGAACCTGGAGCTTGAAGAGTAAGCGTGCGTCATTGCCCTGCATCCTCGAAGTTGACGTTTGCGATCGGCAGTTCCTGGCCGATCAGAGCCAACTGAGTGGACATGCTATTCGGGCGTTCACGTTCCAAGATTGACTGTTTACATCACCGGCCTAAGTGATTTCGAGGAAGGAGCCACCTGGTCATGTGTGAGTGGAATATCGGCTCCACTTCCTAAAACTCCGCTGCGCGTCTGCGTATCGCTTGGACCCCGACATGACCAAACGCTGCGCCTGCTGCGGCAACCCCTTTTCCCCCGCCCCCAAGTTCCCAATCAAGCCTTCTGCTCCTTGCTGGACTGCCAGCGTGCTCGCAAACGCCAGTGGCAACGGGACTAGCTCCAATCCGATCCGACTTATCGAATCAATCAGCGAGATGCTCAGCTCGCATGGACAGACTGCGTAACTGCCGGAGCCGAACTCTTCCTTGCATCGACAGTGGCGATAACCCGCCACATTAAGGCTCCCGCAGCCGCTCAACCGTTCGATCCGCAATGGACTGAATACCTGGGCCATCGCCGTACCTTCGCACGTCCGGCTCTTATGGGGCGGCGGTGCAGCAATGCGCCGCCGCTACCCGACCGCCTCCGGCTCTGGAGGCGCGTGCTGCGCACTTGCGGAAAGCCAAGGCGCGGCGTTACTCCATGTCGGTCTTTGGAAGGAACCTCAGCCCCACCCCTGGCTCGGTGGCGATCCAGCGCGGCTGCGCCGCATCGTCCCCGAGCTTCTGCCGCAGCTTGCCCACCAGCACCCGCACGTAGTGCGTATCGCCGGTGTGGGTCGATCCCCACAGTTCCTTGAGTATCTGCGGCTGCGTCACGACCCGCCCGCTGCTTTTCAGCAGCAATGCCAGCAGCGCGTATTCCTTGCGGCCCAGCGCCAGGCGTTCGCCCTCGAGCCGAACCTCGCGCCTCGCCAGGTCGATGTGCAGGAGGCCGTCGTCGAATACCGCCGCGTCCTCGGGACTCCCCGCGTGCTGCCGCAGCAGCACCCGGATGCGCGCCATCAGTTCCTGCGTGCCGAAGGGTTTGGTCACGTAGTCGTTGGCGCCGGCATCCAGTGCGGCGACTTTCTCCGCCTCGCCGGCGCGCACCGTGAGCATGATGACCGGCACCTGCGACCAGCCGCGCAGCTCGCGCAGCACTTCGTGTCCGTCCATGTCGGGCAGGCCGATGTCGAGCACCACCAGATCGGCGCCGTGGGCCGCCAGCATGTCCAGCCCCTCCCTGCCGCTGGCCGCCAGGCCCACCTTGTAGCCCTGTGCGCGCAGGCTGATGTCGAGGAACCGGCGAATCTGGGGCTCGTCGTCGATCACCACGATCCTTGCGGCGTTGGGCAGGGGGTCAGTCGGCATCCAATGGTTTCGATGAGGGGGGCGGTTCGAGCAATGGAAGCGTAACGCGGATCAGGGTGCCCTTCCCATCCGGCCCCGGCAGCGCCTCCACACTGCCCCCGTGAGCGCCAACCATGCCTTGCGCGATGGTCAGGCCCAGGCCCGTGCCCTGGCGGCCGCGGTCGCCGCGCTCGACGCTGTAGAACATGTCGAAGATGCGGCGGCGTTCCTGCTCCGGGATGCCTGGCCCCCGGTCGCGCACGTCCAGTTGCAGGTGGCCATCCGCGACACGGGCGGAGACTTCGATGGCTTCGTCCGGTGGAGAGAACTTGGCGGCGTTCTCCAGCACATTGAACAAGGCCTGTTCGACCAGGGCTGGATGTACCCAGATGGCCGGCAGATCGGCAGCCAGGTTCACTTGCAGCCTCACATCCGGCTGGTAGCGGCGCAGGCGTCCCGCGGCCGAGCCGACCAGCTCGTCCACCCCGATCCAGTCCCGGTTCAGCGTCAGCCCATCGTGCCCCAGCCGGGTCATGTCCAGCAGGTTCTGGATGTAGCGGTCCAGCCGGTCGCCTTCCAGCAGGATGGTGTCGAGCAGGCTCCTGCGGTCGTCCTCGCTCATGGCGTTGGCATAGCTGGCCAGGCTGCTGGCCGAGCCCACCATCGCCGCCAGCGGCGAGCGCAGGTCGTGGGATACCGAGGAGAGCAGCGCCGAGCGCAGGCGCTCGGTCTCGTTGGCCACCCGCGCGCCCTCCAGGTCGGACACCAGCCGCGTGCGCAACGCGGCCTGGGCGATGTCCTCGGCCATCGCTTCGGCCAGGCGGCGCGACTCCGCCGTCAAGCGCCCGGGGCCAGTGCCGAACCTCAGGCCCATCACGCCGATGGCGGCCTGGCCGTCGCGCAGCGGCAGGAACCACCATTGCGCGCCCGCCAGGGTGTCCGTATGGCGCCCGGCAGGCTGGCCGTGCGCGAGTGTCCAGTCGGCCGCCGCCTGGTCGATGGCCTCGAAAGCCGAGCCGCTGGATGCCTCGCCGGCCTCGCCCACGCGCAGCCAGGCATCCACGCCCAATGACCGCTCCAGTGCGTTGCGGCCGGCCTTGAGCACCTGCCCCAGATCGGCCGCCGAACTCAGCTGCCGCCCGAGTCCCTGCAAGACGGTGGCATGGGCATTGGCCGCCCGCAGCGCCAGCACCTGCATGCGCAGCTGCGACGCCAGGCGGCCGGCGACCAGGGCGGCCACGAGGAACAGGACGGGCGGTAGCCGGCACCAGCCCAGCCGCACCATCAGCCAGCTCATGCCGACCACACCCAGCGGCTTGCTAGGCACCAGAGAGCCAGCGCGACGCCGCCCATCACCTGTTGCGGGCCGGAGGCGGACAGATCGATGCCGCCCATGTTCAGGCAGGCAATCCTGTGACGAGGCTTGTCGATGGCTATGTGCAACCCGCTGAACTGGCCGAATGGGAAAGCATGACGACCATCGGCAGAGAGTTTGGCAGCCCGGACTACGAACGTTTGGAAGAGCTCGATGGCTAGTGGCCAAAGCCACTAGCAACCTGCTCTTGGCCCGCCGCTGGCCGGACACCCCCCCCCAGCGCTGCATGGCCTGACATCCGAAGAGGCGGCCAAAACCCCCGAAGGATTTTCCCAGGTGAGACAGTTGCTCCTCTCACGTGGCGGAATGTTCGAAATCTGACTGGTTCGCGCCAACTGGGATATCGAAGCCGATAAATAGTCCCCGCCGGGCTTTTTCTGCCACGGCTGATCGGAACTTCATACGTATGAAGAAGGAAATCTCTCTTCGCATGGCGATAATGCCGAACTTCCGCACACCATGGCTATCGAATCCGTATGACTACGCTTGCTGCCCTCCTGGCCCAGAAGGCTGACCTCGAACGCCAGATCGCTGAGGCTCGTAAATCCGAGACCGCTGCGGCGATCACCAAGGCACGCGCGATAGTGGCCGAATACGGCCTCGTAGAAAGCGATGTTTTCGGTAAATCCCGCATGACGCCTCAAGCGCCGGGCACGGTTGTCGCCAAGTACCGTGATCCTGCCACCGGCAAGACCTGGAGCGGACGCGGCAAAGCACCGCTGTGGATTGCCGGCAAGGATCGTACGGCATTCGCCATTTAATTCACCGGAGTGCTCTTCCCGCTGCTCGGGGTAAAGCAGAGACTCTTCCGCTGGTAGGCGCCAGGGGCGATTGGACTGTGCCGAAAGTGTGGCATATGCGGAACAATCCCCGCTGGGCCAGCTCTGCCACTGCGACCTCCTGGTCTTCATACGTATGAAGAAAAGAAGCGCGAGGCTTCCTTGCAGCATCAGCCGACGCCCAGGATGCACTGCGTCCGAATGACTCCTGTCCACCCCAAGGACCGCCGGATACACTCTCGGCCCGCATGACCGCCAAGAAGAAAAAGAAGCCTCGCAAGCGCAGCTCTCCCGCAGCAAGCTCCCTCTCTACCTCATTGCGTCGCCTCGGTACTTGGTGCCTCATTAGTGCCACCATAGCGATCCAGACCACGAGCTGCGGCTTCGCGCCTGCCACGGTCCCTTCGCATCCTCGTACCGGTCACGCCGGTTCTTCCGCAGCTTCGGCGTCCTCGGCCACGCATTTCCGCGATTGCCCCCAGTTCTTCGCGGGCGGCGTGGCCCCGGTCGTGTCTCAGGCTCCTCATCTGCGCGAACTTTGCTACGACGCCTTTGCCATCCTGCACAGCGGCAGCACGCGCACACCCGTGTTCGTGGCCGAGCGCCTGAACCGCCAGATCCTGCAGCAGGCCCAGGGCGAGCCACGCACGGACAAGTTCTTCGCCGATGCGCGCCTGCCCCGTGCCGAGCGGGCTGAACTGGCGGACTACAAGGGTTCGGGCTATGCGCGCGGTCATATGGCTCCAGCAGGTGACATGCCCACCCCAGCCGCCATGGCTCAGAGCTTTTCGCTCGCGAACATGGTGCCGCAGGACCCCAAGCAGAACAGCGGCCCCTGGGCCAAGATCGAGCAGGACACGCGGCGCTATGCCATGCGTGCCAAGGGTGACGTGTATGTGATCACCGGCCCGGTGTTCGGCCTCGACCGCCATGTCATCGGCGCTCGCCAGGTGCGCGTGCCCACGCACCTGTTCAAGCTGGTCTACGACGCCACGACCAAGCGTGCCTGGGCGCACTGGCAGCAGAACTCGCCTTATGCCCAGGTAGACCGCCCCATCAGCTACAGAGACCTCGAGCAGCGTATCGGGATGGGGTTGCTGCCCGGGGTCGAGATTCGCTGAGGAAGTGAATCAGGAGCACTCGGAATGCTTCACCCGCGCGGCGGATCTGCCAGGCGCCTGATCATCGACGTCCCGCACGAGAGCATGCACTTGGCTGTTCCATCCTGAGGGGCAGAACACGACCCGGGCCAAGAATTGGTCGGATCAGCTTGAAGGTCGCCTATGCAGCGATTGCCGTCCTTTACGGCAAGTAGCCGGCTTCACGGTCTCAGCCACAAAGCCGCCATCGGTTGGCTCCCACAACTAAAGACTGTAGGGGATTTTCATTGTGGGAGTATTTCCTGCCGTCCTATGAGCAAGTTGGCTACTTAGCGAGCACCGATCCAGTTCAACGCGTCGAGGTCACGACGCGCCACCTTGAAGTTGGCGTCTTGCGTCACCCAATGAGGCGCTCTCTTGTAGCATTCCTTGATGATGCGCAATTGCTGATCAAGCAGCGATTGCGCTGACTCACTGTTTGCTGGTGCAGCCTTCCAAACGCCCACAAACGCAACCGCCAGCCGCAGGTAGGTATTGATACGCTGGTCGCCCAGGTCGATGCACTCCAACTGCGTGGTAATCGTGTCCAGCCACTTCTCCAGGGCCCCGCTCGGCCTCGCGATGCCCCACTGAAGATCCGAAAAGACCTCGGCATATCGGCGCGTTGACTCGACCGTCAGCGACTGTTTGGAGGAAACCGCCGCAGCCCTCATGTTCTTGATGTCCGCCAGCGCGTTGCGTACCTGGATTGCAGCGTGTTCGGGGTCATTGGCCTGATGCCGCTGAACCGCAAGAGCACGGGCATCGATGCGCCGGCTCAACCAGTAGACGGAGTTGGCAGCGTCGCTCTTCAATGCACGATCAACCACGCCAATCGCGCCATCGAAGCTGGTCAACGCGATCTCGGTCTTGTACCAATGGTCGAAGAAGACGTCCTTGCGCTGGCCGGCGTCATAGGCCTTCTCGAAGGCGCGGCGGATGTCGCCTGCCGATGTGTTCTGCATCGCGGCAAGCGCCCGCGCGCGCACAGACAGCAAGTCAGCGTTCCTGTCTCCTAGACGTGCGTTGACTTCATCCACCGTCTTGACGGCCAAGTCGGGAGTGCCTCCAGCGATCTGAGCCATCGCCTGGTTGATGGCGGCAGCAACCGACCTTAGTGGAGCGGCCTTGTCGTTGACCACTGATCGGTATTTGCTGGTGTGCACCTTCTTGACCAGTTCGTCGTACTCAGGAAGCACCTCCTTTCCCAACGATCGCACCAGTTGCCGGGTCGTCGAGGAAATCGCGTAGCGAGGCGTTCCCGCGATCTGAGGACTGTCAATCAGGAACAGCGTTTGCAGATCGTTGGCGGCATCCACCATCGTGGTGTCGCTGAACCCGAGGATGTCCTTGACCTCGGCAAAGGAACAAGAGCCCAGGGTAGCTATGATGACGAGCATCTTTTTGGCTTCAAGGCGCAACTGCAGGACCTCGCGCTTCAGCGCTGCATTGCGCACCTCCAGACCGAGATGGTTACGCCATTCCTTGAGTGCATCCGCGATAGGCATGCCCGCACGGAGCAGGCGCAGGACCGACTCGACGAAGAGCGGTGACCCTCCCGTCGTCCTCATGAGGTGCTCCAAGTCCTTCGCACTCAGTGGTGCGAGTCTGAGCCGCTCGCACCATGAGTTGGTGAAATCGGCGAGCTCTTTTTGGTCGAAGCCGCGGATCTCGATGGAGGAAGCAGCTGACGCTGTAACGTTATTGCGGGTGGTGAAAAGGAAGCGCGACTGTGCCCCTGCGAACTGCTGACAGACCTCGATCGCGCGACGTTGCTCGTCAGGCTGCAGGCTGTCCAGGTCGTCTACCACGACGAGAGCGACGATTTGCCCAACAGCCGTCTTAACTAGGCGTGGCAGTTGACTATCGGGCGTGTCGTTGAGCTCCTCGTCCGTCACGCACAGCCGTGCGCCGACCTGCCGCAGCATGCTCGTGACATCGTAGAAGGTCTCGAGCCCCAGTTCTTCATAGGAGTCCTTCATCGCCCTGAACTGGCGCTGCTTGGCAGTGAGCCAGACGACGCACTCGAAGTTCATGGGCGCCGTGCGGCAGACGTCGCTCGCGAACTCGTAGGCGATCGACGTCTTGCCCAGGCCACCCTCGCCAGCGAGAACACGCACTCTCGAGAAGTCGTCATTGAACCAGCTCCACAGCTCCGCCAGTTCATCGCTGCGCCCGACGAACTCTCGATAGATGATGCTCCGGTCGGGCAGGTTGCTTTCGAGCGGGGTGACCGCCGTCACCGCGCTGAGGTAGGGATTCGCGCGCGTGCCGAACACAGTCTTCCAATGCAGGGGCTGCGACGCCGGGATGGAGTTGTCGCCGTCGCGAAGATAGACGGCGTTCTCCTCAAGGAGCTTCTTGTCGTTCTCCATCGCGCCGCGGCGCACCGTTACAGGCTCGGCATCACGAGCGCGCTTGGGAATATGCAGAACGCAGATGTGGCGGTTAGCCCCTTCGGCTTTGATCTCGTGGGTGCGCAGGGTGATCTCGATTGGCGCGGACAGGTGCTCGCGGATCAGGTCCTTGAACTGCTTCGCGTCGGTCTTGGGTTCGTCCGCCAGGACCGGCAGAAAGAGGGTTTCAGCCTCAACCTCATCAACGCCGAAAAAGATGTAGCCGCCAAAAACGTTGTGGAACGCAGCGACGTGCCGCACAAGCTTTTTCAACTCAGGCTTGGTGTCGGGCCACTTCGCCTTGTAGTCAAAGAGGTAGCCCTCATAGGGCGCAAACCTGGTGCCATCGAACACGGCTTCGATGATTTCGTCACCGAGCGAACCGGCGTCAATCAGCCGCGAAACTGTGGCCCTGACTACTTGAGACGCTTCAATCACCGTTACCTCCACTTTTCGTCTTGTTGATATTTATTCCTGCGTTCATGCCGTAACGCTACAGAGGGTTGCCATGGGTGGGCACACCTTGGTACGCATGGCTGGGAGCATAAAGCAACTCGACGGCACGAAGCTCTGGCGGGGACAGTGTGACAATGTCGCTGCGAGGCTTTGTGTTGTGAAACGAAGAGATGGAGCAGTTCAAGGGGAACCTGCCGCTCAGCACTGGTAGTTCAATGACAGGTTTGAGCCGTTGCTGCCGTCCAGGCACTCAAGCACGAATGACTCAGATCAGCCGATTCTGTTGAAAAACTCGAAAGTTCTTGAGCGTCCTACGTCGGTAGGAAAATCGACCTCTCAGATCGCTCCAGGATCGACGATCTCACATGCGGGAAGGGGTGAGGTACCCCCGAAAACATAGCTCAAGGCGGAGGTAGGGAGTTTTTCAACAGAATCAGCCATAAACGGTCATCGGCGAAATTTGGCTCTATGGCGGCCGATCCATTCGTTGCAGCCCATTCAGCGCGTGCTGTGCTGCAAATCTATCCATTCCGAATGGCATAGCCGTCGATGTTTGATTCGGAGCAGTCATACCGCAGCTCACGACGATCAGAGCGTGATCTCCGATATTTGTTGAGCTCCATCGCCCGTGATCCGAACTGTGACCGATCGATCTGCCTTTCGTCGCGCCCTCTGGATCACTCTGATTGCATTTTGCTGCCACAACATGTTGGACTCGGTATCCGCCCCAGACAGGTGACAGACCCTCAAGAACTCGCTTGTGAGGCGCTCACCACAGAAGAAGTAGCCCGTGAAGACCCCGACGGCCATCAGTTCGGCGTCGCCTAGTTCCATCGCACTGGCGATCCCCAAAGCCCAGGCCTCTGCATCGTGCCGCTGCCTTAGCGCGCAATGAAAGTACCGGTATACGGCCAGATCCACACGCCCAGCTAAGCGGCAAGCGTGAGCAGCGTTGAAGTGGAAGAAGCCATCTGACGCATAAGTCACTAGCATCTTCGACAGACTGTCTTCAAAGTCCTGTCCAGTCTGCTGTGCGAGTTCAGACAGGGGTTCCGCGTCGCCGCCATACTTGACCGCCTGGTGGACTGCAGGAAGACCCCAGTGATCGACCATCTCTGCGCACATCGCCTCGATTAGCGCTGCATGGCCCTGCGAGTCGTCATCCAAGCCGGCACTAATCGCACCTTGCAACTCGCCCCTTGCAGCGGCGAACTCTCCAAGGCTGAACAACGTGTCTCCAAGGAGGTATCTCGTTCGGGAGACTTCACCGAGTTCAAGGGCAAACCGGTACTGCCTCGCTGCTTCCCCGTACTGGCCACTCTCGAAAAGGGAGGCCGCGAGCTCGCATAGGAAGTATGAGCGGTTGCGGTAGCTTGCGTCATTCACCGCTGCAGCTTGAAACATCTCCACCGCTTCGTCCCATCGCCCCAAAGAGCTCAGAGCGTTGCCGCAGTTGTATGCAATGCAAGCCTTCTGCTCATGCTTCTCAACTTCATAGGCCTCCTTAAGCAGTTCGGCCCATTCAGTGAGCTCGCCAAAGCGCGTAGCTCCATGAAAAATGCCCATGTAGGTCATCGCTACACGCAGGCTTTGCACCTCCGTATCTGCTACTTCAAACGGCTTCAAGACCGCAGCAGCTTGCTTGAGCCCAAGCGCAAACGTCGTCGCCTCGGCTAGCAATGCCATCAGCGACCCGCTCGCCGCGCGCTCCAGCACGTCGAAGTGCCTTTGAGCCAACAATCTCGCGACTAGAACGCGGTCATACCTGCATCCGGTCAGGAAGACTAAAAGCCAGACTAAGGAGAGCAAATCACCTTCCTGGCCGTCTAGCGTGACGACAATCCCGGGTGCCCCAAAATGCGTCGTTGCAATCGACTTGCGCTCGACGAAGACCTTGAACGCCGCGTCCGGGAGATCACCTGCCACGACTTGGAACGTTTTCTGGTCCACAAGTTCGCCTGCGCTGGTGGATAGCTCTACCACGGCCTCTGGTGAAAGCGTGCGGCTATAGATCGAGATCGTGAATGGCGGAAGCAGCCTGGAAGCAAGCACCTGACCTCGTTCCTTTAGGAAGGTCGCGATTTCCGCGGCCGAAGTATCCTGATTCCATGGCTGCAAAAAACGAACGACTGAGAGGCTCCGGGCCTCTGGTTTCATTGACCAAGCCACCTCGTGCAGCCAGCACCACTTGAAGGATTGAGTCGCGCTGAAATAGCGCAGAAGCAATACAGGATCTGAGTGCGACGACCAGTACTCGAAATGATCACGATCAAGGCACAGTTCGTCGTCGTCTTCGCTGCTGTCTGTGGCCTTGAGTTGTCCGTATGCTCGCAGCCCGAGCGCCATGCCGCGCTCATCGAACAGTTCAAGTTGGACGTCAATACCGTAGTCGCGCTTGAACCCATGGATCACCCATTTCCTAGGCAATGCCAGTCGCAGGGCCGCTAGTGAGAACTCCTCAAGCTCGTGGCTTCTAACTCGTTCTGTTGTCATGGATTTGTTTTATGTGGAATTGGGCCGAAGCGGTTGGTGCGCGATGTGCCGTGAAGGCTGGGCGGGCTTCCACGAATTCTGTATGAAGGCATCGCTGATGGCACTGCTCAAAGGGTTGACCGACAGATTTCCGGTGGCAACCTGATGTAGTCGACCGGCCGCTTAAGGGCTTATTGTGTTGAAAAACTCCCCTTGGTCCAGGAACCTGATCAGCAGTTGGTAGTCCTTCGTCACTGACGGAGGCGCACACCATGATGGGACAGAAGGCAAGCCAGGATCAGCTCTTCTACGCATTCAACTTGGCCGATCACATTCCGCGTGACCACCTGCTGCGGGGTGTCGATCGGTTCCTGGATCTGGGCGAACTGCGCCAGCATCTGGCCCCGTTCTACAGCCACACGGGCGCCCCTCCATCGACCCCGAGCTCATGATCCGCATGCTGCTCGTGGGCTATTGCTTCGGCATCCGCTCCGAGCGCCGGTTGTGCGAGGAGGTTCATCTGAATCTGGCCTATCGCTGGTTCTGCCGCTTGCCCATCTCAAACGCATCCTGAAGCTTGATCGTCTGAGACTGCGTGGCCTCAGCGGAGCACACGATGAGTTCCTGATGGCGGCCACGGCCCAGAACCTACGGCGGATGGCGAAGTGGTTGATGCCCGCCGGGGAAGGTCCGGCAATGCAAGGGACTTGATGATCAGGAAGGGAGCAACCCCTTCTGATCTCAATGCCCAACACTCATCGCGACGTTCGCTGGTGCTGAACCAGTGAACCCAGTCTGCCTTCCAAGGCGAGTTTTTCAACAGAATTGGGTTGGGAGCGGACGGTCCGAGGCGCAAGGGCGAAGGTCCGCGATCAGCCTGAAGCCGTCCTGGCGAATGTGACCGACGGCTCTGCAGCGTCTTACAACCTTCGGTGCTCCGCGCTGTACGCACGCTAAATAGAAACAAGCAGTCATTCGACTCGACGACTCTGACCTGCATTAGTCTCAGACATAGAAGGTGTACCAACAGCAGGATGCGCGATAGCCGCTGGCTGGTGGAGCCTCCAGCGAACGTGGGGGCGATCGAGTTACCGGGAGTTCACTGTGACTCGCGCCCCAGGATGTCCGTGGACATGGCGCAGCAGGTCGCAAACAGGGCATCCAGCACGGTTTTAAGCTTACTGACGTCGTACGTGCCGGTTGTGATGGCCTCTACGCTCGCTTCGTAGAAAGCTTTGGCGTAGCTTTCCTTGAAGTCCAGCGCTCCTTGATAGATGCCCATTGACTCCTTGAAGTTGGTCCACGTTACCTGCGCTTCGGGTCGGCCGGCTAGGCGTAGATCCAAATAGCACTCGATGGCCGCAGCCAGACCGTTGATGTCAGTGCGCACAACACCGCTTGGGCCGCGTGCAGGGAAGTCGCGCAGTTGATCGAGGTCGGGCAGCAGCATCGACCGCATGTTGACCGGGAAGCTGAACCGCTGCAGGCTGCGATACGCATCGACGCCCTCGGCGTCGTTGTCGAAGACGAACACCATGCGGTTCTGGACGTCGATCTTGACGAGGCCTTCGGCGAACTTGGCTAGATTGCCGGTACCCGAGAAGGGGTGCCGCTCCTCGATGTCGATGAACCTGAAGAAGTCCTCGACGTCTGGCCGGAGCAGCGAAAGGCCTCGCTTCAGGATGTGTGTGTCGGACGTCCCCTCGGTGGCCAGCAAAAAGGTCTGTGGACGGCGGGCGCCGGCGACGAACTCTTCGTTCTTTGCCCAGCCGGCAGCAACGAAGTTCCCGTAGTCCCAGACAACGTCCAGTGTCAGGTTTGCAGGGTTCTCGGCGAGAACGCGCAGCACTGAATAAGGACATAAGAAGCCAATGAGGCCACCGAAGTGGCTGCGTTCAGAGTAGCCGTCAACGTCGCGATCCTGATCACCTTGAGGCAACAAAGCCACGGCGGGATCGGCCGCCAATCGGGCGCGCCATTGCTCAGACCCTGACTCAGTATCCGGCCGGTATTCGTCGTCAAGGTCAGATACCGGATACCTGCGGATGAACTCGACGAACTTCGCGAATTCCAGTCGCTCGGGCCGAGTTGGTGACGGCGTGCCATCGTCCTCGTCGTACCGCTCAGCGTCCTGCGTCACCTGCATTTCGTACTCCGCCTTGACTGTGGCCAGCGTGTACCCGAGCAGTTCGAGCCGCGGCAACATCGAGCCGAGCGAACGACAAAAGCAAGTCTCACTTTGCGCGAGATCCTCTTCAGGGTGCTCGTCGTAGTAGCTGTAGTCGATGTCGGGGTGGCGGCGACGCTGGCGATCAGATTCCTGAAACAGCATCCCGTGGTGGGCGCCGATTTCCCACTTATTGAGAGTGAGGGTGATGGCACCCACAGTCAACGTGATTGGTGTCGTCATTGGCGGCTGAGCTTTTGAAGGAGAGATAGAAGCAGACTATCGCAGATTGAGCTTGGGCAACCGGTCCCCGGCGCCAAGTGACGGTGACCGCGTTGCCGGTAGCCACGCTTGTATATAAGCGAGCGGCGCTCAAAAGCAGAAATCGGCCGATGACCGGTTCCGTAACGCTCACTTCAGTCGCGCCTGCTGAAGCGCAGCTGCTAGCCGGTACCTCGTGGATTCCCGCGGTTGGAGTCCAATGTGCAGCGGTGCAGTCAGCCGATGGTCCTGCGTCAGTGCACGCTCTCGGCCGCACTTCGGGCATTCAGATGGTCACAAACTCTATCGGTCGGCTGCTGTTCCACGGCAGCGGAGCAACAACTTCTCTGACGCCTTTTAATGGCGACGTGACGAAATGTATCTATGATGCGGGGAAAGGGCGAAGAGACATTCCATGCTGTTTTGGGAGAGCATTGATTGGCAGTAGCCCAGTTCATAGGTAATGTTCTGGAGGATCTTGCTCGGTGAAGATCAGAAAAATAGAAATCAAGAACTTTCGGGGCGTGAAAGAGCTTGACTGGAGCCTTCCCAACGCAGACATCTTCTGCCTGATTGGAAAAGGGGACGCTTCTAAATCCACCATCCTTGAGGCCATCAGGTATGCCTTCTATCCCCAGTGGAACCTGACCCTAAGCGACGCCGATTTCTACCAGTGCAAGGTAGCCGACTCCATCGTCATAGAAATCACCATTGGAGCATTGACCGAAGCCTTCTGCGCCTTGGACAAGTACGGCCAGTACCTCCGTGGCTGGAATTTTGCTGCCCTCAAGCTCACTGACGAACCTGAAGATCACCTGGAGAGTGTCCTGACGGTGCGGCTGACGGTCGACAAAGATCTTGAGCCCAAGTGGATGGTTGTCTGTGATCGCCACCCTGACGGTGTTCCGTTCAAGCAGGGCGATAGGAACAAGGTCAGTGTCGGCCTCATCGGTGCCTACAGCGAGAAACAGCTTTCATGGGCTACAGGCACGGCGTTGGCGAAGCTCACTGAGGCCCAGAGTCTGAACGAACTGCTGGCAACGGCCGCTCGCACGGCCAGAGCCTCTTTGGATGCGAACCGGCCCGTCACGCTCAAGAATTTCGATGCGGCGGCTGAGAAGTCTCAAGACATCGCGAAGCTGTTGGGTGTGCCGGTATCGGACGCTTACAAGGCTCACCTTGACCTGGCTTCTATCAACCTGAAGGTGGGTGGGCTGGCCCTCCATGACGGTGACATTCCTCTTCGTCAGCTAGGTCTAGGATCACGGCGAATGCTGCTGTGTGGTATTCAGAAGATGGGTTTGGAAGAAGGCCACATCACATTGTTTGACGAGGTGGAGTTCGGCTTGGAGCCGCATCGAATCACCCGCCTGATTAAGCACGTCCGTGAGGATCAGAGAGGTCAATACTTCCTTACCACGCACTCACCCACAGTCCTGCGGGAACTCACAGTAAAAGAGCTGTATATCGTGCACAGCAAGGGAGGGGTCGTGCAGATCACTTCCGCAGCGAAGGACGGTCTGGAACAGCTTGAAGTGCAGGGAAAGATTCGATCCAGCACCGAAGCATTCTTGGCGAAGAAGGTTGTGGTCTGTGAAGGCGCTACTGAAGTTGGGTTCATGCGAGGTTTTGACGATCACCAAGTAGGCAAGGGAAAGGATCCACTGTCCTATCACGGCGTTGCCCTTTTGGACGCGAGGGGGGCCAGCAAGATCAAGGATTTAGCAAAGGCGTTCAAGTCGCTCGGATACGACGTTTCAGCGCTTGCAGATGCAGACGCTGAAGATCAGTTTTCGACCGCTGATGCAGCGGAACTCACGAAGCTTGGTGTCCCCGTGCATGTGTGGAGCGACAAGTACTCCTTGGAGGAGCGCGCATTCCAAGATCTGCCTTGGGTGAGCGTCGTGGGCAGCTTGAAGCTTGCGCAGAATGAGCTGGGTTACCCAGTTTATGACCAGGTGCGCTCCAGAGTTCAGGAAGCACTTGATCCAGACCTTGAGAAATGGCCTGAGAGTGCAAAGCTGCGAACCGCTATTGGGTCTGCCGCGAAGAAGGCCGGTTGGTTCAAGGACACCACGCGGGGCGATCAGTGGTTCAAGGTCGTGAGCCCTGCGTTCAACGACGCCGCTTTTCTGAAGAAGAATTTGGCCATCGAACTGGAGGCGCTTTGGACTTGGGCTGAGCATGTCTGAGGAACTGGCTCTCAAGCTCAGCAACTTCACTACCAAGGGGTATGTGATAGCGCCTGCCGGCTACGGCAAGACGCATCTCATCGCCATGGCAGTGAAAGCTGCTACCAAACGACAGCTAATCTTGACCCACACCTTCGCGGGTGTGAACTCTATCAAGACCAAGATGAATGCTCTTGGTGTGCCTGCTTCCAAGTACCAGATCGACACGATTGCGAGCTGGTCACTTCGGCTTTGTCTAGCCTACCCGAAGACTTCAGGGTGGAAGGCGGAGCACCCAACCAGCAAGCAGTGGAACAAGCTTTACGAGTGCTGTTCTGGGTTGCTGGGGAAGCAGTTCATTCGCCGCGTTGTCGCTTCCACCTATGCCGGTGTTTATGTAGACGAGTACCAGGACTGCTCCGATCTGCAGCACTCCCTAGTCTGTGCCTTCGCTGAATTCATGCCGTGCCGAATACTCGGCGATCCTATGCAGGCCATCTTTGACTTTGGTGGTGACGAAGGCAAACCTATCGATTGGGCCGTGAGTGTCTACCCGACCTTCGTGTGTCTCGGTCAGCTAGAGACGCCATGGCGCTGGAAAACTGCCGGCGATCCGAACCTCGGAGCTTGGCTCAAGAAGGCAAGGGAGACCTTGGAACAGGGCCAAAAGATCGATCTTCTGAACGGCTTGCCTACATGTGTGAAACATGCCTACACGACCCCCGAATTCTTGGCGTCAAAGCAGTATGCCTCGCTCATTGGTTTGCTTGGGCATAACGACAGTGTGATTGCTCTTCATGGCGGCGGTCAGCAGTCCAAGAACAAGACCCATCTCTTGGCAAGAACTATGGGTGGGCGGTTCTCTTCCATTGAAGAGGTTGAAGGCAAAGACCTTCATTCGTTCATCAAGAAGCTGGTTGCAGCCAAGACAACTCAACTGGGCTTCCTGCTGGCGCTGGAGTTCGCCAAGAAGTGCTTCACTGGTGTAGGCGACATCTTGACCGCAGGCACGAAGAGAGGCGAGGTCGCGAAGCAGAGCAAGGGAACCAAATATCCCTTGGTTCTGCATGCTGCGAATGCTTACCTCAAGGACTCGACAAGTGCTCACCTTAAAGCCTTCTTCTTGGCGTTGAAGGCCAACCCTGAAACGTATGCCTATCGTCGTGATCTGCTGTATCGCTTCCTCAACGTGCTGAAGATTCACATTGACGGTGGCGGGGCAACGCTGACGGACGCGGCAAACCTATACCAACGCGACATGAGGCACACGGGAAGACCGATCAGCCATCGCAAGCTCATCGGCACAACGCTGCTGGTGAAGGGGCTTGAGTACGACCATGCAGTCATCCTCGACGCAGACACTCTGGACGCGAAGGATCTGTATGTTGCAATGACCCGTGGCGCCAAGACCCTGACCATAATAGGCGAGCAATGGCACCTGCCGGCAAGGTAACGACATGACCAAGAAGCTATTGCTGGTTGATCTGGAGAACAAGCACAAGGTTGACCTGTCGCCACTAGACGAGAGCTTTAGGGCCATCATTTTTGTGGGTGCGAACCAGAACCCGCCCAAGGCCGCGAAGAAGCCCACGACGACACATAGGTTCAGTCGTGTGGACTTTTTGAAGATCTCAGGGGCAGGCAAGAACGCCTTGGACTTTCACATTGCATTTGAGCTGGGACGGACCTTTGAGACGGCACCAGACACTGAATGCTTTGTGCTCAGTAGTGACAAAGGTTTTGATCCGCTGCTCAATCACCTGAACGCCAGCGGTATGAGTTGCCGACGGGTAGAGAGCATTGCAGAGCTTGCGGCTGCTACTGTTGTGCCGCTCGTGGCTCATGACCAAGTGGTGTGCCCGTACTGCAAGAGGGCCAGCACGATTGAGCACCACGGTGGTTACTGGTGCAGCAACTGTGGAAGGTTCGCCACAGCGCCAGATCCGAGCCTTCTGCCGTCAAACCAGAAGGGCTACAGGGAGCCTAGACGCAACAGATACGAGGACAGCGCCATCTACTCCGAATGCGGCTGGTGCCACCAGCGAACTGACATGACGGGTGGCATCTACGACGACGGTGAATGGATGTGTGGGGGCTGCATTGCTAGATATGCAAGATAGTCAGGAGCAGTCTCCTTGGCTTAGAAAACTTCGCCTTTGAACGTCTGCTGCTGAGCAGATCTGTCACTGCTTTGCCGATGGGTGAGCGGCTGTTGTCAGCCTGAAGTCGTCACATTGGGACAGCCTACTCTTGGTCGCTTGCAGGCAGGGGTAGCTTCCAGCGCATGGTAAGGATGCTTGGCACGCCCGGAGGCGCTGATTGAGTCCATGCAGGGGCGTAGCAGCCAGGGCGTTTCCAGTGAGGGAATCAAGGGCTGCGTTGCACTCCAGCCACTCATCCAGATCGAAAAGCAAGCGCTACTCTTGCGGAAAGACGAAGGACAGCTGTGAGCGTCCAGTCGCCCCATCTTGAATACTGACCGGCGGCATAGGAGTCTCGTGTCCACTAACTCTTGGTGGACACGTGAACACTATTTCCGATCAACAAGGCAGCCCGCGTCGGCGGCGTCGCCTACACAGCGATGAATTCAAAGCCGATGCCGTGGCCAGTTGCATGCAACCCGGCATGTCAATGGCGGCCGTGGCGCTGGCCCACGGCGTCAATGCCAACCTGCTGCGCCGTTGGGTCCGCGAGGCCGAGCTGAGGCCGCCGGGCATCGCCCCGGACAAACCCGCCGCTTGTGACATCGACACTCCAGAGGCCAAGCCGTTGTTCGTCCCCGTGAGCCTGCCGCCACCGGTTGCAGCAGCACCGGTCGCCGACATCCACATTGAGCTGCAGCGTGGTGCCACAGCGATCATCGTCACTTGGCCAGCCAGCGCCGCCAGTGAATGCGCCGCCTGGATGCGTGAGCTGCTGCGGTGATCCGCATCGACGCGATGTGGCTGGCGGTCGAGCCCATCGACATGCGCGCCGGTGCCGACCGGCTGCTCGCACGCGTGGTGCAGGTCTTCGGCGCCGCCCAGGCCTACCACGGCTACCTCTTCGCCAACGCTCGCGGCACCCGAATCAAACTGCTCGTGCACGACGGCTTCGGCGTGTGGTGCGCCGCGCGTCGCCTCAACGCAGGCCACTTCACCTGGGCCATGGTTACCTCGGGCGGTCCTACCGCGCTAGAACTTGGGCGCGCTCAGTTCGACGCGCTGGTGCTTGGCCTGCCTTGGCAGCGTCTCCCAGAGCTGCAGCGCATCTGCCGGGCATGACGGCCGTGCGCTGACAACGGCAGTTGTGCCAATGGTGCTGCCCGGCCGTGCCTGGCACGATGCCAGCCATGCTCGACCTGCGCGACCTCAAGGCCCATGACCTGCAAGGTCTGTCGCCCGATGACATCGCGGCGCTTGCCCGGCAGATGCTCCAATGCATTGAGCAGCAGGCTGGCGAGTTGCAGCAGAAGGATCAAGAGATCAAGCGCAAGGACCGCGAGATCGTGCTGCGTGAGGCCAAGCTGGAGAAGGTGCAGTTCGAGCTGGCACGCCTGAAGCGCTGGAAGTTCGGCGCCAAGACCGAGGCCATGAGCGCCGACCAGCGGCGCCTGTTCGAGGAGACCCTGGCCGAGGACGAGGCCGGCCTGCAGGCCCAACTCGATGCACTGCGCGCGCAGGCCGCGCGAGCCGGCCAGGGCACACCCCCGAAGCCCCCTCCGCGCCGGCCGCGGCGCCAAGCGCTGCCCGAGCACCTGCGTCGCGTCGAGCACCGTCACGAGCCTGCAGACACCACCTGCCAGAGCGAGGGCTGCGGCCGCCCTATGGTGCGCATCGGCGAAGACGTCAGCGAGCGGCTGGACGTAGTACCAGCCGAGTTCTTCGTGCACCGCCACATCTACGGCAAGTGGGCCTGCCGCTGCTGCCAAGTGTTGAAGCAGCAGCCCACCGTCCCCGAGATCATTGACGCGGGCCTGCCCGCCAGCGGGCTGCTGGCCCATACGCTCATCAGCCGCTTCGCCGACCACCTGCCGTACTACCGGCAAGAGGCGATCAACGCGAGGGCTGGCTTGCATACTCCACGCTCCACGCTCGCCAGTTGGGCCGGCCAGGCCGGCGCGGCCCTGGAGCCGCTGTACGAAGCGCAAAAGCGCTTCGTGCTCGCCAGCCGGGTGCTGCACGCCGACGAGACGCCGGTAGCGCTCCTGGATCCCGGCGCCGGCAAGACTCGCAAAGCCTATGTGTGGGCCTATGCCCGCAGCCACCATGATCCGACACCGGGCGTGGTCTACGAGTTTGTCCGCGGACGCGCAGCGCAGTACCCACGCGCCTTCCTGGCAGGGGACGAGCGCGCTGGGCTGCCCGCTTGGCAGGGCACGTTGCTGACCGACCGCTACGGCGCCTACGACCCGGTGCTCGACGAGCGGCTGTACCCAGGCCGCAAGGCAGCCGCATGTGTGGCACACGCCAGGCGAAAGTTCGACGAGCTCGCCAAGGCCGGCACCAGCGCCGTGGGCGAGGAGGCGATACAGCGCTTCGCAGGCATCTACGCGGTCGAACGTGAACTCATCGGCCTGAGCGATGAGGGGCGGCGCAGCGGGCGGCAGGCACTGGCCCGGCCACTATGGGAGCAGCTCGGCGCCTGGCTGCAACTGGAGCGCCGGCGCGTGGCCGACGGGGGCTCGACGGCTGCGGCCATCGACTACACGCTCAAGCACTGGGCGGCACTCACGCATCACCTCGATGACGGCGCGGTGCCGATCGACAACAACCACCTGGAGCGCCAGATCAAGCCCTGGGCGATGGGGCGCAAAGCCTGGATGTTCGTGGGTAGCGAACTGGCCGGGCAACGCGCGGCGGTGGTAATGAGCTTGGTGCAGTCCGCCCGCATGTGTGGCCGCGAGCCCTGGGCCTACCTGCGTGATGTTCTGCAGCGGCTGCCGACTCAGCTCAACAGCCGCATTGAAGATCTGCTGCCGCATCGCTGGCAACCCGCCTGACACGCGAGCCGCCCGCCACAAGGTGGACCGGCTGGACGCTCACGGACAGCTTGCATGACATGTTCGCTATTTAAGTCAGGAAATTGTGATTCCGTCCACAATAGCGAAATAATGTTATGGCTAGCTAGGATTCCGTCAAATGGTCGCCTTTGGGTTGTCAGCCCGTCGGAACGCTGTAGCGCTTGAACAGAGCCTCAAAGAACGTCTTCACGTCAGCCTTCGCCGTCGGCACTTGCAGCTCCGCGGCCCCGAAACGAAAGACTTCATAGCCGGTAAGCTTCAGTTCGCGATCACCCTTGGCCAGATTCGACACCACAACTGTGCAGCGGCTCGTTGACGCAGGCGACGAAATGGTGTTGCGCTGCCTCATCCGGGCGCACGTCGGCCGAAGCCAGCCCCTCCAAGAACAGAACGAAGCGCCGGTCGGAGGCTTCATACGCACCCAACTGGTCGAATAACACTTCGGCTGGCCAGTCCTCCGGGTTGCGATGGACATGCTGCTGAATCTCTGCGCGCAATCCCGAGGGCTTTCCGCCCAGCGAGTGCATCCAGTCATCGGCATCCAGAATCCACAGGCGCTCCAGCAGATCGTCGAACCGGCGAGCATCCCCATACAGCTCTTCGCTATTGAGCCTGCGCGCGACCTCGCGCCGGTATCGTTTCGGGATGGGCGGGGACGCGCTGTCGTTCCAGAGGATGTCCTGAATCTGGTTGCGCGTGGTGGCATTGGGCGGGTGGCGGATCAGCAGTTTGCGGGCCACTGCAGGCAACTCGGTATCCGCAAGTGCATTGAAGCTGGCCGTCATTCGTTCCCGCTTGGAGCCATCATCTGGAGGCACGGGTAGTCCCAGCTCTTCGCAGAATGTTGGCAACATGGTGTGTGTGCCAGCATCCTTCAGGCCGGTTACCAGGGGCTCCAACAAGTTGCGAAGTTGCGCGTAGTCCATGAGGCCGTGACTCAACCTCGCAGCGCCATCGCGCGTAGCAGCGCATCGACCTGCCCGAACGCATCCTGTTGCCACTGTTCGGGCGTGCGATCACCCAGCGCATGTGTGTCTTCGACGAAGCGCCTCACGCAGGTGGGGCCATGCCCCTCGAAGGCGTCGAACTTCTCGGCGATGTGCCGGAAGCCGCGCTCGCCGCTTGCATGCCCCAGCAGTGGGCGACATTCCTGGGCCAGCGCCTCAATACCACCAGGGTAGCTCCGCACACAGTAGTAAATGTCGTAGGCGTCCTTCTGCTTGTAGCGACCGGCCAGTGCATGGCCCTTCATTGCCAGCAAAGCGGGGATGGAGCACACCGCGATCTCCACGCGGTTCGTCCCCCCGTCCGGCATCGGCCCCGCCACAGCCACCAGTTGGTAGAACCGCATCGCCAGGTCGGCACCATCTGCCCGTTGCACGGCGAAGTCGCTGATTAGGGGCGGATTGTTCTTGACGATCACCGCGTCGCGCGGCATCAGGAAATCGACCATGACGTCGATCGCTTCCCCGCCATCTCGCACCGGAACCTGGCGAACCAGTTGGAAGCGCCGAAATCCTTCGCGCTGGGCGTATCCATGGCTTTGAAGCGCACCGATCAGGGTCGCGTACCGACGTGGGGCATGTCCTCGTTGCCCAGCAATAGCCAGGGAACCGCGCCGCCAATGATGGCGAACTTGCCCCTGAAACTACCCAGAATCTGGCCAATCTCAATCAACACGGACTTCACGGCCGCGGTCGTGCGATCGTCATATTCGGCGGCTGACTGTGGTTCCTGTGGTGGTGTCATTTGAGCCATGAGAGTCTTTCCTGGCGCAAGTGGTCGGCGGCCTCGGCGCCGCGTTCGCCGGCAATGGAGAGGTCGAGGTAGGTCTGAACCGGGCTCGTGCAAACCGCGCCCGGTGCGGGTTCAACGGTGTCGGCGAACAATCCTGTGTCTTTCGGTACGGTGACGGCCACGTTCTCGCCCTTCACGGCAGGCGCGAGCTTCAGCGCTGCCTGGAGTTTGCGCAGACCATCCTCGTCGGCGAAGAAGTAGTGCGTGCCAGTGCGCCCGTAAGGAGCAAGCCACTGCGCTGCCGAGAACGATGCGAAGGCAGCATGCCCAGGACCGTCTTCGGCGCTCAGTGCGCTGCGGGCAGCGTCTTCGAGCGCGCTGCCATGCAAAGGCGTGTAGAACCGCAGCCGCTCACCTGGCGGTGCTGTGTAGCTGTCCCGCCATGCGTCCAGCAGGGCGTCGGGCGCCGAGAGGACGAGGCCGTCGTCCGAGGCGCGTGCCCATTCCCGGTCAATCAAGCCGGTGCGCACATTGCTGACGTGCCCCAAGCTGACCCCGGAAATGTCCGACAACTCGGTGACGCGCCAAGCACGGCTTGGCTCGCGCAGCATGGCGCGCAAAACCTGGGCCGACTTCGGCCTGAACAACGACTTGAGTTCGCGTTGCTCCGCGACAGGCTTGTCCGTCACCATGCGCTCGATGAACACGCCGCGGAAGGCGATCCGTGCGTTTCCTTCCAGGTCGAGATAGCCGACCCCCTTCTCTTCGCACAGTTGCCTTACCGCAGGTGAGATATAGGGGGCGATGAAGACGGGCGTTGCCTCGGGAGTTCGCTGCGCGACGTAGTTCCGCAGTTCCAGCAGCGCGGACCGGGCATACCGCGGTTGCCCGTTCGACTTGTACTCGCAGATGAGCAAATGCTGCCGCCCGTCCACGCGCAGCCGGGCGATCAGGTCCGGCTCCCAGTCGTCGGACACGGCTTCGGCTTCGATCCCTTCAACCTGAAGGATCGGGATCTTTTCAAGCAAACGGCGCAGCGCCTCACCAGCCCGAGCCTCAGCCTCTTTCATTGGATTGGCATCTTTCAGCATCCGCTGAAAGTACCACAATTTTTGAAAAATATCGCCTAAATTTCACCTATAAGACCTATTTCAACATCTGCTGAAATTCCTCCATAGAGTGAAGTTGACTGTAGACGAAAGGAGCAAAGACCGAGCTCCATGGAGCGGAAACCGCACTGTGCCTGTTAGAACCTGTTCACGATCTTAGATATCACCGTGAGAATGCTGGGGTGCGCACGAAGAAGTACCCCAGCGACACGAGTCGCGAGCAGTTCGAGGTCATCCGGGCGATTCTGGAGAGTGGGCGCAAGAAGACCAAGCCGCGCACGGTTGATCTGTACGAAGTGTGGTGCGCGGTGCTGTACCTGCTGCGCACGGGCTGCCAGTGGCGCGCGCTGCACAGCGATTTTCCCAAGTGGCGCACGGTGCATTCGTACTGGGCCCACTGGAGCCAGCCCGATGATCAGGGTGTCAGCCTGCTGGAGCAGGCCTTCAAAAAATCAGGTTGGCGCGGCCCGAGACTGGGGTGCAACGCCTGCAGCGCGTTCTTGATCGTGGACGCGCAGAGCGTGAAGAACACGGACACGGCAACGCTCAAGGGCTATGACGCGGGCAAGAAGGTCTCGGGCATCAAGCGTCACATTGCGGTGGACACGCAAGGACTGCCGCACGCGGTGGCCGTGACCACGGCCGAGGTGACCGACCGCAAAGGAGCCTTGGCGGCGCTCAAGCGTTGCAAACCCGGCCTGAGCCCGGGGCAAAGCCTGCTGTGTGACAGCGGCTACGTGGGCCAGCCCTTCGCGCAGGGCGTCAAGGACATTGTGGGCGAGCACGTCACCGTGCAGATTGCCAAGCGTGGCGAACAAGGTCATGCCCAAGCGTTGGCTCGTCAAGCGCAGCTTTGCCTGGCTGGACAAGAACAGGCGGCCGTGGAAGAACTGCGAGCGGCTCCTGAACACCAGCTTGCAGTTCGTGCATCTGGATTTCTTGGCTCTGCTGATCAGGAGATCGTGAACAGGCTCTAAGAAGTCCGCCGAGCCGCTGTCCGTGCATCTATTCGAGTCCCACTGCACTCCCGTGAGAAGCGAGCTCCGCCGGAAGCCATTTCAGCACTTCGCCGCAGGATTCGCCGCACGCCCTGCACAGACCTTGGACTAACGCAAGATCATGCAAATGGAGTGGCTCTGGCCCATGGATGGTGGTCCCCGCAAGCTGCTCCAGCAGTCTCATCAATAAGACACTTGTGCCGTGGATGTGCCGGAAATCATGCATAAGGTCATATCCACCCTCTCGATGGCGAGCCGCGTACGCAAGGCGCACGCGAGAAGTGGTGCACATCACGTAGCTGACGCAACCATAGGCCATCTCGGCATCCGACGCCGAAAGCTTGACTTGCAGCAGACCGTCAAGAACCGATTTGGCAGCTGACGTCTGCCGCACCCAATAGGCGTACGGTTCGGGCAGTTCAGAAGCCCCTGATGCGGCCTTGCTGGCTTGTGGCCCAGCGCACCTGTCGCTCGCAAACGAGTGGGACAAATGCTCCGACATTGTCCTAGCCATGCAGCATGGTGCGGTTGGGTCCCTATAGGCGCGTGGACATGCTCCTTCCGGAGCGATAATTTGCTCAGCCATAGTGCACGGTCCTTTGTGGGTTAGTGCGTTGTGGTTAGAACGGCCGCAGGGGTTGCCGCCCCTATGGCCGTTCGCTTATCCCGGATCTGAGTAGAGGCGGAGAGCTTTCCTCCCGACCCGTGACGCGGCGTGTCATGCCGTGCCCATCGTGCACGCCCAATGCACGATTGCAAGTGCCGCATTCATCGCCCATGGAGCAGCGGCATCGAGAGGGAGGGCTCACCGCGGAATAGATCGGGTTACAGCGAGCATGAGAACGCAACCCTTGATGCGAGCGCAGATGCTCTGCCCGATCTACGCACGCTGTGCCCAGGGTCAACGCCCGATTTAGAAATTGCAGTTGCCGCAGTGGAACAAACCCCCACAAGGCCGTTAACGAGGTTCCCGTCGGCTGCTCCGTTTTGCTCGGAGTCGGTTGTCTCAGCGGGCGTGCGCCATGCCCTCTTCCCACGCAGCCTGCATTTGATGCAGCAGGCCATTCGGCATTCGACCGTCTGACCGGGCGTCCTTTAAGGTCTCGCTCATTGCATGAGCGATGGCCTTAAGGACCGGCGCGGGCCGGCTGACGCCGCAGACGCGCCGGCCAAAATCGTGGAGTTCCCCGGTGGTGGGATAGGTCCTCGTATGGTGCCTGCCAGCGAACAGCTTCAGCGCCAGAGTTCGATCCTCCAGCTCTGGCCCACCTTGGTACTGGGTGTAGCGGTAGATGGAGGTCGTCACCACGTCAAACATAGGCGCCAGCCACAGGTCCTCAGCGGAGCGGTACAGGACACCGAAGTTCTTCAAGTGCGCGTCACCATTGCGGACCATGACGGAAAACGCCACTTGCTGGAAAAAGCGATGCAGGTTGTCGCTGTGCAAATGCAGCTGGCGCAGCAGCTCGGCAATGCGCTGATAGCTGCCCTGGTACTTCCGGTCGGACAGAACATCGCGCACGCGCAGTCCCGCAAGCGCTGCGATGTCCTCGAATCCGAGCCGCTCGATTCGTCCGTCGTCATGGGCGACCAAATCGAAGCGGTCGAGCACAAGCATTTGCCCATCCTCGGACAGCTCGCACGTCGGCACTTCAATGCCCGCCCGTCGCGCCGCGCTCAGGCACAGGTACTCGTTGGCGGCCAGGCCTGGGTAGGCAGGACTTGCGGCTTTGACGATGAGCGAAGGGATGGGAATCGTCGGCCGATCCGGAACCATGATCTTGGGCTGCACTCCCGCAATGCCAGCGCCGGTGCTCAGGTACGCCGCCACGAGTTCGTCGAACACCTGGGGCGTGTACCGGGTCTTCAGCAACTCGGCTTTGCTCAGCGGTCGGGCTGCCGGCGCCGCAGCATGATCAGCAAAGCTGTAGCCCAGGCGTCCGATGCCATTGCGCCCGATCAGAGCCAGCAGATGCATGGGCGTGAGGGGCTGCTTGGGGAACAACTGCCGGATCCGAATGAACAGGTCGCCCTCCGGCAGGTTCTGATCCATGGGGGCGAACAAGTCGCCATCCTGCCAGGTCAATTGCTTGCCCGGTGGCATCAGCAATGCCACGGCCGCCTGCCCCGGATCCGTCGCCAGATAGCGGAATTCGTAGATCGAACCGCGCAGTAGTTGGCCTGCCCGCTCTGCATCGGCGATGGAGACCGACAGCTCGCGTATTTTTTCAGGGAGCATCGTCGTCATCCTGGAAGCGGCGCGCGACCTCTTCCGCCGACGGCAACCCGACGGGTTCAAGGCGAAGCGCCAGGCCAAGCGCCCCAAGGACCGCGAGGAACGACGAGACCGTCGTATCTTCGCCCGCCTCGAGCCGGTAGATGACCTCCCGCACCTTGCCAGCCTTCGCAGCCAGTTCGGATTTGCTCAAGCCCACAGCCTCACGCCGCGCTCGCAATTGCGAACCGAGCTCGTCCGGAAGCCGAATGGTATCTGTCATAACGCCCAGGTCGTTCTGATCGACAGAGATTTGCAAGTCATGGCTTGCATTATTAGCATTTTGTCCATATATTGCAAGTTATAACTTACACATCAGCATAGCCACAGTGCGGCCTTTGGACCTGGCTGCACAAGATTCGGTCACTGGCGATCCTTACCCTCGCAGAAGCCTGTCTTGCGCCACCGCGCCACCAAAGTGCGGGCGCTTCTCCTCAGTATTTCGGCGCGCCCCGGGCTTTAAGTCATCATGGACAGGATCCGGACGACTAGATCCCCGCGGGCTGAGGCATGGCACGCGAGCCAGTCATGCAATCGGTGTCCGGCACCCTCCAGACGCAGGACCTGCCGACTACTGGCCCGGCTCGCTGCATGTGCGTAGCGCTCCTGCACCTCGTGGGGAATGACCTCATCTTCCGAGCCATAAACCACAAGCACACGCCCCTGGTACCGGCTCAATGCCTCGAAGGCCGGCGAATCCGCGAACGTCCGCGTCGAGCGGATCACGGCGCGGAACTCCAAACCGAACCGCGCGTCCTCCGCGCGTGCCTCGTAGGCCGCCGGGCACAGCAGCACGAGAGCGTCGGGTCGAATCTTGTCAAGGATTCGGCAGGCCGTGTGCCCGCCCATGCTGGTGGCAATGATCACGCGCGGCTGCGCTGGCTGCAGGCTGTCGACGACCCGTCGCACCTCCTGCTGGCGCTGGCGCAGCGTCGCATCCTCCAGGCGTCCGCCGCTGCGCCCATGCCCCGAGAAATCAAAGGCCACGCTGGCCACGCCCTCGCCCGCCAGCGCGATCCGCAGATACCGCGTGCCTGCGGAGCTGGTGCCAATACCTCCCCCATGCAGGAACAGCGCATACGCCGGATGGCTGGATCCTGACGGCTCCCAGCTTGCCATGGCATGCAACTCCGCTCGCTCGAACGCGACACGGAATGCGACTTCGGCCGTCGCCGGCCTCCCCGTCGTCATTCCGGCCGGATGCCTCGTGTACGGATCAGGTTTCCCCAGCGGGAGCGCTCCCCTTCCAGGAATTGCGCGAAGTCCCGCGCTGAGCCGGGATGCAGTTCAGCCCCCATCTCCGCGAACCTGGCGACAACGCTCGGCTCCCGGAAGATCCGGTTGGTCTCCGCATTCAACCGTTCGGCGATAGCCGCTGGTGTGCCCGCGGGCACGTAAAGCCCGAAGAAGTTGTAGACCTGCATCGACGGCATGCCCAGCTCCATGAACGTAGGGACGTCCGGCAACTGTGGCAGCCGCCGGCTACCCGTATAGGCGATCGCACGGACTTTCCCGGCCTGGACCTGGGGCAGCGCCGTCACGCTGTTGTCGAGCATCAGCGGCACCTGGCCTCCGATGAGATCGGGCATGGCCGGGGCCGTGCCACGGTAGGGCACGTGCATCAGATCCGCGCCGCTGGCCGTTTTGAGCGCTTCCAGTGCCATGTGGCCGATGCTACCCGAACCGAAGCTCGCCACCGCGACACTCCCCGGACTCTGCTTGGCCCGGGCGAGCACATCCGGCAGGCTGGCGGTGCGCCAGCGCTCGTCGGCGTTGGTCGCGAGGAGCAGCAGCCCGTTGCGCTCGATCATCGAGACGGGGGTCAAGTCCTTGCGTGGATCGAAGCGCAACTTCGGATAGAGGGCATCCGCGAGCGCCACGATGCCTCCTCCGACGAGCAGTGTGTTGCCATCGGGTTTGGCGAGCGCCACGTATTCGGTGCCGACCAGGCCAAACGCGCCGGACTTGTTCTCGACGATGACCGGGACCTTCAGCGACTTGGCCAGCTCCTGGGCCAGCGTGCGCCCGATCACGTCGGTCAGTCCACCCGGCGCGAAAGGCACGACCACCCGGATGGTGTCACGGGGCCAGGCCTGCTCGGCGCGGCTGGCAGCCGTCGGAACCAACGCGCCAAGGGCCGTGAGGAACAAGAAGAGGAACTTCAACTTCAAAAGGCATGACATCGGATATCCCCAGGAACAAGAAGGTGAGACAACGCCGGCGCAGGTCAGGCGGGAGCGCCAAGGCAGCGCGCCCGGCGTCCGCCAATTACCGGGAGTGCAGTAGCTCAGGAGCGGCAGCCGACGCGAAGCGTCGGTGCCAGTGCAGCGGCGCCATCCCAGGTACCGGACTGTCAAAGCACAGGACGCTTTCGCCCAGCAAAGACCCCAGGTAAACGGTCTTGCGCTCCGGCCCTGCGAAGCACAGGCTGGACACGTTCCCGAGCGTGCTGGCGCCGCAGGTCCATATGCTGTCGCGCTGCAGGCGCCTTGCCTGCAGGTCGTCCACGTACCGGCGCACATGGGCGTCGTCCGTGTCGGCCAGCACAAGCTGGCGTTCGCCATCGGGCCGCACCACGTAGACCTTGTTGCTCACGATGCAGGTGACCCAGGCACCGCCGAAGGCATCGAAACACACGCCGTCGGGCTGGTCGCCTGGCGCGAAGCTGCACACCGTCTCGCGATCGGCGAGCGTCGGCCCGGGTCGCAGCCGAAACCGCGTCAGGCGCCGCGCGTGGGTCTCGTTGACGTAGACGAACTGGCCGTCCGGCGAGAACGCCAGCTCATTCGTGTAGCCGAGCCCGTCGGCCACGATGCGGGTCCCCCGGGCATCATGCACCGCGATGTAGCCATCCGCGATGTCCGGGTACCACGCCTCCAGGCGCGGGATCCGGCGGGTGCTGACCGTGAACCACACGGTGCCGGCTGCGTCTTCCAGCACGAAGTTGGTCGGCGGCAGCGGGCGGCGCTCCAGTTCGGTGACGACGGGAGCTGCAGGCCTGTGGGCGCCCAGCTCGTAGACACCACCGTCCGTGTCCCCCAGATGCGCGACCAGCACACGGCCGTTGCCACGCAACGCAATGCCGTTGGCATGCAGGGGGCCACCAGCCAGGGTGGTGCCGCGCACCAGCCGGGTCTGGCTGTCCGGCGTGATGGCGGTAAAGCCCCCACGCCGGTCCGACATCAGGAACGCGCCGTCCTGGTTCGCCAGAATGCACTCCGGGCTCTTAAGGCCGGCAAAAGCAGGCCTCAATTCGGTCGCCCGAATCCGGAAGTCGCGCGGCAGCGGGTAAGGATGCGCAGGATTCGCATGCATCTCATATCCCTTCACGGCTCAAGCTTGAGATGGCGTTCCTCGACGATCTTGCGGCGCAAGCCAAGCTCCCGCTCGATCAGCGCCGCGAACGAAGCCGAGGTTCCACCCACCGGCTGGATGCCCGCTTTCTCGAAGCGCTGCCGCACGGCCGGATCCTCCAGCGCGCGCGCCGCTGCGGTATGGAGCTTGTCGAGGATCGGCCGCGGCAGCTTTGGTGGCGCCACCAGCCCCATCCATGCCGTGTTGTCCATCGCCGGCATGCCAGCCTCGGTGAAGGTAGGCACCTGCGGCAGGCTGGGGCTGCGCTGAGGACTCATGACGGCGATGCCGCGCAGGGCACCCGATTGGATGTGCGGCAGCATGGACGGCAGGTTGTCGAACATCATGTCGACCTGGCCGGCGAGCAGGTCCGTGATCGCGGGTCCGGCCCCCTTGTAGGGGACATGGACCAGATCGGTGTGCGTGAGCGCCTTGAACAGCTCGCCGTCCAGGTGGCCCACACCGCCCGTTCCCGCGGATGCAAAGGTACAGGACACCGGGCAGCGCTTGAGGTGCTCGACCAGCGCGTCCAGGCTGTTTACCGGAAGCCGGGCCGCGTTGACCGCCAGCACCACGGGCACCGTGGCCAGCGTAATGACCGGCGTGAATCCCGTGATCGGGTCATAGGGATTCTTGGGGTTGATGGCTGGGTTGGTCGCCATGGTGGAGACGGTGGCCACGCCCAGCACCGTGCCGTCCGGCGATGCCTTGGACACGAAGTTGGCGCCGACCGCGCCGCCGGCGCCGGGCCGGTTCTCCACGATGACCGGCTGGCCCAGTTCTCTGGCGAGCACGTCCGAGACGGCGCGGGCCACGATGTCGGTGGCGCCACCGGAGGCGAACGGGACGACCAGATGCACTGGCCGATCGCCCAGTGATTGGGCATGTGCAAAGGATGTCGCGAGCAGGCCGATAGCGGCTGTGGCCGCGCGCAGGAATCTGGCGAGGTGCATGGATACTCCTGAAAACCTTGAGAGATGTGAAGCGGGAATGCGAAAGGTCGTGCTGAACAACTCATCCCTTGGGGACATCTGCACCGATGTCCGCGACCAGGTCCGAGGCGATGTGCACGTAACCGCCGCCGGGCTCCTGCCGCATGAGCGAGCCGTTGAATGCCTGCTCGGGCAGGTTCTGCGCGGAATAGACGATGGCGTCATTCGTGTCGCTCAGGTTCTGCAGGTCGTGAGCCACCCAGGCCGGCACGTAGAAGCTGTCGCCTTCCGACCAGGTAATCCGCTCGTCGCCAATCACCGAAGCGCCTTCCCCCTTGAGCACGAAGTACAGATGCCAGAACGAGTGGCTGTGCATGCGCCCGCGCTCGCCCGGCCCCAGCGCCTGGACGATCAACGAGATGCTTCCGTTCAAGGCGAAGGCGCCTGGGTCATCGCTGCGTGTGAGTGCCATGGCGCGCGTGAGCCGCTGCTGACTGGTCGGCTGGGCCGCCAGGGCGGCATCCACCTCGGGCTTGCGCCAGATCGCAGGCTTGCCGACCGGCTGCGCGGTGCGTACCAGGTAGCGCGCAAAATCGATGAGATGTCCGTTCATGACGGTACCTCCTCGGTCGTGGCTAGCAGCACGCTCAGACAGATGCCGTCCATCGCCAGCTCCAATTCCTGGAGCAAGGGATAGCTCGGCGCCAGGCGCAGATGGCTGTCGCGCGGGTCATTGCCGAGGGGAAAGGCCTTGCCGGCCGGCACCAACGATATGCCCAGCTCCCGGGCCAGATCCACGACCCGCCTTGCACAGCCATCGCGCACCTGCAAGCTGACGAAGTAGCCGCCGCGCGGCGTGGTCCAGTTCGCCAGGCCGCGCCCGGAGAGTTCGCGCTGTAAGGACGCCTCCACCAGCGCGAACTTGGGCGCGAGGATGGCACGATGCCGCATCATGTGTACGCGCAGCCCCGCGGGGTCGCGCAGCAGCCGCACATGGCGCAGCTGGTTGAGCTTGTCCGGCCCGATCGAGCGGATGCCCGCGTGGCGGGCGTACCAAGCCATATTGGCCGGCGAGGCCGCCAGCAGGCCCAGGCCACCGCCCGCGAAGGTGATCTTGGAGGTCGAGCCGAAAACCAGTGGTCGATCGGGATGCCCAGCCTGCGCGGCGAGCGCGAGGATGCTGGGCACGCCCTCTTCCACATCGGTCAGGTGATGTACGGCGTACGCGTTGTCCCAGAAGATCCGGAAATCGGGCGCTCCCGTCGCCATGCGCGCCAGCCGCTCGACGACTTGGGGCGCATAGGTCTCGCCCGTGGGATTGCTGTAGACCGGTACGCACCACATGCCCTTGACATGCGGGTCGCGCACCAGGGCCTCGACGGCGTCCATGTCGGGTCCGTGGCCCGTCATAGGAACCGGCACCATCTCGATGCCGTGGGCCTCGCAGATCGCGAAGTGCCGGTCGTAGCCCGGTACCGGACAGAGGAACTTCGGCCTTTGCATGTGCCAAGGCGCCGTGCCACCGGGCACCCCGTGCAGCAGCGCATACACGATCGTGTCGTGCATCAGCGAAAGGCTGGAGTTGTTGGCTACCGCGACCTGCCCGGGCGGGGCGCCCAGCATCGTCGCGAACAGGGTGCGCGCCTCCAGCAGGCCCAGGGGGCTGCCGTAGTAGTTGCGGGCATCGCCCCCCTCCTGGGTGCGATAGCCTCCAAGGCCCGGCCATTCGAGCATGGCGTCCGACAGCGCGACCTGTTCGGTGGAGGGCTTGCCGCGCGTCATGTCGATGCGCAGGCCCCGGGCCTTGAAGGCGTCGAAACGCGCTTGCCATTGCTGGCGTTCGCTGGGGGCCCAGGATGTGGGCACCAACGCGCGCGCGGGCGCGGGAGGAGCCGCGGGGGCTTCAGTGGTGGATGGCATGGAGAGACTCCCGGGAAGACATCGCCGCCGCCGGAGCCGCGACGATTAGATCGAGTTCAACGCTTGCGCGCTGAGGCAGTTGGCGAACGCCCACGGCGGTTCGCGCGGCTCGGCCGATGGGGCCGAACAGTTCGACGAGCAGGTCGGAGGCCGCATCGGCGACATCGCTGTGCCGGCCAAAGTTGGCGTCGCAGTGCACGAACACCTGCAGCTTGAGGACCCGCTCGACGCGGTCCAGCGAACCCAGTACTTGGCGCAGCACGGCCAGTGCGCGCAGCAGGCACAGGCGTGCGCCCTCGCGCGCCTGCTCCAGAGACACGTCCGTGCCGACACAGCCCGTCACGGCGACCTTGTCGCCCACGCGTGGGAGCTGCCCGCTCAGGTACAGCAGGCCGCCATGGGCAGTGAGCAATTCGTAGTGCGCTGCTGGCGCAACGTCGGCAGGGATCACCAGGCCGAGCTCGTGTGCGCGCCGCTCGGGGGAACGGGGTGCCACGGTGGCGTTCATGGCCGCCCTCCCCGCCCATCGGCGTCGTCTCGGGACAGGCATCGCGCGAATACCGCCGGATCGACGTTGCCGCCGGAGCAGACCACCAGCGTGTTGCGGCCCTCCAGAGGCACCTTGCGCGCCAGCACGGCCGCGAGCGGCGCGGCTCCGCCCGGCTCCAGCACGAGCTTGAGCGAGGCGAAGGCGAAGAACATCGCGTCCAGCACCTCCGCATCCGTGACGGTGACGCCGCGTGCCCCATGGGCCCGCAACACCGGCAGGGTCAGTTGGCCCGGTGAAGGGGACAGCAGCGCGTCCTGGATGGAGCCGGACCTGCGCGCGTTGGTCAACGCAGTGCCCGCTTGCAGCGATCGCCCCGTGTCGTCGAAGCCTTCGGGCTCGACCACGACGATGCTCGCTTGCGGACACGCAGCGCGCAGCGCCAGCGTCCAGCCGGCCGCCAGGCCGCCGCCGCTGCAGCACACCAGTGCCGTATCCACGGGCTGTCCCTGCATCTGAGCCAGGGCCTCCAGCGCGCCAGTTCCCGCTCCAGCCATGATCAGCGGGTCATCGAAAGGCGGCACCAACGTCAGGCCATGCTGCACAACAAGTCCCTGGCCGATGGCCTCGCGGTCATCGCGCTCCCGGTCATACAAGATCACCGTCGCGCCCCGTGCATGGCAACCGTCGATCTTGATGACCGGCGCATCGGCGGGCATGATGACCGTGGCGGGCACGTCCAGCATCCGGCTGGCTTGCGCGACCGCGAGGGCATGGTTGCCCGAGGAATAGGCGACAACGCCGCGCGAGCGCTCCGCACTCGACAGTGCCAGGATGCGGTTGCAGGCGCCGCGGAACTTGAACGAGCCGCTGCGCTGCAGGCTCTCGGCCTTGAAGTAGACCCGTCCGCCAACCTGCTCATCCAGTTCCCCGGAGCGCAGCAAGGGCGTGGTGATGGCCCAGTGGCGCAGCCGGTCGGCTGCCCGGTGCACGTCCTGCACATCGGCCGCGAGGGTGGTCGCCGCTGTGGAGATCGGTGTCGTCATGGCGTGCCGACCCCCACCGCAGGGTGCATTGCAGGTGCGTGTACGGCCACAGTTGCCCCCATCGCCTCGGCCTCTGCGACTTCCGCCCTGCCCGGCGTCGCCGGGAGCGAGAGCAGTTGTTGGGCCTGCAGCAGCACCCGCTCGTAGCGCGCCTTCTCGGACGCGATCTGTTCGTCCGTCCAGCGCCAGAATCCGTGTCGGCTCTTGGTACCGTAACGGCCCTGGATCACCTTCTCGCGCAGCGTGCGGCTGGGCGCACTGGCGTTGCACAGGCTCGGGTAGATCGAGGAAGCTGCCGCGAACTGCGTGTCCAGGCCCGCGAACTCCTTCTGCAGGATTGGTCCGGCCGCCACATAACGAAAGCCGAAGCCGAAACGCACGGCGGCGTCCACGTCCTCGGGCGTCGCCAGGCCCTCGTCGATGACCGAAAAGGCTTCGCGCATCAAGGCGTGCTGGATGCGGTTGGCGAGGAACCCCGGCACGTCCCGGTTGACGCGTACGGGGATGCGGCCGACCTCCGAGAAGATCTGCACCAGGCGGTCCATCGCGTCGTCTTGCGTGAACTCACCCCGGGCAATCTCCACCAGGGGCACGAGATGGGCGGGCAAGAAAAAGTGCGCGTTGGCCATCCGGGCGCGGCTGCGGCAGTCACGGGCGATGTCCGTGATGCGCATGCCACTGCTGTTCGAGCCGATGGGCACGTGCTCCGGAACCAGCGCGTCAAGCTGCGCAAAGACCGCCTGCTTGACCTCAAGCCGCTCGGTCACCGATTCGATGACGATCCCGACGTTCGACCAGTCCACCTGCTCCAGCGCCGGGCGCAGGCGTAGTAGATCGGAGCGCGGCGTTCCGCCCATCTGGGACACGGACTGCGCCACATGGCCGCGCACCGCCTCCCAGTCGCCGGTCACCGGTGCCACGACCTGCGTCGGCCACCCCGATTTCACAAAGATCGCGGCGATATCTCGTCCCATGATCCCGCTACCGACCACAACAGCTCCCATATCACTCATACTTAACTCCTTGGCTCACTGAGATCCATCGAATCAAATTGTATGGAGTGAAATCCATACAGTTCACTTATATCGTGCAAGAAGTGTATGTCATCTGTACGCATATCGCAAGCAAGCGGCGAAGAAAAATCCGCGCGATGGCGCGCCGCCATCGCAGCCATGGGAGGCCCGCTGTATCTGCGCATCGTGGAACTGCTGGCGCAGGAGGTCCGTGAGGGAAGGCTCGCGGCAGGTGCTCCGCTTCCTTCGCAGCGCGATCTGGCCAAACAGCTGGGCGTGAACTTCACGACCGTGACGCGCGCCTATGACGAAGCCAAGCGCATCGGGCTGGTGCAGTCGCACCATGGTCAAGGAACCTTCGTCTCCGGAGGCAAGGAACTCGCGCGCTCCGGAATCGAGCCGGAATCCGAGGAACGGGCTCGTGAACCTATCGACCTCACATCGACCTGGCCGCCAAACCTGGAGATCGCCTCGACACTGGCCGCCGCGGTGCAGCAGCTGACCGACGAGCGAAGCTTCGACTTCCTGGCGCGGCGCGCCGGCGCGGTGCCAGCGTTGGACCTGACGGCCGGCCGCGGTTGGCTGCAGCCGCGTTTCGACGCGCCGCTCGATGGACGCCTCACCATGGCCTCGGGGACGCGCAATGCGTTGATCGCGCTGCTGTCCAGCCTGGTGGGGACCGGCGAACAGTTGCTCGTGGAATCCATGTGCTGGCCGACGGTGCGTACCCTGGCCACGGTGCTGGGCATCCAGCTGGTGCCCGTCGCGCTGGATGCCGAAGGGATCCTCCCGGAAGCCCTGGATGCGGCCGCGCAGGCCTCGCAGGCCAAGGTGCTGTACTGCGTGCCGACCCTGCAGAATCCCAGCGGCGCCGTGATGAGTCTGAACAGGCGGCGCGCGCTCATCGAGGTCGCGCAGCGGCGCGGCCTGACGATCATCGAAGACGATGCCTACGGCGGTCTGCACAGCGCTCCCCCGCCGCTGCTGGGCGCCCTGGCGCCGGACATCACCTATTCGATCTTCGGGCTGGCGAAGCTGATTTCGCCAAGCCTGCGCGTGTCCTATGTAGTGGCACCGGACGCAACAAAGGCCGCGCGGCTCATGGATATCCTGCGGGCGACGATGCAGACGGTTCCCGCGCTGGAGGCTGCATTGGCCACGCACCTGATCCGCCACGGCCAGATGACCGCCTTGATAGAACAAGTGCGGGCGGAGGCGAAGGCCCGCCAAGCCCTGGTCAAACAGCTACTGGGCGGACATGCCGCTGCGATTGCAGACGAGGCGCTTTTCTTCTGGCTGCCGATGCCTGCGCCGTGGGATGCGTCGGACTTTGCGATGCGGCTGCGCCGCGAGGGCGTCGCCGTGGCGCCAGCCAAGGTGTTTTCTTTGGAGCCCGCGTCGGCGCCCAACGCCGTGCGCATCGCCACCGGCGCGGTGTCGTCGCGCGACGAACTATCGCTCGCGTTGAGGCGCCTTCGCGGCCTGCTGTCGCAAAATCCTTCGCTGCTCAGCGCGATCGATTAAGCCCTGCGGACCATCAATCCTTGCCCTGCACCGCCTGCACCAGTGCAGCCAAAGTGCGAGGCGCGGGAGCGAAGAACACGCCTCCCGTATGTGCGGTCGAGAAATCGAGCAACCGGTCGTGAAGGCCGGGTGGATCGCCAAGAAACATGCGCTCGAGCATCTTTTGCGTCACCCACAGGTACCTTGAGTAGCCTATGAAGTAGGTGCCGTACTCGCCGTGCCCGGGGCGCCCGAAAGGCATGTTGTCGCGCAGGATGTCGTGCTCGGTTCCGTCATCGTCGACGATGGTGGCGAGGGTCTTGTGCGACTTCTGGCCGCTTTCCGCGTCAGGCAGTTCGACATTGCTCACGATCTCCCGGCCAATGATCTGCTCCTGCTCGCCCTTGGGGAGCTGCGCCCACGGCTGCATCTGGTGCAGGTATTTCTGCACCACCACGTAGCTGCCCCCGGCGAACTCCTTGTCCTCGTCCCCGACCAGCGTCGACGCACCGATATCTCGGCCGGTTGGATTGGCCGTGCCATCGACGAAGCCCAGCAGGTCTCGCGAATCGAAGTAGCGAAAGCCCGCGACCTCGTCGGCGAGCGTCACGCTCGCGCCCAGTTGGTCCAGCAGGAGCCGCTCGAACTCGAAGCAGAGATCTTCGCGTTCGGACCGGATATGAAAGAAGAGGTCGCCGGGCGTGGCCGGCGCGGTGTGCCTGCGCCCCTCGATCGGTGCGAAGGGCCGCAGTTCCTTCGGACGCTGACCGGTCTGAAAGCGGTCCCACAGCGCCGACCCCAGCGCGGTAATGCATGACAGCCGGCCGTTGAGGTCACGAAAACCCACCGTCTTGATCAGATCGTCGAGTCCGTCCAACACGCCGGCGACGGCCCGCAGCGCTTCGTCGCCGTCGGTCACGGTCAAGGTGAGAAACACCGCCGCGCGCGACAGCGGCGCCTCGATACTTTGCGAGTCGATGGGCACTCGATCCCAGCCGCATTCAGCCATAGGTACCTCCATGACGCCGGCCGCGATGCCAGTCGAGCACATCGATGTTGGATGCAGCGGCCTCCAGCGCATATCAACGAAAAGCCCACGGAAGCCGGCCGCCCTCGCCTCTCGCTGCGGTCTCGGATCCGAGGGATCTACGGGTTCGCCCGACACAAGGTGACAAGCCGCGGCAGCACGCGCACGGCAGCCAGCCCGATCCGGCACCTCATCATATTGCCGGACACGGGCCGGATCTTTACGCGGGCCTATGCAGGCAAGTGCGGCGGCGCGAATCCGCAGACTGTGTCGACGGCAATTCGAGTGGCAATGGCAGTGGCAAGCACGTGGACACTGCCGAAAGCACTCGCTCTTGATGCGAAGAGCCTATCCCCCGGCGGAACGGCCGACCCTATGCCACGGTGACAGTCCCCAGTTCAGGGGCCCACTCGCGAACATGGCGCTGCCGGGGCGGCCGCGCATCGCGCGCACCTTCATTCTTGGGCGTGCCCACATAGAGGAAGCCCACGAGGCGATCCTCGTCTGCGAAGCCCAGCCCACGCCGCACATTCGGGTCCTGGCTGTTGGCGCCCGTCGCCCAAAAGCCCCCGTATCCAAGTACATGCACCGCGTTGAGCATGTTCATCGCGGCCGCGCCTACCGCGAGAAGCTGTTCGATCTCGGGCACCTTGTGCTCAGGCCTCAGGTGCGCACCCATCGCGATGATCAGCGGAGCGGCCAGGGCCTTGGCGCGGAACCGCTCAGGGTCACTCGCCGGATCCCGCGCGCGCGCAGCCTGCACGAATACCTCGCCGAGCGCCTCGCGGGCCGCGCCCTGGATCGTCACGAACCGCCATGGACGCAGTTGCCCGTGGTCGGGCGCACGCAACGCGACGTCGATCAGCAGGTTCAACTCGGACTTGGTGGGCCCCGGCTCGACCAGCGGCCACCGCGATTGCCGCGACAACAGCAGATCGAGCGCGCCGCGCTGCTCCTGGCTCAGGGATGGGATTTGATGTTCCATAAAGTGTTCCATTGCCTCAGACATCGGTCACAGGCCGTGCAAGACCGGAGCGAGCGTGGCACGCTCTGCGCCATCCGCATCCTTGCTGATGCGCACGATGCGCAGCGTCTGCGGCTGGTCCACCATCACGCAGGCCTTGCCTGTGCGCTTGCAATGGTCCTGCACCCGCCAATAGGCGCCATGGCTGAGGCAGCCGGTCTGGCATATCACGAGGTCAGCCGCAGTCAGGCTGGCCTCCAGCCGGCCGGCATCTCGCTCTGATCCGATGGCCGCAACCACGGGTGCTTCCGGCGAAGCCCCGCGCTGGATCGTGCGCCGCCCCATGGACTCGCGCTCCGGATACTGCTGCCAGCGTGCCCGTTCCCGCATCAGGTCCTGGACTTTCGCCAGCAGGGTCTCGACACACCGGACAAGAGTGACTCTTCGCGGCAGACCTGGGATCGCTCGCTCGAGCGCTGTCCGATCCTCGCGCTCCCACATCAGCGCCGTTTCGCGCATGATCACCGCCGCTCGCAGACGGATGACCTCGCGGGTCAAGCGCTCGATCTCGCGCGCCTGGCCGCTCACCAGTTCGCTGCAGCGCAACTGTGCGCTTCCGTACGCGCTGGCCAAAGCGCTGTACTCCTTTTCCAGCGGCGGCACTGCCAATTCTTGTGCGTCACCCATGGTCACTCCTCGCTGTCCTGAACGTGCAGTTCGTACAACGCATAGAAAGGCACGCCAGCGATGGCGCGGAAGGCCGGCCCCAGCCACGAGAACGGCAGTCCGTAGCTTTCCATCACGGAATAGGTCGCCGCGAGCCGCAGCCGTGGCGATACGGCCGTCAATTCAGTCAGGTGACGCGGGCCCCAGCGGAACTGCGCCTGCGTGTGCTTCACGGACCTGTGGCGCTTCGCCCTGCCGGCCGCAAGCCAGCACATCGCGTCGAACACCAGAACGGATCCGGCGGGCGCGCGCTCGCCGAAGACAGCCAGCAGGGCCCGCACCATCGAAGGCTCCAGGTACATCAGCACGCCCTCGGACATCAGGAAGAGCGGCGCCTGCCCTCCCTGGCGGCGATCGGGCAGTCCCAGCGACGCCCACCAGTCGGGCGACGCAAGGTCCACTTCATGCAGCACGTGCCGCTCCGAGGTGCTCGGCAGCAAGGAGCGCCGGATCGCCAGCACCTCTGCGAGATCGGCGTCGACCATCCGCATACGGCCGTTGTCCAGCCACTGGAAGTAATGGGACAGCCCGCAGCCCAGATTGACGACCTGCGCATCGGGATGCATCGCCAGGAAGCCGATTGCCAGCTCGCGAAAGCGCCTTGTCCGCGCCAGGATGCCGTAGACGCTGTGCCGATCGCGCAGCCATAGCGCGCCATCGTCGCCCATCGCCGCCAACATGGGCGCCGCGACGGCGTCGCCCACGCGCAGTTGCGGGAACAGCGCCTCCCCGCCAGCGCGGGCCGCCAGCGGGATCCTCAAGGTCGAAGGGACAGCCGACAGCACCGGGAAGCCCTGAATCGGGCCGACATCATGGGACCGCGGCACGGCGGTGGCAGTCTTGGACTGGGGTTGTTGTGCGGACATGGGTAGCTGAGTGGAAGCGCTCGCCTTCTGCTTGCAAGAACATTCCCAATTATAAATGAGAAGCATTCCACTTTAAGCCAAGACCGCACCACCAATGTGGGACGGCGCGGTCTTGCGGTGCCCGTACTGAACACACGGCCCGCGCGCGCTATGTAGGCCGGCAGCGACGCCGCGCCGCGATGGCGTTGTCTCCTGCCGATTTGCCGCCTGGCCCGAAGTTTCGGAGTGGCCGCGACTGCGCCCGGTAGATCCGCTCCTGTCGCCGGAAGATACTGCGCTTGCGTTCAGCGGACATCGTGTCCGCTCAGCCTCCAGCTCCCTTGGGGATCCATGGAGTCCAGCCATCATGGCTGGCGTTGCGGTCGAAACCCGCCCCTGCATCAAGGCGCTTCGGGCATGCCCATACGGTAACGCCGCGCTCAAGCGCTCCCACACGTAGGCCACGCCGTCGCATCTGCCGCGCCGGCCCCTCGGAGCGTCGACACCCGACCGCGGCTCGCTCAGCTGCACCGTCGGTCATAGCACTCCTGCAGAGATAGCACAGCAAAGGCACTGCGCCTACACGCGCCGCGCTGGCAGGCCACGCCCAGCGCTTCCGCCCCATCCCGCCCTTGCCCAGCACCGCTGCGGCCTTTGTCCGCCACCAGCGTTCGGCATGAGCGGCCTCTACCCATTGTCACGAAGGAGCCTCATACCATGAGCAACACAGATCGCTTCCTGCACCCCATCGAGCGAAGCGCCAGACGCACCATTGCGCACAAACTCCAGCAGCTCGCCCGGCGCATCCTAGCCATGCGCCCAGCTCCGAGCCTGAGAGACCCTACCCTGGCCGGCGCGGCCTTTCAACCGCAGGATCGGCACATCGACGACCGGGCGGCCCAGTCCGTCTGTCGACGCGCGCAGCGTCCGCTGCGAGGGCCGCTCGTGCTCGACGAACTGCTGCCGCTGAGCCCGAGCGACTACCAAGTCCGCTTCTTCGACCGAGAGTATGGGGACCTGGACGACGTAATTGTCGTCGAGAGCTTTGCCCAGGCGGTCCAGCTCGCAGTCGACCGGCTTGCCTGCCGGCCAGGGGACCGCGCCGATGCAGGATGGACCCGTGGTGGCGGAACGCTCACGGTGCGCACACAGGACGGCAGCGAGCTGCTGTGCATTCAGCCATTCGATAAGCCGCTACCTACCGTTCAGGCACTCGTCTCATGCGCCTGCCAAGAACTGGCGGGCGGCGATCCAACGCGCATGCATGAGCTTTTCGAGGCACTGTGCCGGCTGGCGTGACATGGCGGCCTTTGTACGAGCCAGCGCCCACTCGGTGATCCGCCAGAGCGCGCGTTGCCAGGGACAGGTCGCGATGGAGATCGGCGATTCCCGGGGCGTTCACGGCCTGATCGTGCCGCAGGACGGACGCCTACGGTGCGACGCCTATGCGGGTGATGCGGTACCGCTGGCCACCGCTCTGGAAGATCTGCCCGACCTCACCTGCAGCTGCTGCTTCAGGCCTGCAAGAGCCGAGGCGGGTTCTGAGAAAGCACGGCCGCGCCCGAGCGGGTGCGGCCGACATTCACATGGAGCACACAATGCCTGAACAGAACGTGCTTGTCCTGCACGTCGCTTTGACCTGCGTCGGCATGGCAACGCTGGCACAGCCGGACCAGGTGCGGCTCGTCTTCGACGAGCCTATGCTGCGTTCGGTCTGCAAGGCGCTGGTCTCACTGGACGCCCTACAGATACCCTACGGGCGCGTCACGATCCCGCTCGGAACGACGGACGCCTTCACCGCCGCGGGCCGCCCGTGGCTCATACAGGACGACACGGTCGGGCACTTTGTCGTCTCCAGCCTTTGGCTGCATGTCGAACCCGAGCGCCTGCATATCGACGTCTGGGAATCCCATAGCGACGACGTGCTGGATGGCCTCATCGAGTTCAGCAAGGTTCCGGCCCTGCGTACCGCCATCGAACGTCAAAGGCGCGCGAGCGAGGAAGAACTCCTCATGAGCGTGTGCGCCGCGCCCGCTGCGGGCGTTGCGGAAACAGGCGTCGCCGACGGCCTCACAGCCATGCTCGTGCGCGCACTGCGCATGGCCGAACCCTGGCTCGTCAAGCTGGGCGATCACATCGGCAACGGCACACCGCAGGACCCGATGGGCCGCTGCAATGCACTCCTGGCGGTTCGCCGCGCACTCGATCGTGTCCAGGACGCAAGCAGCTAGACCACACCTCAAACACCAGTGAACACGGCGCGCACGGCGCCGCCACTGCATCCCGAGGCCATCTCGGCCTCTTGACCCACCGGACGGGGGCTCCCTCCCCGCCGGGCGAGGGCGTCTCTCGTCTTTCCTATTTGGAGCAGAGCATGTCCACAGCATTCTTGGCCAAACGGCCAACCCAGAAGGTGCCTCCTGAGCACTTCCCAAGCATCCAGAACGGCCTGGTCCTCACGGATCCACACGACCGCAGCGCACTGACGGTCTGCGGCCTGAGCGACATCGACCGTTCACTGCCATGGCACGACCTGAAGCTGCCGCGCGTCGCCCTCAGACTCGACGATGTCTTGGTCACCGACATCGGCGAAGAGTGCTCCATGCACCCGTTGCGCCACACCGAGGTCGGCAATGACTACTACATCGAGTACCTGAGGCCCCTGCGCACGCTTTGGCTCAGGTACCAGCAGATCCTCGGTGGGCGACTGCTGATGCCGATGACCGAAGACCAAGCCCAGCGCTTCGAGGCAGCGGCGGTGGCACTGCGCCGAGCCGATGCCGGCTCCGACCAATTCCCTTTGGGCAGCCGGAGCGCATCATGAGCGACAAATCCCACGTCTCCCTCGAGCAGCACGTATGCCTTGTCTGCGGCACAACGTTCGATACCGGCAGCATCCTGCTCGACAAGCGCCTTCGCGCGAGCATGGCACGCCACACAGTCACCGGCTGGGGCCTGTGCCCGGAGCATCAGAAGCTCTTTGATGATGGCTTTGTCGCGCTGGTCGAGTGCGATCCCCAGCGCAGCGGTTCGCCAGAGGGGGGACACATGAAGCCAGAGGAGGCCTACCGAACCGGCCGGGTAGCCCATCTTCGGCGCACGGTGTTCGCCGAGGTGTTCAACGCGCCGATCGCTGACAAGCAGGCGTGCGTCTTCGTCGAGCCTGGCATCATCGAACGGCTGCAGTCGATGGTGAGTCCAGCGGCAGGCTGATCGCGCCGCGTGTACCCTGGTGCGCCGTCCCCTTCGGGGACGGCGCGCTTCTTCTTTCCGCGCAGGACGCCGGCGCACTTTCATCAGCACAACAGCGCGCATGTGCGCCACACCGAATCGGACGCGATGTCCGGAAATTGAACAGGTCCCCACCACAATCTCCAGCACTCCAAGCCAGATCCGAAGCGGCACCACATCGAGCCCAGTCCAACGTTTGATCAATGCCCGGCTTGAGCCAATGGATTCGCGTGCTTCGGCACGGGCCACGGCACACTGGCCCGGTCTGCAAAGTGCGCAGCCCCTTGAATTCGCGCTCGGCGGCTCCGGCGAATGGCGACGCCTTCAGCCATCGGTGCAGCAATGCTACTCAGTGTGAAGCTGCGTCATGCCGACAGCATCCGATTGAACAGCACCGCCAGCCGGTCGCAAATCGGCTCCACATCGTGGATCTGGGCCGCGATCGCGTCATCGACCACGCCGTGCATGCCGTCGAAGATCATGATCGCCGCGGCGCGCACATCCGGCAGCGTCCACGCTCCCGCATCGGCACCGGCGGTCAGCAGTTCCGTGAGCTGCGCAATGACGATCTCCTTGTCCCGCACATTGCGGTGGCTGGGACGGAACGCGTGGAACACCACGTCGTGCAGTTGGTAGTTGGCGATATAAGCCGACACGGCGCCGCGCAACCAGGCGGCAAAGCGCGCACGGTGGTCGTCGGCAGGGCAGGCCTGGATCGCTTGCGCCACGTCGCCCGTGAAATCGCGCGAGAAGCGTTCTCTTAGCGCCAGGATCACGTCTTCCTTGGTTTCGAAGTAGTGATAGAAGGTGCCCTTGCCGACGCCGGCGCGCTCCACGATGTCGTTGACGGTCGTGGCCTCGATGCCGTTGGCAATGAAAAGCGCGGCGGCCGCGGACATCAGGTCGTCCACCCGCACTTCAGCCGGGAGGATTCGCCTCACGCGCGGCCGGCGCTCACGCGATACGGTCCCCACTCTCGCTGCCGTCGCCATCCTTCACCTCCGCCAAGCGTTTCGACCCTGAGTCGATGGCTCCAATATTACCTTATTCAGCAACTGGTTACTGAGATTGACCGACGGTCGGTCTAATATTCAAGGCATTCAGAAACCAAGAAATCCGGACGTTTCCATGGCCTCTTCTCGTCGTCCCTTCGCGGTGGCCGCCGTCTACCTGGGCACCTTCATGGCCACGCTAGCCATCAGCATCGTCAGCGTGGCGCTCCCTACGATCCAGGCTGACTTGGGAACGAGCCTGGCGGACCTGCAATGGGTCGTGGGTGCCTACACGCTGTGCTTGTCGGCATTCATGCTGTCAGCCGGGCCACTGGCCGACCGCTATGGCCGCAAGCGAACCTGGCTGGGCGGCATCGCCATGTTCACATTGGGATCGGCCGTCTGCGCCGGCGCGCATTCGCTGCCCCTGCTGATTGCCGGGTGCGCGTTGCAAGGCATCGCGGGGGCGCTGGTCATTCCAGGCGCGCTGTCGATCCTCACGCAAGCCTTCCCTGACCCGGCGGCGCGGGCACACGTCATCGGCGGCTGGTCCTCGTTCAGCGCCATCTCCCTGATCCTCGGGCCAATGCTCGGGGGCCTGCTGGTGGATCACGTGGGCTGGCCCAGCATCTTCCTGCTCAACCTGCCGATCGGCCTCATGACGGTCGGCCTCGGCCTGTGGGCGGTCGAGGAAAGCGCACATCCCGACCACGCGGCGCTCGATCCGGCTGGCCAGACGCTCAGCATCGTATTTCTGGGCACGCTGACCTATGCGCTGATCGGTGCGGGACATGCTGGCTGGGGCGCGGCGCAGACCCTCCTCCCGTTACTTGCCTCCGCAGTGGCCCTGGTGCTGTTCGTCGCCGTCGAACTGCGCTGCGCACGCCCTGTTTTGCCGGTCGACCTGTTTCGTCAAGGGGACTTCGCAGCCGTCAACTTCGCGTCTTTCGCACTGGGTTTTTCGGGCTACAGCAGCCTGTTCCTGTTCTCGCTCTTCCTGCAGCAGGCGCAAGGCTGGTCGGCAACGCAGACGGGCTGGCGCATGGCGCCGGTGTTCATCGCGATGGCCGTCGTTTCTCCGCTGTTCGGCAGGCTCTCGAAATCCTGCGGCACGCAGCGGCTCATGATCACCGGTTATGGGCTGCTGGGCCTGTCGATGCTGGCGATGACCGCGTTCACGCCGACCACGCCCTATGGGTTCATGGCTCCGTGCTTTGCCTTGCTCGGCGTCGGTCTGGGCCTGGCCGTTCCGAGCACCGGCGCGGCCGTGATGGCAGGCGCCCCGCGCCAGCGCACGGGCTCAGCATCGGCGACGATGAATGCGTTGCGCCAGGGCGGTATGACGATCGGCATCGCGCTGCTGGGAACCTTCATGAGCCTGCGTGCCGTGATGTCGCTGGACGGCGCGCTGTCGCGATCGGGCGTTCACGACGCGGCCATGCTCGCTGGCCAGGCCGTGCATCGACACGAGATGCCGGCGGCGTTGCACGTTGCGCCGGATGCGTTCAAGCAGTGGCTTGAGGATGCCTTTGCGCACGGATTCACCCTTGCGGCGGCGGTCGCGGGTGCCTTGGCGTTGGCCGCGGCGGTCATCCTCACCCTTGCGGCCAGGCGCGGGCGGCTCGTGGTAGCAGACATTGCTCAGGCCAACCCGAAGCGCTGACGCGCTCCGACCGTACAGATCCACATATTTCGATGGGAAATGACGAGAGCCAGACTCGGATCTGGCGCGCGCCGACCCATCTTCATCGAGATGCACTCTGCCGAAGCTACTGGCATGTCATCACGAATTCCCGGCTGGGAGCTCAGAAGCCGGTTCCTGCCAGCCCCCGCCCAGCGCCTGGTACAGCGCAACCGCCGCCTGCAGCCGCGCCTGCTTCAGTTGCACTGCCAAGTCCTGCGCCGCAAACAGCGTCTGCTGCGCCGTCAGCACCGTGAGCATCGTCTCGGCGCCTGCGCGGTAGCGCGACTGCGCCAGCACGTAGGCACGCCGGGCCTGGGCCAGTGCCTCGTCCTGGGCCTGGCCTTGCGCATCCAGCCCGGCGGCTGCATTGAGCGCCTTGTCCACGTCCGCGAAGGCCGAGACGATCGCGCCGTGGTAGCCGGCCAGCAGTTCCTCTCGCTGCGCCAGCGCCAGGTCACGCGCACCGCGCAGCCGCCCGGCATCGAAGATCGGCGCCGCCAGGCCGGCCGCGATGCTGTAGAGCGGCGTGCTGAACAGCGTGTGCGCGGTGTCGCTGGCATAGCCGGCACTGGCGCTCAGCGTCAGGCCGGGCAGCATCGCCGCACGCGCGGCCGCGATGTTGGCATCGGCGGCGGCCAGTTGCGCCTCGGCCCGCGCGATGTCCGGGCGGCGCGTGAGCAGCGCCGAGGGAACGCCGGCATCGACGTGCGGCAAGGCCACAGCACCCAGGGTATCGGCCGCGATGCCGAGCTGTCCCACAGGCAGGCCCAGCCAGACGGCCAGTGTCGTCTCGCTGTCGCGCGCCGCCTGCCCCAGCGCCTCGGCGCCGCGCTGCTGGCTGGCCACCAGGCCGCGCTGCTGCGCCACGTCCAGCGGCGAAGCGGCGCCCGCCCGGGCCTGCGCCTGCACCAGGGCAAGCGTCTGCCGTGCCAGCTCCAGGCTTCGGGCCGCGATGGCGGCTCGTTCGCGCAGCGCCACGGTCTGCAGCCACAGCGAAGCGGCGCCCCCCACGACGGTGAGGCGCACCGTGTCCCGGTCGTATCCGGACGCGCGCAGCGATGCCTGCGCGGCGTCACGCAGCGCCCGGTTGCGCCCCCAGAAGTCGATCCCATAGCTGGCCGACAGCCCGGCCGCGAAGCTGTTGCCATTGCCGTCGGTGACGCTGCCGGCACCGCCCGTCTGGCGGCCGGCCGATGCATTCAGATCCACGGTGGGCCACAGGCCGGCGCCTGCGATGCGGGCCTGCGCCGACGCCTGGTGAACGCGCGCCACGGCTGCGGCCAGGTCGGTGCTGCCGGCCAGTGCACGCCGCACCACGCCATCCAGCTCGGCACTGCCGAAACAGCGCCACCAGTCTGGCGTGACGGCCTCGCCGGCCGGCGACGTGCTGCGCCAGGCACTGGGAACGGCGATGCCCGGATCGGGCACAGTCGGCAGCTCGGCGCAACCCGACAAAATTAATCCGCCAGCCAGTACCAGAAACAGCGGTCTGCGCAGAAGCATCATCGCCCGCCTCACTCGCTCGCCAGCGCCACGACGGGATCGAGCCGCGCCGCCTGCCGCGCCGGCATGAAGCCGAACAGCAGCCCGGTCGCCAGCGCGCAGGCGAAGGCCGCCGCGATCGCGCGCACCGAGAAGATGATCGGCACGCTCCACAGGATCAGCGCGGCACCGACGGTCAGCCCGATCAGCGTGCCCGCCACGCCGCCCACCAGCGACACCAGCATCGCCTCGGTCAGGAACTGGCGCAGGATGTCGCGCTGGCGCGCGCCGGTGGCCATGCGGATGCCGATCTCGCGCGTGCGCTCCTTCACCGTCACCAGCATGATGTTCATCACGCCGATGCCGCCCACCACCAGCGACACGGCCGCAATCATGCCCAGCAACAGGGTCAGCGTCTGCTGTGTTTCCTCCTGCGCCTTGACCGAGGCCGCCTTGTTGTAGACCCGGAAGTCCTGCACGTGGTGCGCGGCCGTGAGTGCGTCGGTGATGCGTTGCGCCGTGCGGTCCGCCTGCCCCAGGTCGCCGATCAGCACCGAGATCCATGACAGGCCGACCTGGCCCAGCACCCGCCGGCTGCCGGTGGAGAACGGGGCCAGCACCACGTTGTCGTTGTCGGCGTCGCCCGACACGGCGCCTTTTTCCTCCAGCTCGCCGATGATCTGGAACGGCACGTTGTTGACCAGCACGTAGCGGCCCACCGGGTCCGCATTGCCGAACAGGCGCTGGCGCACCTTCTTGCCCACCAGCAGCACGGGGGCCAGGTCGCGCTCGTCCTGCTTCGTGAAGAACAGGCCCCGGGCCGGCTTCCAGTGCAGGACTTCCTGCGCGTCGGTGGTCACGGCCCACAGCGGGCTCACCGCATCGGCATCACCCGCGCGCAGCGTCACCGCGCCCTGGACGAAGGGCATCGCCACCGTGACGTTGGGCACCTGCCGCACCACGGCCACGTCCGCCTCGGTGAGCAGGCCACCGGGCCCGCGCACGTTGTCGCCACCCGGAATCACGTACATGCGGTTGGTGCCGAAGACCGCCATCTTGGCGATCACCTTCTCCTGCGTGCCTGCGCCCACCGCCAGCATCACGATCACCGACGCCACGCCGATCACGATGCCCAGCAGCGTCAGCAGCGTGCGGAAGCGGTTCGCCCACATCACCCGCCAGGCCGCGCGCACGGCCTCGCGCGCGTCGGCCCACGGCGAGGCTCCCTGTGCCACACCCTCGGCCATCGCGGCCATGAAGTCGTGGGCGCCGGGCTCGGGACCGGCCGCACGGCCTGCCGGCTCGGCGGCAGAATCGTTCACGATGCAGCCGTCGCGGATCTCCACGATGCGCCGCGCCTGGGCCGCCACCTCGCGGTCGTGGGTGATGAGGATGACCGTGTGGCCGGCGTCGGCCAGCTCCTGCAGCAGCGCCATGACCTCGGCGCCGCTCCTGCTGTCCAGCGCACCGGTCGGTTCGTCGGCCAGGATGATGCGTCCGCCGTTCATCAGCGCGCGGGCGATGGAGACGCGCTGCTGCTGGCCGCCCGAGAGCTGGGTGGGCCGATGCCCCAGCCGCCCGCCCAGGCCCAGGCGTTCGAGCAGCTGCCGGGCGCGGCCGTCGCGCTCCTCGGCCGGCACGCCGGCATAGACGGCCGGCATCTCGACGTTGTGCAGGGCGTCGAGCGTGCGGATCAGGTGGTAGCCCTGGAACACGAAGCCGAAAGCCTCGCGGCGCAGCCAGGCGAGCTGGTCGGCGTCGAAGCCGCCGATGTCCTGGCCGGCGAAGCGATAGAGGCCGTCAGTTGGCCGGTCCAGGCAGCCCAGGATGTGCATCAGCGTGGACTTGCCCGAGCCGGACGCGCCCATGATGGCCACGAACTCGCCCGCGGCGATCGACAGCGTGAGTCCATGCAGCACCTCGACCGCCGGGCTGTCGCCGCCGCCGTAGGACTTGCGGATGTCCCGCAGTTCGATCAGCGGCGCAACTGCGGGTGTAGGTGCAGCCACCGGCTGCCGAGTCACCACCGGAATCTCCCGGCTCCTGAGCGTTCGCGCCGGATGCCCGTGACCAACGCATCGCCGGCCTTCAGGCCCGACAGCACCTCGGCATGCAGGCGGTCGTGCACGCCGGTTCGGACTTCGCGTGCCACCACGCGGCCATCCACCAGCACCTGCGCGGCATAGGTGTCCGGCTTGCCGGCGACGGGCTGCAAAGCGGTCAGCGGCGCGACCAGCACGTGGGCGGCGCTGGCCTGCACGAAGAACACCTGTGCGCTCATCTGCGGCATCAGCGCGCCGTCGGTATTGTCCACGTCGAACAGCACGGTGTAGAGCACCACCTTGCCGGCGGCGGCCGGTGCGGCCGCGGCGGTGGCCGCATCGCCGCTGGGCGTCTGCGGGCGCGGCGGCGCGGGCAGGATCTGCCGCACGCGGCTCGTCCAACGGCGCGGGCCAGCGTCGGTCTGGCCGCCCAGGGTGGTGAAGTACACCGGCATGCCGGGCTTGATCTTGCCGATGTCGGCCTCGGACACGTCGGTCCACACCGTCATCCTCGACAGGTCGGCAATGCGCAGGATGTTGGGCGTCTGGTAGGTCGCGTTGAGGGTCTGCCCCTCGCGCGCATCGAGCGTGACGACGGTGCCGGCCGCGGGTGCATAGATGCGGGTGTAGCCCAACTGGGCCTCGTCGCCCTTCAGGGTTGATTGGGCACCGTTGACCTGGGCCTGGAGATCGGCGATGCGCGCCGTCACCACCCGCAGGTTCGACTCGGCGGCTTGTACGTCCTGCTTGCGCGTCGCGCCATCCTGGCGCATCTGGTGCTGGCGATCGGCCTCCTGTTGCGCCAGATCGCGCTGGGCCTGGGCCTGGGCAACCTGCGCGCGCAGGCTGTCGAGCGTCGCGCGGTCGGCATCGGCCTTGGCCTGCTGCACCGCCGGGTCGATCTCCACCAGCAGATCGCCCTTCTTGACCACGCTGCCGGGCTGCACGGCGATGCGGCGGATGGCGCCCGAGGCCTGGGCGCCCACGTCCACGTAGCTCAGCGGCTGCAACGTGCCCAGCGCGGTGACGCTGGATTCGATGTCGCCATCGGCGATGGGCACCGTGTCGATCACCTCCACGGTGCGCAGCAGCGTCCACCACAGCAGCCCGGCCAACAGCAGCAGCGCGATCAGAAAAGGGACGGTGCGGACAAGACGAGTGCGGCGAATCGGCATCAGCGGCGTCCTGGCCTCATGCCGAAGTACGCCGCAACCACGATGGGAATCGCCAGCGCGATCCACGCCAGGGCATGCCAGACGCCGGTGCCCATCAGCGCGGCCAGCAGGCCGAACACCGTCAGAACCGCGAGCGCGATCGGTATCTTCCAGACCCGCTGCAATAAAGAATTTCTCATCATCAATGTCTTGGCGGCGCAGTCTTCGCCGTAGGTGTGGCCTGCGGTGCGGCGGCCATGCGCTGTATCCGGTGGGCGTGGGTCTCGCGCCGCGCGATCCACAGATACAGGCCGCTGCCCAGCACGATGAGCGTGATGATATCCAGCAGCGCCCACAGCACCTTCAGCGGCAAGCCGCCGTAGTCGCCGAAGTGCAGCGGGCGCGAGACCTCCAGCGCGCGCAGGTACCAGGGCATGCGCACCACCGCCGTCAGCGCGCCCGTGCGCGCATCTACCAGCACGGGCGTGAACAGCCGCGAAGTCAGGCTGGTGCTGCCGTGGCCCCAAAGCAGGTAGTGGTAGGGGCTGCCGCCCTCGTCGCCGGGATAGGTGATGCCGGTGAACGTCGTTGCCGGCACCGCGCGCCGGGCGGTGTCCAGCGCCGCCTGCACCGAGCCGAGTTCAGTTTGCGCCGGTGCCGGCTTGCCGCGCCAGGGCGTCAGCACGGCCTGCACATCGGTGCGCTGCCAGATGGCGAACAACGGCGTGGACAACTCGTTCAGGATACCCGTGGCGCCCACGACAAAGGCCCAGGCCAGTGTGACGATGCCCAGCAGGTTATGCAGGTCCAGCCACTTCAGACGCGTGGAACGCTCCGCACGCACCGTGCCGAAATCCAGCTTCCTCATGAAGGGGCCGTACAGCACCGCGCCGGAGACGATGGCTATCACAAAGAGCAGTGCCATCAGTCCTAGAAACAGTTCACCTAATAAGCCTGCAAATAAATCTCTGTGCAGGCTTAGCACTAAGCCCACGAACGATCTATGCCGCTGCTCAGGCGGCTGGGATTCCTCCAGAACCTGCGCCGTGCGAGCATCGAAGCGTATGAAATGCTCAGCCTTTCGATTGGCTTTGATCGCTTCCCGTGATGGTGCCATCCACAGATAGACCTGCGGCTCAGCATCATCGACGAAGAACGACGTGATGATCTGATTTGGGTACATCTCGCGTCCGATGGCCGCAAGATGATCCAAATTTGGACGCTGGATATCGGAATCGACATTGGCATACCGCGTCGAAGAGGTAAGCCAATCGTTGATTTCCTCACTGAACACCAAAGGCAACCCAGTGAGGCAGATTATGAACAAGAATGTGGTGCAAATCAAGCTCGCCCACTTATGGATGATGAACCATCTGTGCAGTGATTGTGTACGAGCCATTCACCATAACCTCAGTAACGCAAGCGCAAATTCAGCATGACATTGCGAGGTTCGCCAAAATAATTGGAGTTGCCAAGATAGCTGACACGCTGGTAGTATTTTTTATTGAAAAGGTTGTTGATTGTCAATGTTGCGCTCAGATGCTTGTTGATGTCATATCCTATTTGCGCACCGAACACCGCGACGGGGCCCTGTTCAAGCACCGGCGTAGTTTGGCTCTTTAGCGAACTGAAGAAATTCATGCCACCGCCCAGACTTAAACCCATGAGATCGGGGCTTGTGAAGCGATAATTTGTCCAGAGTTTGAGAGTGTGCTCCGGTTGTGCCGGGTTGAAGGCCATGCCTTCGCTATAGGTATCTTTGAGATATTTTGTTTGCAAATAGGTATACCCAACAATAATGTTCCAGCTGGGCGTAATTTGTCCGCCAACTTCTGCTTCAACGCCTCGGCTGCGCACCTTACCCGCAGCCAAATAATATGTGCCGGTCGGATCATCTGGGTCGTTATACGCGCGATTCTTGTCTTCAATATTGAATAGCGCCAACGATGCATTTAGGCGTTTATTCAAGAAACTTCCCTTGGTACCAATCTCGTATTCAGACCCAATGCGCGGAGGCAGTACGCTGCCGCCCATTGTCAACTCCGTCTGTGGTACGAAAATATCCGTATAGCTTCCGTAAATGGAAACGTCCCGGGTAACGTCATAGATAAGACCTGCAAACGGTGTGGCGCGATGATGTGCGACCCCCTGATCAGACCAGTCTGAAGGAGTTGGCCAAACGTCTTGAGTTTTATTTCGGAACCAAGACACTCTGGTGCCAATGACCGCCGTCAGTGAATCAAGTAGTTTGTAACGCAATTGCCCATACAGACCATATTGCAGAGTATCCGTGCGAGACCCGGAAGTCAGTGACGGCTCGGGAATCGCACTTGCATTGAAAACGTCGGCCACCATGCCGCCGTACCCACTGTCTTGCCGCAGCTGGTAATGATCTAGATTGGCACCGAACACAAGCTCGTGAGTCCGTCCGAACAAATCAAAAGGGCCTCCAGCATAGATGTCGAAACCATCCCATTGCTTGCGGGATTTCACGTTGGCAGTGGTAAATCTCAACGCCGAGGAGATATCGGTAATGCCAGATCCAGCCAATTGGGATGCAGAAAGAACCTCAGGCTCCATAACGCGGTGCGTATAGACCGCATGCGAACTCCACCCATTATCGAAGCGGTGCGTCTCGTCTGCGGTAAGTTCCAGCGTGTTTGCTTGACTGTAACTCCAGTCTGCACCGAGGAAAGTAGAGGTTGAAGTATCCCACAGTTGACCATTCTTTGCAGGCAGACCGGTCCAGAAAGGACTTCTGCGACTGCGCTGATAGGCTGCAGTAAATGACAGGGTATCTCGCGGCGTGAGATCGTATTCGAGAATACCATAAGCCAGGGCATGCCAATCCTTGGCACCCCAGTACATATTCCGAGTTTGATCGGCGGCAACAAATCGCCCGCGCAAAGAACCATCCTTATTCAATGGCCCTGTTACGTCGATATCATTCGCAAAATTATTTTTTGATCCTGCAGATACACTGCCGTTGATGGAAAACTCTTTGAGGGGCCGTTTCCGAACTAAATTAACAGAGCCGCCCGGCTCTCCGCTGCCCTGTAGAAGGCCAGAAGGGCCACGCAGAACTTCAACTCGGTCATACATGGCCATGTCGAATTGCGGGTTGTAGTCGCCGAGCACATTGCTGGCCGGCACACCATCATATTGGACTTGAAGCTCATATCCACGCGAAAAGAAATCCGGCCCCCCTGCGCCATTGATCGGTATCGACACGCCTGTCACCGTGTTCATGGCATCTTCAAATGTCCGTAGATTGCGGTCATCCATTTGCTGTCGCGTGACCACCGACACAGACGACGGGATGTCTTTCAGTGGAACTGGCAATTTGCCTGCCACAGTCGCAGCATCCGCCCCGTATGAGCCACTCCCTTCTGTTGTCGCGCTGGAAACAGCGGATCCCTGGACTTGTACGGTCGGGAGGGTTGCTTCATTTGCCGAGGGCACTATCTGGACCTTTTTCTTCTCGGATTGCGCCGCCCGCAGCCCATAGCTGCCGTCGCCCTGCTCAAAAGCCTCCAGCCCGGTGCCGGCCAATAGCGCCGCGAAACCGCCCGACACGCTGTAGCTGCCTTTGAGGCCCGCGCTGGTCTTTCCTTCGGCGGCGTTGCCCGCCCCTACGAGGTAGACGCCCGCCTCACGCGAGAAGCGGGTGAGCGCCGTGCTCAGCGGGCCGGCGGGAATGTCATAGCTGCGGCTGAGGGAAGCCGCTGCGCCGGCAGCCTGCGCCCGAGCGTCGGGCACCCAGCCGGACAGGGCGAAGGCCCCCCCTAGGGCGAGCAGGTGGATGGCCAGCGCGAGCGAGCGGGCAGCGGGGCGGTTCGCGGCGGCAGGGGTGGCCGGACGCTTGGAGCAGCGGTGAGGCATGGGCGGGTTTCCTCTCAGGGTCGAAAAGGGTCGATCAACGAAGCGAAGACCCTCAACGCACGATCCATGGGCTGCCTTGGCGCGCCACCGAACCCAGGCTCGGCACGCGTCACGCCTGGGTGGTGGGCTCGGCGGTGATTAATGTCTTCTCAACCCGTTAAACCGCCGAGCGGTCAAAACCCGGAACTCAGGCTTGAAACATGCTTCGCTCCTGACGTCTTTGCCAGCTCAAGTCAAAGTATGAAACAGCTAGAATAGCTGTTACGTACTCTTTAGCCCAAGGATTCGCCATGCGTGCCATTGCGTCGCTGGAAGCCCAGAACCATTTCGGTGAATTGCTCGACACCTCGCAGCGCGAGCCTGTGCTCATCACCCGTCGCGGCAGGCCCGTGTCGCTGGTGCTCTCGCCCGTCAACGACTTGGCTGCCCTGCAGCGCCAGTTCGCCCGCGCCTTGGGTGAGCTGGCGCCGCTGCGTGGTGCTGCGGCCGAGTCCGAACTGCGGCGCAGCCTGGAGGGTCTGGGTGAGCAGGCTATTCGGGAGGGCTTGACGGAACAGGATGTGCAGCGGCTCATTGACGAGGGCTGAAACCGCGCATGCCCCCTATCGTCCTCGACACCAACCTGCTGGTCAGCGCTGCGCTGTTGCCCGACAGCGCCAGCGGACAGGCGCTCAGGCAGGCCGTGCTTCATCATGAACTGGCTTTCTCCGATGCCACTTGGGATGAGTTGCAAGAGGTGCTGCAACGGCCCAGGTTCGACCGCTACTTCCATCCCGCCGTCCGGCGCACCGGGTATCTGCAGACGCTGGCTCGCATCGCGCGTTGGCACCATGTCGGTACCCGCGTGGCCGATTGCCGCGATCCGAAGGACAACAAATTCCTTGAGCTCGCCCTCGATGCCGGGGCAGCCATGATCGTCAGCGGTGACGACGATCTGCTATGCCTGCATCCCTGGCGTGGCATTCCTATCGTGGCGCCCGCCGCATTCCTCACGCGATAGCACACCGCGCAGGCGGCTGCTTCGCAGTCACGACGATTCAGCGCCGCGCTTCCACACTCACCCACCAGGGCAGCGGCTGCGCGATGCGGATCGGCAGCGCCGAGGCCAGCATACCCAGCACCCGGTTGGTGTCCTGGATCGGGAAGTTGCCGTACACCTTGAGGCCGGCCACATCGTCGGCCACGCCCAGGTGGCCATGGCGGTAGCGGCGGAGCTCGGCGATCACCTCGCGCAACGGGATGTTGTCGGCCACCAGCGCGCCCTGGGTCCAGGCTTCCCGGGCCGCGTCGGCGGCCTCGGGCGCGGCGATGCCATCGCCGTTGAAACGGACCTGCCTGCCGGCCGGGATGACGCGGGTGGCGTTGCCCGAGGCGGCGCGGATTTCAACGGCGCCTTCATAGACGGCGAGCCGGATCTGCCCGTCGTCCAGGCGCACATTGAAGCGCGTGCCCAGGGCCTGCATGCGTCCCTGCGGAGTTTGGACGAAGAACGGGCGGGCGGCGTCCTTAGCGGTGGCGATGAACACCTCGCCCTCGACCAGCACGATCGTGCGCTCGCTGCCGTTGAACCGGACGTTGACGGCGCTGGCCGTGTTGAGCCACAGGCGGCTGCCGTCGGACAGGGCCAGGTCGCGCTGTTCCCCGGTGCCGGTGCGGTAGTCCGCCCCCAGCGCCATCAGGCCGACGGGCAGCGCACCCCGGCGCCAGCCGAGCCAGCCCAGCAAGCCACCGCCCGCCAGGAGCGCGACGCTGGTCAGCGCACGGCGGCGCGCATGCAGGCGGTCGGTGGCCGCACCCAGGGCGCGGGCCGTCTGGCGGGGATCGGGCGTACCGCGCAGGGGCTCGAAACCGCGGCTGATGTCTTCGACATAACGCCAGGCGGTCTGGTGTTCCGCCTTCGCTTCCAGCCAGGCTTGCCAGGCCGCGCGGTCCACCTCCCCGGCCTTGCCGTCGCGCAGCCGGGCATACCAGTGCGCAGCCTGTTCCAGCACGTCGTGGGCGGGGGGCGGCGAAGCGCCTGCGGCGGCCTGCGTCATCGCGCGCGGCTCAGCCGGGGCGGTCCTGCCGCAGTTCGGCCGCGGTCTGGCGCGCGCGCAGCGTCAGGCACCCGAGCATGGCCTGCGCCACGTACTTGCGCACCATGCGGCCAGAGACGCCCAGTTCGGCGCCCACTTCGTCATCGGTCATCTCGCAGACCACGGCCAGGGTGAAGGCACGGGCGGCGTTGGGCGAGAGGGCCTGCAGCATGACGCCGATCTCTTCCAGCGCCTCCAGCACCATGACCTGCCGCTCTGCGGAAGGGTAAAGCTCCTGCGGCATGGCCGCCAGCGTATCGAGCCACGCGCGTTCGATCTCCTGCCTGCGCCAGAGGTTGATGCACAGGTTCTGCGCCGTCGTGCGCAGGTAGGCGCGCGCCTCGGCTCCGCTGTCGAAGCGTTTCTGAGTGCGGCCACTGATCAGCCGGACGAAAGTGTCATGCGCCAGATCGGCCGCATCGGCTGCGTTGCCCAGCCGGCGGCGCAGCCATCCATACAGCCAACCGTGATGGTCGCTGTAGAGCGTCTCCACAGGGGCAAAGGAAGCTTGAGCCAAGGCGTTCAAAGGGGTCACCCGTCCGTATAGCGGCTGAGTCGATGGCCATCGGCACGGCCGGATGCAAATGAGAACTACTCGCGATTTTAATCTAGATTTGGAGACGAGACCGGCCGCCGGATACCCAGGCGGGTTTGGCTGGGCTTGCCTGGGCGCTCCCACGGCTCCGCCGGATTTACGGTATTGAATAGGGTTCAGGCTATAAATATTTTTCGATTCATAGCTCTGCGCGCCTTGCATGACCCCGGGCAGGCTTAGGGAAGGTCTGCATAAATCGCTCCACGACGTGCTTGGCATCGGCATGAAGCGCTGAGACGATACGGACCATGAAGCAGCACAGCCTGGGCTTGGGAGTGACGGCCAAGCGGACGCGGCGCCGGGAGTTTCTCGACGAGATGGAGAAGGTCGTGCCGTGGGCGGACTTGGTGGCGTTGGTGATGCCGTATCTGCCCGAAGGCAAACGTGGCCGGCCGCCGTTCTCGCCGGAGACGATGCTTCGCATTCACTTCATGCAGCAGTGGTTCGCGCTGAGCGACCCGGCAATGGAAGAGGCGCTGCACGACATGCCGGTGTTCCGCGAGTTCGCGGGCCTCGAAGGCTGGGACGAGCGGCTGCCCGACGAGAGTACGATCCTGCGCTTTCGGCATGTGCTGGACAAGCACAAGCTGTGCCGGCCAGATCCTGCAGACCGTCAACGACCTGCTCAGCGCCAAGGGCGTGATGCTCAAGAGCGGCACGGTGGTGGACGCCACGCTGATCGCCGCGCCCAGCTCGACCAAGAACAGCCGTGGCGAGCGCGATCCAGAGATGAAGCAAAGCCGCAAGGGGCAGCAGTGGTACTTCGGCATGAAGTGCCACATTGGCGTGAACATCGAATCCGGCCTGATCCACACGGTGCGAGGCACCAGTGGCGCCGTCAATGATGTGATCGAGGCCAACAGTCTGGTGCGCGCCAGTGACCGCGAGGTCTACGCCGACGCGGGCTACCAAGGCGCCGGCAAGCGGCCTGATGCCAGAAGCGACGTGGCCTGGCACATCGCCATGCGCCCCGGCAAACGCCGTCAGCTCGACCCGGCCAAACGGATCGAGGCCCTGACCGAGCAACTGGAGCGCGTGAAGGCCGGCATTCGGGCACGGGTCGAACACCCGTTCCGAGTGCTCAAGCGCCAGTTCGGTCACGTCAAGGTGCGCTACCGCGGGTTGGCCAAGAACACAGCGCAGCTGCACACACTGTTTGCGCTGGCCAATCTGTGGCTGGTGCGGCGCAAACTGCTGGGGGCCTGGGCATGAGTGCGCCCGCAGTTCGCCAAATAGGCCCATCCGGCGCAGTGGGCACGTGAGCTGTGAGGCGAAATGGGCTTCGGCCGCATTGCATACCAGTGGATCCCGCGCACGCACGCTCATGCGTGTGTTGTGCAGACCTGCCCTAGTACTGGAAAGTCACTGGCTCTTCTCTTCTAGCTCGCGTTAATGCCGACTGCGGCACCGAGTCGTGACTTGAGGGCTCTCGCCTATTCGCACAACGCCCGTACTTTTCCAACGAAGTCCATCACCATGCCACTCACGTCGCGTTGCTCCAGCACGAAGGCGTCGCCCCCTGGCTGACCTACCTGGTGAAAATTGGCGAACATGGATGGGCCATCCTTGGTCCAGCCCTCGTCACGATCATCGTCGCAGAAGTGCTTTTCGAGCAGGCCGAGCACATCGCGAAGTGCATCGGAATGCGCGCTGGTCCGCAGACGCTGTGCATACAACTCGGCGAGCTCGTCGACTGTTCTCCAGTGCCGCATGACATGGATGAGATCGGCAACGTCCTTGCGCGTACTGCGTTGATCGAATGCCAAAGTCTTTAGGACCAGGAACGCCACGGCGTCGGCATAACGCACAACCTCCGTGACTACTCCATCGCCGTCCGGTAGTTCAACCCGGACCTCGCGCTCCTCAAACCATTCATGCGCGATGCTGGCATGGAGAATCTGGAGAGCTGACACGTCCTCGCCGTCGACCTCCACCAACTTCCCGCTGCGACTGGGATCACCCGCATCCAGGAGAAATTCGATCACGACGGGGAGACCTTTCAGCTCGTACACCCATTGCCACTTGCTGACTTTCCCCTGCTCAGTCTCATAGGGCATGAAGCCATTGTCTTTGAGCTGTCGGCGCAGCTTGTCGTAAGTTCCTCGTTCCGCCAGTACCGACACATTCAAAACGACATCAACGTCGGTGGTGCCAGCGTGTACCGGAATGTCCGGAGGTTGTTCGGGTGTCAGGTAGCGCGGAACCAGGCCACCCACTAGGCGAAGCGTGTGCCGGAGGGAGCCGAATGCCCGCAATAAAACTACGAGGGCAGTTTCGCAGGCACGGGTAACGTCGGCGTCGTAACCGTCTGCTGTTTTGAACTTGGTACTCATTCGCTTGCCCGTATCTTCAAAGCTCTGCGCCGGTATTCCGCTGCAAGCTCCTGGTTGCGGCCATACCCGTCCAGTAGGTCCAGATACTGAATGAAGCGGCTCGCAAAGCGCGAACCTGGCCGCTCAGGGTGCTCGTCAAGGAACATGAGGGAGGCCCCTTCTCTTTCCACGAACACGATGTTTGCGCCCTTCTCGACCTGCCTCAATTTCAGTTGGCGGCCCCATTCCTCTGCTTGGCCGGGAGGCACGATGACCTGCACACGATCAACGCTGGTGAGATGGGGTACGACGATATTTGCAGCGGCAGCCCCTGTGACGGCCCAACCCGCGCTCCCATCAAGGTGGGAGACGATCATTTCCAGCGGATTCGACTGAGAGGTGTAGGCATACCAGCGGGTCAGCTTTTCCCGTCGCGGAACCCAATCGGCTACCCAGGCGTCGAGAATGCCTGCGGCATTGGATACACGCCTGCGTTGCGATGGCCCTTTGCCTATGGTCTCCACCAGATCCTCACGCTCAAGCTCCTGCATCGTGAGAGATACCGTGTAGGTCGAGGTCAGCGCCATTTCAGCCAGCTCTGCGCCCGAGATGTACTCATCCTCCGTACCGTCTGTACGGCGCCAATGCTCAAGCAGGGCATGGATCACCTGTTCCCGGGCGCCGGAGAACAACTTGACCAACCTACGCACGGGGCGCTGCCGTGGTTCTCGCTCCTTCACTACCAAGTAGGTGCGGTGCCTGAAATACATCGAGCCCGTACCATCGTAATAGTTGATTCCCGCTTCCTTCAATTCTTTGCGCGATCCAGGGCTCAGATACTCCGCCAGAACACACAACTCAAGCGCGGTCGACGCGTCCTTGCGTGCCTCCTGATAGGCCTGGAGTTGGAGGATGGCCAGTCGAACGTCGCGCGGGTATCCCGCCCTCAAAACCTCGATAGCGAGCTCAACGTCATCACCGATCTCGAGCCTCATGGTCAGGCGGGCATCCAGTCGGGCAAACTTTCCCCCTCTGTCAAAGGGCACCTCGATTTCCTGCCGAACGACGGACATCAGAGCCGCCTCGCTCAACTCAGCGACAAAGCTGTCCAGTAGATCGACCGATTGATTTGGCATATAACGAATATTAGCTGCACAGCAAATATAAAGCAAATCCCTAAGTTAGCTGTCCAGCAAATTTGATGATTTTTGTCGCTCCGCACCTTGACGCGGCAATCATCCGCGCAACAACGACGCACGGAATGCCGATCGCAGCGTGCGCACCGTTGCCCTTCTGGAACTGTCTACGTGGCGCGTCAGCATCGCAACCTTGGCCGTCGGAAGAGCGGGCAGCCCCAGGACATCCCCCACCTCGATAAGTCCCGTTGGCGCGAGGCGCCGCGGAAGTGGTAGCACACCGATACCCGCTGCCGCAGCAGAGATCGCGGTCGCAACCCCGCCTCCCTTGAACGCGTCAACCCAGCTCACGTTCGAGCGCACCAACAGCTGGATGGCCAGGGCGCGCACCCCACAGGTTTCCACCACCGTGATCAACGGCAGGGGCTTCCCAGTGAATTGCGCCTTCGGGCTTGCGAACCATCCGTAAGGGTCTTCGAAGAGCAGATCCCCATTGCGCCGGGCACCCTGACGGATAAAGACTACATCCAGGCCACCCTGCTCAAAGGCCCTGCGCACCCTGTTCGAGAAATCGACCCTTATCTTCAGCAGCAGGCTAGGGTCGTGCGCGTTTACGCGGGCGATGATCTCGGGCAATTCAGGCCCGGCAACGTGATCGCTGATCGCAATGTTGAGTTCACGGCCCGGCATCCTCACCGTGTCCCACGCGCTTTGCTGCGCCGCCAGCAAGGCCTGCGCATGTGGAAAAAAGGCTTCGCCCTCCGTGGACAGCCGAACATGGCGGGGCGTCCGGTCGAGCAGTCGCTTGCCCATCATGGTCTCCAGCCTGCGAACCTTGAGGCTCACTCCGGTTTGCGTCATGCCCAACGCATCGGAAGCGAGTGTGAAGCTGTGCAGTTCGGCCACCATTACGAAGGCCTCCACAGCGGCGAGATGACGACGGCCAATGAGGACGTTTGACGCGCATGCGCCACACCGCGAAGCGCTATAACTGTTTCCAAGAACAGAAGCAAGCGAAATTCTTTGCTCAATCACCACGTAAATGCCATACTTCTGCCCGAATCCCCAGTCACGAATAGTTTTCATTCGTATTTTTTATCTATCGTCCCGCACATGTGCTTGGGGCAGGTGAACAGGCCCGGCCATGAGCGTCCCGGAGTACGCGTATCCGCCCATCGAACACCTATACGACCACCATCACGCGTGGTTGCAGGGGTGGCTGCGCCGCCGTCTGGGCAACGCAGCCGATGCGGCCGATCTGGCGCACGACGCCTTTGTTCTCCTGATTGCCAGGCCGCGCCGCTTCGATAGCGCCCCCGAAGCGCGGGGTTACCTGCGCAGCATGGCCAACGGCCTGTGCGTGGACCTCCAGCGCCGCCGCGCCATCGAGCAGGCCTGGCTCGATGCGCTCGCCGCTCAGCCCGAGGCCCTGGCGCCCTCGGCCGAGCACCAGGCGATGGTGCTCGAAGCCTTGCATGAAATCGACACCATGCTGCGCAGCCTGCCGCCCAAGGCGACCCGCGCATTCATGATGGCCGTGGCCGGCGACATGACGCACAAGGAAGTGGCCGCTGCGCTCGGCGTGACTACCCGCACCGTCACCACCTACATTGGCCAGGCCATGCTCCACTGCCTGCGCCTCGAAGCGCGGCAGGTGGCGCAAGAGCCGGGCCAAGGCGCTCAGGCCCAGGCCGCCGCCACGCCCGGACGCCAGCCCGCTTCCTGACGGTGCCGTCAGTACATGGGTAGCCGTGAGAAACCCCGAAATCGCCTTTACGCCACCGTCCGAGCCCTCCCACGGGGTGCTGGAGCAGGCCGCCGAGTGGTTCGCGCTGCTGGACTCCGGCGAGGCCGGCGCCGCTGACCGCAGCCAGTGGGAAGCCTGGCTGGCTGCATCAAGCGAGCACCGCGTGGCATGGAGCTACGTCGAGCGCATCAGCCACCGCTTCGACCCCATCAAGGACAGCCCCGAGCGCAACACCGCCATCAACGCCTACCAGCAAGCCACCGAAGGCGGGCTGCGGCGCCGGCAGGGCCTGCTGAGCCTCGCCGCCCTGGCCGGTACCGGCCTGCTGGGGTGGGCCGGCTGGCGCTACACCCCGCTGCCCGGCATGGCCCTGGCGTGGATGTCCGACTACCACACCGGCACCGGCGAAGTGCGCGAAGTCGCGCTGACCGACGGCACCCGGGTCTGGCTCAACGCCGCCAGCGCCTTCAATGCCGACTACCGGGACGATCTGCGCCGCGTGCGCCTGGTGATGGGCGAAATCCTGATCCAGACCGCAGCCGACGCAAGCGGGCGGCCCTTCGTCGTCGATACCCCGCAGGGGCGGCTGCGCGCCCTCGGCACCCGGTTCGCTGTGCGGCTCGATGAAGGCGAAACCCTGGCGGCCGTCTACAACGGCGCCGTCGAGGTTCGCACCGCCGGCACGGGCGCCACCGCCGTCATCCGCAAGGGCGAGCAGACCCGCTTCACCGGCGCGTCGCTGGCGGACATCGAGCCCGCCGACCCGGCCCGCGAAGCCTGGACGCGCGGCCTGCTTGTGGCCCGCAACATCCCGCTGTCCGAGGTGGTGAACGAACTGCGGCGCTACTACCGAGGCCATCTGGGCCTGGCGCCAGAAGTGGCCGAGCTGCGCGTTTTCGGCGGCTACCCCGTGAACGACCCCGACCGGGCGCTGGCCATGCTCGAATCCGTCATGCCCATCCGCGTGCAGCGCCGCACGTCGTGGTGGGTCAGTATCGAGCCCAGGGACAAGGCCGCCACCGGCCGCTGAATCCGCGCCGAGTGCTTGCAGCCCCAGCGCTGCCTTCGTCTTTCCTTCTTTTTTTCTTCGAGCCATCCTAGCTTCGGTTGCCGCGCCAGCGCTGGTTTGATGCGGCCGGGAAGCTCGTTGGAACTATTTTCGGGAAAATTTTCTACCTTTTGGCCTCTCGTTCGATAAGCAAGGTGAGAGACCACTAAATGCGTTCACAACCAAGCCTGGGGCAACGCCGAAGCGCGAGGCTCCCAGCGTGCTCCCCGCGTCTGCGGGGCTGCCATCGGTCGTGAGTCGTCACCCATCGCCTGCGCAAGCCGCAGGGCGATCCGGCGGGAGTTCCGGGGCAGGCAACGTGGTTGAAATCCGTTTCGCCAATCACTTTGCAAGAGGGAACTACGCCAGCCATGTCCAATTCGTCGACTCACACATCCCGCTCCGCTCACGCGGTGGCGCGCATGAAGCTGCGCCCCACGGTGCTGGCGGCAGCCGTTCATCTGGCCTTGGCCGGTGGTCTGGCAGCTTGGCAGCCGGCCGCGTATGCGCAAGTACCCGGCGCAGCCGCCGCGCAGCAGGCGCCCGCCACGAACACCTGGAACATTCCGGCCGGGCCTCTCGATGCGGCGCTGGCGCGCTTCGTCACCGAGTCAGGCGTGCCGCTGGCCGCCACACCCATGCTGGTACAGGGCAAGCAGAGCCCCGGCGTGCGCGGCAGCTACAGCGCACAGGCCGCACTGAACGTGCTGTTGTCCGGGACGGGGCTGGAGGCCGAGGGGAACGCGCAGGGGGGATATCGTCTGCGCGTGGCTGCAACGGCCGGTCCAACGACTCGGGTGACGGAACCAAGTGTGGTTAAGTCCTCCGCCAAAATCACGACGTTACCCGAAGTGAAGGTGACGGCCACGGCCGAGCGCAGTGATATGACAGAAGGCACACGCTCCTACGCCGCCAAAGCCATTTCTATCGGCAAAGGCGGCGTGAGGTCCCTGCGGGAAGTACCCCAAACCGTGTCCGTGGTCACGCGCCAGCAGATCGAAGACCAGAACCTGCTGACTGTCGCCGATGCGCTGGATCACGTCACCGGGGTGTATTCCGCGAATACCTTCTCGAACAATGTCGAAAGCTCCCAATACTTTTCACGGGGCTACGACCTGGCCTACAGCTATGACGACCTTCCGAGCATGGCCAGTGCCGCGTTCCAGACCAGCGGGGTCGATGACACCGCCACGCTGGACCACATCGAAGTGCTGCGCGGGCCTGCTGCACTGCTGCGCGACGTTGGGGGAGGTGCAATGTTCGGAGGCACGATCAATGCGGTGCGCAAAAAGCCGCAGACCGAATTCACCGCCAGCGGGCAAGTTTCAGCCGGGTCGTGGAACAACTACCGGGGCTGGGTCGATGTCGGCGGCCCGTTGAACGAATCAGGCTCGGTGCGCGCCCGAGGCGTTCTCTCTGCCGGTGACCGTGACTATTGGTACGGCACCACGGCCCACAAGAAAGACTGGACGGCATACGGCGTCATCGAGGCAGACCTCACACCCGACACCAAATGGTCCGGTTCGATCACGCATACAGAGGCGAATGCCACGCAGCCTTTGACTAGGAACGTATTGCGGTATCCAGACGGAACCCTGCTCAATCGCGACCGCACCGCCAACGGAAATGATCCACGGTCGTTTCTCGACACTGAAAATACGGTCGTCTCGACGAAGTTGACCCATAGCTTCGACAGCGGGTGGAAGGCTCAAGGGAGTTTGATGTACCAGGATTGGAAAGAATCCGCCGACCTCATGCGATGGGACACCACCGTCGACCCCGCAACACAAAAAATAGAATACGAACGGTTCAAATATGACCCATACAGCGCACGTAACTGGGCGTACGACTTAAACGTTAGCGGACCACTCTCGTTTTTCGGGCAAGAGCACAAATTAACCTTTGGTATAGACAACAATCGCGTTCGCTATAAATACAAAAACACCGCATATCAAATCTATAGGGACGAGAACGTCTTCAATCCGGCCATCGACTACTCTTCACCCATAGCCACGAGCGACCTGACCGACATTTTATATTCCACTCGTGGCTACTATGCAGTGGGTCAATTCAAAATAGCGTCCCCCTTGACCTTGGTTCTTGGAGCCAGGTGGACAAGCTTCAAATATGGGGAAGAACTTGAAGATGGCTCAGTTTCTATCTATTCAAAAGTTTCCAACAAAATAACCCCGCATGCGGGCTTGATATGGAATTTGGATAAGCAAACGACATTGTACGCAAGCTACGCGGATATCTTCGTGCCTCAAACGAGCAAGGATGCCAACGGAAAATACCTTGATCCACGGGTCGGTGAGCAATTCGAAATTGGCTTGAAAAAGGAACTGCTGGATGGACGGCTGAACGCGACCGTGGCGCTTTATCGTATCCGTGACAAGAATCGCCCCATTACCGACGAAGACCATACTGGATGTGTCAGTTTTGGTTTTGCTGGCTCCTGCTACAAGGCCGCTGGACTGACACAAAGCCAGGGCCTGGATGCGGAAATCAGCGGCAGCCCAATCCCCGGCCTTCAGGTCATCGCCGGCTACACCTATAACCAGAGCAAGTACTTGGCGGACAGCAATGAGTCCAACATCGGGAAACAGGTGGAAGGCGCTACGCCACGGCATCTGGCCAAACTGTTTGCGACATACCAGTTTGGCGCGCGTGATTTTGGCGGTGCGCTGGTGGGCTGGCGCATTGGTGGCGGCGTGACGGCGCAAAGCAAAACCTACGCGAGCGACACCGTCCGGCAAGGTGGATACGCCTTAGTGGATGCTCAAATCGGATATGCGTTCGGTCCCAAGACGTCGGTCACCTTCAGCGTCAGCAACCTCTTTGATCGCACCTACACCGCGTCGGGCCTGTACATCTGGGGCAGGCCGCGCAGCTTCAATCTGACGTTGCGCCATCAGCTCTGAAAATGAGCCCGAGGGACCTGAAGTACTGGCGTACGGCGCATACGTGGAGCAGCCTGGTCTGCACGCTCTTTCTGCTAGTGCTGTGCCTGACCGGCTTACCGTTGATCTTTTCCGAGGAGATCGACGGCTGGCTGGACGGCCCCGAGGCCGTGCGGTTCCCATTTGGCGGCGCTCCACTGGACGCCGGCCGGCATGTGGTGGCGGCGCTGGCTCTTCATGGCGATGAAGTGGCCGGCTCACTCGGTTTCTCCGAAGACCGCACCGCCGCCCACGTCGTTACCTACCGCACCCGCGAGGGGTTCGAACGGTTCCGCGCGGGCCAGCGGGCCATTCCCGGCGAACTGCACGTCACCAGTTTCAACCGTTTCACTGGCGCGGTGCTGCGCACCACCTCCGCAGGGTTGGAGCGTCCAGGCATTGGCCGGCAGGTGATGGATCTCATCCACGGCCTGCACACCGACTGGTTCCTGGGTCTCGCGGGCAGCCTGTTCTTCGCCTTCATGGGCCTGCTGTTCGTGCTGGCCACGGTCTCGGGCATGGTGCTCTATGGTCCCTACATGAGCAGGCGCCCCTTCGGCGCGGTGCGCGCGGACCGCTCGCCGCGCTTGAAGTGGCTGGACCTGCACAACCTGCTGGGCATCGTCACGGTAGCGTGGGTGCTCGTGGTGGGAGTTACAGGCGTCATCAACGATCTCGACAGGATGTTGTTCCGGATGTGGGACGCGGGTTCCTACAAGCCGCTGCGGCAGAAGTACGCGGGGGAGGCGCTGGTGGAAGCGCCAACAGCGTCGTGGCAAGCGGCGATCGATGCTGGCCGGCGCGCGCAGCCCGATCTGGACGTGGACCGTATCGTGCCGCCGGGCGCGTTCAGCCCCGCGCACTTCCTGCTGGAGGGGCGCGGTATCACGCCATTGACGGCAAAGCTGCATTACGCGGTGCTGGTGGATGCACGCACGGGCCAGGTGACGGACGTGGTCACGGTACCCTGGTACATCAAGGTGCTGCTGCTGGCGCGCCCGCTGCACTTCGGCGACTACGGCGGCCTGCCGATGAAGGTTCTCTGGGCGCTGCTGGACATGGTGACGATCATCGTGCTGGCCAGTGGCCTGTACCTCTGGCTGGCGCGGCGGCGCGCGCGTGAACGCGCGGCCAGCGAGGCGCTGGCGGCACAGGAGGTGCGGGCGTGACGGGCACGTTCTGGCGCGTCTGGCGCTGGCCGACGGCGCTGGCGCTATTGACGGTGGTGGGGCTGGTGTCCGCCCTGGTAGGCGATGCGCTCTGGGCCAGCGCGCTTTCGTGGCTGGGATTGGGCTCGCCGCTGGGCGTTGCGCTCTGGAATTGGTCTGCGCATCGGCGGGCCGGGCGATGACTGTTTCGCTGTTCTCTGGAGCCTTCACGGAGGATCGGCGATGAAGGATGCGAACGTGATCACGCGCCTCAAAAGCGCGAGGCTGCGCCTGAGCATCACGCGCATCGCGGCGTGATGCAGATGCTGCAAGTCGCCGAGCCCGAGCCGCTGGGCGCCGAGGACGTGTACCGGCGCATGAGCGAGCGCGGCACGCGCACTAGTTTGGGCACGGTGTACCGGACCATGAAGGACTTGGAGGCGCACGGCCTGCTGCTGCGCGAATGGAGCCGCCATCGCAGGCGGTTTACCGCATCAAGCCCTCGGCGTTCGATGCGCACCGCTTGCGGCTGGTCACCTTGGAGCGGATGGCACACGCACAGGGGCTGTCGCTGGCCGGCAAGGCCGTGGCGATTCCGTGTCCATCTCCACTACTTCCGCGCCGTGCCCGAGGAACAGAACTTCCATCGCGCGGCTGAGCGCATCCCGGTGGATCTCTCTGCTCTATCGCGCCCGGTGGGTGAACTGGAGGACCATGTGGGCGTGGAACTGCTGGTGCGCTCGCTGGCGAGCACGCGCATCACCCCGGCCGGCGCTCAGATGCGCTACAGCGTTCGCGGCATCTTCGACGCCATCGAGCAGGCCACGCGGGCGGCGCGCGAGGTCGATGGGCGCGAGCGCCCGCCGCTGCGCATCGGCATCGCAGATGGATTAATCCAGCCCATGTTCACGCAGTGCCCCGGCCCTGTGGCGCGAGGCGATGCCGGAGATCGGGCTGGAGCTGGCTGAACTGCGCGCCTTGCAGATGGCCGACGCGCTGCGGCGCGAGGAGATCGACGTGGCGTTCACTTTCAGCCTGTGCGCCGCCGAGGGATTGGTCCAGGAGCCGGCCTCGTACAGCCTGCTGGTGCTGATGCCGGCGGGCACGCGCTGGCGGACCGAGCGGCGCTGGCCCTGGCGGACGTGATCCGGCAACCGCTCATCGTCTGCGACCCGGAGTACGAGCCGGGCGTGCACCACCAGGTTGACCGGCTGCTGCGCCAGAGCGCCAAGGGCGCCGAACTCTCCAGAGCCGGCAAGGCCGGCAGCCTGGCCCGCTTCCTTATGTGCAGATCGGCACGGGCTACGCATCAGCCTGGTGGACATGGGGCACATACAGTCGATGGCGCCGCTCGACCTAGCGATGGTGCCTCTGGCCGAGCCAGCGGCCGAATTGGTCACCCACATGGTGTGGAGGGTACCCAAGGACGGCCGCCGCTGCACGCCTCGGTGCTCGTCGAGCACCTGCGGGCGGTACGGGCCACATCGACGCCCAAGGCGCCGTAGTAGGCGCTACCACCAGCCCATCCAGCCTGCCAACGACCGTTTTGCGATGCTCGACGACGGCATGGGCTTTAGCCTAGTGCCTTGGACGCCTGTGATGGAGCGGTGCCTAGGCCAGCAGCTATCCGTCACGATGCAAGGAAGCACTGTGTCTTGGCAGATCGGGCGCCAGCGCGGCCCGGGTATCTGACAACGTCGCTGGAGGCGCATTTGACGCGCCAGCGCCACACCGCGAGGCGCCATAGCTGTTTCTAAGAGCAGAAGCAAGCGAAATTCGTTGCTCGATCACCACGGTAATGCCATACTTTCGCTTGAGTCAGAAGGCGAGAATAGTTTTCATTCGTATTTATATCCTCCCGTCCGCCGCATTTATTTGGGGCAGGTGAACAGCCCGGCAATGAGTGCAGAGTACGCGTATCCGCCCATCGAACACCTGTACGACCACCATCACGCGTGGTTGCAGGGGTGGCTGCGCCGCCGTCTGGGCAACACAGCTGATGCGGCCGATCTGGCGCACGACGCCTTCGTGCTCCTGCTCGCCAGGCCGCGCCGCTTCGACAGCGCCCCCGAGGCACGGGGTTACCTGCGCAGCATGGCCAACGGCCTGTGCGTGGACCTCCAGCGCCGCCGCGCCATCGAGCAGGCCTGGCTCGATGCGCTCGCCGCACAGCCCGAGGCCCTGGCGCCTTCGGCCGAGCACCAGGCGATGGTGCTCGAAGCCTTGCAGGAAATCGACACCATGCTGCGCAGCCTGCCGCCCAAAGCAGCCACCGCCTTCGTGATGGCTGAAGGTTGCGAGATGACCGACCGCGAAGTGGCCGAAACCCTGGGCGTTTCCGACCGCATGGTGCGTAAATATGTTGCCCAAGCCATGCTGCACTGCATGCGCCTGGAGGCGCGGCAGTCTCTCGAAGGCATCCCTTGTGGCGGCGAGGCGCCGTCCGCCCGTGCCATGCCCGCGTCCGCCGCTGGCTGACAGCGGGCCGACCTCTTCCCGTGACCGCCGCCAGCACCACGTCCGCGCCGTTGCCTGAACCCTCGCACCAGGCGATGGAACAGGCCGCCGAGTGGTATGCCCTGCTGCGCTCGGGCGAAGCGACGGACGCAGAGCACAGCCAATGGCAGGCCTGGATCGACCTCTCCGATGAACATCGGCAAGCCTGGGGCTACGTCGAGCGCATCAGCCACCGCTTCACGCCCATCAAACAAAGCCCCGACAGGCATACGGCCACCAACGCCTACCGCGAGGCCAACGAAAAGGCACTGCGGCGCCGGCAGACGCTGCTGGGCCTCGCCGCCCTGGCCGGTACCGGCCTGCTGGGGTGGGCCGGCTGGCGCTACACCCCGCTGCCCGGCATGGCCTTGGCGTGGATGTCCGACTACCACACCGGCACCGGCGAAGTGCGCGAAGTCGCGCTGGCCGACGGCACCCGCGTCTGGCTTAACGCCGACAGCGCCTTCAATGCCGACTACCGTGCCGACCTACGCCGCCTGCGCCTGGTGATGGGCGAAATCCTGATCCAGACCGCAGCCGACGCAAGCGGGCGGCCCTTCGTCGTCGATACCCCGCAGGGCCGGCTACGCGCTCTGGGTACCCGCTTCACCGTGCGCATGGACGAGGCCCAAACCCTCGTGGCCGTGCAGGAGGGCGCCGTCGAAGTGCGCACCGCCGGCAGCGCCACCACCGCCATCATCCAAGCCGGCCGGCAGACCCGCTTCACCGGCGAATCTCTGGGCGCCATCGAAGAAGCCGAATCCGCCCGCGAAGCCTGGACGCGCGGCATTCTCTTTGCTGACGACATTCCGTTGTCCGATCTGGTGCGCGAATTGCGCCGCTACCGCAGCGGCCACCTGGGCCTGGCCCCCGAGGTCGCCGACCTGCGCGTCTTCGGCAACTACCCGGTGAACGACCCCGACCGGGCGCTGGCCATGCTCGAATCCGTCATGCCCATCCGCGTGCGCCGCACGCTGCCATGGTGGGTCAGCATCGAGCCTCGCGATTAGGGCCTGCTGACACCGAGCCCGGCCGCCGTGGCCTGGCTGCTCTTGCGCGTATCCCACGTCCAGTTTAGGAGCAGCCATTGGGTTGGGGCCGAAAAATTTCTTCGACTTTTTCAAAAAACGTGGTTCCGCATTCGGGCCTCTCATTCGATTAACTGAGGGAGACACCACTTAAAAGGCGTCCACAACCCAGCCCCCGGCCAGCACCGCAGCGGGCTGTGGTTCGTGCGTCGCCCACCCACCGCCCGCGCCAGTTGCAGGGCGTTCCGGCAGCAATTCCGGGTCAGGCAACGGTGGTTCGATCCTGTTTACCAACCACCTTTGTACGAGGAAGTACGTTTGCCATGCCCAAGAGATCGAGTCACGTTCCCCTGTCCGCGTCCGGGCTGCATCCCACGGTGCTTGCGGCGGCCGTTCACCTGGCGCTGGCCGGCCTCCTATTGACGGGCTGGCAGCCCGCTGCCCATGCGCAAACCGCGGCGGCGGATGCGCGCAGCTACGACATCCCCGCCGGACCACTCGGCACCGTGCTCAAGCGCTTTGCCACGGAATCCGGCGTCCTGCTCGCTACCACGCCAGAACTGGTGCAGGGCCGTCAAAGCCCCGGCGTGCGCGGCAGCTACAGCGCACAGGCCGCACTGGACGTGCTGTTGTCCGGAACTGGGCTGGGGGCCGAGGGGAACGCTCAGAGGGGTTATCGTCTGCTCGTAGCTGCAACGGCCGGTCCAACGACTCGGGTGACGGAACCAGGTGCGGTTAAGTCCTCATCCGAAATCACGACATTACCCGAAGTGAAGGTGACGGCCGCGGCTGAGCGCAGTGATGTGACGGAAGGAACAGGCTCCTACGCTGCCAAGGCCATCTCTATCGGCAAAGGCGGCGTGAGGTCCCTGCGGGAAGTCCCCCAAACCGTGTCCGTGGTCACGCGCCAGCAGATCGAGGACCAGAACCTGGTCACGGTGAGCGAGGCTCTCGACCAAACAACAGGCGTCTACAACGCAGGCGCCTCTTCGACAAACACAGAGAGCCCTACCTATTACTCACGTGGCTTCGAGATGGCCTACACCTACGATGGTCTTTCGAACGGCGCTAGCGGCGCAATCATGATGAACGGCATCGATGACACGGCCACACTGGACCACATCGAAGTGCTGCGCGGCCCCGCCGCCCTGCTGCGCAGCAGCCCCGCCAGCGCTAGATTCGGCGGCATAGTCAATGCAGTGCGCAAGAAGCCGCAATCCGAATTCAGCGCCAGCGGACAGGTCTCGGCCGGCTCATGGAACAACTATCGGAGTTGGATCGACATTGGAGGCCCCTTGAACGATTCGAAGTCGGTGCGAGCACGGGCCGTCCTCTCCGCTGGTGATCGCGGCTACTGGTACGGCACCACAGCCAATAAGAAGGACCAAACGTTGTATGGCGTCATCGAGGCAAACCTCACGCCAGACACCCAATGGTCTGCCTCGGTCACGCACACGCGGGCCGATGCGACGCAGCCCTACACGCTCAATGTCTTGCGCTATTCGGATGGAACCCTGGTCAATCGAAACCGCTCGGCGGTAGGAACGGATCCGAGGTCATTCCTCGACAGCTCAAACACGCTACTTTCGTCGGAACTGACCCACCGTTTCGACAACGGATGGAAAGCTCAAGGAAGCTTGATGTATCAGCATTTCAGGGAGTCTTCCGACATCACCTCCTGGGACCCAGAAGTGGATTCCTCCCAAATGGTCAGCTATTACAGAGGTGTCTACGACCCCTGGAAGGTAAAGAGCAAGGCATACGACTTGAGCATTTCCGGCCCTATAGATTTCCTGGGAAAGGAACATAAGCTGACATTTGGTCTCGACGGTAGCGAATCACGCTATGGATACAAGAACAATGGCGACGACTATTACTCAGATCAAAGCATCACGAATCCCACTTTCGACATCAGTTCGCCGCTGAGCTTAAGCAATTTAAGTGACAGGAAAATGGTCACAAGCGGCTACTATGGAGTAGGACAATTCAAACTTGCGCCCCCCCTGACACTCGTTCTTGGCGCCCGAGTCACAAACTATAAAAGTGAGGGTATATCCGAAAGCGGGATAACCACAGTGAGCTCCCAAGTGTCTGGAAAAATAACCCCGCACGCCGGCCTCATCTGGAACATCAACAAACAGACATCGCTATATGCGAGTTATGCAGATCTTTTTGTGCCGCAATCAAACAGGGATTCCAGCGGAAAATACCTTGATCCAGAAGTTGGCTGGCAAGGCGAAGTTGGCATTAAAAGAGAGTTATTTGATGGGCGCTTAAATGCATCCCTAGCACTTTATCGCATTCGCGACACGAATCGGGCAATTACTGATTACAACCATTTCGGATGCGATGGGTCCGCCGCCAGCTATTGCTACAAGGCTGCCGGTCTCATTCAAAGCCAAGGTGTCGATGCCGAAATCAGTGGCAGCCCTCTTCCAGGCCTACAGATCGTCGCGGGATATACATACAATCAAAACAAGTATCTAGAGGACAGTAAAGAATCCAATATCGGAAAGCAGATTTCAGGTGCTACGCCACGGCATTTGGCCAAACTGTTTGCTACATACCAATTTGGCGCGCGTGATTTTGACGGTGCACTGGTTGGCTGGCGCATTGGTGGCGGCGTGACAGCGCAAAGCAAAACCTACGCAAACGACACTGTCCGGCAAGGTGGATATGCGCTTGTCAATCTCCTCATCGGCTACCAGTTTAGCTCTAAGACGTCTGTGACATTCAACGTCAACAACCTCTTTGATCGCTACTACACCACGGAGATAGGCTATTACTGGGGTGCACCACGCAGTTTTAACCTGGCATTGCGCCACCAGTTCTGACCATGCTCCCCCGAAGGCTCAAGCTCTGGCGCACTGCGCACACATGGAGCAGCCTCGTCTGCACGCTCTTTCTGCTCGTGCTGTGCCTGACCGGCTTGCCTTTGATCTTCTCCGAGGAGATCGACGGCTGGCTGGAAAGTCCCTCGTCACAGGCCGAGGCAGTAAGGCTCCCGCCAGGCGGCGTTCCACTCGACGCCGGCCGGCATGTGGCGGCGGCACTGGCTCTGCATGGCGATGAAGTGGCCGGCTTGCTCGGTTTCCTCGAGGACCGCACCGCCGCCTACGTGGTGACTTACCGAGCCCGCGAAGGGCTCGACCGTTTCCGCGCCGGCCAGCGCACCATCCCCGGCGAGCAGCACCTCACCAGTTTCGACCTTTTCACTGGGGCGGTGCTGAGGACCACCTCCGCAGGATTGGAGCGTCCCGGCATCGGCCGGCAGGTGATGGAGATCATCCGCGATCTGCACACCGACTGGTTCCTCGGGCTCGCGGGCAACCTGTTCTTCGCCTTCATGGGCCTGCTGTTCGTGCTGGCCACAGTGTCGGGCGTGGTGCTCTATGGCCCCTATATGAGCAGGCGCCCCTTCGGGGCAGTGCGCGCGGACCGCTCGTCGCGCCTGAAGTGGCTGGATCTGCACAACCTGCTGGGCATCGCGACAATGGCATGGGTGCTTGTGGTGGGGGCCACGGGTGTCATCAATGACCTTGACGCGGTGCTGAGCCGGATGTGGGACGCGGTCTCGTACAAGCCGCTGCGGCAGAAGTACTCGGGGGAAGTGCCGGTGGAAGCTCCAATGACATCGTGGCAAGCGGCGATCGATGCGGGCCGGCGCGCGCAGCCCGACCTGGACGTGGAGCGTATCGTGCCACCGGGCGCGTTCAGCCCTGCGCACTTCCTGCTGGAAGGGCATGGCATCACGCCATTGACGGAGAAACTGCACTACGCGGTGCTGGTGGATGCGCGCACGGGCGAGGTGACAGACGTGGTCACGGTGCCCTGGTACATCAAGATTCTGCTGCTGTCGCGCCCGCTGCACTTCGGCGACTACGGCGGTCTGCCGATGAAGGTTCTCTGGGCGCTTCTGGATGTGGTGACGATTATCGTGCTGGCAAGTGGCCTGTACCTCTGGCTGGCGCGGCGGCGCGCACGCGAACGCGCGGCCAGCGAGGAACTGGTGAGACAGGAGGCGCGGGCGTGACAGGCACGTTCTGGCGCGTCTGGCGCTTACCAGCGGCGCTGGCGCTATTGACGGTAGCGGGGCTGATGTTCGCCCTGGTCGGCGCTGCGCTCTGGGCTAGCGCGCTCTCGTGGTTGGGACTGGGTTTGCCACTGGGCGTTGCGGCCTGGAATTGGTCTACGCATTGGCGGGCTGGACGATGATTGTTTCGCTGTTCTCTGGAACCTTCGTGGAGGATCGGCGATGAACGAGGCGAACATGATCACGCGCCTCAGAAACGCGAGGATGCACCTGCATCACGCGCATCGCGTGATGCAGGTACTGCAAGAGGCCGAGCCCGAGCCGCTTGGTGCCGAGGACGCGTACCGCCGCATGAGCGAGCGCGGCACGCGCACCAGCCTGGGCACGGTGTACCGGACCACCCAGGAACTGGCCGCGCATGGCCTGTTGCTGCGCGAATGGAGCCGCCCCCGCAAGGCGGTCTACCGCGTCACTCCCTCTGGCTTCGACACACACCGGCTGCGGCTGGTGTGCCAGGACTGCGGGCACAGCGTTGCGTTCTCGTACGGGGCACTGCTGACAGCCCTGGAGCGCGTGGCGCACGCGCAGGAGCTCGTGCTGCCGCCAAGGCAGTGGCGATCCCTTGTGAATGCCGAGGGTGCGGCGAACAAGAGCCTGTAGCCCCGTCGGGCGATGTGGCCAGGGCGCAGGGCAGCAAGTGGCGGCGAACAGCGGATGACAACCAAGAGCGGAAGCTATATGAAGCTCAGACAACCGCGCTATTTCATAAGCGGTCCCCCAACGGCCGCCTGGCAGCGGTAGCTCAGTGAGCGGCAAAGAGGCGCTCCTGGTGCTCCGCGCGGAGCTTACGCCGTGCGAGCCAGAGATACAGGCCGCTACCCAGCACGATGATTGTGATGAGGTCCAACAGCGCCCAGATGATCTTCAGCGGCAGCCCGCCGTAGTCGCCAAAGTGCAGCGGACGCGAGACTTCGAGCGCGCGCAGATACCACGGCATGCGCACCACCGCCGTCAGCGCACCCGTGCGCGCATCCACCAGCACCGGCGTAAATAGGCGCGAGGTCAGGCTGGCGCTGCCGTGCCCCCAGAGCAGGTAGTGGTAAGGGCTGCCGCCCTCGTCGCCCGGATAGGTGACGCTGGTGAATACCATGCCCGGCGCCACGCGCCGGGCAATGTCCAACGCCGCCTGCACCGATCCCAGTTCAGCCTGCGCCGGCGCCGGCCTGCCGCGCCAGGGCTCCAGCACGGTCTGCACGTCCGTGCGCTGCCAAATGGCAAACAGCGGCGTGGACAACTCGTTCATGAGCCCCGTCGCGCCCACGACGAAAGTCCAGGTCAGCGTGACAATGCCGAGGAGGTTGTGCAGGTCCAGCCACTGCAGCCGAGCATGGCGGTCACGCCGCACCGTGCCGAAATCCAGCTTCTTCATGAAGGGGCCGTACAGCACCACGCCCGAGACGATGGCGATGCCGAATAGCAGCGCCATCAGGCCCAGGAACAGTTCGCCGGGCAGACCGGCGAACAGGTCTTCGTGAAGGCTGCTCATCACGCCCATGAAGCTGGGCCGCTGCTCGGCCGGCGGCTTCGATTCCTCCAGAACCTGCGCGGTGCGGGCATCGAAGCGGATGAAATGCGCCGCCTTGGGATCGACCTTCAGGGCGCTCCAGGATGGCGCCATCCACACGTACACCTGGGGTTCGTCGTCATCGGCGTATATGCCGGTGATGATCTGCGCCGGGTACATCTGGCGGCTGGTCGCCACCAGACCATCCAGGCTTGCGCGAGGAGCTTCCGCAGGCAACTGGACATAGGTGCGGGTCTGCACCCATTGGTTGATCTCCCGCGAGAACACCAGCGGCAGCCCCGTCAGGCAGACGAGCAGCAAAAAGGCCGTGCAGATCAGGCTCGCCCACTTATGGACGAAGAACCACGTTCGAACGCTCCACGGTGATTGCATGCTTCGCCCCACCCCCTTTCTACAGGGCGTAGCGCAGTTTGAACAGCACTTGGCGCGGCGCGCCATAGAAGCCGCCGTAGGGGGTTTCCATCGATGACAGGTAGGTGCGGTTGAAGAGATTCGTCACGCTGATGGATGCCGAAAGTCTGTCATTGATCTGGTATGCGGCGCGCAGGTCGAACGTCGCCACGCTGCCTTGCCGCAGATAATTACCTGCACCATCCGTTGCCCAGATGCGGCTGGAGAATTTCACACCCCCGCCGATGGTGAACTTGTTGAGCTCTCCCGGCAGACGATAGTTCGTCCACAGCTTGAGCAGATGCCTGGGCGCGATGCTCGAAAACCCGACACCATTTGCATTTGCACTGTCGTCCAGATATTTCGCATCGGTGTAGGTATAGCCGCCAAAGAGGGTCCAGTCCTCTGTCAAATGGCCCGTAGCGGTCAGTTCAATGCCTTGACTCCGGGCCCGGCCCGTCGCGATGGAATAGCCCTGATTCGGATATCTGGGATCGGATATCGCACGATTCTGCTCGGTCAACTGGAACACAGCCAGCGAGGTATTCAGTTTGCCATTGAGATGTTCGCCCTTGATGCCGGCTTCGTACTGGGCGCCCTCCAGCGGCGGAAGCACCTTCCCTTGGTAATCTTGGGCATCCTGCGGGTTAAAGATGCTGGCAAAACTGACGTAGGCCGAATAATTCTTGTTGATGTCATAAATAAGGCCGGTGTAGGGCGTGACCTTCCCCGAAATCCGGCTGGAACCGGTGAGCGTGTGGTCTGGCTCGCTGTAATTGGACGTGTCCCACCATGTGGCGCGTGCACCCAGAATCAACGTCAACGGATCAGCCAGGCTGAAACGCCCATTGGCATAGAGTCCATATTGGTTCGTAACCAATGAGGCTTGCGATGCAGGTCCATTAAAAGACGGCATTGGCGCATTCTGAAGCTCGAATAGCGTCATGGTGCCGTCGCACCAACGGTCTCCGCTGCTGCTCTCATCCGGTCCGCAATAGTTGTTTTGCCGGCGCCAATTCTCCCGCGTATAGCTCGCCCCGAAGGTCAATGCGTGGGTTCGGCCGAACAACTGGAGAGGTCCGGTGACAAATGCATCGACCGAATCCTGGTTGTCCTTTTGATGCCATTTATCGGCGCTCACGGACTGCAGGTTCGTCGCGTTGTCGACCAGTCCCATGCCAGTGTAATTCAGGACTGAACTTTGATTCTCCAGGTGATTGAACCCTAATTTCGCGGACCAGCCCGCCGCCAGTTTTTGCTCCAGTTCTGCAAATACCGTTGCGCTGGAATAGCGGTTGTGGCCTCCCGGCGCCGAGAGGTTCGTGGAGGGAGAGCCGAACAACTGGTAAGTCCCATTGATCGGGGTGGCGTATGCCATTGAACCGGTCCAGTTGGCTCTTTGGTCCGCCTCGCCGTAGCTTGCGCCCACGCGCAGCAGCGTGGAGGGTGTCAGGTCCGCCTCCAGCGTTCCGTACAGCAGCCGGTCGTGGCGCCAGGACGTGTCCCATATCAGATCCTGGTTTTCGACGTTGGCGACAACGCGCCCGCGAAGTGTCTTCGCCTCGTTGATCGGGCCGCCCACGTCGAGGGTTCCACCGACGTCGAGATGCGTTCCGCCCAGCAGTTCCGCACTTGCGATAAACGTGCTGGGCGCCCGTTTTCTTACCAGGTTGACCGTTCCTCCCGCGGTACCGAATCCGCTCATCAGGCCGTCCGGCCCTTTCAACACTTCGACGCGATCGAACATGGCAAGGTTCAGGGGCGCGGACGTCAGGTACTGGGTGGTCGGCAACCCATCCAGCATCCACGTGTTGATCACAAATCCGCGCGAATAGTAGTCGGGACGCTCGGAATCGCTCTGCGCGACCGTGACGCCCGGCGTGTAGAGCAAGGCATCGCTCAACGTCCGCATGTTCTGCTGTTCGATCTGCTCCTGGGAGATGACCGTCACCGACTGTGGAATCTCCCGTTGCGTCAGCGGCGTCTTGGACCCTATCGACGTGGGCGGATTCAAGCGAACGGCTTCGGGATCCACAGCACCAGTCACAGTGACCACCGGCAGCGTGGCACTCCCCGCAGGCGCTACAGCGGCCTTGATGACAACCGCGTTCCCTTCCCGCGCCGCCGCCAGCCCGCTGCCAGCCAGCAGACGATCCAGCGCCTGATTCGGCGTCAGCGTGCCCGATACAGCGGGCGCAGTTTTGCCCGCCACCAGCGCCGGCTGCACGATCAGTTGCACGCCCGTTTGCAGTGCCCAGTTGCTGAGGGCCTGGCTCAGCGGCTGCACGGCGAGGTGGAAGGAGACAGGTGCCCCTGACACGCCGGCAGACGAACTTTGGGCATGGGCAGCCACGGCTGCGACGGCCAGCGCAACGACAAGAGCAAGCGGTGCCGGGCGGCACGACGGGGAACGAGGCATGGAATTCTCCGAAAGCAAAAACGAATGGTTCTCACTCAGGAAGACGGCCCATGCCCCGGATACCCTAGCTCATGATTGCAACAATATGTTTCTCTCTCAGTGGGGGTGAGGCGTTACCGGGCCATGATGACCTCTGCCACGCCACCGCTGGCTGTCTTCAGCCGCACCGGCAGCGAGGCGGGCAATATCCGCCGGAAAGTGGCCATGTCCCGCGGATCGAAGACGCCGGTGATGGGCATGGCGGCGACAGCCGGGTCCCGGATCAGGAGTTGCGGATCGCCGTAGCGCGCCAGTTCAGCCAGCGCCACATCCAGCCGCTGGTTGTCGAAGCGCACGCGGTTGTCCCGCCACGGGGCGATGTCGCCCCCAGTGACGGGAAACACGGCAGAGAGCAGGCCCGCCGCATCGCTGGAGATTTGCTGCCCGGCCGTCAGGATGATGGCCTGCCCTGCCCCGGGGGCCGGAGATCCACCTGCCTGCGTGGCGTTGCGCTCCACGCGAACCTTGCCTTCTTCCACGGCGACGTCGACGCCTTGGCCGCCGGGGATTTCCGGCGTATGACGAACGGAGAACCGGGTGCCGACGACGGTGATGCGCATCGGCCCGGCCAGCACGTGAAACGGACGCCCGGCGTCACTCTGAACAATGAATACCGCCTGGCCGTCGAGCAGTTTCACTTCACGGTGCTGGCGGTAATAGCTGACTTCCAGTCGCGTGGCGGTGTCGAGTCGAAGGCGGGTGCCGTCAGGCAGGCGCACGTCGGTCTGCTGGCCGCGCTGGGTGCTGAAGGCCTGCATGAACACGGGCTGGGTCTGCCAGTGGTTCCAGGCGAGCAGGCCGGTGCCGCCCGTGACGGCGACGACGGCGGCCACCGCCAGGGCGGGCGCCAGGACGCGGCGGCGTGAAGGCCCCGGCCTCTCCTCCGGTGCCTCAGCGGGTCGTGCCACCAGCCTGTCGGCACCGGCACTGCTGGCGGCCTCCATCGCCTGGTCATAGGCCAGGTTGCGCTGCAGCAGGCCGAGCACGTCCTGCGGAATGTCGTCGAACGCCTGCCATTCGCGTTGCCAGTGGTCGAAGGCCTGCCGGTGCGCCGGGTCGGCGGTCAGCCAGGCCTGGAAGGCGCGCTCCTCCTGGGCGCCGAAGTTCTCGCTGCGACGCCGGACGAACCAGTCCAGCGCTTCCTCGCGTGCGCGGGAAGCGTCGGTGGCCTGGAAGGGAGGGTTGCTCATGGGATCGTGGTTCTTATTCAAGTAGACGTGCGAGGCGCCATATACCCTAGTCTGGAGTCAATCATGCCGGGATCGATTCAGCTTCTTGCGCACGGCGGCGGGCACCCCGTTGCCGTTCGCTGCCTGGGTACGGCCGTGCTCGCAGGCGTCCAGCGCGTGCTTGATGTGCTGTTCCACCGCCTTGACCGAGATGCCCATGCGCTGCGCGACCTGGGCGTAGGTCATGCCTTCGAAGCGGTTGAGCATGAAGGCCTCGCGGCAGCGCGGCGGCAGGCTGTCGATGGTGGCGGCCAGCGCCAGCACGCCCTGCCGCGATGACAAGGCGGTCTCCGGCTCCGAGTTGCGGCTGGCGTGTATCTCGTCGGCTTCGGCCTGTGCGTCGGGCACTTCCACGCCCGCGCGCACGTCGCCGTGCCGCTGATGATCGATCACGAGGTTGCGGGCCGTCTGGTACAGCAGGGCACGCGGGTTCTGCAGGTGCTGGCCGCCCTGCCCCGCCGCCAGCACGCGGGCGTAGCTTTCCTGCGTCAGGTCGGCCGCGGTGTCGCGGTCTTTGACGACGCGGAAGAGAAAGCCCAGCAGTTCCCGGTAATAGCGCTCAAGCACGGATCAGCCCTTGCCAAGGGAGAAGTGACGCATTCCCTCGGCAGATGGCGTCGAGATTTGGCGGAGGCTGATCTTGTGCGCGCAGTCAGATGGGAATCAGTCTCATTATCGCGGATACGAACGCATATAAGAGCGTGTTCACGATCTTAGAAGCCGCGGCGATTCAGCGCCTCCTGGCAGCGGTCGTCCCAGCCGCCGCGCGGCGCTCGCGCCTGGTGCGGCAGGATGCGGTGCCTGTCACGGCCTGCGGCGCGCAGGCGGCCTGAGGCCCGCCCTCACCCGCGACGCCATGGCCGTGCAGCCGCCCGGCGTCCTCGACGCCACCATCTACCGCGACCGCTCCGGCACCGCCCGCGCCGGGCTGGAAAGGCAGCCTGAGCGAGGGCTACGCGCGCTGGATCGCGCGCCAGCTGCAAGCCGACTGTTCGCTCGAACCAGATACCGCGCGATGAGCTTCCTCGTGCAGCGCAGGGCCATTGCCCCGTTCGTGGCCGCTGGTGGCTGCGCCACGTCCGCCACCGAGCTGGCGCTGCCCGGCCATGGCAGAGGCGACCTGGGCCTGGTAGTCGAGTGCGCCACCGGCAGCGTGGACGTGTTCGACACCAATGTGGTTCGTGGTGGCCGCCGAAACGCTCGAATCCTCCTGGGCCTGCGACCGGGTCAAGGCCGCCATCGGCCGCGCGCACGAGGTGCTGTTCTCCAGCGCGATCCTGAAGAAAACAGGCTCAAGGCCGCGGCAGGCGATTTGAAGAAAATCAGCCGCCAGCGCTTTCAGACGCATTCGCCGGACGCTTGAACATCGCGGTGACCGGAACGGTGGCACAGCGGAAGCCCACCGCCTCGAAGAACCCGCGCGCATCCCCGAGAGCCTTCACGTAAATGGGTGCGGCCGGGAACATCCGCTCGACCTCCGCGAGCAGCGAGCGCCCCACGCCCCCACCGCGCCAATCGGGGTGCACGACGAGTTCGCCGAACATGGTGGTGAGCACGCCGTCCGAGAACACGGAGACATAGCCGATGAGTTCGCCGTCATCCGCGCGGGCACAAAGGGTCGCGGTGTAGGCATCGATCGACCGCTCCAGGAGTTCATGGCCGGGCTGGCCCCAGCCCACCTGCGAGAAAAGCACGGACAGTTCTTTGCCGGTAGGCCGGGCCGACGAAACGGAGATGCGCATCGAAGCGATTTTGACGCGCCGCGGCGGCACGGCAGGCGTTCCAGGCGCCGCTCCTCGTCCCCGGAAAACTGCAGGCCTATCCCAGGACCTTCCACCACACGTGCGATCCGCGGCGCGGAACCAGCGCAACGCGGCACCGCGCCGCGCTGTTGTTCCCCAGAACGATCCTGAAGAGGATGAGGTTGCGGCTGCGGCAGGCGATCCGGGAGGTGCCGGCCACAGGTATTCGGCCTAGCCGCCCGGCTGCGCGGAGCCGCCCGCGCAGCGCATCAACTCTGCCAGCTCCGGCCGGCACTGCCACTCCGCACTCACCGCTGCGAAAACTGGCGCTACGACCGCGCAAACCACCTGCACCTGACGCAAGCTTGCCATCACCTGCGGCACGAGGCCCAGGCAACGCGTCCTTGCAGGCGTGGAGGCCGTTCCGCAGTTGCAGATCAATGCTCTGGCGCTGCAACTTCACGTTGGATCATGGTTCGTGCCGGCCACAGCGCCGCTCCAGCCAACAACACGGCGACCAGCGCATAGGGCACACCGGGATCGATGTCGTAGACCAGCGTGCCGACCAGCGGCCCTACGATCATGCCCAAGCCATGCGCTGCTCCGACGGTGCCGGCCGTCGCGCCCTGCTCATTCACATGCACCGCATTGGCAGCCAGCGCGGTGACCGACGGGAATACCCAGCCCATGCCTGCAGCCGCAACGAAGTAGCCCAGCCACAACGCGGGTGCGCTCGTGGCGAACAATACCGAGCCGAAGCCGACGGCCGACACCGCGCATCCAATGCGGATCAGTCGCTGCGGTGGCCAGCCGAGGCTGCGCACCAGCACCTGGGCCAGGATCAGCGCCACCCCGACCGCCATCAGGGCGATGCCCGCGGCGCGCGCCGCTGCTGTCGCGTCCAAGTGGAGCCGATCCAACGCGAAGAAGCCTACGACGACCTGAGCGATGGTCACGCTGAACATGGCCGCGAACGCGACTGCCAGAGGCCGGCGCAGCCGGATATCGCTGACTTTCAGCATCTTGGCATCCGGCACGACATGGTGCTCGGCCCGCGGCAGCCAGCGCCACAAGACTGCCAGCGAAATGAACGGCAGCACCGCCGTCAGAACAAGCGGCAATTCAAGACTGCGGGCCGCAAGCGCCCCCGCCACGCCGGGGCCGGCAACCATACCGACCCCGCTCGCGGCGCCCAGCGTCGCCATGGCCCCGGCGCGCCTTGCTGGTGATACATGGTCTGCGATCAGCGCAGCACCTGTTGCCGGTACGGCTGCATAGAAGCCGCCTGCCACCCCGCGCAAGACCACCACGCAGGCAAAGGCCACCCAGACCGGCGGCGGACGGCGCAGGGCCACCACGATGAACGCACAGAGGACCGCATAGGACAGCACGAAGCCACCCAGCCCTTGCAGGATGATGCGCCGGCGACCCAGTCGGTCGCTGGCCGCACCCCAGCGGCGCGCGAAAAGCACCCAGGCAATACCCCCCACCGTCACAGCCAGGCCCGCCTGCCAGGGCGCCAAACCGAGCACCCTCGCGATCGGCCCGATCAACGCCACAAACGACATCATCGCCAGCGTGCACACGAAGGTCTCGAACATCAGCGGCTTCAGGCTGAACGCGCCGGCAGTCGACGCAGTCGTGTCGAAGGAATCGGAAGGAAGCGTCATGAACAGTCCTCACAGAAAAGGGGCCGCAGAGCAAATTGATACATGATAATCATTATCATTTGATGCTATAGTAACGACAGATTCCGCATTCACTTGACCTCTCGCCACCATGCAAGTCCTCTCCTCGCTCAAGGAAGCCAAGAAGCGCCACCGCGATTGCCAGGTCGTCACGCGCCGTGGCCGTACCTACGTGATCTGCAAGTCCAACCCGCGCTTCAAGGCCCGCCAAGGCGGCGCCAAGAACAAGCGCAAGAAGTGAGCGCGGCCATGGCTGTCTCGCTCGCTCCTCAGACGCTCCGTCGCGTCTCGTATGGCCGGAGTCGTGCCGTGCCTCTGCCCGCGGCTGCACGTCCACCCGAACCGATGCCGGCAGAAGATGAAGCGTTGACGGCTGCCGTGCCTCGTTTCGATGATGTGCAATTGCGTGCTTCGAGCTTGGACAGCGCGTCTTTGTTGCGGGGCCACAAGACGGTGCAGATCCTGCACAACGGCTCCATCTACACGCTGCAGGCCACCAAGCTGGGCAAGCTGATCCTGACTAAGTAGATTTCAGTTTCATCGTGGGGCGACTCCAGGATCTCAACGGTCTCCAAGGGTCGCATTTGCTAGCCACCGGGTTCCGGCCAGCCATGCATTTTTTCCTGCTCAGGAACTCAGCGTCGTGACATCTGGCCGTTGGACGCGGCGGCGCCCTCCGCGTGGCATCGCCACTCCTTGCCCGACATTCCGGCACTGCGTCGACCGCATCGAATGTCACCCGCTGGAGCAGTCCTCGAGCAGTACGACAATGTGCGTGGCCTGTTGCACAACATCCTCACCCATGCGGCGGAGGCCGTATGACCTGCGCCAAACGCCCCTCCCTCAGGAGATCAGCATGACAATCTGCAGCCAGCCCCACCAGCAGCACCACGAGCATCAGCAAGGACCGGGCCGCGGCCGCGAACCGGTGCCTCATGGCGACGACGTGGACCACCTCGTCAACGGGCACCTGCACCATCCCCACGGCGACCATTGCGACGACCACGGGCTTCTCACGCAGGCGTGATCGACTCGCACACTTCCCCGCAGCCATTGCTTCATGCCTCTTCCCACGCGCGACGTTGACACGCTCCACACCGGCGATTGGCCGAGCGTGGTGCGCGAGCACGGCTTGCGCGCGACCACCGCCACCATCCGCGTGTTGCGCCTGCTGGCGGCTGCTCCCGCACCACTGACGCATGAAGAGGTCCAGGAGAGCTTGGCCGCAGAGGGCAGCGCCGCCCTCGATCGCGTCACGTTGTACCGTGTGCTGGAGCGGCTGGCGGAGGTCGGCTTGTGCGACACCTTCGCGAACGCCGATCGCCGCACCCGATTTGTCCTGCGGGCCAACGGCTCCGGACATGTGTTCGAGTGCTTGCGCTGCCACAAAGTCGTCCCCTTGGTCCCGGATCCCGAACTGCCGGCGCTCCTGGACCGACTGCGCAAGTCCCTCAGGCGCAAGGGCCTGGACACGCAAGAAACCATGGTGACATTGCGCGGGATATGCGGAGACTGCGAGACCATGGGCAGCGGCAAGGGCCGTTCCTGATGGCCTGACTCGACGCACGGGTCCGCCCGACCGGCTACGGTTTCAGAACCACCCCTGCAGGATGCACTGGCGCAGCGCACACACTGTTCAGCCAAAAATCAGCGACTGATGAGCGGCGGCCCCGGCCAGCGCCACGCAGCCCGACACCCGCGCGACGTCTCCGCATGTGTAGACGCCCTGCACCGCGGTCAGCTTGAACGCGTCCGTTCGGATGAACGGCCCCACCGGCCCTTCTTCGAAAGCACATCCCAACTGCTCGGCGACGGGGCTCGCCATCCGCGTGCACGGTGCCGTGCATAGACCCTCGAAGGCCGACAGACGTCCGTCATCGAGCTCTACCGTCGCAGCGCCTACTAGGCCGCGCACGGCAGATTCCTCGATGGCCACACCGCGCGCCACCAATGCGGAGCGTTGCGCCTCGTCCAAAGCGAGCGCGCTGTTGATCAGCAAAGTCACCTCATCTCAGTCCGGCGACATCAGCGCATGGTGCAGCGACACCTCTTCCGTTCAGGAAAAGAACTTTCCCGATAATTGACTCTCAATAGGCGTTGCTGCGATCTGTCCTTTCCCGGAGTGCCCGATGCGAATTTCCTTCTCCCCTCCCCTGCAGACCTCCTGCCGCGTGATTGCGGCGGTTGCGGCGGCGGCCGCGATGACCCTGCCGGCCGCTGCGCAGCAACAGCACGCGCACACCCACGGTCGGCTGGCACTCGACGTCGCCGTGGATGCCCAGACCATCACGCTGGCGATCGAATCGCCGCTGGACGGCTTCCTGGGGTTCGAACGTGCGCCGCGCACCGACGCCGAACGCAAGCGCGTGGCCGACATGGTGGCGCGCCTGAATGCCGCCGATCAGCTCTTCCAGCCTGACCCGGCGGCAGGATGCAAGCTCTCCAAGGTCGACCTCACCTCCACCGCGCTGGCCCTGGGCGCGAAGAAGGAAGAAGAGCATGGCCACAGCCATGCGGGCAAGGATGGACACGACCATGACCATGATCACGAGGGCGAGCACGCGGACATCGACATAGACGTCGTCTTCACCTGCGCCAACGCCGCGCAGGCAAAGTTCATCGACATCAAGCTATTCGACGCCTACCAGCGCATCCGCACGATCGACGCTCAGGTCGCCTCGCCGCAGGGGCAGTTCAAGCGCAGCCTCCGTCCGGGCGCCGCGCGGCTGAGCTTGACGCGCTGACGGCCGCCATGCCGGCCAGCCTCCTGGCACTCCAGGATCTCCGGTTCGGGTGGCCGGGCAGCGCCCAGGCCTGCCTGGACATCGCCGAATTCCACGTCGCCGCTGGCGAGACGGTGTTCCTGCACGGCCCGAGCGGCTGCGGCAAGAGCACGCTGCTGTCGCTCATGGCCGGCGTGCTGCTGCCCCGGGTGGGCGATGTGGCGCTGTTGGGCACGCACTGGGGCGCGCTTCGGCCCTCGGCACGGGACCGCTACCGGGTCGACCACCTGGGGTACATCTTCCAGCAGTTCAACCTGCTGCCGTACCTCACCGCGTTGGACAATGTGCTGCTGCCCTGCCGGTTCTCCGCGCGGCGGCGCGATGCCGCCGTGCGCCACGCGGGCTCCCCCGCTGCTGCTGCGGAGCACTGGCTCAAGGGCATGGGGCTGGACGCCGCGACCTGGCAGCGTCCGGCGAACGCCCTGTCGGTCGGCCAGCAGCAGCGCGTCGCCGCCGCGCGTGCCCTCATCGGACAGCCTGAGCTGGTGATCGCCGACGAACCGACCTCGGCGCTCGACGAGGACCGCCGCGAGGTCTTCCTCGACCTGCTGCTGTCCGCCTGCGCCGCGGCGGGCACGGCTCTGGTGCTCGTGAGCCACGATCGGCGCATTGCCGGGCGCTTTGCGCGCCAGGTATCGCTGCCCGAAATCAATCGCGCAGCGCATCATGAAGAGGCCATGGCATGACCGGTGGCTTTCTCGCGAACCTGGCCTGGCGCAGCGCCTGGAACCGGCGCTTCACTTTGGCGCTGACCGTCTGCTCCATCGCGCTTTCGACCTTCATGCTGCTGGGCGTGGAGCGTGTTCGCACGGACCTGCGCAGCAGCTTCACCTCGGCCGTGTCCGGTACCGACCTGATCGTCGGCGCGCGCACGGGATCGGTGCAGTTGCTGCTGTATTCGGTCTTCCACGTCGGCGCCGCAACCAACAATATCCGCTGGAGCAGCATCCAGGCGCTGGAGAAAGTCCGCGGCGTGGCCTGGGTGGTGCCGCTGTCGCTGGGCGACTCGCACCGGGGCTTTCCGGTGCTGGGAACCACCGGGGCCTATTTCGATCATTTCCGCTACGGCGAGCAGCAAGCCCTACGACTGCGCGAGGGCAAGAAGTTCAGCGATCTGTACGACGCCGTGATCGGCGCCGAAGTCGCCGACCGGCTAGGCTACCGGATCGGCCAGCGCATCACCCTGGCGCACGGCACGGGCGAAGTGAGCCTGGGTGCCAACCATGCGGACAAGCCTTTCACGGTCACGGGCATTTTGGAGCGCACCGGAACGCCGGTTGACCGCACCGTTCACATCAGCCTCGAAGCCATGGAAGCGATCCATGTGGACTGGATGGCCGGAGCCCCCCTGCCCGGTATGCACATCGGCGCCGACGAGGCCCGCAAGATGGACCTGCAGCCCAAGAATGTCACAGCCGCGCTGGTCGGCCTGCATAACCGCGCAGCGGTGTTTTCTGCGCAGCGGCAGGTCAACACCTTCGCCGGCGAGCCGCTGATGTCCGTCCTGCCCGGCGTGGCGCTCGACGAACTCTGGGACGTACTGGGCGCCGGCGAGCGGGCCCTGCTGCTGATGTCCGGCCTGGTCGCCCTGGTCAGCATGGCGGGATTGATGTCCGTCGTGCTCGCCGGCTTGAACGAACGGCGGCGCGAGCTGGCCGTGCTGCGGGCCGTGGGGGCCAGCGCTTACCAGGTGCTGTTGCTGCTGGCACTGGAAGGCTTCCTGCTGACCCTGGCCGGAGCCGCGATAGGGATCACCGCGTTGGCCGTCTGTGTCCTGGCCCTGGGCCCGTGGCTGCAATCTGCGTTCGGCCTGTCGCTGCAGCTGGCGCATCCCACGGCCATGCAGTGGATCCTGTTGCTGGGCCTGCTGATGGCTGGCTGGTTCGCAAGCCTCCTGCCCGGCTGGCGTGCCTACCGCATGTCGCTGGCCGACGGCCTGTCTCCAAGGATTTGATGCCATGCATACACCTACCGCTCATCCTCTCTTTTCAAGACGACGTCTGCTAAAGGGATTCGTTGGCGCCGCCAGCGTCGTGGCGACGCCGTGGCTCCAGGCTGCGGGTTTCTCGGAAATCACCTGGGACGCGCTGGTGCCCCCGGACTGGGATCCGATGAAATCCTTCCGCGACCTGCAAAAGCTCGCGACGCTGCCAGACACCGATCCCAAGGTGCAGGCGCTCTACGACCGGATGCGCAAGGTGTGGGACGAGGCACCGACGATCCCTTCGCTCGAAGGCAAGCAGGTGAAGATTCCGGGCTTCATCGTCCCTCTGGAAACCAGTGACAAAGGCCTCAAGGAGTTTCTACTCGTTCCCTACTTCGGGGCCTGCATCCACACCCCGCCGCCGCCGGCGAACCAGATCATCCACGTGCTGTCTGACCCACCCGTGCGGGGCTTTCAGTCGATGAGCGCGGTCTGGGTCAGCGGCACCCTGGGCCTAGAGCGTTCCAACTCCGAGCTGGGCGCCAGCGGCTACCGGATCTCCGCTTCGCGTGTGGAGAAGTACCGCGGCAAATGACTGCCGCTGGCGCACGTGGAAGCGAAGGACATCGCCTGACCGCTACCGCCCTGCGGCTGAACTCGGCTGCAGTGCCCTGAAGAAGGCCGCGGTGTTGGACTCCATGAGTGCGACATAGGTGCCGGCCGCACCGCCGGACGGCGACAGCGCATCCGAATAGAGCTTGTCACCGATCACCTCGCCGGTTTCACGCGTGAGCTGCTCCATGAGCCGGGGGTCGGCAATGTTTTCGACGAAGACCGCCGGGATCCGCTCCTTGCGGATCTGGTCGATCAGGCGCGCCATATCGCGCGCCGATGGCTCGGACTCGGTCGACAGACCACGTGCCGGCACCAGGCGAATCCCATAGGCCCGCGCGTAGTAGCCGAAGGCATCATGGTTCGTCACGGCGGTGCGCCGGTTGGGCGGCAGTCGGCCGAGGGTGCTGCGGATGTGGGCATCGAGCGCATCCAGGCGGGCCGCATACGTCGCCCCGCGGGCGCGGTAGTGCGCGGCGTTGGAGGGATCGGCCTGGGAAAATCCTTCTGCGATGTTGCGCACGTAGGTCACCACGTTGCGCACGTCCTGCCACGCATGGGGGTCTTCCACGTGGTGGTGATGGTCGTGTCCGCCGTGATCCTCCTGCTCGTCGTGGGCATGTCTGTCGAAGGCGCGCGGCTTGATTCCGCGCGATGCGACGATCTCCAGTCCCTTGAAGCCTGAGGCGGACTTCAGGCGCGGCATCCAGCCCTCGAAGCCCAGCCCGTTGGTCACCAGCACGCGCGCCTGCTGCAGCTTCATCGCGTCCTGCGGAGATGGCTCGAACACATGCGCGTCGCCGTTGGGGCCCACGAGCGCCACCACATCGACCGCGCCACCTCCGACTTGCTGGGCCAGGTCCGCGAGGATGGAAAAGCTGGCAACCACCTTGAGCCGGGACGTGTCAGCCCACACGAATGCAGGAAACGCCAGCGCTGTGCCCAGCAGGCTACGGCGGATCGGGGAGAACGGGGTCATGGAGAGGTTCCGCAGGGGTTGGAAGAGAACGGGAGGAAGTTCGCCGAGCTTGCGCGCACAGGCTGCCATGCAGGCCCAAGGCCAACGATGCCGCGTACAGCAGGCCCAGGCTCAAAGTGATCGCGGCCGACGCGCTGACGCCGCGATGAAAGGAAACCAGAAGCCCTGCGATGCTCCCGAACAGCGCGACGACCACGGCAACGGCCATCTGCTTGGCCACGGCCCGCACCCAGAAGCGCGCGGAGGCAGCTGGCAGGACGAGGTAGGCCACCGCCATGAGCGTTCCGAGCGCATGGAAGCCACCCACCAGGCTCAATACGAGCAGCAGCATGAAGACCCCATGGACGAGTCCGCCTTGGCGCCCCATCATGCGCAAAAAGCCGGGATCGAAACATTCCACGAGGAGCGGCCGGTAGACCAGCGCGAGCGCGAAGACTGAGACCGTGGCGATGGAGGCGCCCAGCAGCAGCGTCGGATCGTCGAGCGCCAGCACCGAGCCGAACAGCACATGCAGCAGGTCGACGTTGGAGCCGCGCAGCGAGATCAGAAGCACGCCCAGCGCCAGCGAGATCAGGTAGAAGGCCGCGAAGCTCGCATCCTCGCGCAGCGTGGTGCGCCGGGCGACGATGCCGGCCAGCAGCGCCACGAGCAGGCCCGCGAGCAGTCCGCCCGCGGTCATGGCGGGCAGGGACAAGCCGAACAGCAGATAGCCCAGCGCCGCCCCGGGCAGGATCGCATGTGACATGGCGTCGCCCACGAGGCTCATGCGCCGCAGCAACAGGATGGTTCCGAGCGGTGCGGTTCCGACGCTCAGCGACACGCACCCAGCCAGGGCACGCCGCATGAAGCCATAGTCGACGAACGGGGTCCAGAGCTCGGCGATCATGCCGCTGGCCTGGCCCCGGCCAGCGCGGCTAGCGCGGTGGTGGTCTCATCCCAGGCGACCATGCGCCCGGCCAATGCCAGTGTCTGCGGGAAATGCGCGCGCACCAGATCCAGGCCGTGCAGCACCGCGATGACCGTCTTGCCCTGCGCATGCCAGTCGACGATGAGCCGCATCAGCGCCCGTGTCGTCTCCTCGTCGATGCCGGCGAAGGGTTCGTCCAGGAGCACGACCGCGGCATCCTGCACCAGCAGCCGAGCGAACCGCGTGCGCTGGAACTGTCCCCCCGAAAGTTCGTCCATCCAGCGCGACGCATAGTCTTGCAGTCCCACGGCCTCGAGCGCCGCGGACACACGCTGCGCCAAACTCGGCGTGACTGCACGCAGGCCTCCGGTCTTTGTCCACAGCCCGACCGAGACGAAGTCCTCGACGGTCACCGGAAAGCTGGCATCCACCTCGCTGGCCTGCGCGAGGTAGGCCATGTCCCGCCGGGCATGTCGCGACTCGATCGATCCGCTTTGCGACGGAAGCAGTCCGAGCAGTCCCTTGAGCAGGGTTGACTTGCCGCCACCGTTGGGACCAACGATCGCCGTCAGTGACCCTTGCGCGAATCGGCCCGTGATACCGGCGATCACCGGCGCACCTCCGTAGCCCAGACTCACCGCGTGGAGCACCAAGTCGGAAGGCGGGTCAACCTCGGCCGCCAGGCCCACAGACACATATTCCGTCGGATGAACGACCACAGCCTTTACCGGATGGCCCAATGCACCGCCAACCAAACTACCGCCGAGAGCAATGCCGCGATAACGCAGCGAGATACTGCCGAAGCCTGCAGCGCCGTCCGTGCGTGGATGGAGAAATACCGAAGAAGAACATCCATACCACTAATGATAATGGATATTCATTAGCGAGATATGGTGTGGAGCGAATGCCCGCACTGCGACAATAGAGCCGATGGAACGCTCAACCCGCCAACGCCATTCGATCCGGGCGGTCATGGAGACGGCCGGTCGCCCGCTACTCCCTTCGGAAATCCTTACCGAGGCCCAGCGCGACGTGCCTGCCCTTGGCTTGGCCACCGTCTACCGCAACATCAAGCAATTGCTGGAGGCAGGAGAGATTCAGCTCGTCGAACTGCCGGGCGAACCGCCCCGGTACGAGCTTGCCGGCCACAAGCACCACCACCATTTCCACTGCCGTGGCTGCGGCCGGGTCTTCGACGTGCATGCCTGCCCTGGTGACATGCAGAAGCTCGCTCCACAGGGCTTCACTGTGGACGGACATGAGCTGACCCTCTACGGGCTGTGCAGAGACTGCAAACGGCCGGCAACTAGAAAGCCGCCCGCTGCCAAGCACACAACACGCCCTGCTACCGCCACTGCGCGCAAAAGGCAGCGCGCCGTCACCGCTGACGCGTAACCTGTATTGCAGCTACACGCGCGCCCTCTTCCTGGACGTGCGCGATCGCCCTTCTATCGCGGCGGCACGGGGCGCCTACTCCGGGCTCCGGCGCCACCGGCCGGTACGCCCCCGCTACATAGCGGAGGACCTTCCCTCGCTCGCAAATGAGGATCTGCCTCAGCGCTCGCGGCGCCAGATGGCGATGAAGTCGGGACTGCCGTTAACAGCACGCGAATAGAGCCACGGCGGAGTCAGCTTCTCATGCGGCAGCGCCCAGATCGGCTTGGCCGCATGCACGCGCTCGTTGCCAATGAAGATGTATTCGTCGCACGAAGCGATGATGGCGGCCTCGTCCACCCCGCTCTCACTGCCGCCGGCGTCGGGCCGCTGGGCATCGAACCGGTGCGTAACCCAGCACGCGATGACGACCTGCGGGCGGTATTTTTCGACGGCCGCCTGGGCTTCGAGCTTCTCGACGTTCTCGCCATAGGAGACGGTGGGCTGACGCAGTGCGGCGTAGTGCGCCTTGATCGCAGGATCTTCCTGCTGACGGTTGTCCGTCGCGGGGATGGCCAGAGCCCTGGCAAGCACCCCGTGGCCCGCCCCAATCTCGATGGCGCTCCTGCTTCCGATGCGTTCACGCAGGAAGGAGCACAGCTCCGTCGTCGGAAAGCTGTATAGACCGCGGCGCACCCCCAGCGCCATGCGCTCCTGGGCGGTGGTGCGCTCCAGTACCCGTGCCGGAACCACACGCACATGCCCATGCGCGTCGAGCAGAAGATCCGACAGGTCCCGCACGGCGGCAGGATCAATGACGTACAGGTCCATGCGCCGATTGTCCGGTCTTCTGCGCCGGGATTTCGTATTCGATCGCGGAGCGGGTACGTGCGGAGCGGAGTTTCTCTACCCACAACTACTCGGCAGAAGCCCATAATATTGAACTGCAACACCAGCAAAGTTGCGGAGGGCGACATGAGCACGAAGCAGATCGCACTAAGTGCCTTAGTGGTGGCATGCGCGACGGCCCTTATGGGTTGCGCCGCAGAACCAAAGCTTTCGTACACGCCGTTGCCATCCGACGGCTACGACGGCAAGGGCATCCCCTTCGTAGTGCCGCGCACCGTCGTGCGAGTCGTGCCCTCCGTCAAGGAAAGCACCGTAGAGAGCATCGCCTTCACTCCTGTGCCAGTGGCGACATCGGCCGATGGCTCAGCGCAGCTCCCAACCTACGTCGCGACCGACAGCACTGGCGGATGGTCGTGGACGCCGACCACGGTGACGTCAGTGAGCTACGCAGACGATCTGATCGTGAGTGCGATCGGCACGCAGGTCACTGACAACCGGAAGGAAGCCATCGATGTCGTTGTCAGTGCCGCCGGCCTCCTCGGCGCCTTCGCCGGCAGCGGAACCGGTTGCAATGCGCCCAGAAAGCCATTGAAGCCGTTCACGATCGGCAAGCTCGAGGGCGGCAGCGTGCCTGACGCCGATTGCTGGGCCTACTCTGTCGAGAAGCAGGCAATGCAGTTCATCGCCCGAAAGCCCCACCCAGTCGCGGACCTTGCATCCATCGCCGAGAAGGTATCTTGGTTTCCGATCCCGGCGTGCCAGGAGTATCGCATCAAGGTGTTTCAGTGCGCCGATCGCACATGCACAGCGCCGCTCGCCGATTCCACAGTCTACGAGACGGTGCTCTCGCTTTCGGATGGCGAGTGGTACCAGCGAATTCCACTGCCCTCAAAGGGAAAGATCAGCCTGCGCCCGGATTTCTGCGGCGCGGATGTGACGAACGACAGCGTGGTGACGAGCAACTATGGCTTGCTGAAGCAGGTCATCACGGATGTGAAGGCCGAGAAGAAAAAATAAGGAGCCGGCCATGAAACTCGGCTCGTTCTTTGTCGCGTTCACTGCCGCCATCGCGGGATTCTGGTACCCGCCCCATGTCACGGCCCAGGAAGATGAGAAGCCGCTGGTTCTCATTGAACGAGTCGTGAATACGAAATACGACGAGGACGCCGTTGCCTATGCGGCCTTGCTGAACTCCAGCATGACAAGTCCGTACACCGTCAAGAACGGCGACAACCTCTCTGCGATCGTCAGCGCACGCTACAAGATCGGACTGGGAAAAACGCCTGAGCTGTATGAGCCCATGGCTGACCGCATTCGCAGCCTGAACGCCCTTGAAGAGGGGAAGCCCCTTGCCGTCGGGCAGAAGCTTGACTTGCCCGACCTGCCACCGCTGCAGTGGAAGGAGCCGGTAACGTCGAGTCCAACGTTTGGAATACCAAGAATCCAGTCCGGTCCTTCCTACAAGGCAGCGCAATCCGGCAGCGCCTCGAGGTTCTGGGAGAACTTCAACAAGAAGGCGAACTTCAATATCACAGATACCGGACTGAAGTCCGAGCCGATGGTGTCCCAGCCTCGATGGACCTCTCCCGAGGTCGCGAAGGCGGAATTGCAGAGTTCTGGAGGTGCCGTTCGAACGGTTCTCTGGGATCAGCCGCTCACGATCGAACTGGCGGATGGGGGCATTCAGTTCACCGGCACCTCGATTCCCGAGGACGTCAAGTTCGTGCAGGAACTTGTCAAGCGCCGGCCACCGCCGAACGAGACCGTGCTCTTCGTCCTCGATGACGCCTGGCCGGATGCCGAATCGTTCACTGAGTCCAAGGCGTTCATGCTCGCGGCCATGGACGTGATCCGCAAGAAGTACAAGCTCGGCGACGGGCTGGACACCGCCAAGCTCAAAGAAGCATCATCCACGACCTTCCGAGAAAGCTATTCCTCGCATTCGCTGGCCATCAAGGCTGCGCTTGCAGACTTTCACGCGGTGAGCAGTAAGGTTCGGGTCGTCTATCTCCCACTGTTCACCGAGCAGAAATGGTCTCGCGAACTATGGCTGGAGATGCTTTTTCTCGTGCGTTGCGCCTTCATGATGGACACACAGTTCGGCCTGACGCAGCCGAACAGCATCGTCCGTACGGAGGCGGACAAGTTCGCCAGAGAGGTGGTCGACCAGATTCCGCAGAAAGCTGTCGACGATGTGGGCAGATCCCAGCAATCGCCGATCAGCACGTTGCACTCCATCGCCCAGCTCTACGCTCAGGCGACCGGGTTTCCCTACTTCGTCAACATGTCCTGGACCGTCAGGAAGAAACAACTCGATTTCAAACCCAACTCGGATGCAGACGTCGCGGGGGTATCCCTCGCGGCGGCGGGCAATGACAAACTGGATGTCATGGCCGACACGGTCTACCTCGCCTATCGCGCCAAGGCCTCCCCAGGCGACGTTCTTGCCGTCATGAACACGGACAACGCTGGCTCCCCCATGTGCAACAGCAGCTTGCTGCCCGCGGCCGGTACCAACGCGTTCTATGGCCTCGCCTACGATGGACGAGTGCAGAGTACGGGAGCTTGCGCGACTAGTTTCGCCACCCCGCGCGTCGCGTGGTTGCTTGCACTGCGACACGCCTATGACTTGCCGCTGAAGGATGGGGGTTGGTCTGCCTGGTATTCAAATTTTCAGCAGAGCGTCATTGCCCTCCAAGGTGGGCAGGGACTCACAACAACCAAACGGTATTGGCTACCGGTTTCCAGGCTGTTTTCAGGGCTGTAACGCGAGAACCTCGCACGGCTATCTCCAGCCTATTGTCTTCCGATGTCGAACAGATGGTAGGCCAGCAGCGCTCCAGAACGGCTCCCGGATGCTTCCACATTGCAAACGGGTGCGCCCAAACACCGTCACGCTATCCAGTTTGCGTGCGGCTGCTCTATGCTCCCCCAAGTACGCTTGAGCGGCCCGGCGGGTTCCAAAGCGCGCTACCAGCCTCTGTCCGGGATAGAGGATAGATTCACGGCCATCGGCGAGAAGGCACGAACTCCATGGGGAGCCCAGCCGCCGAAATGAGCCATTCAGTAAATCAAGACTTGCTCTTATCGCGTCCCGCAGACCTACCCTTTTGGGTAGTGACGGCCAGCTTGGGTCTGCATTTCGAGCAATATCCATAGAGCGCCATTTGATGGCCCGCAAGCATGTAGCCGAGCTGATCGGCCATGGCCTTCTGCCGCGCAGCCAGCGTGGGGTCGAAAAACTCGTCTACCGCTCCGCAGCTGAGGCAGACGATGTGGTCATGCTGGCGGCCATCGTTGAGTTCGTAGACCACGCGGTCGTTGTCGAACCTTGCTTCTTTCAGGATGCCAACTTCGGTGAACTGCTGCGCGACGCGGTACACAGTGGCCAACCCAACGTCCACTTTCAGCTCCAACATCCGTTTGAAGAGATAGTCGACGGTGAAGTGGCGCGCGCCCGCACCGCTGCCTTTCCTCTTCTCGGCAACCTCAGCGTCATGGCGCATGATCTCGAGGAGCTTCACGCGTGGCACGGTAGCCCGCATGTTCACCCGATCCAGTTCCGCCAAGATTTCCTGCTTCACAGTCATAACGAATGGAATGATTTTCAATTCACTTGCGGTTATCTTACTAGTGTCAGTTGTCTGAGGCTATCCAAGAGACCATGCGCATGCCAGAAAGATGACAATCTTTCAAATATTGCACATATGCCTTACCACTGTCGCACCCAGCTGACAGTTGTGAACACACGCTACTTCCAAGTCACGACCAAGCGGCAAGCGGGGCAATAGCCAAACACCACGCGCGCCGTTCCCTCAGCGGCCTCCAGATTAAACGCCTCAAGTAGACCCTTCGACGCCGCGGCTGGTCCACCATCTGGCACGAGATCAGACCGCCCACAGCGCAAGCACACCACATGCCTGAGCCGTGCGATTTCAGCATCGTCCCAGACCAGGTCGATCTGCTCCTCAGATGCAGAGATGACCCCCGCCTGCTGCAAAGCAGCAATGGCCTCCGCTACGGATTCGTTGGTCATGCCCAACTGGGCGCATCGCTTGCGGACTTCGACCATGGGTAAGCCACGCTGCCTGCTGCGCTGCAGCATCTGGAGGATCCGATGGGACATGGTTCACCTCGCTGGAGTATCCGCCGGGCGCCGCGCGGACGCGGTCGCCACAGGCGGCTTGCCAAGCTCGCGCACGCCAACTTCCGCCCGATGTCTCCTCGCCGGGTAGTGAGGTGATTCTCATTCCACGACATTGAGCAGCTACTCCGTGCCCGTTGTGCGAGGCGCTTCTCCACGGTACTCGGCGTGCGTTCATCGTGCCTGGCAAATGTTGCAAGCGAACGACCGGGAAAAGGCTCGGTTCCGAACTAAGAGGGTGTGCGCAATTCATCAAGTACCTGACGACCAGAAGATCAACGGATCCTCTTACGAGCACTCTACCCTGTTCTCACCCCTTCAAAGGGCGCTCACACGAAAGATCAGCCGGCGGTCATGCAGTAGTCTTGGTACCAGCCGCGAGCGCCAAAGACCGCGACACAGCGGCGTGAAGCAAATCCGACCGCTTGGTGGCCGGTCTCGTCCAGCGCGAGGCAGAGCAACGGAATGGCCTCGTAATAGGCGAGGCGACGTACGATGGAGACGATCTTCGGATTCCACACACACCATTGCTGGCCTGAGCCGATCCGGATCGCGTCGAGGGAGCGTTGGTCTTCTTCGGCCGGACGGATTGCTGGGACGCCGCCCTCCTCACCAGCGCTTAGTTCGATAGCAGGCCGAAAGCGCCAACGGGTGCGTTTGTGGAGCCAAACCTCGAGCACGCACCCGTCGTCCTCATACGCGCCGTTGACGTAGACGTCGGCAATATTCGCTGACAGCAGTACCGCGCCAGGTGCGCAGCGGCGTGGACGCTCCCCGTCGAAACTCGCACGGAGGAATGGCGGGATGGCAGCGTCCTTGGCGCCGAAGTACAGCGGCCCGATGAGGTCAACGGGCGGCGGCATCATGACTGGCCTCTCATGGCCTGCCAGCGCAGCGCGCAGAGAACGGCCGCACCTTGATGGAGGGAGGCGCGATGGCGCTCCCGACATCCAACCGGCTGGCCCTTTGGCGCAGTCCACTTCCCGTCGAGCTTGGGTACGCTTTGTGAATGGCTATTTCGTCAGTGGACAAGAGCCGGACAGCGAAAAATTTGCCTACAAGATGCGCTGGCTCAGCGCGCTGCAGACGTGGCTGCACAGCGAATTGGCTGCGCACCCGCGTCTGGCCTTGGTGGGCGACTTCAACATCGCCCCCGAAGACCGCGACAGCTACGATCCCGAAGGGCTGCGCGAAACCATCCACCACACCACCGCCGAACGCAGGCATTTCCAGGCCCTGCTGCAACTGGGCCTGACCGATGTCTTCCGCCTGTTCGACCAGCCAGAAAAGAGCTTTTCGTGGTGGGATTATCGGATGCTCGGCTTCCAGAAAAACCGGGGCCGCGCATCGACCACATCCTGGTCAGCGATGCCCTAAAAGGCCAGGTCACGGCCTGCGCCGTGGACCGCGCACCGCGCAAAAACAAGCAGCCCAGTGACCATGCCCCCGTGGTGGTGACACTGCAAAGCGCTACACCATAGGCGATGTTCCACAAGGTCGCAACGACCTCGACGTGATTACTTCGGCGTGAGCCGATACAAGCCACCCTCGTAGTCGTCCTCGATCAACCACAGCCCGCCATCCGGCGCCTGCGCAACGTCGCGGACACGGAAGCCGAGCGTCCAGTGCTCGGCCGGTATCGCGATCGCGCCGTGCACCTCGATCCGGTGCAGGGCACGGCTTACGAGGCCAGTCACGAACGCGGAGCCTTTCCACTTCGGAAACATCGCGCCGCTGTAGAACATCAGATTGCCGGGCGCGATAACAGGCGTCCAGTAGATCACGGGCTTGGCGAGGTCGGGGCGCGTGTCGGGGCCTGCGATAGGCACGCCATCACCCGATCGTTCGCGGCATTGGGCGGCGTGGCGCGCCGCGGGATCTATGACAACATGCGCACCGCCGTGGACAAGGTGCACAAGGACAAGGGCCGCACCGTCAACGCACGCTTTGCGGTGATGTGCGCGCACTACCTGTACGACGCGGACGTTCTGCAACGTCGCCTCGGGCTGGGAGAAGGGGCGCGTGGAGAAGAACGTGCAGGACAGCCGCCGGCGTATCTGGATCGGGGCGGCCCAGCACCGCTTCGGCGCCTTCACCGAACTCAATGCGTGGCTGGGCGAGCGCTGCCGAGCTCTGTGGGCCAAGGGGCGCCACCCGAGCACAGCCAGTTCAGCGTAGCCGAGATGCTGGAGCACAAGAGGCTTCATCTATCGCACAGCGGGAAGTCCAAGACTGCGGAGTCAGCACTGGAGCAGGCCCTGATTGCCCGCTTCGGCACGCTAGGCCGGGTATCTGAGCCATTCCTGCTGCGCTCTGACAATGGGCTGGTCTTCACCAGCCGCAGCTTCACCGCGCTGGTCAGAAGCTACGGGCTACGCCAGGAGTTCATCACGCCACACAGCCCCGAGCAGAACGGCCTGGTCGAGAGGGTGATCCGTACGCTCAAGGAGCAATGCGTGCATCGGCATCGCTTCGAATCGCTGCAGCCTGCTAGCCGCCTGATCGGGGACTGGATCCACTTCTACAACCACCGGCGCCGGCATCAGGAGCTGAACATGAGAACACCCGCTGAGGCATTCGCATTAGCAGCCTGACCTGTGCAGGTTTTGCTGGGTCAATACACTGCCCATTGACCCGTCCAGCGTGGCGTGCTGGAGAAAGCGCGTCGGGGAAGAAGGCGTGGAGACGCTTCTGGCGGCCAGCATCGAGGCCGCCCGACGTGGTGGTGTTGTGCAGAAGTCCAGCGCGCAGCAGGTGATCGTGGACACCACGGTCATGCCCAAGGCCATCGCCCATTCCACCGACAGCCAGCTGCTGGACAAGAGCCGCCAGCGCCTAGTCAAGGCGGCCAAGGACAACGGGCTGCGACTGTGTATTGAGTCCTGCTTTCGCCACCTTGTCGTGGCGTGTCACGGCGCGGAACACATAGCTATCGGTGATCTGCGCAATCTCCAGCCAGCGCTTCAACGCGCGTACTGGGCAGCGCTCGCCGGTGGCCTGCGGAATGAGCACCGTGCGTCCGGCTCTTTCCTGGGCGGTCTTGCTGCTGGGCAGAAAGATTTCGATGCCGTGGGTCAGTTCGGTGAGACGCTCCACGCGCACGGCTACGAGTTCCGAGCAGCACATCGCTGAGGCAAAACCGACCAGCAGCACCGCGCGGTCGCGTGTCGCCTTGACCGGCGCTTGCTGGTCGATGAGCACAAGGGCCGCGAGCACATCGTCCTTGACCATCGGCTTGGCTTGCCGCTGCTTGGTGCCCAGGGTTCTCCGGATACCCTGCAGCGTGTGCTTGACCATGGCATCGAGTGCGGGCGATGGCGCGGACATCTCCAGATGCGCCTTGTGGATCGCGGTGACACGGCTCTCCAGGGTCGCCACGGACAATTTCTCGGCACAACGGGCCAGATATTCGGCCAGCATCACCGAGGTGGCTGGCAGCGCACCGCCATGGTTCAGAAAATGCCGTAGATCGCCCGCATACGCGCGCTGGGTGGCACAGCGGACTGCGCGGCGGCCATGAAGCCCTTGGCGGTAGCGCAAAAACCGTCCAAAACGGCCTCTGGCGGCGTCTTTGACACATGGCGGTGGTGGTCAAGTTTTGGCGCTCGAATGTCCAAGTGTCTGCAATGGTTTCGCAGATTGCCGAGGAAGCCAAGGCTACTGTGCTGACATTGGGCGCATTGTTATTTCCGGATGAGAACGCGGGTGACGCCGGTCTTGGCCGTCGTCAGCACAGTGAGAGGACCAAGGCCTCGTTTACCAATCACCGTAAGGGTGTGGCCCAAGCTGACAGCGCCCCCTGGATAGCGGTGCAGTTCTTCTCCTTGCAGCAACACGTCGCCTTGGCTATTTGCCAGCATCTGCCGAAAGGTGCCGCAGGTTCCGGCCGTAGCGGTCGTCGAGCTGCAGACCGCCTGGATTTGGGCGGCTGTCTGGGTCCCGGAGAGATCGCCTACCTTCGCCGGCAGCAAGGCGGTTACCCGGATGACATGTATCGCGTGACAAGCGGCTTCGCTGGTTCTTTCATCGTGTATCCCGACATAGGCCCATTGGCCGGCGCGCTCGCCCTCGGCATCCAACGACACGCCGTACTGCACCGTCGTCCCGCTTTCTTGAGACGTCGTCAATACATGACGACGCAATCCCTGTGCTGCGTTGTTCTTGCCGGAGAAGGCGGGATCAAATGTCTGGACCGGGTAGTAACTGTCCTTGCAGTTGTTCAGAGTGCGAGGTGGTGCCGCAATCTCGGAAAAATCCATGAGCGACTTATCTGGGGTTCGTATAAATATGGAGACCTTCGCGCGGGGGAAGAACCCAGGCATCTGGGTGGCCAGGATGGCTGCCTCCGCGTGGTTGATATGACATTCGCCTTTTTCGAACTTCGTCAGCTGACCTCGCTGGCGCAATCCTTCAAGGTGGCTGGGACTGACATGACTGCAGCGCTGCTCTGACGTTGAGAAGCTTCCTTCGTCCGCCACATTCACGTACTGGTAAGCCCACTGCGTTTTACCGTACTGGGACTGAGCGATGTAATCGGCCTTGTTTTTGGATGAACCGAACATCTGAAAACGATGTTCTATCTTCTTGTCTTCCTTGTAGTAATCGTAGGTATTGCCTTGCAGGCCGATATACACTGGCGTCACCTCAGCGCTCCAATTCTCTTGTCCTGATTCATAGGTCAGGATGTCTTGCCGCAGGTACCAGCCCGCCTTGATCGGCGTCTTCACTTGGTAGGCCCCCCAGGGGAATAAGGGCTTGTCAGACACAATGCACCCGCTCGAGAGGCTCGCCAGACAGATCAAAAATAGGGCGTTTGAACGTTTCATAGTCATGTCGTTTACCTGTCTGATGGAAGGTCAACCGTCAATGGTGTGGTCGTACCACGCCAGCTCAAGCCATAGTTTCGCCAGAGATGCAGCGACAGATGCCGCGCACGGCTGAACCGACAAGCCTCGACCTGCGGGACGAAGACGCTTGAAGGGCATCGTGAAATTCTCCGTTGGGCTTACGTTGTTGGTATGACGCGCTGCACAGGCCGTGGTCAGGAACCGCCCGACCGGCTGAGCAGAAATTCGCCGGGCTACTTCGGCGTGCGCACGCTGAGGCGGTAAACGCATCATATTCGGGATACCAGACATGCCTATGAGACGTGGCAGCAGGTCCGAGGTCAGGAAAGAAATGATCCCTCATTGCCTAACATTCGTCCGGATGGCCCGTCGAACCAGCAGTCGGATGCGAAAGTGTTCGGTCCGAGAAGCGAATCAGCACTAGAAGTGCCACTGGTGCACCTCCTGGCCACGAGGTGGTGCAAACGGTGATCTGTTGAGCTGCCTACCCATTCTTTGGTTTGACGACAGGAGCCGAAATGATCTGGACAGCTGCACCGAGGTTATGCACAACACCTTTTGCATTGGCTTAGACCGTTTTAGGCGCTGAAGCCGGTGCCCATGCCATCAGCCCGGCGGTACCCACATTGCCAGAGCTGCTGCAATCCAATGGCTTCTTTTGCGCTCGGCAGACGCCTCGAAACCCTCATTTGTGCGCCTTCGTTTTGCGTATCACACTCTTCGAATCTCAATAGCTGTGGGTCTCTTAGAACGTGTTCAAAGTCTTTGGCAATATGAGAAGCTCGCAGGGTGAGAAAGAGCTACCCGAGCGACATCAGCCGTCCGCCCTTAGCCTGGGAAGCCGAATTCGGCACCAGTGTGGGCCTGATGCCGCGCGACGGTAACGCGCAAGACATAGCCTGGTGGCACGGCCCGGCCTGCTACGTCTTCCACGTGATGAACGCCTGGGAAGCCGGCGGCTGTGTGTTCGCCGACGTGATGCAGTTCGACACGCCGCCGCTGTTCCCGCGCCCGGACGGCACGATGCCCACCGCCGCAGATACCGCCGCTTATCTCACGCGCTGGACCTTCGACTTGACCCATCCCGAACGCGAATTCACCCGGCAGCGCCTGGACCCGCGCCCCGGCGAATTCCCGCGCATCGACGACCGCTTCGCCGGCCGGCCCTACCGCCATGGTTGGTACGTGCTGCGCGACGACGCGACGCAGCGCAATTTCGCCGGCCTGACGCACGTCGATCACGCCACCGGCCAGCGCAGCAGTTGGATGCCGCCCGCCCCCGACATCGTGTCCGAAGGCGTGTTCGTGCCGCGCGCGGCTGACGCGTCGGAAGGCGAAGGCTGGCTGCTGGCCACCGTCTGGCGCGGCGCCACCGATCGCAGTGAGCTGGCCGTTTTCGATGCTCAGGCCCTGGCTCGGGGACCGCTATGCACGGCCGCCCTGCCGCATCGCGTGCCAGCAGGCTTTCACGGTAATTGGTTCGGCGCACAAGACAGTGTGCCTGGCGCAGGCATCCATCCTGAACCCTGAAAGCAGCGCAATGCGAGTGCGCACCCGAAAGAAAAAGCCGACATGCGGTCAATGCCAATCAGATAAGGCGAAGCTGAGTTGGTCTAAGCCGACCTCTACGTCGGCCTGTCCCCGACGCCCGATGGATTCGAGGATCTGAACGTGACGCTGGAGCGTTGGTCCATCGGGGCGTTGTTGTCGCTCAGCCCGATCGATGGGAATGCGGCATGCAAGGCCTGGGACCTGCCACAGCCTGTGGTCGCATAGCACCATCACACTTCTTGAAGCCGGCCCATGCAATTGCAGGGACCGGCTTCTTCTCTGGCCATATCCGGCGCAGCAGTCCGGCGCTTCGCTGGACCGCGCTGAGACCGACGTACTCGCTCGAAGGCCTGCATGCAAAGCACTTATCGCACAGGAGCCGCTGCGACCTCCCAGGCCGGCATGGCGTGCGCGCCGAAGCATGGACCTGTCGTGAAGACAGCCCCATGCAAAAGCGTTGACGTCCAAGGCATCGAGCACCATACTGGGCGCAACAAAATGCGTATAGGCCCCACCCTAGCGGGCCGAGGGAGGTGCTCCATGGCCCGCCACTACCACCGCACGAAGACCCCTTGCGCGTTTTCCGGTCTTCCTTAGTAGCAATGCCGCCCCAATGCGAATGCGGCGGCACTTGGCTTGATGGCGCCGCTTGCCACTCCCGAGCACACCCTTTCCCTTTACCCCACACCCGTCCATCCGAACCAACGGCTGGTGTTCCCGCACCAAGCCATGCCCAGGCGCCCCAGCCCATCAACAGAGGAGACCCCCTATGAAAACAGGTCTATCCACCAATCGTCGATGCGATCCGTTCGCGGATTGCCTCGACGGCGCTGGCAAGCAATTCGTCATTCGGTATCACTCCCGCACCACCCAGCAACCCGAGAAGCGCATTTCTCCCAAGGAGGCGGCCGAATTGGCGCGCGCCGGCCTGGAGATTGCAACGGTCTACCAGGACAACGGTCGTACACCCGAGGATTTTGGATTTGACCGGGGTAAATTGGACGGCACCTCGGCGCACAACGCCGCAGCCCAAATCGGCCAGCCACCCCGCAGCGCCATCTACTTTGCCGTCGACCACGATTTCAACGCCGCGGAGATCCGCTCCTTTGTGCTGCCCTACTTCAAGGGAGTCAAGGCGGGACTGGACGAAGCTGCCGGCGGCACCTCGATGTTCGAGATCGGCGTCTACGGCTCGGGACTAGCGTGCCAGTTGATCAAGGACAAGAACGCCCTGGCCCGGTTTGCCTGGCTCGCGGAATCGACGGGCTGGTACGGGTCGGCTACCTACGACAACTGGAATGTTCGCCAGCATGTCACCCATGCGAACCTCTGCGGGCTCGGTGCCGCATGGGAAGCATGCGATGCGCGCGACGATTTCGGCCAGTTCCGGCCCATCGGTTTCAACGTGCGAGCCGCGGAGGGCGAAGTGCGCCGCGTCAGCGCCAGCCAGTTGAACCTGCGCAGCATACCGAGCACCCAAGGCAACACGCCGGTCGCAGTGCTACCGGAAGGACAGCTGGTGCGCGTGCTGGGGCAAGCGGCAGAGCCTTGGATGCGCATACGAACGACGCTGGGCGGCAGCGACGTGATCGGCTATGCAAGCTCGAGGTACCTGCAGCCAGTCGAGGCGATTCCGGCACCGGCGCCGCTGGCGGCGGCGGCGGTCCCTCCCGTGTACTACCGCGAGAACGACCCCGGCTCGCGCAGGGCCTCGACAAGCAAACGGGCCCAACCGCTGGGAGAGCCTGGCCGGCCTGCAAGGGATGGAGCCGCTCCGGCTGCCCAACGCGTACAACAGTTGGGCCAGATCGTGGACTGGCTCGACTCCCCGAGCAGCGCACGCTACCTACGCGACGAGGTGACTTACTGCAACGTGTACGCAGCGGACTTCTGCTACCTGGCAGGCATCTACTTGCCTCGCACCTGGTGGACCGATTCTGCGCTGATGCGCATTGCCAAGGGAGAAGCCTTGACAGCCGTCTACGGATCGACCATCCGGGAAATGCGCGCCGATGACTTGCACGCATGGCTCATCGAATTCGGATCTTCATTCGGGTGGCAGCGTGTATTCGACGCGACGGCACTGCAGGAAGCGGCCAACGGCGGAGGCGTTGGTGTCATTTGCGCGGATCGCGATGCCGCAGGCAAGCCCGGCCATATCACCATCGTCGTTCCTGAAACAGAGGCTCACAAAGCCAAGCGCGATGCCGATGGCAACGTCACGCTTCCGATGCAAAGCCAGGCAGGGGCCGTGAATTTCCGCTACTCGACGGGCGACCGTGCCTGGTGGCTGGATCCCATGTTCCGGTCCTACGTGTTCTTCGTACACCCCTAGCAAGGAAGCCCCATGAAAACCGCCACCCTGCTCAGGACAAGCGCGATATCGGCGATTCTGCCACTCGTTGTAATGGCGCAAACACCTGCTGACCTCGCAGCGCCGCAATCAACCGCCATCAGAAAGCCGGACTTCAAGGTGCAGTTGATAAGCCCCAATGGCGTGAAATCCGCCCCCCAGGAACTGCAAGGCGTTCAGTTGGAAACAGCGTCCAGCGAGCGGGATCAGATCTTGAAAGACCTGCTGGGCAGCAAAGGCCTCGCCCTCGACAAGAAATCGCTCGCGGCTGTTCGTACACTGAATCCATCGCTCAAGGCGGACGGCACCGTGCCGGCAGGCACCAAGATCACCTACTACGCGCCCCACCTGGTAGCCGGGCAACTGGCACCGGGTGAAAAAACCGCCTTTGACATGGCCTTGGCGGCCAAGTACCAAGTGGGAGCCGAGCGTACCGTCGCGCGAACCGTCCGGCAGGAAACGATCCGGATGCCCAGCACGGCCTACGAGCAGAAAGCAGACATGGCCATGCACCGCCAACTGGTGGCCTCGATCGAGGAAACCGCCACACTGGTGGAGTCCCGCGCCGACAAGTTGACTGCCAGAGATCTCGCACTCTCCAAGTACTACCTCAGCGAGGCCAATGCACAGTCGCAGCGCCTGTCCTCTCTCACAGCGGCCAATAGCATACGGACGGACAGCGTGGAACAGCTGAAACTGACGGTCCAGCCCCTGGAAGGCATGCGGACCATGATGAAGAAGACCGTGTCGCCGATTGAGTACCGGGCCGTGAATGTCAAGGTTTCCGGTCCCCCTGCAGGGCCGCCAGCCGAGCCGCTGCGCGTCTATGTCCTGCCGGGCGGGATGCTTGATCGTCCGGAAACCTACACCTTGGCGGAGCTTAAGGACCTGCTAATAGCACTTTCCTTCGAGAACCTGACCAGCCCCTCACGATCCATGGTCGCTCAGGGCGACATGCGCCTCTGGGTTGGTCCCGATCACGCCTACGACGCAATGGCCAAGCGGATACTGCAGAGCGCGCCCATCCGCTTCAAGGCGGTATTGCCGGCCACGGACAATGGCCCGGAGCGGCAGATCGAATTCGAAGCCCCAACCGATGTGGTGCAGCCATGAACGACTCCGTAAGAGGCACTGGGCATTTCGGCCCGTTGATCGCTGTGATCCTGTCCGCGGTGTCCGTGGTGACTGCTACCTTCGGGCTTTTCAACTCCATTCTGAAAGAGCTGATGCCGCAGGTGGAAGGCGCGGCCCAAACCGTGTCCTTCGTGTCCTTCGGCACGGTCATCGTGCTCCTGGCCTTGACCCTGCTCATTCGCAAGCGCCTGCGTGTGTTCGCGCAGATAGCGCTGGCCATCACCAGCATTGTCCTGCTCGCAGTGGCCGCCGTTGTTTACCTTGCATTCACCGACCTCGTGCGCGACCGGGTCTATCTGTACCCTCCTGGCTCCGGCAGTGTCAGCGAGCAGCGTCCTTACGTCAGCGGGGCATACCACGAGCAAGGCAGGATCCGGGCGGCCGGGATGGATCTCGCGACTGGGGTCAGCAAGCATGGCGGCCCCGACATGGTCAACGCCCATCAGCTCCTCTGGACCAGCGAAGCGCGCTCGGCTGTCGTTGGGCAGTTTGTCCGGTACTACATGGCGCTGGCATTTCTGATGACCACGGCGCTCTATATCGCGGCCATTGCGATCTGGAGAACATTGGCCGGACAACAAACTACACGCCGAAGTTCGCAGTAGAAATTGATTTCATCTTGATCAGGCCTTGGCCCAGGGGCATCATCCAGGAGCTGTCGGCTTGCAGGCGCGTGTTGCACGACGATCTATGGTCAGGGCACATCAAGAGTCTTGAACCTAACCGTCGAATGTCTACTGGCACGCGGCCGGACTGCGGATCGGATTCCGAAGAGCTCGGTCACGAAGAAGTTCATGACGGCGGTCGCGCCCAAGCAGGCCAGCATTAGGGTGGTATACAGCCTGGAATCGGGCTGCTGTTTTCTTCCCGACCAGTACGAAAGCCAAGGTACCAATGCCCTATCTACGTGCTGGGCACGCATTCCGGACTCGGCCTGCGATATCAATATCGCCAAGGCCCTGGAGGAATGTCTCGCCGAAGCGGACCGAGACGTGTGCAGTGAGACTCACGAAACACTGCGCGCCACGGTCCGCCCCTTGAATGAACGACCGGGATCCACTCCCGCGCAACGCCCATTGCATAGCAAGCAGTTCCGTGTCTTGCTACCAGCCCAATCCAGCGTTAATTGGAGTGCGTTTTTTGGGTTCACGACATTGCTTGTTGCGCAGAATGCCATTGTATGTAACAAGCATCAACTGGAACCCCTTCTATGGACGCCCTCCCCCGCTCTCTGCTTCACGGATCCCGACGCAATGCCATCGATCGGCTCAACCCCCTTCTCGGAAACGATCACGCCCCCTTTGGTCCCGCCCTGTATCTGACAGAAGATCCTCAAGTCGCGAACTGCTACGTCTGCAGGACGGGTGCCATCTATACCGTCGAACTGGTCGGAAACAGCCAGCTCACCATTGCGATGAATGCGTGCTGGAAAGCACTCTCGGTGGATGCAAGGCTCGTCATCACAAGGCTTTTCAAGGCAGCCAGCATGCCCGTGCCTAGCGGCCTCAAGCATGCCAGGGAAATTCTGGATAGCGTCGAGCCCGCGATGGACAAACGCCAGCGCAACGCGTTTCTCGCCGCCGAAGGTATATGGATGCTCTTCGGACACATTGGCACCATGGAAGACAGCGGCCTGTGCGATCGGGGAGTCCAATATGCGCTACTCTGCACGTCAGCCATTGCCTCGCAACGCCTTTGGGAAATCCCGTAGCATGCCATGTAGCGTGCTCCGCTTCATTTACCGCGGTGGCTGGCACTTCGGAGATCGCAATGGTTAGCAGGCTGTTGACATTCGCCCCAATGAAGCGCGCAACTTCCTGCGTTGGAGCGCATTCGCGAATTTGGGCTGTCTCGCACAGTCCCATTTGACCGTCCCGATCCGGGTTTGCTCCGCCTCGCTCCAGCCGTTGTCGCTCATTGTCGTGCTCTTCGCGTGACCTGCATCAACATTCGTGCCATTCGCACGATGTTGCTCGCAGTCATCGTCAGTTTGAAGTGCTGAGCGAGCACGTGACGGTGCAGATCGCCAAAAGGAGCGAGTGGCACACCTTCAAGGTCATGCCCAAGCGCTGGATCGTCGAGTGCAGCTTTGCGTGGCAGAACAAGAACCAGCAGCTTTGGAAGAACTGCGAGTGCTGGCTCAACACCAAGCCTGCAATTCATCCATCTGGCGTTTCTGGTCCTGATGATCAGGAGATCGTGAACACGTTCTAAACAGTGAATTATTCGGGTTTTCCCTTGGTGAGTATCAAGCCACATTGTTTTGTTCGACCGCTCACCGTAAGATGGTTGTCGTCTATTTCTAGCTAGGCATTAATCATGAACGAGGTCGTGTTCAAAGTTCAAAATCACGAAACTAGCACCGGGCATAAGTATTCATCAGTAAGTATTTTTGTTAATCATCAATCCTTGGCTGAAATAATGAAAACCTATGAATTGCCCATGGCAACTAGAGAAGGTCATCCGAACCTAGCTGGAGCATATGCCGCATTAGCCATGCCTTCCTTGCCTGAAAAGTATTATCTAGGCGAGCACAATGCATATTGGGGTGACGGAGGAAATAAAACAGCATTGCTTGATTGCGAATGCGGCTGCTCGGGTTGCTGGCCGCTGCTTTGCAAAATAAGCTGCTGTGAAGATAAGGTAATTTGGTCTAATTTTGAGCAGCCACATCGTACACTAGGCCCGGGAGCATCTCACTGGGACTACTCGAAATTTGAGGGCTTCATCTTTGATAGGAATCAATATATGCGTGCAGTTGAAAGCCTAAAAAATATCTAAGGAAGGTCTGCGCAATGCATTTTGTGATGTGCTGAAGCTGAACTGCCAAGCCGATATGTGGGGTCAGCTTGGCCCAAATACAGTGCGGCGCCGCTTTCGTTTTTTTCGCAGCCCGTTGGCCATTTTCAGGTGCGCTCATGCCTGCATGCCCATTAAAGTTCGCCGCACCATCCACAAGGTGGATAGCGCAAACAACGTGTGCAGTTGCGCAGTGTTCTTGGCAAGTCCTGGTAGCCAATCCCACGCTGAATGTGGTGCGAACCACGGGACGTGAGTATGCAAAAGCTTTTCCTAGCCTGGCCCAGGTGCAGTCTCGCGAGACCATTCACTATGGAATTCCATTGTTGGGGCGCTATATGCGATCAACATATCGTCGTCCAACGAGAAGTGCGGCCCCGTGAAGAACAACCGCACTACCTGCACTTGGCAGCAGACCACCCGTGCCAAGGCCGCCAATGCAATGTTTGCCACCATGCAGTTCGACGCGCCACTGCCAATCACCGAAAGCTTGCGATACGAATTCGTGTTCGAAGATGGCACGTGGAAGTCCCCCTCTTTGCGTCTGCACTTTGCGTCGCGCGACCGCTCCCGCCTCTCTTCGGGTGTCAGCAGTGGGCCCGATGCTTTCGAGCGATCGCAGGAGGCCACGCGACGCACGGCCTGCACGGCCGCCGCCGGCTACAACAGCGACATGGCCAACTTGGCGAGTGCGATGTACAACTGTTGAGATAATTGGAAATTGCTGAATTCACAGCCGAGCGAAGTTACTCCTTTTATCTCGTTCGGCAACTTGTAGGTGGCCCATGAATTTAAGCGAAGTCATGTCTCGCTATCCTTACTTGTTCGATGAGATGTCGAACGTCTACGTCGACTGGATTCGCAAGGACGAGTATGGCCATCCCGGCGCTTCGCGAAACGCACTGCCTGAACAGGCAATGCCATCGTTCCGGAGATTGGTGTCGACCGTGTGGCGCAAGGGCCTGGTGGATTGCGTAGGTCGAACTGAGTTGGTGCGGCCGCTCGACATGACCATGACCGTGTCAGAACTTCTAAATGAGTGCTACCCAAGCGGACAGCATTCGCGAAGCAGGGTGGAAGGTCTCTGTCGGACGACTCTGGTCAAGGCCCACGTTCCTTACTTGATGGTTACTGCGCATGGAAAACTTGAGGCTGATGAGTTTGTCCTCCCCAAACTCATCAGTGCTGAGTGGAGTCAGCTCATCAAGACTTTTTGGGTTGGGGAAGCGTCCGATGCCATCACTGGAGCCTTGTCGGCGATGATTCGAGACGAGATTGATCGAGAAAACTCGGGGACTTTTACCGTCGCCAAGTCGGCACAGACACGCGGCGCTGGGCTCAGCGAAAAGTATTGGCGCATGAGCCGGAACGCTCTGGAGCACTGCAAACCGATTTGCACCGGCTGCAGAACGGAACAGTAGAAACCCGGATTTCGTATCGTGCGCCCTTAGGCCTATGGGACGAGCACGATGTCTGGGGAGCTCTACATGCAGTCTCTGGAGACGGGGAAGTGGATGCCTGGCTGCAGGCCACGGTGTACTCGTTTTGTCCCGACAGATCTCGCGAATACAAAGATCACTCGAGGTTTTCGGCTGACTATGCGCTGGAGAGGATCGCCTTTTCCCGTGGCCGAGATGAGCACGGTGTCATCGATGCTTTATTTCAGCAGTTCCCCGATATTCGTGCGTTGCTAGAGGGCCATGCCGTGTGCATTGTGAAGTCGTGGGAGCGTCGTGCTGGTGCCCAGAGCGGGGTTGGTATGCAACTCCTGAAAGCCGCCTTGCAGCTCCTCAAGAAGAGATTTCCTGAGATGAGATTACTGGTGTTAATTGCGCACCCGAGGCAGTTCCCCACATACCAAGAGGAAGGCCCTACCGCTGTCCTGGAGGCACGCTTCGATGCTATGGAGCGGCTGGAGGAATACATTCGCATCTGCGATCCAGCGCATTGCGTCTCGGCCTTTCTTCGCATTGTGCGCGGCTGGACCGCACAAGTTGGCTGACTGGCACTCAAGCGGCAGCGACAAGAAGAGCAGATGAAGCTGACAAATCAATTAATTCAGCTTCTCCAGTCTTAGGCGACATGCAGGGCCAGCTTGTGAACATGCTGATGGACCAGCTTGTCGTCTTGGCCATGGTCGCCTATGCCGTCGTGTCGGCGTTTGTCTACGGTTGGAGCGTCTACAAGGGACGAGATGATGGGGTCATCCTCACGCAAATTCGCACCTCGTGCCTGTAGTGTAGATGTCTGCGCCCAGTTCACTTTGCAGGGGGCGTTTGACCACCGGAGTGGTCTTGTGGCCTGTACGAATTAGCAAGTGCAGATACTTCCGCTGGGTCGGCGAATTGCCTGCAATTGTGCATCAGCGGCCCGATCAAGGATTCGATTCCGCCAGAAACCGTACTGGACTTGCTGCTCATAATTTCATCTTCGACGACTTCCGGACTCCGGTGATCTCGAAGCACCATGGCTGAGTGAGTCGCGCGGCCCTGGATAGTTTGCATGAATTTCACCAAAGCGGCAGGAGTATCCTGGCGTAATAGCAGCCCCGCTGCCTTTGCCCTGGAGGCGCAGTCGACAGCCAACGCGTAAGTGGCGGGGGGATAAGTCGGCTCCGTGTGAGCAGGTACGCTCTCAGGGACTTTGGCGCCGTGTGCCGTGGCTACCTGTTCGATTGGCTGTTCCTTGGGGAACGAGCGTCAATATGGACGCGTCTCGCAGAAGTACGTTTTCGATGGCGGGCGCCGGGTTGGGTTTCTAGCATCCCATGACAGCCACCAGACTCAGCGTGGCCAGGAACATTCGGACGGGCAAAACATGCAGTTTCATGGAAGTTCTTTCGGTTCGGTTTCTTGAGCACCTGTCAAGCTACGGTGCAGACAAACGATTGAGCAGGGGAGGCACCAGTCTGTGGCCCGGGCCACGAGACGCTATCCGGCTGAGTGGGTGCCGCCAACACGGTTCGTCAGCCGTTTCGCAACCGCATGCCAGCCGGCAGCACATTGCCGGACTCTTTGTGAACTTCCCGCTTCATCGAGTGCCGGAACGCGCGCTCCTGTGTAATAGTCCGGCGAAGGCCGTCCTTGCCTGACCCGCTGGCTGCGGGGAGCATCTGATCCGAAGCGCACACCCGCTTGGAGGTGTACGCGATGAGGAGATGGTGCACACCATGAAGAGTGACCAGGCTGCCGGTAGGCGCAGCAGGCGACTGCATGACCGGGCGTTCAAGGCAGAACTCGTACGGCAGAGTCTGGAGCCCGGAGCGTCCGTGTCAGCGATCGCGCTGCGCAACGGCATCAATGCCAACATGCTGTTCAAGTGGCGCAGGGAACACGGTCGAACTACCGGCGAGCTCGCCGCGCCAACCGTGCTGCTGCCAGTTGCGGTGGTGCCGCAGGCGGAAGCCGCTGCCGTGCCGGCGCCGTTCTCTGGGCGCAAGCCAGCGCCATGCAGCAGCGTCATTGAGCTGGAGATTGCGGACGTGCAGCTTCGCCTGCGCGGTGCGGTGGACGAGGCCAGCCTGTGCAGCGTCCTGCGCGCGCTGCACCAAGCGAGATGATCGGCCCGCGTGCTGGCACCCGTGTCTGGTTGGCCGCTGGCGTCACGGACATGCGCTGTGGCATCGACTCGCTGGCGGCCAAGGTGCAAACCGTGCTGGCCAAGGACCCGTACGCGGGCCACGTGTTCGCCTTCCGTGGCCGGCGGGGCGACCTGGTGAAGCTGCTGTGGAACGACGGCGACGGCATGTGTCTGCTGACCAAGCGTCTGGAGCGCGGTCGCTTCGTTTGGCCGCAGGCCGACAGGCAGCGTGTCATTGAGCGTGGCGCAGCTCTCAATGCTCTTGGAGGGCATCGATTGGCGCAGGCCCGAGCGCACTTGGCAGCCGTGCACGGCGGCCTGATGCGCGCTACACGTCCAGTCGAATCGGTTGACGGGGCATGCCCCGTTGTGAAGGGCCCAACCCAGCGGCACAGTTGCTGCCATGAACTTGGATGAAGCCATGCACCGTAACGCCAAACTCGGCGTCCAGGTGCAACGCTTCGAACAGGATCTCAAGGTCGCGCAACTGACCATCGAGAAGCTCAAGGTCGAGATCGCCTACCTGCGGCGAATGAAGTACGGCCGCTCCAGCGAACAGCTCGAACACGCGCAGCTGGATCTGACCGGCGGCACAGTGGCGCCGATCGTGACTTTGGAGCGCCCAAGCACGAACAACGTCACCTCGTTCGATGAGCAGCGTAAGAAGCGCGCGCGTCGGGCGGCACCGAGCGGGCGCGGCCTGCCGGATCATCTGCCGCGACGCACCGTCGTGCACCTGCCCGACGGCCACCAGGCGGACTGTGGCTGCCCGGCCTGCGGGTTGGCACTGCGCGAGATCGGTCAGGACGTCAGCGAAGTGCTGGACTACGAGCCCGGCAGCTTCCACGTCGTGCGGCACGTGCGCCCGAAGCTGGCTTGCAGGGGCTGCCAGGACATCAGGCAAGCCGCGACACCTGATCGACCGATCGATCGCGTGACGGCCGGTGCCGGCATGCTCTCGCACGTGCTGGTCAGCAAGTATTGCGATCACACACCGCTGTACCGCCAGGCGCAGATCTACGCCCGCGCCGGTCTGGAACTGCACCGCTCGACGCTGACCGACTGGATGGCCCAGGCCGCCCACCTGTTGAAGCCGCTGGCCGAGGCCATCGGCCGCTACGTGCTGAGCGCCGGCAAGGTCCACAGCGACGACACGCCGATCCGCGCACTCGGTGGCAAAGGCGGTAAGGTGCACACCGGCCGGCTGTGGGTCTACGTCCGCGATGACCGCCCGAGCGGCTGCGAGGCGGCTCCCGCGGTGTGGTTCCAGTACTCGCTCGACCGCAAGGGCGAGCACCCGGCCAAGCACCTCAAGAAGTTCGGCGGTGTGCTGCAGGCCGACGCGTTTGCGGGCTACAACGCCCTCTACGCTGAGGGCCGCGAGGGCGGCCGCATCATTGAGGCTGGATGTTGGAGCCACGCGCGCCGCAAGCTGTGGGACATCCACGTGCGCCAGCACAAGTTGCCAGGCACCCTGGCGTATCAGGGATTGCAGCGCATCAGCGAGCTCTACAAGATCGAGGCCGAGATCCAGGGGCGACCGCCTGATGCGCGCAGGCGAGTGCGACGACAGAAGACCGCCCCTATGCTCAAGGCGCTGCGGGAGTGGATGGATGCGACGCTGGCCCAGGTGTCGGCCAAGTCGCCGATGGCGCAGGCCATCGGGTACGCGCTGAGCAACTGGACGGCGTTGACGCGCTTCGTCGACGATGGCCGCATCGAGGCACACAACAACACGGCAGAGCGTGCGCTGCGCGGGGTGGCGCTGGGCAGGAAGAACTACCTGCACCTCGGCTCGGACATCGGCAGCGACAGTGCCGCGGTGATCTATACGCTCGTCGGTTCGGCCAAACTCAACGGCATCGATCCACAGCGATACCTGACCCATGTGCTGGAGCGCATCGCAGCGCACCCAATCAACCGCATCGGCGACCTGATGCCCTGGGCGGTTGCGCCGCAGCTGCGCGCGGCGTGGCACCAGACTCCCTTGGCCGAGGCGGCCTGAACCTGCGGCGATTGACAGCGGCGGCCGCTACAGTGCCGCCATGAGCACGACCCCCTTCACCGAAGAAGATCTCCACGCTTGGCAACTGTACGTCGAACTCGAAGACGTGCGCCCGAAGGTGTGGCGCCGCCTGCTGGTGCCGCTGGCGGTGGACCTGTCCCGCCTGCACGTGATGCTGCTGTGGGGCACGGGCTGGGATGGCGGCCACGTGCATGAGTTCATCTTCGGCCACGACCACTACGGGGCGACCGAGCCGGGACGGGAGTTCCCCGACGATCTGATGCCGGAAGAGGACGTGCCCTTAAGCCAGGCGCTGGGCAGGCGCAAGAGCTTCCAGTACCTTTACGACTTCGGCGACGCTTGGTGGCACAAGGTCAAGGTCGAGCGGGTCGTCAGGCTGGACTCGCCGATCGAATATGCGCAGTGCATCGCTGGCGAGAACGCATGCCCGCCCGAGGATGTTGGTGGCGCCGGCGGCTATGAAGAGTTCCTGGAAGCGCTGGCCGACCCCGCTCATGCTGAGCACGCCGAGTTGAAGAGGTGGATCGGCCGCCCCTTCGATCCCCGGGCTTTCGACATTAATGAGATCAATGCCCGCTTGAATGCTCGCGAGTGAGCACGTCAACAACGGCCATCACCGGACTATTACGTTGTAGGCGCTGATGAAGTCGTCGAGGTGCCTGCGCAACTGCGCGTGATCGTCGTAATGGAAGCGCTTCACTGTAGCTTCCTTGATGGTCCGGTTCATGCGCTCGACCTGCCCATTGGTCCAGGGATGCTTGATCCGGGTCAGGTGGTGTTCGATGCCATGTTCCTCACAAACTCGATCGAAGATGTGCTGGAAGGCATATCGGTCTGAGCTGCGATTGGTGAACTGGACACCGTTGTCGGTGAGCACCGCGTGCAGGGCATACGGCACCGCCCCAATCACGTTGCGCAGGAACCGCGCTGCCGTCATCTTGTCGGCCGAGGGATGGAGTTCGGTGAGCGCGAACTTGGACGTTCGGTCGATGGCCACGAAGAGATAGAGCTTGCCCTCGGCTGTCTGCACTTCGGCGATATCGACATGGAAGTAGCCGATGGGGTAGCTCTTGAACCGCTTCTTGGCGGGCTTGTCGCCCTCGATCTCGGGCAAGCGCGAGATGCCATGGCGCTGCAGGCAGCGGTGAAGCGACGAGCGTGTCAGGTGTGGGAGGGTCGGCTGCAGCGCGTAGAGGCAGTCGTCCAGCGGCAGCAGGGTGTGCTTGCGAAAGGCGACGATCGCAGCTGCATCCTCTACGGACAAAACAGTGGAGCACAGCTGCCTTGGCCCGGTGGGAAGATCTGCGACTGATGTCCGTTTCCTCCACTTGGCTACCGTCTTCTGATTGATGCCATGGCGCTTGGACAGTGCTCTCAGGCTCTCTTGACTATGTTGTATCGCTCGACGGATCGCCTCTGTCGTGGTGGCGCTCCTGTGCAGAACCTGGCCCATAGTGCTTCCTTCCATTCATGGGAAAAGATTGCACCATCAAAACCTGGGATCAAACAACTAGGTGGTTGTTGTCCAGCGCGACCGCGCCGTCGTCCAGGTGCCGCGTCAGCGCGGGCCAGTGCCCCAGCGTGTAGTCGATGGCCTTGGCCGCCGGGCCGCCGTCGGCCACCAGCCGACGCTCCAGTTGCAGCCACTGCCGGAGCTCTTTCCACAACGGTTTGGCGAGCCGCTGGCGTTGCGTTCGGCGTTCATCGTCGCTGAGGCCCTTAAGTTCAGCCTCAATCCCGTAGATGCGCGCAAAGCGACGGACCGCCTCCAGGCACACCACGCTGGTGCCGCCGTGCGTCAACTCTTCGAAGTTGCGGCGCGCGTGCGCGGCGCAGGCCGCGCCGAAGCGGTCCGGGTACAGCCGCGGGTCGACCACGGCCTCGTAGGCGCTGTAGCGGTCGGTCAACAATGTGCCCGACCATCGCTCGCCGTGTCTTTGCTGGCCTCCCAGGAATGCCAGCGGGTACTGCGCCCCGCGCCCTGGACAGAACTCGTAGATCACGCCAGGTACCGCGTCGTGCCAGCTTCTGGCGTAGGCCCAGACATAGGCTCGGCGGATCTTGCCCGCGCCCGGGTCCAGCATAGCCACCGGCGTCTCGTCGGCGTGCAACACCGCGCAACTGAGGATGAAGCGCCTGTGCGCCTCGTGCAGTGGCTCCACTGGCTGGCGATGGACGCCAGCGTGGAGCGCGGCGTGTGCACGCCGCTGCGGGCGTTGATCGTCGCTTGCCGGTAGTACGGCAGATGGGCCACGAAGCGGCTGATCAGCGTGTGCGCGACGAAGCCGCTGGCAACGATACCGCCTTCGATGACCTCTGCGACGCTGGGCGCCTGGCGCAGCACCTGGCAGCAGCGGCAGGCCTACTTGCCGTAGATGTGACGGTGCACGAAGAACTCGGCCGGCACGATGTCCAGCCGTTCGCTGACCTCCTCGCCGATGCGCGTCATGGGACGCCCGCAGCCAGGCTCCTGGCAGTCGGTGCGCTCGGGCTCGTGGTGGTGTTCCACGCGGCGCAGGTGCTCGGGGAACGGGTTGCGGCGCGGCCTACGCGCGGGCGACTTGGCCTGCGTATCCGAGGCGTTGGCTGCGGCGGCCGCAGCTTCACGCCGCAACCGCGCCAACTGCTCACGCAGGCCCGCTTCATCCTCGGCCAGCGTATCCTCGAACAGGCGCCGCTGCTCGGCGTTCATGGCCTCGGACTTGGCGCCGAACTTCCAGCGCTTGAGCCTGGCCAGCTCGAAGGTGATCTTCTCGATCTTGGCCTCGCGCAGCGCAATCTCGCGGTCCTTGCGCTGCAGCAGCGCATCGCGCTCGGCCAACTGTTGCTCCTGGTACTGCAGGCGCTGGCGCAGTTGGGCGATCAGCGCAGCTGTCTCGGCGGACAGTCCCGAAGGATTCGCTGCAGGAAGATCACGTGCGCCAAGCATGCGTTGCATGGTGCCAGACCGCGACGACGACGCCATCGGCACATGCACTGTCAACGCGGGGACGGGTGGCTTTGTGCGGGGCCTCAGGCTCGCGTGATGACGCTCAGCTCGGGAAGGCGCTGCCACGGCAGGACCAGGACCAGGACATCGAACTGCGCAGGTGTGAGCGAGAGCGAGGGCGTCACGTGGCCTGTGCCGGGCCAGACGAATCGGCCAGCGTTGAGCCGACGGGCCGCGCACCACACACCGAAGCCGTCGTACACGAGCAGCTTGATGCGCGTGCCGCGGGCGTTCGCGAACAGATAGCCATGGTGTGCCTGTGCAGCGCCGAAGACTTGCACGACGCGCGCCAGCAGGCGCTCGGCGCCGGCACGCATGTCGATGGGCTCAGCGGCCAGCCACATCGCGTCGATGCGGATCATCGCAGCAGCTCGAGCATCCAGGCTGCGCAGTCAACGGCGGCACCTGCCGGCCAGGTCACTGAGACCGTCGTCGATCCACGCCGCAGCTCGATGCGAATGTCCGGGGCCGGGGCCGGTGGTGCCGGTGCCGGCAAGCTGACCGAGACGAAGACGGTCTTGGGCTCTTGCGCCTTGGCTCCATCATTGACGTCCGCGCACACGACCTCGCTCCTTGGCTTCACTTCCGCCTCGTGCACCCAGCGCCGAAGCAGGTTGGCGTTGATGCCGTGGGCCATCGCCACCGCGGCCATCGACATGCCCGGCTGCGCGCAGGCCGCCACCGCATCGGCCTTGAACTCATCGCTGTGCATGCGACGCCGCCGACGCGGACCGGCTTGTTGATCGGGGATAGTGTTCACGTGTCCACCCTGAATTGAGGTGGACTCGAGGCTCCTATGTCCCTACCGAGGGTTCAAGATGGCTGAACTGGACGCTCACGCCGTCGCGCTCGGGCTGCCGGGCGTACAGGGCCTGCTCCAACGCGTCGAGCACGAAGTCCGTGCGCATCGAACTGCTCACCCGCCAGCCCACGATGCGTCGGGCGAACACGTCGATGACGAAGGCCACGTACAACCAGCCCTGCCAGGTCGAGACGTAGGTGAAGTCGCTCACCCGGATCACCGGAGCAGCTCGCGAGTCCACGCGGCAAAGTCCGCCGCCGCGCTGGTCGGCCAAATGATGTTCATCGTGACGGCGCCGCGACGCAGCTCCACGCGGATGTCCACGGGCGCTGCGCCCTGTGCCGCCGGCACGGCAAGCGGCAAGGCGATGAACTCGTCTGTCTTGGTGGGCACCACTCTCTTGCCCTCGCGGACCAGTTGCCGCCAACGGTGCACGACGTTGGCATTGATGCCGTGCGCCATTGCCACCTTGGCCACCGACGCGCCAGGCTCGCCGCACGCGGCCACCACCTGCGCCTTCATCGCCGCGCTGTACTGCCGCCGCCTGTCCTTCTTCTCGCTTGTCATCATGTCCACCTAAGTTACGTGGACATGATCCTTGCCGCTGTATGCGGCAGATTCAAGATGACTTGGCCGGACGGATACCTTGCCGCTGCAGCCTGCCAGCCGGATCGACGAGCTGCTGCCGCATCGTTGGATTGCGTCGCCCGGTCAGGGCTGACAGCCACCGCTGTCGTCAAGACGGGTTCACCGTCTGCTTACCGTGCATCCTGACTTCGAGTCGAGGCACGCGTCTAGAAGACATCGCGAACAACAACCTCCCTTGATATGACGATTCATTTGCCCATCGCGCTGTCTACACAGACCCGTCACATGTGCCTCGCCTTCGCATTGGCGCCAGCCTTTGCTGTAGCGAGCCCGACACCCGAACTTCTGCTTTCCGACTTGCTGCGGCGCGATGGCGTCTTTTGCGCGCCTGCGCCCGGGCCGGAGAATGACTTGTGCGATTCCGTGGTGCGGGTGACCGCAGGCGAGGGCGCTCAGAGATGGGTCTCACTCACGATGCTTGTTCGTGCGGATAGTGAATCGCCCCGTATGAAGCTGCGTCTGGGCCATCCGGCGACGCTCGAGGGTGAGGAACTGTGCATCGTCGTGAAACGCGACGCTATCAAACTGGAGCTTTTCATGAGCGCGAACGATCGCGCAAGCATCGACGCGGAGGAGGCCGCCTTGGACTCGGTAGCTGTGAGATATGCCAGGAAACTGCAGGCTCTTCTGGAAGGCGCGCGCAATTGCAGCGGACTCGCGCGCCCCGGATGGCTGAATAGCTGGGGCAAGGAACCGCACCAGATGCGCTACGTCCCGCTTTCAGAAAGCACAGGGCTGCGGCTGCGTGCTCCGTGACAGTGTCGACTCTTGACTGGCCGCTGCGGGCGGGCTGGAATCGGCAGAGTTGATGCTAGGTTTAGAGCGTATATGGAAGCCTCCCGGATTACAAGTAACCTTTGTGCGTGAAGAATCAGGAGGCAGGGCTGCAGTCTTATATCCGGCCTGTTGTGCAGGCTGGTGGCCTCCTAGCCCTGATGGCATTCGCTGATGAGGCTCCCATCTAATGTCCTGTCCCGCTGATACGTGAGCAAAGTCGATGCAGCTTTTCCAGAATCGAATCTGCGGTGGCGGTCCACTTGAAGGGCTGGCAGTTGGCGTTGTGCGCCGTAACGAAGTGATCGATGCGCTGCACAAGTTGTTTGACGCTGGTGAACGAGCCGCGGCGGATGGCCTTGTCGGTGATCAGCGAGAAGAAGCGCTCGACCTAGTTTCAGCCAGGAGCTGTAGGTCGGGATGAAGTGCATGTTCCAGCGCGGCCGAGTCGCCAGCCATGCCTTGATCTTCGGGTGGCTGTGGGTGGCGTAGTTGTCGACGATGCAGTGGACGTCCAACTCGACGGGCACGGCCTTGTCGATCTCGCGCAGGAAGGCGAGGAACTCCTGATGCCGGTGACGCGGCTTGCACGCGGCCAGAACCGCGCCGTTGAGCACGTTCAGCGCCGCGAACAGCGTGGTCGTGCCGTGGCGCTTGTAGTCGTGGGTGACGCCCTCGACATAGCCAAACCCCATGGGCAACATCGGCTGCGTGCGCTCTAGCGCCTGGCATTGGCTTTTCTCGTCCACACAGATCACCAGCGCGTTGTCCGGCGGGCTCAGGTACAGGCCGACCACGTCACGCAGTTTCTCGATGAAGAACGGGTCGTTGGACAGCTTGAAGCTGTCGGTGCGATGCGGCTGCACCCGAAGAGCTGGAAGTAGCGCTGCACGCTGGTCTTGGAGATGCCGGTCTCGGCGGCCACCGTGCGCACGCTCCAGTGCGTCGAGCCGTTGGCCGGCTTGGTGTGCAGCGTGGTCTTGATCAGGTGTGCCATGCGTTCGTCATCGATCGTGCGTGGCTTGCCCGGGCGCACGTCGTCGTACAGGCCAGCAATGCGCCGCTCGATGAACCGCATGCGCCATTTGCCCACCGTCTGCTTGGTCATCTTCAGCCGTGCGGCAATCGCGTTATTCGGCTCGCCCTCGGCGCTGGCCAACACCAGGCGCGCGCGATTGCCCAGCGCGGCAGGCAGCGAGCGGCTGCGCGCGAACGACTGCAACTGCGCTCGCTCGTCATCGCTCAACACCAGTTCTGTCTTCGGCCTGCCTGTTCTCATCGCGGTATCTCCGTTCTCAAGATACCGCACTGGCAGGCACGATTAATGCCAAAAACTAACGGGACGGGACACTAGGTGTGGCGCGCTCGAATCTGCATGTGCGGCATCACCGGCGCGGCGGATGGCAGGACGGTCGCGGTGGCCGTAGGTGGTCGACGTCGGTCAGGACGAAACGAGGCCATGGCGCGCGCCGAGTGGGCGCTCTCGCGCCTCACCGGATGACGGCGCTTGCAAGGTAGGCAGAGCAGCTGATCAAAGGCATACTTTGGTTTCAACAACCCGGGGGAATGCATGGAGCAGACGACGACCACACAAATGAAATCCTCTTTCCAACCCTTTCTTTGGGTGGTGATCGCATGCCTAGTCGCTGGTTGCGACAACCAAACGCGTCCCGACGTCCAAACCGCAACCCCTGCGCAATCCGATCAGCCGGTTAACCAAACGCCGCAAAGGTTGGCCACGAGTTCCACTGCACCTGCCTCTTATGCACTCGCCGTCGAGTGCGCTGCGGCAGCGCAGGGGATTGACATGTTGATGGAGCGGTTTATGCCCGAAATGCACGCGCGAAGCAGTCGCTTCTGGGGGTCAATGCAAGCGAGCGCCAGGCACGCTGCGATGGTGGCCCGTGGCGACAAATCGCCCGACCAAGTAAATGACGAAATACTCAGCAGCATGGGGGCGATGACCGGTGGCTTTGAAGGTAGGTTAGACATCATTGATAAGTACTGCCGCTCATTTGCTGACAAAAACTTGGCGGACAACTTTCTCAATGGCAAGCCCTCAAAGTGAGGGAAGGTTCCGCTGAAGTCTTCGCCACAGCAGTCCCGGCCGCGCCGACCTGCTGCGCGAGACGGAGCCGGACTTGTGCCTTTTCCAAGCTGCGCTTTGGCTTTTCTCAATTTCGCGCCGAGCCGCATCGAAACCTTGCGTTTCGCTACGGAGTCGCCTTATGGTGGACTGATCATTCACTGAGGATCGACCCATGCGCGCCCCTTCGACCGTGCTCTCGACGACCGCCCTCGCCTGCGCCCTGGCGTTTGGCTCCGCGGCTGCCGATGCGCAGAGCTTGAAGCCATCGCAATGCCTGCCTCGGGCTGACATGCTGGCAGCGCTGGCCAAGGACAACCAGGCCCCGGTAATCACGGGAAATCGCATCTTCTCAGCCAACAGCAACGGCAATGTTTTCACCTCCAATCCGGATGGGACGCTGGGCTACAACATCGAGGGCGATGCGCCGACCGGTACGCCGTCGAAAACGGTGTGCGTGCGCGCGGTCTATGCGAATGTGCGCCTCAACACGATGGACAACCCAACCGTGCCAGCATGGTTCCCGAAGATCACGAGTGGGCGCGGGCAGCGGAATGCCGCGAGCATCTACAACGATGTGGCGCTTGGAGCCGAGCTTGCCTCTGTCCGTGGGGTTGGTGCCCGTTTCCTGGCCCCCCGGGGGCTTGGAACTATCGAGCCATCAAGGCTGGCTCGCTCCCAATCAATCTAGTCGTGTTCGCGCAGACGAACCAACATGGCGTGGTGCAGTTGCTCCCACACCCCTGCTGTCTGCCAGTCGCGCAGTCGACGCCAGCAGGTCATGCCACTGCCAAAGCCCATGGCTTGAGGCAAGTCCTCCCACAGGAGCCTGTTTGAAGCACGAAAGGATTCCGTTGAGGGCGGCTTCATCGCTCACGGTGAGCGTTCTGGGGCCACCTTTGCTGGATAGAGCAAACGCTGGAATCAGTGGCTGCAGCTGTTGCCACAGCTCTTTGCTTACGGGACGTCGGGCCATAAGGGCGCTAAGCATAACTGCCCTGCGGACCTCCAATGGTGAGTTGTGTTAGCCGCTCTTAAGCAGTAGAATTCGCAGAGGTGCGTATTATCCCATGCTGACACGTGATATGCCGTACTCTTCAGTGATACGGCCCTCGTCGTAAGTAATACATAAAATGAAATGCATACTGCCATTGGCAGGAAAATTTCTAGCCAGCTTTTTCATTGCTACGTACTGCTTTTGTATCTACACGGGAGTGTCACCTTGTTAAATGCCCGCATTGGCTTCTTCGTTTTGGCATTGTTACTTGCCGTGAGTCAATCTGGCTGCCTAAACACAAATGCCCCTTTTGATACTTCAACGCGTGATGTCGGCCCCTTTGTCGGAAGAGCCGATTCGACATATTGGGAGCTTTGCATTCAACCTAAGGATGAAAAAACTGAATGTAGCATTGCAATAATGCATGAATACCGAGAACCGAGTCATCACGGTATTAGGCTCAAGTTCGCCAAGATTGGCAGCTCAGCTAAGGCGGAGACATATGAATTGAAGGTGGATTTACTTCCGGTACATTTCACAAATGTGCAAGAGACTGTGACCAGGCGTTGGATGTGGCAGATGCAGACACACGAAAAATATTGGTCATTAGGGGTCGTCGAGCGTCAAGCAGGTGATCTCTTTGTCGGATTCATGGCAGACTGTAATGAGTCTGTAAAAACCATAGCTTGGCCAGACCAACCATGTAATGGCACAAAGATGACGTCTTCGCAGGCGTATGCTGCGGTTTGGGCGCTTGGGAAGTCGATTCCGCCATACCTGCGCTTTAATCTGAGGCAAATCAGTACGGCTGACGGTGTGCGTCGCTATCGAGCAGACTGAAGGCGATGTGCTGAACGGCGAGGTGATAGCCGGGATATATCAACGATTGCGCAAGCGTTCCCCTCGCGCCTCCATCACCTCCCTTGCAATCTCATCCCCCATCGGCGCTTGGTCCCGGATACGCGCCTTCTAATGACACCACCACCGCACTCTGGTTCACTGCGGCAGTAACGGCCAACGCCAACGCCAGCCGCGCATGCTGCGGATAAGGCCGGTCCTCAAACCTAGGCGCCCGCGTGCATTGCATTCGCAGGCCTGCAGCAGTTGCTCGAAGCGTTGCGGCCGGCACCAAGCTTTGCAGCAAGCGCACCGCGGCGGCGGGGCCGAAGGATTCGTTTTGGTGGACCGCCGTATGTTCGCGGACCACCACTTCGGCCAGGGCGCGGCAGTCGGTGAGTACGCGGAAGCAGTCGCACAGCGAGCCGATAAGGCGTTCGGCGCTGTAGTAATTCACGCCGATACCCCTGCGGATTGGCGAGCTTCGTCTTCGGCAAGACGCTTCTGTCTTCCAGTGCTGCAGTGCTGTCGCAGTAGAAATCCGGCCACCGCTCGTCGCTATCCTTGCCCCAACGCGACGGGTCGCTCTTGAGGTAGATCGCCATTGCCGCGCCCTCCGTGCCCATACGACCTTCCAGCACCTCTCCGGCTTCTCCAGCCAGGGTGACGACTCAGCCAGCACGGGAATGCTCAGTGCCACAGTGCCCGGAGTCCATGTCTAGTGCGCCGGGCTAGCTGGCGGCAGCGTAGACTTGCTGATGGATGTTAGGCAGAACCGGCACATCCTTACCGTGCAGGTCGGCATAGCGCAGGTTGGCGGACGGCATCGGCGCAGGTCGGCACCGCTCTCCGTGGCGACCTCCAGCGCCGCTCGCACTGCAAAGCCGCTGACCTGCTGCTCATCGGTGGGCTGATACTCGAAATAACTGCGTCCGTGTAGCGGTGGCGGACGATGATCTTGGTGGTCGAAGTCGATTCAGCCATGCGTGGCTCCTGTTGGCGGATGTGGGTGCGTGAAGAAAAAAGCCCACCAGCCGGCGAAGCTCCATATATGCCCGAGGCATCGACAGAAGGCCAGTCCGCCTACTACCGGGTTTCCTGGAACGTCACCAAGGCTCCACATTTACAAGCCACCAGGCTGTGGCAACAAGCGCAAATGGATTGCATCGTTCCAAGGGACGAAGCGCATGGGAGTTGGTTCTGAACCAAAGGTCAGCAGATGATCTGAACGCGTCAAGCCATGGCAGGACTTGCTAAGGTTGTCGTCTAACTTCAGCCGCTTCACCCGCTCTTCCACCAAGCTCTTCATGTACTGTTCATCGGGCCGCACATCGACACCCCCATTTCTCGCGACAAACAGCTCTATTTTCAGGCTTGCTCGGTTGGGTTGGATGCAGAGTTCTTCACCCTCCAGCGTTGCGGTGTGCCCAACGCGCAGCTTAAAATCCGGCAATCCTTTTTTTGCTTGGACATAGCTCACGTAAGACACCCACACTTGTTGGGCATGGATTGGTGTGATTCGCATCACGAAGCTGCACAAGTGGGGCTGACTGGCACTGGCTTGGGCGCAAAACATCCCGTCTGCCCGCAGCAATTCAGGCAACTTTGGCGGTGTCAACGGTGCCGCATTGGCGCTGTCCAGCGCACCCATGCCGGCCAGAGCCGCCGCGAGTGTCACCGTCACCGTGCGCAGCGGCGCCAATTTCATCAGTTTCATGCATGTGTCCCTTGTTGCTGCACCCCAAAGGGGTGCCACTTGACCGCATTTGCCCAGCAAATGACTGTGCCTGAGCTGCTTGCCTTTTAGACGGCGTGCTCGATGAAGAGTCAGGAAGAGTCGGTGATTTTTCTTCCTGACTTGCAGCTCTTGGGAACGCCCAAAGGGATATATGGATGCTGCAGAATATGATGCATCATCGTTCTTCATTGGGGGCGTGGGTGGTCATGGACGGCAGGCATTTCGTGGATTGCATGGTTCGCGGCGATGTGTCGGTATGGGACGAACTCCTTCCGGAGTTGCGGCGAATTGCCCTAGGTGCCTGCCACAACCTTCGGGTATATGACGAGATCAAGGAAGATATCGTGCAAGACGTTGCACTGAAAGTCTTTACCGACTGGCGAAGCTATCAGCACGAGAGCCAACTCAACACCTGGATCTATGCCATTGCCCGCCATCGCTGCATTGATGCCCTGCGCAAACGGGTTGTCAGGGGTGACGATAAGTTGCCTGTCATGGAGATCTCCACCGAACAGGTGGACACTCGGGCTCTGTACCGGCCCAGCCTCGAGCAGGCACTTTGCGTGGAACAGATGATTGCTGCTCTGGAGAGTCAAGGCGAGGCGCGCAAGGGCAGCATGCGCATGATCGACGTGGTGAGATGGTGGGTGATGAACGACGGGTCGTCGAACGATGACTTGGCTCGGTTTCTGGGTACCACGCCGGGAGCCGCTAAGACACGCAAGAGCGCCATTCTCAAGCGCATCCGTGAGTTGTGCCAGGAATTCTGCGGCGATGCCGAATGCCTTGTGAGCGCGTCGGTTTGAGGTGATGACATGACACAAACAGACGTATACGACGCCGAACGCTTCTTCGAGCAACTCGCCCAGCGCGACGAAGGTGCATTGGAACACCGCCCCGCAGCATCTTCTGCCGTTGCCCTGCGCGAAGCCTTGCGTGCCGAAGCCGCCACCCTGCATGAAGCTCGGCACGCCACTCTCGATGATATGTCCGAACAAGAACTTGCCATGCTGAGCGCCCTGAAGCAACGCCTGTTGGCAGATGGTGTGCTGGGCCGACCCCAACCGTCAAAGACGCTCGGGGAGTCCGCCGCTACGCCCTCTCCGCCGACTCGATTCCAATTGGGGCCATGGCTGCGCGAGTTCTTGCTAGGCGATTCATGGTGGCGCATGGCTGGCGTGGCCGCCAGCACCATATTGGTGGGGTTGCTGGTCCTGCAGTTGGCGCTTCCCCATGATAGCGACGGCCCGCCGACAGTGCGCAGTGGCGAATCGAGCGAACTGGTGATCATCGCCCCCAATCCGGCCTCAAGGGCGGAAGAATTGGCTCGACAACTGCGCGCCGCTGGTGCGCAAGCGGTTGTCGCTCCTATCAACGCGAACGAGCAAGTGGTGGTGGTGACGGTCGAAGACCAGGCTCGATTGCTGGCGGTGCATGCGGTGATCACTGCCACGGGCGTCCCTGTCGAGGTTCAGGCTAGTTATCGCCTGAGCGTTCGGACGGCCCGCTAGCTATCTGGAACTGTCGTTAGCTCACTTATAGAGCCCCACCGGTTGAACATTACCTGACCTATTCGCCTGCCGTACGTCACATGGAAAACACGTTCAATTGAGGGACTTCCATAGCGGATGGCGCGTTTTAGCTCGTTCAAAACGGTAGGCGCACAGTGATCCCGTCTTGATGCCGGGCACGGATCAGGAGGTTGCTGCCGGTTGTCAGCGGTGGGGCAGCAACTCCTCAATACGACTGGCTGAGTGCGTGGACAAGCGCTCGAGGATGTCTTTTAAATATCTGGCATGCACCGAGAAGCTTACACGACGTTGCGGGAGTGCCAGAGCAATGTATATCTCGTCATCAGGAGAGGTAAATGTTCAATCTGAGACGTCTGTCTTGTTCTAGCCACTGCTTCCCTTCTCAGCGGATGTGATCCTCAACCACCATCGCTTACCGCAGAGCAGGCAGCCAAGGTGCAACGCGACGTTTGCCTCAAAAAGCACTTCACAGAGGCCTCTGTTCTGAAAGACGCTGCCAAAGTTATAGTTAGCAATTCTCGCGTACTGAGTAAGGACGACGCCAGCCGAATTTTTGACCTAATAACGGCCGCCAATCACTGTGGTACAAAAAATCATTTTCAAGCATTTAACGCATGGGCGGACCACTTTCGCAATACCGTTTTCGCTGAAATCGTGGAAGCGGGCTTGCTCGACAATACGAAGGAGCGGGGCGAGGTCCAGAATCGAGTAGACCAATTGTATGGGCTACTGCAGCAAGTAAATGATTCCCGTAAGTCGCCACCAGCGCCTATAGGTTCTTGAGGCAGCCGGCGGCAATTCAGGCTTGCCGACACGGCTCTCCTCGCGCATAGGAATCGGCGACGCCCTTTTGAGACGAAACAGTTACTTCAATGTCAAGCATATGATCGCGATACCGACGGCATCAGTAGCATGGATGGCATCACAGCATCGGCGCATACACCGCAGTTGGAGACCTATTCATTGGCGTAGTTGGAGAACCGCCGAGCACCATCGCGGATGTAGGGCATCAAATGGAATTTTTTGTTTTCAAATAGGTAAGACTCCATGGTCGACGTCGTAATGGCATCCCGACCCAGATCGCTATGGATTGCCGAAGTAGGGGTTTGCAGCAGTTCGAACATTCCATTCCATGCGATCACTCCATTGTGTTCAGGCAATTGTCCGAGAGCGCCTTCCCGCGCGGGACTTGTCGATAATGAACCTTTTGCTGGCCAGTGCGCTCGCCGCACTAGCTTGCATTCTCCGGGGTTGACTGCTGCGGCCATCGAGGTCAAGCTCATGATCACGCCTCCCGGTGTCCAGATATTCGCCCCATCTGCACAGATTGGTGCAACCGTGAGGGCACGTCTATTCAGCAGCCGTAGCGTGAGACCCAGCGCTGAGGTTCGGGCGTACGTGTCATCTCTCGGAAAGTCCTTCGTGTCCTTCGTCGGTGCGCCGCGATGCCTGTCCGCATGGCGCGAGTTGGCGTTTTGCCTGCTGATGGCAGGTGCAGCCGCATCCTGCGCACCGGTCTTAGCTCAGGACGCGACTGGATCGCGCGATGCGGAGGAAGAGCGCCTGCACATCGGGCTGCAGCGGGCCGAGCAGGCAATGTCGGAGGACAGCCCCCCTCTTGAGCATGCCATCCGCGATCTGGCGCTGCATTTCGAGGACGCGAAACAGCATCAGGACGCCATCACCGCATGGCAGCGCCTGCTTCCGTTGCGCGAGCGGCGGCTCGGTGTCGACGCATCCGAGGTCGCGTGGGTACTCGCCCGACTCGGATTGCAACTTGAGCACGAACGTCGATATGTCGAAGCGCTACAGGCCTATGAACGCAACCTGGCCATCATCAAACAGCGCCATGGTGAGCGGAGTTCCGAGGCGGCATCCGCCCTCTATCTGGTTGCTCGTACGCTGCGGAACCTTCGTCGCTATTCGGAAGCGATCAATGCGTATCTGGGATGCACTGACATCCTGGAGCACCTGCCGCTTCCGCAGTATCGCCAACTCGGCTCAGCGCTTTTCGGTGCCGGATCGGCGTACTTGGCTGTGGAGGACGGAAGCAAGGCCCTTCCGTTCCTCTTGCGCAGCCTGGAACTGCTGGAGGCCACCAAGCCCCGCGACAATCATGCGATTGCCGATGCCATGCAAGGCATCGCACGAGCGCAAGCGCTGGCGCGAAACTACTCAGAAGCGCTGGCGATGGCAGATCGCGGCCTTGAGTTTACGCGTCGTGCTTTCGGTATCGACGATCCATGGATCTTGGGATTCGAAGCCCAGCGGGCGAGAACCCTGACAGAGCTGGCGCGGCAAACCGAAGCGCGCGACATATACGAACGCATCTTTGCGGCGAAGACGTCGCGCCATGGTGGCAACCCCCCTGAGCTTGCACGCATGGCACACGACTATGGGCTGTTGCTGCTGTACCGGATGGATCGCTCAGCCGACGCCATAACATGGTTCGAGCGCAGTCTGGCTCTGGCGAAGGACGGGATGAATCCGGGTGAAGCAGATGACGGTGCGACGCGCGGCCACCTCGCCGAGGCCCTGGCATCGCAAGGACGTATAGCAGAGGCACTTGAGCATGGCCGCTACGCAGTCGACTTCTACAAGCGCCGCTCGCCCTCGAGCTTGGCCGATCAAGCCTGGGCAATGCATTTATACGCAGTCCTGCTTTCCAAATCGGGGCAACATGCCGAGGCAATCGCGCTCTTCGAGCGCAGCATGATACTTCTTGAGAAAGATCTGGGCCCGGGGCACCCCAAGGTCGCCCATGTTCTTAACAATCTAGGCGTCGAACAGTGGGAGAGCGGTCGCATGGAAGACGGCCTGAAGAATCTCCAGCGCGCGCTGGCGATTCGGGATGCCACGCTCAGTGCAGACGATCCTGCTGTGACGCGCAGCCTTCTCAATCTGGCGACTGTGCTATCCAGTGAATACCGCTTCGCCGAAGCCGAGCCACTGTTCTTGCGGGCGATCTCGATCGAGGAAGGTAGACACCCGCCTCACGGCGCCGGTCTTGCATCCGCGCTGAGCAAATATGCCAACTCGCTAGCCAATGCAGGAGATCTCTCGGCTGCGGACGCTTTGACCACGCGTAGCGTTGCGATGCTTGACCATCTCGTCGGGCAGGATGGACCAAAGCTGGCGCACATCTTGTTGAATGCGGCGCGGATACAACGCCTGCTTGGCCAGGACGAGAAAGCGATGCGATTGGCAAACCGGGCGCTACAGGCGCTGGATTCTCTCGGGGACGTGCAGCGACCCGAACTGCTGCCAGTCCTGCAATTTCTCGCGAGTAGCCATGCTGTTGCAGGCCGGTCGTCCGACGCAATTGCAACGCATCGCCGCGCCTTCGACATCGCTTTGAAGGTTTACGGCCCCGACCATCCCGCAACGGCCACGGAACTCTTTTGGCTCGGCAGAACTGCGCTACAGGTCGGCTTGACGGATCTGGCGCTATGGGCACTAAGGCGGTCGCTCGACATACGCGAGAAGTTCTTCGGCCAGGACCACCCAGATCTGGCCAGTAATCTGAACGTCATCGGTGAGGCACTTCGCGCCAAGGGTGACGCAAGCGCCGCTGCGACGACTCTCAAGCGCGCGTGGCTGCTGGCCAGCCGGACCTCCGGATTGCAGGACCTCAAGATTCGCATCAGTTTCAACCTGAGCCAAGCGTACCGGCAACTCGGGCAACCGGCGCTCGCTATCGTCTGGGGTAAAGAGTCGGTCAATGGCGTTCAAGCGACTCGCATCAACATTAACGCCCTGGAACGAGAAACACAGGACGCCTTTTTGCGATCGAAAGCAGGGGCCTACGATCAGCTCGCGGACATCCTTGTCGCCGAAGGCCGCATTGCCGAAGCGCAGCAGGTGCTCCAGATGCTCAAGGAGCAGGAACTGTTCGAGACTCAGCAGAGAGCGCAGGCGCCCGATGCCCGCGCCACGCGCGCCGAACTCACCGGCCTGGAGTATGTGAGTTTTAGCCGCTTCTACGCGTTGCGCGACGGTCAGATTGCCTTGGTCGCTGAGCGCCAGCAACTGGAAATCATGCGCGCCACGCGGAGGCTATCAGCAGTCGAGGCAAAGCGACTGGACGAATTGGTCCAACGGCTGCTGCCCGAGATCGCGGATGCCATGCAACGATTCTTGGAAACCCTTGAATCCGACATGCAGGCGACCGACGTCGAGCGCTCGAAAGTGCCGACGGTTCAGGCCGCGCAGACGCTGCTTGCCCGTGCCGTCGCGGCCTTGGCGACGTCAGAGCCTCGCGCCAAGGCTGTCGGACTGCAATACGTATTCACCGACACACGCTTGTCGATCATCCTGACGGTACCCGGCGGGCCGCCGCTGGCGCGCCAGATCGTAGTAAATCGCCAAGAGTTGCATGGATTGATCACGCGCTTTTCCGAACAGTTGAGCAAGCGCGCTGACATGCCCTATCTGCTGGCCACGTCCAGACGCCTGCACCAGTTGCTGATCGCGCCGATCGAGGCTGATCTGAAGGCCGCTGGTGCCCGAACGCTGATGCTGTCGCTCACGGATGCCCTGCGCTATGTACCTTTCGCCGCGCTTCACGACGGCGACCACTACTTGGTGCAGGATTTCGCTTTGGCGATGTTCAACGAGGCCGGCGGGCAGGCGCTGGAGAAGGCGCCAGTGCCCGATTGGCGGGTAGCCGGCATGGGCTTGAGCGAATCGGTCGACGGCTTGCGACCGTTGCCGGCCGTGGCCGAGGAGATTAACGGTATCGTCCGCTCGCCCGAGGACGCTTTCCTGAATACCCGCTTCAACCGACGGCAACTGCACGACGTGCTAGGCTCAGACTACAACGTGCTGCATCTGGCCAGCCACTTCGTCTTCCAGCCCGGCCGTGCCGATGCATCGTGGTTATATCTCGGTGACAAGAGCCGCTTGACCTTGGCAGACATCTCGCGTGAGAAGCTTGATTTCAGGCGATTCGAACTCGTCACCTTGTCAGCCTGTGAGACAGGGAGGGGCGGCGGCCGTGACGCCTCTGGCGACGAAGTGGAGAGCCTTGGTGCAAAGACACAGATGCAAGGTGCCCAGGCCGTGATGGCGACCTTGTGGAACGTAGGGGACGCAAGCAGCAGCGCATTCATGCAGCAGTTCTATCGCGGCCAAGCAAGCCGTAAGGTGTCGAACAAGGCCGAATCGCTGCGTACCGTCCAACTCGCTATGCTCGAGAGCCGCTTGACCGGCATCAAATCTTCACGCGACTGGCGGCATCCGTACTATTGGGCACCGTTCGTGTTGATGGGAAATTGGCGCTGAGGGTACGCTTCACTTATCCAAATCGACCATGCTTGTAATGAATTGCTGCCCGTGCCAGGAGTCGTGGGTTCAAGTCCTTCTCTGCCTTCGAGTATGTAGCGACCGACGTTCGCCACCAGCCGCCGCGCTTCCCGCGATCTTTACCCGCTCTGCAAATTACTGCCTTGTCTGTGGTTAATCATGCGCTACTGGAAATACCACCCCAATAGTGACCCTGACCCAGGATTTCGAACCGTTCGGTAACAGAACAACCGGCATGATGAAGGCCCGTTTTGGGTCAGGAGCATGTCGTGAAGAAGAGCAAGTGCACTGAAGATCAGATTGGTCTTCACCAGCCGCAGCTTCACCGCGCTGGTCAGAAGCTACGGGCTGCGCCAGGAGTTCATCACGCCACACAGCCCCGAGCAGAACGGCCTGGTCGAGCGGGTGATCCGTACGCTCAAGGAACAATGCGTGCATCGGTCCCGCTTCGAATCGCTGCAGCATGCCAGTCGCCTGATCGTGGACTGGATTCCCTTCTACAGCCACCGGCGCTCGCATCAGGATCTGAGCATGAGAACACCCGCTGAGGCATTCGCACTAGCAGCCTGACCTGTGCAGGTTCTGCTGGGTCAATATAAGTTTGCGGTTCTCTTCTTCGAACTGGCGCAGCCGACGCAGCTTCGAGGCGCCCACACCCGCGTACTTCTTGCGCCACACATAGAAGGTCGCATCGCTGATGCCCATCTTGCGACACACCTCCGACGCTGGTACCCAGATCGGCCTGCTTCAACGCAAAAGCAACCCGTTGTCCGAACGCAGCAGGAACGGCTCAGATACTCGGCCCCGCGTGCCGAAGCGCGCGATCAGCGCCTGCTCTAGCGCTGACTCGGCCGTCTTCGATCTCCCGCTGCGTGACAGGTGCCAGCCCAGCAACTCCCGGCTGTGGCAGTCGATCACAAGGCCATCGCGGGGTCGATGCGGTTCCGGCTGCCTATAAGCCGGAGTTCCTGAGCGACAACGGCGGGGCCTACATTGCGACCGACACGCGAGCACTGGTCCGCTCACTGGGTCTGAAGCTCATCAACACGCCCATGTACAGCTCACAGAGCAACGGCATGGCCGAGACTTCGTGAACACCTTCAAGCGCGACTACGTTGCCCGTATGGACCTGCTTGACGCGCGCACGGTACTAGCACAACTGCTGGCGGCCTTCGAGCACTTCAACGAGGTGCATCCGCACTCGTCGCTGAAAATGCGTTCGCCTCGAGAGTTCAGGCGGCAGCGGGTTGCGGGGGGCTGACCAGGCGCTTTATTGCGAATAGGACGGGGCCGAGAGTACGGGGGCAACATCACCATGCGGAAACACTGTCGCGACACTCTTAGGGCGGTGCTATTTTTCTGTCGGGCGGGCGCTTCGGCAAGACCAGCTTGTGCAATTCATTACTATTTTCTGAATATATTTTCTCGCACTTTGCATCGAACTCATCTTGAGTAGTTTCATTGGCAGCATCATGGAATTGCACACACACCACAAAGGAGTAATTAGAAATAAGTAATTTAGATTTTGAGTCGGGAGTTTACACTCCGCAATAAAGTCCAGAACTATCATATATAAATCGAGCTGGCATACCGCCTAGAACCCAATATTTATAGGTGAATTCCTCTTCCATATGATCACCATCCCCCTCGTTCAAGGCTGCTTCGTGGGTTAGGCATTACCACCACATCTAAATTAAAGATTAAAACTTCGCATGAACCGCTCCGGGTATGAACTGACCCCAGAAGTTGGACGGTTACGATTCCGCCGAGCAGGCGGTGCTTCTCCTTCTCAAATGTGATGACACGACCGGCTAGACCAGCGTTCCTTGAACCTGTACTTCATATGAATTGCTGCTAAGGGTGGCGGCGCGCGCTGGATCTGGAATATTTGCTACTTCGTGAAGGATAATCTGCCGTCCAATCATGAGCAGGATGGGCACTGGCGCTCTACCTCTCCTTGGCTAGCGCGGTCACGAGGTTTAACGCGTACTCCACGAGTCGCTTGTCACTCGTCTCTAGGGACACAATGTATTTTCGGTTGATAGCAAATGCGGGGACACGCTCGACATTATAAGCGATGGTGTTAGGTTCATCCCAGTCCTTTACCGTGCTGGAGTAGTATGTCACGTCTTGATTGGCCAGTTGCCATGCCGCCACATAGTTTTCGATGTTGCGGCAATGTCCGCAGGTGTACTTGTCGAAGTGGATGACTTCGTTCGGCAACCTGGGATAAGGGTCACCAGGGGTCTCGGAGTATTGTTTGCAGAACACCTTGGGGGGTAGTACAGAAGGGCACCCCATCGACTTTGCTGACGTGAAGTTCATTGCTGGTGAACCGTTTTCGAGTTTAAGACGGGCATGACCGGACCCCTTTTCAATGACATGCTTGGACCATTCGCTGGCCCCAACGGAGGACATAGCCATATTGTGACCAAGGAGAGCAAGCTGCTCCTCAGACAGCTTGCTAACGTCAGTCAAAATGCGCAGCAGGCCCTCCTTGTTATTGATTTCCCAGCTTAGGATGCCGACCCTACGCATCAGGTCGGTGGTCGTGTCTCGGACCAGACCTGCCGAAGCGAGCTCCTGGAGATACGCGCGGTTCAGCTTTTCTATTTCGATGCTGTAAGCCCGCATCGTCGAGCCGCGAATGCGAAGTAGTAAGTATTGCGCGTAGTTGGCCTGTGTGCCGTTGTACGGCACCACCTGGGCTATGGTGTGCTCGTCGTCTATCCTGTGCAGGCTGATGTCTCTTATATCCCGGTCAGTGATGTAGAGGCCGCCAATGTATTTGCCTGGCGCCGCCGCGCGCTGAACCCAAGCGTAAATGCAGCCTTGCCCATCGCACAGCTTCCCTAATGGAGAAAATTGCACTGGCGTGGATCCGATCAGGGGCAAAAGCGGTTTTGTCCATTGATAAACATCCGGCGAGGATGAAGCTCAGGCTCAGCAATAGCAGCCACCGGAGTTGCTGGATGCCAGACATGGCTACTCTTGAAATTGACATGTTGGTTTTTCCTGGAATTATGAGGGGCTAGAACATCTGTCCTTCGTTGATACGATCAAAGTCATCCTGCAATTCTTTGACCAGGTCCACACGAATGAACCCCTTTTCCACCAGCCCATCGTTGGGGTTGACGCTCACCGAGGCCGAGCCCCTCTCGCATGCATCTTTCCCATACTGCTTGACGCAAAAGGCCTTGAGTTCAGTGACCACGGTGACCATTCCAGCGAGCGATTGAATCACGCCCAGAGGGATGACCGCCAGTTCTCTCTCAACTGTGCCAAACGCACCCAGAATCTGTGAGGCCGTCGAAGCAACATCGCGATCACGGGATTTTTGGAGGCCCATGAGCTTTTGGATGTAGGCATGGCGTTGCGCCGGCGTCTTAACCTCATCCGCAGTGATGAGAAGGACATTCAGCGCGCATCGGTCCAGGGTACGGCTGCAAAACTGGTACGAGTTAAGCGCTTGCTGCTTGTTGCGTTGCCCTGTGACGCCCGCCCAATAGAACCCCCCTTGCATCCACTTTGCGTACTGGCACCCGAAATCACGATTAAGGTCCTCCTTACGAGGCTGGCCGGCCTGTGTACCGATGGCGGGCGAATGCAGGCCTTCCAAGCGCTGCAAAGCATTGGAGTAGTTACCTCGAGCGGCTTGGCGCCGCGCCAGCTCCGAGCCGATGAAGCACGTACTGGAGAGACCCCCGTTTTGGGTGCCGTAGCGAAGGATGTCCAAAAGGGAATTTTCAGTGGCCGCCTCAGACGCGCCCCCAAACTGCTCAGCGAGGACGGATTGCATACAAAGCAGCCGGTCGTCAGGATATTTGCCGTTGATGCGGTTGAGCGCCTTGCCGATAAGTTGCTGCGCGAGCTGGTATTCGCGCTGGCCGGCGCCAGGCATCGACATCAGGGTGGCCACGTACGTCGTGGTAGAGATGACGACCGTGTCGACCTCCTCCCTCGGCTGCGGATAGATGCTCTGCACGGTCGTCGGGTCGCGCCGGGACAGTATCGAGCGTTGGTACATCTGAGGGACGACCTCAATCAGGTTCGTGGGACGTAGCCCTTCCACGCGCTGGAGCAGTGCCAGAGAGTCCGGACGGAACCGGGCAAAGCACGCCCAGGCAATGGTTTGCTGCACCGCATGGACGGTGCGGATGTTTCCGCCAGGGCCCAGCGTGGTGACGCTTTGCGGCCCAGCCTGAATCTTGGGAATCACCCAGCCTTCTGTTGCCGGAGCGTTGGCCAGACGAGCGCGTTCTCGTTCTTGTTGGATTTGCTGAGCCCGGTCTTGCCCCTGTTTGATTTGATTGAATTTGAGCGATTCGGCGATGTTTCTCGGCCGAGGAAGTGCGGGCGGTGCCGCCTGCGGCATTGCGCCGGGAGGGGTATAGACGGCGGTAGCGGGATTGAAAGGCTTCGCCGCCAGCATCGGTGTGCAGCCTGAGAAGACAAAAGATGCAAACGCACCAAGAACAACACGCACGAGCATGGGCAGGCCTCCCTCAGTTGACAACGAAACGGCCACGTAGGCCGCTTGGATCGCCGAAACCGCCTAGTGTCATTGGGCTTGCGGCGACCATGACGATTTGCATCAATGCCCCATTCATCCTGTCCTCCTTGCCGCCAACAGCAGCGCTTGGAACTTCAGACGTCTGACGCACCAAAGAATCAGGAAAAGCGGTCTCTTTTTGGCACGTGCGCAGGATTGCGCACAAGCGCAGGACTTTGGTTTGGCTTTCGTGCTCGTTTGCATTAGAAGGTCTCCTGGTTGAATTGGGGCACTGTTAATAGAGCCTCCAGACCATGCGGCTGGCACATGCCATCCCGGCTCTATACGCATCGTCCGTGGCTCTCTGAGGGTTAAGGCCGCTCATACTCTGCTTGGACGTGCGGAGTAGCTAGTTGTCAGGATACGAACTTACCCTAAAAACCGCAGTTCCCTCGCCCAAATAAGCAGTTGAGCCATAGCTGGTGCGGATATGAGCGGATGGAGCAAGAGGCGCCGGGTGGTGATCGTGCGCCAGCGCATCCGAGGCGGCATTGCGCGCGAGCGGAGGGTGAAGCATCCAAGAGTGGCGCTTGCATGATCGACATGCTGATGTCGCGGGTGCTCATTGACCCGAAAGCTTGCCCTCAAACGCGGTTTGCAGCACCGCCTGCACGTGTAGGCCGGCGCGAGTCTTCTGCGGACGAATGTCAATGCCGGAGTGGGTCATGTGCAGACCAAGCCCTCGACACCACTCCATATCCTGACAACGGCGCGGCCGCTCCGTCCAACCATAGGGCGCGGCACCTTCACCCGACCGCACTGCCCCGCAAAGAAAGGAATCGACTTTGACATCCGACACTAACCATCACAGTGCGCCGCGCGCACGACTCGCACGCCTCGCCGTGCTGACAGCAGCCGTTGCCGCCATGAGCGCATGCGGGGGAGACGGGGGAGACGGGGGAGACGGGGGAGACGGGGGAGACGGGGGAGACGGGGGAGGCGGCGCGACGCCGCCATCACCACCGCCCTCCGGCGCAACGCCGGCCAGCACGCAGTACTACAGTTTCGGCTACAGCCGGTCAAATCCGCCGCAGAGCGATTACACGCTGCATATCGTCGACGCCGGCGCGAACCCGCCGCAGGTGGTGCTGTCGACGCCGATGAGCGACAACCGCTTCTTCGCCTACGGCCGGCTCGACGCCTCGTCCATGCAGCCGGCCGGGCTGACGCTGCGGGACACGGGAGGCCCCCGCACGCTGGTCCATGTGCACGCCGGTCGGGTCTACAGAATTAGCCTGGCCAAAGGCTCGGTGCCGACACCGACCCTCATCGCATCCATGACCGACGCGTGCTACATCGACGCGGCATACACCTACCCCCTGCAGCCGGCGGGCGATGATGCCTGGATCGCCATCGTCGATGCAGGCGCCGACGGCAACTGCGCCGCCACAGCGGACAACCGCACGGTGTTTGCCCGTGCGTCGTCGACCGGGGCCACGCCGCCCACGGCACTGCCGAAAGGCGCGCGCCTGCTGAATGCATTCACCGATGTGGACGGGCGGCTGCAGGGCTTTCTCGTGCACGATCGGTCCACGTCCCCCGCGCGGCTGCGCTTCTACCAGCCGGACTTGGTCAGCGCCACCGACGTACAGGGAGCGAGCGCCGCCACCATGGTGAGGCGTCTGGGAACCAACCAGTGGGTTTCTGCCGACCACGACCGTTATCTGGACATTGATGGCCGCCTGCACCGTATCAGTTGGTCCGGCACCGGTGCCAGCGTATCGGCTGCACTGCACACATTTTCCGGCAATGACATCTCGCGCTGGATCGTCAGCGATCGGCCTGCGACCTACTTAGCAGATGCCCGTAGGCTGTACCGCCTGCAGGGCGATGCCGCGCCCGTGCTGGTCGCGGAACTTCCAGTCGAAGACGGGGAGATCGTGGGGCTCACGCAGAGCGCCGCGCGGCTGGTGGTGACGCAGCGCACCAGTCGGCTGCGCTACACCCTGCGCTCCGTCGCCAAGTCGAACGGGACGGTGCAGACGATTGCAGCGCTGCCGGACAACCGGGCGGTTTGGACCGTACCGTATGTGTCTGGCGAGCGCCTGCTCTACACGGCAGCGCCGCAGGATGCTGCGCAATTCGAGCAGATCTACCGCGCCAACGCCGACGGCAGCGGTGTTACGCTGGTATCCGACCGCGCGCAATCCGCAGGCATCGCGTCCGACGACACGTTCAGCCCCAATGCACCGTGGAATGTGCGATCAGCCTTCTATTGTTTGGTGCCGGCAGGCGCGACGGACTGCCGCAACGGGACGCTGCGCCAAGTCGATATTGCCGACGGCGCGGAGAAGGAGATCGGCAAGTTCGCGAGCGGCGGTGCGCAGGCGGACTGGCAGCCGTTTTCGATCGACACCGGCGGGCAGGGGCCGCGGCCCCTTATGGTGGCGTCGTACACGTCGAGCAGTCCGACGCAATCGTGGTACGACATGTACATGCTCACGCGGGACGTAGCGGGGTCGCTGGTGCGGGTCACGCAGTTGGTGCCATAGGGTGGCCCAGGCTGGTGGTGCGCAGGGCCGGACCATGCGATGGGAGCTAGCAACCTGAGAAACACCATGACAGAGGCGATCATGGCGAGCCAGGGAGCGGACACAGGTCGGCTGCGACTTGAGCGACATGCTGCGCTATATCCTGATGCCCAGGGCAGCCACGGTACCGGTCCCGGCCTGCACCGCGCCGCTCACCGTGGGCACCGACTCTGGTGCACACGGCGGGCAACATCAACGACGTGGTCGAAGGCAATAGCTCGCTGCGAGACCAGGAGGACGTGACCCTCGGCGATGCGGGTTACCAAGAGGCGAGCAAGCGCCCGGACCGTCGCCCGCTTGGGCAAATCGCATGAGCGTGGCGGTGGTGGAGGGCCGCATGTCGTCGCGGCTCGATTCGGCAAACCTGCGTTGCGCATCCGCCGCGGAGGTGACCAAGCGGGCACGGACGCATCGGGTCTGGAAGCCGGGCATTCTCATGTTCGGATCCTTCAGAGGTTGCGTGACCGCGGCTTGGAGGCGTGCCGGTGAGTCAGATCGCCTCTGGAGCTGGATAGACGCACAGTTCCGAAGATGGTCGAGAGCATTTTTCTGCGTCCTTCCCTTACCCTTGCCGGCATCACCCGTCGGACGGAAGTCGAAACTCTTGTGCCGTACTTCCCATGACGCCATTTCAAGACTCCGGGCGGAGACGCCTGGCCCTCTCAATCACCGCGTTCTGGCTGACCGCCGCGATCGGCCTGGATGCGGCCGCCTCCTCGAACGACGGTGCCATGCCCGAGGCACCCGTGCCGGATGCACCCGCGCTGATGCGTCGAGACGGCGTGTTCTGTGCCATGGCGTCCGCGCAAGATCCGGCGGGCTGCCTCTTCATCATGCAAGTCCATCCGCTGGGTAGGGAATCGGCTTGGCTCTCCCTCACGATGCGCACCAGATCCGAGAAGGGGCTGCCTGTGATCAAGATCCGGCTGGGGCATCCCGCCCACTTCGAGCACGGCGAGCTCTGCGTCAAGGCGGAGCCCAAGAACCTGCGCATCGAATTCTTCCGGGCCGCCGACGCATCGGTCGGCATCCGGCCCGACGAGCCGGCACTCGACGATGAGGCAAGGGTGCGGGCGCGCAAGGCCCGGTTGCGCACCGACGGGCAGTCCGTCTACCGCGCGATCACGGGTACAGGCCATCTGCTCACGTTCGGCACCGCGAGCGTCAAGCCGCTTCGCTTCGTGCCACTCGCGGAGTTGCACAGGCTCAGGCTGAACCTGTACTGACCGGCTCGTCCAAAGCGAGGCCTTGGCGCGATGACATGGTTTCAGACCATGCTGGCTAGACCGCCCGTGTGTTACTTTTAGCAACAACTCTTTTGATGCTAGGGTGATCATCAATCGCACTGACAGAAGTATTGGAAGCTGGAGTAGAAATCAGCCAAGCCAATGAAACGCCGCTACGCTCTGTGAGACGACCAATGGGAACACATCAAGGACTTGCGGCCTGGGCGGACCGGCCTTGCCGGAGCGACGGCGCGGGACAACCATCTGTTCATTGACGCGGTGCTGTACCGCTATCGCGCAGGCGTTCCCTGGCGTGACCTGCCCGAGCGCTTCGGGGACTTCTGGGTGGTGCACCTTCGCCAGATGCGCTGGAGTAAAAGCGGTGCGCAGCCGCGGGGGCTTGAGCACCAAGATTCACGCCACGTCGATGCTCTGGGCAACCCGACGGGGTTTCATCTGACGCCTGGACAGGCCAGCGATCTCGAAGGTGCGGATGCCTTGCTGTCGGCAATGTGGCTCACACGCTCATTGCCGACAAGGCCTACGATGCCCACGAGCGGGTCGTGCAGCCACTGCTGGGGATGGGCAAGAGGTAGTCATCCCTTGCCTGCGCACCCGCAAGGTCCAGCGTGATTACGACAGGCACCTGTACAGGGCGCTGTATTGATCCAGTAAAAACCTGCTCAGGTGTTACCGTCGAAAGGAAGACACCATGAGCACATTGATGGAACAAGAAATCAAACGCTGGACCGCAAAGCGCAAGACGGCACTGATGCTGGAGATCATCCAGGGCAAGACCAGCGTGGCCGAGGCCAGTCGGTCCTATGACCTGCCGCCCTCGGAGATCGAGAGCTGGGTGGAGGATGGCCGCAAAGGGATAGAGAACGCCCTGAAGGCCAATCCGCAGGATGTGCGCGAGCAGTACGAACGCCAGCTCAAGGAACTGCAGGAGGCCTGCGGCGAGGCGATACTGGAACTGCGCGCCAGAAAATAAGCGTTAGCGCAGTTTCACTAAAAAAATTGCAGTCCCTGCTGGGCGAGGACAAGAAGTGATCGAGAAGATCCGCCAGGGACTACAGGCCGATGGCATTCCCGTCTCAATCTCTAAGAACCTGTTCACGATCTCAGCGCGCCCGAGCCACAGTTCGCTTCCCTAACCGCTTTCCAACGGTATATCGATGCAGTTCCGAACCGCCGACCAGCGCATACACTTTACGCAGCCTAGCCACCCGAAAGCGTGGGGCCGGGCCGTCGATTGCCGTAGGGGCTTCCTACCTGCTGAGCATTCAGCCTTTCGCGCGCCATACTGAAAGGGCTTCCCATGGACATCGCGTCCATAAAGCCTTCCTCGCGGCCTCGGCTGCGCCGAAGAAAAAAAGAACGTGATGGGACACGTTCCCTTTTTAGCTCCTGTCAGGCCCCACGAGGCCAATCTGACTGGCATTGCACCCGAAGTTGGATTTTTTCTCTTCTAAATCAACAACTTAAAAGAGTATTTTTGGCAGAGCGGGCGGCCGCGTCAAGCGGACCTCATTGACACTGTGCGAGAAAGTCGGCCCAGCGACTCAATGCCTGCCGTCTTTCGACAAAATAATTGTGCCGGTCGTAGATACCTTCCACCCCGGTCAGCTTGTGGTTTAAGCACATCTCCGAAATGTCTCTCGGCACGCCTAGTGCTCGCATGTGCGACTTCATCGTGCTGCGCAGATCATGCGGTGTGAATCGCCTCACATCAGGTTTGTGATACTTGATCCAATAATCGATGGATTCCCTCAACGTGTCGTCGCCAAGATGGAAGTCCCCTCCATGCGCCTCAGCCCTGGAGTGAAAATGCGCAGGCAGAACGTAGGCGGAACCATCCGCCATGTGCTTCAGTTCAACAAAGCACTCCTTCACCCATGGAACCAGTGGAATATCCATGGCGACGTCTGTTTTGCTGTCTGGGATCCGCCAGTAATCCTCATCTAGATGGACGTCTTCCCATTTAGCCGTGAACAGTTCGCTGGCGCGCACTCCGGTACCCAACAGTATCCGCAGTCCCAATTTATTGCGCCGACGCATACAAGCGCTCAAGAGGAATTGGATCTCCTTTTTAGTCAACATCAAGCGTTTGCGAACCCGCGGTCGAGGCCCCAGCAACGCGCTGATCATGATGCCCACGCAGGGGTTGACGTTGACGAGGCGCTTGCCGCATGCATGAGTGAACAAGCACTTGGCCGTGATGTGCAGGAGGCTCGACTCACCCCAGGTGAGCTTGCTCTCGTCGATCAATGCAACGATGTCACTGGACTCGACTTCGCGCACGCTGAGCGAGCCAAATCTGTTTTCGATTCGCTTAAGATGGCGTGAATAGCAGACCTGCGTGCTCTTGGCCAGCTTGACGAGTACTTTCTGGCGGTAATCTAGGATCAGTTGACGGACCGTCCAGTCCTTCGCCAATGCGGCCTTGGCCTTGACCCGCTCGGCCATCGGGTTCTTGCCTTGTGCGATCTCGGCCCGCTTGGCTAGCGCCATCTTCCGCGCTTCTGACAGACCGATAGCCGGATAAGGCCCCAAGGTCATCTCTGGTCGTCGTGTACCGTGTCGATACCGCAGCACCCACGCCGCGTTGCCCGCTGCCGACAGCGTAAAGATCAGTCCCCCACCGTCGCTCATCGACAGCGGCTTGCCCGCCTTGACCCACTGCTTGAGCTGCATGTCCGAGAGCAGCCCGATATTCTTTGCCATGTTCGCTTCTCCTGGTGTCCCAGGGCCCAGTCCAGTCGCCCGGCTGGTCACCCAACAGGTCACCCAATCTTGTTGCGATCGGGTGGCACTCCATGACACCAAAAGACAGCTTGCCTACCGAAATCCCCTGTTCAGACAACCACTTACGCGTGGCATGTGGGACAGAGTGAGAAGCCCTGAAACCTCACAACAAAACGATGTCGTACTGCGCCTGCCCCACGGCCCCCTCGGCCTGCAGCGAAATCGGCTTGCCGATGAAGTCCGACAGCCCCGCGAGGTGCTGGCTTTCCTCGTCGAGGAACAATTCCACCACCTTGGGCGAAGCGATCACGCGGAATTCGCGCGGGTTGAACTGGCGGGCTTCGCGCAGCACCTCGCGCAGGATGTCGTAGCACACGCTGCGCGCGGTCTTCACCTGGCCCGCGCCGTGGCAGGCGGGGCACGGCTCGCAGAGCATGTGGGCCAGGGATTCGCGCGTGCGCTTGCGCGTCATCTCCAGCAGGCCCAGTTGCGAGAAGCCGCCCACGGCGGTCTTCACGCGGTCGCGGGCCAGCTGTTTCTTGAACTCGGCCAGCACGGCGGCCTGGTGGTCGTCGCGCACCATGTCGATGAAGTCCACGATGACGATGCCACCCAGGTTGCGCAGGCGCAGCTGGCGCGCGATGGCGCCTGCGGCTTCGAGGTTGGTCTTGAAGATGGTGTCGTCGAAGTTGCGTGCGCCGACGAAGCCGCCGGTGTTCACGTCCACGGTGGTCAGCGCCTCGGTCTGGTCCACGATCAGGTAGCCGCCCGACTTCAGGTCCACGCGGCGGCCCAGGGCGCGGGCGATTTCCTCGTCGATGGCGTAGAGGTCGAAGATGGGCCGCTCGCCCTTGTACAGCTGGAGCTTGGCCGCCGCCTGGGGCATGTAGTCGCGGCCAAAGGCCTGCAGCGCGGTGAACTGTTCGCGCGAGTCGATGCGGATGCTCTGCGTCTCCTCGCCCACCAGGTCGCGCAGTACGCGCTGGAGCAGGTTCAGGTCCTGGTGCAGCAGCGACATGGGCGGCAGGCGCACGGCGGATTCCTTGATGCGCGCCCAGGTCTTGCGCAGATAGGCGATGTCCTCGGCCAGTTCGGCATCGCTCGCGTCTTCGCCGTTAGTGCGCAGGATGAAGCCGCCGCCGTTCGGGCCGACCAGCGCCTGCAGCCGCGCGCGCAGCGCGTCGCGCTCGTCGGCGGGGATTTTCTGCGACACGCCCACGTGGTCGTCCTGCGGCAAAAAGACCAGCAGGCGCCCCGCGATGCTGATCTGCGTGGACAGGCGCGCGCCCTTGGTGCCGATCGGATCCTTGATGACCTGCACCATGAGCGACTGGCCCTCGAACACCTGTTTCTCGATGGGCGGCTGGGGGTCGTGCTTGCGCGCCATGCCGGGCGGCTCGCCGCTTTCGTGGCGCTGCCACACGTCGGCCACGTGCAGGAAGGCCGCGCGCTCCAGGCCGATGTCGATGAACGCCGACTGCATCCCCGGCAGCACACGAGAGACACGGCCCAGGTAGATGTTGCCCACCAGACCGCGCTCCAGCGTGCGCTCCACGTGCAGTTCCTGCACCGCGCCATGCTCGACGACGGCGACGCGGGTTTCCTGGGGCGACCAATTGATCAGAATGTCTTGCATCAGATGCTCCACCCCACCTGGCGCAGCAGGGCTGCCGTTTCATACAGGGGCAGGCCCATGATGCCCGAATAGCTGCCCGCGATGTGTTCCACGAAGGCCGCCGCAGGGCCCTGGATGCCGTAGGCGCCGGCCTTGCCCAGCGGCTCGCCGGTGGCGACATAAGCGGCGATCTGCGCGGGCGTCAGCGGCGCGAAGCGCACGGTGGAGAGGGACAGCGCCGCCCACCGCCCTGCCCCGGTCTGCACGGCCACGGCCGTCAGCACGCGGTGTTCCGCGCCCGCGAGTTCGGCCAACATGCGCGCGGCGTCATCCTGGCTTTCGGGCTTGCCGTAGATCGTGGCGCCCAACGCCACCGTGGTGTCGGAGCACAGGATGGGCGCCGGCGGCAGGCCGCGCCGCGCATGGCGGGCCACGGCGGCGTCGAGCTTCAGGCCGGTGACGCGCTGCACGTAGGCGGCGGGGTCTTCGCCGGGCAGCACGGCCTCCAGGCCTTCGGCGTCTTCTTCCGCGCCCGGCAGCAGTTTTTCATGCCGCACACCGATCTGGCCGAGCAGCTGGCTGCGGCGTGGGCTCTGGGAGGCCAGGTAAATGAAGTTTTGCATCAAATCGGCCTCCAGCCCTTATGGGACATGCGCTGGCAGCTATGAAAAATGAAGTTATTCGCGGTGGTACGGATGCCCCGCGTTGACCGACCAAGCGCGGTACAGCTGCTCGATCAGCAGCACGCGCACCATGGCGTGCGGCAGGGTCAGGTCGGACAGGCGGATGCGCTCGTGCGCAGCCTGGCGCAGCGCCGGGTCGAGCCCGTCCGGCCCGCCGATGACCAGGGCCACGTCGTCGCCTTCGAGCTGCCAACCCTTGAGCCGCTGGGCCAGCGCCTTGGTGGTCAGGTGGTCGCCGCGCTCGTCCAACACCACCACGCGGGTGCCGCGCGGGATGGCGGCCTCGATGCGCTCGCGCTCGGCGGCGTATAGCGTTTCGAGGCTCTTGGAGCCGCGCGGCTCGGTCTTGACGGCCTTGAGCTCAACCTTGAGTTCGGGCGGAAAGCGCTTGGCGTAATCGTCGTAGGCGGTTTGTGCCCAGTCGGGCACGCGCTGGCCCACGGCGACGATCAGCAGCCTCATGCCGCCTTCTTGCGCGCGGGGGCTTTCTTGGCGGCGGGCTTGTTGACCACCACGGTTTTCACGGCGGTCTTCACAGCGGCTTTTTTGGCAGGCGCTTTTTTGGCGGCAGAGGGTGAGGCCTTCCTGGCGGGCGTTTTTGCCGGAGCGGCTTTCTTGGCCGCGGGCGCTTTCCGGACAGGCGCCTTTTTCACGGCGGCGGCGGGCTGGGCGGCTTCAGCCGCCTTCTTCGCCGGGGCCTTCTTCTTGACCGCCGCGGGCTTGGCCGCGCCCAGCTTCATCTTCACGGGCTTGTCGCCCCAGATTTCCTCCAGCCGGTAGTACGCGCGGATGGCGGGCTGCATGATGTGCGCCACGGCCTGGCCGCAGTCCACGATGATCCATTCGCCATTCTCCTCGCCCTCGGTGCGCGGCTTGGGAAAGCCCGCCTCGCGCACCGCGTCGCGCACGCTGGAGGCCAGCGCCTTGGTCTGGCGGTTGGACGTGCCCGAGGCCACGATCACGCGCTCGAACAGCGGCGAGAGGCTTTCGGTGTTGAAGACCTGGATGTCCTGCGCCTTCACGTCTTCCAGCCCATCGACGATGGCGCGCTGGAGCTTGGCCACGTCTTTCTTGGCGGCGGATTCGGGCTTGGGGGTAGTAGTCATAAGGGGTATTTAAATCCAGTTGCGCCGCACAAGGAAGCGCTGCGTGAGTTCGGCTTCAGGCGAGCCAGGCGGGTCGTTGCGCATGTAGGCCCAGTTGGCCTGCGGCGGCATGGAGAGCAGGATGGACTCGGTGCGCCCGCCCGATTGCAGGCCGAAGTGCGTGCCGCGGTCCCACACGAGGTTGAACTCCACGTAGCGCCCGCGCCGGTAGAGTTGGAAGGCGCGCTCGTGCTCGCCGAACGGCGTGTCCATGCGGCGCTCCACGATGGGCAGGTAGGCGGCCAGGAAGGCATCGCCCACGGCCTGGGTCATGGCCAGGCTGTTGTCCAGGCCCAGTTCGGCAAAGTCGTCGAAGAAGATGCCGCCGATGCCGCGCTGCTCGTCGCGGTGCTTCAGGTAGAAGTATTCGTCGCACCAGCGCTTGAAGCGCAGGTACAGCCCCTCGCCAAAAGGCTTGAGCGCGCCGTGGCACACGCGGTGGAAGTGCACCGCGTCTTCCTCGAAGCCATAGCACGGCGTCAGGTCCATGCCGCCACCGAACCAGCTCACGCCCTCCGTGCCGTCATGGCCCGCGGCGATCATGCGCACGTTCATGTGCACCGTGGGCACGTAGGGGTTGCGCGGGTGGAACACCAGGGACACGCCCATGGCCTCGAACGGCGCGCCCGCCAGCTCGGGCCGGTGCTGCGTAGCCGAGGGCGGCAGCCGGGGGCCGCTGACGTGCGAGAAGCCCACGCCCGCGCGCTCGAACACGCGCCCGCCTTCGAGGATTTGCGTCACGCCCTCGCCTTGCAGCGGCTCGCCGGGCGGCTTGTGCCACGCATCGACCAGGAAGCGCTGGCCGCCCTGCGAGCGCGGACCTTCGAGCTTTTCGACCGCGCCGGTGATGCGCGATTGCAGGTTTTCGAGATAGCCGCGCATCAGTTCTTGGTGGCGCGGTGGCCAATGTCGCGGCGGTACTGCGCGCCGTCGAAGTGGATGTCCTTGACGGCCTCGTACACCTTCTGCTGGGCCAGCCGCACGCTGTCGGCCAGGGCGGTGACGCACAGCACGCGGCCGCCGGATACCTGCAGCTGCCCGTCGTGCAGCGTGGTGCCCGCGTGGAATACCACGGCCTGGTCCAGCGCCGCATCGGCATCGTTGAAGCGCGGCACGCCGGTGATGGCGTCGCCCTTGCGCGGGTTTTCGGGGTAGCCGTGCGCGGCCATGACCACGCCCAGCGCCGTGCGACGGTCCCATTGCAGCTCGACCTTGTCGAGCTTGCGGTCCACGGCGGCGCTCAGCACGTCGAACAGGTCGCTCTTGAGCCGCATCAGGATGGGCTGGGTTTCCGGGTCTCCCATGCGGCAGTTGAACTCCAGCGTCTTGGGGTGGCCGGTCTTGTCGATCATCAGGCCCGCGTAGAGGAAGCCGGTATATGGGATGCCATCCTTCTCCATGCCGCGCACGGTGGGCAGGATGATCTCGCGCATGGCGCGGGCGTGCACGTCCGCCGTGACCACGGGCGCGGGCGAATACGCGCCCATGCCGCCGGTGTTGGGGCCGTGGTCGCCGTCCTGCAGGCGCTTGTGATCCTGGCTGGTGGCCAGGGCAGTGACGTTCTTGCCGTCGCACAGCACGATGAAGCTGGCTTCCTCGCCTTCGAGGAATTCCTCGATCACCACGCGCGCCTGCCCGCCGTTGTGGGCCACGCCGTATTTGTTGTCCACCAGCATGAAGTCCACGGCTTCGTGGGCCTCCTGCAGTGTGGTGGCCACCACCACGCCCTTGCCCGCGGCCAGGCCGTCGGCCTTGATGACGATGGGCGCGCCCAGCCTATCGACGAAGGCATGGGCCTTGGCCGGGTCGGTGAAGGTGTCGTAATCGGCCGTGGGCACGCCGTGGCGGCGCATGAAGGCCTTGGAGAAGGCCTTGGAGCTTTCCAGCTGCGCGGCGGCCTGCGTGGGGCCGAAGATGCGCAGGCCGTGGGCGCGGAATTCGTCCACCACGCCGGCGGCCAGCGGCGCCTCGGGGCCGACGACCGTCAAGGGGATCTTGTTTTCCTGCGCCCAGGCGCGCAGCTCCGCCACGCCGGTGATCGGCAGGTTTTCGAACTTGGGGCTGAGCGCCGTGCCGCCGTTGCCGGGCGCGACGAACACCTTGCTCACCTTGGGGGACTGGGCCAGCTTCCAGGCCAGTGCGTGTTCACGGCCGCCGCCGCCAATCACAAGAACCTTCATAGCGCGGCGTTGTGGTAGATCTCTTGCACGTCGTCCAGCTCTTCGAGCATGTCGAGCAGCTTCTGCATCTTCGCGGCGTCGTCGCCGGCCAGTTCGATGGTGTTTTCGGCGCGCATTGTCACCTCGGCCATTTCCGCCGTCAGGCCCGCGGCCTGCAGCGCGTCGCGCACGGCCTCAAAGTCGCCGGGCGCGGTCAACACCTCGATGGCGCCGTCCTCGTGCGCCACCACGTCCTCGGCGCCCGCGTCCAGGGCCACTTCCATCACCTTGTCCTCGCTGGTGCCCGGCGCATAGATCAACTGGCCCACGTGCTTGAACTGGAAGGCCACCGAGCCTTCGGTGCCCATGTTGCCGCCGTATTTGCTGAAGGCGTGGCGCACCTCGGCCACGGTGCGCACGCGGTTGTCGGTCATCGTATCGACGATGATGGCCGCGCCGGCGATGCCGTAGCCCTCGTAGCGGATTTCCTCGTAGGTCACGCCTTCGAGGTTGCCCGTGGCCTTGTCGATGTTGCGCTTGATGTTGTCCGCCGGCATGTTGGCGGCCTTGGCCTTGTCGATGGCCAGGCGCAGGCGCGGGTTGGCGCTGACGTCGCCGCCGCCCTGGCGGGCCGCGACCATGATTTCACGGATGATGCGCGTCCACACCTTGCCGCGCTTTTCGTCCTGGCGGCCCTTGCGGTGCTGGATGTTGGCCCATTTGCTGTGTCCTGCCACGGAATTTGTCCTTATGCTTGCGAATTAACCTTCGATTTTACTTTTGCCGCCCGAGGATTTATGGCCGACCCGTTGCTGATTGCCAAGAACGCTTCCACCACCTGTGAACTGCTGCCCGGCCTGGCCAACCGCCACGGCCTGATCACGGGCGCCACGGGCACGGGCAAAACGGTCACGCTGCAGACCCTGGCCGAGAATTTCTCGCGCATCGGCGTGCCGGTTTTCATGGCCGACGTGAAGGGCGACCTCACGGGCATCAGCCAGCCAGGCCGCGTCGGCGACAAGCTGGCCGCCACGCTGAAGGAACGCGGCATAGCCCTGCCCGAGCCCGTGGCCTGCCCCGCCACGCTGTGGGACGTGTTCGGCGAACAGGGCCACCCGGTGCGCGCCACCATCTCCGACATGGGCCCGCTGCTGCTGGGCCGCATGTTGAACCTGAACGAGACGCAGCTCGGCGTGCTCAACCTCGTGTTCAAGATCGCGGACGACAACGGCCTGCTGCTGCTCGACTTGAAAGACCTGCGCGCCATGCTGCAATACGCGGGCGACAACGCGAAGGACTTCACCACGGGCTACGGCAACATCAGCGCCGCGAGCGTGGGGGCCATCCAGCGCGGGCTGCTGCAGATCGAGCAGCAGGGCGGCGGCCAGTTCTTCGGCGAGCCCATGCTCAACATCGAGGACTTCATGCAGACCGACGGCAACGGGCGCGGCGTCATCAACATCCTGGCCGCCGACAAGCTCATGAACGCGCCGCGCCTGTACGCCACCTTCCTGCTGTGGATGCTGTCCGACCTGTTCGAGCGCCTGCCCGAGATCGGCGACCCCGACAAGCCGAAGCTGGTCTTCTTCTTCGACGAGGCGCACCTGCTGTTCAACGAAGCACCCAAGGTGCTGGTCGAGCGCATCGAGCTCGTCGTGCGCCTCGTGCGCTCCAAGGGCGTGGGCGTGTACTTCGTCACGCAGAACCCGCTGGACATCCCCGACAGCGTGCTCGCCCAGCTGGGCAACCGCGTGCAACACGCGCTGCGCGCCTTCACCCCGCGCGACCAGAAGGCCGTGAAGTCCGCGGCCACCACCATGCGCCAGAAGCCGGGGCTGGACATCGAGGCCGCCATCACCGAACTGGCCGTAGGCGAGGCGCTCATCAGCTTCCTGGACGCCAAGGGCCGCCCCAGCGAGACCGAGCGCGTGTTCGTGCTGCCGCCCGGCAGCCAGATCGGCCCCATCACGCCCGAGCAGCGCAAGGCGCTGATCGACAACTCGCTGGTCGCGGGCGTGTACGAAAAAGCCGTGGACCGCGAATCGGCCTACGAAAAGCTGCAAGGCCGCACGGCGGCTGCGGCCCCGGCGGGCGGCAACGCGCCGGCCCAGCAACCGGCCCAGGACGGCGGCGGCATCCTCGGCGGCCTGAACGACGTGCTCTTCGGCACCACCGGCCCGCGCGGCGGCAAGCACGACGGGCTGGTGCAGACCATGGCCAAGTCCGCCGTGCGCACCGTGGGCACCAACCTGGGCAAGGAAATCCTGCGTGGCGTGCTCGGCAGCCTGCTGGGCGGCAAAAACCGCTGAAATTTCGTGCCCAATCCCCTGGCAATTGACGGCCTCCATTCCGAAGTGCCCCCTTCAGAACAGAGGCCACCCAGCGCTTGAAAGCTTAAAATGCCCAATTCTCAAAAGGTATCCAAGCTCGCGCTGGAAGCCGTTTTGCCTACTTTTTTGGCAATCTCCGATCAGGACAAGTCGGAAGGCCTCAACACTCCCTCGCCTGTTCACCACACGCAACCCATTGATTCATAAAGCCATATGTCAGTATGCGCCACTGAATTTCGGTTTTTTTGACCCGCGTGATGATTCCAGGAGCACCTGTCCAATATCACCGTTCATTTACAACAAAGCCACAAAAGCAACAAAAAGCAAGCGATGAACTCCGCACAAATATCCGGGCACTACCTGCTCCTGCAAGGCTCAACGCCGGTCTATGTGGATCGACAAGGCGGAAAATGGCTTGACAACCTCTGGGCAATCGACGCGCGGGAACACCTGACCTCAATTGCCGATTTCCATATAGCCTCCCCATTCGTGCCCATCGAGCAGGCCGATGAGCACATGTCTGCCATCGATAGCGACCCCTTGCTGTCGCGCATCCATTTCATTGAACTGCCCCATACGGGCTCGCGCGCCAAGGCGCTGATCCAATTACCCAGGACGATCATCGCCATGTGGGCAGCCATTGGACGTGCCGATATCGTCCATATGGGCATCGTCGGCTGGCCGTATCCGCTCGGCTGGCTGGGCCTGCCCATGGCCAGTCTGCGAGGGAAAAAGACGATCGTCGTCGTTGAATCCGCACCGTGGCGGAATGCATCGGCAGGTGACGCATCCGTCTTCCAGCGTTTACAAGCCTGGATCTACGAATTGCTCGGTCGACAGGTCGTCAGACATTGCGCACTGAGGTTTTTCACCACCGGAAGCTACCGCAGGTCGTTCTGCGGAGACCGTCTCGACAACGCCCACATCGTGCAAGCGACGTGGATTCCCGAAGACCAGATTATCGGCGATGCGCAACTGGAAGCCGTCACAGCCCGCCCCCTCGCCACAAGTGCCAAGGTACGCATGGCTTTCTTCGGACGCCTGGTCACAGAAAAAGGTGTGCTGTTTCTCCTGGATGCCATGGCCGCGATGGGCGATCAGGGCAGCATCGAACTGGACATCTATGGCGAAGGCCCGGAAGAATCGTCCATTAAGCAAGCACTGAGCACCAATCCACGGCTGGCGAACGTCAGATTTCGCGGAACCCTCTCCTACGGCAGCGCGCTGTTCAACCGCCTGCGGGAATACGATTACCTGGTGGTTCCGAGCCTGAGCGACGAGCAACCGCGGATCGTCTATGACGCCTATTCACAGGGCGTTCCCGTGATCGCCTCCGACACCGAAGGTTTGCGCCAATGCGTGCAGGAGGGCTATACCGGCGCCTTCTTCAAGCCCGGGGCAATCCACGAGCTCACGCAGATGGCCAGTACGCTGGCCTCTAGCGACGGACGAGCGCGGCGAATCCAGTGGGCCCGCAATGCAGTCGCGGTTGCACGCCGGATGACCCACCCGGCCATGCATGCGTCCCGCGCGCAACTCATCGCGGATTTCATCAAAGAGAAACAAGAGACCGACTGATCCTATGCCCATGTCCATGCCTATGCCCACCTACGACGACGTCGCCGAAGCCGCTCACCGCCTCCAGGGCGTGGCGCACCGCACGCCCGTGCTGCGGTCGAGCACGGCGGACGACCGGCTCGGCGCGCAGCTCTTCTTCAAGTGCGAGAACCTGCAGCGCATGGGCGCGTTCAAGTTCCGCGGCGCGTACAACGCGCTGTCGCAGCTGAGCGCGGCGCAGCGCGAGCACGGCGTGGCCGCGTTCTCGTCGGGCAACCATGCGCAGGCCATCGCGCTGTCGGCGCGGCTGCTCGACATGCCCGCCGTCATCGTCATGCCCGAGGACGCGCCCGCCGCCAAGATGGCCGCCACGCGCGAATACGGCGCGCAGGTCATCACCTACGACCGCTACACCGAAGACCGCGAGGCCATCAGCCGCCGCCTGGCCACCGAGCGCGGCCTGGCGCTGATTCCGCCGTTCGACCACCCCCACGTCATCGCGGGCCAGGGCACGGCGGCGCTGGAACTGTTCGAGGACGTGCCGCACCTCGACTACCTGTTCGTCTGCCTGGGCGGCGGCGGCCTGCTCTCTGGCTGCCTGCTCGCGGCCCAGGCCAAGGCGCCGCAATGCCGCGTGATCGGCGTGGAGCCCGAGGCGGGCAACGACTTCCAGCAGTCGCTGCGCGCGGGCCGCATCGTCAAGATCGACGTACCCCACACCATCGCCGACGGCGCGCAGACGCAGGCGCCGGGCGAATACACCTTCCCCATCGTGCAGCGGCACGTGGCCGACGTCGTCACCGTGAGCGACGAAGAACTGGTGAGCGCCGTGCGCTTCTTCGCCGAGCGCATGAAGATCGTCGTCGAGCCCACGGGCGCGCTGGCCTTCGCGGGCGCACGTGCGGGCGGCATCGACCTGCATGGCAAGCGCGTGGGCATCGTCATCAGCGGCGGCAACGTCGATCTGCCGCGCTACGCCCGATTTCTCTCGGACTGAACGCGCGATGAACAACGTCGCCATGCAAGCCTGCCTGCTGCTGGCCGCCAGCTTGCTTGCCGGCTGCTCCTCGACCGCCCTGCCCAAGCAGCCCCAACCCTGGCTGGACGCCACGCCGCGCATGGCGGTGATCTCGGCCTTCGAGCCCGAACTGGCGCTGCTGCTGTCGCGGACCGGGCAGCGGCACGACTACACCGTCAACGGCGTCACCTTCACCACCGGCGTGCTCCAGGGCAAGCCCGTGGTGCTGTTCCAGAGCGGCATCAGCATGGTCAACGCCGCCATGAACACCCAGCTCGTGCTGGACCGCTTCCAGGTCACGCACGTGGTGTTCAGCGGCATCGCGGGCGGCGTGAACCCGACCCTGCACATCGGCGACGTGACGGTGGCCCAGCGATGGGGCCAGTACCTGGAATCGGTGATGGCGCGCGAAACCGCGCCCGGCCAGTACCAGCCGCCGCGGCGCATGGCGGGCGAATTGAAATTCCCCCACTTCGGCATGATGTTCACCCGGCCCGTGGGCGTGCGCTCCGCAGGCCGCACCGGCGAAGAAGAACGCTTCTGGTTCGAGGCCGACCCGAAGATGCTCGAAGTGGCCCGCACCATCCAGGACACCGCCCTGGCCAGTTGCGACGCCGCCCGGCAATGCCTTGCGCACCCGCCGCGCGTGGTGGTGGGCGGCAACGGCGTTTCGGGCCAGGCCTTCGTGGACAACGCCATCTTCCGCGAATACGCCTACAAGACCTTCGACGCCAACGTGCTCGACATGGAGACCGCCGCCACCGCCCACGTGGCCTACAGCAACGGCGTGCCCTTCATCGCCTTCCGCTCGCTCAGCGACCTGGCGGGCGGCGGGCCGGGCGAGAACGAGATGGTCACCTTCCTCAAGCTCGCGGCGGACAACTCGGCCAAGGTGCTGCTGGCCTTCCTGGCGGCTTGGTAGCGGCGGGCCGCGATGCTGTCCATCCTCTCCATCACCATTCCGGTCTACCTGCTGATCGGCCTGGGCTACCTGGCGGCGCGCCGGGACTGGTTCGCCCCGGCGGAGATGCGCGTGTTCGGGCGCTTCGTCATCCAGTTCGCCTTGCCGGCGCTGGTGTTCCAGGCGCTGGCGCAGCGCCCGTTCAGCGAGATCCTGAATGGCCGCTATCTCTTCGCCTACGCGGCGGGCTCGCTGCTGGTGCTGCTGGGCGGCTGGTTCGTGGCGCGCCGGGTGCGGGGGCGCGGCGCGGCGTTCAGCGCGCTGTTCGGCATGGGCATGGGTTTCTCGAACAGCGGCTTTGTCGGTTATCCCATCGCCCTACAGGTGCTGGGGCCGACGGCGGCGGTAGCGCTGGCCTTGTGCATGTTGGTGGAGAACGTGCTGCTGCTGCCGCTGACCCTGGCGCTGGCCGAGGGCAACACCGCCGCGCACGCCTGGCATGGCGTGCTGCGCCAGACGCTGGTCCGGCTGGCGAAGAATCCGCTCATCCTCGCCATCGCGGCGGGCCTGGCGGTGTCGCTGCTAGGGCTGGAGATTCCGGCACCCGTGGCCAAGGGCGTGGGCCTGCTGGCGGGCGCTTCGACCGCGCTGGCGCTCTTTGTCATCGGCGGGTCGCTCAAGGGGCTGCAACTGCGGGGGCAATTGCGCGGCGTAGGCGTGGTGGCGCTGGGCAAGCTGCTGCTGCATCCGCTGGCCGTGCTGGCCCTGGTGCATCTCGTGCCCGTCCCCGAGCCGCTGCGCACGGCGGCGGTGCTGTTCGCCGCCATGCCCATGCTCAGCATCTATCCCATCCTGGCCCAGCCGCATGGCGAGGAAACGTTCTGCGCCGCCGCGCTGCTGCTGGCGACGGTGCTTTCGCTGCTCACGGTGAGCCTCTGGGTCGGCTTCCTGGCGGCGGGCCTGGGGTAGCATCCCGTCCACCCCCGCGGACGGCTCTCCCCCATGACCTATCTCCCCCAGCTTCTCACCCTCTCCAGCATCATCCTGCTCGCCTGCGCGAGCCCGGGGCCGGATTTCGTCGCGGTGACTTCACACGCGCTGAACGACCGCCGGTCCGGCGTGTTCGTCGGCCTGGGCATCACCTGCGCAGTGGCCGTCTGGGCCAGCCTGGCCGTGTTCGGTTTCGGGCTGCTGATCGCGCAGTTTTTCTGGCTGTACGACGCCATCCGGCTGGCCGGGGCCGCTTACCTGGTCTACCTGGGCCTGCGTATGCTGGCTGCCGCCCTGCGGGGCCAGGCACAGGGCGAGACCATCGCGCCCTCAGGGCGCGTGGCTGCGGGACAGGCATGGCGCCGGGGGTTTCTGGTGGGCATCACCAACCCCAAGACGGCGACCTTCTTCGCCACGCTGTTCGTCACGCTGCTGCCGGTGGGCGCGCCGCCGTGGGTGTATGCGGCGGTGGTGGCCGTGGTGGTGTGCATCACCGGCGCATGGATGTGCCTGCTGGCCTCCTTCTTCTCGGTGGGCGCCGTGCGCCGCACGTACGCGCGCATCCGCCGTCCCGTGGATGCGCTGATGGGCGCGGCGCTCACGGGCCTCGGCGTGAAGCTGGCGGCCAGCCGATAAGGACTTACGACCTCAGCGCGTCCTTGAGGTACGCGCGCAGATCCGGCTTGGCGGCGAACGGGTCGGTGGGGCTGCGCCCCTGCAGCACGTCTTCCATGCGCGTCTGCACGCCGCCCAGCGCGTGCGGATGGCTGTAGATGTAGAACTGGTTGGCCGCCACCGCGTCGAACACCTTCTGCGCGACGACGGGCGCGGTGACGTTGCCCGAGCTCACGGCCTTTTCAGACAGCGCCTGGCCGATGATCTGGCTCTTGGTCAGCGGCTTGCCCGCCAGCGCGGCGGGCTGGTTGCGCTCGCTGTGGCTGATGCCCGTGGGCACGAAGTACGGGCACAGCACGCTGGCGCCGATCTGGTCGGTGACCAGGCTCAGGTCCTGGTACAGCGTTTCGGTCAACGCCACCACGGCGTGCTTGCTCACGTTGTAGATGCCCATGTTGGGCGGGGCCAGCAGGCCCGCCATGCTGGCGGTGTTGACGATGTGGCCCTGGTACGCGGGGTCTTGCTTCGCGGCTTCGAGCATCAGCGGGGTGAACACGCGCACGCCGTGCACCACGCCCATGAGGTTCACACCCAGCACCCAGTCCCACTCCTGCACGGTGTTTTCCCACACCAGCCCGCTGACGGCCACGCCCGCGTTGTTGAACACGAAATGCGGCGCGCCGAAGCGCTGCTGCACGGCGGCGGCAAGCTGCTCCATCTCGTCGGCCTTGGCGACGTTGATCTTGCGCGCCAGCACCTGCGCGCCCGCGGCCTCCATTTCAGCAGCGGCCTTGTCGAGCGCGTCCTGCTGCACATCGACCAGCACGAGGTTCATGCCCAGCTTCGCGCCGATGCGCGCGCATTCGAGGCCGAAGCCGGAGCCTGCGCCGGTGAGAACAGCCGTTTTGCCGCGGAAATCCTGAATCATGGGGAAAAGCGCCTTTCGCAATTGAGAAACTAAGCGCACATTGGAGCCGCAATGCACCCACTCCGTCAGTCAGCCGTGCGACCCCGCCCTCGCGGAATGGAAGAGAGCGTGCCGGGCATTGCGATAATCGCCCCATGACCTGCCCCGTACCGGAGCTTTTCCGCCCATGGCGCCACAGCCACGCCTTCGCGCAGTGGCTTGCCGCCGTGCTGTGCCTGTGCGCCGGCCTGGCGCTGGCCCTGCCCGCCCGCGCGCAGGAGGCGCAGACCGACGAGCGATCCCAGGCCGTGGCGCACACCGTTTTCGGCATCCTGGGCTACACGCGCTGGCCCACCGAGTTGCAGACCGTGCGGCTGTGCGTGGTGGGCCCCACGGAGTATGCCGACGAACTGCTCAAGGGCGCTTTGCTGCAGGGCGCGCGCCAGACCGCGGTGCGCCGTATGCGCCTCGACGACTCGCACTTGAACACCGAGTGCGACAGCGTCTATGCGGGCAGCTTGAGCGACGACGAATGGCGCCAGCTGGTTGCGCGGATCGGCAACCGGCCCCTGCTGTCCATCAGCGAACGCCAGGATCTGTGCCGCATCGGTGGCATGTTCTGCCTGGATGTGCGGCCCAGCGGCGTATCGTTCGAGATCAATCTGGACTCCGTGGCGCGCAGCGGCGTGCGCGTCAACCCCCGGGTGCTGCAATTGGCCAAGCGTAAAAGCGGGCCATGAGCAAACGGCGTGGAACGTGGCACGAGTCGATGCTCGGCGGCGGGCACACGTCGCTGCGCGACGTGGTGCACCGCGCCCACCAGGGCGTGGCGCTCGTGTCCATCGCGCTGGCCGGCTTGCTGCTGCTGCTGATCGGCGTGGCGGCGCTGCGCGTGTACATGGAGAACAACCTGCAACTCATGGCACGCTCGCTGTCCTACACCGTGGAAGCCGCCGTGGTGTTCGGCGATCAGACCGAGGCGCAGCAGATGATCGAACGCCTGGCGCGCGACGGCGGCGTGGCCGACGCGCGCGTGGTGATGGCCAACGGCCGGGTATTTGCGCAATGGCAGCCCAAGCAGGGGCACATGGACTTGCACCTGGGCCAGGCGCTGGCCCGGGCCGTGTCGCTGGAAGCGGCCTCCGCGCCCATCGTGTACGACAGCCGGCCCGTGGGCACCGTCACCCTGCAAAGCGACGGACTGGGGCTGCTGCGCTTCGTGCTGGCGGGGCTGGCCGCGCTGGCGCTGTGCACCACGGTGAGCGGTTTCGTGGGCATCGCGCTGGCGCGCCGGATGCTGCGCGACATCGTGACGCCGCTGCAGCACCTCGAACACGTGGCGCGCGCCGTGCACCGCGACCGCGCGCTGGGTGAGCGCGTACCGCCCGCGCGCATCGCCGAACTGCGCGAACTGGGCGACGACTTCAACGCCCTGCTCGACGAACTGGAGGCGCGCCAGGCGAACCTGCAGCAGCAGAACAGCGCGCTGGAGCACCAGGTGCACCACGACACGCTCACGGGCGTGTCCACCCGCCTGTACTTCGAGCAGCGCCTGCGCGCGAGCCTTGCCAGCGCCGCGGCGCAGTCATCGCAACTGGCCGTGCTGTTCATCGACCTCGACCATTTCAAGCGCGTAAACGACACCTTCGGCCACGCGGCGGGCGACATCTTGCTCGTGACCGTGGCCCAGCGCATACGGGCCCAGGTGCGCGATTCCGATCTCGTGGCGCGCCAGAGCGGGGACGAATTCATCGTACTGCTGCCTTCGGTGCGCGATGCCCTCGATGCCATGCGCATCGCCGACAAGATCGCGGACGCCATGCGCGCACCCATTCCCCTGCCCGGCGGCCATGCGCTGCGCCAGACGTTGAGCATCGGCGTTGCCGTGTACCCCGAACATGGCCAGACCATGGAGGTCCTGGTGGAGGCCGCCGACGCGGCCATGTACCAGGCCAAGACAGCGCGCCGCGGCAGCGTGCAGGTGGCGAGAGAGCCGGAGATAATTCCCAAATGATGCACACTCGCAGGTTCTCTCTCCAATGCATAGCCGCTACCGCTTGTGCCTGGGCGCTGGCGGGCTGCTCCACGCCGCCGCGGAACGCTGGCCCCTGGTCGGAGCGTCAGCTCCAGGTGCTGCGCGAAAACGGCTTCCAGCAGACCGACGAAGGCTGGGAACTGCAGTTGATGGATACGCTGCTGTTCGACGTCGACTCCGACCACATCGAGCCGGGCCGCCGCTCGTCCATCGAGCGCATGGGGCACGCGCTTGCCGGCGTGGGCATCGACCGGCTGCGTGTCGAGGGGCACACCGACGATGTGGGGACGGCCACCTATAACAACCGCCTGTCGCTGCGCCGGGCGAGCGCCGTGGCCCAGGTGCTGGGCGAATCGGGCATTCCCAGGGATCAGATCACCGTGCAGGGCTTCGGCAACAGCCGCCCCCTGACCACCGGGACGGACCGTGACAGCCGCCGCGAGAACCGCCGCGTGGCCGTCGTCATCCCCGCGCAGCAGCCATAAACACCATGGCCCGCGCCACCTGCCGTAGCACGGGCCATGGTCAAAGGGGCCTCAGATCAGCTTGACCAGCTGCTTGCCGAAGTTCTTGCCCTTGAGCAGGCCGATGAACGCCTCGGGCGCGGCGGCGATGCCCTGGGCGATGGACTCGCGCGGACGCAGCTTGCCCGTGGCCACCAGCGTGCCCAGTTCCTTGAGCGCGTCGCCCCACACTTCCATGTGCTCGCTGACAATGAAGCCTTCGACCTTGAGGCGGTTGACCAGCAGCAGCTGCGGGTTGGCCAGGGGCAGCGGCTGGCCGTCGTAGCCCGCGATCATGCCGCACAGGGCGATGCGCGCGAAGGCGTTGGTGCGCAGCAGCACGGCGTCGAGGATGTAGCCGCCCACGTTCTCGAAATAGCCGTCGATACCGTTGGGGCAGGCTTCCTTGAGCGCCTTGGACATGGCCTTGACGTCGCCGTGCTGGCGGTAGTCGATGCACACGTCGAAGCCCAGCTCCTCGGTGGCGTACTTGCACTTGTCCGGGCCGCCCGCGATGCCGACCACGCGGCAGCCGCGCGCCTTGGCCAGCGCGGCGAAGGCGCTGCCCACCGCGCCCGTGGCGGCGCTGACCACCACGGTCTCGCCAGCCTTGGGGTTGATGATCTTGACCAGGCCGTACCACGCCGTGACGCCGGGCATCCCCACCGCGCCCAGGTAGTGCGACAGCGGCACGTGCGTGGTGTCGACCTTGCGCAACATGCCGGGCTCGTTGCCGTTGACCACGCTCCACTCCTGCCAGCCGCCCATGCCGACGACCTTGTCGCCCGCGGCGTACTTGGGGTGGCGGCTCTCGGCCACTTCGCCCACGGTGCCGCCGATCATGACCTCGCCCAGGGGCTGGCAGGCGGCGTAGCTCTTGCTGTCGTTCATGCGGGCGCGCATGTAGGGGTCCAGGCTCAGGTAGTGGTTGCGCACCAGGACCTGGCCGTCCTGCAGCGGCGGCGTTTCGGTGGCGACGAGCTTGAAGTTGCTCGCCACGGCCTCGGCCACGGGGCGGTTGTCGAGGACGATCTGCTGGTTGAGGGGCATGGGAATCTCCTGGGGTTGGATACTATGGTTTCGATAGCTGCCAGCGCTTGTCCAATAAGCGCCAGAGGCTGATTTGGCTCTGAATCTCAGCGCCGCACGACGTACTTGAACGTGCCGGTGGCATGGCAACACGCACGGCCCTGTCCGTCGAACACTGTAGCCTCGACGAAGGCCAGGGACTTGGTGCGGCGCAGCAAGCGCCCGCGCGCCACCAGCGGGCCGAGGGCGGGCGCCATGAAGCTGGTCTTCATCTCGATGGTGACCACGCCGCCCCGGTCCGCCTCGACGCTGCGCGCGGCCAGGGCCATGGTCACGTCGAGCAGCGTCATGCTCGCGCCGCCGTGCGTCACGCCGAAGGAGTTGAGGTGCTCGGGCTTCGGCGTGTAATGCAGTTCGGACTCGCCGCCCTCCATGCGGTGCAGCGTGAAGCCCAGCAGCCGCACGAAGGGGACGTGGTCCTGGATGTCGGGCAGCCCAGGCATCAGCCCGCGACCAGGGCGCTCACGCCGCCGTCCACGGCCATCCACTGGCCGGTGATGTGCTTGCCCGCGTCGCTGGCGTACAGCAGGGTCAGGCCCTTGAGGTCTTCGTCGTCGCCCAGGCGGCGCAGCGGGGCGTTGGCGATCATGTCTTCCTCACCCAACTGCTCGATGAGCGCGGTGGCCATCTTGGTCTTGAAGAAGCCCGGGCAGATGGCGTTGACGTTGATGCCGTGCACGCCCCACTCGCAGGCCAGCGCCTGCGTGAAGGTGATGACCGCGCCCTTGGAGGTGTTGTAGGCGATGGTCTTCATGGCCGTGGGGTTGCCGCCCAGGCCCGCGATGGAGGCCACGTTGATGATGCGCCCGCCGCGCCCGATCATGCTGTGCTTGGCGATGGCCTGCGAGAGCAGGAAGTAGCCGCGCACGTTCAGGTCCATCACCTTGTCCCACGCGGCGGTGGGGTGGTCTTCGGCGGGCGCGCCCCAGCTCGCGCCGGCGTTGTTGACGAGGATGTCCACGTGGCCCAGCTTGGCCAGCGTTTCCTGGGCCAGGCGCTGGATGTCGGCCTCGTCGGCGCAGTTGGCGGCGATCCAGTCGGCCTGGATGCCCGCGGCTTTCAGTTCCGCGGCGGCTTCTTCGAGGTCGGCCGCCTTGCGCGAACTGAGCACGATCTTCGCGCCCGCCTCGCCCATCGCGTGGGCCATCTGCAGGCCCAGGCCGCGCGAGCCGCCGGTGATGAGGGCGGTCTTGCCCGAAAGGTCGAAAAGTTGCTGGATGGTGCGTGCCATGTCGGTATCTCCTTGGGAAAAATCAGAAAGCGTCTTCGGGCAGTTCGGCGCAGGTCTGGTCGCGTTGGCTCACCACCTGCAGCCAGGCACCGATCTTAGGCAGTTCGTAGTGGAAGAAGTAGCGGCAGGCGCCCAGGCGGCCCGCGCTTTCGGCGCCGCCGTCCTGCGAATGCAGCGCCACGTCCAGCCACAGCCACGCGACCACCACGTGGCCGAAGGCCTGCATGTAGGGCACGGCGTTGGCCAGCGCCTCGGCGGGGTTCTCGGTGGCCCAGGCGGCCTTGGTGGCCGCGCCCACGTCGGCCAATGCCTTGGCGAGCGCATTCGCATGTTCGGCCAGTGCGGGCTGCTGGATGGCGCGCTGCACCGTGGCGTTGATGCGGCCGGCCAGCAGCGCGAGGCCCTTGCCGCCTTCCATGCGCACCTTGCGGCCCAGCAGGTCGGCGGCCTGGATGCCGTGCGTGCCTTCGTGGATCATGTTCAGGCGGTTGTCGCGCCAGTACTGCTCCACCGGGAAGTCGCGCGTGTAGCCGTAGCCGCCGTGGATCTGGATGGCGAGCGAGTTGGCCTCCAGGCACCATTCGCTGGGGAAGCTCTTGGCGATGGGCGTCAGCACTTCAAGCAGCAGGCGCGCCTCTTCGGCGGCTGCGGCATCGCCGGTCTTGTCCTCGTCGACCAGGCGCGCGCAGTACAGCTCCAGCGCCAGCGCGCCTTCGCAGAACGCCTTCTGCGCGAGCAGCATCCGGCGCACGTCGGCGTGCTCGATGATGCGCACCTGCGGCTTGCTGGCGTCCTTGCCCGCCACGCCCACGGCGCGGCCCTGGGGGCGGTTCTTGGCGTAGTCCAGCGAAGCGTAGTAGCCCGCCAGGCCCAGCATCACGGCGGCGGTGCCGACGCCGATGCGCGCCTCGTTCATCATGTGGAACATGCAGGCCAGCCCCTGGCCCGGCTTGCCGACGAGGTAGCCCACCGCACCGGCCTGGCCGCCCACGGGGTACTTGCCCTCGCCGAAGTTCAGCAGCGTGTTGGTGGTGCCGCGCCAGCCGAGCTTGTGGTTCAGGCCGGCCAGCGCCACGTCGTTGCGCTCGCCGGTCAGGTTGCCTTCGGTGTCCACCATGCGCTTGGGCACGATGAACAGCGAAATGCCCTTCACGCCGGGAATCAGCTTGCCGTCCTCGCCGGGAATCTTGGCGAGCACGATGTGCACGATGTTCTCGGTCAGCTCGTGGTCGCCGGAGCTGATCCACATCTTGTTGCCCTTGAGGCGGTAGCGGGGGCCGAGCGGGTCGTTCTCATACCCCTCGCCATCGGGTACGGCGCGCGTGGCCACGTCGGAGAGCGACGAGCCCGCCTGCGGCTCCGACAGGCACATGGTGCCCGCCCAGCGGCCCGAGAATTCGTTGAGCGCGAACACCTTCTTCTGCATCTCGGTGCCGTGCACCATCAGCAGGTTGGCATTGCCGCTGGTGAGCATGTTGGAGCCGATACTGACCGAGGCCATGGCGAAGAACGCGCCGGCCGAAGCGGACACGGTGTACGGCAGTTGCATCCCGCCGATCTCATAGTCCTGCGCGGCGGCCATCATGCCGCTTTCGACGAAGGCGGCGTGCGCGTCGTGCGTGGCCTGGGGCAGGATGACTTTCTCGCCGTCGAACTGCGGCTCCTGCGTGTCCACGGTGCGGTTGAACGGCGCGTACTTTTCGCGCGCGATGCGCTCGCAGGTGTCGAGCACGGCGTCGAAGGTTTCGCGCGAGTGGTCGGAAAAACGCGCGCGCTGGTTCAGCGTTTCGGCATGGAGCCAGTCGTAGAGCAGGAAGTCGAGGGTGGAACGCAGGGAAGACATATCAAGCAAAATTGGCCTCTAGCCCTTGTGCATCAAGCGCTAGCAGCTATGAAAAACAAAGCAATCGACAACAAGGCTGGCAGAAAAAACGCCCCGCGCAAACGGGTTACGCGGGGCGTCTGCCTGGGGTGGCTCGGCGCTCTTAGAGCACTTCGAAGATGCCCGCGGCGCCCATGCCGCCGCCGATGCACATGGTCACGCACACGCGCTTGGCGCCACGGCGCTTGCCTTCGATGAGGGCGTGGCCCGTCAGGCGCTGGCCCGACACGCCATAGGGGTGGCCCAGGGCGATCGCGCCGCCGTTCACGTTCAGGCGGTCGGCCGGAATGCCCAGCTTGTCGCGGCAGTAGATCACCTGCACGGCGAAGGCTTCGTTCAGCTCCCACAGGTCGATGTCGTTGACCGACAGGCCCAGCTTCTTCAGCACCTTGGGGATGGCGAACACGGGGCCGATGCCCATTTCGTCCGGCTCGCAGCCCGCCACCGCGAAGCCCAGGAAGCGGCCCAGGGGCTTGAGGTTGTTCGCCGTGGCGTAGGCCTCGCTGGTCAGCACGCAGGCGCCCGCGCCGTCGCTGAACTGGCTGGCGTTGCCGGCCGTCACCAGGCCGCCGGGCAGCGCGCTGCGCAGGCCGCTAATGCCTTCCTTGGTCGTGCCTTCGCGCGTGCCTTCGTCCTTGCTGACAGTGACTTCCTTGGTGATCAGGCCCAGGGTCTTGTCGGCCACGCCCATGATGGTGGTCATGGGGGCGATCTCGGCGTCGAACAGGCCGGCGGCCTGTGCCGCGCAGGCCTTCTGCTGGCTGGCCGCGCCGTATTCGTCCATCGCGTCGCGGCTGATGTTGTAGCGCTTGGCGACCTGTTCGGCGGTCTGCAACATGCTCCAGTAGATTTCAGGCTTCTGGGCCATCAGCGCGGGGTCGATGGCCATGTGCTGGTTCACCTCCTGCTGCACGCAGGAGATGTTCTCCAGGCCGCCGGCCACGAGCACGTCGTTCTCGCCCGCGATGATGCGCTGAGCGGCCAGCGCGATGGACTGCAGGCCCGACGAGCAGAAGCGGTTGATGGTCATGCCCGAGGTGGTGACGGGCAGGCCGGCGCGGATGGCGGCCAGGCGGGCCACGTTGCCGCCCTGCGTGCCTTCGGGCAGGGACATGCCCAGGATGACGTCTTCAACCGCCGCGCCGTCGATGCCGGCGCGCTGCACGGCGTGCTTGATGGCGTGCGCGCCCAGCGTGGGGCCGTAGGTCATGTTGAAGGCGCCCTTCCAGCTCTTGGTGAGCGGCGTGCGGGCGGTGGAAACGATCACTGCGGAGGTCATGTGAATTCCTTTATTCGTTGAGGGTTCGTTGCACGCGCGGCGCTCAGAAGGACTTGCCTTCGGCGGCCAGCTTGGCGAGCAGCGGGGACACGACCCACGCGCCAGCGTCGTCCAGCGGGTTCTTGGCGAAGCGCTTGATCGCCTCCACCACGTTGAACAGGCCCACTTCGTTGGCGTAGTTCATGGGGCCGCCGCGGTAGACGGGGAAGCCGTAGCCGGTCAGGTACACCATGTCGATGTCGCCCGCCTTGCTGGCGATGCCGTCTTCCAGGATCTTCGCGCCCTCGTTCACCAGCGCGAACACCAGGCGCTGCACGATTTCCTCGTCGCTCACCTTGCGCGGCGTGATGCCCTGGCTCTTGCGGTAGTCCACGATCATCTGCTCGACCTGCGCGTTCGGGATCGCGTCGCGCTTGCCGGCCTGGTAGTCGTACCAGCCCACGCCGGTCTTCTGGCCGAAGCGGCCCATTTCGCACAGCAGGTCAGCGGTCTTGCTGTACTTCATGTTGGCGAACTGGGGGTCGCCCGCGCGGCGCTTGCGGATTTCCCAGCCGATGTCGTTGCCGGCCAGGTCGCCCATGCGGAACGGACCCATGGCGAAGCCGAACTTCTCGATGGCCTTGTCCACCTGCTGGGGCGTGCAGCCTTCGTCCACCAGAATGCCGGCCTGCTGGCTGTAGCGCTCGATCATGCGGTTGCCGATGAAGCCGTCGCACACGCCGGAGACCACGGCGGTCTTCTTGATCTTCTTGGCCAGCGACATCACGGTGGCCAGCACGTCCTTGGCGGTTTCCTTGCCGCGCACCACTTCCAGCAGCTTCATCACGTTGGCCGGGCTGAAGAAGTGCATACCCACCACGTCCTGCGGGCGCTTGGTGAAGGCGGCGATCTTGTCCACGTCCAGCGTGGAGGTGTTGGACGCCAGGATGGCGCCGGGCTTGGCGACTTCGTCCAGCTTCTTGAACACCGCTTCCTTCACGTCGAGGCGCTCGAACACGGCCTCGATGATCAGGTCGGCGTCCTTCAGGTCGTCATAGCTCAGCGTGGTGGACAGCAGGGCCATGCGCTGCTCGTACTTGTCCTGCTTGAGCTTGCCCTTCTTCACCTGGGCTTCGTAGTTCTTCTTGATGACGCCGACGCCGCGGTCCAGCGCTTCCTGCTTCATTTCCAGGATCTGCACGGGGATGCCCGCGTTCAGGAAGTTCATGGAAATGCCGCCGCCCATGGTGCCCGCGCCGATCACGCCCACCTTGGCGATCTTGCGCTGGGGCGTGTCGGACGGCACGTCGGGAATCTTGCTCGCGGCGCGCTCCGAGAAGAAGACGTGGCGCAGCGCGCGCGACTCGGGCGTCAGCATCAGGCCCTGGAACAGTTCGCGCTCGTAGGCGATGCCGTCGGCGAACTTGCGCTTGGTCGCGGCTTCCACCGTGTCCACGCACTTGGCGGGCGCGGGGTAGTTCTTGGACATGCCCTTGACCATGTTGCGCGCGAACTGGAAGTACGCATCGCCCTGCGGGTGCTTGCACGGCAGGTTGCGCACCAGGGGCAGCGGACGCACGTCAGCCACGCTCTGCGCGAAGGCCAGCGCCTCGGCGGCCAACACGTCGGGCGAAGCCACCAGCTTGTCGAACAGCTTCTGGCCGGGCGCGGCGGCGAGCATTTCGCTCTTCACCGCCTCGCCGCTCACGATCATGTTCAGCGCGGCCTCGGCGCCGAGCACGCGCGGCAGGCGCTGCGTGCCGCCCGCGCCGGGCAGCAGGCCCAGCTTCACTTCCGGCAGTGCCACCAGCGCGCCGGGCGCGGCCACGCGGTAGTGGCAGCCCAGGGCCAGTTCGAGGCCGCCGCCCATCGCCACCGAGTGCACGGCCGCCACCACGGGCTTGGACGAGTTTTCGACCGCGTTGATGACCGAACCCAGGTTCGGCTCGGCCGTGGCCTTGTCGGTGCCGAACTCGCGGATGTCCGCCCCGCCCGAGAACGCAGCGCCCGCGCCCGTGATGACGATGGCTTTGACGGCGGCGTCGGCGTTGGCCTTTTCCAGACCCTGGACGAGCCCCACGCGCGTGGAGTAGCCCAACCCGTTGACGGGAGGGTTGGCCATCGTGATCACGGCCACGTTGCCGTGGACTTGGTATTCAGCGGTCATGCTGCGATTCCTTGGGATGGTGATGAAAAAAGAGGAACGATCAAAAATAGAACGATCGTGCGAATTTCATTGTAGGGAGGTTTGTGCTGCTATGCAGCATGGGTTTGTCCCAAGTTTGTCCCAAGGGAGACAAGCACTTATCTCGGCCCCTACGTGCCGAAGCCGGTGACGCGGCACCGGCTTCGGCGTTGCGCTGGCAGGCTCTAAGCCACGACCTTGCGCTCGCGCATCTGCGCGATCGCCGCGCCGTCGAAGCCCGCTTCGCGCAGGATTTCGTCGGTGTGCTCGCCCACGCCGGGCGCCTTGCCCGCCGCGGCCTTGTCCGCGCCCTCCACGAAGAAGGGGGCGCTGATCGTCAGGGTGGATTCGCCCTCGATCGGCTGCAGCACGCCGGCTGCGAGCATCTGCGGGTCAACGGCCAGATCGGCGGCGCTGGACACGCATTCGAAGATCAGGCCCGCCGCGTTCAGCCGGTCCCGCCATTCGTCGCGGTCGCGCTCGGCAAACGCCGCGTCGAACAGGGCGATCAGTTCGGGGCCGCGCGCATAGCGGTCGGCCTGCTGGGCGAAACGCGGGTCGTTGATCAGGTCGGCCCGGCCCATGCAAGTGGCGAAGGCGGGCCAGTCACGCGCTTCGTTGACGATGGCCATCATCACCCAGCGCCCGTCGCGGCAGCGGTAGTAGCTGCCCAGCGCGCTGAAGCCCTGCTCGCGCGGCGGGCGCGGCGTGAAGCGCGCGCCGTACAGCGCGGCCTGCGCCATGAAGCCGTTGGACCACACGCCGTTGGCCAGCAGCGACGAGCCCACCAGCGTGCCGCGCCCCGTGCGCTCGCGCTGGTACAGCGCCATCACCAGCGCCGCATACAGCGAAATGCCCGAGGGATGATCGCCCAGGCCCGGCACCGCGCGCGCGGGCGATGTGCCGGCATCGCTGCGCACCATGTCCATGAGGCCCGAGCGCGCCCAGTACGCCGTGGCGTCGAAGCCGGGCTTGGCGGCGTCGGGGCCGGTTTCGCCGTAGCCGGTGAACGAGCCATAGATGAGCCGCCCGTTCAGCGCGGACAGGCGCGGATAGTCCAGCGCCAGCTTTGCGCGCACGGCATGTGGGTAGTTGGTGATGAACACGTCGGCGGTGGCCACCAGCTTGTGCAGCACCTCCTGCCCTTCGGGCTTGGACAGGTCGAGGGCCAGGCCGCGCTTGTTGCGGTTGTCCAGCTGCCAGCCATACGGCTGGCCGGCCTTGGGCATACCCGGCAGGTGCGGCAGCACGCGGCAGGGGTCGCCCGCGCCGGGCGGCTCGATCTTGATCACGTCCGCCCCGAAGTCGCCGAGCATCAGCGCCGCCGTGGGCGCGGCGATGAAGCTACCGCAGTCAATGACCTTCAGGCCCTCGAAGAGCTTGGCCATGGCTAGAACACCACCTTGGCTTCGTGCAGCTGCGCGATTTCGGCTTCTTCGAAGCCCGCGCTGCGCAGGATGTCGTCGGTGTGCTGGCCCACGTCCGGCGCCTTGCGCGGCGCGACCTTGTCGGCGCCCTCCACGTAGAAGGGGCTGCTGATGGTCATCAGCGTGTCGTTCTCGAACGGCACCAGCACGCCGGCGGCGATGGCCTGCTTGTCAGCGGCGGCGTCCGCCGGGCTGGCGACGATCTCGAACACGATGCCGGCCGCCGTGAGGATCTCGCGCCACTCGGCGCGGTCGCGCGTGGCGAAGGCGGCGTCCAGCTCGGCGATCAGCTCGGTGGCGTGCTTGAAGCGGTCGCGCTGCGTCAGGAAGCGCGGGTCGGTCAGCCATTCCTCGCGGCCCAGGCACTTGGCCAGCACGGGCCAGTGGCGGTCTTCGTTGAGGATGGTGAGGATGAGCCAGCGGTCATCGCGGCAGCGGTACTGGATGGACAGCGCGTTGAACAGCTTCTCGCGCGGCGGGCGCGGGTAGAAGGTGGCGCCGCACAGCGCGGCCTGCACCATGAAGCCGTTGGACCACATGCCGTTGGCGATCAGCGACGAGCCCACCTGCATCCCGCGCCCCGTGCGGTCGCGCTGGTACAGCCCGACCATGATGGCGCTGAACAGCGACATGGCCGACGGGTGGTCGCCCATGCCGGTGAGCGCGCGCGCGGGCTGGGCCGCGGCCTCGGTGCGCACGCCGTCCATGAGGCCGGAGCGCGCCCAGTAGGCCGTCATGTCGAAGCCGGGCTTGCTCGCCTCGTCGCCCTGCTCGCCATAGCCGGTGAACGAGGCGTAGATCAGCTTCTCGTTCAGCGCCGACAGCTTGTCGTAGCCCAGGTTGAGCTTCTTGCGCACGGCGTGCGGGAAGTTGGTGATGAACACGTCGGCGGTGGCCACCAGCTTGTGCAGCACCTCCTGCCCCTCGGGCTTGGACAGGTCGAGCGCCATGCCGCGCTTGTTGCGGTTGTCCAGCAGCCAGCCGTACAGGTGGGGCGCGGAAGGCGCGCCGGGCAGCCGCGAGAGGTTGCGCCCCGCGTCGCCCGCGCCGGGCGGCTCGATCTTGATGACGTTGGCGCCGAAGTCGGACAGCACCGCCGCCGCGCCGGGCGCCGCGATGTAGCTGCTGCAGTCAATGACCTTCAGGCCCTCGAAGATATGGCTCATCGGTGGCTCTCCGTTACTTCTTCACCGCGGCCTTGGCGGCCAGCAAAGCGAGCTGCGTCACGTCGCGCGTGGCTTCCATCTGCTCCATGGGCGTGTTGGCGTAGGCCACTTCGCCCTGCTGGATGACGAGGTTGGCGATCTCGTCGCTGTACTCGATGGGCGAATGGTTGACCCAGCTGATCTTCATGCCGGGGCCGAACTGCTTGAAGTAGCCGTGGAAGCCGGTGGGGCCGCCGCCCATGTAGAACGAGCTGAACGGCCCATTGACGGCCCAGCGCAGGCCGACGGAGTTGGTCACGCAGTCGTCGAGTTCGTCGATGGTGACCACGCCCTCCTTCACGAGGTAGCAGGCCTCGCGGAAGATGGCGCGCTGCAGGCGGTTGACGACGAAGCCCGCCACCTCCTTCTTGATGACGCGCGCTACCTTGCCGAGCGCTTCGTAGAAGTCCACCGCATCCTGCGTGGCCTGCGGGTCGGTCTTCTCGCCGGGCACCACCTCCACCAGCGGAATCAGCAGCGGCGGGTTGAACGGGTGGCCCACCAGCAGGCGGCTGGGGTCCTGCATGAGCTCGGCCTGCAGCGTGGCAGGCTTGCCCGAGCTGGACGAGAGCAGCAGCGCGTGCTTGGGCACCACTTTCTCGATGCGCGCCCAGAGTTCCTGCTTCCACTCGGTGCGCTCGGGGCCGTTCTCCTGCACCAGGTCGGCATTGGCCACGGCGCGCTCCAGGTCGGGCTCGAAGCGCAGGTTCTTCTCCAGCCCTTCATGCGGCAGGCCCAGGGCCTTGAGCGTGGGGGCGGACTTGCGCAGCATGTCGTGCACGAACTGCTCGATGGTGGGCGACGGGTCGTTCACGACCACGTTCAGCCCGTGGGCCAGGAACAGCGCGGCCCAGGAGGCGCCGATCACGCCGCCGCCGATGATGCAGGTATTGCGGTAGCGGCCAAGAATCGCTGTGGTGTCTGCGGGTGTTGTCATGGGTTTTGCTCCGGAAACGGGATAACAGGGGGAATGAAAAAAGGTCAGACTTCAAGCCACTCTTTACGGGTGGCGGTGTCGGCGCGCAGGCTGGCCGGCGTGCCGTCGAACACGATGCTGCCGTGGCCCATGACCAGCGCCCGGTCGGAGATGGTCATGGCGATGGTCAGCTTCTGCTCGATCAGCAGCACCGAAATGCCCTTGTCCTTGAGCTTCTTGAGGTATTCGCCCACCAGGTCGACGATCTTGGGCGCCAGGCCCTCGGTCGGCTCGTCGATGATGATGAGGTCGGGGTCGCCCATCAGCGTGCGGCACAGCGTCAGCATCTGCTGCTCGCCGCCCGACATCACGCCCGCCTCGGTGTGCTGGCGCTCCTTCAGGCGCGGGAACATGGCGTACATGTCGTCGAACGACCAGCGGCTGCCCTTGCCAGCGCCCTTCTGGCCCAGCACCAGGTTCTGGTGCACGGTGAGCTTGGGGAAGATGTCGCGGCTCTCGGGCACGTAGCCCAGCCCCAGGTGGGCGATCTCGTAGGCCTTCTTGCCCAGGATCGGCTTGCCCTTCCACTCCACCTGCCCCGTGCCGTGCACCAGGCCCATGATGGTCTTGGCGGTGGTCGAGCGGCCCGAGCCGTTGCGGCCCAGCAGGGCGACGATCTCGCCCGGGTTGATGTCGAACGAAACCCCGTGCAGCACGTGGCTCTTGCCGTAGTAGGCGTTCAGATCGCGCAGTTTCAACATCAATGAAATCCTCCGTGGGCCGCCGCTTCGGACGAGCCGAGATAGGCTTCCTGAACCTTCGGATTGGCCCGCACGGCCTCGGGCGTGTCGTAGGCGATGACTTCGCCGTAGACCACCACCGCGATCTTGTCGGCCAAGCCGAAGACCACGCCCATGTCGTGCTCCACCGTGAGCAGCGTCTTACCCTCCGTCACCTCGCGGATCAGGTTGATGAAGTGCGCCGTCTCGGTCTTGCTCATGCCCGCCGTGGGTTCGTCCAGCAGGATCACGCTGGCGCCGCCGCCGATAGTCACGCCGATCTCCAGCGCGCGCTGCTCGGCGTAGGTCAGGTTGACGGCCAGCACGTCGCGCTTGGACGCGAGGCCCACCTGCTTGACCAGCGTTTCCGCGCGCTCGTTGGCGTCGTGCATGTTCGACAGGAAGCGCGTGAAGTTGTAGCGGTAGCCCAGGCTCCACAGCACCCCGCAGCGCAGGTTCTCGAACACGCTGAGCTTGGGAAAGATGTTGGTGATCTGGAAGCTGCGCGACAGGCCCTTGCGGTTGATTTCCTGCGGCTGCAGGCCGTTGATGCGCTCGCCGTGCAGCAGCACGTCGCCGCTGGTCGGGTTGAGCCGGCCGCTGATGAGGTTGAACAACGTGGACTTGCCCGCCCCGTTGGGGCCGATCACCGCCACCCGCTGGCCCGGCTCCACGGCCAGGTTGGCGCCCCGGATGATGGCCGTCTTGCCGAAGCTCTTGTGCAGGTCTTTGAGTTCGAGCGCGTAGGTCATGCGTGCGCCTCCTTCTTGGGGTTGAGCTGGGCTTCGATGGCCTCTTGCGCGGCCCCCCACTCCCGGGCAAAGCGCCGCCATGCCCAGCTGAACAGGCCCAGGCCCACCGCGGCCAGCGCCACCACGCCCAGCCAGCTGCTGGCGCTGGCCACGTCCAGCGGCACGCCGGCGAACGCCATGGCCGTGCCGTCGCCCGAATTGAGCTGCTTGAAATAGACCATTTCGATCAATGCCGCCACGCCGACAAACGCGACGATGCCCGTGAGCAGCACGCCGATGTACGGCACGCCCAGGCGCCCGAACTGGCCCGCCTTGATGACGCGCTTGTTCGCCATGATGATGCTGGCGAAGCCGCCGGGGGCGAACATCACCATCAGCAGGAAGGCCGCGCCCATGTAGAGCAGCCAGGCCTGCGTCAGTTCCGACAGCACCACCGAGGCCAGCACCAGCAGCACCGCGCCGATGATGGGGCCGAAGAAGAAGCCCGCGCCGCCCAGGAAGGTGAACAGCAGGTAGCTGCCCGAGCGCGCGCCGCCCAGCGCGTCGGCGGCGTTGACCAGTTCGAAGTTGATGCACGCCAGCGCCCCGCCGATGCCCGCGAAGAAGCCCGCGACGATGAACGAGAACCAGCGCACCAGTTGGGTGTTGTAGCCGATGAAGCTCACCCGCTCCGGGTTGTCGCGCACCGCGTTGAGCATCCGCCCCAGCGGCGTGCCGGTGAAGGCGTACATCAGCAGCGTACAGATGAAGCAGTAGAACGCGATCAGGTAGTACATCTGCATCTGCGAACCGAAGTTCAGGCCCAGGAAGGTGCCGTAGGTGCGGTTGGTGGTGATGCCGCCGTCGCCGCCGAACAGGCCCGGGAACATGTTGGCGCAGGCCGCCACCAGTTCGCCGATGCCCATGGTGATCATGGCGAAGGTGGTGCCCGCCTTCTTGGTGATCACGTAGCCGGAAACGAAGGCCGCCAGCGCGCCGAGCAGGCCACCGAACAGCGGGATGAAGGGCAGCGGCAGGTTGATGCCGCGCTCGGCGACGAAGTTGATCGCCCAGATCGCCGCGAAGCCGCCGAAGCCCGTGTACACCGCATGGCCGAAGCTGAGCATACCGCCCTGCCCGAAGATCATGTTGTACGACAGGCAGATGATGATGCTGTAGCCCATCTGCGAGAGCAGCGTCAGCGCCAGGCTGCTGCCGAAGACCAGCGGCGCGATGATCAGGACCAGGGCGAACAGCACCCAGACGACCATGCGGCTGCCGGAAGAGGAACGGTTTGTACTCATGGAATCAGCCCTCCCGCGTTCCAAGCAGGCCCTTGGGCCGGAAGATGAGAATCAGCACCAGGAACAGGTACGGCAGGATGGGCGCCACCTGCGCCACCGTGAGCTTGAGCACGGGCGCGCCGAAGGTCGCGTCGGTGATCTGCACACCCAGCGCGCCCAGCAGGCTGGCCAGCGAATGGTCGATGGCTACCGCGAAGGTCTGCACGACGCCGATCAGCAGCGAGGCCAGGAAGGCCCCCGCCAGCGAGCCCATGCCGCCCACCACCACCACCACGAAGATGATGGAGCCCACGCTCGCGGCCATGCCGGGCTCGGTGATGTAGGTGTTGCCGCCCACCACTCCGGCCAGCCCGGCCAGCGCCGCGCCGCCGCCGAACACCATCATGAACACACGCGGCACGTTGTGGCCCAGCGCCTCCACGGTGTCGGGGTGCGTCAGCGCCGCCTGGATCACCAGCCCGATGCGGGTGCGCGTGAGCACCAGCCAGATCGACACCAGCATCAGCACCGCCACCAGCATGATGAAGGAGCGCGACTTGGGGAACTGCGTGCCGTACAGCGTGAACAGCGGCCCCTGGAGCGCGGGCGGCAGGCCGTAGGGCACCGTGGCGCGGCCCCAGATGAGTTGCACCACTTCGAGCACCAGATACGACAAGCCGAAAGTGATCAGCAGTTCGGGCACGTGGCCGAACTTGTGCACCCGGCGCAGGCAGTAGCACTCGAACAGCGCGCCCGCCCCGCCCACCAGCAGCGGCGCGAGGATCAGCGCCGGCCAGTAGCCGACGATGCCGGACAGCGCATAGGCGAAATACGCGCCCATCATGTAGAAGCTGGCGTGCGCGAAGTTGAGCACGCCCATCATGCTGAAGATCAGCGTCAGCCCGGAGCTGAGCATGAACAGCAGCAGGCCGTAACTCAGGCCGTTGAGCAGTGAGATCGTGAAGAATTCCATGAAAACCCCGTTTCAGGAAGGCGAAGGCGGAAAAAAAGCCGGCTGGCGACTTGCGTCATCCGCCGGCCTGGCTACATGCGGAGCCGATCAGCCCGGGCGCTTCATCTTGCAGGTGGTGGGCGCGGAGGCTTCGGCAGCCGTCAGGGCCTTGACCGGCGCGAAGGTGTAGCCGGTGTTCTCGACGCTGTAAGCGTTCTTGGCGTCCACCTTCTGCCACTTGGAGATCCACAGCTCGCGCTGCAGCTGGTGGTCGTCCTTGCGCACTTCGGTGTCGCCGTTGAAGCCCTTGAACTTCAGCCCGTCGAGCGCCGCGGCCACCTTCACCGCGTCGGTGGTCTTGGCCTGGGCCATGGCGTGGCTCAGCATCACCAGGGCGTCGTACACCGAGAAGGTGTACATGTCGTCGTTGAACTTCTTCTTGAAGCCCAGCGCGAGGTCGTTCATGCGCCCCGTGTAGTTGGAGTGGTTGTAGGCGATCTGGTAGACCTGCAGCTTGTCGCCGCTGGCGGCCAGCGCCGTGGGCGTGCCCGAGACGCCGGCATAGTAGGCGTAGACCGGGGTCTTCAGGCCGGCGTCGGCCAGGGCCTTCATGAACAGCGTCATGTCCGGGCCCCAGTTGCCGGTAACGATGGCGCTGGCGCCCGACTCCTTGATCTTGGCGACGTAGGGCGAGAAGTCCTTGACCTGGCCCAGGGCCACGTAGTCTTCGCCCACGACCTTTACGTCGGGGCGCTGCTTGGCGATGCCTTCCTTGAAGTACTTGGCCACCTGCTGGCCGTGCGAGTAGTTCTGGTTGAGCAGGTAGACCGACTTGATGTCCGGCTGGCCCTTCATGAACGCGGTGAGCGCGGCCATCTTCATGCTGGTGTTGGCATCCAGCGCGAAGTGCCAGTACGAGCACTTCTCGTTCTCCAGCACCGGGTCGACCGCCGCGTAGTTCAGGTAGACGATTTCCTTGCCGGGGTTGCGCTCGTTGAACTTGGTCACGGCGTCGGACAGCGGCACCGCGACGTTGGAGCCATTGCCCTGCGTGATGAAGTGAATACCCTGGTCGGCAGCCGACTTGAGCAGGTTGAGCGCCTCTTGCGGCGAGCTCTTGCTGTCCATGGGCACCATTTCGAACTTGACGCCCGCCGGGTTCTCCGCCGGCGTGAGCTGAGACGCCACGTACTGCCAGCTCTTGAGCTGGTTCTGCCCCACGATGGCCATGGGGCCGGACAAGCCTTCGATCATGGCGATCTTGACGGTCTGGCCCTGCTGGGCAAACGCGCCGGCCGCCAGAGTAGCGGCGGCAGCCAAAACGGCCAGTTTGAACGAGGACTTCATACGTTGTCTCCTACCAATGGGTATCAAAGTGAACACGGGGTCGAGCGTACAGGCAGTCGCGGCCCAACCCTTCAGGGAATGTCCTAGGCTTTTGTGACAGCCAGTCACATGTGCGACGACGCGGGCGGCCTCACCCGCGCAGCGACGGCAACTGGTAGCCCGCCAGCTGCTCGCGCAGCTTGGTCTTGAGCATCTTGCCGGTGGCCCCGAGGGGGATGGATTCGACGAACACCACGTCGTCCGGTATCTGCCACTTGGCGGTCTTGCCTTCGTAGAACTGGAGCAGTTCCTCGCGCGACACTTCCGCGCCCGGCTTCTTCACCACGGCGACGATGGGGCGCTCGTCCCACTTGGGGTGCGGCATCCCCACGCAGGCGGCCATGGCGATGGCGGGGTGGGCCATGGCGATGTTCTCGATGTCGATGGAGGAAATCCACTCGCCGCCGGACTTGATCACGTCCTTGCTGCGGTCGGTGATCTGCATGAAGCCGTCCGCGTCGATGGTGGCCACGTCGCCCGTGGGGAACCAGCCGTCCACCAGCGGGCTCTTGCCGCTGTCGCTCTTGTAATAGCTGTCGACGATCCACGGGCCCTTGACCAGCAGGTCGCCGTAGGCCTTGCCGTCCCAGGGCTGCTCCTTGCCTTCGCTGTCCACGATCTTCATGTCCACGCCGTAGATGGCGCGGCCCTGCTTGCTCAGGAGCTTGCGCTGCGCCTCCTTCGGCAGGGCGTCGTGCTTTTTCTTCAGGCGGCAGACGGTGCCCAGCGGGCTCATCTCGGTCATGCCCCAGGCGTGCATCACGGTGATGCCGTAGTCGTCCATGAAGGTGTCCAGCATGGCGGGCGGGCAGGCCGCGCCGCCGATCACCGTGCTCTTGAAGGTGCTGAACTTCAGGCCGTTGCCCTGCACGTGGTTGAGCAGCATCTGCCACACGGTGGGCACGCCCGCGGCGAAGGTGACGCCTTCGCTTTCCATCAGTTCGTAGACCGACTTGCCGTCCAGCGCCGGGCCGGGGTACACCACCTTGCAGCCCACCAGCGCCATCGCATAGGGCAGGCCCCAGGCGTTGACGTGGAACATGGGCACCACGGGCAGCGCGGCGTCGCGCGCCGACAGGCCCATGGCGTCGGGCAGCATGGCGGCGTAGGCGTGCAGCAGGTTGGAGCGGTGGCTGTACAGCACGGCCTTGGGGTTGCCCGTGGTGCCGCTGGTGTAGCACATGCTCGCCGCGGTGTTCTCGTCGAACGCGGGCCATTCGTACTGGTCCGATGCCGCGCCGATCCAGGCCTCGTAGCTCTTCAGGCCGGGGATGCCGCTGTCCGCGGGCAGCTTGTCTTCGTCGCACAGCGCCACCCACTGCTTCACCGTGGGGCACTTGGCGTGCACGGCCTGCACGATGGGCAGGAAGGTCATGTCGAAGCACAGCACGCGGTCTTCGGCGTGGTTCACGATCCAGGCGATCTGGTCGGGGTGCAGGCGCGGGTTGATGGTGTGCAGCACCTGGCCGGCGCCGGAGACGCCGAAGTACATCTCCATGTGCCTGTAGCCGTTCCAGGCCAGCGAGGCCACGCGGTCGCCCTGCGCCAGGCCCAGGGTGCCGATGGCGTTGGCCAGCTGGCGCGAGCGGCGGGCCAGGTCGCGGTAGGTGTAGCGGTGGATGTCGCCCTCCACCCGGCGCGAAACGATCTCCCCGTCGCCATGGTGCCGCTCGGCGAATTCGAGCAGCGAAGAAATCAACAGGGGTTGGCTCTGCATCAGGCCCAGCATTTCATGGTCTCCTTGGGTCGCATTGATAGGTCATGGAAATGCTAACCCTGGGCAGGCAGCGGGACATAGGCCGTGCGCGACAATTCGCCCTATGACTTTCCCTGCCATTTCCTGGCGCCCCGAAGGGTTTTCCCGCCTGGGGCCGGCCTTCTACACGCCGCTGCGCCCTGTCCCGCTGCCCGATGCGCACTGGGTGGGCGTGAGCGCGGGCGTGGCCGGGCTGCTGGGCCTGCCCGCGGGCTGGGATTCGGTAGAGGCGCTGCAGGCGTTCACCGGCAATGCGCTGCTGCCCGGCAGCGAGCCGCTGGCCACGGTCTACAGCGGCCACCAGTTCGGCGTCTGGGCCGGGCAGCTGGGCGACGGGCGCGCCCTGCTGCTGGGCGAAACCGGGGGCGGGCTCGAAATCCAGCTCAAGGGCGCGGGCCGCACGCCCTACTCCCGCATGGGCGACGGCCGCGCCGTGCTGCGCTCGTCCATCCGCGAGTTCTTGTGCAGCGAGGCCATGCACGCCCTGGGCGTGCCCACCACGCGCGCGCTGTGCATCACGGGCTCGCCGGCTCCGGTGGCGCGGGAGGAGATGGAAACCGCCGCCGTGGTCACGCGCGTGGCCGAAAGTTTCATCCGCTTCGGCCACTTCGAGCATTTCGCGGCGCGCGACCAGGTCGGCGAACTGCGCGCTTTGGCCGACTACGTGATCGAGCGCTACTACCCCGATTGCCGCGATGCCGCGAACCCCTACGCCGCCCTGCTGCAGGCCGTGAGCGAGCGCACCGCCGCCCTGCTGGCCCACTGGCAGGCCGTGGGCTTCTGCCACGGCGTGATGAACACGGACAACATGAGCATCCTGGGCCTGACCATCGACTACGGCCCGTTCCAGTTCCTCGACGCCTTCGACCCCGGCCACGTCTGCAACCACAGCGACACCCAGGGCCGCTACGCCTTCCACCGCCAGCCCAGCGTGGCGTACTGGAACCTGCACTGCCTCGCGCAGGCGCTGCTGCCGCTGATCGGCGAGCAAGACACGGCGGTGGCCGCGCTGGAATCGTACAAAACCGTATTCCCCGCCGCCTTCATGGCCCGGATGCGCGCCAAGCTGGGCCTGCAGGCGGAGCGCGAGGGCGATGACACGCTGATCGACGGCATCCTGCAACTGCTGGCCAAAGACCGGGTGGACTACCCCATCTTCTGGCGGCGGCTGTCGCACGCCGTGGCGGGCGGCGACTTCACCCCGGTGCGCGACCTGTTCGTGGACCGCGACGGGTGGAACCGCTGGCTGCTACGATATTCAGAGCTGCTAGCGCTTGATGGACAAGCGCTAGCGGCCGATTTAATGCTCAAGACCAACCCCAAGTACGTATTGCGCAACCACCTGGCCGAGCAGGCCATCAGCGCCGCGAAACAGGGGGACTTCTCCACGCTCCACACCCTGCAGCGGCTGGTCGAGCGCCCGTTCGACGAACACCCCGCCCACGAATCCCTGGCCGGCTTTCCGCCCGACTGGGCGGCCCACATCAGCATCAGTTGTTCCTCATGACCCATCCCATCCAGAAAACCGACGCCGAATGGCAGGCCCTGCTGCGCGAAAAAGGGGCCGAGCCCGCCGCCTTCCAGGTCACGCGCCACGCGGCCACCGAGCGCCCGTTCACCGGCAAGTACGAAGCCCACTGGGCCGACGGCAGCTACCACTGCATCTGCTGCGGCGCCAAGCTGTTCGACTCCGGCACCAAGTTCGACGCCGGCTGCGGCTGGCCCAGCTTCTCGCAGGCCGTGCCCGGCGCGATCATCGAGCACGTGGACCGCAGCCACGGCATGGTGCGCACCGAGACCGTCTGCGCCCAGTGCGGCGCGCACCTGGGCCACGTGTTCGAGGACGGCCCCGCGCCCACGGGCCTGCGCTACTGCATGAACTCCGCCTCCCTCGGCTTCGAACCCCAGCCGTGACACCATGAAACTCCTGCTCGACTTCTTCCCCATCATCCTGTTCTTCGCGGCCTTCAAGGTCTGGGGCATCTACACGGCCACCGCCGTCGCCATCGCGGCCACGGTGGCGCAGATCGCCTACCTGCGCCTGCGCCACGGCAAGGTGGAGCCCATGCAGTGGGTGAGCCTGGGAGTCATCGTCGTCTTCGGCGGCGCCACGCTGCTCGCGCACAACGACACCTTCATCAAGTGGAAGCCCACGGTGCTCTACTGGCTCATGGGCGGCGCGCTCGCCGTGGGCCAGATCGTGTTCCGCAAGAACCTCATCCGCTCGCTGATGGGCGCGCAGATGCAGCTGCCGGACGACGTCTGGCGCGTCATGAACTGGAGCTGGGCGGGCTTCTTCGCCGTGATGGGCGCGCTCAACCTCTGGGTGGCCTTCCACTTCGACACCGACACCTGGGTCAACTTCAAGCTGTTCGGCGGCATCGGCCTGATGGTCGTCTTCGTGATCGCCCAGGCGCTGTACCTGAGCCGGTACATGAAGGACGACGCCCCCAAGGACGCCCCATGACCACCGCCATCACCGCCGACGCCATCGCGGCGCGCCTGCGCGAACGCCTGTCGCCCTCCCAGCTGGAGGTGATCGACGAAAGCGCCGCCCACGCGGGCCACGCCGGGGCCAATGGCACCGGCTTCGGCACCCATTTCCGCGTGCGCATCGCCGCGCCCGGCATGGCGGGCAGGCCGCGCGTGGCGCAACATCGCCTTGTGTATGATGCGCTGCAAGAATTCATGGACAGCGGCCTGCACGCGCTGGCGATTGAACTTCTCTGAGTCCCAGCCCTCCATCGGGCCTGTTCACCTCTCTTTTTCCAATCCCCCTCCTCATGCAGAAAAAGCTCATCTCCGGCCTCGTGACCGCTGCCCTGCTTGGCGCCATGGCCCTGCCCGTCTCCGCCCAGAACCTGGCCATCGTCAACGGCAAGCCCGTGCCCAAGGAACGCGCCGACGCGCTCAAGCAGCAACTCGAACGCTCGGGCCGCCCCGTCACGCCCGAACTCGAAAACCAGATCAAGGAAGAAGTCATCGCGCGCGAAATCTTCATGCAGGAAGCGCAAAAGCGCGGCCTGGACGCGACCGACGACTACAAGACCCAGATGGAACTGGCGCGCCAGACCATCATGATCCGCGCGCTGTTCGCCGACTACCAGCAGAAGCACCCCGTCACCGACGAGGAAATCAAGGCCGAGTACGACAAGTTCGTCGCCGCCAGCACCGGCAAGGAATACAAGGCCAGCCACATCCTGGTGAAGTCGGAAGACGATGCCAAGGCCATCATCGCCTCCATCAAGAAGGGCGCGAAGTTCGAGGACATCGCCAAGAAGAAGTCCATCGACCCCGGCTCGGGCGCCAAGGGCGGCGACCTCGACTGGGCCAGCCCCAGCAGCTACGTGCCTGAGTTCACCGAGGCGCTGGTCAAGCTCAACAAGGGCCAGATGACCGACAAGCCCGTCAAGTCGCAATTCGGCTGGCACATCATCCGCCTGGACGACGTGCGCCAGGCTCAGCTGCCCAAGCTGGAAGACGTGAAGCCGCAGATCGCGCAGCAGCTGCAGCAGCAGAAGCTGGCCCAGTTCCAGGAAGAACTGCGCGCCAAGGCCAAGGTGGAATAAACCGCCGCGCCCAGCCGCGCTGCAAGCCTCTCGCGCTCCCTGCGCGAGGGGCTTTTTGCTTTTCAGGGCCGCTCACGCCACCTGGCGCAGCGCATCCACCAGCAGGCTCAGCGCGGGCGACTTGCGGCGGTTGGGGTAGTAGAGGTGGTAGCCCTCGTAGACCTGCCGCCACTCGCGCAGCACCTCCACCAGCCGCCCGCCGTCGAGGTGCGCGCGGACCAGCTGCTCGGGCACGTGGGCAAGGCCAACGCCCGTCAGCGCCGCCTCGACGATCTGCAGCAGGCTGTTGAGCACCACCTGCCCGTCCACCTTGACCCGCTCCACCCGCGCGCCCTTCCTGAAGGTCCAGCCGAAGTAGCCCTGCGCGGGCAGCCGCAGGTTGATGCAGTTGTGCTCGATGAGCTGCTGCGGGCGCCGGGGCCGGGGGTGGCGCTCGAAATAGGCCGGGGCGCCCACGACCACCATCGGGATGTCCGGCCCGATGCGCACCGCGATCATGTCCTTGGAAACCAGCCCGCCACGGCGCACCCCGGCGTCGTAGCGCTCGCCCACGATGTCGGTCAGGCCGTAGTCGGTGGTGATTTCGACCTTGATGTCGGGGTAGCTCGCAAGGAACGCCGGCAGGGCCGGCCACAGCACGGCGCGGACGGCGAATTCATCGGCGGAAATGCGCACCGTGCCCGCCGGCCGGCTGCGCAGCGCGCTCATCTGGGCCAAGCCCTGGCGGATTTCCTCCAGCGCCGGCCCGACCAGGGACCGCAGGCGCTCGCCCGCCTCGGTGAGCGAGACCCGGCGCGTGGTGCGCTGGAACAGCGGCATGTCCATGCGCTCCTCCAGCGCGCGGATGGTCTGGCTCAGGGCCGATTGCGACACGCCCAGCCGCGCGGCGGCGCGCGTGAAGCTCTGCTCCTCGGACACCACGAGGAAGGCGGGCAGGTCGCGCAGGCGGTCGTCCATCGTTGATTGATAAGAGTGGCTAATGAGTGTATGCGGATCCTACATCTTGTTGAATGACACACCGCTATGGAAAATTGCTTCCAACACATTTCACACGAGGACCCTTCCATGAGCCAGACCCAATCCGTCACCTTCAAGAACCGCACCTGGGACGTGGCCGCCACGCTGCGCCTGCCCGAGGGGTTCGATCCCGCCAAGAAATACGCAGCCATCGTCTGCGCCCACCCCATCAGCAGCTGCAAGGAGCAGACCTCGGGCGCCATCTACGGCGAGGCGCTGACGAAGGAGGGCTTCATCACCCTGGCCTTCGACGCTTCTACCCAGGGCGCGAGCGGCGGCGAGCCGCGCTTCCTCGAAGACCCGGCCACGCGCGTCGAGGACTTCCGCTGCGCCGTGGACTACCTGGTCACCCTGCCCTACGTCGATGAGGAAAAGATCGGCGTGCTGGGTGTGTGCGGTGGCGGCGGCTATGCCGTCAATGCCGCGATGACCGAGCGCCGCTTCAAGGCCGTGGGCACCGTGGTGGGCGCCAACTACGGCCGCCTGATGCGCGAGGGCGACATGTCGCCCGATGCCGCCATCAAGACGCTGGACGCCATTGCCAAGCAGCGCACCGCCGAGGCGCGCGGCGCCGACCCGCTGATCGTGGGCTACATCCCCGGCTCCGAGGCCGAGCGCGCGAAGGCGGGCATGAACGACATCGACATCGTCGAAGCCGTGCAGTACTACACCACGCCGCGCGGCCAACAGCCGGGCTCGCCCAACAAGCTGCGCCTGACCAGCACCGGCGCCGCCGTGGGCTGGGACGCCTTCCACTTCGCCGAGGTGCTGCTGACGCAGCCGCTGCACATCGTCATCGGCGGCGTGCCGGGCGGCTTCGGCTCCTACCGCGACGGGCTGGAACTGTATGGCCGCGCGCGCTCGAGTGAGAAGAGCCTCCAGATCGTGCCGAACACGAGCCACTACGACCTGTACGACCAGCCCGAGGCCACCCGCCAGGCGCTGGCGCAGCTGGTGCCGTTCTACAAGAAGCACCTGGGCGCCTGAAACGTCCCCAAGCCGCGCAGCCTGCCGACACACAAAAAAGCAATCCCCATGAGCAATCCCCCCAAAGTCTGGCTGATCACCGGCGCCTCGTCGGGCTTCGGCAAGGCGCTGGCTGAATCCGTCATCGCCAATGGCGACATCGCCGTCATCACCGCGCGCCGCCTGGAGCGCCTGCAATCCATCGCCCAGGGCCACGAAGACCGCGTGCTGCCGCTGGCCGTCGATGTAACCGATGCCGCCGCGCGCGATAAGGCCGTGGCCGACACGCTGGCGCGCTTTGGCCGCATCGACGTGCTGGCCAACGTGGCCGGGCGCGGCGTGGCGGGCGCCTGCGAGGAGTTCAGCCTGGAGCAGCTGCGCGAGCAGATGGAGCTGAACTTCTTCGCCGCCGCCGAGATGAGCCGCGCCGTGCTGCCGCAGATGCGCCAGCAGGGTGCGGGCCACATCCTCACCGTGAGCAGCATCGCCGGGCTCGTGTCCATGAACGCCGCCGGGCCGTACTGCGCGGCCAAGTTCGCCATCGAGGGCTGGACGGAAGCGCTCGCCATCGAGGCCAGGCCGCTGGGCATCCACGTCACGCTGATCGAGCCCGGCGCGTTCCGCACCGAGTTCGCGGGCGACGTGAACATGCGCCCTGTGCAGAGCATCGCGGCCTACCGCCCGATGGTCGAGCCGTTCGAGACCTACCTCGCAACCTCCGCCGGCAAGCAGATGGGCGACCCAGCCAAGGCCGCCCGGCGCATGATCGAAGTGGTGGCGAGCGACGCGCCGCCCCTGCGCCTGATGCTGGGCCGCGATGCGTTCTCGATCTGGGACGCCACCATCACCAGGCGCATCGAAGACCTCAACGCCTGGCGCGAGCGCGGCGAGGACACGGCCTTCGATGGCGCCGAAGTCGTGGAAATCACGCTGTAGCCCAAGTCCGGCCCATCCGCCACCCACTGCAATCCCATTCCCAAGGAGTTCCCTCATGAAAATCTGGTTCATCACCGGCGCATCCTCCGGCTTCGGCAAGGAGCTGGCCCAGGCCGTGCTGGCCCGGGGCGACAGCGCCGTCCTCACCGCCCGCCGCCTGGAGCCGCTGCAGGCCATCGCCGCCGCGCATGGCGACCGCGCTCTGGCGCTCCAACTCGACGTGACCGATCCGGCATCCCGCGCCGCCGCGCTCAAGGCCGCCAACGACAAGTTCGGCCGCATCGACGTGCTCGCCAACATCGCGGGCGCGGGCTCCTACGGCGCGCTGGAGGCATTCACCCCCGCGCAGATCCGCGCGCAGATGGAGCTGAACTTCTTCGCCGCTGCCGAGCTGTCGCGCGAGGCGCTGCCGCAGATGCGTGCGCAAAAGTCCGGCCATATCCTCAACCTGACCAGCATCGCCGGGCTGGTGGCCTTCCCCGGCAGCGGGCTGTACTGCGCGTCCAAGTTCGCGCTGGAGGGTTTTACCGAGGCGCTGCACCACGAGGTCAAGCCCTTCGGCATCCGCGTCACGCTGATCGAGCCCGGTGCCTTCCGCACCGAGTTCGCCAGCAGCGCAGCCATGAAGGCCGAACGCGAGATCGCCGACTATGCGCCGCTGACCACGGGGATGGAGGACTACTACACCACGCAGAACGGCCAGCAGATGGGCGACCCCGCCAAGGGCGTGCAGGTCATCATCGACATGGTGGAAAGCGGCACGGCGCCCGTGCGCCTGATGCTGGGCGAAGACGCCTACCAGCTGTGGGAAGGTGCCGTGGCCTCGCGCGGCCGCGACCTGGCGAAGTGGCGTGCGCGCGGCGAGGCCACGGCCTACCCGGACGCCGTGAAAAACACCGCCCAGGCGCTCTGACGCCGGCTGCGTCTTTCAGGGCAGCGCCCGCCACAGCGCCAGCGCGCCAATCATCACCGGCTGGTGCAGCAGGTAGTACACCAGGCTCCAGCGCCCCAGCACGGCCAGCGCGCGCCCCGGCGCGGGCAAGGCGGCCGCCAGCCAGGCCCGGTGCCGCGCCAGCAGCCACTGCCCCAGGGCCAGGCCCCACCACATCACGCCCAGCCAGGGGAAGACGGGCACGTAGTCCTCGGTGAACGGCTTGCGCGTGACGAGGCCCAGCCAGTTGAGGCCGCGGGCGTTGAACCATGGCTCCGCCGCGCTGCCCGCGAGCAGCGCCGCCGCGGCCCAGGGCAAGGCGATGGCCACAGCCCCGGCGGGCCACAGCCAGCGCCCCCCGCCCGCCGTGAGCCGCGCCGCCACCAGCATCACCGCCATGCCGTGCAGCACGCCGAAGTAGATGAAGCTGTGCGGAAACATCAGGTACGAGCCCGCGCTGACCAGCAGCGCCGCGCCCACCACCCGCCGCCAGCGCCGCCAGAAGCGGGGCCAGCCCAGCCCGGCGTCCAGCGCCAGGGCCTGGCCCAGGCCCGCGCAGAGCAGGAACAGGCTCACGATCGCGGTGCGCTGGTGCGTCCAGAACGGGTCGGCGAGAAAGTCCTGCGGCCAGAGCCCGAAATGGCTCAGGTCGAAGCAGAAGTGGAAGACCGTCATCCACACCATGGCGAGGCCGCGCAGGGCGTCTACGGAATCGGAACGGGAAGAGTCGGGCACGGGACGATGGGCGAAAATAGCCGCCCATGGTAACCACGCCTCCTCTGCGCACCGAATGCCCGCCCGGCCTGTGCGTGTGTGGGCGGGACGCGCTGCTGAACACCCCGGGCGGCGACTGCCGCGTGCTGCGGCTCACGCGCGAAGAAGAAAAGCGCCTGGTGCAGCGGCTGGAAAACCTCGAAGACCTGGCCGCGCTGCGCCGCATGGAGGAGCGCATGGCGCAGCAGCTGGGCATTCGCCTGTCGATCGCCACCAGCCCGCACGGCGTGCGCAGCCTGCGCGGCATCACCATCCTGGTGCACGAGCAGCCCGGCCTGTGCCGCAAGACGCGGCAATCCATTCCGGAAGCCATCAAGAAAAGCATGGAGCAGCGGCCCGAAATCGCCTGGGCGCTGCTGGACGAGGGCGGGCTGTTCGCCTAAAAAACGAACGGCTACGGCGGCAGCAGCGGCGAGAGCACCGACGGCGCAAACGCCGCCTGCATGCCGTTCCCGGCCTGCGCGCGCGGCAGGGCCTGGCCCATGAGCGCGTGCGGCGGCAGCGGGCGGGCGAACAGGAAGCCCTGCAACTCGTCGCAGCCCAGGTCGATCAGCGCATCGCGCTGGGCCAGCGTCTCCACCCCCTCGGCCACCACGCACAGGCCCAGGGCGTGGCCCAGTTGCACGATGGCGTTGACCACGGCGCGCGCGTCGGCGTCCTGGGCCACGTCTTGAACGAATTCGCGGTCGATCTTGAGTTCGTGCGCGCGTATCTTGCGCAGCTTGGCCAGGCTGGAGTGCCCGGTGCCAAAGTCGTCGATGGAGAGCTTGACGCCCAGTTCCTCCAATGCGCGCAGCACATGCATCGTGGCCTGGGTGTCTTCCATGACGGCGGTTTCGGTGATTTCGCACAGCAGCTGCCCGCCGGCAATGCCGTGGCGCGCCAGAGCGCTGCCCACGCGCTGCGCGATGTCCTGCTGGCGCAGCTGGTGGGCGGACAGGTTGACCGACACGCGCAGCCGGCGTCCTTCCTGGCTCCAGGCCGCCACCTGGCGGCACGCCTCGTCCAGGATCCAGTCGCCCATCGCGCCGATGAGGCCGAAGCGCTCGGCCAGCGGGATGAACTGCGCCGGGCTCATCAGCCCGTGCACGGGATGCTGCCAGCGCACTAGGGCCTCCACGCCGCGCACCTTGCCGCTGCGGGCATCCACCTTGGGCTGGTAGACCAGGCACAGCTGCCCGCGCGCCACGGCCTCGCGCAGATCCTGGAGCAGCAGGATCTGGTCGGCCACGCCCTGGAGCATCCGCTCCTCGAACACCGCGTAGGTGGAGCCGCCCGCGCGCTTGGCGGCGTACATGGCGGCGTCGGCGTGGGAGAGCAGCTTGTCCTTGGGCCCGTGCTCCGGGTAGACCACGATGCCGATGGAGCACGAGAGCGCCACGTCGCGGCCCGCCACCTCGAACATGCCGGTCAGCGTGCGCAGCGTGCGCTGGGCCATGGCGATGGCGTCTTCCACCGCCGAGATTTCGTCCAGCAGCACCACGAATTCGTCGCCGCCCAGGCGTGCGAGCGTATCGGTTTCGCGCACGATGGCCTTGAGCCGCCTGGCCACCTGCACCAGCACCTTGTCGCCCGCCGCGTGGCCGAAGCCGTCGTTCACGGGCTTGAAACCGTCCAGGTCGACGAACAGCAGGCCCAGCTTGCGCGACTGCATGTGGGGCCGCTGGCGCGAACGGTCCACGCGCGCCAGGCCCTGGCGCAGGCGGTCTTCGAACAAAGCGCGGTTGGGCACGCCCGTGAGCGCATCCAGGAAGGCCACGCGCTGCAATTCGTTGTTGGCCGTCTGGAGCGAACCCGCGAGCTTCGTGGCGCGCGCCTGCATACGCGCATCCAGCACCGAGGCAAGCAGCGCCACCGCCAGCAGCACGACCACGGCGAACACGACGACAAAGCCCAGCGCGCTGCCGCCCAGGCCGTTCGCGCTCATGCAGATCGACCCCATCTCGAAGCCCGCCGCCGCCATGCCCGCGTAGTGCATACCGCTGATGGCCAGCCCCATGACCACGGCGGCCGCGCCCTGCGCCCACCGTGCCCGCGCCCCCCGGAGCCGGCGCAGGCCGAAAAAGATCAGCAGCGCCACCGCCGACGCCCCGCAGGCAATGCCTGCCGAGAGGGCCACCCACCGCCCGTCCCAGACGATGCCGGGCTCCATGCGCATGGCCGCCATGCCGATGTAGTGCATGGCGCAGATGCCGCCGCCCATCGTCAGCGCGCCCAGCAGCAGAGTGCCCGCGTCCAGCCTTTCGCGGCTGGCGATGAACAGCGCGACGAGCGACACCGCCACCGCCGCCAGCCACGACAGCAGCGTGATGGAGGGCGCATAGCCAATCTCGACGGGCAGCCCCAGCGCCAGCATCCCCACGAAATGCATGGACCAGACGCCCGAGCCCATGACCAGCGCGCCGCCCACGATCCAGGCCGCCGCTATGCCGCGCTCCTGCTTGTGGACGCGCCGGGCCAGGTCCAGCGCCACGTAGGACGCGAACATGGCCACCAGAACGGACAGCGCCACCACGCCTTTGTCATAGGTCGCGGTATAGAAAGCAGCGCTCATGGATGCATTTTGCGATTCATTTCAATCGACGCTTGTAGTTACAAAAAAGGATATTGTCAACGCAGCCGGCCCGGCAAGCCCCATTTCGCCCCGGCCCCCGCCTCTGCGGCGCCCGCTGAAAGGAAATTGATAGCTTGCCGGGGCATCATCACGGCCCCCGTTCGCTACCCCTACAGGAGACAGATCCGTGACCGCATTCCCCCTGAACCGCCGCCAGCTGCTGGCAGGCGCCGCCGCCAGCCTGTCGCCGCTGGCGTTCGCGCAGTCCGCCAACTGGCCCGCCAAGCCGATCCGCCTCGTGGTGCCGTTCGCGCCGGGCGGCAGTTCGGAGATCGTGGCGCGCGCCGCCGCCGCCGAGATGGCCAAGACCATCGGCCAGAACGTGTTCGTGGACAACAAGCCCGGCGCGGCGGGCAACATCGCCATGCAGGAAGTGGCCAACAGCACGGACGAGCACACCATCATCCTGGGCCACATCGGCACGCTGGCCGTCAACCCCTACATCTTCCCCAAGCTGCCCTACGACGCGAACCGCGACTTCGCGCCGATCACGCTGCTGTCCAAGGTGCCCAGCCTGTACGTGGTGCACCCGGACCTGCCGATCAAGAACATCACCGAAATGATCGCCTACGCCAAGGCCCGGCCCGGCCAGCTGAACTACGGCTCGGCGGGCAACGGCAGCGCGGGGCACCTGGCGTTCGAGTACCTGAAGATGGTGACCAACGCCTTCATGCTGCACGTGCCCTACCGCGGCACCGGCCCCATGCTGACCGACCTGATGGCGGGCCGCCTGCAGGCCGCCTCGGTGGGCGCGCCGGCGCTGCTGCCGTTCATCAAGTCGGGCAAGCTGCGCTGCATCGCCACCGGCACCGCGCAGCGCCTGCCGCAGATGCCCGACGTGCCCACGGTGGCCGAACAGGGCTTCAAGGGCTTCGAGATGACGCAGTGGTACGGCCTGCTCGCGCCCAGCAAATGGGCCAAGCCCCACATCGCCAAGCTGGAGGCCGAGGCCATCAAGGCCGCGCACAGCGCGCCGGTGAAGGACAAGCTCTCGCAGGAAACGGCGCTGGCCGTGGGCAACACCGCCGCCGAGTTCGACGCCTTCATCAAGGCCGAGCAGGCGCGCTGGAAGCCGGTGATCGCGCGCGCCCAGATCAAGCCGGAAGGCGCTTGATTTTTTGAATGAAAAGAGCCTCCAGCGCTTATCCATCAAGCGCTGGCAGCTACTTTTTCAGGAGCAAACCTCGGTCGCGCGCAGGCCGAGCTTGGCGAGCAGCTGCACGTCGGCGGCCACGTCCGGGTTGCCGGTGACCAGCAGTTTGTCGCCGTAGAAGATGGAATTGGCCCCGGCCATGAAGCACAGCGCCTGCACCGCCTCGCCCAGCTGCTGGCGGCCCGCCGACAGGCGCACGCGCGCGCGGGGCATGGTGATGCGGGCCACGGCGATCATGCGCACGAAGTCCAGCGGGTCGATCGGCTCGCTGTCGGCCAGCGGCGTGCCGGGCACGCGCACCAGGCTGTTGATGGGCACGGATTCGGGGTACGGGCTCAGGTTGGCCAACTGCGCGATCAGCCCCGCGCGGTGCACCGGCGCCTCGCCCATGCCCACGATGCCGCCGCAGCACACGCTGATGCCCGCCGCGCGCACGTGGGCCAGGGTGTCGAGCCGGTCCTGGTACTGGCGCGTGCTGACCACGTCCTGGTAGTACTCGGGCGCGGTGTCCAGGTTGTGGTTGTAGTAGTCCAGCCCCGCGCCCTTGAGCGCCTGGGCCTGGTGCGGCTCCAACATGCCCAGCGTGGCGCAGGTCTGCAGGCCCAGGCCCTTCACGGCGCTGATGAGTTCGCTCACCTTCTCGATGTCGCGGTCCTTGGGCGCGCGCCAGGCCGCGCCCATGCAAAAGCGCGTGGCGCCCGCGTCCTTGGCGGCCTGGGCGGCGCGGGTGACGTCGGCCACGTCCATGAGCTTCTGCGCCTGCACGCCGGTGTCGAACTCGGCGGACTGGGGGCAGTAGCCGCAGTTCTCGGGGCAGCCGCCGGTCTTCACCGACAGCAGCGTGGCCAGTTCGATGTCGCCCGCGGGCCAATACTGGCGGTGCACGGTCTGCGCCTCGAAGACCAGGTCGAGCAGGGGTTTGTCGAGCAGGGCCTGCACGGCCTCCAGGCTCCACGGGCCTTGCGGCTGGACGGGCGGCGCGGGACGGCGGTGCAGTTGGACGGGGGCGGCCAGGGTTTCCATGGACATGGTGGTTGCCTTTGTTTTTGTGTCAGTCAGTTGCCCAGCGCGGCGACGACCTCGGGCGGCGCCTGCACCAGTTCGATCAGCACGCCTTCGCCCGCGATCGGGAATTCGTCGCTGGCCTTGGGGTGCAGGAAGGTGATGTCGTACCCCGCCGCGCCCTTGCGGATGCCGCCCGGCGCGAAGCGCACGCCCTGGGCGGTGAGCCATTCCACGGCCTTGGGCAAATCGTCGATCCACAGGCCGATGTGATTGAGCGGCGTGGCGTGCACGGCGGGTTTCTTCTCGATGTCGAGCGGCTGCATGATGTCCACCTCGACCACGTGCGCGCCTCGGCCCATGGCGAGGATGTCTTCATCCACGTTCTCGCGCTCGCTGCGGAAGGTGCCGGTTTGGGTGAGGCCCAGCATGTCTACCCACAGCGCCTTCATGCGCTCTTTGTCGGTGCCGCCGATGGCGATCTGCTGGATGCCCAGTACCTTGAAGGGTCGGGTCATTAGATACTCCTTTTTTGATAGCTGCCAGCGCTTGTCCATCAAGCGCTGGAGGCCGATTTCATTCAAATTCCAGAATGATCTCGTCCACCGCGAGCGAATCGCCCTTGGCGGCGCTGATCTTGCTGACCACGCCGTCCTGCGCGGCGAAGAGGATGTTTTCCATCTTCATGGCCTCGATCACGGCGAGCTTCTCGCCCGCCTGCACCTTCTGGCCCGGCTGCACCGCCACGTCGACCAGCAGGCCGGGCATGGGCGAGAGCAGGAACTTGGACAGGTCGGGCGGGGCCTTGAAGGGCATGAGCTGGTGCAGGCGCGCGCCCAGCGGCGAGAGCACCAGCGCGTCGATCTGCGTGCCGTTGTGCACCACGCGCAGCGCCAGCGGGTTCTTGGCCGTGCCGCGCTCCACCTGGGCGGTGAAGGGCTGGCCGTTCACGATGCCCTGCACGCGCACCTCGCGCAGCGCGGTGCTGCTCGTGATGTCGTAGTGCTTGTCGCCGATGCTGACCTTGGCCGAGCGCGTATCGCGGTCGAAGTCGACCACGTGGGCATCGACGTGGCGGTTTTCGCCGCCCGCGCCGAGCACGACCACGGTGTAGTCCACGCCCACCTTGACCTCGTGCCCCAGCACCTGGCCGCTGATGGAGGCGGCGCGGCTGCGGTAACGGCGGTTCATGAACGCGGCCAGCGCGGCGAGAAAGTCGGGGTCGTCGTGCGGCACGTCCTCGGCATGGAAGCCATGGCCGTAGTGCTCGGCGATGAAGCCGGTGTTGAACTGGCCCGACACGAACTGCGGGTGCGCGAGCAGCGCGGCCTGGAACGGGATGTTGCTGCTGATGCCCCGGATGACGAAGCCGTTGAGCGCCTCGCGCATCTTGGCGATGGCGTCGTTGCGGTCCAGGCCGTGCACGATGAGCTTGGCGATCATCGAGTCGTAGTACATGGGGATTTCGCCGCCCTCGTACACGCCGGTGTCCACGCGCACGCCGTGCAGGTGCTCGGTGTCGCCCTGCCACATGCTCGGCTCGGGCGGGCTGAAGCGCACCAGGCGGCCCGTGGACGGCAGGAAGTTGCGGAACGGGTCTTCGGCGTTGATGCGGCACTCGATGGCCCAGCCGTTGCGCTGCACGTCGGCCTGCACCAACGGCAGCTTCTCGCCCGCGGCCACGCGGATCATCAGCTCCACGAGGTCCAGGCCGGTGATGCATTCCGTCACCGGGTGCTCCACCTGCAGGCGGGTGTTCATTTCGAGGAAGTAGAAGTCCTGGTCCTTGCCGACCACGAACTCCACCGTGCCCGCGCTCTGGTAGCCCACGGCCTTGGCCAGCGCCACGGCCTGCTCGCCCATGGCCTTGCGAGTGGCGTCGCTGATGAAGGGCGAAGGCGCTTCCTCGATCACCTTCTGGTGGCGGCGCTGGATGGAACACTCGCGCTCGTTCAGGTAGATGACGTTGCCGAAGCCGTCGCCCAGCACCTGGATCTCGATGTGGCGCGGCTCCTGCACGAATTTCTCGATGAACACGCGGTCGTCGCCAAAGCTGTTGCGCGCCTCGTTGCGGCAGCTCGCGAAGCCGTCGAACGCTTCCTTGTCGTTGTAGGCCACGCGCAGGCCCTTGCCGCCGCCGCCCGCGCTGGCCTTGATCATCACCGGGTAGCCGATGTCCTTGGCGATCTGCACCGCCTGCTCGGGGCTGTCGATCGGGTCGTTGTAGCCGGGAATGGTGTTGACCTGGGCCGCGTTGGCGAGCTTCTTGGACGCGATCTTGTCGCCCATGGCGGCGATGGCCGCGTGCTTGGGGCCGATGAAGGTGATGCCCTCTTCCTCCACGCGGCGCGCGAAGGCTTCGTTCTCGGAGAGGAAGCCGTAGCCCGGGTGCACGGCCTGCGCGCCGGTCTGCTTGCACGCGGCGATGATCTTGTCGGCCAGCAGGTACGACTCGCGCGACGGCGCGGCGCCGATGCGCACGGCCTCGTCGGCCAGCTTGACGTGGCGCGCGTCGCGGTCGGCGTCGGAGTACACGGCCACGGTCTGGATGCCCATCTTGCGGGCGGTGGCGATCACTCGGCACGCGATCTCGCCCCGGTTGGCGATCAGGATTTTGGTGAACATAGAACTCTCTCCAATCAAATCAATGCAATTCACGCTGGCCGGCCCACTGGCCGCCCGGCAGCAACAGAAAATCCTCGCAGTCCTTGAACCGGCACGCCTGGCTGCCCAGCAGGGTCAGCACCCAGCGGTCGGGCGAGCGCACGTCGGTGGAGCGCGCCTTCACGCGCACGGCGACCATGCGGCTGTCGCCGTTCCACTGCGCGACCCCCGCGCCCTCGACGACGGCGGAGCTCGCGTCCCAGCCCTCGTGCCGCGCGCCGTGCACGAGGCGCTTGCCCCGGCCCACCAGCGCGCCGGGGCGCACGGCCAGCAGCAGCACGGGCTCGCGCGGGCGCGTGCGCAGGCGGTCCAGCCCCGCCACGTCCATCAGGCGGCCGGCCTTGTAGTGCTGCGCGATCTGGCGCAGGCGCTGGGCGTTGGCTGCGTACTCGGGGCTGTGCTCGCCTTCGGCGGGCATCTCGGCCGCGTTGCTCTGGTACTGCTGGAACGCCATGTTCCGCCCCTGGAAGGACGCCAGCGCATTCACCACGCCGCGCGGCATGTGGCCCGTGGCGTCGGGCGCGAGCTCGAAGCCCTGGTGCAGCTGGATGCGCACCATCAGCCCGCCCGCCGCCTTGTCGGCGCACAGCTGCGCCCAGCGCTGGTGCGCCATCTGCATCCACTCCCGCGCCACGCCTTCGCGTGCCAGGGGCATGTGCACGTCCACCAGCACGTGCAGCGTGCGCGGGGCGCACAGGTCCGAATCGCGGGATTCCACCCACCAGCGCGCGCCGCGCCCGCTGGCGTCGGCCAGGGCGCCCATGTCGGTGAGCCGCGCGCCGTCGGCCAGGGGCGTGACGGCGCGGTCCTGCGCCAGCGCGCCGCCCGCCGCCATCGACAGGGCCAGCAGGGTCAGCAGGAGGGGCCGCAACGCGCTCGCCATGCCTTCGCCTTCGGGTTACTGGAGGCCCAGTTCCTTGCGCATGGCCAGGTTGCGCTCGTTGGCGCGCTGGTAGGCGGGGCGCGCGGTCAGCCGGCCTACGTAGTCCTGGAACGGCGCGATGGGCTCGACCAGCTTGAACTCCATCATGTAGCGCAGCGTGCCGCCGAATACCACGTCGGCCATTGAAAACTCATCGCCCAGCACGTAGGGCCGCCCGGCGATGGCGCTCTGCGCGGCGGCGAGCATCAGCGCGTAGTTGCCCCAGCCCGCCGCGACTTCGCGCACTTCCCATTTGCCGCTGTGGGCCATGACGGCGGGCTCGATCACGCTGGGCGCGAAGAACGACCAGCGCAGGTAGGTGCCGCGCCGCGGATCATGAAGCGCCGGGGCCAGGCGGCCCGCGGCGTAGCGGTCGGCCAGGTACAGGCAGATGGCCGCGGCCTCCGTCACCACCACGTCGCCATCGACCAGCGTGGGCAACTTGCCCATGGGGTTGAGCGCCACCAGTTCGGGGCCTTTCTGCTCGCCCTTCAGGATGTCGGTGACCCGCAGTTCGTAGGGCACGCCCGCCTCTTCCAGCGCCCAGAGCGTGCCGGCGGCGCGGGAGTACGGGTGGTAGTAGAGGCGGATGGACATGCGAGGCTCCCGGTTTACAGCGGAATGTTCCCGTGCTTGCGCCAGGGGTTGTCGAGCTTCTTGTTCTGCAGCATGACGAGCGATCGGCAGATGCGCTTGCGCGTCTCGTGCGGCAGGATGACGTCGTCGATGAAGCCGCGCGCGCCCGCCACGAAGGGGTTGGCGAAGCGGGCCTTGTACTCGGCCTCTTTCGCGGCGAGCTTGGCGGGGTCGTTCTTGTCCTCGCGGAAGATGATTTCCACCGCGCCCTTGGCGCCCATCACCGCGATCTCGGCGTTGGGCCAGGCCAGGTTCACGTCGCCGCGCAGGTGCTTGGAGGCCATCACGTCGTACGCGCCGCCATACGCCTTGCGCGTAATGACGGTGATCTTGGGCACCGTGGCCTCGGCGTAGGCGTAGAGCAGCTTGGCGCCGTGCTTGATGATGCCGCCGTACTCCTGGCTGGTGCCGGGCATGAAGCCGGGCACGTCCACGAAGGTGACCACGGGGATGTTGAACGCATCGCAGAAGCGCACGAAGCGCGCGGCCTTGATGCTGCTCTTGATGTCCAGGCAGCCGGCCAGCACCAGCGGCTGGTTGGCGACGATGCCCACCGTCTGCCCCGCCATGCGCGCGAAGCCGATCAGCACGTTCTTGGCGTACTCGGGCTGCAGCTCGAAGAAGTCGCCGTCGTCCACGGTCTTGACGATCAGCTCCTTCATGTCGTAGGGCTTGTTCGGGTTGTCGGGCACCAGGGTGTCCAGGCTGGCGTCGGCGCGGTCGCTCGGGTCGGTGGTGCGGCGCAGCGGGGCCTTTTCCTTGTTGGACAGCGGCAGGTAGTTGTACAGGCGGCGCAGCATCATCAGCGCCTCCACGTCGTTCTCGAAGGCCAGGTCGGCCACGCCGCTCTTGGTGGTGTGGGTGATGGCGCCGCCCAGTTCCTCGGCCGTCACGTTCTCGTGCGTCACGGTCTTCACCACCTCGGGGCCGGTGACGAACATGTAGCTGCTGTCCTTCACCATGAAGATGAAGTCCGTCATGGCGGGCGAATACACCGCGCCGCCCGCGCTGGGGCCCATGATCATGCTGATCTGCGGGATGACGCCCGAGGCCATCACGTTGCGCTGGAACACGTCGGCATAGCCGCCCAGCGACGCCACGCCCTCCTGGATGCGCGCGCCGCCCGAGTCGTTGAGGCCGATGACGGGCGCGCCCACCTTCATCGCCTGGTCCATGATCTTGCAGATCTTCTCGGCGTGGGCTTCGGAGAGCGCGCCGCCGAACACGGTGAAGTCCTGGCTGAACACGAACACCAGGCGGCCATTGATCATGCCGTAGCCGGTGACCACGCCGTCGCCGGGAACCTTCTGGTCCTGCATACCGAAGTCGGTGCAGCGGTGCTCGACGAACATGTCCCATTCCTCGAACGTGCCGTCGTCCAGCAGCAGCTCGATGCGCTCGCGCGCGGTGAGCTTGCCCTTCTTGTGCTGCGCGTCGATGCGCTTCTGGCCGCCGCCCAGGCGGGCCTGTTCGCGCTTGCGTTCGAGTTGGTCGAGTATGTCCTGCATGGTCGATCCTTTGCGTTTCTACTACTTAATTGATAGCTGGTAGCGCTTGCCCCGCTTGGGCTGCAAGCAGATTTCGTGCCGCAGTCGATGCCGCTACGCGCCCCGCGGCCACGTCGGCCTGCAGCCGGGGCAGCAGCGCCTGGACCTGCGGATGCGCGCGGAAGGCCTGCTTGAGGCCGTGGTCTATGCGCTCCCACATCCAGGCCAGGCTTTGTTTTTCGCGGCGCGCGGCCAGGCGGCCATTGGCGGTCTGCATCTCGCGGAAGCTCGCCACCGCCTGCCAGAAGCCTTCAACGCCCTGCCCCAGCAAGGCGCTGATCTGCACCACGCGCGGCTGCCACAGCGCGCCGCCCGTGGCGTGGTCCGGGTTGCCGTGCAGGCCCAGCAGGCGCAGGCTGGAGGTGATCTGCGCCTGCGCGCGCGTGGCGGCGCGCGGGTCGATGTCGGCCTTGTTGATGACCACGAGGTCGGCGATCTCCATCACGCCCTTCTTAATGGCCTGCAGGTCGTCGCCCGCGTTGGGCAGCTGCAGCAGCACGAACATGTCGGTCATGCCGTGCACCGCGATCTCGCTCTGGCCCACGCCCACGGTCTCGACAATCACCACGTCGTAGCCCGCGGCCTCGCAGACCAGCATGGCCTCGCGCGTCTTCTCGGCCACGCCGCCCAGGGTGCCGCTGCTGGGGCTGGGGCGGATGTAGGCCTTCTCATGCACCGAGAGATGCTCCATGCGTGTCTTGTCGCCCAGGATGGCGCCGCCCGAAACGGTGGAAGACGGGTCGATGGCCAGCACCGCCACGCGGTGGCCCTGGGCGATCAGGTACAAACCCAGCGCTTCGATGAAGGTGCTCTTGCCCACGCCCGGCACGCCGCTGATGCCGAGGCGGAAGCTCCTGCCCGTGTGCGGCAGCAAGGCCGTGAGCAACTCGTCCGCCTGCGCGCGGTGGTCGGCGCGGGTGGATTCGAGCAGGGTGATAGCTTTGGCGATGGCGCGGCGCTGGGCTGCGCTGCTGCCTGTGGTGATGCCCTGAAGCAGCGTGTCAGGTGCCATCGGACCTCCGCATACCGCCAATGACGCCCAGGTGCGTGACCCTGAAGCCCAGGGGAAATTTCAAGCCGTAGCCCAGAGCCCGGTCAAAACCGATGTGGGCAAACCAGATCAGGCTGGCCTGCCACAACACAGGCTGCGCCGTCAGCACGCCCACTACCCCCACCAAGCCAGCCCCCGCACTGCTATGCGTGAGGTTGTAGGCCCACATGCCTGCACGCGGGTTGCCCAGCACGTACACGAGCAAGGCAACGTCAGGCAGCAGGAACCACAGCGCGAACTGGCCCCAGGCAAAGCCCAGGCTTTGGTACAGCGCGCAGGCCAGCAGCAGGTAGGCCAAGCCCTCCAGCCGCAAGATGGTGCTGGCAGGCTTCATCGTGGCGTAGTGGTCGCCGCGTATGTCCTGCATGTCGAGGTCTTCTGCGGCCAGGGGGTTGCTGATCTTCATCGCCGCCCCTTTACAAAATCTCGAAAGCCCGGCCATCGGGCAAGCGGTAGCGCGAGAAGTCGCGCACGTCCATGGTCAGGATGCGGGTCACGCCCGATTCGCAGGCTAGCCAGTACAGCGATGCGTCCGCCAAATCCATCTCGGTGCGCGGCTGCTGGGTGTATTGGGTGATCCACTCGCACATCTCCAGCAGATCCGACGTGTCGAACGGGAACACTTGCACCGCGCCCGCGCCTATCCATTGCAGCAAGGCGACGCGATGGCGCGGCCCCAGCAAGTGGCTGGCTTCGGTGACGCAGGGCCAAGTGGTGTGCATCTGCACGGGCTGCCCAGGCTGCACCATGAGCTGTTGGAAGTGCGCGTGAAAGCGGTCGCCCGTGTCGAACAGGGCGACCATGGGGCTGGCATCCAGCAGGCACACCTTCACTGCGGCGTCCCCTCGGCAGCCGCCTGCCGCCGTGCGAGGAAAGCCGCGTATTCGTCTTGCTGCCCTTCGTGCACCGCGCGCAGGCTGCTGCGCAGGGCGACTTTGTGCGGGGAAAGGTCTTCGTCCGCCGCACCTTGGCCGATGCGGTAGGCGGCGGCCTCCTCCATCACGCGGTGGTACAGCGCGGCGGGGTCTTTGCGGCCCAGGGCGCGTTCCACCGCCGCAATGATGAATTGTGACTTGGTAATGCCTTGGCGCTTGGCGGCAAGCTCCAATTCCTTCTCCATCAAAGGATCCATTCGGACGGATACGGCCATGATGCGCTCCAGCAGTTGAAATACCGTATTACTGTATCTCAAATTTCAGGAAATGGCCTTACGGATTTGTTCGAGCACATCCTTCGCGCTCGCCGGAATCGGCGTGCCCGGCCCGTACACGCCCTTCACGCCGGCGTTGTAGAGGAAGTCGTAGTCTTGCGCCGGAATCACCCCGCCGACGAAGACGATGATGTCGTCCGCGCCCTGGTCCTTGAGCGACTGGATGATGGCCGGCACCAGCGTCTTGTGCCCCGCCGCGAGGGTGGACACGCCCACCGCGTGCACGTCGTTCTCGATGGCCTGGCGCGCGCATTCCTCGGGGGTCTGGAACAGCGGGCCCATGTCCACGTCGAAGCCCAGGTCGGCGAACGCGGTGGCCACCACCTTGGCGCCGCGGTCATGCCCATCCTGGCCCAGCTTGGCGATCATCACGCGCGGGCGGCGGCCCTGTTCTTCGGCGAAGGTGTTGATCTCGGTCTTGAGCTTTTCCCAGCCTTCGGCCGAGTCGTAGGCGGCGGCGTAGACGCCGGTCACCTTCTGCGTGTCGGCGCGGTGGCGGCCGAAGACTTTTTCCAGCGCGTCGGAGACCTCGCCCACCGTGGCGCGCAGGCGCACGGCCTTGATGGCCAGGTCGAGCAGGTTGCCCTCGCCGCTTTCTGCTGCGGAAGTAAGAGCAGCCAGCGCTTGCTCCACCTGGGCTGCATCGCGTTTTTGCTTGATGGCGTTGAGCCGCGCGATCTGCCCGTCGCGCACTTTCACGTTGTCGATTTCGAGGATGTCGACCGGATCTTCCTTGGCCAGCTTGTACTTGTTGACGCCGACGATGACTTCCTTGCCCGAGTCGATGCGCGCCTGCTTCTCAGCGGCGGCGGCCTCGATCTTGAGTTTGGCCCAGCCGCTGTCCACGGCAGCGGTCATGCCGCCCATGGCGTCTACTTCCTCGATGATCGTCCACGCGGCGTCGGCCATGTCCTGCGTGAGCTTTTCCATCATGTAGCTGCCGGCCCAGGGGTCGATCACGTTGGTGATGTGGGTCTCTTCCTGGATGATGAGCTGCGTGTTGCGCGCGATGCGGGCCGAGAACTCGGTGGGCAGCGCGATGGCTTCGTCGAGCGCGTTGGTGTGCAGGCTCTGCGTGCCGCCGAACACGGCCGCCATGGCCTCGATGGTGGTGCGCACCACGTTGTTGTACGGGTCCTGCTCGGTCAGGCTCCAGCCGCTGGTCTGGCAGTGGGTGCGCAGCATCAGGCTCTTGGGGTTCTTGGCGTCGAAGCCCTTCATGATGCGGCACCACAGCAGGCGCGCGGCGCGCATCTTGGCGACTTCGAGGTAGAAGTTCATGCCGATGGCCCAGAAGAACGACAGGCGGCCCGCGAAGGCGTCCACGTCCATGCCCTTGGCGATGGCGGTCTTCACGTATTCCTTGCCGTCGGCCAGCGTGAAGGCCAGTTCCAGCGCCTGGTTGGCGCCCGCCTCCTGCATGTGGTAGCCGCTGATCGAGATCGAGTTGAACTTGGGCATGTTCTGGCTCGTGTACTCGATGATGTCGCCGATGATGCGCATCGACGGCTTGGGCGGGTAGATGTAGGTGTTGCGGACCATGAACTCCTTGAGGATGTCGTTCTGGATGGTCCCGGAGAGCTTGTCCTGCGACACACCCTGCTCCTCCGCCGCCACCACATAGCCCGCGAGCACCGGCAGCACCGCGCCGTTCATGGTCATCGACACGGACACCTTGTCGAGCGGAATGCCGTCGAACAGGATTTTCATGTCCTCCACCGAGTCGATGGCCACGCCGGCCTTGCCCACGTCGCCAGTCACGCGCGGATGGTCGCTGTCGTAGCCGCGGTGCGTGGCGAGGTCGAACGCGACGGACACGCCCTGCCCGCCCGCCGCCAGCGCCTTGCGGTAGAAGGCGTTGGACTCCTCGGCGGTGGAGAAGCCCGCGTACTGGCGGATGGTCCAGGGCCGCACCGCGTACATGGTGGCCTGCGGGCCGCGCAGGTAGGGCTCGAAGCCGGGCAGCGTGTGGGTGTAGGGCAGGCTTTGCGTGTCTTCCGCCGTGTACAGCGGCTTGACGGTGATGCCGTCGGGCGTGACCCAGTTCAGCGCCTCCAGATTGCCGCCGGGCGCGGACTTGGCGGCGGCCTTGGCCCAGGCATCCAGGCTGGTCGCAGGGTAGGCGGGATGGCTCTTGTCAGAGGAATGGCTCATGGCGTGGCGCTTTCGCAAGGTTGGCAGGCTGCCGCAGCGCAGTGTGCAAGCAAACTTTCACAGAATTGTGAGGGAGTTTACCCCTATCCATGCGATCATAATTATGAATTTCTAATTCCACGTAGTTTTGCGTACCATTGGCGACATGTCCACAGCCCTTCTCACCCCCCGCGCGCTCTATGAAGAGGTGGCGGAGCAATTGCGCCAGCGCATCTTCCTACGCGAGCTGGAGCCCGGGAGCTGGATTGACGAACTGAAGATCGCCGAGGAATTCGGCATCAGCCGCACGCCGCTGCGCGAGGCGCTGAAGGTGCTGGCCGCCGAAGGGCTGGTCACCATGAAGGTGCGGCGCGGGGCCTACGTGACCGAGGTGTCGGAAAAGGACCTGCGCGACGTGTACCACCTGCTCTCGCTGCTGGAGAGCGACGCCGCGGGCGTGGTGGCCGCGAACGCCACCGAGGCGCAGCTGGCGTCCCTGCAGGCCCTGCACGACGAACTGGAGCGTGCCACGCCCGACCACGCGCACTTCTTCGCCGTGAACGAGCGCTTTCACATGCAATTGCTGGCCCTGGCCAACAACCGCTGGCGCGACCAGATGGTGGCCGACCTGCGCAAGGTGATGAAGCTGGCGCGCCACAATTCGCTGTTCAAGCAGGGCCGCATCGAGGATTCGCTGGCCGAGCACCGCGCCGTGATGGCCGCGCTGCGCGCGCGCGACGCCGAAGCCACCGTGCGCGCCATGCAGGCGCACTTCGCCAACGGGCTGGAAGCCGCCGGCTGATCAGTAGGTGATGGTGCGCACGCCGTTGGCGGTGCCCAGCAGGCACACGCCAGCCTTCTGGTGCGCGAACACGCCCACGGTGACCACGCCGGGCCACTGGTTCACTTCAGACTCGAACGCCAGCGGGTCGGTGACAGCCAAGCCACGCACGTCCAGGATGTGCTGGCCGTTGTCCGTCACCAGCGGCTGGCCGTCCTTCAGGCGCAGCGTGGCCGTGCCGCCCAAAGCGGCAAAGCGGCGCGTGATCTGCTGCGCGGCCATCGGAATCACCTCCACCGGCAGCGGAAACCGGCCCAGGGTCTCGACGAGCTTGGACTCGTCCGCGATGCACACGAAGCGCCGCGCCAGCGCCGCCACGATCTTCTCGCGCGTCAGCGCCGCGCCGCCGCCCTTGACCATGTAGCCCGCGCCGTCGATCTCGTCCGCGCCGTCGATGTACACAGCCAGCGACTCGACCTCGTTCGCGTCGAACACCGGAATGCCCAGCGCCTGCAGCCGCTGCGTGCTGGCAACGGAGCTCGACACCGCGCCGCGGATGCGGTCCTTCATGCCCGCCAGCGCATCGATGAATTTGTTGACCGTGGAGCCCGTGCCCACCCCCACGATCTCGCCCGGCACCACGTAGTGCAAAGCGGCCTGGCCCACCAGGGCCTTGAGTTCGTCTTGGGAGAGAGAAGAGGAAGCGGACATGGGATAAGGGAAAATCGGAAGAACTGCGAATTATCCCCATGTCCCTGATCCCCTACGCCTTCGCCCGCCCCTTTCTCTTCGGCATGGACGCCGAATCCGCCCACGAACTCACCATGCACATGCTCGCGCGCGGACAGCGCACGCCCATGCAATGGGCCTGGTGCAACGAAACGGTGGACGACCCCATCACCCTCGCGGGCCTCACCTTCCCCAACCGCGTGGGCCTGGCTGCGGGCCTGGACAAGAACGCACGCTGCATCGACGCGCTGGGCGCCATGGGCTTCGGCTTCGTCGAAGTGGGCACCGTCACCCCCAAGGGCCAGCCCGGCAACCCCAAGCCGCGCATGTTCCGCATTCCCGAGAAAAACGCGCTCATCAACCGCCTGGGCTTCAACAACGAGGGGCTGGACGCCTTCCTGCGCAACGTGCAGCAGGCCCGCTTCCGCACCCAGCCCGGCCCGCGGATGCTGCTGGGCCTGAACATCGGCAAGAACGCCGCCACGCCCATTGAGGAAGCCACGCGCGACTACCTGACCTGCCTGGACAGCGTATACCCCCACGCCGACTACGTGACGGTCAACATCAGTTCGCCCAATACCAAGAACCTGCGCGCGCTGCAAAGCGACGAAGCGCTGGACGCCCTGCTCGCCGCCATCGCCGAACGGCGCGAGCAACTGGCCGCGCAGCAGTCGCGGCGCGTGCCCGTGTTCGTGAAAATCGCTCCCGACCTCGATGAAGCCCAGGTCGACGTGATCGCCGCCACGCTGAAGCGCCACGGCATGGACGGCGTGATCGCCACCAACACCACCATCGGCCGCGACGCCGTCAAGGGCCTGCGCCATGCCGAGGAAACAGGCGGCCTGAGCGGCTCGCCGGTCTACGAGGCCAGCAACCGCGTCATCGCCCAACTGCGCGCCGCTTTGGGCAAGAGCTTCCCCATCATCGGCGTGGGCGGCATCCTGAGCGCGCAGGACGCCGTGGGCAAAATCCGTGCCGGGGCGGACGTGGTGCAGATCTACACGGGATTGATTTACCAAGGCCCTACCCTGGTGGGCCAGGCCGCGCGCGCCATCAAGGCGGCGGGTCGGTAAAGGATTTCAGCGCCGCTTGGCCGTGGCGCTGAGCACGATCGGCAGCGCCACACGCGCCCACCGCGCCAGACGGCGCGGCCCCACGGCCAGCGCCACGCCTGCGGCGGCGGCCACCAGGCTGGGGTTCTCGCGCGCCATGGAGATCGCCTTGGTGAACCAGGGCGCATCGGGCGGAGGGTGGCCCGTGGCGACGGCCTGCGCCGCCAATGCCTTGCGCAAGGCCCGGCGCGCGCGCAGGCGCTCGCGCTGGGCGGCAATGCGGTTCAGCACCTCTTGCTCCGCCTGGTTGGGCGTGAAAGGGTTGCCCATTACAGCCGCTCCTTGATGTCGCGCCAGTCCAGCGCCAGTTCGCGGCGCGTAAGCGCGAAGCCATGCGCCACGCGGCGCAGCGCCGACAGCAGGGTCGCCAGCGCCACGGCCCAGACCACCAGCCAGACGGCGGCAATCGTCCAGGCCACGAACAGGCGCTGCGGCGTATCCCAGAACTGCACGAGCAGCGCCACCGACAGCAGCAGCAGCGCCACCACGCCCAGCCCGCCCACGGCGAGCGTGAGCAGCAGCGCGTGCAGCATGTGCCGCCGCTGGTCGCGCCATTCGAGCCGCGCCAGGGTGACACGGTCATCGAAGCCGATGGCGCCTTCCAGAACCAGGGCCCGCCAGCGGGCCACGAATCCTTCCAGCCCGATCAGGGACAGCCAGTTCATGAATCAGCGCCTGGCGTGCAATTTCAGCGGCGGGCCAGGACGAAACCCGCCAGAGCGCCCACGGCCAGCGCCGCGCCGGCAACGCGCCAGGGTTCGTCATGCGCATAGCGGTCCGCCAGGGCGGCGGCTTCCTTGGCCTGGCGGGCCGCCTCCTGCGCGGCGCGCACGGCGTTGTCGCGCACGGTGCTCATGCCGTCTTCCAGGCGGCGGCGCAGCATCTTGATCTCAGGAACGCTGTCCAGGTTCTTGTCGGCCAGCAGACCGCGCAGGTCGCTCACGAGCTTTTCGAGATCAGTCTGGGCAGTGGTCACGGTGTCGGTAGCGGAGGTCGTCATGGGTCAAGCCTTTCAGTGCAAAAAACCAGCGGATGCGAGATGTTGCGGCGCGGTAAAGCCAGCACCCATATTACCCCAGCATCGCCCCCGGTTTTCTAGCGAGTTGTCCTAATTACCCATCATTGCGCAGCATCGCGGCCACTTCTTCGCCCAAAGATAGTGCACTGGTCAGTCCCGGCGACTCGATGCCGAACAGGTTGACCAGCCCGCGCACGCCGTGCACGGCCTCGCCCTGGATGACGAAGTCGGCAGTTGCTTCATGGGGCCCATGGATTTTGGGACGAATACCCGCGTATCCCGGCACCAGCGCCCCATCGGCCAGCCCGGGCCAGTAGCGGCGCACCTCGGCATAGAAGGCATCGCCGCGCCGCGCGTCCACCGCCAGGTCGTCAGGCCCGGCGACCCACTGCACGTCGGGCCCGAACTTGGCCTGGCCGCCCAGGTCCAGCGTGAGGTGCACGCCCAGCCCCGCTGCTTCCGGCACGGGGTAGACCAGCCGTGAAAACGGCGCACGCCCGGCCAGCGTGAAGTAGTTGCCCTTGGCGTAGTACGCCTGCGGCACGTGGCGCGCATCGAGCCCCGCAAACTGCCGCGCCAGATCGGGAGCCCACAGCCCGGCCGCATTGACCACCGTGCGCGCCGCCAGCCGCGTGCCGTCCTTTGCTTCCAAAATAATAGCTTCTTGCGCACACTCCGCCTGGGCTAGAGGCGAATTCAATGCCACAACGCCGCCTGCGTTCTCCAGATCGCCCTGCAAGGCGAGCATGAGCGCATGGCTGTCCACGATGCCCGTGCTGGGCGACAGCAGCGCGGCCACGCATTCCAGCGCGGGCTCCAGCGCGCGCGCCGCGTCGCGCTCCAGCCATTGCAGGTCATGCACGCCATTGGCCTGCGCTTTGCGTTGGATGGCCTGCAACGCCTCGCGCTGCGCCTCGCTGGCCGCCACGATGAGCTTGCCGCAGCGCCGATGGGGCACGCCGCGCTCCGTGCAATAGGCGTAGAGCAGTTCCTTGCCGCGCACGCACAGCCGCGCCTTGAGCGAGCCCACCGGGTAGTAGATACCCGCATGAATGACCTCGCTGTTGCGCGAACTGGTGCCTGTGCCGATGGCATTGGCCGCTTCCAGCACCATCACCTCGCGCCCTTGCAGCGCCAGCGCACGCGCCACGGCCAGGCCCACGACACCCGCGCCAATGACGACGCAATCCACAGATTCAATAATGGAAGCCACACAACGCCTTTCGGAAAAGAATAGGGAATAAAACCGCTCGCAAGATTGTTTACCGTAAGTCAACCCCAAGGAGAAACCGCATGATCCGCATCGCTTCCCCCGCCATCCTGGCATCGGCCCTGCTGGTGGCCTGTTCCACCTCGCCCACCAAGCCACCACAGTCCCCGGCCACGACGTTGAACGGCGTCCTGGTCGGTCCCAACCAGATGACGCTCTACGTCTTTGACAAAGATACCGCAGGGTCGGGCAAGAGCGTATGCAATGGCGGCTGCGCCGCCAATTGGCCGCCGCTGATAGCGCCTGCGGCAGCCGCCCCCATCATGGACTGGAGCGTGGTGACCCGAGACGACGGCAACAAGCAATGGGCTTACAAGGGCCGCCCGCTCTACTACTGGGTCAAGGACGCCAAGCCCGGCGACAAGACGGGTGACGGCTTTCTCAACAACGCCTGGCACGCCGCCAGGCCCTGAGAACGTGATGACGCTCTAACGGACATCACACGCTCTGGCCAGCGTGGACGTAGACGCCGCCATCGCCCACATCCCGCGCCTGCGCCGCTATGCGCGGCTGCTGATGGGCGATGCCGTGCGCGCGGACGACCTCGTGCAGGACACGCTGGAGCGGGCCTGCCAGAAATGGGCGCTGTGGCGCCCGCCTGCCGGCGCTGGCGCCGACGCGGTGCAAAAGGCGTTGCGCAGTTGGCTGCTGACCCTGATGCACAACCTCTATGCCAACCAGTGGCAGCAGGCGGCGCTCCATCGCATGGTCGAACTGAACGAGGTCGACGGCCCCAGCCACGACCCCACCACGGAGATGTCGCTGCGGCTGGACTTGGAGCGCGCCTTGGCCCGCTTGCCGCCGCAGGCGCGCGAAGTGTTGCTACTGGTGGCGATGGAGCAGTTCAGCTACGCGGAGACGGCCGCCCTGCTTGGCGTGCCCATCGGCACGGTGATGTCCCGCCTGGCACGGGCGCGCGAGCAATTGCGGCGCCTGATGGACGGAGAAAAACCCGCCGCCGCCGCGCTGAGGGTTGTCAAATGAAATGGACGCCAAACCACCATCCCGATGAATCCATGCTGCACGCCTGGGTGGATGGCGAGCTTTCGCCCGAAAGCGCAGCCGTGGTGGCGCAGTGGCTGGCCAGGCACCCGGAAGAAGCGGCGCGCATGGCCGCCCTGCAGGCCCAAAACGCCAGCCTGCAAGCCCTGCACGCGCAGGTGCTCGACGAACCGGTGCCGCCGCCCTTGCGCCGCGCGCTGCATCGCCCGCCCATCCAGTGGCGCTGGCCTCATGCGCTGGCGGCCGGGCTCATGCTCGGTGCGGGCCTGGGCGCAGGCTACGGCATGGGCCGTCACCAGACGGCCTCGCCACGGACCAGCGCCGTGGCGCAGTTGCCAGCGTTCGTGCGCGAGGCGGCGGCGGCCCATGCCGTCTACGTGCCCGAGCAGCGCCACCCGGTCGAAGTAGCCGCGCAGCAGCAGGCCCACCTGGTGCAATGGCTGTCGAAACGGCTGGGCGTGCCGCTCAAGGTCCCGGCGCTCGATGCCGAAGGCTTCCACCTGATGGGAGGCCGCCTGCTGCCCGGCGAAACCGGACAGGCGCGCGCTCAGTTCATGTACGAAGACGCCACGGGCGAGCGCGTGACGCTGTATGTGTCCGTCCTGCCCCAGCCGGGAAAGGCCACCGCCGCCCCGATGGCGTTCCAATGGACCAACGACGGGACGACCCAGGGCTTTTACTGGCTCGACGGGCACCAAGGCTATGCCCTCAGCGCCGCTTTGCCGCGCGAGCGGCTACAGGCATTGGCCGAGGCGATTTACCGCCAGCTGGAATAAGGAATTTTTCAGCCCGGCCCGAGATTGCCGACCGCCTTGTTGACGGTGGCAAAGCGCGTGTTCACCCGCCCCTGGCTGGCCGCCAGATCGCGCCGCGCCTGCAAGTAGCTGCGCTGGCTGTCGAGCACGGCGGTGTAGTCGGTGATGCCGCCGTCATAGCGCGCCAACGCCAGGGTGTAGGCGTCGCCCGCGCTTTGCACGCGCAGTTCGAGTTGCTGCGCCTGCTGCCGCTCCGCTGCATAGGCGCTCAGCGCGTCGTCGATCTCCTGCCAGGCCTTGAGCACGGTCTGCTGGTAGTTCACCGCGGCCTCCTGTTGCTCCAGCTCGCGCAGTTGCACCACGCTCTTGCGCCGGCCGTGGTCGAACAGCGGCAGGGTCACGCTGGGGCCGATCGACCAGGCACGGCTGCCCCAGTCGGAGAATTCGCCGCTCAGGTAGGACTCGAATCCGAATTTGGCACCCAGGCGGATGCTTGGGTACAGATCGGCCCGTGCGACTCCGATGCTGGCCGTGGCGCGGTGCAACCGCGCTTCGGCGGCGCGGATGTCGGGGCGGCGCAGCGCAACCTCCGACGGCAGGCCCAGGGCCAGGTCCGGCAGCACCGCCTTGCCGCCATCTGCAACCGGCGCCAGTTCGCCCTGCAGCGCGCCGGGGCGCTCGCCCAGCAGCAGGGCGATCTGGTTGGTGCTGGCGCCCTCCTGTGCCAGCAGGCCGGGCAGTTGCGCCTTCAGCGCCGCCAGTTCGGCGCGCTGGCGCTGCAGGTCGGTGTGATCGAGCACGCCGCCGTCGACACGCGCCTTCAGCAGGCCGAGGCGCTCCTCCAGCGCGGCGACATCCTCGCGCATCAGGCGGATCTGGCGCTGCGTGGTGCGCAGCTCGAAATAGTTGCGCGCCAAGTCGCTGGCCAGGCTCAACCGCGCCAGGTCGAGCAGCGCGGCCTGCTGCGCCACGTCGGCGTCGGCGGCTTCGATGGAGCGACGCACGCGCCCCCACAGGTCCAGTTCCCAGGAAGCATCGAAGCCGGCCTGGTAGAGGGTGAAGGGCTCGCTCAGAACGCCCAGCAGGGACGAGGTGTCGATGCCCGAGCCCGGCGACGAGGCACTGCCAGCGAGGCTGCTGCCCAGCGTGTCGTACAGGCGCGTGGCGGCGCCGTTCTCGCTCTGGCGCTGGCGGTTCACGCCGCCGCTGGCGTTGACCTCGGGGCCGCGCTGGGCGGCGGTGGCGCTGCGCTGCACGCGCGCTTGGGCGAAGTGCAGCGCGGCGGTGCGCAGATCCGGGCTGGCGCTGGCGGCACGTTCCTCCAGGCGGTTCAGCACCGGGTCGCCGAAGGCTTCCCACCAGCGCGCCGGCAGCGCCTGCGCGGCTTCAACGGGCAGGCGCAGCGAAGCGTCCGCACTGCGCCAGCTCGTCCAGTCGTCGGGTGCGGCGGCAGCCGGTTTGGCGAAGTCCGGCCCGGCGGCGCAGCCTGCCAAGGCCAGCATGGCGCCGAGGGCTGCGGAGCAGGCCACGCGGGAACACCCACGGAACGGGCTGGGCCCGGCCACAGGGAGTGCCTCCTTGAGGGGTTTGGCGAGGCGGAGCGAAGTCCGCGAAGGCTGGAGGTGGTTCATTTTCAGGAGAGACGATGGCGGAACAGCCACGCCGCCAGCGGCAGCGAGATGGCGCCCATCGCCAGCAAGGGGATGAAGTTGAGCCAGATGTCGGCGAAGCCGGCGCCCTCCAGGTACACGCGGCGCACGATGGCCATGCCGAAGCGCAGCGGATTGACGTAGGTGGCGATCTGCAGCACCTCGGGCATGTTCTCCACTGGCGTGAGCAGGCCCGACAGCAGCATCAACGGCATGATCAGCAGGAAGGTGTAGAGCATCGCCTGCTGCATGTTCAGCGACAGCGCCGAGACCGACAGGCCCACGCCCACCGCGGCGATGTTGAACGTGAGCAGCCCCGCGTACAGCAGCCCCACCGAGCCGTTCATCGGTATCTGGAACCAGAAGCGGATGACCAGGAAGATGATGGTGGATTGCAGCAGGCCGATCAGGATCGCCGGGACCGCCTTGCCGATCAGGATCTGGAACGGCGTCAGCGGGGTCACCAGCAACTGGTCGAAGGTGCCCTGCTCGCGTTCGCGCGCCACCGACAGCGCGGCGATCAGCAGGGTCTGCAACATGCTCAGCGCGCCGATCAGCGCCGGCATCATGTTCCAGCGCGACTCCAGGTTGGGGTTGAACCAGGCCCGGCGTTCGATACTGACGCCGGATGCGCCGCCGCCGAGCGTGGCGTTGTAGCTGGCGACGATCGAGCCGACGTAGCTGGCCGCCGAGCCTGCGGTGGAGGAATTGCGCCCGTCGAGGATCACCTGCAAGGGCGCGCCCTGCCCGGCGTTCAGGCGCTGCTGGAAATCCGGGGGAATGCTCAGCACCACCAGTGCCTCGTTGCCGTCGATCACTTGGGCGATCTGCGCCGGCGCGGTCAAGGTGGCGGCGCGATGGAACACCCCGGTGCCGTCCAGCCGCGCCAGCAGCTCGGTCGAGGCCGCGCCGCGGCTCTGGTCCAGCACCGCGTAGGGCACGTTGGTCAGGTCGTAGGTGGCGCCATAGCCGAACAGCAGCGACTGCATCAGCGCCGGTGCGATCAGCAGCGCCCGGCTGGAAGGCTCCTTGAACAGCGCGAGCAGTTCCTTGCGGATCAGCGCGCCGATCTGGGCCAGGGTAGCGAGGAAGGCGTCCATACCGATCACCTCAAGGTCTTGTGCAAGGTGTTGCGCGTGGCCCAGGCCAGCACCAGCGCATACAGCGCGAGGATGCCGCAGTCGCGCAGGATCATCGGCCAGTTGTTGCCGGCCATGAACAGGGTCTTGATCAGGCCCATGAAATGCGTGGCCGGCAGCACCTGGCTGATCACCTGGATCACCACGGGCACGTTGCGCAGGTCGAAGACGAAGCCCGAAAGCATCATCGCCGGCATGAAGCTGGCCAGCAGCGCCATCTGGCTGGCCTGGAACTGGTTGCGGGTCACGCCGGAAATGAACAGCCCCAGCAGCAGCGACACCAGCAGGTACAGCAGCCCGGAGATGACGATGACCGCCAAGGAGCCGCGCATCGGCACGTGGAACAGGAAGTGCGCGGCGAGCAGGCACATCACCAGGTCGATCACGCCGACGGCTAGGTACGGCGCGATCTTGGACAGCACGATCTCCATCGGCCGCACCGGGGTGACGAACAGCGACTCCAGCGTGCCGCGCTCCCATTCGCGCGCGATCAGCAGCGAGGTCAGGAAGCCGCCGATCAGGGTCAGCACCAGCACGATCAGGCCGGGAATCAGGAACCAGCGGCTCTCGCCGGCTTCGTTGAACCACATCCGCTGCACCACCTCGACGCGACTGGCACCGGCGGGCTTGTTGCCGGCGCGGTCGGCCTGCCGCTGCGCCCAGGTGCCGATGGCGCCGTTCACGTAGCCTTCGATGGTCGCGGCGGAATTGGAGTCCACGCCGTTGAGCAGCAGTTGGATGCGCGCGTCGCCGGCATGGAAGCGGCGCGAGAAGTCGCTCGGCACACGGACGATGCCCTCCACCGTGCCGGCCATCAACAGCCGCTCGGCCTCGGGCATACCGGTGGCAAACACCGGGGCCAGGTAGGCCGAGCCCTGCAGGCCATCGACCATCTCGCGCGCGGTGGGCGAGCGGTCTTCCAGCACCACCGCCACCGGCGCGTTCTTCACGTCGAAGGACAGGCCATAGCCGAACAGCAGGATCAGCGCCACCGGCAGCAGCAGGCCGACCGCGAGGTTGCTCTTGTCGCGCAGCATCTGCCGCACTTCCTTGCGCAGCAGAGCGGTGAAGCGGCGCAGGAAGCCGCTTTGCCTTTGCCCGTCGTGCGGCGTGCTCATGCGGCGACTCCTTCGGCGGCCCTGGCGCGGCCCTGCTCGACGATCGCAATGAAGGCGCTGTTCATGTCCTGGCCCGCATGGCCGGCCTGTTCGCGCACCTGCCTGGGCGTGCCCAGCGCCAGCATCCTGCCGGCGTCCTGGATCGCGATGCGGTCGCAGTATTCGGCCTCTTCCATGAAGTGGGTGGTGATGATGATGGTCGTACCGCCTTGCGCCAACGAAGTGATGGTGCGCCAGAAGGCGCGCCGCGCCAGCGGGTCGATGCCGCTGGTGGGCTCGTCGAGGAACAGGATGTCCGGCTGATGCAGCAGGCTGGCCGCCATCGCCAGGCGCTGCTTGTAGCCGCCGGGCAACTGGCCGCTGATGGCCCTGGGTTGCAGCGAGAACTGCTCGATGATCGCGTTCACCCGTTCGTCGCGCCGCTGGCCGCGCAGGCCGTAGGCGCCGCCGAAGAACTCCAGGTTCTCGCGCACGCTCAGGTTGCCGTACAGCGCGAACTTCTGCGACACGTAGCCGATGCGCGCACGGGCCTGCGCGCGGGCCGTACGCAGGTTCAGGCCCGCCACTTCCAGGTGGCCGCTGGTCGCGGGCAGCAGGCCGCACAACATGCGGAAGGTGGTGGTCTTGCCCGCGCCGTTGGGGCCGAGCAGCCCGAAGATCTCGCCGCGCGCCACCTCGAACGAGGTGCTGGCGACAGCGGTGAAATCGCCGAACTTGCGCACCAGGTCGCGCACCACGATCGCGGGCTTGCCGCCGTGCCGCGCACCGTGGCTGGCCGGCTGCGGCGCGGCGGCCTGGGGCGCCGCCGCCGCGTCGCTGCCCTGGTGCTGGCGCAGCAACATCATGAAGGCGTCTTCGAGTTCTTCTTCGCGCGGCTGCGCCGGCGCGCCGTTGAGCAGCGCGACGATCCGAGCCTCCGGTGCGTGGGGCTGGCGGATGAAGCGCACCGCGCCGCCGCTGGGCACGGCATCGACGATCAGCCCGCCTGCGTCGATCAGCCGCGCCTGCAAGTCGCGCGCCGGCGTGTCCTGCGGCGGCGGCGCGACGAAGGTTAACCCACGCGCGCGTTCGGCCAGCGCCCGTGGCGCGCCTTCGGCTAGCACCTTGCCCTGGCTCATCACGAACACTTGCGCGCAGCGCTCGGCCTCGTCCATGTAGGCGGTGCTGACGATCACGCTGAGCTTTTCGTCATCGACCAGCTGCTGCACGATCTTCCACAGCTCGCGCCGCGACAGCGGATCGACGCCGACGCTAGGCTCGTCCAGCAGCAGCAGGCCGGGCGAGCGCACCAGCGTGCAGGCCAGGCCCAGCTTCTGCTTCATGCCGCCCGAGAGCTTGCCGGCCGGCCGGCCGGTGAAGCGCGCCAGGTCCGTCATCTCCAGCAGCTGGGCGAAGCGTTCGCGGCGCTGCGCCTGCGGCACGCCGTGCAGGTCGGCGTAAAGATCCAGGTTTTCCTGCACGCCCAGGTCCTCGTACAGGCCGAAGCGCTGCGGCATGTAGCTGATGAGGTCCTGCACCGACTGCGGGTCTTTCGCCACGTCGGTGCCCAGCACGTGCAGGCTGCCCGCATCCGGCGTGAGCAGTCCGGCCATCATGCGCAGCAGCGTGGTCTTGCCGGCACCGTCCGGGCCGACAAGGGCCGTCAGCTCGCCCGGACGCACCGCCAGCGAAACGCCGTCCACGGCGTGCAGGTCGCCGCCGCCCGGAGCCTCGAAGGTCTTGCGCAGGCTGTCGGCGATGACGGTCGCGCCGGCTTCGGTCATTGCGCGTCGCCGTTGGCCAGCGTCACGGTGGCCGGCTGGCCCAGGCGCAGCACGTTGCCGGCGTCCTCGACGACCACGCGCACCTCGTAGACCAGGCTGGTGCGCAGCTCCTCGGTCTGCACCGACTTGGGCGTGAATTCGGCCACCGAGGAGATGTAGCCGACCTTGCCGTCGACCGGCTGGCCGGGCTGGCTGTCGGTCGTGACACGGGCGGTCAGGCCAGGCCTGACCTTGCCCAGGTCAGTTTCGCTCACGTAGACGCGCACCCATTTCGGCTGCGTCAGCGCCAGCGCATACGCGGGCTTCTGCGGCGAGGCCATGTCGCCCGGCTCCAGCAGCCGCGAGCGCACCACCGCATCGGCCGGTGCCTTCAGCTCGCCCTGCGCTACCTGGTGCTGCAGCAGGGCCAGTTGCGCCTCGGACGACTTGAGCTGCGCCTCGGCGCCGCCGATTTCTTCCTTGCGCGGGCCCAGCTCGGTCAGGCGCAGGGCGTCCTGCCGCTCCGCCGCAGTAGCCTGGGCGACCCGCAGGCCGCTGCGGGCCCGATCCAGGTCCTGCGCGCTGACGCCGCGGCCCTGCGTGCTGGCGGCAATGCCCTGCAGCCGGGCCAGATCCTGCGCGGCGCGGGTGGCATCGGCCTGCGCCGCGGTCAGGCGGCTCCTGGCCTGGGCTATCTCCTGCGGGCGAGAACCGTTGCGCAGGCGCGCCAGGTTCTGCCTCTGGACCTCGATCTGGGCCGCCGCCTGCTCGGCCTGAAGCGCCAGCGTGCGGGTGTCGAGCACGCCGAGCACGTCGCCTGCCTTGACCGCATCGCCCTCCTCGGCACGCAGTTCAGCCACCCGGCCAGTGCCGTCGAAGGCCAGCGAGATCTGGCGGATGTCGACGTTGCCGCGCAAGACCAGTGGGCCCTCAACGCTGCGGTGCCCGAAGTGCCACCAGGCCCAGGCCACAGCAGCCAGGACCGCCGCGGCGGCGAGAAGGAAAACGAGAGGCTTCTTCATGGACGGTGGTTCCGTTCGGATGAAAAGACGCGAAAGCATACACTAAAATTAAATTAAATTTAAACAAATTTGGCACAATGAAGGCTGCACAAAGGAATCGCCCAAAAATGAAGACCGCTCCCCGCTCCCCACGCACCGATGGCGAAGCCACGCGCGCGCGCATCCTGGAAGTGGCCGGCGAACGATTCGCGGCGGACGGCTTCGCCGAAACCACCAGCAAGGCCATCGCAGCCCAGGCGGGCGTGGACCTGGCGTCGATCAACTACCACTTCGGCAGCCGCAGCGGCCTGTACCAGGCCGTGCTGCTCGAGGCACACCGCCGGCTGGTGGACTATGCGGATCTGCGGCAGCTGGCGGACAGCCCCGTGCCGGCCGCTGACAAACTCAAGGCGCTGCTTGGCCAGTTGGTGCAGCGCGCCACGGAGGACAGCGAGGGCTGGCATCTGACCGTGCTCGCGGGCGAACTGCTGGCACCCTCCTCCCACCTCGAGGTGCTTCTGCAGTCCGAAGTGCCGATGAAGATATCGCTCGTCATTGCCATCCTCGCGGAGATCACTGGCATCCCGGCCAGCGATCCGGCCCTGCTGCGCTGCCTGCTCAGCATTGTCGCGCCCTGCCTGGTGCTGCTGATCAGCCGACGGGGCCTTCCCGGCCCCTTGCAGGAGGTGGGACGAATGCCGCGCGCGGCGATCGTCGATCACCTGCACCGCTTCGCGATCGCAGGGCTGGAGGCCATCGCCGACGAGCACGCCCGGCAGCGTAAAGCCCCCGCGCAATGACCCGGCTGGGCCACCCGTGACCTGCTGCTGCCGGAAGATCTGCTGAACACCTGGCTCACTTTTACTTCAGCACTTCCTCAAAAACCGGCTCAGTTTTCGGTCGGCGTCAACAGGCCGGGGATACCCAGCCTTTAGCTTTCTATGGACACGACGCCCGGAGTCATCGCTTGTGCCGTGCGCCGGTAGAATATATGATTCATATATATTTCATATAAGGCAAGCTAGATGGGCATCGTGAACATCGACGACGAACTCCACGACCAGTTGCGCAAGGCAAGCGCTGTATCGTGCCGATCCATCAACGCGCAGGCGGCGTTCTGGATCAGGATCGGCATGTTGTGTGAAATGAACCCGGCACAGAGCTTCAATGAGATCGTGGCCCGCGAAATGCAGGCCGCAGGCGTGGCCGTACCTGCCTTGCAGAAAGCACTACCATGACCAAGCGCCCGGAAGAAATCACGTTGCTGGCGGAATCAGGACGGCTGCTCGCGCAAGTGTTCGACCGTCTCGACCAATTGAATCTGGTCGGCATGTCCACTATGCAGGTCAACGAGTTGGTCGATGACCTCATCGTCAATGAACTCCGTGCCCGTCCGGCCAGCAAGGGCCAGTACGGGTACGTCTATGCGCTCAATGCATCTCCCAACAGCGTGGTCTGCCACGGCGTTCCTTCGACCGCAGACATCTTGCAAGACGGGGATATCGTCAACTTCGACATCACGCTGGAGAAGAACGGCTACATCGCCGATTCCAGCAAGACCTATCTGGTAGGCGAAGTGACGCAACCGGCCCGGCGACTTGTGCAAGTCGCCTATGAAGCCATGTGGAAAGGTATCCAGACCGTCCGCCCGGGTGCGACGCTCGGCGACGTGGGCCACGCCATCGAGCGGCACGCCCGAAAGAACGGCTATTCGATCGTCAGGGAATACTGCGGCCACGGCATCGGTCGCGAAATGCACGAGGAACCGCAAGTGCTGCACTGGGGGAAGCCGCGCACCGGAATGACGCTGCGGGAAGGCATGGTCTTCACCATCGAACCGATGGTCAATCAAGGACGCAGGGCCGTTCACACAGAGGACGATGGTTGGACGGTCGTCACGCGCGACGGCCAATTGTCTGCACAGTTCGAGCACACCGTGGCCGTCACCGGGAGCGGTGTGCGTGTGCTGACCCTGCGCCACGGAGAACGCCGGCCACACTGAGTGAAGGCCATCAAATGGGGCGTCCAATGACACCCCATGAAAACAAAAATCAGGCCGCGATCCTTCCCCCTATCCGCGCATCGCGCGCATAAGCGCTCAACCGAAAGACAGGTGGCGCTCGATCGGCAGGCGCCCCGCGCTCCTTGAGATAGTCCTCGAAGGACCACCCACTCCATCATCAACGGGACTCGCAAGCCCGCGTGATTAAAGGGATTTTTGATAATTGACTAAACCTTTACTGTCGCCTTTTACCGTCAAAAACACGCGCCTTTTGCTGGCGCGGGTTATGGAGCGATTTGCGGGGCGTCGACACTTTCGGCCCTATTGTCAATCACCATACATCTTAGCGCGCTTCATCCAGCCTTGGAATGATCGAGTTTTTCTCGCTTACGGCACCATCCCACCGAGTGCCCTAGCTGCCTGCCCCGCCCGCCCACGATGGCATCAGCGGCACGCGGTAAGAAACCTTGCGGCATAGCCGCTACTCGGGATTCAGGTAAACGCAAAATATCCGAAATACAACTAAACGACTGCTACGCTGCAGTAGCCGCGCCACCCTCATCCACCCGACTCAACGGTGACTCACGGCCATGGAATGCGTGATCACCAGGAAGTGACCTCGCCCAGGACAGAGCCTCATCAAGGTTCAGGTACAGACTTGCATACGCCTTGCGCAAAAGTCCATCGGGTAACGCCCAATCCCACTTCTCGCGCTGTAGGTTGCTGACATCGGCCAGAAGCATGTCGAGCGGCGGAGGCTCATCCACCGCCGCATCAATAAGGGCATCGACGATGCTCTCGATACCTGAAGCCCCCTTGACGACTTCGATGCCCGGGCCGGCCGCATTGGCCGAATAGCCTCGCCGACGGAGCAGGCAAGCCAGCGCTTCGTTGGCGGCATCCCCGAGCCATGTCAGAAGCACCACTTCCCGCCCTTGATCCACCACGCAGCCGTTCGCCAGGTTTCGTTCGGCGTAGTTCGCCCTGCCATCGGCCAGGAACCGCTTGGCCACTTCATCCAAAAACGGCGGCACTTCGGAGGACTCGAACAATTGGCGCATTCGCTGGTGAACGCGCGTATGCGTGCGCCCTGCTCCACCCGAAAACAACGGCGGCGCTCCGCCACCAGAGCGAACGACAAATATGGTTTTTTGCTCCTCGTCAATGTCTTCCACCAGCCAGGTCCTGCCGGCAAACAGAATGCGCTGGCCCACACTGAGCATCTGCGATACCGGCAAAGTGCCGAGCGTTTTTCCGCCGCAGACAATACGGAACTCCTCATCAGCGGCAAACGCGGCATAGAAGGTGTAATGGTTGACGAACTTCTCGCCAATACGGCCATGCAGCAAAAGACCGCTGGACTCCTGCATCAACAGTTCTTTCTGGCCAAGATGGCGAACGAGTTCGACAAACTCACCTTTGTCCAGCCCAGCGAAAGGGGTTCCGGAAGCACAGAACATCGCATAGAGTTGCCCAATGGAAGCCCCACCGTTCTGCGCCACATAGGACAGCATTTGTTGAACCAGCGTCGACAAATGAACGCCATGCGCCATGGGCGGTTCGAACCAGCCCTCCAGGAGCAGCGAAATCATCGCCGTCACCTTCACCGTCTCCAGCCGAAGTTCGTCGGCGAGTGAGGGCTTCCCGCCAAGCGCGTTCTCCACGCTGTAGCCTCGCAAGATGGCCGGTTCTCCCTTGCGGCGGCCAGACCGCCCCAGGCGCTGCCGCAAGCTTGCCACCGACGGCGGCGGGCCGATCTGGGCCACACTCTTGACGGCGCCAATGTCGATGCCCAGCTCCAGCGTGTTGGTGCAGATAGCCGTCGCCGGGAATTCCTTCTGTTTCAGGGCAGCCTCAGTCTCCGAGCGTATCTCTTTAGACAGGCTGCCGTGGTGCGGCCAGAACTCATTGGGCACCTTTTGTTGCTCGCACAGTCTGTTGAGAAGGTGCGTGTAGCGTTCGACTTCACGGCGAGAGTTCGGGAAGACCAGGTTGTTCGTGCCTCGCAAACCCTGGAAAAGATGCTGGGCGATCTTCGCTGGTGTGACGGGTTCCGGTTCCTCGTCGCCATCCTCATTGCGCACGGCCATGGGTTCCTCGTACCCTTTGACCAGGACTCTCAGTTCACTGTGCGAGGATTTCGACTCCACCAGGGCGACCGATGCTCCCTGTCCCGGACGCAGGAAATCGGCCGCCAGGCGCATGTCGCCCAGTGTTGCCGAAAGACCCACTCGCGGCACTTGGCGACAGATGACCCGCTCGATACGGTGCATCAGGGATTGAAGCTGTTTGCCACGCTCTGAACCGATAAAGGCGTGAAGCTCGTCGACGACGAAGAACGCCAGCCGGTCGAACGCTGCACCGATCGACGTGCCGCGATGGCACAACATCGCCTCCAGTGATTCCGGTGTGATGAGCAACACCCCCTGCCGCTTCGCCAGGAAGCGCGCCTTGGCCGAGGAAGAGATGTCGCCATGCCAGGGCCAGACTGGAATTTCCAGTTGCTCGCACAGTCGGTCGAGGCGCCCAAACTGGTCGTTGATGAGCGCCTTGAGCGGACTGATGTAGACGATGAGCCCCAGCGGCTCCGCTCGAAGCAGATGCGTCAACGCCGGCAGGAATGCCGCCTCCGTCTTGCCAGCAGCCGTGGCGGCTGCCACGATGACGTCCCGTTCCGCCTTAACGATCAGCGGAATGGCCGCCTCCTGGGCATCTCTCAGCGACTCCCAACCTTCCGCCCATATGAAGCGCTGGACGCGCTCATCAAGCAGGAAGAAGGAAGTGCTGTCGCCGGACATGCGTTCAGGCCGGGAGCATCACATCTTGAACGAGGCGAATTCATCGCCTTCGTCCACCTCGACCTGCTGATCGGACGTCCCGCCCGTGTCCGCAGCGACCTCTATGCCACCCAGCAAGTCCTGCCATGCCGCGCCAGAGTTCTGTTCGAGCACGGCAAGCATGTTGATGAAGGCTGTGATGGTCGTGCGCGGCGTTCGAAAATACGTATCGCCGATGCGTTTGGAGCAGTGCTCCATGAAGCTGAAGATACCTTGGTCCGGCACGAGAAACTTGTCGGCCTCGCCGAAGGCATAGACGAAACGAATCTTCTGCAGCAGGACGTAGAAGTCCTCGGGCGTAAGACTCGACAGCCGGACCACCGGGCCACTGAAGTCGACCAGCCCGTCCGAGGCGAAGGTGTTTTGTGCGAGGCGGCTCTGCAAGGCCGGATAGCTGTAGAGTCCCCGCCGGGTGTCCAGCAGGAACTCGGGTGTCCCGCCCAAGACAAACCCAAGGCCGACGGCCGTGCCCTGCAGCGAGTCGTTGAGGATGCGCAGGATCTGTTCGTAGTTCGCATTGCGGGCCTGCGTGTTGGCCAGCTTGTAGAGATTGACCAGTTCATCCAGACCAACCAGCAGGCCTGCGAAGCCGGCCAGGCGCACGAAGCGCGCCATGAGCTTGAGTTGGTCATAGACCTCGGAATCGTCAACGATGCTCCGCACGCCGAGCGCCTGCCTGGCATCTGTCTTGGTGGCGAACTCCCCCCGCAGCCAGCGGATGGCATCGGACTTTAGCTTCTCGTTGCCCTCTTCATAGCCACGGCAGTAAGCCGCGATGACATCCGCAAAGTCGTAGCCGTTCACCAGTTCAGTCAATTGGTCGAGCTTCTGGCGCAAGAGCGCTTCAGTCGATTGGCCCGACGCCTTGGCCTCAGTCTTGGTCGTGGCGATGAACTTCTCGACGATGCCCGCCAGCGCACCGCCATCCGGCTTCGTTCGGGTCGACAGGTTGCGCATGAGTTCGGCGTAGAGGGAGCGGGCCTGGCCGCCGCTGGCGTGAAGACGCCGATCCGGGTTCAGGTCGGCCGTCGCCACCACGAGCTTCTTCTCCAGTGCCACGGCACGCACCAGGTTCAGAAAGAAGGTCTTGCCAGCGCCGTACTCACCGATGACGACACGAAATGCCGAACCCCCATCAGCGATGCGGGCGATGTCGGCCACCAGCGTCTCGATTTCCCGGGCGCGGCCGACCTGGATAAGGTGCTGGCCGCTGCGGGGCACGACACCCGCGCGCAACGATTGGATGACCGCATCACGGTCTCTGGGGCGGATCGGTGCATTCATGCTTCCAGCTTCTCCAATAGTTCAGGGTTCACGGTCACGACATCCTCGCCCTCGGTGAACGGTACGTCGTGCAGGTCGAAGGCCGCCTCATTGAGAGTTTCAATGGCGCCGTCGAGCATCAGGTCCAGATCTGCTGCTGCATCGCCGAGTTCGTCCTTCGTCCACTCCGGCCGCGACAGCAGCAGGCGTGCGAGCGCACTGTGCGCCTCGTCCAGGCCAAGCAGTCCAGGTGGCGTCGGCTCCACATCGCCTTCAGGCTCGGGTTCGGCGAACACCGGCTCGGGCGGGCTCTCCTCCTTGAAGATACCCGACAGCAGCGCCGATACGGCTTCGGTGTCCTTCTGGAGGGCGGCAATGCGCGCGGGATCGAGTTTGAACCCGGTTTCTTCGACCTTCGCGGCAGCCGCCGCCATTGGTTTCGCCCCCGCAGCTACTGCATGCACGTCGGAAAACACCTTCGTGGGCTCGACGCCGAGAGCCTTGTAGACCTTCTCCAGCATCTTCACTTCTGTCGGCGACACATTTCCATCGGACTGCGCAACCGTGGCCATGAAGGCGGCTATGGTCTCTTTGGCGCCAGCGTCCAGCGGCTCCAGCTTCTTTCTGAGCGTGGTCAGCGATGCCGGCGTCGTCATCAGCAGACGCAGGTGCGCCAGAAGCCTGCGGACATGGTTCGGAGTGAGATGCGCCCAGGACTGCACTTGCGCCCGGAGATACCCCATTTCCTCGACACTAAACTCGCCATCAGCCGCAGCCACGGCCGATGCCAAGTCCAGCGTCAACGCGGCGGCTTGATAGTCCGGCGTCGAGCGGCTGGTGACCTCTCCTGGCGGGACGGAGAACAGCACGACCTTCTCATCCGCCTTGGGCAGCTTGGCGCCACCGAGAACATCGGGCTCGATGCCAATGTTCAAGGATTCGAGAGCTCGCGCCAACGCCAGCGTTCGGTCCCTCGTCAGCGTCGTTTTCGCATCCAGACTGCTAAGCAATTCTTGGAACGACATGGCGACCATTCCCTCGCCCATGCGCGCTTTCAGGGCGTGCAAGGCCTTCTGGGCACCTTCGGGCCACAACGTGGCGGGCAATTGCAGCAGCCCCTCCAGCGCATGCCTGGAATCCGGGTTCCGCCCCACATAGCGGCTGAACGGCTCCAGTTCCTTCGTGGCCGCCTCAACAACCTGGCGCAGCTTGTTGATGGGCCCTGTAAGGACCGTGACGTCGGGCGTGTTCCCAAAGGACAGGCTCAAATCCGTGTATCCGCGAAAGCCAGCAGAGGCGGGGCGATGAACCAGCTTGATCTTGGTCTTGTTCCTGGGAAGAACCAAGCCCTCTCCAAACGTCTCGTGGTACTTGGATATGAACAGCTTGTCGAACTCCTCTGCGCAACGCGTTGCTGGTGTTCGCAGGTAGTTGGTCGGATCCAGCTTGGCCCAGGCCAGTGCCAGTTGCGCCGGCACCGGCACACCATCCACCGCCGCCTGCCCCAGGGCGACACGGATGTATAGCGGCACCTCATAGGTCTTGGGAAAACTCGGAATGGGCTTGAGATAGGCTTTCTCGGGGTGCTCGGCCAGCGAGACCCAATCGAGCAGCGAACCGGCGTAGCTTTGGAATGAGCCCGACTTGGCGCCATAAATGTCCAGCAGCCGACGCAGCTCTGCCGCAATCATGGGCCAATCGCCCTTGGCCGCTTCGTCCTTCGAGGCATCCAGAATGGCGCGACGCTCCAACCCGTAGAAGAAGATGAAGACGTACCCGACATCCGCCTCGGGATCCTGCCTGCCGCCCGCCAGCCAATTCAGGTAGGCCCGCCGGGCGGAAGGCGAAATTTCCGAGTAGCTCGGCCAGTAACCCATCTGCCGCTCTGTGTAGTCGCCATGCGACGCAACAGACTTCGACGGGTCGATGAGGCACGGATCATTGCCACCCATGGGCGTCGGCAATGACGTACCAACATAGACAAGGCCACCGGAAATCGAGACACCGCCGACTTCTACCACTTCTCCGGCAGGGACCCAGGCGCCGGGACCGAAGCGCTCGGGCGCGGCCGGAATCCGAAACGACGGTGCAGTAGGCGCCGGGCTCGCCGCGACCGGTACAGGCTGCTGCTCATCCGAGAGCCGGCTGGCCACGCGAGAACTGACCGGCACAACCGGTGCACGACTCTCGGGACGAGGGGCAGCGGGAGCGGGAGCGGGACGAGCGGCCTCCTGTGGGGCCGCTTGCGCACTGCCCTTGGACTTGAGATAGAGATAGATGCCGACGCCAACGACGGCGAGCACTCCAACCCCGATCCAGACCTCGCGCGGAATGGCGGCCAGTAGCACCAGCAGCCCCACGACGACTGCGCCAATTCCCCCTCCGACCCCCGCTTTCTTTCGCCTTGCCATGCTTTGCACCCTCCTACCGCTGCAAACATTCGTTACGAATATTGTGCAGGCAATCAGGAACACCCTACTTCCTTGCTCGCATTTGGGAAGGCGCGCGATCTTTATATGGCGTAACCGATGACAACCGCTCCAAAACGAGGAACGCGCAGCTTGGCTGGACGTTCATGTTGTGCCGGGTCAGCTCCTGGCCCACCTGGTTGATGCTGTCCTGGGCGCTGTCGCGTCCGGCGATCACGATGCGGTTACCGTTCTGGCGGTTCTCCGGCGCGGCCAACTCGGCGCCCACGCCCAGCAGCGTGGTCAGCGCTGCACCGGCGACGATGCGGCCCCAGTGCCTGTCCACGTCATCCTCCAGCCCGGCATAGCCCGCCGGGTCGGTGCCCACCAGGTTGTCGAGCGTCAGCGAAGACGTGTCGGGCAAGATGATCCGGTTCCACACCATCTGCACGCGGCTCTGCCCAAAGCTCACCTGGCTGTTGTAGCGCCCGAGGATGCGCGAGCCCTGCGGGATCAGCAGGAAGCGCCCCGTGGCCGTGTCGTAGACCGGCTCCGTCACCGTGGCGATCACGTCGCCCGGCAGGTCGGACTTGATGCCCGTCACCAGCGCCGCCGCGATCACCGTTCCGGCCATGACCTGGTACGGCGAAGCCGGGGGAGTCAGTTGGCCGGAATTGCGGGTTTCCGTAGAACCGCCGTAAGCGTCTGGCGATGCCATCTTGAAGAGTGGCCTCTGTCGTAGCAGGCTCATGGCGACTAGACCTTCGCATGAGCATGACAACTTCTCCCACCCCAACCGGACCAAGGCGCCCGTTCCAGCGCTACAGCGGGCAGTTCAGGGCCCAGGTGATCGAGGCCTACCGCCAATCCAGCGACACCATCTCCGCTGTGGCGCGCGCCCATGGCATCAAGCCCGATCTTCTGCAGCGCTGGATCAGCGACGCTGGCGTGCGCGATGAGCATAGGACTGATGGGGCTGCACAGAGCACCTGCATGGCGAGTGCCGAGATGCACGGCACCACAACCTTCCTGCCCATTGCCATCGAGGCGGGCCCGAGCCGCTCGGCAACAAGCATCTGCATCGAGCTCAACATCGCAGGCACGCCTGTCACCGTGCATTGGCCGCTCGACGCGGCATCCTCCAGCGCTGCATGGCTGCGTGAGGTGCTTCGATGATCCGCATCGACGCCGTGTGGCTGGCAGTGCAGCCCATCGACATCCGGGCGGGCGTGGACAGTCTGCTCGCACGCGTGGTGCAGGTCTTCGGTTCGGCCCACGCGCACCACGGCTACCTCTTTGCCAATGTCCGAGCCAACCGCATCAAGCTGGTGGTGCATGATGGCTTCGGCGTCTGGTGCGCCACGCGACGCCTGCACCAGGGCGGCTTCGTGTGGCCGCGCCGTGCGGCGGGCACTTCGTCCCTCACGCTCACACGCGAGCAGTTCGATGCCCTGGTGCTGGGCCTTCCCTGGCAGCGCCTGGAGCAGATCAAGACGATCACCCGGATGTGAGCGCCGCTGCAGGCACTGCAGTGGCCAGGCACCGGGCAATCGGCGGATGCCCCGATGGTTTGGCGCCAGGGTGCTGCGCTCGTGCGTTCTGTACTCAGTCACGGGCTCGATCACCCCAGCCGCTACCAAACTGCACAGGCCGGTCTGGCCGCCTCAACGGCGTTCAGACTCTACCGCGATGGTCTGGTTTAAAGATACAAGCTACATGGCAAAGGACAAGCCACGCCCCGCTCGCGCTTTCTGACTTCTACCGAACGCATCTGCTCGCGCACTGCCCTGTGCCTGCTGGGCTTTGGCGAGTCCAGCTACCACCACCCAGTGAGCTACAACCAATACATATAACACGGCCATGATTGACAACACGTCCATGTTAAATAAAATGGCCATGTTAAATCAATAAACTCATATGTCAGCCCCTCTATCGCCAAACAGACGCGTAGCGCCTGCTGAGCAGTACGCTGCCGATTTCTTCCGCGCCCATGACTGGTTCGTGGAAGTGCCCCCTGGTATCCCAAACGGCGCGGACTTGATCATCCAGCGCGGGAAGCAGCGGTTCGTTGTCGAGATCAAAGCGCTCTCCGAAAGCCGCCCAGACCGCGTGCTGCCGATGCTCTCGATGGCGATTCTTCAAGCCCAGGCCGCGGCCGAAGAGTTCAACAACGCCCTCCCCCTTGCGATCGTTCATGTACCAGAGTTATCCCCCGCGTTGGCAAAGCACGTGGACTCGTTTGCCCAGAGATTCGCGAAGGATGTGGCTGTCGGCCTCATCTCTGGACGCGGCGAACAATATTTCAGCGGCACGGCGTTTCAAGAGCTGAATCGATTGCCAGAAGAATCCAGGCGCTCCGCGGCCGCTCGCCCACCGCAAGCCATCAACCTGTTCTCGGATCTCAACCAGTGGATGCTGAAGCTCCTCCTGGCATGGGACCTGCCCGAAGGCCTGCTGAACGCCCCGAAGAAGAAATTTCGCAACGGCTCCGACCTGGCCGAAGCTGCGCAGGTGTCCGCCATGAGCGCATCGCGATTCCTGCAGCAACTGCGCAGCGAGGGGTACCTGAGCGATTCATCCCCCCATTTGAAGCTCGTCCGCCGCGAAGAACTGTTTCGCCGCTGGGGAGCCGCCGCAATGCGTTCCAGCCCGGAGATGCCATGCCGCTTTCTTCTCAGGGCCCCCGTCGCCCAACAAACCCGAGGGCTGTTGGGCAGGCATGCGAAAGATGCTTGCCTGGGGCTTTTTGCCGCTGCCGATGAACTGAACATTGGGCACGTCAGTGGCGTGCCTCCGTATGTCTACGTCCGCAAGCTGCCTCAGGTGAGCTCACCCGACTGGCCAGAGCTGATGGCCTCACCGTCCGAGCGGCCAGACCTGATCCTGCGGCAAGCGCCTTTCCCACAATCGACGTTCAGAGGGGCCATCGATCGAAACGGGCTCATGGTGACCGACGGCATCCAAACATGGCTGGATACCATGCACCATCCGACGCGGGGCGTTGAGCAATCCGACCTGATTTACGAGAAAGTTCTTTCGCCGATTGTTGGAAGCTGACACAGATGAACGACCTAGAGGCCTTCGCGAGGCTGGTGCAGGCACTGGCTCCCTGGCGCCAGCAACTGATCTTCATCGGCGGGTGGGGCCATCGCCTGCACCGGCTGGACCCGCGGGCAAATCGCCCGGACTATCAACCGGTGTTCACCCGCGACACCGACCTCGCCTTTGCCAACAAGGCACCCATAGAAGGCGACATCAAGCAGGCGTTGATGCAGCATGGATTCCAAGAGAAGCTGAGCGGCGACCATCGACCTCCGGCAGCGCACTACACGCTTGGCGACGAAGCCGGTGGCTTCTATGCCGAGTTCCTCACCCCCCTGGCGGGAAGCGGCCGCAAACGAAGTGGCGAAGCCGACGCGACCATGGCGAAGGCAGGCATTTCGGCACAGAAGATCCGCCACCTGGACGTCCTTCTCGTCGATCCCTGGGTGATCGGCGTGGGACCACAAGAAGGCGTTCCCCTGCCGGCGCGCATAGATGTACAGGTGGCCAACCCGCTGTGCTTCATGGTCCAGAAGTTCCTGATCCAGCAATATCGACCCGCCAACAAAAGAGCCCAGGACGTGCTGTACATCTACGACACGATCGAACTCTTTGGCGCACTGCTGGATGAGTTCAACGCGCACTGGCATGCGCGTGTCGCGCCCGCGCTTGGGGGCTTGGCCGACGAGGTGCGAAAACTCTGCACGCAGACGTTCGCTGAAGTCAACGACATGGTCCGCGAAGCCGCGCGCATTCCCGCGGATCGCAAACTATCCCCGGAACAGATCCAGGCAACGTGCCGATACGCCTTTGAGCACATGCTACGCTAGCCGTTTGCCCTGCTGCCACAGCATCGAGTGGCAATAGATTGGTCACTGAAAACCCATCCTGGCGTAGCGCAGCGAAACCCTGCCGCGAGAGCGCAGACGCACAGAATGCCTCAAACTGGTCGCCCCAACGGCCCGGCGCTTGCCGACGGTCGCGGATGCCTGCTTTCACCTGTTCACGTACGTCTTCCTCCGGATGCTGAGCGGGTAAAGCCCCTGTCGCCAGCGATGAACGCCTCCAGCATGTGGGGGATCAGCGTGGCCGCATCCACCGCCTCGCCATACGCCTGCGCATGCTGCGCGGCGTAGCGGTCGAGGTCGGCTTTTAGATTGGCCGGGCAGTTAAAGGTCAGCTTGACAGTCTCGGTCTTGGGCAGCGGCCCCAGCCGCAGCTTCTTGGTCGTGCTCATTGCATGCCTCCCCGCTGAACGAACAAAGGCCGGTAGGGTCGGAGCACAAGGTCGCGGTTGGCGACCACGTGGACGGGCAACCCCGGCCGCGCCGTCAGCGTCGGCTGGATATTCATGTTGCGCCGGGTCAGCTCCTGGCCCACGTGGTTGATGCTGTCCTGGGCGCTGTCGCGCCCGGCGATCACGATGCGATTGCCGCTCTGTCGGTTCTCCGGCGCAGCCAGCTCGGCGCCCACCCCCAGCAGCGTGGTCAGTGCTGCCCCGGCAAAGATGCGGCCCCAATGCCTGTCCACGTCATCCTCCAGCCCGGCATAGCCCGCCGGGTCGGTGCCCATCAGGTTGTCGAGCGGGAGCGAGGACGTGTCGGGCAGGATGATCCGGTTCCACACCATCTGCACGCGGCTCTGCCCAAAGCTCACCTGGCTGTTGTAGCGCCCGAGGATGCGCGAGCCCTGCGGGATCAGCAGGAACTTGCCCGTGGCCGTTTCGTAGACCGGCTCCGTCACCGTGGCGATCACATCGCCCGGGAGATCGGACTTGATGCCCGTGACGAGTGCCGCCGCGATCACTGTTCCGGCCATGACCTGGTACGGCGAAGCCGGGGGAGTCAGTTGGCCGGAATTGCGGGTTTCCGTAGAACCGCCTTTCAGGAATGCTTCTTTCTGGCCCTGGCCGTTCTGCGCCACAGTGGGATCGGTCGGCTGTGCCGCCGTCGAGGCAGGCCCGGCCACCATCGGGTCGAAGCCCGCCATCGCGGATGCCGGGCCAGCGGCGGCAACTTGGACGGGTGCCGCGCCCCCGGTCTTGCCCTGGTTCCCTGAGCGGAAGAACACCGACGAAGCTGCCGCCGCTTCGGCTTCTTGCGCAAAGCATCGTTGGGGTCATGGCCCGGCGGCGAGTAGGTAGGCTGCTGCGCCGCCACGATGGCCGGGCCGAGGTCGCCCGGCAAGGGTGGCCCGAGTTCCGGTGCCTTCGGCAGCTTGGAGTAGTCGGACGGCAAACCATCCATCCGCAGCTTCCTCATCGCGCAGTCGCTCAACCAGATCGACAAAGCCTACGGCCAGAACCATTCGATTCTGGACAACTGCCATGTGCGGGTGACGTTCGCCACCAACGACGAGCGCACCGCCAAACGCATTTCCGAGACGCTGGGCACCGCGACCGAGCTGCGCGCGCAACGCAACTACGTGGGCCATCGGCTCGCGCCGTGGCTGGGCCACCTGATGGTGTCGCGCCAGGAAACGGCGCGTCCGCTGCTGACGCCGGGCGAAGTCATGCAGCTCGCCCATAGTGGGACGCTCTGTGATGCAGCGCCGGCGTAGTTCCTTCAGGCGCACCGGATCGGCGGCGAGTTCCTCCACGCTCGGCACGTCGGCGGCATTGGGTGCTGGCGCAGGCGACGGCCCGCAGGCGGCCAGCAGCGCTGCCACGGGCAGCGAAGTGGCGATTCCTGGCATCTTCATGGCGGTTTCCTCCAAAGTAAGGCGTAGGCCAATAGCTAGGTGCCTCCAGGCCCCAGGGCTTCAACCCGCTCGATGAAGCGGGCCAGCGCCTGCGACGGGTCAGCGTCTCGGCGCAGCAAGTAGGTGGTCAGCATGGGCGGCTTGCCCGCCAGCGGCCGGCCGATCACATTGGGCTCGCGGCTGGCGGCGATGTGCGCCGCGCCGGCCAGCCCCAGGGCAAGGCCGGCCGACACGAAGGTCATCATCACGTCGAAGGTGGCGACGTGTTGCACGATCAGGGGCTCGCGCTCCTGCCGGCGCAGGATGCGGTCGATCTGGCGCGCATGACCCTCGCAGATGGCCGGGTCGCCCAGCACCAGCGGGTGGCGCAGCACCTCGTCCAGCGGCACCTCCTTGTAGGCCAGCAGCGGGTGGCGCGCGGGCACGGCCACCATCAGCTCGTCCTCCCAGGCCGGCTCCACGATGATGCCGTCGCCCGCTTCCTCAGCCATCGAGAACCCCGCGTCGTACAGGTCGTCGTGCAGGCCGGCGATCTGCTGGGCCAGCGGCACCTCGAACAGGCGCACCTCGACCTCGGGGTCTTCCTCGCGGCAGCGCGCCAGCAGCGCGGGCAGGCGCGAGGGCGTGACGCCATCGGACAGGGCCACGCGCAACTGCCCGTGAAAGCCGTTGGCGCCGGCCTTCACGCTCTCGCGCGCCTGCTCCAGGGCCAGCATCACGCGGGGCACGTTCTCCATCAGCAGCTTGCCGGCCAGCGTCAGCCGCGTGCTGCGGCTGGTACGCACGAAAAGCTGCGCGCCCAGTTCTTCCTCCAGCTCCTTGATGGTGCGCGACAGCGGCGACTGCTCGATGTGCAGCTTCCTCGCGGCGCGCGCGAAATGGAGTTCTTCTGCCACAGCCATGAAATAACGCAGGTGTCTGAACTCCATATGTTTAGAGGCGGCGCCGGCAGTGGATAGCTGCGCTCGACGCCGACTCAACTATTCCGTTTGACCATGGAATCAGCCACCTGGAATGATGGGAAGCACCAGGTGCGAGTCAAACTGGCCGCCTGACAGGATGAAGTTGCGTGCCCCGAATACCTCCGGATTCCGATCCTTGGGATCGGTATGCAGGAACGGGCCGGATCCCTGGCGGAACATCACGCCACCCTCTCTCTGGAAGTCCTTTCCATCAATCCGCAGGGTGAGCCGGTAGCCTTTGGGCAGCACCACACAAGTCGGCCAGATTTCCACTGCGATCTTGTACGGCTGTCCAGGCACCAGTGGCTCCGCCTTGTCGTGCTTGTGAAACGGACGCCAGGGTTGAGACTTCTCGGGGTCGATCGCACGGTGGGAGGCCCTGAGCCACCCTTGCGCCACCGGCACGGCGGGATCGGTGGCACCTCTGAACGCAACCTCTTTCCCATCGGCATCGAATGCGCGCAACGTCAGGAACAGGTCCATGTCGGTGCTCTCGGACTTCACCCAGAGATTCGCGACCACAGGCCCGGTGATCTCCGTGGCTTCGACCATGGGCGGTGTGGACAACTCGATCCCCCAGTCCAGGCCGTTGTATGCGAACTCCGCTTCTTTCTGGGGAAGAGCCGGGTCCAGCGAAGCAGCCTCGGTGTTGAGATAGAAAGGCGTCCAGCGCGTGCGCGCCAAGGGCCATTCGTTCTCCTTGCGCAACTCGAAGTGGTCGCCGGGATGTCGGATGTTCAGCAAGACCCTGGGCTCGTTCTTCCAACCGTTGTCGATGCCTTTCAGGTAGCAGTCGAAGAAGCGCTGCTGCAGATCGATGAACTCCGGCAGGAAGAAGCTTTCATAGTGCGTTCCGCCATGCATCTCCAGCCACTTTTCCTCGCTGCCCGCGCCGACGAAGCCTTCGACGTTGCCCCGCAAGTGTAGGCCCATGCCGCCCCAATTGCCCGCCGACAGCACCGGCACCTGAATCTTGGAAAGGTCAGGACGCCTTTCGGCATGCCATTCGTCGTCGAAGGGGTGCAGCGCACGGCTACTGATCGTATTCACACGGTTGGCCGCCAAGATCGCGTCGTCCAACGGAGTGCCGGTGGGCGGCTTGCCCGTATCGCGGTCGACATAGTGGGTCTTCGCATTCCCGTTCTGGATCGGAAGGATCTGGCGCTCCCACCACATTGCTCCGAAGGTGTTGCTGAAGATTCCGCCATGGTAGGTCTGGTCACGATACGGATCCGTACAGCCCTCCCATGGACAGATCGCGGCCAGGTGCGGGGGTCTCATCGCTGCGACCATCCACTGGTTGATGCCGTAGTAGGAAATACCCAGCAAGCCAACCTTGCCATTGCTCCAAGGCTGAACCCCGGCCCATTCGATGCATTCGTAATAGTCCTGTATCTCTCGCGGCGATTGAGTATTGAGCACGCCCGGAGACTTGCCCGCGCCGCGACTGTCCACGGCAATCACGACATAGCCCCTGGGCACCCATCGGTCGGGATCGGGCGTCTCCCAGCGAAGGTACCGCCCGCTTGAGCCATCGGTGTCCAAGCCGGGATAAAGACTCTTCAGGACATCCCATGCCGGAGTGAAGGCATCCTGGAAATGCGCATCCTTGCCGTAGGGCCCGTGTGTCATCAAAACCGGACGCGGCCCGCCATCGGCAGGTCGAAAGACGTTGCAGTAGACCACTGCACCATCGGACATGGGTATGGGGATGTCTTTTTCGACAATCATTTCAGGTTTCCTCAGGTGATGAAATGTGGGTGCGGGCTATCAGTCCATCGAAATGTTCAATGGAGGAAGAATCTTCTTGTACCGGTCGATCTCGCTCTTCAGGTAGGCGGCGAAAACTTTGGGCGGCGTGACAACAAACTTACTGTCACCAAACTTCTGCACTCCGGTCACGTATTCAGGATCCGCCACGGCTGCCTTGATGTTCGTGTAAAGGGTGCTGACCAAGTCGTCGCTCATTCCCCGAGGCCCCAGGATTCCACCCCAGGCAGGAATATCCACGCCGTTAATGCCCAGCTCCGTCAGCGTGGGAATCTGAGGCAGACTTGCCGCCCTCTCTGGACCCGAGATCGCCAGCCCCCTCATCTGGCCGCTGTCGATCAGGGGTTTCGCGAGGGAGGATCCCAGGAAAGTGCAGTCCACACGCCCACTCGTCACATCAATGGTGGAAGTAGTCTTGTAAGGGACGTGCAGCAGCTCGACATTGGCCGCGCGCGCAAACAGAGCGCCGACAATGTGGGTGGTGTTTCCATTGCCGGCCGATGCATAGGTGAGCGTGTTGGGTTGCTTGCGTGCCTGGGCCAGGAACTCAGTCAGGGTCTTGTAGGGCGAGTTGGCGCCGACCAAGAGCAAGAACCCCGGCACGTCGGACAACTGCGTGATGGGCGTGAAGTCCTTGATGGAGTCGTAGGGCATTTTCGAACGGATCGCCGCGTTCGTCGTGTGCCCGCCGGTCGTGTACAGCAGAGTCGACCCGTCGGGCTTTGATTTCGCGACGTCGGCCGAGCCGATGAGCGCGCCCGCGCCCGGCTTGTTATCGACGATGTAGTTGCGCGACGATACTTTTCGCAGGGATTCCGCAAGCAACCTGACGGATGCATCCATCGGATTGCCGCCCGGGAAAGGCAGCACGATTCTGATGGTCTCGGGAAGCGATTGCGCCCAGACGGCAGGAGCAACCGAAACGTATCCGATCGACGAAAGAAAGAGTCTTCTTTGCATGTCTCCATACCTTCCTAAGAACGCATTGGCCTGGCGGACCGCAGTTCAAGAACCCTCGACGACAGCGGCCCTAGACGAAGATTTCGGGTCTCGGTCGGCGAGAGAAAGTCACCTGGCGGCGCCACGAATTCTCGCGAACACCATCGCGTAGCCACAACCGGGTTTATACGAATGACTAAGAAATTTATACAGAAGCCTAATTCAGCCATGAACGCCGTGGCTCCCGCTGGCAGCCGTCCTCGACTCCCTGCTCGCGCCGAGTCGGCCAGGCTGCGCCCTGACCGTCGCATGGCCATCCTCCTGGCGGCCGAGAAGCTGTTCGCCCGCCACGGCTACCACGCGGTCAGCGTGCGCCAGATCGCCGACGAAGCGGGAGTTCAGGTGGCCCTGTTGGGTTACTACTTCGGCCCGAAGGACGCGCTTTTCGAGGCCATCTTCGAGCACTGGAGCCCGACCATCGAAGCGCGATTGACCGCCCTGGCTGAGGTCCCCATCAACCCTGCAGACACGCGTACGCTGCCGCGAATCATCGAGGCCTTCACCGCGCCGGTGCTGGCCTTGCGCGCCAGCAGCGAGGGCGAGTACTACGCGCGGCTAGTGGCACGCGAGCTATCGCACACCACCGAGGAGTCCGACCGAGTGCTGCGCCGCTACTTCGACCCATTGGCCCATGCCTTCATTGACGCACTCCACCGCGCCCTGCCGCATGTCACGCGGGCGCAGGCGGCATGGGGCTACCAGTTTGCGTTGGGCGCTCTGCTGCACCATCTGAGGGACACGCGGGTGGAGCGTCTCTCGCACGGGGAGAACACGCCCGCAGATCCGGCTGCTGGCGTGCTGCTGGTGAACTTCATCGTCGGCGGCCTGCTCGCCGCGTTTCCCCGACCTCGCAGTGCCGGCACGTCCGCCGCTCCTGAAAAGAGGGCTCAAAAGAGAGCCACATCCGGCAAAGAGAGTTCGTGAAGCCCGCGCTCCTGAGCGTCGCGCTCCCTGGCCGACGGCGACACGATCGTGCTGCGCGGCTGGCTGTCAGCCACTGTCAAGCGACGAAGCGCTCACGCCGGCGGCCGATCTTCCAGGACACGTCGAGCGGCTTTCACGACACCAATCTGAATCCGATGTCGTTCAACCCGTGACGATAGAAATAGGAATGCCGCCATCGGGCCCATCACCGGGCAGATGGCAGGCCACGTGCCGCCCGTCGGGCCGCTGGGTCAGCGCGGGCGGCTGCGTGCGGCAGATATCCAGGGCGTGCGGGCAGCGCGGATGGAAGCCGCAGCCCGCGGGCGGGTTGAGCGGGCTGGGCAGTTCGCCGCGCAAGGGGGTGGGCGGGCGGTTCTTCTCCAGCGCCCGGCGGGTGGTGGGAATGGTGTCGATCAGCAGGCGGGTGTACGGGTGCGCGGGGCGGCGGTACAGGTCGTCCTTGCGTGCCACTTCGACGATGCGGCCCAGGTACATCACCGCGATCCGGTCGCTCAGGTGCCGCACCACAGCCAGATCGTGCGACACGAACAGGTAGGCCAGGCCCAGCTGCTCGCGCAGCTGCGCGAACAGGTTGACCACCTGGGCCTGGATGGAGACGTCCAGCGCCGACACCGGCTCGTCGCAGATCAGCAGCTCGGGCTGTGCCGCCAGCGCGCGCGCAATGCCCACGCGCTGGCGCTGGCCGCCGCTGAACTCGTGCGGGTAGCGGCCCATCATGCTGGCGCTCAGGCCCACGGTGGCGAACAGTTCCGCCACCCGCCCGGCCAGGGCGTGCCGCGGCGCCAGATTCTGGACGATGAGGGGCTCGGCCACGGCCTGCCCCACGGTCATGCGCGGGTTCAGCGAACTGAAGGGGTCCTGGAACACCATCTGGATGCGCCGCCGGTAGGGCCGCAGTTGTTGCTCGCTCAGGCCGCACAGGTCCACCCCGTCGAACAGCACCTGCCCCGCCGTGGGGCGCACCAGCTGCATGAGGGAGCGCGCCAGCGTGGACTTGCCGCAGCCGCTCTCGCCCACCAGGCCCAGGGTTTCGCCCTTGGCGATCTCCAGGCTCACGCCGTTGACGGCGGCCACGGGCGGCGGCACGGGCTTGAACAGGCCCTCGCGCTTGCGCGGGAAGGCCACCTTGACGTCAATGGCGCGCAGCATGGCGGCTCCCTTGCGATGCGTCGTGCGCCAGCCAGCAGGCGACGCGGTGCCCAGGGCGCGGCTCGCATTCCGGCGGCGCCTGCTCGCGGCAGACCGCCTGGGCCTGCGGGCAGCGCGGGTGGAAGGTACAGCCCGTGGGCCGGTGCAGCGGGTCGAAAGGCTGCCCGGCCACGGGTTCCAGCTGGCCGCCTTCTTCCTGGTCGAGCGTGGGCACCGACTTCAGCAGCCCTTGGGTGTAGGGGTGGCCGGGGTGCTCGAACAGGTCGTCCGCGCTGGCCGATTCGACCACGCGCCCGCCGTACATGACGCAGACGCGGTCCACGTAGCGCGCCACCACGGCCAGGTTGTGCGTGATCAGCAGCAGCCCGGTGCCGTGGGCCTGGGCGGATTGGCGCAGCAGCTCGATGATCTGCGCCTGCACCGTCACGTCCAGCGCGGTGGTGGGCTCGTCGGCAATGATGAGCCGGGGCCCGCAGGCCATCGCCATGGCGATCATCACGCGCTGGCGCATACCGCCGCTGAAGTGGTGCGGGTAGTCCTGGGCGCGCGCTTCAGGAGCGGGAATGTTCACGCTCCGGAGCAGTTCCACCGCCTTGGCCCGCGCCTGCCGGCGCGTGGCCAGGCCGTGCTGGACCAGCGGCTCGCCCACCTGGTCGCCGATGCGCTGCACCGGGTTCAGGCTGGACATGGGCTCCTGGAAGATCATGGCGATGCGGTTGCCGCGCACTTCGCGGATGTGTGCTTCGGGCAGGGCCAGCAGGTCGGCGCCCTCGAAGTGGATCTGCCCGCCGCTGATGCGGCCCGGCTCGGCAATCAGGCGCAGGATGGAATAGGCCGTGGCGCTCTTGCCGCAGCCGCTTTCGCCGACCAGCGCGACGACCTCGCCGGCCTGCACGTCGAACGAGACGCCGTCCACGGCGCGCACCACGCCGCCGCGCGAGCGGAATTCCACGCGCAGGTCGCGGATGGACAGCAGGCTGGAAGGGGGAGGATTCGACATGGCGCAAGTCCTCTCAGCGATGGGTCTTGGGGTCGAGCAGGTCGCGCAACCCGTCGCCCACGTAGTTGAAGGCGAGGACGGCCAGCGTCACCATGGTGCCGGAGGCGAAGGCGATCTGCGGGGCCTGCTCCAGCAGCCGGAAGCCCGACAGCAACTCGCGCCCCCAGCTCGCCATGGGCGGCTGCACGCCCACGCCGATGAACGAGGCGGCGGCCTCCACCAGGATGGCCGTGCCCGCCGCCAGCGAGCAGGCCACGATCAGCGGGGCCAGCGCGTTGGGCAGCACGTGCAGCCGCAGCAGGCGCGCGCGCGTCATGCCCAGCGACCGGGCGGCCTCGATGTATTGCAGCTCGCGCACGACCATGACCTGGGCACGGGCAATGCGCGCAAAGCCTGTCCAGCCGAACACCGCGAAGGACAGGATGACGTTGTGGATGCCCGGCCCGACGATCGCGGCCATGACCAGGGTGAAGATCAGGGCGGGAAAGCAGGTGAAGGCATCGACGACGCGCATCAGCGCGTGATCGACCCAGCCGCCCGCCAGCCCGGACACCAGTCCCACGACGATGCCGATGGCCGCCGCCAGGAAGGTGGCGACGGCGGCCACCAGCAGCGGCACGCGGCCGCCCCAGAGGATGCGCGTGAGCAGGTCGCGCCCCAGGTTGTCGGTGCCCAGCCAGTGGGCGGCGGACGGGCCTTGTAGCGCCTGCGCCAGATCCTGCTCGTCCATGCCGTAGGGCGAGATCCACGGGGCCAGCAGCGAGATCAGCAGCATCAGCCCCAGCACCACCAGGCCGAAGCGCACGGAGCCGCGCGAGCGCCACAGCGCCGCCAGCATGTTGCGGGCGCGCTGGAGCCAGGAAAGGTGCAGGGCGTGCGGCGCCAAAGTAACGGTGTTCATCGTGGGAACCGGATGCGGCGGTCAGGGCGCAGCTCGGCCGTCTCGGCGCGAGCAGGGAGTCGAGGACGGCTGTCGGGGGGCGCCATGGGGTTCATGACTGAATTATTCGATTGTCTAAATTTTTTAGTCATTCGTATAAACCCGGTTGTGGTTGAGCGGCAGTGCTCGCGAGAATTCGTGGCACGGCCAGGGCCTTCCCTCGCAACACTGTTTGCGCATTGGCGCACGCATTCACAAAAAACTGGAGACAAGCATGGATTTGGATCGTCGTGAGGTACTGCAATCCCTGGCGGCCCTGGCCGGCATGGCCGCGTTCGGCACTGCCCAGGCACAGGCCGTGGACCTGGGGGACCAGCCCTTCGTCAAGATCGATCCGAAGGAAAAGCCCGTGCGTGGGGGCACGCTGCGCCTGGCGGCGCCGGTCTACATCGGCAGCCTGAATCCGAGCCGCTTGCCTGTCAACGACTGGCTGAACATGAACTTCATCTTCCAGAAGATGGTGTTGAACGATGAGAACTACCGGCCCATCGTCCCCTTCCTGCTCAAGTCGGTGGTGCGCGACGGGCAGAACCAGGCGCTGATCACGCTGCGCGAAGGCATCACCTTCCATGACGGCACGCCGCTGGACGCGGAAGCGCTCAAGGGGCACTTCGAATGGATCAAGAACCCGGCCAACGCCGCCTACACCGGCGCCTGGGTGGCCAACCTGGAAACGATGGAAGTCGTCTCCCCGATGCAACTGCGCTGGAAGTTCAAGGACGCCTGGGCCGCCTTCCCGGGCGTGCTGGCCTCCTCGCCCGGCTTTGCGATGTCGCCCACGGCGCTGAAGAAAGATGCGCGTCGCTTCGAGGTCTCGGCCCCCTCGGGCACCGGCTCGTACATGGTCGAGGAAGCCAGCCCCGGCAACTTCCTCAAGCTCAAGCGCAACCCGAACTACTGGCTGGGCAAGGTCATCGGCCAGCCCGACATGCCGTACTTCGACAACATCCTGATCTCGGTCATCCCCGACCCTGCCGTGCGCCTGGCGAGCTTTCGCGCGGGCAAGCTCGACATGCTGACGCTAGACAAGTCGCAGTACCCCACGCTCAAGGCCGACAAGTCGTTCAACGTCTACGTCTCCCCTCTCGCCATCACCGCGGCCTACCGCATGAATGCGGTCAAGGGGCCATGCGCCGACATCCGCGTGCGCAAGGCCATTCGCCATGCCATCGACGTGAAGGCACTGATCCAGGGCACGCAGCATGGCATAGGCAGCCAGGCCAGCGGCCTGTTTCCGCCTTACCACTGGGCGCACGACCCCAATCTCAAGCCCGCCGAGTTCAACCCCAAGCTGGCGAAGTCGCTGCTGGCCGAGGCGGGGTTCAGCAATGGCGTGGACATCCGCGGCTTCGTCTTCAATACCCCGGACGCGATCGAAGTGGCCGAGTCCATCAAGAACATGCTGGCCCAGGTCGGCATCCGCTGGCAGGTGGACGCTCTGTCGCCCGTGGCGGCGGACGCGCGCCGCAAGTCCATGGATTGGGACCTGCGCGTGCAAGGATGGACCTTCATCTCGGAGCCCGACCTGCCCATGACGGGCATGTACCACCCCAAGGGCGTATTTGCCCAAGGCGCCCCGGCGCAACCAACGCGCGACTCCCTGATCGAAGCCGCGCGCATGGAGCCTTCGCTGGACAAGCGCCAGGCCATGTACCGGCTGCTCGAAAAACAGACCAACGACGAGTGCCTGGACCTGTGGCTGTGGTGGGAAGCAACGGCCGTGGCTCACCAGAAATGGGTGCGCGGCTACGACCACCAGGCGTCGCTCAAGTACAGAGAGTTGTACTTCGCGACCCACGCCAACTGGTTCGCCAACGGCAAGCGCGGCAACTGATCGCGCACCATGCTGTCCTATGTGTTGAGCCGCAGCCTCCAGGCGCTGGTCGTCCTGGCCCTGGTCGTGGTGGTGGCCTTCGCCACCGTGCAGCTGATGCCGGGCGACGCCCTGATGGCCAGCACCGGCGAGGTGTCCGACGGCAGCGGCCTGGAAGCCGTGCGCAAGGCCTACGGGCTGAACGGCACGCTGCCCGAACAGTTCTGGCGCTGGCTGGTGAACTTCGTGCAGGGCAACTGGGGCATCTCGATGAACACCGGGCAGGACGTGATCGACATGTTCCGCCAGCGCGCGCCGGTCACCATCGAGCTGTTCGTCGGCGGTCTCTTCTGGGCGCTGGTGCTGGGCGTGCCGGTCGGCGTCATCTGCGCCTTCCGCCGCGGCAGCAAGCTCGACACGTTCCTCAGCGGCGCCAGCCTGACGGGCATCGCCCTGCCGCCCACGTTCGAGGCGCTGGCGCTGATCTACCTGCTCAGCGTGGTCTTCCAGCTGCTGCCCGTGGCGGGCTACACCGAGTTCAGTGAAGACCCGTGGGAGAACCTGCAGTCCATGCTCATGCCCAGCTTCGTCGTCGGCTCGCACCTGGCGGGCGTGCTGGCGCGCTACGTGCGGGCCGGGGTGATCGAGGTGCTGCGGCAGGACTTCATCCGCACGGCGCGCGCCAAGGGGCTGACCGAGGTGCAGATCCTGCTGCGCCACGCCATCAAGCCCGCGTTGGTGCCCGTGGTCACGGTGCTCGGTTTCTCGTTCGCGGGCATGTTGGCCGGGTCGTTCATCGTCGAATTCATCTTCGCGCTGCCCGGCATCGGCCGCATGGCGGTGGATGCCGCCTTCGCCAAGGACTACGCCGTCATCCAGGCCGTGCTGGTCGTCACCGCCGTCAACGTGCTGGTGGTGAACCTGCTGGTGGATCTGTGCTACGCCGCGCTCGACCCGCGCATCCGGCTGCGCTGAACCCGCAAGGAAGCTTGCTGGTGTGCTGTTGGTGAACTTCATCGTCGGCGGCCTGCGCAGCGCGTTTCTTCGGCATCGTACTGGCCGCGTGGCGGCCATATGCAAGCTCGCATCGCCCGGACATGCAAGGTGCATGAGGCCCTGGTACCCGGCATGAACTTGAAATGAAATGGAACAGATCATGAGCCCATCCGCCCCACCCATCCGCCGCATCCTCACCGGGCACGACGCCCAGGGCCGCTCCGTCTTCGTGGAAGACGGCCCTTCTCCCGCCGAGAAGACCGTGCCCGGTCGGCCCGGCTACCGTGTCACCAACCTGTGGCGCACGATGCCCGGCGGCCAAATCGACGCGGCCGACAGCATCGCCCAGCACGAGGGCGTGCTGCCGCCCAAGGGTGGCACCGTGCTGCGCATCATCGAATGGCCGGCCGAGGACCAAAGCCCCGAGGCGCTGCAAAAGCGTTTGGAGCAGACCTTCAAGGCGATCTACCCGGACGCCGACCATCGCCCCGATTCGAGCCGCCATCCCGGCATGCACGAGACGGCGACGGTGGACTACGCGCTGGTGCTCGAGGGCGAGATCGTGGCCTTGATGGACGAGGGCGAGAAGCTCATGCGCGCCGGAGATGTGTTGATCCAGCGCGGCACCATGCACGCCTGGGCCAACCGCTCTGGCCGGCCGGTGAAGATGGCTTTCATCCTCGTCGATGCCTCCTGATTTCGGGTTCCTTCGAGGCAATGCAGCCCATGCTTGCCAAATGCTTCCTACCGCGCCAACAGCAGGCGTGGCCGTTGTTGTGCAGATACCGAGCCACGAAGGAGAAGCCTATGCCACGCAAATTCGTTGACCTATCGATTTTTCTCGAAAACGGCGCCAAGCACCCTCACACCCCACCCACGACCAGGAGACAACCATGACCCCACTCCACCGCCCCCGGGCCGCAGCCAGTCCCACCGTCCTGTTCCGAGGGAGCGCGCTGGCGGTCTTTGCCGCTGCGGCCCTCGTGCCGCAGGCCGCCTCTGCCCAGGGCGCCTATCCCATCAAGCCGATCCGCGTCGTCTTGGCCGGCAGCGCCGGCACCTCGCCCGACGTGATCATGCGCCTGCTGGGCGAGCCGATGTCCAAGGCCCTCGGCCAGCCAGTGGTGATCGACAACAAGCCCGGCGCCAGCACCATCATCGCCGCGCAGGCCGTGGCCACGGCGCCCGGGGATGGCTACACGCTGCTCTACACGGTCAACAATACGACCTCGATCAACCCGTACATCTACAAGTCCCTGCCTTACAAGCCGGAAGACTTCGTGCCTGTGATCCGGGTGCTGTCAGTGCCCTACGTGGTGATCGCGTCCGCGCAATCGCCATACAAGACGCTGGGCGACCTGCTGGCAGCCGCCAAGGCCAACCCGAGTCAGCTCAACTACGGCAGCTATGGCATTGGCCAGGGCACGCACGTGGCCATGGCCCAACTGCTGAACGCGGCCGGCGCCGACATGGTGCACGTGCCCTACAGGAGCAGCGCAATACCCGACCTCATGGCCGGCCTGATCACCACGATCATGGAACCCACCACCACCACGATTCCCAACGTGCAGGCCGGCAAGATCCGGGCCTTGGCCGTCACGGGCTCCAAGCGGGTCGAAGTACTGCCCGACGTTCCGACCGTCGCCGAAACCTACAAGGGTTTCGTGGGCGACTCCTGGCAGGGCCTGCTCGCACCCAAGGGCACGCCCCCCGCCATGGTCAACAAGATCAATGAAACGGCGCAGAAGATCATCGCCACGCCCGAATTCCAGAAACGGCTCAAGGACTTCGGACTGGTCCCCGCTGGCGGCACTCCGGCGGACTTCCAGCAGTTCCTTAGAGAAGATGCCCAGGCCTGGTCCAAGGTGGTGCGCGACAACAACATCCAGGCCGATTGAGCGTCAACCCGACTTTCCCGTACCTCCCAAGGAGAACTCCCATGCCACGCAAATTCGTTGACCTATCGATCTTTCTCGAAAACGACGTTCTTTCCGATCCACCGCCCTTCGGGCCGAAGATCGAGTACTTCACCCATGAGAACACCTACGAGCAGATCGCGCCCTTCTTCCCCGGCCTGAAGAAAGAGGATCTGCCCGACGGCGAAGGCTGGGCGGTCGAGCGGGTGCAGTTGTCCACCCACAACGGCACGCACCTCGACGCGCCCTACCACTTCCACTCCACGATGGACAAGGCGCTGGGCGAGAAAAAGCCCGCCATCGCCATCCACGACGTGCCGCTGGAGTGGTGCTTCCAGCCCGGCGTGAAGCTGGACTTCCGCCACTTCGCGGACGGCTACGTGGTCACCGCCGCCGACGTGGAAGCGGAACTCGCGCGCATCGGCCACGAACTCAAGCCGCTGGAGATCGTGGTGGTCAACACGCGCGCTGGCTCACGCTACGGACACGACGACTACGTGAGTGCCGGCTGCGGCATGGGCTACGAGGCGACCATGTACCTGCTGGAACGCGGCGTGCGCCTCACGGGCACCGACGCGTGGAGCTGGGACGCGCCCTTCGTCCACACCGCGAAGAAGTACGGCGAGACGCACGACGCCTCGCTGATCTGGGAAGGCCACAAGGCCGGCCGCGACATCGGCTACTGCCACATCGAGAAGCTGCACAACCTGGAAGCGCTGCCGCCTGATGGCTTCTTCATCAGTTGCTTCCCGCACAAGATCCGCGGCGCATCCGCCGGCTGGACCCGTGCGGTGGCCATCTTCGACGACGCACTGCAGGCAACGGCATCATGAACACCACTGAACTGAACCACACCCACGACGTCAATGCCCGCAGCTGGCTCGAATCGGCCAATGCATCGGGCACGGACTTCCCGATTCAGAATCTGCCCTTCGCGGTGTTCCGGCGCAGCGGCACGGAGGAAGCCTTTCGCGGCGGCGTAGCGATCGGCGATCAGGTCATCGACCTGGCAGCGCTGTCCAGCGGATCGCTGCTCGAAGGCCAAGCGCTGCAAGCAGCCCGCACCGCTGCGCAGCCTGCACTCAATGACTTCTTCGCGCTCGGGCCTGCCGCCTGGCGAGTGCTGCGGCACGCCTTGTTCGCGCTGCTGCAGGAAGGTGCTGCACAGGCAGGAGCACTGCGCGCCTGCCTGGTGCCGCAGGCCGACGTGGAATACACCGTGCCCGCGCGCATCGGCGACTACACCGACTTCTACACCTCTTTGGACCACGCGCTGAATTGCACACGCCTGATGCGGGTTGACGGCGATGTGTCGCCCAACTTCCGCTGGTTGCCCATTGCCTACCACGGGCGCGTGTCCACCATCGGCGTGAGCGGACAGCGGTTCCGCCGGCCCATGGGCCAGGTGCTGCCGGCGGGCGCGCAGGCGCCGGTGTATCAAGCCTGCGCGCGCATGGACTACGAACTGGAACTGGGCATCTGGATCGGCCAGGGCAACGTGGCGGGCGAGCCCATCGCCATGGACGATGCGGAAGGCCACGTCTTCGGCATCTGCCTGCTCAACGACTGGTCGGCGCGCGACATCCAGGTCTGGGAAATGGCGCCGCTGGGCCCCTTCCTGGCGAAGAACTTCGCCACCACCATCTCGCCCTGGATCGTGACGCTGGAAGCCCTGGCGCCGTATCGCTGCGCCTGGCAGCGCCCAACCTCCGACCCGCAGCCGCTGGAGTACCTGGACGCGCCCGCCAACCGTGCGGCGGGCGCCATCGACATCCAGCTGGAGGTGTGGCTGCACAGCGAGCGCGCCCGCAGCGAAGGACGCGGCCCGGCGCGCCTGTCGGGCACCAGCTTCAGGCACCAGTACTGGAGCGTGGCGCAGATGGTGGCGCACCACACGGTGGGCGGCTGCGCACTGCAGTCCGGCGACCTGCTGGGCAGCGGCACCATCTCCGGGCCGGGGCCGGGCGAAGCGGGGGCGATGATCGAACTGGCCTACGGGGGAACGAGGCCGGTGGACGTGGGAGCCGGCGAGCAGCGTGGTTTCCTGGCCGACGGCGACACGGTTGTGCTGCGCGGCTGGTGCGAGCGGCCCGGTGCGGCACGCATCGGCTTCGGCGAAAGCCGGGGGACGGTGCTGCCGGCGCGCGGGTAGCAAGCGCCGCTGTCAAGCTGTGAAGGGCCCACGCTGGCGGCCCCTCCCCCAAGACACGTCGCCGTCGCGCACCGTCGCAGCAAGCGGCTTCAACTGCGACGGCCACCCTGCGTTGCCCTGCCCGGCCGGCCTGCCCGAACCACTTCCCCGTGTTCTGCCGCCAGTTGATCCCGTTCCGTGCACATGGCATGGGACATGACCGCTTGGCTCGAATGGGCGTCTACCGGCTGCCCGCACACCTTGCAGATCAAACCAATCTCCAGCGGATGGTCCTGCCCCTTGTGCTGAAGGGCCAAGGGCGGCTCCTGGTCGAACCAGGGTCCGGTCCACTTGTCGCCCCAGCTCTTGAGGGCGACGACAACGGGCCACAGTTCGATGCCCTTGGCGGTGGGCCGGTACTCGAAGCGCTCGGGCGACTGCTGGTACGCCACGCGCTCCAGGATCCCGTCGTCCACCAACGCGTTCAAGCGCAGTGTCAACGAACGCGGCGACATGCCGGTCTGCGACCTCAGCCCGTCGAAGCGCGTGTTCGAGAGGAAGACTTCCTTCAGGATCACCAGCGTCCACGCATCGACCAGGAGCGCCCCAGCCCTTGCGATGGAGCAATACCGGTCCGCCAGCGCACTTTTCTTCACGTCTCTTCCTTGGACAGTGTTGGTAAATTTTGAGTATATATTTTATACTCACTCAAATCGACACCAGGAATGGAGCAACCACCGTGACCCATGCAGACGACACACCCCGGCAATCTTCAGGGATTCTGATCGAAGCGGAGGACTTCGAAACCTTCGGCGGCTGGGTCCTCGACTCCCAGTTCGAGACACAGATGGGTTCGCCCTACCTGCTTGCGCACGGCCTGGGTCGGCCCGTCGCCGATGCCCGCACTGCGGTGGCGATCGCCGATGCCGGCGAATACGAGGTCTGGGTCCGAGCCAAGGATTGGGCGCCCTCGCACCATGCGGGGCGATTCACGCTCTCGATCAACGGCGCCACCCTCGCCACCGAATTCGGTGCGAACGGCCAGGACTGGTCGTGGCAGTCCGCCGGAAAGATCTCGCTGCCCCAGGGCGACGCCACGCTGGTGCTCCACGACCTGACCGGCTTCGATGGGCGATGCGATGCGATCTACCTAAGCCGGGACGGCGTAGCGCCCCCCAATTCGGTTGACGCTGCGAGCCGCCGCTGGAGAAAGGCCTTGCGGGGGCTGCCTGAGCAGCCGACGGATGCCGGCTTCTACGACGTGGTCGTGGTGGGCGGCGGCATCTCTGGAAGCGCGGCGGCGCTGGCCGCGGCCCGCCTCGGCCAGCGCGTGGCGCTGATCCACGACCGGCCCCTGCTCGGCGGCAACGCGAGCAAGGAGATCGGCCTGAGCCCGCGGGGCGCGCAGGGCTCCCTCCTCAAGGAAATGTCGGCCCGCACGCCCGACGGCGACCTCATGGCGTTCTCGCTGCTCCAGGCGGAGCCGACCGCCTCCATCTTCCTCGAGCACCGGATCGTCGGCACCGTCCGGGAAGGCAACCGGATCATCTCGGTGGACGCCGTGCAGGCCTGCGGCGGGCACGAGCGCCGCTTCCGGGGCGACATGTTCATCGACGGCACCGGCACCGCGATGCTGGGCGTGCTGGCGGGCGCTGAGACCCTGTTCGGCCGGGAGGCACGCTCGGAATTCGACGAGCCCTACGCACCCGAGGTGCGCGACGAGATGCACCACGGCAACACGCTGTTCTTTCGCACGCGCATGGCGGATCACCCGGTGCCGTTCCCGGACGTGCCCTGGGCGACCGAGGTGTCGAAGGACTACGCCAACCTGAGCGGCCAGTTGATCGAGCCCGGCATCGAGAACGGCCCCGGCCCCCGTGCCGGCTCCAACCCCGATGCGCCGGAATTCAGGTTCGGCAGGAAGGCCGACGTGTTTCCCGCGACGCACTTCTGGGAGTACGGCCAGTGGCTCGACCCCTACACCGAGGGCGAACGCATCCGTGACTACCTCCTCAAGGCGCTCTACGGCACGTTTTCGAACGTCAAGCGTCTGGAGCCGGAAAAATACGCCAACCTCGAATTGGAATGGCTGGCCTTCGTGGCGGCCCAGGGCGAGTTCCGGCGCTACCGGGGCGACTACATCCTCACCGAGAACGATGTACGCAACCGCAGGGCGTTCGAAGACACGGTGGTCGCCAACGATGGCGCGTTCTGCATCCACTGCGCGTGGGCACCGGGCGAGGGGGAATACGACTTCCGCCTCAAGGACTGGATCTGGGACGAGCGCGACAAGCAGGCCTATGGCATCCCGTTCCGCTGCCTGTACTCGGCGAACATCGACAACCTGATGATGGCAGGCAAGCACATCAGCGTCACCCACGTCGCGGGGTCATCCACCAAGCTCATGGGCAATGGCGCGCAGCATGGCATCGCCGTCGCGGTCGCAGCATTCCTTTGCAAGAAGCACGGCACGACGCCCCGTGGCCTCTACGAAAGCCACCTTGGCGAACTCAAGGATCTCGCGAGCCAGCTCGGCTGCGATCACGCGCCGCCTCGAAAGCTGTTCGCGTTCGAGGACAACTGACAGAGTCCCTTGGCAATGCATGGCGGCCCCCGGATGCCCCGGCCGGGACAATGAAACAACTCTTGCGGAGAAGAATGTATGGACTATCAGAACTTTGAATACGACGTGCATGAAAGCGTTGCGCGCATCACGATCAACCGGCCCAAAAGCTACAACGCGCTGGACCTGCCGTCCATGAAGGAACTGTGCGATCTCGTGAACCGCTGCAGCAGCGACTCGCGGGTCCGTGCGGTGGTCATCAGCGGCAGCGGAGCCCATGCCTTCTGCGCCGGCGGCGATGTGGCGTCGTTCGCGGCCAATGCGGACACGGTCGATCTCCTGCTCAAGGAAATGACCGGCTACTTCCACATGGCCATCTCCCGCCTCGCGTGGATGGATGCCCCGGTGATCGCGGCTGTCAACGGCGTGGCGGCGGGGGCCGGCCTCAGCCTGGCGGCAGCTTGCGACCTCGCCATCGCCTCGGACCATGCCAGGTTCGCGAGCGCCTATTCGACCGTCGGACTCTCTCCCGACGGCAGTTCCTCCTGGTACCTCCCCCGCTTGATAGGGCGGCGCCGCACGATGGAGCTGTACTTGACGCCGCGCTCCTTGTCCGCGCAGGAGGCGGTGGACTGGGGGCTGATCAACCGGGTGGTTCCGCAGGACCAGTTCGCGGCCGAGGTGAACCAGCTTGCAGCGCAGATCGCCTCCGGCCCCACCAGGGCTTATGGCGGCGTGAAGAAGCTCATGATGCTGTCGAGTAATGACACCTTGGAGTCGCAGATGGAGCGGGAAACCCGGCAGATCGCGGAACTGGCGATGTCGAACGATGGACGCGAGGGTGCCAAAGCCTTCGTGGAAAAGCGCAAGCCGGTTTTCACGGGCTACTGAGGTGACCCTGTCGAGCCGCTCAGTAGCAGTGCGACCGGCATGATGGCCTGATCAGCCTTAAAGGCCCAATACTGGGACAGGCAGAACGTCCGCAACAACGTCATTCAACGTAGGCTGCGAGGTTGGCGAGTGAGGAACTCATGCCGATCTCATGGTCTGCGGGAGAAATAGACGAGTAGAAACTGACTCAACTAGTAGCGTCGCAGGGTCTCATGCACCTCGATTTCGCCGGAGTCAAGCTCAAGCCACGTGACTTCCTTGATCGCGCGCTTCGCCTGGTCAATCCTGAATTTTGCCGTTCCAGAGATGTCGGATCGCTGTATCACCCATTCTTCTCGCTCCCAAGGTTCGGGCTCCTCGTTCTGTCCGCGGTAGCCCCAGTCCATCCAACTCAGTTCGTGTTGGGACTCCATCTCGCCTTCGAATGTCAAGGTACATTCGCCGTCGCCGTCGCCTATGCCGACGATGCGAACATCGGCGATGGAACAACCCTCATTTTTCGAGCGATTGATTCGGTGCTGGTCATCGGACGGATAGAAGTGGAGGCCTGCAACGATGTCGTCGATATCCTTGGCAACGACATCGAAGTCTTCCAGAACGATGCTGCGCATCGCCTCAATCTCCGCACCATCTCCAAGTAGCAGTTCGGTCAGGCGCGGCAAGCTTGAAAAGTGGAGCAGCGCTGGATGGCGTTCACAGGCAAGCTTGAAGTCATGATCGGCCGAGACGATTGCGATGCACCGCTCTGGGGTCTTCTGCGCATGAGCATCTAGTGTCCTGTCCCGTTAATTCGACCGCAGAGGCGAGATAGTTTCTCGAGGATCGAGTCGGCGGTGGCCGTCCAGGTGAAGGGTTTGCAGCTCTCGTTGTAGTGGCTGACGAATGTGTCAATCTTGTTCGTCAGCTCCTTGACGCTTTTGAACGAACCGCGCCGGATAGCCTTGTCGGTGATGATGGCGAAGAAGCGTTCAACCTGATTGAGCCAGCTGGAGTAGGTCGGCACGAAGTGCATGTGCCAGCGTGGCCGCTGCGCGAGCCAGGCGCGCACCTTCGGATGCTTGTGGCTGGCGTAGTTGTCCACGATGCAGTGCACGTCCAGCTCCTGTGGCACGGCCTTGTCGATCTCACGCAGGAAGCTCAAGAACTCCTGGTGCCGATGGCGAGGCTTGCAACTGGCAAGGATTGCGCCGTTGAGTACGTTCAGGGCTGCGAACAGTGTTGTTGTCCCATGGCGTACGTAGTCGTGCGTGACGCCCTCGACGTAGCCCAATCCCATCGGCAGCATGGGCTGCGTGCGCTCCAGCGCTTGGCATTGGCTCTTCTCGTCAACGCACAACACCAGTGCGTTGTGCGGCGGATTCAGGTACAGGCCCACCACGTCGCGCAGCTTCTCGATAAACAGCGGGTCTGTCGAGAGCTTGAAACTCTGGACGCGATGCGGCTTCAGCTGAAACGCATTGAGGTAACGAGCCACCGTGCTCTTGCTGATGCCCGTCTCTGAGGCAAGACCACGCGTACTCCAGTGCGTGGCGCCACCCGAGGGCTTGGTGTGCAACGTCTTGTTGATCAGCTCGGCAATGCGTTCGTCGTTCACCGTGCGCGGCCGCCCTGAGCGCAGCTCGTCGTACAGACCCGTGAGCCGATCTCGCGCATAGCGCCCGCGCCACCTGTTGACCGTATTGCGGTCAAGTCCCAGCCGCTTGGCGACTTCGGTGCTCGCAACGCCGGCACCTTCGCATGCCAGCACGATGCGCGCGCGCAGCGACAGCGCCGCAGGCAGCGAGCGCGACCGTGCCATTGACGTCAGCTCGGCACGCTCACTCTCGCTCAGCTCAATGTTGGTTGTGCGGGTATGGGCATTGGGCATCAGGCACCTCCAAGGATGCCTTATCCCAAGCAGCTCTTGTGCCTACAAATTAACGGGACAGGACACTAGTGCGGCCAATGCAAGCGCGTCGGGGAACTCCTTTCGCTTCTTGCCTTCGCCGAATGGGGCCGCGCAGCGGTCGTACCAGTCCATTACCCGCTCGAGTTGGATGTCGGCGTATCCCAACCGGACAACATCGAACTGCTTGAGAAAACTCGTCCACTCATCCATGGCAACTTGAGTGACCTCCCACGTGTGCTTTGAAGAGATCGAAGCCTGCGGGAAATGGCGCCACTTGGCCAGGAATGGAGCCTTACGTCGCGCATCCTCCAGTGCTTGAAGGGCTTCTGCGGCCCGGGTACGAATGTGCCGCTTAACCTCACGCTCGGTGACGTCCGGCAACAGCAGCGGGATTCCGTTTGCCTTGGCTACTGGCGCGAACGATGTAAGCGCAGTTGAGGAGAAGTTGTACCCCTGCCCTGCAAATATGCTGGTATCGAGGAATGCTGCGGATGGTTTCATGGCCCTTGTAGAGCGTTCAAGCCGCAGGGGTCGGTGCAGCCAAAGGCTGCACCGCCAGCCGCATCCCCATCGCCTTGAGAATGGCCGATAGGCTGCTGAGCGCCGGATTGCCCTTCGGCGACAACGTGCGATAGAGCTGGGTCGGATTCAGGTGCGCCTGTTCGGCCACGGCCTGCACGCCACCAAACGCCTGCGCCATCTGGCGCAGCACGATCAGCAGCTCGGCCTGGTCGCCATCGGCCAGGATGCCATTGATGACCTCCAGCGCCAGCGTCGGATCACTACCGTACAGCTCGGCCATCGCTTCGTCATGGGGTCTGCTTCTCATCATCCGATCTCCGTTGCCAGTCCTGCCAATAACCCACCGCTCGGGCGATATCCGCATCCTGCGTCCGTTTGTCACCGCCGCACAGCAGCAGCACCACGCGATGACCGGACACGGCGTAATACACCCGATAGCCCGGCCCCACGTCGACGCGCAGTTCCCAGACACCATCACGGCAGAATTTGTGATCGCCGAAATTGCCCAGTTCGGCCCGGGCCACCCGGCGAATCACCGCCACCTTGGCCTGGCTATCACGCAGGCGCCGCAGCCAATCCGAGTAGAGATCCTGATGCTCGCCCGGCGTCAGGTAGTGCTCGATTCGATAGGCATTCATTTTCGTCTATAAACGAAATATGGTCAAGCTGTCGATTCAGGCGTTGCCGAGGCCCGCTTCGTGCCCGGCGGCACAGAGCGGGTCGGCGCCTTACGGTGCCTGTATGGCCGATAGTTCCCCAAGCTCGTTGGCGTAGTCCCTCCCCCACCCGTCGCCTCCTTTGTCGCGCTGGGCGTGACAATGACGGCGTTGCCGATGGTTTCCTGGCGCCGCGCGGCCACCTTCTGCGGCTTGCAGCGCGACAGCCGCAGCAGCGGTATGGACGGCCTGGGTTTCGGCTTGGGTAACGGCATTCATGATCTAACTCCTGCAAAGTTGGCTGTTGAAGAAAACCGCACACCGGATTCCAAGATTCGGAGCCCAGCCTCGTGGCTGTTCGGTGCGGTTGGGACGAAGAACCTGGTTGGCCCTGTTGCCACCGTCTTTCCTGAGTTCATCGCCCGCGACGAAAGGGAGCGCGCGGACGGGGGTCGTCAAGGAGACCAGCGCCAGGTAGGTGCGGCCCGCAGGCGCAGCCGAGGACACGGCCTGGCGCGCCTTGACGGCACACGGCCGCGGGCTACAGTCGCGATGAAGGTGATGGAGTCAGGGAAGACGGCTGGACATGGCAACGGCCGTCCCTGTGTGCCTACCGCACGGCAAGCGCGAGCGCGCAGGCCCGAAGCTGGAAGCCGGGCCGAAGGCGTCAGCCGACCGGAGGGAGGGGACGATCGAAGCCCGAAGGGGCGAGACGCCGCAGGCAGCTCGATGCGCTAGCACGAGAGCGCGCCCGGCCATCTCCCAAGTGGCCGGGGACGCCCACATGACTTCCACGAAATCCCCATAGACCACGGTCTTCCAAGGCATCGGCACAATCAAGCCATCCATGGACATACGAGAACTGCACGACGACGACCTGCGCACCCAGGCCCGCGAATGGCGACAACGCGCCCTGCGCGGCGAGAAAGACGCACGCGGCTTGGCGCACGAACTGGAATGCGAGGTGCGCCGGCGCTTTCCCCGCACCGACGCACCCCACGCCCTGGCACCAGTACACCGGCTTGGCGCCATGCCGCCGACCACGCAGCGGCGCTGGGCGCCCTGGTGAACGCCCAGAGCAAAAACCTGCAAGGGGCGTAAGCCCCTTGGGTAGGATCAGGTGACGATTCGCCCGCCCAGTCGCGCATCGCGCGCGTAGGCGCTCAACCGCTTCTCGGCCCGGAAATACAGGTCGCGCTCGACCGGCAGGCCCAGCCGGCCGCGCAAGGCAGTGATTTCCTTGAGACTCGCATAGCCCAATTCAGGCATCCCAAAGCCCAAGTCGCAGAGGCCGAAACAGAGGTCGCCATCCTCTGGGTCTGCGGCTCCCAGCAGCCAGGTCGCGCCGCCGTCTGGCGTGAACAGCTTGACCACAGGCGCAGGATCGAAGTCCGGGTTCTCCATGGATTCGCGGCCGTTGGCCAGCAGCAGCGCAGGCTGCTCGTCGGTGATGAGTACGTTGTTCATGTGAACTCCTGAAAGGTTGCCGGGCGGAATTGCCCAGCCCTTTCGGGTCACGGCGCAGCGCAAGCAGTCAAGGGTCAACGACGGCCGCAGGCCGCAAGCGTGCCTGCACGCGCAGCCCTTGCACTGCGAGAACGGCATGGTACGGTGAAAGGGACAGCAAGACCGCCCACACCCCGCCCGTCGCACACTCGGTATTCGGGGCAAGCGCAGCGCGCAGGCCCGCCAGGGCCGGAGGCGTCAGCCGACCGAAGGGAGGGGACGATGGAAGCCCGAACGGGGCGAGACGCCACAGGTGGCTCGATGCGCAAGCACGACAGCGCGACGGCGGAACGCTGGGACGCCGGGACGGGGCAGTCCGCAGTACAGATGCGTTTTCGCACGCACGAGGTTCGCTCTTCTACGCCGCAGCAAGTTGTCCCGATAGACAGTGAGCGTCACCATATCCCCATGCAGCACGTTCATGGAGTCCGTGGTGGAGCAGTTACGACAAACATCCCATGCAGACAGCACCGACACAAGCCGATCACTTCCTCTTCCAGGAACGGAGGCTTACGAGGCACTGCCGCAATTTCCCAACCGCAGCCCCCTACCCTTCCGGCGCATCATCCGCCGCAGCGAACTGCGACAGATCGTTCCCCTGGCCGAGACGACGATCTACGAAATGGAACAGCGCGGCGAATTCCCCAGGCGCTTTCGCCTCACGGCCCGCTGCGTCGTCTGGGATCTGGAAGAAGTCGAGGCCTGGATCGAGGAACGCAAACAGGCCTCGCGCTCGGCGAGGCCCATTGCACCTGCCGGCCCCGATGTCAGGCTGCGCCAATACCGGCCGGTCCGATGAACGGCCGGTACATGGCACAGCCCGCATCAAGGCAACCCGGCATCCGTCCGAATCAGCGATGTGTCCGGCAGGACCTGCGCCATCTGGGTAACGACCAGAGCCACCGCCGCATCGCCATCCAACGCCTCCCGGCTGAAAGCCAGCGCGACATGCCCAGGCCGACCCCAGCCCACCGTGGCATCGACGCAGTGACTGCCTGCGAGCCGGCGCAAGACTTCGTCTTGCGGCACATCTGGATCCAGCGCATATACCAGCGTGAAGTCGTGAACCATCGCATCGCCCTTCCTTATCCTCTGCCGCTGGCGATCCGCGCCAGCGTGTCTTCAAGCGCCTGACGATCGGCCGCACGCTTGCCCGCCGTGCGTTGCGCGAGGTTGTGCAGCTTGCGCCGTACACCCGGCAACTCGCCCGCCTGCGCAAGCCCGATCAGGCCGAAGTCCGGCTGCTCGTTCTCCACGGACCGCAGGAACGCGCATGACGGCTCATCCAGCCACGCGGCCACACGCGACAACAAGCGCTCGCGGCTTGCCAACAGGGCGCCGACCTCGATGGGCTCAGCCGTCATCCCTTTGAAATGCGCCTCGAAAGTGGCCTCGAAATCCGTCGGCACGCGCGGCGCCAACATCTCCCAAGCCGGCTTGGGGCTGCACGTCAGGTACACGAGGAAGGTCTGCCAGAGACCCGCATCCACCCGCGCATCTTCCAGCAACAAGCCCACATCGAAGAGATCGCGTGGATGCTGCCGCGACAGCGCTGCCGCCAGCTTGCCGGCGTACAGGTCGGCGAAGCCCAGCACCTGCACTTCGGCGAAGCCGAACGCCTCCTCCACCCGTGGCCGCACGACCATGGTCCGCACCGGATGCACTGTGCCGCGCATGACCGGCGCCGTCTCGATCTGCACGCGCGCACGGCCGCGGCTGGCCACCAGCCGGGTCACCATCCCACCCTCGCCCGCCGAAGTCTGTACCTGCAATTGCAGCGGCCGGGCGCGCAGCGCATCCGCCAGCCGCCCCAGCGCCTCGGCGATCAGTCTTGCATCCTCGGCATAGTCGTGTACCGGCAGCCAAGCCAGATCGATGTCCACCGACAGACGCGGCAGGTCATGCTCAAACAGGTTGATGGCCGTGCCACCCTTGAGCGCAAAGCGCGGCTCCTGCGCCAGCACCGGCAGGATTTCCACCAGCAGCCGCACGCGGTCCGTGTAACGCCGATCCCAATGATCAAGCCAGGTGCTCATTGAGGTCTCCCGGCAAGGTGATCTGGTAAGTCGGATGCAGGCGACCACCGGGCACCAACGCGCGCTTGCCCCGGCCCAGATCGACATCCTCCAACGGCACGTGCGCCAGCCACGCATGCCGATGGCGATCGGCCAGGGCCAGGAACAACCGCTTCGCCTTGATGCTGCGGCAATGGCGCAGCAGCAGGCCGACCCGCTGCGGCCGCAGCGTGGTCATGGCCTGCATCAGCGCGTCGGCCTCATAGACCCCGGCGGCATCCGACACGCCATCGCACAGTTCCAGCATCGCCCGCTCGGGGGTGGAGTACACCAGAGCTCCGCTGCCCGGCGCGGCGCTGTGCCAGGCCAGCCCCTGCGCCGACAGGTCCGTCTCGGACATATCGTCCGTGAACGGGACGGCAGGCAGATCAAGCGGACCTTTGCCCAGGTACTCGAAGCGCTGCTCCATCGACAGCTTGCCCACCCAGCCTGGCGGTCGCTCCGGCCCATAGAGGGTGATCGTCCCGGCATCGCCCAGGCGCAGATAGTGCTCATGCCCCTGCAGGGCCAGCGCAAAACGCCCTCCGATGTGCAACGGCATGCCCTCCCCGACCTGAAGGCTATGGACCACGCCTTCCCATTGAAGCCGCCCGCCCCTGCGCTGGTAGACACCGCGGGCAGGCGACACCAGCCAGCCGCTGGCGACATAGCGCGCGACCAGGCTGTTGGAGTAGCCGCGTGCGCGCAACCATCGGCTGGACACCAGGCGTGTATCGCCCAGCTCGGCCAGCAGATGGTTCAGTTTTCCTGAATTTTGAGCATCCATAGTGCTCAAAATATCAGATTTATAAACTATCTCCAATGCCAAGTGGTTTAAAAATAGCTGGAAATACTCACCTTGAGTGGTCTTTTTTCCACAAAAACAAACTTTCGAGGACCTGTTCGCACCGAATCCCAATGCACTCATCATGCGGTCCTCCCGTCACAAGGCCGAGCTGAGCATGGGGACCGGTATATTCTCCGGCTGCAACTTGGGCACATGGGTCTGCCCATCGATCCAGGCATCCACCATATCTGCCCACTCCTGCAGCATGTGGCACTGCACGGCGTGCTCAGCCTTCTTGTAGGCCCAGCGCGAAGACCTGCTCCGCCTTCATGCGCCAGGCACTGCTCAATCCAGTCCTCGTTGAAGCAGTGTGGCGTTGGTCTATCGCAGGTCATGCACCGCGAACAGCTTGCGGACCTTTCAATGGCTGGCATCTGCCAGACGCCATAGGAAGCCACTGATTCTTGATTGACAGCCTTAGGCTGATCTGAGCCATTCACGGTCCAGTGCCTGAACGGCAGCAACCGCCCACACCGGTCGTTGAACGTTACTTGTCCTGAATAGCCGCTTCACCATCGGAACCGATCCCTCGATTGCATGGTTCGCCATGTACCGACTCGAACGACCGCTTCTGTGTGCAGCGACAAGCTCATGTCGACCCATAAGCGTCGGTCGCAGCGAGCAAAAGCAGTCACTGAGTTTGAGTGATATATAGCGAGTCAGCGCGATCAATGCCCAATCGTCGGGTAAACAGTCGAGAGGCTGGCTGCAGCGCCCGCTAGTAGCGGTAGCCGTTTGCGTAAGCCAGGCATGCCACTGCGGCAGTGGGCATCAGAATGGCTGCGGCGAAACCGAGGCCACCTACAGATGCTCCGCTACTGTACGATTCGGTTTAAGTCGATCGAACATAGGAGGTGCACTTGCTCGAAATCTACACCAAAGAATTGAGCATCGCTCGGGCGCAGGGTTCCCACGCTGAGGCGCTTAGCTACTTATCGTCAATCTTCCGATCGTTACTACAAGCACTTGCGCTTTCATCCATTGAAGTGACGCTTCAAGCAACGCCTGTCGCGGACGATGACGGTACCCTTAAGCAGTTTATCGATCGATTCGGTCAGCCGTCTGACGGCTTGCCTGTTGAAATCTTAGACCATCTTGTTCCGCGGATCCGTAGCTTGGTATTCCGTGGATTCTTGAAAGGGTGGTACGAGAAGAATGATGGCAGAGAAAATTCCATTGTTGAGGCATTGACAGAATGGGTCGAATTCCGGAACAAGCGTCCTGGCCATGGTGTTCTCGATTTGCCCAACACCAGCCTGTGGGCGCAGCGTACTAGCGATCTAATTCAAAGAGTCCTTGATGCAGCAGCAGAGGTCCTACCTCAGCAGCACAGTTTAGGTCTAGTTGCAAAGTTTGGTGACATCGCAGCGACTTTATCCGTACCGTTAATCGTTGACGGCTCCGCCATCGTTGTATCGCGAGTCAGCTCGCGGGGTGGAGTATGGAAGCTGCAGGGTCAAATACTGTCTTGGTCAGAAGCGCGCGACGTCACACTTGACCTTGGCCCATCTACTATATTTTCAACAGAGTACCGCCCGAACGATAGATTTAGGTGGTCCGAGGTTCCATATGGCGGAGCCTCAAGGTTGGTTTTGAATAATATTCCAGTACGACAAACGGCGACTTTTGTGGGGAGAAAAAAGGAGCTCGAAAAGCTGGCAGAGTGGTTGGAAAGCATTGCCGACTCTAGAGCTTGCCTTGTGTTCGGAGATGGCGGCTTCGGCAAGACGACATTGGTTCTGGAGTTCTTCAATCAGCTCATTGACGACGGCCCACATAATCCCAAAACCCCGCTACCTTCGATAATTAGCTTTTATACGGCAAAGAGGACGAAATGGACTGAAGAAGGCTTGGTTCATTTCAAAGGTATATCTGATGCAATGGAGGATAGCGTAAGGGAGCTGATGTACTGTCTTCACCCTGTGCTGGGCAAGGATTGGTACAAATTGGAAGGACGTGCACTAATTGAAAAGGCAGCGACGGATCTTACTAAAGATGGTTTCACCCGCGACGACGTTCTTCTAATCATTGACAACACCGAGACATTAGCAACCTCAGCATCCGATGCCGAGGATCTTGCGGACTTCATGTCGCGAGTGGCCAAGAGAGTCGGCCGGGTCGTAATAACCTCGCGCCGGCGGGAACTGCTCGCAGCAGAACCTGTAGCAGTTAGTCAGTTGTCTCTTGAAGAGGCGCTCACGCTGCTTCGAAGACTCGGCGCCGAGTACGGAGCGCAATCAGTCGTGCAGGCAAGCGAGCCCAAGTTGCGCAAAGCCTGCGAGCAACTGATGTACAAACCGCTACTCATTGACACCCTCGTACGCTACATCGCCCGCTCGTCAACAGGTATCCAAGAGGGCTTAGATCAAATCCTCAAGAAGACCAGCGATGAACTTCTGGAATTCTTGTACGAAGATGCTTGGCTGAGAATGAATCGGTTGGTTCAGGAGGTCTTCATAGTCCTAGCCTCTCTGGCAACGCCACCAGACTCAAAGTCGGTAGGTGATGTATGTAGAGAGGTCGGTGTAAGCCACTCAGAGTTTCAATCGAGTTTGGCTGAGACCTACTTTGCGACGATAACCGATCGCGGGGACCTATACGACCTGGAGATTGTCGATCTGGCAAAAGAGTTTTTCAGGCAGAAGAAGCGGCGCGCTAATACACAAGATGCCCAGCGCTTCGACAAGATCGCGTTCGCGGTCGACAAGTTGGCGGCAGCGCGGCACGAGGTGGATCAGGCCTATCGGACGGATCGAGTTGCTGATGCTTATCGCAGCGAATATGCCAAGGCCGCTAAGCTGGCAATAATTAGAAGAGACTATAAAGCAGCCAGAGAAAACTTTGATTTAGCCGTTATTGAGGAGCCATTGAACGCAGCGCTGCGTGAGCGGATTGCTTCGTTCTTTCTGCGAAATCTTGGCAAGGCACAACTTGCCTTGCCCTTTGCGCGCAAGGCAACCGAACTTGACCCACAAAGCGCCGACGCTTGGTTAACTCTGGGGCTGGTTAAATTTCAAGTTGGAGACATTAGTGGCGGGGATATTGCGATGGATAATGCCATGAACCATGGCAAGCCAGAATCCTTGTGCGCATTAAGAAAGGCAATTGCTCGTTATCATGCTGCTCGTCTTGAGCCGTACGGAATGCGCGCGGCCAAGTTGCTGAAAGAGGCGGTATCCCTCGTTGAGTTTTCACTTCGTTTGCCGACGGATCGGGACTTCTACTCCCAGAAGAACAGAAGGGAGGCGGAGAAGTATGTTGTTCTCATTCGTTCCCTGATCTTGATGATTAACCGCCGAGAAGTCACTGCTGATAACTCGCCACAAGGGGGCCAGACCGGACTGCCATCGCAGAGCTGACCCATAGAACTGCGCACGTTCTACGTCGGCTTACAGGAGCAACGATGGCCTTCCGCTCCTGGCCGGTAGCACCAGTTCGTGAACCTCGCTGACAGTTGACGTTTCCGGCTTGGTTCGTGTATCAGGGAGTCTGCTTCCTGGCGCATCCGTGTACTCACACTCTCGGCCATGAGCTGTCAATGGCTGCGAGTATGAACCTACACGCAACGCTTCAATTCGGCCAACTCACAAAGAATTTGAGCTTAATTTTTTTTGGTATGAAAGCTGTGCTCAAAATGAGCTAAGTAGATGCCCTCGTGTGACATTCAATTACTCATGTGCGCATATAGGAACGGTCCCAAGGCTGAACCTCCCGGCTTTGGCTCCTTAAGCAGGCTGAAGATCATTGCTGTCGATTCTTGGGGCGTCATCTCGCACAGGTCAACTAAGAAATAATTGAAGAACGCATGACAGACTCGAAGTGATTGAATCGCATGCACAGCCTTGAAGTAGGTCGATACATGAGGAAGCTTCGAAGCGGGAGACTCTTTGGGGACGCTCACTAGAGTATTGCTATCAATTTCCTTCCATTCAAGAGCCTGCGCCTTTGGGTGGACATATCTGTTTCTTACCGAAAATAGCTCATTGAGTCCTTGGACTGTGTTTAAAGAGTAGTCGATCTTCTTCCCAAGCTTTGTCTGCGCAAAGAACTCGAATTTCTAAACCACAGGAAACTTATCGATTTTATCGAGGAGCTGATTCGATACATCGAGTACTTCTAAGCTGGCATTTGCAACGGCCTCAATGAACATTATGGTCGCTGAGAATGATGCTCTAGCCAATGCCCGACTGGCCATCTCATGATGTGCATGAACTGCATCAAAGCACAGATGAAGGCTGTCTTCACACAGAGTCTTCGTGAATCTATCGTAAATGTGATCAGGCCTATCAATCATGCCTAATGCCTAAGTTGAGTCGAGCAGCGAGCTGCTCCCCAGTTTCGAGAGCGTATTCGCTCCAAACACTATATAGCCTGCCAATTGATTTTGAGCACCAGAAACCATCAGATGACGGCTTCGCAGGTTCTTTTTGAATGACTGCAATGGGTCGGTACCGTCGCTGCTTTCGGCCAATAGGAATTGAAGGAAAAAGTGAGACGCGGTCATTCGATATTTGAGTTACCGAATCGCCCACTGTGGCGGGGCTGATTGAACGGCTGATTAGCCCTTGCCAGGATTGAGCATTTGCTCTGTGCGCAAGAAATTCCGCAAACCGGTCTCCATGCACGATTTGATCGACTCGATTCTAGCGAACGCCTTTCGCTTATCCTCGTGGTACTTGTCGTCGTATGTATCCCGTTTCATCGCATTTTTGAACTGATTGAACGCGGAGATGCTCTCATCGTGAATCTCTAAAAGAGAGGCGGGCAATAGTAGCCTAGCGGATCCCTCCAGTGCCCCTAATTCGGAACGATACACATCTAGGTTTTCCCAAAAAATATCTTTGGTATTCTGTATGCTTCCATCAGGGAACTTGAAGGCATCTTGATTCGTAGCGTTTTGGCAGATGCGGTAGTGGCGATAGAAAGATTCGTAGTATTTGACTAGAAGCTCCAGGTGCTTCGTATACGCCGACTCGCGCAGTTTTAATTCGTGGGCAAGATCTGCAACCCTTTGGTTTAGGTTGGATGCTTCACGTTGCAGTGTCCTCTTCGCATGTAGATCAGCTAAGTAGTGGACAAGCACCGCGACCACAGCGGCCCATCCGCCAAATGCACCGAGCACAGTAAGGATGGAAGTGAACCAAGAATCTGAAGGCGTTGGCATGGCTCAATCATACTAATGGGAGCAAACACTCAAGGTATGCGACGTTGGAGAGAGTTCAGTGTGTATAGCTTGTGCCGGACGCTATCCTGAGGGACAGCTTGAAAGTGTGATCCGGATGGCAGCTTTGGGTCGACAGCACTTGTTCGTGAGGCCTTCCAGCAACCTATCGGCCCGCAGTTGACGGCCACTGTCCGCTGCTCGCCTGACACCTGTCGTTGGCCTACTGGCCAACACCGGTGCTCGGATGAGCACAATGGAGCGGCGACCGATAGTTCACGATGCGGCTATAAGCAGCAGCAATCGCTGCAAAGCAGCCTTCTCATGCCGCATGACGGACTCAGGCTGGTTGCTGCCGGTCACAGGCTCGCCGCGGGGTGACTGCTGCGATCAAGAGCAGACGATCAAGAGGGTCGCTAAGCGCTTTCAGCGCCCCACAGGTTTTTCTGGCCGATAGCGCTCGACCACGGCACCGTCCGCAGCACCGCCCTCTTGATAAACCCGCGAAACGGCTTCGACGACCTCCGCCCACACCCCGGGCCGCTGCAGCACCGGCATTTCCTTAGCAAGCACATTGCTGAGCTCGCCACGGTTCTGCTCCAGCGAACGCAGCACCCTATCCGCCTGCGGGTCAGGCATCTCGACCACCTCCTTCAACGCCGCACGTGCCCGGGCATGGCTGCGCAGATAGCGGGACTCCTCACGCATTTGCTCCGTCAAGGTTCGGCCGATGATGTTGGCCAGGAACGCCACATGAGGCCCCAGATCGGAATAGCGCCACAGCGGTCTGGCCTGTTCTACACCAGAAAAGGCGAAGTTCGACACCACGCCGTCTGGGTACGTGGTTTGCAGCGGCTCGAAGGCGACCTGATCACGAACGGCCTGCACCAAGGGCTTGGACACCCGATCCAGTACCTGGTCGTAGCCTCGCCGCTCCCCCACGTCGTCCGTGATGACTGCCGATATGGGCAGGATCACAGGGTCCGGGATCACGCCGTCCCGCCGCAGGATGTCATTGACCAGGAAGCGATGCACGCGGCCGTTGCCGTCGGCCAGAGGGTGGATGTAGACGAAGCCGAAGGCCGCTACCGCACTGCGCATCGTGGACGACTGGCCTTGTGTTCTCTCAAGGAACACGCGCAACCCATCCAGCATCGCGGCGACTTCCCCGGCCGGAGGCGCCACATAGTGCACGACCTCCTGGTACCGCACCGTCTCGCCAACGAACACGGGAGACTGGCGCACACCGAAGTGTGTGATCGTTGTCCGATCGCCCAGGATTTCCTGCTGCAGCTCGGCCAGCACCGCATCGCTCAGCGGCAACTCGCCCTGTCCAGTACGCCGTACCATCACGTCTGCAAAACGCTGTACGCGCCCTACCCGATCGGCCTCGCCTTCGATGGCGAAGCTGGCCTTGCTCTCCCGCAGGGTCATCCATACCGCCGCCCGCATCAGAAGGTCTTCGCCAAACTCGGCCTTCAACGCTCCGAACAGGTGCGGCACGTCCAGCGCAGAGGCACGAGTCACGATGTCAGTCTTGACCACCATAGGGCAAAAGTGCCGGGTGCCGGGCAGGTTATCGTTTACCCGCCAGCGCTGTACCTTGACGGCCCGGTCGGCAGAGGCAGTGACCAGCTTGGCACTATCAATGGCATCGACGTAGTTGCCGCCCAGGCGCTCCGGCACCTCCAGCGCCTGCCCCGTCAGCCACTCGTACAGGAACGCCGCCCGGCGGGCATATTGGCCAGTGGGTTCGGCCATGATCCAGGCTTGGACGAAGTCCGGCCCGGTCTGCTCGAAGAGGCGGGCCAAGAATTCCAGATGAGGGATCTCGTGCCGCAGATGGAACTGCAGATGCGCAGCGGGGTCTGCGGCTGGGCGCCTCGCCTCCGTATAGGTTTCCAGACGGAACCCCTCGTCGACCCGTGTAGCGCGCCGACCGCCCACCTGGCTTGTCACAGGCGGTCGACCCAGAGGCCTCACGCCATAGGCGCGAGCCAGCCAAGCCGCGCCGAGCGGCTCTGGGGGCAGGTCAATCATGAGGTATCTCCTGAAAAAACGGCTTTTGCCTGCTCAAAAATGATGATGCATGCCTACCGCCTTTGCGCAATGGATTACAGGCGCTTCAAAACGAATAAAAATAAATGATACTGCTCAAAAATAATTTTGAGCCAGTTTGGAGCATTCTCCAAGCCCACGAAAGCGCCCAAGAGGCAGGCAGCAAGAGCGCCTTCGCCCCTCGCCCGTCGGTTACAGCACGGCACTCAGCACAGGCACCACCACGTTCTCCGGCTGCAGCTTGGGCACATGGGTCCGCCCGTCGATCCAGGCATCGACCATGTCCGCCCACTCCTGCAGCATGTGGCGTCGCTGCACAGCGTATTCGGCCTTGTTGTAGACCGAGCGCGAGGTTCGCCCTTCCTCGTGGGCCAGGCACTTCTCGATCCAGTCGCCGTTGAAGCCCACCTCGTTGAGCAGCGTCGAACCGGTGCGGCGCAGGTCATGCACCGTGAATGGCTCCAGCGGAAGACCCGCGGCCTTGGCCCGCTCGGCGATGAGCTGGGTCACGCGGTTCAGGGTCGCATGAGACATGGAGCGGGTCGGCTCGTAGCGCGACGGCAGCACGAACTTCGAGCCTGCAGCACAGGTGTGCAGCGCCACCAGGATGTCCAGCGCCTGCCGTGACAGATAGACCACGTGCGGGTTGCGCCCCTTCATGCACTGCTTCGGAATCGTCCAGGTGGCGTTCTCGAAGTCGATCTCGCTCCAGGTGGCCTCGATCAGCTCGCTCTTGCGCACCAGGGTCAGCAGGACCATGCGCAGCGCCAGGCGGATCGTCGGATAGGTCGCGATGGACTCCAACTGATGGAACGCCAGACGGATCTCGGTCGGCGAGAGCGCCCGGTCCTTCGGGACGAAGGTCGCGATCGATGCGGCCGCCACGTCATTGGCCGGGTTGTCCACCTTCTCGCCATGCAGGATGGCGAAGGCATAGACCTGCTTCACGATGTCGCGGACATGCACCGCCGTCGCAGGTGCCCCGCGCGCCTTCACCTTGTTGCACAAGGCTCGCAGGTCATCGGCAGTGATTTCGTTGAGCAGCCGGTTCTGGAACATCGGCAGGATGTCGCGATCGACGACGTGCTTGCGCATCGCACGCGTGCTGTCGGCCATCTTGGCGTCCGCCAGCCACTTGAGGGCCAGGTCGCCGAAATGCTTGGCTGCGGTCAGCCGGCGCTTCTCGCGCTGCTTCTCCAGTGCAGGGGAACTGCCGGCCATGACGGCCTTCTTGGCGTCGAGCAGCTTTTCACGGGCCAGCGCCAGCGAAATGCCTAGAGCGCCATAGCGACCAATGGTCAGGGTCTCTCGACGCCCGTGGAGACGGTAATCGTAGCGGAAGGTGACGGTCCCGGCGGGCGATACCGTCACGTACATCCCATCCCGGTCAGAAACCTTATAAGTCAAGGACTTAGGCTTCAGATTGCGCAGTGCTGTGTCGGTCAACATCGAGGTTTTTGCTCCTGTTCGTGACGGCTTTTACCGTCAGGGGCCAGGAGACCCGTCGATGCCCGGAAAGCCGCATGAAATAAGCTTTCCAGAGGAGCGTTTTACCGTCAAAGACCGATTTTGGTCTCGGTTATTCACTAGACCCACACACCCAGTGTTTATGCGGGTTCCAGCGATTCTCGAGTTCCTTCGTACCGTCAGAGATACCGTCAAAACCAGTGGGCTTGCTTGACACGATGTGACACGACATGATGTTGCAATCGCCAACCTTGTCGATGAATCACGCGCATCAAACTACACCCACGCAGCAAATCATGCCACAGCCTGGCTGTTTCTCACGCCTTCGCTGAGCGGCGCGATGGCGCCATTGTCGGCCTGGACGGAACATTCCCGGCGCCGCACAAAATCTCCGCGCGCCTCTCTGCCTGGAGGGTAATAGACGTTCTGCGTGGAAATCGCAGGTACGGACAAGGACAAGTTGCTGCTTCACTACCCGGCGGATATGTCGCTCCGGTCGTCACATTGGAGTTTGGCGGTCGGGCGACGGGCGAGTGATCCGCTTGGATTCTTCGAGCGCGAAGAAGTAGTTCCAATGAGCAGGGATCGGAAGATGTTGGACGCCCACGGTGTTCCTCTCGGGTTTTTGATGCAACAAGGCCGCAGTCCTGGCGCCTTAGACACTGCGAGCGCTAGTTCTTCGATCTCCATCAAGACTCGAGCAAGCAGCATTTCTTGAACTTCTGGCCACTTCCACACGGACAAGATTCGTTGCGGCCGATTTTTGACCCGCCGCTGCTCGCCTTCTCGATGCGTTTGGCGCGCAGTCGGGCCGCCATACCCGCCAAACGAGGTAGTTCGTCCTCGGTAATATCGATCCGCCTGAGAGTCCGCCATTCGGCATCGAGCAATCGGCCATCATCGCCGTACCTAAGTTCGAGCAGCATTCGATCACTCTCGCCGTTCAGTAGCAGCAGAGCCTTTGCATGGTCCTCTGCCACGGATTCATCCCGATCACTCGCCAATGTTGACCACGGAAAAATCGTGATTCGCACCTCCCCATGCGTTGACATTGGCCGGGGCTGTTTCTGCGCGGCTGCAGCGACTTCAGAGGACACGCCATCAAACACCTTGATACGCCACTCTCCGCTGATATCCAACAAGTACGACGCAAGTACAGAAGCCCCCGCCTTCACATTTCGGCGTAGGAGATCAAGCACCTCGGTCAAACCCTTTGGCATGTCCTGGCGAAGATAGGGAACGTCCACCTCCTTCGCGAGTCGCGCGCCAAAGTATCTGTCGATGTCGACTCGATAGCCAACAAATTGCAGGTGCGCCTGGCGATTGGTGATCAGCCCGGCAGCGTGTTTGGCATAGTGGTTGTGCTTAAAGTACAGGCCAAGGTGGTCGAGTTCGTCATCTAACTGCAAGACGGCCGAACCGAACGCCTCTTTCCGCTGTTCAACATAGTGCAAGAATTCAAACGGATTTAGGAACACGTCGGCATAGACCCTCAGGTCATCAATCGCCATGGACCAAACAGCCGTGGCACCTACATCAACGCCAACGTTTCGCAGATGCTGAATCTGCGCGGCCAGTTCGGTAAAGGGATCCAGTGTCACCGCGCATACGCTCACATGTCGGAAGTCGCCGAATCGCAAGCGTGTGATCTCGTTGCGCGCAGCGTCGAACACCGGCACCTCTTCTGCAGACTTCAGGTAGCCTAGGAATCGGAGCCCTTGCTCGGCCGGACTGGACACCAGGTTCTTGAGGGACTGCACGTGCGCATCGACATCTGTAGCCGGAGAGGTGTAGGTGAACGCTCCTGCTTTTACTTCGATGATGAAAAGGTGATCGTCGAAAATCACCAAGCCGTCGGTCTCGAACCGCTTGGATGAGCCACCGTCAGCAATCCAATAGTACGCCTCGCGAATGCACCGTGACCCCGGGAGGATTCGCTCCAGGTACTTGAACGGTAGCGTCTCAGTAACTTCCTTGCGCTTGGTGATCCACTGTTGCTTGAGCTCCTGTTGCTGCACGAAAACCCGCTTTTCAAATTGCCTGTAGAAGTGGTCAAAGAGCGTGGATAGATCGAAGCAGTAGTACCGGTCATCCAGCTTCAGGAACGGGCGCTTAAAAGTTGGCCATACCCGCAAAGGCCAGCCGCGAAATGACCCTTCAGCGAAGAAGTCCTTGTCCTCACCTGGCGCCCAGGCAAAGTCTCGGAGAAAGGTCTCCGGGAGATGTGTGATCTTCTGGAGATCAAAAAGGTCGTACAGTATGAACAGTCCGACCGCTCTTTCCTGCTCTTCTTGCAGCCCATTTCGAACGACCGCTTGCCTCAAAAACTCCCCTGGATCCCCCTCGACCATCGCAATGCCGGAGGTGAGATCCGCCTCGGCTGCCGCCAAGGCCTTGTCGCGGAATGTATGCATGGCTTCGAAGGAATCGGACACTCCAAACGTGAGTGACTGCCAGATCTTCTCAAGTTCGTTGCAGAGAAGTTCCGCTGACAACCCATACATCTGCTCAATGACTGCACTCTGGGGCACGAGCAGATCGCGCAGCGCCTGTACTTGGTGCACTTGGTACCGCTCGCCGGTTACGTTTGCCCAGTAGGCCTGGGACTTGAACTGAAACTCCTCAAAGTCCATGTCCAGTTGCGGGTTCTCGAGTTTCCGCTTCGCCGTAGCCACCATGAAGTACTCCCGGTTCAAGGTATCAAACAGCTTCTCCACCTCGACCTGCAGCTTCCTCCAGTCTTCATCAGGCAACGCCTCCTTCACGTCTCCAACGGGCATCACAGCTGCTACGACACTTTGCACAAAATCGAGCATGCGACTTGCGTGCACGTGTTCCGACTTGACGTCGAACTCGTTGTCAACGCCCAGAGTTGCGGCTGACCGTTCCCACCAAGCGCGGTGCAGCATCTTCAGCGGCGGCAGGCCCGCTACCAATTCGGCGATCAGACGGACGGACTCATCTATCCTCCGAACGACGTCGTCGTGACTTGCCGCCAAACGCTGCTGCATCAGCGCAAACTCGCCTTCGACCCAGTCCGCCCTCCAAACGACGTTCTTGCCAAAGCGTGCAACGTTCAAGGGGCCCACTGAAAAAAATTCATCAGGGCCGCGAGGCTTCAGCGAGCGTTTAGTGACCTTCTTTGATTTCTTCTTCATCAACTCTGCCTTCTTTTTTTCTTGATCATGACAGTTGCAGCGGCGCACCTCTCGTGAATGATGAGTGCGCTGCGCATGCAGCCCACATCAGACCGTCGCGGCCAAGCGCACGCCGCGAAAGGACTCGCTCTGCTGCAGGGCAGCGCTGCGGCGGTCGCCGAGGTCGACCAGAGCGTCGAGCACATGCAGGAGCTTGCGGGCCAACACCGGCGGCAAGGGGTGCTGCCGGTCCGCGTGTTCCTGGACTAGGGCGGCGATTGATGCTGGAACGCTCGTCCCCTTCCACGCTGCAGGCAGGTTGCCGTCGGCGATCAACGCCAGCACCTGCTCGGCGAACGTGTCGGGGGGATATGCCGCGCCCGCGCGCTCGCACAATGTGACGAACTGGCGCGCGACATGCGGCACCCAGCCCGCCGCCCGAACCATGCGATCCACCAGGGGCATGATCTGCGGCAAGTCTTCCCAGCGCCCATTCGCGAATCGCGCCGCATCGTCGGCACGTTCGATACGGACGAACATCAGGCACTTGATCAGATCGGGCAGATCAAACCCACCGATTCGGCCGTCATCGTCGTTGTAGGGCGAACGGCGCAGGTCTCGCTGGTCCAAGGTGCGCTCCAGCACGGATTGCAGCAACTGGATGCTGCGGTCGTCGACTGTGCCAGCGGTCAGCACGTCAAGAAATAGTACCTCCGCAAACGGTCCGAGGCAGCGCATGGCGGTTTCATCGGACTGCGCCACGATGGGCGCGAGCAGCCGCTCTTGCACCTCGGTAGCAGGCAGGTGCTCAGCGACGTTTGCCAGAGACCGGCCAAGCTGATGCTCCCACTCGAAGAGGCTGGCACCGTCATGTTCGCGCCCATGCCGCTCATCGGTTCGCCACGTCGGGTTCAGGGTGTCCAGCGTCCACTCCACCAGCCCTTCGAGGGCATTGACATAGAGGGTACGGGCCGGGCTGGCCATGACCGCGGCGACGGGAACCTGCTGCAGGACTTTGGCCGCGTACTGGCTATGCCACAAGTCGGACGAGCGCTGCCACCCCTCCGGCCCATCGGAACCTCGTCGGCGCTGGGGCGCACCGGGCGCAACGGGCGTCCACGACGGCAATGGCCTGACCCACGGGGGAAGGTCCCCTCCCCGCTGATACTCCTCCAGCGCCGCGGCCAAGACGGCATCGCGATGCGCTTGTTCCGCCAGCCGCCGCGCCTGGGCGTCCATTCGAAAGGCGTCCGGCCGGTGCCAGAGTTGCGCCAGCCGCAGGCCGAGATTTAGGCCGCACCAGGCGAACCGGAGGTCGCGCTCCCAGCAAGCGGCGACCCCTGACAGCGCGGCAAAGGACACGACCTCCATCGGGTGCCCCACCAGCTGGTACAGCGCCTCGCGATCACCTGCTACCTCGGCGCTGGCCCTCAGCCGGGCCGCCAACGCGCGTGCCACGAAGATCTTGGGATGCCACGGAATCACGGCTCCAGTGAATGAGTCATCGGCGGCCGCGTCCGGCTCCCCACCGTATTGCGCGATGGTGGCGTCTGCCCAGTCTCGGTGTTCTGTCGCTTCCGCAAAGCAAATCAGGGCGGCGGCCGTACCGACGATCGCGGCTTCCGAGATGCCGCTGCCCGGCATCAACGATGCCGAGCGGTCTGCCTCGGCGAGCTCCATCGCGCGCGCCACCGCCTCATCCGGTGAGAACGCGGGCGCCCAAGACCATGAAGAAAAGCACTTGTCCACCCAAAGCCAGAGTTCGGTCTCGCGGGTGACGTGGGCGTGCCGCTGCAGTGTTGCCTGCACCTCGGGCGCCTCGTGCCGCGCGCTGCTCACCGAAACCTGCACCACGTCGTCTCTTCCCGGTACCGCCGTCGTCCGGTAGTTCTCAACGTGGCCCAGCTCGGACCAGAGCTCCGCCTTACGACGCAACTCGGCGACATGGTCTGGATCGTCGGCCTCCTCCTGGTAGGCGAACTCCAGCCGATTCGGGAAGTTGTCGAGCGTCACCCGACAGGCGTCCCGCATCGCCACGTTGCCTCCGAGAACGAAGAGTGGCACCAAGTTACGCAGTTCCAGGCGGCGCGAGGCCAACCGGCCGTGGTCTACAACGGCCTGGCGCTGCGCGTCATCGCCGCGCCCCGCGTTGAAACCGATTAGGCCGGCGCTCACGAGCTCCGACTCCTGGACCATCCGTTGCAGATCAAGGTCGCAGAGTCGTAGGCTTCCGAGCAGCGTGAGGCTCGTCGCCGACACCTCCTTCGCCCGAAGGGTGAGGTGAACGGCGATACCGAGCACGCTGATGCTCGCATGGCCTTCCAGCATTTGCTCCAGCAGATCTTCGAGGGATCGACCCGCATCCTGTTGCGCCATTGCCCAGCGCTCCAGCGCCATGAGCGCGCACTCCACCACCTGCGGCCCGCCGTGCCCGCGGAACCACACATAGTGCCGGTCGGCGCCCCAGAACTCCTGCGGCCCCCAGGGAAACGCCAGCACGAGCGGCAGGGGCGTGCCCCTGCGGCCCCCATAACCCCCATGCTGATGGAGTTGCCGCCAGGCGGTCATGGCGTGATTGACGATGTCGCGGACGAGGGCCAAGGCCGCTGCGGGATCGTGCTGGAACAGCGCGTCGAACGGTTCGCGCAGCGGCGAGGCAGGAAAATAGCCGTGATGGTCGGCGCCGATTGACAGCCGATCCCAGTCGTGGTGCGAGAAGGAAGCCCGCCCGATGTTCGGGCTATCCAGCGTCATGTTGTCGGACCAGGTCCGCTGTTCCGGCGGGATCGCCGCCACCCGCTTGAGCAGTTCCTCCTGTTCGTGGTCCTCCCTGTGCCAGCGAGCCATGCTGTCGTCCGGCAACTCCTGCAGGAACCAGCGCCGCGCGACCTGCGCCAGCAAGGCGGGATGCGTCTGCGCCAACAGCGGCGCATAAGCCATGACCTCTTGATATCCCTTATCCTGCCAACGCGCAATCCTTTCGATCTTCGAAAGGTAGGTGCTGACAATGTCCGGATAGGCGCGCCCGCCGCGAAGGACCAAGTTGCGCAGCTCGGTTTCCAGGTTCAACGGGGCGCGCGACGGTGAAGCGCCTTCTCCGGTCGGGAGCGTACGGCGCGCACGCCAGGAATAGCGCTGGCCTTCGATGGCATCCAGCCAGGCTGCGCATTGGGTGACGATGCGCTGCGACAGTTGATTCGGGTGGTCTGCGTACGCGACCTGCCAGGTCTCGAACAGCGTGACCAGATCCGGTAGGCAGCGGTCGGGAAGCAATGCCAAACGCTGGAGCAGCCACGAGAGAAGCCGTCGCCAGGCTGCGAAATCGGAGGGCCATCCCAGGGAATCGGCCAGGCGGATGCGGGCGGCCGGCAGCATGCTTTCGCTTCCAAGCAGGCCCGACAGCACCATGGGGTTGGGCGTGGTCTTCTCGGCCTGCATCCACACCAGCAGCTTGCGAAGCAGGCGGTGATCGTTGGCCGCCAGGGAAGTGCCGTACATCTCCGCATGTTCGGCAAAGCGCGGGCTGAAAACCGGCGCGATCAGCCAGGCCCGCAGCCACTGTGGCCGTACCTGCGCCCATTCGAGGGCAGCGAGCTCACGGGACCACTGCTCTGGGTCCGTATAGGTGGACTGCGACAGCAACTCGACGACGCGAGCTAGCGCTGGCGGCTCCCCAGCGGCCGCTAAGACGGCGATCCAGTCCGCACCCTGGTCAACCAACAAATGGAAGAACGCCCATTCGAAGAAGATGTCGTGGCTGAACTGAGCCGTGTGTCCCTGTCGCACCTGTTGCAGTAGGCCGTCCTCTTCTAGCGCGGGCAATACCGCCTGTGTCGTCGCGGACAGGTCGCGGATGCGCAGGTTGCGGCCGAGGTCGGGGGCGCTACGCTGCGCCAGCTCGATCAAGGCCCGCTGCCGCGCCAAGGCCTGGGGCGCCTGCGCGTCGTAGCCGCCCCGCGTCCACCAGGCATCCACCAGCTCGACTTCGGTCTGCGGCGCGAACTCGGCCGGGTACGCCGCGCGCGAGAGCCCGCGGGCCAGGACTGCCGCAAAGAAAGGTCGGCGCGCCAAAGTCTGCACGCGCTCATTGCCGCCGGTCAGCAATGGCCGCAACGCGGGCAGCTTGTCGGCGAGAACTGCGGCTTCGTCGTCCGACAGGTTGTCAACATCGACGTAGCCCACGCCGGCCCCTGACCACAACGCTGCAGGAACCCAATTGCGCAGGGGTTCGATGCCGGCGTCACGAGCTGTCGCCACGACACGCCAGTCGGCCAGCGCGGGGCTGGCGAGCAGTTGGCCCAGAAGGTCGGTGATGATGGGTCGGTGCTCCGGCGCCACCCGGTCGATGCCGTCGATGAACAGGACAGGGTGCCCGGTGGCGGCTACCTCCACCAAGAGCGGCTCGATCGCGGTGGCCGACAGCCCCAGCGCGCGAGCCTGCTCGGTCCAACTCCGTCCTGACAAGCGGTTGGCCGTGAGCAGCAAGGTCGTCCCGTTAACCGCCTGCGCTTGCAGCAGGTCACGCAGCAGAACGGTTTTGCCTGCCCCCGGCAGGCCCTTGACCAGCGTCAAGCGGTGCGCGGCCAGTTGCGCGACCAGTTGATCACGCAAGCCCTGGCGGTCGAGATGCATGCCGCCGATGTCGTCGGCTTGCTGCGCCAACCAATGGCGCGTGCCTTCGCGCAGAAGCTGCATGTCGGCGGCGAGCGCCGGCGTTCCGCTGAACCGCCAACCGCCCCCCAAGCCGCGGAGCAGCAAAGCTCGGGTGTGCTCGGCACTGCGGCCGGCGCCATCGCGCGCCGCCAGACGCAACAGGTTCCACAACTCGCCGGCGCGGCCGACCTGGTTCGCCGCCAGGGACCGCTGCAGGCTGGCCAAGATATCGGCCTCCTGGGCCGAGCCTTCGTGCAGGAAATCAAACCGGATGAGCGTCAGATGCTGGAACAAGCGGTGCAAGCTGCCGTCAGGGAAGGGCCCTGCCAGGGCGTCCTCCATGACCTTGCGGACTGCGCTCACCACCGCGCGGTGCGCCAGCGACCCATTGCCGCCGTCGACGAACCGTTTCATGAAGGCGGCCGGCGTGGCCGACGCCCTCGCCCACTCGCACACGGTCGTGAAGTCCCTGAACGCATCCGCCGAGATCATGTCGGTGGCAGCGCCGACCCTGTCCACCTGGTCGCGAAAGCCCAGCTTCTGCAGGGTCTGCCAACTGCGCTGGATCACTTCGCGGAAGTCGGTGTTGCTCGGCGCATCGGAAATCGTGAGCGCCCGCTTGACCTGCAGCGACAGCCGCATCACGGAGCCGTCGGCGGGGGCGACGGCATCGACGATCACGTCATCAAGCGGCTCGCCGAAGCTGGCTTGCTGCTGGGTCACTCGGTTCACAATCCTCGAACCGAGCCCAGCCGCAGTTGTGCCGCCGAGCAGGGCCGCAAGATAGTGGGCCCCGACAGCATCTTCGTAGGTGAATCCGGTACCCCCGGCGAGTTCAGGAGATGTCATGGATAGTCACTGCGTCGGGTCGCAGCATCGTGATCGTTCTGTCATCGTCCCACCGCATGGCTCCCCCGCCCGAAGTCGCCGCCACGCATGCTTGGATTGCTGCAGCGTCGCCCGCATACCCAAGCCGCGCAATATCGTCGGCAATGTAGTCCGCTTGGTCGTAGTGGGAGCGGACGATCTTGCCCAGCCGCGCTAGGACCTTCGCGCGACTGCCGGGCTTCTCGGTGTAGGTGCGGCAAGTCTTCTTCGCTTTCTCCTGGGTACCGTTGCACCAGCTCTTGAGCAGGGCCATCTGTCTCTCCCTTTCAGGACGCCGACAACTCGATGCCATAGGCCCGGGCGATCCGGGCGACGAGTTCGGCGACCGTCACCCTGCCCAGTTGCAAAGCGCCGGGGTCGATGCTGGGGTCGGCGGCCACCGCTGCCAAGAATTTGGTGAGGTCCCCCGCGATCCTTGCATCGATTTCGATTCGCCTGGTGGCCGCTAGCAGCTGCGAAAGGCGCAGCACGTCGTTGAGGTGCTTGCGCACGTCTTTTGCATCCACCGGTTCGCCGCGCTCCTTGCGGGCACTGAGCTCGAGCCAGGCAACTGCCTTGAGCGGGATCAACCGGTCCTCGCCGACCCAGGGTAGGCCGTCAGCTTCGCGGCGGCCACCCATGATGAACGCGTAGTAGGTCTCGTCCAACAGGATGGCGGACAAACTGGCGACCGCCTCGTCCAGCGGGATGGGCGTGAGCTTGCTGCCCTCGGCTGGCTTCAAGCCGTCGGGCGCGCGGGCGAACAGTTCGATCATGAC